>NZ_CP054028.1:0-1610741 GCF_005862185.2 Rhizobium hidalgonense
ATATTGCCTGCGATCGTGCCGGCAAAGATATGCGGCTTCTGGCCGATCCATGCCATTGCCCCGCGCAGGCTGCCGGCAGTGTCATCTGCAAGCTCGGCACCGCCGATGACGATGCGCCCGTCGGCGCAGGGCGCCAGCCCTGATATCAGCGAAAGAAGCGTCGATTTGCCGGAACCGCTGGCGCCGAGCAACGCCAGATGTTCGCCGGCAGCCATATCGAGGTTGAAACCGTTGAGAATAAGCGGTTCGTCGGCGCCGTAGCGGAAGGCGAGATTTTCAAGACGGATGGCCGGCGCCCCGGTCACGGCAGGCACAGTTGCATCTGCCGATCCCCGGATCGGCAAACCACCTGCAGTCAGAGCATCCAACGCTTTCAGCGCCGCTTCGCCGGCGGCCCGATCGTGCCAGACGGCTGAAAGTTCGCGCAGCGGCTCAAAGAAGGCGGGCGCCAGCAACAGGATGAACAGCCCCTCGGTCAGGTCGAGCCGGCCTGCCCAAGTGCCGAAGCGGATTTCGCCGAGCAGGCTGAAGCCGACATAGACGGCAATCATCGCCACGCCGAGGGCCGCGAAAAGCTCAAGCACGGCCGAGGAGAGAAAGGCAATCTTCAACACTGCCATGGTCCGCAGGCGCAGCGATTCCGACTCGCGGCGCAGCCGCAGCGCGGTCGCATCAACCGCATCGAGCGCGCGGATCGTCGCCAGTCCGCGCAGTCGATCGAGTAGGAAGCCGTTGAGACCACCCGTTGCAACGAGTTGCTTTTCGCTGGCCGCCTGCGCACGCCAGCCGATCAGCGCCATGAAGATCGGGATCAGCGGCGCGGCGAACAACAGCACAAGCGCAGCAATCCAGGAGACCGGAAGGATGCAGGCGAGGATGATCAGCGGCACAAGGCTCGCCTTCATGCGTCCCGGATAGAAACGGGCGAGGTAGGGCACGATCAGTTCGGCCTGCTCGCCGACGATACTTGCGGCCTTGCCGGAGGCCTTCCGGCTGCGATCGATCGGCGATGACAGGGAAAGGGCGGCGGTGGCGATCTGCCGTCTGCGGCTGAGTTCGACGCGCGCGATATGAAAGGCGAGGCGGCCGCCAGCGGCGTCGAAACAGCTTCTTGCCATCCCGAGCGCGAGGAGGCCGAGGGCCGGCCAGAGAACGCCCTGCAATCCGCCGCCAGCGGCGATGCGGCCGACCGAGATCGCCAGCAATGCAGCTTGCGGAATCCAGAAGGCTGCGGCCAATGACTGCAGTATCGCCGCTCTGCGCAGCCCGCTTTTTTACCGGATCACGGCGGGACGAAACAGCATCGCCATCCCGCAGCTGTACCTCCGGTTTATCTCTCGCGTCGAAGAAAGCAGTGCCCATGGCGCTAACTCTTGTTCGCAGGATTCGGCCGGCGGCTGCGGCCGAGCGAAACGACCCGGTCCTTGGCCTCCAGAAGCTTCGTCACTTTCGCGCCTAGCGAGAGTAGCGTTGCAAGCCTTTCCGTTTCAAGTTGTTTTACGTCTTCATACCAATGCGTCAGCTGCTCGATCAGCGTGTGCATCTCGCTCATGCGCGCCTGCGCATGCCGTTCGGCGTCGCTCGCCGGCCGCTGCATCAGGATTTCACGCAGCACCGACAGCGTCGGATCGACTTCCCGTTTCTTTCGCTCCTCGGCAAGCGTCCGCAAGATGAGCCAGACGTCATCGGGCGTGGTGAAGAAATCGCGGCGGTCGTCCGGCTTGTGTTTGAGAAGCACGAGGTTCCACGCCTGCAATTCGCGCAGGCTCATTGAGACGTTGGAGCGCGAAATGCCGAGTGCATCGGCAATCTCCTCGGCGCAGATCGGCGCGGGCGAGACGTAGAGCAGGGCATAGATCTGGCCGACCGTGCGGTTGATTCCCCAGCGGGAACCCATTTCGCCGAAATGGAGAACGAAGGACTGGACGAGAGGCGGCAGGTTCATAGTCTTTTCCGTTGCGTCTGTGATTTCAGTAATTTCTGAAATCACTATATCGACCTTCGCGCCCCGCCGACAATCGTCAAGGCGGCCCTGCGTCAATATGGATGGCCGTTCAGATCGTGCGTCGGATATAACAGGAAGCGACGCGGTCGGATTTGACTTGGATCAATTCCGCAGCACTTTGCAGTCATGACACGGAAACGCCCGGCAATGCGCTACGCACGCCGGGCGTTCTGATTTGACTGGTATAACGAGCGGCGTTTAAGCCCGCCGCCGATTGAGCCGGCTCAGATCAAGCCGGCCAGGATGCCGACGCCCGATATGGCGGCGATGCCGCCGGCCGCGCGCGTCACGAAGGCGCCCCGACGTTCACCGGCGCGGCCGACGAAGTAACCAAGAGCAAGGCCCGTGAGGTGCAGCAGCGCGGTCGCGATCATGAAACCGGCAGCATAGGCGGCACCGGCAGCGTTATCCGGCATTTCGGCGCCGTGTGCGTGACCGTGGAAGATCGCAAAGAGCCCGACAATGCCGAGCGCTGCAGCGAGCGGCGCCTTGACATCAAGCGCAACGATGGCGCCGAGGACGACGACGGAAAGCGCGATGCCCAATTCAACGAAGGGAACATTGATACCGGCGGCGCCGAGGGCGCCACCGAGCGCCATGACGAGAACGAAGGTCGTCGGCACGAGCCAGGTGGCGCGGCCGCCGAGCTGGAATGCAAAAACGCCGACCATTACCATGGCGAGGACATGATCGAGGCCCGACATCGGATGGGCAAAGCCATGGCTGAAACCAGCAGCATCGCCTATCGCGGGATGGGCGGAGGCAACGGCTGGAAGCGCTGCGCCGGCCAAAGCCAGCAGGCCGCTCTTGAGTGCTGATTTCATTGCTCATTCACCTCGCGAGTTTCGAGTATCCTGCGGCCGCTGAACAAAGGCATGGGTCCAGGCGCGGGCATCAAGCTAGTTCAAAGCGTTTGCGCCGTCAACGCTGTATTCAGAGCAAATGCCAAGCCAATTCAAGTGCTTATCTAGTAGGCAGATGCCGCTTTCGACAGCGCCGCAGCAGCGAAGGTCGACGCGGAGAAGCGCCGGCTTGTTTCGAATTCTTCCTTTCGTGAACTGGAAAGGCTCCCGCACAGAGGCTATCAATCGTCCCACCGAGACGGCGCAAACTGCCGCGATGGAGGAGATGCCGATGACAAACACCGACCGGCCGCTGGCGATCAGCGCGCCTGAGCCGCGCACGCTCGATCTGATCTTCACCGAAAAGGCGCGCGCCGAACTGCATGCCAAATACGAGATCGTCGAAGCCGATCCGGAAAATATCGCCGGCCTTGGTGACGAGATCCTCGGCAGGGCGCGTTACATCATCGGCCAGCCGCCGCTTTCGGCGGAAACGCTGGCGAGAATGCCGGCCCTGCGCTCGATCCTCAACGTCGAAAGCAATCTTCTCAACAACATGCCCTATGAGGTGCTCTTCGAGCGCGGCATCCATGTCGTCACCACAGGCCAGGTCTTTGCCGAGCCGGTCGCCGAAATCGGTCTCGGCTTCGCGATCGCCTTGGCGCGCGGCATCGTCGACGCGGATGGCGCGTTCCGCGAGGGCAACGAACTCTGGGGCGGGGAAGGCAATGCAAATGCGCGGCTGATCGCCGGCTCCGAGATCGGCATCGTCGGCTTCGGCGATCTCGGCAAAGCGCTGCGCCGGCTGCTCTCCGGCTTCAAGGCCCGCGTCAGAGTGTTCGATCCCTGGCTGCCCCGCTCGATCCTCGAGGAAAACGGCGTCGAACCCGCAAGCCTGGAGGATGTGCTGACGAAGAGCGACTTCGTCTTCGTCGTCGCGGCCGTCACCAGCGAAAACAAGGGGTTTCTCGGCAGAGAGGCCTTCGCCAGCATGCGTAGAGGCGCGGCCTTCATCCTGCTCAGCCGCGCCGATGTCGTCGATTTCAAAGCGCTGATGGCGGCCGTCTCGTCAGGCCATATCGTTGCAGCAAGCGACGTCTATCCGCAAGAACCGCTGCCGCCCGACCATCCGGTGCGGAACCTCAAAGGCTTCATCCGCTCGGCCCACCGCGCCGGCGCGCTCGACAGCGCCTTCAAGAAGATGGGCGACATGGTGCTCGAGGACATGGACCTGATGGATCGCGGCCTGCCGCCGATGCGCTGCAAGCGGGCGGAGCGCGAAACGGTTTCGCGCATGCGCTCCAAACCGGTCGCGGTCAATTGACTTCGAGTCGATCCGGAAGGCCGATGATGGATGAGCGACCGCGACGACGTTCGGTATGACCCGTTGCCGGGGTTCCCGCACGCTCCACTTTGTGGCGCGCTGCTCACACACAATCAGCTCGTATGTCGGCTGGTCACTCTGACGTAATAGCCGTCAGGATCGATGAGGCGAAAGTCACGAAGTCCCCAAGGCTGCAAGGCAAGATCGGTGAGTGGCCAGCCGCTCTCTTTCGCCTTGCGATAGGCACCCTCAATGTCGGTGACGCTTAAAACGATCTCGACACCAAGACCAACTTTCTCGCCGGTTTCGATCCGCAACGGATGATCGCTCGAAAGGGCGCTTCGCCTATTGATCGCGATGACTGCGTCATCGTTCGTCAGCAAAGTATAGTCCGCGTTTGTCGGGCCTTGGATTTCAAAGCCCAGAATCCGCCGATAGAAACTGAGCGATTGCTCCGGCGCTTCGACAAATAGCTCCAATCTCAATTGCAACGGATTGCCCTCGGACCGCGCCACCTCAGGCGGCGCGCTGCTCACTTCCCTGGATCGCGGCGAGCTTCCAGTCGGCGCCGGGTTTGCGTACGAAGGTCCAGACCTCGATGCTTTCGCTCGGGCGGCGAGCGTCGCCCGAAACGACGCGGCCGCTGTCGCGTTCGACCATGGCATCGATCGAGGAGTAACGCATGGCGAGCGTCGCATATTCCTGACCGTCTTCGCGCCAGGCCTCGGCAATGTCGCCCTGTAGCAGCTTGACATCGGAGACGCGGTTGCGCACGCCGTTGATGGCGTTTTCGCCGAGTTCCTCGGCCAGATAGGACATCGCTTCGGGCGTCGTCAGCCGGCGCAACGTGGCGTAATCCTCGGCACCGTAAGCGGTCTGAACGTCGGTCAGCAATTCCTCGAACTGATCGAGATCGGCCTGCGCCAGCCCGATCTCGTCGCTCGGTCGGTTGCCGCGCGAGGACGACCCTGAACCGGCACCCGAACCGATCGCCGGTATATGGAACGACGAATGGTTGGCCGGCGACATATTATAGGACCGGCTGAAGGAACCGCTTTGGCCACCAGCGCCGTAGGAAGGCTGGCGGCGGTTGGCGAAATAACGCATGGCGAGCATGGCGGCACCGCCGATCAGCGCGATCTGCAGCAGCATGCCGAGGAAGCCGAAGCCGCCGCCGAAACCGTGACCGAGCAGCATGCCGAGGAGGCCGCCGGCAATCAGACCGCCGATCATCGAACGGCCGAAGCCGCCGAAGAGACCGGGGCGCTGGGCGCCGAAGGGCTGCTGTGCTGTGGCGGGCGCCGTGGTCTGCGGGCGCGGCGTCATCGACCGTTCGATCGGCGCGGCGGGTGCAGGCGCAGTTGAGGTGACAGGCGGAGCCTGGAAGGTGCGGGTACCGCGGCTTCCGAAGCCGCCGCTGCCGGCCCGGCGTGCTTCTGCATCGCCAAGGGAGGCAAAAAACTGTAGCGCTCGTCAGAACGGCAATGGCCGCGAACTTGGCAAAACGCGAAATGGCACTCGGCATTCCTGGTCTCCTGTCATGCGCAATCACGGCATGTCGGGAAAGAATATAGGGACTCTTTCTCAGGTTTGAAGTTCTTCGGCTGCATTACTGCCGCACGCTACTGACAGACGTCGACCCAGCTGGCGCCGGTCAGCTCCGCCAGCCGTCCGGTTTCGATGCGGATCGCCGAATTCGTCGAGCCGGCGGCCGGCACGACTTCATCGAAGCGTTTCAGCGAGATATCGCAATAGATGGGCAGCGGCGAGGGAAGGCCGAAGGGGCAGACGCCGCCGACCGGGTGGCTGGTGACAGTCACGACCTCCTCGGCGTCGAGCATGCGCCCCTTGGCGCCGAACGTGTCCTTGAACTTGCGATTGTCGAGCCTTGCCGTGCCGCCGGCAACGACCAGCATCATCTTTTCGCCGACCCGCAGGCAGATCGTCTTGGCAATCTGGGCCGGCTCGACGCCGTGGGCCTCGGCCGCAAGCGCCACCGTCGAGGAGCTCTCGGCGGTTTCGATGATGTCGATATCGGGGTGCGTGCGCACGCAGGAAAGCGCGGACGGATTCAAGGCTCATGGCTGCATGCTAGCGCATCGGCCCGGAAATCGGAACCGATTTGCGAAAGCAGGATGCGAGGGGCGAAACTGTTGCAACGTCGGTTGCGCGCCTCGAAAGACGTGCTGCGCTGCAGGATGACAAGCGCAATTTGAAGCGTAAAAGCCACTCCCGAAAACCGTCGCTTGCAAGTCTGACAGACATCGTCATAATAATTTTGCACACGTGCTCAATTTTGTCATTCGGCCGTTACATCAAACCCCTAGAGCGGACATCGTCACGTTTTCGTGGGGTTTCGGAGCGGCCATCATCAGCAGTGCTGACCCGCCAAGAGGCTTCACGCTGCTCTTCTAGGGAGACGAAGAAGATGACCATTTTGCCGACACTGAAATCCCTCGCCATCGCAGCCGCCATCCTGGCTTCGAGCTCTGCAATTGCGCTTGCCAAGGACGTTCACATCAGCGTCTGGGCCGGCGGCACCGGCCCCAACGACGTCTATCGCCTCGACGCCATCGAGATTGCAGCCCAGCAGCTGCAGCGCCAGGCCGCGCTGAAGGGTGAAGATCTGAAGATTACCGTCGAGAAGAAGCCCTATTCCGCCTGGGAGGACTTCAAGCAGGCGCTGACCCTAGCGGCGGAAGCCAAGACCGCCCCGAACATCGTCGTCAGCGGCCACGAAGACATCGCACCATGGTCCCAGGCCGGTCTCATCGTTCCGATCGAGGATTATGTCGATCTCGACTCCTGGCCGCTCAATGGCATCTACGAGAACCTGCTGCAGATCGCCTCCTATAATGGCACCGTCTACGGCATTCCGCAGGATGCCGAATCCCGGCCGATGTTCTTCTGGAAGCCGTATATGAAGGCGATCGGCTACAGCGACGCCGATCTGGATGCGCTGCCGCAGAGCGTCCAGGACGGCAAGTACACCATGAAGAACCTGCTCGACGACGCCAAGAAGATGCAGGACAAGGGCCTCGTCCAGCCCGGCTACGGCTTCTATCCTCGCACCAGCAACGGCCCTGACTACTGGCAGTTCTATACCAGCTTCGGCGGCACGATGGAGGAAAACGGCAAGCTCGTTTTCGACAAGGCCGCGATGACCCGCACCTATCAGTTCTTCGCTGACGCCGTTAAGGCGGGCGTCACCAAGAAGAACCACATCGGCATGCCGGGCGACCAGTGGTGGAAGGAAGTCGCCACCGGCAAGGCCGGCATCTGGGACGCAGGCACCTGGCACTATGCCCGCCTCGTCAACCAGGAAGGCCTGAAGGACTTTTTCGGCAACGTGATCTTCACGCTGATCCCCGCCGGTGAAGGCGGCAAGGCCAACACGCTGACCCACCCGCTGGTCTATCTGCTGACCGCAGGTCACGACAAGGAAGATACCGAGATCGCCGCCCAGCTGGTCACCATCGCCTCCGAGCCGCGCATCAACGCGCTGCATGCGGTCAAATCAGCCCATCTCGGCATTTCCGAGGCGGAATCGGAAGTCGATTTCTACTCGGCCGACCGCTGGACCCGCGAAGCCACCGAGCGCCTGCTGCCGCATGCCAATGCGATGCCGAACAATTCCGATTTCGGCAAATATTGGAACATCATGTGGAAGAACCTCGAAGCATCCTGGACCGGCGCCAAGACCGTCGACGCCGCGGTCAGTGATGCCGAGAGCGAGCTGAAGAGCACGCTCGGCGACAAGATCGTCATCCGCTGAAGCATTCTGCCGGGCGGCGGCACTCCCGCCGCCCGGTCGGGTCCGCGAGGAGGCCTTCCATGAAATCGTCCAGAACGCTCGGACTGGTGATGATCGCGCCCGCGGCGATCATGATCGTCCTGTTCTTCCTGATGCCGGTGGTTTTGACGGCGGTCTTCTCGATGACCAACATGACGACGGCGACCGGCATATCGGGAGGCGTCTACCAGATCGCGCCCAGCTCGCTGATCGCGCTGAAATCGGCGTTGCCCGAGATTGCCACCGAGATGGCCGAACCGCGCTACACCATCGACGAGGCGGGCCTCACGGCCGTCGAGGGCCTCGGCATGGCGCCGGGGATTGCTGCGGAATTGCGCGCCAAACATATAGGCGAGGTCTTCCCGGCGCGCCGCGACGTCGAGCGCATGATCAAGGATCTCACTGAGCGACCTTCGACACGCGAGGTCAAGCAGATCTCCGAACAGTTCAACCGCTCCGTCCTCAATACCCGCTTCGACAGCAAGCAACAGCTGTTTTCGGCGCTGGACAGCCTGGGTTTCAAGCTGACGCCGGAGCAGAAGGAAACCGTCGCCAAGACCACCTATACCGGCTGGACCTGGACGACCGACAATTTTTCACGCATGGCCACCTCGCCCGACATGGCGCGTGTGCTTTTCAACACCGTGCTCTATGTCGCGCTGGTGCTGATGCTCTTCAACGTCGGTTATGCGCTGCTGCTCGCCATCTGGACGCATTACATGCCGCCGACGTCTGCCTCGATCTTTCGCGGCATCTGGCTCCTGCCGCGCATCACGCCCGTCGTCATCTACGTCATGCTGTGGAAGTGGCTCGCCTGGGACAGCGGCTTCATCTCTGTCCTGATGGGCAAATTCGGCTACCCTCCGAAGAACTACCTGCTCGATACCGCCTATCATGCCTGGTTCTTCGTCGTGCTGATCAACGGCTTCATCGGCGCCTCGATGGGCATGCTGGTGTTCTCCTCGGCGATGAAGGCCATTCCGAAGAGCCAGTTCTATGCGAGTGAGGTCGACGGCGCCTCGCGCTGGCAGCAGATCCGCTACATTATCCTGCCGCAGATGCGCTGGCCGATCCTCTTCGTCACCTGCTATCAGACGCTGTCGCTGCTCGCCTCCTTCAATGAAATCCTGCTCGCCACCAATGGCGGGCCGGGCAATGCGACCGAGGTCTGGGCGCTGTCCGCCTATCACACCGCGCTCAGGAACTACGCCGGCAATCTCGAATATGGGTTGGGTGCCGCCATGGCGCTGGTGCTCGTCGTCATCGGCGTCACGCTGTCGCTTCTCTATCTGCGCGTCTTCAACTACGGCACGCTTGTCGCCAAGCCCCTGATCGAGGATTGACCATGGTCGAACGCTCGCAGCCCTCGGCAAATTACCGCAGCTGGCCTGTTATAACGGCGCTGACCATCGTCAGCCTGCCGCTGCTCTTGATGTATGTCTATCTCTTCCTCGACACCGTGACGGTAAAGCAGCCGGACGCTTTGCTGCCCTCCGGCCTGACGCTCGATCACTGGCGTTTCCTGTGGCAGACGACGCCGGGCAAGGCGAACATCTGGCAGGTGACGGTGAATACGCTGCTCTTTGCAACCTGCACCACCAGCGTCGTGCTAATCGTCTCGTCGATGGCCGGTTACGTGCTGTCGCGGCTGAACGTGCCGGCGCGCGGCTTCTTCCTCGCCGGCGTCATGGTGCTGCACGCCTTCCCGTCGGTGACGCTGATCATCGCCATCTTCATCGTGCTGCAGATGATCGGCCTCTATAATTCGCTGATCGGCGTCATCCTAGTGAAGGCGGCGATCGACCTGCCGCTCGGCATCTGGCTGATGAAGGGCTTCTACGACACCGTGCCCTGGGAGATCGAAATGGCCGGCGTCGTCGACGGCGCCTCGCGTTTTCGCGTCTGGCGCAGCCTGGTGCTACCGCAGGTCAAACCCGGCATCATGGCGCTCGGCCTGTTCTCCTTCCTCGCCGGCTGGGGCGAGTTCATCCTGCCGCAGGTGCTGGCGCCGGGCAATCAGGTACAGGTCCTGTCGGTCTATCTCGCCGGCTTCCTCGCCGACGACAACAATTACGATTTCAATATGTTCAAGGCGGTCGGCCTCTTCTATCTCATTCCGGTGCTGATCGCTTACGCGCTCTTCAACAAATATCTCATGAACATCTATGGCGGCGGGAGCAAAGGCTGATGCGCATCCTCCTCGACAGTTTCTCGAAGAGCTTCGGCTCCACCAAGGTCATCGAAAATATGCAGCTCGAAGTCGGCGACGGCGAAATGCTGGCGCTGCTCGGCCCTTCCGGCTGCGGCAAATCGACGACGCTTTTTGCCGTCTGCGGCATTCACCGGCCGACCAGCGGGCGCATCCTCTTCGGCGACCGCGACGTCACGGATCTGCCGAGCCAGGCTCGTAATGTCGGCGTCGTCTTCCAATCTTATGCGCTCTACCCGCACATGACGGTTGCCGAAAACATTGGTTTTCCCTTGAAGGTGAAGAGCGTGCCTGCCGCCGACATCCGCAAGGAGGTCGAGCGCATTTCCGAGCTTGTTCATATCAGCAATCTCATGGAACGCCGTCCGGCGCAGCTTTCAGGCGGCCAGCAGCAGCGCGTGGCGCTGGCGCGAGCGCTGATCCGCAAGCCCGACGTGCTGCTGCTCGACGAACCGCTCGCCAATCTCGACGCCAAGCTGCGCCTCGAAATGCGCTCGGAAATCCGACGCCTGCAGCGCGAGACCGGCATCACCGCCATTCTCGTCACCCATGACCAGGTGGAGGCAATGAGCATGTGCGACCGCATCGCCATCATGAAGGAAGGCGAGATCGTCCAGATCGCCACGCCGGCCGAAATGTACAATGATCCGAAGACCGCCTTCGTCGCCGGCTTCCTCGGCAACCCGCCGATCACCTTCCTGCGCGGCGTCGTCGACAAGGGCGCCTTCGCCATCACCGAAAGCGAAATCCGGGTGCCTTTGCCAGGCTCCATTGGCGCCGCCGAGGGCACGAAGCTGATGCTCGGCGTCCGGCCGGAGCATTTTACGCCTGCGGGCGATACACCGGTGTCCGGCAAGGTCACTTTCGCCGAAACGCAGGGGCGGGAAAACCTTTACGACGTCCGCCTTGCCGGCGGCCCGCTGCTGCGCTCGATCCAGCCGGTGCGCAATGATATCCATGTCGGCGACGATGTCCGCTGGGCGATCGATAGCCGCGGCGTCTTCGTCTTCGACGAAAATGGCAGGAGGCTCTGATGACCCGCGATTTCCAGGCATTCTTCGAGCGTCACGGCTGGCCGACGGCCAAGGGCCGGCTGCCCTTCTGCATTGGTCATCGCGGCGCCAGCGGCCATGAGCGCGAAAACACGATCGCCGCCTTCCGCCGCGCTGCCGAACTCGGCGCCGAAATGTGGGAGCTCGACACGCAGCTGACCCGCGACGGCGTGGTCGTCGTCTCGCATGACGACCATCTCGCGCGGGTCTTTGGCATCGACCGCCGCATTTCCGAAATGACCGCGGCGGAACTCGCCGCCCTCGACGGCATCGACGTGCCGCGTTTTTCGGAGGTCGCAGCTCTCGGCCGCGAGACCGGCACCGGTCTCTATGTCGAGCTCAAGGCGCCCGGAACCGGCATGCTATGCTGGCAACATCTTGCTGAGATGAATCAGCGTTTCGCCTGCCTCGGCTCCTTCGATACGGCGCAGGTACGCGAACTCAGCGACGCTGGCTGCGACTTCCCGCTTTCGGTGCTGATCCGGGTCGGCCACGATCCGCATGCGCTCGGTGACGAGGCCGGCGCCGATATACTGCATCTCTGCTGGGAGAGGGCAGGCGAGCGGCCGCAGGATCTGGTGACCGAAGCACTGATGCACCGCGCCTTTGAGGCCGGCCGCGAGATCGTGCTCTGGCACGAGGAACGGCGGAGCATTCTCGATGACATCATGAAGCTTCCGGTTCTCGGCATCTGCACGGATCTTCCCGATCTGATGCGGCCGTCGGCAGAGAGGGAAAAAGCAGTTGCCAGACAGGGATAAGGGACCGCGCAAGGTAACCTCCTTCGACGTGGCGCGGGTGGCTGGTGTTTCGCGCGCCGCCGTGTCGCGCGCCTTCACGCCGGATGCCAGCGTCTCGCCGAAGACGCGCGAGAAGGTCTTTGAGGCTGCCAAGGAACTCGGCTATCGGGTGAACTATCTTGCCCGAAGCCTCACCAACAAACGCTCCGATCTGGTCGGCGTCGTTGCCGCAGGCCTCGACAATCCATTTCGAACGCTGCAGATCGAAAATCTGGCAAGGGTGCTGATCGCCCGCAATTTTCGCCCCATCCTGCTGCCGACCTCGCAGGAGGCGGACACCTCGACGGTCATCGGTCAGCTGCTGCATTACGCCGTCTCCGGCGTCATCGTCACCTCCGACGCGCCGCCGACCGAGATTTGCGAGCAATGTGCGGCCGAAGGCGTGCCGATCGTGCTGATCAACAAGGGCAACGATATCCCCTTCGTCGACCGCATCATCTCCGACGATCGGATGGCCGGCTATCTCGCCGCCAGCCACCTGATCGAAAGCGGCGCGCGGAAACTCGCCGTTATGGCGGCTCCCGCCATATCCTATACGGCGCGGCGGCGCAGCGAAGCGTTCCTGGCACGCTGCAAGCAGCTCGGGGTGGAAGCGCAGATGCTGCAGGTCAGGATCAACGATTACCGGAGCGGCTATGATGCGGCAGCCGACCTTGCGGCATCCGGCATCGATGGACTGTTCTGCGCCAACGACTATATGGCCTGCGGCGTGGTCGACCGCGTCATGCGGGGCCGCAGCCGCGATGATGCGCCGCCGCTCTCCATCATCGGCCATGACGACATTCCTCAGGCGAGCTGGACCGCCTACGACCTGACGACCATCCGCCAACCCTGCGATATCCAGGCCGAACAGACCGTCGATCTGCTGATGAGCCGGATCGCAGAGTCGGACTTGACGGCACGTGTCGAATTCACGCCGGTAACGTTGATAAAAAGAAGGACTGCCTGATGAGTTCCGCATTCGATTCCGCCGCCATCCGCACACGGTCAGAGGTCGCGATCACAGTCGCCCTTGAGGTCGGGCGGGAAGCCGCCCGGTTTCGGCGCGACTCCAACCCCGGTACGCTTGCCGTCGAGAACAAGGGATTGCAGGATTTCGTCACCATCGCCGACAGGCGAGCCGAGCAAGCTATCCGCAACGGGCTCATCTCGCGCTTTCCGGACGATACGTTCATGGGCGAGGAGAGCGGCGGAAGATCGGGCGGAGCCGGCACCTGGGTCGTCGATCCGATCGACGGCACGACCAACTATATCAGGGGCTTCCGGCACTGGGCCGTCTCGATCGCCTTCGTCGCTGGC
The DNA here is from genome assembly GCF_005862185.2 of Rhizobium hidalgonense. Lineage (NCBI taxonomy): Bacteria > Pseudomonadati > Pseudomonadota > Alphaproteobacteria > Hyphomicrobiales > Rhizobiaceae > Rhizobium > Rhizobium hidalgonense. Next base: position 13,325 of record NZ_CP054028.1, read on the forward strand.
GGCAAGGTCGAAATCGGCGTGGTCTACGATGCCAGCGAGGATAAGGTCTTTCACGCCGTCCGCGGCGGCGGCGCCTTCAAGGACGGAATTCCAGTGCATGCGGCGGCGACCGCCGATCCTGCCCATGCGCTCGTCATTCTCGGCCATTCCCGCAAGACCAGTTTTGACGACCATCTCGCGCTCTCCAAGCGGCTTCACGAACGCGGCATGGACTATCGCCGCACAGGCGCGGCGGCGATCGACCTCGTTCGCGTCGCCGAAGGTGCTGCCGATCTCTATTACGAACGCCATCTCAATGCCTGGGACATGCTCGCTGGCGCACTGATCGCCAAAGAGGCCGGCGCGATGGTGGCGATGCCTGATGTCGATAGGATGCTTGCGCAGGGCGGACCTGTCGTTGCCCACGCGCCGGGGCTTGCCGGCGAATTCGCCTTCATCCTCGATATTGAGGGGCTGACGCCTGCCGGTTAAACGGCCATGCGGCGGCTCCAGGCGCGCTCGGTCGCCGGCGCCTCGTCGGTGGTGATCTGATCCGGCTTCAAAGCCATCAGCGCCTGGAAATTCCGCCATTCCTCTTCGCTGAAACCGGCTTCCGGATCCTTGAGCGTAAAAGTCCAGGCATCGACCCGTTTGCCCTGATCCTGGCAGAGCGCGATCATGTCGAGACCTCCGTTAGCGGCGTCAAGGATCAGCTGCCAGTGGAGATAGATCGTATCCGGTTCGGTCGGGCCGCGCAGGTCGGCGCGCAATTCCGTCTCGACAGCCTTCCAGCCGCTGGCCTGCCCGATGTCGCCGAGCTTGTTGGTCGGATCGATGCCGCGCATGAGATTGGGAATCTTCTCCTTGACCGCGACGATGAGGTCGAGACTGCCGGCGCTGACGATCACCGAGGCGGCGATATCGCGGAAATGCGCGGCAAGGTGCTCGATGCCCCTGGCACCGATCGCCCCATAATCGTCCTTCATGTCGAACTGCAGCAATGCGGCGGGGTGTGCCGATTGCAGCATGGCGGCGAGATCCTCGCTAAGGATCAGCGGCCGGTCGCCCTCTTTCATCCTGATATCGCCGATGTCACCGATGCTCTTTTCGGCGATCGGTCCGTGCCCGGTTGTTTCGCCTTCGAGCTCTTCATCATGCAGCACGACGAAACCGCCATCGGCGCGCACCCGCAGATCGAGTTCCATCGAGGCACCGGCTGCAAAACCCTCGGCCATCACTTCGGCAGAAAACAGCGGATCGGCAAACCGCTTGCGCAGGCGGTGCCATTTCAGCCGGGTGCGATGCCCCAAATGCGAAATCTCCAGGCCCTGCGCATCCAGCAATCCAGTCATCTGCAGCAAGTCTCCGTGATGCCACTCTCCTGCCTTGACGAAGCGTGTTTATCAAGAGCCGAATGCCGTTCAGCGGCTGTAGGTCGCGGATATTGCCTCGGAAGCGGCGGCGATATCGCAGGAATGGCCAGCCTGCCTCAAGGCCGCGCCATAGGCGACGACATTCGCGAGCACCGTCTGGAACGCGGCGCGCTGACCCGTATGGTTCAGCCGCAGGAGACGGGCGGGCGCAGTCCCGACACCTTCGGTCAGCTCCACCCCCAGCCGCCCGGCGGCGGCTATCAGCGCAACGGGCGCCAAGCCCACCGGCGCCGGCACCGCCGTCACCAGGTTCGAGGCCCTTGCCGCCGGCACCCAGGCTGGAGTGCCGAGTGCTGCCAGCCCCGCCCTTGTCGCCGATGCCGCCAGCGCATGGCGGGCGACGAGATTTTCCAGACCTTCAGCCTCGATGCGGTCGAGCGCTGCCTCCAGCGCGAAGAATTCCAGCGGCGCCGGTGTCCCCGGCAGAGCCCATCGGCCACTATCGAGCCATGCCTTCAGATCCGCCAATGACAAGATCGAATCGCGCGGCGCGCCGTCGCTCAGGATCATATTCCATGCGCGGCGGCTGACCGAGAGCGCGGACAGACCGGCCGGACCGCCGAGCGCCTTCTGCGGGCCGATCACCGCGATGTCGATGCCGAGATGATCGACATCGAGGCCATGACCGCCGACCGAGGCAACCGCATCGACGACGGTAACGATGCCGCGGTCACGCGCAAGCGCCAGGATCTCCGACAGAGGGTTCAGGATGCCGCTCGCCGATTCCGCATGAACCACAGCCAGCACATCGATCCCGGGATCGGCGTCGAGCGCCCCGGCGACGGCCTCGATTACGATCGGCAGGCCCGGTTCGGCGACGATATCCCGAACCGTCGCGCCGCCCCGCCGCAGCCATTGCCCGAACCAGCCGCCATAGGGGCTGGTGACGATGTTGAGGGCGGAGAGGCCGGGGCGTGCAAGGCTGGCTGCCACCGCCTCCAGCGCCACCACCGCCTCGGCCTGCACAAGCAATATGTCGCTGCGGCTCTGCAAGATGCCGCCGATCCTGTCGGCGAGGACGCCGTAGCGTTCCGCCGGATAGGAGGGGACGCCGTGCAGGGGATTCCAACCGGGGTCGAACATGGACATCTCCTTCAGGACGGGTCGGTCACGAGACACGGAACGGCTGCAACAAGGGCGCGGGCGGCCGCCGATTGCGGCGCGGCAACGATCGCCGCTGCCGGACCGGTCTCGACCATCCGCCCGCCATCCATGACGGCGACGCGGTGGGAGACGGCGCGGACCACGGCAAGATCATGCGAAATGAACAAACAGGCAATGCCCTGTTGCTTCTGCAGATCGACCAGAAGTTCGAGGATCCTGCCGCGCACGGTGACGTCGAGGGCCGAGACCGCCTCATCCAGCACCAGCAGCGACGGCCGTGTCGCGATCGCCCGGGCAATCGCCACACGTTGACGCTGGCCGCCGGAGAGCGCACGAACGGGCCGATTTGCATGATCGGCGGTCAGGCCGACCCGTTCGAGAAGCATTGCGATCTCGCCGGGGCGACGGTCCCTGGCGACAATGCCGTGTATGCGCAACGGATCGTCGAGAACCGTGCGGACCGTCGCCAGCGGGTTGAAGGCGGCGAGCGGATCCTGAAACACCATCTGCATGCGCGCCCGTTTGCGGCGCAGGGCAGCACCCTTCAGCGTCAGCCAATCCTCGCCGTCGAAGCGGATCGAGCCGGCGTCGCAGGAAACTAGCCGCAGCAGGATACGCGATAGCGTCGATTTTCCGCTGCCGGAGGCGCCGACCAGACCGAGCGTTTCCCCGGCTGCGATCGTTAGCGAAACATTATCGAGAGCGATGATCTGGCGGCCCGCCGACGAAAAGCCTTTCGAGATATTTTCGATAGAAAGCAGCGGGCTCATGGGGACGCCTCCGCGATCAGCGGTGGCGTTGAGAGGTCGCGATGACTGGCGATCAGGACCGCGGTATAGTCGCTTCTCGGCGCCGAAAGCACCGAACGGACCGGGCCTGCCTCGACGAGGCGCGCATCGCGGAAGACGGCGATCCGGTCGACAAAGCCGGAGGCGAGCGCGATGTCGTGGGTGATGAAAACAAGCGTCATGCCGTCCTCGCGCACCAATCCGTCGAGCAGGCGGACAATCTCGGCCTGGACCACGACGTCAAGCGCGCTGGTCGCCTCGTCGGCGATCAGCAGCGCCGGCCTTGCGGCAACTGCCGCCGCGATCGCCACGCGCTGGCGCTGGCCGCCGGAAAGCTGGTGCGGAAAAGCCCGCAGCACCTTGTCGGGCTGCGGCATCCGCACCCGCCCGAGCAATTCCTCGGCTCTGATTAAGGCCGGTTTCCAGCCGAGGCCGAGATGGCGCCTGGCGCCCTCGGCAATCTGCTCGCCGATCGTCAGCAGCGGATTGAGGCTCGTGCCCGGATCCTGGAAGACGAAGCCGAAATCGCGGCCCGGGCGGGGCGGATGGCCGAGTGCCGGCCAGTGCATCTCGCCGCCGACTTTCGCTCCGTCAGGCAGCAGACCGGCGAGCGCACGGGCAAGCGTGCTCTTGCCGGAGCCGCTTTCACCGATGATCGCCAGCCTTTCGCCGGCCTTGATATCGAGATCGATGCGGTCGAGCGCGGCAGCTTTGTTGCCGCGCGCATAGGTGACCGAAAACTGCCGGAGGCTGCAGAAAATGCCGCTCATGCCGTCCTCCCGCCGTCATCGGCAAGCGCGTTGACGAGACCCTCGCTGAACAGATGGACGCCGAGCACGGTCACGGCAAGTGCCGCACCCGGGATGACGGAGAGATAGGCGGCCGATCGCAAGACGCTGCGGCCTTCGGCGATCATCGAACCCCAGGTGGCGATATTCGGATTGCCGAGGCCAAGAAAGGAAAGCGCCGCCTCGGTGAGGATTGCGCCGGCAACGATCGTGGCCGAAAGCGCCAGCACCGGCGGCAGCGCGTTCGGCAGGATTTCCCGGAAAGCGATCTCCACAGGATGCATGCCGATCACCCTTGCCGAGGCGACGTAGTCCTGCTCGCGGATCGCCAACACCTGCGCCCGTGTCAGCCGCGCCGGATCGGCCCAGGCGCCGAGCGCGATGGCTAGAACGACAACGGGCGTCGAGACACCGATGGTGCTGACGAAGGCGAGCGCCAGCAGAAAACCCGGTACGATCTGGAAGGCGTCGACCACACGCATCAGCGCCTCGTCGACGATCCCGCCGGCAAAACCCGCCGCCATGCCGACACAGACGCCGAGGATCATCGCGGAAAACGCCGCGGCAAGGCCGACGGCAAGCGAGGTGCGCGCGCCATAAATGAGGCCGGCGAGCACGTCGCGACCCAAGCGATCCGTACCGAGCGGAAAGGCCGGATCGGCGAATGGCGGCAGCAGCGCCCGGCCGGCAATCCTGAGCGGATCACCCGGCGAGACGATAGGAGCTGAGAGCGCGGCTAAAAGCAGAACGGCAAGGATCGCAAGCCCGGCCACGCCTTCCGGCGTGCTGAGGAGGCGTCGGAAACGGCTCATGCGCCGCCCTCCGAAGTGCCGATGCGCGGGTCGAGCGCGGCATAGGCGAGATCGACAAGAAAATTGACCGCAATGACGAGGACGGCACTGGTGACGATAATTCCCATCAACAGCGGCGCGTCGCGGCCGTTGACCGCCTCTTGTGCCAGCCGCCCGAAACCCGGGATGGCAAAGACGCTCTCGATCACCACGCTGCCGCCAAGCATGGCGGCCGATTGCAGCCCGAGCATGGTGACGAGCGGCAGCAGTGCGTTGCGCGCGACATGGCGCAGCACGATACGGCTGCGCGACAGGCCTTTGGCGCGGGCGAAGAGAACGAAATCCAATTTCCAGGCCTCAGCCATGCCGGCGCGCATCACTCGCAGGAACAGAGCGAGATAGATCAAGGCGAGTGCGCCGACCGGCAGAACCAGATGAGCCGATATGTCGAGCGCCCGGGAAAACCCTGTCTTGCCCGAAGCGATCGTCTCGATGCCGGCGACCGGAAACCAGCGCAGCTTCACCGAAAAGGCGATGCTGAGGACGAGGCCAAGCCAGAAGCTCGGTATGGCATAAACAACAAGCGAGCCGATCGATAACAGCCGGTCCCTTGCGCTGCCCGGCCGCGCGCCGGCAAGGATGCCGAGCGCCGAGCCGAGGCCGAAGGAGAGCGCCGTCGCACTGCCCATCAAGAGCAGCGTATTGGGCAGGCGTTCGGCGATCAGTTCGCCGACCGGCCTGTTGAAGGCGACCGACCAGCCGAGATCGAACCGCGCCAGAGAAGTGAGATAAAGCCAGAGGCGCGCAAGCATCGACTGGTTGAGGCCGTAGCTCTCACGCAGCGACTGCCTCAGTGCCGCATCGCCGCCGCCGATCGAGCCGAGATAGGCGTCGACGGCATCGCCCGAGGCGGATTCGAGCAGGAAAAATGTGAAGATGACCACGATCAGCAGCACGGGAATGGCGCTGATCGCCCTGCGCCTCAGGAGGATGATTGCACGTTTCACGCCGGACAGGGCCTCTGGAAGAGAATTGCCGCCGATCCTATCACGACTGCAGCGCGGTATCGCCCCAGTTCGAGACGGCCCAGCGCGGATTGTCGGAGACGTTGAGCACGCTGTCGCGCGCAACGGTGATGAAGCCCCATTCCGCGACGTTGATCAGCGGCAGATCGGCGACGACGAGCTCCTGGAATTTTCGATAGAGATCCGTGCGGGCCGCCGTATCGACGGTCTCGGAGGCTTGCTTGATGATCTTGTCGAGCTCCGGATTGACGTAGCCGCCCTGGTTGGAGAAGGGCACGCCAGCAGGCGTGCCGGATTGAACGAGAATGGTGGTGGAGATTGCCGGATCGCCGCGGAAGACCGGCGGACCGACGGCAAGGTCGAAATCGTGATCTGTGTAAACCGCCTTCTGGTGTGCGGCCGCATCGGCATTGACGATTTCCGCATCGATGCCGATCACGGCGAGCGCCTGGCGAAGATAATCGCCGAACTGCCGGGTCTCGTTGAAATAGGGTGCGGGGCGCAGCTTTAGCTTGAAGCGGTTGCCGTCCGCGCCTTGTTTGTACCCTGCCTTGTCGAGAATATCGTTGGCGGCGGCAGGGTCGAATTCATAGGTCGCGACATCGGATGTATAGAATTCCGGCGCGTTCTTCGGCACCGGGCCGGTGGAAGCGGCTGCATAACCGAGGAAGATCGTGTCGACGACGAACTTCTTGTCGATCGCCTGTGCGATCGCCTGGCGGACCCTGAGATCGGCGAGCTCCTTGCGGCGGTGATTGATCTCGACGACGAGCTGATAGGTCAGGGCCTCATAACCCTTGGAGATCACCTTGATGCCCTCGACCTTGGAGATGCGGTCGAGATCGGCCAACGGCACCGCGGAGAAGGCGGCAAGCTGAATTTCGTCGGCTTCGAGTGCCGCACCCGCCGACGCGCGGTCGGGCAGCACGCGGAAGACGATCTCGTCGAGCTTCGGCTGATCCTTGTCCCAGTAGTTCTCATTGCGCGCCAGCCGGTAGTATTCGCCGGGCTTGTATTCGGCGAAGGTGAAGGGGCCGGTGCCGACAAGCTTGTTGTTGGCCGGATTGGTGGCGATATCGCTGCCGTCGAAAATGTGCTTGGCGACGACGCTTGTAACAACGGGCAGGGCATTGCGGATGAGCTGGAACGGCGTCGGCTTGGAGAAGCGGAAGATGGCGGTGTAATCGTCAGGGGTATCGACGGCTTCGAGATTGGCAAAGACCAGGCGGCCGAGATTCTGCAACGGCTTCCAGATATTGAGCGCGGAAAAGGCGACATCGACCGAGGTGAATGGCTTGCCGTCGTGCCAGGTGACGCCGTCGCGCAGCTTGAAGGTGACGGAGAGGCCGTCGGGCGCCCCTTCCCAGGAGGTGGCAAGCCGCGGCGCCAGCCCGTCCTTGCCGTCGAACGAGGCCTCGGCCAGCGGCTCGATCACCTTGCTGGCGATGAAGAAGACGCCGTTCGAAGCGACAATGGCAGGGTTGAGGTTCTTCGGCTCGGAATCTGCCGCAACGATCAGCCGGCCGCCGGCAGGCGTGGCCTGCGCCAGCGCCTGGCGAGCGAGCGCCGTCGAAGCGAGGAGCAGGGCGGTGCCCTTCATCAGCGTGCGCCGCGAGATAGATGCTACGGTCATGACCCCTCCTGATCGATCGAATTTCAAGCGCTCATATTCAGGGTGAAATGGCGATTGTCATAGAGGTTAAATTCTAAACCTCGGACACCGCGAGACATTTTTTGTCACCCAGCCATTATTCGCTCAACCACTGGCCGCGAAACGGGCGGGCTCCTTGAAGAGATTGCGATAGGCCGCACCCGGATGCGGGGCAACAAGACGCGGTCCGGCGCGCCCGAGTTTTTCCCGCAGCGTCCCCTTGGTATAGTCGGTCTTGTAGACGCCGCGTTTCTGCAGTTCCGGCACCAGCAGATCGACCGCATCCTCAAAACTTTCGGGCGTGACGGCATAGGCAAGGTTGAAGCCGTCGACATCAGTGTCCTCGATCCATTCCTGCATCAGATCAGCGACGGTCTGCGGCGAGCCGACGAAAACCGGGCCGAAACCGCCGACGCCGACCCAGTCGGCCATTTCGCGCACCGTCCATTCCTTGGCCGGATCGATTGTCGTGAAGGTCTCGACCGCCGACTGCACCGCATTGGTATGACGGTGGCGCAGCACCTCGTCCGGCCCGAACTGACCGAAATCGATACCGGTCCAGCCGGAAATCAGCGTCAGCGCGCCCTCGAAGGAGGCGTATTTGCGGTACTCGTTGAACTTCCGCTGCGCCTCGGCATCCGTCTCGCCGAGGACGACGGTCTGCAGGTTGAAGGCGAGGATTTCCCGCGGGTTGCGGCCGATGCGTTCGGCGGCCTCGCGGACATTGGCGACGTAGCGCTTGAGCACGGGTTTCGACGGCGCCGCCACAAAAATGCATTCGGCATGGGCGCCGGCGAAATCCTTGCCGCGGCTGGAAGCGCCAGCCTGGTAGAGCACTGGTGTGCGCTGCGGCGAAGGCTCGCTCAAGTGAATGCCCGGCACGTTGAAATGCTTGCCGGAGTGGCCGATCGCATGAACCTTATCAGGGTGGGTGAAAATGCCGGTCTCGCGATCGCGGACAACCGCGCCGTCCTCCCAGCTTCCCTCCCAGAGCTTGTAGCAGACCTCCAGATATTCCTCGGCAAGGTCGTAGCGATCGTCATGTCTTGTCTGCGCGGGCTGGCCGATATTGAGCGCGCCGCTGTTGAGATAGGAGGTGACGATATTCCAGCCGACGCGCCCCTTGGTCAGGTGGTCGAGCGTCGAGATGCGGCGGGCGAAGGTATAGGGATGCTCGAATGAAAGCGATGCCGTCAGGCCGAAACCGAGGTGCTCGGTCGCATAAGCCATGGTCGGGATGAGCTGCAGCGGATCGTTGACCGGCACCTGCGCCGAATGGCGAAGAGCCGCATCGACATTGCCGTTCAGCACATCGTAGACGCCGAGCACGTCGGCAATGAACAGCCCGTCGAACTTGCCGCGCTCCAGCGTCTTTGCAAGACGCACCCAGTAGTCGAGATCCTTGTAGGTCCAGGACTTGTCGCGCGGATGGCGCCAGAGCCCCGGCGACTGGTGTCCGACGCAATTCATGTCGAAGGCGTTCAGCCTGATTTGGCGGGTCATGTCTTTTCTTCCTTGGAATTTAAGAATTGCTGCGGCCGAGGCCGTAGGTCAGGGCTAAGGCTGCGACGAGCACGGCGCCCTTGACGAAATCCTGGGTGTAGTAGGGAGCGTTCAGCATGGTGAGGCCGTTCAGGAGCACGCCGACGAAGACGGCGCCGGCGATGGTGCCGAGCACGTTCGGTCGGCGCAGATTGAGAACGGCAAAGCCGATCAGCGCGGCGGCGACAGAATCCATCAGCAGCGAGCCGCCGGAGGAAATGTCGCCGCGCCCGACGCGGGCGGCAATGACGATGCCGCCGAGCGAGGCCAGCGTGCCCGACAGGACATAGGCCAGCGTCTTCAGCCTGACGGTCGAGGCGCCGGCAAGCCGGGTGGCGACCTCGTTGCCGCCTGTCGCAAACAGCAGCCGACCGATGCGGGTGCGTTCGGTGAGAATGAAAAGCGCGACGGCGACCGCCGTCATCAGCACCACGGAAACGGGCAAGGTGCCGAGGATGCTGTAGCGGCCGATCAGCAGGAAGACGGGGTCGTAGGCGCCGGTCGCCTTCGAGCCGTCAGGCAGCGTGAGGCCTGCTGAAATCGACCGGCCGGCAGTCGGGATCAGCTGCAGGCCGGAAAGCAGGAACATTGTCGACAATGTCGCCAGCAGGTCCGGCACCTTCAGGCGGACGATCAGCAGGGCGTTGACGAGTCCGACCAAGGCGCCGAAGGCGAGCACCAGCGGCACCGTCGCATAGGCATCCAGACCCCAGACGATCATCGCATAGCTCGCCGCCATGACGCTTGATGCGGCGACCGCGCCGATCGACAGGTCGAAGCCGCCAACAGCCAGCGTGACGGTGACGCCGGCCCCGAGGATCGCAACCACCGACACTGCCTGCAGGATGCTCATCAGATTGGCAATATTGATGAAGGCGGGCTCGGCGATGGCAAAGCCCACGACGAGAGCCGCAAGCAGGATGAACACCGCGCCCGCCCGCAGGAAGGCCCCGAGAGCGGCGAGGCGGCCGCTCTCGGCTTCAGGCGGCGTCTTTGGCCGCGCGTTTGCCTGGGAAAGAGTGTCGTTGTCGATCGTCGTCATGCGGATATTTCCTGAGTGGCGGAAAGAGCGGCAAAGCCGCCTGCAGCGGGTTCCAACACGTGGTGGTCGATGACCAGGATGCGGTCGGCCACCTCATAGGCCTCCTCCGGATCGGAGGTCGCGATCATCGTCGCCCGGTCGGTGCGGGAACGGATTGCCCGGATGATGTCGTGGCGGGCGCCGACGTCGACGCCCTGAAAGGGTTCGTCGAGCAGCAGCAGCCGGCTTGGTTCCGCCTCCCAGCGGGCGATCACCGCCTTCTGCTGGTTGCCGCCGGACAGCGACCAGATCGAAGCGAGCGGGCCGGCGGCCTTGATACCGAGGCGGGCAATCGCCCGCTCGGCCTCGCGCCGCTCCCGTCCGCCGAGGAGAAAACCGTGCGGATACCATTTGCCGAGATGCGGCAGGCTGATCGTCGCCGACAGCGAATGGCCGGGCCATGCCGGCGGCATCAGCGAGGAACGATGCCGGTCTTCGGCCGCCATCGCGACACCCGCCGCGATCGCTTCGGCCGGGCTTTTCGGCCGGTAGGGACGGCCGTCGAGGAACATCGCACCGCGGTGAAGCGCCGTCACGCCGAAGATCGCCTGGAGCAGCCGGCTCTTGCCGGCGCCGAGCACGCCGGTCACAGCCACCACCTCGCCTGCATGCAGCGACAGATCGAAGGTCACACTTCCGGGCAGAAGATTGATATCGCGCATCTCGAAAATCGCAGGTCCTGTCGCCGGCCGGGCATCCGGCCGGGCCGCATCCAGCCTGCGGCCGATCATCGTCTCGATGGCGGCCGAAAAATTGATCGGCCGCGCGAAGGTGCCGACGACGCGGCCGCCGCGCATGACAAGCGCGCGGTCGGCAATGGCTTCGAGATCGGCTGTGCGATGGGAGATATAGAGGATTGCCAGGCCCCGCTCGCGAAGCCTGAGCAGAATATCGAAGAGGCGGCGGCTTTCCTCTCCGGAAAGGCTCGCCGTCGGCTCGTCAAGGATGAGGAGGTCGGCGCGGTTGGCAAGCGCTCGGGCGATTGCCACGAGTTGCCGGTCGGCGCTGGTGAGTTCGCCGAAATCACGATCGAGCGGAAGGCTGAAACCGACAGCATCGAGCATGGCCTGTGCAGCGCGACGAATGCCGGCGCGCGAGACGAAGAAGGGTGTGCTGCGATCGGCGAACCGGTTGAGAAGCAGGGCATCGGCAACAGTCAGTCCGGCGGCGCCGACCAGATCGGTCGACTGATGCACGGTGACGACGCCGGCTCTTGCCGCTTCGGCCGGGCTGCGTGGTGCAAAGGGGCGGCCGTCGAAACTGACCCTGCCGCCGTCGGCCGCAAGCACGCCGGACAGGATCTTGACCAGCGTCGATTTGCCCGCGCCATTGGCCCCCATCAGTGCCACGATCTCGCCACGCTCCATCGAAAGATCGGCACCGGCAAGTGCCCGTGTCGAGCCGAAGCTGCGGGTGAGGTTTTCGATCTGAAGAAGCGGCATCGATTCTGTCCGGGGCTGTATCGGTATCGGGAGTGTGCCCTCTCCGGGCGGTCGAACTCCAGGCACGCCTTTCCCTTGCAAACTGTCTGCGGGAAACAAAGAATCTCCCGCAGCAGGTAAAATCGGATCATTTACTCTACTAAAAACATAGAGATTATATCTAAATAATCCAACGCGTCGCGAGGGCTGCCGGTCCTGTCAGACGACGCCTCTTTTTGCTAAAAGGAACGCGACGATGAAATCCCTCGCACGGCTTGCACTGTCTGCCGCCGTCATTCCCTTCATCTTCATTCAGGGTGCAAGCGCCGACGGCCTGTCCGGCGCGCCGGCGCCCTTCGACCAGGGTGGCGTGAAGGTAGCACTGATCAGCTACATCTCGGCTGGTGATTTCTTCCAGGCCTATCAGGCCGGTGCTGAGGCCCAGGCCAAGGCGCTGGATATCGACCTGCGCGTCTTCCCCGGCCGGCAGGACGCTGCCGAGCAGCGGGAGCAGATCCTGCAGGCGATCAATCTCGGCGTCTCCGGCATCGTCATCGATCACGGTCTGCCGGAATCGCTCGGCGATGTCGTGCAGCAGGCCCTCGACAAGGGCATCAAGGTGGTGGCCTTCGACGTGAACCTCAACAATCCGAAGATTCCGCAGGTGGAGCAGAGCGATCACGAACTCGCATCATTGGCTCTCGAACAGGCGGTGAAGGACAATGGCAAGAGCTTCAGCGCCGGCTACGTCTATGTCGCCGGCTTTGCGCCGCTCGACCGCCGCAACGAAGTCTGGGATAAGTTCAAGTCCGAAAATACCGGCGTGGTCGAAAAAGCCCGCTTCGGCAATGTCAGCGACACGACGGCGACCTCGACCGCCGACCAGGCGAAGGCCGCGCTCACCGCCAATCCCGATATTTCAGTCGTCTTCGCTCCCTATGACGAATTCGCCCGTGGCGTGAAGCTCGCCGCCAACGACCTCGGCATATCGAAAAAGCTCAAGATCTATTCGGCCGACGTTTCCACGGCCGATATCCAGGAAATCACCGAGGAAGGCAGCCCGTGGGTCGCGACCGTCGCGACCAACCCGGCCGTCGTCGGCGCCGTTTCCATCCGCGCCGCCGCCCTCGAAATCGCCGGCCAGACGGTTCCCCATCAGATTACCGTGAAGCCGACGCTGCTGACGCAGGAGAGCCTGCGCGCGGCCGGCGTCAAGACGATCGAGGAACTGGCCGCAAAGATCCCGGCCTTCAGCACGAGCGACGCGGCGACCGCGAGCTGGATCCCCGACAAGCTGTTCTAGGGCTTTCACTTCGATCCTTCCGGCGGGGGCGGTAGCTCGCGCCGGATCCTCTTTTCAATTGGAGTTCCGCTAATGAGCCAGTCCAATGTCATCTTCGCGGTGAGCCGCAACCCGACGCGAGAAGACCTCTTTGCCCGGGCCGAGGAGATCTCGGCCGACCTCTCCCGGCGCGCCGCCGATCTCGACCGCGACGGCCGGCCGCCGTTTGCCGAGATCGTCAAACTGAAGAATGCCGGGCTGCTCAACGCGCTGCATCCGATAGAAATCGGCGGCAGCGGCCTCGATTGGGTCGACGGGCTGAAGCTCGTGCGCATTCTTGCCCGCGGCGAAAGCTCGATCGGCCAGCTGCTCGGCTACCACTATGTCAACAGCCAATATATCTATTGGGCGCTCGAACCCGCGCGCGCCCATGCGCTGGGCAGCGAGACGGTGGCAAAGAACCTCTATTGGGGTGCAGCCGTCAATCCGCGCGACCCCGGACTGGTGCTCACCCGCCGCGGCAACGGCTATGTGCTGAACGGCCGCAAATCCTTCTCAACCGCCGCCCGGGTGTCCGACTACATCAATGCCAATGCGACGCTCGACGACAAGATCGCCGGCTTCGCCGTGCCGACCAATCGCCCGGGTTACGTCGCCAACGATGACTGGGACAATATCGGCCAACGCCTGTCCGACAGCGGCAGCGTCGAGTTCCACGATTTCCCCGTCTACGAGGAGGATTTCGTCGGCGTCCCCGCCGCAGCGGATGTGGCGCCGCCTGTTTTGTCGACCTTCAACACACCGTTCATCCAACTGGTCTTCGTCAATTTTTATCTCGGCACGGCCGAAGGCGCGCTGCAGGCGGCCGTCGATTATGTCAGAACCACCACCCGGCCGTGGATCACCTCAGGCGTCGAGCGCGCCGCCGACGATCCCTATATCCTTGAGCGCGTCGGCGAATTCACCGCGACACTGAAGGCCTCAGTAGCCCTTGCCGACAGCGCGGCATCAGCAGTGCAGGCCGGCCTTGCCCGCGGCCGCGATGTAACGGCGCGCGAGCGCGGCGAAGCGGCGGCGGAAGCCTATGCCGCCAAGGTCCACGCCACCCATGCCTCGCTCGACATTACCTCGCGCGTCTTCGAGTTGACGGGCGCACGCTCGACCGCGGACAAACACCGCTTCGACCGGTTCTGGCGAAATGTCCGCACCCACACGCTGCACGATCCGGTGTTCTACAAGGCGAGGGAAGTCGGTGAATTCGTGCTGAACAGCAGGATACCGGAGGTCAGCCTTTACAGTTGAGGCGAGCGCTTCCATATGGAAAGCAAACCCCGCTGCCGGCGCCGGCAGCGGGGTTTTCATTTGGAATAAGCCGAAGACTCAGAGCGCGCCGTTCTTCGGCGGCGTCACGCCGTTCAGATGATAATTGCCGACGACGTGGTATTTCCAGCGCACCGGGTCGTGCAGCGTGTGGGTGCGGGCATTGCGCCAGTGGCGGTCGAGATTGAGGCCGATCTGCACGGACGAGGTTCCGGCGAGCTCGAAGAGCGTATTCGAAGCCTCGAGCGCCACCTCTGTTGTCAGCACCTTGGCGGCGGCGACCGCCAGCGTCGCGGCGATCACCTTTTCCTCCGTCGTCTCGACCTGCGCGGCATCGACCTTGTGGCCGGCGCGCTCGACGAGGGCCGTTGCGGCTTCCAGCCGGATGGCAATCTGCCCGACCTTGGCGATCGTCAGCGGATCGTCGGAGGCGCGCTCGAGGCCGCTATCCATCCAGGGGCGCGATTTCGTCCTGACGAACTCAAGCGTTTCGGCAAAGGCCGCCCTGGCGATGCCGAGATCGACGCCGGCATGGATGATCTGGCCGACGGATCCGATCGTCGTCGGCCGCTCGAAGCCCTTGTGGTGGAAGACAACGGAATCGGCACTGACATAGACATTCTCGAAAATCGTCGTGCCGCTGCCGGTGGTGCGCTGGCCGAAACCGTCCCAATCGTCGACGATCTCGACGCCTTCAGTGCCCTTCGGCACGAAAGCCATGGTCAGCCGCTCCTCCGCATCGAGCGCAAAGACGGTGATCCAGTCGGCGAAGAGGACGCCGGTCGAATAGAATTTGCGGCCGTTGATCCGGTAACCCGGGCCGTCGCGCGTGATGCGGGTGTTGTAATGGCCGACCGTCTTCGTGCCGCGCTCGGAAAGCGCGTTGCCGAAGCGGTCGCCGGCAAGCACCCGACCGAAGAAATAGCGCTGCTGCTCCTCGCTGCCGTCGGTTCTGAGCGCCTCGAGAATATAGAAATGGTTCTGCGGGATCTGGCCGATCGAACCGTCCGCCTGCGCCAGGATCGCGGTGATCTCGGCAAGCACGGCGTTGGACACGTCGAGCCCGCCATATTGCGCTGGCACGGTGATCGCCAGAAGTCCGGACTGCGCGAGAAGATCGAGTTCGGCAAAGGGCAGGAGACGGTCGGCGTCGCGCTCGGCGGCGCGCGCGGCAAATTGCGCCGCCAGCCTGCGGGCGGTTGCGATCGCTTCCTCGTCGCTGCCGATACGGGCGGCCACCGGCCGGATCTGATCTGCTTGCCTCAGCACGGTATTCATTGATGTCTCCAATTCTTTCGATCCTATCGGTGAAAGAAATCGAGCGCCGAGATAAGAGTACAAATTCTATAGATGCGGTCGAAAATAAAAAGTGTTTGCTTACCAGCCTCCGGCCGTCGCGATTAGTGTTTCGGTCCAACCCTCGCGCGACGGCGCGGGAGGGAAGGCGAGGAAATTCCTGCCCGGAATAGAGCTGCCGGCCTCGATTTGAATTCGGCGACCTCCTACGTATCCGTCGTCCGGTGCGTCGCCGCAGCGGCGGAAAAACGTCCAGCCCGGGGCAGGCGGCTGCCTTGCCCGATCCATGAGGAAGATCATGACCCCACGGCAGTTACGCCTCGGCGCCTTCATGCGTCCTGTCAGTCTGCATACCGGCGCGTGGCGCTATCCCGGTTCCTACCCGGACGCCAACTTCAATTTTGCACATTTGAAGTCCTTCGCGCAGGCGCTGGAGCGGGCGAAATTCGACGCCTTCTTCATGGCCGATCATCTTGCCGTGCTCAACATGCCGGTCGAGGCGCTGAGGCGCAGCCACACCGTGACCTCCTTCGAGCCCTTCACGCTGCTCTCGGCGCTGGCGGCAGTGACGGAGCGCATCGGCCTTGTCGCGACCGCGTCCACCACCTTCGACGAGCCCTATCACATCGCCCGGCGTTTCGCCTCGCTCGACCATCTCAGCGGCGGCCGCGCCGGCTGGAACATCGTCACGACGTCCAACCCCGACGCCGCGCTCAATTTCGGTCTCGACGAACATATGGAACATGGCGAACGTTATCATCGCGCCCGCGAATTCTACGATATTGTAACCGGCCTCTGGGACAGTTTTGCCGACGACGCCTTCATCCGCGACCGGGAAAGCGGCCTGTTCTTCGATCCGGAAAAAATGCATGTGCTTGCTCACAAGGGCGAGGAACTGAGTGTCCGCGGGCCGCTCAATATCGCCCGCCCGCCGCAGGGCTGGCCTGTCATTGTCCAGGCTGGCCAATCCGATCCCGGCCGCCAGCTTGCCGCCGAAACCGCCGAGATGGTCTTCTGTTCGCCGCGCGATCTTGCCGCCGGTAAGGCGCTCTATGCCGATATCAAGGGTCGCATGAAAGCGATCGGCCGCAACCGCGACCATCTAAAGATCCTGCCCGCCGCCTTCGTCATCGTCGGCGACAGCATCGAGGAGGCCCGCTCTAAGCGCGCCACGCTCGACAGCCTGGTGCATTATGATAGCGCCATTGCCTCGCTTTCGATCGCGCTCGGCCACGACGCTTCCGGCTTCGATCCCGACGCGCCGTTGCCAGCCGATATCCCCGACACCAATGCTAGCAAGACCGGCCGCGCCCAAGTGCTGAAGCTGGCCGCGGAAGAAAATCTGACGGTACGACAGTTGGCACAGCGTTACGGCGGCTATGCCGGCCTTGCCTTCGTCGGCACACCGGCAAGCATTGCCGACGAGATGGAGGGCTGGCTGGACGAGGAGGGCTCGGACGGCTTCAATATCGTCTTTCCCTATCTGCCTCAGGGTCTGCTCGACGTCACCGAACGGCTGGTTCCCGAGCTTCAGCGCCGCGGCCTATTCCGCAGCGAATATGAAGGCACGACGCTGCGAGAACATCTCGGCTTGCCGCGTCCGGAGAACCGGTTCTTTGTATCAGGCGCATGAGGCGACGCTGCGGCGGCACAGCTCCGCGCGGCGAGGAGAAATACCATCAGAACTCGACGGTCCTGTCGTCGAAGCTCAACCGCTCGGGTTCGAATTCCTTTTCGCCGGTCCCGGGATCGAACGCATCGCTTTCTCCCGGCACCAGTTCGAGCGGCCAAACGACGTTGCGGCCGTCGTCAGGATAGAACTGGCGATAGGCCGGCATATTGGCGAGAAGCGTCCTTCCGAGCGCGATACCGAGATCGTAAAGCGACATGCGGAAACAGCTGAGCGAGGGCTGCAGGAACCTTGCGCGCGGGGCGTCGCGGAAGCCGATCACCGCAAGGTCGCGGCCGGGCATCACACCCGATTCCATCAGCCGGCGGTAGAGGCCGATTGCCATCAATTCGTAGATCAGGATCACCGCTGTTGGACGCTCTTTAAGCACCAGCAATTCATGCGCCGCCTGATAGCCGCCGTGTTCGCTCGACTTGACACGGATGACGAGTGACGGGTCGAAGGCGATACCGCGCCGTTCGAGCGCGCGGCGATAACTTTCGAGAAAGACATAGCCGAGATTGACCTCGCTCGATGGTGCAGTGATCGCGATCCGCCGATGGCCGCGCGCGACCAGCCGTTCGACGGCACGGTCGGCGACACCTTCGAAATCGAGATCGATCCAAGGGAAATTGCCTGGGGAAAGGCTGCGGCCGACCGCAATGAAGGGGATTTTTGCCCGAGACAGAAGATCGATGCGCCGGTCGATGCGCTGCATATTCGAGATGATCATCGCATCGACGATTCGCCGAGCCACGATACGTTTCAGATATTCGTGCGGGTCCTCATCGCTGGGGCAGGGCAACATGACGAGATCGAGCTTGTGGCGGGCAAACACACTTTGCAACCCGCTGGTAACGCCGATGAAGAAGTTGTCGGCATTTTCGACCGCCTCCGTGCTGGATTCGATCATTAGCCCGATGACTTTCGTCTCTCCCTGTCTGAGACTCCGTCCCGACTGGTTGGCGACGTAGCCCAGTTCCTCGGCTGCTGCCAGCACGCGTCGGCGGGTTTCCTCGTTGACATCGGGCTTGCCGTTCAGCGCCCGGGAGACCGTGCCGATTGAAATATCCAGGTGTTCGGCAAGCTGGCGAATCCCTTTCATCGGCTGCGTTGTCCCTCCCACCCGCAATTTCGCATTTGGCGTCTCTTGACATCGCAAAATGTTTCCGCCAACATTCGTAAACGTTTACGGAGTGCGTGTCACGAGGAGAGTTGACGCCATCCCCCGGAGGAAATCGTGAAATTCAGTGCCATTCTGTGCGGGTGCGGAGCTATGTCCAAAGGTTGGTTGCGAGCCATCGCTTCCAACCCGGCTCTGGCCGATTTCATCACTATCGTTGGCCTCGTCGACCTGAACCGGGAGACGGCGGAGAAGCTCGCCGCTGAGTTCGGTCTTGAGGGCGCCGTCATCGGTTCGGAGCTCTCCGCGGTCATCGCCGCCACCGAGGCCGATCTGGTTTTCGACATCGTCATTCCGGCGGCCCGTTACGACGTCGTTTCGACCGCGCTGAAGGCCGGCTGCCATGTGCTCAGCGAAAAGCCGATGGCCGCGTCGCTTGCCGAGGGTGCGGCGCTGATCGATCTTGCCACCGAGACCGGCCGCATCCACGCCGTCATCCAGAACCGACGCTTCATCTCAGGCGTCAGGCGCCTGCGCCGCTTCGTCGACAGCGGGGCGATCGGCGAACTCACCGCCGTCCATTGCGACTTTTTCCTGGCGCCGCATTTCGGCGGCTTCCGCGAAGAGATGGACAATGTTCTGCTTCTCGACATGGCGATACACACCTTCGATGCGGCCCGCTACGTCGCCGACCGGAAGCCACTCGCCGTCTATTGCGTCGAGCGCAATCCGAAGGGCTCCTGGTACCGGCACGGCGCCTCGGCCAATGCCATCTTCGAATTTTCCGACGACGTCATCTTTACCTATCGCGGCTCCTGGTGCGCCGAGGGCGAGCGCACCAGCTGGGAAAGCCAGTGGCGGCTTGTCGGCTCGAAGGGCATGCTCACCTGGGACGGCGAGGAGAGTTTCAGCGCGGCCGTCGGCGGCGAAGAGCCCGGCCTTTTGCGCGGCACTGCTTCCGTAAACGTTCCCGGTCCGGAACACGACGAGGAGACCCATGGGCACGCCAGCGTCATCGCCGATTTCATCGAGGCGATCCGCACCGGCAAACAGCCGGAAACGGTCAATTCCGACAATATCAGAAGCCTTGCCATGGTCTTCGGCGCGATCGAAAGCGCCAAGACCGGCCGGCGCATCGAAATTTCAGCATAGGATGACGTGACGTGAGCAATCCTGCA
Source organism: Rhizobium hidalgonense (assembly GCF_005862185.2). NCBI lineage: Bacteria > Pseudomonadati > Pseudomonadota > Alphaproteobacteria > Hyphomicrobiales > Rhizobiaceae > Rhizobium > Rhizobium hidalgonense. The sequence goes on from NZ_CP054028.1 coordinate 32,796, forward strand.
AAATCCATTCGCATCGGCACCATGGTCAGTGGCAACAACGGCGATGCAGCAACCCGCATCGGCGAGATCGCCGGCATGGGCTTCGAAAGCTTCGAACCCTTCTTCTGGCAGACGACCAAGGGCCAGAACCTTGCCGAGCTCGGCAAGCGCTGCCTTGATGCGATCGGCGACCGCGACATCACCATCTCGACGCTCGGCATGTTCGGCAATCCGCTGGAAGAGAGCGCAATCGACCTGGAGACGCTGCAGGGATGGAAGGATTGCATCGACAACGCCCATCATTTCGGCGCCACCTGCGTTGCCGGCTTCACCGGCCGCATCCGAGGTAAGCCGCTGACCGACAGCTTGCCGCGCTACAAGCAAATCTGGAGCGAGCTTGCCAAGCGCGCTGCCGACAAGGGCATTAAGATTGCCTTCGAGAATTGCGCCATGGACGGCAATTGGGCAAGCGGCGACTGGAACATCGCCCACAATCCCGATGCCTGGGAACTGATCTTCAACGAGACGCCTGACGAGAATATCGGCCTGGAGTGGGAACCCTGCCATCAGATGGTCTATCTGATCGACCCTTTGCCGCAGATCCGCAAATGGGCGCACAAGTTCTTCCACGTCCACGGCAAGGACGCGACCATCCGCTGGGAGGTCATCAAGGAACACGGCATCTTCGGCAAGGAGAAGTTCGTCTTCATGCGCACGCCGGGCTTCGGTGACAGCAATTGGACCGACATCATTTCCGAACTGCGCCTTGCCGGCTGGTCCGGCTCGATCGACATCGAAGGCTGGCACGACCCGGTCTACCGCGACGCGCTTGAAATGACTGGTCAGGTTCACGGGCTGAACTATCTGAAGAAATGCCGGGGCGGAGATTTCGTTGTTGATCCCTGATCGACCGCCTAGGATAGGGCGCCGCCGGGCTGGGAGGCCCGACTGCGCCATGAATGACTAACTTGGTCTTTTCGCGGCGCAGCCGCTTTTTTGGGAGGAAAGCATGAAAAGAATTGCAAGACTGGCGCTAGCGCTCGGCACGGCGATGCTGATGACATCGACCGTCCATGCCGAACAGAAGACCTTCAAGATCTGGTGGTTCGAGGAGCCGACCACGGCTCAGGGCATTGTCTGGAAGAAAGCGCTCGAAGAGTTCAAGACGAAACATCCTGATATCACCGTCAGCTTCGAGCAGAAGACCTTTCAGCAGTTGCAGGCCTCAGGCGGCATGATCCTCAATTCCGATCAGGCCCCCGACGTGCTCGAGTACAACAAGGGCAATGCGACCGCCGGCTTGGTTGCAAGCCAGGGATTGCTGACCAATCTGGATGACTATGTGAAGAAGGAAGGCTGGGACAAGATCCTTAACGAAGGCGATTTTGTCCTAAGCCGTTATGACGAAAAGGGCATCTATGGCTCCGGCCCTGTTTGGGGCGTCTCGGTCTTCGGCGAATATGTTTCGTGCTTCTACAATATTGACATGTTCGAAAAGGCAGGCCTCAAGCCGCCGACGACGCTCGAAGAGTGGGTGGCTGACATGGAAGCCTTCAAGCAGAAGGGTCTCACGCCTCTCGCGCTCGGCGCCATCGACACCAGTGGCCAGCACTTGCTTGCCTCTCTCGCCTATACCAAGGCCGATGACGCCTGGGTCCAGAATTATCAGGGTTTGAAGGCCCCCCTCGACGGCGCACCGTATCTCTATGCGGCGCAGACATTGGTCGACTGGGTGGGCAAGGGCTACATCAACAAGGACTCCACGGGCATGAAGGACCCGGACGCGGCTCTGCTCTTTACCTCCGGCAAGGCGCCGATGTACGTCTCGGGCACGTGGAATCTCGGTACTTTCGCGTCGACCATCAAGGACTTCAAGTGGGGCCAGTTCGTAATTCCGACGCCGAAATATTCGGTCGGCTCGACTGGCAATCTCTGGGTCGTTCCCAAGGGTAGCAAGAATCCGGATCTCGCCGCCGAGTGGATCAGCCTGACCTTGTCGCCGAAGTACCAAGCTGAACTCGGCAATGCCGGCGGTGTGCCGATTGCGGCTGATCTTTCCGCCATCACCAACCCCATCGGCAAGAACGCCGCAGCGGTTTTCAAGCAGATCTCCGACAAAAGCGGCCTCGGCTTCTATCCTGACTGGCCGGTCCCCGGCTACTACGACGTGCTCAATCAGAAAGACACTGGTCTCTTCCAGGGCAGTCTGACTGCCGAACAGTTCGTCGAACAGATTAAGCAGATTTACGACGACGCGCAGGAAAATCAGTAGCGCGACCCTGAACGCTGGGCTGCGCCTCTGGCGCAGCCCATTATGGGAGGCTGAAGGAAGAATGATATGGCCATTTCCAGCCAGCGATGGAGCGACGGTTCACGAAGCTATAGCCTTTACCTCATCCCGGGGGCGGTCGGCTTCATTCTGATCGTGCTCATACCGCAGCTTGCTAATCTCGGGCTGAGCTTCACGGCATGGAAAGGCGTTGGCACGCCGCGACCAGTCGGCCTGCAGAACTATTCTCGCCTGCTTACGGACGACCAATTCTGGGGATCGATGTATCACACGCTGCTGTTCATCGTCTCGATGACCGTGATACCGGTGTGTATCGGCCTGGTGCTGGCCGCTCTGCTGTTCGACTACGTCAGGGACCAATTCGGGGAATGGGTCTCGAGCTTCTTCAGGGCCGGTTTTTACTTGCCGCAGATTCTGCCCGTAACGGTCGCGGGCGTGCTCTGGGGTTGGATTCTCAATCCCGTCGGTGTCATCAACATCACGCTAAAGTCCATCGGCCTTGATAATCTGGCCCAGAACTGGATCGGCGATGCGACATACGCGCTTGCTGCCGTCTCGCTCGTCATAGTGTGGATACAGGTCGGCTATTGTCTGGTGGTTTTCATGGCTGGTCTTTCGCGCATCGACCCTTCTCTCTACGAGGCTGCCGAGCTCGATGGGGCAAACTGGTGGAGCCGGCTGGTGACGATCACCATTCCGCTTCTGGCGCCGGAGATTTTCGTCGTTGTGCTGACCACGCTGATCGCCGCACTCAAAGTTTTTGCGCCAATATTTGTCATCACCGCCGGCGGCCCCGACAATTCCACCCTGGTGCCATCCTATCTGACTTACTACCACTTCTTCACAACGCAACGCGTCGGCTATGCCGCAGCCATCGCGGTCGTACAAACGACTCTGACGATCGGTTTGGCTGTGATTTTTCTACGCTTCCAGAGCCAGCAGGAGGCGAAGGAATAGATCATGGCTTACTCGGTTCTCAGCGATGGTACGACTAAGGCAAGGGCGACGGCGGCAGCCGATCGCGCGCGACGCGATCCCATGCGGTGGGTGGTGCTGGCCACTCTTATTCTACTCCTCGCCTTTACGCTCTTTCCGTTTTTCCTTGCTCTGCTCAACGCCGTCAAGGCAAGCGCCGAATACGCAGTCGGCGGGCCGCTTTCGATTCCTCGGTCGATCGATCTCACGGCGATCGAAAAATTCTGGACGGTGTCTGATTTCAGTCGCAAGCTGCTTAACAGCCTGGTGATCAGTCTCGGTGTGTCGGTGTTGGGGGTACTGATAAGCCTGTTCAACGCCTATGCGATCGGGGTCGGCAAGGTGCCGGGTTCACGCGTGATTTTGGTGGTCTTTCTTCTCGGCATCATGGTGCCGCAGGAGTCGATCATTTACCCGCTTTACTACATGGCAAAAGCAAGCGGCCTCTATGATACGCAGCTTTCCGTGATCATCATTTTCGCGGTCCTGCAAAGCGCCTTCGGGACTTACCTGCTCTCGACCGTGCTGAGTACCTTTCCCAAGGAAATCCTCGAAGCGGCGGAGATGGATGGCTCGACCCACTGGAAAACGCTGTGGTTCGTAGTCGTCCCGATGCTGAGGCCAACGCTCATGGTCCTGGGAACCTTCTTTTTCATCTGGACTTGGAACGAATTCTTGATCCCGCTCGTCATGCTGGTGTCCAACAACAACCAGACAGTCTCGGTCGCCATGGGCCTAACCCGCGGTCAGAACATGTCGGACCCGGTGCTGCAGGCCTCCGCGGCTTTCCTGGGTATAATACCGACCGTGATCTTCTTCTTGATCTTCCAGCGCACGCTAACGCGCGGCATCGCCGCCGGAGCAGTCAAATGACGACGTCTTTCACGCTTAGCTATCTCATCGGTCCCGGTTGGGAACCAGCAAGGTTTTCGGTATGAGCCAGGACATCCAAATCGAACTCTTGGGCATCGAGAAGCACTACGGCGCCTTTCACGCGCTGAAGAACGTCAACCTTTCAATTCCCAAGGGCACGTTCGTGGCGCTGGTCGGTCCGTCCGGATGCGGCAAGTCCACGTTGCTCCGTTCGCTTGCCGGGCTGGAAAAAATTACCGGCGGCACGCTGAAGATTGCCGGCAAGGTGATGAACGACGTGCCGCCGCGGTCGCGCGATATCGCCATGGTTTTTCAGAGTTACGCCCTCTATCCGCATATGACGGTGGAACAGAACCTGACCTATTCGCTAAAAATGCACGGCGTCCCTAAGGCTGAGGCAAAACAGAAAGCCGAGGAAGTCGCTGTCATCACCGGTCTTTCCCGGCTGCTCGACCGTTATCCGCGCCAGCTTTCCGGAGGCCAGCGCCAGCGCGTCGCCATGGGCCGCGCCATTATCCGTAACCCCCAGGCCTTCCTGTTCGACGAGCCGCTTTCCAACCTTGATGCCGCGCTGCGTGTCTCGATGCGCAAGGAAATCCGGTCCTTGCACGACCGGCTGGGCGCCACCTTCGTTTACGTCACCCACGACCAGGTCGAAGCGATGACCATGGCCGACCATGTGGTGGTGATGCGCGACGGCATCATCGAACAACAGGGCGCGCCGCTTGAACTCTACGACCGGCCAGCCAACCGGTTCGTTGCCGGGTTCATCGGTTCGCCGGCAATGAATTTCATTCCCGCGATCGCCGCGGAAGACGGCAAGTGCCTGATCCTGGATTTCGGGGCGGTGAAGCAGAAGCTTGCGATATCACGCGCTATCGAGCCGGGGCGCACGCTCGTCGCCGGCATCCGGCCGGAGCATATCGGCGTCGTCGCGCCTGGAGAGGGCAGCTTCGATGTCCCGATCGCCTTCGTCGAATCGACCGGCTCCGCGACCTTCATCGTGGCCGAGACCCAGCCGGAGCTGACGATCGTCGAGACGCGGCGCGACAGGGTCAAGGCAGGAGACATGATCGGGATTTCGGTCGATCCGGACCAGATTCATTTGTTCGATGCATCGACGGATCGCCTGATATAACATCCTTCATTCAAGGGCGGGCGGCTTCATAAAACCATCATCGGTCTCTGCGAAGGGAGTGGCTCCGCACGATTCACTTCGTCATATCTGCAGCATCCGGATTTCCACATGACATCTTCTCCGATATCAGCGCGCCTTTCCCCCAATGCGTCATCCCGCCTCATCGTTCTTGCCGAAACGGTGTTGAAGGCGGGCGAGACGGCCCGGGCTTCGCTCAGGCGGCGAACATCCGGGGAAATGCTCGCCAAGGCGCCGCGAGATTACCAGACCGAGATCGATGTCGCCGTCGAGCGGATTATCGTCGATGAGATGATCAAGGCCTTTCCGGATTATGCCATCCAGGGCGAGGAAGCCGTCGGCAACCGCACGGCCGGGCCGGAAACGCCGATCATCTATATCGACCCGATCGACGGCACCACCAATTACGCCTGGGGCCTCCCGCATTTCGGCATGACGATCTCAATCGCCGAAGGCGGCAGGCTCGTTGCCGGCGTCGTCTATGATGCCATGCTGGATGAGCTGTTCAGCGCCGAGCTCGGCGGCGGGGCTTATCTCAACGGCGAACCGATCCGCTGCGCCAATGTCGCGGACATCGAGAACGTGCTGATCGGCGCCGGTCTGCCGATCCCGGGCCAGGTGAAGGCGGTTGCGGAAGAAACCTATTTCGGTGCCATCAAACGCCTGATGGCCAATACAGCAGGCGTGCGCCGCCTGGGCTCGGCCGCACTGTCGATCGCCTATGTCGCCTGCGGCCGGCTGGATGGCTTCTTCGAGGACGGACTGTCGATCCATGATTTCGGCGCCTCGGCGCTGATGGTCGAAGAGGCAGGCGGTATCGTCACCCGGTTTTCCGGGGCCGCGGTCGACGGACGCGGCGATATCGTGGCCGCCAGCACGGCGCTGCATCCCTGGCTGCTGGACGGTTTCCGGACGAAGGCATGAACCGGCGCCATGCGGCGGACTCCCGTATGGAAATCTGCGATGTCAGACACTATCTCTGGGCAAACAAGGAGATATCCAATGACCGAAGAACGTGCAGTGCTCGCCGGTGGTTGCTTCTGGGGCATGCAGGACCTCATCCGCCGGTACAAGGGCGTGATTTCGACCCGCGTTGGCTATACCGGCGGCGATGTGGCCAATGCCACCTATCGCAACCACGGAACCCACGCCGAGGCGATCGAAATCGTCTTCGATCCCGCAAGGATCAGCTATCGGGAAATCCTCGAATTCTTCTTCCAGATCCACGATCCGAGCACGCGCAACCGCCAGGGCAACGACGTCGGCACGAGCTATCGCTCGGCGATCTTCTACGTCAGCCCCGAGCAGGAGCGCGTCGCCAGGGATACGATCGCTGATGTCGACGCATCCGGCCTGTGGCCCGGCAAGGTCGTCACCGAGGTCGTGCCGGTCAGCGATTTCTGGGAGGCCGAGCCCGAGCACCAGGACTATCTGGAGCGGATTCCGAACGGTTATACCTGTCACTTCGTCCGGCCCGGCTGGAAACTGCCGGTCCGCCAGAAGATCGCCTGAGCCGATCAGGCTCTCATCGCCGCACGGCTGGTTTCCAGAAGTGCGGCGATCAGGTTTGCTCGCGGCGAAGCGCGCGTAGCGACAATGCCGACCGTGCGCACGGCAGAGGCGCGGGGAAGGGGCAGCTTGACGATATCGAGACCGGCCGGCCAGGGCGGCGCCCAATCCGGCACGATCGAGATCCCGAGACCCCGATTGACCATCACCGCGATCGCCTCCAGCGCGTCGAGTTCGTAACGCTCGACTGGTCTGATGCCGACCTCACGCAGATATTCGTCGGCGATATGACCGCCCCACTGGTTGCGGTCGTAGCGGATGAAGGGCCGGGCCTTCAACAGTTCGAGCGGATCCGCGCCCTCACAGTCACGCGGGGCAATCAGCACGAGCGGTTCCTGGCGCAGCGTGTTGAAGGTCAGCGTCTTCTGCATCGGAAATCGCGGTTCGATGATGAAGGCTGCGTCCAGCATGCCGTTCAGGACCTCGGTATAGAGGTCCATCGAAGCGCCCGGCTTGATGAATATCTCGATCAGCGGATAATCCTCGGCGAGACGGTGGAGAATGTCGGGAATGATGCCCGTCAGCGCCGTATTGATGGCGCCGATCCGCATCTCGCCCGAAATCATCGCGGTGCCGGCCATCGCCTTCAGATCGCGTGTATCGCGCACCAATTCCCTGCAGCGTTCGAGAATGGCAAAACCCGCCTCGCTCAGCCGCATGACACGGCCGGAGCGCATCAGCAGCCGCACCCCGAGCTCGGCCTCCAATGCGCGAATGCGCTGGGCAACGGCGGCCGGCGTGAGGTTCAGCCGCTGAGCGGCCTCCGCCAGCGAATGGCGCTCGGCAACGACGATGAAGGTTTCGAGAAAACGTGTGTCCATCGATAGTTTTTCTATCTCTTGAACCAAGCAAAAGCGATATTTTATTTACGATCCTTTTCTCCGAAAGATGGTCCGGTCATATAGGAGACAACCGGATGGATTTCGGCCTGAAGGATAAGACGGCCCTGGTGCTCGGCGCTGGCGGCGGACTGGGCGGCGCGATTGCCGCCAAGCTTGCGCGCGAAGGCGCCAGAATTGCAGCAGTGGATATCGATCTCGCCGCCGCCGAGAAGACCGTTGCCACAATCGAATCCGAAGGCGGCAAGGCGCTGGCGCGGCAATGGGATCTTTCCGATCTCGGCTCGATCGAGGCGCATGTCGCTGCGATCGAACGCCGGTTTGGACCGGTCGATATCCTCGTCAACAATACCGGCGGCCCGCCGCCGACCACCGTCTCCGGCCAGGACACAGCCCTCTGGAATCAGTATTTCCAGAGCATGGTGCTCTCCGTCATATCCATTACTGATCGCGTGCTGCCAGAGATGCGGGCGCGCAAATGGGGGCGCATCGTCACATCGACCTCATCGGGCGTGGTCGCGCCGATCCCCAATCTCGGCATCTCGAACGCACTGCGCCTGTCTCTTGTGGGATGGTCGAAAACCCTGGCGCGCGAGGTCGGGCGCGACGGCATCACCGTCAACATCGTCCTGCCGGGCCGCATCGCCACCGGCCGCATCACCTTTCTCGACGAGCAGAAGGCCAAACGCGAAAACCGCCCCATCGATGACATCGTCACTGAGAGCACCAGCAGCATTCCGCTCGGCCGTTATGGCCGGACGGAAGAGTATGGGAATGTCGTCACCTTCCTGGCGAGCGAAGCGGCCTCCTATCTCACAGGATCGGTGATCCGTGTCGACGGCGGCATGATCCAGAGCATCTGACAGAAACCGGATTGGACCCAAGAACCGTGGCCCTTAGTACTGAAGCGATAGCAACCCTTAAGACCGTCTCGACGGCGACACTGACAACCGTTCTTCTGAAGAAGGGCCTGCGGAACGTCTGGATCCGCGGCGCCACTCCCTTGAAGCCCGGCCAGCCGCGTATCGTCGGCCCGGCCTTCACGCTGCGCTTCGTGCCGGCCCGCGAAGATCTGGCGACACCGGCATCCTGGGCCTCGCCGATCTCGACGCGCGCCGCAATCGAGGCGATGCCGGACGGCTGTGTCGCCGTCGTCGATGCGATGGGCGTCACCGATGCCGGCATCTTCGGCGATATCCTCTGCGCCCGCATGCAGAAGCGGGGCGTTGCCGCCCTCGTCACCGACGGCGTGGTGCGCGACCTTGCCGGCGTGCTCGACACCGACCTGCCGGTCTGGTGCCGCGGCGTCGCTGCGCCCCCCTCGGTCGCCGGCCTCACCTTCGTGGCCTGGCAGCAGCCGATCGGTTGCGGCGGCGTCGCTGTTTTCCCCGATGACATTATCGTCGTCGACCAGGACGGCGCCGTGCTGATCCCCGCCGGTCTGCTCGACGCGGTGCTGGCCGAAGCGCCCGAACAGGAACGTATGGAAGCCTGGATCATGACCAGGATCGACGAAGGCACGCCGTTGCCCGGACTTTATCCGATGAACGCCGAAACCAAGGCGGTCTACGAGGCCTCGAAGAAATAGCCTGCAGGTCAACGCGGATTGATAAAGGATCGCGGCTCGCGGCCCTTGTTTTAGAGCTAATGGCGAGGTGCGTAATCCAGACCGCCGTCGATCCGCGCCGGGCGCCCGTTCAGGAAAAGCTCGCCGATACGCGGCGCCGAGCGGGCGATCACCTTGCCGCGGCGGATCACCGCCAGCCGGTTCGGCTTCAGCCGCAGCGCTTCCAGCGTATCGCTCGCCTGGAGGATGACGAGGTCGGCGTTGCATCCCTTCTCCAGACCGTAGCCTGCAATGCCCATCGTCTTCGCCGAATTGACGGTCAACGCGTCGAAGATTTTCTTCTTGTCGTCGATGCCGGCCATCTGGGCGACATGGATCGCCATATGGCCAACCTCAAGCATGTCGCCCGATCCCATCGAATACCAGGGGTCCATGACGCAATCGTGCCCGAAGGAGACGTTGAGCCCGGCATCCATCAATTCCCTCACGCGGGTCATGCCGCGGCGTTTCGGATAGGTATCGTGCCGGCCCTGCAGCATGATGTTGATCAACGGATTGGGGATGACGTTGATCCGAGCCTCCGCCATTAGCGGGATGAGCTTGGAGACATAATAATTGTCCATCGAATGCATCGAGGTCAGATGCGAGCCTGCGACGCGTCCCTGGAGGCCGAAACGGATGGTTTGCGCAGCCAGCGTCTCGATGTGGCGCGAGAGCGGATCGTCGGTCTCGTCGCAATGCATATCGACCGGCAGGCCGCGATCGGCGGCGATACGGCAGAGCGCCTCGACCGACGCCGTCCCTTCGCCCATCGTCCGTTCAAAGTGGGGAATGCCGCCGACGATGTCGACGCCCATGTCGAGGGCCCGGCTGAGTGCGTCGATCGCGCCGGGAGAGCGGTAATAACCGTCCTGCGGGAAGGCGACCAATTGAAGATCGATATAGGGCGCGACCTTCTCGCGAACCTCGATCATCGCCTCGACGGTCACCAGCCTGGCATCGCTGGTATCGACATGGCTGCGAATGAAGAGCAGGCCTTGTGTGACCGCCAGATCGCAATAGCGCAGTGCGCGGTCGACCAGCTCTTCCTTCGTCACGATCGGGCGCAATTCCCCCCAGAGCGCGATGCCTTCGAGCAGGGTACCGGAAACGTTCATGCGCGGCAGGCCGAGCGATAGGGTAGCGTCCATATGAAAATGCGGATCGACGAAAGGCGGGCTGACCAACCTGCCGGTTGCGTCGATTTCTTCGCCCGCCTGTGCTTGAAGATCGCGCTCGACGGCGATGATCCTGTCGCCCTCGATGCCAATATCGATGCCGGTGCGGCCGTCGGGGAGATTTGCATTTCTGACGATCAGATCGAACATCGGAACCTCGTTGGATGTCAGCGGTCTCAGCGCTCGCCACGGCGATAGGGCTGCATCAGCGCCTGCGGAACGCGGGCGCGGCGGGCCATGACGGCAAGCGCGGCGATGGAAAGGATATAGGGCGTCATCAGGAAGAGCTGATAGGGCACAAGCCCGCTCAGCGCGGTTTGCAGCCGAAGCTGGAAGGCATCGAAGAAGGCGAAGAGCAAGGCGCCGAACAGAGCGCGGCCCGGGCGCCAGGAGGCGAACACGACGAGCGCGATGCAGATCCAGCCGCGCCCCTGCACCATTGTGGGAAAGAAGCTGTTGAATGCCGACAAGGTCAGGAAGGCGCCACCCATTCCCATCAGCGCGCTGCCGGCGATGACCGCGCCGTAACGCACCTTCATCGGATTGACGCCCTGGGCTTCCGCCGCATGCGGGTTCTCGCCGGTCATGCGGATCGCAAGCCCGACGGGCGTGCGGAAGATGATGTAGGCCATCAAGAGGGCGATCGCGATCGCAAGATAAGTCGGCGCCGTCTGCGTGAAGAAAGCCGGACCGATGAAAGGCAGCGTCGAGAGGCCGGGAATGGCGATCGGCTGGAACGGCACGATGGTCGGCGGCGTATTGGCAAGCGGCACGATCAGCCGGAAGACGTAATAACTGAAGCTCGACGCAAACAGCGTGACGCCGAGGCCGGAGACATGCTGGGAGAGGCCGAGTGTCACTGTCAGCCCCGCATGCAACAGGCCGAAGACGCCGCCAGCTATCGCCGCAATCAGCAGGCCGGTCCAGAGATCTGCGCCGTGATAGACGGAAAGCCAGCCGATCATCGCCCCGAAGGTCATGATGCCTTCGATGCCGAGATTGAGCACGCCGGCCCGTTCGCAGAGCAGGGCGCCGAGCGTACCGAAGATCAGCGGCGTGGCGATCCGCAGGATTGCCGCCCAGAGCCCTGATGAGGCGATGATATCGAACAGCTGCATCATCGCCGGATCCTGTATTGGGTGAAGAACAAGGCGATCAGCATCGTCAGCAGCGACAGCGCCACGGTGACATCGGCAATATAGGTCGGGATGCCGAGACCCCGGCTCATGCCGTCGGCGCCCACGAACATGGTGGCGGTGAAAATGGCGGCGAAGACGACGCCCAGTGGATTGAGGTTGGCGAGCATGGCAACGACGATGCCGGCATAGCCGAAACCGGGCGACAGATCGGTCGTCACGTAACCCTTGACGCCCATGACCTCGATCGCTCCCGCAAGCCCCGCAAGCCCACCCGAGAGACAGGCGACCTTCACCAACGTCCTGCCGAGCGGCACGCCTGCGAAGATCGCGCCAGCGGGATTGAGGCCTGCGGCGCGGGACTGCATGCCGAACACGGTGCGGGACTGGACGAAGTGGACGACGACGGCAAGGGCGATCGCGATCGCCAAGCCGATATGTAGACGCGAGCGGGCGATCAACTTCGGCAGCATGGCGTGATCGCTGACGGACTGCGACTGCGGCCAGCCGAAGGCGAGCGGATCCTTGAGAACGCCATCGATGAGCATCGAGACGAAAAGCACAGCGATGAAGTTCAGCAGCAGGCTGGTGACGACCTCATCGACGGAAAAACGCAGCCTGAGCCAGAGCGGAATCAGGATCAGCACCATGCCGGCAATGGCGCCGATCAACAGCAGGGCCGGAATGAGAATAGGAGCGGGAAGATTGCCCAGCAGTTTCGAACTTGCCGCCGCAACCGCGATGGCGCCGAGATAGAACTGGCCCTCGGCGCCGATATTCCAGAGGCGCGCCCGAAAGGCGACGGCAGCGGCAAGCCCCGTCAGCATCAGCGGCGTTGCCCGCGTCAGTGTTTCGGTCGCCGACAACCGCGAGCCGAAGGCGCCGGTCAGGATGCGCCAGTAGGCATCGAGAACAGGCGCGCCGGCGATCGCAATCAAGATGCCCGCCAGCGCCAGTGCTGCAATAACCGCGACGACAGGCGTGAATATCAGCAGAGAAAGCGGACGATGCTCGCGGCGCTCAAATCGCATGGCCGGCCTCCGATGTATCCTGCCATTCGCCGGCCATCATCAGCCCCAGCCTGCGAGCATCGGCGCTCTCGGCCTCGACGGGCGGTGACAGGCGGCCGCCGACAATCGCCTGTATGCGATCGGCAAGCGCGATCACTTCGTCGAGGTCCTCCGAGATCAGCAGCACGGCGGTTCCCTGCCGGCGGGCTTCTAACAGGCGTGCATGCACGGCGGCCACCGCACCTTCATCGAGGCCCCGGGCAGGCTGCGCGGCAATCAGGATACGCGGCCGCCGATAGAGGCTGCGCCCGAGGATGAGCTTCTGCATATTGCCGCCTGAAAGCAGCCGGGTACGGATGGCCGGGCCGCCGCCGCGAACATCGAACCCGTCGATGATCTCCCTGGCAAAAGCCATGCCGGCCTTGCGGTTGACGAGACCGCGGCGCGAGAAGGCGGGCGAAGCAATGCGCTCCAGCACGGCGTTTTCCCAGATCGCCATTTCCCCGATCACGCCCTCGTGGTTGCGGTCCTCGGGAATGCGGCCGATACCGGCTTCGACGACATCGGCGACGCCGAGATTGCCGATTGCTTCCCCGAACAACCGAAGGTCGCCGCGGCTGCGCGCCAGCGTGCCCGAAAGGAGATGAGCCAATGCCGCCTGGCCATTGCCGGAAACGCCGATGATGCCAAGGATTTCTCCCTGATGCAGCCGGAAGCTGATCGATTTCAGCCGGTCGACGCCGCCGGTGTGTACCGTCACGCCGTCGGCCTCAAGGGCGATGGGCCCTGGTGTCGATGGCTCGCGCACGGGCCTTGTCACACGGCGCCCGACCATCAGTTCGGCGAGTTCCGCCTTGCTAGTTTCCGATGCCCGGCGTTCGGCGACCATCTTGCCGCTGCGTAAGACCACGATGCGGTCGGCTGCGGCCATCACCTCGTCGAGCTTGTGCGAGATGAAGATCAGCGACAGGCCCTGACGGGCCATTTCCTTCAGTGTCGTGAACAACCGCTCGGCCTCGATATTGGTCAGCACCGCCGTCGGCTCGTCGAGGATCAGGATGCGGGCGTCGTTGTAGAGCGCCTTGAGGATCTCGACGCGCTGCTGTTCGCCGACCGACATGTCGCCAAGCCGCGCATCGGGATCGACCTTGAGGCCGAAGCGCTCGGAAATTGCGAGCAGTTTCTTCCGCGCCGCGGATGTCGCCGAACGCCAGGACCACAGCCCCTCCGTGCCGGTCATGACATTTTCAAGGACGGTCAAATTGGGCGCCAGTGAGAAGTGCTGATGCACCATGCCGACGCCGGCGCGGATCGCCGCACGCGGCTTGCCCTGCGGCACCTCCGTGCCCTCGATGAGTATTCGGCCGGCATCCGGCATGTAATGGCCGAAAAGGATGCTCATCAGCGTGGTCTTGCCGGCACCGTTCTCGCCGAGGAGGGCAACGACCTCGCCTTTGGCAAGGGTCATGGAAATATCGTCATTGGCAAGATTGGCGCCGAAGCGCTTGCTGACGCCTGTTATCTCCAGCACCGGGCCGGTCATGACGGCAGTCCCGCCACCGGAAACCGATGCTGCCACCGTCCCTCGGCCTCCAGGCGGGCGGCAAGCGACAGCAGACGCGGCTCGTGACCCATAGGCGCCATGAGTTGCACTGGCAGCGGCATGGCATGCTCATCCTGTCCGAAAGGCAGAGTCAAAGCAGGAAAACCCGAAATGTTCGCGAGGCAGGCAAGCGGCGCAAATGCCGTCATTCGCTCGAGATGCAGATCCGTGTCGGCATGATCGGACGGAAAGGACCCGATCGCAAGAGGCGCGGACGCCAGCATCGGCATCAGGACGCAGTCGACCCGGTCGAACAGAGCCCAAAGGGCGGCGCTCACCAGGACTGCATCGTTGAGCGTGTTCCAGAGGACGGTGGCCGAAAGCCCCCGCCCACGCGCCGCGAAAGCCTGTGTCAAAGGCTCGGCCCTGCTCTCATCGAGAGCCACTGCCCTGATGAGCGCGGCGAGGTTGACGGAGACGATATCGGCAAAGGCGCGGCCGCTGGCGGCGACGCTCCATTCGAACTCGGCCCAGACCAGCGGAACGATCTCGTGTCCGTCGCTCTCCAAAAGGCGCGCCGCGTCTTCGACTGCTTCAAGCCGGCTACCCTCAGTCGGATAGGCCGGCCCGGTATCGGTCAGCAGGCCGATCCGCAGACGACCCTTATCGATATCGACAGGGGAGGGATCCGGAACAGGCCCGCGCGAATTGCCGCCCAGCCGGCTGAAAATCAACGCCGTATCGCGCACCGAGCGGCAGACCGCCAATTCGCTGGCGATGCCGGCGAGGTGGTTGCCGAAGGATGGCCCGCCCGGCATGGCGCCGCGCGTCGGTTTCAGTCCGACAAGGCCGCAGCAGGCGGCAGGCACACGGATCGAGCCGCCGGCGTCGGTGGCATGGGCTAACGCGACGATCCCGGCCGCAACCGCCGCCGCCGCGCCGCCGGAGGAGCCGCCGGCGGTGCGGGCCGGATCGAGCGGGTTGCGGCAGACAGGTCCGATCGCCGGTTCGCTGGCAAGCGACAGGCCGAATTCCGGGCTCGTCGTCAGGCCGAACAAACAGAAGCCCGCGTCGCGGAAACGGGAAGCGAGATCGGAATCGGCTTCGCCGCCCTTTCGTTCGAATAGGCGGGAACCGGCCGCGACCGGCAGCCCGGCAAAGGGACCGCCGAGATCCTTCGCCAAGGTCGGCACGCCGGCAAAGGGCCGGGCGGCAAAATCGCCGGGCGCGCTCTGCCGTTCCTGGTCGCAGACATGCGCTGCGGCAAGTCCGATGGCGGCATCGAGATAGACGATCGCCCCGAGCGACTCATGCCGTGCAGCTCTCTTGAGGGAAGTCTGCATCGCTTCTGCAGCTCTCAGGCCGCCATGCCTGATCGCTGCCGCCAGATCCGTTGCGTCGCCCTGCATGAGCCGAACTACTTCGGCTCGTCCATCATCTTCGGAACTTCGAAGGTGCCGGCCTTGATCTCGGCGCGCTTGGCCTCCATCGCCGCCTCCGCCTCGGCGGGCGCCACGCCCTTGACGAAGACGATGTCGCTGCCGCCTTCCTTCATCAGGCCGTAAGACGTGTAGTTCCGGCCCACCGGTTTTCCGGCCGCGACATCGGCGATCGCAGCGTTCAGGATCGGGCGGAAATACCACATGGCATTGGCAAACACCGTATCTGGATAACGCGGGGTGTAATCGATCAGCGAGCCGACCGATTTAATGCCGCGTTCCTTGGCCGCGTCGGCCGTGCCGATGCGCTCGCCGAACAGGATGTCGGCGCCGGCGTCGATTTGGGCAAGACCGGCTTCGCGAGCCTTCGGCGGGTCGAAGAAGGTGCCGATGAACGAGACGAGGTGCTTTGCGTCCGGGTTGACCGCCTTGACGCCCGCGGCAAAGGCGTTGATCAGCATGTTGACCTCGGGAATCGGAATGGCGCCGACCGAACCGACGACGTTCGACTTGGTCATCTTGCCCGCCAGCATTCCGGCCAGATAGGCGCCGTCATGGTTCCAGGTGCCGAAGACACCGAAATTGTCGCCGGCCTGCTCGCCGCTCGAACCCAGCACGAAAGCGGTATCGGGATAGTCGGCCGCGACCTGCCGGGCCTCCTTTTCCACCGCATAGGCCTCGCCGATGATCAGTTTGTTGCCCTGTTCGGCGTATTCGCGCATGGCGCGGGGATAATCGGTGCCGGAGACGCCCTCGGAGAAGACATATTCGATGGCGCCGTCCTTGGCCGCGTCCTGGAGGGCCTTGTGCAGACAGGAGTTCCAGGCATTTTCAACCGGCGAGGCATGAATGCCGGCAACTTTCAGCGGCGCAGCCGCCCTTGCGAGCGGGGCGAAGCCGCTGACGCCGAGCGCAATGCCCGACGCGATCACTGCCCGGCGTGAAATCAGGATGTCTTTGGTCATTGACTGTTCCCCTTTTTTTACCGTCTGGTTCAAAAATCATAGTAGCGCCCAAAAATGTGTCAAGCGGCGAACAGGCTTAAAAATCAGGCTGATGGCCGCCGCAACCTGGCAGAAAGAACGAGACGTCGCAGGCCTGCACGCGCGGTGCCGCCGTGCTTCTCAAGCCGGATCTGCAGGGCTTGGCGCGACGAGTCCGGCAGGATATGCATAGAACTATCGGGTTGGGGAAATTGAAATGGGTGAAGAAAAAGAAGACGCCTCGCGGCGGCCGATCGCGAGCCGGTCGTCGTCCTTGGCGGTCGCGCTCATCCGTCGCCTTCTCGTGCTGTTCGTCCGGATCATGGTCGGCGCCCGGAGCGAGTGGCGGGGCTGTGCGCCCGACCTCCGCCGCCGCATCTATTTCGCCAATCACAATAGTCATGTCGATACCGTTGCCGTTATGGCTGCCCTGCCTTGGCCGGTGCGGCGGCTGACCCATCCGGTGGCGGCGCGCGACTATTGGGGAAGGAGCGCCTTGCGCCGTTTCATCGCCGAGAAAGGCCTGCGCGCCGTCCTGATAGACCGCAAGCCTCTGCCCGACAGCAACCCGCTGGAGCCGGTCGAGCGTCTGCTCGAGGAGGGGCGCTCGGTCCTGATCTTCCCGGAAGGGACAAGAAGCGCCAGCGAGGAGATCGCCCCTTTCCGCAGCGGCATCTATCGCCTTGCCTGCCGTTTCCCCGATGTCGATCTCGTGCCGATCCATCTCGACAATCTTCAGCGCATCCTGCCCAAGGGAAGCTGGCTCATCGTGCCGATCACCTGCACAGCGCGCTTCGGCAAGCCGCTGCGCGTCGAACCGGGGGAAGGAAAGGACGCGTTCCTGGACCGCGCCCGTGCGGCAGTCATCGAGTTAGCGGACGGAAAGCACATCGCATGACCAGCTTTTTCTCCATCGTGCTTGCCGCAATCCTCGGCCTGCTGGCGGTGGCCTCGGCCATCGGCTTCATCCTTCAGCGGCGCGCAACCGAGCCCGCATCCGTCGCTACCGTCCACAATCTCAACGCCCGAATTCGCTCATGGTGGATCATGGTGGCGATATTCGGCGGAGCGATCCTGCTCGGCGATACCGCGGTGGTCGTCCTGTTTGCATTCCTGTCGTTCATGGCGCTTCGCGAATTCTGGACGCTGACACCATCGCGGCGCGGCGATCACCTGGCGCTGTTCCTATCCTTCTTCGTGGTCCTGCCGGTGCACTACGTGCTGCTCGGGACACTCTGGTACGGCCTCTTCGCGATCTTCATCCCGGTCTATGCCTTCCTGATCCTGCCGGCGGTGGCGACCTTGACGGGCGATGTCAACGAATTCCTGGCGCGCACCGCGAGGGTGCAATGGGGATTGATGCTGACGGTCTATTCGATCAGCCATGCTCCCGCACTTCTGATGCTGGAGACCGGCACGCCCTCGGCCCTCCTTCTCGTCTATCTCGTCATCGTGGTGCAGCTCAGCGACGTCTTCCAATATGTCTGGGGCAAGCTTCTCGGAAAGCACCGTTTCTCGCCGAACATTAGCCCCTCAAAGACGCTCGAAGGCCTGTTCGGCGGCGGCGCATCGGCCATCCTGGTGGGAACGCTGCTCTATCGCCTGACGCCATTCTCTCCCCTGCAGGCGGCGGCGGTCAGCACCGTCATCGTCGTTGCGGGCTTCTTCGGCGGTTTCGTGCTCTCGGCCATCAAACGCGACCTCAACGCCAAGGACTGGGGCTATGTGATCGAGGGTCACGGCGGCGTGCTCGACCGCTTGGACTCCATCACCTTCGCGGCACCGCTGTTCTTCCACATCGTTCGCTACTGGTTCACCACCTGAGGCGAACATCCGGAGCTGGGCCGATCGTTCAATACCGGCCGATGTCCTCCAGGCTCTCGAACAGCCGGCGCTGAACATCCTGCTCCTGCCTGCCGATGGCGGTCATCAACTGGCTCATCGTTCCCCGCAGGCCGTGCAACTCGTCCACCAGCTCCATGACGATATCGACGCCAGCTTCGTTGACGCCCATGTGTGCCATGAGGTCCAGGATCAGCCGGGCACGCGCGACGTCGGCGTCGCGAAATTGCCGCTGCCCGCCCGATATCTCGGGGATCAGCCAACCCTGTTCGATCCAGAGTTCGAGCTGGTCGATCTCGATTTTCAAACAAAGACGGAATTCGAGATCATCCATGATCAAGTCTCCATGTTCTTCCTCGGATCATATGGATTTGCCGTCGCCCATTCCTTCACCAGGGCTGTCAGCCGTTCGTCGGGATTGTCGGGCAGCACGATCTTCAAAGTGACATAGACATCACCGTGACCGCCGCCGCGTTTGGCAGCACCTTTGCCCTTGAGACGCAGAACCTTGCCCGTATTCGAGTGTGGGGGCAGTGTCAGGTTGACCGGTCCCGACGGTGTCGGTGCCCGGACCTTGCCGCCGAGCACGGCTTCATCAAGCGAAATCGGCAATTCCAAGCGAATATCGTCGCCGTCGCGGGTGAAGAAGCGGTGAGGGCTCACGCGGATTTCGATGAGCGCATCACCCGGTGGCCCGCCGCCAATGCCCGGCTCGCCCTTGCCGCGCAGCCGCAAGGTCTGGCCGTCGCGGGTACCGGGCGGGATCTGCACATCGAGCTGCGGCCCGCCCGGCAGCTTGATCCCGGTCCTGGTGCCGTTGACCGCCTCGATAAAGTCGACCTCCAACGAGAAACGCCGGTCGTGGCCTTGGCTGCGCATCCTGCCGCCGCCGGTACGGCGCGAAAAGAAATTGGCAAAAGAATCGCTGGCATCGCCGAAATCGGCAAAGCCGGAACTGTTGTGATAGGGATTATCGGCACCGCTCGCCGAGGCATAGTCACGGTAATAGCTGCGCTGCGCCCGCTCGGCCCCCGTCATATCGATTTCGCCCCGATCGAAGCGGCCGCGCTTTTCCTCATCGCTCAAAATCTCATAGGCGGTCGAAATTTCCTTGAACCGTTCCTCGGCTTTTTTGTCGCCGGGATTAAGGTCGGGGTGTAGTTTCTTGGCGAGCTTGCGGAATGCGCTTTGAATGTCTTTTTGTGTCGCATCCCGCTTCACGCCCAGAAGCTCATAGGGATCCTGGCTCATGCATAACTCCGGTCAAGGCAGTCGATACTGCCGGTTGGCTTGGGAAAGATATAGGTTCTCAGGCCGCCGCCGGGGAGGGGAGGCGGCGGAAGATCAGAGCGGCCCCGTATCTTCCGCTCGAGACGTCAAGCCTTCGGCGTGATCGGGCCGCCGGTCGATGAGAACCGAGCATCCGGCATGACGCACGACCTTCTCGACGATCGAGGAGAAGACGTAGTCGGTAATATCGCTCACATGCGATGACAGCAGGATGAGATCGGCCGAGGTCTCCCTGGCGAGTGCGACCAGCGCGGAGGCGGCAACGCCGATACGGACCTCGACCCTCGCCGGAATCCCGAGTTCCCTGCAGAGGGCTGCCAGTTTCTTTTCGGCGTCGACGATGGCGGTCGTTTCGAAAGCCTCGGGAAGCTCCGTCAGGTGACGGTGCGGGATATTCTCGATGACGTGCGTGACAACAATGTTGCCGCCCTCGTCAACAAGTGCTGCAGCCCGGCGCAGAAGGCGGTTTGCCGTTTGCCGGGAACCCATGCCGATACCGCAGATGATCGTCCGATACATTGATTCAATATCCCCGAATCTGAAGGTCGTACCGATTATGCCGGCATCGACTGGCCCTGCTTTGACCGATATCAAGCAGAAATACTACGACATCGCAACGCCGTCCGCAGGCGGCGGTCCTCTGTTGCGGATGAGCCTCGGGGCGGATCGCCGCAGTTGACGGCATGGCCATCGGCAATAGCTTTAACGGCATGTCGTCAATCATCGAGGTTCACATGCCGGATTTTGCGATTATCGGAGCGGGTGCGATGGGAAGCGCTGTCGCCAAACGGCTGATCGACCATGGCGCCACCGTACTGACCAATCTTGAAGGCCGGAGCGAACTGACGATCGCGCGGGCTAAGGCGGCCGGCATGGCGCCGGTCGGCCGCGAAGAGCTGGCAAAGGCCGAGCTGATCCTGTCGATCGTCCCACCGGCGGAAGCGATCGGGGTTGCCGAGTTCGTCGCAGACATATCGTCGGGACTATCGGCGCCCGCGCCCTTTCTCGACCTCAACGCCATTGCCCCGAAAACCATGCAGACACTGGCGGCACGGTTCGGCGGCAGCGCTGTGGAAGTGTTGGATGGCGCCATTATCGGCGGGCCGCCGGTTGCGGGAAAATCAGGGCCGACCCTCTATGTCAGCGGCGATCGTGCGGCGCGAAGCAGGCTGCTCGAAGATTACGGCTTGCGGGTCCGCAGGCTGGACGGGCGGCTCGGGGCGGCTTCGGCGCTGAAGATGTGTTATGCCGGCATCAACAAGGGATTTGTCGGCCTCGGCGCGGCCATGCTGCTTGCCGCCTCCCGCTCGGGCGCTGCCGAAAGCCTGAAGGCCGAACTCGCCGAAAGCCTGCCCGACCTCGACCGGAAGCTGTCGAAATCCATTCCCGACATGTATCCGAAAGCCTATCGCTGGGTCGCCGAAATGCAGGAGATCGCCGATTTCCTCGGAGAGGATGATCCGGGGGCAACGATCTTCCGGGGCATGGCGGATATTTTCTCCAGGCTGGCCGACGACGTGGAGGATGGCCGTGTGCTGGTCAGGCAATTAGACGAAATTCTTGGCTCGGAAAGCGCGGGCGCCATGGTCATGCCATAGCTCTTCGCCGCTGCCGGCGCTCCGCAACGGGACGCCGGCAGCTGGCGTGCGACCGGTCCAAGCCGCGCCTATATCGTCACGAAATCCTCGACCTGCGTCCGGATTGCTATCTCGGTCGGCAGCCGCTCCATCGAACTTGCCCCGTAAAAACCGTTGCACCCCTTGCAGCGGGCGAGCACATCGGCGGCATCCGCGGGCATGGCGATCGGCCCGCCATGGCAGAGCACGATGACATCGTCGCGCACCGACCGTGCTGCATCCGCCCATTCGTTGATTTTCTCCACGCATCCATCGAGCGTCAACGCCGTTTCGGCGCCGATCGCGCCTCCCGTGGTCAGGCCGAGATGGCAGACGACGATATCGGCACCGGCTTTGGTCATGGCAATGGCATCCTCGCCGCTGAAGACGTATGGCGTGGTCAGCATGTCCTTGGCATTGGCGCGGGCGATAATGTCGATCTCCAGATCGAAACCCATGCCGGTCTCTTCGAGATTGGCGCGGAACGTGCCGTCGATCAGCCCGACGGTGGGAAAGTTCTGGATGCCGGCAAAACCCATGGACTTCAATTCGTCGAGAAAGTGATCGGGCAGCATGAAGGGATCGGTGCCGTTGACGCCGGCAAGCACCGGGGTATGGCGCACGACCGGCAGCACCTCGCGGCCCATCTCTTTGACGATCTCGTTGGCGTTGCCGTAGGCCAGCAGGCCGGCCAGCGAGCCGCGCCCGGCCATACGGTAACGGCCGGAATTATAGATCACGATCAGGTCGATGCCGCCGGCTTCCTCGCTCTTTGCCGAAAGGCCGGTGCCGGCGCCGCCGCCGATGATCGGCCGGCCTTCGGCGATCTTGCGGCGAAGCTTGCTCAGGATGTCATTGCGGTTAGCGTGGGTCAAAACTCTCTCCTCAGGCATGGATGTCATGGAAACTCGCGACGAGTGCGGCGGCAAATTGCGGACTGTTGATATGGGCGTTTATTTCGATGAGGCGCCTGTTGGGTGCATCGTGCCAAGCGGTGCGGATGGCCGAAAACAGCGCCGCGTCGGCTTCGGGATCGTGGAATGGCTGGCCGACGGCATCGATGGCCGAAACGCCCTGAAGCGGCAGCAGGAAACGAACCTGCCCCTGCATCCGGTTGAGCCGGTCGACGATGAAGGCGCCGATCCGGCTGTTTTCCTCCGGCGTGGTGCGCATCAGGGTCACCTGCGCATTATGGACGTGGAGCCTGCGATCGCGGAAAGCCGCCGGCACCGTTTCCCGTGCCCCGAAATTCACCATGTCGACGGCGCCGACCGAGCCGACATAGGGTAGGCCGGTGCGAATGATGGCGCCGAAGCGATCCTCCGTCGCCGGAAAGACGCCGCCGACAAGAAGATCCGGAACCTCCGTGGTGGTCACATCGATCACGCCCTGCAGCAGACCGGAATCGGCAAGCTTCTCCATCGACTGTCCGCCAACGCCGGTCGCATGGAAGACGTAGGTTTCATGGGTCTCGCCGAGCATCTCGCGCACTTCCGTGACGCAAGCGGTGGTGACGCCGAACATGGTCATCCCGATGCCTGGCCGATCATCGCCCGAAGAGGGGACGGGGTTGCGAGCCATGCCGGCGGCAGCGTTGGCCGCATTGCCGATCACCCTGCGCGAGATTGCATTCAGGCCGGCGACGTCGACGACCGAATACATCATGGTGAGGTCGTTCGGCCCGACATAGGGCGCCACATTGCCTGAGGCGACCGTCGAGACCATCAGCTTCGGCACACCGATCGGCAGCGCCCGCATCGCCTCCGTCACCAGCGCAGTATTGCCGGTTCCGCCAAGGCCGAGCACGGCACCGATGTCGTTGCGGGAAGTCAGAAAAGCGGTCAGCGCCTTGGCCATGGCCGAAACCGCCGTTCCCCGGTCGATCTGGCCGAGCACGGCCTCCTCACCCGCGGGGTGAAATTGGGCGACTTCGCGCGCCATGATATCGGCGCCGGCGCCTTCCCCGAGCGTGCCGACATCGACCAGGACAACGTCAGCGCCCGCCGA
Source organism: Rhizobium hidalgonense (assembly GCF_005862185.2). Classification (NCBI taxonomy): domain Bacteria; kingdom Pseudomonadati; phylum Pseudomonadota; class Alphaproteobacteria; order Hyphomicrobiales; family Rhizobiaceae; genus Rhizobium; species Rhizobium hidalgonense. The sequence goes on from NZ_CP054028.1 coordinate 56,127, forward strand.
AAGAGCCACCCCCTTGGCATAGTTCAATTCAGCGCCCTTGGTGTCGCAGGTGCCGACAATATAGACCTTCCCCATTGGTTTTCCTCCTCTTTTAAAGCTTACCCCAACTGATTCCGGATAAAATCTCAGTTTTTGTATTTTCCATATTGTATATTCTTTCGTATATTGCATACTTACAACATGAAGACCAGACGGAAATGGAGACCATGAACGCACCGCGTCACCTCACTCTTCGCGAGCGGATCTACGAGGAAATCGTTCGCCTGATCGTCTCCGGCGAGCTGCCGAGCGGCGTCTCGATCGACGAAAAGGAACTGACGGAGCGCCTGCAGGTCAGCCGCACGCCATTCCGCGAGGCGATCGGCACACTTGCCAAGGAAGGGCTGATCGAGATCAAACCTTATCGCGGCTTCTTCGTGCGCAGTTTCGCGCCGAAGGAGATCGACGATCTCTACGAGCTGCGCAAGACGCTCGAATGCTTCGCGGTCGAGCTCGCCGTGCCGCAGATGAGCGACCGGCATATCGCCGGTTTCGAGCGCATCCTGGACGAGGCGGTTGCCGCACTGCGCCGCGGCGACATGCAGACTTACGGCATCCGCGACAAGGAGTTTCACGAGACCATTGCCGAGCTTTCGGGAAGCGCGCCGCTGATCGAAACGCTGGCGCGGCTTGCGCTGCAGGTCCAGATCTGCCGCTCGATCGCCAATGAGAGCCGCGATCTCGCCGAGAGGGCCGCCGAGGAACGCGATCAGATCCTGCAGGCTTTTCGGGCTCGCGACATTGCCCGGGCCAAGGCGCTGATGCACGCGCATATCAGCGACGTCCAGCAGGCCGTCATGGCGCGGTTTCAGAAGGGTTAGCCGGATGAAGTGAAGGAGAGGGAGGTCTCCTTTTCGACTGTCAAAAAACGTGGCCGAGGAGCGGCCCGGAGGAGGGAGCAATGCTGAAATTTCTTGCCCGTACAACGGCGCTGGCGGCGATGATCGCCGTAACCTTGCCGGCGCATGCCGAAACTCTGAAGATGTGGGGTCCGGAGCAGATCACCGAACCGCTGGTGGCGCAGCTGTGGAACGGCATCAAGGCCGATTTCGAAAAAGCCAATCCCGGTGTAACAATCGAGTTCATGCCGCCGACCGGGACGATCAGCAACGGCGCGGTGCAGGCGGCGATCCAGTCGGATGCCGGCCCGGATGTCATCCTCACCAATTCCGGCATCGGCCGCATCAGCGTCGTCAAGAACGCCAAACAGGTCATGCCGCTCACCGAGCAATATGAAAAGCGCGGTTGGAAGGATCAGATCTATCCCTGGCTCTACACCGAGCTGAAGAGCCAGTTCGGCGGGGAAATCTACGAAGTTCCCGATGGTCTCGATGCGCTGGGCATCTGGTATCACAAGGACGTTTTTGACCAGGCCGGCTGGAAGATCCCCGCGACGTGGGCCGAGTTCGAAGCACTGATGAAGTCGATCGAGGCGACCGGCCTGCAGCCGATCGCCATCGGTCCACGCACGACCGGCAGCGCCGGTCATCTCTTCGGCAACCTGTTGCAATCGGCAAGCGGTAAGGAGGTGATCGGCAAGGCGCTGCGCCGCGAGATCGCCTGGGACGATCCCTCCGTCGCCGCTGGCGCCGTGCGGCTGCAAAAGCTGGTCGAAGCGGGCGACATCAAGAAGGAGATGGCGGGGCTCGACCTCGACGGCGCTTCACGCCTCTGGTTCAACAAGCGCGCCGCGATGTTCGTCGCCGGCCCATGGTTCACCGCCAATGCCCGCAAAGCCGGCTATGATCTCACCAATGCCGGTTATGCGCCCATGCCCTCCGATATCAAGGGTGCGGCGATACCGACCGGCGGTGTCGGCTGGAGCTGGCTGGTGCCGGTCAATTCAAAGCAGCCGGAACTGGCGATGAAGTGGATCGACTTCACGCTGTCGGATGCGGTGATGAAGAAGCGCGCGCAGGATCCGGCAAGCACGATGATCTATCCGCGCGAGATCCCCGGCGTCGAACCGCCGACCCCTGTCTTGAAAGAGATCTTCGCGGCTGCCGCCGGCGGCGTCGGCTACAATCCGAGCGTCTACCTGCCCGGGCCGGTGCTCGACACCTACTTCCAGGTCATCCAGGGCCTGATCTCCGGCCAAATCGGTGGCGAGGACGGCATGAAGCAGATCCAGGCGAAGATGGCAGAGGCGAAATAGTGGTGATCCCGGAAACACCCGGCAAGGTCGTGGCTCCTCTCAGCACTGCACCCGCCGTAGCGGGGCATACGGGTGGCACATTCGCCCGTATGTCCAAACGCGGGGTGGCCGGGTCCGGCTCATCCGACGGCGATGCCGGCACCGCATTCTGGCTGATGGCGCCAGCGCTCGCGTTCTATGCCGTCTTCACCCTGCTGCCGATAGCCGCCACCTTCTGGCTGAGCTTCAACGGTTCGGCCGGCTTCAATACCTCCGCAAGCTTCGTCGGCTTCGACAATTACGCCAAGGCGGCGCAGGATCCGATCGTCTGGAAGAGCCTCGCCCATACTTTCCTCTGGCTGGCCTATCATGTGGTCATGGCCGGCGGCCTCGGCCTGCTGCTGGCGCTTGCCGTCAGCAGGCTCAGGATCACCCAGGTGTTCTTCCGCACCGCTTTCTTCCTGCCGCATCTGGTGTCGCTCGCCGTGGTCGGCATCATCTGGGCCAATATCTACGATCCGTTTTTCGGCCTCATGAATACGGCGCTGACGCGGATCGGCCTCGGCGCCTTCACGCAAGGCTGGCTTTCCGATCCCGCCCTTGTGCTGTTCTCCGTCAACATCGCAAGCTCGTGGCAGGGTTTCGGCCTTTACATGCTGCTCTTCATCGCCGGCCTGCAGAATATCGACCACTCGCTTTACGATGCTGCGGAAGTGGACGGCGCCAACGCTTTCCAGAAGCTGATCTATGTCACGCTGCCGGGGCTTCGCGAAGTGACAACCTTCGTCGTCTCGCTGGCGATGATCAACGGCCTGAAGGGCTTCGCCACGGTCTTCGTCATGACCAATGGCGGGCCGTTCTATCAGAGCGAACTGATCACCACCTATATTTACCGGCTTGCCTTCCAGTCCCAGGATCACGGGCTTGCGGCGGTGCTCTGCATCCTGCTCAGCCTGCTCGCGATCGCCATCACCATCGTCTTCAACCGCTGGCGCGCGAGGCTTTCCCAATGAGTGTGCGCAACCGCGAATGGCCGGTGGCGCTGGCGCTGACTCCCGCCCTGATCCTGATCCTCGCCCCCTTCCTCTGGCTGGTGGTCTCGAGCTTCAAGACCGAGGCAGAGATCGGCCGGGCCGACCCCTTCACCTGGCCCGCCGACCTGATGTGGCGGAATTATCTCGACGCCTGGCAGATCGGCGGCTTCGGCGACCTGGTCGGCAACAGCCTCATCAACCTCGTCGGCGTCGTCGTCCTGTCGCTCGTCACCTGTGCGCCGGCCGGTTATGCCCTTGCCAAGATCCGTTTTCCCGGCCGGGAGTGGCTGTTCTACGCTTTCATCCTCGGCCTCACCGTGCCCGTACAGGCGATCGTCATCCCGCTGTACCAGGTGCTCTTCGGGCTGAACCTCGTCAACACGCTTGCTGGTATCGTGCTGGTGCAGGTCAGCAACGGCATTCCCTTCGGTATATTCCTGATGCGGAGCTTCTTCATCGGCGTGCCGGATGATCTGATCGAAGCCGCCAAGATCGACGGGGCCTCGCATTTCCAGATCCTCACCAAGGTCTTTCTGCCGATCTCGACGCCGGCGGTGCAGGCGCTCGTCATCATCAGCGCGCTCTCCACCTGGAACGACTTCTTCCTGCCGCTGATCGTGCTGATCAGCCCCGAGGTACAGACGCTGCCGCTCGGACTGGTCCGTTTTGCCAGCACCTATGCCTCCGATTATCGCCTGGTCTTTTCCGGGACCGTCATTTCGTTCCTGCCGATCATACTTCTCTACATCCTGATGCAGCGCCGATTCACCGAGGGGCTGACGCAGGGAGCAATCAAGGGCTGACCATGTCGCATCACGTCCATCGGGAAATCCGCTACAACTTTGAATTCGATCATCGCATCAAGGCCTGCTTCATCGGCGCCGGCGGCCATGCCTACCGCAATATCTATCCGGCGCTGCGTTATGCGCCGGTCGAACTCGCCGGCATCTGCGATCTCGATCTCGACCGGGCCGAGAAATTCGCCAAGCTCTTCGGCGCCGGCAAGGCCTATACGGATCATCGCGAGATGCTGGAGCGGGAAAAGCCCGAATTGGTGTTTCTCGTCACCGCCTATCATCCCGATGGCCGGGTCCAGGCGACCGACCTGGCGCTCGACGCGCTGGCGGCAGGCGCTCACGTCTGGATGGAAAAGCCGACAGCAGCAAGCATCGAGGATATCGAAAGGCTGCAGGCGGCAAGTGCGGCGGCCGGCCGTATGGTGATGACCGGCCTCAAGAAAACTTTCTTTCCGACGATCGAGAAGCTCAAGGACTTGATCGGCTCGCCGGGTTTCGGCAGGCTGACCTCGATCAATGTCCGCTATCCCCAGAGCCTGCCGAGACCGGAAGACCGCGCCGATCTCGTCAAGATGCAGAGCTTCCTCGACCATATCTACCATCCCGGCGCGATCCTCAACTTCCTCGGCGGCGAAATCGAACGCGCCGCCTATGAATGGGAAACGTTGACCGGGGCGACGGTCACCAGCCTGCGCTTCCGCTCCGGCGCGATCGGCACGCTGCATCTTGCTGCCGGCCAATCGGGCGGCAGCATCTTCGAGCGGGTGGAGATCATTGGCGAGGGCGCCAACGCCATCGTCGAAAACGGCAGCCGGCTGATCTATTTCCGCAAGGCGGACCTGCCGTCCTACGGCCGCGCCACAAGCTTCATCCAGCCGGACGAGAATGCGGCGCTCCTCTACGAGCCGGAGCATTCGCTCGGCCAGCTCTACAACAACAACCTCTTCTATCTCGGCTATGTGCCCGAGATCCTGCATCTGACGGATGCGATCCTCGCCGGCATGCCGATCACAAGGGGCACGCTCGAAATCGCCCGCGAGATCATGAAGCTCTTCGAATTCTACAGACGCACGGATGCCGGCGTCAGCACCAATCTCTGACAGGGGAGGGACCGCCTTGAGCGATACCGATGTGATTTTCAGGAAAGCCGGCGGCGAATTCATGCCGACCAGCTGGGGCGAGCTGAACTGGAAGATCACCGGCGACGGCACGCCCGGCGCCGAGATGACCTTCGGCACCTGCCGCATCAATCCCGGGGAACGCAATCAGCTGCACTCGCATCCCGATTGCGAGGAGATTCTCTACGTCGTCTCCGGCGTTTGCGAGCACAAGCTCGGCGATGCGCTTTATCGGCTCGAACCTGGCGACGCGATCCGCATCCCCCGCAATATCCGCCACTGGGCGCGCGCGCTCGGCGCCGAACCGCTCTTCGCCCTGATCATGTTCTCCTCCGGCACCCGGACGGCGGTCAATCATGAAGGCGAGGGGGCGGCCTGAGCGCCGTTTGAAAGGGAAAACATCATGGCGTCGATCGCACTTCACAATATCCGCAAGTCCTACGGCAGCCTGCCTGTTATCCACGGCGTCGACGTCGATATCGAGGATGGCGAATTCATCGTGCTGGTCGGGCCGTCCGGCTGCGGCAAGTCCACCCTGCTGCGCATGATCGCCGGTCTGGAGACGATTTCGGACGGTCAGCTTTCGATCGGCGGGCGCATGGTCAACGACCTGCCGTCGAAGGACCGGGATATCGCCATGGTGTTCCAGAGCTATGCGCTCTATCCGCATCTGACGGTGGCCGAGAATATGGGCTTTTCCCTGAAGCTGCGCGGCACCGCCCAGGAGGAGATCGGCCGCCGGGTGCAGTCCGCCGCAAAGATCCTGGCGCTCGAACCCTATCTCGACCGCCATCCCCGTCATCTCTCGGGCGGCCAGCGCCAGCGCGTCGCCATGGGCCGGGCGATCGTGCGCGATCCGAAGGTGTTCCTCTTCGACGAACCGCTTTCCAATCTCGACGCCAAGCTGCGCGTGGCGATGCGCGCCGAGATCAAGGAGCTGCACCAGCGGCTGAAGATCACCACCGTCTATGTCACCCATGACCAGACCGAGGCGATGACCATGGCTGACCGAATCGTCGTGATGCGCGACGGCATCGTCGAGCAAATCGGCACGCCACTTGATATCTACGATCGCCCGGCGACCACCTTCGTCGCCGGCTTCATCGGCATGCCGGCGATGAACCTGCTCAAGGGTCGCATCCAGGCCGACGCGCCTTCGATCTTCCGCACCGAGAGCGGCATCGCCATGCCGCTGTCATTGCGCCCCGGTACGGCCGATCCCGGCGAGGAACTCATCTACGGCATCAGGCCAGAACAGTTCGTCGTCGCCGACGAGGGAGCACCAGCGAAGATCGTCGTCGTCGAGCCGACGGGGGCAGAGACGCAGGTCGTCGCCCGGATCGGCGAAGAAAACGTCAATATGCTGTTTCGCGAGCGCATCGCCGTAAGGCCTGGCGACACGATCCGCTTCACCTTGCGGGCGGCCAGCGACCATCTGTTTTCGGCCGCGACAGGCCGGCGCCTGACCTGAAACGGATCCTTGAAACCGCATCCTCCCCACACTTGCTAATATTCTGACGATTGTGTGAGGTCGCTCCTACACCTCTGACAAAGCGCGTCGCCTCTGCTATGTCAGGAAAAATGCGGTGGCCAGACGATGGCGCCGCGATCCTATCTGACCATAGCAGGAGTTTGAAAGATGAGCGGTTCTTCCGATTATACGCCCCCGAAGGTCTGGACGTGGAACAAGGCGAATGGCGGTCAATTCGCCAGCATCAACCGGCCGATCGCAGGTCCGACGCATGAGAAGGAGCTTCCGATCGGCCGCCATCCGCTGCAGCTCTATTCGCTCGGCACGCCGAACGGCCAGAAGGTCACGATCATGCTCGAGGAGCTATTGGCGCTCGGCCATAGCGGTGCGGAATACGACGCCTGGCTGATCAGGATCGGCGATGGCGACCAGTTCGGCAGCGGCTTCGTCGCCGTCAATCCCAACTCGAAGATCCCAGCGCTGATGGACCGCAGCGGCGCAAAGCCGATCCGTGTCTTCGAGTCCGGCGCCATCCTCACCTATCTCGCCGAGAAATTCGGCGCCTTGCTGCCGACCGAGCCGGCTGAGCGCGCCGAATGCCTGTCATGGCTGTTCTGGCAGATGGGAAGCGCACCCTACCTCGGCGGCGGCTTCGGCCATTTCTACGCCTATGCGCCTGTCAAAATCGAATATGCGATCGACCGCTTCGCCATGGAGGTGAAGCGTCAGCTCGACGTGCTCGATCGCCGCCTGGCCGAAAGCGAATATCTGGCAGGCGATGAATACACGATCGCCGATATTGCCGTCTGGCCCTGGTATGGCGGCCTGGTGAAGGGCTGGACCTACGGCGCGGCCGAATTCCTGCAGGTCGAGGACTATAAGAACGTTCTGCGCTGGGCCGACACCATCCACAGCAGGCCGGCCGTGCAGCGCGGCCGGATGGTCAACCGCCTCTCCGGCGAGCCCTCGACGCAATTGCACGAGCGCCACGACGCCAGCGACTTCGAAACAAGGACGCAGGACAAGCTGGCGGCTGCCGAATAAGCAAGCCGCATCAGTTCCTTGCAATAAATCAGGCTCCGCCGCCTTTGCGGCGACGGAGCTTTGCGAGCTGCCCGAACTCAGTTCTTGACGGTGTCTTCCAGGAAGAAACGGCCGAGCGGGTTCTGGTGGAAATTCTCGATATTCTTGCGCGAGACGTTGATATAGGGGCTGTAATAGAGATCGATCCAGTTGACGTCGTCCTTGGCCATCTTCTGCAGCTCGACATACATCCCTTCGCGCTTCTTCGGGTCGAGTTCGAGACGCGCCTTGGCGACCAGTTCCTTCACCGCCTCGTTCTTGTAGTTGGTCAGATAATTATTATTGGAATCGTGGCCGAGGACGAAGGTGGTCTTCTGGTCCGGATCGAGAATGTCGTTGGTCCAGTAGTTGACCGAGATGTCGTAATCGCCGGCAACAGTCATGTCCCATTCCTGGCTCGGATCGACCTTCTGCAGATTGGCCGTAATGCCGGCCTTCTGCAACTGCTGCTGGACCAGCACCGCCGTCTGTTCATCGACTTCGTCGCCGGCACGGACCAGGTAATTCAGCGTCAGGTCGGCGGCACCGGCGGCCGCGAGCAGCTGCTTTGCCTTCGCCGGATCGTAAGCCCGCTGCAGATTGTCGGCGTAATAGTAGAGCGCGCCCTTCGGAATATAAGAATTGGCCACGGTACCCTGGCCGAAGGTGACGGTATCGACGATCGCCTTCTTGTCGATCGCCAGATCCAGCGCCTGGCGGACTTCCTTCTTGCCGAGCGCCCCATGCGCATGGTTGATCAGCAGATGATCCTCACGGGTCGAAGCGTCGATATCGACGTTGAGATTCGGGTCCTTTTTCAGCTCCTCGACGCGAGAAAAAGGCACGAAGATTGCCGTATCCAGTTCGCCGGCCTGGACGTTCAGCATGCGGGTATTGTCGTCCGGCACCGAGATCCACTCGACACCGTCGAGCTTGACGCGGTCGGCCTGCCAGAAATTGGGGTTCTTCTTCAGGATGACCCGGTCGCCGCGCCGCCATTCCTCGACTGTGAAGGCGCCGGATGCGATCGGCTTTTCGCCATAGGCGTCGGGGCCCAGCGATTCCATGCCCTTCTTGGAGATGACCGAGGCATTCGGCAGCGCCAGCGTCGAAAGGAACGGCGCGGACGGGTTTTTGAGCTTGACCGTCAGCGTATGCGCGTCGGTCGCTACCGCGGTGTCGATCACCTTGTAGGAATCGCTCCACAGCGAGGCAGGGTCGTCGCGGATGCGCAGCAGGCTGTAGGCCGCGTCTTCCGCCGTCAGCGGCGAACCGTCGGAGAATTTCGCATCGCGGATCTTGAAGGTGTAGATCATTCCGTCATCCGAGGCAGTCCAGCTTTCGGCAAGGCCCGGCTCCAGTTTGGTGCCGGTCTTGTCGACGCGGATCAGCACGTCGTAGACGTTGGAGAATACCCAATTGTCGATGTTCTGGGCGGTCTTGATCGGGTCGAATGTCGTCGAATCCTCGCGTCGGCCGATGGTGAGCACGCCGGACGCCTCGGCATAGCTTGCGCTGAGCGTCAGGCCGGCGAGCAAGGCTGCAAGCCCGATTGATTTCCACCTGTTTGTCATGAATTCGTTCCCTTCGTTGTTATGGCATGCGTTTGATGGATTGAATCGGCATCGATTGCGGATCGTCCTTGCCGCCGGCGTCTTGAAGCAGCCGCTTGTCAGGATCGATGTCGGGAATGGCTGCGATCAGCGCCGCCGTATAGGCATGTTTCGGCCGCGCGAAGACCTCTTCTGAGCGGCCCTCCTCGACGATTTCGCCGCGATACATCACAACGACGCGTTCGCAGAGATTGCGGACGATCGCGAGATCATGGGCGATGAAGATCAGCGTGAGGTTCATCTTCGCCGTGAGCTCACGAAAGAGTTCGATGATCTGCGCCTGGATGGTGACGTCGAGGGCGGCAACGCATTCGTCGGCGATGATCATCTTCGGATCGACGGCGAGCGCCCGGGCGATGCCGGCGCGCTGGCACTGGCCGCCGCTCATGCTGCGCGGTTTGCGGCCGGCGAATTCGCGTTCGAGGCCGACGAGATCAAGCAGTTCGCCGACCCGCGCTGGGATATCGGCCTTGGCGACCTTGCCCTGCACCTTCAGCACCTCGGCCAGCATCTGCCCGATCGTCAGCCGTGGATTGAGGGCATTATAGGGGTCCTGAAAGACCATCGCCGTCTCGCGCCTAAGCTTTGCGAGGCCGGCGCTTTTTTGCAGGGCGAGATCGATCCCGTCGAAGGTGACATGACCCGAGGAAAGCGGCGTGAGACCGAGCACGGCGCGGGCAAGCGTGCTCTTGCCGCTGCCGGATTCGCCGACGATGCCGACCATCTCGCCCGGCATGATCTGCAGGCTGACGCCGGCAACGGCGCTGACCGTCTTGGCGCCACCCTTGAGCAGGCTGCCGCCGGCTCTGAAGCGCACGTGCAGATCGTCGATTTCCAGCAAGGGTCTCGCCCGCCGGCTGAGCTCGGCAATTTCGAGCGGCGGCGCTGCGATCCCGCCCGGCAGGGAAGGGTGGCTGTTGATCAGGTTGATCGTATAGGGATGCTGCGGCCGCGCCAGGATTGCCCGCTTCGGCCCTTCTTCGATGAGCTTGCCGCCGCGCAGCACGGCGATGCGGTCGCAGGTCTGGGCGACGATGCCGAGATCATGGGTGATCAGAATGATCGACAGGCCGCGCTGGTCGCGAATGTCGATCAACAGCCGCAGGATCTGCGCCTGGATGGTCACGTCGAGCGCCGTGGTCGGCTCGTCGGCGATCAGGATTTTCGGATTGCAGGAAAGGGCCACGCCGATCATCGCGCGCTGCCGCATGCCGCCGGAAAATTCGTGCGGATAGCTGTCGTACTGGCGCTTGGGATCGGGGAAGCCGACCTGCGCCAGGATTTCCGTCGCTGCCGCGCGGGCCTCGCGGGCGCCGAAACCCTGATGATAGCGGATGCCCTCGGCGATCTGGTCGCCGATGCGCATCACCGGATCGAGATGGCTGGTTGGGTTCTGGAAGATCATACCGATCTCGCCGCCGCGCACCTTCAGCATCTCGCTATCGTCGACCCGCATGAGATCGCGCCCTTCGAGCAGCACGCTACCGCTTTCGATCGTCAGCAGCGAGGAGGGCAGCAGGCGCACCAGAGAACGGCAGAACAGACTCTTGCCCGAGCCGCTTTCGCCGACGAGACCGAGGATCTCGCCCTTGCCGAGATCGAGCGACACCGCATCGATGAGCGTGCGCGGGCCGGAATCGGCATGCGCTCTGACTGTGAGATCGCGGACGGAGAGCACGGAGCCGTTCATTCATGCACCCCGAGCAATTCGCCGAGCGCATCGCCCAGCATGCTGAAGCCGAAGGCGAGGCAAACGATGGAGAGGCCGGGAAACACGGTGATCCACCAGGCCGTAGTGATGAAGCTCTGGCCTTCGGCGACCATCACGCCCCATTCGGCGATCGGCGGCTGGACGCCGAGGCCGAGATAGCTGACGGCCGCACCACTGAGCAGCACCAGCGTCGCGTCGGACATCGAAAAGACGATCGAGCCGGCGATCGCGTTCGGCAGCAAATGGCGGAACATGATGCGCGGGCGGCTGAAGCCGAGACTGACGGCGGCCACGGCGTAGTCGCTGCCCTTCAGCACCAGCATCTGCGCCCGGATCAGCCGTGCGTAGGACACCCAGCCGACCAGCGCCATGGCGATATAGAAACTGCCGAGGCCCGGGCCGAGGATCGCGATGATCGATAGCATCAGCACGAGGAAGGGGAAGGCGAGAATGATATCGACGAGGCGCATGAACAGCGCATCGACGATGCCGCCGAAGAAGCCGGCAATGGTGCCGACCGTCGTTCCGATCAGGAAGGGGAAGATGACGCCGATCAGCGCCATCTGCAGGTCGAGGCGCGCACCTGAGATGACGCGGGAGAGGATGTCGCGGCCGAAATTGTCGGTGCCGAACGGGTGCAACAACGAAGGCGCCTGCAGGCGCACCTCGGCATTCTGCATGATCGGATCGTAGGGCGCGATAAGAGGCGCGCCGATCGCCACCAGCACGAAGAACAGCAGCAGGCCGGCACCGAGCACAAGCATCGGCCGCCGGACGAAGTACCGGCGCCAGCCTGAGGATGCGGGGGCGATCGCCTCGATGCTCATAGCTTCACCCTCGGATCGACGGCGACGGTGACGATGTCGGCGATGAAGTTGATGAGCACGGTGGCGCAGGCAAAGACCATGGCGACGCCCTGGACCACCATGTAGTCGCGCGAGAAGATCGCCCTGACGAGAAGCTGCCCCATGCCGGGCAGCGCAAAGACGCTCTCGACCACCACCGTGCCACCGATCAGCCAGCCGATGTTGACGGCAAGCAGGTTGATCGTCGGCACCAGCGAATTCGGCAAGACATGCCGCCAGAAGACGATGCCTTCCGGCATGCCGCGGGCGCGCGCCGCGGTCGCGACATCCGATTTCAGCTGCTCGATCATCGCCGCCCGCAGGCTGCGCGTCAGCACGGTCGACAGTGACAGCGCCACCGTCAGGCTCGGCAGCACGAGATGCGACAGTTTTTCGCCGAGCGTGGCGCCATAGCCCGAAACCGGCAGCACGCCGAGTTCGACGCTGAAGAGGATGATCAGCATCAGCCCCAGCCAGAAGGGCGGAAAGCCGATGCCGAAGGTCGAGACGATGCGCACCGCATGATCGGGCGCCCGGCCAGCATTGCGCGCGGCGATCGCCGCCATCGGCACCGCGATCAGCACCGACAGCACGACGCTGGAGACGACGAGCGCAAGCGTCGGCTCGATGCGGGTGACGATCAGCTTCAACACGTCGATCTTGTAGAGGATCGACTTGCCCATCTCGCCATTGGCGAGGTTCTTGAGGAAATAGACATATTGCAGCCACATCGGCTGATCGAGACCGTATTGGGCACGGATGCTGGCAAGGGCAGCCGGTGTGGCGCGCGTGCCGAGGATGTTGCGCGCCGGATCACCGGGGATCAACCGGACGAGAATGAAGGTGATGACGCTGATACCGAAAATGACGGGCAGGAACTGCAGCGGTCGCGTCAGAACGAATTTATAGCGATGCATGACGGCGATCGCCCCTCTGTCTTCGTCGGCTTCGGTCCGCTTCCTCTTGCATCAGTGTGCCTTGTTCCGAGCGAGAAAATCGAGAAGTGCCGGATAATAGTCCTGCGGGTTTTCATAGAACGGCATGTGGCTGGCATTGGCAAACAGCTTGAGTTCGGCATTCGGCAGCGCAAGCTTCATCCTGAGCGCGCAGGCCGGCGTCAGTTCGTCATGCTCTCCTGTGGTGATCAGCACCGGTAGCGTCAGCCGCGGCAGATCGGCGATGCGGTTCCAGTCCTTGAGGTTGCCGATATAAAGAAACTCGTTCGGTCCCTGCATCGTCGCGTAGGGCCCCATATTCCAATCGTCGAGCGAGCGGCGCACCGGTGCCGGCCATTCCGGCAGGCGGCAAACATGGCGGTAGTTGAGGATGGTGACGGCGGCCAGATATTCCGGATGATTGTAGGTACCCTGCGCCTCGTGTTTCTGCATCATCGAGACGGTTTCGGGACCGAGCGCGGCCCGCAGCCGTTCCAGTTCCGAGATCAGATGCGGCATGTCGGCGACGGTATCCTCGAGGATCAACGTCTTCAGGTTCTCGGGATAGGTGAGCGCATAGTCGATCGCCAGCCACCCGCCCCAGGAATGGCCGAGCATGTGAACCCTGCCGAGCCCCAGCGCCTTGCGCACCGTCTCCGTCTCCTGGACATAACGGCCGATCGTCCAGAGCGAGAGATCGTCAGGCCTGTCGGAGGCGCCCGTGCCGAGCTGGTCGAAGGCGACGACGCGGTAACCCTTGTCGATGAGGCAGGAGTGCGCCTCGCGCAGGTAATCGCAAGGCAGGCCGGGACCGCCGTTCAGGCAGAACACCGTCTCGTCGCCGGTCCCGAAGCTATAGGCAACGACGCGATGGCCATCGACATCGATGTCGAACCGCGCGTCCGGCTGTATTTCACGCCACATTGATTGCTCCGGCAGAAAATTTCGCTTGCTCAATATTTGGGCATGGTTAAATTTTTATCGTAAATCGCGTGCCGTGCCAGCTATAAGAAGTGATAGGGTAGGGCGCATTTCGAACCGGGGAGCTGCTCATGCTTGACGACATCGGAACGATCAGACGGCAGTTCACGGCGCATGAAACGCTGGACGGCCGGATCGACCAGGCCTTCGAAGCGATGAAGCAGCTCGGCTTCGAGGCACTGATCTACGACTATACGCCGGTGCCCTACGATCTCGACGGCGCGATCATGATACCGTCGCTGCTGAAGCTCAGGAACATCTCCGACGACATGCACGACTACTGGTTCGATCGCGGCTATTTCCGCATCGATCCGGTGCAGCAGGTGGCGCTGCGCACCTCCGCGCCGTTCTTCTGGAATTACGACACCGACGCCGACACGCTGATCAAGCGCTTCATGAGCGACGATACGGCGCCCGTGGCGCGCTACCTGAACGAACGCGACATGTCCACAGGCGTCACCGTGCCGGTGCATATGCCGCGCGGTGACTATGCAACCGTCACCGGCATCCGCTTCGGCCGAAACGACGATTTCGAGCGGCATGCGCTGCGTTATATCGCCGACTTCAACCTGCTCGCTCATGTCTTCCACGAGACCGCTTATTCGCTTTTCGACAAGACGGCGAAGAGCGTCGGCACGGTTCGCCTGACCGAACGCGAACGCGAGTGCCTGCGCCACTCCGCAGAAGGGTATTCCGCCAAGGAAATTTCCCGCATTATCGGCCGTTCAGTGCCGACCGTCGTCATGCATCTGAACGCCGCGGCAAAAAAACTCGGCGCCCGCAACCGCACCCAGGCCGTGGTGCGCGCCACCCATTACCGCCTGCTCGAAGACCGGCCGAGCCAGAACTGGCCACCCTATAACTTGTGATAGCTGCCTTCGCCGCTGCCGCCACGCTATTGGTCTTCGAGATGCCAAGAGATGGAGACGCCGGTGGCCGAAATCGTGACCAACGAAGCCTATTTTCCCTTTCGCGACTATCGCACCTGGTATCGCATCACCGGTTCGCTGACGAGCGGCAAACTGCCCCTCATCGTCGCCCATGGCGGGCCCGGCTGCACGCATGACTATGTCGATTCCTTCAAGGATATCGCCGCGCTCGACGGCCGCCCGGTCATCCACTACGACCAGCTCGGCAACGGCAATTCCACCCGGCTTCCGGAAAAGGGCCCGGATTTCTGGACGGTCGGCCTGTTTCTCGAAGAGCTGGACGCGCTGCTTGCCCATCTCGGCATCCAGCATCGTTATGCCTTCCTCGGCCAATCCTGGGGGGGCATGCTCGGCGCCGAACATGCGGTGCGCCGGCCACAGGGCCTGAAGGCGCTTGTCATAGCCAATTCGCCGGCCAACATGCACACCTGGGTTTCGGAGGCCAACCGGCTGCGGCAGGAACTGCCGAAGGAGGTGCAGGACACGCTGCTGAAGCACGAGCTGGCAGGAAGCCTGTCCGACCCGGACTATATCGCCGCCTCGCGCGTCTTTTATGACCGCCATGTCTGCCGTGTCGTGCCGTGGCCGCCCGAAGTGTCGCGGACCTTCGCGATCATGGACGAGGACAACACCGTATACCGCAACATGAACGGCCCCACCGAATTTCACGTCATCGGCACGATGAAGGACTGGACGATCGAGAACAGGCTCGATCGCATCGAAGCCCCGACACTGCTGATCTCGGGAAAATACGACGAGGCGACCCCGCTGGTAGTCAGGCCCTACCTCGAACGTGTTCCCGGCTGCGAATGGGTGCTGTTCGAAAATTCCAGCCATATGCCGCATGTCGAGGAAAAGCAGCTTTGTCTGGCGACTGTTTCCACTTTCCTGTCACGGCACGATTGAGAACCGCGCGCTAGCGATCGCCTATCGGCGAACCAGCCATTTCTTGGCAACGCGGCAGGCCATGGTATAGGCCGGATCAAAGACGTTGCCGACGTCGTAACGCACGACCTGGCCGAGCAGGTGGCTGGCCGCCGTCCTGTCCAGGCCATAATCCGACGCCAGCCAGGTCAACATTTCGCTGGTGGCATGCTGAAGTGCCTGATCAAGCGGCCGGGCGTTGCCGATGGTGAAGATGTCTTCGGCGGTTTCTCCGCGCGGCCAGACCAGCCCGGCCTTCTTTTCCACCGTCAGCCGCACGGTGACTTCGAAGGTGGTCTCGATGCCGGTCCCGACAATCTCGCCATCCCCCTGCACGGCATGGCAGTCGCCGAGAAAAAACAAGGCGCCGGCAGCCGATACCGGAAAACGAACCGTGGTGCCGGGACCGAACCGGCGATAATCCATGTTGCCGCCATATTCGCCGCTGGTCGCAGTCGAGATCGCCTGGCCGAGGCTGGGCGCCACGCCGAAGCAGCCGATCATCGGGGCGAGAGGCAGAATGAGATTTTCAAGACCGGCAACCGGCTCGGAAAGCCTGGCGGTCAATGCCTCACGATCGATCGTCCAGATGGCGATATCACGCGGCGGCAGTTCGCGGACAACTTCGGGATCGACAACATTGGCGGCGATGACGCTGCGGGTAAACCCCGTGTCCCTGGTCGGGATCATGCTGACGATCTCGACTTTCAGCGCATCCCCGGGCTCGGCGCCTTCCACAAAGATCGGGCCGTTCATCGGATTGGGCCCGGATGTCTGCTTGACGCCGTTCTTGTCATGGCCGGCAGCATCGAGCGTCTCAGTGACAACGGTATCGCCGTCGGCGATGCGCAGGGCCGGCGGGAGCGAGCCAATGACATTGTGAAAGATCGTTGGAATGAAGCGGTGCGTGGTCATGAGATACGGCTCTCGCTCGTTTCGAATGCCATGAGGCCTGCGGCTGAACTGCCGGGCCTAGAGGCCGAGACTAGATCAGAGATTGTCTGCAATGCCAATATCGGCAGCATCACTCGAAATTCCAGTCAGCCGCAATGCCGGGGCCGATGGGCTCGCGGTGGCTCCAAGTGGCATCTCATTGGCGATCTGCGTGGAAAACAAGTGAGATGGCTTTCTATCGATAGCCGCAGATCACAAAACCTCTTGACATATGCGACTGAGTAGCAATCTTTGAAGCAAAGGAGATCATCATGAGCGTGAAATCATCGATCTCGCTGACCGAGCAGCAGGATGCGTTTGCCCGATCGCTTGTCGAGAATGGGCGGTACTCAAGTCTGAGTTCGGTTTTACAGCAAGGTTTGGAGCTTCTCAGGCAAAAAACCGAGACTGAAATGGCGGAAACGGAAGCCCTTCGGGAACTGATCCAACGGCGGTTGAACGGACCTATGCTATCGGACGATGCAATGGGGGCCGCCGTCGACGACATGATCGAGCGGAAACGGCGAGCTCTTCGTGTGGAGCCTTAAATATTCCCGCGAAGCGGAACAGGATTTTGAACTTATATTCGACCATCTCTTCGCCGCTTACAGCGATCTCGGCGATAGTGAGGACGAGGCCTTGGAGCGTGCGGCGGGCCGCGTTCGCGAATTGCGCTCGTCCATACAACGGCTTTCCGAAACACCCTTCATCGGAACTTTACGATCCGATATTTATGCGGGCATCCGGTTTGTGCGGCGCGACAAGGCGGCAATTTGGTTTCTGCCGGTGGTGGACCGCAAGACACTCATCGTTGCCGCCATCTTTTTCGGCGCTCAAAATCACATCCGGCACATGATGGGGCGACTGCTCGATAGCTAAGGACGGTCGTATCCTCGATCGATGCCGTTGGTCATCGGTGACTTCAGATAGCACGCTCTGCAGGACCGGTCGAACCGGACGATGTCGCAATCCTATCGACTGGGTCGGCTTTTGCTGCTGCCGGGGCACAACGTAACCTAACCACTTATAATAAATATATATTTTATGTTTCCACAACATGCGTTACGCCAGATTCGCTTATACGCGGGCACATCGCTTAGTACTTCTCGAGCCCTACGAAAGAGCGCCGAGGCTGAGAATATGCGGCATAATCGCGGGTGGCGATGCTCCGGGGATGTAAACGCATTTGAAGGTTTGATGCAGCTTGAAACTCATTGTATTTGTCGTGTCGACAAGAGGAGTTTTTATGCCCGACATCGACCCCGGTTCTCTTCCCGAACGCAAGCGCGGCTCCGGCGTGAAAATGGTCTACGACCTGCTGCGCGATGAGATACTCGACCTGAAACTCGGCCCCGGCAGCCCGATCGACGAAGTGCAGTTGGCGGAGCGGTTCAAGATGTCGCGGACACCGATCCGCGAAGCGCTGGTCCGCCTGGCCGGTGACGGGCTGATCGAAACGCTGCCGAACCGCTCGACCATGGTGTCGAATATCGATTTTCTCAATCTCAGTACGTTCTTCGACGCCCTTGTTCTCATGTATCGGGTAACGACGCGGTTGGCGGCGCAGAACCATCGTCTCGAGGACCTGCCCTCTATCCGCCGCTTCCATGAGGACTACGCGGCGGCAATCGAAGCACGCGACACGCTGGCGATGATCGCGACCAACGCCGCTTTCCACGCCGCCATTGCCGAAGCCGGGCGCAATCCGTATTTCACCGGGCTTTTTCGCCGGCTGCTTGATGAAGGCCGTCGCATTCTCCGCCTTTACTACCAGTCCTACGACGAACATTTTCCCCAGCAGTTCGTCGACGAACATGCCGAGATGATTGCCGCGATCGAAGCGCGGAATGTCGACGAGGCCGATCGACTGGGCAAGGTGCACGCCGAACAGATTGTCGCCCAGGTGCAGAAACTTTTCAGTCGCAACGGCAAGCTCGACATAGCGCTATAGGTCTTGTATTTTTCTTGTCGACAAATAGAACACAAGATGCTATCCCACCGTCGAACGGGTCGGCGACCTTAGCGGCCGACCTTCCCACCAAGCCGCGGAGGAAATCGACATGAAGGCTACAATTTTTTCCGGCGTCATTCCCGCTTTGATGACGCCCTGCAAGGACGACCGCACGCCGGATTTCGACGCACTGGTGCGCAAGGGCAAGGAGCTGATCGAAAAAGGCATGTCCGCCGTCGTCTATTGTGGCTCAATGGGTGACTGGCCGCTACTGACGGACGAACAGCGCATGCAGGGCGTTGAGCGTCTGGTGAAGGCCGGCATTCCGGTGATCGTCGGCACGGGCGCCGTCAATACCGCTTCGGCTGTTGCGCATGCTGCGCACGCCCAGAAGGTCGGCGCCCAGGGCCTGATGGTGATCCCGCGCGTCCTGTCGCGCGGCACGGTCGTCGCCGCCCAGAAGAACCATTTCAAGGCGATCCTTTCGGCCGCCCCGAACCTGCCGGCCGTCATCTACAACAGCCCCTATTACGGCTTTGCCACCCGCGCCGAGCTGTTCTTCGCGCTGCGCCAGGACCACAAGAACCTCGTCGGTTTCAAGGAATTCGGCGGTGCGGCCGATATGCGCTATGCGGCCGAAAACATCACCAGCCGCGACGATGACGTCTCGCTGATGATCGGCGTCGACACCTGCGTCTTCCATGGCTTCGTCAATTGCGGCGCCGTCGGCGCGATCACCGGCATTGGCTGCGTGCTGCCGAAGGAAGTCATCCACATGTGCAACCTCGCCCAGGCCGCGGCCGCCGGCGATCCGGATGCCCGCCAGCGCGCGCTGGAACTGGAATCGGCGCTGGCCGTGCTCTCCTCCTTCGACGAAGGCCCGGACCTCGTTCTCTACTTCAAGCATATGATGGTGCTGAAGGGCGACACGGAATACACGCTGCACTTCAACGAGACGGACGTGCTCTCCGAAAGCCAGCGCGGCTATGTCGAAGCCCAGCTGAAGCTGTTTGATACGTGGTACGCCGAGTGGAGCAAGCTGCCGGGCGCCGTGCAGAAATACAAGGGATAATTTCACGATCCCCCTCAAGCAGAAGGCCCTCCTCGCGGAGGGGGCCTTCTCTTTTGTCACCAGTATAAGGAAGAGGCCCTCAGGAGACCGCTTCGAGACCTTTTTCGAAAAGACGGTCAAGCAGCTCCAACTCGGCGGCCGTCAGCGCGACGCCTTCCGTCTCGGATTTCTGGCGGGCGGCGAAGCGGCGCTGCGAAGGCAGGCGGGCGCCGCTTCCGACGATCGCCTCGAAGAGCAGCTCGGCGCGGGCGAAGGGATCGCCGGGCCGGCCGGCGGCGAAGGCTTGCGGCGACATGGCGATGATGAGTTCGCCATGGAAGGGGGCAAGTGTCGTCGTGCCGAGATAGTCGAGCACCTCCGGGCTGGTGAGATCACCGATCATGATGCCGGCGAGGAGCTCGATCATCGTGCCGATCGCCGATCCCTTGTGCCCGCCGAAGGGCAGCATGGCGCCGGCAAGGGCGGCTTCCGGATCGGTCGTCGGATTGCCGTTGGCATCGATCGCCCAGCCCTCGGGAAGCTGCTTTCCGGCGCGGCGGTGCAACTCGATTTCTCCGCGGGCGGCAACCGAGGTCGCAAAGTCGAATACGTAGGGCGACATGTCCTTGCGCGGCCAACCGAAGGCGAAAGGGTTTGTGCCGAGCAGCGGTTTGGTGCCACCGGCTGGCGCGACGGTCGCATAACTGGGGCACATGACGAGACCGGCAAGACCCTCGTTGGTCACTGCCTCGACTTCCGGCCAGAGCGCGGAGAAATGGCTGCAATCATTGATGACGAGGGCGGCAATGCCGAGCTTGCGTGTGCGTTCGGCCAGCGCCGGCACGCCGAGTTCGAAGGCCGCATTGGCAAAGCCCCCCTTGGCATTGACCTTGACGATGGCGGACCCTTCGTTGAGGTCCAGTTCGGGCACCGCGTCCGGCTTCACCTTGCCTGATTTGACGGTGCGCAGCGCGCCCTCGATGCGGTAAATGCCATGCGATTTGCAGGCGTCGCGCTCACCGGCGACGATGACGCGGGCAAGCGCCCCGGCCTGCACGGCATTGAGGCCGGCCTTGCGGAAGATGGCTTCGACCCGCCCATTCAGGTCGGCAATCGTCAAGGTGGTTTTCGTCATGCTGCGTTTCTCCTCGCCGCGATTTTGAAGATGACCTAGCCGATCGACATTGCTGAGGATGCAAGAGCCAAGCCCGAACCCACCAAACATTTATGGCGAACCAAATCTCTCAGTCTTGCCGAAAAATGCATAAACGAGAAAGGGGATATGGCAAACCCAATCTCATTCCGCTTGGACTGACGAGTTCTTCCTGCTGAGGAGGACTGCGCGAATCTGTTCGTTCTTGCTCAACAGGGGAGAGGGAGCCGGAGCCGTGTCCTCGGGCGCCTCGGCCGTGCCCGCATTCCGCTTAAGGTTCAGAAAGCGTTTTTGCGCGACCAGCCGATCGTCTGGCGACAGTGGTTCGACCGGCTTGCCGTCCAGGTCATGACGCATGGAATCGGACTGGGCGCTGGCGAAATAATAGCGCCGGCAATGGACATAGGCAGCCGTCGCGCGCCTCAGCGTCGTCACGCCGGCGTCGGGTTTCAGCAGCGGGCGCAGCTCGTTGAAGAGGCCGACGGCAAAGGGGAGGACAGGGTCTCCCGGCTTGGCGGGAAGTACGCCGACTGGCCGGATCAACAGCATGTTGATCGCGTTTGCCTTCTCCACGTCGAGCTCGGCTGCCGCAATCGGCCCGCGGCTGATCTTCCAGGGTTTGTCCATGCATCCTCCATAGCGACCGACTGTGATGGTAAATTGACGGACAGGGCCAATATCGGCGCAGTTCGCACATTGCCGGTCCTGCCGCAAGCCGCCATTTTCGCGCAGATATAGGCTGGTCTGATCGGCCTGCCATTCCATCTAATCGTTTTTATCGCCGAATGTGCATTGACCTCAAGCATCGATTACACTTCTTATCCGCGCCCAAGATGAGTGACCGGCCGCGGGGAGGATATATGCGGGTTTTCTCGAGTATCGACGAGCTGCGCCACACGCTCGATGCGCTGAAGCGCCAGGGGCGTACCGTCGGCCTGGTGCCGACGATGGGCTACCTCCATCCCGGCCATATGGAGCTCGTATCGCGCGCCCGGGCCGAGAACGACCTCGTCGTTGTGTCGATCTTCGTCAATCCGCTGCAGTTCGGCCCAGCCGAAGACCTCAGCAAATATCCGCGCGATCTCGAACGCGATTCAGGCATGCTCAAGCAGGCCGGGGTCAATTTCCTTTTCGCGCCCGATGTCGAAGACATGTATCCGCGTCCGATGCAGACCGTCGTCGATGTTCCCGATCTCGGCCGCGAGCTCGAGGGCGCGGTCAGGCCCGGGCATTTTGCCGGTGTGGCCACCGTCGTCTGCAAGCTCCTCAACATCGTGCAACCCCAGACCGCCTATTTCGGCCAGAAGGACTATCAGCAGGTCGTCATCATCAAACGCATGGTGGAAGATCTTGCGGTGCCGGTGCGGGTGATATCGGTGCCGACCGTCAGGGACGGCGACGGCCTCGCCCTGTCGTCGCGCAACGTCTATCTCAGCCCGGAGGAGCGGCGCGCCGCGGTGATCGTCCCGCAGACCCTCGACGAGGCCGAGCGCCTGGTTGCCAATGGCCTGACGGATGCCAAGGGATTGGAAGTGAAGCTCACGGAATTTCTCGGCCGCGAGCCGCTGGCAAAGCCTGAAGTCGTCGCCGTCAGGGACGCTTCGACGCTTGAGCAGGTCAGCTCGATCGACGAGCCTGTCGTCGTGGCGCTCTTCGTCCGGTTCGGCTCGACGCGGCTCCTCGACAACCGGGTCGTCCGCAACAACCGAATTGCCGGGATTACCGGCGGGAAGGGCCTGCAGGGAAGGGGCCAGCCGGGAAGGGGAGCGACGAAATGAGCGCCACCGGATCTCAAAAGCGTCTGACGCCGACCCGCATCTCAGCCATGAAGGGCAGCAAACCGATCGTTTGCCTGACCGCCTATACGACGCCGATGGCGCGGTTGCTGGATGAGCATTGCGACCTTCTGCTGGTCGGGGATTCGCTCGGCATGGTGCTCTACGGCATGGAGACCACCATCGGCGTCACGCTCGAGATGATGATCGCCCATGGCAAGGCGGTGATGCGCGGCGTCGCCAAGGCCTGCGTCGTCGTCGACATGCCGTTCGGAACCTATCAGGAATCGAAAGAGGCAGCCTTCCGCAATGCCGTCCGCATCCTGCAGGAAACCGGCTGCGATGCGGTCAAACTGGAAGGCGGCGAGGAGATGGCCGAGACGATCGCCTTTCTGACGAAGCGGGGCATCCCGGTCATGGGGCATATCGGCCTGATGCCGCAGCAGGTGCAAACTGCAGGCGGCTATCGCTCCGTCGGCCATACCGAACACGAGACGTCGAAGATCAGGCGTGACGCGCACGCGATCGGCGGCTCGGGCGCCTTTGCCGTCGTCGTCGAAGGCACGGTGGAACCGCTCGCCCGGGAGGTGACTTCGGCCATCCACATACCGTCCATCGGTATCGGCGCGTCCTCCGCCTGCGACGGCCAGGTTCTGGTGTCAGACGACATTCTGGGGCTGTTCAACGATTTCACCCCCCGTTTCGTCAAGCGCTACGACGAACTCGGCAAGAGGATCGCCGCAGCCGCCTCCGCCTATGCCGACGAAGTCAGGTCGCGAAAATTTCCGGCTGCGGAGCATACGTTCAAGCGCCGCTCCTGAAGCGGTCGCATCTTTCAGATGCGTTCCAACGCTTTGGTCCTTGTTGTCAAAGGTACAGTCTGGGGGCTGTACCGTCGACGGATTGATACGATGGCGATCGTGTGAAGCGATGCGGCCAGCCCTCGCTTTGTGAGAGAGGTCTTAGGCGCCAACCGTACTATCGTACGTCACGCACCCGCATACTGTTCCCGCATCGCTTCGGCCGAGCGGCGCACCGCCTCGGCCACCTCCTGCAGCTGTTTGGCCATCGGCGTTGAATTGCGCCAGACCATTCCGATCGTTCGCGACGGCTGCGGCGACGGGAAGCGGGAGATCGAAACCTGGGCCGAGCGCGTTTCGACGGGAACGGCCATTTCCGGGATCAACGTGACGCCGATGCCGGCGCCGACCATCTGGACGAGGGTGGAGAGCGAGCTGCCTTCCATGATCTCCCGAGGACGGGCGGGCCCGACCTTGCAGAAGGACAGTGCCTGGTCGCGGAAGCAGTGGCCCTCTTCGAGCAGCAGCAGCCGCATTTCGCGCAGCGCCTCGCGCTCGGGCACCGGTTTGTCTCCATCCTCCTGCCGCCTCACCAGCACGAATTCTTCCCGGAAAAGCTCGAGTTCGGTCAGCGAGGGTTCCGACACCGGCAGCGCGACGATCGCCATGTCGAGCTGGCCCTGCGCCAGTTCGTGAACCAGCTTGCCCGTCTGCGTCTCGCGCACATCGATCTGAATTCCGGCGAAGCTTTTGTTGAGATCGTTTATAATCGCCGGCAGCAGATAGGGCGCGATCGTCGGGATGATGCCGATGCGCAGCCGCATGAGGAAGGAATCGCGCGAGGCACGGGCAAATTCTCCCAATTCGTCCACCGCTCGCAGGATGTCGCGGACCCTGAGCGCAAAGGTCTGGCCGAACGGGGTGAGCTTCACCTGGCGTGCGCTGCGCTCGAAGAGCTCGCTGCCCAACTCCTGCTCGAGTTCCTTGATCTGCATGGAGAGCGCCGGCTGGGAGATGGCGCAGGCATCGGCGGCGCGGCGGAAGCGGCCGTCCCTTGCCAGGGCTTCAAAATAGCGTAGCTGTTTCAGGGTAAGATTCTTCATAAGCTCAGCTTATCGCAGCAATCAGTAAATCCAACTTAAAATTATTGAACGCTTCCGATATGAAGACTTCAGGGGAGAGAGTAGGGCGCCGGCCCGGCTCATCTTTTTAAACGGCAGACAGATCAAGCAATGAAGGAGACGATCATGGACAATCCCACTGACAGCGCAGGCAAATGTCCTGTTGCCCATCACAAGGCTCCGACCGCGCGGACGAACCGCGATTGGTGGCCGAACCAGCTGAACGTGCAGATTCTTCATCACAATTCCGGCCGCGCAGATCCGCTCGGCCAGGCCTTCGACTATCCCGAAGAGTTCAAGAAGCTCGATCTCGATGCGCTGAAGCAGGATCTTCACGCGCTGATGACGGATTCGCAGGATTGGTGGCCGGCCGACTTCGGTCATTACGGCGGTCTGTTCATCCGCATGGCCTGGCACAGCGCCGGAACCTACCGCATCACCGACGGGCGCGGCGGCGCCGGTCAGGGTCAGCAGCGGTTTGCGCCGCTGAACAGCTGGCCTGACAATGCCAACCTCGACAAGGCCCGTCGCCTGCTCTGGCCAATCAAGCAGAAATACGGCAACCGCATCTCCTGGGCCGACCTCCTGATCCTCACCGGCAACGTCGCGCTCGAATCCATGGGCTTCAAGACCTTTGGTTTCGCCGGCGGCCGCGCCGACGTCTGGGAGCCGGAAGAACTCTACTGGGGTCCTGAAGGCACCTGGCTCGGCGACGAGCGCTACAGCGGCGAACGCCAGCTGGCGGAACCGCTCGGCGCCGTGCAGATGGGGCTCATCTACGTCAACCCCGAGGGCCCGAACGGCAATTCCGATCCGCTCTCTTCGGCCCGCGACATCCGCGAAACCTTCGCCCGCATGGCGATGAACGACGAAGAGACCGTGGCGCTGATCGCCGGCGGCCACACCTTCGGCAAGACGCATGGGGCCGGCGATCCGTCCCTGATCGGCGCCGAGCCGGAAGGCGGCGCGATCGAGGACCAGGGCCTTGGCTGGAAAAGCTCCTTCGGCACCGGCGTCGGCAAGGATGCCATTACCGCTGGCCTCGAAGTCACCTGGTCGCAGACGCCAACCAAGTGGAGCAACCACTTCTTCGAAAACCTCTTCGCCTTCGAATGGGAGCTGACGACGAGCCCGGCCGGAGCCAAGCAGTGGCAGGCCAAGAACGCCGAAGCCTCCATTCCGGATGCCTTTGACGCCGGCAAGAAACATCTGCCGACCATGCTGACCAGCGATCTGGCGCTGCGTTTCGATCCGATCTACGAGAAGATCTCGCGCCGCTTCCTTGAAAATCCCGGCGAGTTCGCCGACGCTTTCGCCCGCGCCTGGTTCAAGCTGACCCACCGCGACATGGGCCCGAAGGTGCGCTACCTCGGCCCCGAGGTTCCGGCCGAAGACCTGATCTGGCAGGACGTGATCCCGGCCGTCGACCATCCGCTGATCGACGACAAAGACATTGCCGAGCTGAAGGCAAAGGTTCTGGCGACGGGCCTCAGCGTCCAGGAACTGGTTTCGACCGCCTGGGCGTCGGCCTCGACCTTCCGCGGTTCCGACAAGCGCGGTGGCGCCAACGGCGCGCGCATTCGCCTCGCTCCGCAGAAGGATTGGGACGCCAACCAGCCAGCCCAGCTCGCTAAGGTTCTCGGTGTTCTCGAAGGCCTCCAGAAGGACTTCAACGCCGCCCAGACTGGCGGCAAAAGGATCTCGCTTGCCGACCTGATCGTGCTTGCCGGCGCTGCCGGCGTCGAAAAGGCGGCAGCTGCCGGCGGCAACGCCATCAGCGTGCCTTTCACGCCGGGCCGTGCGGATGCTTCCGAAGCCCAGACTGACGCGCATTCCTTCGCAGCACTCGAGCCGCGTATCGATGGCTTCCGCAACTATGTGAACGGCAAGCGCCATCAGTTCATGAAGCCGGAAGAAGCACTCGTCGACCGCGCGCAGCTCCTGACGCTGACCGGTCCCGAAATGACTGTCCTCGTCGGCGGCCTGCGCGTGCTGAAGGCAGGCAACCCGGAGCACGGCGTCTTCACCTCGCGCCCCGAGACGCTGACGAACGACTTCTTCGTCAACCTGCTCGACATGGCCACGCAGTGGGTTCCGGCCGCCGGCAAGGACGGCGTCTATGAAGGCCGCGACCGCAAGACGGGTGCTGCCAAATGGACCGGCACCCGCGTCGATCTGATCTTCGGCTCGCATTCGCAGCTTCGTGCCTTCGCCGAAGTCTACGGCCAGGCTGACGCCAAGCAGAAGTTCGTCAAGGACTTCGTCGCCGCCTGGAACAAGGTCATGAACGCCGACCGCTTCGACCTCGTCTGATCGGCCGCATTTTTGCCCGGGCGCAGCTACGGCTGCGCCCGGGTTTTTTATCCGACACTGGTGAGATCGACGTCGCTCCATACCGCATCGAGCGCTGCGGCCATGGCGGCAGACGCCTTTTCCCGCGCCGACGACGATGCATCTGCCCTTAGGGCGATCGGAAAATGCTGCGTGACAACGTTCGCAGGGTCGGCGCTCGCAACCGCTACATCGAATATCCGGCGAGCACATCCCGGGCGGACGCGTCATTTCACGTCATTGGGCCGCCACGAGAATGTTGGAGCCGGCGATTGCTTCGCAGACGGCGTCGGTGACCTGCTGGGTAGTGGCCTTGCCACCCACATCCGGCGTTAGGATGCCAGCCTCGGTGACCCGTTCGACAGCAGCCATGAGGCGCGCGGCCGCGTCCTTCTCCCCCAGATGCTCCAGCATCTGCGCTGCAGTCCAGAAGGTGGCAATCGGATTGGCAATCCCCTTTCCGGTAATGTCGAACGCTGATCCATGGATCGGCTCGAACATGGACGGAAAGCGTCGTTCCGGATCAATGTTGGCAGTCGGCGCAACGCCGAGCGAACCGGCCAGAGCACCAGCCAGATCGGAGAGGATATCCGCATGGAGATTTGTTGCGACGATCGTATCGAGGCTTTCCGGTTTCAGGGTCATGCGCACGGTCATTGCATCGACCAGCATCTTGTCCCAGGCAACATCGGCAAACTCCTTGGACACTTCGGCGGCGATCTCGTCCCACATCACCATACCGTGGCGCTGCGCGTTCGATTTGGTCACAACGGTGAGCAGCTTGCGCGGCCGGGATTGGGCCAGCTTGAAGGCATAGCGCATGATGCGCGTAACGCCGACGCGGGTGAAGATCGCTACTTCCGTGCCGACTTCCTCCGGCAATCCCTTATGGGCGCGGCCGCCGTGGCCGGAATATTCGCCTTCAGAGTTTTCGCGGACGATAACCCAGTCGAGATCACCGGGACCGCAGTTGCGCAGCGGCGGTGTAATGCCAGGCAGGATTTTGGTCGGCCGTACGTTGGCATACTGGTCGAAACCCTGGCAGATCGGCAGGCGCAGCCCCCAGAGCGTGATATGGTCCGGCACGTCAGGTGCGCCGACCGCCCCAAAATAGATCGCATCAAACTTTTTCAGGGTCTCAAGGCCGTCGGCCGGCATCATCACGCCGTGCCTTTTGTAATAGTCCGACCCCCAGTCGAAGGTCTCGGCACGGATCTTGAAGTCGCCGCTGCGCTTTTCGAGCGCTTCGAGAACCTGCAGGCCGGCGGCTATCACTTCCGGGCCAATACCGTCGGCGGGGACGGCCGCAATCTTGTATTCACGCATCGTCATTTTCCATTCGGTATTTTAGTGTTGGGCCGATGTCTTGGCATGTGCACCTCGGCGTCCGGTGCGCGAAAGGATCAGTGTGACGGCAGCAGAGACCACCAACAGCTCAGCAACGAACTAAAGATCTCCCTCGAAGCGTCCGGTTGTGTCCTTGATCCAGCCGATCATCGAGGGCGCGACATTGCCAATCGAGTTGGTCGTTTCGACGCCTGCGTTCATCGTCAGAGAGGCGAAACCAATGTTGACGCGATCAACGAACGCGATCAAATACAAGACCATAATGAATGGCACGATGCGCCAGGTAACTTTGCGCATTACGCGCGTTTCGAACATATGAAAACTCCTCCCAGCGGAACGATTGACGCGTCCTCAGCGCGCCGAAAACACTATAGAAGCGGCTTGCCGTTAGTTTAACAACCGTATAATTATATAATTATCTGATATAATCTGGATGCTGGAATGGAACTTGAGCAGCTGCGATGCTTTGCGGCCGTCGCCGAACAACTACACTTCGGGCGAGCCGCCCAGAGCGTTGGATTGCTGCCCGCCTCGTTGGGTCGCCATGTGCGATTGCTTGAGGAATCGTTAGGAACGAGCCTGCTGACCCGGACGACCAGAAGCGTAACCCTGACAGAAGACGGCGTAGCGTTACTGAAAGAGGTGAGGCCAGTCCTTGCTCGCCTCGATGAGGTCGCGGACCAAATCAGATCGAGAAAGCACTCTGCGGGGCCGATACTGCGTATCGGTGCAATCGATAGCGCCGCAGCCGGTCTCGTTCCGATGCTTTTGCATGATTTTCGCGAAATAGCGCCTCAAACGACGACGCAATTGGTCGAAGACAAGTCGATCCGATTGATCCCCAAGCTGCTGGCGGGGCGGCTGGATCTGATCTTGATCCGGCCGAGAGAGGGAATGAGCGCTTCGCTCGTGGTGAAACCATTGTTTTATGAAACTGCGGTGGTGGCAGTTCCTGAGCGTAGCGCACTCGCCAGCCAATGCGAGGTTTCGGTCCGGGAATTGCAAGACGAGCCGATGATCGTGCCTGAGCGACGATCTCGTCCCCATAGCTATGATCTGACGATGGAGCTCTTCTCCGAAATTGGATTGCGTCCCAGGATTGCTCAGATCGCTGATGAAAAGCAGACGATTATCAATCTCGTTGCTGCTGGAATAGGGTCGGCGATCGTTCCGAAATGGACCTCAAAGCTTGCGGCAAGCGGCGTGAAATATCTGCCGCTATCGCGCGAACACGACGCACCAATGCATAAATTGCCTCTCGCTGTCGCCTGGATGAAAGCAGTTCGCGAACCTGCCAGGGATCTTTTCATAGAGTTGCTGACCGGCAATATAGAGAAATATTCAGCTCTTGCGTAAGCGGCAGGAACCACAGAAAACTTGGCGATCGAGTGCAATGGCATTTTGCCGCGTGCGACCCCCTTTGCCCTGCGGGCATCTCCCTTACAAGGGGAGATCCGCAAGTGGTCGTACCATCGCTCTCTCTACCGTCTCAAAGTGATTGGGAGGTGAGTTGGTTGGGCAAACCGGTCCCCAGCGATCTCCCCACCTGTGGGGGTCCGAAGGACGGGTCGACATGGCGCGAGCCCAGGCCCCGCAGGCAGAGGGGCGTGCCACACGGCGTGTCCTTTCCTTATACGACGAAAAGATCCCGTGTGGGGTGGACACGGATCTTCCTGTCGGATCGCAGCTATAGGCGGCCTTCGAAGGACGAGGCGGGCGCCTGGCTGCTCGTTCGGTATTCGACCGCCGCTGGTGCTTGCCCGATCAGGCGAGCAGCACCTTGCCACCCGCCCGGAAGGGAAGGGCGGTGCGCAGCGCCTCGCCGATCTCTTCCAGCGGAAAGACCTCCCGCACTTCGGTCGCGATGACCTTCGAGGCGATCTGCGCGGCGACCTGGGAATAGGCGTGCTGCACGTCGCCCATCGCTTCGGCATGAACCCATTCCCTGAGGTGACAATAGGAAAAGGCAATGTCGGAATGGGCGGCCCAGAATGACGGCGGGATGCTTTCTCCTGAAAGCAGGCCGTAATGCAGGAAATGCCCGCCGGGTTTGAGCGCATCTGCGAGGATCGAGGCGCGCGCGCCGCCGACGCAGTCGAGCACTGCGTCGAGCCCGGACCTGCCGACAAGTCCCGCTGCGAGATCGCCGTCCGCTTTGTCGACGATTATGGTCTCGAGCCGGCCGCGCAGGCGCTGGAGGGATTCCTCACTGCGGACGATCGCCACCGGCTCCACGCCAACCGCGTTCGCCATGCCGGTCAATATCGATCCGATCGAAGAGGCGGCCGCATTGATGGCGATGCGCATGCCCGGTTTGAGGCCGATCTTCTTATGCAGCATCAGCCAGGCGGTCATCGGGTTGACATAGCTGGTCGCCGCTTCGAAGTCGGAGAGTGTGTCGGGAACACGAAGGCACCAGCTGGCATCGGCATCCTTGAATTCCTGCCATCCGCCGGCGCTACGCACCGGCAGCACGCGCGTGCCAGGGGAAAGTCCATGAACCTCTTCACCGCACGCCTCGACCACGCCGAAGGCTTCGAACCCCGGAATGAAGGGCAGGGTCGTGCGTCCGCTATAGGCGCCCGATATGGTGATGATATCGGATGGATTGATCGACCGAGCCAAGAGACGCACCCGCACCTGGTCGCGGCGCAGCACCGGCAGCGCAGCCCGCTCGATCTCGACGACCTCCTCGGCTGGCCCGAATTTTCGCACGACCGCCTGATATTGCATTGCATCCCCCAGACAACAGCGGTTAGAACAGCCCACCAATTTTCGGTGACCGCATGAGTGTTGACGACAGGCCTTTAGCATCCTTCCGGGTCTCGATGCGAGACATCGACATCTATGGTCATGTCCATAACTCGGTTTACCTCGACTATTGCGAGGATGCCGTCGTCGAGTTCCTGCGGCACCGGGAAATTCTGAGCCAATTCCGCCACACCTCGTCGGGTGTTGCCTATCACGTGAAGAAGGCGGAGCTCACCTTTCACAACCCGATCGACATCGACGATATCGTCGAAGCCAAGGTGACGGTCGAAAAAATCGGGCGCACGAGCCTCTCCTTTGGGATCGAACTCTTTCGCCAGCGTGACGGCGCCCATTGCGCCTCGGCGGGGCTCGTCTGGGTCTGTGTCGGCCTTTCCGACAGCCGCCCGACGCCCATTCCCGACGTCACCAGAGCCGCCTTAGGCTGACGGCCGATCTTCAAACCAGCGGGTGTCCATGCCGATCCATGCGCAGCTTCTTCGACATGCAACGGAAAGGCCGGACAAGCCGGCCCTGGTGATCGACGGCCGCTGCCTGAGCCATGGCGAACTCTGTCTGCGCGCCAAGGCGATCTACCGCTTTTTCCAGGAATTGCCGCACTCCACCCGCCGCACGCTCGATCTGCCCGGCGTCGAGAAACTTGTCGCCCTCAGCCTCGGCAACCATATCGGCTTCGCCGAATATTTCGTTGCCGCCACTGCCTTGCCGAATGCCTGCGCGGTGATCGACCCGATGATGCCGCCGGAAAGGATCGAGCGCATCGTCGAGCGGCTGGCGCCTGACGTGCTTGTCGTCGACGACGATGCAAGCCCAAGCGCCGAAATCGGCCGCAGGCTCGGCATTGCTGTCGTCGTCGCCGGGGCCGAGCCCTTCGATCTCACGGAGACGGAAGGCGATCTGCCTGATGATGCCGAGGGCATCTTCCTGATCGGCTTTACCTCGGGCACAACGGCAGAGCCGAAGGCCTATTATCGCTCGCGCCAACAGTGGCGCCGCAGTCTCGATCGCGGCCGCGTGGTTTTCGAGCTCGAAGACGCCCCATCGACCATGTGCCCGGGCGCCCTGGCGCATGGTCTGGCCCTTTACGCCATGGTCGAAGCTTTGGATGCCGGCGGCACCTTCCATTCGGTCAGGAAATGGGATGCCGCCGCCGTCGCGCACATTCTCTCCGCCGAAAAGATCGAACGGCTGGTCGCCGTGCCGACCCACATTGCGGGCATTGCCCGAGCCTGCGCCGCCGAACCTGCTCTGACCTCATTGCGTGATGTCCTGACTGCCGGCGCCAAGCTTGACGTGAACGGCGTCGACTCCATGCGCCGCCTTTTTCCGAATGCGCGCATCCGCGAATATTACGGCGCATCCGAAATCGGTTTCATGACCGTCTCCACCCTTGTCGGCGGCGCGCTCGATTTTCCGATCGAGCGGGTGGGGCAGGCCTATCCCGGCGTCGAGATTTCCATTCGGGGTCCTGATGAAAAGGATGTCGGCACCGACGTGCCGGGCACCATCTTCGTCAGAAGCGATCTGATCGCCGACGGTTATCTCTGGGGCGACGACGGCCAGGCGTTTCGGGTCACCCCGGCAGGCGCGACGGTCGGCGATCTCGGCGAGATCGATGCCAAGGGAATGCTGCGGGTGATCGGCCGGGCAGGCGGCATGATGATTTCAGGCGGCAACAACGTCTATCCCGCCGAAGTCGAGAGTGCGCTCAAAACCTGCCCGGGGCTCGAGGAGGCCGTCGTCTTCGGGCTGCCGGATGTCTATTACGGCCAGCGGATCGTCGCGGTCGTCTCGGGGGAGGCCACGAACCCGAAAATTCTGGCGGAGCATTGCGCGACCAAGCTTGCGAGGTTCAAGATCCCCAGGCAATTCTACCATATCGCCTCTTGGCCGATGACGAGCAGCGGCAAGATCGCGAGGGGTGAGGTAGAGGCATCGGTCATTTCGGGAGACGGTCTTGTCCTACGCCTATCAGCCTGACGAGGATTGGCAGCCGGTCGTGGTTGCCGCTTACCGCACGCCGATCGGCCGGGCCTTCGGATCGCTTGCGACAGTCGCCGCCGAAGACCTGCTTGCGCCGATCATCCGCCGGATCATTGCCGAAACAGGCATTGCGCCGAATGACATAGACGACGTGCTCGTCGGCAACGCCGCGGGCGGTGGCGGCAATATCGGCCGGCTCGCGGCCCTCCATGCAGACCTGCCGATGGCGGTGCCCGGTGTGGCTATCGACCGGCAATGCGGCTCGGGCCTGGAAGCGATCATCCTCGCCGCCCGGCTGATCCAGGCGAAAGCCGGCGCGTGTTTTCTTGCCGGCGGCGTCGAGAGCGTCAGCACCGCGCCATGGCGCGTCGAACGGCCGAAAGCCAATGGCGCAGTGCCGCGCTTTTACGGCCGCGCCCGGTTTTCTCCCGAAGCGGTCGGCGACCCTGAGATGGGCGTTGCCGCCGAAAACGTCGCGCGTGCCTTCGGCATCTCGCGCCAGAGGCAGGATGAATTCGCCCTGCGCAGCCACCGGCTCGCTGTTGCGGCGGCCGAGGCGGGCCTCTTTCGTCCCGAAATCGTCGATATCTCCACCCGCGACGGGCTGATCGAATGCGACGAGTGCCCGCGCCCGGGCACGTCACTTCAGGCGCTCGCAAACCTCCGGCCCGTCTTCCTGGCCGATGGCTCGGTGACGGCAGGCAATGCCTGCCCGCTCAATGACGGCGCCTGCCTGGTGCTCGTCATGAGCCGCGCCATGGCAAAAAGCCTCGGCATCGAAAAAGGCCTCGCCTTCATCGACAGCGCCGCCGCCGGCGTTGACCCCAACCTGCTCGGCATCGGGCCGG
This sequence comes from Rhizobium hidalgonense, assembly GCF_005862185.2. Classification (NCBI taxonomy): domain Bacteria; kingdom Pseudomonadati; phylum Pseudomonadota; class Alphaproteobacteria; order Hyphomicrobiales; family Rhizobiaceae; genus Rhizobium; species Rhizobium hidalgonense. The sequence continues at coordinate 89,782 of NZ_CP054028.1, forward strand.
TCGCTTCGACTAAAAAGCTCATGCAGCGCCAGCCCGGCCTCTCGCTTTCCGAAATCGACGCCTTCGAGTTCAACGAAGCCTTCGCGGCTCAGGTTCTGGCATCGCTGGATCAACTCGGCATCGCCGCCGACGCGGTCAACGGCAATGGGGGCGCCCTGGCGCTCGGCCATCCGTTCGGGGCATCAGGAGCGATTCTCGTTACCCGGCTATATAGTCAACTGATCCGCGGGGATGGTTGGTCGCCAGCCGCGACCGGCCTTGCCATGATCGGGATCGGCGGTGGCATCGGGCTGACGGCGCTGTTCGAGGCAGTCAGGCTCTCCTGAAGAGGCGAGAGCCGGGATCGGAGATCCGCGCAACATATCTTCTTGTCCCCGAGTATCCGAAGGGCATCGAGAGGCCGCAGCATCTCCTTCCGCCCCATCCCCCGGTGACGCCGGATGACGCAGGTCTTCTCCGTTTCCGCACGAACCTTCGACCGCAGGACTAGCCTTCCTACTGCCTTGGCATAGGTCGACAGCGACCGAGAGAGAATAGTTCAGGCCCACGATCCGGCGCATTCTCCTGGCGATCGGTTCCGTCCGATGAAGCCGCTTGCCTCGTGGCACGCGGTTTCGGCACGCAGAGCAGTTCCTGCCCGCCTTCCTTCAGCAAAGGCAAGTCAACAGAGGAAAACCTCGCAACGACAAGGAGACTAACCCATGAAGATCGTCATTATCGGCGGTACCGGGCTCATCGGCTCGAAGACCGTGGAAAGATTGCGCAGCAAGGGACACGAGGTGTTGGCGGCGTCGCCGAATTCAGGCGTCGACACGATCACCGGCAAAGGCCTGGCGGAAGCGCTTGTCGGAGCGCAGGTGGTGCTCGATCTTGCCAACTCGCCCTCCTTCGAGGACAAGGCCGTCTTGGAATTCTTCCAGACGTCGGGCCGCAATCTGCTCAAGGCAGGGGCTGCCGCCGGCGTGAAGCACCACATCGCGCTGTCGATCGTCGGTATGGAGCGATTGCAGGGCAGCGGCTATATGCGCGCCAAGATGGCACAGGAAGAGCTGATCAAGGGCTCCGGCATCCCCTACACCATCGTCCATTCCACGCAGTTCCACGAATTCATGGCCGGCATCGCCCAGTCCGGCACGGTCGGGCAGATGGTGCATCTGTCGCCCGCCTACGTGCAGCCGATCGCCTCGGACGATGTCGCCGACGTCATGGCCGAGGTGGCGCTGGCCGCGCCTGTCAATGGCACGATCGAGATCGGTGGACCGGAGAAAATCCGCCTCACCGACATCGTCACGCGCCTGCTGAAAGCGACGAACGATCCGCGCCAGGTGATGGCTGATCCGCATGCCCGCTATTTTGGCGTCGAGCTCGAAGACAATTCGCTGGTAACCGGACCCAAGGCGCGGCTCGGCCGGATCCGCTTCGACGACTGGCTCAGCCGACAACCGCCGCAGAAAAAGAGCGCTTGAGGCGAGGCGGCCGACTGTCGCGACTATTCCCATCAATGCAGGAGACCCACATGTTTAGACAGATTGTTTCGACGGCCGCGTTTGCCGTTGCCCTCGCAGCCGGTGCGCAGGCTTACGCTGCATCGGGCGGCAAAGCGAAGGTCACCGTCGTCTATGACCAGAAGCTTCCCAATGTTCCCGGCAAAAGCATGAAAGGCGTGCTCGTTGAATATGCGCCTGGCGGTACCTCGCCCGGCCATACTCATCCCAAGTCGGCCTTCATCTATGCCACCGTTCTCGAAGGGTCGATCACTAGTAAGGTGAATGACGGGCCGGAGAAGACCTATAAGGCCGGTGAGAGTTTTTCCGAATTTCCCGGCGATCATCACAGCGTCAGCAAAAACGGCAGCAAGACCAAGCCGGCACGGCTGCTTGCCGTCTTCGTGCTGGATACCGACGAGAAAGAACTGACGACCGACGACAAGTAATGTCGTCGTGTCAATGCCCGGCGCCGCCGGGCATTGACACGACAGAAACCGCCTCAGGCCGCCTGCAGCGCCATCTCCAGGTCTGCGATCAGATCGTCCGGATGCTCGATGCCGATCGACAGCCGGATCGTCGATTCCAGCACCCCGATGCGCTGGCGGACATCGGCCGGCACGCCGGAATGCGTCATCGCGGCCGGGTGGCTCGCCAGCGATTCCGTGCCCCCGAGACTGACCGCCAGTTTGAAGACCTGCAGCCCATTCAGGAATTTGAACGAGGCGGCCTGACCCCCGCGAATGTCGAAGGAGAAGGTGGAGCCAGCGCCGGTGCATTGCGCGGCGAAGGTCCGGCCGGCCGGCGAATCCGGATCGTGATAGGGCAGGTAGTGAACCTTCTCGACTTTCGGATGTTCGCGCAGAAAATCGGCGACGGCCCGCGCATTGCTGTTTGCCCGCTCCATGCGCAGTTGCAGCGTTTCCAGCGAGCGGCCGAGCATCCAGCAGGAATGCGGATCGAGCTGCGTGCCGATCGCGCCGCGCAACGCTTTGACCTGCTTGATGACGGCCTTGCGGCCGAGAACGGCGCCGGCAATCAGGTCGGAATGGCCGCCGACATATTTGGTCAGCGAATAAAGCGAGATATCGGCGCCGTGTTCGATCGGCCGCTGGAAGACCGGGCCGAGCAGGGTGTTGTCGCAGACGATGATCGGCGTATGCCCCTGCTTTGCGCCGACCGCGTCGGCCACGCGCCGGATCATCGCGACATCGACCAGGCTGTTGGTCGGATTGGCCGGCGTCTCGATCAGGATGACGGAGACCCGGCCCTTGGCCATCGCCTCGTCCGCCGCCTTCTGCACCGAGCTTTCGCTGACGCCATCGGCAAACCCGATGGCGGCGACGCCGAGGTTGAGGAACGTCTTGGCCAGCAATGTCTCCGTTCCGCCGTAGAGCGGCTGCGAATGCAGGACCGCATCGCCCGGCCGCACGAAAGCCAGCAGGGTGGTGGCGATCGCCGCCATGCCGGAGGAAAACAGTGCGCCGCTTTCCGTCCGTTCGTAGACGGCAAGCCTGTCCTCGACGATCTCGCTATTGGGATGGTTGAAGCGCGAATAGACGAGACCGGCGCCCTTCCCGGCCGGCGGCTCGCGGCGGCCCGAGACGTAGTCGAAGAAGTCGCGGCCATCTTCGGCCGAATTGAAAACGAAGGTGGAGGTGAGGAATACCGGCGGCTTGACCGCCCCTTCCGAGAGTTCGGGATCGTAGCCGTAATTCAGCATCTGCGTTTCGGGATGCAGTGCATGGTTGCCGATATGGGTTTTGGAAGGATGCGGGGCCGTCATGATCGTCTCCTCTGTCGGGATTGCCCAGGGACAAAATACATCAAAACCACGTCTGAGGAGCAGTCATCGATGATGCTCCTCAATGATCAGTTGACGGCCTCGCCCAAAGTGTCTGCGACATAGGCGCCGCGTGTACCCATCGGCAGTGGTGTGCCCGTCGTCGTATCCCTGGCGGTCTGATGTTCCAGTTCGGCGTTGAGCTCTGCGCCGATGACGAGAATGACGACTGAAAGCCAGATCCAGATGAGGAAGCCGATCAGCGCACCGAGCGTGCCGTAGGTGGCGTTATAATTGGCGAAATGATCGAGATAGAAGGAGAAGGCAAGCGACATGGCCGCCCAGGCGAGGGTCGTTAGAGCAGCACCCCACGTCATCCACCGGAGCTTGGCAGGCTCCCGGCTCGGGCCGAAGCGGTAGACTGAGGTCACCGCCACCGCAACGACCAGCAGCAACAGCGGCCACCGTAGCAGAAGGGCCATGTGTTCCTTGAAGTGATCGAGCCAGAGATAGGAGAGGACGACCGGCATGACGCCGACAAGCGCCACCATGACCACCATCAGAAGCATGGCGCTGAAGGTGAAGCAGAGGCCGACGAGGTTCAGCCGGATAAGACCGCGCTTTTCGTCCTCCTCATAGGCCACGTTCATCGCATCGAAGATCGCCAGCGTGCCGCTATGCGTGCTCCACAGCGCAATGCCGAGACCGACGAAGAAGGTGATGCCGAGCGCGCTGTCGCGCTTGCTGACGAGTTGCTTGATCTGATCGGCCAGGAGGTCGAAGGCCCCCGGCGGCAACAGACCGGCCAGTTCGCGAAGATGCTCGGATATGGTGATCGGATCGGCAACCAGCCCATAGAGAGAGACCAAAGCGGCCATGGCGGGAAACAGCGCCAGCAGCAGATAGAAGGTCACACCCGCGGCAATGAGCGTCACCCGGTCGTTCAGGACTTCATGGTAAACCCGCCAGAACACATCCCGAAGACCGCTGAGCGGAATAGCCTCGGGCACGGTGGCGCTACGACCATGATCGTCAATCGCGCGGTGGGGTTCTGTGGGCGGGCCCAGCGGACCGCCCTGCCTTGCCTGCATCAACATGAATGCGCCGACGGCCGCGGCCGTCATCGCAGCGGCGATGGTGAACCTCTTGAGTGGAAGCGCATCTGCCATTACCCTGCCCCCTGATTTGCCATCGTCTGATTTTCTGGGTGGATAACGCGGGGTACCGCAAAAGGATGCAAGCCGTGCTTTCTCATCTGCCTTCTGACGCAGGGGAGGGCAATGGGGCCGTCAGCGCCATAAACGGCCCGTGGATCCCGGATACGCCTCAGATCACAACCATCTGATATTAATCATTTTTCTTCTCGTCACGGAACCAAACGTGGAGTTTACTTTTGTTACTACCGCACGTGTAATTCTCCACCTCACGGGGGGCGGCGCCGCGAATTGCAGCTCCAGACGGTCGGAAATCGCCTATCGCGCGACTTCCCGGGGCCCAAGATGCCGCCAGTCGATCCGGCTTTTTCGCCCGCTCAACACTGGCGCCTGACATCCGAGCAGCCGTTGAACGGACAACAGCAACCAACCAGCACTCGGCCTCAACAACAGTGATGGCGGCAACGCTTAGCAGCGCCAGATCCCCTTATCCGCGACCGAACAGCGCGCCCACCTCGGCGAACCGGCGGCTCCTTCCAAAGCCTGGAACAGTCCTGCGCCCAACCTCGACGATGCCACTGATCGCCCGGCGTGAACGACTTGGAAGACGGCAGCGGCCGGGAGAACGGGAAGAAGGAGAGCCCCGAACGACATCCCGTTGTCCGCGGACAACCCGCCTCTTATCCAACAACTGGCACAGAGGATTACCTCCAAGAGGACCCCGATCCTTAGATGCCCCGTAGATGCCTTGAAGGACGAGGCGAGAGCTTCACTCACCTCAGGAAGGGGAACATTGGACGGTACCGCGCGCAGAAGGACCAAGCGGCCGCCCCGCCGCGGCCAGATACGAGAAGCCGCTTGGGCCGAGTCCTTCGGGGCCCCGCACCATCTTCTGCGCACCACGGCTAGTGATGTTGGCGATGCGGCTTTGTCCGCGGCCAACCAATCGTGGGTCCCGGAGGGGTTCCCAAGGTGCGGCGGGGTGACGACACCGCACGAATGCAAGGCGCAACGATGGAGCAGGTCCTTTGGCCGCCACCTGCGACTACACCCCCAGGACGAGAAACGTTGGCGATGCCGCCTCAATAGGAAATGCGGACGATTCCGCCGTTTCACTGGCACAACAGCGATCTGGGTCTCGATGCGCCGCGCCGCAGGTTTGGCTCGACATGGAAGCGGAGGCCGGCGCCCACAAACAGTGCCTTCGCCCTGAGACGCGCCTACGCCAAATGAATGCAGACAGCGTTGGCGCGCGCCCGTCGGGGCTCCGGCGTGACCTGCACGCCTCTGAATGTAGGCGCCGGAGGATGCCGGCCGCGACAGAAGGCGTTGGGATTCTGTTGCGGACGATGAGGAAGCCGCGCCGGTCTACGAGCCTCCCCCTGAGAGGCGCCACCGACAACATCGAGACGCACCTAGCACGCCGGAAGTTGATGCCGATTGTCGCCTGACAACCGCGCACGACTCTTTGGGTCACGCCACATCTTATCCTGAGCGCCTCGCTGGGAGCCTAAGGGCGAGAGGGCCGCACCGCGCCAAATGGACTGCAACGGAAGACCTTGGAGTGAGCCCTTCCAGCTCCCGCTTTTGGGCGCGCAACTCCGAAAGATGAGTGCCGAAGGATGGCGCCTTCGACATGGAACTTCGGAGGACCCTGCCGCTCAGCAGCGGGCATTGGGATACCGCACCTCGAGTATAGGCGCTGACGAAGGCCGTGTCCCGGCCCAAGATGGCCTCCTCAGCACCTTGTAGCACTCAATCGTCAACGCGGAATGCCGGCGCCGAATGACCCAGACGCAGGGTTGGTGCGCGCTCCCCGGCCCAGACCTCCGACCGCATCCCCAGGACGAGGGACCCCGCCAAAGATCTCGAAGGATTGGGTCGCGCAGAAGGTCACCGGCCAGTTGTCCGCGGACAACTGGCCGCCCCCCCCAAAGAGACCCGACTTCAGGCGCTCCGCATGAGCCTCGAGGGACGGGGTGGCCGCAGCGACGCCAAATGAAACAGGGGCGCAACTTGGAGCACGACGGCTCACGCGTCCCAACAAGATGGAGGCTCGAGGATGACGCGCTCAACAAGGAACACTGGCGGCCCTCGGTAGGAGCGCCAAGTATCAGAACTCCGATGCATCGCACTCCGGGTTCAGCTCGGCTACGGAGGTCGATGTCCGCCCATCCAGGGGGTCATCAGGCGCGCGCTCCGCACAGGGCCAGAAGGGCGGGAGGGAACCGGAGTATTACGAGGCGCGGCCGGCGCTTCAGAAACGATCAACGGCGCAGCGCAAGTTGTCCGCGGACAACGCCATACCAATCCAGCCGCAGGCAATCACGGTGAAGCGCCTCGCCCGCCCTTCGTCCATCATCACCGGGATGAGGTCGCCTACGAGGCTTGAATTTGCCGCGGCGCAGCACTACCTCATGGCGGACCGAAGCGCTCCCCCCCTCCGAGCCGCTTCGATCCGACGGACAGCGTCCTCCTCCCAGGCTGTCGGTCACTATCGAAGCCCGGCGCACCTCTCCCGCGCCGGGCTCTCGCTATTCTGGCCAGGCACCCTCATCGCGAAACTAGAAATATCTTCCCTCAAGATAATCGGAGCGAGATCGACTTGAGCGTCTTGTCGCCCGTGCCGTCTGCACTGGATGTCTAGCGCCGTCGCGGTCTCGATTGTCCTCAACTGACCAAACCGGCCGAAGGGCGGAGACATCGACATCGGAGGTGGGCTGCGTCGCCCTCCATTCCCCATGAGACGGAGCGCCCGCCCCTTGCGCGATAAATGTCTCAGGCGTCGTCGTAGCAAAGCGCCCATTGGTCGCCGATATACCAGCAGCGTCCCACCCGCGGTTCGATCTTCCAGAGAAGGCTTTTAATGAATTCGATGCCGCCGCGCTTGAAGGCGGCCGTGAGCTTCTCCACCTCGTTCTCGTCGATCGCCAATCCGCCTTCGGCGCAGACGAAATAGGCATTGCCGATCCAACGCGCGGCAAATCCGGTCGCGCCGCGCTCAATACGAAGTGCGGCACCATGGGAGGCATGACGACCGCCATTCGATGGTCGGCCCTGGCGCGGTACGCCGAGTGGCAACACCAGGCGCCCTCCAGGTCGCAGCCTTTCGATCCACGGCGCCGCCGGCCGCCCGACGGCGAAATTCACGTAGATCGCATCCACATCTTGTTGCGGCCATTGATTGCCGTCGGCGGTGATGACGGTGACATTGGTCCGATCGGCAAGCGCTGCTTGCGCGTGGCCGGCCAGACCGGAATCCATTTCGACCGCATAGACATGACCGGTGGTGCCGACCAGCTCCGCGAGAATGGCGCTATAATAGCCGGTGCCGGCACCGATATGGGCGACGCGATCACCGATCCGGACGTCCAGTTCCGCCAGGAGGCGGGCATGCAGCGACGGACTGCCATTGTTAACGCCCCTGTCGGGCTGCAGGGCAAACAGCACATCCTGATAGGCAAGAACCAGATCAGAGGAGCCCAGGGGGCGATATCCTCCGCCCAGACCGGCAATCTGCCATGGCGGCGCCCCGAGGAACTCTTCGCGAGGGACGACGGCAAAGGCAGCCTCGATCCGTGGGTTGGTCGTTGCCGCAGTTGCCGCCACCTGATGGGCGTAAGCCCGGCGGATCAAAGCAAGTTCCTCGGCGGTGAACATGGCATCAGGCATGGGCATTCTCCGGATATGTCTTCGTCTGTTCCGTTTCCCGCGGCTTTGCGTCTCCACATCCGTCCATCGATGCTTGATCAGGGATCGTTGGACGCGACAGCGTCTTACAATAGCCGACACCAATGGCGGAAGTAAAATGCATTTTTGCTTCCATTGTAGAAAACTACGCTGTCACGTCATAGACTTACAGTAGCTGGGCTACCAAACCCGAACCGTCGCCGCAGTAAGTGGGGCACATTCGGTGGCGTTGCCGGTTTGGTAGGCAAAGGCGCTACGTGCCGGTGAGCTTTACCGGTTCCAGCGTTCAAGCCCGAGCGAGAATGGTCGCCGGGAGCTGCGGCATCTTCGTCCGTCGATGTTTCGACGGAGGAGAGGTGGCGCTGGGCTTCTTGACGACACGGCGACCTACGCCGGCTTTTAATCCGGTTTATCTAATCGCGGCGACCGCGTGGATGTGAGATATTGAATATGCGGCAGATCACCCCGATCTGCCCGCTTGTTGAGGGAGGATGTCCTATGCCACTGTTCATAATCACAGGGTGCTATTCAGCCACGGCAGCGAAGGGAATGATCGCCGATCCATCGGACCGGGAAGCGGCGGCCCGTGCCATCATGGAAGCAGCAGGTGGGAAACAGCGTTCTTTCTACGTCACGACCGGTGAAACTGACTGGATGGTAATCGCTGAATTTCCTGACGGTGTTGACCTGATCCCCGCACTTCTTGTCGTAGGCGCATCAGGCGCAGTATCGAATATCAAAACCGTGCGCGCATACACGGGTGCGGAATTCAAGGCCGCCCAAGAAAAGGCGGGCAAAATCGCATCTGCCTACAAGGCCCCGGCGAAATAAGCAGTCCACTCGTTGAACCATCTCTGGCAGCGGATGTTCGATCCGCTGCCAGTTCGTTCCGCATCATCAATCCGGCTGTCGGAAGGGGGCTTCCGCCGTCCCAGCGTCGCCTTCCGTTTCGCGACGAGCGACATGTGCTCGGCAGCGTTGGTGAACTACCTTATGCACGCTTCTATGCTCGTTCACTGAAACGCTTCCACCGATACTGCCCCACGTACTCGCCGCACATCGATGAGATGCGAGCAGGTCGCACCGGCCTGCCGCGTCAACGTCTTCCGATAACGCCTTCGGCTCCTTAGGCGTCAGGCGTCGCGTGATGCCGGGCGTCTAGGCGGAAACGCTTCTTGATCCTGTCGACAGGCGTCCCATCCTGAAGTGGAACCTGGAGCAGCCTGTCATAGGTCTCAAAGCCCATCTTCGCATAATAGCCAAGTCCGCTGACATTGTCGGCGCGGATGGTCGCATTGATGAATTCGAGCCCGAGTTCTTTCGCAGCCGCGCGGGTCGCGGGAAAAAGCGCGCTGCCGACGCCTGCGGTCTTCGGGTTCACACGGGCAAAGGTCGCAATGTCGGCAACGCCTTTTGGCGGGTCGCCGTATAGGCTCAGCGATTGAAAGCCCATCAGCCACTGACCGTGTTCTGCAACATGGCAGACAACAGGAAACTCGCCGTCGATGAACCAATCGGCGAACTCGGCGGCCGAAAGCCGGGTCTCGAGTGCTGTCGTTCCGCCGACGCGGATGATCTCGTTCAGCAGTGCGCTCAACTCCCCGGCGTCCGAGGAGACGGCTTTTCGAACGTGCATGTCTTGGCTCCCTCATCGTCAGCCGACAACCTATCGGCGATCTTCGGAGATTAGATTACACGTCGCATTTCTTCTGCCAAGATGAGGCATCGTCAAGCGCGCCTGACAGCATCAATCCCGATGTCGCGTTTGGGGCCTGCGCGCGACGAGTCTCAGGCGTGCAAACGCTGCTGGGTCCGCTGGCCGAAGAAATGGACTTTCGATGTTTCGAAAGGAAAGCTTCACCGCTGTTTCACTTGAGCGAATGATAACCTCGGGCGAGCTTTTGCCTAGTGACGAAATGCCCTCCGAGCGGGTGCTGATGGAGCGCTTCGGCGTCGGCCGCCCGGCGATCCGCGAGGCCATGCAGTCGCTCGCCAACAAGGGCCTCGTCAGCATTTCGCACGGCGAACGGGCCAAGGTGCTGAGGCTGACGGCAAAGTCGATTTTCCGCCAGGTCGACCTCACCGCCAAGATCATGCTGTCACAATCGGCCGATTCACTGGAGCACCTGAAAAGCGCGCGCATCTTCTTCGAACGCGGCATGGCCCGCGAGGCCGCCCAACGCGCCTCGGCAAACGATATCAGCGACCTCAGAGCCATCATCGAGCGCCAGCGCCTGTCGCTCGGGCAGGCCGAAGAATTCATCGACGCCGATATGGAATTCCACACCCGCATCGCCCAGATCTCCGGCAATCCGATTTACGTCGCCGTCAGCGAAGCGATGCTCGCCTGGCTGAAGGAATATCATACCGAGATGCTAATCTGGACCGGCAAGGAAAAGTTTACGCTGGCCGAACACGACGAAATCGTCGACCGCCTCGAAGCCAACGATGTCGACGGCTCCGAAATGGCGCTGCTCAAACACCTCGAACGATCACGGGCGCTTTACGCAAAATAAGCTCAACTCTGCATGTCCGCATTTATCAGCATCAGCGGAACAATGATGTGGCGGCGAGGTTGTGGATAGGCCAAGCACGCAAAGATCCCAAGGAGGACATCAGATGCGTATGAAACTCGTAGCAGCTTCGCTTTTCGCCCTCGGCATGGCCACGTCGGCTTTCGCCCAGTCCAATCCGGCTCCGGCCGGCGCCACGATCGACAAGAACCAGGCCGATCAGGGCGGCGGTGCCACGACCGACACGAAGGCCAAGAAACCGATGGCGATGGATAGCACCACGACGGGCTCCACGACCGGCGGCACGATGAAGATGGACAAGACCAAGTGCCCCAACCCGGTCAACAACTCCGCCAATCTTCAGACGCAGGGCGGCACCAGCAACGCCACGCCAATGGACGAGGCCTGCGCAGCCCACAACAACTGAGTGGCCTCTTCGCCCAAAAAAACCCGCTTCGGCGGGTTTTTTTCATCGGTCAGCGTCGAGGATTGACATTCTTGACTCGATGGAACGCGACTGATATCACCTTGGGTAATCGATAACCCATGAGAACCCATGACTGCCTCACTCAACGACATAGCCGCCCGCGCCGGTGTTTCCGTCAAGACGGTGTCAGGTGCACTGCATGGCGGCTCGGCGCGCATGTCGGAGGAAACCCGCCAGCGGATCAAGGAGATAGCCGAGGAGATTGGCTATGTCACCAATTTCGCCGCCCGCAGCATGCGCCAGGGCTGGATGCCGCTCGTGGGCCTCGTTGCCGATGACCTGATCACCTCACCTTTCGCAACCGAGATCATCAGGGGGCTCGACGGCGCCGTGCGTGGGGCCGACATGGCCGTGTTCGCGATGACGCTCGGCGGCCATCGCAGCGTAGCGTCGATCCTCGATGAAATGCGGCAATTTCGCCCGCGAGCGATTGCCTATGCCGCTATGTATCATAAAAGCGTCGACCTGCCGCCCGAGTTTGCCGACACCGTGGGCGTCATGATCAATTGCCGGGATGCCAACGACCGCGTGACGTCTCTGGTGCCAGATGAAGCGGGAGCGGCGATCGAGATTACGACCTATCTCATCGAGGCGGGCCGTCGCAATATCGCTTTCATCAATCTGCCAGGACTGCTCGCCGGTGAACTGCGCGAACTCGGCTTCCGCCAAGCGCTCGATCACGCCGCCATCGACGGGCCAGGGGCCATCGTCTTGCCCGCCGTCAGCAAGGCGATCTATAGCGACCGGGCCCACAGCCTCGTGCCGACGCATGTGCATGATCTCATGACGGGTCCCCGCCGCCCCGATGCCATCCTGTGCGGCAACGATCGCGTGGCGATGGAGGTCTATGCCGCGTTGCGCCGATGCGGCGCAAGTATCCCCGATGATGTCGCGGTCGCGAGTTTCGACAACCAGGTCGAGATCGCCTCGCGTCTCGATCCGCCGCTGACGACCATGGCGCTGCCGCACCGTGCCATGGGCCGCCAAGCCGCGCACATCCTGCTTGCCGATGACCGGCCCCCGGTCGGAGTGCAGAAACTGCCGTTCCAACTGGTGGAGCGGGCATCCGTATAATTTGAACTCGACCCATTCAATTGAGGAGGAATTCTAATGGGTAATCGTTTACTTTGGTCTCTGGTCCTGACATCGGCGCTCTTTGCCCCGTGGGCTGCTGCCGCCGAAAAGACCGCGATCCAGATCATGCATCAGGGCGATCCCGGTTTTGTCGCCGCCTATGGCAAGGTCGCCGAACGGTTCGAGGCGGCCAATCCCGATGTCGACGTGCAGTTCATCTATGCGCCGCACGACGCCTATAACGAGAAGTTCAGCGCCGCCGTCATGGCCAAGCAGCTGCCCGATGTCATGGAGCTCGATGCACCGTTCCTCGCCAATTACGTCTGGTCGGGCTATCTTCAGCCGATCAAGCCGCTGATCGACAAGGACCTCCTCGACGACATGACGGAGTCCAACATCGCTCAAGGCACATACCCGATCGACAAGGACCTCTATGCGATCGGCCTGACCGACTCGTCAGTGGTTCTTTACGGCAACAAGAAATATCTCGAAGCGATCGGCGCCCGCATCCCGAAATCCGTCGACGATGCCTGGACCCGAGAGGAATTCGAAACCTATCTCGAGAAGCTCTCCAAGCTCGATGGGGTGAAGTGGCCGATCGACACCTTCCGCGGCTACGGCATCAAGACCGAGTGGATCACCTATGCCTATGGCCCGATCCTGCAATCGGCCGGCTGCGACCTGATCGACCGCAAGGCCTGGAAATCAGAGGGCACGCTCGACAGCGACGCCTGCGTCGATGCTCTCGCCATGATGCAGAAATGGGTCAAGAACGGCTGGGTCGTGCCGCAATCGGCCGGCACCAATCAGTTCTTCGCCGAAGGAAATCCGGCCGCGCTGGCGCTCGGCGGACACTGGGTCTATGCGGAGGCCGCAGCGACCATGAAGGACAATATTGTCGTGCTGCCGCTTCCGAAGTTCGGCACAAAGGGCGCGAGCCCCAATGGCACCTGGATCTGGGCGATCACCAAGACGTCGAAACATCCCGATATAGCGGCCAAGTTCATCAGCTTCCTGCTGAAGGACAAGGAATATCGAGCCTACGTCGCGAGCCAGTCGGGTTATCCCGGCCTGAAGAGTTTCGCGGCCGAATCTCCGCTCTATGCAAATGGCGGCCCGATGGCGATCGCCTTCGAACAGGCGTCGAAGACGGCCGTCTCGCGCCCGCCGCATCCCGCCTATCCCACAATCACCTCGGCCTTCATGCAAGCCGCCGACGAGGTGTTCAATGGTGGCGATCCGAAGGAGGCGCTGACGTCAGCCGCCAAGAAGATCGATGAGGATATCGCGGACAATGACGGATATCCGCCGTTCGGCGACGCGCAATAAGCGCATCGCTGCCGGAAGGTCGACCCCTGCGATGTCTCCGTCAGACATCGCAGGGCGGGACCGGCATCGAAAGCGCGTCGAGATCTTTCAGATCCGCTCCTCGCGCGCTTTGGCTCTTTGTTTTTGCGCATGTCATTGCCGCAAAAGCGCTCAGCGCTTTGCCTGGCAAAGCCGCTGCCCACTTTTGCGCGGCATGCTTTAGGCTTGGAAAGGACGAACTGCATGGTCATGCAACAATCGACATCTTCGACATCCGTCCGAAAGGCTCCGGCGCGCCGGCATGACAAGGGACGGCTGATGCAGGAAGCCGCCATGCTCGCGCCGGCCGTGATCCTGTTGACCCTCTTTCTTATCCTGCCGTTCCTCTTGTCCTTCTGGACGGCGATGACCAACCAGCCTCTGGTGCCGCGGCCAACGCCCGTCCGGTTCGTCTGGTTCAACAATTTCATTCGCATCTTCCAGGACGATCTTTTCTGGACCGCCCTTTGGAACGTCTCACGCTTCACTTTCTGGATCATTCCAGCGCAGTGCGGCCTGGCTTTCGCAACGGCGCTGCTGCTGCATCAGAAGCTGCCGTTCCGCAATCTGCTGCGCGGCATGTTCTTCCTGCCGGCGATCACCTCGATGGTCGTGGTCTGCGTCATCTGGGGCACCCTGTTCCAGTATCCGACGGGTCCCTTCAACCAGATCCTCAGCTTTGTCTCAGGGGGAGCGATCCAGCCGATCGATTGGCTCGGCGATCCCGAGTGGGCGATGTTCTCGCTCGTCCTGCTCTCGGCCTGGCAGGCCTACGGCTTTCAGATGATCGTCTACCTCGCCGGCCTTCAGGGCATTCCGGACGAACTCTACGATGCCGCCAAGATCGACGGTGCGAACGCCTTCCGGCGCTTCTGGCATGTGACCATGCCCGGCCTGCGGCCGACCCATGTCTTCGTCCTGGTGATAACGACCATCCAAGCGTTCAAGCTCTATACCCAGGTCGCCATTCTCACGCAGGGCGGACCGAAAAGCAGCACCGAAACGGTGGTCCATTACATGGTCCGGGCCGGTTTCGAAGAACAGAAGATGGGCTATGCCTCGGCCGTCTCCGTCATCCTGTTCGTGATCGTTCTCATCATCGCGCTGATCCAGCGCCAGCTCCTGAGGCGCTTCGATGTCTGATATCGCTCTCTCGATCCCGCAGGCCCGCACAGCACGGCCCCGTTCCGCCGCAGCGGTGCTTCGCATCATCCAGACGATCTGCATCTTCATCATCGCCCTGGTGATCGTCTCCCCATTGCTGCTGCTGGTCGTGGCAAGCCTCAAGGATGACCGGTTCCAGATTCTGGCCGATATGGGCAGCTTCCGGGCCTTCTGGGTGTCGAACCCGACGCTTTCCAACTATGCAGAGGTCGGCCACCTCTCGGGCGAACTCGCCTTCGGACGCTACCTCATCAACTCGCTGATCATCCTGGTCACGACGGTCTGTTCCGGCCTGATTGTGAATTCGATGGCCGCGTTTGTCCTGGCCTGGGGATCGTTCAAGGGTCGCGCCGTCATCCTGTCGATCGTGATCGCGCTCTACGTGATCCCGCAGGAAAGCATCATCATGCCGCTGGTGATCATGGTTTCCCGGGCGGGAATGTCCGATACCTTCGCGGTGCAGATCGTGCCCTGGGTCGCCAGCCCCCTCTACATCTTCCTGTTCTACCAGTTCTTCGCGCAGCTGCCGAAGGAATTGCTGGAGGCCGCCGAGATCGATGGCGCATCCTTTTTCCGGGTCTATCACTCGATCTTCCTGCCGCTCAGCCTGCCCGCACTCGCCACCGTGTCGATCCTCATGGGTATCGAGACGTGGAACCAGTATCTTTGGCCAATCCTCGTAACGCAGACCGACTATGCCCGGCCGATCGCGGTGGCCATCGCCACCTTCTTCGGGCAGGACAGCATCTACTGGGATCGTGCGATGGCAGCCTCCGTTTTGATGATGATCCCGATCCTGGGGCTCTACCTCGCATTCCAGCGCTGGTTCGTGAGTTCCTTTATCGGCTCTGCCGTGAAAGGTTGAATTGATGACAAGCCAAGCGATTTCTCCATCCGATGAAAGGGAACTGGAGACGATCAGCGCCATCCTGCCCGAGGGGGCCACGATCCATGCCTGGATCAAGGCGTCGCACGGCGCCGCCCCGGGAAGGCTGACGGCACACGCCGAAGGAAATGCGGCCGGTACTGTCGAAACTTCAAATCCGCATGAATTCGAGTTCCGGTTACTGACGCTGGAAAGAGGCGGAGAGACGGTCTTTTCCTATGATCCCACGACGACCGAGGTCTCGGTGCTCTATGCCTTCCGTCAGTCCCGCGTTCTCGAAGAAGGCATCCGGCTACTGCACGTCCGCCCTTCCAATGCTACCCCCGACGTACCGGGCGGCTATCACTTCCGCCCGCCTTTCGGCTGGATGAACGATCCCAACGGGTTCGGAAGGTTCGGCGGCAAGCTGCACCTCTTCTACCAGCACTATCCCCACAGCCTTCGCTGGAACAACATGCATTGGGGTCATGCGGTCTCGGACGACTATCTTCGCTGGACGCATCTCCCGATCTTTCTTCCGCCTTCGGATGAACTCGCCGCGCAGGCCGATGGGCGGGGCGGGGCATTTTCCGGCTCGGCGATCGCGCTTGATGGCAGCGGAATTCGCATCTTTTTCACCGAGCATATGAAGGATCGGGAACCGGAGGAACAGGTTCAGTTCACGGCCACCAGCCGCGATCTTGTCAATGTCGAGCCGGCAAGCCTGATCCTGCCGGCGCGTCCCACCGGGCTCGGCCTGACCACTGACTTCCGCGACCCTTACGTCTTTTCAGGCCCCGACGGCAAATGGAAGATGTTGCTGGGCACGCGGGACCGCGAGGGCGGCGTCATCCTGCTCTACGAAACAGATGATCCGGCTGCGGCGACGGGTTGGACGTTCCTCGGCATGCTTCACCGCGAAAACCGCTTCGGGATGACGGCGGCGGAGTGCCCCTGCATGGTGCCGCTCGACGGTCCGGCAGGCGACCCGTCGACGCGCTGGGCATTGATCTTCGGTCTTCTCACAAGCCGCGACCCGGCAACGGGCCGGCGCAACATGACGACTGCGACCGTCGGCCGCTTCGATGGCCAACAGTTCTCCATGGAATTTGAACAGGAATTGGATTTCGGCACCGATGCCTATGCCTTTCAGGCCTTCGTCGACGAGGACGGCCCGGTCGGCATTGCGTGGCTTGCGAACTGGACGGATATTTCCAGAGAGATCGACATGCCGACGGCGATGACCCTGCCGCGCCGGCTGGCATTGCGAAACGGGGCGCTGATCACACCACCGGTGTCAGGTGCGGAAAGCCTGCGGCGGCACCGACTGGATGTCGGAGGTCTTTTGGAAGGCCAGGCCGTCGATCTCGCCAACGGCTCCATCGAAATCCTGCTGACGCTGAAGGAAGCCGGCAACGCGTTCCGTTTGGAATTCGAACATTCCGAAGCAACGGTTGTTGTTCAGCTGAACGATGATGGGCTGAGCATTCCCTTTTCGGTGGCGAATGCCAAGACATCGCCCCGCTATATCGCTGCGGGCGCACGCCCGTCGACTATCCGGATATTCCTCGATGCGGGCTCGCTCGAGGTCTTCGCCGACGATGGCCGATGGACGGGAACCAAACGGCTGCCCGGCTTCAAGGGTGTACGCGCGGTACGCCTGACCGCGCCCGAGGGCAATATGCTCGCCGCCGAAATCTGGCAGCTCGGTCTTTAATTTCTGGAGGATAAACGACATGGCGTCGGTGACGATAGATGAAGCCCGCAAGCATTATGGTGCCGTGCCGGTGATCCACGGCGTCTCCATCGATATCGAGGACGGCGAATTCGTCACGCTCGTCGGCCCCTCGGGCTGCGGCAAGTCTACGCTGCTCAGAATGCTCGCAGGGCTCGAGGAGATCAGCGACGGCGAAATCCGCATCGGCGGCCGGGTGGTCAACGACGTGGCGCCGAAGGAGCGGGATATCGCCATGGTGTTCCAGAGCTACGCGCTCTATCCGCACATGACCGTCGCGGAGAATATGGGCTTCGCTCTGAAGCTCCAGGGGCGGAACAAGTCGACGATCGAAAAGCAGGTGAGGGAGGCTGCCGACATCTTGGCGCTCGGACCTCTCCTCGACAGATTGCCCAAGCAATTGTCGGGCGGCCAGCGCCAGCGCGTCGCCATGGGCCGGGCGATCGTCCGCCATCCGCAGGTCTTTCTCTTCGACGAGCCGCTCTCCAACCTCGACGCCAAGCTGCGTGTGACGATGCGGGCCGAAATCAAGGAGCTTCACCAGCGGCTGAAGACCACTACCGTCTATGTCACCCATGATCAGATCGAAGCCATGACCATGGCCGACAAAATCGTCGTGATGCGCAGCGGCCGCGTCGAACAGATCGGCAAGCCGCTCGAACTCTTCGACCGGCCGGCAAACACCTTCGTCGCCTCTTTCATCGGTTCGCCCGCCATGAACCTGTTCGAAGGCAAGGTCAGCGGCGGCAGCTTCGTTTTGGACGGGACCAGCCTGCCTCTGCCGCCCGGCCGGCAAAACGCCGACGCCGTCACTTATGGCATCCGCCCCGAGCATATGGCGATCCGCGAGGACGGCGTGCCGGCCACCATCGTCGTTGTCGAGCCGACCGGATCAGAAACCCACATCAACGCGAGGCTCGGGAACGTCGATATCAGCCTGCTTCTACGAGAACGGGTCGAATTGGAACCGGGACAACAAATCTCGATCGCCCCTGACCTGTCGAAGGTGCATTTGTTTGGAACAGGCGGTAATCGCCTAAATTGAGATTGATGCCCTGTGGGTCGCTCTGAGCGGCGTGCCGATGTGAGTGTCGCAGAGATCCCTCGCAAAAAATGCCCGACTTTTGCGAGGGTGAGTGATTTCGCGGGGGATTTGTGCAGCAACAGGCTCCCTGATTAGGCTGGAGACTGGAGGTCCCTCACGCCATCAATGGACTGACCTTCTGAAGATCTGAGGTTTCCGATGTCTCAACCGACAGATTGGGGCCGAGTGCGCCCAGGAAGCTCGCGGCGTGGAAAATGGCAGCCGGTGGCTTTGCCCCGGTATCACGGATCTCACCGGACAGGATACGCTGGACCGCTTCGCAGATGATCGGCGCGGTAACGGCATAGATATCCTGTCCCTGGGCGAGACTCCGGCGGCGCAGCTCGCCTTGCGTGACGATCACCTCAACGGCAAAGCGCTGCGCCGATCGTCCGGTTTCATCGATGGCCTGAGGCGGGGGCGTTGATGGATCCCGAACATCCCGCAGAGCTATCGTGCTGAGAAAGGTGTGCAATTCCTTGGTCCGGACGTGGCGGGCGATCAACGGCACTTCCGAAAATGGAAGCTCGACGAATGTCTGCTGGCCGAACGGCGCCGGCAAAACGGATATTTTCTCGGCCGGCGGCTGCTGCACAGGCCCAAGCTGCCCGCCGCTGACCGCCAGGCGCTTTGCGGTATTCTTTTCCCCGGTCACGCGCGTGCCTTTCGTCGGCAGCCAGCTGTCTAGTGCAATCCGGATTTCGACAGTGTCGGCATGCTGCCATTCGTCCATCAGGGCCGCCACCAGCAGGTCTGCCAGCCCGCCGTAAAATCCCATGGCCGGGATGACGGCTACGCCGGCATTCCGGGCCGCAGCCTCATGCCGGTCGAACGTCGCTTGTACGCTTGGCTGTTCAGCCGTTACGTCGAGATAATGGATGCGCGCCCGCAACGCGGCACGCACGACTGCGTCAGCTGTGTCCATGAACGGGCCGGCGCAGTTGATGACCGCTGCCGCACCAGTGAGTGCCCTGTCCAGCGCCGCGTCATCCTCTGTCGCTGCTTCGCGGCATTCGACGCCGCGTTCGGCAAAGCCCGCCTCTGCCAATCGTTCGGCGCTCCGTCCGATCGCGATCGGCTTCAGCCCGCGCCGTAAGAGTTCGGCGACGACGAAACGGCCGGTATGGCCATTTGCGCCAAGGACCGCCACGGCGTGGGGTGATGTTCTGATAATGTCGGCTTGTTGAGTGGTCACTGCTCTCTCCATCGCTACAGACCTGTCTGTACTTAATAAAACATACAGGTCTGTAGCGTGTCAACCGACTTTCTGCTAGGGTGACTGAATTGGAGATACACAAATGACAAAAAGCACAGTGAACGCACCTGCGCCGGCCGTGAACGATGTCCGGGACAGAATTCTCGAGACGGCATCGGAACTCTTCTACCGGCGCGGCGTGCGTGCCGTCGGCGTCGATCTGGTGGTTGAAAAATCCGGTGTCGCCAAAACCAGCCTTTACCGCCACTTCGGCACAAAGGACGATTTGATCGCGGCCTTCCTGAAGCGCGAGGATCTGGACTTCTGGAACACCTGGGACCAGGTAGCCGAACAACACGCTGATGACGCCGGAGCTGAACTCGACGCCCATTTCGAGTGGATCGGCGAACGAGTCGGGCGGGATAATTACCGGGGCTGCCCGCAGATCAACACGGCGGCCGAGTTTCCGGAAGCCGGTCACCCCGCCCGCAAAGTTGCCGAAACCCACATGCGTGAAATGCGGCGGCGCCTGAAGACGATTGCCGGGAGACTGGCGGTTACGGCACCCGACCGGCTTGCCGGGCAACTCGCGGTGCTGATCAACGGCGCTTTTGTCAGCATGCAGGTCTTCGAACCCGGCGAGGCGACCGGTTTGCTTCGCGATGCGGCGCACGCGCTGATCGCCGCCGGCCGTAGCTAATGCCTAGAGGCAGATTTCTCAGACTTGGGAAATGGATCGATAGGAACACCCATCGAGATCGAGAGTTCTCGTCATTCGTCGACTTGCGGCTCAGCCTTTTGCGAGCACCGGGCTTTCGCAAGGTCGCCGGTTCGGATCCCTTCAAGGCGAGCATCTCGACAAAGGCGCTATACTAGATTTGTTCACCTAGTATATTCAGAGTGAGGTGGCGATGACTGCCTGGAGGAGAGGAGGCGGGCAATGTCCACTGGATAAGTCGCCGAGCTTGCATGCGGGTTGGGACTATACTAGGTTTGTGAAAACGATATAGAGGCCACTGTGATTAAGCAGATTGATCTCATGTTCCGCACCATGGTCGCGGAACTCCAGCAACGGGCATTTGATGATGATTGGGCGGAAGATTTCCCCCCATCGGGTAGATTCGTGCCGGTGGCAGTCGATGGTCGGCGTTATTGGTATTTCGACCAACCCGACGGTGAGGGTGGGCAGAAGCGCCGGTATGTCGGACCTGCCGACGATCCCTTGATTTCGGAACGGGTCGAAACCTTCAAGGGTCAGAAGTTAGATTATAAGGCTCGTCGCAAGTTCGTTTCCACGCTAACGCGCGAAGCCGGTTTGATTGCCGCTGATCGCTTTACCGGCGATATCGTACAGGCGCTTGCCAAAGCCGGTCTCTTCCGGTTGCGCGGTGTTCTCATCGGCACCGTCGCTTTTCAATGCTACTCGGCATACCTTGGCATCCGTCTGCCCTCGGCAGCGATCCTAACAGGTGATGCAGACATAGCCCAGGATTTCGCGATCTCCGCCGAGGTGGCGGATTCGCTGCCGCCGATCCTCGATCTCCTAAAAGGGCTTGATCCAACGTTCCGCGCCGTGCCGCATATCAGCGGCAGCTCTCGACCTCATGCCTTCCGGAATCAAATCGGTTACAGGGTCGAGTTCATGACGACAAACAGGGGAGCCGAAGAATATTCGGACAAACCCGCCAACATGCCCGCTCTCGGTGGTGCGTCAGCCGAACCTCTAAGATTCATGGATTTCTTGATCCGCGATCCCGTTCGTTCGATCTTGCTACATGGTGCCGGTATCTCAGTTGTCATCCCTGATCCTTGCAGGTACGCGGTGCACAAGCTTATTATTGCCGGTCGCCGCCAGAATGACGCCGGCGGCCGGGCCAAACGGGATAAAGACCTCAGACAGGCAGGAATGCTATTCGACGCCCTGCCGGTCACGGGCCATGGGCCTTCACTAGTTGACGCCCTGGAAGAGGCATGGGATCGCGGGCCTGCGTGGAAGCTGGCGATCTCGGAAGCAGCCGAAACCATGCACCAGGAATATTGGGGCGCTATCAATCGAATGGTTGGCATTCTCAAGAGATAAAAGTTAGGCCCGCTTGAAAAGGCAGGCCCCATGACAACGCTTCTTCGCATGCAGGTTGCGCTGGGCCGGACAGAACTGTGCTTCCCACGAGGCCTGCAAGCCTTGTTGCTATGATTTCACTCTTTGGGCGGCGAAGATCGCATAATGGATCGAAGGGAACACCAATTCATCGGACACGCCGATGGGCGGTACGGTGAAGGGAACTACGCCGGCAGGCGCGCCTCGGCATAATGGTCGGCGGCCTCTTCCAGCACCTCTTCTGCCCACTGGTTTAGACTCTTTCCCGAAAGCTCAGCAGCAAGAGCTGCTCGGCGATGGACTTCGGGAGCGACACGAAACATCATCTTCCCAGAATAGGGTCGCTGAGGCTCTTTGCCGATTTTCCTACAGGTCTCCAGGTAGTCATCGACTGCCTCATGGAAGGCTTTCTTGAGTTCAGCGACACTGTCACCGTGAAAGCCGATTATATCCGAGATACCTGCAATCCTGCCGAAAAACACATCGTCCTCAGCGTCGAATTCGATGCGAGCGTGATATCCGTTGTAGGTCATGATGTTCATGGCGTTACTCCAATCTGCATCAGGAACTCGCGAGCATCGCGCACCTGATAACGCTTTGCTTCCTTGTCCGGATGTGGTCTGTGGAAGCTCGCAATGATCCCGTCTTTTTCAAACTTAACGCGGGAGCCGTTCCCCTCAATGAGGTCGGCTCCGGCAGCCACAAGCAGATTCTCTATAGCGGCCCATTCAATGGTTCCCGAGACCGGGTCCTTGAAGACCGCCGCGAGAGTCTTTCTCTGCTTGCTGTTCATGCTAGCAAATATAGAGACGCTTGCTGATTATGCAAGCATAAACTCAACAGCCTTTTGAACTCATCCCAAAGGTCGAACGGGGGGCGTAGTGGGGCAATAATCACGGGTCGGCAGTTCATATCCCTTCAAGGCGTGGAATTGAGAGACGCTTATTTAAGGGGGCTTACTTAGCTTCTTCCTTATTAAAGAAAACAGCGCCTTGCTTAAATAGTTGAAAATCACACTCACGCCATGTCTGATTCCGAGCCTAATCAGCGGTATGGCCGCTTTGTCGAATCCTCTGTGGCGGGCGAGTCCCTGCGGGCATTCGTGCCGCCGCCTCACGGCGCTGTTCGCACCATTGCAGATACCAGTCCCAAATATCGGGGAAGACCAGGAGGCCAAAGGTCAATTGACCGGGAGGGACGCCAAAGCCGTTTACCGCGCTAGTCGGTGATTGTCCCAACGAACCAAACATCAAGCCGAGATGTTCGATCTTCTGGGACGCCGTCTCTTCCCCCTATACGTCATTTCTCTGAAATCCGAGAGCGGTCAGCGTTGCGGTCTTGAAGCAGATCAGGTTTGCCATTTCCATCGCTAACCGGGGGGGCGACGATCACGCCTGCAAGCAGATCCGGATCCTCTATCGTCGTTTGATCGCCTTCGTCATGGGCGAAGCTCTCTGCCTCCCCTAGAAGCGAAAGCGACGCCGTATGTAATACCGGGAAACCTATTGCTGCGATTTGCGCATCGCACTACAAGGTTCGCGTTCGCCCGAATGACCGCAACAAAAGATTGAGAGAGACGGCAACCTTGTCGATGTCGCGAATATCCCTCGAATATTGACCGGTGTAGAGTTTGACAATCATGCTGTCGCGAGCAGCGCCGCTGAGTTCGAAATACAGATGCAGGTAATAAGCTTGCTTGTCGCCGCTGCGACTTACGCTCCTTCCTCGCTGAGTGACCTGCCCGAGCTCCGCCTTGAACGGAGCGAAGCCGTGGAGTTTCAGCATGACCGATTTGGATTGAAATCGGGCCATGGTGGGGACTGCAACGACGGCCTTGTCCAGTGCCAGGCTGACGATTTGGCCGGAGACATCGTCGACGACAGCAGGCTCATCGAGCTTGAACGCATGAAACAGGCGCCGGGGTTTCTCGAAGCAGATGAGCGACGCGATGAGCAGGACGACGATATTGATACCGGACCACCAGGCTGCGACCGGCGAAAACTGGCCCTGTACATGCGACGTTTCCGGTACGACGTTGAGCAGCAGACCAAGGACGGTGACCGTGACTATGCTTGCGATCCAGGTAAAGCTGTAGCGGTCGAACTGGTTCGACTCATTGCCGCTGCCCTTTGGCGTCACCCTGAACGGCTTACCAAACGGCCTCACCAGGCTCGAGACCACGGTCGGAAACATGCGGAATGTCGCAAAGGTCCCGACGGCGCTGGAAACCACAGGCAAATAACGGGTCGGCGTGATCCACAGCATGAGCAGAAAATACGCCGCCAGCAACGGCACCTGATGCGAGACATAATCGGCTATATCAGTGAAATAGAGCGGGAGCAGGCCGAACCAAAGATAGACGATGGGGACGAGCAATATCGTGAAGCGAACCAGATACTGCACCAGCCATGATGCCGGCAGGAACATGATCCGTTGAAAGAGCGTCAATCCCGGGCCGCGCAGCGGCCCGTTATAGAGGTAAAGGGTTTGAATACCTCCCTGACACCACCGTTCACGCTGCACAAAATACCCGGTCAGGTTTTCGGCGGCCAGCCCCATCGATAGCCGCTCGTTCAGATAGCGCGTCTTGTAGCCTTTGTTGAGCATCGAAAGCGTTGTCAGCAGGTCTTCCGTGATCGACTCCGTCGGAAACCCGCCTATTGCGTCGACGGCCTTGCGGCGGGCAATCGAGCATGAACCGCAGCAGAAACTGACGTCCCAGGCATCTCGGCTGGGCGCGATCTCGTCGAAGAACAAGCGCTGCTCGTCCGGCCAGATATTCTCCAGGCCAAGGTTTGATTGCACCGGATCGACATTGAAGAAATGTTGAGGTGTCTGGACGATGCCGATGCTGTCATCGCAAAAGAAGGGCAGCGTCCGGCGAAGGAAATGTCGATAGGGGACAAAATCGGCGTCGAAAATCGCAATAAAATCGCCCGAGCTGACCTTCAGCCCATTGTTCATATTGCCTGCTTTGGCGTGGCTGTTGTCGCCGCGCGTGACGTGGATGACCTTCTTTTCCTCGCAATAGGCCTTCAGCCAATCTCGGCGTTGATCGTCAAGCACATACACATTCAACTTGTCGGCAGGATAATCCAGCGAGCGGGCGCCGATGATGGTTCGCTCGAGTACGTCGAGCGGCTCATTATAGGTAGGAATGAAAACATCGACAGTCGGCAGCTCACGCTGCTCCCGCGCAAAGAAAACCCGCGCCAGCCTGTCCGCCTCTGCGCTGCGATCGACGTAGCGGCTCATCAATACCAGAAAAAGGATGACTTCGACGCACGCCAGAATCTCGACGATGAAGAGGATCCAGACCCAGTAGAAACTCGCACCGCCGTCGGGATAGGGAAGCACTGTCTCCGTCAAACGCCAGAACATGTATCGCAATGCGATTGCTGCGACAAACGCGCAGGTCACCGCCCGTGTCCAGGTGTGATGGCGCGACCAATTGAACGGCCCCAGGAAGAAGAAGGCCAAAACTGCAAAGGTCGGAGCCAGCGCTACAAGATACTGAACCACAGGCTTTTGACCCAGTTGGATACGTTGATGCCGTGTTTGGAAAACCGTACCTGCACTGTGCGTCCGACCTGGCAGGAGTTCGCAAAGTCGTCGTTCATGAAGGATGGATCGAGGCGAACCCGAATGCGGGCATTGCGTTGTGTCGATGGC
The DNA here is from genome assembly GCF_005862185.2 of Rhizobium hidalgonense. NCBI lineage: Bacteria > Pseudomonadati > Pseudomonadota > Alphaproteobacteria > Hyphomicrobiales > Rhizobiaceae > Rhizobium > Rhizobium hidalgonense. Next base: position 115,127 of record NZ_CP054028.1, read on the forward strand.
GGCAAACTGGCGGCAAAGGAATCGGCGTCAACCGAAGCCGAACTGCCTCTGACGGACACGACCGTCCCTGGGAAGACATCGCTGCGGCCGAACAATCGCACCTGCGCGACGAGCCCTGGATAGATCTCGTCATAGTTGACCTCAGGGACAAGGATATCCACGTACAGCTCTCGACAGTCGAGAAGGCGCATCAACTCGTCGTTCAGCACGACGTTGGAACCGTTGACGATACTCCTGGTCCAAACAACGCCGTCGAACGGCGCTGTTGCAGTTGCGGATTCAAGGCTGCTGACGCGGCCCGCCTCTTTGACCAGCTGCTTTTGAACTTCGGTCGCTCGTGTCTCGTTTTCCGCTATGCGCGAGTTCAAGTCATTGATGCGAACGACCACCTCGTCTTCACGCTGTCGCGAATAGGGCACGTCATTCTGTCCGTCGCCGAAAACAAAGATACCCTGGCGGACCGCATTGAGCCTTTGTTGCAATTGATCGACAGTCAGATTGCTGATTTCGACCTCGCCGCCGGTCGCAGCGCCGGCAGCACGCGCGGCCTCAACCAGCTTCTGCGTCAGAATGCCTTTTGACTCGAGCTGCATCCGGCGGCTCAGGTCGACCTGCGCGACCAGATCCTGCGCTTGCGACACTTCGACTTTTTTCCGCAGGATTTCGACTTCGCTCTCAAGATTGGCAATGGTGGTCTGCCTGTAGACTTCCAATCTGGCAGACAATTCCTCGCGAAGCGTCGAGAGCTCCTCCCGCTCCTTTTTTAGCGCCGCAACGCGGTCGAGCGCCGTATTGCGATCTGCCTCGAGCGACGCGAGGATTGCGTGATTGATGCGCGTATTTCTGATTTCAGCCAGCGATTGTCCCGCTTTGACCGGGCTGCCGACCTTGAGGGGGTCTTCCGCAATCGTGCCGTCGATCGGCGCATTAACGACAGCAAACCGCGCGTTGACCGTGCCATCAAGGCTGGTAAAGCCGGTGATCGTCGGCAATGAGACAACAGTCACGAGTGCCAGCAGCAGCAAGCCGACAACGATGCGCGTAATGCGATGGTTCCAGATCATGTTGGCATCCGAAGATATCGCTGCTGCAGCCATCCGTCCCAATCGAGCCGGCACAAACGGATGCAACTCATTCTTGTAAATTAGCGCATCGAAAATTAGTAGACAAGTGATGGTCGTAAAGCTGAGGCAGAAAGAGTTCGGAAGTGGAGGAACCGCCGCCGACGGGAGGCGTGGCATCGTATCGATGCGGCGCAGGGATATGGTCAAGCCATCTCCGGCGCGGCGACTGACGTGATGGGTAATGATCGGGTGGGAAATCACTGCGCCGCGCCCGACAGTGCTGCCACAATTCCACGCGATTTTTTTCTAGAGCGGTGCAGCTTTTCACGGAAGCGCCGAACCGCTCTACCTTTTGTTTTTTCGCAATCCCGGACGGAAAACCGCTTCGCACTTTTCCTGGAACTGCTCTAATGCGGTCGAAGCCTTTTGGTCGCGATCAGCATGACGAGATCTTCGGAGGCATCTGCGAGCTCCAATGCCAATTCCGCAGCCGTCCATCCACGTTTCTGCAAACTGACGAGCATTTCCACCATGGCGACTTCGACCTCTCGTCTGCAGATCGAAATCGGCTTCAATTCGGTATGTTTCTCATCACATGTGGTGGTCATCTTAGCCTCCGTTCTGCCATAGAAATTGGCAGCGTCAATTCGCCAATGGTTGGATATGGTAAGGGTTGCGTGCAAGCCTCGGCCTTTTACGCATCGACACAGACGGCCTCGGCCTGCGCGCAACCCCTTCGCGTCCTTATTTGCCGATGTCCGGCCTCAGGAGCGCCTCGCACGAAGGTGAGCAGAGAAAACCCGCCGAATTCCTGTCGTAAGCGGACACTCGCGCAAAGCGCGCACGAATATTGCCCCGATAGTTCACGACCTATCCTCCTCTGCTTGCATATTTTGTTGTGATTATTTGTCGCTTCACGTTGAGAGTGCTTTGAAACTGCATTGCACTGGCAAGTGAATATTTGGGCTTTCCGTACGTCCTTCGGAGTTAACCCGTGCTCATTTAGATACAGGAACGGGACGCCAATGTCGTTATCGCCGCATCCCGAAAATTATCGGTCCGTCCATTTCTGCTCGTATAGGAATATGATAAGTAGCTTATGCACGTTAGACTTCAGTCGATTCGGCGTTATCGGCTGCGCGGACATATAGCCGCGAAAACGATTTTCGCTGTTTTCAACAGCCCGGATCGACTTATGCGCGGGGGGAACTGGATGGTTACGGAACCTGGAGATGACCCCGCTGCTGGACAGGAATGGCCGGCCCATCTGGAGCGGCGGCGCTGGCCGCGCGAACCGTCCGCGCAAAAAGAACATCGGCTGGACGTTCCGCCGGCATTGGTGCCCGTGCGATTTTCGACGCGAGACCTGCCGCCGAAAGAGCAATTCCAGTCCTGGCGATCTCATATGGCGCCGCTTGTGGATGTTCATCTGCCGGACGGACAGGCAGAGGACGACGGTTTTCTCGCGGAACAGACCGGCTGGCATCTCGGCGATATCCTCATCGTCCAGCAGCGCGCGCAGGCATGCAGCTATATTCGCGATCAGGCCATGCTGCGATCGAGCCCAATCGATCACTGGAACGTCGGCGTACTTCGCAGCGGCCGGGCCTGGACGGAGGCCAACCGCCATGTAACGGAGACCGGCGCGGGTGAGATATTTTTCAGGTCTCTCGGTTATCCGTATCGTGGGCGGATGACCGACTCAGCCGCGGTGCTCGTCTTCTTGCCCTATGAACTGTTGACCCGTGATGCGGGTCTTCTGCAGAACGCCCACAACATCGCCCTCTCCGGTAGCCTCGCCGAATTGCTCGTCAGCTATCTCGACGGACTGGAAGCGAACCTCGGCAATTTGACGGTGGAGGAGGTGCCGCGGATCATACGCACGATCGGCGATATGGTCGTTGCATGCGCTGCATCCTCCGCAAGTTTGGATCGCGGCCAGGAACAGACCAATATGGGGCTGATGGAGCGGGCGCATCGCTATATTCATCTCAATCTTCATTCAGATAACCTGACGCCTGACGTCATGTGCCGTGCGCTGGGCATCTCGCGGACGCGGCTCTACCAATTGTTCGAAACGAGCGGGGGCGTCTTCAACTACATTCGCAAACGTCGATTGCTGCAGGCATATGCGGATCTTACCAACCCGACCGACAACCGGCCGATCTCGGCGATTGCCGAGGCCGCCGGCTTCGACGTCGCTGCCAATTTCACGCGCGCATTCAGCCATGAATTCGGGCTCAGCCCGCGTGAAGTCAGAAAGACCATAGCAACCGAGTGCCCCGCCATCCCCGCAACACCTTCCATGCGGCATTTTGGGACAACGATCGGCGATTGGCTAACGGTCGCACGTTGATGCGGTGGGCTAAGCTTTCCTCAACTCAGTCTGGTATCCCATGCGGTTGACGGGTGATCCACAGTGCGGCGCGGAGCCATTGATGACACGGCGATATAGGGGAGGTGGCAATCTCACACCAGCCAAGGTAGATTCGCAGTTGTCGGGATGTTCGCCCCGGAAGCCAGGCGCGACGTTGTGATACAGGTATCGTCTCCGACGAGAGCCCAGACTGACATGAGGCAGGATGCAGCGATGCTGAAAACCGATACCCGCCAAGCGAATTGGCGTCGTGCCAATCCAGGCAAATATGATGCTCACCTAGCCGTGCAGCGAGCAGTCAACGCCGGCGAGCTGGAAAAGCAAAGCTGTGAAGTCTGCGGGGTCGAAGCAGTCGATGCCCATCATGATCAATATGACGAGCCTTTAAGGGTACGGTGGTTATGCCGACGGCACCACACGAGGCTTCACCATTACGGCGAAGACATGTTTCCGATCAGGAATGCACTTTAGAGGCCTGATCAATCTGACGGATTGCGCGCCGTCTGGAGAATGAACGCATTGCGGGGTCCACCAAGCGGCGAGCGGCCGCCTTTGAAGGACTGCGCGGCGAGTGCAGCACTGGTCTTGAGCCTGAAGCGCTATGACCGATCCGTATTTGTAAAGGCGTCGAAGATCGCACGATGTCCGGCATCGTTCGGATGAACCACGTCGGCAGAGGCCAGAGCGCCATCGCCGCGAGCCTTCATGTTTTCGTAGACGGGTGCATAGAAGAGCGAAAACGTCGTGCCAGCTTGCGCACGAGGTCGACATAGCCTTCGAAACCCATGCGCGGCTCTGATCGGACATGGCAAAGTCAATTCCCGGCGCCGCAACGAACTCCACTGAAAAGTGCGCTTCGCCCGCCGGCAATATTGTCTAGTGTCGCCTTACTTCCCGACAATATTTCTATTGTAATATCGGTAACTGGGCTGGCGCTCCAAAGATCTTCTGATGCGCTCGTTCTCAGAAGCTTGAAAACATGCTAGGTTTCGCCGGCTACAGAGGGGGAAACCAATGCCACGCATCGCAAATCTTTACTTCAAGACCGCCATCATTTTTCTGATCGCCGGCATCACGATCGGCCTTCACATGTCGATTTCAGGTAATCACGCACCGACCGGGGCCCATGCCCACGCCAACCTGCTCGGCTGGGTCACCATGGCGCTCTTCGGCGTTTACCACGCGCTCAATCCACACAAGGCCGAGAAGCGCCTGGCGATGATCCAATACGTCGTCTACACCTTCGGCGTCGCGGTGCTGATCCCATCGCTTTATCTGCTGCTTTCCGGAAACACGGTGATGGAACCGATTGTCGCCATTTCCTCGCTCATCGCCTTCGCCGGCGTGCTGATGTTCGCCGTCATCATCTTCTCGGGCAGCGAGGCTTCGAATCCGGCTGGCGTCTCCCGGGCGAGGTGATCCAATCGGGATGGGGGAGGGGCGATGAGGCGCGGTGATCTTTACTTATCACCGCGGGACAGTGTTGCCCTCATAGGTACAGAACCGCTACGTCAGTCTAACTGCGCATGATTGCTCAAGCTGAATCAACGACCAGCTTGCGAGGCTGCAGCAGCGCCAAGGCTACCGTCGATGCAGCCAGGACAGCGGTGAGGGTCAATGGCCCAACGGCACCGTAGTGGTCGACGACATAGCCGCCGAAAACCGCCCCGATACTGATGGCCACCTGAAAAGAGACGACCATCAGGCTGCCTGCCGCCTCCAGAGCGTCGGGCGCACCGCGTGAAAGATTGGTCGGCAGAACCACCGGCGCCATGCCGAAGGCGAAGCCCCAAAGTGCAACGAGCGCGAACGCAATGCCACTATGAGCGCCTCCAATCACCAGAACGGCCGCCGCGAACGTCATCAGCGCGGCGGTAACCGCGAGCGCCACGCCGATACTGGCGTCGGCCATTCGACCGCCGGCAACATTGCCGATCACAGAGGCGATGCCAAAGCCAAGCAGCGCCAGGGCGATCGATCTGGTGTCAAGGGCCGTCACCTGTTCGAGGAAGGGACGCACATAAACCGAGCCGGCGAAATGCCCCGTCATCAACAAGAGGATGGCAAGCATTCCCAATTGAATGCCGCGCCGCCTTGTCAGCCGAAAAACGTCGGCGAGACTGTTGCTTGTACTTGCAGGCAGTGTTGGCAAGCTGAGCACCTGCAGCAGCATGGCGATCGCGGCAAGCCCGGCGGTCATCGCCATCGCGCTGCGCCAGCCCAACCAGTCGCTGATCAAAGCGCCCATTGATGGTGCAGCTATCGTGGCGAGCGAGACGCCGAGGGTAACGATAGCCATGCCCCGACCTGTCGCATTCGCGCCGACCAGCCTCGCCACGACGGCAACTGAAAGCGCCCAGAAACCGCTAAGCGCAATGCCCAATCCGGCCCGGCCCAACAACAATAGCCAAAAATCTGCCGCCAACGCCGCAAGAATATTGGAGCCGATCGCCAACGCAGTGAGACCGACCAACACCGCCTTTCGGTTTAATTTGCCGATCAGAACATTGCTTAATAGCGCCGTGACGGCGCCGACCGTTGCGGTAGCGGTGACGACCTGTCCCGCTGTTCCCTCAGAAATCCCGAGATCGCGCGCCATTGGCGTCAACAGGCCCGCCGGCAGGAACTCAGCCGATACCAGTGCAAAGCTCGTGGCCGCCATCGAAAGGACGGCAAACCAGGTCGCTGCCGACCATGCGGATTGCTCGGCGCTGCCGAGCTCAATTGTTGTATCGTCGAGCTGTGATGTTGTGTCCGTCATCAAAATATCTCCTACGTTCGGAGATTTCATAAACGAAGTTATCGGGACGATATGTGTCTTATTGTCCGAAATTCATGTCCGTTCGTCCGGAACTTGTGCGGCGCACAATCCCTGGCGAAACGCTGGTAACGCGCTTGAAGGCACGCGCGAAGGATGCCTCAGACTCATAGCCTAACCGGGAAGCCACTTCGGCAACCGACATGCCGCTTTGTCCCAACAACTCGCGGGCAAGCTGCATACGCAGACGGGCGAGGTAATGTGCCGCGCCTTCTCCCAGAATGGTGCTGAAGCGTTCGGCGAAGATCGAGCGAGACTGGCCCGCCACACCGGCGAGGCTTTCGAGGGTCCAATTATGGCCGGGATCCCGGTGCATGGCCGCCAAGACGCGACCGATGTGGGGATCGCGGATGGCGGCGAGCCAGCCGGTGGTCGAGGCTCCGCTGCAATTAACCCAGCAGCGGATAAGCCGCGCTGCGAGCAAATCCGCCATGCGTGATAGGACGGTCGCGCTCCCCATTTGTGGCTGTGTCGCCTCGGCCGACATAGCCGCCAGCAGCGGGCCAACAATCGGGTCATTGCCGGCCACATCGCAGCCCTTGATGATTGGTGGCATCAGAGCGATCAAGGGGTTGAGCGCATAGGCACCCAAGGCCATGGAGCCGCAGAAGAGGGTGCTGATCGCCCCCGTTCCTTCCCGCACCACTTCGCAGACATTGCTTCCCAACCTTGTTATCTGACAGCTTTCAAGCGAGTCGCCCTCAACATCTGGCGCGCTGGCCAGTCGATGCGCAATGCCTCGAGGCAGCAGCACCAGATCGCCATCATTTAACTCCTGCCATCCTTGGGTATCGGTATGAATCCAGCATGGACCCCGGCTAACGAAGTGAAAGCGAAGCAGTTGTTGTTGCGGAAACGCGATGCTCCAGGGATGTCTGAGTTCGCAGCGCCCGTAATTGACGCCACTCAAGCGAAAGTCTTGCAGGACTTCGCTTAGGGCATCCATTGGGATGTTTGACGGCGATGACGGTCGAGACGAATGGTCAAGCATTTCGCTAATTTAGGTGTCAACCGTCTGGCATTCAAGGAGGTGGCCTCGCCACGCGGCGGCTTGGCGTATCGTTTGCTCCCAGATTTCAATCTCCGGCATGATGCGCGATCGGCTCGGCATCAATCGGGTGCCGCCGCAGCGGTGAAGGGCCGGTCCGCTTTGGTTCCATAACGTTGACAATTTTCATCTTTACGTTGCGCTACTGCGCATTCGCCCGCGTCTCATGCCGATGAGATTTGACGAGCGCGATCTACAGCGGATGACCTAATCCTGATTGGCAGCCACCGGCAAGCTGCCTTCGTTCGAATGACGGGTCTCGGTATGCCGGGCGGCGGAGACGAGGCGGCGCTTTGCGCGGATGGCGTGCCATTGCTGGTCGATCAGGACGCCGATCAAGATTACGCCGCCCATGACGGCGAAATTCAGCGATGACGGGATACCAAGCAGGTTCACCAGATTCTGCAGTTCCTGGAGCAGGACCGTGCCGAGCACGACGCCGACGATCGAGCCCTCGCCGCCGCGGAGCGAAAAGCCGCCGAGCACGGCGGCGGCAATGGCATAGAGTTCGTAAAACTGACCATGGCTCGCCGGCGAGATCGAGCGTGTATACATGGCGAAATAAATCGCCGAAAGCGCCGTCAGCAGCCCGCAGATGACATAGGCCGACATGACCATGCGGCCGGTACGGATACCGGAATAGCGGGCCGCTTCCTCATTCTTCCCGATCGCATAGAGATAACGCCCGAAGACGGAGCGATGCAGCATGATCCACATGACCACGGCAATGATGACGAGCGCGATGAAGGTGTTCGGAACGCCGTAGAACCGCCCGGCCGTCAGGAATTCGAGGTCCGGGAAATTCTGGCCGAACGCAAAGCCCGCCGTTCCGTCGGCGGTGTAGAAGCGCGCTGCCCCACGATAAATCAAGAGGCCGCAGAGGGTAACGACGAAGGGCTGCAGGTTGAGCCGGGTGATCAGCCAGCCGTGGACGGCGCCGATGACCGCGCCAAGCGCGAGAATGAGCGGCAGCGCCAGCATCCATGACATATCCTGAACCGCGATGAAATCGACGAACAGCACGCCGAGAAGGGCGACCAGCGAGCCGACGGAAAGCTCGATACCGCCGGTGATGATGACAAAGGCCTGGCCGATCGACAGGATGCCGAACAGGCCGATCAGGTTTGCGGTGTTGGCCAGGTTGATCGGCAGCAGGAAGCGCGGATTGATGATGGCGACGACGATGCCGACGACGACGATCAAAAGCAGCAGTCCGAGATCTTTTTTGACCATTCGAGATCCATTCCCCGATATTTCTATATTGGCCGCGCCGCTATTTTACCCTTTTGCCGACCGCAAGCAAAAGCACGCTTTCCTGGCTGAATTCGTCCTCTTCCAATATGCCGGCGATCTGGCCCTCGTGCATGACGGCGATGCGGTCGGAAACGCCAATCACCTCCTCCATGTCGCTGGAGATCATCAGGATCGCCACCCCGGCATCGGCAAGCGCTCGCATGAGCCCGTAAATCTCGTTCTTGGCGCCGATATCGATGCCGCGCGTCGGCTCGTCGAAGATCATCACCCTCGGGCTCATCGACAGCCATTTGGCAAGCACCACCTTCTGCTGGTTGCCGCCGGACAGAGTACCGGTTCGCGTCGAAACCGAGGGCGCCTTGATCGCGAGTCGAAGGCGCTGCTTTTCGGCCGCCGCCGTCTCCCGTTCGGCAGAAAGCATGAAACGGCTGGAAAGCTTGGGAAGATCGGCAAGGGTGATGTTCTGGGCGATCGGGAAATCGAGAAGAATCCCGTTGCGCTTGCGATCCTCGGGCACCAGGAAAATGCCGCGAGCCACGGCGTCGCGGGCGGAACGGACGGAAATCTCCTGCCCATCCTGCAGGATGGCTCCGCCGTAGCTTCGGTCGATGCCGAAGAATACCCTTGCAAGCTCGGTGCGCCCCGACCCGACGAGGCCTGCAAGCCCCATGATTTCTCCATAGCGGATTTCCAGATCGACGGGACGGCCGGGATAGGCCTCGGTGCGCACGCCGCTTGCCTTCAGCGCAACCGAGCCGGGCGAGCGCTGCGGTTTTGCGGTTCGGGCCGCAAGCACCCGGCCGATCATCAGCTTGACCATCTGGTCGTGGCCGATGTCGTTCCTGGCGAGCGTGCCGACCAGCGTGCCGTCGCGCAGCACGACGACCCGGTCTGCGACGCGCTCGACCTCGTGAAGGCGATGCGAGATGAAAATGACGCTGATGCCGTCCGCTTTCAGCGACTTGATAATGCTCAGGAGCCGCTCGGTTTCGGCCAGCGGCAGGCTGGAAGTCGGTTCATCGAAAATGACGAGCCTGGCGTTGATGGACAGCGCCTTGGCGATTTCCACCATTTGCTGCTCGGCAAGGGAAAGCGACGCTACCGGCGTGTCGGCGGAGAAATGGGCCCCTACCCGCTTCAGGAGCGGTTTGACCATGTCTCGCAGCCGATCGCGATCGACGAGCTTGAAAGGTCCTGCCTTCAGCGGCTCGCGGCCGAGGAAGATATTGGCGGCAACGTCGAGATTGTCGAAGAGATTGAGTTCCTGGTGCACAAAGGCGATGCCGGATGAGATGCTCGATTCGACAGTCAGAGAACGAAGCTCCGCACCGTCGAGCAGGATCGTGCCCCGGTCGGGGGTGATCACGCCGCCGAGAATCTTCATCAATGTCGATTTTCCAGCGCCGTTCTCACCGACAAGGCCGATGACCTCCCCCGGCATGATGTCGATCGATAGACTCTCGAGCGCAACGACGCCCGGATAGGTCTTGCCGACCCCGGAAAGCGACAGGAACGGCGTTGCAGGCGCGTCCGGTGACGGAATGTCGGAGCTATGGTTCATCGCCTGTCCATGGCTGCTGATGCGGTCGGCATGAAACGTACTCGCGGCAGCGGCAAGCGCCGCCGCCGCGAAGGAGGGTTACTTTCCAGCCATGGCCTTCAGGCTGGCGGCATATTTGTCCACGTCATCCTTGCCGATGATCACCGTCGGGATGATGATCAAGCCGTTGCTGGGAACGCCTGATTTGTCGCCTTTGAGGTAGGCGGCCATCAGCTTCATGCCCTGATAGGCCCACTCGAACGGCTGCTGCACGACGGTCGCCGCGACCGTGCCTTCCTTGACGCCGCCGAGCGTGATCGGATCGTCGTCGAAGCCGACGACGGTGATCTGGCCGAGTTTGCCGGCGTCGCGCAGCGCCTCATAGATGCGCGGCGTATTGTAGGAATAGAAGCCGACCATGCAGGTGACGTCGGGGCTGGCCACCAGCGCGTCCTCGACGTTCTTCTTTGCACGCGTCTGGTCGATATCGTCGCCGCGTACGTCCGTCAGCTCGATCTTCGTGCCCTTCAGGCCGTCCTTCATGCCCTGGATGCGTTCCTTGGCATTATCGGCGCCGAGCAGGCCGACGAAGCCGATGCACTTGCCGCCGTCCGGCATCGCCTTCTTGGCGATCTCGGCGGCCTGCATGCCGGCGTCGACGTTGGATGAGCCGATATAGGCGACGCGGTTGGTCTTCGGTGCGTCGCTGTCGGTGGTGAAGAGTGCCGTCTGCGAACCGATCTTATTCAGGCCGTCCGTCTGGGTCTTGGGATCGACCGCGGAGACCATGATCCCCTTGACGCCGGCGCTGACAAGATCTTCCATGAGACGCTGCTGTATGGCGACAGCCGCCTGCTCAGGGTATTTAAGCTCCATCTGGTAATCCGGCATCTCGCTCTGCGCCTTCTTGACGCCGGCCTCTGCGGCTTTCCAGAAGTCGGACGCGCCGTTGACGACGAATGCAAGTGTCGGCTTGTCGGTGGCTTGCGATACGGCAGCCGGCGCCGCGCTCAGCATCAAACCGGCGAAGAACAGGGCTGCATTGCGTTTCAGCTGTTTCATAATACACCTCCCGAGGGGCCGCAGGCATGGGCCCGTTTTCGACTTACGGCCGGCCGGATGCGCCCCCTCCCAGGGCCGTCGCAAGGCGACGAGTGGCATTGGTTCCGATCGCTCCGTGACGGTATAGAAGAATTTTAATTAGTAAATAGTATTATCAATTCAGATCAAAACATTTGATCGTGAACGAAGCAGGGTGCAATTTTGCATTCGTATTGGTCCAGTAACTTCCGGGGTTACAGCAGTTGATGCAATTGCCAGCGCTTTCAGATAGATGCTAATAGTAATTACCAAAACGGTAAACCAAGGCGAGACAATTTCCGCGAATGCGACGACCCAAGAGCCAAAAAAGCCACAGGCCCGCCGTGGACAAGCCTGCCCGCGTGACGATGATGGATATCGCCGCGGCGGCTGGCTGCTCGCAGGCAGCCGTCTCCTTTGTTCTCAACGACACACCCGGCACCCGCATCTCGCAGCAGACCCGCGACCGCGTCTGGGAGGCAGCGCGCGCGCTCGGCTACACCGGGACGACTTATACGGCGAAGGCCTCTTATTCGGGGCTGGACAATGTGATCGGTTTTGCGGTCGATCAACTCGCCACCAGCCCAGAAGCGATCGTTGCGATCGAAGGCGCGCGGCAAGCGTCGTGGAATGCCGGCAATGTCCTTTTGGTTGCCCAGACGCTCAGTGACCCCGTAATGGAGCCGAAAGCCATCAAGGCGCTGACGAGCGGCGGCATATCGGCGCTGATCTATATGACGATCTATACCCGCCAGGTCGAGCTTCCTTCCTATATCGGCAAGCTCAACATCCCGACTGTGCTGCTGAATTGTTATACGGCGGACCATGCTTTTCCGGCGGTTGTGCCAAGCGAGATCGCGGGAGGGCAGAGCTCGACCCGGCATCTGCTCACGCACGGACACCATCGCATCGCGACGATCACCGGTGAAATCTGGATGCAGGCCGCGCAGGACCGGCTGACGGGGTATCGCCGCGCGCTGGCGACCGCCGATATACCCTTCGATCCGGAATTGGTCATTGAAGGCGACTGGTCGGCCGGCGCCGGCTATGCCGCCACGATGAAACTGCTTGCCCTGAAAGAGCCGCCGACCGCGATCTTCTGCCAGAACGACCGTACCGCCATCGGCTGCTACGAAGCGCTCAAGGATGCAGGACTTCGCATTCCCCAGGACATGTCGGTGGTGGGTTATGACGACGAGGAAATTTCTCGGCATCTCGTCCCCCCGCTAACCACGTCGGTCCTTCCACATCTTGCCATGGGGCAATGGGCGATCGAACATCTCACCCCGGACACGATGCCGGGCAAGCGTTATCCAATCGCCAAGCTCGAATGCTCGCTCGTCAAGCGTCATTCCGTCGCCGCGCCGCGGGCCGAGGCGCGGCAGTTGCTCGATGGTTTAAATGCCACGCCATAGGCGCCGAAAGGCCAGCGGCGCTGGCCAGAAATAGATCAGCGAAGGCCCTCACCTGTCGGTCGATCACCCGATGGCGAAGGCGATGCTGACCGCACGGTTTACGGCCGCCGCAAGTACCGACATGTGGGTCTGACCGGCATAAAGCTCGAATTCGGCACGCAATCCGTCTGCAGTGCCGTTTAGGCGCTCCGCCATCTCCTGCGCCAGGAGGATGGTCCGCTCCGTCTTCCTCTTCTCGAGGCGTATCGCGGCATCGTCGTTCCGATACTGAAAGGGCGCCAGCTCATCGCCTTCGTATTCTCCGGCCGACAAATGCAGGAAAGCCGCATGTCCCGGCATCGGTCGACGTTGCGCCTCATTGTTGAGGATTTCGCTGTTTTCCCAATAGATGCTTGGGCTTGCCGCAATCCAATTCGCAAACAGTCCCGGCCGTTCGAACAGAGCATAGAGCGTAAAGAGGCCGCCGAAGGAATGCCCGAAAAGCGATCGGCGCAGCGGATCCAGGCTCGCCATCTCGGCAATCCGCGCTATCAACTCGTTCTCGATGAAGTCCACCAGTTTACCGGTCCCTCCAATGACAACCGGAGGACCGCCCTCAACGAAGGGTGGATAGGATTTGACCGGCGGAGGACCGAGGTCCCAGGACCGGCGGAGCGCATCGTAGGGCTCGTCGGTTGGGTAGCCGATCGCCGCGATCACCCCCCAACTGATATTCGTACCCGTGGGATAAGGCGCCTGTGTCACCAGGCTGGCAACCGCGAAGGGAAATGTGGCGTTGCCGTCGGTCATCACGAGAAGAGGCCATCCTCCCGCCGGCGGTTTTTCCGCCGGAATGGACAGGAATATGCGATAGGGCTCGCCGCCTGCAGCCGGAGCCAGGTCGAAAAAACACGTTCCGGGCATTGAATAGGCGCTGACGGGATTGGTCATGAGGGCGTTTCTGATGTTTGCGTAAGAGGATGGCATAAGGAGAACTGTTGTGTCGCCTTAATCTATGATGACGTGCGGCACAAAACGCGACAGGTTGGCGGTTATGCGCGAGCGGTCTTCGCGAACGGCAAGGCCGCAGGCACGGTCGCCGACGACCCAGCTGCCGAGAACGGCGAAGCCGCCATCGCTTTCGAAAAGCGGGGCATAGGCCTGAACGACGAAGCCTTCCTCGCCGTAATCGCCGGGAGCGGACATTACTTCCTGACCATCCCGGAATATCGTGACGTTCTCACCTTCCCGCGACAGCAGCGGCTTGCGCACATAGTCGGTCAAGGCCGAGGCCGCCGGGTCGTCGGCAAAATAGCTGGGCAGCAGGTTGGGGTGATTGGGGTTGCGCTTCCAGAGCAGAGGCAGAAGCCCCTTGTTGGAAAGCACGGCCTTCCAGGCGGGCTCGATGAAAACATCGCCGGAGCGTGCGAGCTCGCGGGCGAACGGCTCGCGCAGCATGAATTCCCAAGGATATAGCTTGAAGCAGCGGTCGATCACCCGGTCCTGGAGGTCGGTGTAACGGCCCTGCGGATCGATGCCGATCTCGCGTATATCCAGAAGCTCGACGCGATGGCCGGCCTGCACGGCACAGTCCATCAGATAAACCGTCGTGCCGCGATCCTCCTCGTTGTCGGTCATCACAGCGAAGTGGAAGATCGGCCCTTTGGAAAATTGCTCGAACGCCTCGACCAGGCTTTCCTGCAAGGAATTGTACTGGTCCGCATCATCGGGCAAGACACCCAAAGCCATCTGGTCGGTCAGCCAGTTGAACTGGAAATAGGCCGTCTCGAACACTGAAGTCGGGGTATCGGCGTTGTATTCGAGCAATTTGGCGGGGCCGGTGCCGTCATAGGCAAGGTCGAACCGGCCGTAGAGATGCCGGTCGCGGCGCTGCCAGGAGCGCTGCACGACATCGCGCAGATCTTCCGGAATGGCCAGCCGGTCGAGCGCCTCTTCGCTTTCGACGATATCACCGACCATATCCATGCACATGTCGTGCAATTCCTGGCTCGGCTCTTCGATCCCAGTCTCGATCTCATCGAGCGTGAATGTATAGGCGGCATCGTCGAGCCAGTAGGGCTCGCCGTACATGACGTGAAAGCCGAAGCCGACGGCGCGCGCCTTGTCACGCCAGTCAGGACGGGCCGGAAGGGTGATGCGTTTCATGTCAACCGCCGAAACTGAACGACGAACGGCCACCGAAGCCTTGACGGGCGACCGTGCGAGTATTGACGTTGACCGGCTTGACACTCTGGCGCGAGGGCGCAGTCAGAGCGTCGTTGCCCGTGCCGCCTGAGCGAACTGTCGTTGTCACCGTCTGCCCCGAACGATTGCGATAAATCGGCGTCGAACCGTAGTAGTAGCCACTGTCGACCTGGCGCTGGCGATAAACATTGTAGTCGCCGATGTTGTTCAGCGCCGAGGACAGCATATAGCCCGCCAGGAACGGCATGAAGAAGCTGCCGCTTCCGCCGGTATTGTTGGGGACTGTATTGGCCGGCTGCTCCGTGCAATGGCCCGAGCCGTATTCGGCCTCGCAGGCGGCCATGCCGTTGAAACGCGGCGCGGTGGCGAGATGAGCCCGCATGGCGTCCTGATAGCTGGCCTGGCAAACCTGCCGGTCCATGCCGGATGCCACGCATTGGTCGACGGAGGTGAACATGACCTCCGAAGGAGTCTGCTCGCCGCACCCGGATAGCGCCAGGGTCGAGGCAGCGATCGTGCCGAGGGCCAGGAAAGGTCGTCTGTGCCCGCTCTTGCGTCTGCGCATCGTTGCCCCCCTCAATAGGTCATGCAGGCGGCATTGAGAATACCGATGACGAGTGCGATGCCGCCGCCCCATATGCCCGCGGCGATATTGTCGGCAGTGATCTTCTCATGCAGGTCCGTCATGGTGAAATTCGCGATGTAGTAAGCGAGGATCTGCGCCAGGATGCCTATCACCGCCCATATGATGTAATCGATGATGCTGACCGAATTGGCCGCGGCTGAAGCCAGAGGCAGGCTGAAACCGACAAGCGCGCCCAGGAATGCGGTAACGGCGGCAAGATTGCCGGCGCGAATGAGCTGGACCTCCGCTTGCGGCGTGAGCCACGTGTAAATCACCGAAAAAACGGTGAAGGCGCCCAGACCGACGGCGAAATAACCAAGGAAGGCAGGCAGACCCGCCACATAATCGAGCATTGAAAAACTCCTCCGTCAAAAATTGATATGGTGTCAGACGCGACGAACATCGGCTGGCGTGAGCCCATAGCCGATCAGAAATTCCACCGAGCTTCCCGCCTGGCTCTGCCCGAGATCGAGGTCGCGCTCGACATTGATCAGAAGCATTTCACGCGTTGAGCCGAGCGGGCGATAATACAACATGCAGGTCTGGTGAATGGAGCGCTGCTCTTCACCATCGTCGACCTTTTCGACAAACTCCACCAGTTGGGCGCGCTCCGGGCCTTCGCCCCAGAAGCGGCTATAGAGGATACCGTCGGCATCGTAAGATGGCTGGCCGATCAGGCCGTCCGGCCCGGTCCAGCGCCTCCATTCGCTTTGCCCGGCAGGCACGACGCTGTCCCAGGGCTGATAAAAGCTGATGTCGTCGACGGCATCCCCCGGCTGGCCCGACGTCGACATCACCTGGATCATCCGGTGGTCTTCATCGTAGTAACGCGACAGAACCGTCGCGGCATCGAGCGAAATCTCGCCGTAGCCGGCAATGATGAAGGGGCCGCTCAGCGGCAGCGGCATGGCCGGCTCGCCACTCAGGGCCTCGGCCTCGAGGGAGAGGAAATCGATTTCCAGTGCGCCGCCGACAGCGGCGCTCAAGGGGCCGAGTTCCCTGGGTAAGGGCTTTTCGTTCTTGTCTCTGCCAAACCAGCCGATCATGATACGTCTCCCATTCGAGCCCAAGCGATGGCGGCGGGATCTAGCCGCATTCCGCTGATGTAGTAAAGGATTTCGCCGCCTCGCATCAGCACCTCGTCGCGGCAGTTGAGGTCGGTGATGCCCTGGCTGAGCAAGCCCACCAGCGTCACGTTATGCTCACGCTTGAGGCTCAAAAACACGTCTCCATAGAGCAGCGGCCGTTGCAAAGTCGGGACCGGCAGGGAAAAGGCCGTGTCGGTAGAGGCGGCCGACAGCAGCCGTGCGGCGATCTCCGAAGAACCCGGATCCCGGGCTGCACGCGACAACAGCTCCTCGGCGAGCGAGCCCACCGCCTCGACGCGCGGCCTGAGTTGTTTGACCATCTGTGCTGTGCGGTCGTCGGCGAAATAAGCGACGATGTGGGCATTGGGCGCATGGTCTTCGGCAATCAGCACGGCGGCCAGCGTCTCGTCGTCATTTGCGCCGCGCGCGATGATTGCGCGCGCCTGGGCCACCCCGGCCCGCATCAGAGCGTCGGCATCGGAAAGCCGCTCGGTTCTGATATAGTCGGCGTAATCGCTGGCGGGATTTTCCGCCAGATCCTTGGCAACCAGAACGCTCATCGGTTCGTCGGCCTGCCGTTCTGCATGCAGCAGCCGCAGCGTCTGATGCGTCTGCCCATCCTGCCATCCCAAGACGATGATATGGCCGGTGCGTTCCCTATAGTCACCCAATCCGCGCATGCGGTTTCTCCAGATCGTGCCGATCGTTGTCAACAATTTGCCAAGAACGGCGGTGAAGATGGCGATGCCGCCGGGAAGAACGACGAGGACGGCAATAATGCGTCCAAGTCCCGATTTTGGGGAAAGATCTCCATAGCCGACGGTCGTTGCTGTCACCATATAGTAGTAAAGAAAATCGATCGGATTGCCGACGAGATCGCCTTCGCCGGCCAGCAAAAAGAGCAGGTATGAGGCGGCCAGATGGATCACGAGAAGAATAAAAAGGGCGGACCAGGCCAATTCGCTGAGCGAGAGATATACGCGCCGCAGTAATGAAGCGATAAATGGCACGCGATTCGCCCCCGTTCCCAGTGCGTAACCTAGCGAAATTTATTTAGCGCGCCACCCCTTTAAGTGGCATATCGAATACCCAGATATTTTTCGGAATTCTAACTGATGGAGGACTTTTTGGAGACCTGGAACCTCACCACCTTAACGCGTCTGTTCGCCGCCGATCCGGAGGCACTCGGCGATGTGGACGTCGCCGTACCCGAGCATGGCGACGTCATCTGCGTCACTCTCAAGGAAAAAGGCGATCTCGACGTCTTCGTTGCGGTGAGCGGGGAGCGCGATATCCTAGTCAGCGCCGTTTTGTTGCCGTGCAAAGACGTGCCCAATCGCGAAGCCTTCGAACGCATGGTGCTCAAGACGCACAAATTCGTGCCGCTCTCCAGCTTCGGCATCACCACGATCGACAGTGAGGAGTGGTATGAATTGTTCGGTTCGCTGTCTGCGCACTCGCCGGCCGACACGGTGGTCGAAGAGGTGGCAATTCTGGCGGCCAATGCCGTCGATGCGGCACACATGATCGAAGAATGGAAAAGCGGGGAGATTGCCGCATGAGCACCTGGGGAAAGATTTTCACCGCCATTCGTGGCGGCATCAACGAGGCAGCGGAAGCTGCCGCCGACAACCAGTCGATGCGCATTCTCGACCAGGAAATCCGCGACGCCGAACAGTCGCTGCGCCGGGCGCGCTCCGATCTGGCCGGCATCATGGCGTCCAACAAGAGCGTTATGCGCCGGCTTGAAGAAAACCGCGCAAAGGAAACCAAGGATACCGACAGCGCGCGCGCTGCAATCTCGGCGGGCCGCACCGATCTCGCTCAGGCTCTCGCTCAGCGCATCGCCACCAGCCGTGCCGAAGTGCAGCGCGACCAGGAAGAACTCGATCGGCTGCTGCCGCGCCAGCAGCAGATGCTGCGGACGATCCAGGACACCGAAGGTCGTATTGCCCAGATGAAGCGCGAGGTTGAGAACGTCAAAGCCAACGAGTCGCTGCTGCGCGCTCAATCGGCGATTGCCCATAACCAGTCGGGCATCAACACTCGTCTCGGCAGCGCCGTCGAAAGTCTCGAACGCATCAAGAAACGCCAGGAAATTACGGCCGGCCGCATCGAAGCCGGTGCTGAACTGGCCGCACTGGAAAACGGCGGCGATCTCGATCGTCAATTGCGCGAAGCCGGCATTGGTGGCTCGAGCCATTCGGCCGACGATATTCTTGCCCAATTGATGCTGCCCAGACAGTCGGCCGAGCCCGTCCTGCTGCCGGCGCCCACCGGCACCAAAAGCTGACAATCCTCAGGGTACGGCAGCCCTGGCTGCCGTACCCTGAGGCGGTAACATCGCTGCTCCCCGCTCATTCGGCGCGGCAGCGAGAAGGCAGGTTTCGCGGGCACGCCAGTGGAGCCCGTCAACTTGATAAAAATTGCGACACATGACATATATAGAGCGTCAGATGACGCAGGAGAAAGATCATGGCCGTCGCAGCAAAAACACCGTCTCCAGCGGCAGGCAGCGGTGAACTGCAAAAAATCGAAGCATTACTCGGCGGCTCGCGCATTTTATCGCGTCGCCTGACCAATGCGCTCGATGCCCATGAACTGCTCCTGCACGGCCTGCCTGCATCGGCGCTCGATCATCTTGTCGACACCCTCGTCGTCATCGGCAAGAACGAATCCCTTGAAAAGGCCGTGGGCATGAGCTTACGCACATGGCAGCGGCGGAAAGACACGCCATCCAAGCCGCTCAGCCGGGAACAGAGCGGCCGCGCGTGGAAATTCGCTGAGATCCTCGCAAAGGCAACGGATATCTTCGGATCACAGGCAGAGGCCGAACAGTGGCTGGAGCGTCCAGCGGTCGGATTTGAGCAGCGCCGCCCGATCGATCTTCTCGGGACACCCGCAGGTGTCGAGCTTGTGGAGGATCATCTCGATCGCCTAGAATACGGTGTCTATGCGTGACCCTTTTGCCGATCGCACTCGGCGGGACCGAACTGGTCGTGTGGCGGCTCGATCAGGCCGTCCACGCGCCGACATGGGATAACGGCGAAGGCGCCTATCGGGTGGGGGGTCGCTGGAACAGCAAAGGGGTTCGCGCGGTCTACTGCTCGCTCGATCCCGCGACGGCGATCCTTGAGGTCGCGGTCCATAAGGGGTTCCGGGCGCTCGACACCGTGGCGCATACGATGACGGCAGCCGTCATTGCCGATGCCGGCGATATCCATCTTGTCGATCCGACAAGCGTGCCCAATCCCAACTGGCTGCACCCGGGCATCCCCGGCGCCGGACAGCAAGCCTTCGGAGACGGTTTGCTTCGCCAGCACCGTTTCGTCGCGATCCCGAGCGCGGTCTCGCGGCATAGCTGGAACCTGATTTTTTTGGCGGGCGGCGCGATGGGCGCCTATGCGCTGAAGTTTCAGGAGGCCTTTGCCCTCGACACGCGGCTGCATCCGCCCACGTCATGAACGTCGCGGAGCAGCAACGGGGCTCGAATCTCAATATCAAATAATGGCACCCCCGACGACGACGTGGACCAGCATAAGCGGCAGCACATCGTCGCTCCTTAACTGACGCCGAGAAACTGCTTCAGCTCTGCGGTCTGCGGATTGGCGAAGACCTCCTCCGGCCGGCCTATTTCGTGGACGCGGCCCTGATGCATGAAGACGACGCGGCTGCAGACGTCGCGGGCGAACTTCATTTCGTGGGTGACCATCAGCAACGTCATTCCCTCGGCGGCGAGCTCGCGCACGACGGCCAGCACTTCGGCGACCAGCTCCGGATCGAGCGCGGAGGTGATCTCGTCGCAAAGAAGTGCTGCCGGCTGCATGGCGAGCGCACGGGCGATGGCGACGCGCTGCTGCTGGCCGCCCGAGAGCTCATCCGGATAGGCATCGAACTTGTGGGCGAGCCCCACCCGCTCCAGCATTGTGCGGGCGGTGGCCTCGGCTTCGGCCTTCTGGGTCTTCTTGACCACGGTCTGCGACAGCATGACGTTGCCGCCCGCCGTCAGGTGCGGAAAGAGGTTGAACTGTTGAAAGATCATGCCGACCTTGAGGCGCAGGGCCTTCAGATGCACTTCGTCATCGATGAGCTGCGCACCGGCGACGGAGATCGAACCGTCGGTGATGGTCTCCAGGCCGTTGATGCAGCGAAGCAGGGTTGATTTGCCCGAACCGCTCCTGCCGATAATGGCGATGACTTCGCCGGCCTCGACATCGAGATTGATGCCTTTCAGCACCTCCGTGCTTCCGAAGCTCTTGCGGACTTCAGTGACTGCGATGAGCGACATTGAGCTTCCTTTCCAGGATCTGGCTGCTTTTCGACAAAGGCCAGCAAAGGGCGAAGTAGATGAGGGCAACGAGCCCGTAGACGGTGAAGGGCTGGAAAGTGGCATTGGTGACCACGGTGCCGGCTTTCGACAATTCGACGAAGCCGATGATCGAGGTCAGCGCCGTACCCTTGACGATTTGAACGGAGAAACCGACCGTGGGCGGTATGGCGATCCTCAGCGCCTGCGGGAGGATGACGTAGCGCATCTGCTGCAACCGCCCCATGCCGAGGCTGGCGGAAGCTTCCCATTGACCCTTCGCGACCGCCTCGACGCAGCCGCGCCAGATTTCGGCGAGAAAGGCGGCACTCCACAGGGTGAGCGCCAATCCCGCCGCAAGCCAGGCCGGGACGTCAATTCCAAAGAGGCCAAGACCGAAAAAGGCGATGAACAGCTGCATCAGCAGCGGCGTGCCCTGGAAGAGTTCGATATAATATTTCGCAAGCACGCTGAATGCCTTGCGCTTGCTGATGCGCAGGAACAGCAGCCCCAGTCCGACGGCGCCGCCGCCGATGAACGAGACGAGCGAGAGCAGGATCGTCCAGCGGGTGGCAAGCAGCAGGTTGCGCAGAATGTCCCAGAGTGTGAACGTGATCATCGTGCCGCTCTCCTCGGGAAGATGAACCCGCCGACCACTGCCAGCAGCTGCCGAAGCAGAATTGCCAGAACAAGATAGATTGATGTCGAGACGATATAGGCCTCGAAGGCGCGGAAGGTTCGCGATTGGATGAAGTTGGCGGCGAAAGTCAGATCTTCGGCGGCGATCTGCGACACGACCGATGAGCCGAGCATGACGATGACCACCTGCGACGACAGTGCCGGCCAGATGCGCTGCAGCGACGGCACGAGAACGACATGGCGGAAGGTTTCGAAGCGCGTCATGGCGAGGCTTTCGCCTGCCTCGAACTGGCCTTTCGGGGTTGCCTGGATGCCCGCGCGGATAATCTCGCAGCTATAGGCGCCGAGGTTGATGACCATCGCGAGGTTGGCGGCCGTCAGCTCAGGCAGTTGGAGGCCGAGCGACGGCAGACCGAAAAAGATGAAAAACAGCTGGATCAGGAACGGCGTGTTGCGGATCAGTTCGACATAGGTCGCAATGACAGGTTTCAGCCAACGGGGCCCGAGCGCGCGTACCCAGGCGCAGAAGATGCCGAGCGAAATGCCGAGCACTCCGCCGATCGCGATCAGCTCCAGCGTGACCAATATGCCCTTGATGACCTCAGGGTAATATTGAAGCAGCCAGCCGAATTCGAAATGGTAGCTCAAGAAATTTTCCCCTCTTGCGGTGACGAGCGTCCGTCATCCCGCGTGCGAGCGCGGGATGACAGCCGTAAGACCGGGTCTCAGAGATCCGACGGGAGATCGGCGCCGAGCCACTTTTGCGATATGGCGTTCAACGCACCATCGGCCTTGGCGGCGGTGACAATGCCGTTCACTTTCTCCAGCAGGGCCGCCTGCTCCTTGTTGAGACCGATATAGCAGGGCGAGTTCTTGATCAGGAATTTGAGCTCAGGGCGTTTGGGAGGATTTTTGGCGAGGATCGCAGCAGCCACGACGTTGCCGGTGGCGATGGTTTCGACCTGACCGGAAAGAAAGGCCGAGATGGTGCCGTTATTGTCCTCGTAACGCTTGATCGTTGCGTCGGCGGGCGCGATCTTCGTCAGCTCCAGATCCTCGACCGCGCCGCGGGTGACGCCGATGCTCTTGCCCGCGAGATCTTCCGCCTTGGCGACCGAAAGATCGGCGGGGGCGAAAACGCCGTTGAAGAAAGGTGCGTAGGCTACGGAGAAATCGATCACCTTTTCGCGCTCGGCGTTCTTGCCGAGGCTCGATATCACGAGGTCAACCTTGTTGGTCTGCAGATAGGGGACGCGGTTGGCACTGGTGACCGGCACGAGCTCGATCTTGACGCCCAGCTTTTCGGCAATGAGATTGGCGACGTCGATATCGTAGCCCATCGGCGCCATATCAGTGCCGCGCTGCCGAAGGGCGGGAAATCCTGAGGCACGGCGACACGCAGCGTACCGCGCGCCGTGATGTCAGCGAGAGCATCAGCGTGAGACGCGGAGCCGAAGCCGATAGTTGCCGCCAGGGTCGCCAGTGCGAAGAAGACTCGTCTTGTCAGCATGCGTTAATGACTCCTTTGAAGTTGTGGTTTGTGCGATTTGAGAGGTGAGGACGCGGTCTTGGGAGGAAGTGACAGGGAATTGCGCAATTCCGAGAGCGGGTCGGGGCGTGTCGTGAGGTCGAGACCCATTTCCACCTCGTCGAGATGCTCGACGGAGAGCTCCGCAGCGCGGACGAAATTGCCCGCTTGCATGGCCTCGAAGATGCGGCAATGCCCGGCATGAGACTGGGCCGCATGAAATTCGGATTGATAGAGCATCGAAATGAGGATCGTCCTCGCGGTCAGATCGCGAAGGATATCGACGATGATGGCGTTCCCGCTCAATTCCGCGATACGGATGTGAAAATCACCCATCAGATACGTCAGGCGCTGGCGGTCGCCCGCCGCCATCGCGCTCTTCTCATCGTTCAAATGCGCGTCGAGCGCTTGCTGTCCCTCGTCTGTCAGGACGCGCATGCTGCGCAGCAATCCGGCCTCGATGACGCGCCGCGCTTCATAGACCGCGATCGCCTCTTCAGCGGACGGCTCGACGACAAACCAGCCTCGCCTCGGACTTACATGCACGATGCCGCGGGTTTCCAGGCGCATCATGGCTTCACGAACGCGGGTTCGAGACACGCCGAAGAGCGTTGCCAGCTGGTTTTCACTGAGACGGGTACCCGGCCGGATCTTGGCGGACAGAATCCCGGAGACGATCGTTTCCTCGATGGTCTTCTGTATGATCTCGGATGTCTGGCTATCTTGCATACAAGACAGCAAAGCAAAGCCCATGCCAAAACTCTGCGTTCAGAATTTCCAAGACGTTAGGAATGCCTTGCCTGGAATCTGCGCACTGGGGATGCAGTCTGAGCATAAATTAGGCGGGGTCCCCGCAGGTCTTGCAAAGCCGGGTCAGCATCGACCGCTGAAGCGCTTCGGGTCTCATCACATGTCCTGCAATGGCTGAACAGTCGCAACGAGGATCGCTCGATGTGCTCTGGCTCTTTGTCTTTGTGCGGGTCGTTATCCTGGAACCGTTGCACGCTTCCGGGCGACATGCATCAGTTGAAACTCGAGGTTTTGAGGAATTCCGCGAGCCGTTCAGTCTTCGGCCGGACAAACATTTCCTTCGGATCGCCCTCTTCGCAGATAACACCCTGGTTCATGAAGATGACGCGCGATGAGACCTCGTAGGCAAAGCGCATCTCATGGGTGACGAGCAGCATGGTCATGCCGTCGGCGGCAAGCCCCTTGATGACCTGCAGCACTTCGCCCACCAGTTCCGGGTCCAGCGCCGAGGTCACTTCGTCGAACAGCATCAGCCTCGGCGACATGGCAATGGCGCGGGCAATGGCGACGCGCTGCTGCTGACCGCCGGAAAGCTGGCCGGGATAGTGGTTTGTGCGGGCGGCGAGGCCGACCCGATCGAGCCATTTTTCCGCGATGGCGCGGGCCTCTGGCTTGGTCATTTTCTTGACCTTGACGAGGCCGAGCATGACGTTTTCAGCGGCACTCATATGCGGGAAGAGATTGAACTGCTGAAACGCCATGCCGGTCAGCGCGCGCTGGCGGGCGATCTCCTTCTCGCTCTTGCGCCGCCGCGTTGCGCCGTCGACGCGGTAGCCGATCTCTTCACCATCGAGGCTGATCGTGCCGCCCTGGAATTCTTCCAGCATATTGACACAGCGCAGCAAAGTGGTCTTTCCCGAACCGGACGAGCCGATGATGGAAATGACTTCGCCTTCCCCCACGGCGCAATCGACGCCTTTGAGGACTTCGTGGATGCCGTAAGTCTTGCGCAGACCCTTGATGTCGAGAATGGTCTTGGCCATCGGGGGATCTCCTCAGGACGGCAGGGCGGTCTTGCGCTCGACATATTTGCCGAAGTGCTCGATGCCGTAATTGACGATGAAATAGAGACCTCCGGCCAGGAAATAGAACTGGAGGCTCATGAAATTGCGCGAGATGATCTCCTGCGTGCGCAGGAGCAGCTCCGCGACGCCGATGACGGAGAGCAGCGTCGAGGCCTTTACCATTTCGGCCGCGGTATTGACCCAGGCTGGCAGGCACTGCCGCATGGCCTGCGGCCATAACACCGAGGTGAAGGTCTGGGTAAAGGTCAGGCCGATCGCCTTTGCGGCTTCGGTCTGCCCCTTAGGGATCGCCTGAAGCGCGCCGCGTACGATTTCGCCGACATGGGAAGAGCAGAAGATCGCAAGGGCGAGCACACCGGCGGAAAACGGCCCGAGATCGAGCCCGACGGCAGCCGAGACGTAATAGCTTGCCAGCACCAGCACAAGCACCGGCGTGCCGCGGATAATATCGGTATAGGCGCGCACGATGAGCCGCAAGACAACGCCGCCATAGACGAGCGCCAAGCCGACGAAAACGCCGAGGACGGACCCTGCGAGAATGGCCAGCAGCGAGATCGACACAGTCACGCCGACGCCGTTGATGATGACGGTGCGGGCGATCCAGAGTTGTTCGAGAAAGGTGTGGGACATCGGTCTATCTCGGCAGGGCCAGACGGCGCTCGACGAAGCGCATCACGGCGGCGATGAGGAAACAGGTGGCGACATAGAGGGCCGAGGTGACCATCCAGGTTTCGATGACGCGGAAACTCTCGACATTAATCTTGCGGGCAGCAAAGGTCAGTTCCGGCACGGCGATGGCGGCGGCGAGCGAAGTGTCCTTGAAGAGCGAGATGATCGTCGACGATAGCGATGGCAGGACGTTGCGCAGCATCAGCGGTGCGATGATGGAGCTGCGAATCTGCATCCCCGTCAGGCCGATGGCGAGGCCGGCTTCCGTCAATCCTCTCGGGATCGACAACAGTCCGGCGCGGAACACCTCTGCCAGATAAGCGCCGGAATAGAGGGAGAGAACGAGCACGAAGCTTTTTATCTTGTCGAGGCGCAAGCCCATCTGCGGCAGCGCAAAAAAGGCGAAAAGCACCAGGACGAGAATTGGCAGGTTGCGGATGACAGTGACATAGACCCGCGCCGGCACGACCGCGAAGCGGTTTTTGGAGGTCAGCGCGAAGGCCAGGACGAGGCCGATCACAGCTCCGATCAGGATCGAGATCACTGCAAGGCCGAGGCTGAGTGCAAGCCCGCTCAAAAGAAAATCGAAATTGCGCCAGACGGCAGCAAAATTCAGCGTGTAACCCATGCGGGCCGCCCTTTCAGGACTGACGCATCGGGCACGATGCGCAGATTCACAATATTACGGCGTGCTTTGCGCGTCTGAAAAAACGCGCGGCGCAAGCAGCGGAGCGGGAAACAATCCCGCTCCGCTGGCCGTTACTTGAACTCGACGGGAAAGCCGATCTGCGGCGGGGTCAGATCCTTGCCGAACCAGGTCTTGAAGGACTTGGCGTAAAAATCGAACTCGACGCCGGTCATGGCTTCATGCAGGGCGGTGTTGACAAAGTTCAGCCAGTCCTGATCGCCGCGCTTGACCGCGCAAGCATAGGTCTGCGGGTTCCAGCCGTAGCCGGCGTCTTTGTAGCGGCCCGGGTTCTGCGTCATGTACCAGGCGAGCGACGATTGGTCGGTTGCCACGGCATCGGCGCGCCCCGACTCCAGCGCCTGATAGATCAGGTCGACGGAATCATACTGATCGACGGTCGCCTCCGGTAATGCCGCATGCACCATGGCCTCGGCATAGACGTTCTGGAGAACCGAGATTGTGACGGAGGAACCGGCTGCCTTGAGGGCGGCGTAATCGCCATATTTTCCGTCCGCCTTGAGCATCAGGCCGACACCCTCGCGATAGTAAGGAATGGTAAAGGCGACCTGCTGGGCGCGTTCACCGGTCACCGTCATGAACTGGCAGGTGATATCGACCTTATCGGTGGTGATGTTCGGGATGCGGGCGTCCGAGGATTGATTCACATACTCGATCTTCTCAGGATCGCCGAACAGCGCCTTGGCGATGATATGGCCCATGTCGACGTCGAAGCCCTGAAGCTTGTCGTCGGCGCTCTTGAAGTGCCAGGGCGCGTTGGTGCTGCCCGTGCCAAGGACGAGATGGCCGCGGGCGAGCACTTCATCGAGCTTGCTGCCGTCGGCCAGTGCGGGCGTGGAGAGCAGGGCGGCGGCGGCCAGCGACATCACGCCGGCGCGAAAGGAAATGGTCATGGCGTTCCCCTTATGGATGGTTCTCAATATTCCAGTATAATGGATGCATGTCTGTTTTACTGGAATACTGTATCAAGTGCCATCAAGGGCAAATTGTCAATGGGTCATGCTGAAAAAACGCGCAGGGATGCACGTGGCGATTTTTTCGGCAGTGCAGCATTTTCCTCGCCGCGAAGCGGATTGCCCGCCTGCGCTCTGACAGTCGGCGGGATGTCGCATCGTCAAGGAACTGTCCCTTCGCGCGAAGCCAAACTTTTCCGAAACAACAAGAGCCAAGCCGTCCGCATCGCGGCTGACTTTGAGCTCCCCGGTGACGGCGTGATGATCTACCGCGACGATCGGATCACCATCGAGCCGGTGCACCGCAAGAAACTGCAGGATGTTCTGGCAGGTTGTGACGTACTTTGTCCTGAAGATGATGTCGACGAGTCCCTGCTTCCTGCGAAGGCAATCGACCTGTGAGCAGGCTTTATATGCTGGATACCAGTATCGTGTCCGAACTTGCCCGAAAACCCGAGGGGCATCGTCGCTCGACGCATCGGCGAGGTTGGGCCAAATGCAATATATGTCAAAATTATCATGGCGTGCGAACTGCGCTACGGCTGCGCCAAGAAGGGGTCAGCGAAACTTCTGGCTCAAATCGAGGCGATCCTCCTCGACAGCGTGCCCGTGCTCGTGCTGGACGCGCCGGCCGATGCCGAGTACGGCGGCATCCGGGCCGAACTGGAGGCCGCCGGCAAACCTATCCGCGCCAACGACATGTTGATGCCGCCCATGCATCTGCCCTCGGGTCGTTCTGGCAAATGGATAACAATCCGGATTCGACAAAAAAATCATGTGCAATTCCGGAGCCTTAGCGCGTTGTCCGCTGACAACTATGGTTTTCTCCACCCGCTAAAGTCGGCCGGCCTTCAACATATCGTGACATCCTCGATGCGACCCAGCATTGGCGCCGGCGCACCGAAGACGGATTCCGCAGCTGGGCGCGGAGACCTGGCACCCCGTCTCTCATTTATAGGCGGAGGCATGATACAGGTTTTCGGCGTCCGGCCCGCGGACAGGACCATTGCCGGAAGGCTTGTCGTTTGCATCCTGGGTTTCTGGGTCGCGGCGTGAGGGGGCAAGTCCGAGCATTTGCTCAAGGCGACCGGCATTGAGCGGAGCGCTTATTCCCTTGAAGTTCATCATCCATCTTTCGTCTGCGCATGGCTTGTGTAACGCTGCAGAGATAAGCGCAGTTTGCACCCGCCGAGAACAGCCCGTCGGCGTTTATCACCATCTTTCCGACGCGAAGGAGGAAGGGGAGGGAGCATGTTTCATCTCTCCCATGCCGGCAGCTGATGGCGAGGCGACATCCGAGGCCTAATGATCACATCAACTGCAAGATCACAACAGCGCATCCAGGCGAATTCGGTGGCTATGCTCGGTCGCGTTGGCATGACGGAGTGTGGTGGAGTTGCAGCCAGCCAGTTTGACCTGGGCTCCATATTAATAACGCAACCTTCCTGGTGGAACGAATGGGTGAGTTCGTTTCCGCCTAAATTCCTTCTATTTACCTATACCATAAGTACTCCGCGATGCTGGCCGAGCCGCGTCCGTCATTCGTGGGCGTCGCGTGAGGTAGAGTTGAGCCTATCGTGCCTTCGTTGTCTCGCGATTGGTAAAATGCGCATTGCCCAAACCCGTGCCAATCGTCAGCACAGCCCATCGCGACACGTCGGTCATAAAAGGTATCTGCGACAAACCCTGCACGACGGCGTCGTTGTGCATCATAACGAATGTGCTGTCCTCGCCGATCTCAGGAATGGCCTTCATCAGCGCGGCGGGAAGGTTGAAGCTGTCGCTTTCCCAGTTTCCGCCGGGCAGGTTCTGTCCGCCTCGTTCGATCGAGCCATCGGCCTTGATGATGCCGGGGCATGCGATCCCGATGATGGGAGCGGGTTTGAGATTGGCCTTTTCGGCCTTGGCGATCAGTTCGAGCAACATCGCGACCAACCTCTCGATGGTTGCGGTACGACTTGGCTCGTCGTCGGCATGACGCCAGATAGTTGATTCCCAGACACTCGCATCCGCAAAGTTCGGCACGTCGTCCTTTCCGAATTTAACGACGCCGGCGCGAACGTTAGTGCCGCCGATATCGACGGCCAGGATCGCCTCGTGGCCTTTGAACATCCAGCGTGGCATCAGGTGGACCGAGCCGATCAGTCCGGCCTCATCAGGGTGGTGAACGATCGGTACGATCTCGACATCGATGCCGGCCGCCTTGAGAATGACCATCGTCCTGGCGATCGTCAGCTCGCCAAAGCGGCTATGCCGGAATCCCCCGCCGACGACGATACGCTCCGTCTTCAGCCAGCGCTTGTCCTTCAGGAACTTTCCAATCACATCGGCAAAGTCTTGCGCGAAGTCCTCCACCGCCCCCATGACCAATGCCGCTGCTTCCATATCGTCGCCCTTCAGAAAGGCATCGATCTTTTTCTTGGAGAGCTTCGCTGTCGCGGTCTTGCCGATCGGGTCATCTCCGACTTTGCGGACACGTTTCCTCCAATCGTCGAGCTTCATTTGAAAAGTCTTCTTGTTGGCGTTGTCGCCAACGAAACCATCCTTGTCACGCAGTTCGTTGTTGTAGTCGTCGACCGTCACCAATGGCAGGTTTGACGCGCCATGCGCCAACGGGGCCTTGACCTCATCACGGGGCTCGGAACTGCTTTTGGCCATCAAGGTACCTTCTACGGCGCGAGGGCTCGAACGGGCGGCGAGATACAACGCAGACTAGCGCCGGATGTTCCAGCGTCCGAAAGGTCACTTGCCCTCGTCGGCCGGTGACCTAGCTTCAAAGATTGCAGAGTTTGGAGAATGCCGTGCAGGACGATACCGCTACCCAGGAAATGCTTTCACTGGTCTTGGAAGAACCGGAGCGCTGGGCGATGTTTCTCGACATCGATGGGACCCTGCTCAATCTCGCGCCCACGCCGGATGCGATCGAGGTCCCGGAGGCGCTTCCCGGACAACTTCACCGCCTGTCGAACAAGCTAGGCGGCGCCTTGGCGCTGGTTACAGGACGGTCGCTTGCCTATGCGGACGCATTGTTCGAACCCTTTTCCTTTCCGACAGCGGGCCTTCACGGTGCGGAAATAAGGAGTGCTGCCGGAATGCACACAGTCGAGCCAACACCGGAGTTTCAGGCGCTCAAGCATGCGCTGACGGCAGAAGCCGAGCACTATCCCGGCGTCCTGATCGAGGACAAGGGCGCGGCCGTTGCCGCGCATTATCGGCTCGCGCCCGACTATGAAAAGGTACTCGAAGAGCGCATGCATCATTATGCCGAGCTCGCCGGGCCGAATTGGGCATTGCAGCTCGGAAAGAGAGTCTTTGAGCTGCGCCCGGCACGGTCGAGCAAGGGCGATGCGCTGGAGCGGTTTTTCCAAGCCGACCCTTTCAAAAACCGCAGCCCGATCACCATCGGCGACGATCTGACAGACGAGTCGATGTTTGCAATCGCCAATGCACGCGGCGGCGTTTCGGTGCGTGTCGGCGCCATCGGCGCCCCGAGCTGCGCCACGAGCCGGCTGTCCTCGGCTGCGCTGGTCAGGAACGTCATTGCCGCCCTGGCCGCCTGAGATACGTCCGTACGAGATATCGGATGCGTGTTGTTGCCGTCTACACGCCGGATGCACGGCGACAATCGTCAAAAAAGTATCAGTTTTGACTGGGAATCGTGGTGGCGGGCGCGAAACAAGCCCACTACACTCCCTGACAATTAAGCCAAACCGGGAATTTGGCAGTGGGCTTAGAACCCGCCCTCGGAGGAGGAAACATGGAACCTGACTTGGAAGTCGTTCAGATCAGGCCGGGCGAATCTTTCGCAACGAAGGCGCATGGCTATCCCTATCATACGGTTCGCTGGCATTTTCATCCGGAATACGAGCTGCATCTCGTCGTGGCGACGACCGGACGCTATTTTGTCGGTGACTTCATCGGCGAGTTCGAGCCGGGCAATCTTGTGCTTGCCGGCCCCAATCTTCCCCACAACTGGATCAGCGATGTGCCGAAGGGATCGAGCATTCCACTTCGATGCCAGCTCATCCAGTTCAGCGAAAATTTCATCAGTGACACGATGAAGGTGCTGGCAGAACTCGGCCCCTTCGAGCCGGTGCTCGAAGCCTCCCGACGCGGCGTGCTCTTCGGCGCCGAAACCAGCCGGCAGGTGGCGCCGCTGATGAACGAGGTGCAGCGGGCGCAGGGCGTACGCCGCATTGAGCTCTTCATGATGATCGTCGGCCTGCTCAGCCGGGCGCAGGATGCCCAGCTCCTCGCCAGCCCGAATTATCTGCCCGATCCGTCCGGTTACATGTCGGCCGGCATCAACAAGGCGCTCGCCTATATAAGAGAGAACCTGACGAAATCCTTCGATGAAGCCGATCTCGCCAGGATTGCAGAACAGTCCACAGGCGCCTTTTCGCGCGCCTTTCGCCGCCACACCGGCATGTCGCTCGTGCAATATGTGAAACGCCTGCGCATCAATCTCGCCTGTCAGATCTTAATGAGCGACGACCACGCATCGATCACCGATATCTGCTTCGAAGTCGGCTTCAACAATCTGTCCAACTTCAACCGGCAGTTTCTGGCGGAAAAAGGTATGACGCCGTCCCGCTTTCGGCGGCTGCTGGGTGACAATATCAACGTGGCGAAGGCGGCCTGAGCCAGCCGGACGAGAATACGAAGCAGGTCGCCGAAGACGGCGATAGGGAGGACGAGGAGGAGGAACCAAACCGACACTGATTTGTACGCGAGCGCGCAACGAGCGGTTCGTGACGGGAGACGCTTGTCCGCAAAACAGCAAATCGCCAGGACAGGCGTGGCGGTTCGATCAGCCGAACGGCCACAGCAGAATACTGCAATGATGACGCTACACAATTTTTCCAATGGGAGGAGATGGAAATGATGAAATTCTCGATGAAAACGGCAGGCGCCGCAGCATTTGCACTGTCCATGCTCGGCGGCACGTCCGCCTTTGCACAAACCGCCGTTGCCGATGCAACGGTCGCTTTCCTCATGCCGGACCAAGGCTCGACCCGTTACGAAGAGCACGATCACCCGGGCTTCGTTGCGGAAATGAAGAAGCTTTGCGCCTCGTGCAAGGTCATCTACCAGAATGCCGATGCCGATATCGCCAAACAGCAGCAGCAGTTCAATTCGGCCATCACCCAGGGTGCCAAGGTCATCGTGCTCGACCCGGTGGATTCGGCAGCCGCCGCCTCTCTGGTCCAGCTCGCCCAGAGCCAGGGTGTCAAAGTCATCGCCTATGATCGTCCGATCCCGAAAGGCAAGGCCGATTTCTATGTCTCCTTCGACAACAAGGCGATCGGCAAGGCGATTGCGGAATCGCTCGTCCAGCATCTAAAAGCGAAGAACGTGCCGACCGATGGCGGCGGCATTCTGCAGATCAACGGTTCGCCGACCGATGCGGCCGCCGGGTTGATCAAGGACGGCATTCATGAGGGGCTCGCCAGCGGTGGCTATAAAACGCTGGCCGAATTCGACACGCCGAATTGGCAGCCGGCGAATGCCCAGCAATGGGCCGCAGGCCAGATCACCCGCTTCGGCAAACAGATCGTCGGCGTCGTCGCCGCAAATGACGGCACCGGTGGCGGCGCCATCGCCGCCTTCAAGGCGGCCGGTGTCGATCCCGTGCCACCGGTGACTGGCAATGATGCGACGATCGCCGCGCTGCAACTGGTCATATCGGGGGATCAGTACAACACGATCTCGAAACCGAGCGAAATCGTCGCCGCGGCTGCCGCCGACGTCGCCGTCAAGCTCTTGGCAGGCGAAACGATCAAGGCCGAAATGACGCTTTACGACACGCCGGCGCAGCTCTTCGTCCCTGCCGTCGTCACTGCCGAAAACCTCAAGGCCGAGATCATCGACAAGAAGATCAACACCGCCGAAGAACTGTGCACCGGCCGTTATGCCGAAGGCTGCAAGAAGCTCGGCATCACCAAATAATCGAGCCAAGGGAAAGCGCGGCCGGCCACCGGTCGCGCTTCCGGTTTCATTTTTCCGAAAGGCCAGGCGATGTCTGAAACCTCTCATATCCTTGACGGCTCCCGTCAGCCTGTCCTCAGCCTGCGCGGAATATCGAAGAACTTCGGGGCCGTGTCGGCGCTCACCGATATCGAGCTCGACGTGCATGCCGGCGAGGTCGTGGCCCTCGTCGGCGACAATGGCGCCGGCAAATCGACGCTGGTCAAGATCCTGGCCGGTGTGCATCAGCCGAGCT
The DNA here is from genome assembly GCF_005862185.2 of Rhizobium hidalgonense. Lineage (NCBI taxonomy): Bacteria > Pseudomonadati > Pseudomonadota > Alphaproteobacteria > Hyphomicrobiales > Rhizobiaceae > Rhizobium > Rhizobium hidalgonense. The sequence goes on from NZ_CP054028.1 coordinate 148,479, forward strand.
CGGGCACGATCCTGTTCGAGGGAAAACAGGCAAATCTGTCGAGCCCGAGTGCCGCCCTCGACCTCGGCATTGCCACCGTCTTCCAGGATCTGGCCCTTTGCGAAAACCTCGACGTCGTCGCCAATATCTTCCTCGGCAAGGAGCTCAATCCCTTCCAGCTCGACGAGGTCGCGATGGAGATCCGCGCCTGGAAGCTGCTGAACGAGCTTTCGGCCCGAATCCCAAGCGTGCGCGAGCCCGTCGCCTCGCTCTCCGGCGGCCAGCGCCAGACCGTGGCGATCGCCCGGTCGCTGCTGCTCGAGCCGAAACTGATCATGCTCGATGAACCGACAGCAGCGCTTGGTGTCGCCCAGACCGCCGAGGTGCTGGATCTGATCGAGCGCGTGCGTGAACGCGGTCTCGCCGTCATCATGATCAGCCACAATATGGAGGATGTGCGTGCCGTCGCCGACCGCATTGTCGTGCTTCGGCTGGGGCGCAACAACGGCACCTTCATGCCCGATGCCTCCAACGAAGAGCTCGTCAGCGCGATCACGGGCGCATCCAACAATTCCGTCTCCCGCCGCGCCACGCGCCGCAAGGCGCAAAGCAGAGAGAACGAGGAGGGAAGACCATGACGAAGACCATGCAGAATGAACCGGCCGCACCTGTTCTCCTCGACCGGCGCGACGAAAGAGTGCGCCACGACGAAAGCCTTGCCGGATGGGTCCGCGCCTTCTGGGACCGCATCCGCTCCGGCGACCTCGGCTCGCTGCCGGTCATCGTCGGCCTGGCGATCATCTGGACGGTGTTCCAGGCGCTCAATCCGGTGTTTCTCTCCAGCGCCAATCTCGTCAACATGCTGTTCGATTGCTCGACGGTCGGCGTCATCTCGCTCGGCATCGTCTGCATCCTGATGGTCGGTGAGATTGATCTGTCCGTCGGCTCCGTCGGCGGCTTCGCCTCGGCACTCACCGGCGTCTTCTGGATCAATCAGGGCTGGCCGGTGGTGCTGGCCATTCTCGCCGCCATGGCAGTCGGGGCCCTGATCGGCTCGCTTTACGCCTTCCTCTTCAACCGCTTCGGCATGCCGAGCTTCGTCTCCACCCTGTCGGGACTTCTCGCCGTTCTCGGCCTGCAGCTCTATATCCTCGGATCGACAGGCTCGATCAATCTGACCTATGGCTCCTGGCTGGTGAATTTCGGCCAGATCATGGTCATGCCGGATCCGATCGCCTATGCGCTCATCGCACTTGCCGGCACTGCCTTCCTTTACTCCAGCTACCGCACGGCGTCACGGCGGCGGGCTGCCGGCCTATCTTCGAAATCGGTCGGAGGATTGCTTCTGCGTGCCGTCGTCATCACGGTCGCCCTGGAAGCGGTTGCTTTCTATCTCAACCAGTCGCGCGGCATCCCCTGGATGTTCGGCCTCTTCGTCGGGCTCGTCGCCGCCATGAACTATGCGCTGACGCGCACGAAATGGGGGCGCTCCATGCATGCCGTCGGCGGCAACAGGGAAGCCGCCCGCCGCTCGGGCATCGATGTGTCGCGCATCTATGCGAGCGCCTTCGTCACCTGCGCCCTGCTTGCGGCGACCGGGGGCGTGCTTTCGGCGGCGCGGCTGGCGACCGCAAGCCAGCAGGCCGGCACCGGTGACGTCAATCTCAACGCCATCGCAGCGGCGGTTATCGGCGGCACCAGCCTGTTCGGCGGGCGCGGCAGTGCCTATTCGGCCCTTCTCGGCATCATCGTCATCCAGTCGATCGCCAGCGGGCTGACGCTTCTCGATCTGTCGTCGTCGCTTCGGTACATGATCACCGGCGCCGTCCTTGCCGTCGCCGTCATTGTCGACTCGCTGGCCCGCCGATCGCGTATTTCGCACGGCCGGGCCTAATCAACAGGAAAGCAGAGGAAGAAAATGGGACAGGATCTGTCTGGAAAAGTCGCGGCCGTCACCGGGGCGGCATCGGGTATCGGTCTGGAATGCGCCAAGACCATGCTTGCCGCCGGCGCCCGGGTCGTGCTGGTCGATCGCAACGAGCAAGCGCTAAAGGAAATCTGCTCGACGCTCGGTGCAGACGCCATTCCGCTGGTCATCGATCTCATGGATCCGAAGAGCATGGCTTGCATGATGCCTGCGATCCTGGAGAAGGCAGGCCAGCTGGATATTTTCCACGCCAATGCCGGTTCCTATATCGGCGGCGAGGTGCTGGGCGGTGACCCCGACGCCTGGGATCGGATGCTCAATCTGAACGTCAACGCCGCCTTCCGCTCGGTGCATGCCGTCCTGCCGCATATGGTCGAACGCAAGTCCGGCGATATCATCCTGACGAGTTCCGTCGCCGGTCTGGTTCCCGTTGTATGGGAGCCGATCTACACAGCCTCCAAACATGCGGTGCAGGCCTTCGTCCATACGCTGAGGCGCCAGGTGGCAAAGCATGGCCTGCGGGTCGGGGCGGTCGCGCCGGGCCCCGTGGTCACTGCTCTTTTGAGCGATTGGCCGCAGGAGAAGCTGGATGAGGCGCTTGCCGCCGGCGGCCTGATGGAGCCGAAGGAAGTAGCCGAGGCGGTGCTGTTCATGCTGACGCGCCCGCGCAACGTCACGATCCGCGACCTCGTCATCCTGCCGCAAAGCACCGACATCTGATCAGCGCTTGCCGCCTTCCCAAACCAGAAAGGAAACCACCATGATCTTCGACAGATTTCGCCTGGACGGGCAGGTGGCGCTGGTAACCGGCGGCACGCGTGGCATCGGGCTTGCGATCGCCGAGGCGCTCGGCGAGGCGGGCGCTAAGGTGCTCATTGCGGGAAGGTCGCGCAATGCGGCTGCGGAAGACCGGCTCGCCAAGGCCGGCGTCGATTGCGATTTCATCGCCGCCGACCTGACCAAAGATCATGCCGCCGACGCGCTCGTCACAGAGGCGCTCTCACGGGCGGGCCGGCTCGACATCCTCGTCAACAATGCCGGCGTCGCTATTCATGGCGACAGCGGCGCGTTTTCCGACGCGATCTGGCGCGAGATCATGACCGTCAACGTCGACGCCGTCTTCCGCGCCTGCCGCGCGGCACTTGCCCCCATGCGACGCCAGGGGGGCGGCGTCATCCTCAATATCGGCTCGATATCGGGTATCGTCTCCAACATTCCGCAGAACCAGGTCGCCTACAACTCTTCCAAGGCGGCGGTTCATATGATGACCAAGAGCCTGGCGAGCGAAGTCGCCGCCGAAAACATCCGCGTCAATGCCATTGCGCCGGGCTACATCGAGACCGACCTGTCACGCGGCGGCATCGACAATCCCGACTGGTTCCCGACCTGGCGCAGCATGACCCCGATGGGCCGCGTCGGGCAGCCGGAGGAGGTGGCGGGTGCCGCCTTGTTTCTCTGCTCGGCGGCGGCAAGTTATGTCACCGGCGAAGTACTTGTCATCGATGGCGGTTATACAACGCGGTAAGACGCAAGCGATGGGTCGGGGAAGGGCGGTTCGTCGCCTCCCACGGAATCGGCCAGTCATAAGAGAATTACACGGGTATGTTGATTTCGAACTCGGCTCCCGCGCCGGCCGTATTCAGCAGGAGGGTGGCAGGGGTCACCCAATCAAGCGATATCTGGCGCAGCCTCGCTCATCGACCAGCCAGCTATATTTTCGAGAAGATCAATCAGGGAATAGAGAAAGGCTCATCTGAATCGTGGTGCGCGCTTGGCGTTGTGGAGTAGTTCGCAGGCTGTCGCGAAAGGCCCGAAAAGTTTAAGCAACAGCGCCTGTTCCTCGGCATCTATCCGATGGCGAGCACAATACTCGGTGACGGACCAGACTTTCGTCAGATCATCCGTTTCGATTTGCTTTGGTTCGATGTGTTCGGTCAAGGGCGTGTCCTCCGAACTTCGAGACTACGCCTCCCCGGCATTTATAAGAACTAGCTAAAAAGAATTATAAGGGCATTCGACCGAATACTTCAGCCACACCGTAGGCGAATATACGAAAGCGCCCGCCGATTGCGCGGCGGGCGTGTCTCGCTCATCTATTGCGGTTGATCAAGCAATATGGGTCGCATCAAAATCGGTGCCGGTGATGTTGAGAGTCACCTTGGCGGTGTCCGTGTGGCCTTCGCCATCGGAAATCTTGTAGTAGCGCAGAACTTCCGTGTAGGTCTGACCGTCGTTCAGATTGGTGTTCAGATCATAGGTGAACGAGCCGTCCGACTTGACATGGAACGTGCCGTAGGTGCCGGCGACGTCGGTCACGGCGTTGGTGTTGCCGTTTACCTGGGTGCTCAGGAACTGACGGAGGAACATCTTGCCGTTGTCGCCGGCAATGTCGTTGTCCAGAACGTTGCCGCCGATGGCGCTGCCTTCGGTGAAGTGGAAGGTATCGTCGACCGCGACCGGCTTGACCTGGGTTACGCCCTGAATGTTCAGGGAGAAGACGCCGACGTCGGTGTGACCGCTACCGTCGGAGATCTTGTAGGAAACCCTCTCCTGGTACGATTCGCCGTTGGCGAAACCGATCTTGGCAGCGTCGCTCAGGACATAGGTGTAGCTGCCGTCCGGCTTGACGAAGAACGTGCCGTAGTCGCCCTTGATCTCGGTCACCTGGCTGTTGCCGCTCTTGGCGCCGACGGTCGCACCGTCAAAGGCGCGCAGGAACAAGTGGCCATTGTCAGATGAATCGTTGGAAAGCAGATTTCCGGAAATAACGTCAGTTTCTAGAAAAGTTGCACTATCATCAGTTGCGTGTATCGGCGAAGCCATCGCTATCTCCTAAAATTGTTTATTGGCGGGTCAATTTCGACCTCAGCGAGCGGCTCCTTTAACAACCTATTAATACTGCAAGTCAATGGGTTATTTAATGAAAGGTTAATGTCCTCGCCGATTTACCCGTTGCTTCATCGCCGACGGAATAATGTCATATTTAAGCGAAATTGAAGAAAATTGGGCGAAAACTATACCCGGTTAACTTGAAGATCTAGAACTTATATATCTATAGGTGATTCGGGACGCTGGTACCGTGCCATTCGGCCTGTCGTTGCAATCTCGTCCCGAGACGACTATTTTAGGGCTATAACCGATCCGAGCAGAGCCCTCTTAGTCGGCTGAACCGCTGCGCGCCCTCGAGGCTGCGACAGGCAATCCCACAAACAATCGATGACGCCGGCGCTTGCCGGTAAAGGATTACTTTTGAACGACACACATACAGCCACCGCGGTCGCGGCGGTCAACCCGCGTGAGCGTGACGAGGCCGCCCGCTGTGCTGCCAGAGCCTGGAAGCCGTCTCCCTGCCTTCTCACCCGCCGCGAATTGCAGGCCCTGATCGCCGAGCAGCTTGGCTGAACGGCGATCGGCTCATCAACCAAACAAGGAGAATTCGAAATGCAGGTACTCGTCCGAGATAATAATGTCGACCAAGCGCTGAGGGTTCTGAAAAAGAAAATGCAGCGTGAAGGGTTGTTCCGCGAAATGAAGGAACGGCGCGCCTATGAGAAGCCCTCCGAACGGCGCGTCAGGCAAAAGGCGCAGGCGATCAGCCGGCATCGCAAGGCTGCCCGCAAGAAAATGCAGCGCGAAGGCCTGATCGCCGGGCCAAAGCGGACGGCCGCCCGTTAAGGCCCATCTCGACCGGCCTTCCCAGGCTTCTAGTGTTTATATTCCCCGGAAAGGACAGAACATGGACGAACTCAATAGCCTCACCGTTTCAGAAGAGCGCCTCGAGGATTGCCGCGATGTCGTGGAGCCGGATCTGCAGGATCTGATCCAACGCGCATTGTCCTCCGGCTTTTCCCGCGAGGAAATTCTCATCGCCGTCAGCGAGCTGGTGGCCGAAGACTTCGCAATGGTCATGGAAACCCCAAGCGTGCATTGAGGCACAATCGCGTGAAGGTAACGGCACAGAAGGATCTCTTTGGTGCGCCCGACGAGCCACTTCCTGAGGGCTTTCGATATTCTCCCGATATCGTTCCCTTGGAGCTTCAGCATTCTGTTCTAGAGGCAATTCCTACGCTTCCCTTCAAAGCCTTTGATTTTCACGGTTTTGAAGGCAAGCGAAGGACCGTCTCTTTCGGCTGGAAATACGACTTCGACAGCCGGTGCGTGAGGAAAGCCGAGCCGATACCGCATTTGCTGCTGCCCCTTCGCGAGGTAGCCGCAAGTTTCGCCGGTATCGAACCGGCTGCGCTCGAGCAGGTTCTGGTAACCGAATATGGCCCGGGTGCTCCGATCGGCTGGCACAAAGACAAGTTCGTATTCGGCCGGGTCGTCGGTATTTCCCTGCTCTCGTCCTGTACCTTCAGGCTGAGGCTGCGGGACGGCGGCAAATGGCAGCGGCGGTCTCTCATCGTCGAACCCGGCTCGGCCTATCTCATGGCCGGCGCGTCGCGAGTACTCTGGGAACATTCCATCCCGCCCGTCGATCGGCTGCGTTATTCGATCACCTTCCGGGAATTGGCTCAGTAGCAGCCAACACGCCGGAACCTCTGCTTCGGCAGATGGTTATCCCGTCTTCTGCAAAGATGGAGATAATGATGGCCGAGCAGGACGATGCGACACGGGTATGGGAGTTGATCGACAAAATAGGATTTTGCATGCTGACGAGCCGCAGCGGTGACGATCTGCGTGCCCGCCCGATGTCTGCCTATTCCGCACAGCTCGAGAATGCGGTCTATTTTCTGACGGATGTGGCCAGCCACAAGGACGACGAGATCGCCCGATCGCCAAAGGTGTGCCTCGCCTTTGCCGACACCAAGGGACAAAAATATGTTTCCGTGTCGGGGGTGGCCGAGGTGCAGAACGATCGCGAGAAGATCAAAGAATTGTGGGCCACGCCAGCCAAGGCATGGTGGGACAATGCCGATGATCCCTCCATCCGCATCCTCAAGATCACCCCGACTTCGGCCGAATACTGGGACAGCCCGGGCACGATCATCAGCTATATCAAAATGGCGGCCGCAGCGGTTTCGAACAGCAAGCCCGATATGGGCGACAATGCCGAGGTTAAGCTTTGACGCATGAAGCGCCGTTCAAGCCTGCCTGGCCGAGGCCTTGATGAAATCGATAAATGCTCTGAGCGGGGCCGGCACCAGTCGCCGTCCGGGGTAATAGAGGAACGGACCGGAAAAGTGCTGCCACCAGGGTTCGAGGATGGGCTCGAGAGCGCCGCTGTCGAGATGCGGGCGCAGCCAATCCTCGAAAACGCAGATGATCCCCGTGCCCGCAATCGCTGCGTCGACGGTCAGGTCGGTCGCCCCGCCGACCCTCACGATCAATGGCCCTGAAGGTTCCACCCGAACCACTTCGCCCTCACGTTCGAACTCCCATGGGCTCGTCAGCACGCCGCTGGCAAAACGACCCAGCAGACAGGCATGACCGAGCAGTTCGCTTGGATGCTGCGGCCGGCCATGGCGGTGGAGATAGTCAGGGGAGGCGGCCGTGGCAAACCGCTGCACACGCGGCCCGATCGGCACCGCGATCATATCCTGCTCCAGCCGCTCGTCATAACGGATGCCGGCATCGCAGCCGGCGGCGAGCACGTCGACGAAACTCTCCTCAGCAATCACTTCCAGGCGAATGTCGGGATAGGCGGCGAGGAACGGCGGAACGATGGCGGGCAGCACCAGCCGCGCCGCGCTGACCGGCACGTTGAGCCGCAGCGAGCCGGCCGGCCGGTCGCGGAATCCGTTGACCACGTCCAGTGCCAACTCCACCTCGGTCAGAGCAGGGCCGAGCCTCTCCAGCAAGCCCTTGCCCGCTTCGGTCGGGACGACGCTGCGTGTTGTGCGGTTGAAGAGCCGGACACCGAGCTCGGCCTCCAGGCGACGCACCGCCTCGCTGAGAAAGGAGGCGCTACTGCCGCTGACACGCGCGCCCTCGCGAAAACCGCCGGCCCGCGCCACAGCCACGAAGGCGGTGAGATCACCGAGGTCTGTCTTCATTGTTCGCCTTTCCGCACAGCCCGTGCGGATTGTACCGGATTATCGCGCGCGTCAACAGCGCCTATCTTGGCGTCACCTCTTGAAAGGAGTAAGATCATGTCCATAATCGATCAGTCCGGAACCTTCAAACTCGGCGACTTCAGCGTGAAGCGGCTCGGCTACGGCGCCATGCAGCTTGCCGGCCCCGGCGTGTTCGGCCCGCCCAGGGATCACGGTGCGGCTTTGGCCGTGCTGCGCGAGGCAGTTGCTTCAGGCGTCAACCACATCGACACAAGCGATTTTTATGGTCCGCACGTCACCAACCAGATCATTCGTGAAGCGCTCCATCCCTATCGCGACGACCTTGTCATCGTCACCAAGATCGGCGCGCGCCGCGGCACGGACGGATCCTGGATTCCGGCCTTCTCGCGTGAAGAGTTGACGGCGGCGGTACACGACAACCTCCGCAATCTCGGCCTCGACGTGCTTGACGTTGTCAACTTCAGGATTGCGTTCGACCTGCATGGCCCTGCCGAAGGGTCGATCGAAGCGCCGCTGACGGTGCTTGCCGATTTGCAGCGGCAAGGCCTGGTACGCCATGTTGGCTTAAGCAACGCCACATCGAAGCAGATCGTCGAAGGTCGCGGGATCACCGAAATCGTCTGCGTGCAGAACCAATACAATCTTGTGCATCGGGCTGACGATCGCCTGATTGACGATCTTATCCGGGAGGGCACCGCTTATGTGCCATTCTTCCCGCTCGGCGGCTTCACCCCGCTGCAATCCTCCACCCTGTCCGATCTCGCCGCACGCCTTACTGCCACGCCCATGCAGGTTGCACTCGCCTGGCTGCTGCGTCGCGCGCCGAACATCCTGCTGATCCCCGGCACCTCGTCGCTCAGTCATCTCAGGGAAAACCTCGCAGCTGCCGAGCTGGTGCTGCCGGATGATGCTGTCGAAAAATTGAACAGCATGGCTGACATCGCCGCCTGACAGCCATGTGAGCGTGCGCTATCTTCTCCGGCGCGGCTGGACGAAACCGATCATAACCTTGGATACGTGCCTTCCGGCCGTTGAAAAATTCTAACGCTTTCAAGCCGGACGATAAATCAGGATGGCTTCCTTGTGAGAAGCTCATAGGCCACGAGAGCCAATGACATCGCCAGAAAAACCACGATTGCCAATGGATAATTGGCAATCGCATTCGGATCGGCCAGCTTTGGAATGCCGATGACGGTGCCGACCGCCAGAACCGCCGACAGAGCAACCTCCTGGACGATCAGTTTCGCAAAGCGCGTCATAACCAGCCTCCTGTCACCTCAGTCTTTCAGCGCAAACGCCACGTCCGAAGTCTCATTTCTCCAAGCTAACCTAGTGTCGGCTGGGAAACGGTCCAGAGGGATCGGCCACGACCGCGCTTTCAGTATCGCTCCGGCACGAGCATTTCAGCGGGGACCGGCGCCCTGTTGTAATCGGCATGACGGATGCGATCCGGCAGCTGGATATCCGGCTTCGGCACATCCTCATAGGGAATCTGCTCAAGAAGGTGGGCGATGCAGTTCAGCCGCGCCCGTTTCTTGTCCACTGCCTGTACCACCCACCAAGGCGCTTCCTTGGTGTGCGTGCGCGCCAGCATTTCTTCCTTGGCCTTGGTATATTCCTCCCAATGGACACGGCTTTCCATATCCATTGGTGAAAGCTTCCATTGCTTCAGCGGATCGTGGATGCGCATCTTGAAGCGGAATTCCTGCTCCTCATCGGTGATCGAAAACCAGTATTTGATCAAAACGATTCCGGAACGGACCAACATGCGTTCGAATTCAGGCACCGAACGGAAGAATTCGTCGAGCTCTTCCGGGGAGCAGAAGCCCATCACGCGCTCGACGCCGGCGCGGTTGTACCAGCTTCGGTCGAAGAGCACCATTTCGCCAGCTGTGGGAAGATGCGGGACATAACGCTGGAAATACCATTGATGGCGTTCCCGCTCGGTAGGCGCAGGCAGGGCCACCGTCCGGCAGACCCGCGGATTGAGCCGCTGGGTCACGCGCTTGATCACGCCGCCCTTGCCAGCCGAATCCCGGCCCTCGAACAGCACCACCACCTTCAGCTTCTTATGCTGAACCCAATCTTGCAGCCGCACCAACTCGTGCTGCAGCCGGAAGAGTTCCCGGAAATAGATCTTTCGCTCGAGGGTCTGCTCGGCCGGTTCCGACATTCCTTCGGCGACCAGATCGTCCAGCCGGTCCTCCTCCATCTGCATTTCCAGCTCCTCATCGAAGCTGTCGGCGATCTCGGCCTTGATCCGGCTGAGTTGGTCCTGATGTGTTTGCGACATAGGCTTTTCCTTCCTGCTTTCGTTGACAGGAGCATGTCAGTGCGAAGGTTATATGACGACCACTGATCGAAGCTGAAACGGATTAGTCGCGTCTCTCGTTCCCACGCCTATAGCTGCCCCGTCCGGTATTGGTCGACAAGGTTCCGGCAGGCGCGGATCGTCAGGGCCATGACGGTAAGCGTCGTGCCGGCGATGCCGCTGCCGGGGAAGGCGCTGGCGTCGGTAACGATAAGGTTCGGAGCGTCCCAGACCTGGTTATAGGGGTTGAGCACCGACGCCTGCGGGGTCTCGCCCATGCGCGCACCGCCGGTTTCATGGATCGCCGCACCCATGCACATGGTCTTGCGGAACCATTTGCGGAACATGAAGCGGCTGAAGGCATCAGCCTCGGGGAAGGCGCCCTTGCCCATCTCCTTGAGGCCGGTGGGCGAGCCGATGAATTCGAGCTCGCCGCCGACCTCCCTGATCATCGCGATCAGCGTCTCCTCCTGCCGGGCAAGCAGCGCCTGCTCCTCCGCCTGCATGACACAGCGAATGTGCGGCACGGGAATATTCCAGGCATCCCGACGCTTGCCATCGAGGGTGATGCGATTGTCGGCATAGGGCAGCATGCGGCCGAAGCCGAAGAAGGCGAGACGCGCATCGGTCTCCCCGGATACCGGCGCCCGGCCGACGCTGCCCTGGTAGTCGAAATCGCCGCGGGCCGTGTCACCCTCGCCGAAGCGCGGGATGAAGATGCCGCCCGACGGATTGTAGAACGGATCGGTCGGGGCAGATTCGTCGTGCGCCCAGCCCTTCGCCTTCGAAAAGGATCCGAAGGCAAGACAGGGAAGCTGGTCCATGAAATAACGTCCGAGGGCGCCCGAGCTGTTGCCGAGCCCGCCTGGATGTCTTGCCGAAGCCGAATTCAGGAGCAGCCGCACGCTCTCAATCGGCGACGCGGAGAGAACCACCGTGGCGGCACGCGCGGTCGATAGCTCGCCGGTGTTGCGATCGATGAATTCCGCGCCGGTGGCGCGGCCGGTTTTCTCGTCCGTGGTGATGCGGCGGACGACGGCGTCGTAGCGGATCGTCAGCCGGCCGGTCGCCTTGGCATCGCGCAACGGTCGCGGCATGCGGTCAGCGTCCGGCGCGATATAGCGCCAGGAGACGACGTGTCTTTCCGGCCAGCGGCTTTCCACAGCCTGCTTGAAGATCTGTTCGGCCGGCGTCAGGTTTGCCGGCTTCGCATAGACCCCGTCCGGCAGGGTGGTCACATCGTCCTTGTTGCCGTAGAGCTCAAGATAAGTCTCGACCTCGTCGTAGAACGGCGTCAGTTCGTCATATGAGACCGGCCAGTCGACGCCCTTTCCCGTGCGCGACCGGATCTTGAAATCGTCGTCGGTCCAACGCAGCAGCACGCGGCCGAAACTGTGCAGGCGCCCGCCGCCCTGGCGGCCGCGGATCCACAGGAACGGTTCGCCCTTCGGCGTCGTATAGGGGTTCTTGCGGTCGTTGACGAAAAAATGGCTGAAGCGCTCGGTAAAAAACGCTGCGCGCGCCTGGATCGGTTGACCCTTGAGGGTGGCCCGCGCGCGCTCCCAGATATTGATGCTGCTTGCCGGCGCCTTCTTGCGCGCGGGGTCGAAATCCTTCGGCCCGACGGCAGGGCCGGCCTCCAGCAGCAGCACCGACAGCCCCTGTTCCGTCAATTCCCTAACCGCGAAGGAACCCGCCGCGCCGGAGCCGATCACCAGCGCATCATAGACAATCTCAGACATGTCTTTTCAAATCCTGTCCTGGGGCAATTCCTCAAAGCAGTGCAAAACGCATTCGGAACTGCGGGAAACAAAGGGACCGCGCATCAGAGCCGCGATCCATCGGCGCCGAAGAGCGACGCTTTGGCGATATCGAGCCCGGGCGCGAGAGGATCGCCGGGCTCAAGAGCGACGTCGCCCATCAGCCGGAGCGAGAGGCTTTGATCGGCCCAATCGAACCAGACGACGGCGTCCGAACCCATCGGCTCGACGACGGAAACGCGGCCTGGAATGGTCGGCAGGCCGCTCGATGCACCGTCGAGCACAAGATGCTCAGGGCGAAAGCCGAGTGTGGCAGGTCCTTCTGCCGCTGCCTGGCTGAAGGAATAGCCGCGGAGATCGACGATAAGCTCACGGCTTCGGAAAACCGCCGATCCGCGGCCGCGCTCGATCTGACCCTCGATGAAATTCATTGCCGGAGCGCCGATGAACCCGGCAACGAAGAGATTGGCCGGGCGGCGATAGATCTCCGCCGGCGAGGCGAGCTGCTGGATCACGCCGTCGCGCATGATGGCAATCCGATCGGCCAGCGTCAGGGCCTCGACCTGGTCGTGGGTGACATAGATCATCGTATTTCCGAGGCGCTGGTGCAGCTTCTTAATCTCGACCCGCAATTCATTGCGCAGCTTGGCATCGAGGTTCGACAGGGGTTCGTCGAAGAGAAAGACATCGACTTCGCGCACCAGCGCCCGGCCAATGGCGACGCGCTGGCGCTGGCCGCCCGATAGTTCGGCGGGGCGCCGGTCGAGCAGCCTGTCGAGCTGGAGGAGCGCCGCGGTGCGGGCAACACGGGCCTCGATTTCGGCCTTCGGCAGACCGGCGACGCGAAGCCCGAAGGAGAGGTTCTTGCGGACCGACATGCGGGGATAGAGGGCGTAGGACTGGAAGACCATGCCGATGCCGCGGTCCTTCGGCTCCTCCCAGCTGACGTTCCTGCCTGAGATCCACACCTCGCCTGCGGTAATGTCCTGAAGGCCGGCAATGGCATTCAGAAGCGTGGACTTGCCGCAGCCGGAAGGGCCGAGCAGCACCAGGAACTCGCGGGGCGCGATGTCGATCGACATTTTCTCGATCACCGCGTGGTGGCCGTAGACGATCTTCAGGTCCTTGACGGAGACGGCAGATTGCATGGAAGCGTTACCCCTTGACTGCGCCGGCTGCGATACCGCGGACGAACCAGCGGCCGGACAGGAAATAGATGGCAAGCGGAACGAGGGCGGTTAGGATCGTTGCCGCCATGTTCACGTTATAGGTTCGCTCGCCCATCGTGGTGTTGACGATATTGTTGAGCTGCACGGTCATCGGCAGGTTGTCGCGGCCGGCAAAGACGAGGCCGAGCAGGAAGTCGTTCCAGATGCCGGTGAATTGCAGCATGGAGACCACGACAACCATCGGCACGGCGATCGGCAGCATGATCTCGAAGAAGATGCGCCAGAAACCGGCGCCGTCGACGCGCGCCGCCTTGCAAAGCTCTTCCGGCACGGTGACGAAATAGTTGCGGAAGAGCAGCGTCACCAACGGCAGGCCGAAGATGACATGCACGAGGATGATGCCGGCGAGCGAATTGTAGAGATCGATATTCGCCATCGCCCGGACCATCGGATAGAGGAATATCTGGTAGGGGATCAGGCCGCCGGCCATCAGCAGGCCGAAGAGCAGGTTTGCGCCGCGCGGCCGCCAGAGCGACAGCGCATAGCCGTTGACGGCGCCGATGAAGACCGAGAGTGCGACCGCGGGAAGGGTGATCGCCACCGAATTCCAGAAGCCGCTGCGAATGCCGACACAGACCGTTCCCATGCAGGCGCCCGACCAGGCGGTAACCCAGGCGGAAAAATCGAGCTTGGCCGGTAGGGCGAAGATCTGCCCGAGCCGGATTTCGTCCATGGATTTCAGCGAAGTCACCACCATCGTATAGAGCGGCAAAAGGAAGAAAAGCGCAGCGACGACAAGGAAGGCATAGAGGCCGGCGCGTCCGGCCGTGATGCGTGCCGGCTTCGGGCCGTTCGGATAAGGATGGACCATCACGCGCCTCCCTTCGCCCGGTTGCGCATGTGCATCGCGTAGCGGAACGGGGCGACCGCGATGATCACACCGAGGACGAGTACCGTCGCGCCTGCAGTGGCAAGGCCGAGGTTCTGGCGGCCGAACAGATTGTCCATGATGAATTTCGCCGGCACCTCGGTCGCATTGCCGGGGCCGCCATTGGTCATGGCGACGACGATGTCATAGGTCTTGATCACGCCCATGGCGAGCAGCATGCCGGCAGCCGCGAGCGCCGGCCCGAGCTGCGGCAGGATGATCGAGACATAGATCCGCCAGACGGGAATGCCGTCGATGCGCGCCGCCTTCCATTGCTCGGCCTCGATGCCGCGCATGCCGGCAAGCGCAATGACCATGACCAGTCCGGCGCCCTGCCAGACGCCGGCAAGCACCAGCGCATAGATCGCCATGTCGCGATTGACCACCCAGTCGAGGACGAAGCTTTCCCAGCCGAGCGAACGCATACTCGCCTGGATGCCGAGCGTCGGATTGAGCATCCATTGCCAGATCAACCCGGTCACCACGAAGGACATGGCGTAAGGATAGAGGAATATCGTCCGAAAGGCGCTTTCGAAACGGATCTTCCGGTCGAGCGCCGCCGCCAGCAGGAAGCCGAGCAGCAGGCAGCCTGCGACATAGAGAAGGCCGAAGATCAACACGTTCTGCAGCGATGCCAGCCACTTGGCAGATGAGAACAGCTTCGAATATTGCGCAAAACCGACATAGGTCGAGGATGGAAACAGCGTCGAATTGGTGAAGGAGAGGCGGATCGACCAGGCCATGGTGCCGATAAAGACGACGACCGCGACGAACCATGTCGGCAGCAGCGCGATGGTGGCGGAAAGATTGGGCTTGCGTTTGATGGGCATCGGCCAGCTCGTTGACGGATGAAAGCGGGGCTCGCGCCGCCGCGTGGAGCGCAACGGTCTACAGCCGTGGCGCCGACATCAAGCCGACGCCACGGTCACGATCCTACTCGAAGATGGCAAAGAAGTTTTCGGCCGACGAAGCCGCATCGTCCGAGCCGCCGCTCCAATATTCATCGACGAAATCGTCGAGCGCCCCGACCTGCTGTGGCGTGAGCACGATCGCCTGATCCGGTACGATGGCGCCGGCGGCCATCAGCTCAGCACCCTTCTGGGCGCAGACATCCAGTTTCGTCTTGTCGACGTCGGAGCGCATCGGAATCGCTCCCTTTTTGAGGGCGAATTCGACCTGGACGGCCGGGTCCATGACGACTTCAGCGAGAAGTTTCTGCGCCTTGTCGGTCCCGGCATTTTTGGTCTTGGGGAACCACAGGGCGTCGGCAATATAGACCATGCCCTTGGATTCCGGCACGATCATGCAGCCATAATCCTTGCCCGGTTGCTTGCCGGCGACGGTGAATTCACCCTTCGCCCAGTCGCCCATGAACTGCACGCCGGCTTTGGCAGTGATCAGCATGGCGGTCGCGTCGTTCCAGTTGCGGCCGGCGGCCCCCGCATCGACATAGCCGCGCAGCTTGCCGAGGATTGCAAGGGTCTTCTTCACACCTTCGACGGAGGCCTGGCTCTTGTCTTTGTCGACATAGATCTTCAGGAAACCGTCGATCCCCACCTGCGACAGCAGGATCATGTTGAAGACCTTGGTCTCCTGCCAGGGCTGACCGCCCCAGGCGACCGGAACGATGCCGGCAGCCTTCAGCTTGTCGAGGTCGGCGAAGAATTCGTCCCAGCTCTTGGGCTCGTCTGAAATGCCTGCCTTGCCAAAGGCTTCCTTGGAATAGAAGGCCCAGCTTTCGCCATGGGCGCCGGTCGGAGCGAGATAGACCTTGCCTTCATAGGAGATCAGATCATGGATCGATTTCGGTAGGGCGTCCGCCCATTTGCCGGCGGCAGCGACGTCGTCGATCTGATTGAACAGGCCCTGGCTGACGAAATCGGCGGCGGCAAGACCGATGACGCCCTGTTTGGCGCCGGGCGCGTCACCGGCAACGATACGGTTCTGGAAGGCGGCGTCAGCAGCCCCGAATCCAGCGATCGAGGAGTCCTTCCAGACGCCGCCGCGCTTTTCGAACTCGGACTTGATGACGTCGAGGGCTGCCGCTTCGCCGCCCGACGTCCAGGACGACATGATCTCGATCGTCGGTTTGTCCTCGGCATGCGCCGAGGCGAACAGACCGGCAAATGCCGCGCCGGCCAGAAAAAGTTTCATCATGGTCTTCATCGTTCCACCTCTTGAAAAAATGCCCTCTTTGCGGGGCGTTTGTTGTCTTGGGAGTGACTGTCAGCGATAGATCGGCAGGAGCGCCTGCCGGACGAGCGTTAGCCCGTTGGCGATGTCGCGGACGGGATCCGGCGCGGCATCGAGTTCGAGGATTGCCCAGCCTTCATAGGACCGGTCGCGCAGCAGCCGGATCCAGGCCGGCCAGTCGACCCGTCCGAGCCCGAAGCTGCAGAAATACGGCTGGTGGCGTTCATGGATATGCCTGTCGATCGGGGTGTCGGCGGGCATCGGCCCGATCGCATCCTTCCAATGGGCGATGATCATGCGCTCGTGATGGCGATCGACGAGCTGGACGGGATCGGAGCCGGCAACGATGATATGGGCCGTGTCCGGGCACATATGCACATAGGCCGGA
The DNA here is from genome assembly GCF_005862185.2 of Rhizobium hidalgonense. Lineage (NCBI taxonomy): Bacteria > Pseudomonadati > Pseudomonadota > Alphaproteobacteria > Hyphomicrobiales > Rhizobiaceae > Rhizobium > Rhizobium hidalgonense. Next base: position 165,151 of record NZ_CP054028.1, read on the forward strand.
TCGGTCAGAAGCATCATCAGATCGACATCGCGCGCGCCTGCAAAGATCGAATGCGCCTCGGTGTGCAGCGCCAGCCGCACGCCCCTGGCATGGAGGGTCGCGCCGAGCCGGTTCAGAAAATCGGCAATCACCTTGGCGCGGTCGAAATCATGGAACTGCACCGGCTGGGCGCCGAGCGTCTGGCGCAACGGTGCGCCAATCACCATGATATCGCTGCCGCAGGCTTTCAGGAAGTCGGCATAGCGTTCCGCCTTGTCGATCAGCGCGCGCTGGGCCTCGGGCTCGGCAAAGTCGCCAGCCGCCTCCAGCTCCGCGAAGAAGCCGCTGCACAGCGTCAGCCCACGTCTTGCCAGCTCGGCGGCGAAGGCATCGACGGAACCATAGGTCTTGATCGCATCCTGCCAATTGAAGGGAGAGAAGGTCAGCTCGACCCCGGTGACGCCGGCGGCCTGGACGCTGTCGAGGATCTTGTCCCAGAAGGCGCGCGGCTCGGTGCGCGCATGGTCGACGATCGCATCATGGCTATCGACACCCCAGAAACCAGGATGGAAGAATGTCACGAGATCGACACCGAAGCGCAGCCTGTCGCCACTAGCCATAAACTGTCCACTTCTCCAGGCATGACCTACCCGCGGCGGAACACCAGTTCCACGTCCAATAAGTCATGGATTTTCAATGCATTAAGGAATGGCAATCGTTTGCCATGCCTAGATGATAATCAAGCTGGTTTTTTAAGCAAGCGATTTTTGGCAAACGTTTGCTATAAATCGCTGGGTGCCTTACAGTTGCAAACCGAAGCATCCGAGAGAGTGAAGTAAACGTGAATAAAAACAAGGATGTGGCGGGAGAGGATCAATCGGGGGCGCTGATGGCCGACGTCGCTCGGCTCGCCGGCGTTGCGATCTCTACGGTCAGCCGCGCGCTCGCCAATCCCGGACGGGTCAACGAGAAGACGCGCGCCAAGATCAATGCCGCGGCCAAGCAGCTCGGCTACACCCCCAATGCGATGGCGCGCGGCCTCAGGGTCGGTAAATCCAACATCATCATGATCATCCTGCCGGGATCGCTCTATTACGGCGTCTCGCAGATCATTCCGCAAGTGCTGCAAAGCATCAACAAATCGCTGATCCAGGGCGGCTACAACCTGATGATCGCCAACCTCGATCGCGACGAGATTTCCGAGCGGCACATACTCGACCTCGCCTTCGGCGGCAGCGTGCGCGGCGCCATCATTCTGTCGTCGAAGCTTCCGGAGGTCGACGGGCGCTCGCTGGCGAGTTCCGGCCTGCCGATCGTTTCGATGCTGCTCGACATGAGCGATGCCGGCCTGCAGAGCGTGGTCACCAACGACCGCGAAGCAGTGCGCGACGTGACCGCCGAACTGATCCGACTGGGTCATCAACGATTCTTCTATCTGGCGGGGCCAGAAGGCAATTATCACGACGTCGAGCGCTATGGCGGCCTGCTCGAAGCGCTTGAGGCAGCTGGCCTATCAAAGGAGACAGTGCATCGCTCTGGCGGCCGTCTCGATTATCAGCACGGTTTCGATATCGGCGTGCAGGCGGCAGAGGATTTCGCGCAACTGACCGAAAAGCCGACAGCGGTGATCGCCACCAGCGATGACATGGCCATTTCATTTGTCAGTTGCATCAAGCGGAAAGGCTTGCGCATTCCCGATGATCTCTCTGTCGTCTCCTTCGACGGCTCCCCAGTCTGCGAATTCTCTTCACCGCCGCTCTCGACGATCGAGCAGCCGGTGGAAGAGATGGGGCGCGCGGCGGTCGATCTCCTGCTCGATGCCATCGGCCAGGCGCAAGATACAGCGGCTGTACGCACCGTCATCCGCAGCAGGCTTATTCTGCGGGAGAGCGTTGCCGCTGCGAAGACTTGATGCCGGCACCGGCGATCTCGCGAAATGAGGGGCCGCACTATCAATTTTGAAGCTGCACTCAAATCAAGCGGCTCCGAAGGTTCTTACGAGCTAGAGGCAGATTCTAGTTGTCAGTAATACGTTCGTCCGGCAACATTACTGGCTAGCTTTCTCGAATTGCATAGTATTGCCACCAGCACGTTGGGGAGACGGGCATGTGTGCAGAGCTTGTCGAGCGACGATTGACGGCCATCCTGGCGGCCGATGTGGTGGGGTACAGCCGTCTCTTGGAGGCAAACGAAGAGGAGACGCTTAATGCCCTTCGGCAGCATCGCCGCGAGCTTTTCGAACCAGCTGTCACGACCCACGACGGGCGTATCATCAAGGTGATGGGTGACGGCTTCCTCGTCGAGTTCGGTAGCGTGCTGAGTGCTGCACGATGCGCAGTCGAAATCCAACGCGGCATGCTGGAGCGCAACATGGGGCTTCCAGCCGACAGGCACTTTGCGTTTCGAATAGGCTTGAATTTGGGCGACATCGTCTTCGATGCGGATGACTTTCATGGGGACGGCATTAATGTGGCGGTCCGGCTACAAGCCCTTGCAGCACCGGGCGGCATTGCCTGTTCGGCGGCTGTGCGGCACGAAGTCGGAAACAAACTCGGCCTCGATTTCGCAGACCAGGGCGAAAAGACCGTCAAGAACATTTCCCGTCCGGTGCATGTCTATTTTGCCGATTGGGGCAACGTCGCCTCCGGTGCAGAGGTGCCCTCTGTCGCAAGCGGCCATACGCGGGCACCCGTCAACAAGCCATCCGTTGCAATCCTGCCATTTGCCAACATCAGCGACGACGCCGCCCAGGAGTTTTTCAGTGACGGCATCACCGAGGACATCATCACTGATCTATCGAATGTTTCAGGCCTATTTGTGCTGAGCCGCCACACTGTCTTCACATGGAAGGGCCGGAGCGAGAACCTGCAGCGCATCGCCAGGGAGCTCGGGGTTGCCTATATCGTAGAGGGCAGCGTCCGCAAGGCGGGAAACCACGTCAGGATCAATGCTGAATTGATCGACGCTGCCAGCGACGGCCACGTCTGGGCCGCACGTTACGACCGCGACCTGACCGATATCTTCGAAGTGCAAGACGAGATCACGAAGGCAATTGTCGAGCAACTAAAGGTCAAGCTGCTCCCGGAGGAAAGGGAGGCAATCGAGCAGGCGCCGACGGAGAGCGTCGAAGCGTATACGCACTTCCTGAGGGGGCGCGAGTACTATCACATTGCCTCGCGCTCAAACCATCTCATGGCCAGACAGAGCTTCGCGAGAGCTATAGAATTGGATCCGGACTATGCTCGTGCCTACGCGGGAATCGCGGTCTGCGATTCCCGCCTTCGGTCTCAGTTTGGTATGCGGATTCCGGTAGAGGACATTCTCGCGAACACAGCGAAGGCGCTCGCTATCGATCCCAATCTGGCAGAGGCCCATGCGGCCAAGGGGTTTGCGTTGGCGGTCGCCGGCAATCGCGCCGAGGCGGTTTCTTCGTTCGAGCGAGCTTTATCGCTCGACCCCGATTGCCACGAGGCCAATCGATATTATGCAGAGTTTTGCGTTACCGATGGCCATTTTGAGCAAGCGGCGACGTACTTTGTGCGCGCGTCTGAAATCAAGCCTGCAGACTATGGCGCGCCGACCATGCTCGTGAATGTCTTTCGGTCACTCGGGCAGCTGGACAGGGCCGAGAGCTATGCTCGAATCGCGATAAAAAAGGCTGAGGACGAACTACGGCGACATCCGGAGAATGCCAATGTTGCCTGTCTTGGTGCGACCGTGCTGGCCTTTCTCGGTATCCGAGATCGGGCATTGGAGTGGTTGGCCCGCTCCCTGGCGACTGATCCCAGCGACATAAACATTCAATATAACGCCGCCTGCACATATGCGCTGCTTGGCGAAATTGACCAAGCGATCGACGTGCTCGAGGCTTGGATGCCTCAGGTCGGGGCAGAGATGCGGCTGTGGTTCAAGAATGATTCCGACCTCGATTCCATTCGCGATCACCCCCGCTATTCGGGATTGCTTGAGCTGTCTGAATAACGCCCCTTACATTTGGCGGGTTATTTGTAATTCTATTTTATTACTTGCTAAAATTCCCACGAGCGCCGATGGTCAACTTAAACTGGCAATCATAATAGTCTTTTGAGGGGGAGCGGATGGGCGCCCGGTTCAGACTTTATGTACAGCCTCCATTTGAAGATGCTAGATCTCGTCCCGAGATCGTGGAAGTTTCGTCGCCGTTGGGTAGCCTGACAGCTGGCCCGGCCGATGATCGCATGTTCGTTGTAGAGCCGGTCGGCAAGACCGGTCCTTACGGTGTGAATCGCGGGCCGCTCGGCACGCCGTACATGTCTCTTCCGCCCTGGACGGGAAAAATCCTCGAGCCCGCCACCCCCGACGAGTGCGGCAATTTCGACTATCTCCGACCTTCGATGGCTGGCTTCGAAGCCGCGCATATCTTTGGATGCGTGCGGTTCACACTGGATGTATGGGAGCGCTATCTCGGCCAGCCGCTCATCTGGCATTTTCGGGATCACTATGACCGCCTGGAAATCTCGATCCTGCCGCAATGGGACAATGCACAATACGGCTATGGTTTCCTCGAAGTTGGGAGCCAGTTCGAGAACGACGGGGGCGTTCTTCCCTTCAGCCTGGATTTCGACGTCATCGCGCATGAGGTGGGGCACGCGGTCATCTTCAGCATCTTGGGCGTGCCGCGCCCGGGAACCGAGTATCCCGAATATCTTGGCTTTCAGGAGGCGTTCTCCGACTGCGTGTCGCTGATCGCGGCCATGCATTTTCCGTCCGTGATTGACAATGTTCTCGCGGAGACGCGCGGTAACCTGTACCTCGCAAACCGTCTGTCGCGCTTTTCAGAATTTTCGCCGCATCGCCAGATACGCTCGGCAAACAACAAACGGACGATGGCCGAATTCGCGCACGGATGGAAGGATGAGCACGAACTCTCGCAACCGCTCACCGGCGCGATATTCGACATCCTCGTCGACATTTTTCATGAGAGCCTCGTGGCGCGCCGCTTGATCTCGCATGCCGTTGAAGATCTCGCAGATATTGCCGAGTTCGATTCGGCAGCCGAGGTGCCGGTGCAGCATGCTTTCAACCGTGCTTTTGCGCAGAGCGCTGATGGGTTTGTCGAAGCACTGCTCGATGCACGAGATATCGTCGGGACGTATCTGGCGGAAACCTTGTGGGCTCTTGCTCCAGACTTCCTGGACTACGGCGACGTTGCGAGAACGATGCTTGCCATTGATCAGGACGAAAGAAGCGGTCAGTTCGCACGGATCATCAGCAGAAACTTCAGTCGACGCGCGATTGGTGAGCTGCACGCTGGCCCGCACCTCAGAGGCGGCGAGCATCACAGTCACGTCCACTCTGCGCGGACGTTACTGCCCAGAGATAATCTGAAGCTTCCGAAGATGACCTTTCGCGAGAAAGTTTTGCTGTCGAGATCAATGAGCAGTCAATAGACCGGTAGATGGAGGGAGAAGTGGCAGACAATGAAACCTTGCTAGGCATATCAGCAGTGTATCTGTTCGGGCGCGCGCTTAACGATGTAATTCTTAGAGGCAGCGTTTACGAGCCTCTGGGCATCCCTAAAGTGGGAACGAACAACTTTCTGAGAAACCAGCTTGCTGCGGAGGGCGCAAAACTCGCGCGAATCTATGCATTCTCTTTCGAGGGTACTTTCATTGAACTAGGTCGGCCAGCAATTTTCGTTGTCCACGGCGCCGGTTCAGATCCCGACGATCCCCCTCCGAGCGATCTCGGGTACGAGAGATTGTCTCGATCCCCTGGTTCGAGTGCCAGAACGGGTCTCGGTTCCCAGATTGGTGCTCTCGCCAAGGATATGAGGGTTTGGATCTATGATAAGGGCGATCTCTCGATGAGGCTCGATGCCGAAACGGGAACCTTTGAGCAAATCCTGCTCACAGCCGAGGTTTCGACTGATCTCCGAGGCGGAATGTCCAGATCGGGCGGCGCCTTGTCCCGCTCCGGCGGCGTTATGTCGAGATCAGGCGGGTTCATACCTCGCAGATCAGGCGACAACGACTAATCCACATGTAACGACGGATCCCGGAGGCTAATATGTGTAATGATGAGCCGGAAGTTGAGATCGAAAGCTTTAGCGAACCGCTAGTGGTTGTTCCTTGGGGCGACGACAAGCCTTTTAAACTCATAGGTAGCGGCTTTAGTAAAAAGACGATAGATACGTTCGTATGTACCAATGAGCACGGCAACGATGTTGTTCCGAAAATCACGGTAACTATAGATCCTAATGCTAGGAGCACCGATAATTATTTGTCGGTGATAGCCCACGCGGAACCTGGCGCCGATACCGAGAAAGTCTTCTGGGTTGCCGTAAAACTGAACGGTATGTTTCAAGACGCCCAAGAAGGATTGAAGGTCATTTGACTTTCGAGCGATCAGTCGAAAGTGGGTTGACGGTCTACTAATTGGCCAGTCGCCGTTGTGAGCTAGCGTCTCGATATACAATATACCCACGCCTATCGCGCCCGGACGGTGGGACTAACGACAGGAGTGGGAGGCAGGGCCATAAGTGTAAATCATTCCGGAAGGAAGCGACGCTTCGAAAAGCGTTTTGCTGTTCGATGGATTCTATTGTAACCGCCCGATTGCTACCGCGTAGATTTTGCTCTGATGCGAGCGACGAGGAGTTCGTCGTCAACAAAGCTGTCGAGGAAGTCGTTCCATTCTTGGGGTGAGCGGCGGGCGTCTTTGAGCATCTGCTCCAGTTCGTCCATGCCGTCGTCCGTCAGTGCGGTGACGGATTCGTCGTCTCCGGTGTAGACGGAGATGATGCTGCCGTAGCTCAGATTATCATCGTTGGAGACGATTGCTTGAAGAAGCTCCGGGTCCTCTTCGAGAATTTCGGCAACAAATTTGATCGTACGGACGTAGGTAACTGTTGCCATCAGGCTGCCTCGGCAGAGATTGTGACGAGGGGCGACCAGTTCCACGGCAGCAGCTCGTCGAGTCGATTGATCTTGTGATCGTGGATGCGATCGAGCACGTCAGCCAAATATGCCTGCGGATCAAGACCATTCATCTTGGCCGTCTCGATGATCGTCATGGCCCGCGCCAAGGTCTCCGCCCCGGTGTCGGCTCCCGCGAATAGCCAGTTGCGTCTTCCAACGCCTATCGGACGCAGAGCCCGCTCGGCAGCATTGTTGTCGATCGCGACACGGCCGTCTTCGAGGAACAGGCAGAGCGAGGACCATCGGCTCAATCCGTAGCGGAAAGCTGCCGCCAGATCGCCTTTGCCCGGAATGCGCGTTAGTTGAGCTTCAGCCCAGTGGCGGAATGCTTCAGCCTTGGGCTTGCTCTGCATCTGACGCGCGGCAAGCCGGATCTCAGGAGGCTGGCCGTTGATGCCCCGCTCGATGTCGTAAAGCGCTCCGATACGATCGAGAGCCTCTCGCGCGATCTCGGACTTGTTCGATGTCCAGATATCGTGGAAGTCGCGTCGCCAGTGGGCCCAGCAGGCGGCTTCCTTGAAGCGAGATTCTCCCTTTTCTCCAGGCGAGTACAGCTTGCCATATCCTTTGTAGCCGTCAGCCTGAAGGATGCCGCTTGATTGCTTGAGGTGGCGGTGGACGTGCTCTTCTTTCCAGTCGGGAGCAAAATAGTAGACTGCACCAGGCGGGGAAACGCCCGCCCATGGTCGTTGATCGCGGACATACGTCCAGAGCCTACCCTTCTTCACACCCTTGCCCAGCCCCTTGTCTCGCAGCGAGCGATCCAGCACCCGGATCGGGGTGTCGTCGGCATGAAGGAGGTCACTTGCCATAATCGCCGTTTCGATCCGCTCGATGAGAGGCTGAAGCACCTGCATGGCGCGACCGCACCAATCAACCATCGTGCTGTCGGGAATGTCGGCGCCCATGCGGGCGAAGATCTCGTTCAGCCGGTACAGCGGCAAATGGTCGTCGAACTTCGAGACCAGAATATACGCCAAGAGGCCAGCGCCGGCCATGCTGCCAGGGATCGGGCGGCTGGGCGCTGCCACCTGCACCATCTTCTCGCAGCAGCGGCAGGACTTCTTCAATCGGGCGACCTCGATCACCTTCATCTGCGCTGCAATCATGTCGAGGATTTCGCTTGTGTCCTCACCGACAAGACGCAACTCACCTCCGCATTCCGGGCAGCAGGAGCCAGGATCGAGTTCGCGGCGCTCGCGAACTGCTTTGTCCGAGATGCGTGGGCGCCGGCGCATGATCTTTTCAGACGTATCCGCCAAGGCAACAATAGGCGCCGCATCATCAGGTTCATCGATTGGCGCAGTACTGCTTTCAGCGGCGGCGATCAACAGATCCTCAAGCGCGAGTTCCAACTGCTCGATTTCACGCTCGATCTTTTCAGACGACTTGCCGAAGACCTGTTTCTTCAGCTTGGCAATGCGCAGCCGTAGGGTTTGGATCAACTGGTCGTGCGCTTGCAACGTCGCCGACATCTTCGCGTTTTCCGCCTGCAACGCGGTGATCATTGCCTTGAGAAAGGCTGGATCATCAGGAAGATTTGTCGTTGCGTTTGACATGATCCTGACTACCATAGGCCAGGAGAAATTGCCATAAAAACGAGTAGTTTCAGAGGGATAAAATCACCCGACGCGGGCCGGTGGAGCACCCCAATCAGGACGACGCCAATCGATCCCCTCCCACAACATCGCCAGTTGAGCCGACGTCAGTCGCGCTGTCCCGTCGGACGCCGCAGGCCACGGGAACCGACCCTTCTGCAAAATCTTGTAATACAGGCAGAAGCCTTGGCCATCAAAATACAGTAGCTTCAAACGATCGCCTCGTTTGCCCCGAAAGGCAAAGACCGCGCCGCCCGTCGGCTTCTGACGCAAGACATCCTGCGCTAGCGCGGCAAGTCCCTCTATTCCTTTACGCATGTCCGTGATCCCGCACGCAAGATAGACCCGTACGCCGGTCCCAGGCCCGATCATGCCGCTTCCACCGCCCGGATGAGCTGCGTCAGGGCGGTCGTATCGATCGAACTGCCGAAGCGAAGCGTGCGGCCGCAGCTCAATCGCAGTTCGACCATGCCGGAGGACCTTTCCCGGTCATCAGCGACATCCATCTGCACCGCTTTCACGTCGACGGGGATGAACAATGCATTCGACGCCGCCGAGAGAAGACCCTTCTTCTTCAGCTCGCTACGCCAGGCGTAAATCTGCTGGCGCGTAATGTCGTGCCGATGGGCAATCTCTGTGATGGTTGCGCCAGCATCCCCAACAGACATGACAATCGCGAGCTTCTCATCGTCGCGCCATCGACGACGCCGCTCTTGCCCGAGAATTTCAACGCGCATAGCAATCCCCGCATAAGACACGTCGTTAACGACGTCGTTAAACACGTGTCTTAGGCCATCAAGGCCTTATCCGGCAGGCGGTGCCAATCGGGCGGTTACATTCTATTTCGTCGAAGGGCGTTTGGCGTTATGTCCCCATAAGGCGCGGAGTGCGCTCCATCAAAACTTCGTCTGACCCCATCAGTCGGCGCGTCGTGCTACGAAAATCACGACACCGGGCGATGTGAAACTTCAGGTCTGCGCGGTGGAATTTAGAAATTCCGAGCACGCATATGGACCTCTCGAAGATCAAGACGCTGATCGACTTTGTCGGACGATCGAATATTACCGAGCTGACCGTGACGGAGAAGGACGTGACGGTTCGGATTTTCCGCCCGTCACTGGCAGAGGCAGCTGTTGCCGAGTCCTCACCAAAGCCGGAAACGGCGATCAATCCTGTCTCCGATGCGCCTTCGAAGCCTGAGAAAACCTCCCATGCGGTGAAGGCGCCCGTTTTCGGCGTGCTGCACCGGGCACCGGCGCCCGGCGAGCCGCCATTCGTCGCGATCGGTGACGCGGTGGAAGCGGGGCAGACGCTTTTCATCATCGAGGCGATGAAGGTCTTCAACACGATCGCCGCGCCGCGATCCGGGCGCATTACGCAGCTGACCGATATCGACAATGGCGAGGTCGAAACCGGCGACCTCTTGGCGGAGATCGCCTGATGCCGGAAACACCAGAACAATCCGCCGTCTCAGGGCGCCGTTTCGATACCGTCCTCATCGCCAATCGCGGCGAGATCGCCGTCCGCATTCAGCGCGCCTGCCGCGAACTCGGCCTGAAGACGGTCGCCATCTGCTCCGAGGCCGACAGGCAAGCGCCCTACATCGAGACCGCTGACAGTTTTCTCTGCATCGGCCCCTCGGCCGCCGGCAAAAGCTATCTCAATCAGGATGCCATCCTTCTTGCCGCTCGCCTGACCGGCGCGGGCGCCATCCATCCCGGTTACGGTTTTCTGTCGGAAAACGCCGCCTTCGCCGACGCCGTTGAAAAGGCCGGGCTGGTCTTCATCGGCCCGACGGCTGCATCGATCGCCACCATGGGCGACAAGATCGCGGCGAAGCGGGCGATGCTGGCGGCCGGCGTCCCCTGCGTTCCCGGTCCCGACACCGCGCTGCCCGACGAGCCGGCCGCAATCGAGCGCATCGCGTTGGAGATCGGCTATCCCATCATCGTCAAGGCGTCTGGCGGCGGTGGCGGGCGCGGCATGCGCGTCGTGCCGAAAGCCGACCAGTTGCATGAAGCCATCGCGCTGACACGGGAAGAGGCGCGCAAGGCCTTCGGCTCGCCCTCGCTCTACATGGAAAAATTCCTGGAGTTTCCGCGCCATATCGAGGTCCAGGTCATTTGCGACGACCACGGGAATGCCGTGTGGCTGGGACACCGGGATTGCTCGATGCAGCGCCGCCATCAAAAAGTGGTGGAGGAGGCGCCGGCGCCCAGGATCGCGCCCGAAATTATTCAGCCGGTCGGCATGGCCTGCGTCCAGGCTTGCCGCCAGATCGGCTACCGCGGCGTCGGCACCTTCGAATTCCTCTATGAGAACGGTGCGTTCTATTTCATCGAAATGAACACCCGCCTTCAGGTCGAGCATCCCGTCACCGAGCTGACGAGCGGGATCGATATCGTCCAGGCGCAGATAAATGCGGCCCAGGGCGAGATTCTCAACCTTATCCAGGACGAGGTGACCTGCGAAGGCCACTCTTTCGAATGCCGCATCAACGCGGAGGATCCCGACACCTTCATGCCGTCGGCCGGTGTCGTCACCCATCTGGCTTTGCCGCAGGGGCCGGGCATCCGCGTCGATACGCACATTCATCCAGGCTACCGGGTCTCGCCTTATTACGACTCGCTGATCGCCAAGCTGATTGTCCACGCGCCGACGCGGGCAAAAGCGATGGCAAGAATGTGCGAGGCGCTTGCCGGTATCGAAATCGAAGGCATCGCCACCAACATCCCCTTCCTCCGCGCCCTGTTCGAGGATCACGCATTCGCACGCGGTGAGACCGATATCCATTATCTCGAGCAATGGCTGAAGCTGCGGAGGACGGCCGCATGAGCGCCATCGATTTCAGCGATCCCGCAACCGTTGCATTCCTCACCGACGCGCTGACGGCCGCCGGAGTGGAAGGCCTCGAAATCTCCCTGCCGGGCGGGCAGCTTCGCATCGTCATGTCAGGGGAAGGGGGCGCCCGGATCGGCATAGAAGAAGCGACGCTCCGCGCTCCAGGTCCAGCACCTGTCGTCGTGAAGGCGACGATGGCCGGGCATTTCTGCGCCGAACATCCCGCCGCCCCGGCCGTGCCCGGAAATCTGCCGCGCTCCGTATCCGCCGCCGATATAATCGGCTTCGTCAGGGTAGGGCATGTGCTGCTTCCCCTTCGCGCCGGCCGTTCCGGCGTTTTGATGAGGCTGCTCGCAGCACCCGGCGCCCTGGTCAGTTTCGGTGACCCTCTGTTCGAAATCGAGCTGCCATCATGATTGCCACCACGAACAGACATACCTCGCAACGCGAGATCGTTCCGGCCACCCGAAGCCGGGCGCGGGTTTCCTCGATCGGCGCCAGATCCTTTCTGCTCGAGGCGCCAGGCGATTTCGATCTCGTCGCGCAACGGCGGATCTGGGCCTTGTCCCAGACCGTGAAGGGCTGGGCGGACCTTGCAGAAGATATTCCGGGCATGACCAACCTGCTGGTGATCTTCAAGGAGACGCCCGAAGACCCCGATACGGCGGTCGCCCGGCTGCTGGAGGCATGGGAGAACGCTGAGAGCATCGATCTCAACGGCAAGACCGTCGAGATCCCCGTCCATTACGGCGGCGAACATGCGACTGACCTTCCGGCCCTTTGCGATCTCTCGGGCTTAAACGACCGCGAGGTCGTGCGCATCCATCATGAAGCCACCTATCGTGTCTTCGCCTTAGGAAGCGCGCCGGGCTTCGGCTATCTGCATGGTCTCGATCCACGCATCTACATGCCGCGAAAGACCGTGCCATCGCTGAAGATGCCGAAGGGCTGCGTGACCATCGGCGGCATGCAGACCGGCGTCGCCATGCTGACCGGCCCCAACGGCTGGAATTCCATCGGCTTCGCGTCACTTGAGATGTTCGACCCGACGTCGCCGACCCCCGCGATGATGGCGCCGGGAGATACGGTGCGGTTCCTGCCGGAAAGGATCGAGCTATGATCGAGATTGGGGAAAGCGGCCCTTTCAACACGGTGCAGGATCTCGGACGCCCCGGCTATCGCGACATCGGCGTATCGGCGAGCGGCGCCATGGATCCGCTTGCGGTCAGGATCGGCAATATTCTCGTCGGCAATGACGAGGATGCGGCGGTAATCGAGGTCCAGACCTTCCCATTCAGCCTGCGTTTCGAGCGGCGTACCGTCTTTGCCGCGACCGGCGCCGACGGCCACGTCAGTCTCGATGGATCGGAACTCATTTCCTGGTGCGCCCATACGGCAGAGCCCGGACAGGTTCTCGAGCTCAAGCAGCCGCCGCGGCTGGCGCGCGCTTATATTTCGGTCGGAGGCGGGCTTGATATTCCTGTCGTCATGGGGTCGCGAAGCACGTCGCTGCGCGGCGGCTTCGGCGGCAATGCCGGCCGGCCCTTAGCGAAGGGCGATCGGATTGCGGTCGGCGAGGACCAGCAGATTGCTATGCTGCCGGCCGCGGGTCTCGCGGTCGTCGAGCCGGCCGTTGCGCTACGCGACGTCTTCCCGGCTCCCGTCGACGGCGCCTTGCCGATCCGCGCCCTGCCTGCCGGCGAGCATGATCTTTTCGCTAATGAGGGCGAAGCCTTCTGGAGCCAAACCTGGAGGATTTCCTCGCGAAGCGACCGCACGGGCTACCGTCTTTCCGGCGAGCCGATCACGCCGACCGCATCCATCGAGATGCGCTCGCACGGCGTCGTGCCCGGCGTGATTCAGGTTCCGCCCGGCGGCGAACCGATCGTGCAGATGAGCGATGCCAACACGGCAGGCGGCTATCCGAAGATCGCCGGTGTGATCGAGTGCGACCTCTGGCGGCTCGGCCAGGCCCGTATCGGCGCCCGCCTGAAATTCGTGCGCTCGACGCATGCGCAAGCGCGCGCGGTGGAACAGGCCGTCGCCCGCTATGTCGAGGATGTCAGGCAAACATCCCAAATGATCAAGCGCGCCCTGAAGGCGATGGCCTGAGGCCATCGAAAGGAGGAACTGATGAAGATCGATCTGAATTCCGACATGGGCGAAGGATTTGGTCCCTACCGGCTGTGCGACGACGAGGCGATGATGAAAATCGTCTCGTCGGCCAATATCGCCTGCGGTTTCCACGGCGGCGACCCCGAGACGATGGGGCGCATGGTGCGGCTGGCGAAACTGAACGGCGTCGGCGTCGGCGCCCATCCCGGTCTGCCCGACCGGCTGGGCTTCGGCCGGCGGGAAATAGCCTTCCCGGCGGACGAGCTTCGCCAGCAGATGCTCTACCAGCTCGGCGCCCTGATGGCGATCGCCAGAGCCGAGCGGGTCTTCGTCTCCCATATCTCCTTCCATGCGGCCATGGGCAATATGGTCAATCGCGATCCTGTGCTTGCCGACCTGATGATGGATGCGATCGCCACCGTCGACGCCAATCTCGTCGTCTTTGTTACGCCAGGCAGCGAGATCCAGCGGGCGGCCAAGCGTGCGCGCCTGAAGACGCTGGCGCTTTTCCTCGCCGACCGGGCCTATGACGCCGAGGGCAGACTTGTCGCCCGCGGGCTTGCCGGCGCCCTCGTCAAGGACGAAGCCGCCGTGCGCGCCCGCGTCCGAAAATTCCTGCTCGAAGGAACCGTCGAAACCATCGACGGAGCCGTCATCGCCATGCCGGCGCGCTCCATTCTTGTTCACAGCGACACCCCCGGCGCCCTGGAGCTTGCCGGCATCGTCCGCGGCGAGGTCGAAGCCACCGGCGCCACGCTCGCTCCCGCCGCCGAACTCGCCGACTGACGCAATCCTGATCGCCTGCCGGCGGTCTGTTACCCCAATCTCACCTCGAAGGACCACTCCGATGTCCGTCATCGCAGACCGCCTGAAAAACGTCTCCATATCCGCATCCGCCGCCATGACCCAACGCGCCCGAGAACTGGCCGCCAAGGGGATCAAGGTCGTCAGCCTCTCCTCCGGCGAGCCGGATTTCCCTACACCGGTACACGCGATCGAGGCGGCTCATGCGGCGGCACTGGCAGGCGATACGAAATATCCGCCGATGGACGGTACGCCGGCGCTCAAGGCGGCCATCATCAAGAAGTTCAAGCGCGACAACAATCTCGATTACGATGCCAGCCAGATCGTTGTTTCGGGTGGCGGCAAGCAGGTGATCTTCAACGCCATGCTGGCAACGTGCAATCCGGGTGACGAGGTCGTCATTCCGACGCCCTCCTGGGTCAGCTATGCCGATATCGTCAAATTCGCCGGCGGCGTGCCCGTCGCGGTCCCCTGCCACGAGCAGACCGGCTTCAAACTGCGGGCGGAGGATCTGGAGGCGGCGATCACGCCGCGCACCAAATGGCTCTTCCTGAATTTCCCGAACAATCCGACAGGGGCAGCCTGCTCCCGGGCGGAGATGGCCGCCATTGCCGAGGTGATGCTGCGCCATCCCAACGTCTGGATCATGACCGACGATATCTACGAACACCTTGTCTATGACGACTTCCAGTTCTGCACGATCGCGGAAGTGGAGCCGAGATTGTATGATCGTGTCCTGACGATGAACGGCGTCTCCAAGGCTTACGCAATGACCGGCTGGCGGCTCGGTTTCTGCGCCGGGCCGAAGGACTTGATCTCGGCCGTCAGCAACGTCAATGGACAAAATGGCGGCGGCATCGCGACGCTCACCCAGGCCGCGGCAACCGCGGCGCTCGACGGGCCTCAGGACCTGCTGAAAGAGCGTGCCGGGATCTATAAGACGCGACGCGATTTCGTCCTCGATAAATTGTCAGATGTGGAAGGGCTGCGCTGCCATCGGCCGGAAGGCGCCTTCTATATCTATCCCAACATTTCGGGGCTGATCGGCAAGACCAGCAAGGGCGGCCGCAAGATCGAGACCGACGTCGACTTCGTCATGGCGCTGGTCGACGAACATCATGTCGCGACCGTGCAAGGCGCGGCTTACGGAATGAGCCCCTTCTTCCGTATCTCCTATGCGACGAGCATGGAAAAACTCGGCGAAGGCTGTGCACGCATCGCTGAGTTCTGCAAGGATATGCGCTGACCGGCAGCGTTAATCCTTCAGCCGCGCCGTCAGTTCGAGAAGGATGTCCCGGACGGCGAGCGCCGGTTCCGACAGCGGGTTCTGGTCGGAAACGCAAAGCGACAGCGTTTCCTCGATCCTGGGTGAGACGAGCCGGCAGATCAGCGGCTCGCTCGATTCCGAGACGATGCGATCGGCGATGGCTTTCGGCATGATCGTCGCGCCGAGACCGCTGCCGACCGCACGGGCCAGCGTCCGGACGATTTCGACTTCTGCCACGACCTTCAAATTGGTGCGGGTGCGGGTGAAGGCGGTATCGACGGCGCGGCGGACGAAATTGTAGGCCGGCGGCAACAGCAGCGGTATTCCGTCGAGCGCATTGACGGAGACGGGTTTCGCGTCCGCTTCGATGGCAAAGTCGCGATGCGCCACCAGGAAAAACTCTTCGCTGAGGAGTGGCTCGAACCGCACGCCCTTGATCGGCCCGGTTCCATGCAGAAGCGCCATCTCCAGCCGACCGTTCATGATCATCTGGCTATAGGTCTGCCCGACGCTTTCGGTCAGATGCAAGAGAATACCGGGATGGCGTTTGCGGGTTTCCGCCAGCAGATCGACCGACAGCGTCGCGGCGCTGCTGAAGGGCACCAGGCCGACCGACACGCGCCCGGCCAGCGAATTGCCGGCGGCCGACGCATCGGCTTGCGCCTGCTCCATCTGTCGAAGGATAATCTGCGCATGGCGATATACCGCATGTCCGGCATCGGTCATGCTGACGCCCTGCTGGCTGCGGATCAAGAGCTTATGGCCGAAATGCTCCTCCAGCGCCGCAAGCTGCTGGCTGAGCGCCGGCTGGGCGATATGCAGAAGATCCGCCGCTCGCGTGATGCTGCCGCTGTCGACGATCACGATGAAGGATTTGAGGCGTCTGATGTCCATGAGGGTCGGGGTACCATTCTGATCTGCGGATAGCATGTTTGCAGAGGCGCATGGCTTTTGCAACGCGAGGCGGCCTGGGGCGAGGCCGCAAGGGAAATACCGGCATCACTGCTTTCTCTTCTTCACCAGCCGATCCCGGCTCCATAACCGTTGCTTATTGCTCCAGAGATAATCGGTCTTAGGCAAGGGGTTAAAGCTTCGCTACTGTCTCCATCAACCACAAGGGAACGACAATGCCATTCTCCGACTACAAGACCGCACTGGTGACCGGCGCCTCCTCCGGTATCGGCGCAGCCGTGGTTGAGCGGCTCCGCCGGGAGAACATCGAGGTTCACGCCGTTGCCCGCAGTGCCGAAGCGCTGCAGCATCTGGCGGCGCGCACAGGCTGCGTCGCCCACGCGATCGATGTGACCGACCGCCAGGCCATGGCTGAGCTCGCGCGCCGGGTGGAATTCGACATTCTCGTCAACAATGCCGGCGTCGACCGCCCGAAAAAATTTCTCGAAGCAGACGAGGGCGATATCGATCTCATCGTCGACGTCAATCTGCGGGCCGTTCTGCACATCTGCCGTCTGGTCGTGCCGGGCATGGTGGCGCGCGACCGCGGCCACGTCATCAACATCTCGTCGATCGCCGGAGCCTATAATTTCGGTGGCAACTCGTCCTACCACGCCACCAAGGCTGCGGTGAGCATGCTGTCCAACCAACTGCGCATCGATGCTTTCGGCAAGCGGGTGCGGGTCACGGAAATTTGCCCCGGCCGGGTCGCCACGGACATTTTCAACCACGTCCACGGCGATGATCCGAGCATTCGGGAACGGTTCATCGACGGGTTCGAGCTGCCGCAGGCCACCGATATCGCCGATGCGATCGCTTTCGCCATATCGGCTCCCGTCGCCGTCAATATCGGCCATATGGAGATCACGCCGACGCTGCAGGTCATGGGCGGCCTGCAGACCGCACGGCCGCAGTCGAATACGGATCCGTCCGGGGAGCCAACGCGGTGAGCGGCTTCGACCTTTCGGCAATCCTCGGAAATCCCGAATATGCTGCCATGCTGCTGCATGGCATCGAGACGACCTTCATCATCTATGCCGGATCCTGGTCGCTGGCGATGGCGCTCGCACTTCTGCTGCTCGGTATACGCCTGTCGCCCTTTCGCTTCGGCGATCCGTTGGTCGCCGCTTACGTATCCTACCACCGCAACGTCCCGACGCTGGTGCAGCTGATGCTCTGGTACTTCGGGATTTTCACCCTGATGCCGAACGGGGTCGCGACATGGCTCGCAAGTCATAATGCCGAGGCGATCTTTGCGGTGATCGGTCTCGGGCTCTGCCAGGCAGCCTATTTCAGCGAAGATCTTCGTTCCGGCGTGCGCTCGGTCGGTCCCGGCCAGATGGAGGCAGCCCGTGCGCTGGGCCATGGTTACGTCTCGGCGATGCGTTTCGTCATCATGCCGCAGGGCGTGCGCAACGCGCTGCCGCCGCTCATCAATCACAGCGTCTCCCTGTTCAAGAACAGCAGTCTCGCCGTGGTCATCGGCGCGTCGGAACTGACGCATGCCGTCAAGGAAATCGAAAACCTCAGCTTCCGTACCTTCGAGATCTACCTGATCGGCACGGTTCTCTACCTCTTCTTCTCGCTCGTGATCATGAGCATCGGCGCCTATCTGTCGATGCGCGCCGATCCTGCCAGGAGTGCGCGTGCATGATCCAAGACATGATCGCCATCGTCCGCGACTACTGGCTGCTGCTGTTGATCGGCCAATATCCGAACGGTCCGCTCGGCGGGCTCGCCAACACGCTGATCCTCTCGGCGCTCAGCATCATTCTCGCCTTTCCGGCCAGCATCCTCTTCGCCATGGCGCGGCTCTCCAAATCCAGGCTGCTGCGCTGGCCGGTGACCGCACTTGTCTATTTCACCAGGGGCGTACCGCTCTTGATGCTCATTCTGTGGAGCTATTTCCTGGTTCCGCTCCTGACCGGCGCCGACGTGCCGAGCTTCGTCACCATGCTGACGACACTTGTTATCTATCAGAGCGCATTTCTGAGCGAAGTCGTCCGAGCCGGTATCGTCGCGCTCGGGCCGGGCCAGATGGATGCAGCGCGGGCGCTAGGCCACGGTTACATCGGCGCAATGCGCTTCATCATCCTGCCGCAGGCGCTCTACAACATGATCCCGAGCATTCTCTCCACCTTCGTCTCGACGATCAAGGATACGACGCTCGGCTATGTGATCAACGTTCCCGACCTGACTTTTGCTGCAAGCCAGGTCAACAACCAGCTCCTCACCCAGCCTTTCCAGGTCTTCCTCATTCTGGCGATCGTCTACTTCGCCATCTGCTGGACGCTGACCTACTTCGCAAATCGCCTCGAGCGGCGCATCACGCGGCGGCGCGCCGGGCTGTCCGGCCTTCCCGCCGCCTCCCTGGTCACGCCGTCGAAAATTGTATCGGAGCAGCTATGACCACGACAGTCCCAGCACAGGATGCGCAGACGATCCGGCTTTCGCAGGTCTGCAAGAGCTACGGCGACTATCCGGTCCTGAAGGACATCGATGCTGAGGTGGCGCGCGGCGAGGTCGTGGTCATCTGCGGACCGTCCGGCTCGGGAAAATCGACGCTGATCCGCACGATCAATCGCCTCGAGGAGATCAACAGCGGGTCGATCGCGCTCGACGGGCAAAACATTCACGCCTCGATGCGGGCGAGGCAACTCAACGCGATGCGCAGCCGGATCGGCTTCGTCTTCCAGAACTTCAACCTGTTTCCGCATCTTTCGGTCGCCGAAAACGTATCGATGTCGCCGATCCGGGTGAAGGGCGTGGCGCCCGATGTCGCACACGAAAAGGCGCTCAAGCTCCTCGATCGTGTCGGGCTTGCCGACAAGGCCCGGGCCTATCCCGGCCAGCTGTCGGGCGGCCAGCAGCAGCGGGTGGCGATCGCCCGTGCCCTCGCCATGGAACCGCCGGTGATGCTGTTTGACGAACCGACGAGCGCGCTCGATCCCGAAATGGTCGGCGAGGTGCTCGCCGTCATGAAGAGCTTGGCGTCCGAAGGTATGACCATGCTCTGCGTCACCCACGAAATGGGGTTCGCGCGCGACGTCGCGGATCGGATCTGGTTCATCGATGCCGGCCAGATCATCGAAACGGCGACCCCGGAGGAATTCTTCAACAATCCGCGCCATCCCCGGGCTCAGCGTTTCCTCGCTGATCTCAGGCACTGATACCAACCACCAAAAACAAAGGAGAACAGCAATGAACTGGAAATACCTGACCCTCACCGCCGCCTTTGCCGGCGTGGCAGCCGCCGTGCCCGCAAAAGCCGATCAGCTCGACACCATCATGTCGGCGAAAACGTTGCGCTGCGCGACGTTTGCCGACGTTCCCCCATTCGCTTCTCCTGATCCGAAGACCCGCGAAATGGCCGGCTTCGACGTCGATCTCTGCGGCGCCATCGCCAAGGAATTGGGTGTCAAGGCCGAGATCAAGCCGGTTTCGGTCGAGGCCCGCGTGCCAGAGGTCAAGCTCGGCCGGGTTGACATCACCGTTGCCAACCTTGCCTATACGCTGAGCCGCGCCGAACAGATCCAGTTCAGCGATCCCTACTATCTCGCCAAGGAAATGCTGATCGTGCCGGCCGATGACGCCGGCAAGACGAAGGCTGATTACGCAGGCCAGCGCATCGCATCCACCAAGGGCTCGACCTCGGAAATGTCGATCAAGCTCAACAAATCCGACCCGCTGACCTTCCAGGATACCGCCTCGGCCTATCTCGCCGTTCAGCAGGGCAAGGCGCGCGGCATGGTGGCAAACACCATGACGACGACCAAGTTCGTCAATGAATCCAAGAGCAAGGGCAAGGCGATGCGGATGATCGAGGAGCCGATGCTCTACCAGCCGATCGGCATCGGCATGGCCAAGGATCAGCCGGCGCTCACCGCCAAGATCAACGAGATCCTGCATAAGCTCGATGAATCCGGCGAGATCAACAAGATCTGGGACAAGTGGCTCGGCCCGAACACCGAATACAAGATGACCCGCACCGACAAAGTCGTGCCGCTTAGCGAACTGAAGTTCGACCCGATCCCGTAGACCGACCGGTCTCGGAACTTCCCGATGACAACCGAGATAAGACGGCGGGATATGCCCGCCGTCTACCAACGATGTGAGGCACCCATGATCCATATAAAGACATCGCTGAACGGCCCAGCAAAGCTGACATCGAGGCCGTTTCCAAATTTTCGCCGGCGACCATCCACGAAGCCCAGGGGCGCCGCGGCGCACTCTCCTCGCGGCTCAAGCCCGTCGACTACCGCATGAAACTGTGCGGCCCGGCATTCACGGTCAAATGCGCGCCGCGCGACAACATCATGCTGCAGCTCGCCATCAACTATGCGAAGCCAGGCGACATCATCGTCGTATCGGCGGGCGAATACGAAGAGGCCGGCTCCTTCGGCGACGTGCTTGCCAATGCCTGCCTTGCCAAGGGCATCGGCGGTCTTGTCACCGACACCGGTGTGCGCGACACGCTGCAGCTGCGGGAGCTCGGTTTCCCGGTCTTCTCGCTCAGCGTCTGCATCAAGGGCACGGTGAAGGAAACCATTGCGGCGGTGAACGACACCATCATCGTCGGCGGCGAAACCATCAATCCCGGCGACATCATCGTCGGCGATGCCGACGGGCTGGTGGTCGTGCGCAGGCAGGAAGCCCAGGAAGCCGCCCGACTGTCGCAGGCTCGCGAAGATGCCGAAGCCGGCTATATCGCCGCCTACAAGGCGGGCAGATCCGTCATCGAGGTCAGCAATCTGGCACCGGTGCTGCAAGCCAAGGGCCTTGTCGTCGATATCTGAGATACTCCCTGATGCGTGCGCGGCGAGCAACGCCACTGGGTGTCTTGCCAATCTCCCTGCGATACCGACCTGCCATCGCCGCGCTCCAAGATCGATCTGGACACTATTGTGGACACATGTTCTATAAAGTGGACAGATTCGACGGGAGCGCGCCATGCATCTTTCCATGTGGACTTATCCATGGGATATCCAGGACCAGGGGCTCGACGTCTTTGCTACCGAGCTGACCGGCCGGGCGGGCCTCACGACGGTCAGTCTGGCGACCTCCTATCATGCGGGCCGGTTCCTTCAGCCGCGCAGCCCGCAGCAGAAGGCCTATTTCCCCGAGGACGGAACGGTCTATTTCCGGCCGGACGAAAGCCTCTGGCAGGACAAGCTGATCCGGCCGCTGATGGCGGGGAATGTAACCGAGCGTGGCGACATGCTCGAAGCGCTCGTCAGGGAGCG
Organism: Rhizobium hidalgonense; assembly: GCF_005862185.2. NCBI lineage: Bacteria > Pseudomonadati > Pseudomonadota > Alphaproteobacteria > Hyphomicrobiales > Rhizobiaceae > Rhizobium > Rhizobium hidalgonense. The sequence goes on from NZ_CP054028.1 coordinate 186,908, forward strand.
AGAGACGACGGGTCTCAAGGTCTCCTGCTGGACGGTCTGCCTCCACAATAGCCGTCTCGGCATGCTGCATCCCGACCACGTGACGCGCAACGCCTTCGGCAATCCTAACTATTACAATCTTTGCCCCTCCAGCCCGGGGGCGCGCGACTATGCCGTCACCCTTGTCCGCGACATCACGGTCAACTATCGGCCCGACATGGTGGAACTCGAAAGCCCCAATTTCATGGGCTTCGCGCATGAATACCATCACGAAAAGGACGGCGTCGGCCTGAATGCCGAGGACGATTTTCTGCTGTCGCTCTGCTTCTGCGACCATTGCGCGGCGCGAGCTGCAAATGCCGGCGTTCCGGTCGAAGGCGCGCGTAAATCGGTGGCTCGCTTCATCGCCGAACTCTGCGAACGGGCAGTGCCGGAACGGCAGTTTCCGGATTTCCCGGCAGCCGGCATCGATGCCTTCCGCGGCCATCCCGATCTCCATGCCTATCTCGCCTGGCGCAGCGAACCGGTGACCAGCCTGATCGGCGAGATCAAGGCGGCAGCCGATCCGGCGACCCGCATCGTGCTGATCGATCTGAAGGACGGCTGGCTCGGCGGCGTCGATCTCACGGCGGTCGGCCGGCTCTGCGACGGCGCCATTCTCTGCTGCTACGATATGGAGCCCAATGCCGTCAGCGATGTCATCCGCACCGGCCGGGCAGCACTTGGACCGGAAAAGTTTCTCGGCGTCGGCCTGCGTGTCTTCTATCCCGAAGTCTGCGAAGCCGCAGCGCTGACCGCCCGCGCCAAGGCCGCCGTCGATGCCGGCGCCGACGGCGTGAACTTCTACAATTATGGCCTCATCCCGGCTAAGCGGCTCGACTGGGTCCGGGCGGCGGTCGGCGCCATTACCTAAGCGGTGATGGGCTCGGCAACCTGGATCAGGCAGTCGCCGGCCTGGCTGTCGCAATGCAGCCGATGGGAAATGACGACGCCGCTCTCGGCAAAACGCAGCTCTTCCTCCGGCTGCTCCAGGCGTTCCAGGTCATGGTACCATCCGGCGAGATCACCGGCGGAAACGGTTGCCCCGAGGGCTGCGGCTGGCTCGAACCAGCCTCTGCGGTTGGCGTAGATGCCCTGGCTGTGCCGTGACAGCGAGAGCAGCTGCAGCGGCCCCGGCTTCGAGAGCGGCGCGCGCGACAGAACCGGGCGCCCGACGATCCCGAGCGTCACGAGCAGCCGGTCGATCGCCGCCGCCGTAAAAGCCATCGTCTCGGACGTCACGGTTCCGCCGCCGCCGAATTCGCCGGAAAGCCCGATGATGCCGGCCCGTGCCGCAGCCCCCATCGATGTCGGCGCCGCCGGTCCGTTATCTGCGATGAAGGCATGCGACGCGCCCATCGCCCGCATTAGCGAGACGGACCGCTCGAAGCGGGCGGCATCGGCCTGCCGCTCGATCAGCGTGCAGGGCAGGTGGGTCATCGACGTGCCGCCGGAATGCAGGTCGAGCACGGCGTCATGGCGCGGAAAGAGGACGTGTTCGAGGAAATGCGCGAGGCGTGCCGTCGGCGAGCCCGTGGGATCGCCGGGAAAGGCTCGGTTGAGGTTGCCGCCGTCGAAGGGCGAGCAGCGCTTGGCCGCCATCACCGCCGGCAGGTTCGCCATCGGCAGGATGGTGACGGCGCCGCGGATTTCGGCGACGTCAAGCAGGCGCATCAGCCGGCCGAGCTGGAGTTCGCCCTCATATTCGTCGCCATGGTTGCCGGCCATCAGCAGCAAGGACGGCCCCTTGCCATTCTGCAAGCGAAGGATCGGAATGCGGATCTGATAATAGGGCGAGCGGTCGATCGAATAGGGAATAGCGAGATGACCGGCCTGCCGGCCCTCGCGCGAAAAGTCGATCGGATTGACGAGGCCGCTGTGCATGATGTCTCCAGTGCGGGCGGTTGCCGTTGGATCAGAGTGCGGCGACCGCGGTCATTTCGACGCGCAGATCGGGATCGGCGAGCCGTGCTTCGGTGCAGGCGCGGGCTGGCGGATTTTCGATGTCGATCCAGCTGTCGTAGACGCCGTTCATCGCCTCGAAATCGGTAATCGCCGGCAGAAACACGTCGACGGCGAGGAGGCGCGAACGGTCCGTGCCGGCTTCCTTCAAAAGGGCGTCGATCTTGGCGAGCACGTCGCGGGTCTGCTCCTCGATGCCCGCCTTGCGGTTTTCCGCCACCTGGCCGGCAATATAGACAAGACCCCCATAGCTGACGGCCTGGCTCATACGCGAGCCCTTCTGATAACGCTGGATCATGCAGCTTTTCCTTTTCTGAGCTTGGAAGGAGAATTCAGCCGAAGCTTGTGAGATAGGCCGCCGCCACCGAATGATCCGGGTCGAGGCCATAGAGGATTGCATGCCGGTCGAGGCAGGTGCAGGGATGCGAGATGCCGAACTCGATGACGTCGCCGATCGAGACGTCGCTATCCTCGGCAATGGCCAGGAAGGCATGCTGATCGTTGAGACGGAAAACCTCGGCGCTTTCGAGATTGCCGAGATACGCGCCATTGCGATAGAGCGCCAAGGGCCGCGGCAGGCCCTGATCCATCGCCACATCGCGCATGCCCATGCCTGAGATCGCAAGCTTTGGCTCCGGCCGGGAAAGAACCTCGGCCCAGACCCTGAGCGCCGGACGGAAACCCGCCGCCGCCGAAACCATCTTATCGCCGATGCGCAGGCCGCCACGTGCATCGAGGCCGGCAAGACCGCGCTCGTAGACGCCGTGATCGTGGAAGAAGATCGCGCCGCTGCGCAGCACGAGCCGGCTGGCGGGATCGACGGCGACGGCGGCTGAAAGCCGCGCCACCACGACATCGAAAAACACCGAGCCACCAGCGGAGACGAGAAGCGGCCGGGCCTTGCCGATGCGGGCGCGGATCGTCGGCAGGAAATCTGATGTCATCGCCATCAGCGCCTCGATACGAAGCATCGTCTCTTCCGCATTTGCGGTCGCGGCCGCCCCCTCGTAAGCGGCAATGCCGGTCAGTTGGAAGGCGGGCGTCTCCACCGCCAGGATCGCGTCGAGAATTGCGGCGGCGGCTTCGGCGCTGCGGAGACCGGCGCGGCCGGCGCCGAATTCCAGCAGCAGGCCGAGAGGCGGCAGATCCGCACGCTCCTGCCATGCGGATCGAAGCGCCTCGACGAGCACCGTCGAATCCACGAAGACATGGAGCTCCGCATCGGGATAATGGTCGAGCAGGGCTGCAAGCCGGCGGGCGGCGGCGATCCCGCCGATCTCGTTGGCAAGAATCAGCCGGCGCTGTCCGGCCTTGAGCAGGACGGCCGCCTGACGGATGTCGGCGACGGTCGTGCCCCAGGCGCCCGCGGCCAGAAGCGCCTCTGCCAGCGCCGTGGACATCGGCGTCTTGGCGTGCGGCGCGATTTCGGCGCCATGGCTTTTCACATAGGCCATCATCAGATCGACATTACCGGTGAAGGCCTGCCGGTCGAGCGAGATCAGCGGCAGGCCCATCCTGCCATCATAGGGCTTCCATCCCTGCATTCCGATCGCGGCAGGCGGCAGCGGCGGATGACCCGGCGGAAAGCCGCGCACCCGCTCGTCGATCAGGACGTTTTCCGCCGCAATATGAAGATCAGACATGGCGGCCTCTTCCGATCTCGGCCGGATCGGCCAAACCGAGGCGATAGGTGTCGTTGGCGGTGGCAAAGAACAAGGCGCGCTGCTCGTCGAGAGAGAGCTCGGCGGCGACCGTGCGGAAGGTCTGATAGACCTCGTCGAAAGAGGCATGCAGGCCGGCGACCGGAAAGTCACTGGCAAACATCGCGCGCGCCGGGCCGAAACAGTCGAGGCAATGTTCGATCACCGGCCGCAGGCTTTCGAGCGTCCACGCATGGTCATAGGCGACGAGGTCGGAAATCTTCACGCGCACGTTGGGTGCGCCGCCGAGTGCCCACAGGCCGCCTTGCCAGAGCGCCATGCCGTCCTTCGTGCGATCGGCAGGGCTGCCGCCGTGGTTGAGCACGAAAAGCGTTTCGGGAAAGGCCTGCACCAGTTCCAGCGCCTCAGCCATCTGCCAGGGATAGAGCATCAGGTCGAAGACCAGCCCGAGCCGCGTGGCATGGGCAAGCCCCGCACGCCAAGCGGGATCGCCCATGCGATCCGGACGCGACGCAAAACTTTTCGCCGCATCGGGATGCCAGCTCAGGATATCGCGGATGCCGACGACGTTGGAGTTTTCCGCTTCGGCTTCGAGCAGGCGCTGGGCATCCGGCCCGTCGAGGGGAACGCGCGCGATATAGCGGCGGGCCACACCGGAGCTGCGGTCGAGACCATCCAGCCAGCGGCTCTCTTCCAGCGGATAGGCAACGGACCAACCGGCCTCTACATGCACGGTTGCGATCACGTCCTGGCGGGCAGCATCGGCGCGATAATCATCGATTCCATAGTCGCGCAGGATCGGCGCCAGGCTGCCGAATACCATTTCCTCGCCTGATGCCCGCGCCTTCTGCAGCCAGGGATGGCGCTGCAGGCCGAGGTCCCAGAGATGGTGGTGCGGGTCGATCACCGGCCCATCGTAGCGCTGCGTCATCTGCGCGCCTCGCGGCCGGAAACAAGCAGGAGGGCAAGGATCAGCGTGCCGAACATGATCGACCGCCAGCCGGGCGAGGCGTTGACGACGGTGATCAGCGCCGTCGTGGTGACGAGCAGGATCGCCCCGGGGATGGTCCCGGCATAGGTGCCGCGGCCGCCGAGGATGGAGGTGCCGCCGAGCACGACGGCGGCGATCGACGTCAGCAAATAGGGATCGCCGATGCCGACATAGCCCTGCCGGTTCATGCCGAGCACGAGAAGGCCCGCCAGCCCGGCAAAGAAGCCGGACAGGGTGTGGACGATCAGCGTGTTGCGGGTGATGCTGACGCCGGAGAGCCGGGCAGCGAGCGGGTTTGCCCCGAGCGCCAGAAACCGGGCGCCGGTCGGCATGCGGTGGACGAGCAGCAGCACGGCGATCGCAACAACGAGCCACAGAATGATGCCCGAGGGAATGCCGAGCGGCCGCGCCTGACCGAGCAGAATGACTGCGGGATTGCTGACGGTGACCGCACTGCCGCCGGCGACGATGACCAGCAGGCCCTGCAGGAAGGTCGCCATGGCAAGCGTCATGATGATCGGCGGCACGCGAAGATAGGCAGCCCCCGCGCCGTTCATCAGGCCGATGCCGGTGGCGATGGCAAGCGCCGCCGCAATGCCGGCAAGGCCTGTCGGATCCCAGGCCGGCGAAATCAGCGGCAGCAGGATCGCCGTGACGGTGATGACAGCCCCGACGGAAAGATCGATGCCGCCCATCAGGATGACGAGCGTCTGCCCGGCAGCGACGATGCCGATCACGGCGGCGAGTTCGAGCAGATAGCGCAGATGGCCATAGGCGCCGAAACCGCGCAGCGCAAGGCTCGCGACGATCCAGACGAGCGCGACCAGAAGCAAGGTCAGAAGCGGCGGATTGCGGGATGCGGATCTGATGATGTTCATCGCCTTGCCCTCCATTGACCGAGAAGCTCCGGAACGGCGACCGCCCCGACGATGATCAGACCTTGCGCGACATATTGCGCGACCGGCGGGAAGCCGAGAAAGAACATGACGTTGATCATCACAGAGAGCAGTAGGCTGCCGCAGATCGCCCCGCGCATCGTGCCCTTGCCGCCGAGGAAACCCACCCCGCCGAGCACGGCGGCAGCGATCGAGTTCAGCGTGAAGGGCGTGCCGATCACAGGATCGCCCGAGCCGGTCTGCGCGGCGACGAAAAGGCCGGTCAGCGCCGCAAGAAGACCGGAGAGCGCAAAGGCTGCAACCTTCACCCGTTCGACCGGAACGCCGGAGCGGAATGCGCCGACCGGGTTGTCGCCGGCCGCATAGATACCGAGACCGAGCGGCGTTGCGAGAAAGGCTTTCCAGAGCACAAGGATCAAGACGAGCAGCAGGAAAGCAACCGGCGTGTGGCCGGCAAGCGCGGTCGACAGCCAATCGGGAACGACCCCGCCCGGCCGCGGAAGCAGAATGAGCGCAACGCCGCTGATGATGAAGGATCCGGCCAGCGTGACGATGATTGCCGGCAGCCTCAAATGCGTGACTATGGCGCCGATGAGGGCGCCGATCGCGAGACCGGCGAGCGCGACGGCGAGAATGCCACCCGGCACGCCGAGCGCCCCTTCCATCGTCGTCGCCGCGATCACCGCTCCCAGGCTCACCAGCGGACCGATCGCCAGGGTGATGCCGCCGTTCAGCATGAGCAGCGCCTGCGCCATGGTGACGAGCGCAAGCGGGAACCAGTTCTGCGTGAATTTCGAGAAGCCGCCGATCGAAAGGATACCGGGAAAGAGCACTGCATAAAGGATGAGAAAGGTGGCGACCACCAGATAGAGGCCGGCGAGGCCGCGATTGCGGTGGAGCTGGATTGCGCCGTAAAGCCCGGATGACGAAATCGTGCTCATGCCGCCTCTCCCTGCGTCGCGGCCGCAATGCCCATGGCCGCGCCGACGATCGCCGCTTCGCTGATTTCATCCTGCGACAGTGTTGCCGCAACGCGCCCCTCGCGCAGAACCACGACGCGGTCGCAAAGATGCACGAGTTCCGGCGTATCGGAACTGGCGAGAATGACGAGCCGCCCCTCCGCAGCGAAGGCGCGCAGCATCAGGTAGATCTCACGCTTGGTCTCGATGTCGACGCCGCGCGTCGGGTCGTTGAGGAGTAGAACCGACGGATCGAGCGGCAGCCATTTGGCGAGCGCGACCTTCTGCTGATTGCCGCCGGAAAGCGCCTGCACCGGGCGGGCGGTATCGCCCTTGATCGCCAGGCGACGGGCGAGATCGGCGACCAGGCCGCCTTCAGCCGGCCGGTCGCGTAAGCCCCTGCGGGCGAGCCGTCCGAGCGAGGGCAGGATGAGATTGGCGGCGATGGAGTGGGGCAGCACCAATCCCTCATGCTTGCGGTCGGCCGGCACATAGACGATACCGGCCGCATTCGCCGCGCCGACATCGGCGGGCAGGCCTGATTTGCCCGATGCATCAGCACGGGCGGCGGACGCGGGAATCGCGCCGTAGAGACCGAGCAGCAGGTCTTCCTGACCCTGTCCCACGAGCCCGCCAATGCCGACGATCTCGCCGGCACGGGCGGAAAAACCGATATGGCGTACCATGCCGGCGGAAAAATCTTCGACGTCGATGCGTATCGCGCCTGGCTTGGCGACGGCGCGGGGCGGGAACAGGTCGCCGGTTTCGCGGCCGACCATCAGGCGGACCAGCCCCTCGCCATCGATGCCGGAGAGCGACTGGTCGGCGGTGACGCCACCGTCCTTCAGCACCGTGACATGCGAGCAGAGCGCCTGCACCTCGTTGAGGCGGTGGGAAATATAAAGAAGCGCGGTGCCCCGTCCCTTGAGCGTCTCGATGAGGCGGGCAAGGATGCCGGCTTCATGCGCGGAAAGTGACGAGGTCGGCTCGTCCAGGATCAGTACGCGCGGCTTGCGGAACAGCGCCTTGGCGATCTCCACCATCTGACGGCGGCCGAGCGCGAGATCGGCGACCGGCATGTCGAGCGGTTCGGTGAGCCCGACCATATCGCAGACATCCTGCACGCCGCGATGCAGCGCTCTGTAATCGATGAGGCCGAACCGGCGCGGGAAGGCGCCGGTCCCGATGTTTTCGGCAATCGAGAGATTGGCCGTCAGGCTCAGTTCCTGCTGCACCACGGCGATGCCCGCTGCCCGCGCCGCCGCCGGGCTGAAACGCCCGACAGGCCTGCCGTCGACAAGGATGGACCCGCTGTCCGGCAGAAGGGCGCCGGACAGGAGATTGATCAGCGTCGACTTGCCGGCGCCGTTTTCGCCGAGCAGGGCGTGAACCCTGCCCGGCAGAAGGGCGATATCGACGCCCTTCAGAACGGGATTGCCGAAAAATCCCTTGAACACCTGCCGGGCTTCCAGCAGGGGCCGTTCTTCCGTCATGACGGTGTCCTCAGCTCAGGATTACTTGGGCGTATTACTTGGCAAGCAGCTTGTCGAAGAGCGCCTGGTCGTAATCCGAGTAGATGTAGCCGTCAGCCGGGAACTTGTCGGCCCGTGCGAGGTAGCTGCCGATCGTGCTGTCGTCGATGACGGGCAGCGGCACCTTGACGAAGGCCGGCACGTCCTTGCCTTGCAGCGCCTGTACGGCGGTATAGACGGAAAGCGCGCCGAGCCAGTTGGGCTGCATCGTCGCCCAGCCCTTCAGACCTTTCTCCTTCCACAGTTCCAGGAACTGCCTTGCATTTTCGCCCGTCGTCGGCACCTGGTCGCGGCCCTGACGCTCGAAGGCCATGACGGAGCCGGCCGACAGCGCGCCGCCGAGCGACAGCACGCCATCGATTTCGGGATTGGCAAAGAGCAGGCTGGTCATCGCTTCCTGCGCCGGGGCAACGTTATATTCCGTGTTCGTCTCGGTGATCACTTTGAGGCCCGGATTGGCGTCGAGCACCGGCTGGGCGCCCTTGCGACGGTCGTCGCTGACCGAAATGCCGGCCGGGCCGTTCATGATGATGATCTTGCCCTTGCCGCCGAGCTGGCTGACCATCCACTTGGCCGCGGTCGCACCCCATTCGCTGGAATCGGTGTTGATCTTCGCCGTCACCTTGTCGGTGTTGACGAGGCTGTCGAAGTTGACGACGGCGATGCCCTTGTCGCAGGCATCAGAGATGACGCGGTCGAGCGCGTTGGAGGAGCCGGCGATAACGACGATGGCGTCGACATTGGCGTCGATCATCGACTGGATATGCTGGATCTGCGTCTGGGCGTTGCCCTGCGCATCCGTGATCATCAGGTCCTTCACGAGGCCCGCCTTCTTCAGTTCCTCCACTTCGGCGGTGATCGTGCCTTCTGTCTGCTTCATCCAGGTCGGCACCGAATAGATGTTCGCCCAGCCGATCGTGTAGGGCGCTTTCCTGTCGCCCTTGATGCAATTGGCAGCGGCCGAGGCCGTACCGGTGGAAAAGACGAGGAGGGCAGCGGCGGCAGCGGCGCCGGCGAGAAGGCGGCGGCGCAGTGAAGCGGAAATGCTGTTTTCTAAATTCTTCATGTCGATCCCCTTTTTTGTGCGGCAGCCTTGACGGCTGGCCATCAATGTCCAATATAATGTACATATGATCCTTATAACGGACGGGATGATCTTATGCCGATTTTTCCACCTCGCAAGAGGGATGAAAAAAATTTTCGTCTGCTAGTAATGACGGGCGTCGGTTGACAGATGCGCCACAGGATTTGAAAAGCTTGACCGAACAAAAATTGGGATCGACAGCAATGGATGCAGTTCAGGACGAAGGAGCCGGCAAACGCGCCCGCGGGCTCGACCGCGCCTTCGAAATCCTCGATTTCCTGCGCCAGAAACGGCAGGCCCTGAAGCCGAACGAAATCGCCGCGCAGATCGGTGCGCCGCGCTCCTCGGTCTACGAGCTCGTCAACCTGCTACTGAGCAACGGCATTCTCGAATTCACCGGCGGCGAGGGGCGGGTCTATCTCGGTCGCAAGCTCTATTTCCTTGGCGCCGCCTATGAAAATCATTTCGATTTCACCCGCGAATGCGAGACGACGCTGGAGCATCTTGCCGACGAGACGCGGGAGACGGCACAGTTCTGCATGCTGGATGGAAACAGGTACACGGTCGTGCGCATGCGCGAAGGCGCGCGGCCCTTCCGCATTTCAACGGATGTCGGCCAGTCGGTGCCGATCCCGTGGACGGCGTCAGGCCGCCTGCTCGTTGCGCATCTGTCGGATCAGGAGATACTGAACTTCATTCCGCCGCAGGATTTCCGCCTGCCGGGCGGCGAATGGCTCGAGCCGCAAACCTTCATCGCCGAAGTGCGCCAGGCCGAGCGTGAAGGTCTCTTCACCTTCAACAGCATCGTCGATAGTTTCACCCATTGTTTTGCCGTGCCGGTGCGCGGCGAGGAAGGCCATGCAGCCGCAACGCTCTGCCTGGTCACGCCACGCGACGACGGCATTGCGAACAGGGACCGTTATCTCGACTGCCTGAAGAAGGCCGCCGCCCGCCTCGAACATGCCCCGGCCCGACCAAAACGGAGCTGATGCCCGGGTAAACGTGGGGAGCTATATCCGGCGTCACGGACGTGGTGACTAAACGGGTCATCCCCGCATGCTTCCTTGATCGTGCAACGCTCGCCCGCCTTCGCGATGGGTTTGGGATGCCTGCATATCTGCCGGCCCGACCAAAGACATCAACGATCAAGCGCAAGACCAGCTGCCAGCAGTTTGGCGACCCCAATCGTTGATTTCCAATTTTCCCCCGATCCCGAAAATCTATTCACTCTTCTCCCGAAACTATGAAATTAAGTTTCTCTATAAAATCTATGGAGAACATATCCTAGTGGCTCGATAGACAGATTTATACCTGCCCTCGCAGAGGAGCTGGGGCTGTTCGGGGCAAACGGAGAGGACGCGAAATGACACGGAAAATCAGGCTTGGAGCATTTCTTCCTGGTGGCGGACAGCATGTCGCCTCATGGCGTCATCCCGACCAACCGGCCGACGGCGCCACCAGTTTCGAGTTTCACAAGCAGCTGGCACTGACAGCAGAGCGCGGCCTCTTCGATGCTTACTTCCTGGCCGATGGACTGGCTGTCGGTTTCGGCGGAGCACGCGAAGGCGGCAATGCCCGCGTCGCCGGCTTCGAACCGGTGACCTTGTTCTCGGCGCTTGCGCCTTTCACGACCCATCTTGGTTTTATCGCGACCTCCTCGACGACCTATGAGGAGCCTTATACAACGGCCCGCAAGTTCGCCTCGCTGGACCTGATCTCAGAGGGCCGCGCCGGCTGGAATGTCGTGACGACCACCGGCGACCTCACGGCACAGAACTTCAACCGCGATACCCAGCTGCCGCATGCCGATCGTTATCGCCGTGCCGCCGAGCATGTCGACGTCGTCCGCAAACTCTGGGAAAGCTTCGAGGACGACGCCTTCATCCGCGACAAGGAAACGGGCGTGTTCTTCGATCCGGCGAAGCTGCACGACACCGACCACCGCGGCGAGCATTTCAGCGTGCGCGGTCCCCTCAATGTTTCACGCTCGCCCCAGGGGCATCCCGTCATCGTCCAGGCCGGGCAGTCGGAAGACGGGCGCGGGCTCGCCGCGGCAACAGCTGAAGTCATCTTCACCGCCCATCAGCACATCGAAACCGCCCAGGAATTCTACCGGGATATCAAGGCGCGCGCCCGCGGCCGCGGCCGCAACCCCGATCACATTTTAGTCATGCCCGGCGTCTCGGCCTTCGTCGGCAGGACGGAAGCGGAGGCGCGCGAGAAATACGACCGCCTGACCTCGCTGATCGTCGAAGAAGACGGGATCGGCCTGCTCAACGGCCTGACGGGCGGCACGCTCGACCTGCATGGCTATGATCTTGATGGGCCTCTTCCGCCGGCGCCGCCGACCGAAGGCATGAAGAGCCGCCAGGCCCTCATCCGCCAGATTGCCGACGAAAACAACTTCACCATCCGCCAGCTCTATCAGTGGATCGCATCGGCCCGCGGCCACTACACCATCGTCGGCACGGCCGAGCAGATCGCCGATACGTTGCAGACATGGTTCGAGAACGAAGCGGCCGACGGCTTCAACATTCTGCCGCCCTGGCTGCCGACGGCGCTCAACGATTTCGTCGATCTGGTCATCCCCGAACTGCAGCGCCGCGGCCTGTTCCGCACGGCCTATGAGGGCAAGACGCTGCGGGAAAACCTCGGCCTGCCTTTCCCGAGCAATCGATGGGTTGCAGGACACGCAACTCTCCAGGCGGCGGAGTGAGGAGCGTACCATGGCCTATGAAATCAACCAGGTTCTCCCGACAAGCTTCGGCCGCCTGAAAAGCGGCGAAAGCACGACTTCCCCACTCGCATCCCAGCTGCGCGGCGTGCTCGCATCACTTTTTCCACGCTACGGCCTGCTCATCAGCTTCCTGGTACTCTGGCAGGTGTCGAGCACCAGGGGCTGGGTCAACCCCGCCGTCTTCCCGCCCTTGAACGTGATCCTGTCGGCTCTCTGGACCAACCTTGCCAATGGCGCGCTGCTCGATGACATCGCCATCAGCCTGCAGCGAGCCGGAACGGCCTTCGCCTTTGCCGTCGTGGTCGGCATTCCGCTCGGCCTGTTCATGGGCCAGTTTCGCTTGGTCGAGCAGGCGCTCGATCCCATCCTGCAGCTCTTCCGCCAGACATCGGCGCTGGCGCTCTATCCGGTCTTCATCCTGCTGCTCGGCCTCGGCGAAACATCGAAGATCTTCGTGATTTTCTGGGCGACGCTCTTTCCGGTCCTGCTCGCCACGATCAGCGGCGTCAAGGAGGTGGACCAGAAGCTCATCGAGATGGCGCGCACCTATGGCGCCGGCCCGCTCACCGTCTTCCGCCGCGTCATCCTGCCAGCGTCCGTCCCTGCGATCTTCGTCGGCTTGCGTCTTTCGGCGACGACCGCCCTTCTGCTGTTGATTGCCGCCGAGATGATCGGCGCCAACAAGGGCATCGGCTTCCAGGTGATGAACGCCCAGTACAATTTCCAGATCCCGCTGATGTTTGCAGCGATCCTGCTGCTCGCCTTCCTTGGGCTTGCCGCCAATGCCTTGCTCGTTCTCCTGCAGCGCCGTCTCTGCCGCTGGTCCCAGCCGAGCCGCTGATTGCTTCCACCGATTTTCCTCTTCCGAAAGGACACCCCATGACATTCCATCCCCGCAATCTTATCCTGCCGGCCGCAATCGCTCTCGGTCTTGCGACGCCGGCAGCCGCCACCGACACGGTGAAGCTGCGCTATCTCGCCAGCCAAGGCGGCCTTGCCGCCCATGAGCTTGCCGAAGAACTCGGTTACTTCAAGGATACGGGCATCACGCTGGAAAATGTCGGCTATGCCCAGGGTGGTCCGGCCTCTCTGATCGCGCTCGCATCCGGCGATGTCGAGATCGGCAGCGCCGCCACCTCAGCCGTCTTGAATTCGATCATCGGCGGCAACGACTTCGTCGCCGTCTATCCGTCGAACGGCATCAATGACGAGGTGCAGTCTACCTTCTACGTGCTGGAAGACAGCCCGATCAAAACAATCAAGGACATTGCCGGCAAGAGCATTGCGGTCAACACGCTCGGCGCGCATCTCGACTATACGATCCGCGAAGCCCTGCATTCCGTCGGCCTGCCGAGCGACTCCGCCAACCAGATCGTCGTTCCGGGACCGCAGCTGGAGCAGGTGCTGCGCTCCAAGCAGGTCGACATTGCCGCCTTCGGCTATTGGCAGACGACCTTCGAAGGGGCCGCACTCAAGAACGGCGGCCTGCGTCCGGTTTTCGACGATACCGACGTGCTGGGAGATATCGCCGGCGGCTTTGTGGTTCTGCGCCGCGATTTCATCCAGCAGCATCCGGAGGCCTCGAAGATTTTCGTCGAGCAGTCGGCCCGCGCCCTCGACTATGCCCGCGAGCATCCCGAGGAAACCAAGAAAATCCTGGCCAAGGCGCTCGGCGAGCGTGGCGAGAACGCTGATCTCGCACAATATTTCCGCGGCTACGGCGTGCGTGCCGGCGGTCTGCCGGTCGAGCGCGACATCCAGTTCTGGATCGACGTCCTGGTTCGCGAAGGCAAGCTGAAGCAGGGCCAGCTGGCGGCCAAAGATATTCTCTTCACCGCCGACGCCAAGCCGGCAAGCAACTGAGGAAGCGTGATGAGCGTCGCTGAGGACATTCGCCGCGGAGAGGTGACGATCCGTCACCTTTCCAAATCCTACAGACTGAACGGCAAACCCCTGCAGGTTCTGAAGGATATCAATCTCCATATCCGCTCCGGCGAAAGCCTCGCCATCGTCGGCGCCAGCGGTTCGGGCAAGACGACCCTGCTCCGGGTTCTGGCCGGGCTTGAGGATTCCGACGCCGGAGACGTGCTCGTCGACGGCGAGGCGATACAGGGCGTCGGCGCAGAGCGCGCCGTCATTTTCCAGGAGCCGCGTCTTCTGCCCTGGCTTGATGTGCTCGACAATGTCGCCTTCGGGCTGGAAACGAGAGGCCTCACCCGCGAGCAGGCGAGGGGACGGGCACGTCACTATGTCAAGCTCGTCGGCCTGCAGCAATTCGAGACGGCCTATCCCCGGCAGCTCTCCGGCGGCATGGCCCAGCGCGTCGGCATCGCCCGGGCACTTGCCGTCCAGCCGGAAATCCTGCTGCTCGACGAGCCGCTCGGCGCGCTCGACGCCATGACCAAGATCGGCATGCAGCAGGAACTCGCCCGGATCTGGCGCGATGAGGATGTGACGACCATTCTCGTCACCCACGATCTCGAGGAGGCGATTTATCTCGCCGACCGGATCCTGATCCTGCCGCGGGAAAAGGGAGGCGAGCCACGCCTGATCGACATCGATCTGCCGCGCCCCCGCGACCGCAGCGCGCCGGAATTCGTCCGGCACCGCGAAGAACTGCTGAACCTCTTCGGATTGCATTGAAGGCTGCAGCCTCTATTAGACCGGAGACGCTTCACCCGGCCCAGGGGTCGATCAGTTCGATCCCAAAGCCCTCGAAATCACTCGTGTTGCGGGTTGCAAGGCCGAGATCGTGAGCAACCGCGGTCGCCGCGATCAGGCCGTCCATCGACGACAGGCCGCGGCCACTTCGCTTTGCATGGCCCATAAGGTCTCCCCAGGCCAGGGCCACCGGTTCGTCCACCGGAATGATGCGGTGCTCGAAGCGTTGAGTCAGATCCTGGGCAAGCCATTCGGCCAGCGCGTCGCGTTTGCGTCCCCTGTCCATCAGGGCAACACCGCGCCGGATCTCTGCGATCGACACGATGCTGATAAAAGAACGATCCTCGTCGAGCTTGTCCAGCCATTCCAGGACCCGCGCATCAGGGTTCGGCTTGGTCACCTCGGACAGGACATCGGTATCCAGCAGAAGCTTCACAGCGCCGGATCACGCGGTTCGTCGTATTGACGCTCAAGGTCCAGATCGGCGCCGCGCAGCGGCGATTCCATCAAAAATTCGGCAAGCGTCCCCTTGCGCGCCGTCCTTCGCTGCCATTCCTCCGCCGAGACGACGACGACGCTCGGCTTGCCGTTTCGCGTGATTGTCTGTGGCGCGGATTGCGCACGTTCGATCACCTCGGAAAGCTTCGCCTTTGCACTGGCAACAGTCCAGCTTTCATCGCCCCGCCGTGATGGTCGCATTGCTCACCTCCTGACCAGAATGACTATCATGACCATACACCCGTGACTGGATAAGTGGCAAGCTGCACTGGATCGAATGCTTCGGTTTGCGGGGCCGACGACACTCGGCCCCTGCATGCCCTGAAGGCACCCCGAGGCTGCTATCAAGCCTTGCTCTTTGCTCCGGCAGTCAGATAAGGCCGCCGATCCAGTTCCGCCGACCGGTAGGAACTGCGCAGCCGCAGCAGATCCTTGCGGGCGATCAGGCCGCACAGCTTGCCCGAGGCGGGATCGACGATCGGAATGCGTCCGTCACCCGTCGACAGCATCAGGTCGGCGATGAAGGCGACGGTATCGTCCGGATGCCCGACGGGAACGGAATCATCCGTGACGTTTTCGCCGAGCGTCTGGACGGCAAGCTCCGCCTCACTCTGCCAGAGCAGAGCGTCGGCCCGCGAGACGATGCCGGCCAGTCTGCCGACGGCATCGACCACCGGGTAGATCCGATGGGTCCTCTCTTGAGAGGCGAAGAAATCGCAGGCCTCTCCGACCGTCATGGTGACGGGAAGCGTATCGACATCGGCGATCATGATCTCCCTTGCGCGCGACAGTTCGAACGGATCGACGCCGTATTCGCGGGTGATGTGCTGGCCGCGGCGCGCGATCTTCTCGGTGAGGATCGAGCGGCGCAGCAGCAGGACGGTGACGGCATAAGCCACAACAGTTGCGGCGAGCAGGGGAACCAGCGTGCTGACGTCGCCGGTGATCTCCATCGCGAAGAAGGTTCCCGTCAGCGGCGCACGCATGGTTCCACCCATCATCGCCGCCATTCCGAGCAGCGCCCAGAAGCCTGGATCATTGCCCGGCATGACAAGCCCGACCAGCCATCCGAGAGCGCCGCCGAAAATCAGAAGCGGAGCCAGCACGCCGCCCGAAGTGCCCGACGACAGGGCAAACAGCCAGATGATGGTCTTTACCAGCAGGATCGACAGTACAGCCGGCGCGAGCAGCCGGTTGTTAAGCAGGCCATCGATGATGTCGTAGCCGACGCCCATCGCCCGCGGTTCGATCAGGCCGCCGAGGCCGATGACGAGACCGCCGAGCGCAGGCCACCACATCCAGTGGATCGGCAAGGCCTCGAACAGGTCTTCGATCCTGTAGAGCAGCGTCGTCAGCAGCCCCGATTGCAAGCCGGAGATGATGCCCATCGCCGCACAGGCGAAAATTCCCCACCAGGGCAAATCTACCTGGAAATGGGTCGGGAACAGCGGGCCAGTGCCGAAGAGCAGCGGGCGCCAGCAGATCGAAACACAGGCGGCAACGGCGACGGGAATGAAGCTGCGCGGCTTCCATTCGAACAACAAGAGTTCGACCGCCAGCATAACCGCCGATATCGGCGAGCCGAAGATCGCCGTCATGCCTGCGGCGGCACCGGCGACGAGCAGCGTCTTCCGCTCGGCGGCGCTCATGTGAAAGAATTGGGCAAAAAGCGAGCCGATCGCCCCGCCGGTCATGATGATCGGCCCCTCGGCGCCGAACGGCCCGCCGGTGCCGATCGAGATTGCCGAGGACAGCGGCTTGAGGACCGCCACCTTCGGCGACATCCGGCTGCCGCCGATCAGGATCGCCTCGATCGCCTCGGGAATGCCGTGGCCGCGGATCTTCTCCGATCCGAAGCGGGCCATCAGTCCGATGACGAAGCCGCCGAGCGGCGGCACCAGCACCACCCATAGCGAACGCGGCACGGCAGCCAGAGAGGCAGGCTCAATGCCGATCTGCCTGAACCAGATGCCATTTGTCACAAGCGCGATCAGGCTGACGAGACACCAGGCCGCAAAGGCCCCGGCGGTGCCGATGATGACGGACATGCCGATCAGGACGAGCACGCGCCTGTCGGTGGTGAAATCCCCGGCCTCGCGCCGAGAAAGGCCGCCGGTGAAATCATGCGGCCGGTTGCTGGGTTGATGCTGCGCCATGGAAGCCTCTGCTACGCGGAAATGGGTATGCTAGAGTGGCGTCATTATATCGTGATACGATATAAATCAATGGACGAATGCAACAAGGCGAAAATGTCTCAGAAGATGCCTCACTTGACCGGCCAGCGGCTGCCCATCTATTCGAGATGGCGAAGTGTTTGCGCGCAGAAGCCGGGGTCGCGTGTTACCCGGGCCGCAGCCGAGCACGGTCGCTCCGCTCGAGCGGCAGAGGAGAACGAGTGTGAAGAAAACCCGCCGCCACTGAGACAGGAGGACTACGAGGCGCTCGCCGACCTTCGCTTCGCGCTTCGCCAGTTCATGGATTTCAGCGCCTCTGCTGCGCAGTCGGAAGGACTGCCCGTGCAGCAGCATCAGGCGCTGCTGGCGATCAAGGGACAACGCGGCGGCGAAGCGGTGACCATCGGCATGCTGGCCGAGCGGCTGATCATCGCGCCCCATACGGCCACCGAACTCGTCGGGCGGCTGTCGGATGCCGGACTGGTCGAACGCCATGCCGACCCGGCCGACAGGCGCCGGCAGACGCTGCTCCTGACCGAGAAGGCCGACGACCTCCTGACGAGATTGAGCGCCGTCCACCTTTCGGAAATCCGGGTCATGGCGCCGAAGTTGATCGAGCTTCTCCTTGAGCTTCAAAAGGCGGCGTCGAAAGCGGGATGAACGAAGCCGTGGCGGCTCATCTCGAAAGCGTCTGCCTGAGACGGTGGATATGGGCAGCGCCGATGCCGCAGCAGCCGCCGATGATCGTAGCCCCAGCGTCGGCCCAGGAGCAGGCATAACGCGAATAAGTATCGTCGTTCAGGTCGTCACGAGTATCGTGCAGGCCTTCATTGGCGGCCGCTTTACCTGTTTCCCCTTCGAAGGCATTGGCATAGACGCCGATTTCAATCCGAGCGTCTGCCTTGCGGAATACGCGTGCCGTCGTTTCGACGGCCGCCTGCATGACTTCGGGCTTGCTGCAGTTGAACAGAAAGGCCGTGGCGCCCGATGACACCGCCCAGGCTGCCGCCGCCTCGACGCTTTCGCCGGAGCGAAGCTTTGGCTCGCCGCCCCCTATGGCCGCCGCGTCGTCCGCCAATGTGAAGGAGATCCAGAACGGCTTGCCTGACACCGCCACCGCCTTGCGGACGGCCTCGCCCTCGGCAATCAGGCTCAGCGTCTCGCCGAGCCATACATCGACGAAAGGCCCGAGGTTTTCGACAAGCACCTTGAGATAATCCTGCACTCGCCAAGGCTGAAAATTCTGCGGCTCGTAGGAGCCGAAGATCGGCGGCAGCGAACCGGCGACCAGCACTTTGCGATCGGTGACGGTATCGGCCGCCTCGCGCGCCAGGCGACCGGCAAGGCGGATCAGTTCAGCTCCCTCCTTCTGGAACCGGTCTTCGCCGATATGGAAGGGCACCAGCGCATAGCTGTTCGTCGTAATCACCTCGGAGCCGGCGGCGATGAACTCCTTGTGCACCTCGCGGACGATATCCGGCGAATTGATCAGCGCGAGCGCCGACCATTCCGGCTGTTTCAATTCGGCGCCGAGCCGCAGCAGTTCGCGGCTCATGCCGCCATCGAGAATTCGGGTCGTGCTCATGAAGACGTCTCCATTCGGGCTGCCGCGCCGATACCGGCGGCGGGCTTTTCATAACAAACTGGGTGAGGTGCGTGTGGTTCGTGCGCCAGCAAGTTCATGGCGATCCCTTTCCGTAGGCCTAGCGGCGAACCGGCACCTGCGCTTCGAGACCTCGAAAGACGCGGGCGATCACTGCGGTCAGGGCAAGATAGAAGACGGTCACGACGATGAGCGGTTCGTAGACCAGCAGCGTGTCCTGGCGAACCTTGTTGGCCACCGCGTAGAGATCCATCACCGTCACGGTGAAGGCGAGCGGCGTCGCCTTCAGCTGCATGACGATCTCTCCGGCAATGGTCGGCAGGGCGATGCGAATGGCCCGCGGCAGCCAGATGCGGCGGATCAGCTTCCAGGGCGACAGGCCGAAGGCCCGGCCGGCTTCGAGCTCGCCCTTGGGAACCGCAAGCAGCGCGCCGCGCAACACCTCGGCTTCATAGGCTGCGTAGTTCAGCGTGAAACTGACGGCGGCAAAGAAGAAGCCTTCGCGCAGGATCGGCCAGAACAGGCTCTGGCGGATGCCGGGGATCATGGGCAGCAGCGAGCCGACCCCGTAATAGAGAAGCCAAAGCTGTATCAGCAGCGGCGTGCCGCGGAAGAATGTGCAGTAGCCGCGGGCGGCGAGCCGCGTCAGCCTGCTGCCGCTGACCTGCGCGAAGGCGAGACCGATGGCGATGATGAAACCGAACACCACTGAGATGACAAGCAGCGACACCGTCTGCCAGGCGCCTGTCAGAAGCAGCGGCCAATAGGAAGAAATCCAGGTGAAACTCATGGGGCGCGCTCCTCAGGCAAGGCGTGGCTGCCCCCGCCGTACCCGCCCCTCGATCAGTTTGAAGACGACGTTGGAAGCGAGCGTGATGGCAAGATAGAGAAGGGCCGAAGCCAGGAAAAACACGAAGTAATGTTTGGTGCTTGCCCCGGCAAGCCGTGTGGCGAGCGCCAGTTCCTGGTAGCCGACAACAGCGACCAGCGCGCTGTCCTTGGTGATCGACATCCACAGATTGGCAAGCCCCGGCAGGGCGTTCGGCAACAGCGCCGGCAGCAGGACGCGGCGGAAGCGCAGCACCGGCCCCATGCCGAAGGCCTTGGCCGCCTCGATCTGGCCGACGGGAATGGCGAGGATCGCGCCGCGCAGCACCTCCGTCATATAAGCGCCCTGCACGAAGCCGAGCACGGCGACGGCCGCAACGAAACCGTTCACATTGACCGGCGGCAGGTCGAATGCCGCCAGCAGCCGGTTGAGGCCGTCGGTGCCGGCATAATAGAGCCCGACGATCAGGATCAGCTCGGGAACCGCGCGGATGACAGTGGTATAGAAATCGAGCAGCAGGCGAAGCAGGCGATTGCCCGAAAGCTTTACAAGCGCACCGCCAGTGCCGAGCAAAAGACCGACAGCGAAGGCGCAGGCCGAAATGGCGACCGTGGAGACTGCACCGGCCAGAAGAACGCCGCCCCATCCCGGAGGATAGGGAGACAGCAGATCCAGAATGCCTTGTTGCGCGGTCGCCATCTCTACGATTGCTTACTTCGCGCCGTAGATGTCGAAGTCGAAGTATTTCTTGGTGATGGTGTCATACTGGCCGTTGGCGCGAACCGCAGCGATCGCCGCATTCAGCTTGGCTTTCAGCTCTGTATCTTCCTTGCGCAGACCGCCGGAAACACCGGCTCCGAGGATTTCCTTGTCGTCGGCGACATCTCCCATCTTGGCGCAGCAATCCTTGCCGCCATCGCTTTTCAGGAACGCGTCGAGCGCCAGCGAATCGCCGAAGACGTAGTCGATCCGGCCGGAAGCGAGATCCTGGAAAGCCTCATCGAGCGTCTGATAGGTCTTCTCCTCGGCGGCGCTGGCAAAATACTTCTTGTAATATTCAGACTGGATCGTCGACACCTGGATGCCGATGGTCTTGCCCTTCACGTCTTCGGCGCTGGCGCCCGGCTTCTGGTCCTTGGGACCGATCAGGGTGCTCGGCGTGTTGTAATATTTGTCGGTGAAGTCGATCACCTTCGAGCGCTCCGCCGTGTTCGACATCGACGACCAGATCACGTCGAACTTCTTGCTCTGCAGGGCCGGAATGAGACCATCCCAGGAAATGTCGACGATCGAGCATTTCTCCTTCATCTCGGCGCAAACGGCGTTCATGAGATCGATCTCCCATCCCTGCCACTCACCCGAGGCGTCCTTGGCGAAGAAGGGCGGATAGGATTCGTTCATGACACCGAAGCGGACTTCGGCCTGAGCCGTGACGGCCGAAAGTGCAAGTGCGGCGCCGGCAAAAAGCATGGGGAGTAGTTTCATTCGCAGGGTTCTCCTGATTTGTGTTGGCGATGACAGTTTGGTGCGCATCAATGGGTGCTGAGACGGGTGAATTCCCGGCAGCGGGCGCTGACGGGGGCGCCAAATATCTGTTCGGGCGGGCCCTCTTCCTCGATCCGTCCCTGATGCAGGAAAAGAACGCGGCTCGAGACATCCCGGGCGAAGCGCATTTCATGGGTGACGATCAGCATGGTCCGACCTTCTTCGGCGAGGTCGCGGATGACCTTGAGGACCTCGCCGACCAGTTCCGGATCGAGCGCCGATGTCGGTTCGTCGAACAGCATGACATCAGGGTCGATGCAGAGCGCTCTGGCAATCGCCGCTCGCTGCTGCTGGCCGCCCGAAAGGAAGGCGGGGTAGGCGTCACGCTTATCGAAGAGGCCGACCTTGTGGAGCAGGGCTTCCGCCTTTTCGATCGCCTCGCGCCTTGAAATGCCCATGACATGCACCGGCGCCTCGATGACGTTTTCGAGCACCGTGCGATGAGCCCAAAGATTGAAGCTCTGAAACACCATCCCGAGCCCGGTCCGCAGCCGTTCGATCTGCCGCCAGCTCTGCGGCTGCAGGTGGCCGCCGCGGCCGGCTTTGAGCGCCACCTCCTCGCCATTCACGGCAATACGACCGCGATCCGGCATTTCCAGAAAATTGATGCATCTGAGGAATGTGCTCTTGCCAGAACCTGACGAGCCGATAATGGAGATGACATCCGACTTATGGGCCTCGGCCGAGATACCCTTGAGAACCTGTTGCGAGCCGAAGCTTTTATGAAGATCTTCGACGCGAAGAGCAGGAAAGGGTTGATCCGACATGCATGGTTCCGGTGAACTGAATTTGCGAAGGATAATGATAAAAATGCGCGGTTTTTTCGCGCAATTTTTGTCTCTTCTGCATAATTTGTGCAAAATAATCTTCCTCACGCGGCGAATGCGGCAGAATGCGTGAAGAGCTGCGGTAGGAATTGGGACTGGACAATGGAACAACTGGATCGTTTTGACCGCGACATTCTCGATATCGTTCAGCGCGACTGCCAGCTGAAGGCCGAAACCATCGCCGAACAGGTCGGGCTGTCGGTCTCGGCGGTGCAGCGGCGGCTGAAGCGGCTGCGCGAGGAGGGGATCATCAAGGCGGAGGTCGCCGTCGTCGACCGGAAGGCGACCGGGACATCGATGGTGTTCATCGTCGGGATGGAGATCGAGCGGGATAATTACGACGCTCTGGCGAAGTTCCGCCTGTGGGCGGAAAAGCAGGATCATATCCAGCAGGTCTATTATGTCACCGGCGCGGTCGATCTGATCGCGATCGTCACTGCCCGCGACGTCGAGCATTATGACGACATCGCCGCCCTGATCATGGCTGACAATCCGCAGATCCGCCGCATGCATACGAATGTCGTGCTGCGCGATGTCAAGCTCGGCCTGTTCGTGCCCCTGGAATAGCGCTGACGCGCCGGCCCACCGTCGCACGCCGGACAAGCCGCTGGACTCGCATTCGGCAAAGGGCATAATTCCGGGCGCAAATCCTCGGGAGGGAGATCCTTGACGTTACGACACCAGATCATCGCATTGGCGATCATCCCGCTCGTCATTTCGATCCTTGCGATCACCACCTTTATCACCTGGCAATCGGCAAACCTCGCCAAAAACAGCATCGACACCTTCGAGCAGAACATGCTGAAGACCAAGGAAGCCGAGATCCTTAATCTGACCAATCTTGCCCTCTCCGCCATCCAGACGATCTATGACAGGGCCGGCGCCGACGATGAAGCTGCCAAGCAGCAGGTGGCTGAGATACTGACCTCGCTCGATTACGGCAAGGACGGCTATTTCTTCGTCTACGATTACGACGGCAACAATATCGTCCACCCGCGCCAGAGTTTCCGGCATGGGCACAATTGGCTCGATCTCACCGATCCGGATGGCGACAAGGTGATTGCCGAACTGATCGCCACGGCAAGAGCGGGCGGCGGCCTGCATCAGTATAAATGGCAGAAACCATCGACCGGGCAGATCGCCGACAAGCTTTCCTTTGTCGTCAGCCTCGACAAATGGCACTGGGTCGTGGGAACCGGCGTCTACCTCGATGACGTCTTTGCCCAAAGTGCCGCCGCCAACAAGGTGATGCGCGCCAACATCCGGCGGACCTTCGTTATCGTTGCCCTGATCGCCGTTCCATCGGTGCTCGTCGTCTTCACCACCTGCATGCTGCTGACCTTCCATGAGCGCCGCATGGCCGATAGCCGACTCAAGGCGCTGACGCAGCGGGTCATCGATACCCAGGAAGAAGAGCGCGCCCGTCTTGCTCGCGAACTGCACGACGGCATTTCCCAGAATCTCGTCGGTGTGCGTTACGCGATGGATCTCGCCGGCCGCAAAGTCAGGACCAATGTCGACGATGCGGCTGTCACCATCGACCGCGGTATCGAGGCGCTGAATGGCGCCATCAAGGAGATCCGGCGGCTCTCGCATGATCTGCGCCCGCGCGTGCTCGACGATCTCGGCCTGACGGCGGCGATCGAGGCGCTCTGCTACAATTTCGCCGAGCGGACGGGGATCGAGACTGATATCGATGCTTCAGGCTTCAGCGATACGCTGAAGGCCGAAGCCAATACCGCGCTTTATCGCGTCGCGCAGGAGGCCTTCAACAATGTCGAGCGGCATTCGGGCGCCTCCCGGCTGGCGGTCAAACTCTGGAGCGATGGCGGCCGCGCCCGCATGACGATTTCAGACAACGGTGCCGGCTTCGATGGCGCCAAGGACGGCGCATCGGGCAGATCAGGCCTCGGCCTGCGCAACATGCAGGAGCGGATGGCGCACTTCCGCGGCCTGTTGCTGATCAACAGTAGCGAGGCCGGCACGACGCTGACGGCGATGCTGCCGAAGTCGGCCAATCGTGCCTCCGACCGGCAGGCGGAAGCGGCATGACCGAACGCCCCAAGATCAAGGTGCTCTTGATCGACAATCATCCGCTGGTGCTCGACGGTCTGAAGGCCGTGCTCGAAACATTCGACCATATCGAAGTCGCAGGCACCGCCGGGCTTGCGCAAACCGGGCTCGACATCGCTCGGCAGGCCCAGCCGCAGGTGGTGCTGATGGATATCAACATGCCGAAGCTCAGCGGCATCGATGCGATCGAACTGTTCAGGAACGAACTTCCGCAGACCCGCGTCGTGATGCTCTCCATGCATGACAGCCGCGAGTATATTTCCTCGTCGGTCATGCATGGCGCCGCCGGTTACATCCTCAAAGACGTCTCGACCGACGAGATCGTCTCGGCCATCGAGATCGTTGCCGGCGGAGGCACCTATTTCTCGTCGGGCGTCTTCGACGCGCTGATGGGCGAGCGGACGGAGGAGGGGAGCGATCCCCTGACGCCGCGCGAGCGTGACACTCTAGGGCTGATCGTTGCTGGCCGGAGCAATCGCGAGATCGCCGAGGCGCTCGGGATAAGCTCCGCTACGGCGGAAACGCACCGCAAGAACCTCAAGAAAAAGCTCGGCATCGCAACGACGGCGGGCCTTATCCGCTATGCGCTCGACCACGGCATCGTCTCGAAAGTCGGCGGAAATCTCCACCTACCCACTTCTGGGTAGGCCCCGGCGTTTCACCCTTGCGCCCATCTTGTGGGGATGAAACCAGCGCCCTAGGACTCCAACCACGGCTGGCCGAGCGCTGGCCGTTGGGAGGAATTCACATGCGTTACATCAGCTTCCGAACGTCCGGAAAAGCTCGAGCGACCCGAACCGGGCCTGCTGCGGCCGCCGGCTACAGGCCTGCCTTCCACGCCGACAACTGGAACATGGCGACCGCGACCCGCGGCGCCTGAAAGGGATCCCGACATGGAAAAACCACGTAGCAAGGCAGCGCTCTGGCTGCTGATCATTCCGTATATCGGTCTGCTCTGGCCGCCGTTTTACAATCTCCGCGAACCGTCGCTTTTCGGCTTCCCCTTTTTCTATTGGTATCAGCTTCTCTGGGTGCCGATTACCGCGACGCTGACCTGGATCGCCTATCGGAGCACCCGCCATGACGACTGATATCAACGGCACGGCGCTGGCCGTCTTCATCTTCTTTTTCGCCCTCGTCACCGTCATGGGCTTCGTCGCCAGCCGCTGGCGCAAGCCCGAGACACTCGCCCATATCGATGAATGGGGTCTCGGGGGCCGCAATTTCGGCACCTGGATCACCTGGTTCCTCGTCGGCGGCGATTTCTATACCGCCTATACCGTGATCGCCGTCCCGGCGCTGGTCTATACCGTCGGCGCCTACGGCTTCTTCGCGTTGCCCTACACCATCGTCGTCTATCCCTTCGTCTTCATGGTCATGCCGGTTCTGTGGAAACGCGCCAAGGATTTCGGCTATGTGACGGCGGCCGACGTCGTGCATGGGCAATACGGATCGCGCGGCCTCGAACTCGCCGTCGCGGCCACGGGCGTCATCGCCACCATGCCTTACATCGCCTTGCAGCTTGTCGGCATGACGGCGGTTCTGAAGGCGCTCGGGCTGCATGGCGAACTGCCGCTGGCGATCGCCTTCATCGTGCTGGCGCTCTACACCTATTCGGCGGGCCTGCGCGCCCCGGCGCTGATCGCCTTCGTCAAGGACATCATGATCTATATCGTGGTGATCGCGGCCGTCGCGTTGATCCCGTCGAAGCTCGGCGGCTATGCCAATGTCTTCGCCTCGGCCGATGCGGCCTTCCAGGCCAAGGGTTCCGGCAGCCTGCTGCTCGGCGGCAATCAGTATGTCGCCTATGCCACGCTCGCTTTCGGTTCAGCGCTTGCGGCCTTCATGTATCCGCATACGCTGACCGGCATCTTCGCCTCCAACAGCGGCAAGACGATCCGCAAGAACGCCATCATGCTGCCGGCCTATACGCTGCTGCTCGGCCTTCTGGCGCTGCTCGGCTATATGGGCCACGCCGCCAACCTGAAGCTCGACAGCGCCAATGACGTCGTTCCCACGCTGTTCAAGACGCTGTTTTCGGGCTGGTTCTCCGGCTTCGCCTTTGCGGCGATCGCCATCGGCGCGCTGGTGCCGGCCGCGGTGATGAGCATTGGCGCTGCCAATCTTTTCACCCGTAACTTCTGGAAGGCCTATGTCGATCCCAAGGTCAGCGATGCGGGCGAGGCCAAGGTCGCGAAGATCACCTCACTCGTGGTGAAGGTTGGCGCGCTTCTCGTCATTATCTTCCTGCCGACGCAGTTCGCACTCGACCTGCAGCTGCTTGGCGGCATCTGGATCCTGCAGACGCTCCCGGCGCTGGTCTTCGGTCTCTACACCGGCTGGTTCCGTGCCCCCGCTCTGCTTGCCGGCTGGTTCGTCGGCTTCTGCGGCGGCACCTTCCTCGTCTGGGATGCCGGCTGGAAGCCGCTGCACCTGATCAGCCTCGGCGGTGAGCCCTTCACCGTCTACACCGGACTGCTGGCGCTTGCGGCAAACATCGGCGTTGCCGTCGTGATCAACGCCCTTCTTCCGGCCAAGGCTCCGGTTCAGGCATAAGATGAAAATGCGAAGGGCAGCCAACGCTGCCCTTCGCCATTGCCGTCCGGCGGAAGCCGGAGAGAAATCAGCGCGATTTAAAACTCTTCCCAATCGCCGGCCACGGCCGCATTGCCGTTCGCCTGGAACGACTTGCCGACTTTGGCAATCATCTGCCGGGCAGGCGAGGAAACCGGCTGGGCATGTTGTGCGGCGGCAGCCGGCTGCGATATGCGCCTGGGCGCTGCCACAGCGCCGCCAATACTGAACTGGCCCAGGAGCTGGAACAGCGCGTCGGCTTCTTTGGCGAGGTTATGGGCGGCGGCCGTCGCTTCTTCGACCATGGCGGCATTCTGCTGCGTGCCCTGATCCATCCTGTTGACCGCAGTGTTGATTTCCTTCAGCCCCGTTGCCTGCTCCTGCGAAGCGCCGACGATGGCGCCGACATTGCCATCGACCTGCTGCACCTGTGCGACGATCTCTTTCAGGGCTTTGCCTGTTTCGCCGACCAGGGCCACGCCGCTTTTGACATGGCCGTTCGAAGCATTGATCAGTTCCTTGATTTCCTTCGCGGCCTTGGCGGAACGTTGGGCCAATTCGCGCACCTCCTGGGCAACGACGGCGAAACCCTTGCCTGCTTCCCCGGCGCGGGCAGCTTCGACGCCGGCATTCAGCGCCAGCAAGTTGGTCTGGAAGGCAATCTCATCGATGACGCCGATAATGCTGCCGATTTCAGTGGCGGAGGATTCGATCTTGCCCATCGCATCGACCGCGTCCTGAACGACGTTGCCCGAGCGTTCCGCGCTGTCCTTCGTCTTGCGAACGAGCTGTCCTGCTTCCTGAGCCTTGCTGCTCGAGTCGGCGACGGTGGTGGTGATCTGCTCCAGAGCGGCGGCGGTTTCCTCGACGGAGGCAGCTTGCTGTTCGGTCCGCTTGGCAAGATCGTCCGAGGAGGATCGGATCTCCTGTGCCCCGGCGGCGATAGCGCTGGCGTTCTGGGCAACCTTCTGCATGGCGGCGCGGAGCTTTTCGACTGCCGTATTGAAGTCGGCGCGGAGTTTTTCCAGCGACGGGATGAACGGCGTGTCGATCTGCTGCGTAAGATCGCCGTCGGCCAGCGCCTGCAGTGCGGTGCCGAGCTGGCCGACAGCCCGGTCCGTCTGCTCGGCAAGAGTGCGGCGTTCATCGGCATCCTGCTCGAGCCTATGCCGTTCCGCGACAGCCCTCTTGGCCTCCGTGTCAGCTTCCCGCTCGGCCTTTGCCGAGATGGCGTCGCGCAGGCCAGCCACGGCACGCGCAAGCTTGCCGATTTCATCGCCGCGGGCTTCGAGACGACGGTCACCGTCGAGATTGCCTTCCGCCATCGCTTTCAGCGAAAGCTGCAGCCTTGCCAGCGGTCCGACGATCGTGCGCGCGGTAATCGCGGCGGCGACGATCGAAAGAAGTGCTGCGATGCCCAATGCCGTCAGCACGATCGGCTTGAAGCCGCTTGCCGTGCTGCGAACCTCGCCGCCGATCGATTTGTTCAGCGCTTCCTGATAGTCGATGAATTTGTTGATGGCGCCGAGCCACGCAACGAAGGCAGGCCTCGCCTGCTCGAGCAGGATCTTGCGAGCCGCCTCGCCGTCACCCTTTTCCTGCAGCGCAATGATCTGGGCGACGAGGGGATTGGTTTTCGCCTGTATGTCGGCGATTTCGCCGAGGATGGTCTTTTCCTGATCCGTCGCACCGGCCGGAGACGCAACCATCTCCGCCATGCGCTTTTCATTCTCGGCATAGGTAGCAGCCAGCTTTTCGATTAGTGCCTCGGCCGCCTTGCGTTCATCGGCTGATGTCACCAGGGTCACATCGCGAATGGCAATTGCCCGATCGTGCACGCTGCCGCGGTAGTTGATGGCAAACCGCTGCTTGACGCTGTTGACGTCGTTGATCGTCCCGAGATTGCTGTTGATTTCCGCGACCTGCACGGCCGAGTAGATACTCAGGCCTGCCATCAGCAGGATCAGAAAGCTGAAACCAAGGGCGAGACGCATCGCGATCCCGAAACTCTTAATGCTGTTCATTCGCGCTCTCCATCGTGTCGGCGAGGTTTAAAGGTGTCTGTGACCAGGATCTGTCCCCGATGCGTCGCCGGGCACCATTGCGCGTCGGTCGAAGGCCGGGCGAGCATCAAGGTGACAACGTCGATTTCATGCGAGATTTCGGGATACCTGGCCGGCCATCATGGCGTAGGTGACGATCCTCAGAACGTCGCTCCGATACCCTTAAAAATAGGAGGAGATATTTTAGAGAGTGTAAACGAAGCCGAAATGGCGCCACTATGCTGCGCTTTTTGTATATTTTTTCGCATTTTTCGTCCCAATGGCCCCGGCGCCCACCCTGGAAAGAGTACACCAAGTTGTTGGTTTGAATTGGTATACATTTCCTATTGCAAACGGGCCGTTTGTTTCCACTTGCCGGCATCGATGTCAGCGATGAAGTTCGCCGTTAAACGCAACTCTTTGAGAATTGTTAGAAGTTCTCGCAGCTATGCGGTGCGGAAAGGAATAGGGCAGAGGTGGCACGACTGTCGGACAGCACGAAATGCGTGATCCCCAGATCCTGGTATCTGCGCAGCGAGCGGGCGACATCTGCCGCCCACCCGACCAGCCATGTGGTGCCGGCGCCACCGCCACCGAACTTGCCCGGCGCGGTATAGAGATTGTCGTCAAGGACGTCGCCGCGCGTCGTAAAGCGCAAGCAGCCGCTGCTGGCCGACGGCAAAGGCGCGCTGGTGATCGTGCCAGCCGATGCCCTCGCTCTTCGCCATCTCGGCGACCTTCGCCTCGGAGTCGGACGAAGCCCGTTCGGTCCTGTCCGGGCAGCGTCCGTCGCTCGAGTCGGCGTGGAAGCCGCCCGGAGGTCAGGCAATGGCTGGCGGGTATTCGTTGGCCTGGAAGACGTGATGATGCACCTTGCCGGTGAAGAGTTGCAGGAGTTCGCCGGTGACCTCGCGGCTCTCGAAGCGCACATCGGAGCGAAGCGCTGCGCTGACCGCGTCCATATCGGGATAACGAATGGCGAGAGCCATGGCATAGACAGGGGCGCCTTCGTCGCGCTCCATTCCATCAAGCACCCGGACTTCCTCGGCGCCTGGAAATTTCGTCCAGAGAGGGACGAGCCGCTGCCTGACAAAGGCGCGGAATTCCTCTTCTCGGCCGGGATTGATTTCGCCTTCAAACAAAGCATAACGAATGATCATGGGTTCTCTTTTCCAAAACTCGCCGGAGCTGGATCGATGTTGGCGTGGTGTCAAGAGGAGTAAGGGCGTATCGACCGATACGCCCTTGGGAAGGCTTATTTGCCCCAGATTTTCTTGTATTGATCGCGATAGCCGTTATCGGGATCGAAGCTGTTCTTCGGCCCGCCGTCGAATTCGACATTCGCGCTGGTCACCACGTGGAGCGGCGACACGTAGCCGGACCATGGAGCTTTCGCGAAGGCGCGGTTCAATTCGTCGACGAGCTGCCAGCCCTGGAGGTTGAGCGGCTCGGCGACCGTGACGGCCTGATACTGCTTGGCGCGGATGCGCTGATAGGCGCTTTCCGAACCGTCGCCGGCTGCGACATTCACCGGCTTTCCGTCGCCGGCAATGCCGGCCGAGGCGAGCGACGGTCCCATGAAGTCGTAATAGAGGTCGTTGATCGCCAGCGAATGCGTCCACTTGGCGCCGTACTTCTGCAGCAGCGAGGTGGTCAGCTGGGGCATGCGCTGCGAGGTTTCGGCGATCGGCGTGTCGACATATTCCAGCACCGTGCCGCCGAGATCCTCGATCTCCTTCTTCATCCGGTCGGCCTTGGCGATCGCGATCGCATAGGTCGAGTCGGTGAAGATGATGACGCCGGGCTTGCCGCCGGCATCGGCGAAGGCCCAATCGGCCGCGGACTTCGATACTTCCATCGCATCGGTGGTGACGTTGGCAAAAACGCCGACTTCGGGAACCGGGCCAACGGCCGAGGCGGCATGCCAGGAAACCATCGGAATGCCGGCCGCCTTGGCCGCTTCCATCGCCGGCTTCTGCTCGACGGCGTCGAAGCCGTTGATGATGATGCCATCCGGCTTCAACGCCATGGCCTGGCCGAAAGCTGCCGTGCGGCCGCCGATCGATCCGGCGCCGTCAAGGGCCTTCACCGTCCAGCCGAGCGCGCCAGCTGCTTCCTGAACGCCATTGACCACGCCGAGGATGCCGCCGTTTTTCATATCGCCGGCAAGAATGACGATGTTCTTGCCGCTCGCGCCCTTGGGGCCGCTCGTCGGGCCATCCCAAGCGCTCACCTTGGACGCATACTTTTCGACCACCGCCTTGGCGTCGGCCATGGAATCGGCCAATGCCGGCATGCTGAGCATAACGGCGACGGTTGCGACCGTTGCCTGCAATAACGTTCTGCGTTTCATGTTCACTCCTCCATTTTGTTTGTTATGAAATGCCGGGATGAGCCGGCATCTTCATTTGGATGCGGGTGTGATCCTCCTCACAGCTCCGCGCTTGCGCTGGGCGTAACCTGCTATGCCGATGGCAATCAGCAGGGTCACACCGTTGAACAGCGGTTCGACGAAGAACGACCCGCCGAATTGCTGAATTCCGGAAATGCCGACCGCCAGGATGATGACGCCGATCAAGGTGCCCCAGACGTTCACCCGGCCCGGCTTGATCGTCGTCGACCCGAGGAATGCGCCGACAAGCGCGGGCAGCAGATATTCGAGGCCGACGCTCGCCTGGCCGATGCGCAGCTTCGAGGCGAGAAGGACCCCGGTCAAAGCCGCCAGCAGGCCTGACGTGACGAAGGCGCCGATCACGAATTTGCGGACGGGAATGCCATTGAGGGCCGCAGCCTTGGGATTGGCGCCGATGGCATAGAGATAACGGCCGATCGGCAGGTATTCGAGCACGATCCACATGCAGATTGCGATCAGCAGCACGTAGAAGCCGGTGATCGGCAGGCCAAACAGCATGGTGCCGTTCAACGCATAGAAGCCCTCAGGCAGGACGCCGACCACCTGCCGCCCGCCGGTATGCCAGAGGGCGAGCGCGTAGAGGACCGTCCCGGTGCCGAGCGTCGCAATGAAACTGTCGATCTTGGCGACTTCGACCAAAAGGCCGTTGATGCAGCCGGTAAGAACGCCGAGCGCAAGCACGATCAGGACCGCGACCGGCCAGGGCAGGCCGTAGGCCGTCTGCAGGCTGATGGCGAGAATGTGCCAGAGCACGATGCCGTAACCGACGGTCAGGTCGATGCGGCCCGACGCCATCGGGATCATCGCGGCGAGCGACAGAAGCGCGATAATCGCCTTGTCGGAGACGATCGAGCGAACGTTCAAGACGGTCGGAAACGTATCGGGCAGCAGGATCGAAAAGAGCACGATCAGCCCGAGGGTCAGGATCACCAGCCCGTAAACCGGGATCAAGCGTCCGATCTTCTGGCCGGCGGACAGGCCGGCCATTTCGCTCTTGGTCGGCTCCAGCGCGGTGGATTCAATGGATTGCATGGCTGTTCTCCCGATGGCTCAAGCCGCTTCCGATGCGGATGCAGCTGTTATGACTGCCTCCGTCGTCAGGGCGCTTCCAGTCAGTTCGCTGACGATTTTGCCGCGCGAGAAAACCAGCGCGCGGTGGCAGATATGGGCGATTTCCTCGAAGTCCGTCGACACCACGACGACCGCGAGACCGGCTTCGAGCGCCTGGGTGATCAGACGGTAGATCTCCGCCCGCGCGCCGATGTCGACGCCGGCGGTCGGATCTTCGGCAATCAGCAGCTTGCGGCCGGTCGCCAGCCAGCGGCCGACGACGACCTTCTGCTGGTTGCCGCCCGACAGGGCCTCGACCGGCAGATCCGGATCGTTCGGCCTGAGGCCGACGGTATGGCCGATCGCATGGGCAAGATCGGCTTCGCCGCGCGGCGACAGGAAGGACAACAGCCCGCGCCCGACAGCGCCCGGATTGAGGTAGGTGTTTTCCCGGATGGAGAGCGAGAGCGCGACGGATTCCTCCGTGCGGTCACGGGCAATCAGACCGATGCCGGACGCCATGGCCTGTCGCGGGCTGGAAAGATCCGGCGCCTGGTCATGCAGCAGAACCGAGCCGTTGAACGGCTCGCAGCCAAACAGCGCCCGGCCTATCCGTTCCTGACCGGCGCCGCGCAGTCCGGCAAGGCCCAGAAGTTCGCCCTCTCTTATATCGAAGGATATCGGGCTGGTGCCGGCACAGACCAGATCGCGCACCTTGACGATCGCCTTGCCGGGCTTGATCTCGGTCTTCGAAAAGAGACTGTCGCCGCTGCGGCCGATGATCATCGTCACCAGTTCGTCGGGCGTGGTCTCGCTGACGGGCTTCTGTCCGACCATGCATCCGTCGCGCAACACGGCGACGCGATCGGCGATGCGGAAAATCTCGTCCAGCCTGTGGGAGACGTAGATCATGCCGACGCCGCGCTCCTTCAGGGGGCGGATCGCATTGAAAAGCCGATCGACTTCGTCGGCGGGCAGGCTCGCCGTGGGTTCGTCGAGCACCAGAACGTCGGCTTCGACGGCAAGCGCGCGGGCAATGGCGACGAGCGATTTTTCGGTGCGCGACAGGGCCGAGACCCGGGTCGTCGGATCGAAATCGCAGCCGACCAGCTTCAAGGCTTCTTTGGCGCGCGCCTGCGTCCTGTTCCAGTCGATCAGGCCGCGACGCATGGAGAAGCCTTGCGACAGGCCCATATTCTCGCCGACCGTCATCCACTCGATCAAGCCGAGGTCCTGATGGATGAATGCGACCGGCTGCCGCTCGTTCGGCTTCGGCGGACGATGATGGTAACTCTGGCCGCGGAAAAGGATGTCACCGTTATCGGGCTTGTAGATACCGGCCAGCGTCTTGATGAGCGTCGATTTCCCGGCTCCGTTTTCCCCTAGCAGCGCAAGGATCTCCCCCTCGCGCAGATCGATCGATACGTCACGCAGTGCCTGCGTGCCGCCGAAGCTCTTGGTGATCGATTGGAACTCCAGCAGTCTCTTGGCTTCCACCGTGGCTCCTCCCAAAGCTGCAGTTGTTATCCTGAATGTATGTTATCGATAACATTCGTGAATGGTCAAGCAGAAAGATAGCGATCTCGCATTCCCGCAAGAGATTTTCAGCCGGCCTGAAATCCGTCGAGAAGACGCATCATCTCCGCCGAGTCTTTCGGGCCGAGGCCGGCTGCGCAAAGCAGGCGATGAATTTCGACCACTGCGCCCGTCATCGGCAGCGGCGTTTTCGTCTTCAATGCGAAGGCCTGAAGCGAATCCAGGTCCTTCAGCATGTTGTCGATCCTGCCTGTCGGCGAGAAGTCCCGGGCGGCGAATTTTGCCATGAATTCCTGCATTATCCGGCTGTCCGCCCTGCCGCCGGCAAGGGCGGCCGGTATTGCGGCGGGATCGACACCACCGGCTTCCGCGAGTTTGACGGCTTCAGCGACCGACTGGAACAGCACAGCGCAGAACAGCTGATTGATCAGCTTGGTGGTCTGCCCGGCGCCGGAGGCACCCATCAGCGTATAATTGGCGGCAAGATGCCGCATCACCACCCGCGCCCGCTCGAAATCCTCGGGGCTGCCACCGGCCATGATCGTCAGTTTGCCGGAAAGCGCGCCGGGCACGCCGCCCGAAAGCGGGCAATCCACCCATGCCATGCCCGTTTCCGCACGCAGCCGCTTCGCCATGTCGGCGGTCTCTGCCGGGTCGATCGAGGACATATCGATCAGCAACTTGCCGGCATTTGCCGCCGCCGCAACACCCTTCTCGCCGAAGACGACTGCGCGCACGATATTTGCGTGATTGAGGCTGAGCACGCAGAATTCCGAGGCTGAGACGGCATCCGCCACCGAGCTCGCCGTCTTGGCGCCCTTGGCTGCCAATGCGGCGACCTTTTCGGCATCGAGATCGAAGACCGATACTGTGTGGCCGGTTTCAATCAGTCGGGTGACGATCGCCGTTCCCATAATGCCGGCTCCGATGACGGCGACATTTGCCCTAGAATCATCCTGCATGAAACCCTCCCTTGATGGCCACGCCTCTCAGCTCCTCACAAGCCAGCGCCACCATATCATCCAAAACACCATCGATCGCGACCGTCACAACACCAGGCTCACCGGTCGGCGGTTCCAGCGTCTGCAGCTGGCTGTCGAGCAGCGACGCCGGCATGAAATGGCCTTGGCGAGCCTGCATCCGCGACAGCAGGAGCTCGCGCGATCCGTCGAGGAAAACAAAAGCCAGGCGCCCGCCTGCCGCGCGTCTCAGCCTGTCCCGATAGTTTCTCTTGAGCGCCGAGCACGAAATCACCACGCCTTGCGACTGGTTTTGCGCAGCCTTTATTTCCGCGCCGATCCTGTCGAGCCACGGCAGGCGGTCGTCATCGGTCAGCGGTATGCCCTTAGCCATTTTTTCGACATTGCGAGCGGGGTGGAGCTGGTCGCCCTCCAAAAACGTCAGGCCGTTTTGAGCGGCGATACGCTCACCAACCGAGGATTTGCCGCAGCCGCTGACGCCCATGACGACGACGGCCAGAGGCGGTGTCTTTTGCTCGAAGCCCATCGTCGCGTCTCTATCAGAGGCAGGTCGTGATGCCGCCGTCGACATAAAGCGTATGCCCGTTGATGAAGGACGAGCCGCGACCCGCCAGGAAAACGGCAGCTCCCACCAGTTCCTCGACATTGCCCCAGCGGCCGGCCGGCGTCCGCCTCTCGAGCCAGGACGAGAATTCGGGATTGTCGACGAGCGCCTGGTTGAGCGGCGTCTTGAAGTAGCCGGGCGCGATCGCGTTGATCTGCAGGCCGTGTTTGGCCCAGTCGGCGCACATGCCGCGCGTCAGATTGCGCACTGCGCCCTTGGTCGCCGTGTAGGGGGCGATGCCGGGACGGGCGAGCTCACTCTGTACCGAGGCGATGTTGATGATCTTGCCCTGACCGCGAGCGATCATGGCTTTAGCGGCCGCCTGTCCGACGTAAAACACGCTCGAAATATTGGTGGTCAGCAGCAGTTCCCATTTGTCCGCCGGAAAATCTTCCAGCGGCGTGCGAAACTGCATGCCGGCATTGTTGATCAGGATGTCGAGCGGCCCGATATCGGCTTCGATCGCGTCGATGCCCTGTTTGGCGGCGTCCTTGCTAGTGACGTCGAAGATGGCCGCATGCGCAGACAGGCCTTGAGCCTTGAGGCTCTCGACTGCGCGTTTGACGCTTTCGGGGGTGCGGCCGTTGATGATGACCTCGGCGCCGTGCTGCGCCAGGCCCTCGGCCAGGGCATAACCGATCCCCTGGCTCGAGCCGGTGATCAGGGCAAGCCGCCCGCTAAGATCAAACAGGTTCTTCATACAAATCACTCCTCCGGTGTCGCTGCGAATGAGGGCTTATACCGCTACTCGCGGTGAAACTCACTTGACATCGCTTTTCCGAATTATATGTTATCGATAACATAATCAATTGTCAAAATGCGGGATGGAAGCGGTGCCTGAGGTAGAGATCTTGATGACCGGAGCCTATCCGGAATGGGACATGGTCGATCTGGAGGCGAAGTATCGGGTTCACCGCCTGTGGGAAGCGGCAGACCGGCAGGAACTGATCGCAAGGGTCGGCAAGGATATTCGCGCCATCGCGACGCGCGGCGAACTCGGCGCCTCCGCCGACCTGATGACACAATTGCCGAGACTGGAAATCGTTTCCTGTTACGGCGTCGGCACCGATGCCATCGACCTCTCCTATGCCCGCGCCAACGGCATTCGCGTCACCAATACCCCTGACGTGCTGACCGAAGATGTCGCCGACATCGCCATCGGACTGCTGCTTGCGACGGCCCGGCAGATTCCTCAGGCCGACGTTTTCGTCCGCAATGGCCAGTGGGGCAATATCGCCATGCCGCTGGTGACCCGCGTCTCCGGCAAGAAGGTCGGGCTTGCCGGCATGGGGCGGATCGGCAAGGCGATCGCCAAGCGGGCTGCCGCTTTCGGCTGCGATGTCTCCTATTTCGCCCGCAATGAGCATAGGGATGTTGCCTATGCCTACCAGCCGGACCTGATCGCGTTGGCCGACTGGGCCGATTTCCTGATCGTCATCGTCCCCGGCGGGCAGGCGACCATGAAGATCATCAACGCCGATGTGCTCAAAGCGCTCGGCCCCAACGGCATGCTGATCAATGTCTCGCGCGGGACGACCGTTGACGAAGAGGCGCTGATCTCAGCTCTTCAGGACGGCACCATCCAGGCCGCCGGCCTCGACGTGTTCCTGAACGAGCCGAAGATCGATGCGCGTTTCCTGGCGCTCCAAAACGTGGTGTTGCAGCCCCATCATGGCTCCGGTACCGTCGAAACCCGCAAGGCCATGGGCCAGCTGGTCAGAGACAATCTCGTCGCGCATTTTGCCGGTCGCGCGCTTCCGACTCCGGTCGTATGAGGATCCCAATATGAAAGCCATCGTCATTCATGCCGCCAAGGATCTCAGGATCGAAGAGCGCGAGCCGGAGGTTGCGGGAGCTGGGCAGGTGGAGGTCGCCATCGAAGCCGGCGGCATTTGCGGCTCCGACCTGCATTATTACAATCATGGCGGCTTCGGCACCGTTCGCCTGCGCGAACCGATGATCCTCGGCCATGAAATTGCCGGCACCGTCAAGGCGCTGGGTGCCGGTGTGAGCGACCTTGCTGTCGGAGACCGCGTTGCGGTTTCTCCGAGCCGGCCGTGCAATCATTGCCAATATTGCCTGAAAGGACAGCAGAACCATTGCCTCAACATGCGGTTTTACGGCAGCGCCATGCCGATGCCGCATATTCAGGGCGGCTTTCGCCAGCGGCTGGTGGCTGAGCGCTGGCAGTGCCACAAGGTCGCCGACGGCATCTCCATTCACGAGGCCGCCTTCGCCGAACCCTTTGCCGTGACGCTGCATGCGGCTAGCCGCGCCGGATCGCTGCTGGGCAAGCGGGTGCTGGTCACCGGCTGCGGTCCGATCGGCATGCTGGCGATCGTTGCCGCCCGCGTTCTCGGCGCCCGCGAGATCGTCGCGACCGATGTGACCGACAGCGTTCTGGCAATCGCCCGCACCAGCGGCGCGGATCGAACGATCAACGTTGCCACCCATGCCGCCGACCTTGCCGCTTACGGCGCCGACAAGGGATATTTCGACGTTATGTTCGAAGCGTCGGGCAATGAGCGCGCCGTGCGCGCCGGTCTCGAGGTACTGAAGCCCCGGGCCGTTCTCGTCCAGCTCGGCCTCGGCGGCGATGTATCGATCCCACAGAACATGATCGTCGCCAGGGAAATCGAGATGCGCGGAACATTCCGCTTTCACGAGGAATTCGCCCTTGCCGTCGAGCTGATCAATGCGCGGCGCGTCGATCTGAAACCGCTGCTGACGGGTGTCTTCGGGATCGACGAGGCCGTCGCCGCCTTCGAGCTGGCCAGCGACCGCAACAAGTCGATGAAGGTGCAGATCGCCTTCTGATATCGTCGCCAGCTATGAGGCGCCGCGATCGGTACTTTCGCGCAGAACGACCCTATAGCCCGTCAACGTGATCTCGTCGCCGGTCGCCTCGCCGCTGCCTTGCAGGGCATCGAGCAGGCGGGCGGCAGCCTGACGGCCGATGCCGTAACAGTCGACATTGATGGTGGTGATGCTGGGATGACAGATCGACGAGATCTCGTAATCGCCGAAGCCGGCAATGGCGATGTCACCTGGCACGCTCATTCCCCTGCGCTTGCATTCCATGATCGCGCCGAAGGCCGAAAGGTCGGAGACACAGAGAACCACTTCCGTGTCCGGCCAGCGCTCCAGCAGGCTGACAATCGCCTGGCCGCCCTGTTCCATGGTGATTGGCGGCACGCCGAAGGAAATCGCCCGGCCTGGTCCCAAGCCTAGTTCTTCGACGGTCTTCAGGAAACCGCTTCGCCGCTGGCTGCCGCGTGTATCGCGCGCCGTCGTTCCGCCGATATAGCCGAACCTCCGATAGCCCTGGCTGGCGAGGGTGCGCACCAGCAGGGACATGGCCTCGCCATTGGAAAAGCCGACGACATGATTGATCGGCTCCTCCGGAATTTCCCAGGTTTCAACCACCGGAATGCCGGCCTTATCAAGCATGCGGCGCGCGCGCGCGGTGTGCGAACCGCCTGTCAGGATGATGCCTTCGGGGCGTCGGCGCAGCATCGCCTCGATCAGTTTTTCTTCTTTTTCGGCGGAATAGTCGGTATAGCCGAGAAGTAGCTGAAGGCCGGTATCCTCCAGCGCATCGGTAATGCCGCGCGCAGTGTCGGAGAAATTCGAATTGTTGATGGAGGGTACCAACGCCGCGATGAAGCCGCTGCGCCGTGAGGAAAGACTGCCGGCCGAAAGGTCGAGCACGTAGCCCAGCGCATCGACAGCCTCCATGATGCGCTTGCGGGTCTCTTCGGAAACACTCGCATCCTGCCGAAAGGCGCGCGAAACCGTCATGGCCGATACGCCGACATATTTGGCGACCTCAGCCATCGTCAGCTTCTGGACGTCTCCTCCCTTGAGACGCTTGTCTTTTGGCTCATCCTCGTTTTTCACTGGCCCCCGCTTTCAAAACAGCTTCCAAGTTGGGCAACTCAGGATACGATAAAGTTATCGCTATCATCGTACAATCGATATTATTGCAGAAACGCAGCCTTCCACAGTCCGTCGGTGTCTATACGAAGACTGCAAAACAAGGCAGAATGGTATCGATAACAATTTTAGATGAGGAAGCAACATGTTCGGGGAAATCGAGGGTACGGGCTTTGAGGTTCTCGACCCGCGCTTTGAAAACTGCTTCGTCGGCCATGCCCGCGTCGAGCGGCTTTGGACAGGCGGCCGCTGGCTGGAGGGACCGGCCTGGTTCGCCGCCGGGCGTTATCTGGTCTTCTCGGATATACCCAACAATCGCATGATGCGCTACGACGATACCAGCGGGCAGACGTCGGTGTTCCGCTCGCCCAGCAACAACTCGAACGGCAACACGGTCGACAATCAGGGAAGACTTGTTACCTGCGAGCATCTGGCGCGTCGGGTCACGCGGACGGATTTCGATGGAGGGATTACCGTGCTGGCGGATCGCATTGCCGGCAAACGGCTCAATTCTCCGAACGACGTTACCGTCAAATCCGACGGGACGGTCTGGTTCACCGATCCGAGCTACGGCATCCTCCACGATTATGAGGGCGATTACGGCGAAGAGGAAATCGGCGGATGCCATGTCTACCGGCATGATCCGGCAACAGGTACGACCGACCGGGTGGCGTCCGATTTCGTCAAGCCGAACGGGCTGGCTTTCTCCCCCGACGAAAGGGTGCTCTACATCGCCGATACCGGCGGGACGCACATGGCGGACGGTCCGCGTCATATTCGAAAACTCGCCGTATCGGAGAGTGGAAAGCTGACCGATCTCGGCATTTTCGCCGAATGCACTTCAGGCTTTTTCGACGGCTTTCGCGTCGACCGCAAGGGCAGGATCTGGACGAGCGCCGCCGACGGTGTGCATGCTTACGATCCTGATGGCACCCTGCTCGGCAAGATCCATATTCCCGAGATCGTCTCCAATGTTGCTTTCGGCGGCGAGAAACGGAACCGCCTCTTCATCACCGCAACAACCTCTCTTTACGCCGTCTATCTTACGGCTAACGGATCGAGACCGGGATAGAGCGCTGGCGTTCCGGTCTCGGTTGAGGAGTTGTGTGTGGTGGTCGACCTGCGAAGAATCTACCGATGGGCTTGCGAAAGTCCGCTCCTTTTTCTCTCTTCGCTATTCTGCACCTAGCAATAAATCAGTCCACGATCTGTATTAATGGATGTCTGTTTCATCCTGTGGACTGATTTGGCCATATCCATCAGTCGTCAGACTGAACGCGAATCTGA
Organism: Rhizobium hidalgonense; assembly: GCF_005862185.2. Taxonomy (NCBI): domain Bacteria; kingdom Pseudomonadati; phylum Pseudomonadota; class Alphaproteobacteria; order Hyphomicrobiales; family Rhizobiaceae; genus Rhizobium; species Rhizobium hidalgonense. Next base: position 227,380 of record NZ_CP054028.1, read on the forward strand.
AAATTCTAGCTCTGATCTTCAAAGCCAGACGCGGAGACCGCCTTTCCCAGGCGGTCCCTGATTTGCGGTGCATCGCTCCTCATTGGTGACTGAGGCTGTCCGCCAGCCTGACGAGCCCGAGGAAATCCGATCTGTAGCCGAAGGGATCCGGTCCCCGCGATGCCGCAGCGAGATCGGCAATCGCCTGATAGGAATAGGCATCGACGGCGGCGACACGGCCCAGTTTCTGGCCGAAGGCGGCGACGGCTACGGAGAAGCGGACATCCCCAGGCGCGGCGTCGATGCTGGCGACTGCGTTGTCGTCACCGACAGGCGTGGTGATCAGTGCGCTCTTGTCCTCGCCCGGCCGCTTGTAGCGCATCTTGACGAAGGCAAGTTCGCCCTGACGTGCGTTGTCCGAAGTCGCTGCCGGAGCCTTCTCGGCTGCGCCATATCGCAGGTCGTCATTCATCACCGCGGGGCTTCCCTTCGGGGTAATCTCGTAGATGGCCGTGACGCTGTGGCCGGAGCCGATATCGCCGGCGTCGACCCGGTCATTGTTGAAATCCTCCCGCTTCAGGGCGCGCGTCTCGTAGCCGATCAGCCGGTATTCGGCGATCCGTTCCGGGTTGAACTCGACCTGGAACTTGACGTCCTTGGCGATCGGAAACAGCGTCGATCCGGCTTCTTCCACCAGTGTCTTCTGCGCCTCGGCCAGAGTGTCGATATAGGCGGCGCTGCCATTGCCGTTCTGCGCCAGTGTCTGCATCAGGGAATCGTTGAGATTGCCGCGTCCGAAACCGAGAACGGTCAAGAAGATGCCGTCCTTGCGTTTCTCCTCGATGATGCGCTTCAAGTCCTCGTCGCTCGACGGGCCGACATTGAAGTCGCCGTCCGTCGCCAGCATCACCCGGTTGACGCCGTCCTTGACGAAGGCCTGCTTGGCAAGACCATAGGCAGCCTCGATCCCCTCGGCGCCGCCGGTCGAGCCTCCAGCTTCCAGCCTTTCGATTGCCGAGAGGATCTTCGACTTCTCCGCCACGCGCGTCGGTTCCAGCACCGTACCGGCATTGCCGGCATAGGTGACGATCGAGACGGTGTCGTCGACCTTCAGCCTGTTGACCAGGAGATGGAAGGCGCTCTTCAGCAGCGGCAGCTTGTCCGGCTCGTCCATCGAACCCGAGACGTCGATCAGGAACACCAGATTGGCATGCGGCGCGGTCGCCGGCGCGATGTCGTAGCCCTTGATCGCCACATGCATCAGTTCCGTGTCGTGATTCCACGGCGTCGGCATCACTGTCACGGTTGCCTTGAAAGGCTGATCGGCCTTGTCGGGACGCGGCCAGTCGTAGGGAAAATAATTGATCATCTCCTCGACGCGAACCGATTGCGGATCGGGCATCGCCCCACCCGTCAGCGAGCGGCGGACGAAGGAATAGGACGCGCTGTCGACATCGGCGGAGAAGGTCGAGACCGGATCGGTCGCCACGCTCTTGATCGGATTTGCCGCGGCATTGGCAAACCGCTCGCGGTTTGGATCGAGCTGAATCTGGGCACGTCCCTCCGCTGGCGGAACAGGTGAGGGAGCGACGGCCATCGGTTCGGCCAATAGCTGCCCTTGAGCCACGATGCCGAGAGTGGCGGGGGCAGCGCGTTTGGCCAACCCCAGGGTCGCGGCGGAATCCTCCGACTTGTTCTTAAGAGCAGCGATCTCCCCGGTATCGGATTCGGAGGGCGGCGCCGCATCAGGCTTTTCAGATTGCGGCTCCTCGTCCCGCAAGGCTTGCGCGCCGCCAGCGGCCGACAATTTTGCCAGCCTCTTCTCTTCGGCGGTCGCCTCGGGAAGCTGAGGTGCGGCCGCCGCCGGCTGATCGCCCGGTTTCGGCATGTTGTTTTGCACGAGGTTTCCGGCGATCTTGGTCTGGTCGACGAGCGGCGATCCGTTGCGGGTCAGCTCGATCGTGAGGTAACCGGCGGCGGGAATGACGAGCAGCGTCGCGAGGGCTGAACCGGCGAGGAATTTCTTGTTCATGGCAGGGCTCCATATCCAGCTGATGATGGAGCTTGGACGCCAGCCTTTCGCATTTCCTTGGGCTGCCGCCGCATTATTTTCCGCACTGTCGAAGGCCTGCATCGCCGCGGCAAGGGCGCGCGCGCGCGCTTCCGGATCGGCGGCCGGGGCTATGAGACGGGAGAGCTTTTCGAGTTCCTTGTTCATCATACCTCTTCCTTGCCGAGCGTGGTCTTCAGCCTCTTGCGCGCCTCGTGCACCTGCCAGGACACGGTTGCCTCTGAGCAGCCCATGACATCGGCGGCAGCCGAATGGCTGAGGCCTTCGCCATAGACGAGCAGCACGGCGTCGCATTGCCGTTCCGGCAAGGCACGCACGGCCGCCCATAATTCGCTCGACAGCTCGTCATCATTTCTGCCCGGCGCGTCCGGCTGCGGTTCGGCGGCATAAGCGCGGAATGTCTGTTCTTCCCGCGCAATCTTGCGCCGATGGTCGCGGGCGGCGTTGAGCGTCAGCGTATAGAGCCACGTCCTGAAGCGGCTGGCGCCGCGAAAACCGCGGATCGCCGCGCCGAGCTTGACGCAAACCTCCTGGGCGATGTCGTCGGCGTCGGTTGAACTGCCCGACCATCGCCACGCCGTCGCATGGACGAAATCATAATGGCGCGAGACCAGTTGCCCAAAGGCCTCCCGGTCGCCCCCCTGCGCTCGTTCTATGAGCTCCGCATCCAATGCGCACCTACCCCCAAGCTATCAGCCAAGATGCTATTTCGGGATTGAGACGTTTCTCCAATAGCTTTCCTTGGGTCGACGACGAAAAAATTATCGGATTTTTTTGAAAAAGCGGCAAAGCCGGAAATAGAGGATCAAAATAAGCAAGCATCGCGACATCCTTGGGTCGCGGCCAGACAGATTGCCTCCAGGGCAAAGGCGCATGATGGGGTCAGAGTCGGCCAGGGACATGATCTGTGTGTCCCAACTCGAAAGGACCCTGCATGTCCGCTCCATCGCCTGCGCCCACCGAAAAGGGCATTCTGCAGTTTCTCGACATCTGCGACAGTTTCTATCCGCCAGATGCCGTCCAGGCATCGGTCGAGCAGCAGCGGCATTGGTACGACGCGCTTTGCGCGCGCTTCGACCGCGCACTGCCCCCTGATATGATCTTTGCGGACGGCATGCTCCAGCGCATCCCGATCCGGCGCTATCGTCCGCGGAAAATCAGCACGCGCACCATCCTGCTCTACCTTCACGGCGGCGGCTTCGTCGTCGGCTCGCTCGAAAGCCATCATGCCATCTGCGCCGAGATCGCCGATTTTGCCGGCGCGGAACTGGTTTCCGTTGATTACCGGCTGGCCCCTGAATATCGCTGGCCGGCACAGACGGATGACGGTTTCGCCGTCCTCAAACATCTTCTTGCCGCCAACAATAAGGTCGTGCTGATCGGCGACAGCGCCGGAGGCAACCTTGCGGCCGGCCTTGCCTTGCGGGCGCGCGATGAAGGACTGACCGGAATTGTCGGACAGGTCCTGATCTACCCCGCGCTCGGCGGCGACCTCGATGCTGGTTCCTATGTCGAAATGGCAGCGGCGCCCGGCCTGACGACGGCCGATGTCGCCTATTACCGCGATATCCTGCAGGCGCCTGATGGAAACGAAATCGCCGAGCCGTTAAAGGCATCTTCGCTTGCCGGACTGCCGCCGGCCTTCATCACTGTGGCGCATTTCGATCCGCTCCGGGACGACGGTCGGCACTATGCCGCGCGGCTCACCGCGGAAGGCGTCGAAGTCTGGTTCCGGGAGGAGCCGCAAATGGTGCATGCATGGCTGCGCGCCCGCCACATCAGCGATGGCGCGCAAGATGGCTTCCGCGCCGTTTGCGAGGCCATCAGGCATTTTGCAACGCCTTGACGATTACATCAGGTCGCGCGCGATCCGCTTTTCCGCAAAGACCTTTTCGAAGATCTGCACGTCATCTTCAAAAGCAGTGACGATGGCAGCGATGATCCACTCGGTGCCGGTGCATGCAATCCGCGCGGTCGCGACCGTGCGGGCGGACCAGCCGGGTCGGCGCATATCGCAGGTCCAGGTCGACGTCCCCGTCATCGACAGCGGATCATCCGGTGCAATTGACCAGACTTCCTCGCGCAATTGCCGGGTCGACAGGCCGGTCTCAGGGTGTTCGGTGAGCCCGGTATCCTCATGGATATGATAGTCCGTCCGGTTGGCCGAGAGATCGCGGATGACCTGCCGCTTCGTCGCCGCGGCCACGTGTTCGATATATTTTGGCAGGGGATCGGGATTGGCCGGCTCGCTGATTTCGATCCGGCGATGGTCGCCGATCACCGGCAGCGCCAGGCCGAGTGACGCAATATCGACTTCGATGCCTTCATCCTCCGGCGGCGGCAGGATCATCGGCCAATAGGCGGTGGAAAGCGAAAGACGGATGCGATGGTCCTTGCGGAAGCGGTAACCGCAGGCGTCGAGCACCAGCCGGACCGACACCGTCTCGCCCGGCACCAGCGGTTTCGGATCGGCGTTGCCGTCGCGATGGGTGAGATTGATGACGCCGAAGGCGACGCGCGTTGCCGTGCCGTCCGGATGGACGTCGACGAGCCGGGCGCAGAGATTGCCGCCGGCCGCGTGGGCGCGCAGCCTAAGCGTCAGCACGGGCCGGCCGAGATAGTCGCAATCGCCGGCGAGCGGCATCGTATCGAAGACCAGCGAGCCGGCATCGTCCGCGCGCTGATCGATCGCCATTTCGGCGTCGGGCTTCAGCGTGAAATATTCGCCTGCTGCCGTGCCGGTATCGAGCGGCGAATGAAGATAGACGGGATGTTCGGGCGCATGCGGGATCGGCATGCCCTCCGTCAGCCGGCCGAATTGCTCGACATAGAAGCATTGCATGTGCGGCGGCGACCAGACGTCCTTGGCAATCCAGAAGCCCGTATCGCTGTTGCGGCGCGCGGCAGGGCGGATCGCATCGAGAATATAGGCGCGGGTCTGGGCAAGCCGGTCGATCCCATTATCTTCGCCGCGCAACCATTTATTCCACCAGGCAATTGCCTCGCCGTGGAAATCCGTGCGCGGCTTCGGCCAGGCGAAATGCGGATATTTGTGGACCCAGGGACCGATCAGCGCCTTTGCTTTTTTACCCAGGCCTTCGACAGCCATCAGTGGCGTATTGCGGTAGCCGTCCGCCCACCCGGCGATGACAAGCGCCGGGATCTGCACCTTCGAAAAGTCCTCTGAGATCGAGCCATGACGCCAGAAATCGTCACGACGCTGGTGGCTCAGCCATTCCTCCAGGAAGAAGGGCTCACCGGCCAGGCGTTCCAACCACATCTCCTTCCAGCGTTCACCGACAAGGGCAGGATCCGGCGGGCGCGACTGGTAACCGAGCATGGTCGCCGCCCAGGACAGCTGGGCGGAGAGATGGCAGCCGTTCTTGTAGTGGATGTCGTCGTTGTAGCGGTCGACGGTCGATGCGATCGAGATGACGGCCTTCAGCGCCGGCGGACGCAGTGCTGCCACCTGCAGGCTGTTGAACCCGCCCCAGGAGATGCCCATCATGCCGACCGCGCCGTTCGACCACGGCTGCGCGGCAATCCAGGCGATCAGTTCGCAGGCATCGGCAAGCTCACGCTCGGTATATTCGCCATCGATGACGCCGTCGGATTCTCCCGATCCGCGGATATCAACGCGCACGCCGGCAATCCCGGCTGCAGCGAAGACGGGGTAGGTGGATTCATCACGCGGGCTTGTCCCGTCGCGCTTACGATAGGGCAGGAACTCGAAGACCGCCGGCACCGGATCCTTCTCCGTGCCGGCGGGCATCCAGATGCGTGCGGCGAGCCGCGTGCCGTCCTTCAAGGTGATCCACTGGTTTTCGATGGTCGTGAAGCTGCGGTCTGACATGGTCATATATCCAGAAGAGTTTTAGGCATTAAGCCACACACGGCTGCCGATGTAGCCGTTGGACATATCGTTGCCGATATCGTCGACATATCCCTTCAGCGTTTTCGAAGAGGCCATGATATAGTCGTTGAAGACGGGCAAGATCAGACCGCCATCGTCTCGCACCATCAGCGCCAATTGCCGATAAAGCACTTTTCGCTTGGCCTCATCAAGTTCAGACCTTGCTTGCAGAACGATTTTGTCGAAGTCAGCGCGCTTGAAACGCGTGTCGTTCCATTCTGCGGTCGACAGGTAGGAGGTGGAATAGCGCGAATCCTGGGTCGGACGACCGCCCCAGAACGAGGCGCAGAAGGGCTGCTTGTTCCAGACATTGGTCCAGTAGCCGTCTTCCGGTTCGCGCTTGACGTCGATCGTGATGCCGGCCTTGCGCGCGCTTTGCTGGAACAGGATCGCCGCATCCACGGCGCCCGGAAAGGCCGCGTCTGACGTGAGCAGCTGAATGGAGCGGTCGAGACCCGATTTTTTGAAGTGGAAGGCGGCCTTGTCCGGATCATAAGGGCGCTGCTCGATATCGGTCGGGGCGAGGGCGTAGTTGGAATTGACCGGATAGTCGTTGCCGATCGTTCCGTAGCCGCCCAGAACCTTGTCGAGGATCGCCTGACGATCGATGGCATATTTCAGCGCAAGCCGAAGATCGGCGTTCTCGAAGGGAGCGGTGTCGCAATGCATCAGGAAACAATAGAAGCCCTTGCCGGCATTCCGGAGGATGTCGACGGTCGGTGCTCGCTGCAGCATCGGGACGGTCTTGGGGTCGACGTTGTTGACGAAATGGACCTGGCCGGAGGCAAGTGCGGCAATGCGGGCGGTGTTGTCGTTGATCACTAGGATTTCGACGCTGTCGACAAAGCCGCGGTCGGAGCGCCAATCCTTCGGGTTTTTCTCGAAGGCTGCGCGAACGCCCGGTTCGAAGCTTTTCAAAATGTAAGGACCTGTACCGATGGCCGCCGCAGGATTGTCGACGCCGCCCTTCGCCTGGATGATCAGGTGGTAGTCGGTCAAAAGCAAAGGCAGGTCCGCATTGCCTTCCGAAAGCGTCAGGATCAGGTCGCCCGCTTTTTCTTCGATACCGGTGATCGAGGCCATGAGCCCCAGAGCACCCGACTGCGAATTCTTGTCCGCATGTCGCTTCAGTGTCGCGACGATGTCCGCGACGGTCATCTTGCTGCCGTCGTGAAACTGCACATCGTTCCTGATCTTGAAAGTCCAGACGGATGCATCCGCTGATGGCGTCCAGGAAGTCGCCAGCGACGGCAAGGGCGCACCGGTCTTGGGGTCGGATTCGACAAGTGTGTCGCCCCAGAGACGGCCAATGACGAACAACACGGAAGCGCTATAGGTCGCAGGGTCGAGCGCATCACTGGTGGCGCCGCCCTTGAGGCCGAGTTTCAGATGACCACCGCGTTTCGCTTCCTGCGCGTGGGCATCGCGCGGCACCAGCAGGCCGGAGGTGAGAGCAGGCAAAGCGCCCAGCGCGACGGCACCGCCCAGGAAGTGACGGCGGCCGATACTCAGAGGCGAAGATTGATCCTTTTCACGTGTCATTGCAGTTCCCTTTTCAATTTTATTAGAAGGGAACGTAGAGGTCAGGCTGCTCCACGCAATTTCGCGACTTGACGTATCTTTAAGCGAGTTTACGCTACTAACATTTAAGACGGAGCCGTCGATGCCTCACCTGGTCGAGAACCTCAAGATTGCCTGCGCCACGCAGCGTTCCATTTCGCATCTGTGCCGCGCGATCGATATCAATCGGCAGCAATTCAATCGATATATCAACGGCCAGACGAGCCCGTCTGCCCATAATCTCGCGCGCATAGCCAAGTATTTCGATCTCGACGCAGCCGACTTTGGTCTCGCTCCCAGGCTCTTTCGTGAGCGGCTTCGCAAACCGACTCTGGGCCTCAATCAAAGTTCCGAACTGTTAAAGGCGTTCCCAGGAGATCTGACCGCGCTCCGGCGCCATATCGGCTATTTCCAAACCTATCATCGTTCACCGTCCTGGCCAGGAATGGTTGTCTGTTCTTGCAGTCGCATTTTGGAGAAGGGTGGGCTTGCGCATGTCAAATCAATGGAGCGTCTGCGGGACCCCGGAAACGGCATCCAGCAGTTTTCGAAATATGTCGGCCTTGCTGCCTTCTATCGAAACCGGATTTTCATTACGGAGCGGGTGGTCGGCTCGAATCCGATACTGTCACAGACGATCCTCCTGCCATTCGACGAGTACCAGCGCGTCTATCTGCGCGGGACGACAATGGGAGTTTCCTGGCGAAGGGAAAATCTCCCCTATGCGTCGCGGATGATCTGGCGGCATGTCGGCGCCGAGCCCGACCTACGCGAGCTTCTGTCGCGCTGCGGACCACTGCCGCTGTCTTCACGCCAGCTGCCACCGACGGTGCGCTCGTTCCTCGCAGATCCATCCGCGGAAGTGTATGCGGTGCCGGCAGAGTATTGAAGACACCGATTTGCGACCAAGCCATCAGATGCGGATGACTGCGGAAGATTTGGAGCCTTCAATTTCCAGCGCTTGCCATCTTCCGCGTCGTCAGTACCCGCTCCAGCCAGCCGATCTCCATCTCGGGCACGGATTTCAGCAGCAGGTCGGTGTAATCGTCGAAGGGCGGCGACAGCGCTTGGGATTTGGGACCGAAGCGGACGAGCTTGCCGCGATGCATCACCGCGACGCTGTCGGCGATAGCGCGCACGATAGCGATGTCATGGGTGATGAAGATGTAAGAGAGCTGTTCCTCTTCCTGCAGCTTCAGGAGCAGTTTCAGAATGCCTTCGGCAACCAGCGGATCGAGCGCCGAGGTCGGCTCGTCGCAGAGGATCAGTTCCGGCTTGGCGGCAAGCGCTCTGGCGATTGCCACGCGTTGCTTCTGCCCGCCGGACAGTTCGGCCGGATAACGATCGATGAAGCCGTTGCCCATTTCGATCTGGTCGAGCAATTCCTTCACGCGGACGGTCTTCTCGGCGCCTCTCAGGCCATAATAGAAGGTCAGCGGCCGGCCGACGATGTCGCGCACCGTCTGGCGCGGGTTCATCGCCGTATCGGCCATCTGGTAAATCAACTGGATCCGCCTGAGGTCGTCGTTCGGCCGGCTCTTCAGACCAGGCATAAGCGGCTTGCCGTCGAAGACGATCCGCCCGCTGGTCGGCGGCAGGAGCCCGGTAATGACGCGCGCCAGGGTCGACTTTCCCGAACCGGATTCGCCGACAACGGCGAGCGTCTGCCCCCTCGGCACATGCAGCGAGACATCGTGGAGCACCTTGAAGCCGTTGGAATATTCGGCGCTGACATTCTCCACCTTGAGAAGGGCTGCGGACTGATCGGCGGCTTCTTCGCGATAGGCCTGTCTGACATTGACGAGGGCACGGGTATAATCTTCCCGCGGCGCCTCGATGATCTGCTTGACGCTGCCATATTCCACCTGCTTGCCATGGCGCAGAACCATGATGTCGTCCGAGATCTGGGCGACGACGGCCAAGTCATGGGTGATGTAGAGGGCGGCCGTGTGGGTTTCCTCGATGGCATGCTTGATCGCCGCCAGCACGTCGATCTGCGTGGTGACATCGAGTGCGGTGGTCGGCTCGTCGAAAACGATGAGTTCGGGATTGGAGCAGAGCGCCATCGCCGTCATCGCCCGCTGCAGTTGGCCGCCGGAAACCTGATGGGGAAAGCGCTCGCCGAAGGTTTCGGGATTGGGCAAGCCGAGAACCCCGAACAGGTAAAGCGCCCGTTTGCGCGCCTCGTCCTTGGTCATCAGGCCATGTTTGATGGACGCCTCGATCACCTGATCACCGAGCCTGTGAGCCGGATTGAAGGCGGCGGCGGCCGATTGCGCGACGTAGCAGACCCGGGCCCCACGAATTTTCCGGATGCCATTCTTGCCCAGCGCGAGGATATCGGCGCCGTCGAGCCGCACTTCGCCGCCGGTGATTTCGGCGCCACCCCGGCCATAGGCAAGCGCCGAGAGACCGATCGTCGACTTGCCGGCGCCCGATTCGCCGATCAGGCCGAGAACCTTGCCCTTTTCTAGATCGAAGGAAACCCCGTCGACGATCGTCACCCGCTTGGGCGCTTCGCCCGGCGGGTAGCTGGTTGCTTCGATCTTCAGGTTGCGGACGGAAAGAAGCTCAGGCATCGCCGCGCCCTCCCTTGAGGCTGGATGTGCGTTTCAGGAGCCAGTCAACGACGAGGTTGACGCAGACGGCGAGGGTCGCAATTGCCGTGCCCGGCACCAGCGCGGCTGATATGCCGAAGATGATGCCGTCCTTGTTGTCCTTGACCATGCCGCCCCAATCGGCCGCCGGCGGCTGAATGCCGAGGCCGAGGAAGGACAGTGTCGAGAGGAAAAGGATCGAGAAGGCGAAGCGCAGCCCGAACTCGGCAAGCAGCGGCGACAGCGTATTCGGCAGGATCTCGCGGAAGATGATCCAGATCTTGCCTTCGCCGCGCAGCTTCGCCGCCTCGACGAACTCCATCACCGCGACATCGAGCGCCACGGCGCGGCCGAGACGGTAGACGCGGGTGGAATCGAGGATCGCCATGACAAGGATCAGGACAATCAGATTTTGCGGCAGGACCGCAAGCACCACCAGCGCGAAGATCAGCGTCGGGATCGACATCATCAGATCATTGAAGCGCGAAAACACCGTGTCGATGATGCCGCGCGAGACGGCGGCGGTAAAGCTCAGGACGATGCCGAGCGAGAAGGAGATGATGGTCGCGGCGGATGCGACCAGCAGCGTCGTGCGCGCGCCGTAGATCAGCCGCGAAAGGATGTCGCGGCCGAGATTGTCGAGACCGAAGATATATTGATTATCCGGCAGTTGCCAGACATCGCCGACAACCTGCGTTTCGCCATAGGGAGCGATCCAGGGGGCGAAAATCGCGAAGATGAAGGCGATGGCGATGCCTGTCATGCCGATCCAGGCGGTGATGGGGATATCTCTCAATCTCATCGCGGATGCCTCAGCCGGGGATTGGCGATAATCGCGAGGATATCGGCCGTCATGTTGAGGAAGATATAGACTGCCGCGAAGATCAGGCCGCAGGCCTGCACCACCGGCATATCGCGGACGGTCACCGCATCGACCATGTATTGCCCCATGCCGGGATAGACGAAGACGACTTCGACAACGACGACGCCGACCACGAGGTAGGCGAGGTTCAAGGCGACGACATTGATGATCGGCGCAAGCGCATTGGGGGCGGCGTGTTTGACGATCGCGCGGAAGGCACTGAGGCCCTTCAGCTCCGCGGTCTCCATATAGGCAGACGACATCACCGAGAGGATCGCGGCCCGCGTCATGCGCATCATATGCGCGAGCACGACGAGCACGAGGGTCGCCGTCGGCAGGGCGATCGCCTTCAATCGCTCGCCGAAGCCCATGCTGTCGTAGACGGTCGCCGGGAAGGTCGCCATGCCGAACTTTACCCCGAAGAACAGGATCAGCAGGTAGCCGATGAAGAACTCCGGAAGGGAGATCGCCGCAAGCGAGATCACGTTGATGATCTTATCCGGCATGCGGTTGCGGAAATGCACCGACAGCATGCCGAGGCCGACAGCGAGCGGCACCGATATCACCGCCGCGAAACCTGCCAGGAAGAGCGAATTTCCCAGGCGCTTGCCGATCTGTTCGCTGACCGAATTCTTGCTGGCCCAGGAGGTGCCGAAGTCGCCTTGAACCGCGTTGCCGAGCCATTCGACGTAGCGCGTCGTGACCGGACGGTTCAGCCCGAGATCCTGACGGATATTGGCAACGGCCTGCGGCGTTGCCGACTGGCCGAGATAGGTGGTGGCAAAATCGCCGGGCAGGGCTTCCAGGCCGCCGAAAATCAGGATCGAAACGGCAAAGAGCAGGATCATGCTGAGCACGAAACGCTCGAGGATGAGGGCCAGCAGCGGAAAACGCTGCCGGAACCGGAGGCCGGGCAAGGTATTGCTCGGGACAGGATTGGTCATGGCGAGGACCTCGCGCTAAAACGTCGGGAGGACCGCGGGTTTCATCCCACGGTCCCGGTTTCGTTGGAGATCGGAGGGGCAGCCGCCCCTTTGCCATCAGGCGTCCAGCCAGACGCGCGTTGCGACGTAGCCGTTCGACATGTCGTTGCCGATGTCGTGGACATAACCCTTCACCTGCTTGGTGGAGGCGTTCACGAAATCGTTGAACATCGGCAGGATCACGCCGCCCTCGTCGCGCACCATCATCGCCATGGTGCGGTACATGTCCTTGCGCTTGGCTTCGTCGAGTTCGGAACGGGCCTGCAGCAGCAATTTGTCGAAGTCAGGACGCTTGAACTTGGTGTCGTTCCAGTCCGCCGTTGAGAGATAGGCGGTGGAATACATCTGGTCCTGCGTCGGCCGGCCGCCCCAGTAGGAGGTCGAGAAGGGCTGGACGTTCCAGACATTGGTCCAGTAGCCGTCACCCGGCTCGCGCTTGACCTCGATCTCGATGCCGGCCTTCTTGCAGCTCTCCTGATAGAGGACCGCCGCATCGACACCGCCGGGGAAGGCGACTTCGGAGGTGCGCAGAAGAACCGAGCCGCTGTGACCCGACTTCTTGTAGTGGAAGGCGGCCTTGTCGGGATCGTAAACGCGCTGCTCGATGCCCTCCGGGAAGAGCGCATAGGTGCTGTTGATCGGGAAGTCGTTGCCGACCTTGCCGTAGCCGCCGAGGATCTTCTGCACCATGGTCTCCCGGTCCATGGCGTATTTGAGGGCCAGGCGCAGGTCGTTATTGTCGAACGGCGCCTTGTCGCAGTGCATGATGAAGACGTAGTGACCGCGGCCGGAGGTCGAGAGGATCTCGACATTGGGTGCGCGTTTCAAGAGGTTGACGGTCTTCGGGTCGACGCGGTTGATGTAGTGCACCTGGCCGGACGAAAGTGCGGCGATGCGGGCCGTCGCATCGTTCATGCCGATGATCTCGATCGAATCGACATAGCCCCGGTCGGTGCGCCAGTCGTCCTTGTTCTTTTCGAACGTGGCGCGGACGCCGGGCTCGAAGCTCGTCAGCTTGTACGGACCGGTGCCGATCGAGGCCAGCGGATCGTCGACGCCGCCGTTCGGCTGGATGACCAGATGGTAGTCGGAAAGCAGCAACGGCATGTCGGCATTGCCTTCGCTGAGCGTCAGCACGAGATTGCCACCGTCGGCCTTGATTTCCTTGATCGAGCCAAGAACACCAAGCGCACCGGATTCCGACTTGGCATCGGTGTGGCGCTTCAGCGTCGCGACCACGTCGTCGATCGTCATTTCCTTGCCATCGTGGAACTTGACCCCCTTGCGGATCTTGAAAGTCCAGGTGACGGCGTCCTTCGACGGCTCCCAGGATTCGGCAAGCGACGGCACGGCGGCACCCGTCAGCGGATCGGACTCGACCAGCATGTCACCCCAGCAGCGGCCAATGCAGAACATGACTTGCGACAGGAATTTTGCCGGGTCCTTGGAATCCGTGGCCGCACCGCCTTCGAGGCCGAGCTTCAGGTGGCCGCCGCGCTTCGGTTCGGCGGCTTCGGCGCTTTCGGTGAAGAGTTTGTCGGCGACGGCAAGTGTGATGCCCGCCGCCATGGCGCGTCCCATGAATTCGCGGCGGCTGAGACCGCCGGCGGTGACGCGGCTTGTCAGATATTTCGTATAGTCGTTCATTCCCCAGTTCCTTCTTTATGGTGCGTTGACAGAACTTCCGGGCAGATCCGCAGGCGGTTTCCTCTCCACCTCGGGTGCCCGCATCATGCGGGAAAATGCTGCGGTTGCCGCCGCCTCCCTATTCTCCTTTCCAAACGGGGCTTCGCTTCTCCGCGAAAGCCCGTGCGCCTTCCAATTGGTCTTCGCTCGAATAGAGCCTGTCGACTGTTGCAAACTGCCGCTTGGTGATCTTGTTCATGGCAGTCTGGAACGTCGAACCCTCCGCTTCGCGGACGATTTCCTTGATGGCCGCATAGACAAGCGGCGGCCCGCTTGCGAGCAGCCGGGCAAGCTCCCAGGCTCTCTCCATCAGCCGGTCGGCCGGCAGGATCTCGTTGACGAAACCCCAGCGATGCGCCTCGTGAACGTCGAGCCAGCGCCCGGTCAGAAGCATGTCCATGGCGATGTGATAGGGAATGCGCTTCGGCAGCTTGATCGAAGCCGCATCGGCAACCGTGCCCGAGCGGATTTCCGGCAGGGCGAAGGTCGCATGCTCGGCGGCGAGGATCAGGTCGGTCGACAGCGCGATCTCCAATCCGCCGCCGCAACAGATGCCGTTGACCGCACAGATGACCGGCTTGTTGAGGTCGCGCAGTTCCTGCAGGCCGCCGAAGCCGCCGACACCGTAATCGCCGTCGACCGCATCGCCTGATGCAGCCGCCTTCAGATCCCATCCCGCACAGAAGAACTTTTCGCCGGCGCCCGACACGATGGCCACACGCAAGGTCGGGTCGTCGCGAAAATCCCGGAAGATCAATCCCAGGGCGCGGCTGGTCGCCAGGTCGATGGCATTCGCCTTCGGCCGGTCGATGACGACTTCGAGCAAGCCGCCGTCCTGTCGTGTGCGAATGTAGTCGCTCAACCTATGCTACCTCCTCCGCCGTATCAGGGCATCGACAGCAATAACGCCGTGTCCTTCGGGAAGAACCATCAATGGATTAATGTCCAGTTCCTCCAGCCGCGCGGCGTTCGTTACGACATAATCTGCCGCGGCTGCGATAGCGGCGACCGCGGCGTCGAGATCGCCTTTCGGGCGCCCTCGATAGCCATAGATCAATTTTGCCACTTTGAGGCGTGAAATCGCCGCATGAATCTCGGTTTTCGTCGCCGGAAGCGGCAGGATGACGGAATCTTCAAGCAATTCAACGAAAATCCCGCCAGCGCCCAAGGTCAGCGACAATCCGAAGACGGAGTCGCGGATGGCGCCGACAATGAGTTCGGCGACCGGCGGATCGATCATCTTCTCGACGAGATAACCGCCATTCAGGGGCATCGCCAAGGCCGCGTTTGAGACCGCCCCACTATCCCTCAGGTTGAGCGCAACGGCGCCGGCCTCGGTCTTGTGCGCAATGCCAAGCCCCTTCAGCACGACGGGGAAACCGAGCCGCTCGGCCTGCTCGGCGGCTTCACGGGGAGAAAAAGCCTGCAGCCCCCAGGGAACAGGGAGGCCGCAGGCAGCAAGTTCCGTCTTCGCATCGGCTTCCGTCAGCGTCTCGATTTCACCGTCCAAGAACGGCCCGTCGAGCAGCGGCAGGGGTGCCGGGCAATCCCAGACCTTGCCAATACCGGCAGCGACTTCCGCCGCAATGATGGCTTCGTCGATGCCGGAGAAGGCGACGATGCCATTGGCCATCAGCCGGTCGGCGATCGGCTCCGGCATATTCTCGGGAAGGGTTGCGAGAAGGCCGGCCAGCGCACCGGTGGCGGAGGCCGCGGCGATGACCGCGTCTGCCGTCGTCGCCCATTCCGACGCATCGCAGCGATCACCCCGGGGGAAATCGAGGACGACGAGATTAAGGGCACAACCGCCTTCGAACATGGCGCTGAAGGCTTCGGTCTGGCGTTCGAAATCACCCCAGACAAAGGTGTGGTAGTCGAGCGGATTGGAGAGCGCCACCATCTCGCCGAGGACCCGCCGAAGACGCGGCAATTGCCGTGGCTCAAGCGCAGGGAATTCGACATCGCGGCCGACGGCGGCATCCGCCATCAGCGAAGCCTCGCCGCCGGAACAGCTCATCGACGAGATCGAATTGCTTGGGAGAGGGCCGGCGACATGCAGCAGCTTCAGCGTTTCCAGCAATGCCGGTAGGCTTTGGACACGGCCGATGCCGAGGCGGGCAAGCACCGCGTCGGCCACCGCATCGCTGCCCGCAAGCGAGGCGGTGTGCGACACCGCCGCATGTCTTGCCTTCTCGGACCTGCCGACCTTCAGCACGACGACCGGCTTTTTAGACCGGCGGGCAATGGCGGCAAGGCGTTCGAGGCCGGCGAGATCTCCGAAACCTTCGACATGAAGGCCGACCGCCGTGACGCGTGGATCGTCGATCAATGCGCAGGCGACATCGGCAAGAGATGTCTGCGCCTGATTGCCTGCCGTGACCACATAGGCGATCGGCAGCCCGCGTGTCTGCATGGTCAGGTTGATGGCGATATTGGAAGACTGCGTGAGGATGGCGACGCCACATTCGATGCGTTTCATGCCGTGTTGGTCGGGCCAGAGCAGCGCGCCGTCGAGACCATTGATCAGCCCGTAGCAGTTCGGCCCGAGGATCGGCATGTCTCCCGCCGCCTCCAGAAGGGCCCGTTGCAGATCTGCGCCATCGCCGAGTTCCGCCGTCGCCTCGCTGAAGCCCGATGCATAACAGACCGCTCCGCCGGCGCCGGCCACAGAAAGGCTGCGCACGATGTCGACGGTGAGCGTCCTGTTGACACCGACGAAAGCGGCGTCCGGAGCCGAAGGCAGATCGGATACCGAGCGATAACACCGCCGTCCGAGCACCTCGTCGAGCTTGGGATGGACGGGCCAGATATCGCCGGAAAAGCCCATGCGGTCGCACTGCTCGATCACCCTGCGCGCCTCGCGCCCGCCGAAGACGGCGATCGTTTGCGGTCTGAGCAGGCGGTCAAGCGGGCGAGAGGTCATCGGCTCATGCTCCCAAGGGCCGGAGCAGATCGCGGCTGATGATGTGCCGCTGAATCTCGGAGGTGCCGTCCCAGATGCGCTCGACACGGGCGTCGCGCCAGAAGCGGGCAAGCGGCAGGTCGTCCATGAGACCCATGCCACCAAAGATCTGGATCGCCTCGTCGGTAACGCGGGCGAGCATTTCGGAGGCGTAGAGCTTGGCGGAGGCGATCTGCCGGTCCGCGGGACGGCCGGCATCGACCTGCCAGGCGGCAGCAAGCGTCAGCCAGTCGGCCGCGTCGATCTCGGTGATCATGTCGGCGAGCTTGAACGACACGCCCTGATTGGCGCCGATCGGCCTGCCGAACTGCTTGCGTTCGGCGGCATAGGGCAGGGCCATCTCGAAGACGCGCCGCGCCCGGCCGACACAGGTGGCGGCAACCGTCAGCCGGGTGCCGTAAAGCCACTGATTGGCGATATCGAAGCCGCGATGCACCTCGCCCAGCACCTGGGCTTGCGGAATGCGGCAATCTTCGAAGCTGAGCGTTGAGTTGTGGTAGCCGCGATGCGAAACGGACTCGTAGCCTTTGAGGATTTGAAAGCCGGGCGTGCCGCGATCGACGAGAAAGGCGGTGATCTTCTTCTTGATGCCTTTCGGCGTTTCCTCCTCGCCCGTCGCGGCAAAGACGATGACGAAATCGGCGACGTCGGCATGCGAGATGAAATGCTTCGTGCCGTTCAGCACGAAGTCGCCGCCGTCGCGGCGAGCAGCGCATTTCATACCGCGCATATCGGAACCGGCATCCGGCTCGGTGATGGCGAGCGCATCGATTTTCTCGCCGCGCACCGCCGGCAGCAGATAACGTTCGCGCTGCTCGCCCTCGCAGGCCATCAGGATGCCGGAGGGCCGGCCGAAGAAAACCGTCAGCCCGAGGGACCCGCGTCCGAGCTCCCGCTCGACCAGCGTGAAGGTGACATGATCGAGGCCGGCCCCGCCGAGTTCCTCCGGAAAATTGCAGGAATAGAAGCCGAGCTCGATGCATTTGCGCTGGATCTCGCGCCCGAGTTCCGGCGGAACCATGCCGGTGCGCTCGACCTCGTTCTCATGCGGATAGATTTCGGTTTCGACGAAGGCGCGAACCGTATCGACGATCATTTCCTGTTCCTGGCTGAGCCCGAAATCCATGTCGCTCCTCCTACCGCCTCTGGCCGACGGAACGGCCGGCACCTTCCGGCAGCGCCAAATCCGAATGAGCCACGACGATCGCCTTGATTTTATCGAGCACAGCGGCCGGCGCCGGCACGGACTTGCCCGCCTTGCTGTCGACATGCAGCAGCATCTGTTCAGCAGTTGCGATCACCGCGCCCGTCGCCGTGTCTTGCAGTGTATGGAAGAGATGCAGCCGTTTCTCGTCAGCGGCGAGGACCTGGCAGGTGGAATGGATCGCCTGCCCGAGTTTGGCTTCGCCGAGATGGCGGATATGGCTTTCCACCGTATAATAGCTCTGCCCCGCCTCGACATAGGCGAGATCGACGCCGATCAGGCGAAGCAACGCATCGGAGGTATCGCCGAACACCTGCAGATAGCGGTGTTCGGTCATATGGCCGTTGTAATCCACCCAGGCGGGGCTGACCTTGGTTTCGACCAGCCTCAGCGGCTTCGACGGGTCGAGTGAGGCGGTCGCGCCGCCGTCTGCCCAAAGTGATTGCTCGAAATCCTTCAACAGCTTGCCGGCGCCCCAGCCTTTGCCGCCATCGCCGCCCTTCAGCGCCTGCAGGATGCCGACGAGGTTTTCGTCGCGAATGCGTTCGAGCTCGCGGATCGACAGGCCGGCCGCCTGTTCGTCGGATTGCCGGCCGATCTTTTCGATCAGCGCATCGTCGAGATCGACGACATCGGTGAGCTTGGTCCAGGGCCAGGCGAGGCAGGGACCGAACTGGGCGAGGAAGTGGCGCATGCCGGCCTCGCCGCCGGCGATGCGATAGGTCTGGAACAAGCCCATTTGCGCCCAGCGAAGGCCGAAGGAATAACGGATGACGTCGTCGAGCGTCTCGACGGTGCAAATATCATCATGGATGAGCCAGAGGGCCTCGCGCCAGAGCGCTTCGAGCAGCCGGTCGCCGACGAATGCCTCGATCTCCTTGGCGATGTGGACGCCCTTCATCCCGATCCGCGGCAGTCTCTCCATCGCCGCATGGATAGTCGCAGCCGAGGTTTTTGCACCGCCGACAATTTCGACGAGCGGCAGCAGATAGACGGGATTATAGGGATGGGCGACGAAGAGGCGCTCGGGACGGTTCATGTCGCGCTGCAGATCGGTCGGCAGGAGGCCCGAAGTGGACGAGCCGATCAGCGCGTCCGGGCGGGCCGCGGCATCGATCTCGGTCAGCACGCGGCGCTTGAGGTCGAGCCTTTCCGGCACGCTTTCCTGGATCCAGTCGGCATCGGTGACGGCTTCTTCAAGCGTCGCGCAAAAGCGGAGCCTGCCCTGCTGTGGCAGCGGTGCGCCGGTCAGCATGGCATAGGCTTTTTCGGCATTGGCGATCACTTCGCCGACGATGCGGCCGGCTTCCGGATGCGGATCGAACACATCGACGTCGATGCCGGCCAGCAGAAAGCGGGCGATCCATCCGCCGCCGATGACGCCGCCGCCGATACAGGCCGCCTTGCTGATCTTGGTCATGATATCCTCAGCGTTTCGTCAGCTTCAGCTTCTTGCGCACATCTTCCGGTCCGATGATGCGCGCGCCCATGCCTTCGATCACCTGCGCGGCCTTTTCGACGAGCCGCGCATTGGTGGCGAGCTGGCCTTTGCCGACAAAGAGATTGTCCTCGAGGCCGACCCGCACGTTGCCGCCGGCCAGAACCGCCGCCGCCGGATAGGCCATGGCGTTGCGGCCGATCGAAAAAGCCGAGAAGGTCCAGCTCTCGGGCACGTTGTTGACCATCGCCATGAAGGTATTGAGATCGTCCGGCGCGCCCCAGGGAATGCCCATGCAGAGCTGAATCAGCACCGGGTCTTCGATCAGGCCCTCTTCGGCAAGCTGCCTGGCGAACCACAGATGGCCGGTGTCGAAGGCCTCGATCTCCGGCCGCACACCAAGAGCCGTCATCTTGCTTGCCATCGCCCGCAGCATGGCCGGCGTGTTGGTCATGACATAGTCGCCGAGGTTGAAATTCATCGTACCGCAGTCGAGCGTGCAGATCTCGGGCAGGCATTCGGCAACATGGCTGACGCGTTCGGTAGCGCCTGCCATATCCGTGCCTTTTGGATTGAGGGGAAGTGGGCTTTCGACATCGCCGAAGATCAGGTCCCCGCCCATGCCGGCTGTTAGATTGAGGACGACGTCGACATCTGCCGAACGGATGCGGTCCGTGACCTCCCTGTAGAGATCGTTGCGGCGGCTGGCGGTCCCCGTTTCCGGATCGCGGACATGGCAGTGAACAACGGCCGCCCCAGCCTTGGCGGCGTCGATCGCGGAATCCGCGATCTGCTTGGGAGTGATGGGAACGTGGCTGGATCTGGAAACCGTGTCGCCGGCGCCGGTGACGGCGCAGGTGATGAAGACATCGCGGTTCATCGCAAGAGGCATGTTTTTGTTCTCCCGTCTTATCAAGCATTACGCGGCAGGATGGGCGGAGATGCTTTGCATTCTCGGAAGCTATTGATACATTATCGGAACAAGCGGGAGGCGACTTTGCTGCAGCGATCAACAGAACGGCTTGATATCGACCTTCTCGTCCTGCCGGAGACAAACCTTATCCTGGTCGCCTCGGTCATCGAGCCGCTGCGCGGCGCCAACCGCATCGCAGGCAGCGAGCTCTATCGATGGCGGCTGCTGACGCCGGACGGGGCGCCGATCCCGACCACCAGCCATATCGCCATTCCGGCCGACGGAACCTTCCGGGTGACGAGTGAGGAGACGCCGCTTTTCGTGCTGGCCAGTTACAACTGGCAGAAAAGCGCGACGCCGGCGCTGAAGATGCAGCTCTCGCAGGCTGCCCGCTACCGCACGATGATCGCTGGTATCGAGTCCGGCACCTGGCTGCTGGCCGAAGCAAGCCTGCTCGACGGGCAGCCGGCGACCGTCCATTGGGAGGATTACGAGGACTTTGCCACGGCTTATCCTGAGGTGCAGGCCGTCAGGGATCGTTTCGTCGTCGACGGCAAGCGGCTGACGACCTCAGGTTCGCTGCCGACTGTCGACCTGATGCTTGAGGTGATCCGGCAGCGGCAGGGTTATTCGCTGGCACTCGAGGTCAGCCGGCTGTTCCGCTACGAGCAGCCTTCCTTCCATGTGGACGAACCGCTTTTCGCAGCTTCGGCGGGCCTGCGCATGCAGGACCCCCGCGTGACGCAGGCAGTGCGACTGATGGAAGAACATATCGAGCAACCGCTGGTTTTGACGCGGCTCGCCCGCAGGATAGGCGTCAGCGCCCGGCATCTGCAGGATCTCTTCCAGCAGAGCATCGGCGCGCCGCCGCATGTGCATTATCTGGCGCTGCGTCTAAACACGGCGCGCCGCAAGGTGATCGAGACGACAGCATCTTTCGCCGACATCGCGGCTGCAACCGGCTTCAATTCGGCCTCGGCCTTTGCGAGAAGCTACCGGGCGAGTTTCTCTGAGAGCCCATCGCAGACGAGGCACCGCTTGCGCCGGCGCATCATGCCATCGGCGCCGCCGACGTAGGCTGGAACGCCTCCCGGATCATTTCGGCAAGCTCGCGGATGGCTTCGGTGGAACGGTAGGTGCTGCGTCGGAGCACGACCTTCGACGAATCAACCGGCGGGAAACCGTCTTCGGCAGTCAGCTCCCGGCAGCCGGGAGGGATACTGCTGCGGGAAAGCGTGGTGACGGCAAGGCCGGCGATCAGCGCATTTTTCAGTCCCGAACCCGTATCGGCGATGAAGGCGATCCGGTAATTGCGGCCGATCTGCTCTAGCGACCGGAGCGCAAAGTCGCGGGACCAGGTGGAGTTGCGATAGGTGGCGATGGGAAGCGGATCGAGATCGTGCAGCCGATGGACCAACGATGTGACCCAGACGGTGGGATCAATGCAAATGACTTCGCCTTTCGTCTCGTCGCTCCAGTCGAAAACGACGGCCAGATCGAGCTCGTCCCGCTCCAGGGCGGCGAGGTTGCGTGATGTATAGTCGCAGGAGACGGTGACCTCGACCGCCGGGTGGCGTACGGCGAAAGCTGCAAGGGCTGCCGGCAGCACCGTCTGGCTATATTCCTCGGGAATGCCGATGCGTACCGGTCCATCGAGCGGTTTGCTGCGGATCGTCGCGGCGGCCTCGTTCAGCAGATCAATGACCCTTCGGGCATAGGGCACAAGCTGGATGCCCGGGCGCGTGAGTTGAACGCCACGGGCGCCACGCTCGAAGAGAGCTTCGCCGATCGTCTGCTCTAGCCTCTTGATCTGGGTGCTGACGGCTGACTGCGTCCGTCCGATGCGCTGGGCAGCCGCGGAGAAATTCGACGTCTCGGCGACGACCAGGAAGGTCCTCAGCAGCTCGCTCTCGATGGGTTCATGCATCAGATAGCCATAGAAAAAATCGATGAGAGCTATCTCTACTATTCGTTTGTCTTATGTCAATTGCTGGCGCAGAAATGGGCGGCGTTCGACTTCCTTCTTTGAGACTATCAGCGTGACCATTCAAAATCCGACCACGCGCCTCGCAGGCAGCGAGCACGAGAAGGGTGTGCTTCTCATCGTTGCCGCGACTTTTGCCTGGAGTGCCAGCGGCGTTTACTCGCGGCTGCTCACGACCGACGTATGGACGGCGATCGCCTGGCGGTCGTTGTTCGGAGGCCTGTTCCTGCTGATCCCCTGCCTTTTCCTCGAAGGGGGCATTTCGCGGCGGCAATGGCGTTCCGTCTTCCATCCGTCGGGCCTGGCGATGATCGCATGCCAGACCTTCAGTCAGGGATGCTTCATCGGATCGCTTTATATGACCACCGTCGCCAATGTGACGATGATCTATGCGACCACGCCCTTCATCGCGGCCCTGTTCGGCTGGATCATTCTGAAAGAAAAAGTTGCCCGGCGGACCCTGATTGCCGGCGCCGTCTCGTTCTGCGGCGTCGCGGTTATCGTCGCCTCGTCGATCGGCGGCGGCACCGGTTGGGGCGACCTGCTGGCGCTCGGCATGACTGCCTCTTTCGCACTCGTCATCATCATTCCGCGCATCAGTCCCGGCGTGCCGAGCCTACCGCCGACCGTCGTCAGCGCCTTTCTGACCCTCGTCATATTCGCGCCGTTCGGTTCGGTCGGCTCGCTCGACCTGCACAACTGGATCGTTCTTGCCGCCTTCGGCGCCACCAATTTTTCGCTGGCGCTCGTGCTCTTCCTCGCCGGGGCAAAGCGGATGGCGCCGGCGGAGGCCGCGCTGATCGGCACGATGGAAATCGTGCTGACGCCCTTCTGGGTCTGGCTGCTGTTTTCCGAGCAACCGCCTATCGCCACCTATTTCGGCGGCGCGATCATCCTTGGCGCCGTGTTCTGGCATACGGCAATCGACTTCAACCGCAGCCAGCGGTTACGAGACGGCTAGAGCCAGCTTTACAGCGTCATATGGTCTTTGGCCTCGATTAGCCGAAGAACGCACGAAGCTGAGCGAAAAATCCGCTTGGTTGGGGATCTGCCATCTTACGCACACGGCGAGCGACTGTTGCCGCGCTGACGCGTTCACCGAAATGGCAGAAGCAGACAAGCTCGTGCAATTCCCCGTCACTGAGTTCGAAGAATCGTATGGCTTCTCCGTAGCTGTCATTTTCCATTCCTGCCGCCCGCAGAATGGGATCAGCGAATGCCACAGAGATCGGAGTATCGTCATCGCGCAAGGCAATACGATCTGCGATCGGCTGATATTCTGTTTCGTGAAGCGTCCTAAGAAACGGCTTGGGGCTGCGTTCGAGACTTTCGGCCCACCGTTCAATCCGTTCGCGCCGTGTCAATTCAAGGCGCTTGCAGGTCGTGCTGACCTTCGCAATCGTTTTCAACTGCTCCAGTGCATACTGTTCCATTTCGGCCTCCTATCCTCGAGAAAAATAGATGGTCCGCTCCCAAGAATAGCGTCGCTCAGGTCGCAGCCGATGTCCAATCACGATTGGAAACGGCATTTGCCGCTGGTTGGACAGATGCGGTCACAGCGTGATGGAGGAACCCTGCATCGCGCAAGCCATTTCATCGGAGGCCTGCAATCAAATCTTCTGAACCGATCCGGAAAACCGCCCTATTCCGGGGATCAACTCATACCTGCCAGCGACATGCTATCGGAGTTTTCCGACTGTCGTCTTTGAGTTGCACCCATGTCGTTTTTTCGGGCGCTGTTTTCTGCCGGGCATGGTTTGCTTATGGTGTTCAAGGCGCTCGTCACTGGCGACAGAACCGTTGGAAGGCCGACCGAAGATTCCAGGATGAATCGAAAGGAGGTTCTGGAGCCCGGAAACCAGCTCTTGCGCAGCAAATCGGCGGATTGCGGCGGCGATGACGAGCGGAACGACAGGCCCGACCTATCGTCTTCACTCTCCCCTCCATCAATCTGTCCCCGCCTGTTTGCGAAATTCGAATATCGCCGGATGTGGCGTTGTGAATACCGGGCTGCAGAGGAGGCAGGCCGGCGGAAAGTTGCCATCGATTGCATCGGTTGCAGATCGAGGCGTTCAACGAATGGGAGGAATCCATGAGCAAGAATAGAGGCGTCGTTTACTTGAGGCCCGGCAAGGTCGAAGTTCGCGACATCGACGATCCGAAGCTGGAAGCGCCCGACGGCCGCCGTATCGAGCACGGCGTCATCCTGAAGGTGATCTCGACCAATATCTGCGGCTCCGACCAGCACATGGTCCGCGGCCGCACGACGGCGATGCCGGGTCTGGTCCTCGGCCATGAAATCACCGGCGAGATCATCGAGAAAGGCGTCGACGTCGAGATGCTCGACATCGGCGATATCGTCTCGGTGCCCTTCAACGTCGCCTGCGGCCGTTGCCGCTGCTGCAAATCCCAGGATACCGGCGTCTGCCTGACGGTAAACCCGGCCCGCGCCGGCGGCGCCTATGGTTATGTCGACATGGGCGGCTGGATCGGCGGACAGGCACGCTACGTCACCATTCCCTATGCCGATTTCAACCTGCTCAAAATCCCGGATCGCGACAAGGCGATGGCCAAGATCCGCGATCTCACAATGCTTTCCGACATTCTGCCCACCGGCTTCCATGGGGCGGTGCGGGCAGGCGTCGGGGTCGGCTCGACCGTCTACGTCGCCGGCGCCGGCCCGGTCGGGCTTGCGGCTGCCGCTTCGGCTCGCATTCTCGGCGCGGCCGTCGTCATGATCGGTGATTTCAACAAGGACCGCCTGGCGCATGCGGCGAAGGTCGGTTTCGAGCCGATCGACCTGTCCCAGAGCGACCGCCTTGGCGACATGATCGCGCAGGTGGTCGGCACCAATGAGGTGGACAGCGCCATCGACGCGGTCGGCTTCGAGGCGAGAGGGCATTCGGGCGGCGAACAGCCCGCGATCGTGCTCAACCAGATGATGGAGATCACCCGCGCCGCAGGTTCGATCGGCATTCCCGGCCTCTACGTCACCGAGGATCCGGGCGCCGTCGACAATGCCGCCAAACATGGCAATCTGTCACTCCGCTTCGGCCTCGGCTGGGCCAAGGCCCAGTCCTTCCACACCGGCCAGACGCCGGTGCTGAAATACAATCGCCAGCTCATGCAGGCGATCCTGCACGATCGGCTGCCGATTGCCGATATTGTCAACGCCAA
This sequence comes from Rhizobium hidalgonense, assembly GCF_005862185.2. Classification (NCBI taxonomy): domain Bacteria; kingdom Pseudomonadati; phylum Pseudomonadota; class Alphaproteobacteria; order Hyphomicrobiales; family Rhizobiaceae; genus Rhizobium; species Rhizobium hidalgonense. The sequence goes on from NZ_CP054028.1 coordinate 252,709, forward strand.
GGTCATCCCCCTCGACGATGCCGCTGCTGGATATGAAAGCTTCGACCATGGCGCGGCGACGAAATACGTCCTCGACCCGCATGGAGAGGTCGCGAAAGCCGCCTAACACCGAGGAATGACGAGCAAACTGGCGGCGCCGCGTATCTTTCAGATGCGCGGCGCCGTAGCATTTTGAAACTCGCAATCATAAGAAATTGCCGGCGAAACTACTCGATGCTGAACGGGAAGTATTTTGCGTTGATCATGTCATAGGTTCCGTCCGCCTTGATGCTCTTCAACGCTTCGTTCAAGCGCGTCAGACGCTCTTTGTCATCCAGGCGCAGCGCGATGCCGGCGCCTTCACCGAAATATGTGACGTCGACCAGATCCGGCCCTTTGAACTCGCAGCAGGTTCCCGCCTTGGTGTTGGCGATCCAGTCGTAGATGGCGAGTTTGTCCTCCAGGATGATATCGACGCTGCCGTCCGACAACCCCTTGTACAATTCAGGCGAAGACCGGAAGACCTTCTTTTTCATCTCCGGATAGAGATGGTTGGCGTAGGATTCCTGAGCCGTCGACGACGTCACCCCGAGTATCTTGCCGCTGAGGCCAGCGGGGCTGACATCGCTGATCGGCGAATCCTTCCGAGCGATGAACACGGAGGGGCTGTTGTAGTATTTCTCGGTGAAAGCAACCTTTTGGCGGCGCTCGAGGCTCATCGACATGGACGAGATGATCGCGTCGTATTTATCGGCAACCAGATTGGGGATGATATCGTCCCATTTCTCGATGATGAACTGGCATTCGAACTTGCCGACCTCGCAAAGCGCATTGGCAATATCGATGTCGAAGCCCTGAAGCTTGTTGTTTGCATCGAGATAGTTGAAGGGCGGAAATGCGCCTTCGACGGCAATTCGCATCGGCATGCGATCCTGCGCGGCCGCTGGGATTGGCGAGGCCGCGGCCAATACCATACCCAAGCCCCCCGCCATCAGCGCTCCACGCAACATCGTCTGAAGGGATATGCGCAGCATCGTCGGGAGCTCCTTGGGCCGTATTCGATTTCGCCCATAGTGCGCCGTAGCTTTTAATTCTACGTGAACGCTTCTTTGTTAGCGTCGACGCATGCGCCCGTATTGTGGTGTTCAGGGGTCTAGGCTTGCATATCGTCGTTCCTTCCAGCTCCAATACGTTTCAGCAATCCTGGATCGCCTCGGGAAGAATTCTCTTTCTGATTGCCGTCAGCGGGCTTGGAGCAATTGGACTCGTCGTGCTTTCGGCGCTCTGGGCAGGAACCGAGAGCGACGCGGCCGCCCTTGATCGCCAGCGCCAGCTCGTGAATGCGCGCCTGCGCGAGCAGGTCGATCAAGTCGCGCATGTTATCGGCCAGTTCGGCAACGGCTACCTCACACGGGTTTATCCCGCCGCCCGGTCAACCGGAGGCTCCTCCAGCCTCGATGCCGTCCTGACGGCGGCAGCCGGCAGTGCGATCAGCCAGACGGCAATGTCCGCCTTCGGCTACGACCAGGCTTTCGTCGTTGACGAGAAGGCCCAACTGCTCATGCTGGCGGACGCCCAGACGGAAAAGCGTTATCGCTGGATGAAGCCTCTGTTTTTGCCTCTCCTTCAGGATGCCCGCCTGGGGGTCACACAAGGGGCGGCGTCCGAACGAACGCCGTCCTCGATGGAAAGCCGCCTTGCAAGCGTCGCCGGCTCCAACCCTGCGTTGGCCAATCTGATGCGGCTCGAAGGTCGTCCGACGATTGTCGGCGTCGTCGCCATCAACGATGCCGGTCAGGGACGGCAACAGCCAATGCGGCAATTCCTGATCGTCGTTCGGTTTATCGATGGTGCGGCGCTCGACGAATTGAGCCGGCAACAGGGGCTCAACGGCGCACGCTTTGCGCGCACCGCCGATGCCGACGAGAACGAGGTTGCATTTCAGATCGACGCGACGGCAAACGGCGAACCGATCGGCTTCATCGTCTGGCGGCCTGATCTTCCGGGTTCAAGGGTCATCGGCCGTTTGATGCCGGCCCTGTCGATCGCGGCCCTGGTGATCGCAGTCCTGTTTTCGGTTCTGCTGGTGCGCCTCAGAAGCAGTCTCGGCAAGTTGAAGAAAAGCGAGCTGCATGCACGGCAGCTTGCCTTGCATGATGTGCTGACCGACCTTCCCAACCGCGCCTTGTTCGCGATGCGGTTCGAAGAGTGCCTGGCCGAGACGCGGAATTCCACCGAGCGCTCGGCCGTTGCGCTTCTCGACCTCGACCGCTTCAAAGCCGTCAACGACACGTTTGGCCACGCAGCCGGCGATGAACTCATCAGGATGGCTGCGGAGCGGATCCGCTCGATACTGCGTCCAGGCGACACGCTTGCCCGGCTCGGAGGGGATGAATTTGCCCTGCTTCTGCGGGACATCAAAGATCATGATCAAGTTTTGCCGGCGATATGCGAAGCGATCGTTGCCGAACTTGGCAAGCCCTTCCCGCTTTTGCGCGGCGAGGCGGTCGCCCGCGTCGGCGGCTCGATCGGCGTGACCGTAGTGCCGGACGCCGGCCGGAATGCCGACGACGTCATGCGCTACGCCGACGTCGCGCTCTACGAGGCAAAGATGGGCGGGAGAGGTCAATGGCGGCTCTATTCGCCGTCCATGGACGGCGGCAGGAACGCGCGCGACATTCTCAAGAACGAATTGCGCGAAGTTCTGGCCAAAGGCACGTCTTCACCCCCTGGCCTACAGTCGGATCCCATTGCAACCAGGCCGGACTTCGGATCGCTTGAGGTCTATTACCAGACGGTGCACCGCGCCGAAGGAGGATACCCCGCCTCGGGCGCGGAGGCCCTCGTGCGCTGGCGTCACAGCCAGCGCGGCCTGTTGACGCCAGCCAGCTTCATCCCTGTCGCCGAGGAAGGCGGTCTTATCGACGCTCTCGGTTTCTGGGTGCTGCGCGAAGCCTGCCGAACCGCCTGCAAATGGCCTGAGCATACGTTTGTTGCCGTTAACGTGTCTCCCGCTCAGCTGAGACGGCCGAATTTTGCTGAGGAAGTCTTCGCCGTGCTTGAAGAGAGCGGCTTGCCGCCATCCCGGCTCGAGCTCGAGCTTACCGAGTCCTCGCTCATCGAGGACAACTCGGACGTCTATTCGGTGCTACAGTCGCTGCGCAGCCAGGGTATTCAGATTTCGCTCGATGATTTCGGAACCGGCTTTTCATGCCTCAGCCACCTGATGCGCTTCGACATCGACCGCATTAAGATCGATCGTTCGTTCGTCTCGCTGCTCGGCACAAAAGCCAACGGGGCAGCGATCATCGGCGCCATCGTCGCGCTCAGCCGCAACCTCGGTATCTCGACGACGGCGGAAGGGGTTGAGACCGAATATCAACGCGACTTCCTCGCCGCCCTCGGCTGCACCGACCTCCAAGGCTATTTCTTCTCCAAACCAGTTCCGCTACGCGAACTCGATTGTTTCCGCGAAGCCGAGAGCGCTGCCGGATTGCTGACGCCCATTTCCGGCGCCGTCGCCTGAAGGATTCCGATCCTCCACAGGTCACGGGAACTTTCGCCGCGGACGGCGGTTGACGCCCGAAGACCGAATGGAGGATATGATGGGCGAGATCGGCGAGTGGCGGCACCTCTGCGTCGACATGCAGCGGATGTTTGCCGAAGACACGCCCTGGCACGTTCCCTGGATGGCGCGGGTCGCTCCGCAGATCGAGGAACTCGCCGGCCGGCACCCGTCCCGAACGATCTTCACCCGCTTCCTGCCACCCGAGCACGCCGACGAGATGCCGGGCAAGTGGCGTGATTATTACCGGAAATGGTGGATGATGACCGGCGAGCACCTTCCGCGCGACCTCGTCGATGTGGCCTCGTCGCTGGCGTCGCTGGTTCCGCCGGCAAGGCGCTTCGACAAGCGCACCTATTCCCCCTGGATCGACGGACGGCTTCATCAGACCCTTCAGTCGGAGCGGGTCGATACTCTGGTGATCACCGGCGGTGAAACCGATGTCTGCGTGCTTGCCACCACGCTTGGTGCCATCGATCTCGGCTATCGTGTCATCGTGCTGAAAGACGCCGTCTGCAGCAGCGCCGACGACACCTATGACGCCTCGCTGGAACTCCTGCACGACCGCTTCTCCGTGCAGCTCGAACTCATGGAGACCGAAGCGTTTTTGCGGAGCTTTGGCTGAAACAGTTGTTTCGTCACCGCCGCACTCCCAGCTCACGATGCGATCATCAAGTCCGGACGAGGTGGCCGCTTGAAACTTGCTCGATTGTGGTAACGCCAAGCAGGGCCATGTTGCTATGGATCTCAGCCTTCAGGATGTCTGCCGCCCTCAATACGCCAGGCAGACCGGCTACAGCAGCCGCATAGAGAAACGGTCGCCCGACAAACACGAAACGTGCCCCCAGCGCCAAGGCCTTGATAACGTCAGTTCCGCGGCGGAAGCCGCCATCGATCATGATCGGGATCCTGTCGCCCAGACGTTCCACGATTTCGGGAAGCGCCATCAGGGGAGTGATGGCGCCATCGAGCTGTCGGCCACCGTGATTGGAGACGATCACCCCGTCAGCCCCTGTCTCAGCAGCACGCGCTGCATCGTCCGGATGAAGAATGCCCTTGACGATCAGCTTGCCGCTCCAACGGTTGCGGATGCGCTCGAGATGGCTCCAGTTCAGATGGTCTCTTCGGCCAAAGTCCCGCATGACGTTGGAGGCGATGATCGGTGCGCCTCTGGTTGCGTAGGAATTTTCAAAATGCGGGATGCCGTGGCGCGCGATCGTGCGCAAAAACGTCCCGATGGTCCATTGCGGGTGCGTCACACCCTGCCATGCCAAAGCGAGACTGGGCCGCAAAGGCGTCGAGAAGCCAGCCCGGATATTGTTTTCCCGGTTCGAGAGAACGGCCGTATCGACGGTAAGCAACAAGGTGGTAAAGCCTGCCGCAGCAACGCGGTCCACCAGCGCATCGATGCGTTCGGGCTCTCCGGGCAGGTAGGCTTGGAACCAGGTCGCGGGCGCGGCGGCAATAACCTCTTCGAGCCGAATGAGCGAGGATCCGCTCATGATCATTGGAATGCCGCACTGCGCTGCGCCAGCGGCAAGAACAATGTCGCCGCGATAGGCCATGAGCGCGCTGATTCCCATTGGGGCGATACCGAAGGGTGCGGCATAAGTCCGACCGAATAAGGTGGTTTCCGTGCTTCGCGTCGATACGTCCTGGAGAATCCGCGGGCGCAACGCATAAGTCTGAAAGGCTTCGACATTTTTTCGCAGCGACGCGTTGGTTTCGCTTCCACCGGCAATATAGCCGTAGAGAGGCTTTGGCAGATGCCGTTTTGCCTTTGGCTCGAAGTCATCGAGGCATAGCATAGCCTGCGCCAGCCGGGTCAACCGACGGGAGTCGAGGCTGCTTACTTTCATGGGCTTGCTCCGTTGGATTAGAGACTTAATTTATCTTCTGGGAGAGGGCATGAACGCCATTGCATCCACCGCTGTGGACTGTGCCTCCCCACAGCTTCAAACTTCACCTGCTTCGAATGCTTCCTTGCGACCCTTCCGAATGGACGGGAAATATCAAAGTTATCAGCATACCGGCGGTAATCAACAGCAGGGCAGCGCTGATCGGGCGTTCCGGGAAGACCTGCAGATCGCCTCGGAAAGAAGCGGGCCTGGCGGCTGAAAGGATCAGTAGACTTTCACATCGGTCCCTCTCCTCGACCTCGGCATTGCGGCTGACGATCGCGCCCGTCCAACGCATGTCGATCTGGTCTGGCCGAACGGCGCGGCCGCCGCCTAGTCGCGAAGGCTCGCCCAGCTTGCGCCGTGGCGAGCCGACAGGTCGATGACGCCGCCCTCGACGGCAATCCGATGCTTTTTCTCGGGCCTTCTCTTGACCTCAGGCGATGCCGCCGAGGCAGACATATTTGATTTCGGTGAATTCCTCGATGCCGTATTTCGAGCCTTCGCGGCCGAGGCCGGAGAGCTTGACGCCGCCGAAAGGCGCTTCGGCCGTCGAGATCAGCCCGGTGTTGACGCCGACCATGCCGTATTCCAGTGCTTCGGCCACCCGGAAGACCCGGGCGAGATCCTTGGCGTAAAAATAGGAGGCAAGGCCGAACTCGGTGTCGTTGGCCTGGATGATCACATCAGCTTCGTCCTTGAAGCGGAAGAGCGGCGCCACCGGCCCGAACGTCTCTTCCTTGGCCACGGCCATGGCAGGGGTGACGTCCGCCAGAACGGTCGCCTCGTAGAAGCGTCCGCCGAGTGGGTGCCGCTGGCCGCCGGCAACGACGCGCCCACCCTTGGAAAGCGCATCGGCGACATGTTCCTCGACCTTGGCAAGTGCCGACTCGTCGATCAGCGGGCCGAGATTGATGCCCTCGTCGAAGCCGTTGCCGGTCTTCAGCGCCCCGACAGCCTTCGAAAGTTTCTCGGCGAAGGCATCATAGACGCCGTCCTGCACATAGAGCCGATTGGCGCAGACGCAGGTCTGGCCGTTGTTGCGGAATTTGGCGATCAGCGCCCCTTCGACGGCCGCATCGAGATCGGCATCGTCGAAGACGATGAAGGGGGCATTGCCGCCGAGTTCCAGCCCGAGCTTCTTGATCGTCGGCGCACTCTGCCGGTAAAGCTCGGCGCCGACTTCGGTCGAGCCGGTGAAGGTCAGCTTGCGCACCACCGGGCTTGCGGTCATTTCACCGCCGATGGCGCGCGCCGAACCGGTCAATACGCTGAAGAGTCCCTTCGGGAAATCGGCGCGTTCGGCAAGAATGGCGATGGCGATCGCCGAAAACGGCGTCTGCGAGGCCGGCTTCAGCACCATGGCGCAGCCGGCGGCAAAGGCCGGTCCCGCCTTGCGGGTGATCATCGCATTGGGGAAATTCCAGGGGGTGATGGCGGCAACGACGCCGATCGGCTGCTTCATGACAAGGATGCGCTTGTCCTTCTGGTGGCCGGGCACGATGTCGCCATAGACACGCCTTGCTTCCTCGGCAAACCATTCGATGAAGCTCGCGCCATAGGCGATCTCGCCCTTGGCTTCGGCAAGTGGCTTGCCCTGTTCTGACGTCAGGATGCGGCCGAGATCGTCCTGATTGTCCATCATCAGCTGGAACCAGCGCCTGAGGATCACCGAGCGTTCCTTGGCGGTGCGGGCCGCCCATTCCTTTTGCGCAATCTCGGCTGCGGCAATCGCCGCCTTGGTTTCGGCTGCGCCCAGATTGGGAACGCGGCCGATGATCTCGCCGGTCGCCGGGTTGTCGACCGCAATCCCATTGTCCCCCGCCTCGATCCAATGGCCGCCGACCAATGCGGCCTGTCGGAACAATGTTGCGTCGTTCAATTCCATGACTTTATCCTCGCCAACGTTGAAAAGCGCGCGATTTCGCCCGCTCTCGGGGTAAACGTTCAAGGCGCGATAATCGGCTGTGCCTTCAAATCAGGCTCGACCACTTAGGCACCGGCAAGCAGCCTACCATGTTCGAACCAGGATTTGGGAGCATTGCGGCTCCGAACGCGGCAAGTTCATGAATTGGCATCCTGCTTGGATCCTCAATGCATGTCCTCCGAAGAGTGCAACTGTTCCGGGCGACATGCCTAAAACAAAAGGGATCAAAGCGCGGCGCATGAATCACGTTTGATGCGACGCGCTTTGGAATCCGGGCCGGAGCGTTAAACTTGATCGAAGAGCGACTGTCGAGGGCCGTTCAATGCGACGCCACGGATGGCTTTTCAGCCACCGTCATCAACAGGCATCATGCGACATTTGTCAGGACCCTACTCTAGCTCACGGCATGGCCGGCCAAACCATAAATCACCGGCTCGCCGCTCATCCTGGTCAGGAAGCGCCCCCTTTGGACGACGTCACGCCCTTCAGGAGTTGATCGAGAGCGTGTGCGGCGGCAACGATGGTCTGCGAGGGTCTGGCAAACATTTCGAAGAATCTGGCTTCCCGTGGCATTAGCCTGCTCACCACGCCCGGGAACCTTTCCTCATGCGGCCGATTGTCATAAATCTGTCATAAAGACGCCCAGGCAATTGAAGCGGCAAACAAATTCGGTAATTCATTCGTTATGACACCGAGCAGAAAAAGCAGGAAGCCTCGACCGGACAAGTCCCAGCCACTGCTACGGCAGCTCGCTGCTGTTCCTGAAATGCTGTTCGCCGGTGCATTCCGTCAACAGTACGGCGCTGTCTGCTTCCGCCACGGCAATGCCGGATCCGCGATCGAGATCCTGGTGATCACATCGCGCGACAGTGGACGCTGGGTCATTCCGAAGGGGTGGCCGATGAAAGGGAAAAAGCCTTTCGAAGCAGCAGCAATCGAGGCCTGGGAGGAGGCCGGTGTGCGAGGGACCGTGAAGAAAAAACCGGTCGGTCGCTATACCTATCTGAAAGAACTCGACAATGGCGACGTGGGCCCCTGTATCGTCGACATGTTTCAGATTGAAGTCACTGATATCAGCAGCGATTTCAAGGAGCGGGACCAGCGCATTCTCGAATGGGTCAGCCCCGACGAAGCGGCACGCCGCGTTCGCGAGATCGAACTCAAATCGCTTCTCGTCCAATTTGAACCGCAGGGACGCAAGAAGCGTGTTCGCGGCTGACCACGGGCTTCTTCGCCGCGTCGCAGCGCCGCGCGTCCTTATCGCTCGAATGGTTCGCCGAGCGAGGCGACGCCGTTCAGTTTCAGCAGGCGGCGATCGGCGGAGATGATGCCGAGCACGATGATGGTGACGAGATAGGGCAGGCTCGACAGCAGCTGCGAGGGAACGTCGAGCCCGGTTGCCTGGGCGGCAAGGCCGACCAGCGAGACCGCCCCGAAAAGGCAGGCGCCGAGGAAGATGCGGCCGGTGAGCCAAGTTCCGAAGACGACGAGAGCGATGGCGATCCAGCCGCGCCCCGCGATCATTCCATCGGCCCAGAGCGGTGTGTAGACCACCGCCGCGTAGGCGCCGGCGATACCGGCCATCGCGCCGCCGAAGGCGATGGCAAGGACGCGGACCGATATCACCGAATAGCCGATGGCATGGGCGGCCTTTGGGTTCTCACCGACTGCACGGACGATGAGACCGAGCTTGGTATAGGCAAACATCGCCCAGAGAGCGAGGGTGGCGGCGAGCGAAATCCACACGACGACATCCTGGACGAACAGGCCGCCGATAACCGGCAAGTCCGAAAGCCAGGGAAGGGCGAGTTTCGGAAGTCCTTTGACCGTCAGGCTTTCATAGGTCTTGCCAAAAAGGGCCGAGAGCCCCTGGCCGAAAATGCCGATGGCAAGGCCTGCCGCGACCTGGTTTGCCCGGAATCCGAGCGTGACGAAGGCAAAGAGCAGAGACAGCGCAGCGCTGCCCAGTCCCGCGACGACGAAACCGAGCAGATGTCCGCCGCCCTGGTAGACGATGATGAAGGCAAGCACGGCGCCGAGGGCCATCAATCCCTCGACCCCGAGGTTGAGGACGCCGGCGCGCTCTGCCACCAGTTCGCCGAGCGCTGCGAGAAGAAAGGGTGTCGCAGCCGCAAGCATGCCGGCCAGAATGAACTCGATGGCGTTCATGAATGGCTCCGATGGGCGGTGCGGGGCCATTCGAGACGGTAGCGCACGAAGGCGATGGCAACGAGATAGGCAAGCAGCAGGCTGCCCTGAAAGACTCGGACGGCAGCGATCGGCAGGTTGGCCGAGACCATGGCATTGTCGCCGCCGATATAGATGACCGCCATAACAAGCGCCGAGACAATGATGCCGAGCGGGTGCAGGCCGCCGAGATAGGCAACAATGATCGCCGCATAGCCGTAGCCGCTCGAAATCGAACGCTGCAGTTGGCCGAGCGGACCGGCGACTTCGGCTGCTCCCGCAAGACCGGCGGCAAAGCCGCCGATCAGCAGCGACAGCCAGATCGCCCAACCCTCCCTGAAGCCGGCATAGCCGGCAGCCCGCGGCGCCAGACCGCCGACCTGCAGCTTGTAACCGATGAAACTCTTCTGCATGAAGATCCAGGCCGCAAAGGACAAGACAAGCGTGATGAGAAACGAGACGTTGAGGCGGGTGCCGGAAATCAGGGTCGGGATCATCGCATCATATTGGAACATCACCGACTGCGGGAAGTTGAAGCCGTTCGGATCCTTCCAGGGGCCGAGCAGGAGATAGTTCAGCAGTTGCACCGCAACGAGGCTCAGCATCAACGAAACGAGGATCTCATTGGCATTGAGACGCACGCGCCAGAAGGCGGTGAACGAAGCCCAGAAGGCGCCGCCGAGCGCGCCGAGCAGCAGCATCGCCGGCCAGATCCACTGGCCCGTCGCCTGCGGAAACCAGACGGGAATGGCAGAGGCGAAGATCGCGCCGAGAATGAACTGGCCTTCGGCGCCGATATTGAAGACCTTGGCGCGGAAGCCGATCGCCAGTCCCTGAGCGATGAGGAGAAGCGGGCCGGTCTTCAAAAGCACTTCCGAAAATGACGCCCAGGAGAGGAAGGGCTCGAAAAGCAGCGCATAGACCACCGCGACGGGGTCGCGGCCCATCAAAATGTAAAGGCCAAGGTTGAGAACGATCGCCCCCCCGAGTGCGATAACCGGCGCAAGGAAGGCCGCGGCAAGCGAGGCGCGCTCCCGGCGCACGAGCGTGGGGAGGAAAGCAGGAGACCAGGCACTCATGAATGGACTTTCTCGGGCGAGGTTTGTGCCCCGATCATATATCGGCCGATCTGCTCGGGTTTCGTGTCCCGGGTGGCGAGCGGCGGGCTGAGCCTGCCGTGGTACATCACGTGGATGGAATCGCAGAGTTCGAACAGCTCTTCGAGCTCCTCGGAAATGACGAGGATCGCCATGCCCTGATTGCGCAATGCGATCAGGCGGCTGCGGATGGCGGATGCGGCGCCGATATCGACACCCCAGGTCGGCTGCGCCACGAAGAGCAATTTCGGCGACAGCATGATTTCGCGACCGACAATGAACTTCTGCAGATTGCCGCCGGACAAAGTGCCGGCTTCCGCATCCGGGCCGGGCGTGCGGACATCGTATTGGTGGATGCAATCGCTGGTGAAGGCCACCGCCCGCGTCCTGTCGATGAGACCACTCCGCAAAAGCTTGAGCGGATGGGCCGTCAGCAGGCTGTTGAGGACGAGCGACATTTCGGGGACGGCGCCGCGTCCGAGCCGGTCTTCCGGCACGAAGGCAAATCCGAGCCTCCGCCGCGCGGCGGCATCGAGCCTGCCGACATCCGTTCCCAGCATATAGATCCGGTCGCGCTGTTCGCGCCCCAGCACCGTCTCGCCTGAAATCAACGCGGCAAGCTCGCTCTGGCCGTTGCCCGAAATGCCGGCAATGCCGAGAATTTCGCCGGCACGCACTTCGAGACTGATGCCGGAGAGCGGCACCGCAAAGGGATCGTCGGGCCGGTAATCCAGCCCGATGACCTCCAGCCGCTTTTCCCCACCCGACCGCGGCAGCGCCGGGATGGGCGTTGGCATATCGCGGCCGATCATCATGCCGGCAAGGTCATGGGCATCATGTTCACGGGGGTCGACGTGCCCGGTCACGCGTCCGCCGCGCAGGATCGTCGCCCGGTCGCAGATCGCCCGGATTTCCTCGAGCTTGTGGGAAATCAGCAGGATGGAAACGCCGCCGTCGCGCAGACGACGCAGCGTGTCGAACAGCTTCTCCACCAGCTGCGGCGGCAGGACGGAAGTGGGTTCGTCAAGGATCAGCAGCTTCGGATTGGCCATCAGGCTTCGGATGATCTCCACCCGTTGCCGTTCACCGACAGACAGCGAATGCACATGGGCAAGCGGATCGACTTCGAGGCCGAATTCCCGGCCGAGTGTGCGGATGCGTTCTTTAAGGTCGGCCTTCCCACCCGGCACGACCAGCCGAATATTCTCCAGGACGGTCAGGGTCTCGAACAGCGAAAAGTGCTGAAAGACCATGCCGATGCCGTTGCGCCTCGCTTCCGCGGGGGAGGCGAGGCGCAGGGGGTTTCCTTGCCAAATGACGTCCCCGTCATCCGGTTGCTCGACGCCATAGATCAGCTTCATCAGCGTCGATTTTCCCGCACCGTTTTCGCCGAGGATCGCATGGATCGATTGCGGAGCCACGTCCAGATCGATCGCCTGATTGGCGTGGATCTGGCCGTAGCTTTTCGAAATGCCGCGCAGCGACAGGAGGGGAGCGGTCATGCGTTATTTCGGCAGCGGCGTCGACACGCCCTTGACGTGCCAATTCATGGCGATGATCTCGGGGTCGGCCATGGTGGCGCCCGATGCGACACCTTCACTGCCGTCGGCTTTGGCGATCGGCCCGGTGAAGGGCGAGAAGCTGCCGTCGGCGATCTTTGCCTCGATCGCCTTGATCTTGGCCATCACGTCGGCCGGAATATCGGCGCTCCAGTCGACCACCTCGACGACCTTGTCGGCGACGCCGAGGAACGCATTGGCCCCCTTGAACGTACCGGCGAGATGGGCATCGACCGAAGCCTTGAAGAACGGCGACCAATCGGTCGAGACGCAGCCGAGATAGGTTTTCGGCGCATATTTCTTCATCGAGGAGTTGAGGTTGAAGGCGTAGACGCCGGCTTCCTCACAAGCTGAGATGACGGATGGCGTATCCTGGGCGTTGGAGAAGATCACGTCGCATTTCTGCGCGATCAGTGCCTTGGCCGCCTCCTGCTCCTTGGCCGGGTCGAACCAGGAATTGACCCAGACGACCGAGACTTCGATATCCGGCTTGACCGCCTGGGCGCCGAGCGTGAAGGCATTGATGGAGGTGATGAGCTCAGGGATCGCAAAGGCCGAGACGGAGCCGAGCTTGCCGGTCTTGCTGAGTGCCGCTGCTGCCATGCCGAGCAGATAGGTGCCCTGGAAATACTTGGCGGCGAACGGCGAGAAGTTCGGAGCCACCTGGAAGCCGGAGGCATGCAGAACCGTGACGCTCGGATCGCGGCGAGCGATCTGCAAAGCGCCGTTCTGATAGCCGAAGGAACCGGCGATCAGGAACTTGCTTCCATCGGCAACGGTCTTGGTCATGATGCGGTCGGCATCCGGGCCTTCCGCGATATTCTCCAGCACGGTGACTTTGACCTTGTCGCCATAAGCGGCCTTGATCGGCTCGAGCCCGGCAGCAAGGGCGTGCCCCCAACCGACGTCGCCGATCGGGGAGGGGACGACGAGTGTGATGCCGAGCGGCTTGTCGGCGGAAAAAGCCATGCGGCTGCCGAGCACGCCGGCAAGGCCGGTGGCGGCAGCGGCAGTCATCAGGTTTCTGCGGGTCAGTCTGGTCATGTTCTCAGTTCCCTCTTTGGTTTTTTAAAATTCCACGGCGGATAGCGCCGCCTCGGCGTCGGCAGCCAGCTTGGCCTCGTCAAGCCCGGGAAACTCGCCCTTCTGCCAGACGATGCGGCCATTGATCATGGTCAAATCGGTCGCCATGCCGATGCCGACACGGGCAATCAGGCTCAGCGGATCGTGCCGCGTGCCGACATAATCCATGCGTCGGGTGTCGATCGCAAACAGGTCGGCGGCCATACCGGGGGCGAGCCGGCCGATATCGCGCCGGCCGAGCAGGCTGGCGCCGCCGGTCGTGCCATAACCGAGGAAATCGGCCGGCGGCGGCACGGGATGGGCGCGGCTGGAGGAGACGAGGCACTGCAGCATGTAGGCGGAGTGCAGGCAGTGCATCAGGTTGGAATTGTCGTTGGAGGCAGCGCCGTCGCAGCCGAGGCCGATGCGCAGGCCGAAAGCCGCCATGGCGGGAATATCGGTAACCTCGGCGCCGACCAGATAGACCGGTTCCGGGCAATGCGCGACACCAGTGCCGCTGGCAGCCATCGTCCTCAGTTCGTCGTGGGTCAGTTCCCAGCAATGGGCATAGAAGGCGTCGGGTCCGGCAAAACCGAGTTCTTCGAGATAGTCGACGGTGCGCATGCCATGCCGCGCTTGAATGACCGGGCTTTCGCCCTCACCGACATGCGTGTGCATCATGACGCCGCGATGGCGCGCCAGTGCCACCGATTCCACGAAGGTCTCACGATAGCAATTGACCGGCTGGCAGGGCGCGACCACGACCTGGCGCATGCTGAAGGGGCCAGTATCGTGATAGATGTCGATCAGCCGGGCGCAGTCGGCGATGAATTCGTCGGTCGTTTCCAGCATCTCGTCGGGAATGGTCGAGCCCTCCGACTTCGGCAGGGTATTGCCGCCGCGGCCGGCGTGGAAACGCATGCCGAGCAGTTCGGCCGCCTCGAACTGCCGGTCGATCAGCCGCTTTCCGGCATGCCGGGGGAAATTATACTGATGGTCGAAAGCCGTGGTGCAGCCATGCTTGATCATCTCGGCCATCGCCGTGACCGAGGAGTGGTAAAAACATGCCTCGTTGAGCTGCGAAAAGATCGGGTAGATGCGATCGAGCCACTCGATGACCGAAAGCTTCGTCCAGTCGAGATCGGCGCGGTTGCGCACGAAGCATTGGAAAAAATGATGATGGGTGTTGACGAGGCCGGGATAGACAAACCAGCCGGCAGCATCCTGAACGGTCGTGCCGGCAGGCAGCGCGTCCGCGGCCAGATTTTCGCCGATGGCCACGATCGCCGGCCCGTTGGTCAGGAGGTCGACATTGCGACGGGCGACCGGCCCCTTGCCCTCATCGACGATCACAGCCGCGCAGTTCTTCAGAAGATAGCCGGCCATGTCACGCCTCGCCCGGTGCGATATGGGGTTCGGGCTTCAACTCGTGCAGGCGGTGGATACCCGGCATCTCGATGAAGTTGTCGAGGGCGCGCAACGCCCTGGACCAGAGCCGGATGGCCGGATAAGGATCCAACGTTACGCCGCCATCGGGCGCCAGCGCTACATAGGGAAAACAGGCGATGTCGGCGACCGTCGGCCGGTCGGCGGCGAGGAAGCGCTTGCCGTGAAGACCCTGCTCGACAAGCCCGGCCTCGAGCTCGCGAAGTGCTGTAATGCCCTGGGCCTGCAGCGCAGCGATATCCCCGGGCCGCAGCAGCATTTCATGCAGCCGCGCGCTGCCGAGGCTTGCCGTCAGCCGGCCGGAGAAGGACAGCCATTGCTGCACCTGGGCCGCTTCCCGGGCCGCACCGTTGCCCAGCCATACGGGTGCGGCCTTGGCGGCAAGATAGACGAGAATGGCCGAGGATTCGGTCAGGATCAGATCGCCATCCTCCAGGATCGGAATGGATCCCGCCGGATTGAGCGCCAGGAGTTCCGGGCCGCGATGCTCGGCGCCGGGATGGAAATCCACCGGGCGCAGTTCAAGCTTCACGCCGGTCAGCGCCGCCATCAGGCGCACCTTGTAGCAGCTCGGAGAGAGGATGTAGTCGTAGAGCTTCATTGCGCCACCAGCTGTGCGCCGTAAGTATAATTGTGCCGCTTCAGCCAGCGTCGGTAGGCGATCGACGTCAGATCGGCCCGTGTGGGGATTTCCATGCCGGGGTCGAGCGGCAGGAGCCGCGGGATCTGGTTTTCGAGGATCGAACGGTCCTGCAGGAAGATCGTCTGCTGAAAGTGGATAAGATCTGTCATCGCAGTCTCGTCGTCGAAAAGCGCCATCCATGGCCAGACGTCGCAGAGGTCCTCGGCCAGCGGCTGCACGAAGAGCGTGATGACATCCCATTCGCTCGGGCGCGGCGGGCAGGTCTTGTAGAGCACGGAGCAGGTCGGTGCCGGCACGCGGTACATATATTCGGTGGTGATGCCGCCGCTTGCCGATTTGGCGGCCTGCGGCTGGTAGAATTTCACCTGCGTTGCCCAGACCTCGTCTTCTTCCTCGCGGATCTCGACCTTGTAGTTCTGGACCTCGGTATGCGGCTCGGCGCCGAGAATATCGGTGTGGACGAAGGGGAAATGGGCGATATCGAGGAAATTCTCGACGGCGCGAAGCGGCGAGCAGCGTACACGCACCACCCCGACGTCGACGAAGCGGCGGCCGGGCTGGTCAGCCTCGGGAATCGGAAAAAGCTCCTTCTTCGGCTCGCCGAGCGAGGACCAGACATGACCGTAACGGAGGCGGACCGGCAGAACACGACCGTCGCTGCCGGTTACCCTCGCATTGCCGTCGGCATCGCAGGCTACGTCGATCGGCTCGCCCATCAGCGCCGTTTTGCGGCCGGCGCGGTCGAGCTGGCTGAAAATCCCGACCGGATACCATTCATCGATCATCGCCTGCATGCTCACCGCGCGATCTCCTTTTTCTGAAGTCCCTCAGCCCGGCGGCGCAGGCTTTCGGCGGCCCGCGACGCGCCGATGGCTCCGGCTGGGCCGAGAACGCCCTTCAGCAGCACATGGATCAGCGTCTGTCCGTCTTGGGGGGATAATAGCAGAGAGATGGTCCCGGCGGATGCATCGATCTCGACGATACCGTCAGGGCTCGCCTTCGCGCCGGCCGCCGCCTCGATCGCCGCAATGTTGGCGAACGCCGTCAGGGAACGCAAGGGAACAAGGCCGTCAAGCCTCGGCGGCTTCGACGCCGGCGTGCCCATGGCCACCCAGATCACGCTGCCCGTTTCCTCGACATCATAGGTGGCAACGCGGATGGTTTCCGGTGGCGCTAGCCCCGGATGGGCGGGGATACGCAGGCAATGCCCGGCCTGGTCATAGCTCCAGCCGTGATAGATGCAGGAAAGCGCCTCGCCGCGCACGAAGCCGTGAGACAGCCGCATGCCGCGATGCGGACAGCGATCCGCCGATGCCGATATGCGCCCCGAAGCGCTTCGCCAAAGGGCAATCGAACCAGATGCCGTCCGCGCCGGCATCGCGGTTCCGGCCGGCAAATCCCGGGAGAGGGCGACTGGCGTCCAAAAGCCGGTCGTATCGGATGGCATGACGAGACTTCCTGAACATGGCTGTTTTGCCGAGCTCGCTCCCCCTGGGGCATCGCGCTCAACGGCTCACGTTTGCATAATTATTTCGCATTGGCAACGTTGATTAAATTATATGCACACACCAAAAGACTGTGGCTGGCGCTGGGCTGTTTCGCGGGTAATCGCCGTGCGTTCTATGCTCTCGACCCATACGTCGATTGGCCCGAGAGAGCAGCCCACCTCCATCATGTCGATCAAATCCTCCGGACCTGAAACCTCAACCTCGATCCGCATCGAACTCGTATGAGATATGTGGTGCGAGAGCCCGAGCTTGGCGGCATGGCGCTGGATCCAGGGGACAAAGGAGGCAGCCTTGAGATCGCCGACAATCGTCATCCTCTGCTGAAGGCTCGTAACCTGTCTCATGCTTCGCCCTTGCTTTCCCTCACCATAGCGCCTGGACGCACTTGCGGCAGGGTCATCGTCGAGGCGAGGATAGGGCGTTTGCGTTTTCTTTGCAAAAACTCTGCGCCCGGCAGTTCCGTTCCACGGCTGCCTAGCTTAAGGCATGGCCGGCCAGACCATACACCGCCGGCTCGCCGCTCTTCCCATTCAGGAAATGGCGCCCCCTCGACATTGTGGTAACGGTTTCCGAGACGGCAAGGCGGCTTTGTTGAAGGAACTCGGCGAACAGACCCTTCTCCCGCGTGTCGACGCGCGCGAAACGGCCTGCCAAATCCTTGAGATGCACGGCTGCGAGGTGGATCGCGTCCTGATCGTTACTCGCCACGATCGGACCGATCACGTGGCCGCGTCCGAACTCGCGGCACATGGAATAGCCGACGATTTCGGCGCCCCTCCGGAGCGTGCAGATGGCAGCACCTTCCGCAAGCAAGGCGAGCAATTTGCCGCGATCGGTGCCGAAGGCGCGGGTATCGAGAGCTTTGATCTCCTCGACATTGTCATTTGACAATTCGCTCAACTGCCCATTCAGCTCCGGCAGGGGAGGGAGCTTGGGCGTGACATCTCCCTGGTATTGATAGACAATCGCTTCCTTGGTGAAGCCGAGAGAAACATAGAGCCTGTAAGCTGCATGGGTTGAATTCAGGCTCAGATTGCGGTCGCCGCACTGCTCGAACACTTGCTCCATGAGCCATCGGCCGGTCCCTTGCGCCTGCGTGCGGGGCGACGTGATCACCAGCCCGATCGTGGCGAAATCCTCTCCATGCGGAAACCACATCGCGCTTCCGAATACACGTCCGATCCCATCGACGGCGACGATGCCCGGGCCCGCGCGCCGCAGGAAATCCCAGTCCTTGGGCCGATGCGGCCAGCCGACACCGATCGACAGCGCGTGAAGCAGGCTGACGTCGACACTGTTGATATCCTGTGCGATCAATTCGAACGATTTCAGCCGCACTGATTTTTGCATATTCGGGTATCCGCTCCATTCGCCAGATCACCAGACTGCACTGGAGGTAGACAGCGTCTTTGATCCGCGCCGATTGCAACCAAGTCACAATATCGCACACCAAGGCCAGCAGGATTGGCCTGTTCGCCGCAACAATTCGAAATCTTCAGCTGAACCAAGGCCCCACTCAGCAGGCAAATCTCCTGCCTTTGCTTAGGCTAGTTAGCATCTGGACCCCTCAAAAGGCAACTTGGTCACCCATGAACGTCATCGATATTCTCGCGAAGCTGGTCGCGTTCCCCTCCGTTGTTGGAACGCCGAACGGCGCGATTGCCGACTGGATAGGCGACTATTGCCGAAAGGCGGGAGCCGACGTGACAGTCCATCCTGGCCCGGAAGGTGACCGATACAACCTTTTTGCGACTGTCGGACCGCGCGAAGGCCGAGGTTACATTCTGTCCGGGCACATGGATGTCGTGCCGGCCGGCGAACCGGAATGGAGTTCGGATCCATTCGTTCTGCGCGCGGCGGGAGACAGGCTTTATGGACGCGGCGCCAGCGATATGAAAGGTTTTCTCGCCTGCGCCTTGGCCGCACTGCCAAAACTTGCCGCCATGAAGCTCCGGCGGCCAATTCACCTTGCCTTCTCCTATGACGAGGAGGCAGGCAGCCGTGGCGTCCCGCATCTCATTGCCGAGCTGCCGAAGCTGTGCAATGCCCCGCTGGGGGCGATCATCGGCGAACCGAGCCGAATGCAGGCGGTGCGCGGGCATAAGGGCAAGGCAGCCGTCCGGCTGGAGGTGATCGGCCGGTCAGGTCATTCCTCGCGCCCCGACCTGGGGCTGAACGCCATTCATGCCATGGCCAAACTGATCACGGAGGTCGCGGAATACGGCCAGTCCCTGACGAGCGGCCCATTCCACCATGATTACGCGCCTCCCTATTCGTCACTGCAGGTTGGGGTCATTGCCGGCGGCCAGTCGGTCAACATCATTCCGGATCGCTGCACCTGCGATGTCGAGGTCCGCGCGGTGCCTGATATTTCGCCGTCATCGCTGCTCGAGCCGGTAAAAACCAGACTCGCTGCACTTAGAGATCAGGGATTCCAGGTGGGCTGGCATGAGCTGAGCGCCTATCCCGGACTTGCGCTCCCCGAAGGCAGCAATCTCGCGGCGCTGCTGACGGAATTGACCGGGCGGGAGCCGCTTGCGGCTGTGAGTTACGGCACAGAGGCAGGCCTATACCAGCAGGCCGGCATCGATTCCATCATTTGCGGGCCCGGGGATATCGCCCGCGCGCACCGGCCCGACGAATATATCGAGGTCGGCGAGCTTGCAGCATGCCAGACGATGATCGCCAAACTCGGCAACCATCTTGCCGAAGGCTGAAGGATAAGCGATTTCCATGGCGTTTCTCTTCAACTCCGATGCCGCCCGCGGTGCGATTTTCCGGGAGATTTTTGCGCGCGAGCTTCCGGATCTGCAGTTCGTCGGGCCGGGCCAACCGGTGGATCCGGACAAGGTACGCTATCTCCTTACCTGGACGGTCCCCGCTGACATCTCGCGCTACCGCAATTTGGAAGTGCTGTTTTCCATCGGCGCCGGCATCGATCAATTCAAACAGGACAGCGTGCCGGAGCCTGTAGCGGTCGTCCGCATGGTCGAGGATGGTATTATCCGGATGATGCAGGAATATGTCACGCTTGGCATCCTGACGCTCCACCGGGAGATGCTGGCTTATCGGGAACTGCAGAAACAGTGTGCCTGGCAGACGCTGGCCGTACCGCAGGCCGCCCGGCGCAGAATAGGCTTCCTGGGTCTCGGCATCCTGGCGCAGGCGGCGATCGAGCGTTTGAAGCCATTCCAGTTTCCTCTCGCAGGATGGAGCCGAAGCAAAAAGCAAATTGACGGCGTCACCTGTCATCATGGCACGGATGGGCTTGCCGATTTTCTGGCAGAGACCGACATTCTCGTCTGCCTGCTGCCGCTTACCGATGAGACGCGCGGCATACTCAATGCCGACCTCTTCTCCCAATTGCCGGCCGGCGCACGACTGTTGCATGTCGGTCGCGGGGCCCATCTCGACCAGACGGCACTGATCGAGGCGCTCGACCATGGCCGTCTCGCCGCGGCCATGCTCGACGTCACCGATCCCGAGCCGCTGCCGGCAGAACATCCGCTCTGGCAACATCCAAAAGTGGCGATCACGCCGCACATCGCCTCCGTCACGCAGCCGGAAACGGCAGCGCACTCGGTCATTGAAAATATTCGGCGCCACCGCGCCGGCAAAAACCTGATCGGCCTGGTCGATCGGACACGCGGTTATTAAACGAGGAAAATGACATGTCGCTTCTGTTGACTATCGATACCGAACCGAATTTTGCCCCAAAGCAGGCCGTGCCGGACCCAGAACGGCTGATTTCAGGCAATCCGGCCTACAAGACCTGGGCACAGGATGCCTCAAAAGGTGAGAAGGTGCTCACCGGCATTTGGGAGGCGACGCCCGGCGAACACCATTCGATCAAGGGCACGGTCTACGAATTCTGCCACATCCTTTCCGGTGTTGTCGAAATCGATGAGAAAGGCGGCGGGACGATGACCTATCGAGCTGGCGACAGCTTCGTGATGAAGCCCGGTTTTGTCGGCGTCTGGCGTACCATCGAAACCGTGCGCAAGATCTACGTTTGCGTTTACGACTGAGCACTCGCCGACGAGGCGCGCCGAATGACGGCGCGCCTCTCATATCGGCTGATGTCTGAAAAGCAGATCGGGGCGGCCGATCCGGTTATCTCGCCAAGCCGATCCGGCGGGAACCCGCCCGAGGCGCTGCTCCAAACGACGTCGCGGTCGGTCCCAAATATGTCGTCTGGTCCCAAGGTGCTTCGTTTGCCTTCAGAGGCTGATACGCTTTTCGCCTCGATGAGCAGCATGGGTTTACCGGTCATCATGTCACTCCCATTTTTGGTGCCGGTGCCCATCCGCACCTCGGTGCCGGGCCGTTGTTCGCCCGGCTTCCTTGAATCCGGGCAAGGGACAGAATGCTGCATAGATCCTAATCTGTGGCTTCCGGGGGTGGACTGCGGGGTTGGCGCATAAACAGAATATGCTGTGGTTTGCTGCCCCGAACACAGGCGATTGTTGCGAAACAAGGCCGCCCGCGCCGCACTCCTCCAACGCAAGCGGGCATATACTCCATGCATTCAAATTGACGAGCAGAAGGCATACGCCAATGAAATTTGCTTCCTACTGGCATGATACCTCGATCCCATTCGCCGGAAGCAGCGCCGACCCGGTCTCGGGCGATTTCGAGGTTGCGGTGATCGGAGCCGGCTTCACCGGGCTCAACGCCGCGCGCACGCTGGCCCAATCCGGTGCGAAGGTCGCTCTGCTGGAAGCCGAGCACGTTGGGTATGGTGCGTCTGGCCGCAATGGCGGGCACCTTAACAGCGGTCATTTCGCAAGCTTTGGCGCCGCCAGGCAGCATCTCGGAGAAGACCGGGCGCGCCGCTTGTGGCGCGCCTATGATGATTCGATCGACATGATCGAACGGATCATCGAGGAAGAAAAGATCGCCTGCGACTTCCGCAGGGGCGGCAAGCTCAAGCTTGCCGCGAAGCCGTCTCATGTCAGCAAGCTGCAGGCGATGTCCGAAGAAATCCGTCGTGAGGTCGACCCCTCAGCCGAATGGCTTACGCGCGAGGATCTCCGCAAGGAGGTGGTATCGGATGCCTTCCATGGCGGGATTCTCTATCCGAAATCCGCCATGATGCATATGGGGCGCTACGCCAACGGCATGGCGGAAGCGGCCCACCGCCATGGCGCGGTGATCTGGGAGCGGAACCCGGTCACCGGCCGAGAGCAGGTGCCCAATGGTTGGCGGCTCACCACATCGACCGGCTCGCTCACAACGCGCCAGGTCATCCTGGCGACCGACGCCTATACGCCAAGCGCCTTTAACTATTTCCGCCGAAGGCTGATGCCAATCGCTTCCTTCATCATTGCGACACGTCCGCTCACCCCGCAGGAGGTCGCCGCGACGGTTCCCGGCAACCGCAACTTCACCAACTCGCTCAACATTTCCAACTATTTCCGCCTGACGCCCGACAACCGCATGCTGTTCGGGGGGAGGGCGAGATTTTCGGCCGTGTCCAACCAGAAAACCGACGTCAGCTCCGGCCAGCTTTTGCGCCAGCAGATGGTCGGCATGTTTCCGCAGCTTTCAGACGTCGAGATCGATTATTGCTGGGGCGGCCTCGTCGGTTGCACGCAAGACCGTTATCCCCGCGCGGGCAACGCCGACGGTGTCATTTACAGCATGGGCTATTCCGGCCATGGCGCCCAGTTGTCGACCTTCATGGGCAGCGCGCTGGCCAATATGGCGATGGGGCGCAAGGACGCCAATCCGCTCGACGGCTTCGCCTGGCCCGCTGTTCCGATGCATACCGGAAACCCGTGGTTCCTGCCCGTCGTCGGTGCCTATTACCGCGTTAAGGACCTTGTCGGATGACAGCACCTCTCGAACACCTGTCCCGCGGCGGTCGTCTCGACAAATTCTTCATCGACGGTCAATGGCTCGAAGCCAGGGGCGCCGCCAAGGGCACCTTGGTCAATCCTGCCACGGAAGAGGCTGTGACGCGGTTTGCGCTTGGAAACCACTGGGATGTCGACGCTGCGGTTTCCGCGGCCCGGCGGGCCTTTGCCACCTGGAGCCGTACCGAGCCGAACTATCGTATCGGACTGCTTGATCGCCTGCAGGCGCTGCTCGAAGCGCGCAGCGAGCTCTTCGCACAATGCCTGAGCCTCGAAATGGGCGCGGCGATCGGATATGCCCGCACCGCGCAAGTGCCGCTGGCGATCGCCCATGTCAAGGCCGCTCGTGATGTCCTGCAAGCATTCCCCTTCATCAAGCAGCGCGGCCACACCGCCATCGCCCACGAACCGATCGGCGTCTGCGCGCTCATCACGCCATGGAACTGGCCGCTCTACCAGATCACCGCCAAGGTTTCGCCGGCGCTCGCCGCAGGCTGCACGGTCGTGCTGAAGCCCAGCGAGCTTTCTCCCCTCGACGCGCTCCTGTTTGCAGAGGCGATCGAGGAAGCGGGTTTTCCTGCCGGCGTCTTCAACCTCGTCAATGGCGACGGCCCGTCCGTCGGTTCGGCTCTCGCGTCCCATCCGGATGTGGACATGATTTCCATTACCGGCTCTACCCGGGCGGGAATCGCGGTGGCCCAGGCGGCCGCGCCGACCGTCAAACGCGTCGCCCAGGAGCTCGGCGGTAAGTCTCCGAACGTGATCCTGCCGGACGCCGATCTCGATTTCGCCGTTTCCATGGGTATAGCGGCTGCCTTCCGCAATCTCGGCCAATCATGCAGCGCGCCGACGCGTATGATCGTGCCGCGGGCGCGACTGCCCGAAATCGAGTCGCTCGCCAGAAAAGCCGCAGACAAGATCGTGATCGGTGATCCCCTCTCAAAAGCCACTACGCACGGTGCGATCGCCAACCGCGCCCAGTTCGATCGGATCCAGACCATGATCGGCGTTGGTATTGCCGAAGGCGCGACGCTCGTCGCCGGCGGCGAGGGTCGCCCAGCCGGTCTGAATGCAGGCTTCTACGTTAAGCCGACGATTTTCTCGGACGTGCACACGGACATGCGTATCGCCCAGGAGGAGATCTTCGGTCCAGTTCTCTGCCTCATTCCCTACGACACGGTTGAGGAGGCCATCACCATCGCCAACCATACTGTCTACGGCCTGGGTGCGCATGTGCAGGGCGGGAATATGGACGTCGTTAGGGACGTCGCGTCCCAGATCCGCTGCGGTCAGGTGCATCTCAACTACCCTACCTGGGATCCACACGCGCCTTTTGGCGGCTTCAAGCAATCTGGAAATGGGCGCGAGTACGGCGTTGAGGGCATGCTGGAATATCTCGAGGTGAAATCCATCCTCGGCTACTTCTAGAGCATGATGCCGAGGCCCGACTGCGCGTTTGGGATCCCGTTGCGGTCGACTGTTCGGCATGCTTGCCCTCTGCCGCGCCGAGATGACTGTGACATCGCTGAAAACGTTATTTTCCACCGCAGCGGCCCCCACAGTCGATGCATGCTGCTTGTCCTGTTTCGGTAGGCTTTGTTCAGAAACACGCATCGATGACGGCGCAAGACCGAATTCATCCAACACGGTGGCTCTTGCGGCCGCAGCCAATGGTCAGAGAGGAAACCAGATGCTTGAGTTGAGAGACAAAGACCTTTTCCAGCAGGCAGGCCTGATCGACGGAATCTGGTCGCCTGCAACTTCGGGCCAGACGGTGAGCGTCGTCAATCCCGCCACCCAGGAGAACCTTGGCACTGTTCCGGACATGGGGACCGCCGAGACCCGCGCGGCAATCGAGGCAGCGCAGGCAGCTTTCGCGTCGTGGAAGAAGAGGACACACGCCGAACGCGCCGTTCTGCTCGAGCGTTGGTACGCGCTGATGATCGAAAATCTCGAGGATCTGGCGCTGCTCATCACGCTTGAACAGGGTAAGCCACTCGATGAATCGCGTGTCGAGGTCCGTTACGGTGCTTCCTTCGTCAAATGGTTTGCCGAAGAGGCTCGCCGCATCGGCGGCCACACCATTCCCTCACCGACACCGGATCGCCGCATCGTCGTGCTCAAGGAGGCGGTCGGCGTCTGCGCCATCGTCACGCCGTGGAATTTCCCGATCGCCATGATCACCCGAAAAGTGGCGCCTGCCTTGGCGGCCGGCTGTACGGTTGTCATCAAGCCTTCGGAGTTCACACCCTATTCGGCGCTCGCCATGGGTGTCCTTGCCGAGCGTGCCGGCATTCCGGCAGGCGTGATCAACATCGTCACCGGCATGCCGACGCAGATCGGCAACGAGTTCATGGTAAACCCGACGGTGCGCAAGATCTCCTTCACCGGCTCGACCCGGATCGGCTCGCTGTTGATGCGCGGCGCCGCCGACAGCGTGAAGCGGCTCTCCCTCGAACTGGGCGGCAATGCACCGTTCATCGTCTTTAACGATGCCGATCTCGATCTCGCGGTCGAAGGCGCCATCATGGCCAAGTTCCGCAACGGCGGCCAGACCTGCGTCTGCGCCAACCGCATCCTGGTGCAGGCCGGGGTGTACGACGCCTTTGCCGAGAAGCTCGGCGCCCGCGTCAAGGCCATGAAGGTCGGTCCCGGAACGGAACCAGGCACTGTCGTCGGCCCGATGATCAACGCTGCGGCCATCGAAAAGATCACCCGCCATGTCGACGACGCTCTGGGCAAGGGCGCCAGGATTTCCGCCCGGAGCAGCTCGGTGGCGGAAGGGCCGCAATACGCCGCGCCCATGGTGCTGACGGAGGCGACGACCGATATGTTGCTCGCCAGCGAAGAAACCTTTGGCCCCGTTGCTCCGCTCTTCCGTTTCGAGACGGAAGAACAGGCGATTGCAATCGCCAACGGCACACCCTTCGGCCTTGCTGCCTATTTCTACACCGAAAACCTGAAGCGCTCCTGGCGCGTAGGCGAAGCCCTCGAATTCGGCATGATCGGACTCAACACCGGCGCGATTTCCACCGAAGTCGCCCCCTTCGGCGGCGTCAAGCAGTCCGGCCTCGGCCGCGAGGGAGCGCAGGTCGGCATCGAGGAATATCTCGAAATGAAGAGCTTCCACATCGGCGGGCTGAGCTGAGCCTGGCGCGCTAGCGAGATGAGAACCGGCAATGTGGCGCACGCGGGCGCCACATTTTTGCGTAACGGCCATCGCGACACACATCTTGGCAATCTCGGGCTTCGATCGATCCGGCTGCAGGTCGGCCCTCGAGCTTTACGTCTTTGGAGAGTTCGCGTGGTCCTCACAGGCAGGCTTAAGGCCGACAAGGAGGGAACCACATTGTAGGGGCGCTACGGCCACTATCGAATTGCGAGTCTGCGAGCACGATCAACCACTTCGAGTAAAGCGCGGGCAGACACGCCCGCGCATTCCTCGTTTGGGTCAGAGACCGAAAACGCCCGGCAGGCCGGAAATGTCGGCGATCTCGACATAGCCATAGTACGGGTTGGCGGGTTCATGGCGGCGGTTGACCCACACCTTGTTCTTGATGCCGATATCGTTGGCCGACATAAGGTCATAGCGGAACGACGAGGAGCAGTGCACGACATCTTCGGGGCCGCATCCAAGCATGTCGAACATATATTCAAAGGCCTGCAGGCGCGGCTTGTAGGCCTGTGCCTGTTCGGCGGTGTAAACCGCATGGAACGGAGCGCCGAGCTTTTCGACATTCGACATGATTTGCGAATTCATCGCGTTCGACAGGATCACCAGCGGGATTTCCTTCGCGACCTTCGCAAGGCCAGCCGGCACATCCGCATGCGGACCCCAGGTCGGCACCCGCTCATAGACCATGCGAGCGTCTTCTTCGTTGAACTTGATACCGTTGCGCTTGCAGGTGCGCTCGATCGAATTGTGAACGACCTCGGCATAGGACTTCCAGTCACCCAGAACCTCGTCAAGGCGATAGGCGGCGAAATTGCGGATGAACTCGGCCATCCGCGCCTCGTCGAGCTGGTTGCGGTAAAGGTCACGGGCCGCTTCCGCCATCTGGAAGTTGGTCAGTGTGCCGTAGCAGTCGAAGGTGACGTATTTCGGGCGCAAGAGGGTCATGGGCATATCCTTTGGAGAGTGAACCGGGGCATGTGAAGTCATAATAGACGCGTCCCGCCCCCTGCTTGCCTGAATGTGGCGGCTGGCGAAGCAGATTATTTTGTATCCAAAGCGGCTTTGGCAGATGCTTGTGCATCTCAACCCTCCGGTAAATGCTGAACGACGGGGGACGGGAGCTGCGTCCCCCTATATTATATTGCTCTGCTTCGATCAGCTCATCGCACTGGAGACGGCTATTGCATCAGCCTGGCCGGTCGCAGCGAGCTCTGGGCACATGCCAGCATAAGATGCGGCGGGCGACAAAGGGAAAACGATAAGATACCGCTCGAAGCGCAGCCTTCAGACGATTAGCCAACCCGCACTCCTTCACACTTCCACTTGAGAAATGAAGGAAATGTCATGCAGACAAGCCAGATCGATTTTGCCGCTTTCGGCACCGAACACCTGGGTGCCGCCGTCCAGCTGTCGCGGCAGGCCGGCTGGCCCCATCGCGTTCAGGATTGGGAGATGGCGCTCGCCTTGAGCAAGGGCGTCGTGGCCATTGAGAACGACCGGGTGGTCGGCACCGTGCTCGTGACCCCCTACAAGCAAGATTGCGCCACGATCAATATGGTCATCGTCGATGAAACCATGCGCGGCCGCGGCCTTGGCCGCAAGCTCATGCATGCTGCAATAGAGCTTGCCGGCGAACGACCGCTCAGGCTTGTTGCAACCGCCGAGGGCCTTCCCCTCTACGAGAAGCTCGGCTTCCGCCAGACCGGCCGCATTCTGCAGCATCAGGGCATCGCAGCAGAAGTGGCCACGCCGATGACCACGTCAGCCGCCACCATGACCGATTTCTCCGCGGTCACCGAACTCGATCGGCAGGCCTTCGGCGCCGATCGCGCCGATCTGATCGCCTATCTCGCCAAGGTCGGTGAACTCGCCGTGGTCCGCCGCGACGGAGGCGTCGCCGGTTTTGCAGTGCTTCGCACCTTCGGCCGGGGCGAGGTCATCGGCCCCGTCGTTGCCGGCAACCTGGAAGACGCCAAAGCACTCGTCGCGCATTTCATCGCACTGCGGCCCGGCGCGTTCCTCAGAATCGATACCACAGCTGCATCAGGACTGTCCGACTGGGTGGCCGAACAAGGTTTCGCCCATGTCGGCGGCGGCATCGCCATGATGAAGCCCTCGTTTCCCGGCGCCGAACCCGTCGCCACTATCTTCGCCCTCGCCAACCAGGCACTCGGCTGATCCGGAGAGCAACATGTACAGCAATTCTCTTGTCGAACTCGACCGCGCCCATCTGGTCCACCCTGTCGCCTCCTACCGCAATCACGAAAGGCTCGGCGTACGTGTGCTCGCTTCCGCCAAGGGGGCGACGGTGACCGATGCTTCCGGCAAGCAGCTGGTCGATGGCTTTGCCGGCCTATGGTGCGTCAATGCCGGTTACGGTCATGAATCAATCGTCGAGGCGGCAGCGCGGCAGATGCGCGAATTGCCTTATGCGACCACCTATTTCGGTCTCGGCTCGGAACCGGCGATCCGGCTTGCCGCGGCATTGGCCGAACGGGCGCCGGGGGATCTCAACCATGTGTACTTCACGCTCGGCGGGTCGGATGCCGTCGATAGCACGATCCGGTTCATCCGCTACTACTGGATCGCCCGCGGCCAGCCGCAGCGCGACCAATTCATCTCCATCGAGCAAGGCTATCACGGTTCATCGACCGTCGGGGCAGGATTGACGGCGCTTCCGTTATTCCACGCCGGCTTCGGCATCCCCTTCGACTGGCAGCATAAAATCCCCTCACATTACGCCTACCGCAACCCTGTCGGCCAGGATCCGCAGGCCATCATCAACGCCTCCCTCGCGGCACTGCGGCGCAAGGTCGAAGAGATCGGCCCGGAGCGCGTCGCCGCCTTTTATGCCGAACCCATCCAGGGCTCCGGCGGCGTGCTGGTGCCGCCGAAGGGCTGGATGAAGGCGATGCGCGGGCTCTGCAGTGAGCTCGGAATCCTCTTTGTCGCCGATGAAGTGATCACCGCCTTCGGCCGCACCGGCCCGCTCTTTGCGTGCGAGGAGGACGAGATCGTTCCAGACTTCATCACCACGGCGAAGGGCCTGACCTCCGGCTATGTGCCGATGGGCGCGGTCTTCATGACCGACCACGTTTACCAGACGATCGCCGATGGCGCCGGCGGTGCAGCCGTCGGTCACGGCTATACCTATTCGGCCCATCCCGTCAGCGCCGCTGTCGGCCTCGAAGTGCTTAATCTTTATGAAAAGGGTCTCCTGGAGAACGGCCGCAAGGCCGGTGCACGGCTGATGCAAGGACTTGTGGGCCTCAAGGACCATCCGCTCGTCGGTGACGTGCGCGGTCGCGGCATGCTGGCCGCCATCGAGCTGGTGGTCGACAAGGAAAGGAAGACACTATTGCCGGCAGCCGCCGACCCGGCGCGCCGGGTCTTCGACCGCGCCTGGGAAAACGGCCTGGTCATCCGCGCCTTCGCCAACGGCGTCCTCGGCTATGCGCCGCCGC
Source organism: Rhizobium hidalgonense (assembly GCF_005862185.2). Lineage (NCBI taxonomy): Bacteria > Pseudomonadati > Pseudomonadota > Alphaproteobacteria > Hyphomicrobiales > Rhizobiaceae > Rhizobium > Rhizobium hidalgonense. Next base: position 282,077 of record NZ_CP054028.1, read on the forward strand.
TTTGCTGCACCGACGCCGATATCGACGCCATCATCGAGCGCACGCGCAGAACGCTGGATGACACGCTTGATGACCCCGACATACGCGCGGCCATGAAGGGCTGACCGCAGCCAACTGCTGATACAGCAACCCATAACAAGTTGTGCCGCACCACCTGCTGGAGCTGGTGCGCCCGCAAAGGGCTCAACCGATCGCCCCGTCGCAAGCAGCACTCCTTTTGATCGGAGAAAACGTGTGGTGCAAGGCGATGTCACGCGTGCATTCTGACCTTGTTGCCGCCGCGGCCGGGCCGACAATCGCACTAAAGCGGAAACAGGCTCGTCAATGGCATGTGCGATTTGACGATGGGCGATTTCAGAACGACGAAACTGAAATACTTGTCGATGCCGATCTCCATATCGGAGAGCCGCTCCATGATCGTCTGGTATTCGCCGATGCCGGCCGTCACGAATTTCAACAGATAGTCGTAGCCGCCGGAGACCAGATGGCATTCGATCACCTGATCGATCTTCTCGACAGTTGTCAGGAACCGGGCGAAATCGATCTGCCGGTGATTTTTGAGGGTGATCTCCGTGAAAACGGTCAGCGTCTGGCCGAGTTTGGCGACGTTGATCTGCGCGGAATAACCCTCGATATAGCCTTCCGACTGGAGCTTCTTCACCCGCATCAGGCAGGGGCTCGGCGACAGGTTGACGAGCTCGGCGAGCTCGACATTGGTGACACGGCCATTCTTCTGCAACTCATGCAGAATTTTTACATCGATCCGGTCGAGTTTCATCGTTCCACTCCGCCTGTCGAACCCGCCAACGCCGCAGCATATTGTGCCGCCACCTCGCCACACTACCACATTGAAGGCGCGAGTCGATCGCGTTTCGCCGGCTCCGGGAGGGACAAACAGGATGCCGCCGGGCCTCTGACAGCATTTTATGCTGTCCTCCGGCGACGCGGTGGTGCCGCCGAGGTCCTGGGTGAGGGCGCCCGCGCCTTTGACCGCTTCGGCGGCGCGCATGAGACGGGCCGAAGCACTCTGCTCGCCGAGTGCAGGAGGGGCAGGGGTAGAGCTAGTTTGGCTGTCGCGGCCAATAATATTGCGATAGCGGCATCGCATCCATCATCTTTTTAGGTTTTGCTAACATAGTCTGATTCTATCGTTGTTTTGAAAATGCTTGGAACAGTCGAATGACCAAGATATCGGAGCGGCTCGCGGGTTTGAGTGAGGAGAGTGCAGTCCTGATTGCGCTTTACGATCAGGATGATCGTTTGCGCTATGCAAACGCCGCGTTTCGTTCCACCTACGCCTTGGAAGCAGAGGAAACGCCCTTATGGGCTGATCTCATGCGGCGAAATACCAAGGCGGGGAAGGGCACGATCATCAAGACCGCCGACTTCGAGACATGGCTGGTCTCGGCACAGTCGCGGCGTGGCAAGCTCCCGTTCCGTGCCTTCGAAACCGATGTGGCCGACGGAAGATGGTTCTGGATGACCGAGACCGTCCAGGGCGACGGATGGATGCTATGCATCGCCAGCGACATTACGCCTATGAAGACGAGCGAGCGTGACCTAAGGCAAGATCGTGATTTTGCCTTGCGGGCTTCGCAGACGGACGAACTGACCAGCGTCTCCAACCGCCGCTTCATGATGGCAGCGCTCGAGAGCATGGTCGCGCGCCAGGCATTGGCGCAGTCGGTCAGCGGCTGCGCCTGCATCATGGATCTAGATTACTTCAAACGCATAAACGACGTTTACGGACATCAAGCTGGAGACGGCGTGCTCATCGATTTTGCACGCCGCGTCCAGCCTCTGGTTCGCCGCCGCGACAGTTTTGGGCGCATCGGCGGTGAGGAATTCATGTTAATCTTGCCCGATACGACACTCGGGCAAGGCGAACTGATCGTCGACCGGATCCTTAAGGCGGTTCGAGGCGCGCGGCCCATCCGCTCGGCGCCGACATTCTCTTATACCTGCTCGGCTGGGCTCGCCGAATTACACCCGGGCGAGACGGCACGCGAACTTTACGCCCGGGCGGACGAGGCGCTTTACCATGCAAAACAAAGCGGTCGAGACCGGTTGAAGATCGTCGCCTAAGGGAAAGAGTTATCGACCGCCGAGAAAGGCGGATATGACCTTGAAGCGGACGTCGATGCGGCCAAAGGGCGCGCGCATCGAACGCTTCCTTCTGCTATTCGTGTGAGTTAAGCAACCAGTTCCATAATTCAGCTTATGCAAGATTACACGCATTAGGCGTATAATTCTACCTTGAGTATAGACGGCGGCTGTGATGTGGCTCAGACATGCAATGCGCTTCCCAAAGCTTTCAGCGCCGCCTCCATGACCGCTTCGCTGCGGGTCGGATGGGCGTGGATGGTGCCGGCGATGTCTTCCAGGCGGGCACCCATCTCGATCGCCAGCGCAAACGCCGCCGAGAGTTCGGAGACGCCGGCTCCGACCGCCTGCAGGCCGAGCACGAGATTGGTGTCGGCGCGGGCGATGACGCGCACGAAGCCCTCCTCCGACAGCATCGTCATCGCCCGTCCATTGGCGCTGAACGGAAACTGGCCGGTGCGGATTTCATAGCCCTGCGCCCGCGCCTCCGCCGGTGAGAGGCCGGCGCTGACGATTTCGGGATCGGTAAAGCAGATGGCGGGAATGCATCTTTTGTCCCAGGCCCGCTTCTTGCCGGCGATGATCTCAGCCACCATCTCCCCTTGCGCCATGGCCCGATGGGCCAGCATCGGCTCGCCGGTCACATCGCCGATCGCATAGATACCGCGCATCGACGTGCGGCAGCGATCGTCGATCCTGAGATAAGGACCGGCGCGATCGAGGTCGAGTTCTTCGAGACCGGAGCCTGCCGTCCTCGGGCGGCGGCCGACGGTGACGAGGATGCGGTCCGCCGGCAGGGTCTGCTGGTGGCCATCGGAGGTTTCGACGATCAATGCTTCGCCGTTGTCGGCAAGACCTATCGCTTTCGCGCCTGTCAGCACCCGAATGCCGCTCTCGGTCAGCTTTCGCATGACCGGGCGCACCAGCTCTGCATCATAGAGCGGCAGAACCTGCGGCGTCGCTTCGACGACGGTCACCTCGGATCCCATCTTGGCAAAGGCGGTGCCGAGCTCCAGACCGATGTAACCGCCGCCGACCACGACGAGCTTTTTCGGCAGCTCCGTCAGCGACAGTGCCTCCGTCGAGGAAATGACGCGGCCGCCGAAAGGCAGATTCTGAAGCTCCACCGGATCGGAGCCGGTGGCGATCACCACGGTCTCGGCGCGGATGATCTGCTGGCCGGTTTCGGTCTCCACCTCCACCGTCTTGCCGTCGCGGAAATGAGCCCGGCCGTGGACGATCTTGACCCGCGCCTTCTGCAACAGTCCCGAGACACCGCCTGTCAGCCGGCCGACAATGCCGTCCTTCCAGGCGATCGTCCTGTTGAGATCGATCGAGAGGCCCTCGACGCGGATGCCCATCGGGTTCCTGCCGCCAAGCATCTTTTGCGTGGCGTCGAATTCCTCGGCCGCATGGATCAGTGCCTTGGAGGGAATGCAGCCGACCGTCAGGCAGGTGCCCCCCGGCTTGCCGGCCTCGACGATGACGGTATCGATGCCGAGCTGGCCGGCGCGGATGGCACAGACATAACCGCCCGGACCGGCGCCGATGACGAGGAGCTTGCAGACAATTTCTTTCATGGATCAGCCTTCGATGAAAATGAGCGCCGGTGTTTCCAGCAGCGTGCGGATGCGCTGCACGAAGGTCGCCGCATCCCAGCCGTCGATGATGCGATGATCGAAGCTGGAGGAGAGGTTCATCATCTTGCGCGGCACGAACTGCGCGCCGTCCCAGACCGGCCGCGTGGCGATCTTGTTGACGCCGATGATCGCCACCTCAGGATGATTGATCACCGGCGTCGAGACGATACCGCCGAGCGCGCCGAGCGAGCTGATGGTGATGGTGGAGCCGGAAAGTTCGTCGCGCGTCGCAGTCCCCGAGCGCGCCGCGTCCGCCAGCCGGCTCATCTCCGCGGCGCAATCCCAGATGCCGCGTGCTTCCGCATGCCGCACCACCGGCACGGTCAGACCGGCCGGCGTCTGGGTGGCGATACCGATATGCACGGCGCTATGACGCGTGATGATGCCGGCATCGTCGTCGAACGTGGCGTTGACGTCGGGCTGTTCGGAAATCGCCTTGACCAGCGCCCGCATCAGGAAGGGCAGAACCGTCAGCTTCGGGTGATCCGGCCTGCGGTCGCCGTTCATGGTGGCGCGCAACTCCTCGAGCGCCGTCATATCCACTTCCTCCACATAGGTGATGTGGGGGATGCGCGAGGTGGAAAGCACCATCTTTTCGGCAATGCGGCGGCGCAGGCCAATCAGCTTGATTTCCTCGGTCGCCGTCTTCCTGGCAAGACCGTTCTTTGCCGCGACAGGCCCGCTCCCCTGGGCGAGGAACTGCTCGATATCCTCGCGCAGGATCCGCCCGGCCGGACCGCTCCCTTGCACTTGCCTCAGATCGACGCCGCTTTCCCTGGCAAAAAGCCGCACGGAGGGCGAGGCAAGCGGTTTTTCGGCAGGCGCAGCCGCCGCAGGAGCCGGGGTGGCCGGGGCCGGCTTCGCAGTCGCGACTTTCGTCGTCTCGGCAACCGGCGCCAACGCAACCACCACAGGCTGAGCCTCGACGGCATCGCCCCCCGTCTCGATCCGCACCAGCGGCGCCTTGACCGCGATGCGGTCTCCGACCTCGCCCGCGAGCCAGATGACGGTGCCATTGACGGGAGAAGGAATTTCGACGGTCGCCTTGTCGGTCATTACGGCGGCGATCACCATATCCTCGCGGACGGGATCTCCTGCCTTCACATGCCATTCCACCAGCTCGGCCTCGGCCACCCCTTCACCGACATCCGGCATCTTGATGATAAATTCGCCCATGGCTCAGGCCTCCATGACTTCGGCCAGCGCGCGACCGACACGGCCCGGACCGGGGAAATAGTCCCACTCCTGCGCATGCGGATAGGGCGTGTCCCAGCCGGCGACGCGCACAACAGGCGCTTCGAGATGATAGAAGCAATGTTCCTGCACCAGGGATACGACCTCGGCACCGAAGCCCGACGTCAACGTCGCCTCATGGACGACAACACAGCGCCCGGTCTTGGTGACCGAATTGACGATCGTATCGAGGTCGAGCGGCAGCAAGCTTCTCAAATCGATCACCTCGGCATCGATTCCGGCATCTTCGGCTGCGGCCAGCGCCACATGCACCATCGTGCCATAGGCAACAACGGTTACCGCCGATCCCACCCGCCGCACCTCGGCCTTGCCGATCGGGATGGTGTAATGGCCATCGGGTACCTCGCCGAGATCGTGTTTCGACCAGGGCGTCACCGGCCGCTCGTGGTGACCGTCGAAGGGGCCGTTGTAGAGCCTCTTCGGCTCCAGGAACATGACGGGATCGGGATCCTCGATCGCCGCAATCAGCAGGCCCTTGGCGTCATAGGGATTGGACGGCACGATCACCTTCAGCCCGCAGACATGGGTAAACAGCGCCTCCGGGCTCTGGCTGTGCGTCTGGCCGCCGAATATGCCACCGCCTGTCGGCATGCGCACGACGATCGGGCAGGTGAAATCGCCGTTGGAGCGGTAGCGGATGCGCGCCGCCTCCTGCGTCAGCTGGTCATAGGCCGGATACATGTAATCGGCGAACTGGATTTCGACACAGGGTTTGAGCCCATAGGCCGCCATGCCGATCGCCGTGCCGACGATGCCGGATTCGCTGATCGGCGTATCGAAGCAGCGTGTTCTGCCGTATTTTGCCTGCAGGCCCTGCGTCGAGCGGAAGACGCCGCCGAAATAGCCGACATCCTCGCCGAAGACCACGACATTGTCGTCCTTCGCCATCGAGACGTCCATGGCGCTCCGCACCGCCTCGATCATCGTCATTCTGGCCATGTCAGTACCCCGCCTTCTGCCGCTGGCGGCGGATATGCGGCGGCATCTCGGCATAGACGCCCTCGAAAATATCGCGCACCGACGGCCTGCCGCCGGCATGCAGCGTGCCGTGCGCCTCCGCCTGGCGTTGCGCCTCGATCACTTCGTCCATGATTTCGGCTTCCGCCTGCACATGCCGCTCCTCCGACCAGACGCCCTTGACGATCAGATGTTTCTTCAGCCGCAGCACGGGATCGCCGAGCGGCCAGGCCTCTGATTCCGTCTTCGGCCGATAGGCGCTCGGATCGTCCGAGGTCGAGTGCGCGCCGACGCGATAGGTGACATGTTCGATCAGGGTCGGCCCGAGATTGCGCCGGGCGCGTTCGGCCGCCCAGCGGGCGACCGCATGGACGGCGAGATAATCGTTTCCGTCCACCCGCAGCGCCGGAATGCCGAAGCCGAGGCCGCGGGCGGCAAACGTGCCGGAGCCGCCGCGGGCAATGCCCTGGAAGGTCGAAATCGCCCACTGATTGTTGACGATGTTGAGGATGACGGGCGCCTTGTAGGTCGAGGCGAAGACGAGGGCCGAATGGAAGTCGGATTCCGCCGTCGATCCGTCGCCGATCCAGGCCGCAGCAATGCGGCTGTCGTTCTTGATCGCCGAGGCCATGGCCCAGCCGACGGCCTGCACATATTGGGTGGCGAGATTGCCCGAGATGGTGAAAAAGCCGTGTTCCTTGGAGGAATACATGATCGGCAGCTGACGGCCGTGCAGCGGGTCGCTCTCGTTCGAATAGATCTGGTTCATCATCTCGACCATCGGATAGTCGTCGGCAATCAAAAGACCCGCCTGGCGATAGGTCGGGAAATTCATGTCGCCCTTCGCAAGCGCCTTGCGGAAGGCGCAGCTGACGGCTTCCTCGCCGAGATGCTGCATGTAGAAGGAGGTCTTGCCCTGGCGCTGCGCCATCAGCATGCGGGCATCGAAGGCGCGCAGCTTCATCATGTTGCGAAGCCCGGTCAGCAACTCCTGATCGGAGAGCGAGCCCGCCCAGGGACCGACGGCCTCACCGTCACGGTTCAAGACGCGGATGATCGAATAGGCAAGGTCACGGATATCCTCGGATGCGACATCCACCTCCGGCCGCGGCACGGAACCGGCCTTGGCGATCTTGACGTTGGAAAAATCGGGCTGGCCGCCCGGACGGACAGCAGGTTCGGGGACGTGCAGGCTCAAACGAGCGGAATCCACCATGTTTTTGTTTTCCTCCCTGTGCCAGCCGTGCTCCCCTCCCCGGAAGCAGGGCCGGATGTGGTTCTTATAGATTGCGGGCGATCACCATGCGCTGCACGTCGCTCGTTCCCTCATAGATCTGGCAAATGCGCACATCGCGGTAGATGCGCTCGACCGGATAATCGGCCATGTAGCCGTAGCCGCCATGGATCTGGATCGCGTCCGAGCAGACGCGTTCGGCCATCTCCGAGGCAAAGAGCTTTGCCATCGAAGCTTCCGACAGGCAGGGCAGCCCGGCTTCCCTGAGGGAAGCCGCGTGAAAGACGAGCTGGCGCGCTGCCTCGATCCGCACCGCCATATCGGCAAGACGGAAGGCAACGGCCTGATGTTCGAAAATCGGCTTGCCGAAGGCGGTACGCTCCCTGGCGTAGTCGCGCGCCGCCTCGAAGGCCGCCCGCGCCATGCCGACCGCCTGCGCCGCGATGCCGATCCGCCCGCCCTCGAGATTGGCAAGCGCGATGCGGTAACCTTCGCCTTCCGCACCGAGCCTCAGGTCGACGGGAACGCGCATATTGTTGAAGGCAATCTGGCAGGTATCGGTGGAATGCAGTCCGAGCTTTTCCTCGATGCGGATCACTTCGTAGCCCGGCGTCTCCGTCGGCACGATGAAGGCGGTGATGCCCTTCTTGCCGGCGTCGGGATCGGTAACCGCAAAGACGATGATGATATTGCCGTTCTTTCCCGAGGTGATGAACTGCTTGGCGCCGTCGATTACATAGTGGTCGCCGTCACGCCGCGCCCTTGTCTTCAGGTTCGAGGCATCAGAACCGGCCTGCGGTTCGGTCAGCGCAAAGCCGCCGATCCATTCGCCGCTTGCAAGTTTAGGGAGGAAGCGCTGCCGCTGCTCCTCGGTTCCGAATTTGAGGATCGGCACGCAGCCAACGGAGCTGTGCACGCTCATGATCGTCGAACAGGGTCCGTCACCGGCGGCAATTTCCTCAAGTGCTGCGGCATAGGCGAGCACACCGGTATCCGAGCCGCCATAGGCCTCCGGCACCAGCATGCCAAGCAACCCGAGCTCGCCCATCTCCTGCAGTTCTTCACGCGGGAAGAGATGCTCCCGGTCGCGTCTGGCTGCCCCCGGCGCCAGCCGATCGCGGGCAAAATCGCGGGCGACATCAGAGATCTGCTGCTGAAGGTCGGAAAGGATCATCTGCCTGCCCTCCCCTCAGTCCGCTCGATGGCGACGGCCGTCGCCTCGCCGCCGCCGATGCAGAGCGCGGCCATGCCGCGCTTCAGATCGTAGCGCGCAAGCGCCGCAAGCAGCGTCACAAGGATGCGGGCGCCCGAAGCGCCGATCGGGTGGCCCAGCGCGCAGGCACCGCCATGCACATTGACCTTTTCATGCGGCAGGTCGAGATCGCGCATCGCCGCCATGGCGACGACGGCGAAAGCCTCGTTGATTTCGAAGAGATCGACGTCCGAGATTGCCAGGCCGGTGCGGTCCGACAGCTTCTGCAGCGCGCCGATCGGTGCGGTGGCGAAAAGATTAGGCGCCTGTGAATGGGTGGCGTGGCCGAGGATCGTGGCGAGCGGCGTCAGGCCGCGATGCTCGGCCTCGGAGCGGCGCATCAGCACCAAGGCTGCCGCGCCATCGGAAATCGAGCTGGAATTGGCGGCCGTCACCGTGCCGCCGTCGCGGAAGGCGGGCTTCAGGGTCGGGATCTTGTCGAGCCTGGCCTTGCCGGGTTGTTCGTCGCGGCTCGCCACCTGCTCGGTCCGCCCCGATTTCACCGTGACCGGCACGATCTCGCTTTCGAAACTACCCTCCGCGATCGCCTTCTGCGCCCGCGTCAGAGAGGCGATGGCGTAATTATCCTGCGCCTCGCGCGTGAACTGATAGGCCTCGGCGCATTCCTCCGCGAAGCTGCCCATCAAGCGCCCCTTATCATAAGCATCCTCCAGCCCGTCGAGGAACATATGATCCACGACACGCCCATGGCCGAGCCTGTAGCCGCCGCGGGCCTTGTCAAGGAGATAGGGCGCATTCGTCATGCTTTCCATGCCGCCTGCGACGGCGATCGAGGCGCTGCCCGCCGCGATCAGGTCATGCGCCATCATGACCGCCTTCATGCCGGAGCCGCACATCTTGTTGACGGTGCTGGCGCCGGTCGAAAAAGGCAGGCCGGCATGGATCGCCGCCTGTCGCGCCGGCGCCTGCCCCAGGCCTGCCGGCAGCACACAGCCGAAGACGACCTCCTCGATCGCCTCGGCCGAGACGCGGCTGCGCTCAAGTGCTGCGCGGATTGCCGCTGCGCCGAGTTCCGGCGCGGTCGCCTCCTTCAGCTCTCCCTGGAAACTGCCGATCGGCGTGCGTGCCGCACCGACGATGACGGTGGGATCCTGCTGTGCCATCTTTCCTCCTTCGGGCAAGCGCTTACCGCGCGCCCATTCGCAATGCCCCGTCGAGGCGAATGACCTCGCCGTTCAGCATGGTGTTTTCAAAGATATGGCGCACCAGCCCGGCAAATTCCGCCGGCCGGCCGAGCCTCGGCGGAAAGGGCACGCTTTGGCCAAGGGCTGCCTGAACCTCGGCCGGCATGCCGGCCATCATCGGCGTCTCGAAAATGCCGGGCGCGATCGAGACGACGCGGATGCCATGGCGGGCAAGCTCGCGGGCGATCGGCAAGGTCATCGCCACCACTCCGCCCTTCGAGGCGGCATAGGCCGCCTGGCCGATCTGGCCGTCGAAGGCGGCGACCGAGGCCGTATTGACGATGACGCCGCGTTCGCCTTCCGCATCCGGCTCCGCCGTCCGGATCGCTGCTGCGGCAAGCCGGATCATGTTGAACGTGCCGATGAGATTGATGCTGATGGTGCGCTCAAAACTCTCCAGCCGGTGCGGCCCGTCGCGGCCGATCACCTTTTCGGCCGGCGCAATGCCGGCGCAATTGACCAAACCGTGCAAGGCGTCGAAGGCTTCCACCGCTGCGGCGACCACCGCAGCCCCATCCTCGCCATCGGTCACGTCGGCTTTGACGAAGCGGGCATCGCTGCCGAATTCCCGGGCAATCCTTTCGCCCGCGTCGACGTTGAGATCAGCAATCGTCACGCGTCCGCCGGCCTCGACCAGCATGCGCGCCGTCGCCGCTCCCAGCCCGGAACCGCCGCCGGTGATGATGAAACTTGCTCCACGGATCAGCATCAATCTGTTCCTCCCCGCCGGCCATGCCCTCCTCGAATCGCAACTGGCAGAGATGATTTTATTCACTCCGCCTATTGCAAGCGATGACAGAAGTGCTCCATTATTTCGGCCAGTTTTGCCATAGCGTGAGGTTTGATATGGCCGAGATCGAGCGACGGATGATCGCACCGGGCTTTGTCGAGGAGGCGCTCGACAGCCTGCGGCGGCTGGGCAAGCCGACGGAACCGATCCTTGCCCGCGTTGGGCTGCCGGTCGTCATCGACCAGCCGGTTTCGGCGGAAACCTATGGCGCGCTCTGGCTGGCGATCGCCGCCGAACTCGACGACGAATTCTTCGGCATGGGCTGCCGTCCGATGCGCAGCGGCAGCTTCACGCTGCTTTGCCATTGCGTGCTGCATGCACCGACGCTCGGTCATGCGCTGCGCCGGGCGCTGCGCTTCCTCGATGTCGTGCTCGACGACCCCTGCGGCAGGCTCGTCATTCGCGACGGCCTCGCCGAGGTCGAGCTCCAGGATGCCGGCGGCCCGCGCTCGGCTTTCGCCTACCGCACCTACTGGATCATCCTGCACGGGATCACCTGCTGGCTGGTCGGCCGGCGCATTCCGATCCGGCTCGTCGATTTCCGCTGCGCCGAGCCGAAACAAGGCGCCGACTACCGGCTGTTCTTCGGCGCACCGGTACGCTTCTCGCAACCGGTCAGCCGGCTTGGGTTCGACAGCGCCCTGCTCGACCTACCGATTTCACGCAGCGGGCAGGCGTTGAAACAGTTCCTGCGCGGCGCGCCCGCCAATATTCTGGTGCGCTACCGCTACGATGCCGGCATCGCCGCCGCCGTCCGCCGGCGCTTGAGCCAGGCGACGCCGGCCACGTGGCGCAGCTTCGCCGAACTCGCCGCCGACATGCGCATGCCACCCTCGACGCTGCGCCACCGTCTGCACGACGAGGGACAAAGCTATGCCGCCATCAAGGACGAAATCCGTCGGGATCTCGCCGTCGAATTGCTGCTGAACACCTCGAAAACGATCGGCGAGATCGCCGTGCAACTCGGCTATTCCGAACCCAGCGCCTTCTTCCGGGCCTTCCGGAAATGGGTGGGCAAGAGCCCTGAGGTCTTTCGGCGGGAGGGTTCGGAGGGACAGGACTCCGTGCGGTAATCAGAGGCCGGCGCCATTCGCAATGTCATAGGCTCCACGCTGCTATTTGGCGCCAGCCGTCCAACATACTCCCTCATGCCTGTGCTCGTCACAGGCATCCAGCGCGCCCAAGTCCTTGGGCAGGAGACCCTCTTCGATAGTGCGAGTGAGTCATTCACCGCGCCGACGCGCGGTGGCTGGATGCCTGTGACAAGCACAGGCATGAGGGAGCATAGGTGGACGCGTCTCGACCCAACCTTCCGTAGCGGCGACAACATGATCTCCTTCAACGGCACTTTGAACCTTTCGCAACCCGCGCTACATATTTCAGCGGGAGGAGTGCCATGTTTGATTTCTCGCTCGGCGAAACCGCGGACGCGATCCGTGAAACGACGGCGCGGTTTGCCGCCGATCATATTGCTCCGCTCGCCGCGGAGATCGACGAAAGCAATAGTTTTCCGCGCCAGCTCTGGCCTCGGATGGGCGCACTCGGCCTGCATGGGATCACCGTCGAGGAAGAGTTCGGCGGCGCCGGTCTCGGTTATCTCGAACATGTCGTCGCCATGGAAGAAGTCTCCCGCGCCTCGGCCTCGGTGGGTCTTAGCTATGGCGCCCATTCCAACCTCTGCGTCAACCAGATACGCCGCTGGGCATCGCCGGAACAGAAACACCGTCATCTGCCGAAGCTGATCTCCGGCGAACATGTCGGCTCGCTTGCCATGTCCGAGGCCGGCGCCGGTTCCGATGTCGTCTCGATGCGACTGCGTGCCGAGAAAAAGGAAGACCACTATATCCTGAACGGCACCAAGTTCTGGATCACCAATGCGCCACATGCCGACGTGCTCGTCGTCTATGCCAAGACCGATCCGGCCGCCGGCGCGAAAGGCATTACCGCCTTCATCATCGAAAAAGGTCTGCCCGGTTTCAGCGTCTCGAAAAAGCTCTCCAAGCTCGGCATGCGCGGCAGCGACACTGCCGAGTTGATCTTCGAGGATTGCGAGGTGCCGGCCGAGGCGCTGATGGGCCGAGAGGGAGAAGGCGTGAAAATCCTGATGTCCGGCCTCGACTACGAGCGCACGGTGCTTGCTGGCGGTCCGCTCGGCATCATGCAGGCCTGTCTCGATGTCGTGCTGCCCTATGTTCGCGATCGCAAGCAGTTCGGCAAAGCGATCGGCGATTTCCAGCTGATGCAGGCCAAGATCGCCGACATGTATGTCGCCCTGAATTCGGCCCGCGCCTATGTCTATTCCGTGGCGCGGGCCTGCGATGCCGGCCGCACGACGCGCACGGATGCGGCGGCCGCCATCCTCTTTGCCAGCGAGAATGCCGTCAAGGTGTCGCTGGAGGCGATCCAGGCGCTCGGTGGCGCCGGTTATACCAAGGAGTGGCCGGTCGAGCGCTTTTTACGCGATGCGAAGCTCTATGATATCGGCGCCGGCACCAATGAAATCCGCCGCTATCTGATCGGCCGGGAGCTCATCGCATCATGACGGTGATTTCGACGGCGATCGACCGCGACAGCGACAGCTTCAAAGCCAACACAGCCAAGAACCGAGCCCTCATCGACGAGCTCCAAGACCGTTCGGCAAAGGCGCGCGAGGGCGGATCGCCGACAGCGCGTGATCGCCACACCGGCAAAGGCAAGCTCCTGCCGCGCGACCGCATCCAGTTGCTTCTCGATGCCGGCAGCCCCTTCCTGGAGATCGGCACGCTGGCGGCCGACGGCATGTATGGCAACGAGGCGCCTGGCGCCGGCATCATCGCTGGCATCGGCCGCGTATCCGGCCGCGAGGTGATGATCGTCGCCAATGACGCAACGGTGAAGGGCGGCGCTTATTACCCCCTGACGGTGAAGAAACATCTCAGGGCGCAGGAGATCGCCCTGCAGAACCGGCTGCCCTGCCTCTACCTCGTCGATAGCGGCGGCGCCAATCTTCCGCACCAGGCTGAAGTCTTTCCCGACCGCGATCATTTCGGCGCGATCTTCTACAACCAGGCCCAGATGTCGGCCGAAGGCATTCCGCAGATCGCCTGCGTCATGGGAAGCTGCACCGCCGGCGGCGCCTACGTGCCGGCCATGTCTGATGAAACGGTGATCGTGCGCAATCAGGGCACGATCTTCCTCGCCGGTCCGCCGCTGGTCAAAGCGGCCACCGGCGAGATCATCTCGGCCGAAGAACTCGGCGGCGCCGAAACCCATGGCCGCCGCTCCGGCGTCGTCGATCATGTCGCCGAGAACGACGAACATGCGCTGCTCCTGGTGCGCGATATCGTCGCCAGCCTCAACAGCGTCAAATCAATCGACATAGACATCCAGCCTCCGCGGCCGCCGAAACTCGATCCCGAGGATCTCCACGGCCTCATCCCCGATGACGTGCGCTCGCCCTATGACGTGCGCGAGGTGATCGGCCGGATCGTCGACGGCTCGGAACTGCACGAGTTCAAACCGCTTTACGGCACAACGCTCATCTGCGGCTTTGCCCGCATCTGGGGCATGCCGGTTGCCGTCATCGCCAATAACGGCGTGCTGTTTTCCGAAAGTGCGCTGAAGGGCGCGCATTTCATCGAACTCGCCTGCCAGCGCCGGGTGCCGCTGCTCTTTCTGCAGAATATCTCCGGCTTCATGGTCGGCGGCCGCTATGAGGCCGGCGGCATCGCCAAGGATGGGGCAAAGCTGGTGACCGCGGTCGCCACCGCCACCGTGCCGAAAGTCACCGTCATCATTGGCGGCAGCTTCGGCGCCGGCAATTACGGCATGTGCGGCCGCGCCTATCGCCCGCGTTTCCTCTTCACCTGGCCGAACAGCCGCATCAGCGTCATGGGCGGCGAACAGGCGGCCTCGGTGCTCGCCACCATCCGCCGCGACGCGATGGCGGCGCGCGGAGAGGACTGGCCTGTTGACGATGAGGAGGCCTTCAAGGCACCGATCCGCGCCGGCTACGAGGCCGAGGGCAATCCCTATTATGCCACCGCCCGCCTCTGGGACGACGGCATCATCGACCCGCGCCAGACGCGCGATGTGCTGGGTCTTGCCTTTTCCGCCTGCCTGAATGCGCCGATCCCGAAAGGGCCGCGCTTCGGCCTGTTCCGGATGTGAGGCGCGATATGATGGAAAGCCTTCTCATTGCCAACCGGGGCGAGATCGCCCGCCGCATCATCCGGACTGCAAAGATGCTCGGCATCCGCACGATCGCTGTCTATTCCGAAGCCGATGCCGGCCTGCCTTTCGTGCGAGAAGCGGACGAGGCGATCGCCATCGGCCCACCGCCGGCACGAGAGAGTTATCTCTCGCAGGAGCGTATCCTGGAGGCCGCCCGCAAAACCGGCGCCGCCGCGATCCATCCCGGCTACGGTTTCCTGTCGGAAAATGCCGAATTTGCCGAAGCGGTTGAGAAGGCCGGCATCATCTGGGTCGGCGCGCCGCCGGCCGCCATCCGGGCGATGGGGCTGAAGGACGCCGCCAAGGAATTGATGCAGGCAGCCGGCGTACCGGTGACCCCCGGCTATCTCGGGCCGGACCAGAGCGAAGCAAGGCTGACGGCCGAGGCCGATGCCATCGGTTATCCCGTGCTCATCAAGGCGGTTGCCGGCGGCGGCGGCAAGGGCATGCGCCGCGTCGACCGCGCGCAAGATTTTGCCGAGCTTCTCGTCTCCTGTCGCCGCGAGGCAGCCGCCGCCTTCGGCGACGACCGCGTCCTGATCGAACGCTATATCGCCAATCCGCGCCATATCGAGGTGCAGGTTTTCGCCGACACGTTCGGCAACTGCGTCCACCTCTTCGAGCGCGATTGTTCGTTGCAGCGCCGGCACCAGAAAGTCATCGAGGAAGCCCCTGCCCCCGGCCTCGATGCCGCCACCCGCGCTGTGATCTGCGATGCGGCGGTCAAGGCGGCAAAAGCGGTGAACTATGCCGGCGCCGGTACCATCGAATTCATCGCCGATGCTTCTCAAGGCCTGCATCCCGACCGTATCTGGTTCATGGAGATGAACACGCGCCTGCAGGTGGAGCATCCAGTCACAGAAGCCATAACAGGCGACGATCTGGTGCTCTGGCAGCTGAAGGTTGCGAGCGGCGAGCCGCTGCCGAAAAGCCAGGACGAGATTTCCATGAACGGCTGGGCCTTCGAAGCCCGGCTCTATGCCGAAAATCCTGCCGCCGGCTACCTGCCCTCGATCGGCCGGCTCGAACATCTCAAACTCCCTAGAACCGTCCGCGTCGATAGCGGCGTCGAACAGGGCGATGAGATTACCGCTTTCTACGATCCGATGATCGCCAAGATCATCGCGCATGGGCCGAACCGCGAGGCCGCATTGTCGAAGCTCGCCGCCGCCTGCGCCGGCATCGAGGTCTGGCCGGTCAGATCCAATGCCGGTCTTCTCGCCCGCATCGCCGTCGACCCGGATTTTCGCGCCGCACGGATCGATACCGGTTTTCTCGACCGCCACGGAGAAAACCTTGTCACAAGCAAGCCTGATGAAACGGTCATCGACAGGGCGGCCACGGCACTTTCGAACGATATGGGTCGCGATCCCTGGTCGGCGCTTACCGGTTTCCGCCTTGCCGGGCCAAGCGACAGCCGCGTGCGCCTGCGCATCGACGGTCACCTCCATTGGGGACGCGCGCGCCCCGATCTCGAAGCAAATGCCGTTGAGATGGACGAGGCGACCGTGCTTTTCGATGCGGGAAATGCCTGGTCGATCGGCCTGCCCCATGCGGGCGAAATCGAGGCAAATCACGGCGCGGGCGACGGTGCGATCCTTTCGCCCATGCCTGGCCTCGTCATCTCCGTGGATGTCGCCGAAGGTGACCCTGTCGCCAAGGGGGACCGTCTGCTGACGGTGGAAGCGATGAAGATGGAACATGCGCTGCGGGCGCCCTTCGACGGCATCGTCGGAAAGTTGCAGGTTTCCACTGGGGCCAGGGTCTCGGAAAACCAGCTAGTCGTCAGCGTCATCAAGGAGGAGGCGTGATGGCCGGCCGCTATTTCGACGAATGGACGGTCGGCGACCGCATCGCCCACGCAATCCGTCGCACGGTCACCGAGACCGACAACCTGCTGTTCACGACGCTGTCCCACAATCCGCAGCCGCTGCATCTCGATGCCGATTATGCCGCCGGCACCGAATTCGGCCGGATCGTCGTCAACGGCACCTTCACCTTTGCGCTGACCGTCGGCCTTTCGGTCGGCGACACCACGCTCGGCACGCTCGTCGCCAATCTCGGCTATGACAAGGTGACGATGCCGAAGCCGGTCTTCATCGGCGATACGCTGCGGGTGGAAACCGAGGTGACGGAGCTGCGCCGCTCGAATTCCCGCCCCGATGCCGGTATCGTCACTTTCCGCCACATGACCCTGAACCAGCGCGATGAAATCGTCTGCCAGTGCCTGCGCACGGCGATGCTGAAGGTAAAACCGTCATGAGGCTGCGCTCGCTGCTCTTCGTGCCCGGCGACCGGCCGGAGCGTTTCGAAAAGGCGCTCGCCTCCGGCACCGATGCCGTCATTGTCGATCTGGAAGATTCGGTTTCAGCCGCGAACAAGCCGCGAGCACGGGAGGCCGTGCACGAATTCGTCCTCCGCCATGTCGGCGAGACCGCTCTGCTGATCCGCATCAATCCCCTGACCTCCCCCGAATTCGAAGCCGACCTTGCCGCTCTCAGCGGCCTTCATCCCTTCGCCGTCATGCTGCCGAAGGCCGAGGGCGCCGCTTCCGTGCGCAAACTCGCAGTCTCGCTGACGCCAGCCATTCCCATCCTGCCGATCGCTACCGAAACGCCATCCGCGATCTTCGAGATCGGCAGCTACCGGGATGTCTCGGCAAACCTTTGCGGCCTGACCTGGGGCGCCGAGGATCTGCCGGCCGCGATAGGGGCTACGACAGCGCGAAGGACGGATGGCCGTTATACGCCGCCTTACGAGCTTGCCCGCTCGCTCACCCTATTCGCAGCCCATGCCGCCGCCGTTCCGGCAATCGAAACCGTCTATCCGGATTTCCGCGATCTCAAGGGTCTGAGCGCCTATGTCGGCCGCGCCCGGCGCGACGGCTTTTCAGGCATGATGGCCATCCATCCGAGCCAGGTCGAAGCGATCAATCACGCCTTCACGCCGGATGTTTCCGAGATCGCCTGGGCAGAGAAAGTCGCCGCCGCCTTTGCCGCCCGGCCCGACGCCGGCGTCATCCAGCTTGACGGGCGCATGCTCGACTTGCCGCATCTAAAGCTCGCGCTCCGCCTTCTGGAAAGCGCCGGGCGATAGGCCGAAGTGTCGGCGAATCAGCCCGATTTTGCCGTTGGCTTGGCAGCGGCATGCTCCGGCTCGAGGTAACCGGCGCCGATAGCGACGTAGAGATCGACATAATCCTTGGCGACCTGCTGCACCGTGGCCGCAAGACTTGCCTGAGCATCGGAGACCGAACGCTGCGCGTCCAGCACGTCGAGCAGCGACGAGGCGCCGTCCTTGTAGCTCGTGGTCGAAAGCGCCAGCGATTCCTGCGACGTCTCTACCTGCCTGCGCAATGGCTCGAGCGTCTGCGTGTCACGGCGAACGGCCGAAAGCGCGTTTTCGACCTCTTCGACGCCGTTTAACACCGCCGCTTTCCACGCCAGATACTGAGTCCTGGCATCGGATTTCTCGATGTCGACATTGGCCCGCAATTTGCCACCATCGAAGATCGGCAGGTTGAGCGTCGGTCCGAAAGACCAGCTGGTCAGGCTTGCACCGCTGGCGCCCGATGATTTGACCCAGCTCGGCGAAATCGAGCCGGAAAGCGCGATCGACGGGTAAAGCTGGACTTGGGCAGCACCGATATCGGCGACGGCAGCGGCCAACTCGCGTTCGGCCTTTCTTATATCGGGACGGTTGCGGAGAAGATCGGCCGGAATGCCGGCGCGAATGTCACCGCGGAAAACCGGCTGGCCTACACCCTTCCGCAGTTCGTCCGTCAGCGAAGCTGCCGGCATCCCGAGCAGAGTGGCAATGTGATGGGCCGATTCGGTGAAGCTCTGTTCGAGGCCGGGAATGTCGGACTTCGTCGACTGTACCAGGCCTTCGGCCTGAACGACGTCGAGGCGGGAGGCCGCACCGGCTTTCAGCTGCAGCTGCGTGAGTTCGTAAGTTTGCTGGCGGGATTTCAAGCTCGTCTGTGAAAGCGCGATCCGCTCCTGATAATAGCGCGCGTCGATATAGGTCTCGACCAGGTCTTTCAGGAAGGTGAGCTTTGCATTGTCGGCCGTCGCATAGGCGGCCCCCAGCGAGGCAAGCGCACTCTCCTTCGAGCGGCGGTACTGGCCGAAGATGTCGAGCAGCCAGGAAAGGCTGGCCTCCCCGCCTGACGTGTTCGTCGTGCCGACGGTCGTGCGCAACCGCCCCTTCTCGCCGGATAGCGTATGCGATCCGTCGACCGTCAGGCTCGGCATGGCGCCGGCGCCGGCAACCGTGACATTGGCTGAAGCCGAATTGATGCTTTCGAGTGCCTGCAGCACATCGAGGTTCTCGGCGAGGCCGTGGGTTACCAGGCCGTCGAGCCGCTTGTCGCGATAAGCCGTCCACCACTCGGCCGTCACGACATTGCCGTTGCTCTTGCTGCTCCCTCTTCGAATTTCGCCGCAAGCGGCATCTGCGGAGGAACGTGGTCCGGGCCGCTGACGCAGCCTGCCAGCAGAAGCGCGAGTGCCGATGTGGCGTAGCGGAGGGATGATAGTCTTGTGCAAAGCGACGTACTCACTGGGGAGCCTTCCGAACCTGGATCGTGGGTTCAGGCTTAGCGACGCCAGCGTTAATGGCGGTTAAGAAACTGTAAAGTTAGGTAAAAGCCGGCAGGAGGCATCAGCGCCTTCTCGGAAGCTCCAGGGTGATCGCCAGCCCCCCCGCCTCCGGCAATGACGCATGCACGCGCCCGCCATGACGTTCGATGGCCTGCCTGGTGATGGCGAGACCGAGACCGTATCCGCCTCTCGGCACCGCGTCTTTCCCGCGTGAGAACGGCTGGAAGATGCGTTCGAGTTCATCCCGTTTGACGCCCGGCCCCTGGTCCGTAACGGAGATTTTGAGGCGGTCAGCTGTCGTCTCGCAGGACACCGAGATGGACGAATGATCGGCCGTATATTTGACGGCGTTGCGAACGACGTTTTCGAGCGCCCGGTAGATCAGCTCGCCCTCGACCTCGGCCCGGAAGACGCCCTCGACACTCGTCGTGATCGAGACCTTCCGTGCCTGGGCCTCGAAAGCCGCATCGCCGAGGATTTCGTTCAGCAGCTCGATGACGTCGACCGCCTGCGTCTGCAGCGGCAGGCCGGACCCTGCCGTCAGCCTGGCAAGGGTCAGAACTTCGCCCACCAGCGCATCGAGCCGTTCGACCTCCCGGTCCATCCGGTCCAGCATGGCGCCGAGTTTGGCCGGGCTCTGCCGGAGCACGCCGACGGCAGCCTGCAGGCGGGACAAGGGCGAACGCAATTCATGGGACACGTCATGGAACAGCCTCTGCTGCGCATCATGAAGCTCCTGAAGCCGGGCGGCGGTGGAATCGAAATCATGTGCAAGTGCGGTGACCTCGTCCCTGCGACCCGCCATCTTGTCTCCGATACGGACGTCGAAACGGCCGTGGGCAAGCGCACTCAGGCCGTCGCGAAGGTGGACGACGGGACGAATGAGGTATCTGGCGAGTGCTGCCGCCGCGACCGTGCTCGAAACGAAAATCGAAAGCCACGGCACCAGCAGAGCCAGATTGTCCATCACGTTGAGAAGGAAGCTGGCTTCCGGCGCCACGGAGATCCGGTAACAAGTTCCGTCCTTGAGGACGGATCTCGCCTCTGCCGTGCTCTCGTCTCCGCACACCGTTGAATCGGCAATTTTCGACAGCGTCAGGCCAAGCGGCACCGCATCTTCGCTGCTGCGGACGACGCGCGCGGCGGCGTCCTCGCCATACCTGGCAAGCACGTTCGCCGTCAACTTCAGAATGATCGCCCGCTCCTGGTATTCCCGATCGCGGCCGGGGGGCGGGATCTCAAAGAGATTGACGATAAGAATGACGACCGCGACGCCCCCCGCGAAGGTCAGCCAGATGATCGAGAAGAATTTCCAGAAAAGCCTGGGCATGGTCAATCCACGAGAAGTTGATAGCCCTGGCCGCGAACGGACTGGATCCAGGATTGCCCGTCCTCCCTCAGTCCGAGCTTCTGGCGAACGCTGCTGATGTGGACGTCGATCCGGCGGTCGAACGGGGTGAGCGGCTTGCCGAACGCCCGCTTCGAAATATCATGTTTCGACACGAGCTGGCCGGCGCTGCGGGCGAGAACCTCGAGCAGGCTGAACTCCGTGCCGGTGAGGTCAAGGGTTTCGCCACGCCACTCGGCGATCCTGCTGCCCGGATGGATAACCAACCGCCCCGCCCTCACCGTGTCGTTCGCGGCGCCGGCCGCCGGCTGACCCGCCCGACGCAGGATGGCGCGCAGCCTCGCGGCAAGTTCGCCCGGCGAACATGGCTTCGGCACATAGTCGTCGGCACCGAGATTGAGACCGGATATCCGGTCCACGTCGTCGCCTCTGGCCGTCAGCATCAGCACGGGCACCTGGCTCAGCTTCCTGATCCTCTGCAGGACTTCGATGCCGTTCATCCGGGGCATCATGATGTCGAGCACGATGATGTCGACCGTATTGCCGGCAGCCGCAGCAATGGCGGCGCGCCCGTCGGTATCGGTGACAACGTCATATCCTTCCTCGACCAGATATTCCTGCAGAAGCGTCGTCAGCTCGGCATCGTCGTCGATGAGGAGAACCTTGTTCATTCGCGTTATCCATTATCAATCCCGGCAAGCCATACAGCACGAACACGACCAGGCGGCCAAGTTTTACCCAACTTAACACTAACTTGACCGCACTTAACGTTCGCCCCGTTACATATCCTGTCGTGACATCGACGCGAGCCGGGCCCGGATTGGCGTGCATGAGCCGCAAATCCGTCACCGAATTGATCGCGGATCGGGAAAAGGCAGCGATGCCTTTGACCACAAAGGAGTGCATCGTTGAGAAGACCATCAAGGCTATGGGCCGCCGCGTTCGTGACGGCCGCGCTTTTCTTTCCCCTGCGCAATGCCGCGGCCGAGCAAGCCGCACCCGCTCTCACCGTCTCGCTGACGACGCCGGCGCAGCGGGACTGGCCGGAGACCGTTCCGGCGAGCGGATGGCTGAAGCCGTGGCAGGAAGCCGGCATCGCCTCCGAGACCAGCGGCCTGCGTATAACCGATGTTCTGGTCGATGTCGGCTCCGTGGTCACCAAGGGCCAGACGCTCGTCCGGCTTTCCCAGGAAAGCGTACTCGCCGATCTTCGCAAGCAGGAGGCAGCCGTCGCGACCGCCAAGGCGAGCCTTTCGAAGGCCAAGGCCAACGCCGACCGGGCGCGGCAGCTCCAACCTTCAGGGGCGCTCTCCGACGAGAAGATCGTCGAATATCTGGCCGACGAGCAGACGGCAACGGCAAGTCTTGCATCCGAAGAGGCCGCACTCGACAGCGAAAAAATTAAGCTTGCGCAGACGACCATCACCGCCGTCGATGACGGTCTCATCACCTCGCGTTCTGCCGATCTCGGCGCCGTCGTCTCCGCTGGCACCGAGCTGTTCCGCATGGTTCGCCAACAGCGGGTCGAATGGCAGGCTGAAGTTTCAGCACGCTACCTCCCGCGCATTTCGGAAGGATTGAGCGTCAGGATCGACGGGGCGGACGACAACGTCATCGAAGGCAAGGTGAGACTCGTCGGTCCATCGGTCAGCACCGATACGAGCCGGGCGATCGTCTATGTCGCGCTTCCCGCAGACATGCGTCCGCGCACCGGACTTTACGTGACCGGCAACATCGAGCTCCAGACCTCCCCGGCGCTGACCGTTCCCGAAACGGCGATCGTCTTCCGCGATGGGATCAGCTACCTCTTCACTACAGGCGAGGATCAACGGGTGCAAAGGATCCGGGTGGAAACCGGCCGTCGCAACAATGGCGAAGTGGAAATCGTCTCCGGAATAGATCGCTCGTCGAAGGTGGTGATCTCGGGTGGCGCCTTCCTGTCTGACAACGACCTCGTGAAGATTGCGGAGAAAAACTGATGAACTTCTCAGCCTGGTCGATCCGCAACCCCGTACCGGCGATTTTGTTGTTTGTGATGCTGACAGTCGGCGGGCTCCTGGCCTTCAAACAGCTGCCGATCCAGAACTTCCCCGATATGGACCTTCCGACCATCATCGTCACCGCCACGCTCGACGGCGCCGCGCCGACGCAGCTCGAAACCGAGGTCGCCCGCACCATCGAGGATAGTCTTGCCGCGCTCAGCTATCTCGACCATATCACCACGACGATCACCGACGGCACCATCTCGA
The DNA here is from genome assembly GCF_005862185.2 of Rhizobium hidalgonense. Taxonomy (NCBI): domain Bacteria; kingdom Pseudomonadati; phylum Pseudomonadota; class Alphaproteobacteria; order Hyphomicrobiales; family Rhizobiaceae; genus Rhizobium; species Rhizobium hidalgonense. The sequence continues at coordinate 304,925 of NZ_CP054028.1, forward strand.
TCAAGGTGTCGTTCAAGCTGGAAAAGAATAGCGAAGCGGCCCTGAACGAAGTCCGCAATGCCGTCGACAGCGTCAAGGGCGACCTGCCGGCACAGATGGAGACGCCTGGTGTCACCAAGGTCACGGTACAAAACTCGGCGCTTGTCACCTATGCCGTCGGCTCGACTGCGCTCAACGAGACCGAACTTTCCTGGTTTGTCGACAATGATCTTACCAAGACCCTGCTTTCGGTCTCCGGCGTCGGGCAAGTCAACCGCATCGGCGGGATCGACCGCGAGGTTCATGTGGATCTCGACCCCGCCACGATGGCGTCGCTCGGGGTCACCGCGGCCACCGTATCGTCGCAGCTGAAGGCCGTGCAGACGGATACGTCGGGCGGCCTTGGCGAAATCGGGGGCACCCGCCAGACCTTGCGCACACTCGGCGCCCTGCCGTCGGTAGAGGCGCTGAAAGGGCTCAAAATCCCCCTGGCCAACGGCCAGCAGGTTCGCCTCGATGACGTCGCATCCATCACCGACAGCTTCGCCGAGCGGTCCTCGATGGCCTATCTCGACGGCAAGCCGGTGATCGCGGTCGAGATCAAGCGCTCGAACGGATTTTCCGACAGCGGTGTTGCTGATGACATCGACAAGGCGATCAAACAGTTCGCAGCCAAGCATTCCAACGTGCAGATCGACGCGGCGTACAGCACGATCGGCCCGATCATCGGCAACTACGATGGTTCGATGCACATGCTGTATGAAGGCGCGATCCTGGCGATCATCGTCGTCTGGCTTTTCCTCCGGGACTGGCGGGCGACGATCCTGTCGGCCGTGGCACTGCCCTTGTCTGTCATACCGACCTTTCTTGTGATGTACCTTGCCGATTTCAGCCTGAATATCGTCACGCTGCTCGCGCTGTCGCTGGTGGTCGGCATCCTCGTCGACGATGCCATCGTCGAAATCGAGAACATCGCCCGCCACCTGCAGATGGGCAAGCGGCCGATCGATGCCGCCCTCGAAGCGGCCGACGAGATCGGACTTGCCGTCATCGCAACCACCTTCACGCTGGTCTCCGTCTTCCTGCCGACGGCGTTCATGAGCGGCATACCGGGCCTTATATTTCGCCAGTTCGGCATCACCGCCGCCGTCGCCGTCCTCGCCTCGCTCGTCGTCGCGCGCCTGCTGACGCCTATGATGGCCGCCTATTTCATGAAGGCCCATCCGACCGAGCAGAAGGATGGCCGAATCATGCGTGCCTATATCGCCATCGTGAAGGCCGCCATGAACCGCAGGAAGACGACCGTGGCCATGACTGCCATCGTCGTTGCGCTCTCGCTTTCGACCATTCCCCTGTTGAAATCGGGCTTCCTGCCCGCTTCCGACGACGCGCGAACCCAGATCACGCTCACCATGCAGCCGGGCGCCACCATCGAACAGACCGACGCCACGAGCAGGAAGGCCGCGGATATCGTCAGCAAGCTTCCCGACGTGACGCATGTCTTCTCTGCCGTCGGATCGGTATCCTCGGGCGGCGGACCCAATGCCAGCACCACGAGCGATGTCGGATCGGCCACGATCGTCGCCGTGCTGCCGCCAATCGACGAGCGCAGCCGCAAACAATCGGAAATCGAAAACGACATCCGGCGGGCGCTCTCCGTCCTCCCCGGCGTGCGCGTGGAGGTCGGTGGCGGCGGCAATGGCACGAAGCTCGAGCTCACGCTGGCGAGCGACGATGCAAACCTCCTCGACAGCGCAAGCACGGCGCTCGAGGAACAGCTCCGCTCGCTGCAGGGCATCGGCGCGGTGACATCGACGGCGGCCCGGCAGGCGCCGGAAATCCAGATCACACCCGACTTTGCGCGCAGCGCAGCGCTCGGGGTAACGTCGAGCGCCATTGCCAGCGCCGTGCGCGTGGCGACGAACGGGGAATATTCCTCCGATCTGCCGAAGCTCAACCTCCCTCAGCGACAGGTTCCGATCGTCGTCCGCTTCAGCCCTGAGTCACGCACCAAGCTCGACGACATCAGGAATATGCGGGTGGCGGGAACGCACGGCAACGTCGATCTCGGATCGATTGCCGATATCCGGATCGGCGGCAGCCCCTCTCAAATCGATCGGATCGATCGGATGCGCAATGTCACCATTTCCGTCGAACTGAATGGCCGTATCCTCGGCGACGTCAACCGCGAGGCGCAAGCGCTGCCGGCGCTCCAGCACCTGCCGCCGGGCGTCACCCTTGTCGAACAGGGTGAACTCCAGCGCAGTTCGGAACTGTTCCAGAGCTTCGCCCTTGCAATGGCAATCGGCGTGTTCTGCATCTACGCGGTTCTCGTCGTGCTCTTCCACGATTTCTTGCAGCCGCTCACCCTGCTGATGGCTCTGCCGCTCTCGCTCGGCGGCGCACTGGTGCCGCTCGTGCTGACCGGAACGAGCTTCTCCATGCCTGCCGTCATCGGCCTGCTCATGCTGATGGGCGTGGTGACCAAGAACTCCATCCTGCTCATCGAATATGCGATCATGTCGCGCCAGCGTGGCATGGCCAGGTTCGATGCCCTGGTGGATGCCTGCCACAAGCGTGCACGGCCGATCGTCATGACCACCATCGCCATGGCCTCGGGCATGCTGCCGGCCGCGCTCAGCCTGATGGGCGGGGATTCGAGCTTCCGCCAGCCTATGGCGATCGTGGTGATCGGCGGCGTGATGATGTCGACGCTGCTGAGCCTCATCGTCATCCCCGTCATCTTCACCTTCGTCGACGATCTGGAACAGATCCTCAAACGGCTGCTGCGCCGGATCGGAGTGGTCCAGGAAATCGCCGGGGATAAACCGCATGCCTCCAACGATCATGCAGCGATCGCCTTCCAGCCCGAGCAATCAAGACGGGGGCACGGTCAGCGATGATCTTTTCGGCTAGCTGCCAGATGCTCCCGCACCCAATGCGGGCAACGCCTGGCGACTTTCACAGCAACCTCTTCGGTCGAATTCCCTCCCCCGGAACGAGACCGCGGGACGTATATCCCCCGCAGGCGGCCCCATGCCGCCTGCGCGTCCTGCCTATTGAAATCGGTAGTCCAGGCACTCATCACCCCGGTTGCAGTTGCCCTCGCTCCTTTTGGCGGCATCGCGCTTTTAACCGCGCTTAATATCAGCACAGCTATTAGAATTCCGACCATTGCCGGGCGTCATGACAATGGCGTCATCGCTTCAAAATCGGGCAAGACGCCGCTGGCATAACCGACAGCGGCGAGCGAACCGATCGCGATCCGACCCTCGCGGATCGACAGCATCGGGCCGTCGGCACCCCACGCGTAGAGATCGGGATGGGCCGCGGCAAAGCGTTCTTTCTCCGCTTGCGGCGCACCCTGCATGCCGGCCACATAGTGATGGCCGTTGCGCTCGACATGGGAAATGCCGAGCAGAGAACCCAGCGCCAGATCCTGCTGCACGGCGAGCCCGGCCTGGCAGGTCAGGTCCTCCCCCGACAGGAACAGCCCCGGCGTCGGTCCGGTTCGGATGCGGATCGCCTTCATGAGCGAGCGGTAAATGCCCTTGCAGGTTTTCGAGGAAACGCCGGTATAGCCGAGCCCCCGGGCGCGGACGAAGGCATCGTCGCCGTCGTCGCTCTCGTCGATCAGAAAAGGCAGTTGCACCGCCAGATTCCCGAGCGGCGTTTGCATGGTGATATCGCGTGAGAACGGCTGTTCGACAAAGGCGATGGTAGCCCGCAGCCTCGCCAGCCGCGGCATTGAATCGATACGCGCCAGCAAAACGCCAAGCTGTTCGGCGGCCAAGAACTGTTCGTTGCCATCGACTGTCACCCGATAATCGGGCAGACGGTCCAGCACGGCGGCGATCCGCGCCAGCCGATCGATATCCGCGTCGACCGCGCCCGAGAGCTTGATCTTGAACCAACGATTGCCGTAGCGCGCCATCACTGCCTCGAGGCTTTGCGGTAGGCCGTCACCTATGGGATCGACGATATCGCCCTCGGTGATCGGGTCGAGAAGCCCGATCGTATGGCGCGCAGAGATCGAGCCGGCGGGGCGAAGGCCGGGGAGCGCGGCGGAAGCGGCATCCGCATCGATATCACCGGGCAGCATCGGGCCGCCGATGCCGACGAGATTGCTGCGCACCGCATCGAAGAAAGACATTCCGGCAAGACGGCAATAGGCATCCAGCGCAGCGCGGGCAATGAGCGAAGGCCCGAAGCCGGCGGCCAATGGATTTCCGGGCAGGCGCCGCAGGGTTTCCATCTCGTTCAGGCGGGCGGCGGCAAACAATGTCGTCGGCGCGGAGGCTTCGAGCGAGGCGGCGGCCGCAATGCGGATCGAGTCGCGCAATTGATCGACATTCTGTGCCGGCGTCAGCGCCGGTTTTTTGTCGAACCATTTCGGCACCATCATTTCGGCGGCAGCGCCGATGGCCGTCCTCCCCCCTTCATCCTCGACGCGCACCCTGAGGAAGGCCTGGGGCGCCTTTTCGAGAGTTGCTGCGCCGAAGCGGAACGGCAGGCGCAGCCTGATGTCGCGCTCGAAAGCGTCGATCTCGGCGATTCTGACACGCGGCGCCGTTAGGGAAGCTCCCATACTTCTTTCCATGTCATGCCATCCGGTCGAGCATGGCGCGCGAAACTTCGTGCTGGAGCGGTTCCCGGCGCAGCAGCCGGCCTATCTCATCCACCATGACTTGCCCCTGAGCAAAATGCGCCTCCTCGGTGTGGCCGGCGGCATGCGGCGAAATGGTGACATTGACGAGCGCAGGGTCGCGGAACGGGCTCTCCGGCGGCAGCGGTTCGTTATCGAAGACATCGAGAGCCGCCTCGATACGGCCGGAGCGGATCTCGGCGAGCAAGGCGGTCTCGTCGACCAGCTCTGCGCGCGCGGTATTGATGAACAATGCGCCGGGGCGCAGCAACGCCAATTCACGGGCACCGATCATCCGGCGCGTTTCGGGCAGAACGGGCGCATGCAAGGAAATCACATCGCTCGCAGCGAGTGCATCGTCCAGTCCTGTTCTGACGACGCCGAGCGCTGCGGCCTCGCTGTCGCTGAGATAGGGATCGACGACCAGCACGCGGCAGCCGAAGGGAAGGAGCAGCCGCATAACCGCCCGTCCGACATAGCCGGCGCCGACGATGCCGACCGTTCTGGCGCCGAGCAATCTCTGCGGCACTGCAGCGCGGACGTCGAGCCATTCGCCGCCCTTGCGCAATCGCTGATGCAACCGATGAATGCCGCGCATGGCGAGCAACGCTTCGGCGACGACGAATTCGGCAACCGAAGTTGCAATTTTCGAAGCGGCATGGCTGACGCGAAGGCCGTCTTCGAACAGACCGGCGGGAACGAGCGTGCGGACGCTGCCGGCCGAATGCGCAACGAGGGCAAGTTGCGGATGGCGTTGGCGCGCGGCGGGATCGAAGGGCGGCGTGCCCCAGCCGGTCAGACACGCCGTGGCGCCTTGCAGCAGCCGGTGGGCATCGGCGGCATCGATTGTGGCGCCGGTCGGCCAGCGTACCTCGCCGAGGGCATTCAACTCAGCGGTCGCCGCATCGTCGAGCATCATGCGGCGGGTCTTTTCGGTCAAAAGGACGGCAATGACGGGAGCTTGTTCACGCAAGATTTTGCTCTTTCGCTGCGGCGACCAGGCGCCTGAGATGGGTGAGATCGGCGCGGATCTTGTCGAGCGCCTGTTCCTGGGGGACCCGGTATTGGGAATGCATCGAGAGCACCCCGGCAAAGCCGGTAGCGACCAGATGCGGAATGATTTCGTTCCAGGGCACCATGCCGTCGTCGAGCCCGTACCAATCCGAATGCCAGGTACGCTGGCCCTGTGCCCCATAGACGCCGGGAAACCAGCCGCTGTTCTTGACGCCCATGCAGCAGAACCACGGATCGAGAAGGTCGAGGGTCAGACGCCAGTCCTCGGTCCCCTCGCGAATGATCTGGTTGGCGGGATCGGGATAGGCGCCGATCCTGATGGGATCGCGCCCGGCCAGCAAGTGCATCGCCAGAGCGCCCGAGCTGTGCAGCGTCCCGCCGTGAAGCTGGATCGTCAGCTTGACGGCGAACCGTTCGGCGAGGCGCTCAAAACCATCGAGGTCACGCCTGGCTTCATCGACCTGAACCTTCCAGCGCTGGGACGGATCATAACGCCAGAAGCCGAGCCGGACCTGGCCGATGCCGGCCTCGCCGCAAAAGCCGAGCAACCGGGACGCAGCATCGTCGGGCCGGATGGCGTCGATGGTCGCCATCGGGACGCGCAGGCCGCCTGCGGCAAAGAGCTTTACCGCCTTGACGATTTCCTCCGGCCTCTCCGGGGTAATGGCCTGGCCGTCGCGAACGAGAAGATCGGCACAGTCGAACCCCAGGCCCGCCGTGACCTCCGCCGCCTTCTCCAACGGCAGGCCCTCCAGGGTCTTGGTGAAATAGGCGATATTCATGATGTCCCTGCTCATCGATTGGAAAAGCAAAGCTCGCTGCGGCGGCCGAACGCATCGCGGGCGCGCACCGCGTATCGCGTCCCCTCCGGCGGCGACATGTGCAGGAATGCCGTCGAGATCAGCGGCACGGAGTTGACCTTTTCAAAGGTCTGGCCATCGGCGCAGGCCAGAACATCGTAAAAGATGGCGGGGCTGTTATCACCCGCCGCCCAGAACAGCATGCGCTCCTCCCGGCCGCCAAGACCAAGATAACGCTCGACGACGAGACCGGTGGGTGCGGCCGGCGGCGCGCCGCTGTCGGGAACGACAATCACCTGCGTCAGCGACGGCAATGGCACATCGAGGTCGACACTGATCCGGCCCTCGTCGCAGTCGACGATGCTGATCGGATGCAGCAAGGCCGGTTCCTGCGCGCGGCGCAGTTCGGCAAACTGCGCTTCATCAGGCTGAGGCGGCGCGCCGACCGGCTCGAAGGGCCCGCGGGGATTGCTTTGGTCGCGTTGGGCCTCCCACACCTCCATCGGATTGGTGAATTCCTCGTCGATGCGCAGCAGGCACAGCGCGTGGCGGCCAGGGACCAAGCCGTCCACCTCGAGACGAACGGCGGTGCGGCCCGAACGATTGATGGCGTCGACGCTATGGATGAGGCTGATGGAAACACCGCCGCCCGGCAGCCGTGTCGGCAGGATTGCCAGGCCATCCTGGTCGGGAGCCAGCGGGGGTTCGGCCGTCACTTTGCAGACGGTATCGCCAAGCGTTGCCAGCAATTCCATCGACGTCAGACCGGGCTTCTTGATGAGATCGAACGGCGGGGCGGCATCGACATCGGTGACCAGCGTGCCCAAATCGGTCTTGTGCTCCCACTGCGCCTTGGTGAAATTGCGCGGACCGAAATAGGCAAAGATCGTGCGCTGGCCCCAGCCGCCGATAAAGGCGTGGTCATTGCTGAGGAAGGTGAAATCCGCCGCTTTCGGGGCGATGATGCGCCGGTCGTGCTGCTCGATGATGCGGGCGATGATCCCGGCGTAGTAGGCCTTGCCGTGCCAGCTGTGATGATCGCTCCAGCCGAGCTGTGGATCGCATTCGTCGTTGACGATCGGCAGGCCCGCAAGCCGCGGGTGGTGCTCCTTGAGATAGTCGACGACGAGAAGCGTGCGGTCGACGATGGCGTTGGTTTTCGGCGTCAGGTCTTCCTTGCTGCCGTTGACGCCCTTTTCGTGGATCGAGATGTAGTCGATGCGCGGCGGGCCGTCGCCGGTCAGGCAGCTCGTGCCACTGTCGCAATGGGCCATCAGGGCGCAAAAGATCGGCGAGAGCGTGCGGGCGGTGCCGGGCCCGCCCATGGGCAGGCCGGGATCGATGGCGTCGAGGCCCGCGACGCAGGCGTCGTAATAGTTGGTATAGCTCTTGATCCCGTAGGTCCACCAGCCGGAGTCGGCCTCGTTGGTCGTCTCGAAATACCATGTGCGCAATTCGCCCATACCGTAGCGCGCGCCATAGCGGTCGGCCGTTACTGTGACGAGATCCCGCCAGCGCTTGACCTGATCCATGTCCTCATAGTCGGTGAAGAGGCCCGACGGATTGCCCATCAGCTCGAAGAACGGCTTCAGGCGGTGTTCGATCATCACGTCGAGCGCGCGGTCTAGCAGGGACCAGTCATAGACGACCTTGCCTTCGCCGCCGATGGCGCGCAGCAGATTGTAGAGGTAGTGGACGCGCAAATACCGGATGCCCTCGTTCGGCAGGCCGCCGATATAGGCGAGCATCTGGCGCATCTCGGGTTCGAGCAGCAGCTCGGCCGGCGAAAAGCCGGTGCCGCGCCAGAACCGGTTGAACGGACGCAGCGCTTGGCTGGCATCGACGTTTATTCGCGTACGGTCACGCATCGCTGATATCTCCGTGGGCGGAAGTTTGGCAGTACGCCGGGGCGCACCGGATTATTTGAACTTGTCGCGCATCGCATCGATGCCGGGGATGGTTTTGGTCAGATGCTGATGGGCGGGATCGAAGCGCTGGATCAGCCCCCGGCGATGCTTGCCGACAAGGATGGTGAAGATATAGCCACGATGCCCAGGCGAGGTGACGGTCGGATGGTAACCCCGGTCGACCAGGACAGTGTCGCCGTTGCGGGTCATGAGGATCTTGACCGGACCATTGTCGTCATAGGTGATCTGGCTGCCGAAGCCGGTCTCTGGCTGGAAACGGTAGTGATAGAGCTCCTCATGCAGGGTCTCGGCATCGCCGTCTTCGGTGTCGTGCTTGTGGGGAGGATAGCCCGACCAGCAGCCCTCACCGGCATAGAGTTCACTCACCAGCAGATTGCCGCAGCGGCCGTTCTGGCGTTGCCCGAGCAGGTGGACGATCCGCCGCTGGCTATGCGTGTCGGGCGAACCGACATTGACGGCGTCGACCTCGTCGGGCGAGATCCGGAACGGGGCGTAACGGGTCTCGCAGAGGCCGCCGGCGATGGCGATTTCCGCCGGGCCGCCACGGGCCGATATCCGGACATTGGCGTCGACGGGCGCGTAGACCGAATCCGCATCGCCTCCCCAGATATCGGCTCGCCGGCCCACAGCTTCGAAGCTGATGTCATCCACCTCGATATCCACCTGCCCCGACAGCACGACGTAGAGGCTTTCGTGCAGAGGCAGCCGCCGCGTGTCCCGGCCATCGGCCGGAAGCGTGACGAGGTCGAAGTAGATGAGATCGAGCGTCCTGGAGGAGGTATCCACAATGGGACGCTGCTCGGAGCGTGGAATGAATTCGGGCATCAATTGAACTCCGGAACGGTACGATCGGCGAAAGGATTGAGGGTCAGGGATTCGGCATGATGGCAGGCCACCGCATGTCCATCGGCGGTGACGGTGCGCAAGCCTGGCACCTCCTGCCTGCACAGCTCGGTGGCGTAGCGACAGCGCGGATGAAAGGCGCAGCCGGGAGGCGGATGGGCAGGGTCGGCGACTTCGCCTCCCAGCCGGATGCGCCGGCCGTGACGGCGCAGCCTCGGATCGGCGATCGGCACAGCCGACAGCAGCGCTTCGGTATAGGGATGGAGCGGACGCGAAAAAATCTGCTCGGTCGGCGCCTTTTCGACGACGCGGCCGACATACATGACGGCGATATTGTCGGAGATATGCCGGACGACCGAGAGGTCGTGGGCGACGAAGAGATAGGTCAGGCCGAACTGTTCCTGCAGGTCCTGCAGGAGATTGATGGTTTGCGCCTGCACGCTGACGTCGAGCGCGGAGACGGCCTCATCGGCGATCACCAGACGCGGATTGGATGCAAGCGCCCGGGCAATGCCGATGCGCTGGCGTTCACCGCCGGAGAAAGCATGGGGATAGCGGCGCATATATTCGGGCCGCAGGCCGACGCTCTGCATCAGCTCGGCAACCCGGTGTTCGAGTTCCCGGCCCTTGGCGATGCCGTTGACGCTCAGCACCTCGCCGATGATGTCGATGACGGGAAGGCGCGGATTGAGCGAGGATTGCGGATCCTGAAAGACGATGCGCAGGTCGCGATGGATTTCGTCCAACGCCGGGCCGGACAAAGTAGCGAGATCGACCGTGCCGCCGCTGCGGTCGCGATAGCGGATTTCTCCGCTGGTCGGCTGGTAGATGCGCAGCACGGTGCGGGCCAGTGTGGACTTGCCGCAGCCGGACTCCCCGACGATGCCGAGCGTCTCGCCGTCTTCGACGCGAAGCGAGACGCCGTCGACTGCTTTGACATGCCCGACCACCCGCCGGAACGCGCCCTTGCGAATGGGGAAATGCATCCTGAGATCGTTGAGTTCGAGCAGCGGACTTGGTTGCGTCATGGGATCGGCCATCATCGTCCTCCCTCATAAAGCAGACAGCTGGCGACGTGCCCTTCGCCGATGAGGACCGATTGGGGGTCCTTTCGGTCGCAGAGACCTGCCCTCGCCTGCTTGCACCGGGGATGAAAGCTGCAGCCCTCGGGCCGGTCGAAACGCGAGGGTACCATGCCGTCAATGATCGCCAGCCGTTCGGTCGGCTGGCCATGCATGCGCGGCACCGATTGCAGCAGCGCTTTGGTGTAGGGATGAACAGGTGCATGGAAGATCGTGTCGACATCGCCCGCCTCCACCACCCGGCCGACATACATGACGACAACCTCGTCGGCGATCTCGGCGACGACGCCGAGATCATGGGTGACGAACAGCACCGAGAGCCCGAATTCGGCCTGCAGCGAGGCGAGCAGATCGAGAATATTGGCCTGGGTGGTCACATCGAGCGCGGTGGTCGGCTCGTCGGCGATCAGGAGTTTGGGGCGGCAGGCGAGCGCAAGCGCGATACAGACGCGCTGACGCATGCCGCCGGAAAACTGGAACGCGTAACTTTCCATGCGCTCAGCCGGACGGGGGATGCCGACCAGGGCAAGCGTCTCGATGGCATGTTCGCGCGCCTCCTTGCGTCCCATCTTGAGGTGCAGGCGGATCACCTCGACCATCTGATTGCCGATCGTATGGACGGGCGAAAGCGCAGCCATCGGCTCCTGGCTGATCAGCCCGATCTGGGCGCCGCGGATCGCCCGCATGTCGCGGCCGCGCGGATCGAGTGAGGCGAGATCGATGGCGGGGGCTGCCGGATCGGGCCGGTAGCGGATCGCGCCCGAGACGATCCGCCCACCGCGCGGAACCTGGTTGAGGATCGAGCGGCCAGTGATGCTCTTGCCGGAGCCGGATTCGCCGACGACGCAGACCGTCTTGCCGCGCGGGATGGAAAAGGAGACGCCGTCGACCGCCCTCACCGTGCCCGCCCCGCCGAAGAAATGGGTCCTGAGGTCGTCGACCTCGATTAGCGGGTCGCGATCGGCGCGCCGGCCGCCGGCGGCAGCGAAATTTCTATCAGTATTCATAGGGATCTGCAGCATCGCGTAATCCATCACCGAGGAAATTGAGGGCGAGCACGGTGACGATCACCGCAAGGCCGGGAAGGAACAGCCAGGGGGCGCTCGAGACCGCCAGAATGTTCTGCGCTTCCTGAAGCAGCACGCCCCAGCTCACCACAGGCGGACGCAGGCCGATGCCGAGGAAGGAGAGCGCGGTTTCGGCGAGAATCATCGTCGGGATGGCAAGCGTCACCGAGGCGATGATGTGGCTCATGAAGGACGGCACCATATGCCGCCAGATGATGCGCATCCGCGAGCAGCCGTCGAGATGGGCGGCGATGACGAAATCTTCCGTCTTCAGCGACAGGAAACGTCCGCGCACCACCCGCGCCAGATCGGTCCAGCCGATCAACGACAGGATGACCGTGATCCAGAGATAGACCAGGATCGGATCGGCGCTGATCGGAACGGCGGCCGCAAGACCCATCCACAGCGGAATGGTCGGGATCGAGTTGATGAGCTCGATGCAGCGCTGGATGACATCGTCGACCCAACCGCCGTAGAGGCCGGAGATGCCGCCGAGGATAATGCCGAGGATCAGGCTGATCGCCACCCCGATCAGGCCGACCGACATCGAAACGCGGGTGCCATGCACCGTCCGACTGAAGACATCGCGACCGAGCCGGTCGGCGCCGAACAGGTAGAACGGCTTGCCTGCCTCGTTCGGGCCGATCAGATGCCGGTCGAGATCGAACAGTCCCCAGAGCCGATAGGGTTCGCCTTTGACGAAGAAGCCGACGGGAATGACGACGGCCGGATCGGCCACGTAATTGCGGCTGAGCGCAATCGGGTCGATCTTCATCGAATAGCCGTTGACATAGAGCGGATGAAATTGCCCCGCCGCGTCGTAGCCGGCAAACCGCAGCTGCTGGGGCGGCGCATAGGTGTAACGGGAATCATAGGCCTGCGACGAAACCGGGGCGAGAACCTCGGCAAAGAGGGCGACCATGTAGATCAGGAAGATGACGCCGCCTGCCGCCAGCGCCAGCCGGTGGCGGCAGAAGCGCCACCAGATGAGCTTCCACTGGCCTGCGACGGCGGCGGTATTTCTGGGTTCAGGCGATAGCGCGATGGCTTGATCGGTCATATCTATCGTCCTTCAGCCGTTGCGGATGCGGGGATCGAGCCAGGCGAGCAGGAGGTCCGAGATCAGCGTGCCGATCAGCGTCAGCATGCTCATCAGCAGGATGAAGGTGCCGGCCAGATACATGTCCTGGGCAAACAGAGCGTTGAGCAGAAGCGGCCCGGTGATCGGCAGGCTGAGGACGATGGAAACCACCACCGAACCCGAGACGAGGTGCGGCAGCACCCAGCCGACAGTGGAGACGAAGGGATTGAGCGCCACCCGCACCGGATACTTCAGCAGCAGCCGGATTTCGCTCAGGCCCCGGGCGCGGGCCATATCGACATAGGGCTTGTTGAGTTCATCCAGGAGATTGGCGCGCATGATGCGGATCAGTGCTGCCGTGGCGCCGGTGCCGAGCACGACGACCGGGATCCACATGTGCGAAATCAGGTCGCCGAATTTGGCCCAGCTCCAGACCGCATTGATATAGGTGGGCGAGAACAGGCCGCCGACACTTTGGCCGAAATACTGTGCCGAGACATACATCAGCACCAGCGCCAGCAGGAAGTTTGGGATGGCGAGGCCGAGAAAGCCGAAAAAGGTGGCGAAGTAATCGCCCACCGAATACTGCCGCACCGCTGAATAGATGCCGATCGGAAAGGCCACCGCCCAGACGAAGAGCAGCGTGGTGACCGAGACCACCATGGTCAGGCCCATGCGCGCCCAGATCAATTCGCTGACCGGCTTGTTCCAGTCGAGGGACTGGCCGAAATCACCGCGCAGCAGGATGCCGCTGATCCATTTCCAGTATTGCACCGCCCAGGGCTGATCGAGGCCATAACGTTCGCGCAGGCCAGCGATGACGCCGGGATCGATCGTTTCGTTCTGCGAGGCCAGGCGCGCGGTCATCGCAGTCAGGAAGTCCCCCGGCGGCAGCTGGATGATGATGAAGGTCACGACCGAGATCGCGAACATCATCGGGATCATATAAAGCAGACGTCTGATGATGAAGCCGGCCATGTTCAAGCTCCTTCGACCAGCGACCGCCGATCGGACTGGATGATTGGGACTGGGCTGGTGTCGGAATGGCGACCGCGGACGCCATTCCGGCCGATCGTCTACCCTTACTGCTGGTAGTAGAAGGTCTCCGGCTTTGCCGGTCCCGGCGTCATGTAGAACGAGGTGCTCGGAATGACCTTCGGCACGTTGTGCATATTAATCTTGACGATGCCGACGCGATCCGGCTCCAGGTTCGTGCCGATGACGTAGAATTCGTCACGGGTGATCGCCAGCAATTCCTTCATGGCGGCGAGCTGCTTTTCCAGCGTCGGGGCTTCCTGCACCTGCCGGTAAAGCTCCATCTGCTTCTTGGCGGCCGGGCTCGGCTCCTCAGCGTTCGGATCCTTGGGATTCTGGTAGTAAAGGCCCCAGGCCGTGGCGAAGCTCGACTCATATTCGTGCGGGAAATACCATTTGGGATCGAGCAGGCCGAGGAAGTCGTAGCCGCCGCCGCCAACCCATCCGAGGCCGTCATTCTCATTGTTCTGCAGGCGGGAGAAGATCAGCGACCGTTCGGCCGGGCGGGGCTGCATGTCGATGCCGACGGCCCGCCAATAGCGCTGGATCATCTCCAGCGCGTCGACCTGGATCGGGCTTCCGGTCAGCGCATCGATCGCAAAGGTGATCCGCTTGCCGTCCTGACCGAGACGATAGCCTTCGGCGTCACGTTTGGTGATGCCCGCCTTGTCGAGATACTGATTGGCAAGGTCGACATTATATTCCAGATATTGCGTCGCCATCTTCTCATCGTAGAGGGCCGTGCCTTCGCGCGGAGCTGCCTGATAGGGCTTGGCCTGTCCGGCATAGATCAGCTGGTTGAGCTCCTCGCGGTTGATCGCGTAGCTGAGGCCGATGCGAAAATCCTTGTTGGAGAAGACAGCGCGGAGCGCCGGATTCTTGTGGGTCTGGTTCAGGGTGATCAGCAGAGCGTTCGACCATGCCGGCCGGGCGATGAACAGCCCGTAACCGGCCTTTTGCTGGTTCTGCACGATCACCGTGCGGGCGTCCGTCGTCTCGATGAAGCGGTTCTGCATGTCGATTTCGCCGCTGATCGCCTTCAGGATGATCGCCTGCGTATCCTGCATCACGTCGATGGTGATGCGATCGAAGTAAGGCAGCTGGTTTCCTGCGGTATCAACCTTGGCATAATAGGGATTGCGTTCGGCGACGACTTGTGTGGTGCCGTTATAGGGCGCGGTCAGCACCCAGGCATCGAGCGTCGGCCGGCCGAGATCGCGCCAGCGGCCGGGAAAGCCGATCTTGTTGTTGAAGAGCTGGACCCAGTCGGTTGCGCCGGCTGCCTTGACCAGGGCGTCGACGCCGTCGGGGTTGAAATCCTTGTGGAATTGCTTGAGGTAATGCGCCGGTGCGGCCGCCAGGATGTCGGAGCCGCGCACGGTCGCCATATTCATCAGGAACAGGCCGTTCGGCGCGGCGAACTTGAAGACGACCTTGTCTCCGGCAAGCTTTTCGACCTTGACCGGCTCCCCGCCTGCGGTCAGCCAGTCGGGTGCGGCAGGCGTGATCTTCGTGTTGCGCAGCACATTCTCGTTCCACCACACGAGATCGTCGGCGGTAAAGGGCTCACCGTCCGACCAGCGAGTGCCTTCCCGCAGGGTGAACGTATATTCGGTGGCGTTGTCATTGACCTCGACGCTCTTGGCGATGTCTGGGATGACCTCGGTCCATTCCGGGTTCCAGCGGACCAGCCTGGTATAACCGATCGAACGCTCGATCTCGCTGTCGCTGCCGCCGAAGGTCGCCGTGCGCCAGGTGCCGCCATAGGTACCGACCGATTCGAGCGGCGTCAGGACCAGAGGTTCCCTGGGCACCCGCTTTTCGACAGGCGGCAGCTTCCCGGCATCGACGAGCGCCTTGAGCTCCGGCGCTTCTTGAAAGCCGAGAGCGGCGCCGGCCCAAGTGGAACCGATGAGGATCGCACCGGCAACGGTCGAAACGACCTGCCGTCGTAGGATTCTGACGTGTTGCATTGTTTCCTCCCAATGATCTCGTCTAGGTTATCGTTAACGTATTCTCCTCAACTCCGAACGTTAACGTTATCGTTGCATCTTGTCAAAAAATTCGTATTGACCAATTCAGACCCGCAAAAGCTTGGCTTTCGCCGAAACTATGTTAGTTATCGTTATCGTAAATATCGCCCTCTCAGAGACAGCCCTTGAGCAGCTCCAAAGAACCAGATTCCAAAATCACCATCGCCGACGTCGCCCACGCCGCCGGCGTTTCGCCGATGACGGTATCGCGCGTCCTCAACGGCCGGGGCGGCGCCAGCGCCGAAACCAGTCAACGCATTCTCTCAGCGGCGAACGAGCTTAATTACCGGCCCAATCCCTTTGCGCGCGGGCTGCGGTCCGATCGATCGAAGACCATCGGCCTACTCGTTCCCGACATCACCAACCCGTTCTTTCCCGAGGTCATCCGGGGCGCCGAGGATGCGGCGAGCGCCGCCGGCTACAACCTGCTTCTCTCCAATGTCGTCGAAAGCAGCAAGCGGGAAGAGGAACTGATCGAGACGCTGCTCAGGCATCGGGTCGACGGCATCATCGTCTGCAGCGCGCGACTGCCCGATGCAGCACTTCACAAAGCGCTGGCACCGCATCGCGCCGTCGTGCTTATCAACCGCGAGGCTCCGAACGAGATCGCCGGAACCATCGTCACGGATTACGAGACGGGCGCCTCGCGGGCCATCGACCATCTGGTCGAGCGCGGCCGCCGCAAAATCGCAGTCATTGCTGGGCCGCGCAGCTCGTTCGGCGGCAAGAGCCGCCTTGTCGGCATTCGCAAGACTCTGGCGGCCCATGGGCTCAAGGCGCACGGCATCGTCTATTGCGATCCGACGGCCGCGGGCGGACAGACGGCGGCGGCCGAATTGCTGGCGGAAACGCCCGGCATCGACGCCCTCGTCTGCTACAACGACCTCAATGCGATCGGCGCCATGAAGGCCTGCCGGGCCGCCGGCATTTCGATCCCCGAGCAGATCGCCCTGATCGGCTTCGACGACATCCCGACCGCGGAACTGCTGTCTCCGGCGCTCACCACGCTCAGGGTGCAGAAACGCGAAATGGGAGAGGAGGCCGTGCGGCTGCTGCTCAGCCGCATCGCCACCAAGAACCGTCAGCACGGCATCGTCATCGTGCCCGAACTCATCATCCGCGAAACGACCTGACTCCAAGACCAACAGGAGGAATATCCGATGGATGCCGGCAATCTGCAGTCACTGGCCCTGCCCGAGGAGAAAAAGTCCTGGTTCGTCCATGACCGGTTCGGCATGTTCGTGCATTGGGGCCTTTATGCCCTGCCGGCGCGCCACGAATGGGTCAAAAGCCGCGAGGAACTTGATGACGCCGACTACCAGAAATATTTCGATCACTTCGATCCCGACCTCTACGACCCCCGCGAATGGGCAAGACGCGCCAAGGCGGCGGGCATGAAATATGTGGTGCTGACCACCAAGCACCATGAAGGCTTCTGCCTCTGGGATACCAAGGCCACCGGTTTCAAGGTGACCAACACGCCTTACAGAAAGGATCTGCTGCGGCCTTTTGTCGACGCCTTCCGGGCGGAGGGCCTGAGGATCGGATTCTATTATTCGCTGATCGACTGGCACCATCCCGACTTCACGGTCGATCCGCGCCACCCGCAGCGCAATCATCCGGATGCCTCGAAGATCAACGAAGGCCGGGACATGCAGCGATATGCAGCCTTCATGCGCGAGCAGGTGCGTGAACTGCTGACCGAGTTCGGACAGATCGACATCATGTGGTTCGACTTTAGCTATCCGCAGTGGAAGCTCGGTGAACTTGTGGGAAAGGGCCACCAGGATTGGGAAAGCGAGAAGCTCGTGCGCCTGGTTCGCGAGCTTGCCCCGATATCATCATCAACAACCGGCTCGACCTTGCCGGCCTGCAGCCCGATATCGTCACGCCAGAACAATATATGCCGCGCGCCTGGCCGAAACGCGACGGTAGGCGCGTCGTCTGGGAAGCCTGCCAGACGCTGAGCGGTTCCTGGGGCTATCACCGCGACGAGGATACCTGGAAAAGCACGGAGCAACTGGTGCAGATGCTGGTCGGCACCGTTGCCATAGGCGGCAATCTGCTGATGAATGTCGGCCCGACGGCGCGTGGCACGCTCGACCACCGCGCCATATCGGCGCTTTCAGCCTATGAGGACTGGATGGCGCTGCACGAGCGCAGCATCGTCGGCTGCACCCAGTCCGATTTCACCGCCCCACCCGATTGCCGCCTGACCCAGAACGGCGACCGCCTCTATATCCACCTGTTCAACTGGCCCTACAAGCATCTGCATTTCGATGCGCTGGCCGGCAAGATCGAATACGCGCAATTCCTGCATGATGCCAGCGAGGTCACCTGGCTGCGACCGTCGGCGAATACGCTATGGGCAAACACCCAGTTCCCCGTCGGCGAGGACGAGCTGACATTCGTCCTGCCGGTGCGCCGCCCCAAGGTCGTCGTCCCGGTCATCGAGGTCAAGCTCAAGGCGGGGAGTGCGTCCGGTATTCAGGACTAGCTAATGAGTCTCGGCGTTTGCCGGAGCGGGCAAGACGTAGTCCGCTTCGGAAATAGCTCGCCTGGTCCCGCTACCGGCCCTTACCATCAGCCCTGTTTCGTGCCGTCAGAAAGCTCAAGGCTGCCGCGGCTGACCAGCGAGGGTATCTGGAGAATATGCTCGGCGCCGGTGCGGCCCTCGACCCTGGAAATCAGCGTCTGGGTGGCGACCTGGCCGAGTTCCCTGCCCGATTGATCGATGCTGGCGAGATTGACGAGTCCAAGGGCTGCGGTCGACGAGTTATCATATCCCACGACGGCGAGATCTTCGGGCACACGCACGTCCATCTCCATCGCCAGGCAAAGAAGCGTGATCGCATCGAGATCGCTCCAGCAGAAAACGGCACGCGGCCTGTCCTTCCTCGATAGGAACTTTCGCATCGCCTCTTCCCGCTTTGGCGAGGCGATTGGAATTTTGCCGATCGGAGCGGAGGACCCCAAGCCCCCGCGCTGCATCGCCCGGCGGAAACCGATCTCTCGCTGGCGCACGACCGAAACGGCATGCCCCTCGCGCTCGCCGAGGCTGAGCATTTCGATATTGCGATAGCCGCAGGCAATCAGCGCTTCGACCGCAATCTCAGCGCCGCGCTGGTCGTCGGCATTGACGGTGTCGAAGGCCGTGGCCCCGGCAGCGTGGTAACCAACCGCGACGATCGGGATCTGCACCGCGAACTTTGCGATGATCTCCGAGGGCAGCCGCGGCGCAACCAGGATAAGCCCGTCCATCTTGTAGTCGATCATCGACTCGATCAGGGACGTCTCGAGCTGCACCCGCGCATCGCTGACGCCGATCATCGCCTGATAATGCGACGGCGCCAGCACGCCGTTCACGCCGGCAATTACCTCCGGAAGAAAGGGGTTGCGGATGTCGATCAGGAGCACGCCGATGGTGAAACTGCGGCCACGCAGCCCCCGCGCCGCCCGCGACGGGCGGTATCCGAGCGCATCGATAGCGTCGGTCACTTTTGTACGCAGCGCGTCGCTGACGCCGTAGGCGTTTCGCATCACCTTGGAAACCGCTGCGACCGATACGCCCGCATGGGCTGCCACGGTCCGGATCGTCACCCGATCGTTTCGTTGTCGCGTTTGTTTGTCTTCGATGGGCATGAAATCTCTGTCTTGCGGCTGCGGGTTGTCAATCGCCCGCAAAAGCACCATGGCAGACTCGCAACGAAATTTCTATTGCGCTTCCGAAGAAAATGTAGAACGTTATATGGAGAACGTTCTACAAATCATCGGGAGGCTTTGATGAACTTTCAGCCGGCAGCCATCAGCGGCAATCTCGTTTCGCGCCCCTGGTCCGGAAACATGATCGCGCCGCTGTCGGATGGCGGTCAGGGAACGCCGGCAAGCTTCATCGCCAAAAGCTTCGAACATGATGGCCCCGACCTTCCGGTCGAGCTGTTCATCTCCGCACTCGGCCTTTACCGCTGCTTCATCAACGGCGAGCGTGTCGGCAACGACCTGTTGACGCCGGGCTGGACGAATTACGACGATCGCATCGCCTATCAGCGATACGATGTCTCGAACCTCATCAAGCCGGGCCGGAACCGCATCGAGATCTGGCTGGCCGACGGATGGTACCGGTCGCCCTTGATGTGGGGCGCCCAGGCAATCCCGAACTGCTGGGGCGACAGGATCGGCGCCATCGCCGATCTGATCGGGCCGGGCGGCACCCTTCTTTCCACCGACACCACCTGGCGGAGCGGTCTTCTGCCGATCCTGAAGTCGGGGATCTATTTCGGCGAGGCCTACGATGCTCGCGCGGAAAATCTTGTCGAGACCCATGGCACCGAGAATTTGCCGTTCGACAAGGCGCTGCTCGTCGCCCATGAAACCGCGGCGGTACGCGAATTGCCGCCGCTCGCGCTCGTTGAAAGCTGGACCGACGACGGCAGGACGGTCTACGATTTCGGCCAGAATGCCGGTGGTTATATCAGATATACGGTCCGGGGCGCTGCCGGCGCCGAAGTACGGGTCGAGCATTCGGAAGTGCTCGGCCCCGACCGTCACTTCGACAATCGCAACTATCGCACCGCCGTGGCGCAGACCATCTATACGCTCAGCGGCGACGGCGACGAGACCTACGCCCCGCATTTCACCTTCCAAGGTTTCCGTTATGCCCGGGTGACGATCAAGGGCGATGCCGAAATCATTGCCATTGCCTCCGTGCCGATCTCGTCGGTGCCGGAGCCCGCGGGCGGCTTCACCTCGGGCAACCCGCTCGTCAATCGCCTCGTTGAGAATACTATCTGGTCGCAGCGCGCCAACTTCGTCGAAGTGCCCACGGACTGCCCGCAGCGCGACGAACGGCTGGGCTGGACGGGCGATGCCCAGGTATTTGCCGCAACGGCCTGCTGGCTGAGCGACAGCCAGTCTTTCCTGAGGAAATATCTGCGCGACGTGATGGCCGACCAGCGCGAGGACGGCGCCGTCTCGCATTTTTCGCCGGATCCGACACGCCTGCATCCCGCCAATTTCCCGGGCTTTGCCGGATCGACGGGCTGGGGCGACGCGATCGTCGTCATCCCCTGGGTTCTCTACACTCATTACGGCGATCGCGCCGTTCTGTCAGAGTGCCTGGATTCCATGGTTCGCTGGGTCGATTTCGTCTGGTCGATCTCGGATGGTCCGCTCGTGCGCCCGCCGTCGCGCTGGGGCGATCGCGGCTTTACCTTCGGGGACTGGCTGCAGCCGGTCGGCGATAACCGAAAGCCGCGTCCGACGATTGCCGACGATTGCGCGGCCACACTCTATCACTTCATCTCGACCGAGCTTCTGGCCAAGATCGCAGCCGTTCTCGGCGAGCATAAGATTGAAAATGAGATGAAGCGGCGCGCCGGCGAAATCCGATCGGCCTTCGCCAACGAGTTCATCACGCCGGCTGGACGGCTGGCGCATAACGACCAGACATCCTATGCGCTGGCCTTCCTCCATGACCTGATACCGGCAGAGCATCGGCAAGCCGCCGAGCGGCATTTCCGCCAAGTGATCATCGATGCCGACTACAAGATCGGCACCGGCTTCATCGGCACGCCCGCCCTTCTGCCGGCCCTGACCAAGCTCGGCATGGACGATCTCGCCGAAAAGGTCTTCCTGCAGGAGGATGTGCCAGGCTGGCTCTACCAGGTCTCGAAGGGAGCGACGACGATCTGGGAGCGCTGGGATTCGATGGCGCCCGACGGCACCATCTACGAACCCGACATGAACAGCTACAACCACTATGCTTATGGCGCCGTCTGCCAATGGCTGTTCGAAAGCGTCGCCGGAATTTCGCCGAACCCGGACGCACCCGGCTTTGCCGAGGTGATCGTCGATCCCGCACCGATCTCGTCCCTGTCACCTGTTTCAGCCCATCATGACATCAGCCGGGGGCGCATTGAGGCCGGCTGGCATTGCACCGGCAATCAGGTCACCTATGTGCTGACGCTTCCGGACGGCTGCACCGGCCGCTTCCGGCCCGGGCGGCGGCACCGGAACCCGACACTCAACGGAGAGCCTGTCGGCGAGGAAGCCGTTCTTCCCCCGGGCACACACCGGCTGGTCTTTTCGCTACCCTTTATTTGAGGAGCATACACGTCACATCGTTCAGAGGAGGAACGTCATGACATATCGGATAAAGCGCATTCTCGCCGGCGCATCCGCGCTTCTGGCCTTGGTCGCGGCCAGCCCGTCGCATGCGGAAACCACGCTGTCTTTCCTGATCGACAACAACCCCGACACGGTCGCAGCGGCCGAGGCTCTCGTTGCCGCCTACCAGACCAAGGCGCCCGACGTGACGATCGAAATCGAGCCGCGCGCAGGCGGCGGCGAGGGTGACAACATCATCAAGACGCGCTTGGCAACGGGCGAGATGTCCGATGTGTTCCTCTATAATTCCGGCTCGCTGCTTCAGGCGCTGAAGCCGGCGCAGACGCTCGTCGATCTGAGCGCCCTGCCGGCGCAGGCAAAGGTTGACGACGGCTTCAAGTCGGTCGTCCGCGCCGATGGCAAGCTCTACGGCGTTCCCTTCGGCACGGCGATGGCCGGCGGCATCCTCTATAACAGGAAGATCTATCAGGACCTCGGCCTCACCGTTCCGAAGACATGGGCGGAGTTCATGGCCAACAACGCCAAGATCAAGGCTTCGGGCAAGGTCGCCGTGGCGCAGACCTATCGCGATACCTGGACCTCGCAGCTGTTCGTTCTGGCCGACTATTACAATCTGCATGCCGCCGTGCCGAACTTCGCCGCCGACTATACCGCCAACAAGGCCAAATATGCCGAGACGCCAGCGGCCATGAAAGGCTTCGAACGGCTGAAGGACGTTCACGACGCCGGCCTGATGAACGAAGATTTCGGCGCCGCAAGCTATGATGACGGCTTGAAAATGGTGGCGACCGGCGAGGCCGCGCATTATCCGATGCTGAGCTTCGCCATCGGCGCGATCAAGCAGAATTATCCCGAGAACCTTACAGATGTCGGTTTCTTCGCGCAGCCGAGCGACGATGCGGCGACGAACGGCCTGACGGTGTGGATGCCGCCGGCCCTCTATATTCCACAGACCAGCCAGCACGCCGAGGAAGCGAAGAAGTTCGTGGATTTCGCCGGAAGCGTCGAAGGCTGCAAGATCATGGTGGAAACCAACACCGTGCAGGGGCCTCCGCTGATCGACGGCTGCGATCTGCCCGCCGACGTACCGCCTGCGGTAAAGGACATGCTCCCCTATTTCGAGGCCGAAGGGAAGACGACCCCGGCGCTGGAATTCGTCTCGCCGGTCAAGGGGCCGGCGCTTGAGCAGATCACCGTCGAGGTCGGCTCCGGTATTCGCCAGCCGGCCGAGGCTGCGAAACTCTATGACGACGATGTGCGCAAACAGGCCAAGCAGCTCGGCCTGCCGAACTGGTAGCGGTCTTTCGGGCCAATCACCTCGCTCCTGAAGGAGCGAGGTTCCACCCGATCGAAGAGGTAGTCATGACCGAGACACGCCCCCGCTCGCGCAAATCGCCCTATCCCCTGTGGTTTTTCATTCCCGCCGCCGTCATCTACGGCGTGCTATTTCTGTTTCCGACGGTATCGTCTCTCTGGTACAGCCTCACCCGCTGGGATCTTTCGACGGCTGAATTCATCGGGCTTGAAAACTTTCAGCAGTTCTTTTCCGAACCGTTCCTGGTCAAAGGGCTGGTCAACACGCTGATCTATGCCGTCACGACCTCCGGCCTGAAGACGGTCTGCGGGCTGCTGCTGGCGGTGCTCTTGACCAGCAATATCTTTGCCCGCGGCTTCCTGCGCACCCTGGTCTTCTTTCCCGTCCTGGTCTCGACGATCGGCATCGGCATCACCTTCACGGTGATGATGCATCCGACCAAAGGCATCATCAATGTCACGCTCGAGACGCTCGGCATTCCGGGGCCGGGATGGCTGACAAATCCGGCGCTCGCGCTTTTTTCCGTAGCCCTGGTCGATGTCTGGAAGGGTGTCGGTCTCGCCACCCTGATCTTCATCGCCGGTCTCGCTTCGATCAGCCCCGATTATTACGAGGCGGCGAGAATTGACGGCGCGACGCGCCTCCAGCAATTTTCCCGGATCACCCTGCCGCTCGTGCGTCCCGCCACGGTCATTGTGGTGACTTTGTCGCTGATCGGCGGGCTTCGTTCGTTCGACCTGATATGGGCCATGACCCGCGGCGGACCCGGCTTCTCCTCCGACGTGATTGCCTCGGTCATCTATAAGCAATACCAAGCGGGTTTTTATGGTCTTTCGACCGCCGGCAACGTCATCCTGTTCGCGCTGATTGCCGTGATCATCTTGCCATTCACACTGTGGTTCAATCGGCGCGGGGTCGAAGAATGAGAGGGGCCCGGCCTTATGTGACCGGCGCGATCGCCCTTGCGGTGGCGGCCGTCATCTTCGTCATGCCTTTTGTTTTCGTCGCTCTCCAGGCGGTCAAATCGAAATCGGAAGCGTCCCGCCTCGATTTCGAATTACCCGAGCAATGGCTGTTCTGGGACAATCTCGTCGCCGTCTTCAAAGCGCGCGACTATCAGCTGGCGCTCGCCTATTTCAATTCGACCCTGATTACCGTCATCTCCGTCACGATCCTGATCCTGCTGTCGGCAATGGTCGGATATGTGATGCAGCGCCGCAAGACCGCCTGGAACAAGGTGGCCTTCATTGCCCTTTTCATGGGCCTGATGATGCCGCCGGCAGTCGTGCCCACCATCGGCCTGCTGCAGGATATCGGCCTCTTCAAGACCATGACAGGCATGATCCTGATCCAGGTCGCCTATAATCTCTCCTTTTCGATATTGCTCTACCGGTCGTTCATTTCGACCATACCGCGCGATCTCGATGAGGCGGCGCTGATCGACGGCGCCAAGCCCCGGCAGATCTTCTTCAGGGTGGTGCTGCCACTTTTGAAACCGGTGACCGTCACCAATATCGTCGTGCAATCGATCGCGATCTTCAACGACTTCACCAATCCGCTCTATTACCTTCCCGGCAAGGAGAACGTGACGGTGCAGCTGACGCTCTATAATTTCCAGAGCATGTATTCGAGCCAGTACAATCTGCTCTTCATGAACATCCTTCTCGTGACGATCCCGCCGCTGATCGTCTTCATCTTCTTCAACCGCCAGATCGTTGCGGGCATGACGGCAGGCGGGGTCAAAGGTTAGCAGAATGGCTGAGCTCACTCTCAAACAGGTTCGCAAGAGCTTTGGCGCTCTCGAGGTCATCAAGGGCGTCGATCTGGAGGTTGCCTCCGGCGAGTTCGTCGTTTTCGTCGGTCCGTCCGGCTGCGGAAAGTCGACGCTGCTGCGCATCATCGCCGGACTGGAGGAGACGACGTCGGGCACGCTGACTATCGGCGGTAAGGATGTGACCTATGCCGAACCCTCGGGCCGCGGCATTGCCATGGTCTTCCAGAGCTATGCGCTCTACCCGCATATGACCGTTGCCGAGAATATCGGTTTCGGACTTTCGCTTGCCGGCCGCCCGAAGGCTGAGATCGCCGCCAAGGTGGCGGCGACCGCCGAAACGCTGCAGCTCACCCACCTCCTGCAGAGAAAGCCGAAAGCGCTCTCCGGTGGCCAGCGCCAGCGCGTCGCCATCGGCCGAGCGATTATTCGCAATCCCAAGGTCTTCCTGTTCGACGAGCCGCTTTCCAACCTCGACGCTTCGCTCAGAGCCCAGATGCGTCTTGAGATCGCCGATCTTCACGCGCGACTGAAATCGACGATGATCTATGTCACCCATGACCAGGTCGAGGCGATGACGATGGCCGACAAGATTGTTGTCCTCAACGGCGGAGCGGTCGAGCAGATCGGCAGCCCGATGGAACTCTACCGCAATCCCGCCACCCCCTTCGTCGCCGGCTTCATCGGCAGCCCGAAGATGAACCTCTATGGCGGCGAGATCGCACGGCGATTGAACTGCACGACCTACGGCATCCGCCCGGAACATATCAGGCTCTCGGAAGGCGCCGGCAAGTGGCAGGGCAGGATCCGACATGTGGAACGACTCGGCGCCGACGCGATCCTCTATCTCGATGTCCCCGAACTCGGCGAAATGGTCGTGCGCGCCGATGGCGAGACGCCGTTTGCGCCCGATATGACGGTCTGGGCAAATCCGGTCGAAGGAGCAGAACACCGGTTCTGAGGCGATCAAAGCTCCCGACGAGCCGTCCTGCCGACCAAGGATCCCTACGGTTGTTTATTTGAGAGGGCCGCCAGATCAGCCGATCCTCGCATAAATGCTGCAAATAGGCGTGCAGCCCGAGATTATATGCCTCGGCCTGCTTCTAGGCCATATCGCGCCAGAGCTTGTCTTGCGCGGCATCGGCGCGCGAATAAAATCGATGGGCCACCATCAGGCTTGTCGGCGCCTGTTGCGGCGGATGACGTCTTCGGCCGAACGGCGACAAATTCGCTGTCTTCCGCCCGCATCGCCGGCGCAAGCTCCTTCTGCAGCATCTCCCATGCCTCATCACGGGTCTGCAGGTCGCGGCGAATGAGGGCGCGAATATATTCGCTGGCGTTTTCATAGAGGCCGTCATCGCCGACCTGCTGCTTGATATGATCCTGCAACTGCCCGCTGACCTTCACATGAATGCTACCCGATGCCATCGGCATCTCCTTTTCGCCTCTTCTTATCAGGGGCAGCGTAGCATCAATATTCATCACCGGGACCTTCGCTGACCGAGGGCCATCGCGGTTCAGAACCGATCGGGGCGCAGGGGCGTGAGATCGATGGCCGGGCTCCGTCCCGCGACAAGCTGAGAAACGAGATAGCCGGTCAAAGCGGACAATGTCAGGCCGAGATGGCCGTGGCCGAATGCATAGGTGATGCGAGGCAAGCGACGGGACGCGCCGATCACAGGAAGCGAATCCGGCATGGACGGACGAAAACCCAGCCACTCGTCGCTGCCTTCTCCTGCTCCCGGCAGAAGCTTTTTCACGCCCTCCCGGATCATCGCGGTCCGCTTCGGGTTCAACGGAGCGGCAAGCCCGCCGAGTTCGACTGTTCCGGCCGCGCGCAATCCATCTGCCATCGGCACCATGTAGAAGCCGTGCTCGGGATAGCAGACGGGACGCGACAAGAGATTGCCCGCCTGCGGGAACAGGACGTGATAACCGCGCTCGGTATCGAGCAGAACGCGGTCGCCGACCGATGCCGTCAGCTTGCGGGAACGGGCGCCGGCGGCGACGACGGCGTGATCCGCAAGGATTTGTTTGTCCGCGATCCTGAGGCCGATACCGTCGTTACCCGGCTCGATGGCCGAAACTTCGCCGCGGACGATGTCTCCGCCGCCGGTTACCAGCGCTTGCGCCAGCGCGAAGGCGAGTTGCCTGGGGCTGGAAAACATATAGGCGTCACGGAACAGCACGCCCTTGTGGTAGAGCGGCGCCAGATTGGGCTCGATGCCGCGGATATCGGCCTGGTCCAAGAGGTCCATGGCGACGCCATGGCGTTCACGCAGCCCGTACTCAGCATCGCCCGCCCGGAATTGCGCTTCCGTCTTGTAGAGATAGAGGCAGCCGTCATGCCGCTTTAGCCGTTCGGCGCCTGCCTGCGTCACCAACGGTTGCCAGGCGGCATCGGCGTGAGACAGCAGCACTGCCAGTGTTCCAGCGATCCGCTCGACCTCGGCCTTCGTGCTCGAGGCGAGGAAAGCGCGCAGCCACGGCGCCAGTTGCGGCAGGTATCTCCAGACAATCGCCAGCGGACCGAGCGGATTGAGCAGCATTCCCGGCACGCGCCAGATGACGCCAGGCATCGCGACGGGAACGACGCCGTGCGGCGCAAAGGTGCAGGCATTCCCGTAGGAACAAGCCTGCCGATAAGATGCATCACCCAATGGCGGCGCCGGATCGATGATCGTGACCCGATACCCCATCCTCTGCAGCCAGAGAGCCGAGCAGAGGCCGACCAGTCCCGCGCCGACAACGGCCACATGCCGGCGCTCTGCGTCGGGCAAGGGCTGAAGCTCGGGCAGCGGCTTGTTCATGGCCTAGACCAGGCCCGCCAGAGCACGGGGACGATCGTTCAGCGTCGCGGCGATGATGCGCAGCGCCGTCGCAAGTTCGTCCCGTGACGACGCGCAGCCGACATTGACGCGGACGGCGTGCTCGACCGGCTGACGATCGCAGGCAAAGGCGGTGGCAGCCATGACGGCAACCCCGTGGGCGCGCAGATTGGCGGCAAAATCCTCGCATCGCCACGGCGCCGGCAGCCTCAGCCACAGGAACATGCAGCGCGGATCAGCGGAGAAGGCGTGGCCGGCAAGGATCGTCGCGACGATCGCATGGCGGGCGCGCAGCTCGGCAAGCTGGGCCTTCAGGATCGCATCGGCCGTGCCGTCCTCTAGCCAGCGGGTCGCCAGCAGCAGCGGCAGTGGCGACGGCATCCAGGCGGTGGTGCGGACCGCCTCGGCGGAGAGCAGCGCGCGGCCGGGCGGGCACGTGAGATAACCGACGCGCAGACCCGGCGCCAAGGCCTTGGAGAGCGCCGATATATGGTAGGTCCTGGTCGGAGCGAGCGTGATCAGCGCGCTCGTGCGCGTCCCGAGCATCGGTCCGTAGACATCGTCCTCGATGATGACGAGATCGTGCTTTTCCGCGACTTCGACCAGCTCCCGGCGGCGCGCCTCGCTCATCGTGACGACGGTCGGATTGTGCATCGAGGGGACCGTAAACACGGCACGCACTCTCTCGCGGCTGCAAAGATCGTCAAGCTCCACCGCCGACATGCCCTGATCGTCACTGCCGATGCCGATGATGCGAAAGCGGAACATCTGGGCAAGCGCAATCAGGCCGTAATAGGTCAGCCGATCGCAGACGATGGTGTCGCCGGGCTCTACGAGGCTGCTGATGACAGCCAGCAAAGCGTGCTGGGCGCCGCTGGTCACCACGATATCATCCTCGGACGGATCGAAGCCGTTGAGCGATATCCATTTTCTCGCCGCACGGCGCGCCCAGGCCGGCCCTTCCGGCGGCTGATACTCCTGCATCTGGCGAAAGCGCGGGTCAGACGACAGGTCCGGCAGGGATTGGGCAAGGCGCTGCTGGAAATCGTCGACAGCCGGCCGGTTGACGGTCAAGTCGATGATGCCTGCCGGGCTCGCCGCCCGGTCGACCCGCGGCATGGCGCCGTCGCCGGTGACGATCGTGCCGCGCCGGGTGCTGCCCATGACAAGATTGAGGTTCTGCAATTCCCGGTAGGCGCGCGTGACCGTGGAGACGTTGAGCGAGCGCTCGCGTGCGAGCTCGCGCTGCGGCGGGAGCTGGCTGCCGGGAGGCAAAGCGCCCGAACGGATCCTCGCCTCAAGCTCGCTGGCGAGTTCGAGATAGGCCGGCATGCGCGTTTCCCGCTCCTGGTTTGTCTGGCTCAGTTCCGATCTTTCAGACATACAATTCCTGCAATCCGTATACAATTCCACCGGCCGGACGCAAGGTATTTGGCGGCCGCACTACGATTCAGCTCGATTTCCTGCGACATAACACGCTTTCCTTAGGTTTTCGAGACCTGCGATCGCCGCCATACAAAATTATTTGTGTGGCTTGACAAACAGAAACCGACCGAGACAATATGGCCTTGCATCGAGACAAAGAGGCAGCGACCCGGCCGATGCGAACAGGAGGAATTCATGAGCGAGCGCTTCATTGCTTTCGAAGGCGTGCGAAAATCCTATGACGGCGTCAGCTATGTCGTGCGTGGCCTGGACCTCGACGTCGCCAAGGGCGAGTTTCTGACCCTTCTCGGCCCTTCCGGATCCGGCAAGACCACGACGCTGATGATGCTGGCCGGTTTCGAGGCCCCGAGCAGCGGGACCATCATCCTTGCCGACAACAGGATCGACAGCGTTCCGCCGCATCGCCGCAATATCGGCGTCGTGTTCCAGAATTATGCCCTCTTCCCGCATATGACCGTCGGCGAGAATGTTGCCTTCCCGCTGAAGATGCGCCGGCTCGGCAAGGCTGAGATCACCGAGCGGGTTCGCCGCGCTCTCGACATGGTGCGCATGGCGAGTTTCGAGACCCGGCGGCCCAATCAGCTCTCGGGCGGACAGCAGCAACGCATCGCGCTTGCCCGCGCGCTGGTCTTCGAACCGCAGCTCGTGCTGATGGACGAACCGCTCGGCGCGCTCGACAAGCAGCTTCGCGAACATATGCAGCTCGAGATCAAACACCTGCATGCCCGCCTCGGCATCAACGTCGTCTATGTCACCCACGATCAAAGCGAGGCGCTGACCATGTCGGATCGGGTCGGCGTGTTCAATGACGGCATCCTGCAGCAGATCGCCCCACCGCATGCGCTCTACGAGACGCCGGCAAACCCCTTCGTCGCAACTTTTATCGGCGAGAACAATGCGATATTGGGCGACGTCGTCGCGATCGACAATGCCCTCTGCCGGATTCGCGCGCCCGACGGTTCGGTCATCACAGGCCAGGCCGGAGAAGGATTGAAGGAAGGGGCGCGGGCGACCCTAGTCCTGAGGCCCGAGCGGATCCAGCTGGCGCCTGCCGCCGAGGTTCCGAACCGGTTCACGGCAACGCTCAAGGAAATCATCTACCACGGCGACCACGTCAGACTGCGCGTCTCAGCCTGCGGTTGCGACGACGTCTTCATCAAAGTCGCCGCCGCACAGGATATTCCGGTCCAGTCACTCGGCGCGAATGCCGTCATCGGTTGGGCGCCGGAGGATTGCCGCGCGCTCGCGCTGTCCTGACCGGACCACTCGTTCTTTCGCAAACGCAGCTACAAAAAGGGGAACCACCATGATGCGTTTAAACTGCATGCTTCTCAGCTCCGTCATGGCTCTTGCGATCGCAGGTGCAGCATTTGCCGGAGACACGCTGACCGTCACATCCTGGGGCGGCGCCTATACGAAGAGCCAAGAGGAGGCCTTTTTCAAACCCTTCGCCAAAGAAACCGGCACCAAGATCCTCCAGGACGAATGGGACGGCTCGACCGCCAAGCTGAAGGGCATGGTCGAGACCGGCCAGGTGACCTGGGATGTCGTCGATGTTGAACCCAGCCATGCGCTGCAGGGCTGTGATGAGGGCTGGCTCGAAACCATCGACTATTCCAAGCTCGGCGGCAAGGATGCCTTCATCGACGGCGCCGCGATGGATTGTGCCGTTGCGACGATCGTCTTCGGCACCATCTATGCCTATGACGCCGCCAAGTTCCCGAATGGCGGGCCGACGACGATGGCCGATCTGTTCGATACGGCCAAATTCCCGGGACCGCGCGCCTTGCGCAAGTCGCCGAAGACCACGCTGGAATTCGCGCTGATTGCCGATGGCGTCAAACCCGCCGAGGTCTACAACGTGCTCGGGACGCCGGAGGGCGTCGATCGCGCCTTCAAGAAGCTCGACACGATCAAGAAGGATGTGAAGGTCTGGTGGACGGCAGGCGCCCAGCCGCCGCAGCTTCTCGCCGACCGCGAAGTCGTCATGACCACGGCATGGAACGGCCGCATCTTCGATGCGGTCAAGAACAGCGGTAAGAACTTCAAGATCGTCTGGGACGGCCAGGGAATGGATTTCAATCTCTGGGCCGAGCCGAAGGGCTCGAAGAACAAGGAACTGGCGGACAAATTCGTCGCCTTCACCGTCAATCCCGACGTGATGGCACAGCAGTCGAAATATATCTCCTATGGCCCGACCCTGAAGGCGGCCATCGCCAAGGTTCCGCCGGAAATTCTCGTCGATCTGCCGACCGCACCTGAGAACACGAAGAACGCATTCGTCGTCTCCTCCGAATTCTGGGCCGACCATGATGAGGAGTTGACCGAGCGCTTCAACAAGTGGCTCGCACAGTAACCTCGTCGGGCGGGCGAGTGTCCCCCGGCTTCGCCCGCCCCTTTCTCTACCGCAAAAAGGCATGAGCGATGGCGACTGCGACAGTGAACGAAGGCGACGGCTCGATGATTGCTGCCGGCACGCGGGCGAAAAGCCTCGGCAGCGCGAAAAGCAAGGCGCAACTGAAAGCGCTGATGCTGGTCGCGCCTCTGTTGGTCTTCCTGCTGCTCGTTTTCGTCCTCCCCATTGCCCTGTTGTTGACCCGTGCGGTCGACAACAGGGCAGCTTCCGCCGCCCTGCCCTATACGATGTCGGCACTTTCGGCCTGGGACGATCAATCCCCACCCGACGAAGCTCTGTTTGCCGCCTTTGCCGCCGATCTGAAACAATCGCCGCGCGATCAGATCGCCGAGGTGGCCAAACGTCTCAACTATTACGAGACGGGCATGCGCTCGATGCTCCTGAAAACCGCACGCACGATCCGGGATGCGCAACCGCCCTACAAACCCGCTTTCATTGCCATCGACCCCAAATGGGAGACCCCGCATTACTGGACAATCATCAAGAATGCGTCGCCGCCCTTCACCGATTATTACCTGCTCGCCTCTCTCGACCTGGAGCGCGACGCCTCGGGCGCCATCGGCAGGGTTTCGGCGGAGAATGCCGTTCATGTCGATGTCCTGATCCGCACATTCGTCGTCAGCGCTTCGGTCACGGTGATCTGCCTGTTTCTCGGCTATCCCCTCGCCGCCCTGATCGCCCGGTCGAAAGGCGCAGTTGCCAACACGCTGCTGATCCTGGTGCTTCTGCCGTTCTGGACCTCGCTTCTGGTCCGCACCAGCGCCTGGGTCGTGCTGCTGCAGGGGCGCGGCGTGATCAACTCAGGGCTCATCTGGCTGGGCCTGGTCGATCCCGCCCATCCGCTCGACCTGATCTACAATCGCATCGGCGTGCTGATCGCCATGACCCATATTCTGCTACCCTTCATGATATTACCGATCTACAGCGTCATGAAGAGCATACCGCCGGTCTATCTCAGGGCCGCCTCGTCGCTCGGTGCACCGCCGGTCTCGGCCTTCTTTCGCATATACCTGCCGATGAGCATGCCTGGTGTAAGCGCCGGCGGGCTGCTCGTCTTCATCCTGGCGCTTGGCTACTACATCACCCCGGCACTGGTCGGCGGGCCAGGAGATCAGATGGTGAGCTATTTCATCGCCTATTATTCCAATCAGGTCACGAACTGGGGCATGGCGGCGGCCTTGAGCACGATCCTGCTGGTGGCGGTGCTGATCCTCTATACCGTCTACAATCGCATCGTCGGCATCGACAGGCTGAGGATCGGCTGATGACCAACTTCCTTACTTTACCGCGGCTGTTTTCGATCCTTCTGTGGCTGATGGGCGGCCTGGTGATCCTGTTCCTGATCGCACCAATTGTGGCGATCGTGCCGCTCTCCTTCAATGCCGAGCCGTTCTTCACCTATCCGATGCCTGGCCTGTCGCTGCGCTGGTATCGCGAATTCTTCGATTCCGACGTCTGGCAACTGGCGCTGAAGAACAGCATCATCGTCGCCGTCTGCGCCACTGTCCTGTCGACATTTCTCGGCATGCTTGCCGCCATCGGCCTCAGCCGGCCATCCTGCCCGGCGCGGGCGACGCTGACCGCCATCCTGATTTCGCCGATGATCGTGCCGGTCATCGTTTCGGCGGTCGGCATCTACTATGCCTTCGCCGCCGTCGGACTGCTCAACAGCCTGACCGGGCTGGTGCTGGCGCATACGGCGATCGGAGCCCCCTTCGTGGTGATCACCGTGACGGCCACGCTCGCAAGCTTCGATCACAATCTGATGCGGGCGGCGTCGAGCCTCGGCGCAGCCCCCGTTGAAGCGGCATTGCGCATCATGCTGCCGGTCATCGCCCCCGGGGTAGCCTCCGGCGCGCTCTTCGCCTTCGTCACATCATTCGACGAAGTGGTGATTGCGCTCTTCATCGCCGGCTCCGAGGAGCGCACGCTGCCGCGCCAGATGTGGAGCGGCGTGCGGGAAACGCTGAGCCCGACAATCGCCGCCGTTGCCACCCTCCTCATCCTGTTTTCGACGCTGTTCCTCGCCACGATCCAATGGCTGCAGCGACGCGCCGAACGCCAGAAGATTGCACATAGAGATTAGTTCAGGAGTTCGAGCATGCAGATCGAGCGCTACGAAACCGGGAAGCGGATAAGCCAAGCCGTGACCTATGGCGGCTTCGTCTTCCTCGCAGGCCAGGTCGCCATCGACGCGCCGGGCGCGTCCGTCCGCGAGCAGACGGCCAACATCCTGGCACGGATCACGAAGCTCCTGGAAGGCGCGGGCAGCAATCCGACACGCATCCTCAGCGCGACGATCTGGCTTGCTGACATATCCAGCTTCGAAGAGATGAATGCGGTCTGGGACGCCTGGGTGCCATTGGGCCACGCATCGGCGCGAGCCACGGTCGAAGCAAGGCTCGCCGGGCCGCAATTTTCCGTAGAGATCGGCATTATCGCAGCGGTCGGCAACTGAACCGGCGGGGCTTTGACCGAGGTGCCTGCCGCGCAGGTTCAAATCGAGCGCCTAGAGTACGAGCGTGAAAGGAAGCAGAAACCTTCAACCGCCTCATGATAGTTCTCGCCCGGATGCTTGATAAATGACCGTTAGTTGCAAAGCTGTGACACTCGCTAACAACCCTTGAAAGCGGCTGCGGGCAACTTGCCTTTGCATCATTTAGTCTTTAAGGACGCCCCAATTTGCAAGGCGTAGGGGCTGAACCAACATGTCGCATAACGAGACCACATCCTCGGAGCTTGGCGTGACGACCAGCGATCTCGATCGCTATTTTACATTTCTCCGCCATGTTCTCGTGAATGCCGCCGCATCGCGGCCGGGTGCCGAAAGCCTGGATTATGCAACTGCGGTGAGTGAAGCAATGCAACTCGCCCGTGCAACCCATGACGCCGGCCGGAAGATCATCTTCATCGGCAACGGCGGCAGCGCAGCCATTGCCAGCCATATGGCGACGGACTACGCCAAAAACGGCGGACTTCGCGCCATGGCGATGAACGATGGCGCGACGCTGACGTGCCTCTCGAACGACCTCGGCTATGAGAACGTGTTCGCAAAGCAGATCGAAATGCATGCGAATGAAGGCGATCTCTTGGTTGCGATCAGCAGCTCGGGCCGATCGGAAAGCATTACCAAGGCCGTCCGCACCGCCCGCGAAAAAGGCGGCGCCGTTATCACCTTGAGCGGCTTCGCTCCGGGCAACCCGTTGCGCGCGCTCGGTGATCTGAACTTCTACGTCGCTTCCGATCAATATGGCTATGTGGAGATTGCCCATCTCGCGATCTGCCACGCCATATTGGATTTCTCCTGCGGACTTGTCCCGCCGGCCCTCTCCTAACGAGCCATTTCACGCGCATGAATTCTCCCCGTATTCACGATCCGGAATTGATTCTCCTTACGCCCGACGATGACGTCGCCAACCCTGAAGTGACGATCCTCGTCCCCTCTCTCAACGAGGAATTGACGATTGGAACCTTCGTCGACTGGTGCCGTGAGGGCATTGCGGCAAGCGGTGCGGCGG
The DNA here is from genome assembly GCF_005862185.2 of Rhizobium hidalgonense. NCBI lineage: Bacteria > Pseudomonadati > Pseudomonadota > Alphaproteobacteria > Hyphomicrobiales > Rhizobiaceae > Rhizobium > Rhizobium hidalgonense. The sequence goes on from NZ_CP054028.1 coordinate 339,852, forward strand.
TAGAGATCCTGATTGTCGACAGTTCGACCGATCGTACGCCCGAAATCGCGCGCGACAGGGGGGCCCGTGTGTTGCGGACACCGAAGCGCGGTTTGGGCAGAGCTTACATCGATGCCATTCCCTTCGTGCGCGGCAAATTTATCATCATGGGTGATGCGGACTGCACCTATGACTTTCGGCAGATTGCACCGTTCATCGAGGCATTTCGGAAGGGCGCCGACTTCGTGATGGGCTCGCGTTTTAAGGGCTCGATCGAAGACAATGCGATGCCGCCGCTACATCGCTATTTCGGAACGCCGCTGACGACGTGGATCCTCAATCGGATGTTCAGCAGCCGCTTTTCCGACATCCATTGCGGCATGCGGGGCATCAGCGTCGATGCCCTGCTTCGCATGGATCTTCGGTCGCAAGGCTGGGAATATGCGTCGGAAATGGTGCTGAAATCAGTGCATATGGAGCTTCCGACCGCGGAGGTGCCGATCCACTTCCTGAAGGATCCCGAAGGGCGGCTGAGCCATATGAAGCGGCGGGGCTGGATGGAGCCGTGGCGCGCAGGCTGGCGCAATCTTCAGGCGATGTTCGTCTACGGGTTCGATTTCTTTCTCATCTGGCCGGGCTTTCTGCTCCTGGCCCTCGGTTTGATCACCATGCTGCCGTTGCTTGCCGGGCCTATGTCCATCGCCGGTATACGGTTCTCGACCAATGCCATGCTGTTTGCCATGGCCCTGGCCGTTCTCGGCCAATCAATGCTGGTTTCGGCGGCCATCGGTCGCGTGATTTTCGACTATTCGGGACGTGTGCAACATCGTTTCGAGCGCCTCCTGCCTTACAATGCAACGATCTGGGGGTCCGTCGTCGCCGTTCTGGCTGGCGTCCTGTTGGCGGTTCCGCTGTTCGACTCCTATGTCGGGAATGGATATGTGCTGCCTGAGATCGGCGTCGAAACGAACTGGGCCGTCTTCGGGCTCTGGCTGATCATCACGGCATTTCAGATCTTTATATCGGGGCTGATGATAAGAGCACTCGGGGTCATGCTGCCGATCAAAAAGCCTGCACCTCCTGTCGCGGGATAGGAGCCACGAAAGGGCCGATCATGATCCTAGGCTGGTGCACGGTTCTCTCCATAATATTATGGGGCCTCGTAATCGACAGGGGCATCGTTGCCTGGCTCAACCGACGTTGCGATCAGCCCTTCCGGGACGGTACCGACTTTCTATTCAGCGGTATTCTGCCGGCTCTGGCGATAGCCGGCGGCGCAGCGACCATCCTTGGTGCATTTCACGGATTGCGATGGGAGATCGTTCTCCCTCTGGTGGTCGTGTCGATGATCTGGCGGCGGCGCGATCTCGTCGCCGTTCTCTACGACGTCAGTTCATTTTTTCGTAAAATCGTGGCCGAAGCCAGGATCGGCAACCCCTTGCCGATCCTGGCGGCCCTCGTATGCATTGGCTATTGCTATGCGTGGAGCATCGAGGCCCTGTTCCCGCCGAGTGTTGCCGACGTTTGGGTTTTCCACATCCCGCTCGCAAACAGCATCATCGATCACGCCGGCTTTGTGTCGCCGCAGATCGACCATCCCTTCTACGGCAATATTCCGCTCTTCTTCAATTTGCTGTTTGCGCTGGTGATGATGGTCAGCGGCCACTGGACCAGCGCAGCGGCAATAAATATCGCAATTTTCTTCGGATTTCTGTTCCTGCTTTCAAGCTGCGCCAGTCGTTGGCGGGCATGCGGTTTTTTCGTGGTGGCCGCTCTGATCCTCAGCACCTCTTTCTTCAAGGGAAGTGTCGGCGAACCGATGACGGATCTGGCCCGGTCGTGTTTCTCAGTCGCAGCCGTGCTTTTCCTATGGCGTTATCTGGAAACCCGACGTCCGGCGGAGCTTTTTCACTGTGCGCTCGTCTTGGGAGGAGCGGTCGGAGGAAAATACACGGAACTGCAAATGATTGGCCTGATAGGGCTGGCATTGATGCCGACGCTTCTCAAGAGAAGGGTATCGCTGCCGCTCTTTCTGTCATGCCTCTGCGCATTCCTTGCAGTCGCGGGCTACTGGTATGCGAAAAACCTGATCGTTCTCGGCAATCCGATCTATCCTTTCATGTTCGGTCATCCGGGCCTCACCGACGCCTGGATGGCGGACTACATGCTCGAATTGGGCCGAGCCTTCGATCCCGCCAACCGACATTTCGTGACGAACCTCGCAACTCTGCAAGGTTGGCATGACTTCCTCCATATCCTTTACAACTGGTTCTTCGCCGGCAAGCTGAATGCTTTCGTCGCTCTCGCTTTGATACTGGCCGGTCTTGCCGTGGCTTTTCGGCGCATCGCATTTCTCGCAGCGATGACCGCTGCCATGTTTGTGATATGGTACACCGTTATGTTCAATCACATACGCTGGGCGACACCAGCCTATCTGCTGTTCTTTTCGACCGGATTTATCGGCGCCTCACTGGTTCGCGAACGGCTGGATCAATGGCTCGACAGGCAGGTCCTGCCGCGGATAGCCCCATTGAAGAAAATTGCCTCTTCGCCGGCATGCATGGTCGCCAGCCCGGTGATCATCAGCTTGCTGGCAGCGGGGCTCTGGATTGCCCACTGGTATCGCCTGGGCGGCAGCGACATCGATCCGGTCAAGGCGAAAGAATTCGACGTCGCGCTCGGGATGATAAGCGTCGACAAATACATGGAGAGCCATCGCGAAGCCTATTTCATGTACCGCTACATCGCAGATCACGACCTGCGCGCCGTTTTTCAGCCTTTCGATACGGCCAATACATTGTTGTCCACCGCTTATAACGACGGCCGGGATGGCGGCTGGCAATTGCCACGCTACGTGCTGCCTGCGCCGGGTTCGGATATCGGTGCTTTCATCAAGAACAATCGCATAGCGTACTTCATCGTTCCCCCCGATGCCGGTAGCGCGTTCCTCGCCGAACGCATTGGAGAAGACAAAATAGTGATCGCCAACAGCGTCATAGCCCACATGATGCCCCGCTCCTCGCTGATATTGACGGATCGGTTCGGCTGGAAGCTCTACCGCTTTGACGCGGATCGGGCATCGTGACCGCTCCGTCCTCCCGCGCATTGCTTCGCACCGTCATTCCGGTCCTGAAAGTGGCCGTCGCGCTCGGCCTCGTCATATGGATCGCGCGCAAGGTAGATTTTTCGGAAGGCTGGGCTGCGGTCCAGGCGCTGTCGGCGACAACCATCTCGGTCAGTATCCTCCTTCTGCTCCTGCAGGCCCTGCTGTCGGCGTGGCGGTGGTGCCTTCTGTCGGAAATGATAGGGCAAAGGCTGAAAATGACAGGCGCCATGAAACTCTTCATGCAAAGCCTGTTCTATAATCAAGCTCTTCCAAGTCCCATTCCGGGCGATGCCGCGCGCATATTCGGCGCCATCAAATATGGCCTGACGATAACGGAAGCGACGCTGGGCGTCGTCATGGACCGTATCCTTACTCTGTTCGGGCTGGCGGTGGTTGCGCTGATCGGACTGCTCATCATGCGCGGCTTTTACGGGCACGACTTTCCAATCCCCTACTTGGTCGAACTCACAGCCCTTGGCGTCGCGGGAACAATCGCATCGGCCTTGGTCTTCAGCTGGCGCCGGCACTTCTTCGTCCGGTTTCTTCCTGCGAAGCTGCACGCGCTGAACGAGGCGCTGGGGACTTTTCTCAGACACCGACGAATGCTTGGGATATTCCTGTTGACCCTCGTCATTCACGGATTGAGTGTCGTCTCGCTTGAGATCCTCGTTCTCGGTCTTGGTCTCCCGCTCGGTTGGGGTCAGGCTGCGGCCGCTTTCCCGCCGGTACTCTTGATCGCCATGGTTCCGATTTCCGTCGGAGGATGGGGCCTGCGGGAAGGCGGCATGATCGTTTCCCTTGCCGTGTTCGGCATAGGCACGACTGATGCCGCGACGCTCTCGGTGGTTTTCGGTCTGTTGCAGCTTGTGGTCGGGTTGGCCGGTGGTGTATTCGTCCTTTCGCGTCCTCATTCGGGAAAGATCAAAGCGCTCTGATGAGCCTGAACAGATCATATGGAGCTGCCAACATGCATGCCTTGGTAACGGGAGGGGCCGGATTTATCGGCAGCCATCTCTGCGATCGCCTTTTGGATTTGGGCTATCGGGTCACCGCGATCGACAATCTTCATCTTGGCCGGATGCGGAACATCGACCATCTCAAGGGTCGACCGGATTTTCGCTTCCATCAGCTGGATATGCTCGATCGGGAAGGCATGGACCAGCTCGTTGCCGCGGACCGTCCCGACGCCGTTTTTCATCTTGCCGCCAATTCCGATATTGCCGCAGGCAATGCCAATACGGAACTGGACCTGCAGCTGAACCAGCTGACGACGACGACGCTGCTTGCCATCATGCGCAAGTATCAGATCGGCAGACTTTTTTTCGCCAGCACCTCCGCAGTGTTCGGCGAAGCGGAAGGAAACATCCACGAGAACCACGGCCCCCTGCGGCCGATCTCCTTGTATGGCGCCAGCAAGCTTGCCGCCGAAGCCTATTTGTCCGTCTATGCGCTGTCATTCGGCATCAAGACGCTTGTACTGCGGTTTCCCAATGTCGTCGGAGAGCGCTCCACGCATGGAGCAATCTACGATTTCATCAACAGGCTGAAGGCTGATCCGACAAGACTCCAGGTGCTTGGCAACGGAATGCAGACAAAGCCTTATCTCTATGTCGGCGACCTGGTGGATGCCATTCTGCTCGCTTGGGACAAGGCCCCAGGCACCTATGAGGTGTTTCATGCGAGCGGCATCGGCGAAACGTCCGTCCGGGACATCGCTGAGATCGTGGTCTCCAAAGTTGCGGCCGGAGCTGCCATCGAATACGGAAGCGAAGACCGCGGCTGGCTTGGCGATGTGCCGCGCTTCAGCTACGACATAAGCCGGCTCGTAACGCTGGGCTGGTCTCCGAAGCGGAAATCGACGGAAGCCGTTGAACTTGCCGTCGAGCGGATCCTGGCGAATGGCTTCTGACGCCGCTATCCACCAGGCGATCATTATTGCCGGAGGCCTTGGAACGCGCGCGCGCAGCATGACCGGCGACGCCATTCCGAAGGCGCTTCTGCCGCTTGCCGGCGTGCCGATCATTCTCAGGCAGATTCGCGTCCTCGCCCGTGAGGGCGTTCGGCATGTGCGGGTGCTTGGCGGCCACCTCGGCGGCCAGCTCGAGCCTGCACTGAGCCCCGAAGCTGAAAAACTCGGCATCGAGGTCGAAGTTTTGGTTGAGACCTCTCCACTCGGCACTGCAGGCTGCCTGGTGACTTTGGACACCGTGACCGGGGACGTCCTGATCGTCTACGGCGACATGCTGTTCGATATCGATCTTTCGGCACTGGCGAGTCATCGTCAGCAATTTCCCGCCGCCCTGACCATCATCGCTCACCCCAACGACCATCCTCGCACATCCGATCTCGTCGTCCAGAAGCATGGCTATCTCCAGCGCCTTTTGCCCCGCAAAGCGCCGCGCGATGCGGATTGGCGCAATCTGGTGCCGGCCGGCCTGTACGTGGCTTCTGAGCAATTTTTCCAGGCGCTCTTGCCAGGTCAAACGGCTGATATGATCCACGATGTCATTCCCGGTCTCCTCGAACGATCCATTCCGATCGCGATTTATGACACGCCGGAATATATGAAGGATACCGGGTCGCCGAACCGGCATGCTGCCGCCGAGGAGGACCTCCGACAGGAACGGGTTCATGCGGCGCATCTGTCCGTGCGAAGGCCCGCAGTGTTTTTCGATTGCGATGGCGTGCTCAACGAAGATGTCGGCGGCCATGGCGTCACCCATCCCGATCAGGTGAAGCTGATCGACCGGGCAGGCGAAGCCGTGCGGCTCGCCCGCGAGGCCGGTTTCCTGACGATTGCGGTTACCAACAGACCGCAGGTCGCCAAAGGCTTTCTGGATGAAGCCGGGCTGGATCATGTTCTCGGGCGCCTCGAGGCTGAGCTTGCAGCAGAGGGCGGCGTCCTCGACCGGATTTATTTTTGTCCGCATCATCCGGACAAAGGATTTCCCAATGAGGTCGCAGCGCTCAAGATCAATTGTGAATGCCGCAAGCCGGGAGATCTGATGATCCGCCAGGCAATGGCGGAGTTGCCGATCGAAAGATCGAAATCCGTCATCATCGGCGACAGCCTGCGCGACATCGGTGCGGGCCGCAAGGCAGGCATCTGGGCTTATGGCGTTCGGACGGGTTATGGCCTGCGGGATGAAAAAAGCTACCCCACCGCGGAAGCTGACATTCCCCGCGCCGATCTTGTCTTCGACACGGTCTATGACGCCGCTCGCTTTCAGTGCGGTTATCAGGATATCGGCCGCGAGCTTTCCGTAGCCATTCATCAGCGTCTTTCCAGTAATGCCGGCCCGCTGCTCGTCAGCATATGCGGTCGTTCCCGCTCCGGCAAAAGCACGCTTGCGCATGCGATCGAGCGTCTGCTCACGGAATCGGGGCACCGGGTGCTGAGGCTGGAATTCGATCGCTGGATACTGCCGCTCGAACATCGCCGCTCGGATATGAACGCGGAAGAACGCAACCGGGTCGAACTTTATCCCGAGATCGTCAGGATGCTGCGCCAATCCGGACAGGTGGAGGCGCCAGGTTACGACGCGGCAAGCCGTAGCCGGCGTACGGATACCGTCATCTACGACGCTGGTAACGCCGAGGTCATTCTCCTGGATGGCATCTTTGCCGGGCATCAGTCGATCCGCGAAGATGTCGATATGGCTGTCTTCGTCGAAGCGTCGCACCAGATGCTGTTCGATCGCTTTCATAATTTTTACGCCTGGAAAGGCCTCACCCCAGCTGCCGCCGAAGACCTCTTGACGTCGCGCATTCAGGAGGAATGGCCGAAGATCGATCTGCAGCGGGCATCGGCCGATATCGTCATCAATCTCGAGGAGACAATCCTTTGATCGTTTCATCCGCACCTTTTCGTGTCAGCTTCGCCGGCGGCGGCTCCGATATAGCCTCCTATTACCGCCGTCAGGCGGGCGCGGTGTTGTCCTGCGCGATAGCCAAATACAGCTTCGTCATCGTGCACAACTATTTCAATGAGAACAAATATCATCTGAAATATACGCGGACCGAACTTGCCGAGACGCTCGAAGAGATCGCCCATCCGCTGTTGCGTGAGGCCCTGCGGATGCATCGGGTCGAGCCCGGCATCGAAGTCGCTTCCGTCGCCGACATTCCCTCCGGAACCGGCCTCGGATCATCCAGCTCCTTTTCCGTGGCGCTGATCAACGCACTCTATGCCCACAGGTCGCGCTTTGCCTCCAAGGATCGGCTGGCGGAAGAGGCCTGCAAACTCGAAATCGATATCCTGAAGGAGCCGATCGGAAAACAGGACCAATATGCGGCCGCGCATGGCGGCCTGAATTTCATCGAATTCAATTCCAACGGCAGCGTGAATGTTCAGCCCGTCGTCCTCAGCTCGAAAAAAATGGCAGAGCTCGAGAGCAACATCCTGTTGTTTTTCACCGGAAGCCAGCGCGATACGCGCTCGGTGCTGTCGACGCAGGTGCAGGCCATGGAGGCGGACGAGGAAAAATTCCGGACTGTCGAGCGCATGGTGCAGCTGGCTTACGAAATGCGCGACATCCTGATGAGCGGGGATCTCGGTGCCTTCGGCGAAGCGCTGCATCGCGGATGGATGATGAAAAGATCTCTGACATCGAAGATCACCAACAGCGCGATCGACGAGTGTTACGATGCGGCCCGTGCGGCCGGCGCCATCGGCGGCAAGCTGGCAGGTGCTGGCGGAGGGGGCTTCCTCGTCCTCTATTGCCCTAAAGATCGCCAGGAAAAAGTGCGGCAGGCGCTGTCGCAGCTCAAGGAAATCGAGTTTCGTTTCGACTGGAGCGGCGCGCGCATCGCCTTTGCACAATAGAGGGTGTAAATGGCACCGCGTCTCATCATCACCGGATCGACCGGCTATATCGGCGCAAGACTGGCAGCGAAGGCGCGTGAGCGCGGCTTCGAGGTGGTTGAATTCGGTCGGCGGTCCGAAGCCAAGTGGCGCATCGGTGACGAGCCTTCTGCGTCCGATCTGGAAGGGGCGGTTGGAATCGTCCATCTCGCCCATTCCTGGGCGACTGCGCCGGAAGCGGCCGAGGAAGAAAACATCAATATATCAGGCACCGTGAAATTGGCGGAAGCCGCACGGGCAGCCGGAGTGCCGCGCTTCGTCTTTTCTTCCTCCACCTCGTCCCGGCAGGAAGCGCTCAATATTTACGGCCGCACCAAGTTCAGGATCGAACAGCATTTGGCGGCCAGCTCCGCAGCGCCGATCGTACGCATTGCGCGAATCGGGCTCGTTTACGGCGGCCCGCGGACGGCCATGTACGGCCTGATGGTCAAGCTGGCCGCCTTGAGTCCGATTTTGCCGATGATAGGGCTCAGCCGAGAGGTCCAGCCGATTCATCTTGACGAGGTCGCCGCCGGCCTGTTGGCGCTGGCGACAGAAGAAAATCCGCAGCAGCAAACATTCGTGCTTGCGCAGGAAAAGCCCATCAGCTTTGCCGGCTGGCTCAGAATTCTTCGCCGCAGTCAGGGCAAGGGCAACCTCCATTTCATACCGATCCCTCTGAACGCTGCACTTTTTGCCTGCCGTATGACGAAGCTCCTGCCATTGATCCCCACGGTCGATCCGGAGCGCGTGCTCGGGCTTGCGGGCGCATCACCCATGGAAAGCGGCGACAGTCTGAGGCTCCTGAAGTTGAACCTGGCTGACCCGCTGACTGTGCTTGCCGGAGAGTTCGGCCAAACCGGCGACGAGCAGTCGCGAAGCGAAGCGCAAGCTCTGCTGCGATATCTCGGCGTCGTACCGACGCAAATACAACTGCAGCGGCTCTGCGAAGGACTTCGGCGTGAGGGGCTGTCGCCGCTCGGCCTTTCTCCGGCGCTCATCCGGCATCCGCGCCTGCTGGCGCTCTTTGAACCGCCGGCCAACCAGACGAAACATCGCCTCGCCCGAGCCCTCTACCTGGCCGATCTCGCCAGTGAGCCGGAAAGGCATTCCGGCAGGAGAACCGGATTTTTCGACGCAACACTGACCATTGCCAGCGATGCACTGCTGTTTCCGCTGCGCACGCTTCTGGCAGGGAAATATCGATGACTGCGCCCGACGCCGACTTCATCATCATCGGCAGTGGACCCGCAGGCGTCTCCGCCGCCTTTCCGCTGATAGCGGCCGGCCGCCGCGTTCTGATGCTGGATGCCGGCAATGATGCCGGGCCGCAGGAGGAGGACCGCAGCGTCCGCGTCCTCGGAAGCGATCTGGAATCACTGCGCGGCGACGACGGCAGCTCGCCGAAACTGCAGACCCCTGTCGCACGCGGGATCCTCGAACCCTTTCGACGCCAGTCCGACATATCGGGCGACGGTTTCACGCCGATCGGCAGCCTTGCTCGCGGCGGCCTCTCCAATATCTGGGGCGCGCAAGTCAGCTACCTCGACGCCGAGGATATTGCGGATTGGCCGATAGACATCGCTTCCCTCCAGAGATCCTACGAACATGTCGCCAAACGCATCGGCATCAGCAGCAATGCCGATGTTGCGGCGGGCGCCACCGGTGAGCCCGTTCTACCGCTTGGTGCGACCGCCGCCCATGTTCTTCGCAGACACGACAACCAAACCCCGGCAGATGGATCGTTTCGGCTTTATCCCGCAATCAATGCCATCCTTTCGCAAGCGAGGCCCGGACGGGCGGCATGCGATCTGCGCGGCGATTGTCTCTATGGCTGTCCCAGCGGCGCAATTTATAACAGCAGGCAAGACCTGCTTCTCTTACGGCAATCTCCGCATTTTCGTTTGCTCGACAATATGCGGGCCGTCACCTTGATCCGCAGTGCAGGCTGGACTGTGGGAACGGCGGACGGATCGTCATTTTCCGCGCCGAAAATCATCCTTGCCGCTGGCGTGCTTGGAACGGCCGGCCTGCTGGCCGATCTCCTGCCGATTGACGAGCAGGGACTGCGTCTGTTGAACAGTCCCACGCTGGCCATTCCCCTGCTCTCCCCCTCGAGATTACTGCGCCCGGCGACGCCGACACACAGTCTGGCGCAGCTCGGATTGTCTCTGCGCTATGGCGGCGGCGCATCGGATTACGTGACGGGGGCGATCTATGAAGTCGGCTCCCTGCCAGCGCAGAGCTTCATAAACAGGATGCCGCTCGGCCGAAAGGCCGGACGCGCCGCATTCGAGACTATCGCCAGCAGCCTGCTCGTGGCGACGATCTACTACCCCGGCGATCAAAGCCGGAGCTACATCCACCGAGATGCAGCGTCGGGAAAGCGCCTGACTATCCGCGGCGGCTTCGCAGACGGTTTTGGCCTTCGCGCCGAGGCTTTGAAAAAAGCGCTCCGCCGTGAATGGAAACGATTGGGACTCGTTCAACTCCCTGGCGCATCGCTGGCGGAGCCCGGTATCGATGCGCATTTCGCAGGCACTTTGCCTATGGGCGCAACCGGTGCGTTCGGCACCTCGTCGGACGGCGAATTGAATTTCCACCCCGGTCTCTACGTCGTCGACGGCTCGATTATTCCCGATCTGTCCTCGAAATACATCACGATGACGATCATGGCCAATGCCGACCGCATCGCTCATCGTCTCGCCGAAACGGAAGCGAAGCCGGCGCTCTGAAACAAGAAAAAGCTGGGTAAAATCGGCCTGCCGTTCAAGCTCGCAGCTGCGGCAACGCCTCGCCGGTCAGCGACAAGAGCGGCTGGTAGTCATCTTCGGCAAGCACTGCAAAATCAACGAGGCCGAGCGTGGCGCGCATGGCAGCCAGCGAGGGCTCCCTGATGGCGGCGCCGAGTGCGCGCCGCATCAGAAGGACCTGGTCGTCCGAGGTGTTGCCGGAGGTGATAAACGGCAGCCCCGGGCCTTTGGGCGTTTCTGCGATAATGCGGACTCCCTCGACAAGGGCGGGATCGAAACGGCGGATATTGGCATAGGTGACGCAATCGATGGCCGCGCTGTCGGCCCTACCTTCAGCAACCGCCGCAATGCTGCTGCCATGGCTGCCGGTGTCGATGATCCGGCCGAAGAAGCGGCCGCCCTGGGCAAGCGGAGCGACGGCGGCGCGAAAGAGATTGCTGCCGGAATTGCTGTCAGGGCTGTTGATCGCAGCCGTGGTACCGCGCAAATCCTCCAGCGAACCAAGCGACGAATCCTTGCGGACGATAATGAAGCTGCACATCAGCGGGCCGTCGCAGCCGGGATGGTCGTAGACCGGCGTCGCCACCAGGCGAACGCTGCCGCGCAGGCTTCTGGCAAAGGGATAGCCGCAGGTCTGCGAGAGGAGGAGATCCGGTCTCAGCCAGGCCTCGTCATAGGGCACCGTCCGATCGGGTGTCTTAGGCAAGTCCGTCAGGCCGGCTTGCGCGAGATAATGCCGGAGGAACGACCAGAGCTCAGCCGTCGCAGCCGCGAGCGGTTCCGATGTGACATACATGGCGATGCTGACGAGAGGCATTCCGGTTTTTCCTGCGGCGAAGCGCAGGCATCGACCACGTCAGGCGATGCCGCCCAGGCATACATATTTGAGTTCGGTATATTCGTCCAACCCGTGCCTCGACCCTTCGCGGCCGAGGCCCGACATCTTGACGCCGCCGAACGGCGCCTCGGCGGTTGAGACGAGGCCGGTGTTGACGCCGACCATCCCGTATTCGAGCGCTTCGGCGACACGGAATACCCGCGACAGATCACGCGCGTAAAAATACGAAGCAAGCCCGAACTCGGTGTCGTTTGCCTTTTCAATGACATCCTGCTCGTCGCGGAAACGAAAAAGCGGTGCAAGCGGCCCGAAGGTTTCCTCACGCGCGACCTGCATGCCGGCATCGACATCGCGCAGGATCGTTGGCTCGAAGAAATGGCCGCCCAAGGCGTGGCGCTTGCCCCCCGATACGATGCCAGCGCCTTTTGCAACAGCGTCGTGAATATGGCTTTCAATCTTGGCGACGGCGTTGTTGTCGATCAGCGGCCCCAGCGCGACATCACGCTCCAGGCCATTGCCGACCTTCAATGCCGATACGGCCTCGGCGAGCTTGGCGGCGAAGGCTTCGTAGACGCCGTCCTGGACATAGAGCCGGTTGGCGCAGACGCAGGTCTGGCCGTTGTTGCGGAACTTGGCGATGATCGCGCCCTCGACCGCGGCATCGAGATCGGCATCGTCGAAGACGATGAAGGGGGCATTGCCGCCAAGCTCGAGGCCGAGCTTTTTGATCGTCGGCGCGCATTGCCGGTAAAGCAGTTCGCCCGTCCGGGTGGAGCCGGTGAAGGTCAGGACCCTGATGTCGCGGCTAGCCGTCAGCACGCCGCCGATTGCTGCCGCATCGCCGGTGACGATGCTGAGCAGACCGGGCGGCAGGCCGGCTCGCTCCGCGAGAACGGCAAGCGCGATTGCCGAGAACGGCGTCTGCGGCGCCGGTTTGAGAACGACGGCGCAGCCGGCGGCGAGTGCCGGACCGACCTTGCGCGTGATCATCGCGTTCGGAAAATTCCAGGGGGTGATCGCCGCCACCACGCCTGCCGGCTGGCGGAGGACGAGGATGCGCTTGTCCGGTTGATGTCCCGGTATGGTCTCGCCGTTGATACGTCTCGCCTCTTCGGCAAACCACTCGATGAAGCTTGCGCCATAGGTGATCTCGCCTTTGGCCTCATCGAGCGGTTTTCCCTGCTCCAGCGTCAGGATCATCGCCAGATCGTCACGGTTTTCAATCATCAGGCGGTGCCATGCCTTGAGAACGGCGGCGCGTTCGCCGGCGGTCTTCTTCGCCCAAAGCTTCTGGGCAATGACGGCCGCGCGGATGGCCTCTTCCGTTTCCGAGGCCCCGAGATCGGGGACTACGCCGAGCGCCTCGCCGGTTGCCGGATTACGGAGCGTCGTCGCTTGCCGGCCTTCCGCTTCGATCCAGCGATCGGCGACCGGGCACGCCTCACGGAACAGCGAGGGATCATTGAGCTTCATAGGACAACTCTCAACAGAACACGTGAGCGGCACCCGGATCGAAATCCAGATGGACTGTATCGCCGCGGCTGAGGCCGGTGATCGCCTCATGACCGAATGGCAGGCGAACCGCCAGCGCCTCGCCATTCGCCGTTTCCGTGGAAACGTGGATGTTGTTGCCGAGGAAGGTAATGTCGCTGACGGTGGCGGCGAGACCCGCGCCCGCTTGGGCGCGCGACAGCCGAATGCGCTCCGGCCGCAACATCAAGGCCGCCCTCGTGCCCGAGGCGCCTTTTCCATGCACCGGAATGCGATTGAAGACCGATCCGCCGCCGAGCGAAATGGTGGCCTGTCCGTCGGACGACGACAGCAGGTCACAAGAAATGAAATCGCTGTCGCCGATGAATTCGGCAACGAAGCGGGTCTTGGGATTGGCGTAGAGTTCGGGGCCGGTCCCGATCTGGTCGATGACCCCCTTGGAAAAGACGGCGATGCGGTCGGAGAGCCGCAGCGCCTCCTCCTGGTCGTGCGTGACGTAAAGGATGGTCACCTCGGTCTGCTGGTGGATGCGGCGGATCTCGTGCTGGATTTCCTCGCGCAGCTTCTTGTCGAGCGCCGACAGCGGCTCGTCCATCAGAAGCACCGGCGGATCATAGGCCAGAGCCCTAGCAAGGGCGACGCGCTGCTGCTGGCCACCGGACATTTGCGCCGGCTTGCGATCCTCGAAACCCTCGAGCCGGACGAGGCGCAGCATCTCCTTCACCTTGCTGTCGATCTCGGCCTTGGACTTGCGCCGGACCTTCAGCGGAAAGGCGATGTTTTCACCCACCGTCAGATGCGGAAACAGGGTGTAGCGCTGGAACACCATGCCGATATTGCGCTTGTGCGACGGCGTGGCGAGCAGGGTCTTGCCCTCCAGCGTAATGTCGCCCTTCGTCGGATTGTCGAACCCGGCCAGGATGTAGAGTGTCGTGCTCTTTCCGGATCCGGACGGCCCGAGAAAGGTCAGGAACTCCCCACGCCGAACGTCGAGCGTGACATCGTGGACGGCGACGACAGGGCCGTATTCCTTGCGTATGCCACGGATCTGAAGGAATGGTTCGTTCATTGTTTCAGTACCTTACGCACGACGGCAACCAGGGCCATCAAGATGATCGTCAAAAGGATGAGAAGGGTCGACGCCGCTGCGACAACAGGCGTCAGGTCTTGCCGCAACGTCGCCCATACTTTTACGGGCAGCGTCTGCAGGGTCGGGCTGGACATGAAGATCGCCACCACCACCTCGTCCCAGGATGTCAGGAACGAGAAGACGGCCGCCGAAAACAGCCCATGGCTGATCGCGGGAAGCGTAACCCGGATCTTGGCTTCCAGGGGAGAGGCGCCGCAGAGCACCGCCGCATCCTCGATCGACTTGTCGAAACCCTCCAGGGCACCGGAAATCGACAGGATCGAGAAGGGCAGTGCGAGCACGAGGTGCGAAATGACGAAGCCGGTCAAAGTGCCGCCAAGGCCGATCCTCAGGAAGAAGGCGTAGAGGGCGACCGCGAGAACCACGACCGGAAGGATCATCGGGGTCAAGAACAGCGCTTTCAGCGCATCGCGGAACATGAACGAACCACGCACCAGTCCGAAGGATGTCACGAGCCCGAGCAGCACCGACAGGATGGTCACGATGACCGCGATCTTGAAGCTCGTCAAAGCCGATTCCAGCCATCGCGGGTCGGCGAAGAGTTCGCCGTACCACTGAAACGTCCAGCCGGGCGGCGGAAAGATCAGCCACTGCGAGGAGCCGAAGGATAGAGCCGCGATGAAGACGATCGGCAGCAGCAGGAAGGCGGCCGTCAGAAGCGTTATGCCGAGAAGGACGTATTTCCACCAGCCGAGACGGTCGAAATTGAGCAACATATCAACGCCCTCCCGGGTTCTGGTTGCCGAAAAAACGCAGCTGCACGGCATAAAGCGACAGGGTCACCACCAGGAGAACCAGTGCGGCGGCGCCGCCCATTCCCCAGTTGACCAGCGACTGCACGAACTGGGCGATCAGCTCTGCGAGCATCATGTTGGCGGTACCGCCGAGAAGCGAGGGCGTGACGAAATAACCGAGCGACATGACGAAGACCATCAGGGCGCCGGCCGCCATGCCGGGTGTGGCCAGGGGCAGGAGAACCCGCGTCAGACACTGCCAGCGGTTGGCGCCGCAAAGGGCCGCCGCCTGCAGGATCGACGGGTCGATCTTCTTGATCACGCCATAGAGCGGCAGGATGATGAAAGGCAGCATGATATAGGTCATGCCGATCGTCACGCCGGTCAGATTGTTGACGAGCGCTAAGGGCTGGTCAATCAGCCCCATTCCCATCAGCATCTTGTTGATGAGCCCGGTCCGCTGCAGCAGCACCATCCAGGCATAGGTGCGAGCCAGCAGGTTGGTCCACATCGACAGGAGCAGGATCGCAAAGATCACCGAGGTCAGCCGTCCGGGCATGATCGCCAGCGCCCAGGCGACCGGAAATCCGATCGCGAGCGAAATGACCGTCACGAGACCGGAGACGATGAATGTATTGGCGAAAATCTTCAGATAGGTCGAAGACCCGATCAGCTGCGCATAGTTTCCGAGACCCGGCACTGGTTCCAGCACGCTTCGCAGCAGCAGTATCGCCACCGGCACGACGAAAAAGATGCCGACGAAGGCGAAAGCCGGAACGACTCCGCTAAACCCTGTTGGCCTGCGTATCTTCGGCAAGGGCGCAATTACGCCGGAGGCATCGCTATACGTCGACATGACAGTCCTTCCCACCCGTCAATCCGCGGGCGCCGGGGTGCAACCGATTGCACTGGCGCTGCGGGGGCACGGCGACCTTCGCCGTGCCCGTTGATCTCAAGCTTCAGTCTATTTCGCCTGCCAAGCGTACCACTTCTCGCCAATGGCATCGCGGTTATCAGCCCAGTAGTTCATATCGGCGTTGACCTGGCTTGCGGTCTGCTGGTCCGGCAGGGTCTTGGCCGTTTCCGGGTCCATCAGCTTGGCCGAGTCGACGTTGATCGGCGCATAGCCGGTAGCCTTTGCCAGGGCTGCCTGCGGTTCGGCCGAGGTCGCTAGCGCAATGAACTTCATCGCGGCTTCGACATTCGGCGAACCCTTCGGCACGACGAGCGCATCGGCGGCAGTGATGTTCTGTTCCCAGGAGGTTTCGACCTTGATGCCGGTCGCAGCAAGCGCCGTCATGCGGCCGTTCCAGACGCTGCCGAAGGGCGCTTCGGCGGATGCCAGGAGCTGTTGCGACTGGGCGCCGCCCGACCACCAGACGATATCGGACTTGATAGTGTCGAGCTTCTTGAAAGCACGGTCCAGATCCAGCGGATAGAGCTTGTCGGCAGCCACGCCGTCGGCAAGCAGCGCCGCTTCGATCACGCCGGGAGCCGACCACTTGTAGAATGTGCGCTTGCCCGGGAATTTCGCCGTGTCGAACAGGTCCGCCCATGTCTTCGGGCAGGCTTTAACGGCGTCGGCATTGCAGCCGATGACGAAGGAATAATAGAAGCTCCCGACCGAATAGTCGGTGACGAAGCGCGGGTCGAGCTTGGATTTGTCGATGACGGAGAAGTCGAGCTTCTCGAGCTGGCCGTTCTTGCCGGCCTGGGCGGCATAATCGCCTTCGACGTCGACGACGTCCCAGGTGACTTCGCCGGCCTCGACCATGGCCTTGAGCTTGCCGTAGTCGGTCGGGCCGTCCTGCACGACGGTGATGCCGGACTTTTCGGTGAACGGGCTCGCCCATGCCGCCTTCTGCGCGTCCTGGGTCGTCCCACCCCAGCTGGAGAAGACCATGTTGTCGGCCTTGGCCGGCGCGGAGACCGCAACGAATGCGGCAACCGCCGCGAATGCAAATGTCGTTTTCATGTTCCCTTATCCCTGTTTTGGTTTGTCCTACGGGTTATGCCTTATGCCGTCAGTGCGCCTCGCCCCTGGGAGAAAAGCTTGCTGGCTTCATAATCTTGTTTTCCGCCACCTCGATGAGATCGCGAATCTTTGGCAGGAAGGCCTGCCATCGGGGATCAGCCAGAAGCCGCTGGCGCCTTGCCTCCCGGTCGTCCAAGCTTGTGAAGGCCCAGATGTGGACGATCTCGTTGATCGTCCCGATCTCCGAGAAGAAGTAGCCGACCAGCGTGCCGAGATGGCTCTTCTGGATCTCGATCCCTTCTTCCTCGACGACCTTGAGATATTGCGGGATCGTGCCGTTCTTCAGCCGATAGGTGCGGATTTCGTAAAACATCGGCGTCACCTCATCACGAAGGGATCGGGGATCGGATCGTCGGAGGTCCTCAGCCAGATCGTCTTGGTGCGGGTATAGTCGAGGGCTGCAGCCATGCCGCCTTCCCTGCCGTGGCCCGACAGGCCGAAGCCGCCGAAGGGCGCGATCGGTGATACGGCGCGGTAGGTGTTGACCCAGACGATACCGGCGCGAATGCCCTTCATCAGCCGGTGCGCCCGGGTGAGGTTCTGGGTGAAGACGCCAGAGGCCAGGCCGTAGCGGGTGTCGTTGGCAAGCCGCAGCGCCTCGGCCTCGGTCTCGAAGGACACGACGGAGAGGACCGGGCCGAAGAATTCCTCGATCAGCGAGGGCGAAGCGACGTCGTCGCAATCGAGGATCGTCGGCGGGAAGTAAAAGCCTTCGCCATCGATCTTGCGCCCGCCGGTGACGAGACGGGCGCCGCTTTCGATCGACCTTTCGACGAGGGCGCCGATATTGTCCTGTTGGCGCCTGGTGGCAAGCGGGCCGACTTCGGTCGCCATATCGAGCGGCGCGCCGATCCGGATCGCCTCGGCCTTCTCACGCAGCAGCGCGACAAATTTGTCCTTGATGCTGCGTTCGACGATCAGCCGCGATCCGGCAACGCAGCTTTGTCCCGTTGCGGCGAAGATGCCGGCGACCTGAGCGTTGGCAGCACTTTCGAGGTCGGCATCGGCAAAGACGATGAAGGGCGACTTGCCGCCGAGTTCCAGCGATGTCGAAGCGAGGTTTTCGGCCGAATTGCGAACGACGTGCCGGGCGGTCTCGGGACCGCCGGTGAAGGCGACGTGGGCGACCTTCGAGTGACGGCCGAGGGCCGCACCGCAGGAGGCGCCGAAACCGGTGATGATGTTGACGACGCCAGCGGGAAAGCCGGCTTCGTGCACGAGGCGGGCGAATTCGAGCAGCGGCGCCGGACCATCTTCCGAGGCCTTGACCACCATCGTGCAACCGGCCGCAAGCGCCGGGCCGATCTTGACCGCGGACAGGAAGAGCTGGCTGTTCCACGGCACGACCATGGCAACAACGCCGATCGGCTCGCGGCGAAGCCAGACATCCATGTCGGGCTTGTCGATCGGCAGATAGGCGCCTTCGATCTTGTCTGATATGCCGGCATAATAGCGATAATATTCGGCGACATAGGCGATCTGCGCGGATGTTTCGCGGATGATCTTGCCAGTGTCGCGCGTTTCCAGCTCCGCGAGCACCTGCGCATTGGCGGCAACGAGGTCGGCGAGCTTATAGAGCAGCTTGCCGCGTTGCGTGGCCGTCATTTTCGGCCAGGCGCCTTCGTAAAGTGCCCTGTCGGCAGCGTTGACCGCCCGATCGACATCCCCTTCACGCGCTTCCGGCATTTCTGCCCAGACCGCGCCGGTCGCGGGATCGATGCTCGGGTAGGAGGCTTCGCCATCCGAGAATTCGCCGTCGATATAATGCTGGAAACGCCGCATGGTCCTACTCCTGAAATGCCGGCATGACTTCGGTGATGAAACGTTCGAGCGACGCCTTCTTGCGCTCGAAGCTCATGCCGGTGTCGATCCAGAAGGAATATTCGTCGTAGCCGAGGGCTTCATAGGCCTTGAGCCTGCTGATGACGGTCTCGGCGTCGCCAACGACATTGTTGGTGCGCATGACCTGATCTGAGAGCATCGCGTTCGCTCGGATCTGCTCGTCCGGGATCCGTTCGATCAGCCCTTGGGTCACCGGCTTCTCATTCTTGAACCAGGCGAAGAAGTAGTTGTAGTAAACGCTGAGTTCATGGGCCGCCTGGGCGACGTCTTCTTCAGAAGAGCCGACATAGGTGTGGCGCAGCAGCATGATCTTCGGCCGCTCGACATCGGGATTCTTGGCGCAAGCATCGTTGAAGCGCTCCATCAGCGACTGGACCTCGTCGTCACCCTGCCAAAGCGGCGTGACCTGAACGTTGCAGCCGTTGGCGACGGCAAATTCATGCGAGTTCGGATCGCGTGCGGCAACCCAGATCGGCGGGTTCGGCTGCTGCAGCGGCTTCGGCGCAGACGTCGTCGCGGGGAACTTGAAGAACTCTCCGTCATGGGCGTAGTCGCCGGCCCATATGCCCTTGACCGCCGGGATGAGCTCACGCATGCGCTGGCCGGCACCCCAGGCGTCGAGGCCGGGCAGCAGGCGCTCGTATTCGAAGGAATAGGCGCCGCGCGCAATGCCGATATCGAGCCTGCCGTCGCAGATGATGTCAGTCATAGCAGCTTCGCCGGCAAGCTTGATCGGATGCCAGAAGGGGGCGATCACCGTTCCCGTGCCGAGCCTTGCCCGCGATGTGCGGCGCGCCAGATCGGCAATGGTCACGAACGGGTTGGGGGCAATGGTGAAATCCATGCCATGGTGTTCACCCGTCCAGATCGCATGCATGCCGCCCTTGTCGGCGATCTCGCAGAGCGCGACAAATTCGTCGTAAAGGCTCTTATGGCTCTGGCTGGCGTCGAGCCGTTCCATATGGACGAAGAGGGAGAACTTCATGCTTTTGCGCCCTTGGCTGGAATGGGATGAACTTTGCCGCCGGTCTCGTCACCGAAATAGACGCCGAAATTGCCGATCGAGCTTTCCATCGCGAAACGGTTGACGATATCGGCGGTCGAGCTGGTCTTGAACTTTGCCGCAGCCAGTGCGTCAGGTTTTACAAACCTGCCGCCGGCAGGCTCGCCATCCCCGGCAACGGCGTGATAGACAATGTGCTGCTTGCCGTCGCTCTTGCCCTCGTAGACCGAATAGAGAAAGCCGATGCTGACCTTCAGCCCGGTAAGCGTCTCCAGATATTTTTCCAGCGCCTCGGTCGGATTGCCATCATGGGCGTCGATGCTTGGGAGGGAGAGCACATCGTCGCCGAGGAGCAGAACCTCGCCGCGGCGTTCAACGACGGCTGCAAGTTCGATATTGCCTTCGCTTGCGGCGGAAACCGCCTTGCTTGCGAGCGTCGGGGTGAAATAACCGCCACGGGCATAACCGAGGCCATTGCGGCCGCTATTGTCGAAGGATTCGATGCGTCCCATCAGGATGACGTGGTCGCCGGCCTCGATGACCTCTTCCATGGCGCATTCGAACCAGGCCGCCACATTCGAGAAGACCGGGCAGCCTGCCGATCCCTTGGCCCATTCGACCGCCGCAAACCGGTCTTCGACCGGTCGGGCAAAGGTGTTCGACACGTCTTTCTGCGTTTCCGACAGCACGTTGATCGCGAAATGGTCCGCGCCGGTCATGACGGCGAAATTGCGCGAGGTCTTGGCAAGGCATACGAGCAGCAGGGGTGGATTGAGCGAGACCGATGTGAAGGAGTTCGCGGTGAAGCCGATCGGATTTCCATCCCCGTCGCAGGCGGTGACGACAGTCACGCCGGTCGGAAAAGCCCCGAATGCATCTCGCAATGCTCTTGGGTCGACAGTCTGCATTGTCATCGTCCATCCTCCCCGAACGATAGCCACTCAGCGAGCAGCGAATTGACGAGATCAGGCGCGGTCAGGTTCACCATGTGACGATGCCCTTCCACGATACGGGCCCAGCCCTTCGGCGCGAGCGCCGCCATTTGCTCTGCCATCAAGGGCGTCGAATTCGGGTCATCGGACCCCGTCAGGAACAGGGCCGGACCTTGGACGTCCTTCCAGCGATCGGCATAAGTCTCGTCTCCGCCGGCAAAGGCGGCGTAAGCGACAGCATATCCCTGGGGATCGACAAGGTTGAGCCATTTCCGTGTTAATTCACGCGCAACGACGCTATCCGGATCGTCACCGAACCAGCGCGCCAGGGGACCTTCCTTGTCCACGCCGGTGACCGGGATGGCAGCTGCTCGCGCGAGCACGGCAGCCTTCGCTTCAGGGTCACGGCGATAGACGCCGTTGAGATAAGCCACACGCCTGATCCGTTCGCCGAACGTCGCCGCCGCCCCTCCCGATACCAGCGCGCCCATCGAGTGGCCGGCAACATTGACCGCGTCGATCGCCATCTCGTCGAGAAACCGCCCGAACCAGGCGACGAACTCTTCGAGGCGGCTGCCCGCCGGCAGTTTCGCACTCTCGCCATGGCCCGGCATGTCGACGGCGATGACACGATGGCCGGCCGACAGAAAAGCGATCTGCGGAGCCCAGGCTTCGAGCCGCATGCCGACGCCGTGGATCAGAACAAGCGGTTCACCGCTGCCGGCCTCGTGATAGGCCGTTCCGCCTGCGGTCTTCTTTCGGGGCAAGTCACCGGCGGCGCTCTTTGCTGCAGCGGTGCCTGTGGTCGATCCGGCTGTCAGCATCTGAGACGCGCTCCCTCAAACGCCCGCAGGATTGGCAACGTCCTGCCCCAGGTCCTTCAGATCCTGGTAACGGTCGCCAATGCGATGATGGGGACGTCCGCCGACCGAAGCGCCGAGAGCGACGACGATCTCGTCGGCGGCAGGCGCGTCGGGGATCGAGGTCTGGATGGTCAGGTAGTGCGAACGGCGGCCTTCGTCATTCTTGTCCATCAGCGGGATCATGATCGGCGCATTGGCAGGACCGCGGGTGTTGCAGAAGGCGAGATAGGACTTGGCGCCGACGGCATGGCGATAAAAATTGCCGAAGCGCAGCGTGTGGATGAGCGCAGAGGCATGTTCGATCTCGCCATTCAGGCCAACGACTGCAGCCTTTCCATAGGCTTCGACAGCCTCGCCGGACCCGACCGCATCGATGATCATCTTGGTCAGCAATTCGCCAAGAATGGGAGCCGCCGCATGGATTTCCGGCTTGAGGTTCTCGACAAAGCCAAGTCCCGCCCAGGGATTGTTCACGACCGCGAAGGCGGTGAACAGCTTGAGCGGCACCGCCGCAGCCTTGCCGCCCTCGATCAGCGTCGTTTCGATCTGCAGTCCTGTCTTGCGAATGTGAATGGCCATAGAACACCTCGTCTCCCTATTCGGTATTATGGTATACCATAGTATGGGAGTGTCAAGTTTCTTTCTGCGACGACGCAGATGAGGTCCGGCTCCGGAAAATCCCCGATTGACAGGATGCACTTCCGAACTCCGGAAGCGCTCTCTTCATTTCAGCCTACTGTCAGGCGCCGGACGGCACGACGGCCGTCCTCGGCGACGAAGTCAGGCGCCAAAATTATCCCAGTCCATACCGCCTTATATATTATTGATTATGGCATACCATCACATCGAGCAAAGTTGGGTGTCAAGCTTGGAGTTTGGATTCTCTTTGTTCCGCAAGAATGTGATTAGGAATGCGGGAAGGGAATCGACAAATGTCGATGCGACAGACGGAATTGCTACCGTCTCTTAAGGAAGATCGCAGCGGCGACGCTCTGCCCTATTCGGCAGGCTTCTGCGCCGACAATACCGCTTCGGCAATTGCGCAGGCGGCGGCCACATGATCCATCGCCGCCCGCTGGGCTCCTTCGCCATCGCCGCGCCGGATGGCGTCGATGATCTTCGACATCTGCAGCGGCCCTTCGATGCTGCGCCTTTCCGTCTTGATCGTCATCGAGCGCAGGTGGTTGATGCGCACGGTCAGCAGGTTGACGACGCCCCAGGCGACATGCCTGTCGACCATGGTGAACAGCGTTTGATAGAAGGAAGAGGTATTGGCAAGCACGCCCGCCATATCGTTATCGTGATAGCTGTTGCGGATTGCGGTCAGGGATTCCTCGAGTGCTGTGACGATCTCGGGGCTGCCGCGTTCGGCGCACAGCCGCGCCGCCATGCCTTCGAGCGCACCGCGGATCTCATAGATCTGTCTGGCTTCGTCGATATCCAGCTGGGCGACGATCGGTCCCTTGTTGGGCAGATTGGCAACCAGCCCTTCCGATTCCAGATGTCTCAGAACCTCGCGCACGACTGTGCGGCTGACGCCGAGCTGGGCGCAGAGGTCACGCTCGACAAGCCGGACTCCAGGACGAAAATATCCGTTGACGATGGCCTCGCGGACCTTGTCGAGCGCCAATTCCCGCAATGTCTTCGCAGGACGCTCGACCCTGATTGCTGCGTCCTTCAGAGCACCGCTCATGCTGTACCTCAGTATTGGATTGACTTCGCACGCTCACGTTCTGCCGCGACAGCCGAATTCAGGAATCGTATTATGGCCTACCAAATACTGTAACTGTCGGCGGCCGGCAATTCAACCGCACCGTGCCGATCCCAGGATGGTCAGCCTATTCATCGGAATTCGACCGCGCCCTGACGATCTCTTCGACCACGGTCTTTGCCTGTACCCGAATGTCGGGGACGGCGGTGATCTCCCAGAATTGCCCCGCAGTCAAGGCGCCGACGGCAAACAGCCGAGCGGGCGAGATTCGACACGGGGCGGTCACTTCGGAAGCCGCATTCACCTGGATGCCGAGGCCGAGAGGATCGGGAACGATCAGCTGAAATCGGCTCATTTCCTTCAAAAGCGGCGAGTGGCTGATCCCGGCGCGCTCCATACCCGTGCAGTTGACCAGCCAGTCCGCCCGGATCTCTGCGATCTCCCCCTTCGCTCTGACCCTGTAACAGGCGATGAGCCTGTCTTCCCCGGCCTCCAGCGATTTCAAGAAGCCCGCGTGGAAGCGAACGGTTCCGTCCGAAACCAGTTTCTCGAACGCGGAAAACACGTCCGGCGCGACCCGGTGACGGTGGATGTTCCACCATGCAAGCGCATGTCGCAGGAAACGCGCCCGCTCCTCGCTCGAAAGCCGTTGCCAGAGAATTTGCGTGACCGGTCTCAGGCCGTCCATCACGCTCCGCCAGTCGGCGACCTCCCGACTCTTTTCCCGCAACGTCTTCAATAGGCCGCTGATCGTATCCGGGAGCCTCGCGACGTCGATCGGCAGAGGCGCCGGCGGCGTCCTCGCATGTCCGAGCGGTGCAAGCCCGCGCCGTGAAAGCACGTCGATCCTGCCCCGATGGCCGTGGGCGCGAAGTGCCAGAACCTGATCGATCATCGTCAAACCGGAGCCGAGGATGCAGACCGCATCGAAGGGTGCGACGCGCCTGAGCCAGGAGAGCCGCCACGGGTTCTCGATGATCCGTGATCGCAGCGATGGCGGGACTCCGTCCGGAGCGACCGGAAGGGTCGCGTTCCCCACGCCGAGGCAGAGCACCACGTTCTTCCCGGCAATCTCGTCACCATTGCCGAGATGGAATGCCAGCGTGCTGCTGTAACGTTCAACGCATCCCGCCGCCTTGGCCTTGATGAAGTCCACCCGGCAACGGCCGTCCCGCTTTCGAAGCAGCCGCGCAAGCGTATCCCTGACATAAAGACCGTAATCGCTGCGCGAGGCGAAATCGCCGGCCTGCAACTGACGTCCATGGTTTTTCAGCCAGTCGACAAAGTCGTCGGGTTGATGCGGCAGCAGGCTCATGCGGCCGGCGGGAACATTGAGGCGATGGAGATAGAGCTCCGTCCGGTACGCCGTCCCGCGGCCGAAGCCAGGATCGTCGCCGACGACGGCGACTTTTGCCGAAGCGGGAAGCTGTTCGATGAGATTGCAGGTAACCGCTATCGCCGAAAAACCGGAACCAACCACGATAACATCATATGTCAAATGCACTCTCCCTGAAGCTCAGAACGTCATCGAGACATTTCGTCATTCAAGCCCCGTGTCGCTTACCGGTCCCTGCTGATCGCACCAGCGGCAGAATCACGAAAACAATTATCTCTATAGTCTATAAATATAGTTTGTTATTTCTCCCGCCAGCCCATTCTCAACGATTACCCTTTTGAGGGTGAGATCAAGGGGGCCGGGTGGCCCTCAAACAAAGGGGCTTAGGATGAATTTCAAAAAATTGGTTGCCGCGATCGCGATCGGCGTCGGCACTCTTGCAACGGCAGTTATCGCTGAGGCGGCAGACAAGAAGGTCGTCGTCGGCTATCAAACCGATGCCTTGCCGTCTTCCGTGGCGATCGCCAACGGCGAATTCGCCAAGACGACGGGATATGAGATCGATTTCCGCAGGTTCAATTCGGGCGCCGAGATCTTTGCGGCCATCGCCTCCGGCGACGTCCAGGTCGGCTATGTCGGCTCCAGTCCGTTTGCGGCTGCGGTCTCGCGCGGGCTCGAGGTCAAGGCCTTCTACCTCGCCTCCATCTCCGGCATCGACGAAGCGCTCGTCGTGCGCAATGGATCCGGCATCGAGAGCCTGAACGATCTGAAGGGCAAGAAGCTTGCCGCCGCGCCTGTTTCCACCGACCATTATCAGCTCCTGGCGCTGATCAAATCGCTCGGCCTGACCGAGAAAGACGTTCAGGTCTTCGCCATCCCGCAGCCCGAGATCGTCGCGAGCTATAACCGCGGCGATATCGACGGCGGTTTCGTCTGGGATCCGGCTCTGACCGAATTGAAGAAGAACGGAAAGGTGCTCGTCACCTCCAAGGATGTGGCGGACAAGGGAGCCCCGACATTCTCGGCCTGGGTTGCGACCTCGAAATTTGCCGGCGACAACCCGGAATTCCTCAAGGGCTTCGCCTCGGTCATTAACAAATATTACGCCTCCTTCGCATCTGATAAAGCTGCCTGGGGTCCCGACAGCGACAATGCCAAGTCGCTCTCCAAGCTTCTCGGCGGCACGCCCGAACAGCAGGCTTCGGCCCTGAAGAACCTGACGCTTCTGACGCCGGACGTCCAGGCATCGGACGCCTGGCTCGGCGGCGGCGAAAAGGCGGGGGCCGGCAAGATCCTCAAGGACACCGCTTCGTTCCTGAAGGGACAGGGCAAGGTCTCCGATGTGCTGGAAAATTACGGCGCCTTCGTCACCGCAGACGCGCTCACCGGCGTCAGCAACTGATCCTCCCCGACCCTGGCGCGGTACGCGCCAGGGTCAAACTGCGAGCGGCACCATGCTTAAAGTCGACCACGCCAGCGTTTTCTTCTCAGCCCGCGACGGACGCACCGTCCAAGCGCTCGATCGCGTCTCCTTCGATATTCCCGATCGGGGCTTCGTGATTGCGCTCGGGGCGTCCGGATGCGGCAAATCAACCCTTCTCAACGCGATTGCCGGCTTTCTCCCGATTTCCGATGGCCGGATCACGCTCGATGGCCGGGCCGTTGAACGGCCGGGCGCCGATCGCGGCGTCGTTTTTCAGAAGGACTCGCTGCTACCGTGGAAAACGGTTGTCGACAATGTCGCGCTCGGTTTGAAATTCGCCGGCGTAAACCGGAGGGAGCGCCAAGCCCGCGCCCTGGAATTGCTCCGGCTCGTTGGCCTCGACGAATTCGCCGGCGCTTTTCCCTATGAACTGTCGGGCGGCATGCGCCAGCGTGTGGGCATCGCCCGAGCGCTCGCGACAAATCCCGACATTCTGCTGATGGACGAACCGTTCGGCGCGCTCGACAGCCTGACCCGCGACCAGATGCAGGAACTACTGGTGTCCATCTGGGATAAAACGGCCAAGAAGATTTTCTTTATCACCCACTCGATCGAAGAGGCCCTGTTCCTCGGCACCCAGGTTCTCGTGATGTCGCCTCGGCCGGGGCGTGTCGTGGCGCGTTTCGATCTGGATTTTGTCCGCCGCTTCGCCGAAACCGGCGATGCCCGCTCGATCAAGGCGTCGCCGCGATTTGCAGAACTGCGCGAGGAAATCCGCGCCATCCTTCACAGCAGCGAAGATTTGAGGAGTGCGGCATGAGCGATATCGTCCAGGCCCCGCCGATTGGCGCGCATCGAGAGGACCGTCAGGTCAAGCTGGTGAAAATGGCAAGCTTCGGCGCCGGCGAGAAATCCACGGTGGCCATCAGCATCGCCACCGCCCTGGCGATCCTGCTGCTGTGGTGGCTCGTATCCGCGCTCGGCGTCGTCCCGCACCTGTTTCTGCCGCGCCCGGATGAAGTGCTGACGCAGATCGGCGCCATCTATCGCGACGGTTACGCCGGAGCGTCGCTCTCCGAACATGTCTTTGCAAGCCTGTTCCGCATCGTCGTCGCTGCCCTGATCGCCATCACCGCCGGCATTCCGCTCGGATTGCTCATGGGACTGAACCGCTGGGCGAAAGGCGTGCTCGACGCGCCGATCGAGTTCTACTGGCCGCTTCCGCCCCTCTCCTACCTGCCGCTGATGATCATCTGGCTCGGCATCGGCGAAACGTCGAAGATCACGCTGCTGGTGCTGGCGATGTTCGCGCCGATCTGCCTCTCTGCTCAAGCAGGCGTTCGGTCTCTCCCGATCGAGCGCGTCAATGCCGCCCGGTCGCTCGGCGCGAGCCGGCTGCAGCTCTTCCTCGACATCGTCCTGCCATCCGCCCTGCCCGAGATCCTCACCGGCATCCGGATTGCGCTTGGTGTCGGCTGGGGCACGCTGGTTGCGGCGGAGCTGATCGCCTCGACGCGCGGGATCGGTTTCATGATCATGTCGGCATCGCAGTTCCTGGCGACCGACGTCGTCTTCGTCGGGATCGGCATCATTGCGATCTGCGCCTTCACCTTCTCGGCCGCTATCCGGTTCCTCGAGGCATTCCTCGTCCCCTGGAAAGGCAAGCTCTGACCGAACGGCTGCAGGCAGCCATGTTCAATGGCTGCCTGTCGCCCCGTTCAGCCCGTGTATGGCGACGAGTTCGGCTGCGACCAGTTGCTGAAGCCGCCATAAATTGCGGTCCCGAATGCCGCGTTCCTCCAGATGCTTCACGGTCAGATAGAGATATTCGGCGCAGGAGCCCATGTGCCCGCAGGCGCGCGCCAACACCCGCGCCACCGTCTCCAGCGGCAACTTGCGGGCAACACGCTCGCCCTTGGGGCCAGCCCAAAAAACCAGCGCGCGCACGAGCCCATGCGCAGTCACGACCGGGATCCAGCGAACCGTCGCGGCGTCGTCCATCGTGCCGACCTCACGACGGATCAACCGCCGGAGCTGGCCAAGGCGATCGTCGTCGGCGAGCCTGAAGACGATGCCGTTGCAACGGCCACCCCGGTCGAGCGCCATCATCAGGCCGGGCTGCGCCCGCGTTCCCCGCCAGCGGGTCATCTCCAGGCAGAAGGAGCGGTGCCACCCTCGTGTGGCGCCATGTTGCGCTTCGACGGCGTCGAAGTCCGGCTTCCATATCAATGATCCGTAGGCGAAGATCCAAAGCGGCGCGCCCGCCGACTCGTGAAGGAGCCGCTCGGCAAGCATCTCCAGCTCCGCGTCCGTCAACGGTTTTCGGTGCGGCTCCGGACCGACATCGACCTCGGGGCGAAGGCTCAGCGACACGAGTTCGTCGGTCAGAGCCATTCCCGGTCCGGTCATCAATATCGTGCTCCCCAAGTCGCTCATCCGTCAATGCACCGAGGATGTGGCCGGCTCGGCCTGTCGCAGTTGCAAGCTGCGCAGGAGCATCGCGGCTTCCCTGACGATTGCCGAGAATGTCGCATCATCGGCCTCTGCGATCCTTCCTGTCATGTCGCGGATGATCGTCGTCAGTTGGACGATCGACGTGCGATGCTGCGCATCTTCCGATCCCGTTTCGGCATCGGCCATGGCCAGCAGCGTCTGCACCAACCGTTCCATCGTCTGCCGGCGCCGGCTCCTTGGATCGGCGTTCGGATCTTCACTCAGGCGCAAGAGATCGGCGACGATATCGGACATTGCGCTGTCTCACACCGCAAAAGCAGGCGGCATGGAAACGGTGGGCCTGCGCCCCCGCGCCTGCGTCTTCAAGGCCTCCAGCAGTCGGTAGCCGCTGCGCCAGCGACCAAAGCCGCTGGCAATATTGATGTGGCCGGCAAGGCCGATATTCCTGGTTTCGGCATTCCACAGGCGGCCGAACAGGCTCAGCCGGTCGACCGTCATATAGGCATCGTTCATGCTGCCGACGACGATGCTGGGGAAAGGCAAGGGCGCCGTCGGCATGCCGCCGAAGGTGATTTGTCCCGGATGCAGAATTTCGGTGTCCCGCAGATCGCAGGGAGCAACGAGCAGCGCCCCCATGACGCGGCGCGCAACACTTCGCCCCGCCAGACGGGCGGCAAGCAGGCATCCGAGACTATGGGCAACCAGATAGGCCTCGCCGGCTTCTTCAAGCGCGCCTTCCAGCCGCGGCAGCCAGGCGTCGAGGTTCGGGCGATCCCAGTCATCTTGAGCGACGCAACGACTGCCCGGCTGGTCCTCCAGCCAGTGGTGTTGCCAATGCCCTTCTCCAGAGCCGAAAAGGCCGGGAAGGATGAGGACTTCGCTCATCGAATCAGCCCGATCACCAGAGCAAACAGGAAGGTGAAGGAAGCGGTGATCGTACAGAGCCCGGCCGCATGCCCCAATTGCGACAAGAGGCTCGCTGTTGCTCTTCTCCCACCACGCCGAGCAAGGCCGCTCTCAAAGACGACTGCCATGACGCGCCCTCCTCAATACCAAAGGCCGGGCATAGTGCCCCAATAGTAAAGCTCGTATTCGCGGGCGGACCGGTCCCGCTCGTCGTCCCGCGCGAACAATGCGTCTACGGGCTTCGACATCTTCGGCATGAGCAGACCGAGCGCGCGTTTCAGCCACAAATGGAAATCAAGCGTCATGCGAACCTCCTGTCAGGGACCGATATTCTGCAGCTGGAGCCGTGCTCTCACTCTTTTAATCGACGCCTCGTTTAAAGCGCGTCGTTCACGCAAACCGCTGCACATCTCTGCGCGACCTGTTTTAGGAAAGCAGCGAATGGCGTTGCGCATTGGCGAGAAGATCGTGAAGCGACGCGGTCGGTCCGTAGAGCATCAGCAGACGGTTCTCCTCGCGTTTCGCCAGCCGATACCGTCGGGCGAATTCGAAGACGCTCCACAATTGCTCGCCGGCGGCCGGCCGTTCCGCATCGGGGATCGTTGCTTCCTGAGATCGGGCCATGGTGACGGTCCTTATTCCGCCGCCGCCAGTGCCGGGTTTGCGCCCGGAAAGAAGGCTGCCAATTCTCCGACCACCTCGCCCACGCGGCCCAGAATCGGATCGGATGAGACCGTATAATCGGTGAAATCGCGATCGGACGCATAAACGGCCGTCGGCAACGTATGGGCCATGAAAAAGCCGAACAGCGGCCGAAGCTGATGCTCGACCATCAGAGCATGCCGGTCACCGCCGCCTGTCGCCGTGATGATGATCGGCTTGCCCCGAAGCTCCTGCGGGTCGATCAGATCGATCAGGTGCTTGAAATGGCCGGGATAGGAGCCCTTGTAGGTTGGCGAGCCGATGACGAGGGCATCGGCCTGCACGATCTCGTCGATCACACGCTTGCCCTGCTCGTCGAGGTCCTTGCGCCACAAGGCGCTGCCCAGCGACGGACCGATATCATGCAGATCATAGGTCTTGCTCGCAAATCCGTAGCGAATACTCGCACGTTCGGCAACGTGCCGCACGAGCGCCAGTGTCTTCGATGGACGATTGAAGCTGCCGGCAATGCCGACGAGTTTGAAACCTGACATGGGTTTTCCTCTCTTTAAGTTGCCTCAATTATTGTCTAGTAAATTGATAGATTAAAGGAACGTGAAACTCTCCTTGTTCGCGCCGTTGAAAAAAACGTTCGCCGTCGCGTGAGCACGCATAAGCTGCACCCTGCTCGACGGAGGAGCCACTTCACGTTCAAGGCTTGTCGCCGTGAAGATGCCGTTCGAGGAAAGGCAAATTGTCCTGTCCCCAATAGATCTCGCCATCATAGACATAGGTGGGAAAACCGAAGACGCCGCTGTCACGGGCATGGACGCGGTCCGCCGACCACTTGTTCTGGACATCGTCGTCGGCTTGCCGCCTGAGAAGGGCGGCGCCATCGAAACCTGCGGCGACGACGATCGCCTCGCGCACATCGGGCCTACCGATATCCTTCGCTTCGCTCCAGAAGGCGTGCTGGAGGGAGCGGGCAACACCGATCCAATCCTGTCCGTCGAGATAGGCTGCAATCACGAAGAGGGAAGCCGGCGTCGGATCGCCGAGCTCCGGGAGATGATCGAGCCGCAGCTCCTTGCCGCGGACGCGCGCCCAGCGCTTGAGATCCCGCATCCAGTAAGCGCGCCGGATTTCCGGACGGTTGCGTGAGAAGATGCCGCCATTTTCCTCGACGACCGTCGTCAGATAGGGCGTGACGACGACGTCGTTCTTCGCTGCCAGTTCGGTGAAAGCGTCGAAGCCGATGTAGGACCAGGGCGATCCGATCGAAAAGAAATAATCCACGGTTTTGGTCACTGATCAATTCCTCGTAGATGGTTGTTCCGACGTGACGTCCGTCAGGACGCAACCCGGATGTCCGGCTGCCGTTTCCAGCCGAGCTCCGGTGCGATCGTCGTCACGAAGTCGTGGAGGATCTGGCGATATTCCTCATGCTCGAACTCGTAGGGAAGCTCCAGCCGCAACTCGCCCACCTCGGGCAGGATGGGATCGGCGAAAAGCTGCTCCAATATCTCGTCCGACGTGCCGACGACATCCCGAGCAAACAAGGTGCGCCGTTCGCCCTGCGGCGAAAGCGTCCGCTCGTGGCGGCCATTGGCATAGTCTCGATACCGCCGGCGCGTTGCCGCATCGGCGCTGTCGAAAGGCACGATGACGCGGCCGAGCGCGACGCGGCAATGGCTGTCGGCGCGACGAAAGGTTTCGATCAACCGCGATTGGGCGACGAAGAAATCATCCGTCCCCTCGCCCGTTATCACATTGCCCGTCAACAGGTTGAAGCCGTTGCGGCCGGCCCACGCGGCCGAACGCTGCGACCCGCCGCCGTACCAGATCCGGTCGATCAAACCCTTGGCGTAAGGCTGCAGGCGCGGCCGCTGCGGACCGAAGGGCGTCTTGATCAAAGTCTGCGCGTCGCCGAGATAGGCGCCGCGCAGATTGTCGGCAAAGCGCAGCACGCGATCATGCGAGAAATCGTAGCTGCTCCAGTCGCCGTCGAAGACAAGCGGGGCGATCAGCTCAGCGTGCAGCGGCCGGCCGGCGCTGACGCCGATGTTCAGCCGCCCACGTGCGAGAACGTCGACGGTCGCCAGGTCTTCGGCCAGCCGATAGGGGCTTTCATAGCCGATCGGAATGACCGCGGTTCCGAGCTCGATCCGGCTGGTTCGCTGCGTCGCCGCCGCCAGGAAGGCGCTCGCCGAAGAAATTCCCGGCTCCAGGTGCCGCTGGCGGACCCAGGCGCTCTCGAAGCCCAGCTCCTCGCCATATTGCAGCTGCTGAAGTGTCTGCTCCAGCCCCGACAGCGGATCGTCGTCGGGATAATTGCCGGGGGTGAGGAAGCCGATATGGCTGATGGATATGGTGCGGCCGCTCATGTCGTCCCTTCTCCTGCTGCCATCCGATGATCAATATTTCGGTAGGCCGGGCGGGTTGGTCTCGGATTCCGGCAGGGCCTCCTCGGAAAGATGCCAGTGCTCGAGGATTTTGGCGTAGGTGCCGTCCTCGATCAGGCCGTTGGTAGCGATCGTCAGCGCGTCCGCCAGCCCGCTTCCCTTGCGCGTAGTGATCGCCACATCCGAGCGATCCGGCCAGCCGGCGCTCAGCGTGCCGACACGCTTGATGTTCTTGTCGCGCGCGGCGATGAAGACGAGCTGCGCATGCGGCTGGACGATGACATCGGCCCTGCCCGACTGCAGCGCCAGAAGGCTCGTCGCCTCATCGTCGTAATATTGCAGCTCGATCGGTTTCAGGCCTGCGGCGACATCTTGCTCGCTCCATTTCACCAGGATGCGCTCCTGATTGGTGCCGGCGCCGACGACGATCCTAAGCCCGGCCGCATCCTTCGGCTCCTTGATCGAGGCAACGGGACTGTCCGATTTCACGAAGATCCCGTGCAGTCCCTGGCGATAGGTGGAGAAATCGAACTTCTCCTTGCGTTGCTCGGTGACGCCGACATTGGAGATGACGGCATCGTATTTGCCCGAGGCGAGGCCGAGCGGCCAGTCGATCCAGGCAACGGGTACGATCTCCAGCGTCAGGCCGAGGCTGTCAGCAATGGCGTAGGCATAGTCGGGATCTGCCCCGACTACGGTCTTGGCGTCGGTGGCATAGGTCGCAAGCGGAGGACCGCCGGGGCTGACGGCGATGGTGAGCTTGCCCGGCGTGACGAACTTGAATGCCACAGGGATAGAGGCAATCGCCGCCTCGTTCCTGGCAGCATGCAGCCTGCCCGGCTGCTGCGGGCTGAGGTCGAAATCATCGGCGGCACGGGTTGCACCGAAGGAAAGGCCGGACGTCATGGCGGCGATCAGCAGGGTCCGGAATGCCGGGAAGGCAATCATCGTCTTCAATCTCCAAATTGGCAGGCAGGAATGGCCGGCAGGAATACTGCCGGCCGAACACGGATCAGGAGCCGCTCTTCGGCAGGCCGGGCGGGTTGGTCTGCGCTTTGTCGATCGCTTCCGGGCCGAGATTCCAGGTATCGAGGATCTTCTTATAGGCGCCGTTGGCGATCAGGTCGTTGACGACATCGGTCACCGGCGCCGCCAGGCCGCTGCCCTTGCGGGTGGTGACCGCAATCTCGGCGGTGATCGGCCAGCCGCCGCTGACGGTACCGACGAGCTTGGTCTTGCCGTTGATGCCGGCCGAATAGGCCTGCGTCGCGTTGACGCTGAAGACGGCGTCGGCCCTGCCGGACTGGACGGCGAGATCCTTGACCGCATCGTCGTCATAATATTGCACCTCGATCGGCTTCAGGCCGGCCGCGACGTTCTGCCGGTCCCATTCCAGCAGGATCTTCTCCTGGTTGGTGCCGGCATCGGTGATGACCTTCAGTCCGGCAATATCCTTCGGCTGCTTGAGCGCCGTGATCGGGCTGTCGGCCTTGACGTAAAAGCCGAGCTCATCCTTCCTATAGGTCGAGAAGTCGAATTTCTGCTTGCGCTCTTCCGTGACGGTCACGTTCGTGATCACCGCATCAAATTTTCCTGAGGTCAGCCCGAGCGGCCAATCGGCCCAGGCGACGGAAACGAGATTGAGCTTAAGGCCGAGGCTGTCGGCAATGACCTGCGCGAGATCGACGTCGTAGCCGATAACCGTCTTGGAATCGGAGGCATAGTCATGCAGCGGCAGGTTGCCGCTCGAGCTGATACCGACAGTGAAGACGCCGTTTTCGACGAATTTGAAGTCCTTGACTTCGGCAATGCGCTTCTCGTTCTTTTCCACCCGCAGCCGGTTCGGCTGTTCCGGGCTGAGATCGAATTTCTGCTGCGCCTGCGCCGAACCGAAGCCGATCGCGGCAACCGTCACGGCTCCTGCTATCAGAAGCCTTGCTTTAACTGCAAATGTCATGCCCCATCTCCATTTCATCTTTAGGTTGTGATTGTTGTCATTCGACCGGAGCAGCCCGTCGCGGCCCGGCATTTCGCCAGCGCTATCGGGCGCTAGAGAACCTTGGCGAGAAACTCGCGTGTTCGAGCGTGCTCGGCTTGCGTGAAAATGCGGGCCGGCGGGCCGGCCTCCAGGATACGGCCGCTTTCCATGAAGACGACGGTATCGGCGACCTCGCGGGCAAAACCGATTTCATGGGTGACGATAACCAGCGTCGTGCCGGTTCGGGCGAGTTCCTTGATGACGTCGAGCACCTCGCCGACCAGCTCCGGATCGAGTGCAGAGGTCGGCTCGTCGAAGAGCAGCACCTTGGGACGGAGCGCCAATGCGCGGGCGATCGCCACACGCTGCTGCTGGCCGCCGGAGAGCTGGCGCGGATAGGCGTTGATCTTGTCGCTGAGGCCGATGCGCGCCAAAAGCTCCTGCGCCAACTGCACGGCATCCTCGCGGCCGATGCCGCGAACCTGGATCGGCGCCTCGATGAGATTTTCGAGCACGGTCAGATGCGGAAAGAGATTGAAGCTCTGGAAGACCATGCCGATATCGGCGCGGCGCTGGAGGATCTCTTTCTCCTTGAGCTCGTAAAGCGTGTCGCCCTTCCTGCTGTAACCGACGAAATCGCCGTCGACCGAGATAAAGCCCTCGTCGACACGCTCCAGATGGTTGATGGCGCGCAGCAGCGTCGACTTGCCGGAGCCGGAGGGACCAAGAATGGCGGTCACGCTGCCCGCCTGTAGGCTGAGTTCGACTTTATCAAGCACCTTCAGCGAGCCGAAACTCTTCGAGATGCCTTGAATGCGCACTACGCCGCCTGCGGCTCTGAGCACCGCCGCATCCCGGAAGCCGACCTTGCGGACGGTGTCGGTCGCCGTATCGACGACAGGAAGCGGACGGCGGAAGCGCTCGAAAAATGCTTGAAAGGGCAGCGGAGCCGGATTGCGCACGGCGCCCTTGGAGAAGTAACGCTCAATATAGCGCTGAGCGACCGACAACACCGTCATGATGATCAGGTACCAGACGGTCGCCACCATCAGCAGCGGAATGACTTCGAGATTGCGGCGATAAATCACCTGCACCGTGTAGAAGAGTTCCGGCAGCGCCAGCACGTAGACCATCGACGTACTCTTCGCCAACCCGATCAGCTCGTTGAAGCCGGTCGGCAGGATTGATCGCATGGCCTGCGGCAGCACGATACGGAAGGCCTGGCGGCGGCGCGGCAGGCCGAGTGCGGCTGCCGCTTCCAGCTGCCCATGATCCACCGACAGAATGCCGCCGCGGACGATTTCGGCGAAGAAGGCCGACTGGTTGAGGGTCAGGCCGAGGAAGGCCGCGGCAAAGGGTGTCAGCAACTGTACGGTGGGATAGTCGATGAAGACCGTATCGGTGAAGGGAATGCCGATCTTGATCGTTTCGTAGAGATAGCCGAGATTGTTCAATATCAAAAGCAGCACGATGACGGGGATCGACCGCAGCAGCCAGATATAGCCCCAGGAAAGACCCGATAGCAGCGGCGACCGGGAGACCCGGGCAAGCGCCAGCGCCGTTCCGAGAATGGAACCGGATATCGCGGCAAGCACGGTCAGCAGCAACGTCCTGCCGAGGCCGACGAGCACCGGCTCGGCAAAGAACCATTCGGCAAAGACGTTCCAACCCCAGCGCGGATTGGTGAAGGTCGAATAGAGCACGGCAATCATGACGACGGCGGCAAAGATCGTGCCTGCCAGACGGCCGGGATGGCGGGCCGGCACGATGCGGTAACGGGAATAATCCTGCTTCGATTCGACCGTTCTGCTGCCGGTGTCGATACCGGCGAAATCCGTCGTCAGTGCCATTGTGCTTCCCTTTTATGATTGTCGGTCTTTGCCGTTTTCAGTAATTTGCGCCGGCCACGCGCAGGCGCGGTTCGGCCGCCACATCCTCCTGAGCAGGCACGGCCAGATGGCTAATATCCTTCTCGAAGGGCAGGCTCTTGTAGATCTCGGGATCGGCCGATGTGTCGAAGAGAGCGGTGTAGCCGTCCTTCAGATAGAGGCCGACGGCCTCGGGCTGGCGGAAACCGGTCGTGAGATAAATACGGCCATAGCCCTGGCGGGCGGCCTGGATTTCCAGCTCCACCAGCACCTTTCGGGCAAGCCCCTGGCGGCGCAGGTCAGAACGCGTCCAGATGCGTTTGAACTCGGCCGTGCGCTCGTCATAGTGCTTGAAGGCGCCGCCGCCGATGGTTTCGCCATTACGGATCAGCAGCAGGAAGTTGCCGTGAGGCGGCGCAAAGGCTTCGGCGGGATAGCGGTTGAGCTCGGCCGCGGCACCTTCGGCATTGAAATAGGTGCCGTAGCGGCTGTCATATTCGTGGATCAGCTCATCGATCAACGGTTGTGCGCGCGGATCGAGAGGGCTCGTATAGAGAAACGTTTCGCTCATATCGTTCGTCACCCGTTGTCATCAGTGAGGAAGGTTTCGGCGAGCCGCACCCAGTAGCGGGCGGCGGGCGCGATGATTGCATCGTTGAAATTGTAATGAGCGCTGTGGAGAGGCGCGCTGTCGCCATTGCCGACGAAAAGGTAGCTGCCGGGATTGGCCTGCAGCATGAAGGCAAAATCCTCGCTCGCGGTTCTTGGCCGGAAATCCTTCTCGATCGCCGCGAGGCCGAGTGCGTCATAGGCGACATCACGGGCAAACGCCGTCTCTTTGGCGTGATTGACCAAGGCCGGAAAACCGAGGCGATAATTCACATTCGCCTCGGCGCCGAAGCTTTCGGCCTGGGCGCGGGCAAGGGCTGGAATGCGCTGCTGCAGCAGCTGGCGAACCGTCTCGCTGAAGGCCCGCATGGTCAGCTGCATCTCGACACTTTCCGGGATGACGTTCGAGGCGGAGCCGGCATGGATCGAGCCGACGGTAACGACCGCCATGTCCTGCGGGTCGACATTGCGGGAGACGACGCTCTGAAGAGCCGTGATGAAGGAGGCGGAAGCGAGCACCGGATCGACGGTCCTGTGCGGTTCGGCGCCATGGCCGCCCTTCCCGACGATCTTGATGATCGCCTTGTCGACCGAGGCCATGGCCGGGCCGCTGACGAAGCCGAATTGGCCAGCCGGCACACCCGGCCAATTGTGCAGCCCGAAGACAGCATCGACCGGAAACCGTTCAAACAGACCTTCCGAGATCATCTTGCGGGCACCGGCGCCGATTTCCTCGGCGGGCTGGAAGATCAGTCGCAGCGTACCATTGAAATTGCCGCTCTCTGCGAGATAGCGGGCAGCTCCCAACAGGATCGCGGTATGGCCGTCATGGCCGCAGGCATGCATGACGCCGGGATTGCTGCTGGCATAGGCAAGACCGGTCGCCTCTTCGATCGGCAGCGCATCCATGTCGGCGCGAATGCCGATCCGCTTTCTGCCGTCACCACGCCTGAGGGTGGCGACGATGCCGGTGCCGGCAACGCCCGTCGCCACCTCGTAGCCCCAGGAGGAAAGGCGGGATGCCACGAGCTTGCTGGTCCTCAGCTCCTGGAACGCAAGCTCGGGATATTGATGCAGATCGTGGCGAAGCGCGATGATCTCATCGAGATAGCAGGCGATGCCCTTTTCGACCGGATCGTTGCTGCGCGGGTTCTGAGCGATGATGTCCATGACGCAACCGTCAGCGCCTCAGGCGCCGACAGCCTTTCCGGGCTCGAGCTGATCGGCGCCGGCTGCATAGCGGCTTTCGCGGAAGGGCAGAGCCAGATGGTCGCGCAGCGTCTCGCCCTTCAGCACCGGATCGAAATAACCGCGTTCCGTAAGGATCGGCAGGACGTATTGCGCAAAGTCGTCGAAGCCCTCGGCGATGACGGGAAAACCGAGGATAAAACCGTCGGCCGCACCCTGATCCACCCAGCGGATGATCTCGTCGGCGATATGCTCCGCCGTTCCGATGAAGGCGGTGCGTGGCGTGGCGACGTCGAGCGCGATTTGGCGCAGCGTCAGGCCCTTTTCACCCGCCGTCTTCTTGATGCGGTCGGTGGTCGCGCGGAAGCTGTTCTTGCCGATATCGCCGAGATCAGGGAAAGCCTCGTCCAGGGGATAGGTGCTGAAGTCGTGGTGATCGAAGAAGCGGCCGAGATAGGCGAGCGCCTCCTCGATGGTGACGAGATTTCGGATCGCCTGATATTTGGCGTCCGCTTCCTCGGCCGTCCTCCCGACGATCGGGCCAATGCCGGGATAAATGCCGACCTCGGCCGCCCGGCGCCCATGCGCGATGACGCTGTCCTTCAGCTGTCGATAGAAGGCCTGCGCCTCCTCGAACGGCCCGCCATTGGTAAAGACGGCATCGGCATGTTTGCCGGCAAGCCTGATGCCGGAGTCCGACGCTCCTGCCTGGAAGATCACCGGCTGGCCCTGCTTCGAACGGCCGATGTTGAGCGGCCCTTCGATGCGGAAGAAGCGGCCCTTGTGGTTGAGGCGATGCATCCTGGTCTTGTCGGCATAGACGCCGGTCTCGCGATTGCGCACGAAAGCGTCATCGTCCCAGGAATCCCAGAGGCCCTTGATCGCATCGATATAGTCCTCGGCGATCTCATAGCGCAGCTCGTGTTCGGGGTGTTCGCGGCTGTAATTGCGCCCCGAGCCCTCGAGCGGCGAGGTCACCGCATTCCACCCTGCCCTGCCGCCGCTGATGAGATCAATCGAGGCAAACTGGCGGGCGATGGTGAAAGGATCGCTGTAGGAGGTCGAGACCGTGCCGACGAGGCCGATTTTCGAGGTCGAGGCGGCAAGCGCCGAGAGAATGGCGATCGGCTCGAACCGGTTGAGGAAATGCGGGATCGACTGCTCGTTGATATAGAGCCCGTCGGCGACGAAAGCAAAAGCGATGCCGGCTGCCTCCGCCTTGCGCGCCGTCTTGACGAAGAAGTCGAAATTGACGCTGGCATCGGCCGGTCCGCTCGGATGTTTCCAGGCATTCATATGGCCGCCTGGCCCCTGCAGCATGATGCCGAACGTGACGTGTTTCTGAGCCATGGGATCAATCCTTGTTGAAACGGTCAGGCGACGAGCGAAAGCCGCTCCTCGGCGAGCAGCTCGATGGAGGCCAGGCGCTCGGCGACCGAAAGCGCCGGCGTGTCGAGCACGAACTCCTTGACGCCGTAGCGGTGGTGAAGTTCGTCCAACTCCTTGCGGATCTGCTTTGCTGTGCCGTGCAGCACGCTCGGCACCTTCTCCTCGATACGGTAGTCGGTGACGCCGGCCTGGCGGGCAAATTCGGCCGCCTGTTCCTCGCTGCCGACATTGACGGTCTGGCCGTTCGGCAGGAACACCTTGACGATGCGCAGCCTGCCGACACGCTCGCGGGCATAATCCTCGCTTTCGGCGGCAAAGGCTGCGAGCGCCAGGATCGGTCGTTTACCGCCGGATGCCCGCTCATAGGCCTCGAAAGTCCGGCGCAGATTGTCAGGGTCGCCGTTCAGGTGGCCGGCAAAGACCAGTTCCCAGCCCTTCTCCGCGGCGAGTTCGGCGCTCTCGACGCTGGCGCCGAGCAGGAAACGTTCAGGCGCCGTCGGCGGGAACGGCGTTGCCTGGGCGCCCTGGTAATTCGGGTCGGCGGCGAGATAGGTGTTGATATCGGAAAGCTGGCTCGCGAAATCCGGCTTCCTGGCCGGATCGACAGCAAGCTGCAGAGCCCGGGTCGACAAAGGAAAACCGCCCGGCGCCTTGCCGACGCCGAGATCGACACGGCCGGGCGCAAGCGATGCCAGTAGATTGAAGGTCTCGGCGACCTTATAGGCGCTGTAATGTTGCAGCATGACGCCGCCCGAACCGATCCGGATCTTCGAGGTCCTGGCGAGGAGGTAGGCGATCAGCGCCTCCGGCGCGGAACTCGCCAGATTGGACATGTTATGATGTTCAGCGACCCAGAAACGGTGATAACCGAGTTCCTCGGCGCGGGCGGCAATCTTGACCGTCGCCCGCAGCGCATCCGCCGCGGTAAGCCCCTCTTCGATTGGACTTTTGTCGAGCAGGCTGAGAAGGTAAGTCATGACACCACGATCCGATCGCTGGTTGCAAATCTTAGTCTATAAAATCAGTAGACAAACTCCTTTATAAGAAATGGCATTCTCTTTCGGACGCATTGTGTGAAAAAAGCAGCGCACCTGAAATCGGACAATCGGATGTCGCGAACGTGTTATGCCGTCGATTGAAAGTCGTCTTTCAATCGACCATTTAATGATCTATATTCTGGTCGAAATGGAGCTCGCATGAAGCTTTCAGAACAGGTCAAGCCGATCAGCTACCTCAAGGCACACGCGCCCGAGATCATCCGGACGCTGAAAGATAATCCGCAGCCGGTGGTCATTACGCTGCACGGCGAGGCGAAGGCCATTCTTCAGGATGTCGGACAATATGAAGAAACGCAGGAGACGCTGGCGCTCCTGAAAGTGCTGGCCCTCACCAACCGGCAGGTCGACGAGGGCAAATTGCGCCCCGCTGCGGAAACCTTCGCGCGCCTCCGCAAACGTCTGGCCGATAGCCAGTCCTGATGGCCTATCGTGTTCTTTTCGCCGAGGACGCGGAACGGGACATCGAGGATCTCTATCGGTTCATCGCCGGCCGCGACGGCGCCGAGACTGCAGAGCGGGTGCTAAGCGACATCGAAAGCGCCTGCGCCGATCTCGAAGAATTCCCGGCCAGCGGAAATATTCCAAAGGAACTGGCGAGTATCGGAATCTCCGAATATCGCGAACCCCACCACAAGCCATGGCGCATGATCTATCGCATCCTCGGCACCGATGTCGTCGTCTACTGCGTCGTAGACGGACGCCGCGACATGCAGGCGTTTCTGGAGCGAAGGCTCATCCGCTAACACGGCGCGCAGTTTCAAAGTGCTAGAGCGTCCTTTGTGCGGCCAAAAGAACGCACGCCGGGCGAGCTTGCAGAACGAGGCCGAGCGGGAAGGTTTTCAGTCAGCCACCCTCATCGTGGTTGCCCGGTCGCCCGCCTTGCGCTTCGTCCTGCCGGTTCGAAACGGCCGTCTCCCCGCTGCCCTGCTCTCGCGCCTCGGCCGCGGGCCGGTTGTCTTGCTCAGCCAGCGCCCTCATGAAGGCCTTGGCATAGGTCATGTCGTCGAGCCCGTAGGCCTTTCATGGCATAGGAGTAGAGTTCGTAATCG
Source organism: Rhizobium hidalgonense (assembly GCF_005862185.2). Classification (NCBI taxonomy): domain Bacteria; kingdom Pseudomonadati; phylum Pseudomonadota; class Alphaproteobacteria; order Hyphomicrobiales; family Rhizobiaceae; genus Rhizobium; species Rhizobium hidalgonense. Next base: position 381,434 of record NZ_CP054028.1, read on the forward strand.
CCCTGAACTGATCGACAGTGGTGACCTTGCCGATGTTTTCCTTGTAATAGGCTCTGTCGCGCAAGCGTGGCCTGGGACGCCACGCTCGAGAGGCTGGCGTTCGGATTTGGTGCGACTGCGAGATAGCTTACCTAAGTGGCGACCAACGTCTGTCCCATGTCATGGGCGCGGCCAACGGGCGCGAAAGCCTGCCGGTCATGGCGAGGCGCAGCCAGATTCATGCGGCCAAATCAATTTAAACGAACTGTATAGTTCTATTATTCATCCAATATGGAATTGGAACAAAAGGCGGAGAATGCCTTTTTGGGCCTACGAGGCCCCGACGCCGGCTGCGAAGATTGCGATGCAGCGGCGAAGATGGGCGAGCAGTTCGGCCCGGTCGGGCCAGGCCTGAGCGCGCCCTTCCGGCGGGACCATCCCTCCGAAGATCATGTCCATCAGCATCCGGGCTCCACTCGCCGGATCATCGAGCGTCAGCTGGCCTTCCGCCTGGCGATCGCTCAACCACTCGGCGAGGTGTTGACGGCTAGCAAGGATGCCTTCGCGCTGCAGAATGTCGACAAGCTCAGGAAACTGCGACGCTTCGTGAAAGACTAGGTGCAGAAAACCGGCGTGATCCGCATCCTTCTCCTCATCCATGTCGATCATGAAGATATGTTCGAGGCTCTGGCCGATCGGAAGGTCTTCCGCGGGCCTCGGCAGGTCGAGCATCAGACGCCGATGCGCACCGACCACGGCGGCAAACAGCTCTTCCTTGCTCTGAAACAACTTGTAGAGCGTCTGTTTCGAGACGCCGGCCTCGGCGGCGACGACCGCGGTCGTACTTCCGGCATAACCGTATTTTACGAAAACGCGGCGGGCGATTTCGACGATATGCGTCCGCTTGTCCTCATCGCTGGAGACTTTCGGCCGGCCTCGCTTGCGCGGCTCATCTGCGGGCTCATCAACACCACCCATGACGATCTTGAACCGCTTTACCGAAGTGCACGCCGACCGCCCTGAAAAGCAAACCGCGAATTCTGAGGGATGATTTTTTCGGTTGTGGCATTAGCAATTTCTATTAGAGAACTAATCAGTTCTGCAATGCGTTGCATCCCGACCCTCTTAGCGATGGAGCGCGTATGACAACCATTTCCGCCGCGACATCGATTTCTTCCTATTCCTGTAGTAAGAATTCGACATCCGCAGCCCAGGACATTCTATCCTGTAGTACGGTTTCGGCAAAAAAATCAACCACAAGCCAGCAGTCCGACAGCGCGAGAAACTCATGTCCCAGTTGATGTCGCTGGCGATGAACGGCCTTACCGGACAGTCCGGCTCCAACGGGGCAGGACGGCGATGACGGCACGGACGTTGCGCAGCTTGACACCGATGGCGACGGCTACGTGAGCAAGGCCGAGTTCGTCGCAGCCAGACCGTCTGATGTGACCGAGGATCAGGCCGGCACGCTGTTCGACAGCTTCGACAGCGAAGGTTCCGGCTCGCTGTCGGTCGATGCGCTCCGAGGGCATGTCCGCCCAGAGATCCGCGCGGGCGGGCGGACCACGGCCGCCGCCCGAAGGTGATGACGAGCTTGCATCGCTGCTCTCCGATCTCGATACCGATGGAGACGGGCTGGTGAGCAAGGCAGAATTCGTCGCAGGCCGGCCGTCCGATGTGAGCGAGGATCAGGCCGGCACACTGTTCGACAGCTTCGACAGCGAAAGCGCCGGCTCGCTATCGGCTGATGCGCTGACCGAGGCCATGTCCTCTCCTTCGTCGCAGCGTCCCGACGGACCGCCGCCCGCCATGGCCGGCAAGCCGGAGGACGTGGATTTAGGCCGCTGCTTGCTTCGGGAGATCAAAACTCCCACGGGGAGATCAATTCAAGGTTCGTGGTGACGAAATCGCCCAGGTTTCGCGTGGCAAGTCGACCACCATTCACCTGCGCAATAGCTGCGATCATGCCATCCGGCGCTGACATGCCGCGCCCTTGACGAGTTGCCGTCCCCATGATCTCGCCATAGGCAAGAGCGGCCTCCTCGGTCAGGCCAAAAATCCGGTCCGCGAACCGACGCCGCCAGTCGGACAGTCCCCGTTCGAGGCGTTCGGCCCGATGATCGGGCCGGATCTTCTGGATGCCGAAAGCGATCTCGGCGATCGTCACCGTCGGCAGAGCCAATTCAGCATCATGCCGGAGGAGCCATGCGATCACCGCTTCATCCGGCGATTGTCTCAAAGTTTCCGAAACAATGTTAGTATCGAGAAAAATCAAAGCTCGAGGCCCTTATGCGCCTGCCGGCCTGCCCTGACAACGGCTTCAAGGTCGATATCCGTCCCGCTTTGCTGCGAAAGCCTGGTGTAAAAGGATGATGCCGGTTCACGACCCGCTTCGCGTATTTCATAGGATTCAAGCGCTCGCTCGACAATGTCGGCTATCGAACGGTTTTCGCGGCGGGCAAGCCGGTGAGCAAGGTCACGCGCCCTCGCGCTCCGTACGGAAAGCTGAGGTTCAGCCATGTTGATCTCCTTTGCGATAGACATAGCGGCCTCGCCGCAAGCCATCAAGATGGCAGATGGTGGCTTGATGCCAAAAAATAACCTGAACGATCCCTCAAACACCCCAATTTTGGACGCTTGCACCGCCTCGGACAGGCCCAATCAACCTCTGATACTTAGAAGAATTAACCATATTTCAGCGTTCGCGCGAAATAATGCCGTACGTAGATCAGGCGTCTTGCGGGCGAAGCCACAAGTTATTTGGAGACGGTCCTTTGGCCTTTACTATTGCGCGCAGCTTGGTGGCATTTGGTGTCGCCGTTTCGACAGGCCTTTTCATGTCGATCGGATTGCAGCAATCGGCGCTCGAACGGCTGAAAGTCAACGGCCCGGTTTACGAGCAGGTCGTCTACGGCAAAGATCTGATCGCCGATATCCTGCCGCCCCCGCTCTTCGTGGTCGAATCCTATATGCTCTCCTTCGAGGCGAGCAAATTTCCCGAACTCACCGCCACCAATCTCGCCAAGATCGCCAATCTCAAAGCCGCTTACGACGACCGTCGCGCCTATTGGAAAACCACCCGGCTGCCGCAGGCTTTGAAGGACGAACTCGAAAACGATGTTATCGCCAAGGGTGATACATTCTGGGACGTGATGAACCGTGAGATCATCCCGGCGCTGAATGCAAAGGACGAGGACAAGGCGCACGGTGCGATCGAGCAATTGCGCGTCGCCTTCCATGCGCACCAGGACGCGGTGGAGAAACTCGTCGCCAATTCCGATGCCTTCCTGAAGGGCGAGGAAAAGAACGCAGCCTCCGAAATCGTCACCTGGACGATCTATGCCGGCGCTGCCGGCTTCGGATCGTTCGGGCTGCTGCTGGTCGGACTCTATCTTCTGCGCCGCCGGGCAATCGTGCCGCTCGATGGCATGAAAGCCTATATGGGCAACCTCGCGGACGGCGACTTTTCAACTGACGTCCCTTATGCCGACCGTCCCGACGAGATCGGCGCAATGTCCAAGGCCGTGGCGGTATTCCGCAGCAACGCGCTCGAGCGCCAGGAGGCGCAGAAGCGCGAGACGGCACTTCGCGATGCGGAATTTGAACGTGAACGCAGCCAGATGGCCGAAAAAGCCGCCGAAGAGCAGATCCGCGAAACGGTGATCGCTCAGCTGACCCATGGCTTGGACCAGCTATCGCACGGCAATCTCGATTGCCGGATCACCACGCCCTTTGCCACCGCCTACGAGACTTTGCGCGCCAAGTTCAACGACAGCATGGATGCGCTTTGCGCCTCGATGGCCGAGATCGCCCAAACCTCCAAACAGGTGGATAGCGCCTCGGCCGACATTACAGGTGCAACCGAGAGCCTCGCATCGCGCACGGAACAGCAAGCCGCGATGCTTGAAGAGGCCGCAGCCGCGCTCGGCGAGATGAATGCCAAGGCGAAAGACGCCTCGGATCATGCCGGCAAGGCGACCGGCATGATGACCGAGACCCGCAGCAGCGCCGAACGTTCGGCGGCCGTCGTCCGCGAAGCGATCGCCGCCATGGAACGGATCGAAGGCTCGTCCTCACAGATCGGCGACATCGTCAATGTCATCGATGAAATCGCCTTCCAGACCAATCTTCTGGCGCTCAATGCCGGGGTTGAAGCGGCCCGCGCAGGCGAGGCGGGCAAGGGTTTTGCCGTCGTGGCACAGGAGGTGCGTGAACTCGCCATGCGCTCGGCCAACGCCGCCAAGGAGATCAGGGCTCTGATTTCCACATCCTCCTCTCAGGTCTCCACCGGGGTGGAGCTTGTCAACCGCACCGGCAAGGCGCTTCAGGAAATCGAAGGACAGGTCGAGCAGGTTGCCGGGCTGATCGCCCGGATCGTTACTGTATCCTCCGAGCAGGCGGTCGCGATCCGCGAGATCAATGCCTCCGTCAATGCTCTCGACCAGGTGACGCAACGCAACGCGACGATGGCGGTCGAAACCGCTTCGGCCTGTCGCGCGCTCGGCGCCCAAACGCAGACATTGGAAGGGGTCGTCAGACGCTTTCAGATCGACGCGGCAGCCAGCATGTCAAGGCCGCGTCAAGCCGCTTGACGCGACGGTCGGGCTTCTTCCGTCACCTCATTCGTCGACGGTTGCGACGACGGCAACGCAATCGCCTGGTTTGACCAGGCCCGGGAAATGCCGTGCGCAGAGAATGCCGCTCATGCCGGCGCGGATCTCGCAGGGGGCCACCCCGGTCCGCCCGGTTGGATAGATCCGAGCAATGACTGCATCCTCACTGACGGCTTCACCGAGATCGATAAGAGGCTCGATGAGGCCGCCCTCCTCCGCAAAGGAGAAACAGCGGCCGTCCGGCATGTCGAGCCAGGTCGTCGGATCAATATGGGCGGCGCCTGCAACGATCCCGGCATGGCGCAGCACATTCATGGTGCCGCGCTTGGCAATCGCCGCACTCTTGGCCGTAGCCGTCCCGCCGCCGCCGAGTTCCGTGGTAATGAAAACCTTGCCCATCTCCTCGGCCGCGGTGTCGTACATGCCGACCGCATCGATCTCCAGCATCTTCATCGAATAAGGCGCTGCAAAGGCCGTGACGAATTCGAAAGCCTTTGCCTCCTGTTGCTTGTTCGCCAGGATGTGTGCTGCGCAGAAGGGCAGGAAATCGAGCGTCTTGCCGCCGGAATGAAAGTCGAGAACGAGATCGGCCATCGGCAGGAGCACACGCTGGAAGTAGTCGGCGATCTTCTGCGTCACCGTCCCGTCCGGCTGGCCTGGGAAGCTGCGGTTCATATTGCCCCGGTCGATCGGCGACGTCCTGGTTCCCGCCAGAAACGCCGGATAGTTCATCGCCGGTATGATGATGACCCTGCCGCTGACCTCCTCGGCCTTCAGCGAGCGGGCGAGATCGAAGAGCGCGATCGGTCCTTCATACTCGTCGCCATGATTGCCGCCGGTCAGAAGCGCCGTCGAACCGTTGCCGTTGCTGACGACCGTGATCGGGACCATCACCGAGCCCCAGGCGGAATCGTCGCGGCTGTAAGGCAGCCTGAGGAAACCGTGCTGGATGCCCTCGGCAGCGAAATCCACCGTCGCGCTGATCGGCGACGGCCGCAAGCCAATCTCGTTCATGACAGCCTCAATCCTTGACCATCAGTTTGCGCGGCACGTTCGCGAAACATTCGACGCCGCTCTCGGTGACGAGAATGCTCTCGGTCGTCTCAAAACCCATGTCCTCCAGCCAGAGGCCGGTCATGAAATGGAAAGTCATGCCGGGCTTCAATTCCGTCCGGTCGCCGGGGCGCAGGCTCATGGTGCGTTCGCCCCAATCCGGCGGATAGGACAGACCGATCGGGTAACCGGTGCGGTTGTCCTTGACGATGCCGTATTTCTTCAAGACGCCGAAGAAGGCGTTGGCGATATCCTCGCAGGTATTGCCGGGCTTTGCGACCGCAAGGCCGGCCTCCATGCCTTCGAGCGTTGCCTTTTCCGCATCGATAAAAGCCTGTGTCGGCTTACCGAGGAAGACGGTGCGCGACAGCGGCAGGTGGTAGCGATTGTAGCAGCCGGCGATCTCGAAGAAGGTGCCCTCGCCCTTCTTCATCGGCCGGTCGTCCCAGGTCAGATGCGGTGCCGAGGCTTCGACGCCCGACGGCAGCAGCGGCACGATCGCCGGGTAGTCGCCGCCGATGCCGTCGACGCCACGGGTGCCGGCATCATAGATTTCGGCGACCAGATCGCACTTGCGCATACCGACCTCTATTCTGTCGAAGATGCGGGCGTGCATCGCTTCGACGATACGGGCGGCGTTGCGCATGTATTTGATCTCGGTCTCGCTCTTGACCGCGCGCTGCCAGTTGACGAGCGCGGTGGCGTCGACGAAACGGGCATTGGGCAAATGCTTCTGCAGCGCCGCAAAGGCTGCGGCCGAGAACCAGTAATTGTCCATCTCGACGCCGATCGTCAGCTTGCCGAGGCCACGCTCGGTCAGGATGCCGGAGAGGTAATCCATCGGATGGCGTTCGGTCGACTGTACGTAATGATCGGGATAACCGACAATGTTGTCGTGCTTCAGATAGGCGGTGAACTTGGCGCCATTGGCATCCTGGCCGCGGCCGAACCAGATCGGCTCGCCGGACGGCGGCACGATCACCGCCTGGTGCACATAGAAGGACCAGCCGTCATAGCCGGTCAACCAGGCCATGTTCGAGGGGTCGCTGACGATCAAAAGCTCGACACCCTTCGCTTCCATGGCACGACGTGTCTTCTCCAACCGCGCGGCATATTCGCCGAGCGAGAATTTGAGATTGGGCTGGGTCATGTCTCTTCCCTTCTTGTCCGGCGCAGTGCCGGTTAGCTTTCGAAAGTGGTTCCGGCCTTCGCCGCACCGGCCCGCGCAAAGGCGAGCGTGGCGATGGCGGTGTCCTGGATGCCGGTTCCCGTGAGGTCCGCAATGGTGATCTGGTCGCTCTTCGTCCGCCCCGGAGTTCGGCCGGCAACGATCTGCCCGAGCTCGGTGAATTCAGCATCGCTCGCGACCAATCCGGCTTCGATGGCGTGATGCAGCTCGCCGAGGCGGCGCGTCTGCTTCAGGCTGTCGGCGACGTAAAGGCCGGCGCCGGCGATGACAGCCGGGTCGATCTCGTTCTTGTGCTCGGCATCCGAGCCCATGGCCGTCAGATGCTGGCCGGGTGCCAGCCATCCGGCCTCGATGATCGGTTTTTCGGAAGGCGTGGTGGTGACGATGATATCGGCGCCGGCAATCGCCCGTCCGGGGTCCGATATAGCAGTGACGGGAAACCCAAGCTTTTTCGTCAGGTCAGCGGCCGCAGCTTCAGCCTTTGCGGTATCGCGCGCCCATATTCGCGCTTCACGGATCGGCCGCACCAGCGTTAGCGCTTTGAGCTGCAGCCGCGCCTGCATGCCGGCGCCGAAGATTGCGGCGACGGTGGAATTTTCACGCGCCAGATGTTTGGCCGCGACGGCGCCAGCCGCCGCGGTGCGCACATCGGTGAGGTAGCCATTGTCCAGCAGCAGCGCCTGCACCAGCCCGGTTTGGCTCGATAGCAGCACCATCATACCGTTGGTGCTTGGCAGACCAAGCTTGGGATTGTCGAAGAAACCGGGACTGATCTTGATCGCAAAACCTTCGACGCCGGGGATATAGGCGGTCTTCACATCGACCTCGCCCCGATGCTCCGGAATATCGAGCCGCAGGATCGGCGGCATGGCGACCGCCATGGTCGCCAGCGCTTCGAAAGCCTGCTCGACGCAGCCGACGGCATCGCGATTGAGCGTGATGACGGTCCTCAGTTCCGCTTCCGTCAGAATGATCATCCGGCTCATCGCCCATCCTCCGCAAACAGCATCTCGCCATTGATCACGCGCCGGTGCTGCTCCATGTCGACATTCCGTCCGGACAGTATCGCAACGACAGGACCATTGGCCCTGACCTTTCCGGCAAGAAGGGCCGCGATGCCGACGGCTGCCGCTCCCTCGACGATCTCGCGTTCGAGGGCATAGGCATGGCGCATGCCGGCGGCGATTTCCGCCTCCGAAAGCAGGATGACGTCGTCGAGGAGATCGCGGCACATGGCAAAGGTCACGTGATTGTCGAGGCCGATGCCCCCGCCGAGCGAGTCGGCGAGGCTCGGCAATTCCTCGACCTGCACCGGCCGCCCAGCATCGAGGCTCGCCTTCATCGCCGCGCCCCGCTCCATCGTCAGGCCGATCACCTTGGTCTTCGGATTGACGCCCTTGATCGCGGCGGCGACACCCGCCGCAAGGCCACCGCCCGAAAGCGGCACCAGCACTGTCGACACCTGCTGCAATGCCCCGATGATTTCGAGCCCCAGCGTGCCCTGCCCGGCCACGACGGCGGGATGGTCGAAGGGCGGGACCATCACCAACCCCACCTCGCGCACCAGCCGGTCAACCTCCTGCTGCGCCTCGTCCTGCGAGCGCCCGACAATGCGGACATCGGCGCCGAGGCGGCGAATCTCAGAAACCTTGTTCTCAGGCACCAGCCGCGACATGCAGATGGTCGCAACCGCGCCTTCCGCCTCTGCGGCATAGGCAAGCGCCCGGCCGTGATTTCCAGTCGAGGCCGCAACGATACCGCGTGCTCGTTCAGCCGGTGACAATGACAGCACCGCATTGGTCGCGCCGCGCAGCTTGAAGCTGCCAGTCGCCTGGTGATGTTCGAGCTTGAGATGGACGGGCACGCCTGCGATTTCACTTAGCGAAACCGACTGCGCCATCGCAGTCACGCGCACCCGACCAGCTATCCGGCGCGCCGCAGCACGGATATCCTCCAATGAAACCGGCCATGTGCTCGCCATCGTCTCAACCCTCCGGATAGGGCATGGCCATCAGCCGCCCGAGTTCGGGCCGCGGCCGGTCATCGCCGCAGAGCCTCAGGCAAGCCCAGGCGGTGGCGAGATTGCTGGTGACGACAGGTCTGTCGATCTCCGCTTCGATCCGGGCCGCGACCTGAGCGGCGCGCACCGCCGTGCAGGAGATGAACAGCGCATCGGATTGTGGCGCCGTCGCCTGGCGCGCGAAGGCTGCGATTTCATCGGGCGCGATCCGCGCCATCTCGCGATCATCCGCGAGGCCAAGACAGGTGAAGCGGTCGATCGCAAAGCCGAGATCCGCGAAATAATCGGCCATTGGCCGGCTGGTCTCGATCGTATAAGGCGTCAGCACCGAGATCCGTCTGGCGCCGAGCGCCTGCAGCCCTTTCACCGCCGCCGCCGTCGGCGTCACCACGGGAGCACCCGGTTTGGCCGCATGGATCGCCGCTTCGATGTTGCGGTCGCCAATGACGACCGAGGCAGAGGTACAGGAATACATGAGCGCATCCAGCGCCTCGTCCGGCAGGATCAGCGCAGCACCCGCCGTCAGCGACGGCTGCATCTTCAAAAGGTTTTTCGGGGTCACGGGATTGGCGTAGTGGATACGGCTGACATAGACGCCGATATCGTCGCTGGCGACCATCCGCTGGAAATCGACTTCGGTCGTATGGTCGGTGGCAAGGATCACCAGGCCGACGCGTTTTTTGAGCGGGCGGTCATCTAGCCGCGGCACCCGGCCGGCGGTTATGATCTCGATCTTTGCAGTCATGCTCAGTCATCCATCCTGGCGTAACGTTCTTCGAGCCAGCGCAAGCCCAGAACCGAGATCAGGCTGACGACGAGGAAGAAGACGCCGACCAGCGTCATCGGTTCGATATAGCGATAGTTGCTGTTGGCGATACTTTTCGCCTGGTTCATCAGTTCGAGCACGGTGATCGCCGAAAGCAACGGCGTCTCCTTGAACATGGCGATGAAATAATTGGCGAGCGCCGGAATCATCGGCGGGATCGCCTGTGGAATGACCACGTGGATCCAAGCCTGGCGTGTCGTCAGATTGGTGGCCTTGGCCGCCTCCCATTGTCCGCGCGGCACATTCTCGATGCCGGCACGATAGACCTCGGCGGTATAGGTCGCGTAGTGAATGCCCATGCCGATGACGCCTGCGACCAGCGGCGCCAGCCGGATGCCGATATCCGGCAGCACGTAGAAGATGAAGTAGAGCTGCACCAAAAGCGGCGTGCCGCGGATGAATTCGCAGACGAAAGCGACGGTCCTGGAAACGGCGGCGATCGGCGACCGCCGCGCGATGGCGAGGCCGAGGCCGACGACCATGGCGACGACCGCCCCGAGGATCGTCGCGAGAATGGTGATCTTGAACCCTTCGAGAAGGGTCGGCATGATCTGCCAGACGAAGTCCCAATCCCATTCCATATGATCAGGTCCTTATGCCGTCGACGCCACGTGCCATGCGCCGCTCCAGCGAGCGCATCGCAGCCGAGATTGCCAAGGCCATGAGAAAATAGAGGATGAGGATCGTCGCGAAGGGCACCAGCGTATTGCCGGTCTGCGCCCGCACGACCTGCGCCTGAAAGGTCATATCCGTCAGCGAGATCAGCGACACGACGGCCGTGCCCTTCAACAGCTCGATCGCATTGTTGCAGAAGGTCGGCAGCATCAGCGGTAGCGCCTGCGGCAGGATAATGTGGCGCATGCGCTGATAGCGCGAGAGATTGAGCGCGATGCAGGCTTCCGACTGTTCCCGACCGACCGCCTTGACGGCGCCGCGCACCACTTCCGCGCCATAGGCGCCGACGTTGAGCCCGAGCGCCAGCACGCCCGCCTGCAGCGGCGTCAGCGTCAATCCCGCGAAGGGCAGCACGAAATAGACCCAGAAGAGCTGGACGAAGATCGACGTGCCGCGGAAGAACTCGATATAGGCCGTCGCCAGAGCCCTGATGGCAAAGAAGCGCGACAGGCGGCCGAGGCCTGCCAGGAACGCCATAACAAGCGCCAGCACTGAGCCCATGACCGTCAGTTCGAGCGTCACCAGGGCGCCCTCAAGGATCAATGTCAGATAGCCGGACCATACCGACATCGGCAACTCACTTCTCTGGAGATGGTGCGAGGAAAAGCCGGCCATGCCCAAAGCACGGCCGGCTGCTTACCCCTGGTTACTTCGCCGCGGCGCAGAGCTTGTCGCGGCTCGTCGACATCGCCGCCTTAGCCGAGAAGCCGTAAGGCTCAATGATCTTGGCGAATTCGCCCGATTCCTTCAGCTTCTTCAGCTCGACGTCGAAGGCATCGCGCAGCGCGACGTCCTGCTTGCGGAAGGCGGCGCCATCGCAATAGACTGGCGCATTGACGACGGGAGCGACGGTTTCGAGGTTCGGATCGTTTGCCTTGGCCATCAGATCGTGGATCGACAGAACCGGCAGCGAATAGACGTCGATGCGGCCGTCCTGCAGCATCTTGATGCCGCTCTGGCCGTCCGGAACGACGATGACCCGGTCACGCGGCACGCCGGCCTCAAGCGCCAGCTTCTCCTCGGTGCCGCCGCCCGGCGCGCCGATCTTGGCATCCGGATTGTCGGCGATATCCTTGTAGCTCGTCAGCTTCAGCGGGTTGCCCTTCTTGAGAGCGAAGGCTTCGGCGTCGCAGAGGATCGGTTCGGAATAGGCGACGGCGTTGCAGCGCTCGGGCTTCATGAACAGGCCTGCGGTGATCGCGTCGTGGCGGCCGGCTTGCAGGCCGGGGATCATCGCGCCATATTCGGAGATCGAGGCGACCACTTCCTTGACGCCGAGCTTTTCGAAGATCGCGCGCGCCACATCGGGGGCGGCCCCGGACACTTTGCCATCGGCGCCGACGGCCGTGAACGGTGGCTCGTTGGCGATGGCGATCCGGGCAAAGCCCTGTTCCTTCAACTGTTCGAGCTTGTCATCGGCAGCCGATGCCGGGCCGGCAGCGGCCATCAGCAGCAGCGACAGGCTGGCGGCGGTCAAAAGATATCCTGCTTTCATCGTTCCCAACTCCTCTGGCTTTCCTTTGAGTTTGTTTTTGCGGGCAGTGTCTGGTTCAGACGCGGTGCCCCGCCGCAATAATCTTGCGCAGGAAGGTCTGCGTCCTTTCCTGCGTCGGATTGCGAAATATGTCGGCCGGCCTGCCTTCCTCGACGATCTTGCCGCGGTCGAAGAACAGCACACGGTCGGCGAAATCATGGGCAAAGCCCATTTCATGGGTAACGAGAAGCATGGTCATGTCGGTCTCCGAAGCGAGCCGCCGCATGACATTCAGCACCTCTTCGACCAGTTCCGGGTCGAGCGCCGAGGTCACCTCGTCGAACAGCATGATCTTCGGCGACAGCGCCAGCGCCCTAGCAATGGCGACGCGCTGCTTCTGCCCGCCGGACAGTTGCGCCGGGACGCTCTTCGCCTTGTCGGCCAGGCCGACCATGTCGAGAAGCTCCATTGCCCGCTTTTCGGCCATGGGGCGCTTGATGCCCTTGGTCAGCATCGGCGCCAGGGTCACGTTGTCGAGCACGCATTTATGCGGAAACAGGTTGAAGTGCTGAAAGACCATGCCGATCTTTTCGCGCATCCGGTGCAGATGCCGTTCATCGGCCGGCACCAGCCCGCTGCCGGCAGGCATGTGATAGAGCTGCTCGCCGTCGACCTCGATATGGCCGCCGCTGATCGTCTCAAGCGTCATCAGGATGCGCAGGATCGTCGTCTTGCCGGAGCCGGACGGCCCGATCAGCGCCAGTTTTTCGCCGGGCATGACATTCATCGACAGGCCGTCGAGCACGGTCAGCGGGCCGTATCTCTTGACGATATTGTCAATGCGAATGATGGGCGAAGGCATCCATGTCTCTCCCTGTTGAGACAAGCAATGCCTTAACGATGACGGCGCATCAAAATCATGTCAATTCGTAAAATAATATCATGACAATTATTCTGCGCCTGCTCAAACACGCGGCAGCTGCATCAAATTGCAAGCAGCAGCTCTTCAGGATTTCCTTGCGCCAGTGAGGCGACGATCCCGAGCCCGGTCCGCAGCTCGCTTTCTGTCGTCGAACCAAGCGAAATGCGCACCGCCGGCGTCCAGCCCTGATCCCCGGTGCGGAACGATTTGCCGGGGGCGATTGCCACGCCGTGCAGCCGTGCCTGCGACACGAAACCGTCCTCGGTATGATTGCCGGAGAGCGGCAGCCAGACGTGCAGGCTTTGCGGGTGGGATCGGTAGGTAAGCCCGGTCAGCATCTCCGCCGCGATCGCATGCCGGCTCGAGAGGGCGCGGCGCTGCCAGTTGACCAATTCCATCGCCGTGCCGTCGCTGACCCAGCGGGTGGCAATCTCGGCCATGGCCGGCGTCGCCATCCAGTTGGAGACCAGATGACGGTTCGCGACAGCGGCGACATAGCGGTCGGGTGCCGTGAGATAGCCGATCCGCAAGCCGGGAACGGTGATCTTGGTGAAGCTGGTGACGTAGAGCGTGCGCTCCGGCGCGAATGCCGCCATCGGCGGCGCGCGGTCCTCGACCATCGGGCCGAGAATATCGTTTTCGATGATGGCTATGTCGTGTTTGGCGGCCACGGAGGCAAGCGCCTGCCGGCGCTTCGCGCTCATCAGGGCCGCCATCGGGTTGATTACCGAGGGCTGCAGGAAGATTGCCCGGATCGGCCCCGTCCGGCAGGCTTCGTCGAGTGCCTCCGGGATCATGCCTTCCTCGTCGATCGCGATCCCCTCGAGATGCAGACCGAGATAGGTGGAGAGCGGCACCAGCGTATGGTGGCTGATCGCCTCGGTCGCCACCGTCGAGCCGGGCGGCGCAACACTCATCAGCGCCACCGTCATGCCAGATGTCGCGCCGTTCGTGACACTGACGTTCAGCGGCGACACCTCCAGCCCGCAGCGCGCCAGCCATTCGGTGGCAACAATGCGGTGGCGCGGAAAGACCATGTTCGGCCGGAACGAAAGCGCCGAGCTGGAGGGCAGGTTTTCCGAAAGCCAGCCGAAGGCCTGGCGCATCTTTTCGAGATGGATCTGCTCGCAGACTGGTTTCAGGATCGAGAGATCGATCAGTTCTCCCAGCCGTTCCGGCAGATAAGGCGGCTCCGGCTCGCGCGGCCTCGTCTGTACGAAGCTGCCGCGCCCGATCTCGCCTGATATCAGCCCCCGGCGGCTGAGCTCCTCATAGGCGCGGCTCACCGTTTGCACGGAAAGATGCAGATCATCCGCCAGCTTGCGATGCGGCGGCAATTGCGCCCCATCGTAAAGCTTGCCGTCGGTGATCGCGCTGGCGATCTGCTCGGCGAGCGAGAGGTAGGCCGGTCGGCGAAGTTGAGAGGGATCGGGGCACCACTTTGTCATGATTTTAACACTGCTGAAAATCAGTTCAATTGACAATGCCAAAGTGCGCTCCCATTGTCTTTTCGCAGCGTTTGAAATGATTTCTTTCCAAAGAAAGCCCCATGAAGCTCGACGCTATCGACCTGCGTATTCTCGACGCCGTCCAGCGCGACGGCCGCATCACCAAACTGGCGCTGGCCGAAAAGGCCGGCCTGTCGCCGACGCCGTGCTGGATGCGGCTGCGCAAGCTCGAAAAGGCTGGGATCATCACCGGCTATCACGCACGCCTGGCACCGCGGCGGATTGCACCGGTCGCCAGTGTGATGATGGAAGTGACGCTCGCCAACCATCGCCAGGCGGATTTCGAGCGCTTCGAGCGCGCCGTCACGGCAATCCCTGAGATCGTCGCCTGCTGGTCGGTCGGCGGCGGCGTCGATTACATCCTGAAGATCATGGCGCCCGATATCGACGCCTATCAGCGGTTGGTCGACGGGCTTCTCGACCGCGAACTCGGCATCGACCGCTATTTCACCTACATCGTCACCAAGGTGGTGAAGGAGGAAACGGTGCTTCCGGTTTCGTCCTTCGTGGCCGACAGTGAGGAGCAGTCCGCGTCGTAGACAATCTCTCTACGAGAGCGCTGCCCTTTAGACCATCTCTCTCTTTCCGCATCCGCCAACAGACAATCTCTCGCCCGCTTCCGTGGAAGACTCGGCTCTTCCGCAACGAGGAGATTGGACATGACCGCCGTTTTTGCCCGCCCCGCCTTTCATGACGCGCTGTCGCAGCTTGCCGACCGTCATCTCCTGCGCGATCTCGCCTATGTCGGCGGTCGCTGGATCGCCGGCGCCGCGGGAAAGAGCTTCGAGGTTACGGATCCGGCTTCTTCGGTGACGCTGGCCTGGGTTGCAAGCCTCGGCGCGGAGGAAACGGCGGCGGCGATCGATGCGGCCTCGCAGGCTTTGGCCGCCTGGCGCGCCATGCTGCCGCAGAGCCGCGCAGCGATCCTGCGCAAATGGTTTGAGCTGATGCTCGCCGCCAGGGAGGATCTCGCACTGATCATGACGCTCGAACAGGGCAAACCGCTGGCGGAAGCGCGCGGCGAGATCGACTACGCCGCCTCCTTCGTCGAATGGTACGCCGAGGAAGGCAAACGGCTGAATGCCGAGAGCGTCACCAGCCATCTGCCCGGCGCGGAAATGCTCGTCCGGCGGGAGGCGCTCGGCGTCGTCGGCGTGGTTACACCCTGGAATTTCCCCTCTGCCATGCTCACCCGAAAGGCCGCCGCCGCGCTTGCGGCAGGCTGCACGGTCGTCGCCCATCCCTCTTCCGAGACGCCGCTTTCCGCCCTTGCCCTTGCCGAACTCGGCGAACGCGCCGGCATTCCCGCCGGCGTCTTCAATGTCGTCACCGGCCATGCCGCAACGATCGTCGGACGGATGTGCGCCGACGTCCGTGTGCGCGCCATGAGCTTTACCGGTTCCACCGAGGTTGGCCGCCTGATCGCCGCCCAGTGCGCTCCGACCATGAAGCGGCTGGTGATGGAGCTCGGCGGCCACGCGCCGCTGATCATCTTCGACGACGCCGATATATCAAAGGCAGTCGAGATCGCCGTCAACGCCAAGTTTGCCACGTCAGGCCAGGATTGCCTCGCGGCCAATCGCATCTTCGTCCAGCGGCGCATCGCCGATGCTTTTGCTCAAGCCTTTGCCGCCCGCATCGCCGATCTCAAGGTCGGGACGGGGTTTGAGGATGGCGTCGACATCGGACCGCTGATGCATGAACGCGCCATCGCCAAGGTCGAGGAACAGGTTTCCGATGCACTGGCGCGCGGCGCGCAGCTCGTCATCGGTGGTAAGCGCCACAGGGCCGGCCGGTTCTTCTATGAGCCGACGCTGCTGACGGATGTGCCTGAAGATGCGCTGATCATGCGCGAGGAGACCTTTGGACCTGTTGCGGCTGCTGCCAGCTTCGACACCGAAGAAGAGGTGATCGCCCGCGCCAACGATAGCGAATACGGCCTCGTCGCCTATGTCGTTACCGAAAACGGCGCCCGGCAGATGCGCCTCGGCCGCGCGCTGGAATACGGCATGGTGGCTGTCAACCGCGTGAAGATCACCGGCGGCCCCGTTCCCTTCGGCGGCTGGAAACAGTCCGGCCTCGGCCGCGAGGGTTCGCGCCATGGGCTCGAGGCCTTCACCGAGCTCAAATATCTCTGCATCGACACGGCCGCCTGACCCATTTCAAGTCACCCCATTTCAAGAAAGAGGATAGGACATGCTCGAGAAAAGCAACGAACTCACCGCCTGGGACCGCGATCACTTCTTCCATCCCTCGACCCATATGGGCGGGCACGCCCGCGGCGATACGCCGACACGCGTCGTTGCCGGCGGCGAAGGCGTCTACATCACCGACACGACAGGCCGCAAAAGCCTCGACGCTTTTGCCGGCCTCTATTGCGTCAATGTCGGCTACGGCCGCCAGAAGATTGCCGATGCGATCGCCGAACAGGCGAAGAACCTCGCTTATTACCACGCCTATGTCGGACATGGCACCGAGGCCTCGATTACGCTTTCGAAGATGATTATCGACCGTGCGCCTGACGGCATGTCCAGGGTCTATTTCGGGCTTTCCGGCTCTGATGCCAACGAGACCAACATCAAGCTGATCTGGTACTACAACAACATCCTCGGTCGTTCCGAGAAGAAGAAGATCATCTCGCGCTGGCGCGGTTATCACGGCTCCGGCGTCATGACCGGCAGCCTCACCGGCCTGGCGCTCTTCCACAATGCTTTCGACCTCCCGCGTGCGCCGGTGCTGCACACCGAAGCGCCCTATTATTTCCGCCGGTCCGACCGCTCCATGGACGAGGAGCAGTTCTCGCAATATTGCGCTGACCGGCTGGAGGAGATGGTCCTCGCTGAAGGCCCGGAAACGGTCGCCGCCTTTATCGGCGAACCCATCCTCGGCACCGGCGGCATCGTACCGCCGCCGAAGGGCTACTGGCAGAAAATCCAGGCCGTGCTCGACAAATACGACATCCTGCTCGTCGCCGATGAAGTCGTCACCGGCTTCGGCCGTCTCGGCACGATGTTCGGCTCGGATCACTACGGCATGAAGCCGGATCTGATCACCATCGCCAAGGGCCTGACCTCTGCCTACACTCCGCTTTCCGGCTCGATCGTTTCCGACAAGATGTGGCAAGTGCTGGTGCAAGGCTCCGATCAGATGGGGGCGATCGGCCACGGCTGGACCTATTCCGCCCATCCGATCTGCGCTGCCGCGGGCATTGCCAATCTCGAACTGATCGATGAACTCGGCATCGTCGAGAATGCCGGCGCCACCGGCGCCTATTTCCGCTCGGAACTGGCAAAGGCGGTCGGCAGCCACCGAAATGTCGGCGAAGTCCGCGGTGACGGGCTGATGGCAGCAATCGAATTTGTCGAGGATAAGGACGACCGCAAATTCTTCGATGCCGACCGCAAGATTGGCCCGCAAGTGGCATCCGCCCTTCTCGAACGCGGCGTCATCGGCCGTGCCATGCCGCAGGGCGATATCCTCGGCTTCGCCCCGCCGCTCTGCCTGACACGCGAGGAGGCAGACATCGTCGTTAAGGCCGCGGCAGAGACGATCGAAACCGTCTTCAACGGTCTCTGAGGGGAAGCGACATGACGATCCCGGAAAAGATGGCGGCCGTATTGCTGACCGGCCATGGCGGCTTGGACAAGCTCATCTACCGCAGTGACGTGACGGTGCCGGCGCCCGCAGACGGCGAGGTGCTCATCCGCGTCACCGCCTGCGGCATGAACAATACCGACGTCTGGGTGCGGGAGGGCGCCTATGGCACCGAGGACGACCCGGCCGCCGTCTCCACCTGGCGCCGGCAGGGCAATACGCTGACCTTCCCGCGCATTCAGGGCACCGATACGGTCGGCCATATCGTCGGCGTCGGTGCCGGCGTCGACCCGGCGCGGATCGGCGAGCGCGTCATGGTCGACTTCTCGATCTATAACCGCGACGACGACAGCCTCGCGGACATCGACTACATGGGGCACGGTAGGGATGGCGGCTATGCCGAATATATGGCGCTGCCGGCCGAAAACGCGCATGTCGTCGCCACCGACCTGACTGACGTCGAACTCGCTACCTTCTGCTGCGCCTATCTGACCGGCGAGCGAATGCTGGAACGGGCAAGGCTTACGGCTGGCGAACGCATCCTCGTCACCGGCGCCTCTGGCGGCGTCGGCTCGGCGATCATTCAGCTCGCGCGTGCTCGCGGCGCCATCCCGATTGCTGTCACAGGCCCTGGCAAGGAGGCGGCGATGCTCGCTATCGGCGCCGAAGCGGTGGTGACCCGCGGCAAGGGCGAACTGGTCGAAGCAGTGCATTCCGCGAGCCGTGGTCAACCGATCGATGTCGTCGCCGATCTGGTCGGCGGGCCGCTGTTCAACGACCTCCTGAAGATCCTGCGCCCGGAAGGTCGCTACACCACCGCCGGCGCCATCGCCGGCCCGGTCGTCCAGCTCGATTTGCGCACCATGTATCTGAAGCAATTGGAATTGCACGGATCGAGCCAGGGAAGCCGCGCCGATTTCCGCCGGCTTGTCGGCTATATCGAAAGCCGGATGATCCGGCCCCTCGTCGGCGGCGTCTATCCGCTGTCGGAATTTCACCGCGCCCAGACCGATTTCATGGCGAAGAACTTCGTCGGCAAATTGGTCGTGGTGCCCGACAAGAGATAAGCGCGATCTCCGATCACGCCGCAGGCGAACCTTATCGGTTTTGCGGCGTTTCAGGGCCATGGGCACCGGCAAAACGACATACCTCAACTCTGCCGAACTCGGGCGAATTCGGCGCGCTGTCGGCATAGCCCGTCTGATGGATACGGCGGTTCGATTGCCGGTCATCGGCGTCAGGATCGGCGCGGACTCGGTCCTCGGCCTCATCCCGGCCGTCGGCGATATTGCCGGATCGCTGATCGGTCTTTTCATTATCGATGAGGCAAGGCGGCTTGGCCTTCCCACCCACAAGCTCGCCCGCATGGCCGTCAATCTCGGGATCGACGCCGCCGGCGGAACGGTCCCCTGATCGGCGATCTCTTCGACGTCTATTTCAAGTCTCACCGCCGCAACGTCGGCATCATTCTCGAGCATTTCGGCGTCAACGAAGACGAGCTCGATCGCCGAATTTGACAAAACCGATCGCCCGGGGACCCGCTCACGTCGGAGCGACCTTCCCCGCCAGAAATGCCAGACCCGCCGCGCCGATGAGACCCGAGTTCTGATCCAAAGCCGCCAGCATCACTTTGACATCTTTGAATGCCGACATTGCCCACTGGCTGATATAGGCCTGAATGCCCGGTTGCAGCCGATCGAATTCGTGGGAGAGCCCTCCCCCCATGACGATGATATCGGGACTGAAGATATGGATCAGGCTGGTGAAGCCGCGACCGAGAATTTCCGCTTCCTCGTCGACGAGCTGATTTGCCAGAGGGTCGCCATTTCTGGCCGCCGCGAAAACGCTGCGGCTGTCGATGGCGCCGCCATCGCTACCGATCGTCGTCCCGCGACTTTCCATCGCCCTCAATTGGGCGCGCCGCGCAAAAGCTGGTCCGGATCCATAGGCCTCGAAACAGCCCCTGTTACCGCAAGGGCAAAGCTCGCCGTCCGGCACCACGGACATGTGGCCGACATGGGCTGCCATGCCCTTGCGGCCGCGGATCACGCGGCCGTCCGAGATGACGCCGCCGCCAATCCCGGTGCTGACCGTGACATAAACGAGGTTATCGAGCCCCTTGCCGATACCGAACTGCCACTCCCCGATCGCCGCGGCGATGGCGTCGTTTTCGAGGTCGACCGGAAACGGAAACCGCTTCTGCAATTCCGCCTTCAGCGGAAAATCGACGAAGCCCGGAAGGGTCGGG
The DNA here is from genome assembly GCF_005862185.2 of Rhizobium hidalgonense. NCBI lineage: Bacteria > Pseudomonadati > Pseudomonadota > Alphaproteobacteria > Hyphomicrobiales > Rhizobiaceae > Rhizobium > Rhizobium hidalgonense. The sequence goes on from NZ_CP054028.1 coordinate 401,535, forward strand.
ATATCGGTTGCGACACCGGCAACCGTGTCGAGTGGGCCCGGGGCGGATACGCCGACGCCCACCACCGAAGCAGGCTTCGACGCTGCAAGCAATCGATCGGCCAGGCCGCAAATCTGGGCGAGCACCCGGTCGGGACCTGCCAGCGCATCCGTTGGCTCGGCCAAGCGTGCCAGGATCCTGCCCTGCTCGTCGACAAGGGCTGCGCGCACCTGCGTTCCGCCTAGGTCTATACCAATGGCAACCTGCTGCATGTGAAGACCAAGAGTTAGAGGCCCCGAACCCACGTCATCCGCTCATCGAGCGAGGGCGCATTGAAAGCCAGAGAACCGAGAACGACCGTTTCCGCACCGGATTGGCGCAGCAGAGGAACCGTGTGCTCGCGAATACCACCATCGGCCGCAAGCACGATCCGATGAGCCGCACCGCAATTGGAAATGATCTGCTTGGCCTGTTGAAGCCTGGCCCCGGCCTTTTCGTCGAGACCCTGGCCCTTCACACCGATCGCCGTGCCGAGCAGCGTCACGAAGCGCAGCCGGGACACGTATTTCTCGATCCGCTCGACGGGGGTTTCGACCTTGAGGACCATGCCGGCTGCGACACCGCGGCGATCGAGAAGATCGAGAGCCTCCTCGGCGACGCTTTCGTTTTCGGCATGAAGACTGATCAGGTCGCTGCCCGCATCGGCAAACTGCTCCATCTGCGACAGGATGATGCTGTCGGCGACCATCAGGTGAACATGGATCGGGCGCGTGGAAATTTTGCGCACACCGGCAACAAGATCAGGGAAAAACAACATTGCCGGCGCGAAATGGCCATCGGCGACATCGATGTGGAGGATGTCGACGTAAGGATCGACACGCGCCAGATCATCCGCCAGATGCACGAGATCGGCCGACCAGACGGAAAATTCGGCAATCAGGCGATCCTTGGGGAGATCGTCGATCCAGGCCTTGGAGATGGTCGTCATTGTTTCAGAGCTCCTTCAGAAAATTGCCGACGGCAAGCCGAAAGTCGGCGACATATTGCGGACGGCTCTCAGCTTTCGGCGTGATCTGCACGAAACGCGCGCCGGCGATCCGCGCGGCGAGAGCACGCGCGTGGCCAAGAGGATGAATGCTGTCACGTTCATGGCCGATGACGAGCGTCGGCAGGGCAAGATTGCAAATGTCCGCGTCGGTCACGCCAGGGCCGTCGTTGGAAATCCTGGTCAGCAGCTCGGCGGTCATATCCAACGGCGTGCGGGAGAAAAACCCGGCAAGCGAGGCCAGATTGTCCGGAGCCTCGGCGGCGAGCCGTACACCGACCGATCCGGCAAGGAACACCTGCTTTGCCTCATCCGGCGGCAGGATTTTCAGAAGCCCCCCGACGTCGGCATTGGGCGCCATGTTTTCCGGCGCCGATGCAGCCAGCCAGGCCGGCCTTGCGATGATCAGAGCCTTGACGAGATCGGGCCGCTTGACTGAGAGACGCAAGGCGATCGCGGCCCCCATCGAGATACCGCCGATCACAACCGGCGCTGCAAGGTTCTTCTCGATATAAGCGGCGATATCATCGCAGAAGGTCGCGATCGACAGCTGCTCCAGATTGCCGGCTTGGGAATAGCCGTGGCCGCGCGCTTCGATCGTCACCCGGCGAAAACCCGCGTCGGGCGGAAAGACCTCGTCGGTCTGCGCCGCGTCGCCGCATAAGCCATGCTGGAATATGACGGACGCGCCGTCGCCTGCCATATCCACGTTAAGAATGGTCCCGTCTCTGGTTTCGAACGGGTCAGCTCGTCTCATCCTCCTGTCCCCGCGGTTTCATCGTCGAGGTTATTTTTCAGGAAGATCGCCACTCCGGCCGCCTCCGAGGCCGAAAGACCATGAGTGACGAGACTGCCGGCAAAGCCAATCGCCCTGAGCCGGCCCAGATAATGCGGATAGTCGAGGACGCCCTTGCCGGCGGTCGCGAAGCTGCCGTCGGGATTGCGATCTTTCGCATGCGCCATGACGATCCGATCGGCCAGGAGGTCGATGGCGGAAGACACGATGCGCCGCTGCTCATCCAGCGTCGCAACCTCGAAGAGATTGGCCGGATCGAGCACGATCTTGATGCGAGGGCACTTCAGTGCCGTGATCAGCCGATGGGCTTTCTCAGCCGAGTTGACGACATTGGCAAGCTCGGGCTCGATGCCAAGGTCCACATTGTGGCGCTCGGCAATCTCGCTGGCCGTCTCCATGGCTTCGAGGAGATCCCGCCACGCCTCCGGCGTGTCGTTGTCGGCGTGGGACTTCCACTGGTCGATGGGGTCGCGCGTGCCGGTGCAGAGCGTGATCAGGCCGGTCGACATGCCGGTGCTGCGCTCGGCCAGCGTCGCCAAATTGCGAAGGCCGGCCGCGCGAACGGAAGGATCGGGATGGATCATGTTGAAGGTGCCGGAAACGGCAACAATCTCGACGCCGCTGCTCAGCGCCGCATCGGCAACCGAACGAGCCTGTGTTTCGGTAATCGTCTCCGGCATCGGGGCAAGACCGGAGCACGCCATATTGTATTGTGCACAGGCGAATCCAGCCTCGGCGACCGCATTCAGAACGGTTGTGGGTTCCGTTCCCTCGAAAGTCTTTGCGAAGATGCCGAGCTTCATCACACGCCACCCGTGACGTCAGCCAGTGCAACCGCCTTGCCGCTTTCGGCCGAACGCGCAACGGCCACCATGGCACGGACGGATGCCAGGCCGTCATCGATGTCGGCGCCTTCCATGACAGCGCCATCAAGAATGGTGCGAGCGAAGCCTTCGACCTGGCGGCGGTAGAAATGGCCATCGGCACCGAGAACGCGATGGGTGGCGCCGTCGGCTTCGCGGAAAATATCCACCTCGCTGGTCTTGTAGTACCAGGGGTTATAGGTCTTGCCCAAAATGCTGCCGTTCCGGCCATAGATCTGGAAGCCTTCGTGCCAGTCCATGCGCACCTGGACGGTGAGATCGAGATGGCCGAGCGTGCCGGAGGCAAATTCTACGTCCACGAACCAGCACCAGATACCGGCCCGCTCGGACAGGCGAGCGTTGACGGAGACGATGTCGCCGGCGAAATAGCGCGCCGTGTCGATCAGGTGGCAGCCATGCGCGAGCATATAGTAGCGCCGCAGGTCGGCCTTCGGATTGGCCGAAGGTTTCTTCGCGTTGGCGCTGGTGACGATCAGGGGCTGGACCGCATCGGTCATCGGATAGCGGTGCGTGCTGTCGCAATACCAGGCTTTCAGAGCGACCATCTCTCCCATTTCATCGCGGATGAAGGATTTGGCAGCCTGGAGCCCCGCGTCGAAACGCTTCATATGCCCGACCTGAAACACCCTTCCCGATGTGTCGACCGCGGCCTTCAGTTCATGGCACTCCTCGACGGTGACACCGACGGGTTTTTCGCACAGCACATGTTTGCCTGCCTGAAGGGCGCGAATGGAGGCCGGGACGTGAAAAGCGTCGGCGGTCGCGATGATCACGGCGTCGAGGTCGGGGTCGGCCAGCATCTTATCGTAGTCGTCATAGGTTTTTTCCGCCCCGTGAGTGATTGCCATACGTTCGCGAAGATCTTCGGCAACGTCGCAAATCGCATAGAGGTCTGCATTGGCTGCTTTCGTGCAGCTCTCGAAATGCGCGGCCTGGGCAATCTGGCCCGCACCCAATACGCCGATGCGGAGACGTCGTTCCTGTTTTGCTGGCATCGATAAACCTTTGAGCAGGATATTGAAGAAGAACGCCGGTTCGGCGTGGACTGGAATGCTTTCAAGACATCAAACGCCGAACGCGTCTTCTGGCCGGACCGCCACCAGGGCGAGCCCGCTCTCCTCGTCGTCAGAGCGCAACATGTGTTTGAGGATTGAAAAAGTGCAGTTTTGCCGGGTCGATTGCTAGATCAATCGATTGTCCGGTCTCGACGGTGCTGACCGCTTCGAACCGCGCAACCGCGTTGGCGGCCCCGCTCAGGTCTTCGACGGCATCGGGATCGCCCGAGTCGATCCGGACCGCGTCGACCTTCAGATGCACGATCAACTCGGAGCCAAGCTCCTCGATCGATCTCACGACAACTGGGATCGTCGGATGGGAGGCTCCAGACGGCAACCGGCTGTCGTAGAGGTCCTCGGGCCTGACCCCAAAAATCACAGCCTTTCCTTCGAAGTCGGAAAGACCGGGAGCGCGCTCGAAGGCGCCGGCGGACAAGGGGATGGAGAAGCCGGGTAGATGGATTTGCCCGCCCTCCAGACGCCCCTCGAAAAGGTTCATCGACGGCGAACCGATAAAGCCGGCGACGAACGCATTGACCGGGCGGTGATACAAGGCCTTCGGCGTATCCACCTGCTGAAGCACGCCGCCCTTCAGCACCGCGACGCGATCGCCCATGGTGAGCGCTTCGGTCTGGTCGTGCGTCACGTAGATCGTCGTCACGCCGAGCTGTCTCTGCAGGCTGGCGATCTCTGCCCGCATTTGAACACGCAGCTTTGCATCGAGGTTCGAGAGCGGTTCGTCCATGAGGAATGCTGCGGGCTCGCGGACCATGGCGCGGCCCATCGCAACACGCTGGCGCTGGCCGCCGGAAAGCTGTGCGGGCTTGTTGCCCAGCAAGGATTCCAGCTGCAGGATCTTGGCAATCTCGTGCACGCGTTTGGCGCGTTCGGCCTTACTCTTTCCAGCCAGTTTCATCGAAAAGGCAATGTTGTCGAAAACGGTCATGTGCGGATAAAGGGCATAGCTTTGAAAGACCATGGCGATGTCCCGGTCCTTCGGCGCCAGATCGACGACGTCCTGACCGCCGATGCTCAAGGTACCGCTGCTGATTTCCTCGAGCCCGGCAATCATGCGCAGAGCGGTCGATTTTCCGCATCCGGACGGACCGACCAAAATCAGAAACTCGCCGTCATGGATCGTCAGGCTCAGATCCTTGATCGCATGGTAGCTGTTTCCATAGGTCTTGCAGATCTTGTCCAGTACAACCACAGCCACGTCTCGTCCTCCCGCATCAGTCCGGAACAGATCTCAAACGGCGCCCCCTGCCGTCTCCGACCCTTTCGACAAGAAGGCTCAGGACTGGGCGTCAAAGTCAACAAAAGAATCGAAGTCTGCCTCGCGGCGAGCACCCGCCTATTCCGATTATCAAACTGAAATTTAACGATTTTATTAGTTTTATTTGCGAGATTATATTTGTTATCGCGCGTAATTTTTTGGTGGGCTTGGCGGGCATTGAGATCTCGCCAAGCGATGATTTTTCATCAGCCGTGAGTCGACCAGCATCGACATTGGTCACCGCGTGGACCTGGCTCATATCCGGAAGACGTTTATCCGGGCATCGGGATCGGCACTGGTGCGTTCTCGGCCGCCATCCATGCCAGGCACGTCCGATTGTCCGGTAAGCCCCTGCGCCCTCCCCGTGCGGTCACGGAAATGGCGGCAGCCGCCGTGGCATAGGCTACGCAATCAAGCGGGCTCTTTCCCACGGCAAGCGCAAGAGCGTAGGCGCCGTGAAAACAATCGCCGGCGCCGGTCGTGTCGACCGCCTGAACCGCATAGGCCGGCAAATGCCACCTGACGGCATCACCGCTCTGGCGGAGATAGGTCCCGCGCTCGCCATCGGTCAGGACAACAGCGGAGCGATCTGCGGACCAGAGCCTGTCGAGGATCATCGTGGGATCACCCTCACCGGTGTATTGCTGCCCGAAGGCGAGCGGGAGCACCAGATGATCGGCGAAAGCCAAGATGCGGTCCGTCGCAGTGCCGACTGTCCATTCGATATCGGCAATCACGGCAAGGCCAAGCGCGCGGGCCCGCGCCACGACGCTTTCCGAATGGGTGGCATAGCCATCGATCAGCAATACCGGGGCCTGGGTCAGAACGTGGTCGGGCAGCGCATCCGAGGTGCCGTGCAGCACATCGTCGTCATAGGCTATGAACCGGTCGCCGTCAGGGCCGACCGTAATTACGGAGCGGATCGGCGCCGCATCGGCGTGGCGGGGTGCAAGTGATATATCGACGCCGTCACGCTCGAGTTCGGCACCGGCTACATCGTCCGCCGGCTTATCGCCAAGCCAGCCGATGAAGCCGGCGCGCCCGCCGAGCCGGGCGACGGCAACAAGAGCCGTCGCCACATTGCCGCCATGGTCGGTGGCACGCTTCGTCACCTTCCCCTTGCCGGCCGAAAGCCCGCGATCGACATAGATGATGTCATCGATGGCAAGGGCGCCGAAGCCCAGAACCTGGAAAGGGCGCGACACCTCTCAAGCACCGGCCGCAGCCAGCGCATCCTCCGGCGCCATCCCCTTGTGAATGACGAGCTTGAAGGCGCGCGCGGCCATGGTCGTATCGCCGTGACCCCAAAGGTTGCGGCCGACGACCGCGCCTTTGGCTCCGGCCCGCAATGCTTCCGAAGTCTGGATGAGCGCTCCGAGCAGCGTATCGGTCTTCGGGCCGCCGGCGATCACCACGGGTATAGGGCAAGTCGCAACGGTCTCGCGGAAGGACTCGAAATCGCCGGTGTAGCCGACCTTGATCACGTCGACACCGGCCTCGAAGCCGATGCGCACCGCGTAAGCAATCTCATCCGGGGTGAACACGATCTTGCCGCCGTCGGAGAAATCGCGGGGATAGACATGGGCGACGACCGGCATCTCGAAGCGGGCGGCGGCGTTGACCGTGTCGGTAAGCCAGCGGATGTATTCTCCTTCGGTGGCGCCGCGCACGGGAATGGCAACAGCCAGCGCATCCGCACCATAACGCACCGCGTCTTCCGGGGTGGCAATGAGCTGTCGAATGCGGTCGTCGGCGGTGAAGCAGCCGCCCTGAATGACGAGCGCTGCCTTTCCGGCATAATCCGACCAGAGGTGGCGCGCCGCACCCGGCTGGATGCTGATGTAGTCGGGGCCTCCGGCCATCACGCGTTTGAGCGCGGCCGGCAGATCGGCAAGCCCGCCCTCACGCACATTGCCATAACCGACAAAGTGATCAACCGCGCCTCCGAACAGATGGCCCGATGGATTCGAGAACAGGCGTGCGAGGCGGATTTTGGTGCCGAGACCCATGGCGATACTTCCTTTGTGATTGCTGATGGCGAGGCTGAGAAAACCCTAACTCGAAAATAAACAAACATTCAATATTTCGATTTCTTTCGTTTTTGGGTGAATGCCGAATTTTCAACGTGCATTTCCGCCGCTAAGGCGCTATTTCTACTGGATGAGCCGAAAATCAAGGCTGCGAACTTTCGTTTTTCAAAAGTCAGGATGTCGCCAATAGCGGCTGGTCGGGATCACATATGCTTGCAGAACAGAGGCGGCAGCAGATCATGCTGGAACTTCAACGGGTCGGTCAGGCACGCACCCGGCAGCTCGCGGAATTCTTCGAGGTCTCGGAAGTCACGATCCGCTCCGACCTCGAAATCATGGACGCCAAGAAGCAGCTGATCAAAACGCATGGCGGGGCAATCGCCCTGCCATCCGACTCGCCGGCAGCAGCCTTCGAGGAACGCATGCAGCGCAACTTCGATGCGAAGCGACGCATCGCCCAAATGGCGGCGCGGCAGATCATCGACAATCAGTCGATTGTCTTCGACAGCGGCTCAACGCTGCTGCAGGTGGCCATGCAGATGCCGCCGGTCAACAATGTCGTGGTCGCGACGACGGCGATGAACATCGCCCAGCATCTGATGTACCGGTCGGGGCTCGACGTGCACATGATCGGCGGCCGGGTGTTTCCGAGCACCGTCAGCACGATCGTCTCGGATTCCGACAAGGCGGTCGGCGGACTCGTCGCCCACCAGGCCTTTGTCAGCGCCCATGCAATCGATCAGGCCTTCGACGTCGTCGATGTTTCCGAGGATATTGCGCGCACCAAGCGCAACCTGGTTCGCATGGCCCGGCGCGTCGTGCTCGTGGCGGATTCGAGCAAGTTCGACATCGGCGCCTCCTCCAAAGCCTTCTCGCTGTCGCGTGTCGATCTGATCATCACCGACAGCAACATGCCACACAGCATTCGCCACCGACTGGAAAAACTCGGCGTGGAGGTGCGTTACGCGTGACAGGCAGCCTGCCCAGTTTCGAACGGAGCCGGGAGGGGTTTGGGCGCTCGCGAAAGGTTTCGGCCAGGCCGGGGAAACGCAGTCGGCTAAAACCCCAGTCGTCGAAGCGTCTCGCGGTTCTTGCGAACCGCCGCGGCAGGATCGGTTCCGGCATGGTCCGATTCTTCCTCTACCACGATCCAGCCGGTGAACAGCGGTGCCTCCCGAACGGCCGAAATCACGGCAGGCACATTGCAGACACCTTCGCCGAGCATTACCCAGATCCCGCCGGCGTCGACATCCTTCAGATGCACGTAGCGGATGCGGTCCCGGTGGGTCGAAAGCGTATCGTCGACCTGTTGGCCGCCACGCAGAATGTGGCCGGTATCCGGCACCCAACCCACCCGCGGATCCAGCAGAGCAAACAGCCGATCATAGTCGTTGCGGGTGAAGAGCAGCGTATTGTGGTGCGAGGAAGGGTGGACGGCAACGGCGACGCCGGCCGAGCGTCCGATCTCGGTCGCCCGATTATAGCACTCAGCCGCAATCGCGAACTTCTCATCACGCGGGCCGTCCGAAACGACGGTGGCCGAGCCCATCGACACCATCGCACCGGGAAAGTGCGCTACGAAATCGACCCATCGCCGCGCCGCCTCCAGATCGGAGGCAATCTTTTCCGCCACCGTGAAGCCGCTGCCCGAGCCGAAGGCAAAGGAAACCAGCGTCAGGCCGGCATCCGCGAGAGTCCGGGCGAAGTCGGCGGGCCTAAGCGCGTAGTAACCGATCATCGTGTCGGTGATTTCGAGACCGGCATACCCGCCATCGGCGATGGCGCGCACCAGATCATCCGGCCCGCCGCGCCAGCCCTTAGCCAGCATTTCCCAGGTGAATGTCTGGCAGCCGATCTTCAGCTCAGCATTGTTCATATCTTGGTCCTGACCTACTCGTTTTTGACAGCCGATATCGAAGTCGGAGCGAAGCCGATCATTGTGGGCATTGGCGCCCACCTTGCAGAAAGTCACCCTTCAAGAGGCGGTCGAGATCGCGAACGGAGAGTTCGTCATCGGATCTTACGACGCCTGCCAACGTCTTGTCATTTCGTAGGGGAAAATGTTAGCGTGCGTCAACATAATTTCTTCCTCGCGCCTCCGACGCAAAAAATCCCCAACTCTCCGAGCACGAAACGGCAAGGTCAGGTTCTTAGATGGCACAGGCGAATAATATGAAACTCAGAATCGGCGTTGTGGGATGCGGCAGCATTTCGCTCGCCTATATGCGCAACGCGCCGCTGTTTCGCGGCGTCGAAATCACCGCCTGCGCAGATCTCAACGCCGACGCCGCCAAGCGCCGTGCATCTGAGTTCAATCTGCGTGCGGCCGACGTCGATGATCTGATCGACGACAAGAACATCGACCTCGTCCTCAACCTGACGATTCCGGCTGCGCATTTCGATGTCTCGATGCGGGCGCTGTCGGCGGGCAAACATGTCTTCACCGAGAAGCCGCTCGGCGTCACGGCCGCGGAGGGACGCCGGTTGGTGAACGCGGCCGCCGAAAAGAGCCTCATGCTCGGTTCGGCGCCCGACACGTTCCTGGGGGCGGCCGGACGTCATGCCCGGTGGCAGATGGAGGCCGGCGCCATCGGCAAGCCGGTGACGGGAACAGCCTTCATGATGGGCCGCGGCATGGAGCACTGGCATCCGGATCCATGCTTCTATTACCAGGCCGGGGCAGGCCCGGTCATGGACATGGGTCCCTATTATCTCACGATGATGGTCAATCTGATGGGGCCGATCCGCCGCGTACAGGCCGTCGCTACAAGCGGGCAGAAGGAGCGGCTGATCACCGCCGAGGGGCCGAAGCAGGGCACCAAATTCAAGGTTGGCACGCCGACCAGCGTGCTTTCGCTGCTGGAATTCGACTGCGGTGCCACGGTCACCTTCGGCACTTCGTGGGACGTGTTCCGCCACTCGAACCACCCGATCGAGCTGCACGGCACCGAAGGCTCGCTGCGCCTGCCCGACCCGGATAATTTCGGCGGCCGCGTCGCGTTCTCCAGCCGGGGCGCGCCCTGGCAGGAAACGGATACATCAGGCGCACTCTTCGGCGCGGTCAACTGGCCGGTCGCAGCGCCTGATCGTGCTAACTATCGCATGCTTGGTCTTGCCGATCTCGCGCGCGCCATCATCGATGGTCGTGCGCCCCGTGCCTCGGGCGAGCTCGCGCTGCATGTGCTCGACGTCATGGAGGCAATCCTTCGCGCCGGTGAAACCGGTGTCGCGCAGACCATCCCCGGGACTGTCGTGCAGCCGAGGGAATTGAAAGAAGACGAAGCAAGGAGCTTGCTGGCATGACGCAACTGGATGGATCTGCAAGACTTGCACTTGAATGGCCGGGCGATCCGCAAGAGCCTGTGGAAAGCTGCACGCCGGCGCTGGCGAGGCGACAGTATCTAAACAGTTTCGCAGGCATCCAGTGGCCGCTCGAAGACGTGGCGGAGGTCCGGGAAATGTATGCCGGCGCAATCAGGTTGAAGATATGGCGCGGCCGAAGCGCGCCGCGCCAGGCAGCGCCCGCCATGCTTTATCTCCATGGCGGCGGATTTGTGATCGGCGCACCGGAAACCCATGAGGATATTTGCCGGAGCCTCGCCAATATGGCCGGCGCCATCGTGGTTTCGCCCGACTACCGCCTCGCCCCGGAACATCCCTTTCCGGCAGCGATCGAAGACTGCGCAGCGACACTCGTCTGGATGACGGATCAGGCTGACGCACTCGGCATCGATCCCTTGCGAATTATCGTCGCCGGTGATAGCGCCGGCGGCAATCTCGCCACCGTCATCGCTCTGCTCGCACGCGACGGACAGGTGCCCGATATCATCGGCCAGGTGCTGATCTATCCGGTGACCGACCAGTTGCAGGTTACCGACAGCTATTCACGCTACGCAGAGGGTTTCGGCCTGACGGCAGCGGCGATGAAATGGTTTCGAGACCACTATCTGCCGGAAGCCGGAAGCCGGTCGGACTGGCGGGCCTCGCCGTTAAGCGCGGCATCGCTGACGGGTGTGGCACCGGCCTTCGTCATCCTTGCCGGACACGATGTGCTGTTCGACGAAGGCGCCGCCTATGCCGAGCGGCTCAGCTCCGAAGCACAGGCCACAAGCCGGACCTGGCCCGGACAGATCCATGGCTTCGTATCGAAAAGACGAGCCATTCCGGAAGCCCAAGAGGCCATTGAAGCCATTGCAATGGCGTGGCGCGGCATGGACCCTGCGCTTAGCCGCTGAAGCCGTAGCCGCGACTGGATCTCAAGCCGAATCGCGCATAACAAGCGTCGCTTCGAGGATCACCTTGTTCGTCGCGGGTGTCGTTCCGTCATCCTCGCTCTCAATATGCGCCAGTAAAAGCTCCACGGATTTCGCGGCGATTTCGGAGGCATTCTGGGCCATCGTCGTCAACGACGGACAGGTATATCGGCTCAGCGGGTGGTCGTCGTGGCCGGCAATGCGCACGTCGCAGGCATCGTTTCGGCCGATCCTCAGTCCCGAAGCGAATGCCGCCGCCATCGCGCCGAAAGCGAACCGGTCGTTTGCGCAGAGAAGCGTTTTGCCGGGAAGGCTGCCTTTCGCGAGCATCCTCTGCATCTGCTCGTATCCGAGGCGCTCGAACTCCCAGGAGGGTGGCGCGTCGCAATCGATGACCAGCGGCGAATGTCCCTCCCTCACCATGGTCGCACGGTAGCTCGCCTGCCGTTCGCCGGCATTTTCCGTCATATGCGGGATTTCCAGGAATATCGGCGGCTCACCGGACCGGCAGAGATATTGCACGATGGCTGCCATGCTTTGCGCATTGTCGTTGCCGACATAAGGAAGGTCAGCGCTGGCAGGATTGTCGAAACAGACGACGGGAATCGCATCCTTCAACCTCTCCAGCGCGGAACGGCGTGAACCGGCGCCGAGCGGCGCCACGATTGCACCGGCGACCTTCAGCGAGAGCAAGGTCCTGACCGCCTCCGCCTCCAGCTCCGGCCGCGTGTGCGAAGAGATCTGGACAGGCCAGAACCCCTTTTCGCGCAACTCCAGCTCGATCAGCGAAACGACTTGCACATAAAAGGGATCCGACATGGTCGGGACAAGAATCCCGATATTCCTGGTCCGCTTGCGATTGAGGTGCCGCGCGAAAAGGTTGGGCTCGAAATTCGACTTCTTGAGAGCCGCCTCGATCCGCTTGCGGGTCACCTCCTTGATCTGCGAGGGATCATCGAAATACTTCGACAATGTCGGACGCGATACGCCAGAGGCGGCCGCGAAGTCGTCCATCGATTTATAACTCTTCTTGGCCATTCAGTTCCTATCGGAGGGGCGACGACACGCTGGATCGCAATGATCTCACATCGGCAGCAAATTCATCGACGCGCCAAATCACGCATGGGGCAATTTGTACAGCACGATCTGCTTTCCGGATTTTTCGGAACTCGCCGGGCAAGCCGGCGTCCTCTATCATCTTCGGTACCATCAACGCCTGTCTTTCGAAAATCGAAATATTTTTCATTTGTGCCTTGGGCAACCCTGCGCGGCGTGATTGCACAATGGGCTTGTTTCAGGCCCTGAATTCGAAATCTGCAGTCGGGAAACCATGGAGCCGCGTATTTCGTTTTGTTGGGCAAACTTTCATTTGTTTACGAAAGTAAAGAAAAAATGCGTCACAAGCAACACAAATGCTGCAAAAAATCAGCAGCGACGCACGCATACTTCGTTCAGCTATATCAATAACTTAACATACGAAACACCGTGAATGCCGGCTTGCCGTTTTTTCCCTATGACAGTTCTTCATTGACAGGCGGGGACCTCAGGGACCCTACTTTGCCTACGATCTTGAGGAGGATCGATTAACTGAAATCTCTGGGAGGCACACATGAAAATCAGAAAATTCGGCGTGACGATGCGGGCTGCCGCCGCTGTGTGGGCGCTTTGCGCCACATCGGCGTTTGCCGACACCACCATCGAATTCATTCAATGGTGGGAACCGGAAATGCCGTCCGGTGCGCTCCGCGGCATCATGAACGATTTCGAGGCAGCCAACCCCGGCATCAAGGTGACGCTGGTCAGCGGACCCTATGCCACGACGCGTGACCAGATCGTCGTCGGCGCCGCCTCCGGAACGCTGAGTGATGTGGTGGGCCTGGATGGCGCCTGGGTAAACGGGCTTGCCAAGCAGGGCGCGATCGCCTCCATGGACGAACTGATGGACCAGGCGAAATACGACAAGAGCCAGATCACCGATATCGTCAAGGTGGACGGCAAAAGCGTGATGTTCCCGTTGGCATCCTTCGTCTATCCCGTCTTCGTCAACCTCGATATCGCCAAGGCATCCGGCGTCGACAAGCTGCCGACCACTCGCGCGGAATTTGCCGAAGCTGCGAAGAAGATGACCGATGCGCCGAAGAACCAGTATGGCTGGGTGCTGCCGCTATCGCTGCAATCGCCGAGCGGCATTCAGAACGACGTGATGTCCTGGGTCTGGGCCTCCGGCGCCTCGATGCTGAAGGCTGGCAAGCCCGACCTCGAAAATGACGCTGTCGTCGGCACGCTCGACTATATCGCCTCCCTCAACAAGGCAGGCGTTATTTCTCCCGGCATTTTCGCCAAGAAAGAACAGGACAAGGTCGAGGAATTCGTCAATGGCCGCGTCGGCATGATGGTCGATTCCCTCGCCCATGTGAACCTCATCCGCGAGCGCAATCCGAAACTCAAGTTCGGCATCTCCGCCTTGCCGGCCACCGACGGCTATACCGGCAAACGCGGCATGCCCTATGCCTCCTGGGGCATCGGCATCAGCGAGGGCAGCAAGCATAAGGAGGAAGCCTGGAAGCTTGTGGAATATCTGATGAGCCCTGACGTCAATGGCCGCCTGGTGTCGATTGCCAACGCCTTCCCCGGCAACGTCCATGCCAAGCCGGACTTCGTCAAATCTGACCCGATCTTTGCGGAAGCTTTCAAAATCTTCCAGAGCGGCTATCCTGCAAACGAATTCGTCGGCCTTCCAGTTGCCGAAGAGCTGATGCGCGACATGAATGTCGAAGTTCAGAAGATGTTCGACGGTGGGCAGTCAGCCAAGGATGCCGCTGCCAATACCGAGAAGGCGTGGCTCGCAAAGTTTTAAGCACGTCGCTTTCACGAGATCACCGGCAGCATAACCTGACGCTGCCGGTGCAAGTCGTCAATCTCGGCAGAATGGGAAGTTACTGCTCATGAATCATTCCGCTCCGGCTCTGGTCGCTGCCCAAGTCAAAGCGCGAGGGAAAAGAAGGTTTCGTTACAGCACTTTGAGGAAGCTGGTGCCGTATTTCTACGTGTCGCCGGCGACCTTGCTGCTGGTTCTGCTGATGCTGTTCCCGATGGTGATGGTCCTCAAATATTCATTGATGGACGGCGCCATCATGAAAAAGGACGCGGCCTTCGCAGGGGTGCAGAACTATTTGACCATCTTCGAGAATCCGGTCTTCTGGCAGTCGGTGGTGCAGACGCTTTATTTCACGATCATGAGCGTCGTCTTCCACTTCATCATCGGCTTGGCCTTCGCGCTGCTGTTGAACACCAACCGCGTCGATCCGCTCATCCGCAGCATCCTGCGTGTGCTCTTCATCCTGCCCTGGCTGTTCACCGCCGTCATCATCGCCATCATCTGGCGCCTACTGCTCGACCCGAACGGTGTCGTCAACAGCGTGCTGATGGCGCTTCATATCATCAATTTTAAGGTCGAGTGGTTCTCCTCCACACGCACCGCCATCCACGCTTTGACCTTCGCAAATATCTGGGCGGGTTATCCGCTCTATATGGTCAGCCTGCTTGCCGGCCTCCAAGGCATTTCGAAGGAGCTTTATGAGGCAGCCGGCATCGACGGCGCCAACGAGCTGGAAAAATTCTGGTACATCACCATTCCGCAACTGATGCCGATCATCATCAGCATCGCGCTTCTCGACTTTATCTGGACGATGCAGGTTTTTCCGCTCGTCTGGATGACGACCGGCGGCGGTCCGATCTATTCGACGGAAGTGCTCTCCACCTTCACCTACAAGCTCGCCTTCTCCCAATATGAATTCTCTCTGGCTTCGGCCAGTGCAATGATCATCCTCATCATTTCGATGAGCGTCACCTACTTCTACATCAAACACCAGCAGCGCAGGTGACCGCCATGGCAAAGCGTTCCTTCAAGAGCTCGGCACTGCCGACCATCCTGACTTATCTCGGGCTTGCGGTCGGCCTCATCTTTTCGACATTCCCGATCGTCTGGATGTTTTTCAGCTCGCTGAAATCGAATACGGAAATCTTCGCTCTTCCGCCGCGGCTATTGCCGGAGGATTTCACGGTGGCCGCTTATCTGACGATCTTCAACGATCCGGTGAAAGTGCGGTTCTTCATCAACAGCTACTTCGTCGCCGGCGTCGTCACCTGCCTGACCCTCGTCATCGCGATCCTGACTGCCTACGGCTTCAGCCGCTATCAGTTCCGCTTCAAGAACACCTTGAACATCTTCATCATCAGCACGCAGACCGTTCCGCCGATCACCCTTCTCATCCCCTATTTCGGCATGGTCGTCGCCTTCAGGATCTTCGATACGTATCTCGCACTGATCCTCACCTATATGGTCTTCACACTGCCTTACGCCGTCCTGCTGATGACCGGCTACCTCAACACATTGCCGAAGGAGCTGGACGAGGCCGTGCTCGTCGACGGCGGCTCGAGCTGGACAGCGCTCTGGCGCGTCATCGTTCCCGTCTCCATCCCCGGGATCGTCGCCACCGCGGTCTATACATTTCTGCTGGCCTGGAACGAATTCCTCTTCGCACTGACGCTGACAAAATCGATGGACCTCAGAACCGTTCCGATCGGTATCCAGCTGCTGATGGGCCAGCACGCTTTCGAATGGAATGAAATGATGGCGATGAGCGTGCTCGGCTCCCTTCCCCTCCTGGTGCTTTACCTGGTCGCCCAACGCTATTTCCTGGCGGGTATGACCGCCGGCTCGGTCAAAAGCTGATGGTGGCCTGGCTACCAGCCCGTCGAGGCTAGAGCTCATTCTTCCCAGGTATTGGGGCGTGCCTCTCGGCGACCGCGTGCAGGATCGTCCGGGCAATATCGGCAAAGCCGAGGCCGGCGGGCTGCGACGAGACCCACTTCGGCGCGTGCTGCAATTGTGACAGGACCGGGATGATGTTGTTGACGCCGAAGGAGTTGCGGATAAAGCCGAACATCGGCGCGTCGTTTCGAGAGTCGCCGACAAAGGCGGTAACGGCTGGCGTCTCCGCCGGATCAACACCAAACAGCCCGGTTAGAACCCGCTCGCTCATCGACCGCTTGTTGTAGTCGCCGATCCAGGTGTTGATGTGGATGGAACTGATCGCCACCGTTCCGCCGATAGCTCTGATGCTGGAGGCGAGATCCTCGACGTCATGCGGATCGTGACCCTGTATGTCGATTGCGACATCCGCCAGCCGGAAGACCTGATCGTGGGCGATCCTGAACGGCTTGCTCTTTTGCGCGATCAGCGCTTTGATCGCCTGAATGTGCTGGCGTTGCCGCTCACCTTGCAGCGCGGCGTCCTCCCAATAGGCGAAGACGACATCGCCATCCCGGCGGGTCACGCAATATGCGCCGCTTTCGCCGATGACGGCGGCGACCGGCCAGGCGCGGACGATATGTTCGCACCAGCCGGCTGAACCGCCCGTGACCGGCACGACGGCAATGCCGGCCCGGCTGAGATCCCACAGCGCTTCGTAGGTTTGCGGCAGGAGCTTTCCCTCTGTCGTCAGCGTATCGTCGATGTCGGTGAACAGGTAACGCACTTCCTGCAGTTCCCGCGCTGATGGCGCCCGGTCTACGTAGCTTATGTCGTCTACGGAGCTCATGTTGTCTCCTCGCTGCATGTCACCACTTCCAAGCCGCTTTCGGCGAGAGCATTGGCGGCCGACGCTTCGCCAGGAAGCCGGTCCGTGTAAAACCGGGTGAGTTTGCTGAATGGCGCAACCCGCACGGAGGCGGTGCGCGTCCACTTGCTGACGTCTGCCGCGAGAAACTTCGTTTGTGAATTTTCTAAAAGCGCGTTGGTGATCTGGGCTTCGCTATAGCTGAAATCCATCAGGCCGGTGAGCGGGCTCAGAGCACCTGCGCCGACCACCGCGTGGGTTGCATAGAATTTTTCGATGAACCGGATCACATCGGTGCCGACCACGTCGCGGTCATCGTGACGCAGAAGACCGCCGGTCAAATGGACCTCGACACTCGGCGCGTCGCAAAGGCTCAAGGCGACATGGATGTTGTTGGTGATCACCGTCAGACCCTGATGATCTCGCAGTGCGTCGGCAACAAATTGAACCGTGCTGCCGATCCCGAGGAATACTGTCGCCTCCGCTCCAATGTCGGCTGCGACGCGCCGTGCGATAAGCCGCTTGGCCCGCCGGTTGAGCTGGGCGCGTGCATTGAGCGAGATGTTGCTGCCCTCGACCGGCAGGTCGACGCCGCCGTGGAAGCGGCGCGCATGTCCCAGATCGCACAAAGCATTGATATCGCGCCGAATGGTCTGCGTCGTCAAATCGTACCGCCGTGCCAAGTCCTCGATGTACTGAACACCCTCAGTCTCGATCAGCGCAAGGATCTCGCGTTGTCGGCTCGATATGATCCGCTGCCCCATCGCCGCTCCTTAGGTGAGGTAGACACTGGGGTCGTCTGTTATCACGCCGGTCAAACCCGCGTCCCAGAAAGATGCGAGCCGCTTTGGATCGTTGCAGGTCCACGCCCGAACCTTGATGCCGCAACGGACGGCCTCTTCGAGAAACCCGATACTGAGAGCCTTATAGTCAAGATGGATGGTCGTTGCCGGGATCGACCGAAGGATTTCAAGCCAATCCGCAGGCACCCTGCTCCACAGCATGGCGAGCTCGTAGCTTGGATCGAGCGCATGCATTCCTTTCAGCGCAGCCGCATCAAAGCTCGAGATCATGATCCTGGTGTGCGGTGCCCGCGCCTTCAGATGTCGGTCGACGATGTTTACCAACTGGTCGAGCGATTTGTGATGGGCATGCTGCTTGATCTCGACATTGGCGTTGAGACCCAATTCGCCGAGTGCCGAAACGACACGCGACAGCGTCGGCAGCGGTTCGCCCTTGAATTGCGGGGCAAACCATGCGCCGGCATCGATGGCCTTGAGATCTGACGCTGTGAGGTCGGAGAGATTTCCCTTGGACGACGAGCAGCGGTCAATGGAAACATCGTGGATCACCACCGGAGTACCATCCCCCAGAAGTGCGACGTCGAGTTCGACCCATTCCGCGCCCTGTTCGGCGGCGGCCCGGAAGGCTGCAATGGTATTTTCGGGCGCCACGGCAGAGGCGCCACGATGGGCCTGAACTTCACTGCGTGTCGGGCTGGATCGCGGCTCTACGGTCGTCATCGTCTCATCTCTTGCGTCGTCTCATGCTGGATGAACAAATGAAAATCCTGCGTTAATCCGTGCGTTTGCCGGTATTGCTGTTAAAGGGATGCATCGCGTCAACACGGGCGAAAACGTCGATATTCGCATTCTCGGCAAAGTCCGGGCGACCCGGTACAGTCAGGACGACTGTCCGCTGGCTCTCACCCAATCGCACATGCAGATGGCTTTCACCGCCGATCGGTTCGAGCAACTCGACTGTCGCATTCAGGCAGACGGTCGGCTCCACGGGCTTGATGACGAGCAACGCGTCGGGGCGAAGGCCGACCATGTCGGTACCGGCAGGCAATACAAGGGTGCCCGCGCTGTCGGCCGCCCTGAGTACGTCGACCGGCACAAGGTTCATCGGCGGCGAGCCGATGAAGCTGGCGACAAACAGACTTGCCGGTCGGTCGTATACGGCCACGGGCGTGCCGACCTGTTCGACAAGCCCGCCGTTCATCACCACCAACCGATCTGCAAGGGTCATTGCTTCAAGCTGGTCGTGGGTGACGTAGATGCTGGTCGTCTTCAAACGCCGTTGCAGCCGGCGGATCTCGACGCGCATCTGCACTCGCAATTTGGCATCGAGATTGGACAGCGGCTCGTCGAAAAGAAAGGCGGCCGGCTCGCGGACGATGGCGCGTCCCATCGCCACGCGCTGACGCTGCCCGCCGGAGAGTTCGCGCGGTTTGCGATCCAACATCGGCCCGATTTCGAGGATCTCGGCGGCTTCCGCCACCCGGCGGTTGATTTCGGCCCGTTCAGTGCCGCGGTTTTTCAAACCATATTCGAGATTTCCGCGCACCGTCATGTGCGGATAAAGCGCATAATTCTGGAAGACCATCGCAATGTCGCGGTCGGCCGGTTCTGCCTTGTTCACATTGCGGCCGGCAATCTCGACATCGCCTTCGCTGATCGTTTCCAGCCCGGCGACCATGCGAAGCAGGGTTGATTTGCCACAGCCGGAGGGGCCGACGAGCACGATGAGTTCGCCGTCTGCAACCGACAGGTTGATGCCTTTGACAGCCGGAACGGCGCCATAATTCTTCTTGACATCGATGATATTGATCGTGGCCATTTCATTTCTCCGTTTCGACCAGGCCTTTGACAAAAAGGCGTTGCATGGCGACGATGACGAGGACGGGTGGCAGGGCAGCCAGAATGACCGCCGCCATCACGAGGTTCCAGCGCGGCTCGGCATCGGCAACCGCTGCCATGCGCTGAATTCCCATCACGACGGTGTAGTAACTCTGGTCGGTGGTTATGATGAGCGGCCAGAGATACTGGTTCCAGCCGAGCACGAAGAGGATGATGAAGAGTGCTGCGATGTTGGTGATCGACAGTGGCAGCAGAATATCGCGGAAGAACTTCATCGGCCCCGCCCCGTCGACACGGGCGGCTTCCATCAGTTCGTCAGGCACTGTCAGAAAGAACTGACGAAACAGGAAGGTCGCCGTTGCCGAGGCGATCAGCGGAATGATGAGGCCGCCGTAATTATTCAGCATTCCGAGGTCGGCGACGACCTTATAGGTCGGCACGATGCGCACCTCGACCGGCAGCATCAGCGTGATGAAGATCATCCAGAATGCCAAGGTCCGAAACGGAAACCGGAAATAGACGATGGCAAAGGCCGAAAGGATCGATATGGCGATCTTCCCGACGGCGACGCCGACCGCCATAATCAGCGAGTTGATCATCATCGGCCCGATCGGCGGCGCTCCCGAGCTTGTCATCCCGGAAGAGAGCATCGTCGAATAGTTCTCGATGATGTGGCTGCCCGGGGTCAGCGGCACGACGCCTGACAGGAAGTCATTGGGACCGTGGCTCGATGCGATGAAAGCCACGTAGACGGGAAACACGACGATCGTGACGCCGAGGATGAGAACAAGGTGGGCCAGGAAATTTAGGAAAGGGCGATTTTCAACCATCCTTAAGCTCCCTCAATATTGCACGCGGCGTTCGATGAAGCGGAACTGCACCGCCGTAAGGGCGACGACGATCACCATCAGAATGACGGACTGGGCCGCCGACGAGCCCAGATTCAGTCCGATGAAGCCGTCGAAGTAGACCTTGTAGACCAGGATCTCGGTTGCGCGCGCCGGCCCGCCCTGGGTGGTCGCATGAACGATGCCGAAAGTATCGAACATCGCGTAGACGATATTGATGACGATCAGGTAGAAGGTCGTCGGCGAGATCAGCGGGAAGACGATCGTCCAGAAACGCTTCACAGGACCGGCCCCATCGATGGCCCCGGCTTCCTGAAGCGAGCGCGGCACGGATTGCAGCGCAGCCAGGAAAAACAGGAAGTTATAGGATATCTGTTTCCAGGTCGCGGCAATCACGATGAGGATCATCGCATCGTCGGGATTGATCAGATGGTTCCAACTGACGCCCATCGCGCGCAGCATATAGGCGACGATGCCGATCGACGGATTGAACATGAACCACCAGAGAATACCGGCAATCGCCGGGGCGACCGCATAGGGCCAAATCAGCAGAGTCGAATAAATTCGAGAGGTGCGGAGCACCCGCATTGCCGCGGCAGCCAGGAGCAGCGCGATCGCCGTTGACAGCACCGTTACCAGAATGGCGAAAATGAGGGTGTGGCCGAAGGCATTGATATAGATCGGATCGGCAAAAAGCCGACGGTAGTTTTCGAACCAGACGAAATTCGTTTTGAAGCCGAAGGCGTCCTGGCGCAGGAAGGATTGCCAGAATGCAGTTGCGGCGGGCCAGAGGAAGAATACCACGGTCACGAATATCTGCGGGGCAATGAGCAGGTAAGGTAAAAGCTTGTTGGGAAATACGGTCCGTTTGGTTTGCATGAGTCCTCACACTGACGGATTAAAAACGGGGGCCGGTCTTTCATCAGCCCCCGTCGTGGTGCCCATTAGTTGGCGGACTCGAAATCGCGAAGCTGTTCGTTGCCGCGTGAAACCACCGCATCGACTGCTTCCTTCGCCGTCTTCTTTCCGCCCAGCAATGCGGCAAACTCATCGTCGATGATGCCACGCACCTGGACGTAGTTGCCGAAGCGGATGCCCTTGGAATTGTCGGTGGGCGTCACCCGCGTCAGTTGCTTGATGCCGATATCGGAGCCGGGGTTCTTCTCGTAGTAGCCCTGATCCTGGCCGAGCTTGTAAGCAGCTTCGGTGATCGGCAGGTAGCCGGAGAACTGATGCCAATCGGCCTGAACTTCGGGTTTCTGCAGGTATGTGAAGAACTTCGCCACGCCCTTGTATTCCTCTTCCGGACGGCCCTTCAGCGTCCAGAGCGTGGCACCGCCGATAATCGAATTGAGCGGCTGCTTAATGACGTCATCATAGAAGGGAAGCGGTGCAAAACCGACCTTGAAGCCTTTCGCGTTGTTGATCACGCCAGCCCGGCCGGCCGACGAGTTCATATACATCGCGCATTCCTGCGAATAGAACATCGGGGGCGCGTTGTCGCCGCCGACAGGTCCACCGAATTTGAAGAGGCCTTCGTCCTGCCACTTCTTCAAGTTGTCCCAGTGACGGATCGTCAGATCGTTGTTGAAGGTGAATTCGGCGTCCAGGCCGCCAAAGCCGTTGGCCTTGGTGGAGTAGGGTTTGTCGTGCAGGGCATTGAGATTTTCGGTCTGGATCCAGGAGATCCAGGCGCTGGTGAAGCCGCATTTGGCAGCACCTGATTTCATGATCGTCCGCGAGAAGGATTCGACCTCCGCCCATGTTTTCGGCGGTGTTTCCGGATCAAGCCCGGCCTTCTTGAAGACGTCCTTGTTGTAATACATGATCGGCGTCGAGGAATTGAACGGCAAAGACAAGACGTTGCCGCTGGTGTCTGAGTAATAACCGACGACAGGGGCAATGAATTTGCTCTGGTCCCAGGCCTCGCCTTCGTCTTTCATCAGCTGGTAAACGGGATAGACCGCACCCTGGGCTGCCATCATGGTGCCGGTGCCGACTTCATAAACCTGTACGATTGCCGGTTGCTGGTTGGCGCGAAACGCGGCGATCGCACCCGTCAGCGTCTCGTCATAGGTGCCCTTGTAGACCGGCACGATCTCGTAATCGGACTGAGATGCGTTGAACCCCTTGGCGATCTGTTCAAGCTTCGCGCCGTTCTCGCCGCCCATCGCGTGCCACCACTGGATCTTCGTGGCGGCCATTGCCGGAACGGATAAGAACAGGCTGGTCAATCCTGCCGACAGGAAAAAAGCGATCTTGTTCATCTTCACTCCCACTTGTTGTCGGTCCGCAACCTCCCGCTACGAACGTGAGCCGATGCTAACAGGCGATCTTCACTTTGCAAAATCAAATGTTCAAATGAACATTTGATTGTTGCACAACGACAATCAATCTCTGTAGGAGCGACGACCCCCTCATTTCTACGTGAGGCTGCGCCTGCCAGAAATAGATTTCAAATGTTGATCAGCGATGTGGCTGAGCGCACTTGTTGCCGGCGCAAAAAGCGTGATCGCAAGGCTATCCATTCGGGCGATTTAGCTGATTCCTGCTTTGTGGCTGGCAATTGATGGCGCACTTTCGTAAACTCGGCTTTGAAGCCTCATCATGCGTCGCTCCTGCGATCTGCCTGCTGTCGGGGACATCAACCATTCCATTGCCGCAGGGCATCGCAGACCTCCGCTCTGGTGGGCGCGCCTGTACGACCGCCGAACACCTGGCATTTGAGCGCCGCCGCCATGGACGACAAGCGCATCGTCTCTAGGATCGGCAAGCTTTCGGCGATAGCCAGCGCGAAAGCGCCATGGAAGATATCACCTGCTGCGAGCGTATCGACCGTCCTCACCTTGGGAGCGGCGAGATGGACGATTTCGCCGGTTCGGTCATCGAACCAGAAGCACCCCTTTTCGCCTGCCGTGACGCTGATGAAGGCATGCGCGAACTTTCGCTTCAGAAGGCGGACGGTCCCGGCCAGTTCGGTAGTTCCGGTAAGGCGCTCGGCGGCCGGCTGCGAGAACACGATGTGGCTGGCAGCCGGTGCCAGCATTTCGATGACGCCCTCGCCTGCGACGTCGCCATCGAGAATGGCCGGCTTGCCCGCCTCTCGGGCCGCCGACAGCGTCCGCAATGCAAGCTTTGGCCAACGAACGTCGACCAGCACCGCATCGAAAGCGGATACGTCCTGCTTTGCGACCGGCTTGACCACCTCGTGCAGGGCCGCATCGTAGAAGGGCACGATCAGGCGCTCGCCCTGATCATCGACAAGGATCGTCGAGACGGCCGAGCGGGCGCCTGCCACACGGACCATGCCGCTGGTATCGATACCGCTATTGCCGAGGTCGGCGATGATGCGATCGCCGGTTTCATCATCACCGACCGCACCCCAGAGGCTGGAATCACCACCCAGCCGGGCGACCGCAAAGGCCGCACTCGACGCCATGCCCTCGGCGACCTGCAGCATATGGTAAGGCAGAATTTTGCCCTGGCCAGTCGGCAACGAGCGCACGCGAAACAGCGTGTCCAGGACGGCAGCGCCGACACATAAAACGCTGCGCGCCGAACCGGAAGGCGGGTCTAAGGCAGAAGAAGTCGTCACGGCTGTCGTCTCATCGGCTCACTTGACGGCGCCGGCCGTCAGCCCCGCCACGATCTGCCGTTGCGCAAACACCGTCAATATCAGCACAGGCAAGGTGA
This sequence comes from Rhizobium hidalgonense, assembly GCF_005862185.2. NCBI lineage: Bacteria > Pseudomonadati > Pseudomonadota > Alphaproteobacteria > Hyphomicrobiales > Rhizobiaceae > Rhizobium > Rhizobium hidalgonense. The sequence continues at coordinate 425,657 of NZ_CP054028.1, forward strand.
CGATCAAGGCGGCCGCGGCAAGCGGTCCCCAACTGACCTGTTCAAAAGACAGCATGTTGTAGACGGCGACCGGAAGCGTGCGCGTTTCGCGGCTGGCAAGCACGATGCCGAAGACGAAGTTGTTCCACGAGAAGATCACCGACAGGATGAAGGCGACGACAATCCCGGGCCTGGCGATCGGCAAGGCGACCAGGCGGAATATCTGCCAGGGTGTGGCGCCGTCGATGCTTGCAGCCTCTTCCAGCTCCATCGGCGTCGTCTCGAAATAACCGATCATGATCCAGACGACGATCGGCACTGTGACAACGAGATGGATGATGATCTGCGGCATCAGCGTGCCGAGCAAGTTCAGCCATTGGAACAGCAGGAAGAGCGGGATCAGGAAGGAAAGGCCGGGCGTCATGCGCGCGATCATGATGACCATTGCGGACTTCTCCGCCTTCAGGCGCGCGATGCCGTATCCGGCGGGTACGCCGATCAGCAGTGCCAGAAGCGTCGCGGCACCCGTCACCAGCACCGAATTCCAGAGATAGAGGAAGAAGTTGTTCTCCTCAAAGACCTTCAGATAGTTCGTCCAGGCGAAACGCTCCGGAATGAAGATCGGCGGATAGGCGCCATTGTCGATCTCGTATTTCAACGACAGCGAGATCATCCAGAGGAAGAACAGGACGACCGGCGAGATCATCACCAGCGCAACAAACAACAGTCCGATGCGATCGAGTGTCTTGCGCTTCATCAGCGTGCCTCCCCGTCGGTCCAGTTGGCGCGCTGCCGGAGCATCAGAAGGACGAAGGAGAGCAGGACGATGAGGACGAAGAAGACCACCGCCATGGCCGAGCCATAGCCGATATCGTAATAGGCGAAAGCGGTGTTGTAGAGATAGATATTGATCGTTTCCGAGGCCGTGCCCGGGCCGCCCTGGGTCATGGCATAGATAATGTCGAAGCTCTTCACCGCATCGATGCTGCGGATGATCACCGCGATCATCAGGAACGGCGCGATCATCGGCAGCGTCAGATAGCGGAATTTCTGCCAGACATTGGCGCCGTCGATCTCGGCACTTTCATAGGGCTCGCGCGGAACCGCCGCCAGGCCGCCTAGCACGATCAGCATGATCAGCGGCGTCCATTGCCAGGTTTCGACCAACACCAGCGAGGGGATGACGCTGCTCTGATTGTAGATCCACTCCTGGGGGCCGATGCCGATGAAGGAAAGAAGATAATTGAGCACGCCGAGCTGCGGATGGAACATCATGGTCCAGACAAGGGCGATGGCGACCGGTGTCGCCATCATCGGCATCACGAAAATGCCGCGCAGAAGGCCGCGCAGCGGAAATTGCGTATCAAAAATCAGCGCGGCGAGCGTCCCCAGAAAAAGGGGCGCCACCACGGAGAGCGTCGTATAAAGCACCGTATGCCACAGCGACTCCCAGAAGCGCATGTCGACGGCCAGCCGGGCATAGTTGTCCAGCCCCGCGAAGACCTGGGACTGGCCGAGCGTCCAGCTGTTGACGCTCATCCAAAGGGTAAAGACCCATGGAAAAACGATGACCGCCGCAATGACGATCAGCGCCGGGATAACGAAGGGCCAGTAATTGGGAGCAACGCGACCCGCGTTGCTCCTTGCCTTCGAGGCGGCCTTGGCGGCTGCGGCCGTTTCGATGCTTGCCGAGGCCATTATCCCTCGCTTTTCGCCAGGACGGGTTCGAACTGTGCCGTCGCGGCCTTAAGCTCTGCCTCAGGATCGGCGCCGCCGATCATGTTGGTGAGGCCGACGCCATAGATGTCACGGAACTCGGTGACCGGAATGATGACCGGCAGCGCGAGCTGCGAGATCTTGCCGGAACCGACGACGGCATCCAGCCAAGCGCCCGGCATCTTGACGCCTTCGCGAACCTTCGCATCCTCCAGCACGGACTGGCGGAAAGGAACGCCGGCGCCGGCCTGCAGCAGGCGGGCGCCCATGTCATGCGAAATCGCCCATTGGCAGAAGAGATAAGCTGCTTCCTTTTTCTGGCTGGCCGCGACGACCCCAAGCCCGTCGCCAAAGGTGCCGGCGGCCTGTGCCTTCGGGCCTTTCGGCATGATGCCGTAACCGACCTGGCCGACGACGCGCGATTTTTCCGGATTCTCGATCGGCGGCGCAAAGCCGACGCCATCCAGCCACATGCCGATCTTGCCCTGCAGGAAGGCCGACTGGGCCTCGGCCCAGTTGAAGCCGGAGACCCCGGGAGGGGCGGTTTTGGTCATCAGCTTCTGGTAAAGCTTGGCCGCATCGATCGCTTCCGGCGATGTCGTGCGCAGCTTGCCGTCAGGGCCGAGCGGGCTCGAGCCGTAACCAAGCAGCAGCGACGTCCAGACCGGCGTATTGGCGTTCTTCAGGCCGCGGGCAACGAAGCCGTAGGTGTTGGTCGAGGGATCGGTGAGGGCTTCGGCCGCACTTGCCAGCTCTTCGAACGTCGTCGGGTAGGAAAGCCCCTTCTTCTCGAACAGCGCCTTATTCCAGTAGATGATCCAGTAGTCGACCGAGAAGGGAAGAGAACGCAGAACACCTTCGGCGTCCTTGGCAAAGGCGAGGCCGGCTTCGGCGAAATCACCCTCGGTCAGGGATGGATCGGTCAGCGAGGGATCCTTGAGGAACCCACCGATATCGGCAAGCCAGCCGCCCTTTTCGAACTGCCGCTTCTGGACGTGATAGCTCATATGCACGACGTCGAAACTCGGTTTGCCGGAGCTGAGTTCGATCGTCGTCTTCTGGCGCTGCTGCTGCTCCGGTGTCGCTTCGGCATTGACCTTGATGCCGGTGAGCTCCTCGAATTCGGGCAGGTACTTCAGAAGGATTTCGCTGCGCGGGCTCTTGACCAGGTTGACTTCGAGCGTGGTGCCGGCGAAGCGCTTCCAGTCGACGGCAGCAAATGCCGAGCGCATGCCGAGCATGCTACTGGCCCCAAGCGCGGCCGTGCCCGCCAGAAAGCCTCTGCGCGTCGGGTTCGAAATTGATGGCATGTGATTCCTCCTCCTTTTGCCGTCGATCTCCTCATCTCCGGCTGATTATTCCCGATTATATCCTCAGCGCACGATCCCTAGCACCGTTGATGTGTGCGACAAGGCTGTTGACGGCGTCCTCCGCCGATCGTCGTTCGATCGCCTCGAGCACCTTCAGGTGCTCGCCCATGACAGGCCCGACGTGACCGTCGATGCGAAACCGGTCCTGGCTGATCAGGCGCATCTTGATCGAGTTCACGCGGTAGGCGTTCGAGATGATTGTGTTGCCAAGCGCATCGATAAAGGCGTCGTGCATGCCCCAATCGACGGCCTGCGCGCGCAGTTCCAGCTCATGCGAGCCGTCGCCGCTGCGAATGGCGTCGGCGATATCGCGATGCTGCTTCAAAAGCCTTGCGATCGTCTCGTCCGACGCGGACCGGGTGAAGAGCGCCACGGCCTCCTTCTCCAGGAACACGCGTAGCTGGAATGCCTCGCGGATGAGATTGAGATCAATGTGAGCGATCTGCAACCCCCGCTGCGGCACGGTCTTGATCAGCCCTTCGGCTTCAAGCCTGGGGATGAGTTCACGGATAGCGCCGAGCGTCAGTCCCGTCAGTTCCACGAGGCGGCGCTGGGAAACGAACTGGCCGGGACGCACGTCACGCGCAAGAAGATGGCGCGTGAAGCTCGCATACGCCTTTTCCCGCAGCGTCGGCTGCTCGTCCGTTCCGTCCATCGCCTCTTCCCGAAACATGCCTGACCTATGCCGCTTGCGACTGAAAAAGCTTATCGAAAGCCAGAGCAAGCCGCGACTGTCCTTCGCCGGATAGTGAAGCAAGCGGCGGACGAACCGCAAGCCAGATTTCCTCCGACATCACGTGCGCCACCATCGCCTTCACGGCGGGGACAACGGGATATTTCAGAAGTTCGGCCACGAAACCCTCGATGCGGGGGTCGTCCTTGCCTTCTTCGGCCATCAGCTTGACGTCGCGGGGTACGAAATTCGCCATCCCAGAGATCGCCCCCTGGCCGCCGAGCCGCACGCCTTTGGCGAGATGTCGTTCATCACCCACCAGGATGATGAGATCGCCATGCGCCTTGAGCAGGCTTTCGGTATACGGCCAGTCGCCGGACGAATCCTTGACGCCGGCCACGATATCGGGGAAGGCGGTCCGCAACCGTCCGATCAGCGACACGGTCAGCGGAACCATGGTGAGCGAAGGAAGGTTGTAGACGATGATGTCGCGCGCCTTGTCGCCTAGCATGGCGAATACCGCCGAAAACCACTGGAAGACGCCATCGTCACTAACGTTCTTGAAATAGGATGGCGGGGCAAGAAGGATATTGCGAGCGCCGTTGGAAAGCGCATGATCGGCCTGCATCGCCGCATCCTCGGCGGCGTCGACCAGCACGCCGACGATGATGTTCTTCGCCGCGATCCCGGCATCGAGAAAGGCCGCGAAGACGCGGTCACGTTCCCGGCTTCCGATCGAGGAGCCCTCCCCCGTCGTCCCGAACAGCGTGACGCTCGAGCACCCGGCCGCAAGGCATCGCCTCGCCTGCGCGATCATAACATCGATCGCGATATCGCCATTACCGTCGAACGGCGTGGCGAGAGCGACTGACAGCCCAAATTTCTGGGTCAAATATATCCCTCCCGATTGCTGGAGATTAGATGTAGCAGGCTGACATGTTAGCTGTAAAGAGGTGATTGCGTACTACAACGTGGGAGGTGGTGGGTGGTCATAATTCCTTCTTGGCGCATATGTCGAAATGTTCGGCATCGCCGAACAACAGAATTGCTTTCAGACCACTAATTCGAACAGATCGCCTGCAGTAAATCATTTGTTTCATCGACCCCGGCATCGAGGCCGTCCAAAACCGCAAAAAGGGAATTCAATATGTCCAGACTTGCTAACAAGACCGCCCTCATCACCGGCGGCACCAGCGGCATCGGCTTTGAAACGGCCCGACAGTTCGTCGCCGAAGGCGCGCGCGTAGCCGTGACGGGCAGCAGCGCGGCCAGCGTAGAGAAAGCTCGCGAGGAGCTCGGCAACGACGTCATCGTCATCCAGTCCGATGCCGGCGACGTCGAGGGCCAGAAGGATGTCGTCCGCCTGGTGAAGGAAGCCTTTGGTCAGCTCGACATCCTGTTCGTGAATGCCGGCGTTGCTCAATTTGGTCCGGTCGAGAGCTGGTCAGAAATCGATTTCGACAAGTCTTTTGCGACGAACGTGAAGGGGCCTTACTTCCTCATCCAGGCTCTCCTGCCGACCTTTTCAAAGGGCGCCTCGATCGTGCTGAACACGTCGATCAACGCTCATATCGGCATGCCCAACTCCAGCGTATATTCGCTGACCAAGGGCGCTCTTCTGACACTGGCTAAGACGCTATCGGGCGAACTGGTCGGTCGCGGCATCCGCGTCAACGCCATCAGCCCCGGCCCGATCGCGACCCCTCTATACGGGAAGCTTGGCATGTCGGAAGCGGACATGAGGGCGATGGCAGAAGGCGTGCAGAAGCAGATCCCGGTCGGCCGTTTCGGCGACGCGTTGGAAGTAGCAAAAACGGTGGTCTTCTTCGCGTCGGACGAGGCGGCCTACATCGTCGGCAGCGAGCTCGTCATCGACGGCGGCATGAGCAACCTTTAGTCGACGTCCAACTTCACAGGAGCGAGAACATGCATATCGATCTCAAAGGAAAGACAGCCCTGGTGACAGGATCCACGGAGGGCATTGGCTACGCGATCGCCCGGCAGCTCGCGAGAGCGGGCGCGGACGTCGTCGTCAACGGCAGATCCGAAGAAAAGACCGCGAAGGCTGCCGAGCGGCTGAAGGGAGAGGGCGCCGAGGGCGAAGTCACCGCAGTTGCGGCTGATCTCGCTACTGCCGAAGGGTGCGCCGCGCTTGTAACGAAGCTGCCCCGCGTCGACATCCTCATCAACAACGCCGGGATATTCCAGCCGAGCGACTTCTTCGACACCACGGACGAGGTTTGGGACCGGCACTGGCAGGTGAACGTTATGTCGGCAGTTCGACTGTCCCGTGCGTATCTGCCAGGCATGCAGAAGGCCAACTGGGGTCGCGTCATCTTCATCGCGTCGGAATCCGGCTTCAACATCCCCGTTGAGATGATCCACTATGGCGTCAGCAAGACGGCCGACATCGCCGTCGCCCGGGGGCTTGCCAAACGCATGGCGGGCACTGGAGTGACCGTGAACTCGGTTCTTCCCGGCCCCACTCTCTCTGAAGGCGTCGAGGCGATGCTTGCCGATCAGCGTGAAAAAACCGGCAAGCCGATCGAGGAGGTCGCAGCCGACTTCGTCAAGCAGCATCGGAGCAGCTCCATCATCCAGCGCGCCGCCAGCGTCGAGGAGATAGCCAACATCGTGACCTATCTGGCGTCCCCGCTGGCGTCGGCCACGACGGGTGCATCGATGCGCGTGGACGGCGGCCTGATCGACACGCTCTAGTCCCCACCCAGATTCCTCATTATGAGAGATCGATCGTTGCCGCCGCGAGCAACGGCAACTTCGACGACGTCCAGCCGTTTTTGGACACGCGCAAACGATGGTCGTCGTCGCCCAAGGGACCGCTGGACGAACTCGTATCTGACATCACCCCAGCCGAAGTCCGACAACCGTCGTGAGGGCACTTGGGACGCTGGGCGACGGATCCGCACGTTGGCTATACTGCACGGCGGCGTCGGCGAACGCCGCCGTGCTGTCGCTCAAGCCGTTCGGCGGACCATGCGCGCGAGCGCTATCAGTATGCAGGCTCCGACGAAGCCCGCGATGAGATATCCGATCCAGCCCCCGAGGACGATGCCGAACAGCGAAAGAAGGAAATTGGCGACGATAGCGCCGACAATACCAAGAATGATGTTCATCAGGACGCCCATGTTGGACTTCATGATCATTTCGGCGAGCCAGCCTGCGATGCCGCCAATAATAATAGCCGCGATCCAGCCGATGCCTGCGTTTTCCATATCATGTCCCCTTTGACCGTTTTGAATGTCTGACACCGACGAACCGTCAGCCAGCCAGCAACAAAACACGCATGACGACGAATGGTTCCGCCGGAGCGATCAGTCTGCGGCCGGCCGTTCTTTTGCGGGCTCGTCAAGCGGCGCGGCGTCGTCGTCCGCGCGGTCGGGAATCGCGCTCATAGGCGGTGCGAAGGCTCCTCTTCCACGATCGCCTCGTAGACGTCCGCCTCTTCGCGCCGGCCAACCACTCCCTTCGCAGAGGGAAACGCGCGTGCGACGCAAACGATCGTGCGTGCGACCATCGAGGCAATGAAGCGCGATTGGGCAACAACTGTCCATGGGAATTGCTACCGCATAACCCCCGCGCGCGTAGCCGGTTCGAGCACAGGCCGACCGGCGCCCTTAAGCAGTGGATATTCGCTTCCCACTTCCGTTGTAAAAATCGACAATGGCCGCGCGGGCAAGAGGCCGTGGCGCTCAGAGCCTGCTTATTCGACAGCTGGACCGGCCTCCATCTAGAGCTCGGTCAAAGCCCCGGCCGTCTTTACCGCATGATCAAGAACGAATTGCAGCTTGGCGGCGTGGCCGAAACCCGGTTCATCCGGCTGGCCTGCTCGCACGGCGTTTGCGAAGCGCTGGAAATTGGTGATGACCGGTTCGACCTCGATCTCGCGCCAGATTGCCTTGTCGGCCTCGGCGCCTTCACAGGTCCTGAGTGTCGAACCCTCAGGCGTATGCACCACCTCGAGCGCGCCCTTATCTCCATGCAGGCGCAGGCGCAATTCGTTCAGATGGCCAGTCGCCCAGCGCGTGGCATGGATGACGCCAGCCGCACCGTTTTCGAGTTCGGCCATCATCAGGAAACTGTCATTCGCATCGAGCTCGTATTCCCCGATCCGATTCCCCGGGCTTTTATCGAAAACCTTGAGATGCGACGCCGCCGCCTTGACGTCACTTCCGGCGGCAAAGACCACGAAGTCGAGAATGTGGATACCGACATCGCCCAGCACGCCATTGGAGCCGTGCTTTGTCGACAGCCGCCAAAGCCATTGGGATTCCTTGGTCCAATCGCCCCAGGCCTTGGAGACCAGCCAGCTCTGCAGATACGAGGCTTCGAAATGGCGGATCGCGCCGAGGCGGCCGTCCAGCACCATCTTTCGCGCTGCCTGAAGCGGCGCCACGTTGCGATAGGTAAGGTTTACCATCGTGACCTTGCCGGATGCCGCCGCGGCGTCGGCCATCTCCTTGGCCTCGCGATAGTTGACCGCAAGCGGCTTCTCGCAGAGGACATGCTTGCCGGCGCTGAGTATCTTCATAGTCGTCGAATAGTGCGCGCGATCCGGCGTGACATTGGTCACGGCGTCAAACTCCCCCCACGCAAGGGCGTCATCGAGCGATGTGAAAGTGAGCGGGATACCATGCCTGAGCGCGAAGGCCCGCAGCCGGACCTCGTCCGTATCGACGGCAGCAACAATTTTGACGCCGGCGATTTCCGAGAAATTCATGGCATGGGTATTTGCCCATCCTCCGGTTCCGAGAATGATCAAGCGCATTTCTGTCCTCATGGTCGTTTATCGAATTCAGCGGTAACCGGCTTCGCCGGCCTGGTGCAGTCTCGGGCCGCGTTCGACGATCGGCTCCAGTGCCTTCTCTACCGGCACATTTGGAGCGTCAGTAATGCTCGTCAACCGCCCCTCAGGGTTATAGGCCCACTTGACGCCGTTGATCAGCACCTTCTGGACATTGGCGTCGTGATAGGTCGGATAGGTCTCGTGGCCGGGGCGGAAATAGAAGATGTTGCCGGCGCCGCGCCGCCACGTCAGGCCCGAGCGGAACACTTCGCCGCCCTGGAACCAAGAGATGAATACGGTTTCGAGCGGCTCCGGCACCGAGAACTGCTCGCCGTACATTTCTTCGTTCTCCAACTCGAAATGCTCGCCGATGCCGGCGGCGATCTGATGGCGTGGGTTGATCGTCCACAGCCGCTCGCGCTCGCCCGCCTCGCGCCATTTCAGCGCGCAGGGCGTGCCCATCAGCCGCTTGAAGATCTTCGAAAAATGGCCGGAATGCAGAACGAGCAGGCCCATGCCCTCCCAGACGCGCTTGGCGACGCGCTCGACGACGATATCGGAGACCGCGCCGTGGTCCTTGTGGCCCCACCAGGTCAAAACATCGGTTTCGGCCAGGCGCGCCTCGCTCAATCCGTGTTCCGGCTCCTGCAGCGTCGCCGTGGTGGCGGAGATGGCGGGATCGCTGTTCAAGGCATTGGCAATCGTCGCATGCATGCCTTCGGGATAGATGCCCCGAACGATCTCATTGGTATTTTCATGGATGTTTTCACCCCAAACGATGGTGCGAATGGTCACGTCGTTTACTCCTGGTCGTTATATGGATTGGGTCTTGTGAGGAATATCGGTCTTGGGAAGATCAGGCGGCCTGCATCCTTGTCCGCTCCAGCGCCTGGCCGGACCGTTCGAAATGGTGGACATGGCCGGCCAGCGGCGCAAGGCCAAGCGTTTGGCCCGGCTCGTGACGGGAGACGCCCGCCTCCCGCACGATGAGCGGCTCATCAGCCCCGATATCCACATAGATGAAGCTATCGGAGCCGAGGATTTCCGAATGGACGACCGTACCGGTCCAAACCGGCGCTTCGGCCGTGATGCGAACATGCTCCGCCCGCACGCCGATCGTATGGCTGTCATAGGGCTGTGCCAGCCCGCCGGACAGGAAGTTCATTTTCGGCGAACCGATGAAGCCGGCAACGAAGACGGAATTCGGGCTTTCGTAAAGTTCCAGCGGCGTGCCGATCTGCTCGACGACGCCGTCTCTCAGTACGCAGATCCGATCGGCCAGCGTCATGGCCTCCACCTGATCATGCGTCACATAGATCATCGTCGTGCCGTGCATGCTGCGATGAAGCTTTGCGATCTCAAGTCTCGTCGCGACGCGAAGCGCAGCATCGAGGTTGGAGAGCGGCTCATCGAAGAGAAAGACCTTGGGATCGCGCACGATCGCCCGGCCGATCGCTACGCGCTGACGCTGTCCGCCGGAAAGCTGTCGTGGCAAGCGGTCCAAATAGGGTGAGAGTTGCAGCATGCCGGCGGCATGTTCAACGCGCCGGCGGGATTCCTCTCTGGTGCTCCCGGCAAGCTTCATGCCGAAAGCCATGTTGTCGAACACCGTCATATGCGGGTAGAGCGCGTAAGACTGGAACACCATGGCGATCCCTCTCTTGGAGGGCGCGTGCCGGTTTACCGTCTCGTTGTCGAACGACAGAATTCCTGACGTAATGTCCTCGAGGCCGGAGATAAGCCGCAGCAGCGTGGACTTGCCGCATCCCGAAGGCCCGACGAACACCATGAACTCGCCCCTGCGGATGTCCATCGTCACACCCTTGATCACCTCGAAGGCGCCGAAACTCTTGCGGATATTTTCCAGTCGGATTTCTGCCATGTCCTACTCCCTCAACCCTTCACGCCGCCGGCGGTCAGCCCCGAAATGATCCGGCGCTGGAATATCAAAACAAGCACGACAACCGGCACGGTGACGATCACCGAAGCCGCCATGATGTTGCCCCAGGGGATTTCGAATTCGCTGTTGCCCGACAGCAAGGCAATCGCGACCGGGACGGTTCGCTGCGTATCGGAGGATGTGAACGTCAGCGCGAAAAGGAACTCGTTCCAGGCGGTGATGAAGGCGAGCAGCCCGGTGGTCACCAGCGCCGGCCACATCAGCGGCATGAACACCTGGGTGACAATGACCCATGGCGAGGCGCCATCGACGATCGCCGCCTCCTCGATCTCGATCGGCAATTCCCGCATGAAGGTGGTCAGCACCCAGACGGTGAACGGCAGCGTGAAGATCATGTAGGAGAAGATCAGCGCGAAGGGCGTGTTGAAGATGCCGATCCAGCGGATGAGTTCGAAGAGGCCCGCGAGCACGGCAATCTGCGGGAACATCGACACCGAAAGAATTGTCAGCATCAACAGTGCCCGTCCGCGGAAGTGCACGCGGGCCAAAGCGAAGGAAGCGGTGATCGAAAGTAACAGCGATGCTGAAACCACGACGCAGGCGATCATCGCGGAATTCGCAAGACTGCGGACGAAACCGCCCTGGCCCATCACGGAAGTGTAGTTGCCGAAGGAGATCGAGGTCGGCCAATAGTCGACTTTGAAAAGCGCCGTACCGGTCTTCAGGCTGGTGAGGATCGCATAGTAGAACGGAAATACCGCAATGATCACGATGATCGTGACCAGCAGGTAGAAGAGCGTATTCTTGGTGAACGAAAGCAGCATCAGCTTTCCTCCCCGCCGAGCCTGACGCGGCCGAGCCAGATATAAAGGACGGTGACGGAAGCGATGATGAGGAAAAGCACTGTCGAGGCGGTAGCGCCGTAGGCGAACTTGTCGAAGTCGAACAGGTTTTCCCGCGCCATGACCGACATGGTCTTTGTCTGTGCATTGTTGGGCGTCAGAACATAGATCAGGTCGAAGATGCGCATCGCATCCAGCATCCGGAATATCACGGCAACCATGATGGCAGGCCGGATCAGCGGCACCGTCAGACGCCAGAACACCTTGATCGGATTGACGCCATCGATTCTGGCCGCTTCATAAATATCTCCCGGCACCATCTGAAGTCCGGCAAGGATTAGAAGCGCCATGAAGGGCGTCGTCTTCCAGACGTCGACGATCAGCACGGCGATCATCGCCGTTTCCGGATTGGCGGTCCAGGCGATCTTCTCGCTGATTAAGCCGAAGCCGAGCAGAACATCATTGAGAATGCCGAACTGATCGTTGAGCATCCAGGCCCACATCTTGGCCGAAACGATGGTCGGTATCGCCCAGGGAATGAGGATTGCGGCGCGAACGATGCCCCGCCCGACGAACTGTGCGTTCAGCACCAACGCAACGATCAAGCCGAGCACAGTCTCGATCGTCACCGAAAGGAGAGTGAATTTGGCCGTGTTCCAGACGGCAGTCCACCAGACCGGATCGGCGAGCAGGCCGCGATAGACGGTCTTTCCGCTCTTCAGCGTCACCCACGACAGATAATTGGCAAAGCCGACGAATTGCGCATTGCCAAGGTCGTTGAGCGACGCATTCGTAAAGCTGAAATAGATCGTTCTGAACAGCGGCCAGCCGGCGACGATTGCCAGGATCAACAGCGTCGGCACCAGGAACACCCAGGCCGATCGGATGCGCTCGGATCGCAGCTCCGTAGAGGCCCTGAGACGGGAAACCCTTGGTTCAACTGCTTGTGGAACTGCGATTTCGGTCATGAAAGCCTACCCCTGTTTAAGCCCTCCGGAGAGTGGACCGACGACCTGACGGTCGCCGGTCCCGTTCCTCACCAGGCATCGCCCTTGAGGGTCGTCAGGTCGGCTTCGAGGAGCTCGAGGTTCTCGGCAGCCGAGCCGCTGCCGGACAGCGTATTGTGCACTGCCGTCCAGAATTTCGACGAGACTTCGTTGTACTTCACCTTAGCTGTTGCCGAAGGACGCGGCACTGCGTCCTGGAAAATGGGTTTCCAGTTCGGCATGAAGGGCTGCGCGGCGGCGACATTCTTGTCATCATAAAGGTCGGTCAGTGTCGGGAGATTGGACAGCTCGATGGCGCGGGCCTTTTGCACGTCCTTCGACGCCAGGAATTTTACGAGCGCGATGGCTGCTTCCTGTTTTTCCGAATATTTCGACACCGCCAGGTTCCAGCCGCCGAGCGTGGAAGACGGCTTGTCGCCGGCGGCCGCAACCGGCAGCGTCATCACGTCGAACTTGCCCTTCACGGCGCTGTCGGCACCATTGCCGAGGGAATAGGCATAGGGCCAGTTGCGCATGAAGACGGCATTGCCGGTCTGCCAGACGCCGCGCGATTCCTCCTCCTGATAGGCGAGCACGCCGGGCGGCGAGATCGTGCCGATCCAACCCTTGGCGCGTTCGAGCGCTGTTGCCGCCTTCTCGTTGTTGATCGAGATCGCCCCGTCCGGCTCGACGATCTGCCCGCCCCCCGACGACTTCACCCATTCCAGTGCGTTGCAGGTCAGCCCTTCGTAGGAATTGCCCTGAAAGACGTAACCCCAAAGGTCCTTCTGGCCGGCCTGACGTTCCTTATCCTGAACCTCTTTGGCGGTTGCGGCCATCTCGTCCCAGGTCTTCGGCGGCTGCTTGCCGTATTTCTCGAGCAGGTCCTTTCGGTAAAACAGCGCCGGAGCATCGGTAAACAACGGCAGCGCCACGAGCCGGCCATTGACGGTCTGCGAGGCGATGATCGACGGGAAGAACTGGCCGGCCACGTCCTTGGTGGCCTCCTTCAGATCAATGAACTGGTCCGCAAGCTGCGGCGCCCAGATGACATCGGTCTGATAGACGTCGATGTCCTTGTTTCCTGCAGCAAGCCACAATCGATATTGCGAGAACTGCTCGCTGCTCGATGACGGCATGGTGACGAGCTTCACCTGATTGCCGGTCTCCTTCTCGAAAATCGCGAGCTGCTTGTTCAGGAATTCGACGTTCTTGCCCGTGGTGTTGGCGGCAAATGAAATCTCAGCGGCATCGATGGGGCCGGCAGCGATCGCAAAGCTAAGCGCGGACAAGGCTAGAGCAAACTTTTTCATAATCTCCTCCCAGAAATTGAAATCGATTTGGCCAACGGAACATCGCAGAAGGTTTCAACGGCGTCAAGCTGCCATAAACAGCATCTTTCGGTTGTTTTTTCGTAAAGACAACTCACTTTACAGCGTCTAGGCGGTATTTATCGACTTTCATAGGCAGATGCCCGGCGCTAAAAATTGAAATCGCTTTCAATTTTGACCGAATTGGCACTTGTCCGTTGCGCATTGCCAACGCTTCGTCCATTGATTTGCCGGGACAAAGAAGACATCCGATGAAACTTCGCGAATTTGCAAAGCAGCTTGGGCTCTCTCCGACGACGGTCAGCCGTGCGCTCAGCGGCTATCCCGAGGTGAGTGAAGCCACGCGCGCCCGGGTCGCGAGCGAAGCAATGCGGCTTGGCTATCGCCCCGATATCAATGCCGTGCGGCTAAAGACCGGGCGAGCCGGAGCGATAGGCGTTATGATGGGGCGCTCGGGAGAAATCCATTTCGCTGAGTTCATGGCGGGGATGGCGCAGCGCCTTGAAACAGCCGACACGGATATTCTCATTACGCCTATTACCGCGCACAATGACGACGACGAGATACAGGCCTACCGACGCCTGGTCGAAAGCCGCCGAGTGGATGCAGTGATCATCCATTCGCCTCGCCCCAGGGACCCGCGGATCGAGATGCTGAACAGCTTGGGCCTGCCTTTCCTGGTCCACGGCCGCTCGGAGACGGAGCACGTTCACGCGTGGCTCGATATCGACAATGAAAATGCCGTGCGCAGAGTGACCGAACACCTGCTCGGTCTCGGCCACCGGCGCATTGGCATGATCAATGGCCTGCGGGGAAAGACCTATTCAATCCATCGCGAACAGGGTTTTCGGACAGCCCATCAGGAGCATGGGCTTGCCGCAGATCCGAACCTCATGGTCTGCGATAAGTTCTCCGACGAGAGCGGCTTTCGCCATGCCCGCTCCTTTCTGGAAAGTACCAATGCGCCGACCGCCATCGTTGCCGGTTCCACGATGACAGCGCTTGGTGTCTACCGCGCCGTCCGTTCGCTCGGAATGACGGTGGGCCAGGATGTTTCCGTCATCGCTCATGACGACGTCTTTCCCTATTTGACGGCCGAGAATATGGTCCCGTCGCTCTCGACCACGCGGTCCTCCATGCGTGCCGCGGGCACACGTTGCGCCGAGCTGACGCTACAGCTTATCACTGGGCGCGCCGCAGACGAGATCCATGAATTGTGGCCGGTCGAGCTGATCCTGCGGGAAAGTACCGCGCCGCCGCGCAGGTGAGAGCAACCTGCCGATGCACGACTGCGATGCAGCTGAAGTCCATCAGCTGGCATCGCGCCGCACTCCACCATTCGCCCGCACCAGCGCCATCAGCATCGGGCCGATGGCAAACTCACCTTTCTCGGTCCTTCGGGTGAGATCGCGGAGGTAACCGCCGGGCGAATTGATGTGCCCGCCCCTTTCCAGAATGCAGGCAATCACGGTCGCGGCATTTTCCGGCCCCATGCCGGCGCAGGCTTCCTCGTAGGCCGAAGGGCTGACTCCGAGCATCGAGCGGACGACGACAGCGGCCGACATCAGGTCGCGCCAGTTGCCGATCGTTCCTCCCGGCCCATAATCGAGAATTTGCGGGCAGGCCTGGAGAACGAGGCCGAGCGGGAAGGATTTCAGTGTATGTCCCGCCGCCGGTTCGGCCGCGCCGGGTCTCCTGCCGCTCATTGCGCCGGCAGACGCCGGATGTTTCAGCCTTTGTTCGTCCGGCGGCCCGGCGATCGGGTCGTTATCGGCCGCAGGCTTCGCGTCCTGCTTCGTTTCGAAGCTTGGTTCAAGTTCAGAAGTGGAGTGTGGGTTTGAATTCTGTTTGTGACGCTCAAAATGAGACTCATTGGCGTCTATTTTTTGTGATTTTACATGCCTTTCCAGCAGGTTGACGACTTCGTCGCGCAGCAGCCACATCTCGTCAAGCAGGGTGGCCAATTCCTCGGCCTCCGCCACGCGCGGAATCCTGCGCACGAGATCGCGAAACATCGACGACATCTGCTCCCAGTCGCCGGGCACAGCTTCATCGAGCGCTGCCGAGATCAGCTTCGAGATATCCCGACGGCAGAGGGTGAGACGCTCCCTGGTCGCGCGGATGAGTTCTCGGTCGGCAACCACCTCGGCGGCCAGACCTTCAATCTCGACTGCGCGCGCAAGCAGTGGCGCGACGCTGAAGCCGAAAGCCTCACCGATCTCCCCTGCCCTGTCGCGGCGCGCATAGCGCTTTCCATTCGGGCTGTCCTTGCGCAGGATGAGGCCGGCCTCGACCAGCACGGCAAGATGCCGTCGCAGCGTCGCGGGCGTCATACCCCGGGCGCGGAGCGAAAGCTGCGCATTCGAGGGAAAGACGATCAGGCCCTTCTCCTCAGAAATCTCATCATCAGGATAGAAGGTCAGAAGCGCGTCGAGCACCGTCAGCGCCCGATCGGTCACGCCGAGCGCCGGCCGCGCCTCACAGATCGCCCGAAACAGTTTCCACTTGCTACGCTTCATTCCCGGCTCGATGGTCTCGGCCAATTGCTGGCTTGCCAGCATACCAAGCGACATCGGCCGCCGCCCAAAGGGCGTCGTCACATATCCACTCTCCATTGCCTTCACCTTCGTTCAGGCAAAAGAAAACCATCCACCAATTTGGTGCCTAAGACGCTTGACTGTGATTCGAGGAAATGCGATTCTCGATGTGCTTAAGATCTGAGAAGGGCTTCCACGACGGCGTCGTTGGGGGCCTTTTTCTTTTGCGCGTTACGCTCCTCTGTCCTTGTTGAACTCCTGGAACAGACCCTTCAGCCTGTCCTGGACGAATTGATCGAATCCGGGTGCGCTCTTGCCGTCGAAGACGAAAGTGGCTCCCGATCCCGTCTTCTTGATCATCACAGGCACCCCGCTGACAGCGGATTTGACCACTGCCGGCCTCTGTGCCGCTGTCTTTTTCGTTGCCAGGACGAGTGCTCGGTGAAATCGCTCGTCACTCGGGATTTTGCGCGCGTCGTCCGCGGACAACTCCGCGACGATCTTCTCGATATCGGCGCTCTCAATCCGCTCGCCCAGTTCCAGCCATCTCCGGCGGCCGATATCCGGCGCTGGACCGATGGCATTGATAAGATCAAGCGGTACCTGCCGTATGACAATCAGCATCCTCGACAGCGCCGCCTTGTCGACGCCGAGAGCCGCCATGATCACATCGCGGCCAAAGCTGCGTTCTTCAAGACGCGATGCGAAAAGCGCACGTTCGATGTATGAAAGATTGGTCCGGGCGCTGTTTTCCTGTCCCTGGCTGACGACCAGCTGGCCGTCGGTGAGATCGCGGACGACCGCGCGCACCCTGATGCCGATTTCTCTTGTGGCCGCCAGGCGACGATGGCCGTAAGCCACCTGATACCGCCCTCTGGTTTCGGGATGCGGGCGAACCAGTATCGGAACCTGCTGCCCGTGCTCGCGGATCTGCTCGACAAGCTGAGCAAGTTCAACGGCGTCGATCGCCAATCGGTCACTGACGAAGGATGCGTCGATCAGGCCGGGATCGAGATCGACGATGGTCTGGCCGGCCGCGAGCTGCCGCTCCAGTTCGCTCGCCCGTTCCATTTTCTCGGTAATGTTGCCGAGCGTCTTGGTGATGCCCCCGACCGGTGCGGCACTGCGCTCCTGCGGCACGAACCCGGCGATCGGTCGATTGTCGCGCGGTGCGACAGCTTCGGTTCTTGCCGGGCTCGGAGCGGAAATCTCGATGAGGTTCTTACGCGCCATCTATCTATTTCCTTCCCCAGGTCGAACGAATATGGGCTTCGATCTCGCCGTTCACCAGGTTGAGGGAGTCTAGCGCGCGGTCATAAGTTCCACGGGTGAACTGTGACCGCTCGACCTCGTAGAGGGTCTGCTTGGTGACGCCGGCATCGGCGACCGCCGTCGATTTCACCATGGCATTGTGAAGCATTCGATTGCCGAAGATCGCCCGCATGAAACCGGTCATCTGGCTCTGCGGTCCATCGTTCGGCTCGAACCGCGTGACGAGATAGCGCATCCAGTCATAGCTGGTGCGTCCGCCGGCCTTCTCCACGACCGACATCAGCTCGCTTGTCATCGTCAGAAACTGTGACATCGACATGACGTCGAGCATCTGCGGATGGACTGTGATCAGGACCGAGGTCGCCGCGCAGAGCGCCGACATCGTGAGGAACCCGAGCTGCGGCGGGCAATCGACGACGACGACATCGTAAAGGCTCTCTATCTCCGTCAGCACCTCGCCAATGCGGGCGAAGAACATCGTCTCCGCCTTACCCGACGACATCGCCTTTGGCGTCTCGTGCTCGAACTCCATCAGCTCGAGGTTTCCAGGAATAAGGTGCAGATTGGGCGTGTAGGTGGCGCGCACGATATCGGCAATGGGACGAGGATCCTCATAGCGTATCGCGCCGTAGATCGTTTCGCCCTCTCCGACGTCGAATTCCGGTTGATGGCCGAACAGGGCGGACAAAGACGCTTGCGGATCAAGGTCCACGGCAAGAACGCGGTAGCCCCTCAGCGCCATGAACTGGGCCAGATGAGCTGCGGTGGTGGTCTTGCCCGAGCCGCCCTTGAAATTCATCACGGAAACGATCTGGAGCTTTTCCCCCGGCCTGCGGGCCGGCACATATTTCGGTGTTCCGTTCCGCTCATCGAGGACCCGGCGGATCCGATCCATATCCGTCGCGCTATAGAGCCGCCGTCCGTTCGCCAGCGGATCAGGCCCATGGCCATCGGCAGCCACCTGCCGGAGATAACCTTCGCCGATGCCGATGAAGGCCGCAGCCTCCGCCGGCGAAAATGTTCTGATCGTCTTTCGCGACAGCGGGGGGAAGATTTTTGCCTGATGCTGCTGCAGCTGATACGACAACTCCTTCGCATCCGTTGCCAGAAGCGACGGCAGATGCTCTTGATCGTCCTGAAGCGCAAGACTCGGCTGCATGATCTCTTTCCCAAATAACTGCGCAATTTTTGACGAAAGCGCCTCAGTTGCGCAGTTACTGTATGCCGCGATTCGTGGCCGAAATACAAATGCTTAACCAAAAGCCGGATTAAGGCATGTGGACAAAGCGCGCGAAACCGGAGTTTCGCGGGGTGGTTCGGGCCCTCCAGGGTACTCGCGGGCAAGGTCTACGCTCCCGTTATGCACATGAATTCCTTTGAATTTATGTGACGGGCGGTGAAGGATGGAAGGGCTCCGTCTGCCTATTGTCCGTCGTCTTTCGGGTAGTTGCCGCCGTGGATCACCAGGAGCCCGTCGGAAGCTTTGTCCGGTCGAATATCCTCATGCTTCCGTCTTGCCGCTCGCGTCGGTCAGGTGAGACGATACCCGAAAAGCGTGTGGCGACCGGCCGGTCGCCCGGCGTGGTAACCCCCGATTGCGATCAGCCGATTTCGTTCGTCAACGAGGCGACGGACCAGCCCGTGCGTTCGAACTGAAGCGACCGATCCCGATGAGGTCGGTCATGCCGCTCGACGCAAAGGTGGAAATCCGTGCACCATCTGGCGTCGCTGCCATCGAAGGTTTCTTGAAGCTCGCCTAGATCGGGACGAGGCGCTATCAATTTCAATGAGGGGAAATAGCTGCGATAGCGACCGACATCTCGCGTCAGGAGCGGCAATTGTTGCACGGCCGCGTGAGCCGCCGATGAAGAAATCGGGAAGCACGCCGGTGCGGGTCCCGCCAGCCTTGCGATATTGCGTGAAGACCTTGCCGGCAAGAAACAACGCGGGCTTGGGTATGGGCCTGATGTCGAGGCCAGCCTCTTCCACAAACGCCTCCAGCGCTTCAATCCTTTCATATCGAACCGCAAGTTCGGCATAGATGACATCGTTGATTAGCAGCGGACCTTAAAGACTGGCCGTCTCGAGCTGAGCAACAGACCAACCCGACCAGTTCGGATCGTCGGTCACGAGGTCCAGGAGCACGTTGGTATCGACAAGTGTCACGTTTCGCCGCGCGTCAAAGCCATGATGGCATCCGTATCAAGGCCCTTGCCAGCATGGCCGCGCAGTTTCTCGAAGCGGCTGGCTGGCCGATTCCTGTCGGCGCGCGTCAGAACCACACTGCCGTCGGGAGCACGATGAAAATCCACCTTGCTGCCTGGAACGATGCCAAGCATGTCCCGCACGGCCCGGGGAATGGTCACCTGACCTTTCGCGGTAGCGCCCTTTGTAATACTTCCTTGGCGGAAGGTATTACTTCTTTCGACAAATTTAAAGGTCGCCGCTAAGACGCCATCGACTGGTTGAGCCATTCGGAGAGCTTCTCGGTCGCCATCCGCGCGCCGGCGCCAGGAAGCAGTGCGTCGTCGGTCAATTCGACACCGAAATACGAGGTGGACGGGTCCGTTATCACAGGACGCTCGTCTTCGTTTGCGGCGAGATAGATCCGTGCGATTTCATCGACACCGAACTGTTCCGGACCGCCGATTTCGACGATACCGCCCAAAGGCGGTGCGACGGTCAATTCGGCCAGGAAGGCAGCGACGTCACCGGCTGCGACCGGCCTCATCGGGGCCGGAGGCAGCCGAAAGACGTCGCCTTGCGCTCCAATGTCGATCAATCCGCTGATGAACTCGTAAAACTGCGTGGAGCGGAGGATCGTATAGGGGCGACTTGACGCCCGGATAAGATTCTCCTGCACCATTTTCGCTCGAAAATAGTCGCTTTCCACGAGCAGGGGCGTGCCGACCACCGAGAGGGCGAGATAATGCCCCACGCCGGCGTCAGCGGCGGCCGCGAGCAAGTTCTTCGTCGACGTCTTGAAGAAGTCCAGTGCAGCGCTGTCGCCGAATGATGCAGCGTTGGTTACATCAACGACCATGTCGGTTCCCGCTATAGCCGCTTCAAGGCCCCTGCCTGAAACCGTATCGACGCCAAACGACAAGGATGCGGCCGTTACCTCGTGGCCCGACCGGCGCAGGATTTCGCTAAGTCGCGTTCCGATGTGGCCGCTTGCTCCCACCACGGTAATTTTCATGTCGGCCTCCTTGCGATCGATTCGATCGACAATGACCGGAAGGCCAAAACCCTTCCATCATGCGTATGGCTCGTCGCCCTAGCCCTAGGTATAACTGAGTAGACCCAGGGTTTAGGATGACCCAGCGGGACGGGAGAGGTTCCCCGCTTGCTCCTTCGCGCCGAAGATCCGGACGCCAGCGCAACGCTACTCTCTGCGCAACGTATGGATTTCCATGTGTTGCGGCCGTGGTTTGACGGGATTACGGTTCGACCATGAGCTCGCCAGCCCCGACATCAAGAACGAGTGCTGAACCAAATGCCGATAATCCCCCGGCCTTGTCTGTCCGGCAGGAGCAGTGGATAATGAGCATCTGGTCGCACCGCCCCCGAGCCCTGTATCTTGGACTCTTCATCGCCGCCTATGTGCTCGCCTGCGGCTTTGCTCAGCTGCTCGCGATCGTGCCGGGAACGGGTATTTCCATCTGGCCCCCGGGCGGGCTCTTCATCGCAACGCTCATCCTCGCCCCCAGGCGCAGCTGGCCATGGTGGATATTGGGAGGCTGCCTGGCAGAGCTCCTCAGCAATGCCATCTGGTTCTACAGCCCGCTGCCTGCAGCCTTCCTGATCTATGTCGGCAACGCTCTTGAAGCGGTGGTCGCGGCATGGCTGGTCAATCGGACCCTGAGGCGGCCGGCGCAGCTGGAAACCTTGCAGGAGGTTCTCGCATTCGTCGTGCTGGGCGCTGGAATTGCGCCGGTCGTCAGCGCGACGGTGGGAAGCGCGACGCTCGCCTGGTTCGGCATCCAATCGCAATCCTTCGTGACGGCCTGGCCTCTCTGGTGGATCGGTGACGCAACCGGCGTCCTGATCGTCGCGCCGCTGGCGCTTACCGTCTTTCAGAACTGGCGCGGCAAGACCCGGCTCTCGGCTGCACAATGGCTGGAAGCCTGCGTCCTTGGGCTCATTTTTCTCGGTGTCGCGGCTTTGTCGCTCAGCGGCTACCTTCCCTTCGCCTATATCATCATGCCGCCCCTTCTTTGGGCCGCGGTCCGCTTCGAGTTCAAGGGCGCGGCCATATCGCTTGCTCTTCTCGCCCTGATCACTGCCATCTTCACGATCACAGGCGCCGGCCAGTTTATCGGCGATCCCGAGTCCCAGAAACACAAGCAGATCATGCTGCAGCTTTTTCTGGCCATCTCGGCGTTTTCCGCTCTCATTGTCGCCGCCATATCCAGGCAACACCAGCTGGCCGTGCTCACATTGCGACAAGGCGTGGAGACGTTGCGCGAGCGGGAGCAGGAACTCTCGCAGCTCGTCGACATGGTTCCAAGCCACGTGTGGCGTCTGACGCCTCAGGGCGAACCGACCTTCTTCAACAGACGAATGGTCGATTTCCTCGGTTTCGATGTCGCGGATTCTGACAGGGCCGGCGTGAGCCGGCTGGAAGCGGTCGTCGCGGCCATCATTCACCCTGATGATGCAGCCGGCTTCCGGGATGCTCTCAACCATTGCCTCGCCACCGGGGAAAACTTCGCGATGCGGTATCGGCTGCGCCGCGCCGACGGCATCTATCACTGGATGTCGAGCCGCGCCGAGCCGATGCGGGATCAGACCGGCAGCATCGTCCAATGGTACGGCCTTTGCCACGATATCGACGATCAGGTCCGTGCCGAAGAGGCGGTGCGCCAAAGCGAGCGAGCGCTGCAGCAGATGATCGACGCGGTGCCGGTTCGCGTCTGGAGCGTCGAGCCGGCGAGCGGGTCGGTCTATTTCAATAAACGTTATCAGGACCATTTCCGCGCCGTCATCGCCGATTTCGACACTCTCGGCGAGCCGCGCATCGAAGAGCTGCTGCAGCGGCTGATTCATCCTGAAGATGCGCCCGACGTTCGGCGCACGCTACGGAATTGTTTCGAAAGCGACAGCGGCACCGCGATGCGGTTTCGCTGGCGCGAAATGGACGACGTCTACCGTTGGGCGGAATGCAGGGTGGAACCACGGCGCGACGACGATGGTGCGGTCGTACAATGGTACGGCGTGTCTCTCGACATCGACGAGGAGGTCCGAGCCCTGGAGGCATTGCGTGATCGCGAGCGCGAGCTCTCGCAGCTCGTGGACATGGTCCCAGTCCAGATCAGGCGCTTGACGCCGGACGGCGAGCCGGTCTTCTTCAACAAGCGCCTGATCGACTTTTTCGGTCTCGACGTGGGGGATATGGACAGGCCTGGCATGAGCCGCCTCTCGTCGGTCATTCACACCCTCGTTCACCCCGATGATTCAACGAGACTGCTGGAGACGGTTCACCATTCCCTTTCCAGCGGCGATCCCTTCTCGATAAAATACCGCATGCGCCGCGTCGATGGAGCCTATCGCTGGGTCGACGGCCGCGCCGAGCCGCTACGGGATCAAAACGGCGCGATCATCCAATGGTATGTGATATCGGTCGATATCGACGATGAGATGCGCGCGCAGGAAGCACTTCGCGACCGCGAGCGGGAGCTTTCGCAACTCGTAAACATGGTTCCGAGCCTGCTCTGGCGGCTTAATCCGGACGGTGCTCCGACCTTCTTCAATCAGCGTCTGACCGACTTCCTGGGTCTCGACATCGCTCATATGGAAAAGCCGGGGATGAGCAGGCTGGCGGCACTCATCGAAGCTGCCGTCCATCCCGACGATGCGGGCATTCTCGCCGAAGCCCTCAACCATTCCTTCGCCACGGGCGAACGCTTCTCCAAGCAGTATCGCCTGCGGCGCGCCGACGGCGTCTACCGCTGGGTCAAAGGCAGCGCCGAGCCGCTGCGGGATGAGAGCGGACAAATCCTTCAGTGGTACGGCCTCACCAATGACATCGACGATCAATTGCGCATCGAGGAGGAGCTGCGGGAGAGAGAACGTTCGCTCTGGCAGATCGTCGAGACGCTGCCGGCAATGATCGATTGCGCAGCGCCGGATGGAGAGCCGGTATACCGCAACCCCCAGCTCCGCGACTTCCTCGGATATAAGCTCGAAGAGCTTGACGGAACGGGAAAAACCCGGCTGGACGGCACGCTCGATGCCGGCGTTCATCCCGACGATGTGGCGGGGGTCAAAGAGAATTATGCTCACTCACTGGCTACCGGCGAACCCTATGCGCGACGGCACCGTCTGCGGCGGTTTGATGGCGAATATCGCTGGGTCGAAACACGCGCCGCGCCGATGCGCAATGCCGACGGCGTCATCGTCCAGTGGAACGTCATCTGCCTTGATATCGACGGTGAGGTTCGGGCGGAGGAAGATCTGCGTCAGGCGCGGGAGGGCCTTGCGCGGGCGAGCCAGGTTGCGAGCCTCGCCGAGCTTTCGGCCTCCATCGCCCATGAGGTGAACCAGCCGCTGGCGGCCGTCGTCGCCAACTCGCATGCCTGCCAGCGCTGGCTCCTGGCCGAGCCCCCGAACATGGAGCGGGCGCAGAGGACGGTCGAGCGCATCATCCGGGACGCCAACTCGGCCGCGGATGTCGTCAGCCGTATCCGCGCCCTGTTCAAACAATCCGCAGACAGGAGGGCTCATACGTCGCTTCCGGGCGTCGTCAACGAAGCGCGCAACCTCATGGCCGAGGAAGCAGCGCGCCGCCGCGCCCGGATGGAGGTGGAGGTCGATGGCAACCTTCCGCTCATCGCCATCGATCGCGTCCAGATCCAGCAGGTTCTGATCAATCTCATCCGCAACGGCATCGAGGCAATGGACGCCGTCGCCGGTGACAGGGTGATCGGGGTGCGCGTACGCCATATGGGGAGTGCGGTTCAGACCGAAATCAGCGACGGCGGCCAGGGTATCGAATTTCCCGACAAGATGTTCGAGCCGTTCTTCACGACCAAGGAAAACGGCATGGGCATGGGCCTGGCGATCTGCCGCTCGATCGTCGAGCTGCACGGTGGACGATTATGGGCAGAGAAAAACAATCCGCAGGGAGCGACGTTGATCTTCACATTGCCCATTGAAACAAAGGCGGCGTCATGACCGCGGACGACCATATTGTCTTCATCGTCGATGACGATGAACGCATCCGCGAAGCGCTCGGCGAGCTGCTGGATGCGCACGGCATGCGCGCCATCGCCTTCGAATCGGCCGGCGCCTATGTGAAAGCGGACAAGCCGGATGTGCCCGCCTGCCTCATCCTCGATATCGAACTGCCCGACATCAACGGCCTCGACCTGCAGAGGCAGATTGCCGACGGGGATCATCCGCCGATCGTTTTCATTACCGGACATGGCGACATCCCCTCCTCCGTGCGTGCGATCAAGAGCGGCGCCGTGGATTTCCTGACCAAACCGTTCAGTGACGCAGATTTGCTGGCGGCAATCCATGCGGCACTCGCCGAGGATCGGGAAAAGCGATCGGGACGCGCCGAGCTCGACATGCTCAAACGACACTATCTCGATCTGACGCCGCGCGAGCGCGAAGTGCTGCCGCTCGTGGTCAGCGGACTTCTCAACAAGCAGGCGGCAGCCGAACTCGGGATCAGCGAAGTCACGCTGCAGATCCATAGAAGAAATGTGATGCAGAAAATGGCGGCGGCGTCGCTCGCCGATCTCGTGCGGATCGCGGAGAAACTGGAAATACCGATTACCCACTCGCGCCGGGTGGGGGGGAATTGAACATGAACGAGACAAGACATGTCGTCGCAATTGTCGATGACGATCCAAGACTGCTCGAATCGATGGGCGACCTTCTGGAATCGGCTGGTTATGTGGCCCGCGGCTTCCCGTCGGCTGGCTCGCTGCTCGTCAGCGGGCTGTCGGACCTCGATGTGCTCATCACCGATATCGGAATGCCCGGCATCGACGGCTTCGAGCTTCGTGACCTGGTAAGAAAATCGCGTCCCGAATTGCCGGTGTTCCTGATCACGGGCCGCCACGAGATAGCCGATCAGGGCCGCGCTCAGGGAGGAGGCGGCTTCTTCCGCAAGCCCTTCGATGCCCAGGTCCTGCTGGCGGCCATCGCCAATGCTTTACACCAATCGAGAGATGGAGGGTAACATGAGAGTTGACCAGCCGTTGCTGCGGAGATCGGCGCCGTTATCATTGCAAGGCAGATATGAAGATGGCCAGACGCTCGTCATTATCGTCGATGACGACGCAGCGGTTCGCGAGGCGCTGTCGGAGCTAATCCTGTCGGCGGGTTTTCAGTCGCTCAGTTTTGCCTCGACCCGCGAATTGCTTGATGCCGATATCCTGGAAAACCCCGGCTGTCTGATCCTCGATGTGCGCATGCCCGGAGCAAGCGGCCTCCACCTGCAGAGCCATCTGGCCGAAAACGGCATTTCCAAGCCGATCATCTTTCTGACCGGCCACGGTGACATCCCGATGACCGTCCAGGCGATGAAGGCCGGCGCCGTGGATTTTCTCACCAAGCCGGTGCGGGACCAGACGCTGCTTGACGCCATCACTGCGGCCATTGCGACGGATGCCGAACGACGGGCTGAAGCGGCAATCGCCAAACGCAATGTCAAACGCCTGGAGACGCTGACGCAGCGCGAGCGCGAAGTTCTTCACGAAGTGGCGCGCGGACGCCTCAACAAACAGATCGCCTTCGATCTCGGCATCAGCGAAGTGACGGTCAAACTGCATCGCAGCAACGTCATGCACAAGATGGAGGCGGCGTCGATCGGCGAACTGATCCGGGCCTGGGAGACGCTGCCGGCGCAAATGCGGCAGGCTGGCTCGCGTTAGTTTTCTATCGAGCCCTTGCCAAAGACGAAGAATGCCGGCCTCGAACATCAATTGCCTGTCCATTTGATGCGCTCCGTATCCAATTTGCGTTGAAAAAGACGGCGCGGCGCCGCCAACGGGTTTCGCCGTGCCCCCCATGCGTTATCTCTAAATTAAAGCCCGGGGATATGACCTCCGGCTTAATTCCATGAAGGAGATCACGCCTGAACAATCGATCGCCAGCCGCGCCTTCCCCTGACACCAGCGCCTTCGACATCCAAGCAAGCTTCTTGTCGGCTATGGGGAACGCCAAACGACTTCACATTCTGCATCTGTTGACCGACGGAGAAGTGTCGGTGACCGTTCTGGCCGATGAGGTAGGATTAAGCCAATCTTCGACGTCCCAGCATCTGGCCATTCTTCGAGAACAGGGTCTCGTGCAGACGCGAAGGGCTGCCCAGACGATCTTTTATTCCCTTCAATCTGGCTCGGCCAGGAGAATGCTCGATACGCTCGCCGACATCTTCGGATCGCACCGTCGCCCCCCAGCAGAACGCGTCCGGGCCGGGCACCCGACGAGATGACGAAGCCATGCTCTCGACGCTGGTGATTGGCCTCCTATCCTGCTGATGATCTTGCATGCAACATCCTCCGGACGCATCGATCCCTGATGGACCTTTGATGTACGTCTCCTAGACCGCGGTATGATTACGCCTCCGTTGTGAATGGAGATAATCAACCACATCAGCAATGAAACGGTAGAGGCGATCATGGACGTATATGAGGCAGTCACAAGCCGACGGTCGGTGCGCGGATTCAAAGACAGGCCTGTATCGAGGGAGATACTCGAGCGCGTGCTGTCGGCCGCGGCCTGGTCGCCGTCAGGATCGAACATCCAGCCGTGGAACACCTACGTGATGATCGGCGCGCCGCTGGCCGAACTCAAGACATCGGCCGTCGAGCGCGTCGCCCACGGCGACGCCTGGGATAAGCGGCAGTACGAGATGTATCCGCCGGCGCTGAAGTCCCCTTACGGAGAGCGCCGGTCTGCCTTCGGCAAGGAGCGCTACAGCGCGCTCGGCATTGCGCGCGAGGACTGGGAGGCGCGCCAGCGGGCAGCGATCGCCAACTGGAACTGCTTCGGCGCGCCCGCCGCCTTATTCTGCTACATCGATCGTGAGCTGGGCCCACCCCAATGGGCCGACGTCGGCATGTATCTGCAGACCGTTATGCTGCTGCTGCGCGCCGAAGGACTGCACAGCTGCCCGCAGATGGCGTGGTCACAGGTTCGCGAGACGGTCGCAGAGGCCGTGTCACCCCCGGACGGACTCATCCTCTTTTGCGGAATGTCGATCGGCTATGAGGATCCTGTGGTAAGCTTTGCCCGTACGGGCCGCGCCCCGCTCGCCGAGACGGTCACTTTCGTCGGCGATTAGCTGCTTGCGCTCCAAGGACGGGAGACCCCCTTCCATGCTTCCTGCGCATGATACGTCCTTTATCACGCGCGATACTGGAGAACGCCATGACCACGCATAAAGTAGGCTATCTCATTGGCAGCCTCGCAAAGGGCTCAATCAATCGCAAGCTCGCCAAAGCACTGGTGCGGTTCGCCCCGCCGGAACTTGAAATGTCGGAGGTACCCTTCAAGGACCTGCCCCTCTACAGCTACGACTATGACGCTGACTACCCTCCGGCCGGAAAGGCATTCAAGGCGGCGATCGCGGCCGTCGACGCCGTGCTGTTCGTCACGCCCGAATACAATCGATCCATCCCCGGCGGGCTGAAAAACGCGATCGACTGGGCGAGCCGTCCCTACGGCACCAACTCGTTCACACGCAAGCCGTCAGCGGTTATCGGCACATCGCCGGGCGCGATCGGCACGGCAGTCGCCCAGCAGAATTTGCGGAGCGTACTCAGTTTCTGCAATTCTCCCCAGATGAACGCCCCTGAAGCCTACATCCAGTTCACGCCGGGGCTGATCACCGATGAGGGCGAGGTCACGAACGAACCCACCGCCGAATTCCTTCGCAAGTTCATGCAGGACTTCCATGTTTTTATCGCCAGGGTTCGCTCGGTGCTGCCGAAAGACGCCTAGAGCAACTCCAACAAAAGTGCGCAGCGGTTTTTGCGCCGGCAAACCATTTCAGCACGCGTGGGTAGATCCCACCGCAGGCAGGTGGTCTTGTTCACGTCGAGCAAAACCGCTGCGGACTTTTGCCGGAATTGTTCTATAGCCGATTGGCGCGCAACAAGGTGGCTCGCGACAGATATCCCGCAAGGGCCCCATCGGCTGACCTGACATGGAGACCCGGCATCTCGCCGGAGAGGATGAGCGCCAAGGCGTCGAGAACCGTGGCGTCAGCGGCGATCTCGGCATCGCCCTCGGACGGTTCCGGCGCGGTCATGATCGTCGACACGGCAATCAAGCTCAGCCTTTTTATGGCTCGGTCGGGGCCGAGGAAGTTCTCGACGAATTCGTTGATGGGACGCGCAAGAATTTCCTGCGGGCTATCATATTGGAGAAGGCGGCCATCCCGCATGATCGCGATGCGATCGCCCATCTTGATGGCCTCGTCGAGGTCATGCGTGACGATGACGACGGTCTTCTTTACCTTCCTCAAAATATCGCGGAATTCGTCCTGAAGCCTAACGCGGGTGATCGGGTCGATCGCGCCGAACGGTTCGTCCATCAGCATGATTGCGGGGTCTGCTGCGAGCGCACGCGCGAAACCGACGCGCTGACGCTGCCCCCCCGACAATTCATGCGGCAGGCGCTGCCGCATGATGGCCGGATCAAGACCGACGAGATCCAGGAGCTCGTCGACGCGGCGATCGCTGCGCGCCTTTTCCCAACCGAGAAGCCGCGGGACGGTCGCGACATTGCGTGCGATCGACATATGCGGAAACAGACCGACCTGCTGGATGACATAGCCGATGCTGCGGCGGAGTTCCTTCTGATCGACCCGGGCTATATCTCTTCCGTCGACCAGCACGCGTCCCGTCGTCGGCGTCTCCAACTGATTGATCATCCGCATGGTCGTGGTCTTGCCGCAGCCAGAAGGGCCAATCAGGGCAACCGTCGTGCCGGTCTCGATCAGCAGATCGAGATTGTCGACAGCATGCGGGCCGCTTCCGTCGTATTTCTTGGTAACATGATTGAGATGAATCATCCTGATATCCGCTTTCGGCCGCTCAGCGCCGTTGAGTGAAGAGGCGCTCCAGAGCGCCGAAGGCCAATTCCGCAAAGATTGCGAGCAGTGCTATCGGCACCGCTCCGACGAGAAGGCGCGGCATGTTCATGATCGCAATGCCGGCATTGATGAAATCGCCAAGCCCGCCGCCGCCGATAAAGGAGGCCAGCGCCGCGCCGCCGATGACCTGGATCGCGCTCGTCCTGACGCCTGACAGAATCGCGGGAACGGCCAGGGGAAGTTCGATCTCCCACAGCATCTGTCCGGCGCTCATGCCCATTCCATCCGCCGCATCGATCACCGAGGCATCGATCTCGCGGATGCCGATGATCGTGTTCAACAATAGCGGCGGCACGGCCAGAACAATGAGGGCGATCACCGATGGCAGCAATCCGATGCCGAGAAAGGGCATCGTCGCCGACAGGATCGCAAGGCTCGGGATGGAGCGCATGGCGCCGGCAATATTGACCGCCGCAAAGGCGGCGCGCGGCGCCCGTGCGGCGACAAATCCGAGCGGTACGGCGATGATGGAGGCGATGCCGAGCGATAGGACGCACATCAGAAGATGGCGATTGAAAGCGTTGAAGAAGGTAGTGGAATTGTTGAAGATCCAGCTGAATGCATCGATAACGATCATGCTACCTTCCCTCCGCTGCGCCGGCGCAGCAGCTTTTCGAAGGAGGCAAAACAGTAGTCGGCAAAGAGCGCCAGAAATGATGTCAGCAGCCCGCCTGCGATGATCTTTTCAGGAAAGCGCTGGTCGATGCCTTCGAAAATGATGACGCCGAGCCCGCCGGCATTGATATAGGCGGCAACGGTCGCGATACCGATGACCGTCACCATGGCGATGCGGATCCCGCCGACGATATAGGGCATTGCCAGCGGCAGTTCGACTTCCCAGATCCGCCGTGCCGTGCCGTAACCCATGCCATCGGCAGCTTCCAATATATCACGCGGAATAGACTGAAATCCCATGCCGATATTGCGGATCAGGATCATCAGCGAGTAGGCCGCAAGTCCGGTTATGGCGGGTGCCGCACCGATGCCCATGATGGGAATGAGAAGCGCAAACAGCGCCAGGCTCGGCACTGCAAACAGGATACCGGTGAAGATGACGATCACGGCAAAGCTCCGCGGCCGCCTTGCCGCCCAGATCCCAACGATCAGAGAGATCACCAGGGCAATGCCGACCGAGGAAAAACGAGATAGAGGTGCTCCAACAGCGCTTCGAATAGCCGGTCGAGATGTTTAGGGACCCATTTCATGGTCGAGACCTCCGCATCGGGGCGCTCTTTCGCCTATCTACCACGAGATCCCCAATCTGCGATCGGCGGCGTCTGCTCTCTGCGGCAGAATATCGTAGGCCGAGGGAGCGACCGTTGAGAATCGCCTGAGGCCGAGCCGCACCAGAACCGCCGCTCCCTCCGGCGTTTTATGCAATGTCACGAGACTTCGCTGCAAGGCTGCGGCGATGTCCAACGGCAATGTCTGCGCGGCAACCAGCAGCGGCGCAGGAAGCGGATCGGTCGTCGCCAGAATACGGAGACCATCGATCGCATCGGGTTCGTGCATCCGCAACAATTGGAAGGCGTAAGCGTCGATCGCACCGGCATCGATCCTGCCGTCCTTGAGGGCGGCGACGATGCCCGACGGGTTGAGCAGCGGTCCGACCGTCATGCTCTGCTTCATTTTCCCGGCAAACCGGTCGGCAAGAAAAGAACGCGCCGCGTGGTAGCCCGATTGGGAATCGCGCGCAGTCCAGCCCCAGCGTACCGCTGCGAGATCCTCCACAGCGTTCACGGGCCCGGTAGAGGCAACGAGAATGTGGCTGGCATAGAGCGGCTGGTCCAAAGACCATTCCTCGCTCGAGACGGGTGCGGCAAGCACCGTTGGTCGGGCAGCCTCGGGCATGTGCGAAAACGGATAGCCGCACATGAAGACCGCTCCCATGTCCGGCCTCGCCCATAGCTCCGACAGCGGTGCCGGTGCTGCGTGGGCGACGATCTCGAGTTCGATGCCGGACTGCAGACTGACCTGCGCAAACAGCGCATCCCACAGGCCGCGAATGCGCGGACTGAGATTATACATTCTCGAACAGGCGATCAGCTTGGAGATCCCCATGGCAATTATGCGAACCGCAGCCGCTGGCCGATGTTCATCTCTCTTGCCTTGCCGACCATGGCGGCGCCGAGCGCCACATCGGTGGTGCTGAGGCCGCGGTGCCAGAACAGGATCGTCTCCTCATCGCTTTCGCGGCCGGGCTTCCTGCCGCAGATGATCTGACCGATTTCTGCATACAGGTTCTCCGCCGTCACCTTTCCCTCATCGACGTGACGGCGAAGCGCTCCAAAAGGCTTGCCGGGGCCGCATTGTCCCCAATCGTCGACGACGACCTTGTCCATGATGTCGGTGAGATCGAATTCCAGTGCGCTCATCGTGCCATAGGGCACAACGAAGGCTCCCTTCTTCACCCATTCGGTCTTGAACAACGGCGCCGGTTCCGGCAGGCGGCTGGCCTCGACCATGATGTCGGCGTCCTTGAGGCAATCCTCCCAATTGTCGGTAACGACGATCTTCTTGCCAAGATCCGCCTCAAGACGCTTGGCGAAGGCATTGCGGCTTTCCGGGCGGCGCGAATGCACGCGGATTTCCTCGAAGTCGAAGAGATGGTCGAGAAGCCGGACATTCCAGTAAGAGGTTCCGCGCGCACCGATATGGCCGAGCACCTTGCTGTCCTTGCGAGCGAGATATTTTGCGCCAAGAGCGGTGACGGCGCCGGTGCGCATGTCGGTGATGGCAGTCGCGTCGATGATGGCCTTCGGCACACCCGTATTCGGGTCGAACAGGTTGAGGACCGCAAGCTCCGAAGGCAGGTCCACCTTGTAGTTGTCGACGAAATCGCCGACGACCTTGACGCCTGCATAATTCAGCGCTTTGACATAGCCGCGAAGCACGTTGAAATGGCCTTTGTCCGAGCTTTCCGGCACAAGATGGACACGCGGCTCGATGACGGTTTCACCCCTGCCCTGCGCATCCAGCGCCTTCGCCACCGCATCGAGAATCTCGTCATTCGTCAGCGCCAGCGCCTTGGCATCGAGGGCGTTGAGATAATCGATCCAGATTTCCTGCATTTCTCGCTTCTCCACATTCCTGCCCGCCTGCTGACCGGACGGATTTTCGAACAAAACCCTCAAAAGGATCGCCGCGCCAGACGGCGGCCGGATTGATATCCGGCCGCCAAAGCAGAACAATCATTTCGGCAGGAGGCCGTTTTCCTTGAGGAAATCGACCGCCACGTCCTTGGCTTCCTCGTGATCGGTCTCGACCTTGGCGTTGAGGACCCGCATTTTTTCATTATCGAGATGGGAGCCAACCGCTTCCAACATTTCGGCAACCTTCGGGTTGGCCTTCAGCACGTCCCGGCGGACAACGGGTGCCACGTAGTAGGGCGGAAACAGACCCTTGTCGTCTGCCAGCGGCACGAGATTCTTCGAACCGATCTGCCAGTCGGTCGCTGCACCGTTGGCAACGTCGATGTCCTTTTGTTCCAGCGCGTCGTAACGAAGACCAAGCTTGGCGAACTGCTTGAACTCCTTAAACTCGGCGTCGTAGACGCGCTTCAGGCCGGGCAGGCCGTCGGCGCGATCCGGAAACTCGGCGCCGCCGCCGAAGACCAGGGTCTTGGAAACCTTGGCGAGATCCGACAGGCTCTTCAGATTGTTGGCCTGCGCCGTTTCCTGCCGGACGACGATGACATAGCCGTTGTTGATCCCGCTCGGCTTCAGCCATGTGAGGTTGAATTGCTTGGCGTAGAAGTCCTTGACCTGCGTATAGACCTTGTCGGCATCGGTCGACATCTCCCCCTTGACGACGGACGCAAGCGCCGTGCCGGTATATTCCGGATAGAGATCGATCTCGCCGGCCACCAATGCCTGGTGCGCAATCAGCGTGCCGCCGAGGTTGATCTTGCGCTCGACGGTGAAGCCGGCATTTTCCAGAACGGCTGAATACATTTCAGCGAGGATGAACTGCTCGGTGAAATTCTTACTGCCGACCTTGATGGTCTCTGCGGATGCCGACTGGAACATGGCGGCTGCCATGATGCCGGCTGCAAATATGCCCTTTGTCCAATTTTTCATGATCATTCCCTCTTGTTGACTTTTCAATGAACGAACCGGCGGCATTCCCCAGAGTAACCGTCGGCATGACCGGTCGGCGCCCTGCCCTTCTTGGTGGGGCAGTTGCGAACCGGGCTTATTGCGGGCCAAGCCCGATCAATGCGGCGATCGTCGCAAAATCCGGCCCCTGTGCGCGATCCTCTTCAAGTGCCGGGACATGGCTGCGGACGAATGCATAGGCCTCAGCCGATCCCTTGCCCAATTCGCCTGAGACACCGCGCAGCTCAATGGCCTGTGCCGAGGCAATCAGTTCGATGGCAACGAGATAACGCAGGCGATCGATGATCGCTTGCGTCTTTGCCAAAACGCTCGGGGCCATCGACGCCTGATCTTCTACACCATCGGCGACGGGAAAGGGCGAAAGCGAAACCGGCATGGCGAGATGGCGGATTTCGGCTTCCATGGCCGAAACGGTCTTTTGCACGGTCGCAAAACCGGTACGGCTCTGGCCCATCGGGGTCAGGAAGCGTGGAAGGTCGGACATGCTAGGCGACATGATCTTCATGATCCGATAGGCGGTGCCTGCCGCACAATGCGCCATCGCCTGCCCCAGCCGTTCCCAGGCGAGGACAAAAGCGGTCATGTCGAAATTGCCGTGTGCAAGAATGACGCCTTCGGAGGCGATGACGACAGGATTGTCGCTGGAGCTGACGAGATCTATCTCCGTCGCCTGCCTTGCCTCGTCGATCGCATGCCTCAACGCACCCCAGACCTGCGGCGTGCAGCGGTAGCTCAATGGATCCTGGAGACGTCTTGCGGCATCGGCTGCAAGCAAGGAGCTTCCCGAAAGCAACTCCATCAGCTGAGCGGCAACGCGGCGCTGCCCGAAGGCCGGTCTCGCAGCGAGAGCGCGGTCGTCGAAGACGCTGACATTGGCCCTGAACGCTTCGAAATTAACGGCAATCGCCTTCAGAGACCAATCGAAAAGCCGCTCGATATCCTCAAGCGCCAGGCAGGCGAGGCCGATGGAGAGGCTGTTGGCCACGACAAGCGCATGCCCGTCCTTCGGCGCCAATTCGAGAGGTTTCAGGCCGGCCCTTTCCAGGGCGATGCCGGCCGGCAGCACCTCGCCGCCAAGCTCGATCTCGCCGAAGCCGAGAAGCGCCCGGCTCATATGGGCAAGCGGAGCCAAATCCGCCGCACCGATCGAGCCCAATGACGGGACGACAGGATGGACATCTGCATTGATCGCGGCGATCAGACCGCGAAACACGCTCAGCGAAACGCCGGAACCGCCCGCCGCCATGCCGGCAGCCCTGACGGCCATCATCGCCCGCACGGATTCCTGGGCAAGCGGCCTTCCGACGCCGACCGCGCGGGCTTGCGGCACACGCATCTGAAACGCCACCAGATCTTCCGTTGCAAGTCGTGTATCGACCCCCGCTCCCAGTCCCGTCGTCAGGCCATAAACCGGCAGATCCTTTTCCGTATAGCGATCGACGACGGCGCGCGCCGCCGTAATCCGGGTCTGGACCTCGGCGGAGATTTCGATCCTGGCGTGACGACGGGCAATTGCTGCGATGTCCTCGATCGTCGGCGGCGACGCGCTGAAGGTGATCGATGGAGAATGGGTGGCGCTCACTGTTTCTCTCCGAGAATGGCGACAGGCTTCGAGGGACCCTTGGTGGACCGTGCTTCCAGCCGATATTGCGCGCCGGGATAGTATAACAGCGCACAGGTCACGACGGCTTCGCCCGACCAGGTCCTTCGAAAGACGCGCAGGCAAGGGTGATCATTCTTCAGGCCAAGATATTTGCGGATCGTCGTGTCCGGTTTGACGGCCTGGACGATATGTTCGAACGCCGTTATCGGCGCCACCTTCGTCAGATATTCGTTAGGCGTCATGCTGCGGAAATCGGTCGACAGATAATCTGGCGCGACCAGCGGATTGACGTAGCGCTCCTCGACCTGAATGGGCTGGTCGTTTTCCATGTGCACGATCAGCGAATGCATCACCTCAGCGCCGAGGGTCAGTTCGAGCGCGTCGGCAACATTGGCGTCCGCCTTTATCAAACCGGCCTTGACGACCGTTGCCTTATGCGTGTGACCCCGCTCCAGTATTTCGTCGGCTATGTTGCGGATTTGAAGCAGATCGACATCGAGGTGTTTTGGCGACACGAAGGTTCCGACGCCGGCGGATCGCTTGAGAACACCCTCGAACATCAACTCCCGCAGCGCTCGGTTCGCCGTCATGCGGCTGACGCCGAATGCAGCCACCAGTTCGCTTTCGGAGGATACCCGATCTCCCGGCTGCAGCTTTCCCTCGGCGATCTCGGCCAGGATCTGCTCCTTGATCCTGATATATTGGCGCGCCTCGCCGGCGGCCAGCTTGACCGCTTTCGTCATGACAGCCTCGCCATGCCGTTGTCGAGGATGGTCACGCCCCTGGAAGCAACGATCCCCCGGAAGCGAATTTCAGCGTCGTTGCGCCACATCTGCAGGTTGATCGTTTCTCCGGGAAAGATCGGCGCGCTGAACCGCGCCGCGATCGCGCTCAAACCGGTAGCCATCCCTGGATCGATGGCGGCGATGATGGCGTAGCCCGCATAACCGAAGCTGCATAGCCCATGCAGGATCGGCCGATTGAAGCCGCTGCTGTCCGCTGCCCGTGGGTCGACATGCAGCGGATTGAGATCGCCGTTCAGGCGATAAAGCAGCGCGGCATTACGAGGGATGTCGACATTGAATTCGAAGTCAGGCTCTCTATCCGGGACTTTGGACAGAGGTTCAGGCGCCGATCCGGCGGAACCGCATCCACCGTCGCCGCGGCAGGCGTTCGTCTGGAGGATCGTTGCGATCGGCTCGTCACCGTCCACGGTTGCGATCATGCGCTCGAAGCTGACGAACGTGCCTTTCTCCACGCCGCGATCGACCACCGACAAGACACGCGACCGGGAGATCAACGGCACATCGAGAGGGACCGGCCGATGGATCATCAGGCGATGTTCGGAATGCACCAGACGCGCCCAGTCGACACCCGTCTGCTGCATCCACGGGCCCGGATGCGCCACGATATTGGCAAGCGTCGGTGCGGTCACGAGATCGCGTTCATAGACGTAGTTCAATAGGTTTTCGTCGGGCCCGTCGGTGCCGTAGCCAACCGACAGGGCGTAGAGGATGGCATCCCTTGCGGTAACTACATGCGTCGCCTGCGGCACTGGAAAGTCGAGGATGGATTGAGCCGACAGCATCACGATGCAACTGCCCCCGATGTCGCGGGTTTGCGAGCGCCACCGGACAGGCGGATGCCGCCGTCGACGGAAAGCAATTCGCCAGTGACGAAGTCTGCCCCCTGAACAAGCCAGACAATGGCGCCGGCAACATCTTCTGGTGTCGCGACCCGGCCAAGCGGCGCGGTTTCCGAAAATCGCTTGGCAATGGCTCCGTAGGCATCCGGCCCGAGGGTGTCGCGCATCCAGCGCGTATCGATGATGCCAGGGCAAACCGCGTTCACCCGAATATCGGGACCGCAGGTGCGCGCCAGCGCCATGGTCAGCGCATTGAGCGCGCCCTTGGAGGCCGTATAGGCAAGCGAACTGCCGCCGCCGGTAAAGGCAACGTTGGATGAGACATTGACGATCGCGCCGCCGCCGCTGTCACGCATGGAAGGCACCGCCGCCCGGCACATCTGATAGGCGCCGATCACGTTGACCCCGAAAACATTTTGAAAATCTTCGGCCGACAATGTCTCCAGATCGAAAGGATCCGATTTGACCGTCGTTGCGGCATTGTTCACCAGGGCGTCGAGCCGACCCCACCGGTTGACGGCCGTCGCAACCATCCGGCGGCAGGCCACATCGTCGGCAACGTCGGCCTGGACGATCTCGACGTCCGCGCCCAGGCTGCGGCAGATATCGGCCGTTTCATCGGCCTCTTTCTTGCTGCGGCTGTAATTGACCACCACCCGGGCACCGCCCTTGGCGAACTGCTTCACGCATGCGGCCCCGACGCCTGTTGCCGAGCCCGTGACGATGATGACGGCTCCATCGATTTTCATGGGGCAAAGTCCTTCATGGCATGGGTGGAAAACAGGCGCGCGTCCATCTGTTTCAGCTGATCCGACACCGCGACGCCCTTCGGCAGGCGGTCGAGAACATGGGAGACTAGATCGATGCCGGGGGCAAACTCCGTTAGCGTCAGGCATCCGTCGATCACTTGAAAGACCGCCCGCTCGGTGACGACGAGCTGTGTCTGCCCTTCCGGCGCAAAGGCCGGGCTCGAACTGATCTGGTCGACATGGTCGACGATCTTGCAAACTCTGCCGTCCCGAATGATGTCGAGCTTGCCGTCGGCAACTGCAATTTCCGCGCCGCCGGCCGAAAATGCGCCGAGATAGACCACCCTCCCCGCCGTCTGCGAGATATTGGTGAAGCCACCGACCCCAACGATGGAATTGTTGAAGCGGCTGACATTGATCGCACCGTGTCTATCCACCTCGGCCATGCCGAGAAAGGCGATATCGAGGCCGCCGCCGTCGTAAAAGTCGAACTGCGAAGCCTGTGGGACGATCGCGGTCGGATTGACGGCAGCGCCGAAGGACAGCTCCTCGGCCGGCACGCCGCCGATGACGCCGGATTCAATCGTCACCGTATAATCGTCAAATCTCTCTTCGCTGGCGATACGGCCGATCCCGGCGGCAATGCCGATGCCGAGGTTGATCGTCGGGCGATGGAGCTGCGCCAGCTCCAGGAAGGCGCGGCGCTGAATAATCTTATCGGCCGACATCGGCGCCGGCTGCAGACGATTCACCGCCATACGGACGCGCCCGGTATAGGCGATATTGTCCGTCTCGGCGAAACTGACGCCGTGCTGGGCCGGATTTTCGCAGACGACAACATAATCGACCAGCGCCGCCGGGATGCGAACATCGCCCGGCGGCAGCGAGCCGCGCTCGGCAATCCGCTTGACCTGCACAATGACGATACCGCCGGAATTTCGGCCTGCCTGCGCCATGGCGAGCATGTCGAGCGGAAAGGCTTCGTCCTCAAGGGTGATGTTGCCGTCTTCGTCGGCCGTCGTACCGCGCAAAAGCACGCAGTCGAGCGGCATCGAGGGATAAAGCAGCCATTCCTTGCCGCGCAACGACACACGCTCGACAAGCGAGCGCGGCGTCGTCGCATTCATGCGGCCGCCGCCCTGCAGCGGATCCATGAAAGAACCGAGCCCGATATGGGTAATCACCCCAGGCTGACCGGCAGCAATCGCTCGATAGAGCTGGGCGACAACGCCTTGCGGCCAGCAATGCGCTTCGATCTTTTCCTCGATCGCCAGCCTGCCAAGGCGCGGCGTTCCCCGCCAGCCCCCGGCGATCACGCAGGCGACGAGGCCTTCATAGCCAAAATGCCCCATGCCGCGCGTCTGACGATCGCCCGTGCTGGCAGCAAACAAGAGCGTCAGATTGCGGGGTTTTCCGGAGGCTATGAAACGCTCCTCCACCGCCGCCGTGATGGCCTCGGGATGGCAGCATCCTCCAAAACCCGAAGCAGTGACAGTCATCCCGTCTTCGAGGAGATCCGCAGCTTGCTGTGAAGAGATGACCCGCATGACGATCTTTGTTTCCACTCGACCTGTATATACAGGCTAGCCGCCGATCGTTTGGAAGGCAACCGGAATCTTTGCCGGAATTTTGGGCAAATCGCCTCGATCAGCCGATGTCAAGCAGCCCCATCAAGCAAAGCCCAAGAGCCCCCAGAGTCAGCAGCGACAGCGCCGCCGCTGCAAGGACCCGGCCGCCGGTATGGGCGACGGATCTCACATCGACGGAGAGGCCTAACGCGGCCATGGCGGTGACGGTAAAAGCGGCGGAGACAGCCGACATCCCGGTCAACACCGGCGCCGGTATCGCGTCAAAGGAGCGAAGCGTCGCCATAGCTGCAAAACCGAGGATGAACCATGGCAGAACATGGCGAAGATTGACCGCGGAGCTACCGGGACGGCGGCCATGTACCGCGCCGAGCACAAGAATGACGGGTCCGAGCATCATCACGCGGATCAGCTTGACGAGCGTGCCTACCTGGGTGCTGACGGCACCGGCAGAGGCTGTGGCTACCAATACCTGCGGCACGGCATAGGCTGTCAGCCCTGCGAAAACGCCATATTGTACGGTGCTGAGACCGAGGAACAGATGGAGAATCGGCAGCGCCAGCACCGCACCAACGCCGAGCAGCGCAGTAAAGGCTATCGAGGCAGCGATATCGTCTGGTTTGGCGCCGATGACTGGGGCTGCAGCGGCAATCGCAGAATTGCCGCAGATCGAGTTGCCGCACGCAACCAAGGTCGCTAGGCCAGTCGACAGTCCCAACAGCCGCCCGAGCAGAAAGCTGCCGGCCAGGGACACAGCAACCAGGACGGCAATTCCGCCGACAAGCGGCAATCCGGCCTGCCGGATGGCAGCCGTGCTGAGCGAGGCGCCCAGCAAGACGACGGCAATCTCTAGCAGCGTCTTGGCGGCGAAGTGAATGCCTGGAGTGAAAGTCTGCGGAAGACGGACCCAGGAGCGCACGGCAATGCCGATCAAAATGGCCAGCACGAGGCTCTCGATCCAGCGCGCGCCGAAAATCATCAGCTGTAACTGCTCGACCAACTGCGCAATGAGCGTGACTGCCGTGCAAAGGAAAAGTCCCGGCAGGACAGCAGGAAGCGACGGGGAACGTGAGACGGAAACGAGCATCGGCAGACCTTGTGGAATGCTCCACTGTCCCATACCCATTTGTCGACTTCTATTGAATAGTTTAACATCATTCATTCGGTAAAATCGAACGATTGCATCATGACCTTCGAGCAGCTCTCCATTTTCATCGCGGTTGCGGAACGCGAGCACCTGACCAACGCCGCTTCGGCGATCGGCCTTACGCCATCAGCCGTCAGTTCGGCCATCCGCAATCTCGAGGCCTCCTATGGCGTCGAGCTTTTTCACCGTGTCGGACGCCGCATAGAGCTGACATACGAAGGGCGGGTGTTTCTGGGGGAGGCAAGAGCCACACTCGCGCGCGCAAAAGCCGCAGCGCTCGTCTTGTCCGATCTCGGCGGCCTGCAAAAGGGTGAGCTCGTTGTTTTTGCCAGTCAGACGATCGCAAGCTATTGGCTGCCAGCGATGCTGATGCGTTTCAAGACCCGCTATCCGGGCATCGACCTGAAGCTGATGATCGGCAATACGACCACGGCGGCAAAAGCGGTTCTCGATGGATTGGCGGAAGTCGGTTTCGTCGAAGGCAGCGTTGATGAGCCGGCGCTGAACGTTCAGCCGCTTGCCGAGGACGGACTCCTTGTCGTCGTCGGCCCGCGCCATCCCTGGGCGCGTGGCAAACCGATCGCCCCGCCGGAGCTGGTTTCGGGCACGAAATGGGTCATGCGGGAAAAAGGGTCCGGAACCCGGTCGGCTTTCGAGGCGGCGATTTCCAATATCGGCATTGGCCCCGGAGATCTGACTGTCGCGCTTGAGCTGCCATCGAACGAAGCCGTCATATCGGCAGCAAGAGAAGGCCTCTGCGCAACGGTCGTTTCCGGCGCCGTCGCCGCGTCTCTCTTGACGCAAGGTCTGTTGGTAAAGGCGAGCTTTCCATTGCCGTCCCGCCAGTTCGCAATCCTGCGACACAAACAAAGACACTCCAGCCGTGCCTCGTTGGCGCTGGAGACGATTTGCCGCGAGGACAAACTTGCCGAAGTCCAAAATCGGGATGACTGGGTCCTCTAACATGCGAGATGTTGGAGAATGCCATGATCAGGTATAAGGTCGACGTCGCCGGACAACCAAGGAAATGGCTGCTGCTATGCGGCAGCGGCCATTCCCGGTTGTTTTTCGAGCAGCGTCTCTAAGCGAAGGCGTAAGAACCATCCGGCCGCTTCGGCACGCGCCGCTGCCAGTGGATATACCCTTCCTCCTCCATTGCCTTCTCGTCCATCTCGACGCCCCAGCCGGGCCGGTCGGGGCGCAGCTCGAGATAGCCGTTCTTCGGCAGATAGGGATCGACGACGTAGCGGGTTTCCCCTTCGCGCTTCTCGATATCGTTGCCGCCATAGACATACGCCTGCCCTTTCGGCAGCCGGTATTCGAGGATGCGGAAATTCTGCGCCGCAGCCGAAAAATTCACATTGACGGCCGTCGCAAGCGGACCCATCGGATTGTGCGGCGCGACGCCGACGAAAAAAGCCTCAGCGAGCGTGGCAATACGGCGCATTTCGCTGACGCCGCCGACGACACAGATATCCGGCTGGATCAGATCGGCGCCCTTGACCTGCAGCAGCCGCAGGAACTCGTTTCTGTTGTAGAGCGACTCGCCGGTCGCCAGCGTGCAGTTGAGCCCCTGTTTCAGGTCACCCCA
Organism: Rhizobium hidalgonense; assembly: GCF_005862185.2. Taxonomy (NCBI): domain Bacteria; kingdom Pseudomonadati; phylum Pseudomonadota; class Alphaproteobacteria; order Hyphomicrobiales; family Rhizobiaceae; genus Rhizobium; species Rhizobium hidalgonense. The sequence goes on from NZ_CP054028.1 coordinate 467,624, forward strand.
GGCCTCGATATTCTCAGGCCGCAACGGCTCCTCGAAAAACAGCGGGTCGTAGGGGGCAAGCGCGTTGCCGAGCTGGCGCGCAGCGACCGGCTCGAAGATCTTGGCGTGGGCGTCGAAAGCGATCTCGTATTCATCGTTGACCGTTTCGCGCAGCGAACGGAAATAATCCGCCGAGGCTTTGACCACATTGCCCCAGCGGTTGGAATGCATGTCGATCCGCCAAGGGCTGAGCTTGAAGGCGGAGAAACCCCATCCCTCCTTCAGGCGATCGAATTCGTCGCGGGCCGCCGGCGCATCGGGCGCGGTATAGACCCCGGCATAGACCTTGATGCGGTCGCGCACTTCGCCGCCGAGCAGCTTGTAAACCGGGACGTTCGCCGCCTTGGCCGCGAGATCCCACAGGCAATGGTCGAGCGCGGAGATCGCGGCAAGGCCAAGCGCGCCCGGTGGGAACCGGCTTTGCTGGATCAGCAGATTGACGAGATACTCGACGCGTGTCGGGTCCTGGCCTGATATAAATCCGTAGAGATAATCGAGCAGTGGCGGCAGCGCCTTGTCGGGGCCGTGATTGTAGCATTCGCCCCAGCCCGTCAACCCGTCATCGGTATCGAGCGCGACGATCACGCGCGGACGGTCCTTGTCGCGGGTCATGAAAACCCGCATGCGGTCGATCTTCATCATTCTGTCCTTCTAGCGATTGAAATAGCTGCGGCGGGCCACGCGCGTCTGCACGTAGACGTGCTCGTTGTCGGTTCCGGGATTATAGGCGCCGGCGGCTTGCGGCACGGAGACGTTGCCACTGCTGGGGAAGCGCGCGACGAAGGCCTCGTCGATATCGCAGCCGAGCCCGGGGCCGTCGGGAACGGCGATCAAGCCGTCGACCTGTTGCGGATGCGGCACGATCGTCTGGCGGCGGCCGTCCCAGTCGTCGTCGAGGCGCTCGAGAATGAGGCCGTTCGGGATCGCAGCCAGCAGATGCAAGGCCGCATATTCCGCCACCGGTCCGAGCGAACCCGAATGCGGCGCCATCTGGATATGATGGGCTTCAGCCATGGCGGCGATCTTCTTCATCTGGGTAATGCCGCCGGCCCGGCCGGTATCCGGCTGGATCACGTCGACCAGTTCCTTTTCGATCAACTCGCGTTCGCCGAAAATGTTTGCCGAGCGCTCGCCGGCCGCAAGCGGCACATAAGCTGCATCGCGGATCCGCCGGTAGCCCTCGATATTCTCCGGCGCGATCGGATCTTCCACCCACATCAGTTCATAGGGTTCGAGCGCCCGCACCAAGCGGCAGGCATCCGCAGGCGTCAGCCATGGCGGCCCATGCAGATCGATGGCAATATCCATGTCGTCGCCGACGGCATCGCGAAGTGCTGCGACCTTGCGAACGGGATCTGCAACCCCGCCGCACTTGATCGCCTTGATGCCGCGTTCCCTAAGGGCAAGCGCGCGCTCGGGCGTATTGGCATGCGAATAGATCGGGATCCAGTCGCGCACCTTGCCGCCGAGCAGCGTCCAGACGGGTACGCCGAGCGCCTTGCCCTTGATGTCCCAGAGCGCCATGTCGATGCCGGTCATCGCGCCGCCCCCGACAGTCCCGAGCATGCCGTGGCCCATCATGGCGATATGCATCTTCTGCCACAGTCGCTCGACATGAGCCGGATCTTCACCGATGAGCAGCGGCGCAAGATCATGGATCGCCGTCTCGATGACACGCGGCCAGCCCGAGCATTCGCCGATGCCGGTGATGCCCTCGTCGGTATCGATCTTGAGGAAGAGCCAGTTTCTGGTGCCTCCAAACTGCTTGGAGGTACCACGTTGGTCGGCGGCCCAGTTCGCCGGATCGGGCTGGCCGACCTGCATGAGAAATGTTCGAATTCCGGTGATTTTCATCTCTGAGAACTTCCATTCTTCAGATTGCCGAGCCCCAGATTGCCGGGCTTCAGACTATCTGGCGCGACGTAGCGGAAACGCCTGGAGTGATCACGGTCGCGTGGATCGGGCCGTGGAATCGCCGATATCAGCGCCTGCGTGTAGGCATGTTCGGGCGTGCGGCAGACCTGCTCCGCCTCGCCGATTTCGACGAGCTGGCCTTTGTACATGACGCCGACCCGGTCGCACATGTAGCGGATGACCCCGATGTCATGGCTGATGAAGATATAGGCGAGACCAAGCTCATCCTGCAGGCGCATCAGGAGGTCGAGCACCTGCGAGCGCACCGAGACGTCCAGCGCCGAGGTTGCCTCGTCGGCAACGATGACACGTGGGTTGAGGGTGATGGCACGGGCAATGCCGATGCGCTGGCGCTGGCCGCCGGAGAATGCGTGCGGGTAGCGCTCGCGCGCCCTCGGATCGAGGCCCACCTGCTCCATGAGGTGGCAGACCCGTTCCTCCAGCGCCCGCCCTTTTGCGACGCCGTTGACGAGGAGCGGCTCGCCGATGATCTGCGAGACGGTCATGCGTGGATTGAGGGAGCCGAAAGGATCCTGAAACACCATTCGCAATTCCCGCCGTGCGGCGGCCAGCGTCTGGCCTTTTGCCGTCGCCAGGTCGATGATGCCGCCGTCGGCGCGGCGATAGAGGATCGCGCCTGATGTGGGATCGATCAGCCGCATGATCGAGCGGCCCATCGTCGTCTTGCCGGATCCGCTCTCGCCGACAATGCCGAGCGTCTCGCCCGGCAGAAGCGAAATGGAAACATCGTCGAGTGCTTTGACTTCACCGAAATCCATCGAAACGTTGCGCAGTTCGAGGATCGGTGCTGCCGTCCTGTCGAGCGGCGCGCGCGCCAGCCGGATCTCGGCCTTCTGCTCCAGCTTCAGCACCGAGCCGATCAGCATGCGGGTATAATCGTCTTGCGGGGCATGAAAGATCTGCTCGACCGGTCCATATTCCTTGGCGACGCCGTTGTGCATCACCAGCACATCGTCGGCGATCTGGGCCACAACGCCCATGTCGTGGGTGATGAACAGAACGGCCATGCCGTTGGCCTTCTGCAGCCGGGCGATCAGGTCGAGAATTTCGGCCTGCGTCGTCACGTCGAGAGCCGTGGTCGGCTCGTCGGCGATCAGCAGCTGCGGCTTGCAGGCAAGCGCCATGGCGATCATCGCGCGCTGCCGCATGCCGCCGGAATATTGGAAGGCATAGCGATCCAGCGCTTTTTCCGGAAAGGGGATCTCGACCTGCTTGAGCAGAGAGATGGCTTCCGCGCGTGCCTCCGCCTTGCTCATTCTCGTGTGAAGGCGAAGCGCCTCGACGATCTGGTTGCCGACCGTGTGGATCGGCGACAGCGACGACATCGGCTCCTGGAAGATCATGGCGACATCGCGGCCGCGGATCGCGCGGATGTGGCGTCCGCGCGGATTGAGGCCGGTCAGATTGGTCGAGCCGCCATTGGGATGGTTCAATGTGATCGAGCCGCCGGCAATGCGGCCGGGCGCATCGACAATCTGCAGGATCGAGCGCGCCGTCACCGATTTGCCGGATCCGCTTTCGCCGACGACGCAGAGCGTCTTGCCTGGTTCGATCGAAAAAGACAGATCGCTGACGGCGCGAAAGACGCCGGTGCGCAGAGGGAATTCGACAGTGAGGTTCTTCACCTCAAGCAATGGCCTGCCGGCAATGGGAACAGTGTCGGTCATGCCGGCCTCATTTGTTGTAGGGATCGGCCGCATCGCGCAGGCCGTCGCCGAGGAGGTTGAGCGCCATCACGGCGACGACGACGGCGCAGCCCGGCATGAAGAGCCAGGGCGCCGTAGCGATCGAGCGAATGTTCTGCGCCTCGCGCAGCAGAACGCCCCAGGAAATGGTTGGCGGCTGCAGCCCCAGCCCCAGGAAAGAAAGAGAGGTTTCGGCAAGGATCATCGCCGGCACGGCAAGCGTGATCGACGCGATGATATGGCTGGCGAAACTCGGCAGCATATGGCGAAAGATGATGCGTCCCTCGCGAACGCCGTCGAGCCTGGCGGCGGCCACGAATTCCTCAGTGCGCAGAGACAGGAAACGACCGCGAACAACGCGGGCGAGCTGCGCCCAACCAGTCAGCGACAGGATGATCGTGATCATCATATATTGCAGCGTCGCCGGCCAGTCCTGTGGCAGGGCTGCGGCCATTGCCAGCCAGATCGGGATCGTCGGCAGCGACAGCACGAAATCAATCAGCCGCTGCATGAAGAAATCGATGCGGCCGCCGTAATATCCCGAGATGCCGCCGATCACGATGCCGAGCATCAACGACAGGAAGACGCCGACGAGACCGATCGACAGGGAAACCTGCGAGCCCTGCACCGTTCGGCTGAAGACGTCGCGCCCAAGCCTGTCGGCGCCGAAGAGAAGCAGCGGCGTCGTCTTGTCGGGCGAGGCGATCAAGTGAATGTTTGTGTTGAACAGGCCGAACACGGAATATTCATAGCCGCGCCCGAAGAACTGGATGTCTACACGCTTCGTCGTGTCTTCCTTGAAGATGGCGGCCAGCGTTTCCGGATCACGGGTGAGCTTCATCGGATAATAATGCGGGCCGAAGGAGAACCCGTTCTGCGTGTCGATCAGATGCACTTTCTGTGGCGGGTGAAAGGTCGCCCGCGCATTTTGCAGATATGGGTCGTTGATGGCGAAGAAGCCGGGAACCAGGGCAACGATGTACATCAATAGGGTGACGACGAGCGCCACCATGGCCAGCCGGTGCCGGCGGAAAGCCCACCAGATCAGCTGCCATTGCGATGCGACGGCGGCGCGATCCGGCGGGATATTTGTAACGGCAATGTCAGCCATATGAGGCTCCTATTCCAACCGGATGCGGGGATCGACCAGCGCAAGCAGGATATCGCTGATCAAAGAACCTATCAGCGTCAGCGCGCAGATCAGCAGAACGAAGGCACCCGCCAGATACATATCCTGGGCCATCAGCGCCTGCAGCAAAAGGGGTGCAGCTGTCGGCAAGTTCAGGACGATGGCGACGACGACCGAGCCGGAGATGAGGTTGGGCAGCAGCCATGCAATGGTCGAAATGAACGGATTGAGCGCGATCATCATGGGGTATTTCATCAGCAGCCGGAATTCCGACAGACCTTTTGCCCGCGCGGTGGTCACGTAAGGCTTCGGCAGTTCATCGAGCATGTTCGCGCGCATGACGCGGATGAGGCTTGCTGTGGACGAGACGGCAAGAATGATGACGGGAAGCCAGAGATGCGAGAAGAGATCGGCCATCTTGGCGAAGCTCCACGACGCATTCTCGTATTCCGGCGAAAACAGCCCGCCGACATCCTGTCCGAATTCGACCGCCGCGACATACATCAGCACCAGCGCCAGCAGAAAGGACGGGACGGCCAGGCCGAAGAAGGTGAAGGCGGTGAAGAAATAATCCCCGATCGAATATTTGCGCACGGCGGAATAGACGCCGATCGGCAGCGCGATCGCCCAGGTGGCGATCAGTGTCGACAGCGCCAGCACAAGCGTCAGCGCCATGCGCTCCCAGATCAGATCCGAGACCGGCTGCTGCCATTCAAAAGAGATGCCGAAATCACCGCGCGAGAGGATGCCCCATATCCATTTGAAATATTGGATGAGCATCGGATCGTCGAGGCCGAAACGCTCGCGCAATTGCGCCGCGGTGTTCTGATCGACGATCTCGTTGGAGGCTGCCAGCGTCGCGATATAGGTGGTGACATAGTCGCCCGGCGGCAGCTGGATCAGCACGAAAGCCAGGAAGCTGACGGCAAAAAGCGATGGAATCATCCACAGCAAGCGTTTGGCGATAAAGACCAGCATGTGCGCCTCTTGCATTGAACGCCGCCATCCGTGCCTTGCCGGCTGTCAGGGCCGGCAAGGCATCTCAGAGGGCGAACTGAAAGAAAGCGCCGTACCGTCAGGCACGGCGCCGGAGATCCAAATCAGCTCGTAAAAGTGAACTGCTGCGGCAGTGCAGGCCCCGGATTGGGCCAGGACCAGCTGTCCGGCTCCTTTTCGGGAACATTGCGCAGGTTGTTGCGGATGATGCCGAAGCCGCCGACGGCAAGGCAAAGCCCGACGGTCTCGAATTCCTCCGCGGCGATATCGAATATCTGCTTCATGACCGCACCGCGCTTGTCGAGATCGGCCGTCGAACGCGCCTCGTCGAAGAGCTTCATACGCTTCTTCTGGCTTTCCGGGGGTTCTTCGCCGCGTGCACCGTTGGAGGTGTACCACAGCGTCCACGGAATGGCGTAACGCGAACCCTGCGGATGGAAGGCGAAGAAATCGCGCGGATCGAGCATCGGATCGAGACCGCCAGGCCCCGGCCATACCTGCGCATCGTGGGCATTGTCGTCGCCGCGGGTGTAATAAAGCGCCCGTTCGATGGTGTTGACCTTCATGTCGATGCCGATCTGGGCCCAATGCGTCTTGACCAGTTCGAGCGCGTCGACGAGGTCGGGATAGAGCGTCGGAATGACGTCGATCGAGAAGAAGACCTTCTGGCCGTCCGGTCGGACGCGAAACCCGTCGCCGCCTTTCTTGTAGCCGGCCTGATCGAGCATCGCGCCCGCTTTGTCGGCGTCATATTCGGTGAACTGGCGCGCATATTTCTCGTTGTACCAGGGATGGGTCGGACGCGGTCCGGCCTGATAGGGCTCGCTCTGCCCGAAATAGACGATATCGATGAGCTCCGGGCGATTGATGCCGATCGACAGCGCCTGCCGGAACGATTTATCCGCAAACATCTTGCGCATGGCAGGATCTTTGTGGGTGATATTGAAGTAGATCTGGCACTGCTGCGAGGCCGAAGGCACAAGCGTCAGCAGACGATAATCGCCTTTTTCCATGTTCTTGGACAGCGTCGGCTTGTTGGCAAGCACGCTGATATGGCGCTCCTGGATGTCGATCTTGCCCGAGATGACATTCAGCATGAGCGATTCGACGTCCTGCGAGATGCCGAAGTTGATCTCATCGATATAAGGAAGCTGATTGCCCTCGGTATCGACCTGCCAGAAATAAGGATTTCGCGTCATGACGACACGCGTCGCGCCGCCGGCATAGGGCTCCTTGACCACCCATGGATCCAGCGTCGGCTTGTCGACATTGCCCCATCGTGACGGGATCTCGATGTCGCCGCAACGGCTGCGGAACAGCTCCGTCCAGCTTGTGACGCCGGCTTTCTTCGCATCAGCCTCGATATTGGGATTATATTTCGGCAGGAACTGGCTGCAATAGTGCTTCGGAAAGAGCGTCGGATGCTGGCCAAGCGGCGTGGCGAGGTTTTCCAGATAAAGCGCGTTGGCCGCAGCAAAGGTGAACTTCACCGTATGATCGTCGATCTTCTCGACGGTAACCGGCTTGCCGGCGACAGCAAGCTGCGCCGGGGTTGCGCTGTAGAGCTCGGTGTTTTTGACGCAGTCTTCGATCGCGAAAACGACGTCATCTGCGGTAAAGGGATGACCGTCCGACCAGCGCACGCCTTCGATCAGATGGAAGGTGAATTGTGTCGCATCGTCGCTGACTTCCCAGCGCTCGGCAAGGTTCGGCTCCACAGCGGTAAATTCGAGGTTCCAGCGCACGAGGCTCTGGTTGCCAACCATGCGCAGAATGCCGTTATGGTCGGATGAACCGCGAAGGCCGCGGCGCAGAGAGCCGCCATAGGTACCGACTTTTTCGAATGGCTTGACGACCATCGGCTTCTTCGGCAGGCGCTCGGCGAGCGGCGGCAGTTTTCCATCTTTCACAAGCTGCGCAAGTGCGGGTGCTTCGCCGCCTGCGGCGAAAGCGCGGCCCGCGATGGACAATGCCGCTGCACCGGCCATGCCGCCAAGCACGGCGCGGCGGGTAACGCCGCGCGACAGAATTTCATTAGGCATCGAGTTCCTCCCTTTCTATGCCGGCGCAACTTTTGAGCCGGCTGACACGGCGGGCTCCCGACCTGCCGCTGCGCCCTCCTCGGCGCCCGGACGGAACCATAAACACGTTCCCAAATGATTACAAGAGTTGACAGATAATTACAAATTTCGTAGCGATGCAGTACGGAGGCTTAAATTACACGCCTTAAAAATTAGGCTAGAGCGTCAAAAAGGCGTCAATTTGTCAGAATCTGTGCACCGTCATGGGCATGTCGCTGGCGGACAACAGCCTGGCGTTTAGAGAAAAGGACGATAATGACATTCGCGGCCGACGCCGTTTCGAACAGAGGCGCAACGCGCTTCAGCGACATCATCTACGAGAAGATCGTGGGGATGATCGCCGACGGCAATTTTCCGGTGAACGAACGGCTGCCGTCGGAGACGAAGCTTGCCGCCGACTTCGGCGCTTCGAGGCCCGTCGTGCGCGAGGCACTCGAGCGCCTGAGAGCCGATGGCCTGGTCGTTTCGCGCAAGGGCTCCGGCTCCTATGTCCGGCAAAGACCGGATTCGTCGATGCTGAAAATGGTGCCTGTGGGATCGCTCGCCGATGTCCAGCGGTTTTTCGAATTCCGCGCCGGCCTCGAAGCCGAGGCGGCGGAGCTTGCCGCGCGAAACTGGCAGCCGGCCGACAAGGAGAGGATAACGGCAGCGCTTTTTTCGATCGAGCAATGTCTGCGCAACGGAGAGCTCGGCGCCGAGGAGGATCAGGCTCTGCACGATGCCATCGCCATGGCGACCGGCAACCAGTTTCATATCACCGTGCGCGAATGGTTCAGGCCGCATTTCGCCATCGGGCATTCCGTTACGCGAAGCCTGAGCCTGAAACGGACACTGGAGCAGATCCGCAGCGTCCAGGACGAGCACGCGGTGATCGTGGAGGCGATCTTCGCACGGCGGGAAACTGAAGCGCACGATGCGATGAAGAAACACGTACTGAATGCTCGCGCCCGCATGTTCCAGGGCGTTTGAGCGAGAATGGGAGGAAGAAGATGAAACGGATCGCTATGACGGGGGCTGCCGGACGTGTCGGAACGCTGCTGCGACCGCTCCTCCGCGCACATTTCGGGCATGTCAGCCTGATCGATCTGCAGGAGCCAGCCGGGCTTGGCGATAACGAGACCTACGTCAGCGCCGACCTTACAAAACTCGATGAGGCAACGGCTGCGCTGAAGGATATCGACGGCGTCGTTCATCTCGCCGGTATCGCAAGCGGCATCGACATGAATGCCATTCTGCACGCCAATGTGCTTGGAACCTACAATCTCTACGAAGCGGCGCGGATCAACAAGGTCGAGCGGGTCGTCTATGCATCGAGCAACCATGCGACCGGCTTCTATCCCCGCGGCGAAATCATATCACCGCTCGATCCGATGCGTCCCGACAGTCCCTACGGACTTTCCAAATGCTGGGGCGAACTGGTGGCGGGGCTTTACTACGACACGTCGGGCATTCGCTCCCTTTCCATCCGCATCGGCAACGCCGGCACCTACCCCAACAGCGAACGATCGATTGCGATCTGGATCAGCGCGCGGGATCTGGCGCAACTGGTGCGGATCGGGCTGTCCCACCCGTCGATCGCCGCGACGGTCGTCTACGGCGTTTCCGATACCGACGAGAAATGGTGGGACAATGATCTGGCGACGAGGCTCGGCTACCGGCCGGAGGACCGGCCGCGCGATCACGCCCGCATCGAACAGGGATCCGAGGGGCCGGTCGCGCGGGCGTTCCAGGGTGGCGGGTTCTGCGAGATCAATCACGACGGCACCATCCGCATGCGTGACGCCGAAGGTTTGGCCAAGAGCCTGGAGGCGGCCGAATGACGGCGCCTCGGATCATCCGTCCGCAAATCCGAACCGTGATCCAGCAACCGTTGACGGTCGGTGAATCGCCGGTATGGGACGATGAGACCGGCGCGCTCTGGCTCGTCGATATCCTGGCGCCGGCGGTTGTCCGGCTCTCCCGCCAAGGAAAAATCGACCGCTTCGACATGCCGGCGCCGATCGGCAGCCTCGGACTTTGCCGCGATCACCGAATCGTCGTCGGCCTCCAGACGGGCGTCCATCTCTTCGATCCCGTCACGGGAAAGATCGAGTTTCTGTGCGATCCCGTCGGGCGCGATATCATTGGCCGCCTCAACGACGGCAAGGTCGGCCCCGACGGACACTTCTGGGTCGGCTCGATCAGCGAAGCCAAGCCGCAGGTCAATGACGCAGCACTCTTCCGCGTCGGCGCCGATGGCAGCACGCGCACCGTCGCAACCGGGCTGACGAGCTCTAATGGTCTTGCCTGGTCGCCTGACGGCCGGCGGATGTATCACTCCGACAGCCGGCAATGTTTCCTGCAGGCATTCGACTTCGAGCCCGAGACGGGCAGTCTTGGCGAAGGACGTCGGCTGCGCAGCTTCACCGAAGATGAGGGGCGGCCGGACGGGGCGACGACCGATCGCGACGGGTTTTACTGGAGCGCCGGCGTCTCGGCCGGCCGCCTCAACCGCGTATCGAGCGAAGGCGAAATCGTCGAGATCTACATTCTGCCGGTCGCGGCACCGACCATGCCGTGTTTCGGAGGGCCTGATCTCAGCACCCTCTTCGTCACCAGCCTGTCGACGGACCGCACCGGACGTTTCGAGGCGGGCACCGTCATCGCCTTCGACGTGGATGCACAGGGGCTGCCGCCCTTCCGCTTCGGCAACCAATCATCTTGAAAGCGAACGGGGAAGAAAAATGAGCATCGCGATCATGCGCAAGGCGCTCACGGGCGTTTCGGGTGTTCCCGTCACGGCCTATGACGGCAAAGGCGAAGTCGAACCGCGGATTACCGCCAAGGTCTATGCGCGGGTGGCGGCCGCGGGCATTCACAACATCGTCGCTGCCGGCAATACCGGGGAATTCTACGCGCTGACGCCGCAGGAAATCCGGATCGTCCACGAAGCGGCGGTATCAGGCGTCGATGGCCGGGCGCCGGTGACGGCGGCTATCGGCCGGTCGCTGCGCGAGGCGATCGGCATGGCGAGGGATGCGGCTGCGATCGGCGCAACCGCCATCATGTCGCATCAGCCCGTCGATCCTTTCGCAGCACCTTCGGCACAGATCGGCTATTTCTGCAATCTTGCCGATGCTTCCCCCCTGCCGCTCGTCGCCTATGTCAGGGCCGAGGGTTTCGGCGTCGACGATATCGTCCGTCTCGCCAACCACGGCAACATCGCGGGCATCAAGTTTGCCACGACCGATCTGATGCTCTTGTCGCGCGCGATCCCGGCCGCCGATCCCGATGGTGCGCTGTTCGTCTGCGGCCTGGCGGAGAGCTGGGCGCCGACATTCACCGCAGCCGGCGCTCGCGGCTTCACGTCCGGCCTCGTCAACGTTGCGCCGCAGCTTTCGCTTGCCGTCCACGCCTCGCTCGAAAAAGGCGACTTTGCCGCAGCACGGACGATCGTCAACAAGCTCGAGCCCTTTGAGCGGATGCGGACCAAATTCCGCAACGGCGCCAATGTCACTGTCGTAAAAGAGGCCGTCACCTATTCCGGCCTCGATGTCGGCCCCGTGCGCGTGCCGGGATTGCCGCTGCTCGACCAGCATGATCGCGAGGAGCTTCATCGGCTGCTTCGAGGCTGGGAGGCCGAGGGCAGCATTCAAGGTGATCCGGACCGGCAGCAGTCCGCCAAGGCGGCCGGCTGAGTTCGACACTATTTCCGCAAACAACAGGATTGGGAGGTCTAGAGATGCTGAAACAGCTACTGACAACGATCGCAATTACCGGCGCTTTGATGACGACGCAGCCTGCCTGGGCTGCCTCGCCGCCCAACATGCTGGTCATCGGCACCAATCTCACCGGTATCCGTACGCTCGATCCGGCCCAGAACAATGCCCGCACCGTTTCCGAGCTGATCTCGAACCTCTACGACAACCTCGTGCAGCTGTCGCCGGACGATCTCAAGACGTTGAAGCCGATGCTCGCGACGCAATGGAGCGTGTCGGACGACGGCAAGATCATCACGCTCACCCTGCGCGACGATGCCGTCTTCCAGAGCGGCAACAAGGTGACCGCCGAGGATGCGGCCTGGTCGATCCAGCGCGTTATCAAGATGGGCCAGGTCGGCTCCACCGACGTCGCGCTCTGGGGCTTCAAGCCCGATAACGTCGAAAAGCTGGTTCGGGCAAAAGACGAGCATACGCTCGAGATCGAGCTGCCGCAGTCGGTGAATACCGATCTGGTGCTTTATTCGCTGGCCGGCTCGTCGATCGGCATCGTCGACAAGAAGACGGTGCTGTCGCATGAGGCGAATGGCGATTTCGGCGGCGCCTGGCTTTCCGCCAATTCCGCCGGCAGCGGTCCGTTCAGCCTGGCCCAATGGCGCCCGAACGATGTCGCAATCTTCAATGCGCAGCCGAAATATTGGGGCGGCAAGCCAGCCATGGCCCGCGTCGTGGCCCGCCACATTCCTGAATCCGGCAATCTCAGGCTGCAGCTTGAAGCCGGTGATGTCGATGTCGGCCAGTATGTGGCAAGCGGCGATCTCGATGCGCTGTCCACCAATAAGGATATGGTGATCGACAATGTCCCAGGTCTCGGCTTCTACTATATCGCCCTCAACCAGAAAGACCCCGACCTGCAGAAGCCGAAGGTTCGCGAGGCCTTCCAACACGCCTTTGACTGGAAGGCGATCTCCGGCAACATCATGCGTCATACGGGCTTTCCCTGGCAGTCGATGATCCCGCGCGGGATGATCGGCGCTCCCGAAGAGGGTGCGGTCCGCTATGACTACGATCCCGCCAAGGCCAGGCAGCTGCTGGCAGAAGCCGGATATCCCAATGGCCTGAAGAAAGTCCTCAACCCGTCGGGGGCACCGACCTTGCCCTTCGCCGAAGCGCTGCAGGCGAGCGCCCGGGCGGCCGGCTTCGATTTAGACCTCGTGCCCGGGGAATTCACGCCCGCCTTCCGCGAGCGCAAATTCGAAGTTCTGCTAGGCAATTCCGGCGCCCGCCTGCCGGATCCCTTCGCGGTCGCCACGCAATATGCCTTCAACCCCGACAATAGCGACGAGGCGCGCCTCGGCAGCTATTACCTCTGGCGCACAGGCATGAAGGTGGATGAGCTCAACACGCTCATCGACCAATCGATGAAGGAGCGCGACACGCAAAAGCGCACCGACATCTTCGAGAAGATGGACGGGATCTATGCCAGCATGGCTTCGCCGCTCGTCATTTTCTTCCAGCGAACCGACCCCTATGTCATGCGCGCAAACGTGAAGGGTTATCACGGGCATACAACCTGGTCGACGCGCTGGCATGACGTGACGAAGGAGTAGAGCGCGTGGCGAGCGCCGAGCTGACATCGAAGCAGGAGGCGACCCGCCGCTCAACGGCGGGCGGGTTCGCCGAGGCGGCCCCGCACCCGGCACTGAGCCTGTTGCGGCGCCTGGCGGGACGCGCGGTGGCTGTCGTCACGACGCTGCTTGGCCTGCTTTTCCTGACCTTTTCGATGGGCCGTCTGCTGCCTGCCGACCCGGTGCTCGCCATCACCGGGGCGGAGGTCAGCAAAGAAGTATACGATCGCGTCTATAACGAGCTCGGGCTCGGCCAACCGATCTGGATGCAGTTCCTCTCCTATGTCGGCAAGATCGCCACAGGCGACCTCGGCATGTCGGCGACGACGGGCCAGCCGATCCTCACCGATCTGATGACGATCTTTCCCGCGACGATCGAGCTTGCGATCATCGCCATGATCATCGGCGCCATTATCGGCATTCCCCTAGGTGTCACGGCTGCCGTCAGGCGCGGAACGATCATCGATCACATCGCCCGGATCGTGGCGCTTGCCGGCCATTCCATCCCGATCTTCTGGACCGGGCTGATGGCGCTGTTCATCTTCTATGCGAAGCTCAAACTGGTCGGCGCATCGGGCCGGATCGACGTATTCTACGAAGGCCTCGTCACGCCGATGACCGGCTTTCTGCTGATCGACGCGGCGATACAGCAGCAATGGGACGTATTCCACAACGCTCTCGGCCATATCATCCTGCCGGCGGCGATCCTCGGTTATTATTCCGTCGCCTATATCAGCCGCATGTCGCGCAGCTTCATGTTGGAACAGCTCAGCCAGGAATACATCATCACTGCGCGGGCAAAGGGGCTCGGCACCCACAAGGTCGTCTGGCGGCACGCCTTCCGGAATATCCGGGTGCAGCTCCTGACGATCCTGGCGCTGACCTTCGGCGGGCTGCTCGAGGGCGCGGTGCTGATCGAGACGGTCTTCGGCTGGCCCGGGCTCGGCCAATATCTCACCCGCGGGCTGCAGATGAACGACATGAACGTGGTGATGGGTTCGGTGCTGACGATCGGCGCCGTCTTCCTGACCATCAACATCGTGTCGGACTTCCTCTATCGCATTCTTGATCCGAGAACACGGTGACGCCATGACGATCTCCACCGAAGACGCAGACAGCGCCAATGCCGGCGGCTTTCGCAAATGGCTGCTGGCGCCGGAGCCTCGGGGCTGGTTTCAGTCGTCGACGCAGCAGATCCATCAGGGCTGGCTGAAGTTCAGCCTGCACCCGCTTGGCCTGGCCGGCCTCTTCATCATCGTGCTCCTGATCGTGGTGGCGACGGCCGCCCCTCTGCTGACGAGCTACGATCCGATCGTGCAGGATATGGCCGGGCGGCTTGCGCCCCCCTCGGCGACCCATCTTCTCGGCACCGACAATTTCGGCCGCGATGTCTTTGCGCGGGTGATCTACGGCGCCCGCACAACGCTCTACATCATCATGCTCGTCACGATCATCGTTGCACCGCTCGGCCTGCTGATTGGCACGGTCTCGGGCTATTTCGGCGGCATCGTCGACGAAATCCTGATGCGCATCACCGATATTTTCCTCTCCTTCCCCGGGCTGGTCCTGGCGCTCGGTTTTGCCGCAGCCCTCGGGCCCGGGATCACCAATGCGATTATCGCCATTTCGCTGACGGCCTGGCCGCCGATCGCGCGGCTGGCGCGCGCCGAGACGCTCAGCCTGCGCAAGGCCGATTATATTGCCGCCGTGCGCCTGCAGGGCGCGACGTCGATCGCGATCATCACCCGCCACATCCTGCCGATGTGCATTCCCTCGGTGATCGTCCGCGTCACCCTCAACATGGCCGGCATCATCATCACTGCCGCCGGCCTTGGCTTTCTCGGCCTCGGCGCCCAGCCGCCCTGGCCGGAATGGGGCTCGATGGCCGCCAGCGGCCGCGAGTTCATGCTCGACAGTCCCTGGGTGATCGCAGCACCCGGCATCGCCATTGCCCTCGTCAGCCTCGCCTTCAACCTCGTCGGTGATGCACTGCGCGACGTGCTCGACCCGAGAGGTTCGGAATGACAGAGCCCCTGATCGATGTCCGCAACCTCGAAATCGCGTATGGCGGCGGCCACATGCGTGCTGTGCGCGGCGTGAGTTTTACGCTCGGCCAGGAAAAACTCGGCATCGTCGGCGAGTCCGGATCCGGCAAATCGACCGTCGGTCGCGGGATCATGAAGCTGCTGCCGCCGACCGCAAAGGTCAGCGCCGAGCGGATGCGCTTTCGTGACGTCGACCTGCTCAAGGCAAGTGAACGAACGATGATGACGATCAGGGGACGGCGGATCGGGCTGATCTTGCAGGACCCGAAGTATTCGCTCAATCCGGTGATGAGGATCGGCGAACAAATCGCCGAGACATATCGCTTCCATCATCCAAAGGTGAGCAAAGCAAAGACCTACGCCCAGGCGCTCGACATGCTCGAAGCCGTGCAGATCCGCGATCCCGAGCGTGTTGCCCGCCTTTATCCGCACGAGATATCGGGTGGGATGGGCCAGCGCGTCATGATCGCCATGATGCTGATCGCCGAACCCGAAGTGCTGATCGCCGACGAGCCGACCTCGGCCCTCGATGTCACGGTCAGGCTGGAGATCCTGGCGCTGCTCGACGAACTCGTTTCACGCCGCAATCTTGGCCTGATCTTTATCAGCCACGACCTCAATCTGATCCGCAATTTCTGCGATCGGGTCCTCATCATGTATGCCGGCCGCGTCGTGGAAGTGCTTGAGGCGCGCGATCTCGACAAAGCCAGACACCCTTATACGCAGGGGCTCCTGGCATCCCTGCCGACGATCGAGGATCCCCCTGCCCGGCTGCCGATCCTGAAGCGGGATCCTGCCTGGCTCGACGACCTTGCAGCGAAGGTGCTCCGATGATCCGGATCGATAACCTCACCATCCGTTTCGGACACGGCCAGCGGCCTGTCGTCAGAGATGTAAACCTCACAGTCGCGAAGGGCACTGCGTTCGGCCTGGTCGGCGAATCCGGCTGCGGCAAATCCTCCGTCCTCAGAGCTCTCTCTGGCCTCAACGCCAATTATGACGGCAGCATCGAACTCCAGGGCGAGACGCTGGATCGGCAGCGCAGCCGGCCGTTCTTCCGCCGGGTGCAAATGGTGTTTCAGGACCCCTATGGTTCACTCCATCCCCGAAAGACCATCCGCTCGCAGCTGAAGGAACCGCTGCGCAACCAGGGGCTGGATACCAATTCCGTCGACGTCAACGCGGTGCTCCGATCGGTCGGCCTCGATCCGGTGCTGAGCTACAGATTTCCGCATCAGCTTTCCGGCGGGCAGCGCCAGCGCGTGGCGATCGCCCGCGCCCTGATGCTGAACCCGGACGTGCTGCTGCTTGACGAACCGACATCGGCGCTCGACGTATCCGTCCAGGCCGAGATCCTCAATCTGCTGCAGGATCTGCGCGCCGAGCGCGGCCTCACCTATCTGCTGGTCAGCCACGATCTCGCCGTCGTCTCTCACATGTGCAGCCGCGTCGCCATCATGGAAGCCGGCGAGATCGTCGAACAGGTCGAGATCGAGGCATTGCGTAGAGGCGCGGTCGAACATCCCTATTCGCAACGCTTGTTGCGCGCGAGCCGGATGTACGGGAGGGCGTAACCCTCGATCGGTACGTCCCTGCTGTTGTTTAGAGCGGTTCAGCTTTTCATGGAAGCGTAGAACCGCTCTAACCTGTTGTTTTTACGCAATCCCGGACCCAAATCCGCTGCGCACTTTTGCTGGAATTGCTCTATTCACCGCAAGTGAGCGTCGACAGCGGAAATAATCTCTTCCCAATCGTTGGGATGAATTTCGTGGCCACCGCCTTCGAGCCGAACAAGTTTCGCGCCCTTGACCGTTCGTGCCAGCAGTTCGCCGTGCTCAACCGGATAAATCGGATCCGCGGTTCCGTGTATGACAAGGAGGGGTGCCGCCAGTTCAGCCAATTTTCCTTTCAGGGCCTGGCCGCCCCTCAGCATGAAATGATTGGTGGCACTAACGAAGTTTTTCGCCCGCTCGACATCCCGTTCGACAAAGGCGCGCGCCCGCCCTTCGTCATAGGGATGCGCCATCCCGGCGATCATCCGGGTGTCTTCGACAAGGAATTCGATCACCTGGGCATCGTCTGTCCAGTCGACGGTCTCGCCCGTCGCCGCGTGCCCCATATAGGCATCAGTGGTATGCGGCAGGGCGCTTGTATCAATACCCATCGGCGTGGTGGACATCAGCGTCAACGTCTTGACGCGTTCGGGATGCGAGAGCGCTGCGATCTGGGCGATCGTGCCGCCCAGCGACATTCCGAGCAGATTGGCCCTCTCGATGCCGTAGCCATCGAGTATCCTGATGGCGTCCGCAGCCATGTCGTCCATCGTGTAAGGCGGTTCCCCCGGCTCGTAAATCGTCGAACAGCCGGTGTCTCGATTGTCATAGCGGATGACATAGTATTTCTGAGCGGTAAGCGTTTGGCAGAACTCGTCCGGCCACCACAGCATTGACGCCATTGCGCCCATGATAAGCAGGATCGGCTCGTGCGTCGGGTCGCCAAATGCCTGCGTGGCGATCTCGACGTCGTCAATCTTGATAATGCGTTCATTCACTTGGGGCGTCCTTTACTTGAATTGGGCGAAGCGGCGAAGTTTCTGGCGAATATCACTCGACGTCCGCATGTTCCGATGATGGGGCTAAGGCAGGGGTGCCGCATCAGGCATTTTGCGTAGGACAGGCTGAAAACACTCAGGAATGACAGTCGGCGGCGGACACCCGCACCACATCTCCTCCACGTCCAGCGCTTCCAGATCGACACATCGCTCCTCTGCCGACGTTGGTGACACTTGGGATGACTATGTCTCGATCTCTGCTAATCTCGAATTCCATGTATCGGAGGACTTTGTGTCGATATCCCTCAGAAGGTCTCTGTTCTCAGGCCGTGCAGCAGAACTCGATGCGATGGAATCCGCGTTCCGGGATGTCTCCGGCGGGCGGCAGCGCGCCGTTCTTCTCGGAGCGGAAGCAGGCGGCGGCAAGAGCCGGCTGGTTGAAGAATTTTCCGGCCGATTGTCGGGCCGTGCCCTGATCCTGAAAGGCGGCTGCATCGAGCAGCGGGAAGCGGCGCTGCCCTATGCACCGGTCACCGCCGTGCTGCATGAACTGGTTCAGATGCGCGGCGCGCCCTCGTCGCGGTCGCTGGTCGGCGCCGAGGGTGCACGCGAACTGGCATGGCTTCTTCCCGAATTCGGCGAGACCTCTGAAAGGTTTGATGCCGGCATTGCAAGAGCGCGGCTGTTCGAGGCGCTCAGAAAATTGTTCGAGGAGCTGGCACGGGAGATGCCGCTCGTCGTGGTCGTCGAGGACATTCACTGGGCCGACCAGGCCACTTGCGATTTGCTTCGTTTCCTCACAACGCGGCTGAAGAAAACTCGGCTGATGCTGATCGTCACCTACCGACCCGAAGAAATCAGCGGCAGCAACGCACTGCGGACGACCATTGCAGACTTCTCGCTTTCCGAGGGTGCCGAGGTGTTGAAACTTCCCCGCCTGAAGCGCGCGGAGGTCGCCGCCCAACTCGAGGGGCTGCTCGGGCGCCCGCCGACACCCGCCGTGATCAATGAGGTCCATGCGCGGTGCTGCGGGATCCCGCTTTTCACCGAGGCGCTTATCGATGCGAGCGGAAGCTTGCGTACAGATTTTCCTGGCTCGCTCAACGACTACCTGCTGAAAGCGGTCAGGGAGATGCCGGCGTCGACGACCGAATTGTTGAAGGTGATGGCGCTTGGCGGCCCGCATATCACGCATGCGCTGCTTCGCAGCGTGAAGAACAAGTCCGACCTTGAATTGGCCGAATTGCTGCGACCGGCGATTTTGGCCGGGATCCTGGTACCGGATGGTGACGGATATGCGTTCCGCCATGCGCTGATCCACGAGGCGGTGCGGAGTGATCTGATCGCCGGCGAAAGAATGGCCATCCATCGCGCCTATGCCGAGGTGCTCGAACGCGGCCCGCTCCCAAGCTACCGGATCTGGCATTCGGTTGCGCTCGCCCGGCACTGGCGCGGCGCCGGCCAGGCCGAATCTTGCCTGCGGTGGGCCTGGCAATCTGCCGCGGAAGCCGCTGCCACCTTCGCCTATGCAGACCAGATGGAAATGCTGAAGCTCGTACTGGCGGCCTGGCCTGAGGTCGACAACGCGGCTGATTTGACCGGCGCTGGTCACTGCAGGGTGTTGGAACTCGCCGCCGATGCCGCCTGCTGGGCGGCGGAAGCGGAACAGGGACTGGCTTTTGTCGAACGGGCACTCGCCGAAGTGGACGCCGAACGCGATGGGGAACAGCTGGCAGCGCTTCTTCTGCAGCGCGCGGTGATGCGTCAGCACGCGCTTATCCCAGGTGAGATCGCCGATCTTGAGCGAGCGCTTGATCATGCGGTTGATCCCACGAGGCTGCGCGCGGACGGACTGGGGCAGTTTTCCCGCGCGCTGATATTGCGGGGAGAATGCGACCGCGCCAGGCGCTTGGGCGACGAACTGAGGGAGCTGTCGGAAAAGCTCGATGACGAGGAGTATCGTATCGAGGCGCTGATCGTCGCGGCCTGTGTCGCCTCGGACAGCTCGCGCGTCGGTGCCCTCTGGAGCGTGGCTAAACGCGCGGAAAAGGCCTCCATCGGCCGTGTCGAGGTGCTGGCCGGCGCAGCCCTGCTTCAAGCCCTGCTCGAGACAGGCGCCCACGCTGAGGTCATCGAAGTGGGACCGGCAATCTTTGCGCGGACCGTCGAGTTCGGCCAAGCCCGGTATATCGGAGCAATCGTCGGTTCGCCTTTGTGCCGCGCCCTGCTCGCCGTCGGCCGCGTTTCCGAAGCCATCGAGACATGCGAACGGATGGCGGCCTTGGATCCGCTGCCGCTGGGGCTGGTTCATGTTTTCGAATGCCAGGCGGAGATCGCCCTGGTCTTGGGGGATTCGGATCGTATTGCCGCAGCGGCAAGCTCCTTGCGCGCCCTGCCACCCGGGCCTCAGCTTGCCAACCGCATGGCCGCCAATCTTCTGAGATTCGATATCGAAAGCCGCGCGCTGGCGGGCGACATGGATCTGTCTGCGATGCTGATAAGATCCGCCTCGACCCATTTCGACAAACACAGGGGTGTCTCCTGGCCGCTGCTGGCCTCGGCCATGCGTGTTGCTGTCGATACGAACCAGAACGATGCCGCTCGACAATTCGCCGACCTTGCCGTTCGGACCCCGTGCCGCAACGGCGTTGAAGAAGCCGAGAGGTTGGGCATCTCGGCCGAGTTGTCGCGCATCGCGGTTTCCGACCTCGATGCCTGGGAAGCGGCTGCTCAAAACTGGGCTGATTCGAGCCAGCCCTTCCGGCAGGCATATGCCCTTCTGCAGGCCGGGAGCGCTGCGGTGAATGCCGGCAAGCGCGCCAGGGGTGCCGGCCATTTCAGGCAAGGTGCGGAGCTTGCCCATTCGATCGGTGCCCGCCTGCTGTGCAATCAGATCGAGACGCTGGCCGCAAAGGCCCGCATTGATCTGCGAGACGGGAAAGACGGCAGTACGTCAAAGGCGCCGCTTGGCTTAACGGATCGGGAATTCGAGGTGCTTCGGCTTGTCGCCGCCGGACAAAGCAATCGCGAGATCGCCGATAATCTGTTCATCTCGTCGAAAACGGCGAGCGTTCACGTCTCCAACATTTTAAGCAAACTCGCCGTGCCCAGCCGCGGTGCCGCGGCCGCCATGGCGCATCGGCTCCGGATGGTTGATCCGGCATAGGCATCGTATTCCATTCTTTTGTTGCCTAGGGATTTTGCCTGATGTGCCTTCGCGGCCTTACGTCGAACATGGTGATATGGCGCCCCCGTGCGGCGCCCGGGATTTCATCAATCGGAGGTCAAAATGCACATTTCTTCCACCAGCTTGGCCGATACCCAATGCACGATCGATTCCTATGAAGGCTGTGCCGATGGCTATAGCCGCATCGTTGATCCGTTTCCCGCGCCGAGCCTGGAGGCAGCCTTGCGTCAGGTCGCCATTGCCGCCGGCAAGGGCGGCCGGGTCCTTGAGATCGGATCAGGCCCTGGGTGGGATGCAGATTTCCTCGAGACACAGGGCGTTTTGGTAAGGCGAACCGATGCCACGCAGCGGTTTCTCGAGCTGCAGGCGGCGCGCGGCAAGGAAGGCGAGCTCCTCAATGTCGTCACCGACAACCTCGGCGGCCCTTACGATGCGGTGATTGCTCTCTGCGTTCTCATCCACGTGCCTCGCGACCAGACCGGCCAGGTCCTCGAAAAGATCGCCGCGGCGCTGCGCCCAGGAGGCGTCTTCCTGGTGACGATGCGGGATGGAGACGGGGAGACGCGCGGCGCCTACCATATGACCTACTGGCGCCGCGACGACTTCGCGCTGTGCATCAAGGCTGCCGGCCTGGATCTTGAATGGGACACCTACCGCATGAGCCGCAATAATGAAGCGTGGCACACCTTTTACGCCCGACGACCAGGCTGACGCGCCGCATTTTCGCGCGCTCCGCGATTGCCGGGGCCGCTAACAAGCGTCCCTATCAAGAGATCAGCGCCCGCTATTTCCAGCTCGTGTAATCGGCGGCGGTGCAACCAAACGGCGCGCGATCCTGACCAAACCGCTTCTTCAGTTGTTCGCATCCCCACTCGTTCAACGGCCCTGGCATGAGATTGTTGATGTCCATACCAGGCGATTGGAATTGCGTCGGGGAGCTCGTGACGTACCAAAGCCAGAACCCGACCACGCCGACAGCGATCAGAAGCAACGTACCGAAGAAAAGCTGCAGCCGCTTCCAGATCGATATCGTCCTTTTGGGTTCTTCAATCAACACCGGCGAACTCAGATCGCCGCCTTGCTGTTGCGCCAGGGGTGCGAGAGCCGTGGCGCGCTCGGCATCCGTCAGCTCGACCCGCTGCAGACGATCGTCCAGAAGCACTGGCAGGGCGGTATTGCCGTGCCTGACGGCCATTCCGATCGCCTTGCCATTGGCTTCACCGACGATCAGAGGCTCCTGTCCGCTCTTCATGCGGGTGTATGCCGATCGCCCCGTTTTATCGCTGGCGATCTTGTCATTGTAGGTGATGGAAAGGACGCCGCGCTTGCGGTCGAATGCGCTGATCTCGACCGGGACTGGGATCAGCCTGGCGGGCCGGCGCAATTGCCCCTTGACCCGCCAAATGCGGATAGCGAAAAAAACCATACCCAGGCTCATGCCGCCGAGCAGGACCACAAACAGAGTGAGGGTGATGATCCTGTTCCAGAGCATGTCGAGGCCCAGGCTCATTGTCGCGAGTTCTGGATGATCGGCGGAAATCACAAGATCGGTTTCATAGTCGCCGGTATGAAAATCGACGAACATGACCTCGACCTCGGTGTCGTAGTTTCGTCCACCAAAGCTATAGACAAGGCGTGCCTCGCAGTCGGTAAAGACTGCCTTGCGTGTCGTGCATTTCCCGTTTTGCACATCGCCGTCTTCGAGCACCAAAGGGTTCTGGCTGATCTGGAAATCACGGATCACACCCGGCGCTTCCGCGACGAATAGAAAGACAGCCATTGCCAGGATAATCGGCGTTGCCCAGAAGTAGGCGTTGGGCGTGGAGATGACGTTGCGCGCCAATGACAGTGGGCGGCTGGGGAGAGCAAGCGAAGACAACGGCGTCGGACCCCTCATTTGATAGCGCAGCGCGCCGGTAAAGCTTCAGACAGCGGGCGAACGAGCGGAGCGCGCATCCAGACCGGCTTGCACAACCCCTTTGTGCAAGCCCGATCTACAACCTGTTGCAGGCGATCGGCAATCCCTTTCTACACGCATGGGCGGCAATCCGGCGTTGATTCTGTCGATAACGCGGACGCCACGAGATATGATGCCTCCGGACGCGGCATCGAGGCGATCAAAACCTCGGATCGTCAGGCGATCGGTGGTCGGATGCCGCATTGACCCTCGACGAAACTGTTGCCGTCCTTGCCTTTAAAGTTGCGTCAGCGCTATGAAGGTTGATAGAGGAGCAGCGGCGGTATAGTTTCGCTTTCGCAAATCGACGAATGACACAAGGAATAGTTATCTCATGCCGACAGGTACGGTTAAATTCTTCAATGACGACAAGGGCTTCGGCTTTATCACCCCCGAGGATGGCGGACAGGACGTATTCGTGCACGTGTCTGCGCTGCAGCGCGGCGGGTCGCTCCGCGAAGGCGACAAGGTCAGCTTCGACGTCGGCCAGGATCGCAAGACCGGAAAATCGAAGGCTGAGAACGTCTCAACCCTCTGATCCAAAGTCGAAGATTGCCCAACCCGCGTTGAGCGGGTTGGGCCCTCGTGACGCCATAGGCCGTTACGACGGTTATCGAGGTCTGTGCGTGTCGTTTTCGGGTGCGGAGACGGCCGGGCTGCTCTACGCATCCACCTCAGACAGACGCGAGGAGGCGCTGTCTACGCCTCTGATAGAATGGTCTCGGCCGCCTTCTCGGCAATCATGATCACCGGCGAATTGGTGTTGCCCGAGACGATCGTCGGCATGATCGAGGCATCGACGACCCGCAGCTTCGCCAGCCCATGCACCCGCAATTGCGAATCGACCACCGCCATCGTGTCGCTGCCCATCTTACAGGTGCCGACCGGATGGAAGATCGTTGTGGCGATGTCACCGGCGCGATGAATCAGCTCCTCGTCGCTTTGGTATTGCCGGCCCGGCAGCATCTCCTGCGGCCGGTACTTAGCGATGGCGCCGGCCTCCATCAGCCGGCGGGCATGCCGGATCGATTTCGTCGCCACGATCCTGTCGCCGACGGTCGAAAGATAGTTCGGGCGGATGTCCGGCGCGTCGGATAGGTCCGGGCGGCGAATATGCACGGTGCCTCGGCTTTCCGGCCGCAGATTGCAGACGGAGACGGTGACGGCGGGATATTTGTGCAGCGGCTCGCCCAGCCGGTCGGTGCTCAGGGGCTGCACGTGATATTCGAGATCGGCCGTCGCAACAGCCGGATCGCTCTTGGCAAAGATACCAAGCTGACTCGGCGCCATGGACAGCGGCCCGGACCGGCGCAGCACATATTCGAGCCCCATGCCCGCCCGGGTGAACAGGTTGTGATAGAGCTGGTTCAGCGTCTTTGCGCCCTCGATGCGGAAAACCGTGCGAATCTGCAGATGGTCCTGCAGGTTTTCGCCGACACCCGGAAGTTCATGGGCGACGTCCAGCCCGGCAGCGGACAACACATCCGGCCGACCAACCCCGGAAAGCTCGAGGATTTTCGGCGAATTGATCGCACCGGCGGACAGAATGACCTCGCGGCCGGCACCGGCCAGATGACTTTGGCCGTTCAGACGGAACCGCACGCCGGTCACCATCCTGCCGTCGAAATCCAGCCGCTCGGTTTCGGCGCCGGTCAGCACACGCAGATTTGCCCGCTTCATCGCCGGGCGCAGAAAGGCCTTGGTCGTGTTCCAGCGCAGGCCGCCGCGCTGATTGACCTCGAAATAGCCTGAGCCCTCATTGTCGCCATCGTTGAAATCGTCGGTTTTTGGAATGCCGAGTTCCTCGGCCGCATCGCGAAAGGCATCGAGGATCGGCCAGGAAAGCCGTTGTTTTTCCACCCGCCATTCGCCGCCCGCCCCGTGCATCCGCGACTTGCCGCGGTAATTGTCCTCGGATTTCAGGAAATAGGGTAGCACATCGTCCCAGCCCCAACCGGCATTGCCCGCCTGCCGCCAGCCGTCGTAATCGGCCGCCTGGCCGCGCATATAGATCATGCCGTTGATCGATGAGCAGCCGCCCAGCACTTTTCCGCGCGGATAGGGCAGCGACCTTCCGTTCAGCCCGGCTTCCGCCGCCGTCTTCATCATCCAGTCGGTGCGGGGATTGCCCATGCAGTAGAGATAGCCGATCGGCACATGCACCCAATGATAGCGGTCACTGCCGCCGGCTTCGAGCAGCAGGACGCGATTTTTCGGATCGGCCGACAGCCGGTTGGCCAGCACGCATCCCGCCGATCCCGCGCCGACGATGATATAGTCGTAGCTTCCCGCATCGATGGCGGCATCATTCACACGCATGTTCACGCTACCCCGTCCGCTGCCCCCGGAGAGACCGCCGTCAGACGCCGCCAGAGCGGCGCCATCGCCTCGGCAATATCCTGATAGAGCGCGTAGCGCCGCGTATAGTGCCCCTCAAGCGAGACGTCCGGACGATATTGCCGCTCGGTCCGGACCATGGCCGCAGCACCGGCGCCGAAGTCCGCGAAGATGCCGACGCCGGTTCCAGCCGCAATCGCCGCCCCCAGCGCACCGGTTTCGCGCGACCGGGCAACAGTGACGGGGACGCC
Organism: Rhizobium hidalgonense; assembly: GCF_005862185.2. Taxonomy (NCBI): domain Bacteria; kingdom Pseudomonadati; phylum Pseudomonadota; class Alphaproteobacteria; order Hyphomicrobiales; family Rhizobiaceae; genus Rhizobium; species Rhizobium hidalgonense. The sequence goes on from NZ_CP054028.1 coordinate 493,143, forward strand.
GAGCACATCGGCAAAGATCTGCGGCCAGATCAGGCTACGCGAGCCGCCGCCGGACAACACGGCTTCGTTGAAATCAGCGCCGGCTTTTCGCATCGTCTCGATGTGCTGGCGGTGACCGAAGGCGACGCCTTCGAGAAGCGCGCGGACGAGATGCCCCTTGCTGTGCCAGCCGGCAAGACCGTAGAACCCGGCGCGTGCGTGGCCGTCCTGCTGGGCGCCGTAGAGATAGGGATGATAGAGCGGGTCGTCTGCCGCGGGCGTGATCGCCGCCGCCAGCGCGCAGCAGGCATCGAAGGGCGAAACACCGTCCCGATGTTCGCCTTCGAAGAACTCCCGCACCAGCCATTCGAGATTGGCAGCCGAGGTGGCGCTGTTTTCCATCGCCATGTAGCGGGTGCGATCGAAAGTGGATGACATGAAAACCGGTCCGTCGAGGTCGGGACCCTCAATGATGACCTGGTTGATGCTCCAGGTGCCGGCAATGATCGAGGCGCTGCCGGTGCGCGAAACACCAGATCCCAGCGCCGAGGCGACGACGTCGAAAAGCCCGCCGACCACCGGCGTACCGGCAGCGAGACCGGTTTGCGTCGCCACCTCTTCCGTGACCCTGCCGGCGATGTCGGCGCTTTCGATGAGCGGCGGCAGGAGGTCCATGCAATCGGCCAGTCCATAGGCCTCCATCAGCGCCTTGTCGTAGCGGCGCGCGGCAAGATCGAGCAAGCCTGCCCCCGACATGTCGGACACCTCGCTGACGCGGCGGCCGGTCAGGCGATTGACGATAAAATCCTTGGAGAAGAACACCGTACCGATGCGGCTGAACAGGTCCGGCCGGCGACGCTTAAGCCAGGCAAGCAATGTCGGCGTCTGGGACGGCCACGGACGCTGGCGGGCAATCGGATAGGTCCGATCGCCAACGCTGGCCTCCCGCCACTCATCGACCAGCCCGGCCGCCCGCGTGTCGAGCGACTGGATGCCGATGAGCGGAGCGCCGTCGCGATCAAGTGCATAGAGACCGTTGCCATGTCCGGCGCAACCGATTGCGGCGATTTCCTCCGGCCGGATCTTTGCCTTTTCGATGCAGGCGCGGATGACCTGCCGGGCATTCGTCCAGAGTTCATCCAGCCCCCGCTCGACATGCCCCGGGTTCGGCATGCGGCTATGCCCCTCCTCGGACGCAGCCGCAATCTCGTTGCCCTGTCGGTCGAAAATCACCGCCTTGATGACGGTATTTCCGGCATCGAGCCCCAAAAGATAGTCTCCCATGCAGAACCCCTCCGAAGGTTCGAAATCGCTGCTCAGCCCTGCTGATAGAGCGCAAAGGCCTGTTCGCCGCTCGCGTCCTCGTGCACGATCGCCATCAGCCCGCGCACCACGGCACTCGGATTGGCGTGCTGATAGATGTTGCGCCCATAGACCATGCCCAGGGCACCCTGCCGCATCAAGGCCGCCGATTTGTCGAAGACGACGCGAAGATCCTCCTTGCCGCCACCGCGCACGAGAACTGGGCACCGGGCTGCTTCCACCACCCTGTGGAAATCCTCGGCATTGGTAGTCGGATCCGCCTTGACGATATCGGCCCCCATCTCGCGGGCGAGCCGCGTCAACGTCACGATCTTGTCGGCATCACCATCGACCATGTAACCGCCCTTTTCGGTGACCGGCTGCATCACCAGCGGCTCGATCATCAGCGGCATGCCATATTTGTCGCAATCGGCCCGCACGCGGGAAATATTCTCAACGCACTGGCGAAACAGGTCCGGCTCGTCCGGCAACATGAACAGGTTGACGACGACGCAAGCCGCATCCATCTCGAGCGCCCCGATCAACGGCTCGGCCTGGTTCTGCAGCACCGCCCACATGTCGCGGTGGCGTATTCGGTTATAGGGATTGCCCATGTCGATGCGCATGACCAGCGCCGGTTTGTCCCTGCCGGGCACCTCCTGCAGCAGATCCGCCTGGCCGTAATTCATCTGGATCGCATCTGGCCCGGCGGAGACCAGGGCCGTGACGACCGCTTGAATGTCCTCCAGCCCGTCGAGGAAGGATGGCTCGTTGCAGACGCCGTGGTCGATCGCCACGTCGAGGCAGCGGCCGCGGCCGAACAGCCGGTTCATCCGGACTTTGCTGTTGTTTCGCATTCTGTGCTCCTTGGTTCGTTCCTTGCGGAAAGCATGTCTTCGTCGACGCCGTGGCGTTCGTTGAGAAGGCTGAGAAAACGGTCGCGTTCCCTGGTGCGATGCGCCGGCGTCCAGTGCTTTTCCTGCGTCAGCAGGTCGAGCGCGGCATCCATCATGTCGAGCGAAAGCTCACCCGAAACGGCGAGCGTGGCGCGCCGCAAAAGCAGGTCGTCGAGATGTTCCACCGCTTCATCGCGGATCAGGAACTGCAATTCGCGCGTGGAGTAGCCGGCGTGTGGCAGGGCTGCATCCGAGCCTGCCGCGATGAAATCTGCAATTCCCTCGGCGTCCGTGCCGTACCGGGCAAACAGCTCCGCCATGCGCCCGCCGGATAGCCCCTTGCCGGTTGCCGCCTGCGCAAGCCAGACGGGGATGTTGACGGGAAAGGCCCGGCCGCCGCCGATTGGCCGATCAGTTGTCGCAACGTGGCGCCGCCTGCCCAGCCTTTCCAGCGCCATGTCGGCTGCCAATTCGCCGAAGGACCGGAATGTCGTCCACTTGCCGCCGATCATGCAGAGCACAGGCGGCCCATCTTTGGACAGCTCCAGCACAGTGCAGAAATGATCGCGCGGGATGCGTCCGGTAAAACTGTCGGCACTCGCCGGCAGCGGCCGCACGCCGGAAAACTGGAAAACGATTTGCTCCGGCCGGACGGCGATATCAGGCAGCACGAAGGCGAGCGATTGCAGGATATAATCCCGCTCGTCCGCCTCGCAGCGCACCGTTTCCGGATCATCGACGCGGATATCGGTAGAACCGACGAGAACCTTGCCGAGATAGGGAAACAGGATGCAGATCCGCCCGTCCTCGTTCTCGTAATAGATCATGTGATCGGCAAGTGCGTCGCGCAGCTCCGCATTGTCGATGATCAGATGCGAACCCTTGGTGCCGCCCATCAAAGGCGCCGGCCGTGCCTCAGGCGAAAACAGGATTTGATTGGCGACGTCGATCCAGCCGCCGGTGGCATTAATGATCAGCGCCGGTTCGACGGCAGCGGAGACACCGCCGATCTGGTCGTCGACCTGATACCGGCCACCTTCCCCACGCCGCAATTCGGCATAGTTCAGCGCAATCGCACCGGCTAAAAGACCATCCTGCAGAAGCTCGATGCCCAGCCGCTCCGGATGACTGACCCAGGCATCGAAATAGGTGGCGGAACTCTTGATGGCGGGATTGAGCGCCGGCCACTTGGCAAGCGTCGTGCGCCGGCCGCGAAACTGGTGGCGCGGCATCAGCGCTCGCTTGCGCGTCAGAAAATCGTAGATGCTCAGCCCCGCCTTAATGGCGACAGCGCCGCGGCGGCTCGGGCGGCGGCTGAGGCCGAGGAAGCGGACGATGCCATTGCCGAGGCCGGAAAAGATATCGAAGACCGGCACCGTCGTCGGCAGCGGCGCGACGTAATGCGGCGCGTTGCGCAGCAGCCGGTCGCGCTCGACCAGCGATTCCTGCACCAGCTTGAATTCGCCGTTTTCAAGATAGCGAAGCCCGCCATGCACCATGCGCGACAGCGCCGAACTGGCACCGGAGCAATAGTCGTGCTTTTCGACGAGCAGCACATTCAACCCCTGCAGCGCCAGCTCCCGAAAGACGCTGATGCCGTTGATGCCGCCGCCGATGATACACACGTCCACCTTCGGGCTCCGGCGAAGCCCGTCCAGCATTTCTTCACGTTTCATGATGGCGATCCGCTATCTCATCTCAGTCAGTTTCGCCGCGATGGCCGCATCGATGGTCGCATGATCGACCGCGTCCAGCCGGATGGTCCCGGCCCGGGCATTGTCGATTGCTTGTGCCGGATTGCGCGCCCCGCAGAGTGCAAAGGTCACGCCAGGCTGGGCCAGCGTCCAGGCAATCACGGTCTGGGCAATGCTGGCGCCGTGTTTTTCGGCGACCGGCCTGATGGCGTCAGCCAGCGCCATTGCCTTCCGGCGGTTTTCGACCGAAAAGCGCGGATTGTCCTTGCGCTGGTCGTCGCCGGAAAACACGCGGTCCGGCCCGATGGTGCCGGACAGCAAGCCCAGCGCCAGCGACGAATAGCTCAGTGTCGCTATGCCGTTGGCCCTGGTCAGGGGCAAAAGCTCCGCCTCGATCTCACGGTCGATCATGCTGAACCGCTCCTGGATCGCATCGAGACCGCCGGCGGCGATATAGGCATTGAGATCGTCGCGGCTGACATTGCTTGCTCCGATCGCCCGGATCTTGCCCGATGTGCGCAGATATTCCAACGCCCGCATCGTTTCCTCGACCGGGGTCGTCGGGTCCTGCCAATGGGTGATGTAGAGGTCGATATAGTCGGTTCCGAGCCGCTTGAGGCTTTCCTCGACCTCATGCAGGATCGCATCGCGGCCGAGATAGCGGTGGACCGGTTTGCCGTCCTGATCGAAGAAATGGCGGCCTTTCTGCGTATGCCAGACAAGCCCACATTTGGTGGCGATGACAGCCTTGTCGCGGCGACCGGCCAACGCCTTGCCGACGATTTCCTCGGAACGTCCAAGTCCATAGGCCGGTGCCGTGTCGATCAGCGTCACGCCGGCATCGAGCGATGCCTGGATGGCGGCGATGGATTCTTTTTCGTCGGTCCCGCCCCACATCCAGCCGCCGATCGCCCAGGTGCCCAGCCCGACCGCCGAGGCGGAAACGCCGGATTTGCCGATCTCACGTGTCAATTGCGGTCCGCTCATGCCCATTTTCCTTCGCCATTCGCCAGTGCCAGCACCCGCGCGCCCGTCGCCTCGTCGGTCACCAGCGTATCCAAATGATTGCCTCTGAGAACGCTGAGGATCGGGCCTGCCTTGTTCGGCCCGCTGGCGACACCGATCTTCGTCGGGATCGAGGCAAATTCCGGCAGCGTCAACGACACCAGTGAACGATTGAGGCTGTAGTCGCAGACCTGGCCGTGATCATCGAGCAGGTGCGCCAGCAATTCGCAGGAGGCGCCGGACCGCTCGATCGCGGAGCGGTCGGTGCTCGAGGAGGGATGCAGGTCGTAATAGCTGGAATCGTCCGAGAGGATCGAGCCAATGCCGACCACGGCCACCTTCGCCTCGCGCGCCCGTTTGAAAACGTCTGCGACGGAACGCATGTTGATCAGCATCGCCCGCTGCTCGGCATCGTCGGCAAAGAGCGGCGCGTGGATCTGGTAAGAACGCCCGCCAAGCCGGTCGGCCATCAAGGTCGAGACATGGTTGACGTCGGTATAGTGTTTGCCCTGCACGCAGCCGGTCGCTGGAATGACCTCGACATCGAAAAGACGCGGCGGCTGCAGACCGGCGACGACGGCGCTCACCCCTTTGCCGCCGGTGATGCAGATCGTATCGCCGTCGACGATCTCTTCCAGCAGCAACCGCGCCGCCGCCTCGCCGACGGCTTGCAGCGCCGTCTGCGGATTGTCGGAGACTGTCGGCACCACCACGGCGCGGCCGATGCCGCCAAGCGCTAGCAGCTGTTCTTCCATATCGACCAGCGGCTCGACCGGCGACTTGATCTTGATCTCGACCAGGCCGAGCTGGCGGCCGCGCTTGATCAGGCGGTTGACGGTCGCGTGCGAGATGCCGAGCTGATCGGCGATCTGCGCCTGTGTCAGCCCTTCGAGAAAATGCAGGACCAGCGCCTGGTGCATCTGCCGGGCGATGACGATTTCCTCGCGCGGCGCGTTTGCGGGTTTGAGTTTGGCTATCGGCATATCAGGCAGCCTTCCGCTTGTGCAGGAAATGGTCGACCGAGACGGCGGCCAGCAGAATGCAGCCTTTGGTCATGTCTTGCCAATAGACGGACACGTCGAGCAAGATCAATGAGCTCGTGACGACCGACAGCAGGGCAATACCGAGAATAGCCCCGAGGATCGTGCCGGAGCCGCCATTCAGCGACGCACCGCCGATCACCGCGGCGGCGATGATGTTGAGCTCCATGCCGACGCCGAAGGTCGGGGTCGCGGCGCCGAAGCGGGACATGTAGATCACCCCGGCCACACCGGACAGCGTGGCGCAGAGCACCGTCACCCAGAATTTCACCTGATTGGTCTTGATGCCGGAATAGAGCGCCGCCTTCTCGTTGCTGCCGGTGTAGAACACCTTGCGGAAGGCGGTTGCCCGGCGCAGCAGGAAATCGAACAGCACGACGACCGCAACGAAGATCAGGATCACATAGGGGATGCCGGAGAACGTGCCCTGCCCGACCGCTTTGAACGAGGGCGGCAAGGTAAACAGCGACAGCGGCGTGCCCTTGGTGATGATCAGGCAGATGCCGCGCACGATCACCATCGCCGCAAGCGAGGTGATGAAGTGGTTGAGCCCGACAACCGTGACGAAGAAGCCCATGACGCAGCCGATCATGCCGCTGGCAAGGATCCCGATCAGGGATGCGCTCCATGGATCAAGCCCCAGCAGGAACAGCGAACCCGACAGCACCATCGAGAAGCAGACGACCGAGCCGACCGATAGGTCGATGCCGCCGACGATCAACAGGATGGCCATGCCGACGACGACGATACCTTCCACCGAGAACGACATCAGCATCGCCCGGAAATTGCCGAGCGTCAGAAAATGCGGCGAGGCAAAGCTCATGACGATGCAGAGCGCCAGGATGATCGCAATCAGTCCGGCCTCGCGCATCGTCCCCAGCCGCTTCCAGCCGGGCGCACGCGCCTGATGTGCCCTTGCCAACGTAGCGTCCGCCATGACCTTGTTTCCCCTTGTGTTTTCGTTATGCGGCATGCTCGGATGCCCCTGCGTGACCGTCGATACCCGATGCGAGCCGCATGATCGCTTCTTCCGTCATCGCCTCGCCCCCGACCTCGCCGGCAACCGTGCCTTCATGGATGACCAGCACCCGGTCGCACAGGCCGAGAAGCTCCGGCAGTTCCGACGAGATGACGACGATGCCGATGCCCGAGCGCGCGAGGTCGCGCAGCAACCGGTGGATTTCCGATTTGGCGCCGACATCGATGCCGCGGGTCGGCTCGTCCATCAGAATGACCTTGGGATTGACCGCCAGCTGCTTGGCGATCGCCACTTTCTGCTGGTTTCCGCCCGACAGCGACGAGACCGACATGTCAATGCCTCCCATCCGCACGCCGAGCCGCCGGACCAGATCCCGGGCACGATCCGCCTCGGCCTTGGAATTCAGCAGCCCCAGCGGCCCGGTCAGCGATTTCAGATCGAGAACGGCGATATTCTGGGCGATGGAAAGATCGAGGAATATGCCGGAGCCTTTCCGGTCTTCCGACAGGTAGACGACACCCGCCTGCGCGGCCTGCGCATAGGAGCGCGTCCGCAGCCGCTGTCCATGCAGTTGCACCTCGCCGGCGAGCACCGGCCGCAATCCGCAAATGCCTTCGGCGATCTCGGTGCGGCCAGAGCCGATCAGCCCGCCGACGCCCAGAATTTCGCCTTTGCGCAGGTCGAAACTGACATCGGCGAAGCGGCTGCCGTCGCCGAGATGGCGCACGCTCAGAATGCGCTCGTCGCTCCGCTCTCCGGGCACCTGCTTTTCCGGGTAGAGCTGGGTGATTTCGCGTCCGACCATGCGACGCACCACGTCATCCGGCGTCAAGTCCGTCACCTTCTCCGTCGAGACATAGCGCCCATCGCGGAACACGGTGACCCGGTCGCACAGGCTGAAGATTTCGGCCATGCGGTGGCTGATATAGATAATCGAAATACCCTGCGCCTTGAGGTCGCGGATGATGCCGAACAGGATCTGCGCCTCCGATTCCGTCAGCGCCGCCGTCGGTTCGTCGAAGATCAGCACCCGGCAATCGAGCGTCAGCGCCTTGGCGATCTCGACAAGCTGCTGGCTTGATATCGACAGGTCGCCGACTTTGCGGCGGACATCGATCGGCGCCAGACGGTTCATCACGACCTGCGCATCCCGCTCAAGCCTGCCGTAATTCATGAAAGGCAAGCGGCGGCGGTTGGTCGCGGCCATGAACATGTTTTCGGCAACCGATGCATCGGGGCAGAGCGCGATTTCCTGATGCACGAGGCCAAGCCCGAGCGATTGCGCCATGGCCGGCGACGTCACTTTGACCGGCGCGCCGTCGACGAGAATGTCGCCCTCGGTCGGCTGCAGCACGCCGGCGATGATGTTCATCAGCGTCGACTTGCCCGCGCCGTTTTCGCCGCAAAGCGCGTGAACCTCGCCTCTTTCCAGGCTGAAGCTCACTTCCGTCAACGCCTTCACCGCGCCGAAGTGCTTGCTGACATTGCGGATTTCCAGAACCGGCACCGACGCCATCATCGTCTCCTCCTCATGGCCTGCGGTGGCTGTCCGGAGTTTCCTGCCCCCGGACAGCCGGCACAAAGGCTTACTCCTCGATGCCTTTGGTGCCGCGCCGCTTCAGATACTTGTCCCAGTAAAAGTCGTCGGCATTGTCAGCCGTGACGATCGAAAGGCCGTTGTCGACGAACGGAATGCTCATCGGGTTGAAGCTGGCGCGCTTGGCGTCGTTCATCGGGTCGATGAGTTCCGGATGCTTGGCCAGCCACAGCAGCATGAAGCCCATGTAACCCTGCATGCCCTGGTTCGGGTTGATCGAGCCGAACACTTCGCCCGCCTTGATCATGTCGAGGATGTTGGCGTTGACGTCGGCGCACATCACCAGGATCTTGCCGCCGCTTTCCTTGTTGGCCTGCGAAGCGCCGATTGCCGAGTTCGCTTCCGGCATGAAGACGGCGCCAAGGTTCGGATGGGCCTGCACCAGGCTCATCAGGCCCTGATAGGCCTTGTTGGGGTCCTGGTTGGACGCAGCGCGGCCGACCAGCTTCATATCCGGATATTTTTCGTCCATACGAGCGATGAAGGCGGCGATACGCTTGTCGTGGTTGTCCTGGCCGGGATTTTCCAGAACGGCATACTCGCCCTTGCCACCCATCTTTTCGGCAATCGCGTCGGCGGCATAGGTGCCTTCGCGGGTATTGTCCGAGGTGATGAACGAGATGCGCTTGGAAAGCGGCGCATCGGCTGCGAAGGTGACGACCGCCGTGCCCTGGTCGATCGCGCGGTTGATCGGCTCGATGAACGGGTCGGAGTTCATCGGATGTACGAGAATACCGGCCGGGTTCTGGGCCAGCGCCTGGTCGAAGGTGGCGATCTGCTTGTTGACGTCATATTCCGGGGTGCCGGTATAAGCTGTCTCGCAACCCAGCTGCTGGCCGGCCTGCTTGAACATTTCATAGACCGGAAACCAATATTCGACGCCCGAGACCATGACGTTCATCACGTATTTTTCACCGGGTTTGCAGCGGAACGGATTTTCCGCGCCCGCGCTGGCTGCGCCGGCAAATAGAGTCGATGCGAGGACCGCCAATGCGGTCGTGCTTAAAAATCTGCGCAAGTTTCCTCCTCGAGGCCGAAGCCCCTCCCAAATTTCCGGCGGCGTCCGAGCGGCTGCCGATGATCCATTGAAGACCGGAGTTCCTCCTCGAAGTCCGGTATGGGCAGGTAATCCCAACGCCACGGATCTGTCAATATAATTCATGACGTGAAATATATTTCAGATAATTCGTCGACGCCGCGATGTGCCGGACCGCTTTCTAATGGAGGACGCCGGCTTCTTCCGCCGCGACTTTGAATGCCAAAGCGGCTGCGGCTGAATTGGCTCGCCCTTCGACGGCGTCCGTGCAGATCTTCTTTGCGATGGCGAAAGATGCCGCTTTCTCACGCGGCCAACAGGTCATCAGATATGCGAGCGCGTCCCTGCTATTGCGGATACTCTTAGGGTGGTCGCCATCCCCGCTGATGACCTCAACGGGCTGGTCCCAAAAATCGTGGCGCATCGACATCTCCTCGGCTCTTTCGGCTGAACGTCATCTGCGCGGGCTCGTTCCAATATCGGACTTTGGTCCTATGTAGATCGGACGACCGATCTGTACACCTCACGTGAGCGGTTCTCGTCCACTGGATTGTGATCCTGCTTGGCTCTACTGCAATGGAGGTATTCCGAGCTCATCCCATTGAGGTGCAATTCATCCATGATCAAGAAAGTTTATCTGGCAGGTCCTGAGGTCTTCCTTCCAAACGCGCGTGAAATGCTCGACCGGAAGGCGGCGCTTGCCCGCGAAGCGGGACTTCACCCGCTCTCACCCGGTGATCTGGAAATCCCGCAGACAAACTCGAAGCGCGAGCGGCGGCGGCGATAAACGCGCTGGACGAGAAGATGATGATGGAGTGGCGACGCCATCATCGCCAATCTGACGCCCTTTCGCGGTATTGCCGCCGATACCGGGACGGCTTTCGAACTCGGTTTTATGTGCGCGAGCGGCAAGTCTGTGTTTGCCTATACGAATGTCGCCCGGGATCACGGCGGGCGCGTCAGCGATCTTTATGGCGGGGCCGTCGCCTATGACGCCGAAGGTCGGCTGCGAGACCCGAACGGGATTGCGGTCGAGGATTTCGGCTTGGCCGACAATCTTATGCTGCACGCCGGGATCGAGCGGCGCGGCGGCGTCCTCATCGTCGGGGACGCGGCGCCGGATACACTCTATACGGACTTGACCGCGTTCAAGATCTGTCTCGCCGTCGCAGTCGAGAAGCTGCGCTAGGTGCCGCCCAAATTTTCCACGACCAGCCGGTGACCGAGAAGCAGTCGGCGTCCTGGACAACAAGGCGGTCTGGAAGTGTGCCGAATGGGCTCGGCACACTTTGAGAGGTAGCGCTGCCGTCAGACCAGGCCAGGCACGACCAACACCAGCCAGGCAACGATCGGACCAATGATCGCGATCAGGGCGCTATAGATCAGCAATTGTCGCAGCACCTGCTCTCGCCTGTCATCCGGCGCATTGGCGACGACAAGAGCGCCATTGGTGGAAAACGGACTGGTATCGACGATCGTGGTCGAGATCGCGATCGCGGCGACCACCCCGACGGCGCTGATGTGCCCTTGCAACAGGAACGGCACGGCGAGAGGGATAATCGCGCCGAGCAGCGCGGTCGACGACGCAAAGGCCGAGACGATTGCACCGGTAAAGCAAAGCAGAAGCGCCACCAGCAGCGGCATGCCCAGACTGGATATGCCGTGCGCCACATAGTCGACCGTCCCGGCTTTTTCCATCACGCCGACATAGGTGATGATGCCGGCGATCAACAGCACCGTCGACCAGCTGACCTTGTCGATCGCAGCCTTCTGAGCCTTTGGCGACAGCAGCGCCAGCACGACGGCCACAGTCATTGCGACGAGGCCGACATTGAACTTGAAAACCAGGGCGCCGATTCCGAGCGCCGTCAAGCCGATCAAGGTGGTGATTCTCTGATTGTCGAGGCGCAGCTTAGTCGCAGTATCGGCCGCCGTGCCATAGGCATGCTCCCTGATCGGTTTTGCGGGCGTGCCGCCATGGCCTCTGATCGACGCCGATACGCCCTCGGGGTGTAGTTCCGGCAAGGGGCCGATCGATGCGGCTTCTTGCTTCATCACTTTGGCGCCGCCGAAAACGAAAAAAACCAGCACTGCTATCGCCAGGTTGAAGAAGAAGCTGGAGAGAAACAACGATGTCGGAGCGAAAGGCAGGCCGGCCTTCTCGACGATCTGGTTGGTGATGCCGCCATAGATGCTGATCGGCGAAAAGCCGCCCGCCTGCGCCCCGTGAATCACCATCAGGCCCATCATGACGGGGTGAATGCGGTACTGCACGGCAAAGCTCAACGCGACGGGCGCAAGGATGGCGACCGCAGCCGGGCCTAGAGCACCGAAACCGGTAATCACAGCGGCGACGAGAAACATCACCCAGGGAATCAAGGCGATGCGGCCGCGCACCAGGCGGACGGCGCATTCGACGAGCCAGCCGATCGTGCCGTTGATCTGCGCTATGGCGAAGAGGTAGGTGACAGCCACAAGCGTCAGGAACAGGTCGCTCGGAAAGCCGGCGAAGATGTCGCTGGTTTTCATTCCGATGATGATGGAGCCGAGTATGAAGGCGCCGGCAAACGCCAGGGCGCCCATGTTGATCGGCTGGATCGTCGCAACGATAAACATGGCGACCAACAACCCTATGGATAGCAATTCAATACCCATGATTCCCCTCCCTCCGACGCCTCCGGCGCCGTAGTTGCTGTTTCAAGATTGATGCGGGATGCGACGCACCCTCCTCCCAGAGGGCGCGGTCGCCTTACGTCCTGGTATAAAGATCGGCGTATTGCTGCCGCAGGATGTTTTTCTGAACCTTACCCATCGTGTTGCGCGGCAAGTCCTCGGCGAAGATGATGCGCTTGGGTTGTTTGTAACGGGCCAGACGGTCCTGGAGGGCGGCGACGATGGAATTTTCATCCAGGACGGCGCCGGGCTTGCGCACGACGACGGCGGTAAGGCCTTCTCCGAAATCGGGATGCGGCACGCCGATCACGGCGCTCTCGACCACACCTTCGATCTGGTCGATCTCGCTTTCGACCTCTTTCGGATAGATGTTGTATCCACCCGAAATCACCAGATCCTTGCCGCGGCCGACGATGTGGACATAGCCGTCCCGGTCGATCTTGCCGAGGTCGCCGCTGATGAAGAAGCCGTCGGCGGTGAATTCAGCCGCGGTCTTTTCCGGCATGCGCCAATACCCCTTGAAGACGTTCGGCCCCTTGATCTCGATCATGCCGGTTTCGTCAGGCGGCAGCACCTCTCCCGTGGCGGGGTCGGTGACGCGCACCGTCACATCCGGCAGCGGAAAGCCGACCGTTCCGGCAATCCGCTTACCCTCGTAAGGGTTCGACGTGTTCATGTTGGTTTCCGTCATGCCGTAGCGCTCAAGGATCGCGTGGCCGGTGCGCGCCTGAAACTCGGTATGTGTTTCGGCAAGCAGGGGAGCCGAACCGGAAATGAACAGGCGGATATTGGCGACCGCCTCTTTGTCGAGGCGCGGGCTTTGCACGAGACGCACATAAAAGGTCGGCACGCCCATCAGCATGGTTGCCTGCGGCATCAACGAAACCACCACATCCGGGTCGAACTTCGACAGCAGGAACATCGAGGCGCCGGCAAGCAGTGTGACGTTGGTGGCGACGAACAGTCCATGCGTGTGAAAGATCGGCAAGGCATGGATCAATCGATCGTCGGCCGTGACGTGCCAATAGTCTCGCAAGGTCAGGGCGTTCGACAGCAGGTTCCCATGCGTGAGCATCGCCCCCTTGGAGCGTCCCGTCGTTCCCGACGTATAGAGGATGGCCGCCAGATCGTCGGCGGAGCGCGAGGCGTCGACAAAGTCTGCCGGCTCATCGCGTGCGAGATCAAGCAACGAGCCGCTACCGTCAGCGTCGAGCGTTTCGACGATCGCGCCGTGCACCTTTGCGATCGTCTCTACACCCGCTCGGGCAGCCGGCGCAACCACTACCAAACGCGGTTCCGCATCGCCGATAAAGTAGTCGAGTTCAGCCAGCGTATAGGCGGTGTTGAGCGGCAGGTAGACCGCGCCGCTGCGAAGACAGGCGAGATAGAGGATCAACGCCTCGGCACTTTTTTCGACTTGCACCGCCACCCGGTCGCCGGGGCGAACGCCGAGCGCGTCCATCGCGCTGGCCATGCGGCTGGAAAGAGCGAATGCGTCATCGTAGGTCCAAGTCTGCGTGCCATCGACCCGGATAAACGGTGCGTCACCGGGTGCTGCCGCGCGCATGGCGTCGAAAAGGTGGTTGCTCACTTTCGCCCTCCTCCAAGCGTTGAGTTCATGATCTGTGCGAATGGCCGGGAGCCTTGTTGGCCATTGCCGCTGCGACGGCTGTCGTCGTTCTGGTTGAGCAAGGCTTTGACGGCAGGCGAGGCAATCACTTCGCCGCGTTGGGCCATCGCCTCGTGGTTGGCCACGATGTCGTCGAGCTTGTAGAGGTAATTGACCATCAGACCGTGTGCCTGTTGCATCGCCTTGGGTGAGCGGTCGCCCAGAAAATTCAGTCTTTCCAGTCGGGCGCCATTACCGAGATGGAAGCGGGCGACAGGATCGACGGGGCGCCCCTCCGGCGTCCGCTCGATCAGGAAATAGCGTGCCGCAAGAGGCAGCAGCACACGCTCCACTTCGGTTGCCGTATTTTCGTTGTCAAGCCAGTTCGGATCGTCCAGCGCCATCAGTGTTTTGCGGGCCGCTTCCGGCAGCAACCGGTCGGCGACTGCGGCGCGCGCCTTGGCGAGCCAACGGGCAAAGCCTGGGACGGGCGACAGAGTGACGAAATTCTTCAGGCCGGGCAGGTCCCTGCGCAGGTCTTCCACTACCTGCTTGATCAGGAAGTTGCCGAACGAGATCCCGCGCAAGCCATCCTGGCAGTTGGAGATCGAATAGAAGACCGCCGTCGTCGCCTCGTCGACATTGATCTGCTCCCTGCCCTCGTCGAGTACATCGCCGATCGCGCTCGGCACGGATCGGGTCAGCGCCACCTCGACGAAGACGAGCGGCTCGTCGGCCAGCCGGGGGTGGAAGAAGGCAAAACATCGGCGGTCGGACGGTGCCAAACGACTGCGCAACTCTTCCCAGCCGGCGATCTCGTGCACCGCCTCGTATTTGATGATCTTTTCAAGAATGGAAGCCGGCGTCGACCAGTCGATCGGCCGCAGCGTCAGAAAGCCGCGATTGAACCAGGAGCCGAACAGATGCGTGAAGTCGGCATCAAGGGCGTTGTAACCGGCGGACTGGTCTTTGGAAGCAAGCAGTTGCTGGCGCATCCGGACGAGCTTGGCGGTGCCGTTCGGCGCGTGATTCAATCGTCGGAGAAGCTCCTGCCGCCTTGGCTCGGCTGCCTGGTGGAGAGCAATGATCGCGGCAGAGCTTTTGTCCGTGCGGTAATTTTCAATCGCCTGGTCGAGCTTGGCCGTGTCGGGCCCGAACTTTTCATGAAGCATATGGAGGAATGCCTGCGCGCTGTCGCTGTCGAGCGCCTCCCAGCGATCGAGAATCTCGGCCGCTAGAGCCATACCCGACGCTTCGCCCCGGCTCGATAGCAGCATTTCGCAGAGCGTCTGGAGATCGGCCTTGGCTGCGACCTGGGTGGCGCGAGAGCCCGAAAACAGAAGCTGGCGTCCGCGGTCCGTGATGCTCTGCAGCATATCGGTGAAGAAGGAAGCCTCGGACATGCCATTTCTCCTCTCTGCTGATGGGGCCGCGGCGCTTCCCATCGTCTGAATTCACCGGTAGTATGTAGACTGTCATCTTTTGCACACAAAGTCAACGATCGTGTATACAAGAATGGCGATTATGTATGAAGGAAGCGAACAAATGTCCGAGAATGTCGGCCGATGGCTGCGGGATGAGATCGAAAACTCAATTCTTTCCAACGAGTTTTCCCCGGGTGAGCGGCTCGATGAGATGGTGCTCGCGACGCGTTTTGGGGTCTCCCGCACACCGGTGCGCGAGGCGCTGATGCAACTCGATGCGATCGGCCTCATCGAAATTCGGCCGCGCAGAGGTGCAGTTGTCATCGATCCGGGACCGCACCGCGTCTATGAGATGTTCGAGGTTATGGCTGAGCTGGAGGGCTTGGCCGGGTCGCTTGCCGCACGACGGCTGGACGAGGCTTCCCGGGTAGCGATCACGGCCACCCATAGCCGCTGCGAGCAATCAGCCGGGGCCGGCGACAGCGATGCCTATTATTACGACAATGAGGAGTTTCATAAGGCTATCTACGCAGCCGGCCGAAGCGATTTCCTCGAGGAGCAATGCCTGAAATTGCATCGACGCTTGCGACCCTACCGCCGCCTCCAGCTGCGCGTGCGAAACCGCCTGTCGACATCCTTCTTGGAACATTGCGCCATCGTCGATGCGATTTTTGCCGGAGATGGAGATGAAGCCCGCCGTCTGCTGCGGACGCATGTCGGCATCCAAGGTGAAAGATTTAGTGATCTGGTCGCAAGCATGGCAACCAGATGAACTTTGTGTAGCGACATGCCCTAAGGATTTGAGGGCGAGAGCTTTTAACTGACCATTGACATTGGCAGCGTTAAGGCCGAAGCCGCACTCGGCTGCGCAATGCGCGGCCGTTTTCGCGAGGATTCGAGAGATGAAGACCAAGGCGGCTGCAGCCAACGCCGGAAACCTGATCATGACAGGTGTCGTGCTGATGCTGCTCGGCGATCTGCTCTTTGCGCTGAACGATGCGATGGGCAAGTGGCTGGTCGCAAGCTTTGCCGTCGGCCAGGTGCTGGTGATCCGCTCGGTCGGCGCTTTCATCGTGCTCGGTCCGATGATCCTCAGGCAAGGGCCGATGGCCCTGTTCCGCGTCGAACAGAAAGGCCTCCAGTTCCTACGCGTTTTCATGGCAACCGGCGATGTCGCTCTGTTCTACGCGGCCGTGGCTTATCTGCCGCTCGCCGACGTCATGACCTTCTATATGGCCGGGCCGATCTACATCGCCGCGCTTTCGCATTTCTTTCTTGGAGAAAAGATCGGCTGGCGCCGCTGGCTCGCCGTTCTGGTCGGCTTCGCGGGCGTCGTCATCGCGCTGCGTCCGTCGACGGCTATGCTGTCGCTTCCGTCGCTCTTCGGCCTTGCCGGCAGCCTTGCCTTTGCGCTGTCGCTGGTGATGAGCCGCTATCTGCGTTCGACCAGCGACACAACGCTGGTGACATGGCAGACGGTCGCCGCTCTTGCCGCCGGCATCGGCTTAAGCATCGGCCATTGGCAGCCGGCAACGCTGATCAATTGGTCCGGCATGCTCTTGCTCGGCGTCGTCGCCACATGTGCGCATTTGCTGATCACCCGTTCGCTGAAGCTCGCGCCAGCATCACTACTGGCGCCGCTGCAATATACGCTGCTGCTCTGGGCGATCGTGCTGGGCTACATCTTCTTCAACGATATTCCCGATATGCAGATCGTCGTCGGCGCCGCAATCATCGTCTTTGCCGGGCTCTTCATCTTCCATCGGAAGAACCTGAAAGAGACGGTCCCCTCCGAAGCGGTTCCGCCCGACGGCCATTGAAGGCTTGTAAGCAGCCTGCCTTGCGGGCGTTTGTCCGATGCGGACTGGACAAGCGTCATCACTTCAAGCCAGATTGTTTGTCGCCGTCACGGACGCCAGATCATTCCGAGCGTCGACAATGCGTCTCCAGATCAAGACACTTCGTGCCTTCGTCACATGTCTGGAACATCGAAATCATCGATTGACCTTCAACAAGGATAGGAAGGCGTCATGAGTTTCAACGACAGCGGAAGCGCGCCAACAACTGCTGACCGCGGGCGGCCGCGAGTGGCTCTGCCTCTCCGCATCATGTTCCGGGCGGCAGAGGCAGCCTTCGGCTTAGCGTTGCTGTTGGCGACCATCTGGGCCTCCCTCGCACTATTCTACCGTCTGCCGGTTTCCCCTGCGATAAGAGGGGCAGCCGCAGGAAGCCTCGCACTGCTCGGCGTTGTCGCCGTAATTTCGATGATCTGGAGGCCCCGCCTCGTTGTCATCCTTCCTTTCGTCCTATGCTTTACAGGCATCGTCGTGTGGTGGCGCTCGATCGAGCCTCCTGCCGCTGCCAACTGGGCCGGAGACGTCGCCAGGCTGGTGACGGGAACGGTCGACAGCGATATTCTGACGCTGACCAACGTCAGAAATTTTACCTGGAACAGCGATGGCAGTTTTGTGGAGAAATGGGAGCCGCGCGCCTACGACCTGAAGAAGCTCAAGAGCCTTGACCTGTTCATGTCCTATTGGGCAGGGCCCGAAATGGCGCACATGATCCTCAGCTTCGGCTTCGACGGCGATCAATACCTGGCATGGTCGATCGAGGTGCGGCGAACGGCTGGGGGTAAATTTTCTCCGCTCGGTGACCTCTTCAAAAGCAATCCCCTCGTCATCATCGCGGCCGACGAACGTGATGTCGTTCGTGTCCGGTCCAACATTCGTGGCGAAGACGTCCAGCTCTTTCGCATGCGCGCTCCGCCGGCCAATGCCGCACGGCTTCTCCTGCAATATGTCAGCGATGCAAACGCGCTCGCCGAACACCCGCGCTTCTACAACTCGCTCACCACCAACTGCACCACGACTGCCGCCAAAATGATGCGGGCCGTCGGCGCCACATTTCCGTTCGATTGGCGGCTGATCGTGAATGGCTACCTTCCCGAATTCGCCTATGACCGGAACGCGCTCGACACGAAGCTGCCGTTTGAGGAGTTGAAGGCGGCGGCGCATATTGCCCCACGGGCAAAAAGTGCCGACGCCTCCGAGGATTTCTCGAAAGCGATCCGCGAAGGTGTGCCCTCACCGCTCGATTGAACTCGAAAGTCGGAATCGATGGCGTGATGTCGCCCGAAAACCGCGCATCCTTTGGTATCATCTAATTCTCACCCGGCGGCGGCTCCCAGCCGAAGACGCTGCGGCCGCCGAACTCGGCGGATTGGCGAAATTCGCCGGCGATGATCTCCTTGAGGTCGGGACCGGTGACGTAGCGTTCCATCTGCCGGGATTGGTCATCCAGGCGCTTGAGCGCCTGCAACTCCTCCTCCCGTCCGAGCCTGCCCTTCTGCACCGCCGATTTCATCACGCCGATCGTCTCGTCATAGACCTTGAGCGGCACCGGGAAAGGATGGCGGTCCTTGCCGCCATGGGCGATCGAGAAGCGTGCCGGATCGGAAAAACGGCAGGGTGCGCCGTGGACAACTTCGGCCACCATGGCCAGCGCCTCCACCGTACGGGCGCCGACACCGGGAACCAGCAGCAGCTCTTCGAAATCCGCCGGCCCGCGGTCGGCCGCGGCGGCAAGATTTCCATGCAGGCGCCGCATGTTGACATCGCTCTCGCGCACGTCGTGGTGGGCCGGCATGATCAGATGCGGCAGCATCGGCTGTTCAGCGGGTTCTGGCGCCGGTTGCTCGACCCGCAGCAGCGCGGCCGCCTCGCGGATGATCCGGTCGGGGCCGAGCGTTGCCAGCAGGTCGAGCTGGCCACGCCGCGATCGCTCGGCCCGCCTGTCGGCCAGATTGACGATCGTCCCCTGGCTCCTGCCCTCGATTGCCGCATGCGGCGAGTCGACAAAACTCTCCAGCCCTTCCGACAGCCAGTGATAACGCCGCGCCTGCCGCCGGTCGCCGTTCATGCCCTGTTGCACGACCACCCAATGGCCATCATCGGCGACGATAAAGCCGTGCAGATAAAGATCGAACCCATCCTGGAGGGCAGCGCTGTCGACCTTGGCGATCAGACGGCTCGTCGTCGCCAGGCCTTCGCCGTCGAGACCGACACGTTCGCCGATCGAGACGAGCTCCTGCGGGGTCTTGCGTGAATGTGCGCCGCGTCCGCCGCAGACATGCAGACCGAGCTCGCCGGCCCGCGGTTTCAGCCCGCGCTTCAACGCGCCGAGAACGCTTGTTGTAATGCCGGAGGAATGCCAGTCCATGCCCATGACCGCGCCGAAGGACTGGAACCAGAAAGGGTGGGCGAGCCTGCGCAGGAATTCGTCGCGGCCGTAGTGGTGCACGATCGCTTCGGTGATCAGGGCGCCCAGCCGCGTCATCCGGTCGCCGAGCCAATGCGGAACGCGTCCTCCATGAAGGGGAAGATCGGCGCTGCCTGCTCGTTGTGACATTTCGTTTCCTTACGCTTTCCATCACCCGGCCAAGACAGCCCGGCCGCCTCTTCCAACACCGCACGGAACCCAAAAATATTCCAGGCGTTTGTTTTCGCAGTTAGAAGCCGAGGCAATCATGACCGCAATCGAGACCGTCTTCAATAACACGAGCCTGCCCCAGGCAAAATCGCAGCGGCCGGACGGCCGCGAAAAACAGAATAACAGCGCTTTGCGCCTTGACGGCAAAGCCGAGAAGGCGGCGTTCCTGATCAACGGCAACCGATATTTCGCCGAACTTTCGCGAGCGCTGCGGCAGGCACGGCGCACGATCTGGATCGTCGGCTGGGATTTCAATCCCGACATCCCGTTGGAACCGGAAAAATCCGACGAGACTTTGGCAGACCTGTTGCATGGGCTCGCAGCGGCCAATCCCGAGCTCGAAATGCGCATTCTCATCTGGGCACTCGGGCCGGTCTATTCGGAAAAGTCGCTGCAGGTGCTACGCAAAAAGACCTTCCCGCGGAATGCCAGGATCGACCTGCGCTTCGATCTTCAAGGCGCCGTTCGCGGCAGCCACCACCAGAAACTCGTCTGCATCGACGACGCCGTCGCCTTCATCGGCGGCATCGACCTGACGTCGCGGCGATGGGACACAAAGCGCCATCGTGCCAGAGACAGGCTCCGGCGTGACCCCGAGGGTGTTTCCTACGATCCGCTGCATGACGTTCAGGCGATGGTCACGGGCGACGCCGCCCGAATGATCGGCGATATCGCCAGGCGGCGCTGGGAAACAGCCACCGGCGAAAAGCACCCGGCACTCGCCGAGCGCCCACCCTTTACCTGGCCCGACGATCTCGCCGTTTCGCTGCGGGAAATCCCAGTCGGCTTCGTGCTGACGGAGCCATCGACAACCTTGCGCGCCGGCGTCAGCGACGGTATCGCCTCGACATTGGACATCATTTCCCGAGCACGGCGCCTGCTTTATATCGAGGCGCAATATCTCGCCTCCTTCCGCGTCGCCGATGCCATTGCCGCGCGCCTGCAGGAGGAAAATGGTCCCGAGGTCGTCATCATCTGCACCCGCAGCTCTCACGGCCTGATTGAGAAGATTATCATGGGCGGCAATCGCGACCGCGTCATCCGGCTTCTCAAACGGGCCGATCGCGCGAACCGGCTGCGCGTCTATTTTCCCGTCGTGCCCGGGCCAATAGTGCCCGGGCCAGTCGTGCCCGGCCCGACAGTGCCCGGACAGACCGTGCCGGCGACGGTCGACGAGGTCGAGGTGCTCATTCATTCCAAACTGATGATCGCCGACGATGAGCTGGTGCGCATCGGCTCCTCGAATCTCAACAATCGCTCAGAAGGGGTTGATTCAGAATGCGATATACTATTCCAGCCTGAAACAGACGAGCACCGCCGCGCGGTCGCGGAGCTGCGCAATCGCCTGCTGGCGGAATATCTAGGAACAGCCACCGAGACCTTTGCAGCCGCTTACGCGCAAAGTGGCTCGGTGATCGAAGCGATCGACGCGCTGAATGTTGGTGCCCAGGGCCTGAGAGAATTCGCAGTCGAGCTTACCGGCAGCATCTCACCGGTCAGAGGCACCGGGCTCTTCGACCCGGCCCGGCCTTTCCTGCCCCTACGCCGACTGGGCCTCGGCGCGCTCGTCCGCCTCCTCGTCCATCCCGCGTGACCTGCGGAAGACGATCTCACTAATAAGCAGAAGCGTCGTGCCGAGCGCCAACGGAATGAAGAAATAGGCGCAGCGAAACGCGATCAACGCGCCGATCGAGGCTACCTGCGGCACGACATAAGAGACGGTCGCCTCGAGCACGCCGAGCCCGCCTGGAACATGGGTTGCGAGAACTGCCGAATTGGCCAGCACGTATGCCGTCACCGACCTGAAGAAGGCGACGTCGCCGAGGGCCGAGAGCATCTGGTGCAGGCAGGCGGAAACGAGCATGAAATTGATCGTCCCGATCCCGACCTGCGCGACAGCAATCGAAAATCGCGGCAACTGAAACGACCAGCGCCAAAGCCGCAACTTGCTGCGGATGAAAAACGCCAGCCCGGCATAGACGACTGGGACTGTGAGCGCCAGCAGGCCGAAGATGCGCACACTGGCCGGATCAAGCCGCAGCAGGCGCCCGGCATCACCCGGATTGACGATCAGGGCAAGACCGCCGAGCGTGACCAGCCCGAGCCCGACTGTGACGCCGCAGAACAGGATGATCTTCGCCACGTCTTCGGTCGTCAGCCCCCAGCGCGAATAGAAGCGGTAGCGGAAGGCACCGCTGCTCAGTCCAGCAAAACCGATATTGTGGCCGAGCGACAGGCTTATGAACGAAGCCAATGCAATTTTCGGGTAAGGCAAGGATTTGCCGAGCGAACGGATCGCCAGCAGATCGAAACAGCCAAGGCACAGATAGGATGCCGTAGCAAAGAGAAGCGCTGTACAGAAGTTTGAAAGCGGTATGCTGCGAACCGATTGGACGATCTGATCGAGGCTGTACTGTTCGAAGATGCTATAGAGAAGAAAGACCGCAAAACACAGGGCGGCAAGGAGCAGTCCATTCCAGATCATGCTTTTCAAGCTCATCGATTGTCCTCAGAAGTACGAGCGCGTTGGGCTGATATTCTGGAACGATCAAACGAGTTTTGTGTTCCCCCGGGAACGAGATCGATGTCCCCAGGGACGAATTTCAGCGGGCCCATGGCGGAAAAACCAATCAAACTCCTGACATATAACGTCCACAGCTGCATCGGCAGCGATCGTAAGCTCGATCCCGGGCGCATCGCTTCGGTCATCGCCGAGGCGCAAGCCGACATCATCGCTCTTCAGGAGGTCGACGTCCTCAGACGCAGGACCGGCGGCATCGACCAGGCTCATACGATTGCCTCGCTTCTCAAGATGCAGGCCCATTTCCATCCGGCGCTGTCGGTTGCCGAAGAGCAGTATGGCGATGCCATCATCACCGCCTTGCCGACGGGAGCCGTCAAGGCCGGACCGCTGCCATCCATCGGCGAACAGCGCGGCGCCCTTTCCGTCGAAATCCTGGTCGGCGACAGAAAATTGCTGGTCGTAAACACCCATCTCGGCCTCCGCGGCCGCGAGCGCATGGGGCAGATGACGACGCTATTGAACTCGGGCTGGCTGCGCGGGACGGCAGAAGAACCGCTTCCCACCATCCTCTGCGGCGACTTCAACGCCATTCCGTCGTCGGCGACGTACCGACTGGCCGCGCGATCGTTGAAGGACGCCCAGCTGGCAGGCAGTGCGCGGCCGAGAGCAACCTTTCCCGCCCGCTACCCGCTGATGCGCCTCGACCACATCTTTGTCACCAGCGATCTCATCGTCAAACAGGCGACGGTTCTGGAAAGCCGCTTGGCGCGGATCGCCTCGGACCACCTTCCTCTCGTCGCGGAAATCGGTTTTGCCTGATCGTCCGTATGCTTGGGTCACCGCTGCATGACGAGATCGGCCGCGCGCATCGTAGCCTGATCAGGCTTGCGATGCGCGGTCAGTGACGACTGTAGAGCGGCGGCACCACGTCTTCGTCCGCAAGCTCCGGGTAGAGCTGCCGCCTTACGCGGTCGAGTGCTTCAGCCTCCCTGCGGTTCCGTTCCAGGAGAACGGCGGTTACGTCCTTGTAGGGCGCTCCGTCCGACACGGCGACGCGGACGGTTCCGCCCTGCGAGAGAAAGTCGCAGAACGACCGTACCGAGCGAAGACGGGTGGTAATCTCGACGTAGCGGTCGTCATGTCCAGGCATGTTCGCCTCCGTTGCGGATATAAGATGTCACTAATATTTCGGCAAGAACATGGCGACCGCCTCATCACGATTTCGATCGGTCGATCAAAATCAACGAATAAAGCGCCATCTCGCCCTGGGCTGCCATGCGTCCGGCATCAACTTCTGGCGAACTTCCGGTTCATTGCGGCAACGACCAAGGGCATCGCCGTCGTCGTCACAGCCCCCAGAGGGAGCTGCCTGATGGCCCTCGTGACTACGAATGTAGCCGCCATCGCGCCTGCCAGCTTGAGCCACGGCTGGGTGCCGAGCTGCGCATGAGCACTGGCATCTGCCCACCGGACGTTCTCTGCTACGACGGTCGCCGCCTGCCGCTGGATCACGTGAAGGCGAGCACGAAGGTTTTCGAGTTCTTCTCTTAGATCTCGCAACCGGCTTTCCAAGGCATAATCATCGGACACCCGCAGGGCATCCTCACTGAGGCCTTCAGCAGGAACATGACCGCCGAGCGTCGCAAGATACGCCCGATAATCGGCCTCGCTCGCGAAGCCCTCACGCCTGATCAGATCAGGATTGGCGTTCGTCTCCTGGAAGGCAGCCGGTGCGCTACCGGCATCGTCGCGCATATCCCTATTTGTGCCGATGTCCCCGAGCTCGTCCTTGAACATGATGCATCTCCAGTTAATCCCTGGCGATAGAACGCTCGACGGCTCAGAAGGATGCATCATGCGCCGCCCGCGATTGCCCGTTCGTCACGACGCGCCGAAAACGCTGGAGACAAACGGACCGCCTAGCATTTCCTTGAATTGCTCTAATCGTAGAGTTCGCCGTGTCCAATCTGTTCCTGCCTGGCAGATACGTCGCTGATGACAGGATCGTCGGCCGGATCGGGATCCTTCTTGTTGGCATCGCTTAGAAACTGCGCGGCTTTGAGGATCGCCGCGGTTATTTCTCCGGTTGCCCATCCGGCTTCATTGGCCGCAGCAATCAGGCTTTCCAAAGCCGCGCGCGCGGCATCGGTCGCCTCTTCAAAGCGCTGTACGGGAGCTTCGGTTTTCGGGGCTGGAAAGGTCATCGGCATTCCCTCCATGGATCTGCTGTTGGAGAGGAACGCAGCCCGCGGGAAATGGATGCACGACCACGCCGATTTAACACGTGCATGCCTAGTCCGCGCGCGGCATACGAAATTGGCTTTCGGCCTCAGATGACCGTCTGCAACAGAAAAGGGGAGCGCTCCAGCGGACGCTGCGCAAGGATCCTCAGCATCGCCGGGCCCTGTATGCCAGTGGTCGTCGTAGAGCGGCCGTCGTGATAAACCACCGTCATGACGCGGCTGAGGCTATCGTACCTGATCTGTGCGATCGTGCGCGTGTGAACCGGAAAGATGAATTCGTGGGGCTGAGATTTTCGCCCGGAGCGCTTCGAGCTCATCGTGATGCCCCGGCAAAACAATAGCAGTGTTGGCCCGGCCGCCCCCGGCTCAGGACACGTGTAATAGTCGGCAACACATCCCTCATCGAGTATCTCCAATGCGCTCAAAAACAGACCAAGCGACCAAGCAGTCAGCCCGGCAACCGGCGACCTCCAGGTCAGAGAAGTTTGGCCTCAGCCTACCGACGCCGATCAAGCACATATTGCTTCCATGGTCGCGTGACATCGGCGTGACACGCAGATCACGGCTCAAAACCTGCCCGGAACAGCTATTGCGAAGTGTCAGTCCCCGGGACAGCCGTCAATGCAATGTTCTAAGTATCCCGTGGGCTTGGGCGGCCTGCGGCCAGCATTCGACTGTGCTTGCGAGCGACCGAATGGCTTTGTCGGCGACGAAAACCGCATCCCCGAGCCGCTCGATCTCGCAATCGAGTTCGTATACTTCGACTTCATCAAGCCCTTCACTGTCCAGCAGCCGCCTGCAAGCCTCGATCAGGCGCTCCGTGCGCCCGACAATATCAAGAGCACGTCGTATGATGATGTCGAGCATGCAGTTGCCCCCGCTTGGATAATCAAGTGTCGGGCATAATCGCGACGCTGACAATCCCGAAATCTTGTCAGATGCGCTCGCGGATAGTCTCGTAAAGATCCCTCAGCTCGCGCAGCGCCGGTTGATGGCGACGGCGCGGCGGAGAGGCACGGCGTGCAGCGAAGGCGAGCGCACCCACGGCAGCCGTAACGATGAGGAGCGTCGAAACCGGATAGAGCTTCACCGCCGCTTCTGTCTGACGCATTGCCTTCCGGGCACCTCCCTTTACCGATCGAGCGCCATGGAGGATCTGATGCTGGAGCGCGTCGATTTGTTGTCGCAGCGTGTTCAACTCCTCCTGCAGACCGTGATCAGCCTGTCGGGGAACGCCGACGGAGGCCGTGTTCGTATCGATGACGGCTTTCGGCACCGGCTCGCCGATCTTGGCCCCTTTGGTGTCGAGGGTCATCGTCTCAGTGCTCTTGCGTCGCGGCATGATCAATTCTCCTTCCCAGAGCATCTATCCTTTGTTTTGCGCAATTCCCGACACAATACCCGCCGGGTTGTTTTCGCTGGCATCGCTGCAGCATGAGGCCGAAAGTGTGAGCGATTTCGAACATCATCATGCCTGATCTGTTCTAGTCGTCGTCGAACGAGAAGACTGGCCGGTAGTGGCGCGCCGCGATCAGCAAGCTCCGGTCAGGCTGGATGATGTAAATTTCCTCGACCTGACGTCCCCATTGATCGGTGAAGCTGTGCGGGAAGGACGAACCCACGGGTGATTTCGTCAACTTCGTGCGAGGCTGACCACTATACGTGATGCTGCCGGGAATGGGGTCCAATCCCCCCGACGAGTAGTAGCCCGCGCCAGTCGTACAGCCCGTCAGGACAAGGGCGAAGACCAGCCCAACTCCCGTGCTCCGCTTCATTGAGACCTCCAACTACCTGCGCATCACTGACTTTATCGCCAATGTAACAGGGGACGGCAGACATTGTTCCAGAATTCGGCAGGAGGCGTGGGAACAAATTCCTCGGAACGTCATGGCGATCGACTTGAGTGGATCGGCAGGGCTCTCGGGCAGCCTGCAGTGACGTCGTCACGCGGCGACATCAGGAATGGGCAAGCCCAGAATCGCGGCGTGTCCACAGAGTTTCTCCCAAGCCACCTCGCCGACCGGCACGCCCTCTTCCAATGCGAGACGGCGCTTTCGTGCCGCGCTATCACCCGGCATGCGGACCGGGCCGTTGTTCCAGGGCGCGGACGGGTTGCTGCGACATGCGGAGGCGAGAAAGTCGGACTGGGCCGTAAAAGCACCCAGCCCAGCGAAAAAGGCGGGGTCGATAACCTGCAGAAAAGCGCTTTGCGAAAACACACCAGCCGGCGCGTTCGCCCGCCCCTTGCCGGAAAGCCCCTGCCCCAGCAATTCGACGATCAGCCCGAGCCCAAAGCCCTTATGTCCCTTCAGCTGGCCGCCAAGGGGCATCATCGTCCCGCCACGTTCGGTCACCTCGCGCGGATCATCGGTCGGCTCGCCTGCGGCGGTGAAAGCCCAGGCCTCGGGGAATTTCTTGCCTGTTTTCGCCAGGTTTTGCGTCATCGTCGTGGTGGTGATCGAAGCCGAGACGTCGATCAGGATCGGATCCTCGGATGTCGGGAACCCTGCCGCCATCGGGTTCGGTGTCAGGAGCGGCTTCGTGCCGCCATAGGGCGCGACGCGGCTTGCCGCGGGATGCGACACCGACAGCTGCACGATCAGGCCCTGCTCGGTAACCTGCCGCATGAAGGCCGACAGAGCGCAGGTATGATGGCAGTTTCGGATTGCCGCGGTGACGACACCATGATCGCGTACCCGTTCGCAGGCCAGATCGATCGCCTTGGTCAGCAGCCATGCGCCGGGCAAGGATCTGCCGTCCCAGACAAATGCTGCGCCGCGGTCATTGACCACCTCGTAGCTGCCCGCCTTCGCCAGCGAACCATCCTCCAACGCATCGACATACCAATTTAGCAGACTGACGCCATGCGTCTCGTGGCCGATCATGTCGCCTTCCACCAGGACGGCGGCTGTCGTTTCGGCCTTGTCGGGCTCCATCCCAGCGCGGGTCAAAATCTCTTCGGCGAATTGGGTCAGGGTAATGCGGTCAATCAAAGGCATGGGCATCCGTCCGTCAGGGCGTGGAAAGCGCGGGCCAAAGGAGGCCCGCGCTCTGGTCCGCAAGTTTACTTGAAGCGGATCTGCGACAGCTGCAGTTCGGAATTCGTTGCGATCGTCGGCTTAAAGTCGAGACGCGACGAAACCCGGGTGAAACCGACCATATGAAACATCGGGATATCGGCGATGATCTCGGTGTTCACCTTGGCGAACAGCTCCTTCCAGAGTTTCGTGCGCTCGTCGCCGGTGGCCGAGGTCGCCTTGGCAATCAGGGCGTCGACTGCGGGATCCCGGACCATCGAGTGCGAGCCGTCGCTCGCATATTTCACGAAGGCGGTGAAGACCGGATCGCCGGTCGCATTATCGTGCTGAGACTGGGTCAAAGTCGGACCGGAATCGGCGACGAAAGGTGCAACAAAATACCCGTTCCACACGGAAACGTCGTACATGTCGAGCTTGACGTTCAAGCCCACGTCCTGAAGCATCGCCATCATTGCTTCCATCGCTTCGGTGGCATTGGGATATTGCCCGTTGCGGCCGATGATGCGGATCTCCTGATCGACCGGAACGCCGTCAGCTTTCGCGGCTTTGACCAATTCCTTTGCTTTTTCGGGATCATAGGGCCATGCGGGGATATCGGCATTGTAGCCGATCGTTGTGGGCACGACGAGTTGTGTGGCGATCTTCGCCTGTTCAGGGAACAGGGTTCCGAGCATTGCCTGACGATCGATGGCGAGGTTCATCGCTTCGCGTATGCGTCGGTCGTTGAGCGGTGCCGCGCGAGTGTCGATGCGCAGCGATGTCGTCTCCGAATTCGGATAGGCGAAATCGGTTTCCTTGTTGGTGGCATCCTGCACCGATACGGCCGGAACGATATCGGCTTCGCCGGCATCGACCATGGCGGCCGCGACAGCGCTATCTGAGCGGAACAGATAGGTCGCCTGTTCCACCTGCGGCTTCTCCCCCCAATAGTCCGGATTGCGCTTCAGCACGATCGACTGGCCGATCTCCCATTTGTCGAACGTATAGGGGCCGGTGCCGATCGGCTTGCGGGTGAATTCGTCTGCTGGCGTCGCTTCGGCCGACTCCACAGCCATCACCGTCATCAGCAAGGGAAGAATCGGCTGGGCTGGTTTCGTGGTAATGCGGATCGTGTTGGCATCCGGCGTCTCGAAACTGAATTCCGTGCCGCCGAAATACTTGCCGCCGGTCTCACAGCTGAGCTTCTTGTTCTTGTTGCGCTCGATCGTGAACTGGACGTCCTTGGCGGTGAACGGCTTGCCATCGTGCCATTTGACATTCGGGCGCAGCTTGAACTCCCAGGTGTCATCGTCGATCTTCGACCATTCCGTCGCCAGGCGGGGTTTGAGGCCGCCATTGACGTAGTCGAATTCCACCAGCATCTCGTTGACGTTTTCAGAAATCACCCGGCCGACGTCCTGGCGCGCTGCCATGCAGGGCTCGACGACATCGACGGTTTCGGCAAGCACAACAGTGACGTTGCTCTTGGCATCCTCAGCAAGAGCCGAGCCCATACTCAGCCCGATCACGGTGGTTGAAAAGCAGGCTGCTGCCAAATGAAGCTTCATTTCGTTCTCCTCCCATGCGCCATCGGCGCTCCTTCCAGCAAATCTTGGTCTTGTCTTTCGGTGGCTCGGCCCTCGCTTCCTCCTGCGAGAGTCGATCTAATACATAAGCGCACTAATATACTAGTTGAGAAGTGCGATCAAGCGCGATGCCCGAGGCACGGACCTTCCCACCTGGCTGAACACTCAATTTTTAGTGGGGCGAAGCGGTCAGTCCGCGCATCTCGACCTCGTCACGAGCAAGGCTGGCGACGGCGTCCGCATCGGTCCTGCCTCGAAGCCGGCAAATGATCGTCGCGAAGTTTCGTCGCGACGATCCATTTGGCATTCCCAGTCTCAGTTGCGCAGATCTTGGGGCAACAGGCCGGCGGGGAAATTTTGGTAGGCGACGGGGCGCAGAAACCTGCGGATCGACATGGTCCCGACGCTCGTCGCACCGAAATTGGTCGAGGCCGGATAGGGTCCGCCATGCACCATCGCATCGACGACCTCGACGCCGGTCGGGAAACCATTGACCAGCACTCTGCCCGCCTTCCTTTCAAGGATCGGCAGCAGGTCGCGGGCAAGGCCAAGATCTGCGTCGTCCATATGGATCGTCATGGTAAGCTGTCCCTGGAAGCTCTCGGCAAGGGCGACCATCTCTTCAGGCGAGCCGACGCGCACGACGAGCCCGAGCGGACCGAACACCTCCTCGCTGAGCGAATGATCGGCAAGCCAGGCCAAACCCTTCGTCTCGAACAGGTTCGGGCCTGCAGCACGGTCAGCACTCTCTGTCGTCAGAACCGGCGAGACTGCGTTGCTTGCCCGCATGCGTTCGACACCTTCGTGATAGGCGCTAGCGATGCCTTTGGTCAGCATGGTCTGCGGCGCCACCTTTTCAAGAGCGGCCTTGGCAGCCCCAGTGAACTGGTCCGCCTCCGGTCCGTCGACGACGACGGCAATACCGGGATTGGTGCAGAACTGGCCAGCGCCAAGCGTCAGCGAGCCGGCCCAGCCTGAACCGATCGCCTCCGCCCGGGCAGCGGTCGCGGCCGGCAGCAGGAACATGGGATTGACGCTGCCGAGTTCCCCGAAGAAGGGGATCGGCTCAGGGCGCTGGGCGCAAAGGTCGAAGAGTGCACGACCACCGGCCAGCGATCCGGTAAAGCCGACGGCCTTGATGGCGGGATGCGTCACCAGAGCCGTGCCGACATCACGGCGCCCTCCCTGAATCAGACTGAAGACGCCGGCCGGCATTCCGGTGCGTTCGATGGCAGCCGCAACCGCCTCGGCAATGATTTCACCTGTGCCGGGGTGGGCTGAATGTCCCTTCACCACCACAGGGCAGCCGGCGGCAAGTGCTGCTGCCGTATCACCGCCGGCCGTCGAGAATGCCAGCGGAAAATTCGAGGCGCCGAAAACGGCGACCGGGCCGATCGGCCGCTGCACCAGACGGATCTCGGGCCGCGGCGCCGGTTGCCGATCGGGAAGCGCTGGATCGATACGAGCGTCGAGATGCGCGCCCTTGCGGATATGCTCGGCAAACAGCTTGAGCTGGCCGGTGGTGCGGGTGCACTCGCCGTTGAGCCGACCTTCCGGAAGCCCGGTTTCCTGGGTTCCGATCAGGGTAACGGCGTCGCTGCGTCTGTCGATCTCCTCGGCAATTGTCTCGAGGAAGATCGCGCGCTCCTCACGTGTCTTTGCTGCATAGGCAGCGAATGCCGCTTCGGCAGCGCGGCAAGCACGGTCGACCAGTTCCGTTGTACCAACGGCAAAGTCGTGTGCCGGCCCGTGCGCAGGCTCGGAGCGAAATGTCGTCGTTCCTGCAATCCACTCGCCGGCGATGAGATGCCTTCCTGAAGGGGTCCAGCTCATTGTTATCCTCCTTGGCGGAGCCTTGCTCCGTCCTGATGATCAGATGTTCGAGATGCGCCGCTCTAGCGGCCGTTCACCTTCCGCCATTCGGCAAAAAGCGCCAAATTGCTTTCGTCGGTGGCCGGGTAGAGGCCAATGATCGTATGTCCTTGCTTGACGCGCTCCGTGACAAAATCCTCGTAAGCGGTCATCTCGACCGCTTCGTCGGCGATCTCGTCGGCGATTTCGGCAGGGATGACGATCACGCTGTCGTCGTCGCCAACCATGACATCGCCTGGGAAGACCGCCACATCGCCGCAGCCGATCGGCACGTTGATGTCAATCGCCTCATGCAGCGTGAGATTGGTCGGACTGGAGGGGCGATGGTGATAAGCGGGAATCTCAAGGCCGCCAATGGTCATGGCGTCGCGGAAGCCGCCGTCGGTGACGACGCCGGCCCCGCCGCGCACCATCAGACGGGTAATCAGGATGTCGCCAGCGGAGGCGGCGCGCGGATCCTTGCGGCTGTCCATGACCAGAACATGGCCTTCGGGGCAGCTCTCAATGGCCAGCCGCTGCGGATGTTTCGGGTTGCGAAAGACGTTCATGGCGTTGCGGTCCTCGCGTGCCGGCATGTAACGTAGCGTGAAGGCCGGGCCGACCATATTGCGGCCCTTCGGCTGCACCGGCCGGACGTCCTGGACCGTCTGGTTTCTCAGACCTCGCTTGAACAGCGCCGAGCAAAGCGTCGCGACGGAGACACCCATCAGCTTTTCACGGGTTGCAGGGTTCATATTTCCTTCTCCTCGTTCAAATTCAGCCGCCGAAGCTGCGCGTTTCCACGGTCCAGTCACGGGCTTTGCCCGTCAGGCTGCAGCCAAGTCCCGGACGTGCGGGCACGATCATCCGGCCGTCTTTGATGTCAAGTTGCTCGTTAAACAACGGCGCCAGCCAATCGAAATGCTCCACCCACGGCTCATGCGCATAGGCGGCCGCCAGGTGCAGATGGATCTCCATGGCGAAATGCGGCGCCAGGCGCATACGTTTGGCCTCCGCTTGCGTGCAGATGCGCAGAAATGGCGTAATGCCGCCGACCCGCGGCGCATCCGGCTGAATGAAGTCGACCGCATCGGCTCGGATCAGGGCCATGTGCTCGTCGGCGCTTGCCAGCATCTCGCCGGTGGCGATCGGCGTGGCGAGTTCGCGCGCCAGTGCAGCGTGACCCTCGGCGTCGTAGGCATCGAGTGGCTCTTCGATCCATTCGAGATTGAGCGGCTCGACCAGGCGGCCGAAGCGCAACGCCGTCGTGCGGTCCCATTGCTGGTTCGCATCGACCATCAGCGGTACACGGCCATCGATATGGCTGGTCACCGCATCCAGCCGGCGAAGATCGACCATCGGATCCGGCTGCCCGACCTTGATCTTGATGCCGCCGATGCCGGCGGCGATCGAGTGATCGATGGCATCACGGATTTCCTCGACGCTCGACGACAGGAAGCCGCCAGAAGTGTTGTAGCAGGCGACGCTGTCGCGATGGGCGCCAAGCAGTTTTGCCAGCGGCAGGCCGGCCCGTTTCGCCTTCAGATCCCAGAGGCAGATGTCGATGGCGGCAATTGCCTGCGTCGCAATGCCGGAGCGGCCGACCGAGGCCCCGGCCCAGCAGAGCTTGTCCCATAGCCGCGCGGTATCGTTGGGGTCTTCGCCGATCAGGTTGTCGGCAATCTCGCAGGCATGAGCATAGAGAGCAGGCCCGCCTGCCCGCTTCGAGTAACTGAACCCGAGGCCACTATGGCCTGCTTCGGAGACGATCTCGCAAAACAGAAACGCCACCTCCGTCAGTGGCTTCTGCCGGCCGGTCAAAACCTTGGCGTCGCTGATGGCCCGCGCCAAGGGCAGATAGGCGAGCGACAGGGTGACCGATCGGATGGCGTCCAGCTTGGCCGGACCTGCCGCAAAGCCAGCCTTGGGCGGCTGTGCGGGGATCGTGCGTCGATTGGGATCAAGCATCGTGGTGCCCTCAGTTGATAGCCGGCTCAGGCGTCTTGCCACCGAATTCCGTCGTCAGGAAGTCGAAATCGCAGCCCTTATCGGCCTGCTCGATATGGCTGGAGAACATGAAACCATAACCGCGCTCATAATGCTGCGTCGGCGCCACCCAAGCCGCACGCCGCGCCGCGATCTCCTCTTCGGAAACCAGCATATTGAGGCTGCGTGAGGGAATATCAAGCTCGACCATGTCCCCCGTTCTCAGCAATGCCAGTGGGCCGCCGATGTAGGATTCCGGTGCAACATGCAGAACGCAGGCGCCAAAGCTGGTCCCGGACATGCGGGCATCCGAGATGCGCACCATGTCGCGCAGGCCGAGCTTCAGCAGCGCCTTCGGCATCGGGATCATGCCCCATTCCGGCATGCCGGGCCCGCCCTGGGGGCCGGCATTGCGGAGCACCAGCACGGTATCCGGTGTCAGTGGATAGTCGGGATCGTCGATGATCTTTTTCATCTCCGCATAGCTGTCGGCGACCAGCGCCGGGCCGCAATGGCGATGGAATTTCGGGTCGCAGGCGGCTGGTTTGATGACCGCGCCATCGGGACACAGGTTCCCCTTCAGCACGGCCAGCGAGCCTTCGTGATAAACCGGGTTCGACAATGGCCGGATAACGTCGTCATTGTAGATTTTCACCTGGTCGAGGCCGTCCACCAGCGGTTTTCCCGTGACGGTTATCGCGGTTGGATCAAGCTTGTCGCCAAGCTGCTTCATCAGCGCCCGCAAGCCACCGGCATAGAAGAAATCCTCCATCAGGTAGGTCGAACCGGAAGGCCGGATGTTGGCCAGAACCGGTGTCGTGCGGCCGATGCGATCGAGGTCATCGAGTTCCAGGGGGACGCCGGCGCGCCGCGCCATGGCGATCAGATGAATGATCGCATTGGTGGAACAGCCGGTCGCCATGGCGACCGTGACGGCATTTTGCACCGCCGCCGGTGTGATGATCTGGTCCGGCGTCAGGTCCTCCCACACCATATCGACGATCCGGCGGCCACAGGCCGCCGACATGCGCTGGTGGTTGGCGTCGGCTGCCGGAATCGAGGAGGCGCCCGGCAGCGTCAATCCCATGGCCTCGGCGATCGCCGTCATCGTCGACGCCGTGCCCATGGTCATGCAATGGCCGTAGCTGCGGGCAATCCCGCCTTCGATGCCCTGCCACTCCTCCTTGGTGATCGTGCCGGCACGCCTCTCGTCCCAATATTTGAAACCGTCGGTCCCGGAGCCTAGGGTCTTGCCGGCATAGTTGCCGCGAAGCATGGGCCCGGCAGGCAAATAAACAAAGGGAATGCCCATGCTGACGGCGCCCATGACAAGACCCGGCGTCGTCTTGTCGCAACCACCCATCAGAACGGCGCCGTCGACAGGATGGCTGCGCAGCAGTTCCTCGGTCTCCATCGCCAGCATGTTGCGATAGAGCATGGTGGTCGGCTTGACGAAATTTTCGGAAAGGGAAAGCGCCGGCAACTCCATGGGAAACCCGCCCGCCTGAAGAATGCCCCGCTTCACCCATTCGGCGCGCTCGCGGAAATGCATGTGGCACGGCTGGGCATCGGACCAGGTGTTGATTACGGCAATGATCGGCTTTCCCTGCCAATCCTCCGGCGCATACCCCATCTGCATGGTCCGCGACCGATGACCGAACGAGCGCTGATCATCCGGCAACATCCATCGGGCCGACCGCAATTGCTCGTAAGTTTTTCCAGCGGTCACGGCTTTTCTCCCATATTTTGCGCGCTCCTCCGCGACGTCGTTCTAACTAATATTTTAGTTTTCCATATATATCAACGGCAACTTTGTATTCTTGTGCATTAGGCCACGCGAAGCTATGAGTGGTGTGAAAGGAATGCCCCAATGAATTCCCAGTTCGCCTCCACTTTCGGCTTGATCGCACCCGGTTTTCCAGCCGCCGCCGGCAGCACGGTCCAGCGGGTCTATGATGATCTCAGAAAACGCATCATCACCATTCAGCTGCCGCCGGACACCACGTTGTCGCGCACTGAGCTTACCGAGACCTATGAAGTCAGCCAGACTCCCATTCGTGACGCGCTGCAACTCCTCAAACAGGAAGGCCTGGTTCGCATTTATCCGCAATCCCGCACTGTGGTGACCAGGATCGATGTCCTGCAGATTTACGAGGCGCATTTCCTTCGCGTCGCACTGGAATCGGAAGTCTGCCGCCGTCTCGCGACCGATCCGGATCTCGATCCGAGCGTCATCACCCGAGCCCGCTCGATCATCAAAATGCAGTCGGCCGTCGCTGACGACGTCGATCAGATTGCCATTTTTCAGGAGCTCGACGAGCTCTTTCACCAGACATTGTTCGCCGGCGCCAAGCGCAGCAGCCTGCATCAGCTGGTTCGTGAGCGGTCCGGTCATCTCGAGCGCATTCGTCGTCTGCATCTGCCCGAGAAGGGCAAGATCATGAGCATCCTCGATGGTCACCACGCCATCATCGACGCAATTGCCGCCCGCGACGAACAGGGTGCCGTCGATGCGATCCGTGAGCACCTCAGCCAGACCGTCGCAAAAGTCGAAGAACTCAGGAAGGAGTTCCCCGATTACTTCGTATAATCTGGCCGCGCCGCGGGTTTGCGCCAGACTCAATTGACCGGCGTCAGCAGCGGCCTGCCTGCGAAGAAGGCGGCAAGGTTGTCGACCGTCAATTGTGCCATCCTGTCGCGCGTTTCCTCGGTACCGCTGGCGTGATGTGGATAGAGCACGACGTTATCGAGGGCTGCCAGGCGCGGATCGGGATTGGGCTCGTTTAGGTAGACATCGATGCCGGCCGAAGCGATCCGCCCTTGCTGCAGGGCCGCGATCAAGGCCGGCTCATCGACCACGGTGCCGCGGGCAATGTTGATGAAGCTGCCAGCCGGCCCGAGCGCATTCAGCACTTCGGCTGAAATCAACCCTTCGGTCGAGGGCCCGCCCGGCGTCGCCACGATCAGGATATCGGCCCAGTCGGCCAGTTTTACCGGGTCGGCGAAATAGGCAAACTCGTTATCGGCTTTTTTCGTCCGCCCATAATAGCCGACCGTCAGCCCGACAGCCTCGCTGCGCCTGGCAATCGCCATGCCTATGCGCCCGAGCCCAACGATGCCTGCCCTTTTGCCCGCGGTCGACGTCGTCAGTGGCATCATGCCTTTCCGCCCCCAGTCACCGGAACGCACATAACGATCGCCTTCCGGCAGGCGACGGCGCGCCGCCAGCATCAGAAGCAGCGCCATATCGGCAACATCGTCGCAAAGCACCTCGGAGGTGTTGGTGAGCTTGATGCCGCGCCGCGTCATCGCCTCGACATCCATCTGATCGTAGCCGGCCGAGGAACAGGCGGCCAGCTTGAGTGCCGGCAATTTCGCAAGCAGCGCTTCGTCGATCGTCACATGGCCGTTGCAGACCAGGGCCGTGCAGATCGGGCCGGCTTTCTGAAGCAGCGCATCCCGTTCGTCGCCTTCTGCAAGATCGAGCCGGTGCAGCGTATAGGTGTCCTCCAGCATTGCCATCTGACGGGGCCGGAGCGGATAGGCGACGATGACATCGGGTTTCATGCGGAAACGAGTCCTTCCTGTTCATGACGTGTGGCACGGCGCCTGGCCTGAACCTCGGGATCTGGATCGAGGCTGGCGGCCAGAAGCGCCCGGGTATAGGGGTGGGCGGGCGCGTCGAAGATCTGGGCAACCGACCCCTCCTCGACGATCTCGCCGGCCTTCATGACGATGACGCGGTCGGCGAAATCGCGAACCACCGGCAGGTCGTGGGCGATGAAAAGGTAGGACAGACCGAATTCGCGGCGCAGGCCCTCGAGCAAGGCGATCACCTGCGCCTGGATCGACACGTCGAGTGCCGAAACCGCCTCGTCGCAGATGATCAGTTTCGGCTCCATCGCCAGCGCGCGGGCAATCGCGATGCGCTGGCGCTGGCCGCCGGAAAATTGATGCGGATACCGGTCTGCCATATCCGGCTTCAGGCCAACCTTGACCAGCAACTCGGCCACCCTCTCCTTCCACCTTGCTTTCGGCAGGATATCGGGGTGAATGAGCCAGGCCTCGGAAATCAACCGGAATACGCTCATTCGCGGATTCAGCGACTGGGTCGGGTCCTGAAAGACCATCTGCAGATCGCGACGCAGCCCGAATATTTCCCTTGGACTCATCGCCAGCAGATCGTTGCCGCGGTAGAGGACCTGGCCCTCCTGCGGATCATCGAGGCGAACGATCGCCCGGGCAAGCGTCGACTTGCCTGAACCGCTCTCGCCGACAACGGCAACGGTTTCGCCTGGCATGATGACGAGGTCGACGCCCTTTAGCGCCTGGAATGCGCCAAAACTCTTCTTCAAGCCGGTGGCGCGCAGCAGCGGTTCGCCCTGCCGGTCACGCTCGTGCGCCATCGCGCCCTTGCCGGGTGCGGCGGCAATCAGCTTCTTCGTATAGGGGTGCTGCGGATTGCGATAGACTTCGGCCGCATTGCCCGTTTCGACAATGCAGCCGGAATTCATCACCACGACCCGGTCGGCGATTTCCGCAACGACGCCGAGATCGTGGGTGATCAGCAGCAGGCCCATTCCGGTTTCCTGCTGCAATTCCTGCAGAAGTTCGAGCACCTGCGCCTGCACCGTAACATCGAGCGCGGTGGTGGGTTCATCGGCAATCAGGATGTCGGGCTTGCACGCGATCGCCATGGCGATCATCAGGCGTTGCCGCTGCCCGCCGGAGAACTGGAACGGATATTTTCGCATCGCCGCCTGCGGATCGGTTATGCCGACCCGCTGCAGGAGTTCCAGCGCCCTGGCACGGGCTTGCTCGGCGGACTGACCATGTGTGGTCATCATTTCGGTGATCTGCCAGCCGACCGTGTAGACCGGGTTGAGATGGGCCAGCGGGTCCTGAAAGATCATGGCGATCTTGACGCCGTTGATCGAACGCCGCTCCTCGGACGTCATCTTTAGCATGTCGCGCCCTTTGAGCAGAATGGTGCCGCTGGTGATCTTGCCGGGTGGCATGTCGATCAGGTTCATGATCGCCGAGGCGGATACGGACTTTCCCGAACCGCTTTCCCCGAGGATTGCCAGCGTCTCGCCGCGATCGAGATGCCAACTGACATCCTGCACCGCCTTGACGGTGCCACCGATCGTGTGGAACTCGACCGAGAGGTCACGCACTTCCAGAAGATGTTCAGCCATTTTTCCTGCCCCTCATTTCAAGGCGCCAGCGTTGCGTCGGATCGAGCGCAATGCGCAGCCAGTTCGACAGAAGGTTCAGCGACAGCGTCGTCAGGATGATCGCAAGGCCCGGCCAGAAGGACAGCCACCAGGCATTGGTGAGATAGGGTCGGCCCTGGGCAACCATGAGGCCCCAGGTGATTTCAGGCGCCTGAATGCCGATCCCAAGGAAGGACAGCGAGGATTCCGCCAGCATGACGAAGGCGAAATCAAGCGTCGCGATGGTCACCAGCGTCGGAAAGATCACCGGCAGGATGTGATGGAAGACAATGCGCCAATAGGATGCTCCCATGACCTTCGCAGCCTGCACGAACATTCGCTCGCGCACCTCAAGCACTTCGGCGCGGGTGGTGCGCAGATAGATGGGAATGCGGGTGATCGCCAGGACGATGACGATATTGGTGACCGAGGGTTCGAGCATATAGAGCACGATCACCGCCAGAAGCAGCGACGGAAAAGACATGATGACGTCGCCGAGGCGCATGATCCATTGAGCGGCGGAAGAGCGGCTGTAACCAGCCACCAGTCCCAGGCCCGTGCCGACGACAGAGGATGCAAGCACCGCCGCCGCGGCAACCAGGATGGTATTCTGTGCCGCCACGATGACGCGGGCAAGCAGCGGCCGGCCCAGCGCATCGGCTCCAAGGACGTAAAGCAACCCCCGGGTGATATCGAAGGGCGGCGCGTTTCGGCCCCGCAGGTTCTGCTTGGTGGCGATGCTCTCCAGCAGAAGCGGGCCAAACAGCGCACAGAGAAGAACGATCAGGAGGAAAAGAGCGGCAAAGAACGCCAGCTTGTCGGCCCACAGCATGGTCAGCCAACGCCCGATCGGGCCGCTCGGTTTTTTGTCGACGAGGATCTGCGTGTCGGTCATCGTCATCGCTCAATACCGGATACGCGGATCAAGCAGCGCATAAGCGATGTCGATCAGCAGGTTCATGATGAAGATCGCCAGCGCCGAGACCATGATGACGGCCAGCACCACGGCGAAATCGCGAAGCAGGATGGAATCGATCATCAGCTTGCCGATTCCAGGAAAACCAAACACCGTCTCGACGACAACGGCACCGTTCAGGATGGCGGCCGCCTGGTCGCCGATGACGGTGATCACCGGCAGCATGGCGTTGCGCAGCCCGTGAACGAAGATGATCGAGTTCGAACGGACGCCCTTGGCGCGAGCCGTCTTCACATAGGCGGACGACAGAACGCTAATCATCGAACCGCGCACCACCTGCAGGATCAGGCCGAAGGGACGGATGAACAGCACGCTGACCGGCAGCACCCAGTGCCAGAAAGTTCCCGTTCCCGATGTCGGCAGGACATGCAGTTTGACGGCGAAAATGACGATTGCCACGATGGCAAGCCAGAAATCCGGGGCCGCAGCGCCGATCAGCGAGAAGAAAGTGGCAAGACGGTCGAAGACGCCGCCGACGCGAAACGCCGCGAGCGAACCAATGACGATCGCAGCGACCGTGACCAGCGCCATGGTGATGACAGCGAGCCAGAAGGTCCAGACGAAGGCCTCGAGCACGACATCCATGGCGGGACGGGCTTGGCGCAGCGACTGGCCGAAGTTGCCCTGTGCGAGATCTAAGACATAACGGCCGAACTGGATAATCAACGGGTCGTTGAACCCGTTCATTTCACGGAACTGCTGGCGCATTTCCGTGGTCGCATCAATCGGCAGGTAGAGGTTGGTCGGATCGCCGGTCAGCCGGGACAGGAAGAAGACGATGACGATAAGCACCACCAGCGATACGCCGCTGGCGATCGCACGTTTGCCGATGAAACTCTTCATGCCACTCCTCCCGAGTGAAACCCATAGGGACCGTTAGCCTGGTCATCGCACTGCTCGTCACACACCTCCGACGGCAAACTGAAATATTAGTGCATCTAGAATTTTTG
The DNA here is from genome assembly GCF_005862185.2 of Rhizobium hidalgonense. Classification (NCBI taxonomy): domain Bacteria; kingdom Pseudomonadati; phylum Pseudomonadota; class Alphaproteobacteria; order Hyphomicrobiales; family Rhizobiaceae; genus Rhizobium; species Rhizobium hidalgonense. Next base: position 533,217 of record NZ_CP054028.1, read on the forward strand.
TGAACCCCCTTTCTGAAAATCGTCAGCTCTTGCCAACCGGGGGCTTTCGCCGCCACGCCATGCCGCCCGTCGCGATAATGGTCGCGCCGATGATGACCGCCGCTCCAATCCACATCTGCGCAGCCGGAACTTCGGAGAAAAATACGAAGGCCATCAGTGCAACGACCGGCAGCCGGAGAAAGTCGAGCGGTGCCAGAACGCTTGCCGCCGCCATACCGAAGGCGCGCGTAATCAGCGTCATGTTCAGTGCACCGAGTGCCCCCTGCATGGCAAGCAGCCCGAGCTGGCTCCAGCTCGGCATGGACCAAATCGGCAGCATGACGATCAGGCCAAGCGGCACCGTCGCTATCAGATTCCATGCAACCAGCCGGTCCGCACTATCCCTCAACGCCATCCGCCGCAGCATCAGCTGGCTCGCCGCCGTCAAAACCGCTCCTGCCAGCGCAAAAAGCAGCCATTGATCGAAACCGGACGCTCCGGGGCGAATGACGATCATGACGCCGATAAAACCTGCGACGATGCCGGCGACGCTGGCGACGCCGACACGTTCCTTGAGCACAAGCCACGCACCGAGAACGAGAAACATCGGCATGGTGAAATTGATCGCCGTGGCATCGGCGAGTGGCGCATGCGCAAATGCGATGAACAAGGCAACCAGTGAGGCAAGCTTCAGACCCGCCCGTACGACATGCAGAACACGATAGGGTGAGGCTTTCAGGCTGACCCTGGACACGATCCACGGCGAGACGGCAAGAAGTCCGAAAAACGACCGGAAAAAGCCGATCATCAATGGATGCACGTCGCCGGCCAGCAAGCGCACGATGATCGCGTCGAGACTGTTCAAAAAGGCTGCGGCCACCATCATGCAGACGGCGAGGCCTGTGCGACCGGGCTGCATCACGCTTCTCCTGAATGAACCAATGCAGGCCACGCCATATCGGCCACTCGATACGGCTGCGCGCCGACCAGCGTTCTGCATCCGCTATCTGTCTATAGCGTGGTCTTATCGCGATCCATTAGTCACCGTCCATACTAAAATACAAATATATTAGTTGAAGCTCGAAGCCAGGCGAATTGACGTGATGCACGTAGGGCGTTGAAAACCGCACAAAAATTCCGGCGATTGATTTCGCTGGTATACGGATTCGTGGGCTTGAAAGAATCGAAGGAATACACTTTATCTGGGATGATGAGCCGTAAAACTACCCATGATAGAGAAAATGCTGTCATCCATCCCCGTTGGAAGGTTGGCCACGTCTCTTTAATCCGACGGTTCCGAAAGAGCCTGATCTCCTCACCCCCAAATTAGCCGCCCAGCAACCGTGACTTTCCAGCCGCCTCTCACGCCTGAGAGCGGCAAGGATATGTCCGGGAATTTCGCAATCTCAGTAGCTACCTTCCATAAGGATATCTCCATGAAGCTTACGCGCAATCACCGCCTGATGATGGCAAGCACCGCCTTCCTGGCCCTGGCCGGCCCCTCCTTCGCGCTTGACGGCGCTGATATGATGAAGAAGCTCAATGCCGCCACCAGTGCCGGCGGCACGGTCATCACGTTCGAAAAGGCTGATGTCGATGGCGATACGGTCACGGCGACAGGCGTCCAGGTGGGATACGCGAACCTGCCCGGCGAAACTCTGAAGATCGGCGAGCTCACCTTCGAGGGGGTCGAGGAAACCGAAGGCGGCGGCTACCACGCTAAATCAGTCTCTTTCCCGGATATCGACATGAGCCAGGAAGAAGGACGGTTTTCCGCAAAGGACATCGAGATTGCTGGCTTGACGATTCCGGCCAATGCTACCGGCGACACGCTGAACGACATCCTCCTCTATGAGACCGTCAGCACCGGGCCGATCGCCGTCAACATCAAGGGCAAGGACGTGTTTGCCATCGAAGGCATCGAGTCGAACCTCGAGCGCCAGGATGGCGGATTTACCTATGACGCCAATGTCGCCGGCCTGAAAGCCGACCTGTCGCAGGTCGAGGATGCAAGCGCGAAGGAGGCAATCGAGAAACTCGGGCTGGCCACGCTCGACGGCGCGGTGACGATGAAGGGCAGCTGGGAAGTCGAAAGCGGCAAGATTGCCGTCGACGAATACGCTTTCGACTTCAAAAACATCGGCCGGCTGAATATCGCCGTCGACTTCTCCGGCTATACACTCGCCTTCGTCAAGTCGTTGCAGGAGGCGGTGAAGACGGCCGAGGCCAATCCGAACAAGGAAGAGGCCAACCAGGCCGCCGGCCTTGCGATGTTGGGGCTGATGCAGCAACTGACGTTCAACAGCGCCTCGATCCGTTTCGACGATGCCTCGATCACCAAGAAGGCGCTCGACTATGCCGGCGCGCAGCAGGGGGTCACGGGCGACCAACTGACGCAATCGCTGAAAGGTCTTGTGCCGATGATGATGGCGCAGCTCAACCTGCCGGAATTGCAGAACCAGGTGTCGGTTGCCGTCAACGCCTATCTCGACGGGCCGAAAAACCTGACGATCAGCGCCGCACCGGAAAAACCCGTTCCGTTTCCGATGATCATCGGCGCGGCCATGGGTGCGCCAAACACCATTCCTTCGGTGCTTGGCGTCAAGGTCACCGCGAACGATTAAGCTGGCCGCTCAGCCGGGGGCGGGTTCCGACCTGCCTCTGGCTCCCTCCGGGAAAGCCACGGATCGGCGATTCCTGCGATTGCCCTAAAGCTCGTCGCTGCGGCGCCTCACGGCGTGCTTGAGCGCGATCATATGCCTTCTCCGCTCCAGGACATAATCGGCATAACCGACGCAGAAGAACAGCAACGTGGGGCCGGCATAGATGACGATCAGAGCCAATGCGATAAGGATGAATGCAGTCGTCATGATCTTGTTTCCATCATATTGGTCGCGCCGCATTTAAAGCGGTGACAGCGGATGGCCTCATCTCAACATTCGCTGTCCTTATTTGTAGAAAATTCGCCGGCTGCGTATTCGTTCCTTCCCCGCTCGATTTCCGTTCGTACGACGGAAGCTGGTGGCTGCTTCGATATCGATCATCCACGCGGCCTCTCCTCCCGCATTGCCGCCGTCACGCGCTTGAGCAGCGGGACCGACAGCAGATCCTCCAGCAGAACCGAGAGCTTCGGCTTCCAGTTCGGATAGCTATGGCTGGTGCCTGGAATATTGGTCGGTCTTTTCTCGTCGGTGAGATCGGCAAGCCGCACGGCGGTCAGGAGCGATGGGGTCCGAGCAATGAAACGGTAGGCGCTGACGGTCAGATCCTGCAGCGTCTCTTGGCTTGCCCGCGCCGCCATAAGCTGGGGCGGCACGTCGAGGCCGGCGGCCTTGAATGCCGCTTTCAGGTGCCTCCGCTCGCGCTTGCGGTGTTTGAAATGTTCTTCGGTGAGATCGGGCGGTACGATACCGTGTTCACAGCGATCCTGAATGTCGGCGCCACGCCACCAGCCGGCAAGCGTCTGGTGGTCATGCGTCGAAATGCAGGCGAGCGCGAGGACGGGATAGGCATCGGCCGGCTGGAAGCCATTCTCGTCCTGTTCGTAGGAAAGGATCCGATAGGAGAGAATTCCGGCAGCCGCCAAATCCTCCTGCAGTCCTTTTGGAATCATTCCCAGGGATTCTCCGATGACCAGGCATCGATGTTCGGCCGAAGCCTCCGCAAGGATCTGCAGCAGCCGGTCCTCGGGATAGCGGACATAGGCGCCGCTGTCCGGCCTGTCCCCTAATGGCACCAGGAAGAGGCGGCGAACCGCCGGGGCGTGGTCGATGCGAATGGCGCCCGCATAGCGCATGGCGGTACTCACCATGCGCCGGTAAGGCGACATCCCGCCTCCGGCAATTTTGGAAGGCAGGTATCCGGCAAGGTGCCAGTCCTGCCCCTCTATGGCGAATGGATCGGGAGGGCTGCCGATCGTGGCCTTGGAGACGTAGATGTCAGGCCCGCTCCACGTTGCCGAACCGTCGACCGCCTCTCCGACGGCAAGATCGAGATAAAGCCCTATCCTGAGGCAGGCCTTGCGCGCCCGATCCGCCGCCTGCATCAGCTGGCAATGGGCAAGCCATTGCAGCCACATATGGAAGCGAACGCCATCTGCGTGCTCGCGTTCGAATTCGCCGACAGCGGCACTGTCGAAGCGCCGGAACTCGGCTGGCCACCGTTGCCAACCGGCGCCCGCCCCGTGCTCGACCATGGAAGCGGAGAGGCATTCGAAGAGCGCATGTAGCCGCAGGCTGTCGCCTCCTTGCGCGACAAAGGCGTCGAAATCGGCCGGGTTATAGTCCTCGTCACCAGCGTGGCCTTGTCGCCACGCCGGCCAGAGATCGCGCAGGGCGGCGAGCTTGGTTCGCGCGACGCCGATGTAGTCGACGAGATCCGATTGGCGAAGGCGCTCCAATTCCCCTTCGAGTTCGGGACAGCCGGCAAAACCCGGCACCTCGTCGACCGCGATATAGAGCGGGTTGAGATGCTGGCGGCTTGAGGGTTCATAGGGGCTGCAACGGTTGGGATCGGCGAGGAACGGTGCGTGCAGCGGGTTGAGGCCGATGAAATCCGCCCCCAGCGATCCCGCCAGATCGGCCATATCAGCCAGATCCTTGAAGTCTCCTATGCCCCAGTTGCGTGCCGACCGGAGCTCGTAAAGCTGCAGGCTCACGCCCCAGACTTTTGTGCCGGAAAGGAAGTCCGGCAGAAATGATACCGGGATCTTCCGGCCGCCCGGCTTGCCTTGCCGCCCCTGCGAGCCAGTCAGCGGATCCGCCGTCGCCGTCAACTCGATATTGAGCGCCGAGAGTATTTTGCGCTTGGTCGCGGCGGAAACCGCCACCTCCCGGTTCTCGGGGCTAGGCCTTGTCGGGCTGATGCCGTGGAGGCGGGCGAGCTTGTCGAGTTCAGCCGATTTCATCATTCGACCCTTTCCTCCGTCCGTCACGCCTCGCTGATGCTCCAGATCACCGTCCAGGGCGCCAGAGCCCCGCCATCGTTCCCACCGAGCCGGAATATGGTCTCGGCGCCCTGCTGCGAGGGGAGCGCCGCCGCCGCTTCGTTGCCAAGGTTGGCGCGCAAATGAAGACGTCGGCCCTCCGCAAGGGTCCAATCCACCGCGATCGTATTTCCCGCCGCGCGGTAGACCGCGCCTCCGGCGGCGGCCCCCTTCAGCAAAGGCACGATCCGCCGGTGCCGGAGGTCGAGAAGTGTCCTGTAATAGTCAAGCAAATCAGAGGAAGTGCGTTTCGACCAATCCAGTTTGGCCGCAGCAAAGGTCGATGGCGCCGTCGGGTCGAGGAGGTCGTCGGCGTCGAAACCCGGCAGACGAGAAAGCTCCTCGCGACGGCCTTTCCTGACCTTCTCGTTCAGATCTTCGTCGAAATCGCAGAAAAAGGGAAAAGGCTCTCTGGCGCCCCACTCCTCGCCCATGAACAGCATCGGTATCTGAGGCGCGAGCAGGTAGATTGATGTGACGGCCTTGCCGGCATCGGCCGGGCTCGACGCCAGAACCCGGTCACCCAGCGCCCGGTTGCCGATCTGATCATGGTTCTGGATGAAGGAGATGAAAGCGGTCGGCGGCAGGTGGCCGCTCGGCCTGCCACGGCTTGCCCCCCGATAAGGCATATGTTCACCCTGGAATACGAAACCTTCCGCCAGCGCCCGGCCGAGTTTGCCGGCGTCGCCGGCATAATCGGCATAATAGCCGAAGGTTTCACTGGTGGCGGTGATATGCAGCACATGGTGGAGGTCGTCGTTCCATTGGGCGGTGAATAGCTTCGCTTCGCCTTCTTCGTCACGCTTCAGCAGATCGCTGTCATTTTCCTCGTTTTCGACAATCAGATGAACAAACCGGTCGCCGGCCGCAGCCCTGACGCGGCGCGCAAGCTCGTGAAGCAGATGCTCGTCGCTATCGTCCTTGATCGCGTGAACGGCATCGAAGCGGAAGCCGTCTAGCCTGAATTCGGTGATCCAGTAGATGGCATTCTCAATGATGAATTCGCGGATCATCTGCGATCCGTCGCCGTCATAGTTGATGCCGTGGCCCCAGGGCGTCTTGTGGTGATCGGTAAAGAGCGGCGCATAGGAGGGGATATAATTTCCGTCGGGCCCGAAGTGGTTGTAGACCACATCGAGGAACACCGAGATGCCGCGCTGATGCGCTGCATCCACCAGCGCCATGAAATCCTCCGGCCTGCCATAGCTGCTGTCAGGAGCATAGGGCAGAACGCCGTCATAACCCCAGCTGTAACGGCCAGGGAATTCACTGACCGGCATGATCTGCAACGCCGTAATACCCAGCGTCTGCAGATGATCGAGCCGCTCGATCGCCGCCGTGAAACTGCCCTCCGATGTGAAGCAGCCGATATGCATCTCGTAGACGACCATCTCCTCCCAGGGCCGGCCGGTCCAGTCGCTCGTCTTCCAGCCATAGGAGGAAAGATCGACCACTTCGCTCGGACCATGCACATCCCGCGGCTGGAACCGCGAGGCGGGATCGGGAATTTCAAGGCCGTCCGGCAGGAGGAAGCGATAGCGCGTGCCGGGACGGGCAATAGGAATCATGCACCGATGCCAGCCACCCTCCCCCAGCTGCATCGGCTGCGGATCGGCACCTTCGATTTTCAACGACACGCTTTCATGCAGAGGAGCCCAGAGCCGAAACAAAATACCGTCTTCAGTGAATGCCGGGCCGAACGTCATATTGGTCAACGGAAAACCTTCGGTGAAGTGAGGATGGATTTGGGTAACTTTTGCGGGCGCAAAAAGTTTCGTTCGCACGTGGAGCATGCGCAAGCGGCCGCCGTCACGGATAACATATTCACTGGCTCAGAAGAGGCCGCCTCAGTCGAACCAGGTCGATGGCTCGCGCATCCCGTGGACAATCACGACAATTTCAGCGCCATAAATCGTGGGCTCATAGATGGCGATGTAGCGCCCCTCGATGACCAAACGGGCAGCAGGGCTAATATCCGGTCGAGCAGGCCCCATTTCGGGATGGGTGGCAACCAGCTCGAACTTATCGAAAAGCTTTTGCAGGAGTCTGTCCGCTGCCGGTTCGTTGTGAACGGCGATATTGCGCCAGATATCTCCCATCTGACGCTGCGCACGTGGAGATAACTTATATTTAGCCACGGGCTGCGCGTTCTGCTTTCAACTCTTGCAGGAAGCGCGCGGGATCAACCTCTTCGGGTTCGCCGCTGGCTTTACCCTCAGCATACTCCCGCTTGAGCATTTCCAGCTCAAGCGCGCGCATTTCCTCACGCTGCTCCAACAGCCGCAGGCTATCGCGCACGACCTCGCTGGCGCTGGCATAGCGTCCGCTTTCGACAAGCTCACGGACAAGCCCTTCATAGCGAGGGCCAATATTGTAGCTGGAGGGCATAGCGATACCTTTTCGTTGAGGCGATATTATCAGTTTTTGATAAAAGCGACAACTACAACTGTCCGCCGACCCATGATTGCAAGACGTTTCAACCGTCACGCCGCCGCGACTTTGCCTGAGAGTGCCTTATCCATGGCCGCCTGAAGCTGCTCCTGGGTGAAAGGCTTCGTCATCCTGAGCATGCGGCCGAGGCCGTGGTCTTCGGAAAACTCGGCATAGCCAGAGGCAAGGATGATGGGCAGGCCTGGGAAGGCCGAACGAAGATGGCGCGCGAGCTCGGCGCCCGTCATGCCGGGCATGGCATGATCGGTGATGACGAGATCGCAATCCCGTCCGTCGGCCAGGAATTCCAAGGCCTGCGAGGCGGAAGAGGCCTCGCGCGGCAAGTGTCCGAGATCCTCCAGCATCGCCACGGTTCCCGTCCGGACAAGAGCATCGTCGTCGACGACGAGGATGGCGAGCGATCTCGACACCGGTTTCGGAGGCTCCGTCGCCGCGGCCTCGACGACGGGCTGCGTCCTGACGAAGGTCTCAGCGACGGGCAGCCACAGGGATACTGTCGTGCCCTTGCCCCTCGCGCTCGATATCTGGATCGAGCCGCCCGATTGCGCCGCCAGGCCATGAACCATCGAAAGGCCGAGGCCGGTGCCCTTGCCGACCCCTTTGGTGGTAAAAAACGGCTCGGCGGCACGTGAGACCGTTGCCTCGTCCATGCCTTCTCCATCGTCCGACACCGATATTCTGATGTAATTGCCGCCCACCAGACCGGCCGGGCGGGGCTCATCGGCGTGAGTGGCCGCAACCGTCACGGCGCCGCCGCTTTCCAGCGCGTCGCGGGCATTGACGAACAGGTTGAGCAGCGCCAGTTCCAGCTGGTTGCTATCCACCAGAAGCGGCGCCAGATCGGCCGGAATGCGCTTGCGGATTTCGATACGCGGCCCCACCGCCTTGGCGAGAAGATCCTCGACGTTTTCGAACAGTCGGAGGAAATCGACCGCCTGCGGCTTGAGCTCCTGGCGGCGGGCGAAGGCAAGCAGGCGCTGGGTCAGCGCCGTGCCGCGCTCGGCCGCCTGGATCGCATTGGTCAGCAGACGTTCGCTGCGTTCATCCACCGGGAGCCGCTTCTTCAAAAGGTTGAGACTGCCGAGCACGGCCATCAGAAGATTATTGAAATCGTGAGCCACGCCGCCAGTCAGATGGCCGATCGTGTCGAGCTTCTGCGCCTCGAACAGCTGCGCGAGCGCCTCTTCGCGCTCGCGCGTCCTTTGATCGATCCGCTGCTCGAGCTCCTCGTTGAGCTGACGCAACTGGGCGGCCGAGGCCTCGAGTTCGGCGGTTCGCTGGTGAACGCGAGCCTCCAGATCGGCGTTCAGGCGTTCGAGCTCCCGCGTCTTCCTGTAGAGATCGGCAAAGACCCTGACCTTGGCCCTCAGCACCTCTGGTACGATCGGCACGGAGACATAGTCGACGGCGCCGACCGCATAGCCGCGCAGCCGGTCGGGTTCGGCCAGCATCACCGCGGAAACGAAGATGATCGGCGTGTTCTGATAACGCGGGTGTTGCCGGATCATGCCGACGAGCTCGAAACCGTCCTGTTCCGGCATGCAGACATCGACGAGGATCACCGCGATTTCGGTGCGCAACAGATGCTCGAAAGCTTCGCGAGCGGACTGCGCCTTGATAAGGTTTTCCTCTAGCTCCTCGAGAATGACCTCATAGCTCAGGAGTTTCGCAGGCTGATCGTCGACGAGAAGGATGTTGACGGGGTTCATGGCCGGGTCCTCAGCGATGCAGCCACATGCGAAGCGCCGACAGAAGCTGTTCGGTATTGACCGGCTTCGCCAGGTAATCGGATGCGCCGGCTTCCAGGCATTTCTCGCGGTCACCCTTCATGGCCTTGGCCGTCAGCGCCAGGATCGGCAGCCGCCGGAACCTCGGCTCCGAACGGATGACCTGCATCGTCTCATAGCCGTCCATTCCGGGCATCATGATGTCCATCAGCACGATCGCCACAGAAGGTTCGTTGTTGATGACGTCGATGGCTTCGCTGCCGGTCGTCGCCGTCAGAACCCTCATTCCCCGGCGCTCCAGCACGCTGCTGAGCGCAAAGATGTTGCGGGCATCGTCGTCGACGAGCAGCACGGTCTCGCCGACGAGATCCTCGTCCGAACTGTGCAATTCCTGCAGCGTTGCCTGTTTTGCCGCCGGCAGGTCGGCGACGACCCGGTGCAGGAACAGAGCCGTCTCATCGAGCAGACGCTCCGGAGACTCGACGCCCTTGACGACGACGCTTCGGGCCATGCTGTGCAGCGTCGCATCTTCCTCGGGAGAAAGCTCCCGGCCGGTGAACACCACAACCGGTACTTCGCCGATGTCGGCGTCGTCGCGTATTCTCTCCAGGACTTCGAAGCCGGACATGTCAGGCAGCGAAAGGTCGAGCACCACGCAATCGGGCGGATCCTGCCTGAGGGCGGCCAGCGCTTCCGATCCGGAGCCAACGCTTGTGATGTCGATGTCGTCATGTCCGAGAAGCGCTGTGACGCTCAACCGCTCGGCCTCGTTGTCTTCGACGAGCAGCAGATGCTTGCGGCGCGGTTGCGCATAGGCCTTCAAGCGCGACAGCGCCTTGCCTAGGCCCTCAGGTGTCGTCGGCTTGCTCATGAACGCGAAGGCGCCGCGAGTCAGCCCGTGCTGGCGATCCTCGTCGAGGCTGATGATTTGCACCGGGATATGCCGCGTCTGCGGGTTCTGCTTGAGCTGGCTGAGCACCGTCCAGCCGAGCATATCGGGCAGGAAGATGTCGAGCGAGATCGCAGCCGGCCGGTAGTCCTGCGCGAGAACAAGCGCATCGCTGCCGCGCATCGCCACCAGTACCTTGAATCCGTTATCGCGGGCAAGATCGACAAGGACACGGGCGTAGTGCGCATCGTCCTCGACGATAAGCAGCACCGAGTCGCCGGCCGCGATCTGGTGGCGATCGTCTTCCACATGTTCGATGGTCTTTTCGGCCCGGCGGCTTGCCGCCGCCTCGGCGAATTCCACGACATTTGCCGAGGGAACGGGTTTCGGCGAAATCGCGCCGGCACCGACATAGGTGAGCGGCAGATAAAGGACGAAGGTGCTGCCGACCCCCGGCGTGCTGCGCAGCTGGATCTCACCGCCCAGGAGATTTGCCAGTTCGCGGCTGATCGCGAGACCTAGGCCGGTGCCGCCATACTTGCGGCTCGTCGAGGCATCCGCCTGCTGAAACGCCTCGAAAATGATGCGTTGTTTCTCAGGCGGGATACCGATGCCGGTGTCGACGACTTCGAAGGCGAGCACCGAAGGCGCATGTTTCAGCGACGGATGATCCGGCGACCAGCCGCTCGTTGCCAAGGCGACGCGAAGCGTCACGCCGCCCTGCGCGGTGAATTTGAAGGCGTTCGACAGCAGGTTCTTGAGAATCTGCTGCAATCGTTTGGAATCCGTGATGATGCTCTTCGCGACATCGCCGATCTCGACCGCGAACGACAGGTTCCGGTTTTCGGCCTCGTGCCGGAAGGGCCGGGCCATCACCTCGAGCAGGTTGCTGACGAAGATCTCCTCGGCATCGACTGAAACCGTTCCGGATTCGATCTTCGACAGATCGAGGATATCGCTGATCAGGTTCAGGAGGTCGGTTCCCGCGCCATGGATCGTCTTGGCAAACTCGACCTGTTTGCCCGACAGGTTGCCGTCGGGATTTTCGCCGAGCTGCTGGCCGAGGATGAGGATCGAATTCAAAGGCGTACGCAACTCGTGCGACATGTTGGCGAGGAATTCGGATTTGTACTTCGATGTCAGCGCCAATTCGGTGGCCTTTTCCTCCAGGGCGCGCCGGGCCTGCTCGATCTCCTGGTTCTTCGCCTCGACCTCGACGTTGCGTTCTTCGAGCTGCTGCGCCTTCTGCCCGAGCTGCTCGTTGGTCTGCTGCAGCTCGCGCTGCTGCGTCTGCAGCTCGGCGGCGAGTTTCTGCGACTGCTTGAGCAGACCTTCGGTCTGCATGGTCGCTTCGATCGAATTGAGGACGATACCGATCGACGTCGTCAGCTGGTCGAGGAAGGACAGCTGCAGCTCGGTGAATTCGCCGGCGGAAGCAAGCTCGATCACCGCTTTCACCTGCCCCTCGAAATGCACCGGCAGCACGATCGCGCTTCGCGGCAGCGTCGTGAACACGCCCGAACTAATCGGAATGACATTGTCGGGAAGGTCGGTGACGAGGATGCGGCGGGCGTCGCTGGCGCACTGGCCGACAAGTCCCTGGCCGAAATCGAGCCGCAGCGGATGTGCCGCCTCGACCCCTTGCGCATAGACCGACAACAGCGACAGGAACGGCTGCTCCTCATCGGCGTCGACCTGGTAGATCACCCCCTGATGCGCGCCAACGAGCGGCGCCAGCTCAGAGAGCATCATCTTGCCGACCAGCGTCAGGTCGCGCTGGCCCTGCAGCATATTGGTGAAGCGGGCCAGGTTGGTCTTCAGCCAGTCCTGTTCGGTGTTGCGCTCGGTGGTCAGCCGCAGGTTGTCGATCATCGTGTTGATGTTGTCCTTGAGCTCGGCCACTTCGCCGCGCGCGTCGACCTGGATCGAGCGCGTCAGGTCGCCCTTGGTGACGGCGGTCGCCACCTCGGCGATGGCGCGCACCTGCGTCGTCAGGTTGGCGGCAAGCAGATTGACGTTACCGGTCAGGTCCTTCCAGGTGCCGGCGGTGCCGGGCACATTCGCCTGGCCGCCGAGGCGGCCCTCGACGCCGACCTCGCGCGCCACCGTCGTCACCTGATCAGCGAAGGTCGCCAGCGTGTTGGTCATGTTGTTGATGGTTTCGGCGAGCGCCGCCACCTCGCCCTTGGAGGCGACGGTAAGGTTCTGCTTGAGGTCGCCGTTCGCCACCGCCGTCACCACCTTGACGATGCCGCGGACCTGCTCGGTCAGGTTGGCGGCCATGACGTTGACAGTATCGGTCAGGTCCTTCCAGGTGCCGGCAACACCCGGCACCTGCGCCTGGCCGCCGAGCTTGCCTTCGGTGCCGACCTCGCGGGCAACGCGCGTCACTTCACCGGCGAAGGCGTTGAGCTGGTCCACCATGGTGTTGATGGTGTTCTTCAGTTCGAGGATTTCACCCTTCACGTCGACGGTGATCTTGCGCGACAGGTCGCCTCGCGCCACCGCCGTCGTCACCTCGGCAATGTTTCGAACCTGGGTCGTCAGGTTGGCGGCGAGCAGGTTGACGTTGTCGGTCAGGTCCTTCCAGGTGCCGGCGACGCCGGGAACCACGGCCTGGCCGCCGAGCCGGCCGTCGGTGCCGACTTCGCGGGCGACACGTGTCACTTCGCCGGCAAAAGAGCGAAGCTGATCGACCATGGTATTCAAGGTGTCCTTGAGCAGCAGGATTTCGCCGCGCACGTCGACAGTGATCTTGCGCGACAGGTCGCCATTGGCGATCGCGGTCGCCACCTCCGCGATGTTGCGCACCTGCGCCGTCAGATTGCCGGCCATGGAGTTGACGCTGTCGGTCAAATCCTTCCAGGTGCCGGCGACGCCGGAGACCTGCGCCTGACCGCCAAGCTTGCCTTCGGTGCCGACCTCGCGGGCAACACGCGTCACTTCACCGGCGAAGGCGTTGAGCTGGTCCACCATGGTATTGATGGTGTTTTTCAGCTCGAGAATTTCACCCTTCACGTCGACGGTGATTTTGCGCGACAGGTCGCCGCGCGCCACGGCGGTGGTGACTTCAGCGATGTTGCGAACCTGGCCGGTCAGGTTGGAGGCCATGGAATTGACGTTCTCGGTCAAGTCCTTCCAGGTGCCGGCGACACCCGGCACCTGCGCCTGGCCGCCGAGCTTGCCTTCGGTGCCGACCTCGCGCGCGACGCGCGTGACTTCCGAGGCGAAGCGGTTCAGCTGGTCCACCATGGTGTTCAGCGTTTCTTTGAGCTCGAGGATTTCGCCCGAGACCGACACAGTAATCTTCTTCGACAGGTCGCCATTGGCGATCGCCGTGGAGACTTCGGCGATGTTGCGCACCTGCGCCGTCAGGTTGCCGGCCATGGAATTGACGCTGTCCGTCAGGTCCTTCCAGGTGCCGGCAACGCCGAGCACATTCGCCTGGCCGCCGAGCCGGCCTTCGGTGCCGACTTCGCGCGCAACACGTGTCACCTCGCCGGCAAAGCCGTTCAGCTGATCGACCATCGTGTTGATGGTTTCCTTCAGCTCGAGGATTTCGCCCGAGACGGTGACGGTGATCTTCTTCGACAGGTCTCCCTGGGCGACGGCGGTCGCGACCTCGGCGATGTTGCGCACCTGCCCCGTCAGGTTGGAGGCCATGGAATTGACGCTGTCGGTCAGATCCTTCCAGGTGCCGGCGACGCCGCGCACATTGGCCTGACCGCCGAGGCGGCCTTCCGTGCCGACTTCGCGGGCGACGCGGGTCACTTCCGAAGCAAAGGCGTTCAGCTGATCGACCATCGTATTGATGGTTTCCTTCAACTCCAGGATTTCGCCCTTCACGTCGACGGTGATCTTCTTCGACAGGTCGCCATTGGCAATGGCCGTGGAAACCTCGGCGATGTTGCGGACCTGCGCCGTCAGGTTGCCGCCCATCGAGTTGACGTTTTCGGTAAGATCCTTCCAGGTGCCGGCGACGCCGCGCACATTGGCCTGACCGCCGAGCCGGCCCTCTGTGCCGACTTCGCGGGCGACGCGGGTGACTTCCGAGGCAAAGGCGTTCAGCTGATCGACCATCGTATTGATGGTTTCCTTCAGCTCGAGGATTTCCCCCGACACCGTCACGGTGATCTTCTTCGACAGGTCGCCATTGGCGATGGCCGTGGAAACCTCGGCGATGTTGCGCACCTGCGCGGTGAGGTTGGAGGCCATCGAATTGACGTTGTCGGTGAGGTCCTTCCAGGTGCCGGCGACACCCGGCACCTGCGCCTGGCCGCCGAGCCGGCCCTCGGTGCCGACTTCACGCGCCACGCGCGTCACCTCGCCGGCAAAGCCGTTGAGCTGGTCGACCATGGTGTTGATGGTTTCCTTCAGTTCCAGGATTTCGCCCGAAACATCGACGGTGATCTTGCGCGACAGGTCGCCGCGCGCCACCGCCGTCGTCACCTGCGCAATGTTGCGAACCTGGGCCGTCAGATTGCCGCACATGGCGTTGACGCTGTCGGTCAGGTCCTTCCAGGTACCGGCGACGCCCGGCACCAACGCCTGGCCGCCGAGCTTGCCCTCAGTGCCGACTTCGCGGGCCACACGCGTCACTTCCGAGGCGAAGGAGCGCAGTTGGTCGACCATGGTGTTGATGGCTTCCTTGAGCTGCAGGATTTCGCCGCGCACGTCGACGGTGATCTTTTTGGAGAGGTCGCCATTTGCGACCGCGATCGTCACTTCAGCGATGTTGCGCACCTGCGCCGTCAGGTTCGACGCCATCGAGTTCACACTTTCGGTCAAGTCCTTCCAGACGCCGGTCACTTCAGGCACCTGCGCCTGCCCGCCGAGTTTTCCGTCCGTGCCGACCTCGCGGGCAACGCGCGTCACCTCGGAGGTGAAGACGCTCAGCTGCTTGATCATCGTATTGACGATATCGGCAGAGCGCAGGAACTCGCCTTTGAGCGCCCGGCCATCGACATCGAGCGGCACCGTCTGCAGGAGATCTCCCTTGGCGACCGCGGTGATCGTTCGAGTGACGGCTGTCGTCGGCCACAAGAGATCGTCGATCAGGCCGTTGATCGATCCTTCCATCTCAGACCAGGAACCATCCGACAGGCCGAAGCGTACCCGGGTGCTCGTCCGCCCATCCCGGCCGACGACCTGGCCGACATGCTCGAGCTGCTGGGCCATGCGTTGATTGCCGGCAATGATGTCGTTGAGGGCATCGGCGATCTTGCCGGTAACCCCGGTCAGATCCGACCGCATCCGCACGGAAAAATCGCCGCGCCTGACAGCAACAAGGACTTCCAAAAGCGCGCTGGCATCGTCGAATGCCATGGTTTTGTGGTCGTGGCCGTTGAGGCTTTCTGCCGCAACGCTATCGCGCGCGCGTTCACTGGTTTGGTTGCTCACGAAAATCCCCCTCTTCGACGATTGGTAATTTAGTGCTCGGCGCAGAAAATGGTATGGGGCGATCCCGCATACAGCTTATCATCATTTCTGATGCAAAATGAACTTGGTAGCTGCATAAATCCCAAGCGCCCGCGTGAAACCCTGTCGGAGCGATTTGCGGTTTTTCGAGCAGCCGGGAACAGTTGCGCGCCAGCCGTCGTTTCCGTCCTGACAATGGAGAGCGACATGTCGAACGTCTCAAGGACAGGCAACGAAGAGATCAACAACGCGACCAGCCCGACCACCTTCGGAAGGTCGGTCGAAAGCCAGGCGCAAATGCAGGATGCGGCTGCGGAAGCCTCGCCCGAAACGGGCGGCGAAATTCTCAACATCTACCGGCTGGAACCAATCGCGGCCCCTGACGACCCGAGATGGGACAATGCCCCCGGCCACGGCGTGGTCGTCGTGGCCGCCAGGACGCCGGGCGACGCCAGGATCGTGGCAGCGGCGCGCGAGCTCGACTTCATGGAAGTGGATGCAGCTCCCGCCGAGGACGTCACCACGGTCAATGCCAGCGCCTTCCGCGACGACAAGCTCTACACCGTCATCGAGATCGATAGGGATAGATATGATATAAAGCGCGGTATCCTCGACGGTACTGTCTCGGTCGACACAATCCGGCCTGTAGAGCCGGACTGAAATCCTGTTTTCACCTGGGAGTTCTCATGAATACCGCTAATCTGCAGCTCAAAGGCCTTCTCATGGCGATGGCCTCGATATGCGACGCGATCGTCGACAAGGAACTGCTCACGCGCGAGGAAATCGCCGCCGCGCTCTCGAAAGCTCAAAAGGCAATCGAGCAGGATGACGATCACGAGCTCTCCGGGGCCAACAGGGCGGCGATCCTGTTTCCGATCCGTGTGCTGCAGCTTGCCGGCGAGGCTGGCAGGAAAGGCGAAGAGGCGACATTTTCAGACTACGCCAAGCTTGTGGGAAAGCTCGGCTGACCATGTTCGAGGGTTTTTCTCTCGATAACGTCGACGTCGGGCCGGGTTCCCTTCGCGTCCGTCGCGGCGGATCGGGTCCAGCCCTTCTTCTGCTCCACGGCCATCCCAGGACGCATATGACCTGGGGAAAAGTGGCAGATCTGCTGTCGTCCGGTTACGCGGTCGTCTGCCCCGATCTTCCCGGTTTCGGCCGATCCTACCGGCCTGCCGATGCCTCCGACAGCAGCAATTCTTCGAAGCGCGCCAAGGCTGAAGCCCTCGTCGAGCTGATGCGGCGACTGGGGCACGAATACTTCGCCGTGGTCGGCCACGACCGCGGAAGCCTGACGGCCTTCCGCATGGCAATGGATCATCCCGACCGCGTACAAAGGCTCGTCATCGCCGACGGCATCCCCGTCATCGAGCATCTCGAACGCACCGACTGGAAATTTGCCAGGGACTGGTATCACTGGTTCTTCTTCGCGCAGCCGGAAAAGCCGGAACGCGCAATCTTGGCCGATCCGCGGGCGTGGTACGACAAGCTCTCGCCTGAACTGATGGGAAGGCAGGCCTATGACGAGCTGGTCGACCTCATCCACGATCCTGCTGTCATCCACGGCATGGTCGAGGATTACCGCGCCGGGCTAAGCGTCGATCACCTTCATGACCGCGAGGACCGCGATGCCGGCCGGAGACTTATCTGCCCGATGCTGTGCCTGTGGTCGCTGCGCGACGATATGGAACAGATCTACGGCGATCCTGTCGCCATCTGGCGAAACTGGGCGACGCACGTGCGCGGGTTCGGCATCGACAGCGGCCATCACGTGGCCGAGGAGAACCCGCAGGCCCTCTCGCAGGCGATCCGGGAGTTTCTCGAAAATGGATAGCACCTGAGCTTGGGGCTGGGTCGGCTCGGCAACAATATCCAGCGCTGTCAATTTTTACGATAAGTTGATAATTTTGGTCTTGTTTCTCGAAGTGTCCTATGGCTATACCGCGGCCGAACACATTCACGCACCGGGATCTCTACGTGACCAGCCTCAAATCGCTTCTGGCCGCCTGCGGCCTCTCCGCTCTGATCGGCACTGCCGCAACCCCATCATTGGCCGGTTCGACGACCTACCCGCTGACCCTCGAAAACTGCGGCGCTGAGGTGACCTTCAAAAAGGCGCCCGAGCGGGCGATCGGCCTTGGCCAGAATAGCGCGGAAATCCTGCTGCTGCTCGGCCTTCAGGACAAGATGGTCGGCACCGCCTTCTGGCCGAGCAAGGTGCTGCCGCAACTCGCCGAAGCCAATGCCAAGGTGAAGCTTCTCACCGTCGAGATGCCGACCTTCGAATCGATGCTCGCCGAAAATCCCGACTTCGTGGCGGTGGCATTGCCGAGCCTGGTCGGTCCGAACAGCAAGATCGCCAAGCGCGAGGATTTCGACAAGGTCGGTGTTTCAACCTATCTCTCGCCCAGCACCTGCCTCAGCACCAAGGACGTCAAGGACCAGTATGGCAGCCGCGGCGAGTTGTGGAACATGGATCTCCTCTACAAGGAGATCGACGAACTTTCGCAGATCTTTAACGTCACCGACCGTGGCCAGGCGCTGATCGCCGACTTCAAGGCGCGTGAGGCGAAGCTTCGCGGGAGCGTTGCCAAGGGCGGCCAGAACCTTTCCTACGTCTTCTGGTTCTCCAGCGCCAGCCCGTCGGCCGACGCCTATGTCGGCGGCAAGAACGGTGCTTCCGGCTTCATCGCCAACCTGCTCGGCGGCCACAACGCGATCGCAGCGGAAGCGGAATGGCCGACAATCGGTTGGGAAGGCATCATCGCCTCCAATCCCGATGTCATCGTCGTCGCCAGCCTCGACCGCAACCGCTGGGAACTCGATAAGCCGGAGGCCAAGATCAACTTCCTGAACACCGATCCGGCCGTCAACCAGATCCCGGCCGTCAAGAACAAGGCGCTCGTCGTGATGGATGGCCAGGCGATGAACCCGACCATTCGCACGATCTACGGCGCCGAGCAGGTTGCCGAGCAGCTGAAGGCCCTCGGTCTCCTGAAGTGACCGACGCAGGCCGTCTCTTCCGGCAACTGGGAGCGTTTGCCTCACTGCTCCTGGCTTCCCTTTGCCTCATCGCTGTCGCCATCGGCGTCAGCGTCGGGATCGGCGATTTGCCGATCCCGCTTGCGACTACGTTTTCGGCCGTCACCAACCGGCTCGGCTGGACCGCCGTCGAACTGAACCGCATCCATGAGACCGTCATCTGGGATTATCGCCTGAGCCGTGCGCTGGTCGCCGCCTTCTGCGGCGCGGGACTGGCGCTGTCGGGCGCCATCATGCAGGCGCTGCTGCGCAACCCGCTTGCCGAACCCTATGTACTCGGCATCTCCGCCGGCGCGTCTACCGGCGCCGTCGCGGTCGTCATCTTGGGCGTCGGCGCAGGCGCTGTATCCCTTTCGGCAGGCGCCTTTGCCGGCGCCTTCGCTGCCTTCTTCTTCGTGGCGCTGCTGTCGAACGGCACTCGCGGCGGTGCGGACCGCACCATCCTTGCCGGTGTGGCCGCATCACAGCTCTTCAACGCCTCGACCTCCTATATCGTCACGACCTCGGCCAATGCGCAGCAGGCCCGCGACGTCATGTTCTGGCTGCTCGGCAGCTTCAGCGGTGTGCGCTGGCCGGAATTCGCGCTGGTCTCGATCGTCGTCGGCTTCGGCCTCGCCGCCTGTCTGTTTTATGCCCGCGTGCTCGACGCCTTCGCCTTCGGCGACGAGGCGGCCTCCTCGCTCGGCGTCAACGTCGGCCGCGCCCGCATGGTGCTCTTCGCGCTGACGGCAATGATGACGGCCACCATCGTCAGCATGGTCGGATCGATCGGCTTCGTCGGCCTCGTCGTGCCGCATGTCGCCCGCTTCGTTGTCGGGCCGCTGCATATCCGCCTGCTGCCGGCCTGCGCTATTTCAGGCGCGATTTTCATGGTGTTTGCCGACATTGCCGCGCGCGCCCTCATCCCAAACCAGATCCTGCCGATCGGCGTCGTCACGGCGCTCGTCGGCGTCCCCTTCTTCTCGATCATCCTCTACCGGTTCCAGCGCGCGTCATGAGCATCAAGGCCGACAACCTCACCTGGAAAATTGGCAGGAAGACCATTCTCGATGGTGTTTCCCTGGAGGCGCAGCCCGGCCGGATGCTCGGCCTGCTCGGCCCGAACGGCTCGGGCAAGACCTCGCTGCTGCGGCTTCTCGCCGGCCTGATGCGGCCGCACTCCGGCCGCGTCACGCTCGACCGGAGCGATATCGGCGCGATCAGCCGCCGCTCGATCGCAAGGCGCATCGCCTTCGTCGAGCAGCATGGGACGACGAACGCCAATCTCAAGGTCGTCGACGTCGTCAAGCTCGGCCGCTTCCCGCACCGGTCGATGTTCTCGGGATGGACGAGGGCCGACGAAGAGGCGGTCGAAGCGGCGCTTGCGCGTGCCGGCATGGCGGAGAAGCGCGACGAGCGCTGGCAGAACCTGTCGGGCGGCGAAAAGCAGCGCACCCATATCGCCAGGGCGCTCGCCCAGTCGCCGCAGGAGCTGATCCTCGACGAACCCACAAATCATCTCGACATCCAGCACCAGATCGGACTAATGCGGCTTGTCTCCGGCCTCCCGATCACCAGCATCGTCGCCCTGCACGATCTCAACCATGCCGCCATGTTCTGCGATGAGCTTGTTATCATGCAGCAGGGCAGGATCGTCGCCTCGGGCGCGCCTGAGGATGTGCTAAGCGAGAACCTGTTGCGAGACGTTTTTTCCGTCGAGGCTCGCATCGAAGCTTCGCCTCATCACTCGCGACCGCACATTCACTATCTCAAGTGAGAGCGGCCGCTCTCACGTCACGATCTGCAGCGGCAAAGCGGTCGTCTTTTTCAGTGTCTTGAGCACGATGCTCGATTTGACCGACGCCAGATTGTCGGTGACCCGGATCATTCTTTCGAGAAACTGGCTGAGATGGTCGAGGTCGCGCGTCATGACCTTCATTAGAAAATCGGCATCTCCCGTCTGCGAATAACATTCCAGAATTTCCGGCGCGGTCTCGATGAAACGATGAAGCCGCTCGTTTCCGCCTTCTGTATGTGCGCGCAGGCTGACGAGCGTATGAGCCACCACAGCAAAACCCAGTTTTGCCGGATTGAGAATGGCCACGACGGTCTGAATGTACTGCTCATTGCGCAGTCTTTCCAAACGGCGTGCGCATTGGGTCGCGGACAGATTGACCTTCTGCGACAACTCACCTTGCGTCACCTCACTGTTTTGCTGGAGGGCGGCGAGCAATTTGATATCGAACTGGTCTAGCATGGCTCACCCGAAAGAAGGAGAATTTCTGCATAGTATATTCGAATGCGCAGAATGTCTGCATCAACTCGCCGAATTAGGCAGATAATCGCATAAAATCGCCACGCCAGTTCAGTTAATCTCCAGCCATAGGAATAAAACGGAGGTGGACTTGTGTTTGAGAAACTAAATAACCGGCCAGCCGACAGCCTGCTTGCCCTGATCAAGGCTTTCCAGGCCGACGAGCGCACAGGAAAGATCGACCTCGGCGTCGGCGTTTATCGCGATGCCATGGGTCGAACGCCTGTGATGCGTGCCGTGAAGGCGGCGGAGCAGTTTCTACTCGAAAGCCAGGACAGCAAGAAATATCTCGGCCCGGAAGGCGATCTGCAATTCGTACGGCTGCTGCAGCCGATTGTTTTCGGCAAATCACCGAAGTTCGATCACCGCCTTGTCGGCATTCAGACACCGGGTGGAAGCGGCGCGCTACGTCTCGGCGCCGAACTCATCCAGACGGCAAATCCATCGGCGAAGGTGCTGCTGGGGACACCGAGCTGGCCGAACCATGCGCCGATCTTCCGCTCGGCAGGCCTGGCCGTAAAGGAATATGCCTTCGTCGATCTGACGTTACAGCAAGTGAAATTCGAAAGCGTCATCGACGCTTTGTCTTCCGCGGGGGAAGGCGATGTCGTGCTGCTCCACGGTTGCTGCCACAATCCGACCGGCATCGATTTCACCATGGAGCAATGGCGAGAGATTGCCGAGCTCCTCGTTGCGCACAGACTGGTGCCGTTCATCGACCTTGCCTATCAGGGGCTTGGCGACGGCCTCGAACAGGACGCCGCGCCGACACGCATGATCCTCGACGCCGTCGACGAGGCGTTGATCGCCTATTCCTGCGACAAGAATTTCGGTCTCTATCGCGAGCGTGTCGGCGCGCTCTATGCCATGACCCGGAATGTCGACGATATCGGCAAGGCCGAAAGCAACATGGCAGCACTTGCCCGTGTGAACTGGTCCATGCCGCCCGATCATGGCGCCGCGATCGTCAGGACCATTCTCGAGAGTTCCGAAATGTCGGCAATGTGGCGCACCGAGCTCGAAGAGATGTGCCAGCGTGTCAATGGCAACCGCGCCTCGCTCGCCGCTGTAGCCCCCGATCTGGCCTTTATCAGACGGCAACGCGGTCTGTTCTCCAATCTCTCCATGTCCAAAGAAACGGCCGGGGCGCTCCGCGCCAAACACGGCATCTACATGGCCGATTCCGGACGTATGAACCTCGCGGGCATGCAGCCGGCCGATGCCGGCCCCATCGTCACCGCACTCCGCGCTGAAGGTTGTTTGAAATGAGCAAGAAAGAAACGACCGGCCAGGCGCTGACCCGTTCTCTCGTCGCCCATGGGGTCGATACGGTATTCGGCATCCCAGGCGCGCACATGTATGATTTCAACGACGCCCTCTACGGCGCCCGTGACAAGGTTCGGTTCATTCATACCCGCCACGAACAGGGCGCCGGATATATGGCCTACGGCTATGCCAAATCCACTGGCCTGATCGGCGCCTATACCGTCGTCCCCGGTCCTGGCGTCCTCAATTCCGGCGCAGCGCTCTGCACGGCTTACGGCGCCAACGCGCCGGTGCTTTGCATAACCGGCAACATCACGTCCCACCTTATCGGCCAAGGCAGAGGACAGTTGCACGAACTGCCGGATCAACTGGCGACGATGCGCGGCATTACCAAGACGGCGGAGCGGATCAATCATCCGTCCGAGGCCGGTCCCGTCATGGCCGAGGTCGTCGGCAAAATGCTGTCCGGCCGCCAGGGTCCGGGAGCGGTCGAAGCCCCATGGGATGTGTTTGGCCAATCCGGTCCCGAAGTCGATCTTCCCTTGGGCACGAGAGCGCCTCATCCGGCCGTCAACGCCGATCAGATCACTGCTGCAGCGGCGCTGATATCGGGTGCTGAGAATCCGATGATCATGGTCGGCGGCGGTGCGGTGGATGCCGGGGCCGATATCGCGGCTCTTGCGAAACTGCTGCAGTCGCCCGTCACCTCCCATCGTTCCGGCAAGGGCATCGTACCCGACGATCATCCGAACTATCTGAACTTCGTCGCCGCCTATGAATACTGGAAGAAGACTGACGTTCTGATCGGCATCGGCAGCCGGCTCGAATTGCAGTTCATGCGCTGGAAGTGGCTTCCCAAGGATCTCAAGATCATCCGCATCGACATCGATCCGACCGAAATGGTCCGCCTCAAGCCTGGTGTCGGCATTGTCGCAGATGCCAAGGCCGGAACGCAGGCGCTGATCGATGCATTGGCAGGTTTCCGCCGCGAGGATCGCACGGGCGAATTCGCCGACCTCAACAAGGACGCCAGATCTCGTTTCTCGGAAGTGCAGCCGCAGCTTGCCTATCTCGATGCCATTCGCCAGGCTCTTCCAAGAGATGGCTTCTTGGTCGAGGAGGTCAGCCAGATGGGCTTTACCGCCCGTTTTGCCTTTCCGGTCTACGGCGCACGCCAATACGTGACATGCGGCTATCAGGACAATCTGGGTTTTGGCTTCAACACGGCCTTGGGCGTGAAGGTCGCTAATCCCGACAAAGCGGTTGTTTCCATTTCCGGCGATGGCGGTTTCATGTTCGGCGTTCAGGAACTGGCCACCGCCGTTCAGCACAAGATCAACGTCGTCGCCATTGTCTTCAACAATTCGGCCTATGGCAACGTTCTGCGCGACCAGAAGCAGGCGTATCAAGGCCGCTACCTTGGCTCGGACCTCACCAATCCAGACTTTGTGGCACTTGCCAAGAGCTTTGGTATTCGAGCATTCAAGGTGGCAAGCCCGGGTGAATTGAAAGACACGATCGAGAAAGCGCTTTCCCTCGAGGAGCCTGTTCTCATCGAGGTTCCCGTGGAAAAGGGATCCGAGACAAGCCCTTGGCCTTTTATCCATCCGGCTCCGCACGCCGAATGACCGCAAGGGCCTGTCGCCTTTACACGATCACTGCCCTCTGAGAAAAACCGTCGCCAGCGGCGGCAGTGTCAGCGACAGGGAGACGGGCCTGCCATGCGCGGGTATCGGTTCGCTCGACACTGCGCCGTTGACGAGGCCGGAGCCGCCATATTCGCGTGCATCCGTCGTGATGCGCTCGACCCACACGCCGTCCTGCGGCACGCCGATCCTGTAGCCGTAACGCGGCACCGGCGTGAAATTCGACACGACAAGGACCGTTGAAGTGCGGTCCTTGGCATAGCGCAGCATGCCGAGAACGGAATTGACGGCATCGTCGGCAGCCGCCCATTCGAAGCCATCGGGATGAAAATCGCCGAATTGCAATGCCGGCTCGTCCCCGTAGAGACCATTCAGATCTTTGACCAGCCGCTGAACGCCGACATGCTGCGGCCGGTCGAGCATATCCCAGCTTACCGAGGCATCATGGTTCCACTCGCCCGGCTGGGCGATTTCGCTCCCCATGAACAATAGCTTCTTGCCGGGATGTCCCCACATGAAAGCGAGATAGCTGCGAAGATTGGCAAATTTCTGCCATTCGTCGCCCGGCATCTTCGTCAGCAGTGAGCCTTTTCCGTAGACGACCTCGTCATGGGAAATCGGCAGCATGAAGCGCTCGGAATACGCATAGATCAAGCCGAAGGTCATCGTGCCGTGGTGATAGCTCCGGTGGACCGGATCCTTCTCGATATAACTCAGGCTGTCGTGCATCCAGCCCATGTTCCATTTGATATCGAAGCCCAGCCCGCCCTCTTCCGGCGGCTTCGTGACGCCAGGCCAAGCCGTCGATTCCTCGGCAATCGTCATCGCATGCGGGCAACGCTCGTGAATGATGCTGTTCAGGTGCTTGAAGAACTCCACCGCCTCCAGGTTCTCGCGGCCGCCATATTGATTTGGTAGCCATTCGCCCTCATTGCGGCTGTAGTCGCGGTAGAGCATCGAGGCGACGGCATCGACCCGCAAGCCGTCGACGTGGTAACGCTCGAGCCACTCGAGCGCGCTGGCGATCAAAAAGCCTTTTACTTCGTTGCGGCCGAGATTGTAGATCAGCGTGTTCCAGTCACGGTGAAAGCCCTCACGCGGATCCTCGTGCTCGTAGAGCGCGCTGCCGTCGAAACGGGCCAAGCCCCAGACATCGGTCGGAAAATGCGCCGGCACCCAGTCGAGAATGACACCCAGCCCCGCGCCGTGGCAGCGGTCGACGAAATAGGCGAAATCCTCGGGCGTCCCATATCGGCCGGTCGGGGCGAACAGTCCGAGCGGCTGATAGCCCCAGGACCCGCCGAATGGATGCTCCATGATCGGCAAGAGCTCGATATGGGTAAATCCCATGTCCCTTGCATAGGGAACGAGCCGCTGGCTGAGCTCGACCCAGTCGAGATATCTGTTGCCGTCCTTCTGGTCGCGCAGCCAGGAGCCGGCATGGACCTCGTAGACGGACATCGCGCCCTCCAGTCTAGCCTGCCGGGACCGGCCCTTCATCCAGCCATCATCGCTCCATCGAAACGGGGTCGACGACGCGACGATGGATGCGGTGGACGGAGCGGCCTCGCTGGCTCTCGCCACCGGATCAGCCTTCTGCGGCAGGCAGGTTCCCTGTGCATCGACGATCTCGAATTTATATCTCTCGCCGGGAGCCAGCCGGGGAACGAACAGCTCCCAGACGCCCGCCGATTGTCTCAACCGCATCGGGTTTCGCCGGCCATCCCACGCATTGAAGTCACCGACGACCGAGACGCGGCGCGCATTCGGAGCCCAGACAGCGAAACGAACGCCGGCAACACCGTCGACCGACATCGCAACCGCGCCGAGCGTCCGGCTCAGGCTGTAATGGGTGCCCTCGGATATCAGGTGGAGATCGAGCTCTCCGAGCAGAAGCCCGAAGCTATAAGGGTCCTCGGTGACCTGCTCGCCATCCGGCCATGTGATCCGCAAGCGGTAGGATGTCCGCGAACCTGTTGCCGCCGCAAACAGGCCGGAGGGGTGAGCGATGCTGAAAGGGGCAATCACCCTGCCGCTCGCCGCTTCGATGAGATCGACGCCTTCGGCGCCCGGCAAATAGACGCGCACGATCGTCATGCCGCCGCTTTCATGCGGACCAAGGATCGAGAACGGATCGCCGTGACGGCCCTCGATCAAGGCCCAGAGCGCATCGTGCCCGATGCCTGCGAGAAGTTCCGAGCGCTCAACATTCATGCCTTGATCCCCGCCAAGCGCGATACGATTTCGGTAAGGCCGGCAAGCGGGATCGGCAGCCACTTCGGCCTGATGCGGGCTTCATAGGCGATTTCATAGGCGGCCTTTTCGAGAAGAAAGGCATCGAGCACCCTCCGTCGTTGTTCCGTCGGCATGGCGAGCACCTTCGATGCGGAGACCGCCTGCCAATAGGCATCGAGAAAAGCCGCCTCGGCATGGCGCCCGAAACGGGCGATGGCGCCACGGCGCACCTCGTTTTCGTGTTCGGTGACCGCGTCATTGTCGAGCTGGGCGGTGGCGACGAGATAGCTGAGCGACCTCAGAAGCCCGGCGACGTCACGCAGCGGAACCGTCTTCGCCCGGCGCTCGGCGAGATTTTTGGCGGGCTCGCCTTCGAAGTCGATGATGACGGCATCGCCCTCGCTGACCAGGATCTGGCCGAGATGGAAGTCACCATGCGTGCGCGTCATCAGCGTGCCGCGGACGCTCTCCGCAAGGCTGGCGCCAAGTTCGACGAGTTCAGAACGGCGCTCCAGAAGCGGGCGGGCGAGCAGATCGACCGCGGGATGGACGTTCTCCTCACGTTCCGCCAGCTTCGACATGGCATAGGCGACTTCGCCCGCCACCGCCTTCCTGATCGCCTCAACCTCATCGTCACCGGCAACGACAGGGCTGAAAGCCTCGTCCGCGTTTTCTCCGGAGAGGACGACATGCAATTCCCCGAGTCTCATGCCGACCATGGCGACGAAGCTGATCAACGGCCGAAAGACATCGTCGCCGGGCTCGACCGCAGGGTCGTTCAGCACGAGCTCGTCGGCGCCGCGACGAAGATTATTCAACATCCAGTTCCAGGCGTCGCCCTGGTTGCGGATCGCGCCCTGGACAATGACCAAGGTGGAGCGGCGCCCGCTGGAATCGGTGTGTGCGACCTCGCCGAGCAGCGGAGCGGTGTGATCGTAACCCGCGCAGGTCAGAAACCGTGTCATCTCGACCTCCGGATGGACACCCGGGAAAATGTGCCGGATCAGCTTGATCATGGCGACGTCACCGACGATCAGCGAACTGTTGGACTGTTCGGCCGAGAGCCAATGAACCGGCATCTGGTCGGTCACATTCAGACGGTCGAGCCGCTCGGTGCCGAGAAACTCAAGGGTGCCGGTGCGTCCGGTGATGCGCGAGCGGTCGGCCAGCCCGCGAAGGATGCCGCGCGCCATCGGCTCGACTGCAAACCCGTCCGTCAGGAAGCCGACCCGCCTGCCCTGCCGAACCCGCCCGAGCGCAAGCTGCTGGGTCAAGGCGGAGGGTTGCGCATCATCCCAGGCAACCGCCAGCGGTAACTGATAGGATTCGTTGTGATCCGGGAGCTCCACCTCCAGTTCGCCGAGAACGATCCCATCGGCATAGGGGATCGGCGTCGCCGAGATAAGCCGGGCCGCCCGAAGCGGCTGGTCCTTTGCGCCGAACCACCGCCGCCTGGAGAGATAAGCGGGCAGAATTTCGGCGCTGAGCACGCGTCCGAGCCTCGGCTCGTCGACGAGGTCGAGCAGGCCGCGGCGAAGGACCATCGTCACGAGATCGGGCAACTGTTCGGGCGGAGCGGTGCGCCATGCCGGCGGGTCGGCATCGGCCTCAAGCTGAAACCAGAAGAAGCCGTAGGGCGGCAACGTCAGGAGATAGGTCAGTTGTCCGATCGGTGGAAAGGGCGACATGCCGGTCAGTTCGATCGGCACGCGCCCCTCGAAGGCCGAGAGGTCGAGTTCGACCGCTTGAGGCAGCCGCGAGAGGTTTGTGACGCACATCAGGGTCTCGCCGTCATATTCCCTGAGATAGGCGAGGATCTTACGGTTCTCGGGCGAGAGGAAACGCAGCGAACCGCGCCCGAAGGCCGGATGCCTGCCGCGCAACGCCAGCATCTTTCGCGTCCAGTTGAGCAGCGAATGCGCGTCCGTGCTCTGCGCCTCGACGTTGACGGCCTCGAAACCGTAGAGCGGGTCGGCGACCGGCGGCAGGACGAGGCGCGCCGGGTCTACTCGGGAGAAGCCGCCATTGCGGTCCGGCGACCATTGCATCGGCGTCCTCACCCCATCCCGGTCGCCGAGATAGATATTGTCACCCATGCCGATCTCGTCGCCGTAATAGATGACAGGCGTTCCCGGCATAGAAAGCAGCAGCGCGTTCATCAACTCGATGCGCCGGCGGTCCCGCTCCATCAGCGGCGCCAGGCGCCGCCTGATGCCGAGATTGATGCGGGCGCGTTTGTCGGATGCATAGGTTTCCCAGAGATAGTCGCGCTCGGCGTCGGTCACCATTTCGAGTGTCAGTTCGTCGTGATTGCGAAGGAAGATCGCCCATTGGCAATTCTCCGGGATCTCCGGCGTCTGCCGCAGAATATCGGTGATCGGAAACCGGTCCTCCTTGGCGATCGCCATATACATGCGTGGCATCAGCGGGAAGTGGAAGGCCATGTGGCACTCGTCACCCTCGCCAAAATATTCGCGCGTGTCCTCGGGCCACTGATTCGCCTCGGCCAACAACATCACGCCGGGATGGGTGGCATCGAGGGCTGCGCGGATTCGTTTGAGAATCGCATGGGTCTCCGGCAGGTTTTCGTTGATCGTGCCCTCGCGCTCGACGAGGTAGGGGATTGCGTCGAGCCGGAAACCGTCAATGCCGGTTTCCAGCCAGAATCGCATCACCTTCAGCAGTTCCTCCATGACCAGGGGACTGTCAAAGTTGAGGTCAGGCTGGTGGGAGTAAAAGCGGTGCCAGTAATAGGCGCCGGCCACCGCATCCCATGTCCAGTTGGACTTTTCCGTATCGATGAAAATGATGCGCGTTTCCGGGAATTTCTGATCGCTATCAGACCAGACGTAGAAGTCGCGTTCCGGCGATCCCGCAGGCGCCTGACGGGCGCGCTGGAACCAGGGATGCTGATCGGAGGTGTGGTTGATGACGAGCTCGATGATGACGCGGATATTGCGCTCATGGGCGGCGTCGACGAAAGCGCGGAAGTCCTCCACCGTCCCGTAGTCGGGGCTGACACTGCCGTAATCGGCGATGTCGTAACCGTCGTCGCGGCGCGGCGATGGAAAGAAAGGCAGGAGCCAGATAGCATTGACGCCAAGTGCTGCGATATGGTCGAGCTTGGCGTGCAGGCCGGCAAAATCGCCGACGCCATCTCCATTGGCGTCGTAGAACGACTTGATATGCAGCTGATAGATGATTGCATCCTTGTACCAGAGGGGCTGCTCAGCGCCATCGGGGTTCATCGTGTCCATTCATGCCTCCGCTGCTCGTACGCGCCAGATCGCAAAGGGCAGGATCGCAGGGTTCAGGCTGACGCTCTGCCGTTTGCCGGTCCATTTGAAGCGATGTCCGCCGACCAGATCCTCGGCATCCAGCGCGCCGTCATCGCCGAGCGACCAGTGCCAGAGCGGCAGCTCGACGTCGCTTTGCTGGAAATTGTGGGGATCAAGGCTGATGGCGATCAGCAGGACATTGTCGCGGGCCCTGCTTGCCTTTTCGAAGAACAGAATATTGTCATTCCAGGCGGTCAGCAGCGTCAGCCCGAGATGCGAATGCAAGGCGGTATTTTCGTTCCGGATACGGTTGAGCATCCTGATTTCGGCGACGATATTGCCCGGCCGGTCGTAGTCCCAGGCGCGAATCTCGTATTTCTCGCTGTCGGCGTATTCCTTGCGTTTGGCATCGGGACGCCCTTCGCAAAGTTCGAAACCATTATAGACGCCCCATAATCCCGAAAGCGTGGCGGCCAGTGCTGCGCGGATCAGGAACGCCGGGCGCGGTGCGTTCTGCAGAAAGTCCGGATTGATGTCATGGGTGTTCACGAAGAAATGCGGACGGAAGAATTCCTTCGGCGCTGTCTGCGTCAGCTCCCGCATATATTGCTCGAGCTCCCATTTGGCGTTGCGCCAGGTGAAATAGGTGTAGGATTGGGAGAAACCGATCTTTGCCAGCCGGTACATGACCTTCGGCTTGGTGAAGGCTTCCGACAGGAAGACGACATCGGGATGCCGCGCCCTGATATCGCCAATCAGCCACTCCCAGAAGGGAAAAGGCTTGGTGTGCGGATTATCGACGCGAAACAGCTTGACGCCCTGGTCCACCCAAAGCTGGACGATATCTCTCAGCTCCACCCAGAGCGAGGGCAGCGCGTCTTTCGTGTAGAAATCGACGTTGACGATATCCTCATATTTCTTCGGCGGGTTTTCGGCGTATTTGATCGTGCCGTCGGGACGCCAGTCGAACCAGCCGGGATGCTCCTTCAGCCAGGGATGATCGGGCGAGGCCTGGATCGCGAGATCGAGAGCGATCTCCAGCCCATGCCGGCCCGCCTCATCGACCAGCCGGCCGAAATCCTCGAAATCCCCGAGTTCGGGATGAATGGCATCGTGGCCGCCATCCTCGGAGCCGATGGCATAAGGGCTACCCGGATCGCCGGGTGCTGCCTTCAGGCTGTTGTTGCGGCCCTTCCGGTTGGTCGAGCCGATTGGGTGAATGGGCGGAAAGTAGAGCACGTCGAAGCCCATGTCGCGGATATCGGCCAATCGTGGAATGACGTCGTCGAAGGTGCCGTGCCGGTTGGGATCGCCGCTCTGCGAGCGCGGAAAAATCTGGTACCAGCTGGCAAAGGCTGCCGCCTTGCGCTCTGCATCGACGGCGCTTGCCGCCGAACGCAGTCGAAACGGCCGCCTGTCGGCTTTGTTCATCAGCTCGGATGTTTTGGGATCGAGCAGGATCGCCGTGCGCTCGGCATCCGAAGCGTTTTCGAGACTGTTGATCAGAGCCTGCAAATCGGCGCCGAGCGCCGCCGACGCTTCTG
This sequence comes from Rhizobium hidalgonense, assembly GCF_005862185.2. Lineage (NCBI taxonomy): Bacteria > Pseudomonadati > Pseudomonadota > Alphaproteobacteria > Hyphomicrobiales > Rhizobiaceae > Rhizobium > Rhizobium hidalgonense. The sequence continues at coordinate 563,969 of NZ_CP054028.1, forward strand.
CCTTGGCGGCGCGAACGAGGGTCAATCCCTCCTGAAGCTCCAGCTTCAGGTCCAACCTGGCGTCGTGCTTCTTGGTCAGCTCGTATCGGAAGATCGCAAACGGATTCTTCCATGCCTCGACTGCAAACTCGTAGCGCCCGATGCGCTCCAGCAGGAATTCGGCGCGCCAGCGATCGTTTTCGACCGGGTGCATTTCCGTCTCGTTCCAGTCCGTCATGGCATCGAGCGGCCGCCAGAGCAGGACGGCGGCGATCGGGTCGTGGCCGTCGGCGAATATGTCTGCCTCGACGGTGACGATGTCGCCGACCACCCGTTTGACTGGAAAACGCCCGTCATCGACCCGCGGCATGATGTTTTCGATAGCAAGCCGCGGCGATGCCGTCGCCTGCGCGATCTCCATAGCGGGCCTGGAGGTGATCGGCACCGGCGCCTTGCCTTCGATAATCAGCGTTTCCCCTGCCCGCAGACGCAGAGCCGCGCCATCGGCTGCAGAGGGAAGAAAACCGGAGGCTGCTTCGCGAAGTGCGGTCACCGGCGCAGGCGCACTTCGCCGAAGGTCCCTGTTCAGCAGGATGAACCGCACATTGTCAGCGCTGCGCAGATCTTCCCCCTCGGATTGCAGAAGGGCCGAGACCGGTCCATTGGCGTTGCGGATCAGGCGCAGCGATGGGGCTGGCACATGGCCGTTCTTGCCGATCTCGGTATTGGCAAGGCGAATTTCGGAGGAGATGTCGAAAGACAGGTCATGGCGCAGCCGGCGCAAACCCGATCCATCGCCATGGGTCGGATCGAGCGGCGTGGCTGCGCCATATTCGAAACCCATCGGAACCAGCAGGCCGCCGCCGAGCGAAGCGGCAAGGCGCAAGGCTCTCACGGCGCGCCGTTCGAGGATCTCGCGGCTCTCGGTTCCATGCGCGATGCGCCGCGCGAAGGGCGGCTCCGGAAACGCGACCTGCCATCCGAGCGGCTGTTGCACGCGATGCTCGTCAACGAACCATCTCTCGTCGAAATCCCACCAGGCCATCGACGAAAAACAGCCGTTGAAACCTGCCCCCCTGATCCCGCCCCTCACCGCAAAATCGGTGCCGGGCGTCCAGGCCAGGAATTGCGCCTCGGTCTTTTCGCGCACTGCCGAAATCAGCGATTTGAATAGGGCCGGTGCGGCGCGATCAATCCCGAGCATCCGGTAACCGGAGAGACCAAGACCGCTCAGCCGCCGCAGCCGTTCGGTCCATTCCGCCAATAGCTGCGATTGCCGTTCCGCCGCCATCGCCGTCATCGGTTCCGCCGGGTCCAGTGGCGAACGCCTCGGATCGACAGGGCGAAAGCCTGCGTGAGGATCCCGCGCCCTGCCGTCGACCACCACGTCCATCATTAAGGCAACGCCGCTTTTGCGGCCAGCCTCCGCCAGGCGCGCCACCCCATCCTCGACCGCGCTTCCGAGTTGCTGTTCAGGATCGAGACGATCGAAATCCTGGGAGATAAAGATGCTGCCTTCCCCGCCGCGATCGAAAAGAGGCGCCGTCAGCACATGATCGAAACCGATATCCGCGGCATGGTCGAAAATCTCGCGCCATGCATCGATGCCCTGGAGAAGGAGCGGATTGACATAATAAATCCGGGGCGGGGTGCTCAACACACCCCCGTTCGCAGAAAATGACATCGGCCGCCGCCTCGAGTTGCTTTTCAGGCAAACTTCCTTCGGCGGTTGTTGTTCCACCGGCACAGCCAATTCGCAGCTGTACGAAATCATCAGTCGCATCGGCGCCAGATCGAGGGGGCTTTCGCCCGAGCATCAAAGCCCTGCCGCGAGACGAAGAGACCTTGAGAATCCCAGCCGCATCCGAGTAGTCTTGCGTCGTAAGCGAAGGTGAGTCAGTTCGCTGTTAAGAGCCCGTCCATGCTTCGATCGATCCTCGTCACTGCAGGCCTGTTGGCTTGCGCCCTGTGCCTCACCTCCTGGAGCATCGAGACCGATCGCTCCACAGAGTACAAACACGGCCTGCATGAAATCCGTGAGGAGGCGAGACACTTCATCGAGCGGGAGAACGCCAAAGGGCAACAGCAGTGGAAGGTGCTTGAACCCAACGCCAAGGTGCTGGTTCCTCCATGTGCGGTCCCGCTCCGGACCCAGTGGACGCCGAAGAGCCTCGACCGCTCGAAACCGAGCGTGACGGTGATATGCGCAGCCGCCGTGCCGAACGCCGTGATGAGCGATTGGGATGTCGCCGTGCCGGTGCAGCAGAAATCGAATTGAGCGCCAGGTCGACACGCAACATTGACAAATTGTGTAATTTACGTATTTTACACATATAATCGGAGAAGGGATAATGGCCCAGATATTGAGAGTGCCGGCGACCACGTTCGCTCGCGGCTTCGCACGATATCAGGACGAGGCGCTGATTGAAAAGATTATTGAAGTCACAAGCCATGGGCGGGTCATCGGCGGCTATCTTTCTGCAAGCGAGCTTGAACACTATAAGAACCTGAAGCGTAGGGAGCGTGAAGTTCTCATCGTCGGAGAGTTGGACGAGGACACGATTTCGGACATTGAAAACGCTCAATACGGCGTTGCCCCGAAGTGAAGTTTCCCGAACCCGCACCGGGCTTGGTGATCAGATATTCGTTTCTTTGGAAAGAGGACTACGATAAAGGAAAATACGAAGCATCCAAGGACAGGCCTTGTGCGATCGTTCTTGCAACGAAGGTAAAAGACACAACGGCTATTCAGGTCGTTGTCGTACCCATCACGCACTCGCAGCCCGACCAGGCCGATGGCTCGGCATCGCTTGAGATACCTGCTGCAATCGCAAAATCACTTGGCCTAGATGGCGGGCGACATTGGCTGCGACTGACTCAACTGAACCGCTTTATCTGGCCTGGTTATGATCTGCGCCCACGACTGGATGACCCCAGCCGCGTGGATTACGGATTCATCCCTGAGCCGTTCTTCAATCAGATCAAAGCTGCGATCATTGCGGAAAACAACCGGAGGAGGCTCTCCTTCACGCCGCGGGACGAGCAGCCATGAAGCGCTTATGGTGCTTCATCACCCGAACAATTCAAACATCTCGACGAGATCATTCCGATTGCAATAGAGGCAACCAAACGTGGATGTATAATTGTGCACCTATCCCGAACTTGACGATCGGATCGTGATCGTTCGGGCGGGGGACGAAGTCGATGCCATGTTTGTCAGGACGGAGAGATTCAACGTCCTGATCGATACGCTCGGAACGCCTGAGCTATGCCGGACGGCGTTGGACCTGCTTGACGAAAAGGCGGCTCACCCGCTGATCGTTATCAATTCGCATATGGATTGGGATCACTTCTGGGGAAATGGTGCCGTTGCCGTCCGCGCACCGATTATCGCGCATGCCGCGGCACTCGACCGTTTGCGTGACCCCTCCGCGCGGCAGGTTTTGCAGGATAAAGCCAGCCAGGAATCGCGGTTTCACAATGTCGAACTCATCGGCCCCGATCTCACCTTCTCCGGCTCAATGGTTCTCAACGGCGGCGATCTGACGCTCGAACTCATCCATACGCCCGGGCACACCCCCGACCATATCGCCATTTGGATTCCCGAACTTCGCATCTGCCTGGCCGTCGACGCGGTGGAATATCCTATCCCCGAAGTCTGGAGCAAAAGCGCCGAAGACCTTCGCCTGATCCGTTCATCGCTGGAGCGGATCCGTGATCTCAATGCGAGGCTGGTCATCCCCGCGCATGGACAGACATCTTCGCCTTCGACGGTGAAGGCGAACCTTGCTTATTTCCAATCCCTGGCCGAACGTGTCGACGGGCTGAGCGAAAGCCAGCTGGCGGACGGGCAGCTCAGCCGTTCAAGCGGCTTCCGGCTTGAAGACTTCATCGCCATCCCCCATGGGATGCCTGCGGAGACCGTGACGTTCTATCGGAACTGCCATGAGACCAACCTTGGCGCCACGGTTCAGGCCCATATTGAAAAACGGAAATCCGCATAAAGGAACGATAGGCTGGAGGAGATGAGGTGAAACCTTTGGACGGCGGACGGACCGGGCAGATCTGGCGCGATGGCAATACCATCATCAGACCATCAGGCGCATGGACGCCGACGGTGCATCGGTTTTTGCGCCATCTCAGGAGCCGAGGCTTTCTGGCGGCGCCGGAGCCCATCGGCATCTCAGGGGAAAACCAGGAGATCGTCGGCTACGTCGCCGGGCGCGTCTGCGAAAACTTGGGCGACCGATCTATCGGATCGGAGCGTATGCTGATGTCCGCAGCCAGGCTTCTGCGGCATTTTCATTCGGCATCTCAAGGGTTTCTGGCAACGGATGACGCGATCCAGACATGGATGCTGCCGCCGCAGGAACCGCGCGAAATCGTCTGCCATGGCGATTACGCGCCTTACAACGTCACCACGGCAGAGTGTGAGGCTGTCGGGATCATCGATTTCGACACCGCGCATCCCGCACCGCGACTGTGGGATCTGGCCTATGCGGTTTACCGCTGGGCGCCCTTGTCCGGTGCCTCCCATCCCGGCGTGATTTCAGGCCTCGACGAACAGCTGCGGCGAGCGGAACTCTCTGCACGGCCTATGAGACAACGGCAGAAGAACGGCAACAGCTCCCGGAGATGATCTGCAGGCGGCTCCAAGCGCTTGTCAATTTCATGCAGGCAAGGGCCTCGGCCGGAGACGAGACCTTCGTGGAGGACGTGGCTGCAGGAGATGCTCAGCTGTATCTCAGCGATATCGGCTATGTGCAGAAGCATCGAGACCGACTTTTGAAAGCGCTGCTACAGCTAGAGCCACTTCCTGCGGCGGAAAAAGCCGAATAGGCCGAGACACAGGACGGCGATGACGCCGAGCACGACGAAATAGCCGTACTGGGTTTTCAGTTCCGGCATGTCGCTGAAATTCATCCCGTAAATGCCGGCGATCGCCGTGGGAACGGCGAGGATCGCCGCCCAGGCAGCGAGCTTGCGCGCAATCGCGGTCTGCTCCGTCTGGCCGATCATCACGCTGGCCTCGAAGGCAAAGGCCAGGACCTCGCGCAGAGCATCGATATCTTCCTGAACCCGGCGCACGTGATCGGTCACATCGCGAAACAGCGATTGCAGCGTCGGATCCATGCCGGGGAGATCGATATGCTCATATCGCCGGCAGACGTCGACGAGCGGTACCACGGCATTGCGCAGTCGCAGAAGCTTGCGGCGTAAGAGGTAAAGCCGCTCGATGTCGCCCTTGGCCAGCTGTTCGCGCAACACAAGGTCTTCGAGCTTTTCGACCTCCTCCTGCACGACCTCGATGACCGGCATGTAATTGTCGACGATGAAATCGAGGATGGAATAGAGAATGTAGTTCTCGCCGTGGGCCAGCGCTGCCGGCGTCGCCTCGCATCGCTGCCGTACCGCCAGATAAGAGGACGAATCCCCGTGGCGAACCGAGACGACGTAACCGCGGCCGACGAACAAATGCGTTTCGCCAAAGATGATTTCGTCATCCTTCATATGGGCGGTGCGGGCGACGATGAACATTGCGTCCCCATAAATCTCCAGCTTCGGGCGCTGGTGGGGCTGCGCCGCGTCCTCGATCGCCAAAGCGTGGAGATTGAACTCGGCCTGGACCTGATGCAGTAGCACCTCGTCCGGCTCGTGCAGGCCGATCCAGACGACAGCGTTTTCCTGCCCGCGCCATTCACCGGCTTCCTCTATCTTGATGTCGCGGATGCGTTGCCCATGCTGGTAAACGGCGGCAGCCACAACACCCGGCCGTTGTTCGTGCCGCGGTGACGGCGAACCGCTGGCTTGCCGCGCGGAAACACTGTCCAGATCCCTCAACCGTTCCAAACTGTCATCCTCCCGTCCGCGCACATGCAGCACGTCCGGCCAACGCCGATCACGCGCTGCGTCAATCATAATGCCATTTCGTAAAACATTCATCTGCCTCAGCGCGCGGGCTGGGTGGGAGATATCTATTTGGCCCCATCATTGCAGAATGAGCGGCCGACATCACGTATCCGTGGAAATATCGTCCCAGTCCTGGTCCATGTAGCCGATCAGCCAGTTGAGGGCGTAGTGCCATTCGTAGACCACGCCCTTGTCCAACCTGGCGGGCGGCTCCTCGCCTTTCAGTCTTGCGTTCACCGCCGCCCAGTCATAGCGGTAGATCAGGTCTGCGGCGTCGAGCAGCTCTTTCTGCGGGCGCAGCCTGGCACGGCGTATCAGACCATCCGTTCCCAATTCGCGAAGTGTTTTCGCGATGAACGGCACATCGCAAATATGGTCAGGACGTTCGAGCTCAGGTGAAATTCCGAGCGCCCACAACATCACGTGCACGCCCTCGTAACGCCAGGCAAAGTTTGCCCGGTCCTGGTCAGAGGGATCGGGATCGTCCATGAACACCTGCTCTTTCGGAGTGAAAAAACTTGCTGCGTCGAACTGCCGGATGAGAGCCTGCACCATTTCGTGGTCGCCGGTCTCGCCTTTCACGGCAACGATCGCAAGCGCGATCGTGCGCTCCACGACTTGCTTGGTATTTCGGCGGGTACTCTCGTTCTCGGGCTCGACGGTCGGCAGGTGATCAATCGTCGGCACGCCTTCCGATTGAAGCTGGGCGATAGACCGGGCTTTGCGCGCCCCTGCCTCATCGGCGGGTTGCGCGACGGCTGTCTGTACCGGAAGGATCAGTGCAAGAAGGACAGAAAATAGGCGCTTCACCGTGTATGGCTCCTCTCATCTCTTTGACGGATCGATAAACATTTCCAACGCTATCGGGATGTGTTTTGCGCAAAAGCGACGTCGGTTTCCGCAGGGGTGGTAAACGGGATTTTACAGATTGAGCAAATCGTTAAATTTTTTCCGATACAAAAGTCCCTGGCCAAGCCGGTATGAGGCCGGACCGTTCGATCGAGGACTTACAATGCGTCGTCCAAACATTAAATCGAGCTTGCTGTTGATTTTCAGCGGTATAGCCCTTCTTTTCGGTCTCGTCGCCTATCTCGCGGTCGATGGTCTTCGAAACACGAACGGCTCCACCGAAGAAATCGCAACCCATTGGCTGCCGAGCGTCCAGGCTTCGCAATCGATCAATCTCGCTATGACGAATTTGCGCCTCGCCTACCGTGACCACATCATCGCGCAGTCCGAGGCTGAAAAGAAAACACGCGAAGAGGCCATCAAAGCCGCCGAGGTTACGGTTGGTAAATCGGTGGAAGCCTACCTTCCGCTGGCGTCATCGGACCACGAGCGCGACCTGATCAAGACGATAAAGGAGAGCGTTGGAGGCTACATCGCCAGCAGTTCGCAGCTGCTCGCCCTTTCCCGCGCCAACAAGACGGAAGAAGCCGGCAAATATCTGGGCGGTGAGATGCGCTCCTATTCGGACAAGCTCAAGGAAGCCGCGGCCGCCCTGGTCGAATTGGACGTCAGCGGCAGTAACAAAGCTGCCGCCCTCAGCAGGGAAACCTTCGACTCCATAGAATTCTATCTGCTCGCCGCAATCAGCGTGGCCGGGTTGCTCGTTCTCGGCGCCGTCGCCTTCGTGCTGACCGGCATTGCCAATCCGATTACCGGCATCACCGCCGCGATGCGCCGGCTGGCCGACGGCGACACCGAGGCGGAGATTCCGTTTGCCCACCGCGCTGACGAAATCGGATCGATGGCTGGAGCCGTCGAGATCTTCCGTCAAGCCGCGATCACGAATAAGCGGATGGCACTCGACGCCGAAGAAAACCGCAACAGGGCAGAGGCCGATCGTGTTGCAGCTCAGAAGCAAGCGGAAGCCGACGCCTCGGAGCGGTTGCGCATTGCCACTTCGGGTCTCGCCGCCGGACTGAAGCGGCTGGCCGCAGGCGACCTCGCCTTTCAGATCAACGAGACCTTCGCGCCCGACTTCGAGGCGCTGCGCCACGACTTCAACCAGTCCGTCACCCAGCTTGGCGCGACGCTCCGAGCGATCTCCGACAGCATCGGGACGATCGACGAAGGTACGCGGGAAATCTCCTCCGGTGCGAGCGATTTGTCGAAGCGCACGGAGCAGCAGGCGGCCTCGCTCGAAGAGACGGCAGCCGCGTTGGAAGAGATCACCGCAAACGTTGCGAACTCCAGCAAGCGGACTGAGGAGACGCGCACGGTGGCCACCGAGGCAAATCGCAGCGCCGGCATCTCCGCGGAAGTCGTTTCCCACGCCGAAGAAGCGATGGAGCGCATCGAGACCTCTTCTCAGCAGATTTCCAACATCATCAGCGTCATTGACGAAATCGCGTTCCAGACCAATCTTCTCGCGCTCAATGCCGGCGTGGAAGCCGCACGTGCAGGTGAGGCCGGCAAGGGCTTTGCCGTCGTCGCCCAGGAAGTCCGCGAACTCGCCCAGCGCTCGGCAAGTGCCGCCAAGGAAATCAAGGGCCTGATCCAGAACTCTTCGAAGGAAGTTGAAAGCGGCGTCAAGTTGGTGCGCGACACCGGCCAAGCCCTGAAGACCATCGGCGGCTTCATCACACAGATCAATCACCATATGGACTCGATCGCCACCTCTGCGAAAGAGCAGTCCGTCGGACTGAGCGAAGTCAATGTTGCGGTCAACCGGATGGACCAGACCACGCAACAGAATGCGACCATGGTGCAACAGTCGACGGCGGCATCCGATTCACTCGCGCAGCAAGCCCAGACACTTCGCGAACTTATCGCCCAGTTCAGGCTCGACGATGCGGCGTCCAACCAGTCGTCAGCCCTTCGCTCGACAGTGAGAACGATGGCGCAGCCTTCAGCCCACACCGCCATCCATGCGATTGCCGCACGCCGCTAGGACGGGTGCGGATGGCCGATCCCCTGCCCTGACCGCTTGGACAAACCAGAGATGAAGGCGCCCGGCAATGCCGGGCGCTTTCGTTTCATCATGCCGCGAAGGCCGGATTACGCCGGGCGCCCATTCTCAACACGAAATAGATCGCCCCGCCGATTCCGACGCCGAAGAACCAGCCATAAGTGCCCCACCAATCCGGCAGGATGCTGGTGAAGGTCGGCAGGATCGAGGAGAACAGCGCGCCGACCGCAAACGCGATGAAGGCGTTGCCGTGCCAGCCGTTCTGGAAGCGGAACTCGCCATTCTCGTGATAAAGGGCCTCGACGTTCAGCTGGCTCTTCCGGATGAGATAGTAGTCCACCATCATGATGCCGAAGATCGGCCCCATCGTCGACCCGATGAAGTTGACGAAATGCGCCGCACCCGTCTCCCAGGGAGCAAACGGATAAAGCACCAGCGCGATCAGCGCGGCAATGTATCCGCCGCGTTTGAAATTTATCTGGCGCGGGAAGACATTGGCGAAATCGAAGGCCGGCGAGACGAAGTTCGCCACGACGTTGATGCCGAGCGTGGCGATGGCGAATGTCAGCGCGGCAAGCAGCGCCAGGAACCAGCTGTCGAATTTCGCCGATATCATTTCCGGATGCAGCAGGACCTCTCCATAGACGGTGAAGGCCGCCGTGGTCGTGACACCTGCGACAAGGCAGAACGCCAAAAGGTTGATCGGCAGGCCCCAAAGATTGCCCTTCCGCAACGCCTTTTCGCTCGTCGCGTAACGCGAGAAGTCGCAGAAGTTCAGGTAAAGCGCCGCGAAATAGGTGATCCAGGTGGCGGCCACCGCGGCAAGCGCGGCGATCGAACCGGGCTCGCCCGGCACGCCGGCATCCTTGGTCTTTTCGATCAGCACGTCGCGCGGGATTTCGGAACCGAATGAGAAGGTGCCCGACTTGACGACCAGATAGACGGCCAGGATCAGCATCATGATCCAGACGGCAGGACCGGCCCAATCCTGGAACTTGCGGACAGTTTCCATGCCCCGCTGGATGATGAGCAGCTGCAGCGCCCAGACGATGACGTAGCAGATGAGTTCGAGGGTCGAATGGCCGAGCACGTGGCTGTTCTGGTGGAAGGCGAGCAGGCTCTCGTTGCGGATCAGCAAGGCAACGATCGCGCCGGACGCGGCGGCGGTCTGTGCGCCGTACCAGAAGCAGGCGACCACCGCCCTCACGAGTGCTGGAACATTGGCGCCGAACGTGCCAAAGGAGGCACGGGCCAGAACCGGAAAGGGTACGCCGGTGCGCACGCCGGCATTGCCGACCAGGCTCATCAGAACAAAGATGACCAAAGATCCGATGCCGATGGCGATGACGAAATTGACGAAACTGCCGCAGAGCAGAAACAGGCTTGCCGCGAGATAATAGCCCCACAGGCTATGAACGTCCGATGTCCAGACGTTGAAAATGCTGAATGCACCCCACTTGCGCTCCTCCGCGGGTGCAAGGTCCTCGTTATATAACGAGGGAGACGGATTTCGTATGCTCATGAATGCCCTCCCATATCCCCTGAGGCCGACTCGGCCACGGACGGAAGTCTGCTCTTCATTTATGCATCTGACAATTTAATAGTCACATTGTACACAATGTTGATGGCGGCGATGTAAAAAGGCTCCGAGCTATTGCGAACGAACGACACGTCCGGCCAGGCGAAACGGGCTTGCGACTGCGGCGCCGGCGGCATCGAAGACTAAGGCGCCGAGATCGCCGGGGGTCGATCGCCGGCCGCTCTCGAAGGAGGCAAGCTGCGCGCCGAACTTGGCGAGTGATGCGTAGCGGTCGTGGCCCAATCCGTCGGAGGTCTTGATCGACGTGATGTCGATGACCCGAAGCCGCGCCTTCAAGGCGGTCTCCTCGATGACGGGATCGTCGATATCGAGCCGTCCGACGCGCGGCCGCTCCCCGGCGATGAAGCTCGAAGCCACGAGCGCCTGGTCGTCCTTGGAAACCAGAAGGGAGATCGGGATAGGCATTGGACCAATGTCATTTAACTGGGACCGGAAGACATCGACATCGATGTCTGGGGCGGCCAGCACCACCGCCAGCTTGCCGATGACGGCGTCGCGATGCTGCAGCTTGAGCTCTCGCACCGTTTCCATCACCAGGAACCCGCCCATGCTGTGTCCGAACAGAATGATGCGTTTCACCTTGGCCGATGCCGAGAGCGACGTGACGAGAGAATCGAGTTCGCTTCGCGAGGAAAGCGCGGCATCGCGGTCGGCAACATATCCGGCGACGGACGCCGCCGAAGGCCATGAAAACAGGATCGGAGCGCCGGGGATTTTCGCGTCCGCGGCGATCTGGGCGGTGCGGTAAAGCGCCTCCTGGTAACTGTAGTTGTAGCCGTGGACGAAGATGCCGATGGTGCCGTCGGGTTGCACGGAGGCGAGCGCCTGCTGCACGAAAGCATCCCTAGGCAGTTGCCTGCGCTCGACGACGGCAAACTGCCGTTGCGGATCCGGCTTCGCCTTGGGATAGGTGATCGCGGTATCCTTCCTGCCGGGAGGAACCGAAAACGCGTACTGCTCATAGGTCAGTTTCTCGGCCCATGCATTGCTGAACCCACCCCGCACGCTATCGGGGGCTCTGTTGGTCGCGACGAGCACGCTCACCTTATCCGGAGCCGTTTCCGAACGAGCCGGCTCGCTCAGATGAACAGGCGTCAAGACTTCAGGCGATGGCCTCGTGGCGCAGCCCGCAAGCATCGCCAAACCAATGGTGACAATGATCGCCAGTGCTGTCTTCGGCAGGCCTCGGAGAGGTCGTTCCATCAATCCCTCAAGGCCAGACGCTCTCCGGCGTGCGCTTCTGTCCACGTCATCATTCGCCATGCCGTTCCCGCGCCGGTGTGAGACGGCATCACCTGCGCCATCCCACCCATTCGTCGCGGCCTGTGTTGCAGCGGCCGCCGCGGTGGCCGTGGGCGATGGCCATCGGAGACTGCATCACGCCTCTGCCGTGGCTTCGCCCGGCGCACCCTCATCCCTTGGGATCCTGAACCACGCCACGTAGAGCGCCGGCAGGAACAGCAGAGTGAGCGCCGTCCCGATAACGATGCCGCCCATCATGGCGTAGGCCATCGGCCCCCAGAAGATCTCGCGCGAGATCGGGATCAGCGCGAGGGTTGCTGCCGCCGCCGTCAGCATGATCGGCCGCATGCGGTGCTCAGTTGCTTCTATGACCGCCTGCCATGGCGCCATTCCCTCGCTGCGCAGATGCTCGATCTGCACGACCAGGATGACGGAGTTGCGGATCAGGATGCCGATCAGCGCCAGAATGCCGAGGATGGCGACGAAGCCCATGGGCGCATTGCTCAGCAAGAGCGCCGCGACCACGCCGATCAGGGCCGTCGGCGCGACCGCGAAGACCAGGAAGAGGCGGCTGAAGCTCTGCAACTGGATCATCAGGATCGTCGCCATCGTAAACAGCATCAGCGGAGCTACCGCCGCAATCGGCCCTTGCGCCTCGGCGCTGGATTCGACCGCACCGCCGACTTCCACCTTGTATCCGACGGGAAGGTTCTTCTGGAATTCCTCGACCTTGGGCTTTAGCTGATCGACGATCGTGGCCGGCTGCGTCGAGCCGATGACGGCCGCCTTGAGCGTGATGGTGGGCTGCCGGTCACGACGCCAAATCGTCGGCTGCTCGAGTTCGTAGCGGAAATTCGCCACGGCCGAGAGAGGCACAACCTTGCCGTTGGAAGTGGAGAGCTGCAGGTTCTCAAGTGTCTGGACGGAATCGCGCTCGGAGGCCTTGGCCCGCCCGATGACATTGACCAGATAGATGTCGTCGCGGATCTGTGTCGCTGTCGAGCCTTCAACAATGCCGTTGAGGGCGGTTGCGATGTCCTCGGAGGAGACGCCGAGCTGACGCGCCTTGTCCTGCAGTACATCGACCTTCACGACGCGAGATGGCTCATTCCAGTCCAACACCATGTTCGACAGCAGTGGATGCGAACCGACAACGCCTGCAAATTGCTGGGAAATGTCGCGCACCTTTTGAATGTCGGGGCCGCTGATCCGATACTGGACCGGCTTGCCCACCGGCGGGCCGATGTCGAGAAGCTTCACGAAGGCGTCGGTGCCGGGGAAGGTCTTCGTCAGATAGTCCTGCAGCTCCGCCCGCACCTTGTCGCGTACGTCGAGGCCCTTGGTGACGATGATGGTCTGTCCGAAGGTGACATCGGGTGTCTGCACGTCGAAGGACAGGATGAAGCGCGGCGCGCCCTGGCCGACATAGGTCGTCCAGTGGTCGATATCCTTGTTATTGGCCAGCATCTCCTTTTCGAATTTGGCCATCTGCCTGTTGGTCTCGGCGATCGAACTGTTGTGGGGCAGGTTCCAGTCGATCACGAGTTCTGTTCTGTCGGAATTCGGGAAGAACTGCTGCTGCACCAGCCCCATGCCGCCAACCGAAAGTGCGAAGACGCCGACCGTCAGTACGATGGTGATCCAGCGCCAGCGCATCGCCAGCTTCAAAAGCCACGAGAAGACGGCGGCGAATCGGCCCTTCTTCTCGTGATGCGATTTCATCGTCTTCGGCAGGATGGTGACCCCGAGAAGCGGCGTGAACAGCACGGCGACGAGCCAGGACACCACAAGCGAAACCGCGATGACCACGAAAAGCGTGAAGGTGAATTCGCCGGCCGCACTGCTGTTGAGACCGACCGGGATGAAGCCCGCGACGGTCACCAGCGTCCCCGTCAACATCGGAAAAGCCGTCGAGGTATAGACGTAGGTAGCGGCCTTCCTCAGATCGTCGCCCGCCTCCAGGCGAGCCACCATCATTTCGACGGCGATCATGGCATCGTCGACGAGCAGTCCGAGCGCAATGATGAGTGCGCCGAGCGAGATGCGCTGAAGCGAAATGCCGGAATATTCCATCACCACGAAGGTGATGGCGAGCACGAGAGGAATGGAAATCGCCACCACCATGCCGGCGCGAGCACCGAGGCTAATGAAACTGATGACAAGCACGATGACGATTGCTTCGAAGAGCGCGCGGGTAAAGCCCGAAACCGCTTCGTCTACAACGGCCGGCTGATCGGAAACGCGGTGGACGTCCACGCCGATCGGAAGATCGGCAACGACCTGTTTCATCCGCGCGTCGAGTCCTTCGCCGAACTCCAGCAGGTTGGCGCCCTGCTTCATGCCGATGGCAAGCCCGATTGCGGGTTCGCCGTTGAAGCGGAACAGCGCCGAGGGCGGATCGACGTAACCGCGCTTGATCGTGGCGACGTCGGTCAGCGGGAAGAAGCGGTCGTTGATGCGAAGGTTGATCGACCGCAGGCTTTCCTCGGAGGTGAACTGCCCGCTCACCCGCAAGGCAATCCGCTCCGGACCGGCATCGACGAAGCCGGACTGGGTGACAGCATTCTGGGCCTGCAGGGTCTGGATGACCGACTGCTGGTCGATGCCGAGTGCTGCGATCTGGCGCGTGGAGAATTCGAGATAGATCGCCTCGTCCTGAGCGCCGATCACATCGACCTTGCCGACATTCGGCACCGTCAGAACTTCGGAGCGGGCATTTTCCACGAGATCGCGAAGCTGGCGCTGGGTCAGCCCGTCGCTGGTGAAGGCGTAGATGTTGCCGAACACGTCGCCGAAGCGGTCGTTGAAGAAGGGACCGACGACCCCGCTCGGGAAATCGCCCTTGATGTCAGCGATCATGTTGCGGATGCGCAGCCAGGTCGGCGCGACGTCCCTTGCCTTGGTCGTCGGCAGCAGTTCGACGAAGACGGTCGTCTGGCCGGCGACGGTCTGGCTCTTGGTGTAGTCGAGCGATTCCAGTTCCTGGAGCTTCTTCTCGATCCTGTCGGTCACCTGCCGCGTCACCTCCTCTGCGGAAGCACCGGGCCACTGGGCGGTGATGACCATCGTCTTAATGGTAAAGTTCGGGTCTTCCTCGCGGCCGAGGTTCAGATAGGAGAAAGTGCCTGCAAGAATGAAGACGATCATGAAGTACCAGACGAGGGAACGGTGCTCGAGCGCCCAGTCGGAAAGATTGAAAGACTTCACTGGCTGATCTCCTGGTCGATCCTGATGGCCTGGCCATCTTCAAGTTTATGCACGCCTGCCACGACCACCCGCTCTCCTGGAGCGAGCCCCTCGGTGACGCGGACGGTGCCGCCGTCGACGACGTCGCCGTCGATCTTCACGCGGCGCAGTGCCACCTTCTTGGCCGGCACGTCGACAATCCAGACGCTGGCGCCGTTCGTGCCGGCAAGGATCGCGGACGAAGGCAGCACGATCTCGGGATCGGCGGCGATGGCTGCGGAGGCTGTGATGACTGCGCCGAGCCTGAAGGCTGCAGGCGGATCGGCGAGCGCGATCTTGGTTCTGCTGGTGCGGGTGGCGGCTTCCGCCTCCGGTGCGATCTCGCGCACGACGCCCGTCGTGCGGATGGAAGGTTCTAGCTGCAGCGTCACCTCGAATGGCGCGCCGACCTTCAGTTTCTGGGCCGCGGCCTGGGGCACGTCGACCACCGCGTCGCGCTTGTCCGGCCGCGCTATCGTGACAACCGTCTGGCCGGCCGAGACGACTTGGCCGACCTCGGCCGAGCTTGCAGTCATGACACCATCGAATTCCGCCTGAAGCTGCGCATAGCCGAGTTGCTCCCTCGCCTTGTCGAGATTGGCCTGCGCCTTGGCGACGGTGGCCGCGGCCGTCCTTTTCGCTTGCTCGGCTTCTTCGAGCGAGGCTTCGGTGCCTGAGCGCGATTCCACCAGCGCGCGCTGGCGCTGTTCCGTCGTCACCGCGTTTCGAAGCTGGGCATCGCTATTCTCGACGTCGGACTGGGCGCTACGCACGGCAAGTTCCAGCGCCAGCGGATCAATGGCCGCCACGACGTCACCCTTCTTGACGACATCACCGACATTGACGTTGCGGGCAATCATCCGTCCGAGGATCCGGAAGCCGAGATCGGTCTCGATCGTCGGCTGGATCGTGCCGGTCAGGCCGAGGCTCGTCGCGGGCGTCTGCCTGACTGTGATCGAAAGCACCGGGCGGGGGGCTTCACCAGTGCTTTCCTCTTGCTTGGTGCAGGAGGCGATCAGGGCCGTACCCATCATCAGTGCGATTATCTTGGGACGAATACTCACTTTGATGCTTCCTTGATATAAGACACGATTTCACCGGGCCTGAGGAATTTGGTGCCGTCGGTCACCACGACGTCCCCTGCCGAGACGCCCGACTTGACGATGAAGCTGCCGGTCTCGTAGCTGGCTACGTCGATCGCTGTCGCCTCAACCGCAGAGGATGCGGGATCGACGATCCAGACGGCCGGCTTGCCGCCCTTGGAGGTCATTGCCGACCAGGGCAGCTGGATGACGTCCTGCGGGACGTAATTGAATTTTCCGACGACCGGTGCGCCGAGAGGAATGGGCGCGTCGCTCAATAACGCCACTTTGACCCTGATAGTGCCGGTGGAAGAATCGATCGTCGGCGAAATCTCGCGCACCTTCGCCGTGATCTTCTGCGAGGGGTCCGACAGAAGGGCCACGGTGCCGTCGCCGTCGATCGGGCGCAGGAAGGCGCTCTCGACCACTTCGAAGACGGCATCCCGGTCACCGTCATGGGCAAGGGTGAAGACGACCTGGGCTGCCTGCGCCACCTGCCCGACCTCGGCATTGCGGGCGGTGATCACCCCGTCGGCATCCGCCTTCAGCTCGGTATAGGACAGGGTGTCCTGCGCGGTTTCAAAGAGCGCCTGCGCCGACTTCGTCGATGCCTGCGCCGTCAGAAGCGCCTCCTGGGCCTGGTCGAGCGCGGCACGCGTCGTCACCTGGGTTTTAAACAGGCTCTGCTGTCGGTCGAATGCGAGCTGCGCCTGGGTTTGCTGCGCCTCAGCGGACTGAAGATTGGCCGCCGCCACATCCAGGTCGGCTTTCTGCTCTTCCGGATCGATGCGCGCCAGGACCTGCCCCGCTTTCACGGACTGCCCGACCTCCACCAGCCGCTCGACAATCTTGCCGCTGACACGGAAGGACAAATCGGTCTGGATCCGAGCCCGGACTTCTCCGGTGAGCGCGCCGCCCTCAGCCAGCGGCTCAGATTTAGCCACGACAACGCCGACCTGCCGCGGGGTCGGCTCAGTCGGCCCGCTCGGATCGCTGCATGATCCGAGACCGACGGCGCATACGATCGCGGTGGCGATCAGAATGGTTCTCATAGTTGACCTCTTGCTCTCAACGGCAGCTGCTATATAATTGACTGACGTATTAGTCAATGAAACTTTGCGTCGCAGGCACGAGGGCGCGCGTACAACAAAGGGAGGCAGGAAATGGCAGATCAAAAGAAGCTCACACGTGCGGAACAGAAGGCGCTACGGCCCATCCAAATTCTGGATGCCGCCTTCGAGGAGTTCGTCAAATGCGGCTTTGCCGGAACACGCATCGAAGATATTGCCGACAGGGTCGGTGTCACCAAAGGCACGGTCTATGTCTACTTCGAAACGAAGGAACAACTTTTCGAAGCGATGATCAACCACTTCTCCGTACCGTTCCAGGAGTTGCTGGGGATCGTTGGCGCTTTTAGCGGCAAGGCCGCCGACAGGCTGATGGCCATTTTGAGCCTGCTCTACGAGCAAATCGCCGAGGATCGCACAACCCGCGAGCTGGTTCGGCTCGTCATTGCGGAAGGACAGCGCTTCCCTGAGCTGATCGACCGCCACCACGATGAGTTCATCGCGCCGATCATCGCCAAGATCGACGCCCTTCTCCTGGAGGGAATGGCGT
The DNA here is from genome assembly GCF_005862185.2 of Rhizobium hidalgonense. NCBI lineage: Bacteria > Pseudomonadati > Pseudomonadota > Alphaproteobacteria > Hyphomicrobiales > Rhizobiaceae > Rhizobium > Rhizobium hidalgonense. Next base: position 581,538 of record NZ_CP054028.1, read on the forward strand.
CGGGGGAGTTTCGCGAAATCCCGGTGGAATTCTCCGAGATCGTGGTCGCGCCCATTCTGACGACGACGGTTCTGCGGCTGATATTCGACGACCGCCGGGTGCCCACCCCCAACAAGGAGGCCTTCCTGCGGACCTATTTCGATCTGCTGTTCAACGGCCTGCTCGCCAAGCCTCACTGATCGCCAATGGCTTTGAGCGCCCGCGTTCATCGCTCGTTTGCGGTAGCGCGGTGGCCGGTTTTCGCCGAACGCGGAAAAATAGGTTACGGTGCAAGTAGCTTTTCTGAAGTCTTTATGTGAAAACATCGAGTTAGCTGTGCCTTCGAACGCACGACCTCAATTCGCGACGGAATAAAGTGGAACGCAAAGTCAATCTCAAGGATGTCGCGCGCGACGCTGATGTATCGCTGAGCACGGCCTCGCACGCGCTGAACGGGACCGCGCCGCTAACGGTCGAAGTGCGCGAAAGGGTGCTGGATTCGGCCAAACGACTGGGTTATCTCGACCGCCGCAGGAAGAAGGCGACGATCGCGGCGCTACGTGTCCTGCTTCTCGCCATTCCGGGCGATGCGGCGCCGGAGAGCGACCTCAACCTAGTGAGCTGGACGATCCTCAACGGCCTCAGGAAGGAGTGCGAGCGTCGCGGCATCCGGATCGTGCCTTTCGTCAGCACCGGCCGGCGCATCAACGGCGCCGAGGTCAGACAGATCGCGCTCTCCGAGCGCGCAGACGGCATCGTGGTCCTCAACGATGATCAGCCGGAACTGATCCGAAGCCTCTCCTCCCCTGATGTGCCTGTTGTCATCGTCAACGGTGAAGATCCGGCCATGCTGGTCGATACGGTGACGCCGGAAAACCGCTTCGGGGCTCGGCTTGGCATCGAGCACCTGCTGGCGCTCGGACATCGCCGCATCCTGCACCTGACCTGGAAGGGCCGCACGACGATCCAACGCAGATATGACGGCTTTTCCGACGCCTATTTCGCCGCGCAGCTTCCCGTGCCCCAAGACATGATCGTGGAAGCCGAAGGATATGAGCCACGTCACGGCGAGGCCGCCATCAACGCCTTGCTCGATCGCGATCCGACGATGAAAGGCGCTACCGCAGTCTTCTGCGCCGCCGACAATCTGGCGCTCGGCTGCTTGAAGGCATTGGCCGATCGCGACATAAGCGTGCCCGAAGCAATCTCGGTGCTGGGCTTTGACGATATCGTCCCCGGCGAATTCAGCCGTCCGCCGCTTTCAACGGTCAGCGTTCCCACCGACAAGCTCGGCGCTGCCGCCTTGGCGCTGATCGAACAGAGGCTGATCGCCAACGATCCGCAGCGCCCGGCCCATCGCCTGGAACTCGGATGCCACCTCGTCCTGCGCGGCAGCATCGCGCCGCCGCGCTAAAAACCCGTCGGACGGCGACAGAATCCCGAAAGGCTCTAACGCAAGCGCTCCGCGCGCAAACGCGTATCTCGCGGACTTTCGCCGAAGGTGCTGCGATAGATGATCGAGAATCTACCCGCATGAGCGAACCCCCATATCATGCAGATTTCGCGGACGGATCGCTGGTTCGTTGGATCCCGCAGTTGCTCACGGGCCGCTTGCAACCGGATCGTGCGCAGGTAACCCGCCGGCGAGGTTCCCCTGAAGGCCTTGAAGCCCGTCTGCAGCGCGCGAAGTGAAACGCCGACATCGTCGGCAATCATCGTCATGGTGAGAGGCTCTGCGATATTGGCATGCATATAGTCAATGGCACGCCGGACATGCCAGGGGGCAACCAACGACACTTTCTTCTTTTCCAAGTGACCGGACAGGCGGTGGTGGCCAAATCGGATTACAAGATGAGCAAGCGTTTCACTCATCGTTGCCATGGCGAGAGGGGAGGACAAAAGCGGACCACCGTCGCGCATGCCCTGCACGATCGTCTGCACCAGGTTGCCGATAAGCTGGCCCGACTGTGTCGCGAGATCCAGGATGGGTTCAAAGTCGAGCGATTCGGAAAGCGGCGCTTCCACCAGGGAGACGATCATTCTCCTCACGACTTGCCAGTCCAGGAAGAGAGCGTCCGAGCGATGCGGGCCTAGGACGACGCGATCACCAGCCTCATGATTGTTGGCCATAAGAAGATGACCTGCTCCGCTTTCAACCATCCTTTTTCCAATGGATAAACGAAACGAACCCGTCTGCGGCAGGTAAAAGGCGAGGTGTTGCGGAGTTTCGTCGAGCGTACGGATTGTCCAGGAAGTCCGGTACACCGAATGGATTACCGTGAATGCCTCGGTCCTTCGCAAGTCCGCTGCCCAGGCGAAGGTCCGGTCATTCGTCAACGGCTGTGCCCCGAAAGCGCCGTATCCTGTCGAAAAGGCATGAACCATCGATTCGAAGGTGCTGCCTTCATGTGTCGGCACAAACCCATAACCCTCGGGCTCAAGAACTCGGGCTGTATTTTCGTGTCCCAATGAGATCATGCAACTCGATTCTTTTCCCTAGGCACCCCAGACGCCATCCCGACTGGCCTGACCAATCTCGATGAGGTAAGCAGGAGCGCCGACACCATGGATGAATTTACTTGCCTCTGATGGAAATAAAGCGTCCCCTCCTTTATCTTCACACCTACAGTGTAAATCAAAACGATCAGAAAATGAAGTACGTTGCTTTAAACCATGTCGACGCACATTTTTTGCGAGACGTACAACCGGCGCGGGTCGCCTCCCGCAACGAACGGGACCTCTTGCGGTTGATCTGGAAGTCTCCCGGGATCGAGCGTTCCGACCTGACCGAGCCGCTCGATCTCACCCAGCAATCCTTGCACCGGATCGTCGCCCGGCTTCATGAGCGGGGAATGATCGTCTTTTCGCATTCGGAGGGCCGGCGGCCGGGTCCGCCCAGCCCAAAGTTGACCCTTCGAAGGAACTGGTGTCTGACACTTGGCATTTCCGTGAACGTCGGCTCGATCGGCCTTTGTCTCATGGGCTTCGGCGAGCCTTTGGAAAATACGGAAATCCCGCAGGCAGGCGACTCGCTGTCGATGGAACTGGAACGGATTGAAGCCGCGGTCGAGGACATTCTGGCCCGCCAAGGCGCCAAACGGCGCGACGTCCTCGGCGTCGGCCTGGCGGTCGCGGGCCACCGCATGCTGGACACGGCCTTCAACTGTCCTCTGCCACTTGCGCATTGGTCACTGATCGACTTGGCGCCTTTGCTTGGGGAGCGGCTTGGCCTGCCGATCTGGGCAGACAATGTCGCCAGGACCGCAGCTTTGGCGGAAGCGATTTTCGGGGTTGGCCGCGACGTCGCGGACTTCGCCTATATTGCCCATCTTCACGGCTACGGCGGCGGCCTGGTTTCCGGAGGCATGCCGTTTCGTGGCAGTTTCGGCAACGCCGGTGAATTCTCCGTTCTCTTCGCGCGTCAGGACTATGACGACCGCCCCGCACTTGGCCAATTGCTCGAATATCTTCGCAGCAGGGGACGCTCGGACCTAGCCCTCAAGGATCTGAAGAATGAGGAGATGGTAAATTGGGATGGCGTTGGCGAATGGGTCGACCGCGTCATGCCGGCCCACAATCGCGCCATAAATGCGATCTGCGCGATATTCGACCCCGCCCTCATCGTCCTTGGCGGTGAGCTTCCGCATTCACTTGCGAGAATGCTTATCGAACGGACCGAATTCAACAATCTGCCTCGGCACGGCGTACTGCGCGACGTTCCCCGCCTTGCCGTGGCTGAGATCATCGATGCGCCGGGTGCAATCGGCGCGGCCTTGATCCCGCTGTTCGAAACCGTATTGTGATATCTGTACCGGCAGCACCGCTCCTGGTTATGCGGAATTCTGAGGCATTGCTTAAAACGAATTCGGAACGGCCCAGGCGATCAGGCCTTTGCCGATTCTGTCCAAAAGCGTTGGGTGCCGTAGCCTCCCTTCCATCTGAATTCTGCCCATTCTTCCTGCTTCAGAACTGCATTGCCACTCGAGGCGGGCGGTTGGCGCTGACATTGCGTTGCGCCGATTCCATGCCGGGGCAGCCTTGCTGGGCGCGCTGCGGCCTGAGGGGCGCCGTTGTCGCCGCATTCTGGCCACCTGCACTCAGGTATTCTGCGCATTGGATAATCGTATAGTCTGCCCGAGGACTGAGAATTGGGTAAAGTCCCCGGAAGCCACGCGCGAGACAAAAGCCTGAAGAGCGCCGCGCCGACCAGCTTCGATGCGGCGCGCTTCGGCCGGCGCTATGAGACGGGGGATGCGATTTCACGCCTGGGAGGAGAACTTCTCCACGCCTCGTTTACTTCATGCCCGTTCCAGCAATGCCGGTGGTGATGTATTTCTGCAGGAACAGGAAGACAACGGTGACGGGCAGCAGGCTGAGGAAGGTCATCGCCAGGATATAGTGCCATTGCACCGAGAACTCTCCCTGGAATGCGTTGAGGCCGACCTGCAGCGTGAAATTCTCGCGGCTGTTGAGGACGATGAGCGGCCAAAGAAAGTCGTTCCAGCGCCAGAGCACTGAAAAGATCGCCAGCACTGCGAGAGCAGGCGCTGTCAGCGGCAGGATGATCCGCCAGAAGATGCAGAATTCGCTTGCCGCGTCGACGCGCGCCGCCTCGATCAGCTCATCGGGGATCGTCAACATATATTGCCGAAGCAGGAAGACGGCGGTCGGAGAGGCAATCGTCGGCAGGATGACGCCCCAGAGATTGTCGGCAAGCCCGACCCCGACGATGACGAGGTAGGCCGGGACCATGACGACGGCAAGCGGGATCATCAGGGTCGAAATGATGATGACGAAAACCGTCGTGTCGCCGCGAAATTTATATTTCGACAGCGCAAAGGCCGCCATGGCGTTGACAACAAGCGTCAGAAGCGTCGCAACGACGGTGACGAACACCGAATTTTTCAGGAAGGTCAGGAAGTTGAAGCGCGTCAGCGGATCGGTGTAATTCTCCGTGGCGACAGTTAGGTGCTGCACCGGCGTGATCCCCTTCACGTCGACGCTGACCGGCTGTCCCGGGTTTGCGGGATCGACCATCTGCGCCTTAAGGCCGACGCGCCTGATCATCGCCATTTCGCGTGGCTGGCCGTCAATGGTGACCTGCCAGAGGCTGAGCGGTTTGTCGAAGCCGGGCACGCTCTGCTCCACGGCGGCGCGGGGAAGCAGCGTCGGCGGAAAGCGGGTGATTTCGGCCGCCGGCTTCAGCGAGGAAAGGCCTGCCCAGGCGACCGGAACAAGCACCGCCAGCGTTCCGCCGATCAGCCAGACCCATGACAAAATATCGGTGATGTCGATGCGTCCGGCACGGCGCGTGCGCGTCATGAAGCGGATCGGGTTCATAGAGCTGTTCATTCAGGACTCCATTCGCTTGCCGAGGCGCAGTTGTATGAGGGTGAGTGCCAGGAGCACCAGTCCCATGAGAACTGAGGCGGCCGAGGCCAACCCGAAGAGGCGCAGATCGCTGCTGAATGCCATCTGGTAGATATATTGGACGATGAAGCTGTTGGCTGTGCCGGGGCCACCGCCGTTCGTCAGAACCCAAGCCTCGTCAAAGATCTGCACGGACTTGATCATCAACAGGATGAATACGACGAGCAGGTTCGGCGCAAGAAGAGGCAGCGTTATTCTAAAGAGGGTGCGGCGCGGCGAAGCTGCGTCGATCGAGGCGGCCTCATAGAGCTCCTTCGGGATCGCCTGGAGGCCGGCGAGCAGGATGAGCGTGTAAAAACCCATATGGAACCAGACCGACACTACGACGACGAAGAAGCGCGACCAGCCGACATCGAGCAGGAAAATCTCCGGCGGCACGCCGATCATCTGAAAGAACGCGTTCAGCAGCCCGTTGCGATCGAGGAACCATTTCCAGATCAGGCCGATGACGACGGGCGACAGCAGGACGGGATAGAAGAACATCGCCCGAAAGAAGCCGCGCGCAAAGATCGCCCGGTTGAGGATAAGCGCCGTGATCAACGCCACCAGCAACGTGGCGGTGACGTTCAACGCCACGAACCACAGCGTGTTCCACACCGCCGTCCAGAACAACGATTCCTGGCAGGTTCCGGGCTGCAGGTAGTTGCCGCAGGACAGCAGGGCGCGGAAGTTGTCGAAACCGACGAAGGGCCGCTCCGAGACGAAAAGATTCGTGCCGCCGGTGAAGGCGTAACCGACTGCAATCGCAATCGGCAGGAATGTGAAGATGGCGAACAAAACGAGGTTCGGCGCCAGGAATAGCCAGGGCATGCGCTTGCGGCCGAGGACGCGCTCCACCGCATTCATCGGAGCCTCGACCACCCTCATCGCCGTTTCGCCTGTCTGGGAGAGCATTACACCAGCAGCAGCCATGGTCAGCGCCTCCCCCGCCCTGATCGACGGGCAAAAGCAAGTTCGCTTTCGGGATCGAACAGATGAACACGCGCCGGATCGGCATCGATCACGAGCCGATCGCCCTGATGAGGCGCAAAGTGGCCGGCCTCATGGATGATGATCTGCTCGCCCTGCCCCTCGAGATTGCCGTAGACGTAGGTCTCGGTGCCCAGGCCCTCGTGATACTGGACGACGAACGGCAGGCCCTGACCGCTGGAGCGCGAAAAATGCGCGGGCCTTATGCCGGCGAGAACCTCCTGCCCCACTGCAATGCCGGCGAGATCGACATCGCTGACGATCCTGCCGCCGTTGGCGACATCGATGGCGATGCCGCTTTCCGTGATGGCGGCGACCTTGCCCTTGATGAGGTTCATGCGTGGCGAGCCGAGGAAGCCGGCGACGAAGAGATTGCGCGGGTGGTCGAAGAGTTCGAGCGGCGCGCCGACCTGCTCGACCCGTCCGGCGCGCAGCACGACGATCTTGTCGGCCATTGTCATCGCCTCGACCTGGTCGTGGGTGACATAGATCATCGTCGTCTTGATCTCGCGGTGGAGCTTGGTGATCTCGGCGCGGGTCTGGACGCGAAGCGCCGCATCGAGATTGGAAAGCGGCTCATCGAACAGGAAAATATCAGGTTCGCGCACGATCGCCCGGCCGATTGCCACCCGCTGGCGTTGGCCGCCCGAAAGCTGCTTCGGACGCCGATCGAGATAGGGTTCGATCGCCAGCATCCTGGCGGCCTCAGCAATGCGGGCCTCGATCTCGGCGCGCTTGAACTTCAAGTTTTCCAGGCCGAAGGCGAGGTTCTTGCGCACGCTCATATGCGGATAAAGCGCATAAGACTGGAAGACCATGGCGATCTTGCGCTCGGCCGGCGAGAGCGCACTGACATCGCGCCCGCCGATCGCGATCTTACCCTCCGTCACCTCCTCGAGGCCGGCGATAACGCGCAGCAGGGTCGACTTGCCGCATCCGGACGGACCGACGAAGACAACGAATTCGCCGTCCTTGATATCGAGTTCGACGTCATGCAGGACCTTGACCGTGCCGTACGCCTTGTTGACGGTGGAAAGTTTCAGTTCTGCCATGCCTCACTCCCATCAGATGCCGCCGTTTCGAAGACGACGTCGTTTTCGTTCCAGCCTTGCGGCAACGGTGCCGGCCTCGTGATCCGCACCTCGTTCATCAAGATCCCGTCGACATCGGCTGCATAAACGGCCGGCATTCCACCGGGATAGTCCTGCAGGCCGATCACCCGGCCGTCCGCGCCGCGGGTCCAGGCATTGGCGCGCCCGCCGCCATCGGCCCTCGGAGCGAGATCGGCATTGGTCGGGCGAAGATCATAGGTCCGCCCGGTGCCGAGTTCTCCGGGCTGCTGGCAGACGGCAATACGGGCCAGCGACACGTTCCGGATGCCTGACGGCGCGGCAGCAATGACGGTAATCGCCCCTTCCATACGGCCGGTCACATCTTCGACAATGAGGTTTTCGACAGCGCCTGCGGGGCGTTCGGCGATGCGGTCGACAACATTGACGGTCAGCGCCTCCCCCGAACCCCAGAAGCCATCCGGCGTTTCGCGGCAATCAACCGAAATTCTGGAAAACCTCACATTCGATATCCGGCCGCCATCGCGGGAAAATATGCCGAGCGCCCGATTGGAAGACGAGACACTGCAATCTTCGAACAGGACATTGGTGATGTCGCCATGCGTTTCCGTGCCGATCTTCAGCGCACAGCTCAAGCTCTGAACGGAGCAGCGGCGCACGAGAATGTTCTCGCACCGGCCGATGGCGACGCCTTCAGGACCGATGCTCGTCTTCAGGCATATGCCGTCGTCGGCCGTCGATATAGTGCAGTCCTCGATGAAGGCGCCGCGGCAGGCGTCGAGCACGATGCCGTCCGTATTGGGAAGGCGGCGGTCGTTTTCGATCGTGACGTTGCGGACAGCGACATTGGTGCAGTCGACGAAATGCAGAGTCCACATCGGCGAACCGCTGATGGTGAGGGAACCGATCTCGACCTCGTCGCAGTGTTCGAAGACGACGACACGGGGACGGAATTCGGCCGGGATGAAGGTTCCGACCGTCTCGTCGTCTCCTGTGATGAAGCTTTCGCAGCTGGCTTCGATGCGCCCTTCCCCCGTCAGGCTGATCCGCCGCGCACCACTGGCGACGATCATGCCGCGGTCTGACTTCTCGGCGATCACCGAAACCGTCGTGCGTGCGTAAGCCGCATAATCGGGAACCGGACGCAGGATCGCGCCGGCGGCCAGATGCAGGTCGACACCGGAGCGCAACCGCAGCCCCCGGCAGATGTGGATACCCGCCATGAGCTCCAGGCGTCCGCCGCCGGAAGCTGAAAGACTGTCGATTGCCGCCTGCAGGCGATCAGTATTGTCGCTGTCGGGCGCCTCGATCGCGAAGAGGGAGGGAGCGCTCATTGGCGACGGCCACTCTCGATCAGAACTTCGGTCAGAAGCAGCATGGTCAACGCCTGGCCGTAAGGTGTCGGCAGGTTCGGGATGCGCCGGTAGAAATCGAGATCATGGCCCATCGGCGTGCCGTCCGAGACGCCGTGGACGACGCCTTCGTCGTCGATTCGCGCCATCACGGCCCTGAGCGCACGCTCCGCGTGATACCTGTCGCTCTCGTCCAGAATGCCGGCATCTATGGCGCGCAACATGCCATAGGCGATGCCCGCCGTTGCCGAGGTTTCGAGCGGCGAGGACGGATCGTCCAGAAGCGTCGTGAACATGCCATCCGGCCGCTGATATGCCTTCAGCGAGCGCACCTGGCTGGCGAGAACGTTGGAGAGGAAACGCTGGTCCTTCTCGCTAAGCGTCGGCACGAGGTCGAAGAGCTCGGGGATCGCAACCGTAATCCAGGCATTGCCACGCGCCCAGAAGGCATTGGCGAAATTGTGCCGGCCGTTGAAGGTCCAGCCGTGATACCAGAGGCCGCTGACCGGATCGGCGAGATAGCGGGTGTGTAGCATGAACTGATAGACGGCCTCGTCGATCCAGTCCTTGCGCTCGCAGAGCACGCCGGCTTGGGCAAGGAAGAGGCAGGCCATGAACAGGGTGTCGTCCCACAATTCGCCGTCGTTGAGTCGCTCCTTGACGACGTGCTGGAAGCCACCCTCTTCGGTCTTCGGCAATTCGTTGATGAGCCATTGGGCCCAGTCCTCGACGAGAGCGCGAAAATCCGGACGGTCGGCATGCTGGACGAGGATTGCCAGCGGCAGCATCGGTGCCGTGCTGTTGATCTGACGCGGCGGAAGGCCGCGTTCGATCTGGCCGCTATACCAGGCAACGAGCTCCTGCAGCGCCTTCTGGTCATTGGTGGAAATTGCGCGCCTGAGAAATCCGTAAAGGCCGACGCCGACTTCCCAGTCCCATTCGTCGAACTGGATACCGGAAGCGGCATTATCCGTCACCAGACCTTCCTTGATGCCCCTGAGCCGGCTGAAAGCCGTCGCCACGCGATCGATCGTCGTCAGGAGGGCGGCGTTATCGACGGATGTTGTGTTCATGCTGGAGACCTATGTTTCAGGAGTAGAACGGTCCGTCAGTGCCGGCACCGGCGGCCGCACTGTCGTGGGTGAGAAACGGCTGCGGCTGGTCATGCGTGAACGGCCGGGGCTTGCCGGCGATCGAAAGACCGTCGGCATAAGAAAGCAAGATCGCCGGGCCGCCCGGTGGTGTCAGGGAAAGGCGCCGAAGCGCGCCGTCGAAGGAAACCGTCGTCTGGTACAAGCGCTCGATGAAGGCCTTGAAGGCCTCGCCATTGCCGCATCCGACAATGGCCGCCCAGCCACTGAGCGATCCGTAGGAGCGCGCCTCGCGGCCGGCCGTCGGCCCGTCGGTTACCAGTTCCAGGCCGTTCGACGCCCAGAGGGCGGAAAATCCACGGCCCGACCGCGCGATCAGCCAATTGCCCTCGACGATCAGATCGTCCAGACCGTCGCGGCCGATATAGGCGTGCGTCCATGCATGCCGCGCGCCGCCCGTATCCTCGATCAACAGAGCGACGTCGCGATGCTGGGCAACGCGCGGCAGGATGCCGTTGCCGGCCCAATAAGACGGCCTTTGATTGCCCCAGGGATCGTCTTCGCCGGGATGGTTGACCCAGAGCCTCGCCATCGGATGGCCGGAGAGCCTGATGTCGAGGACATGCTGCTGGTGCCCCTTGCTGCCGGTCTTGTGATCGACAACCGTCGACAACTGCGCGGCCTCGTTCTTGAACAGCACGAGCTTTCCGCTCTCGAGCCCCTGGCTGTAACGCGCCTCGACGCTTCGTCCTCGCGGAAGCGCTGCAAGCTCGGCGAGATCGGCCGGCGGCTCGTAACTGCCGGCGCAGAACATCGTCAATGCCGCGACGCCGTTGTTCAGCCAGCCCGTTCCAAAGGCGACCTGGGCGAAGGGCGCCAGCTCGGTCAGCGGCCCGGCGCGCAGTTCCTTGTCATAAGCGCGCCCCTGCGAGCCGGCCGGAACGCCCGCGAGCGTATGAAGGGCGATCATCCGGAAGATCAGATCGATCTGGCCGCGGGCGCGATTGGCGATCCCGCTTTCGGCCCAGCGCTCCAGCGCAAGCAGGCCGATGAAATCGATCGGGTAATAGGCGGCCGAGTTCCACTCCGCCAGGCCGTGGGCTTCGACGCTGTCGAACCAGCGCCCGAGGCGCTCGACGGCGAGTTCGGCCTGCTGCCGTCCCGTCCGCCCTGAGGCGGAAAAGACCTCGTCGGGCAGGAAAAGCCCGGCCAGCAGCTGGCTCGTATGAAAGCAGAGCACATGGTTCTCGCTCCAGAACCACATGGCATCATTGCCCGGCTCGTCGACCCAGTAGCGGTAGGATAAAACGGAACGGCGGATGCGTTCGACCGTGGCCGTGGGCATCCGGTCGCCATAGGCGCCGAGCAGCCAGAGCAGCGGCACCATGATGAAATCCGAGCAATCCTCACGCGCATCGATCGAGGCGAGCGTCGCATCGACGATGCGCTCGAAGCTCTCCCGATCGTCGTAGCCGGTTTCCATCATGGCGATAAGGCGGCCGGCGCGGTTGGCGCCGAAGCGGGCGCTGTATTCCAGCGCCTGCCGTTTGCGGGCGGAAAGCGCCGTCTCGGTCGGCGATGCCGAAAGGCTGCTCATGAAGGCGGCATCGATGACGCGGGTGACCGAGCCAGGGCCGGAGCCGATCGTCATGTTGATGCCATGATAACCATCCGCAATACCGCAGACATCCTCGGCCGTTAGCCGGCTCTGGCCGGCGTGCAGGGTCAGTTTCGCATGGGCGAGAACGGGCCGCTCATGGCCATGGCCGACGACCTTGAGCTCCACGGGCAGGTCGCGCTCGGGCGCCGTGTCGAAGATGATTTCCAGCGGCTGATTGACGAACACGTCATGGGCCGGGCGCATGCCGCGCGAAAGGGCCTCGAGCTCACGGATTTCATCCTGATCCAGCGATACCGGGAGCAGCACAGAGAGTGGCTCAGTGTCCAGCATTTCGAGCTCGAAAAACCAGGTCGTGTCGCGCTCGGCAAGGTCTTCGGTATGGACGAGAATCTCGTTGTCGCCGGCGTCGAGCGACAGCGTTATCTCAGTTGCGCTTTCGACGTTGCGCTTGAAGGGCTCGAAGCGCACCGCCTCCTGCCCGTTGACCCAAATGCGAACGCCGCCGCAGGTCTTGAGCGCAAGCTTGAGCTGGCGCGGAGCGTCCACCCTGAACGTGCCCTTCAACCATCGCCTGACATGCGTCGGCGCATGCCAGAAGCTGGTGAACTCGACGCGGCGGTTCGAGCCGGGGAGATAGAGGCTTGTCGTCGGCCAGGACGTATCGGGCAGAAGCGGCCGCCCCACCATGGTCGACCAGAAGGCCTTGCGGCAGGGCAGATCGCCGACGTCGACGAAACCGTTGATGAAACGATAGTCCACGCGATCTTCGGCAGGGGCCGGCGTGCCGGGAAAATAGCTGGCGATGAGGCCGGAAACGGCCCATGCCGTTACCGTCTGCCCCTCAGCCACGCTGTATGCTGGCGCCATGTCGCCCGGCCGCTTGATGTTTTCCGTTTTCACAGATCGCCTCCTCCGCAATCTAATGAAAATATTTTCATTAGGTCATTTGTGCGCGTGACTTTTGAGAATTGCTCAAATACATCGCCATTCGCCCAGAAAATAGCTTGACGGAACGAATGTCAAGTATATGAAATTCGCCTATCGATGGCTGATGCCGCGATTGATGAAAATGTTTTCATGGGAGGATGAGAATGAAAACGTATCTTTCAGGGGCTTTCGCACTGGCGCTGGCCACAGTTTCTTTCGCATGGTCGAGCGTCGCCATGGCGGAAACCCAGACGATCACCTTTCTCTTCACCGACGACGATCAGGCCTACGTCGAGCGGATGGAAGCGCTGAGTAAGGAATTCGAGACGGCGCATCCCGACATCAAGGTAAATTTCGTCTCGTCGGGCTATGATGCCGTCGCCAAGCAGTTGCCGGTGCAGCTTGCCATTGGCGAAGGCCCTGACGTTGCCAAGATCACCGACTGGCAGCTGGCGCCCTACTACCTCGACATGCGGCCGCTGATGAAGGATCCGGACGGGTTTGCCAAGTTGCACGGCGACAGCCTGAACACGCTTCGCTTCCCCGGTGTCAACGATCAGAACTCTATCAACGGCTATGTCGCCTCGCAGACCTTCAACCTGCCGTTCGTCAACAGGACGCTCTTCGACCAGGCCAAGGAGCCGCTTCCGAAGCCGACCGCCACGCTGAAGGAGATCGTCGAAGCCTCCGCCCGCGTCGCCAAGGCGACTGGCGCCCAGATCCCGTTCACGATGGACCGTTCGGGCCACCGCTTCTCTGGAGCGGCCTTCTCCTACGGTTCGAATTACGTCAAGGACGGCAAGTTCTCGTTCCCCGACGATGCCGCCAAGCACTACATCACCGATCTCTACAACTGGACGAAGGACGGCTCCTTCCCCAAGGAAATGTGGGGTGCTGCCGGCGGAACCCAGTACAAGAACATGGGTGACGAGTTCGTCAACGGCAATGTCGTGACCTATATTGCCGGCAACTGGATGGTCAATCCGTTCCAGCAGAAGATCGGCGACGGCTTCGATTGGACGGCAATCAGCGCGCCCTGCGGCGATGCCGGTTGCTACGCGATGCCGGGCGGTACGGCGATCGTCGGCTTCAAGCGCACCAAGTATCCGCAGGCCGTCGCCTCGTTCATCGAGTTCCTCGGCTCTGAAAAGGTCCAGCGTGAAATCGCCGAAAACTACGTCATCCTGACCGGCGCCAACATCAAGGATCCGCAGTACAAGCTGACCAGCAAGAATGCCAAGGACGCCATGGCCGTCTTCCTCGCAGCCCGCGACAGCGCGCCGCAGGCCGCCCGCGACCTGGAACGCCTCAAGGGATCTGGGGCCATGTATCAGCTGATCGTGCAAAGGATGAGCCAGCTGATCGTCGGCGAGCTTTCCCTCGAAGACGCCTTCAAGGCGATGAGCGCAGACGTCGACAAGATCAACGTGGCGCTCGCCGCCAACAAATAGCCGGCCGCGCCTGTCCCCCGCAGATTGCGCGCTGCATCAGCCACGACCTTGCAAGGGGCCGTGGCTGATCGTTTTTTTCCCCTCACATATTCCAGTCTCGATCAGCTCGATTGGTTTCGAATTATCGATGGACTGAACCACGCTAGGTCTTTCCGAAGGAAGCCAGCGCGGTGTCGACCGTGACCGCCGATCGCGCCGGCACAGGCGCACCGGCCGAACCAGGCAGCAATCCACCGGAAACCTTTCAGGCCTGCTGCCGCCAGATCGACGGCAAGGTCATAGCCGCGGTCCGGGTATTGGTGTGTGACGAAACGGGCGGAAATCGTCCCGAAAAACCGAAGCTGGACTATGTCGCATCCCAGGTTGGCGGCGGCGCAGATGGCGCGCGAGACGGTATCGAAGCTTTCAAAATTCGACGACGCGCCTCGACCTATCGCGCATGTGCAGAGTGCCGTCAAAGTCGACAAGGCGCTGCCGTCCGAGGTAACCAGGCTCTCCTCCGACGTCCTCAACTTCTCCGCGGTTGCTCGTCACCTTTTCGGCGCGACAAAAGCCTATGCCGAGATCGTGGCAAGCAGGCTGTCGGAACTTCGTGAGGAACGCGTCGAGCAAAGGCAACGAACCGGAGCATTCATCGACAGACGCGTTCAACCGGCCGTCCGTTCGGTCTATGCGGCGGAGCGGCGTCTCGACGAACTGGCCGAACGCGTCAGCCTCGCCGGCGACCTGCTCAGAACCACCGTGCAGGTCCAGCTCGAAGATCAGAACGCCTCACTCTTGACCTCGATGGAGGAGCGGGCGCGTATCCAGGTGCAAGAGACGCCGCCGCCTTCCGAGGCAGCGGCGTTCGTTAGCACCGGTTGGACATCAGGACGCGATTGCGTAATGGCGATGTTCCGATGCCCGGCCGCTGCTCGTCTTGAACCGCCGCAGCAGCTCGGCAAGGATTTCCGTTTCCTGTGTCAGGCTCTGCGCCGCCGCCGTGGTTTCTTCGACCATTGCGGCGTTCTGCTGTGTCACCTTGTCCATCTGGTCGCCGGCAGCCGACACCTCGCGCAGGCTTGTCGCCTGCTCGCGGGCGGCCACGGCGATCTCCGTCACGGTCGCATTCATCGCCGTGACCTGCTCGACGATCTGTTCGAGGGAGAGGCCGGATTCGCCTACCAGCTGGACACCTGTCTTGACCTGTGTCGAGGAGGTCGAGATCAGTTGCTTGATCTCCCTCGCCGCATTGGCCGAGCGCTGGGCGAGCTCGCGGACTTCCTGGGCCACGACCGCAAAGCCCTTGCCGGCTTCGCCGGCGCGCGCCGCTTCAACGCCGGCGTTCAGCGCCAGAAGGTTGGTCTGGAAGGCGATCTCGTCGATAACGCTGATGATGTTGCCGATCTTCGACGAGGAATTTTGGATTTCCGTCATAGCGGCAATGGCACGGGCAACGATCTCGCCACCCTTTTCGGCATTGGTGCGGGCCGTCGCCACGACAGACTGGGCGCGGCTTGCACCCTCGGCCGTTCCATTGACGCCGCGCGTCACATCTCCGAGCGCTGCGACGGTTTCCTCCAGCGAAGCTGCCTGCTGCTCGGTTCGGCGGGCAAGATCGTTGGAGGCCGTGGAGATTTCCGAAAGGCCCGACCGGATGGTGGCGACCGCGCGAATGACGGAGGCGACGGCCCCTTCAAGGCTTGCGACCGAATTGTTGAAATGATCGCGGATCCTGACGTAGCGATGATCGACTTCGCCGACGCGGACGGTGAGATCGCCCTTCGAGAGTGCGTCCAGCCCGGCGGAAATCTGACGGAATGCATGCTCCATCACCTGCGCGTCGGAGAGACGATCGGCCTCTTGGCGCAGCCGTTCTTCTTCGGCGGCGAGGCGGGCGCGTTCGGCATTGGCTTCGGCAATCAGCTTGGCGCGTCCGGTCTCCTGGAAGACCTTCAGCGAACGTGCCATGGCGCCCAGCTCGTGGCGGTGTTCGACGCCGGTGATCACGATCTTGTCCTCGCCGCGGGCAAGCTGCTCCATCGACTGCGCCATCTTGCGCACTGCCGAGGAAATCAGGCGACCGACGAAATAGGAGAGCACGAGGCCAATGACGATCAGCAGGCCGCTGATAACAAGCGTCATGCTGGTCGCGGAGGCAACCGTTGCTTCGACCGAACCGTCCAGGGTCTTCTGCGCGCCAGTGACGCCGGCCTGCAGATCCTTGAACTCGCCTGCAATTTTCGGTGCCAGCACGTTAAGCTGTGTCTGGCGGATATTGCCGCTCGCCTGCAAGACGTCCTTCATGTCGCCGAGACGGCCGGTATAGTTCTGCATGAGCTGACCGGCGCCCATCAGGCGCTTTTTCTGCAGCTCGTCTTTTGCGGCCTTGGCGGCGGCATCATTGAGCGACACTGCTTCGGCGAGTGCTGCCTGGGCCGTATCGTAGGCCGCAAAATCGTCGGAATGCACGAAGCGTTCAGAGAAGTAGAGGCTGCGGTTCAAGGCTTCGAGCGTTGCAGCCGTCATATGCAGCAGCGGCACATCGTTCTGGCGCCAGGCGCTGCGCATGACGTCGTTGAGTGCAATGCTGGTCCATGGCCCGAATTCGGTGACCTTGGAGATCAGCGCATCACGCCTGGCCTGCAGCGAGACGATCTGTTCGAACGCCTTGCCGTATCCGGCAATATCCTGGCGAATCGTCGCAAGGCCGGATTGCAGGTCCTTGTTGCCGGCAAAACGCGGGTCATCCGCCTCGAAGGCCTTCACGCCGGCGCGGAAGCTGTCGACCACGGCCTGCGTCGGTGTCGAGCGGAAGGCTTCCGCTGACATCTGGATCTCGTGCAGCTGATCGCTGTAATCGGAGATAGCGAGACTTTGACCGGCCGTGGCGCGATAGGAGGCGAAAATCGCGGCAAGCGTATTCATGCCCGAGATCGCGCTGACGGTGAGCAGGCTCATCAACAGGATCAACGGCACGAAGCCGGAGGTGATCTGCGCGCGAATGCCGAATTTATTCCAGAAATGCAACATCATAGGCCTCTTATGCTCACTGGCTCTTCGGCAGGTATTGGGCAATGTTTTCAGGTGTGACGAGTTCGAAGGGGACGTTATTTTCGCGCGGCACCTTCTCCTTGTTGACGAGCTTGACGGCAGCGTCGATTGCGGCCGCTCCCTGGCCGACGGCGCTCTGGAGAATGGTCACATCGAGATCGCCGGCCACCATCGCGGCGAGTGCATCGTCGGTCGCATCGACGCCGGCGACGACGACGTCCTTCATCGGGATATTGGCTTTCTTCATGGCGCGGATCGCCCCGAGCGCCATTTCGTCATTGTTGGCGATGACTGCGTCGAACTTGACGCCGGCCGCGATCCATTCCTTCACCTGCTGGTCGGCATAATCGCTGGACCAATAGGCCGCCTGCCGTTCGACGATCTCGAGCCCCTTGCACTCAGGCGTGGCGATGACGTCTGATATGTCCTGGGTACGGGTCCGGGCGGCCGCGTGGAAGGTTTCCCCCATCAGCACGACGACGCGGCCCTTGCCTTTGAGGAGCGCGCAGACCTGCTTCGTCTCCAGTGTTCCGGAATCCTTCTCATTGGAGGCAACCACAACCTGATTGTCGGGCAGATCGAGCAAGTTGGAAGGAACGTTGTTGATGTAAACAAGGGGAATGCCCGCATCCGCCGCCATCTTGGTCATCTGCGGGCCGAGATCGCCGTCGGAGACTGCAAGGATAATGGCGTCGACCTTGTCGGCGATGAGCTTCTGGACCTGCTTCTTCTGAAGCTCATTATCACCCTTGGCGTTCTCGGTGACGAGCTTGAGGCCCGAAATCGTCTGCCCGTGCGAGATGACGCCGTTCAACAGCGCCGTCCTGAATTTGTCCAGGTCGGACATCGAAACCCCGATCGTCTGGGCGTTGGCGGCAGAGATCGATATCGCCAGGGCGATGGATGCAAGCGTGGCCGTTTTCATGAATTCCCCTGCGCAATTCGGATATGAACGCGTTATTCCAAAACTTGGTTAAATTTTGCTTTTCGGTCGGAAACAAAAATTTAGCGCGAGGATATGATCTCGCAGCAGCGCGAGCGCCTGGTCGAAGACCGCGGCCGGACTTGAAGAATATCACATTCGACTTGATTAAACAGGTTTACGTCTTTGTTTGATATGGATTAACGACCACCGAAGCCCGAGCTGACGGTGATGCCCCTGTAGATCACCCGCTGCAGCACGATGGCCAGGATGACGCCGGGCACCATGGAGATCGTCGCACCCGCCATGATGTAATTCCAGGCGGTGCCCTGCTGTGTCTGGAACAAGGTGAGTCCGAGCGGCAGCGTGGCCTTTTCGACGCCGCTGGTGGCAATCAGCGGCCATAGGAAGCTTTTCCACTGGGCGATGAAGGTGAAGAGCGACAGCAGGCCGATGGCCGGCATGGCGAGCGGAACGATCACCGTCACCAGGATGCGCAGTCGCGAAGCCCCGTCCATCATTGCCGCTTCGTCAAGATCCTTGGGAATGCCAAGGATGAACTGCCGCAGCAGGAAAGTGCCGAAGGAAGAGAAGGCGACCGGCAGGATCATGCCGTGGTAGGTGTTGATCCAGCCGAACTTGCTGACGACGAGGAAGAGCGGAATGACCAGCATCACCTGCGGGATCATCAGCGTGCTGAGATAGGTGACCAGCAGCCCTTCCCGGCCGGGAAACCGCAGCCGGGCGAAGGCGTAGGCGGAAAGGCACGATACCAAAATCACGATTGCCGTGACGCCGCAGGCGACGATGATGGAATTCAGCAGGAAGGTTCCGAACGGCAGTGAAATGAAAGCGTCGACGAATGTTCCCCATTGATATTCTTCGGGCAAGATGCGGACCGGAACGGCCATCACCTCGGCATTGGAGCGCACGGCGTTCGAGACCATCCAGAAAAAGGGAAAGAGGAAGAGCAGCGCGATCAGCGAAAGTCCCGCATAACTGATGAAGGTGCCGACGCGCCGCAGGAGGAGGTGCCGATCCGCAGAGACGGAATGCGGATGCCGGGAGATCGGGTCAATCGTCATAATGCACCCATTTGCGCTGCATGTGGAACTGCAGGATGGTGAGCGCCATGATCATGACGAACATCACCCAGGCGAGAGCCGAGGCATAGCCCATCTGGAAATTGGTGAAGCCTTTCTGGTAGATGGCGAAGCCGAGCGTCGCGGTCGCCGAGCCCGGGCCGCCACGCGTCATCGCAAAGATCTCGTCGAAGACCTGCAGCGAGGTGATCGCCGTCATTACGGTGGCAAAGAAAATGGTCGGCGAGATCAGCGGCAACCGGATACGCCAGAAGCGCTGCCACACATTGGCGCCGTCGATCGTCGCCGCCTCGAGATAGTGCTTCGGCACCAGGTCGAGCGCTGCGTTGAACATCACCACGTTATAGCCGACATTCGCCCAGAGCGTGACAAGCACGACCGCCTGCATGGCCCAGGTCGAGCTCAGCAGGAAATTCGGCAGCCCCAGGCCGAGAGAACGAATGACGCTGTCGGCCAGCCCATCCGGCGTAAAGATCAACAGCCATACTACCGAAGCGGCGATCGTCGGGGTGAAGGTCGGCAGGAAGAAGATCACCCGGAAGATCGCCTTGCCGCGCTTCAGGCTCGATATCCAGACCGCCAGCACCAATGAGATGATGATATTCGCAGCCAGATATTCGACCGCGAAGAACAGCGTGTTGCCCAAAATGGTATAGAAGGCCGGATCGACGGTGAAGAGTTTGATATAATTCTGAAAGCCGACGAAGGATGGCGTCGAGATCAGCTGCCAGTTGGTGAAGCTCAGAGCCAGCGACGCCAGGATCGGCAGTGCCATGAAGATCATGAAACCGAGGAAGCTTGGCAGCAAGAACAGCATCGCCGTCTGCGTCTCAGGCTTAAAAAAGCGCCGTAGCTGTCTGGGCTGCAACGGAATTTCGGCGACGGCGCTTTGCGTCATCTCTTCCTCCATGCGCAGCAGCTCGTGCCGCGACGAGAACTGGCCCATACCCTTTAAATCGATCTTTGGGGGTATGGGCGGCGGCGCTCTATTGTTGCGCGAGGCTCTGGATCGACTCCATCGTCTGCTTGGCGTCCGCGCTACCGGCGAAGGCCGGTGGGAAATACTGGTTGAAGAGGTTTTCCACCGCCGCCCAGTTGTTGGTGATCACATAAGGCACGGAATGCGCCAGGGAATAATCGATGGCCGCGCCACCATTGGTGATGTCCTTGGCCGCCACTTGATACCAAGAGGATTGCGCCGCCGTGCGCGCCGGCAAGGCGCGCCCTCCTTCGGCAAGATAGGCCAGCGCTTCGGGGCTTGTCAGCACCTGAATGGCCTTCCAGGCCGCATCCTTGTTCTTGCTTGACGTGGAAATACCGAAACCGGAACCTGCGGTGACGGCCGAAAGGTCGCCTTCGTCGCGCGGCAGAGTAGTGAGGCCGATCTTGAACTTGGCCTGGTCCTTCATGCCGATAATCGACCAGGGACCGTCGATATACATGGCGATATTGCCGGAATTGAACCGGCCTTGGACGACATCGCCGGGGTCCGCGCCACCCGACGGAACCAGCGGCGCGATCTTATCCTTGGCGGCAAAACCGATCAGCCTGTCGGCGGCGGCAACGGCGCCCGCACTCGTCAAGTCAAGCTCGCCGGCGTCATTGACATATTTATCGCCCCAAGCCGCAGCCAGGACCGAATAATTGGTCGGGGTGATGCCGAAGCCATACTTGCCGTCCTTGGTCAGCTTCTTGGCGGCATCAGTGAACTCGGCAAGCGTCCAGCCCGGCTTCGGCAGCGGAACGCCGGCGGCTTCGAGGGCGTCCTGGTTATAATAGATGAGCCACGGACCGACGTCGTAGGGCAGACCGTAAAGCTGCTTGTCGACGGACATGCCGCCGATGATCGAAGGGGTGAAAGCGCTGACATCGAACTTGTCGGCCGCGATCCGGTCATTCAAAGGCTCGAGCAGCGAATAGAAATTCGGCATGCGCAACGATTGCATGGACACGATGTCGGCGAGCTGTCCCGAGGCTGCCAGCACCGGAAGCCTCGTCCAGTAGTCGACCCAGCCCGTCGTCGTCAGTGTCACGTTGATGTCGGGGTACTTGGCGGTCACCATATCGGCCAGATGCTGCCAGCTCTTGGTGTCGGCTTCGGAGCCGGTCCACATCTGCCAGGTCAGATTGACCTGCTCGGCCGAGGCGGCCGTGGTAACGAGACTGCCGCCGATCGCGGCTAGAAAAAGCGCCTTCTTCAGAACCTTCATGGGTTTCTCCTCCCTCCATGAATGCAATGCATACGCAAGTGGGGTCGAGTTCACGCCTTGAGGACGATCTCGATCACCGGCACGGTAACGTCCGGGCGCCGGACCGGCAGTTCGAGCATGATCAGGCCTTCCGGCACCATCACGCCGATATTGGAATCCACATCTCTGGTGGGGCTGAGCCAGCGCACCTCGCTGGCGTCATGCAGGAACTGCGCATAGGCAATCCTGTCGGCGAGGCCGTCGATATGGATATGGCGGTAGGGCCAGTTATAGACATGCAGATAGAGACGGTTGCCGCGCTGGGTGTAGCGGCAGCCGGCCGGGACCGGAAAATCGGACGGGCCGGCCCCGTAGATGGAGCGTGCGTTGACGGCCATCCAGTTCTGGTAAACCGCAAGCGCATCGATGGCGCGCGCATCGAACGTGCCGCGGCCGGTCGGGCCGACATTCATCAGGAGGTTGCCGCCGAGCGCAACGGCATCGATCAGCAACTGGATGATCTGCTCCGGGCTCTTCCAGCTATCCTCGTCGCGGTGATAGCCCCAGGAGCCGCTGAAGGTATGGCAAGCTTCCCAGAGCACCCCCTGGGTGGCGATAGCAGGCGCCACACGCGGCGTATATTGCTCCGGCGTCGTCACGTCGGGCAGCTTGCCAGGCGGCAGATCGAGGCGATTGTTGACGATGATTTCGGGCTGCAGCTCGCGCACCAGCTCAAGCAGCCGCTCGCTCTCCCAGTCGGCACGTCCCTTGCCGGGCAGGCGGCGATATTCGCGGCCGGGATAGCTGAAATCGAACCAGATGATGTCAATGCGGCCGAAGCCGGTCAAAAGCTCGCGCACCTGTTCGCGCATATAGGCGGCGTAATTGGCGATGTTGCGGCGGCCATTCAGCGCCTCGGCTTCCGAATGATTACGCAGGGGATGGTGAACGTCGATCGGAAAGTCCGGGTGGTGCCAGTCGAGCAGCGAATAATAGAAGCCGATCTTCAGCCCTTCGGCACGAAACGCCTCAACCAGCGGCGTCAGCAGATCCTTGCCGCAGGGCGTGTTCGGCGCCTTGTAATCGGTCACCTTGCTGTCCCAGAGGCAGAAGCCCTCGTGATGTTTGGTGGTTACCACGACATATTTCATGCCGGCGAGACGCGCCCGGCGCGCCCACTCCTTGGGATCGTAGAGATCGGGATCGAAATTGTCGAAATAACGCTGGTAGTGGTCGTCCGTCAGCTCTTCGCGGTTCTTCAACCACTCATGCCGTGCTCCGAGAGCATAAAGTCCCCAATGGATGAACATGCCGAGGCGATCATGGCTGAACCAGGCGTGCTTACCCGCCCCTCCCGATGCCGGATTTTCCAGCGGGCGTTCCGAACTCGTCACAGGTATTTCCTCCCTGTTTCCCGGCTCCACGTCATGTCGAACCGGTTCGGTAAGCGAACATCGTCCTCGATCCGCCCACTGTCAAGCCGAAATTCGCAAATCGCAAAACTGCCGACTAGGCAGTTCCAAATGGCTAGCAATGCAAGACATGTTGCAAAAACGGATAAAGTCTGACAGAAGAAAGATCTAGAACCGGTTCGATAGACATGACGACGATACGAGATGTCGCGCGCCTGGCGGGGGTTTCGATCTCGACCGTCTCGCTCGCGCTCAACAGCCCAAAGCGGGTCGGCGCCGAGACGCTCGACCGCATCCGGCAAGCAGTACAATCGACCGGCTACCGCATTGATCCGGTGGCCCAGACGCTGGCGCGAGGGCGCAGCTCGCTGATCGGCTTCGTGTCGGCAAACTTGGGCAACATGTTCTTCGGCGACATCCGCCGCGAGATCGAGCATCAAGCGCTCGACCATGGATATTTCGTGCTGATCGCCGACTCCTCCGGCAGGGCCGATCTCGAACGGGCGCTGCTGGAGCGGCTGCAGGCGCAGAAAATCGCCGGAATCGCTTTGGCGGCAAACGGACGCGGCGAGGAATACGCAACCTTCCTGCGCGACTTCAAGACGCCGATCGTGATGTTCGACCAGAAGGTGGAGGGTGCCGAGCGTGATTTCGTCGGCTCCGACAACCCGCTGACGACGACCATCCTGACCGAGCACCTGCTGCAGCTCGGCCACCGGCGCATCGCCTTCATCTCCGGCCCGAGCGGCCTCCACACAGCCGACGAGCGCCTGAAGGGCTTCATGGACACGATGGCGGGAGCCAGCGTCGACGTCGACCCCTCGCTGGTGGTCGAGGGCGGCTATACCAGGACCGGCGGCCATGCGCAGGCGATGCGGCTGCTCACCCGCCGCGACCGCCCGACTGCGATCATCGGCGCCAACAATATGACCGGGCTGGCAACCCTGCAGGTGATGCAGGAGATGGGTTTCCGCTGTCCCGACGACGTCTCGCTGGCAATGGTTGACGACGTGCCCTGGAGCAACGTCATCACGCCGCGCATCACTATGGTCGTGCAGGATGCACAGAAGCTCGGCGAATTGGCGGCACAGCGTCTGCTGGCCAGGATCGCAAGCCCGGAAGCCGCCGCCGAGCCGCCGCAGGATTTCATCCTGACGCCGAGATTCGTGCGCGGGAAGTCAACCAGGCGGCTGTAAGGGCGCTACCGATCCTCACGCGTATGCCAAATCCGCAATACATAGATTGTCGACTGCTGGATTTCATATCGCATCTCATAACGGCCAACGAGAATGCGGCGGACCTCCTGGGGATCGAACTCCTCGAGCCGCTCGCCGAGACGTGGCTGCTCGATTAGCCGAGCAGGGGCTGCCGTCAGCGTCTGCACGGTTCGGACCGCAGCCCCCCGGTCGACCGGGGAGAGAAAGTCGTATAATCGGGCAATGTCCGAGATCGCTTTGTTCGTCCACTTGACGTCCATCACCGGGGCAACGAAATCGGCTCATCACTGTCAAGGCTATCGGCCCAGGCTTGAACAGACTGGTGATCGACAACGTTGCCGCTCTCCACGTCGGCCAACGCCTCAAGGGTCAAACGCCGGCGCTCCTCTTCTTGGTCGATCCATGCAGACAGGGCTTGCTTGACGATCCAGCCGCGCGAACGCTCAAGCCTCGACGCGAGCTGATCGACTTTCTGTGCAAGCGGCAGTGGAACATGAGCCGTGAGAACTTTGGTCTCCATCGAAAAACTCCTCAACACCAATCAATCCTAATCATAGCGATTATTTTTGATTACATCCAGCACCTATACGTCATGAAGCCCGACTGAGACCTTCCAGAAAGGTGACACAGCTTCGAGAGTTGTGAAACTCAATGTCGGATTTTCATCGGCGAAGCGGCCAAAGCAAAAGCGTGCCCCTTCATCCATTGAAAGACTGCAGGATTTATCATACATGTGTGATGAATTGTAAATTTCAGGATGCCGCTGGTTCGAACGGCGTCCGAATCGAAGCCGATGCGGGGGGCGAGGCGTGGCTATGCAGGGGAAGGATCGCAGCAGAGGTTCGGGGTCGCTGGTCTCACAGGTCGGCGAAAGCCTGCGCCAAGCGATCCTCAGTGGCCAGTACGCCGCCGGTGACAAGCTTCCCAGCGAGCATGAGCTGACCGAGACGCACAGCGTCAGCCGAACGGTGGTACGCGAAGCCGTCGCCGCGCTCCGCTCCGACGGGCTGGTCGAAGTTCGCCAAGGAGCAGGCATCTTCGTGATCAGCCCCGACCCGGCGCTGTCGGGCCGCAAGGTCGACAAGGCCCGCGTGGCCTCAGATCTGGAAGTGCTGGAGATCCGCACACCCGTCGAAATCGAGGCGGCAGGGCTTGCCGCGCTCCGCCGTTCGCCGGCGCAGGAGGAGGCGATCTTCGAATGTCACCGAAAAATCCTCCAGTGTATCGAGACCGATCAGTCCATCCGTGAGGCGGATCTCGAATTCCATGTCGCGATCGCCGAGGCGACGAACAATCCGCTGTTCAAGCACTTCCTGGAATCCCAGGGCGCCGCGATCATCCCACAGTCGAGGGTTGTACCGGAAACGAGGACGGCCGAACAGACCGCCTACCGCAAGCTCATTCACCGGGAACATGAAGCGATCATCGTGGCGATCTCCGACAGGGACGATCAGGCCGCACGCAATGCCATGCGCGAGCATCTCGTCGGCAGCCAGGCGAGATATCGCAATCTGCTCAAGGATCTGCGAAGCTTTACCAGCTGAAGGCCGGCGCAAAACGCTGCAGCTTTTCCGACATCACCAATCCAACCGCCATTCCGGCGCTGCGCGCAAATCTGCTGGCCGATTGCACAGCCGCGTTTATTGTAAACCCATGCGCACCCCGCATCGGCTGGATGTTGGACTGGTCGTTGTCCGGTCTGCGCTGAAAGCTAGTTGAAAGCTTCGACGTCTTAGGAAAGGGCTGCATCGTGGAGGAGACACGGTCAAGGTGACGAGACGACGATGCAGGTAAACCACCAGGAGGAGATATCAATGCGTTCTTCACGCAGCCTTTTTCACACCGTCGCTTTTTCCGCGCTTCTCGCCGCCGCCTCATTTACGTCAGGCGCTGCCCATGCAGCCGACAAGATCACCATCATGGTCGGCGGCTATGAGAAGCAGATCTATCTGCCCGCCAAGCTCGCCGAATCCCTCGGCTACTTCAAAGATGAGGGTCTCGACGTCGAACTGCTGAACGAAGCTGCCGGTGTCGACGCTGAAAACCAGCTGCTCGCTGGCGCCGTCCAGGGCGTGGTCGGCTTCTATGACCACTGTGTGGACCTGCAGGCCAAGGGCAAATTCGTCGAATCCATCGTCCAGTTCAGCCAGGCGCCGGGCGAGGTCGAGATGGTCTCGAGCAAACATCCCGAGATCAAGTCGCCGGCCGATTTCAAGGGCAAGACCCTCGGTGTCACCGGTCTCGGCTCGTCCACGAACTTCCTGACCCTCTTCATGGCGTCGAAGGCCGGACTGAAGCCCGGCGACGTCGTCACCGTTCCGGTCGGCGCCGGCGGCACCTTCATCGCCGCCATGCAGCAAGATCAGATCCAGGCCGGCATGACGACCGAGCCGACGATCTCGCGCCTGATCAAGACAGGCGAAGCCAGCGTGCTCGTCGACATGCGCACGGTCGAGTCGACCCGTCAGGCGCTCGGCGGCACCTATCCGGCCGCTTCGCTTTATATGGAAGCCTCCTGGGTCGACGCTCACAAGGAAGAGGCGCAGAAGCTCGCCAATGCCTTCGTCAAGACGCTGAAGTACATCAACACGCATTCTGCCGCCGAGATCGCGGACAAGATGCCAAAGGATTTCTACGTCGGCGACAAGGACGGCTACGTCAAGGCTCTCGACGCCGGCAAGGGCATGTTCACGCCCGACGGCGTCATGCCGGAAGACGGCCCCAAGACCGTGCTTGCTGTGCTCTCGGAGTTCTCCAAGAACGTTAAGGGCAAGCAGATCGATCTTTCAAAGACTTACACGACGGAATTCGTCAAGAACGTCAAGTAACCCATGCGCCGCTTCCGACTGCAATCGGAAGCGGCCTTCGATTGGTCCACGGGCATTGCGTGCACGCGCCCTAAGGCACGCCTCAGGTATCATCATGCAACAGGATAGTAAGCAGATCCCGGCGATCGAGCTGATCAATGTTAGCCGGCGTTTCGTCTCGCCGACCGGCAAATCCCTGACTGCGCTGCGCGATTTCAACATGACTGTCGCGCGCGGCGAGTTTGTCGCCGTCGTCGGCCCGACCGGCTGCGGCAAGTCGACGACCCTCAACCTGGTCACCGGCCTCGCACGCCCGAGCGCCGGCGAAGTGCGGCTGATGGGCGGCCCGATCACCGGCATCGACCCGCGTGTCGGCTTCGCATTCCAGACCGACGCACTCTTTCCCTGGAAGAACGTAATAGATAATGTCATGGCCGGCCCGCTGTTTCGCGGCAAGTCCCGCGCCGAGGCGGAAAAGAGCGCCCGCGATTGGCTGGCCCGTGTCGGCCTGTCGAAGTTCCTCCATCATTATCCCCATCAGCTTTCCGGCGGCATGCGCAAACGTGTCTCGCTGGCGCAGACCTTCATCAACGAACCTGAAATCCTGCTGATGGACGAGCCCTTCTCGGCGCTCGACGTGCAGACCCGCACGGTCATGCACGAAGAACTCCTGAAGCTCTGGGCGGAGCGCAAGGCCTCGGTGGTGTTCGTCACCCACGATCTCGAAGAGGCCGTAGCCCTTGCCGACAAGGTCTATGTACTCACCGCCGGCCCGGCCACGGTCAAGTCGGTCTACCCGATCGATCTTCCCCGTCCGCGCGTGGTGTCGGAGATCCGCTACGAGCAGAGCTTCATCGACTATTGCAAGACGATCTGGGAGGACCTGCGCGAGGAGGTCGAGACCAGCTACCGCCGCGCAAGCGAAGCGGCTTGAGAGGAGGATATCATGGCAAACACCACATTCGAGGCCGGTTCGGCCACGCTGTTTCGTCCGGGCACATCTGATGCCGAAATCGAAGCCTCCGCGCTGAGGGCGGTACGCCGGCGCAACACGCTCGTGCGCTTCTGGCAGATTGCCATCCTGGTCTTCGTCATCGGCATGTGGGAACTCTCCTCCAACATGCAGTGGATCGATCCGTTCTTCTACTCGAGCCCGAGCGGCGTGCTTGAGCGTCTTTACGAATGGGCGACCGAGGGCACCACCGAAGGGTCGCTCTGGTATAATCTGTGGGTGACGATGGAGGAGGCGCTGATCGGCTTCTTCGCAGGCTCGATTACCGGCGTCTTCGTCGGCATCGGCCTCGGCCGCAACCGCTTCCTGTCGGACATTTTCTCCGTCTACATCAAGGCGATCAACTCGATCCCGCGCGTGGTTCTTGCTCCGATCTTCATCATGATCATGGGTCTCGGCCTGCCGTCCAAGGTGGCTCTCGCCTTCATCATGGTGTTCTTCGTCGTCTTCGCCAACGCCTTCCAAGGCGTGCGCGAAGCCGACCGCAACATGATCGCCAATGCCCGCATCCTCGGTGCCTCGGACTGGCAGGTGACGCGCACGGTGGTCATTCCCTCGGCCATGAGCTGGATCTTCGCCAGCCTGCACGTCTCCTTCGGCTTTGCAATCATCGGCGCCATCGTCGGCGAATTCGTCGGCGCCCGCTTCGGCATCGGCCAGTTGATCTCAATCGCGAAGGGCACGTTCGACGCGGCCGGCATGTTCGCGGCCATCCTCCTCGTCATGGTCGTCACGCTTGTTGCCGAATACATCATGACACTGGTCGAGAACCGCCTGGCGAAATGGCGCCCGCAGCAGCACCTCGATACGCAATAAATCCGCCTCCTCCCAAGGCAGATCGAAGCGAAGCCCGGGCGCAACGCCCGGCCTTCTTTTTATTGACCGTGTCATCCGGCGCTTGCCCTCATTCGGCTGCCGCCACCTTCTTGCCTGCGGGGCGAAGGGACCATGCCGCACCGTCTCCGTTCCCCTCCTCTCGCCCCATTTACGGGGGTCCGCAAGACGGGTCGAGACCAGTGGCTCGACCCCGGCAAGGGCTATCGGTGAGGGCAAGCCATCCCCGCGAACCGGCGGACAGAATGAATAAGCCCAAGCATGACCGTTCAAGCAAGCGGAAGCCGCACGGTCACGACGAGACCGCCACCCTCGGCATCGCTCAGCGAAACCAAACCTCCGGCCCCTTCGACGACCTCGCGGACAATCGCAAGCCCGAGACCGCTCCCTTCGCTTTCGGTTCCAATGATCCGGTAGAACCGTTCGAAAACCTGTTCGCGCTCCCCTTCGGGAATACCCGGCCCATTATCCTCGACGGTGACGACGGCGTGGCCGTTCTCCTGCGCGACGGCGACGGTCACCCGTCCATTGGCTTTGCTATAGCGGATCGCATTGTCGATGAGGTTGACCAGCATTTCGCGCAGCATCGTCCCGTCGCCCTCGACGACAATCGACCGATCCGCTTCCAAACCAACGTCGATGTTGCGCTTGAGCGCCTCTTCGGCATAGGCCTCCAGTATCTCACGGGCCGCCTTGCTGAGATCGGTCGCATCGCTACGCGGGCGCCGGCTGCCTGGTTCGGCCCGCGACAAGGTCAGCAACTGGCTGGCGAGACGCGAAATCTGCCGCGTGCTGGTGCGAAGGGCGACAAGCGCCTCGTCGCGGCGGGCGGCATCGCCTTCACGGGCCGCCACGCTCGCCTGTGTCGAAATCAGCGCGAGCGGGGTTCTGAGTTGATGGGCAGCATTCGACACAAACCGCCGCTGTGCGGCCATCTGGTTCTGGACGCGCTCCATATAGTCGTTCAGGGCATGGACGAGCGGACGCAGTTCGCTCTGCACCATCTCGGGTGGTAGCGGATCAAGACGATTGCGCCCGCGCCGGCGCACGGCGTCCCGCAGCCTCAGTGCTGGCGCGAGGCCGCGCTGAAGCCCGAGGATCGTCACCAGGCTTGCGAGGAAGACGAGTACGAACTGCTTCGAGAAATCCGAAAGCCACAGTTGCCGTCGCATCGCATACTGGCTGTTATGGGTTACAGCGACGGTCACCGAAATCGTGCCGTCATCGGGAAGGCCGACGACAGGATGATCGAGCATGATGACGCGCACGTCGGCGCCATGGAAGGCGCGATCTTCGCCTGCCCGCTGGACGGTCGGCCGCGGCAGGTCGGGAAAGCCGCTCACCAGGCTGCCCCAGGCAGTGATGACCTGGTAGGATACACGGTCGCCAAAGCCCGTATCGAACATCTCGAGCGCAGCCGGCGGCACGTCGAGCTGAACATTGCCGCCCTCGTCGACGCGGACAGCCTCGGCGATGACGCGGGCGGAGGCCAGAAGCGTTCGATCCGTCACCAGCTTTGCCGTCGCGTCGGCCGACCAGAAGCTGTCGTAAAGATTGAAGGCGATCGCCCCGAAGAGCGTCAGCAGCACCCAGCAGAGCAGTTGCACCCTCAGGCTCTGGCTGAGCCGCGCGATCGTTCTGCCGGCCTGTGTCACGACGCTATTCGACATGTCTGAGGAGATAACCAAGCCCGCGCAGCGTCGCGATCTGAACCGAACTGCTCTCGAGCTTCTTGCGGAGCCTGTGGACGTAGATTTCGATGGCGCTCGGATCGGCCTCGTCGTCGAAACCGAAGACGCTTTCGGACAGGGCGGCTTTGGAAACCGTGTTGCCGAGCTTCATCATTAGCTGTTCGAGAACGGCATATTCCCGCGGCGTCAGCTGCAGCGGTTCGCCTGCGACGAAAAACTGCCGCGTGCCACCGGAGAAACGCAGGTTGCCAACAGTGATCTCGGAGGATGCCCGATCCTGGCCGCGCCGCACCACCGCGCGGATTCTCGCCTCGAGTTCGGCGATTTCGAAGGGCTTGGCGAGATAGTCGTCGGCGCCGCTGTCGAGCCCCGCCACGCGGCCATCCAGGCTCGCATTGGCGGTCAGGATGATCACCGGCAGCTTGCTGCCGGACTGCCTCAGCCGCTTCAAAAGCGTCAGCCCGTCAAGCTTGGGCAGCGAGAGGTCGAGGATCATCGCCGAATATTCCGCCACCTTGAGCAGATGCTCGGCGTCCTCGCCGTCATAGGCCATGTCGATAGCGTATTGCGCCTGTCGCAGGGCTTTGCCCAGCCAGGCTGCCAGATCCTTGTTGTCCTCCACCACAAGCAGTCTCATCCGTCCCCCTTAGCACGTGCAGAGGGTTTGGCGGAAGCATGCCTATGGCGTTGTATCTCGTCTGCGCTGCCGGCACGAGGCCGTCCTCGGCGCCCTATTGGCGCGAATTGTCCGTTATTTGTCCGGCGCGTGCATTTTCCTCTGTCTTCATGTCGTCGAATATGGCTTCATGATCAACCGCCATGGAGCAGAAAATGTCCGGCCATGAAACCATTCTTCTCGTCATAGACGCCCAGGAATCCTTTCGGCAGCGCGATTATTGGGATGAGGGCCTCGCCTCCGCCTATATCGGCCGCCAGCAGGCACTGATCGACGGCGCCGAGGCCAGCGGGATGCCCGTCATCCAGATCTTTCATGTCGATGGAAGCGGCCCGTTTGCGGAGGCCTCCGGCTTCGTCAGGACGCTCGCCCCGCTCAGGATCGCTCCCGAAGCAATCTTCAGGAAGAGCCGCCACAGCGCGCTCGTCGGTTCCGGGCTCGACGTATGGCTGACCGAGAATGGGGTTCGCCGCATCCTCGTCTCCGGCATCCGCACCGAACAGTGCTGCGAGACCACGACCCGCCACGCCTCGGATCTCGGCTATCAGGTCGACTATGTCGGTGAAGCAACCCTGACCTTCCCGATGACCGACGCGGCGGGGCGCACCTGGAGCGCCGGAGAAATCCGGGGCCGCACGGAACTGGTCCTGTCTGGCCGCTTCGCCCGTATCACGACCGTCGAACAGGCGCTGGCGGGCCGCGGAGAGCAACTCGCAGCATGATGGACGCAGCGCAGCCCTTCGATATTCGCGTCTACGTCGTCGTGCCGCCGCGCGTGCTGCTGCTCGACGTTGCCGGCCCGATCGAAGTGCTGCGCAAGGCGAACCTCGAACAGCGCGCGGTGCGCTTCAGCGTTACCTATATCGGTCCGTCGGCAACAGTCGGCAGTTCGATCGGCCTTGCCGTGACTGGTGTCGCCGCCTTGCCCGAGCGATTGCCCGATCAGGCGCTTGTCGTCATCGCCGGCAGCGCCGACGCGCCGATGGAGAATAACCGTCCGTGGGACGAAGAGGAGCGCGCCGACCAGGCTGCGATCGTGGCTTGGCTGAAGCGGGCTATTCGTCCAGGGGTTCGGCTGGCATCGATCTGCTCGGGCGCCTTGCTCGCCGCCGAGGCCGGCATGCTCGACGGCCGCGAATGCACCACCCATCACGGTTGCATGGAGGATCTGGCGCGGCTTGCGCCCACCGCGCGCATCCGGGACAACCGGCTTTATGTCGAGGATGGAGAGCGCCTGACGAGCGCCGGTATCACTGCCGGCATCGACCTCATGCTCCACATCGTCGCCGAAGCGGCCGGACATGCCTGCGCGCTTGCGGTGGCGCGATATCTCGTCGTCTATCTCAGGCGCGGCGGCTCGGATCCGCAGCTTTCGCCCTGGCTGGAAGGCCGCAACCATATCCACCCGGCCATTCATCGCGCCCAGGATGCAGTCGCCGCCGATCCCTCCCGCGACTGGTCGGTCGCCTCGCTCGCGCGCCTCAGCGGCGCCAGCCCGCGAAATCTCTCGCGGCTGTTCAACGAACATACCGGCATGAGCGCAACGGACTTCGTCAACCGCATGCGCGTGGCGCTCGCCCGCGAAATGCTCGCCGGCTCGAGGCTGGATATGGAGGCGGTGGCAATGCGCGCCGGCTTCGGCTCGGCCCGGCAGTTGCGCCGCGCCTGGAACCGACTGCATGACAGCCCACCGAGCGCGGCACGGCCCAAGCTGGCCCTCGGCTCATAGAATAGGAGCAAAGGCGGCGCGCCCGACCTCGTCTTCGACAGCGACGGCCACGGCGCCAGGCACTTCCGTCCCCCAGATTTCGAGCTGCGTCAACGCCGGAAAGGGCGAGGCATCCCCGGCCTTTACAAGGCCGTGCAGTTGCACCCATTGGATGATGCAGGGCTCTATCGCAAAGCTCTGCGCAGCACCCGATTTCACCAGCGGGAATGGAAAGCTCCTGCCATCCGAGAAGGTGACGCTTGCCTTTTCCCACCAGGAATCATGCGGGAAATCCGCCCGGAGATAAAAGACGATCTCATCGATCCGGACCGGTCGTCCGAATTCCACCGTCAGCGCGGCTTGAGGATCGCGGTTGATGCCCCAGCTCGTATAGGGCCAGAAACCGTGATTGTCGTTGGCCTTTTCACCGTCGATGGCGTTGCGCGCCGCGAAAGCCGCCTCGCCGCGGGTTTCCACACTGGCCCGCGCATGCGGAAAGAGCGTGCAGTTGGCATGATCGTCCCAAGGGTTCAGAGCGAGATTGCGCCTTTGAGCGATCTCCCCGGGCCGAGCACCTCTTGCTGAAAGCCGGTGGATATCGCCCTTGAAGGCGTTCGGGGAATAGGACTTTCGCTTGTCGCCGAAGGGCACGGCAAGCGAATAGGCGCCTTCCCTCATGTAGACCAGGGCGGGATGGACCGCGTTGTCCAGCGCGAGGAAGACGTGCCCCGCCTCGGAAGCCTCGACGATGACGCAGTCGCCCTCGCTATAGCTCTGTCGATAGACCAGAAACGTCTCGTCCTGCCCTGTCGAATTCGCCAGCAAGAACCCATCGGCATCCACGATCTTCAGCGTCAATTCCATGCTCGCTCTCCTCAGACGATCCGCAACGTCAGGCGCTTGCCGACAAGCGGCACGCGCAGACGAAAGAGTTTTTCGGGCCAGGCCGATCTCAGCCTGGTGTCATCGACCTCGATCTCATCGATCTCGATCGGGCCGGCGCCGTCGATGACAATGCTGCCGAGATCGGCAAGATCGATTTTCTCCGAGGTGACGGTCGGCGCGACGCAGGTCATCAGCGACAAAACCGCCGGCTTATCTCCGTCATGAGCGTCGACAATCTCGACGTGGCGGCCGCGCAGCAGGGTAACGGTACGCCGATAGCGGTGCACCTCCGCTTCCGGGGGATAGGCGCCTGATATGTCGAGCGATATGCGCGCACTCTCCGCGCCGAATTCGACCTCGACGTCGCGCGCGCCGAAGGCTTCGCCGGCCGACTGCATCACGCCTGAAAATGTCGGCAGGTTGTGATAGGCCGACTGCATCGTCCATATTTCGTAACGCCGTGGCGAGAAGGTCTTGGCGGTATAGGTCTCGACGCCGACATCGATCAGCAGCGGACGGCCGTTCTTATAGAGCGTCACGCTGCCGACATCGTTGTGATTGTGGCCCTCGCCATTGTTGCCACCCTTGACCGCGAGGGAAAACTGGCCGTCACGGGCGAGGAACAGGCCGATACCGGGATAGAAGATATCGCGCAGGGGGGCCGGATGCGGTTCGGCTGCCGTCAGCGTTCCCACCAGCAATTCCTGCACGCGGTACCAGAGGTTCCATTCTCCGGGCAGATGCGGGTTGTCGGCCGTTGCCCTGTCGGCTGCGGCGAAATCCGCCAGCATCTCAGAACCGACCGCCTTTCCGAACAGATATTCCCGGGCGCTGCAGGGCTCGACCACGGCGGAGGAATCCGCAAAGTTGAAATAATAACAGCCAGCCACATGCATGTTGGCGATATATTCGGCCATGTTGCGGACCTTCGGCTGCAGCCAGATCTTGTCGAACAGCCCGGGTGCTGCGCTATTGAGAACGGTCAGCGCGCCGTGAAGGCAGAGTGCGGCGTGGCGGTAATAGAGCACGCCCTCCTCACAGGCGCCGTCCTCGGCATAATCCTTCAGGAAGGCATCGAGGCTGTCGAGCGCCTTTTCGACGACGGCGCGGCGCGTCGATTGGTCGGTCTTCAGCGAGAAGGCGGTCAGCAAGACGTTCTGACTGATCCAGGCCGTCCAGTTGTTCATCCGCTCGTCACCGCTGCCCATCCACCAGAAATGCCGGCCGAGATAGGGCGTCAGGATGCGGGCCTCGATCTCGCGTTTTACACGCGCCGTAATCTCCGGGCTGATGCCGTCGAGCTCGTCGCCGAGCAGGGCGACGATCGTCGCCAGAAGGGCCGCTGTTTCCGCGGCGAAGAGATCGACAACCGGCTGCGATGTGTCGGGAAGCGGCAGGCGCGGGCCGCCGCGCCCATAGGCATTATGCGCAGGAAGCTGCCAGCCGCTCTCCTCGGCGATCAGGACGATGCCGTCGACAATTCCAGGCAGGAATCGCCCACCGGCTTCAACCAGTTCTCCTAGCACCAGATCGTTAAGCATCCGCCGGCGCGTGAAATATAGCGCCTCGAACCGCGAGCGGTTGCCGGTCTCCGTGTAGTCCCGGTAATCGGAGGCCGTGATGAGGGGCCAAGCACCCGCTATTGTGGCTTCGGCATCGCGCACGACCACATCCCGCACCGCATGCGGCACCGCATTCCATCTCTCGCGATCGGAGTAGGCAGATCCCGGCATGAAATCGCTGAGGACGTCCGGCAGCTCCCCTGAAATCTCGCTGAACATGTCCCCTCCCCGCATTGCAAAATGCCTCTCCGGCGCATCGGTCTGATGCTCACCTATCATATGTTTTTGGCGCCTGCCATGAAATTTGTATGATCTATTCAGAACTTGTTTGACCAATAACGGAGATGTGCTATGTCGTTGCCAGGAGGAAGAACAGGCGGCGCCCATCCGCCCAAACGGCCCTGGATTTAAGTGAGAGAATCCCGAAAGCCGCCAGCCGCAGAAATGCCCGTCCAGGAGGAAGCATCGGTGTCCATATCGAATTCGGTCATCGCCAGGGATGGCGCTCCGGCAATTTCCCGCCGGAAGGTCGCCGTCGTTTCCAAGCGCCAGCGCAAGTTGCGTAATGCGCTCGTCGCCTATTCCTTCATCGCGCCGAACTTTCTCGGTTTCGCCGTCTTCACGCTCGGCCCGATCCTCTTTGCCTTCGCGCTTGCCTTCATGCATTGGGACGGCTCGAATGCGATTACATTCGCAGGTCTCGACAATTTCTGGCGGCTCTTCGACGACAAAGCCTTCATCGCCGCTTTCTGGAACACGGTCATCTATACCGTCGCCTCGGTGCCGGCGACGCTGCTCTGCGCGCTCGGCCTCGCCGTTCTCCTCAACCAGAAGATCATGGGGCGGAATTTCTTCCGCACTGCGATGTTCTTTCCCTATGTCGCCTCGCTGGTCGCCGTCGCGGTCGTCTGGAACATGATCTTCAATCCCGAGATGGGACCGGTGAACATGGTCCTCTACACGCTCGGTCTCGACCCCAAAAACATGCCGGGATGGGCAGCCGATCGCCACTGGGCGATGGTGACGGTGATCCTTTTCGGAATCTGGAAGAACATGGGCTATTACATGGTCATCTATCTGGCCGGCCTGCAGGGCATCAATGCGGAACTCTATGAGGCCGCCGATCTCGACGGCGCCAATTCCTGGCAGAAATTCAGCCATGTCACCGTCCCGCAGCTCGGGCCGACGACTTTCTTCGTCACCGTCATGCTGACGATCCAGTCTTTCAAGGTGTTCGACCAGATCTTCATGATCACCCAGGGCGGTCCCGGCACCTCGACGCTCGTCCTCGTCTACCACATCTACAACGAGGCCTTCATTTCCTGGGATCTCGGCTATTCCAGCATGATTTCACTGGTGCTGTTCTTCCTCGTGCTCGCGGTCACGGTCTTCCAGTTCCGCCGCCAGAGGGAGGACGAGGCATGAGGATCGCCGGACGCAAGGTGACCATTGGGACGATCGCGATCTATGCCATCGTCATCGCCGTCACGCTGATCATGCTGATGCCCTTCGCCTGGATGCTTTCGGCATCCCTGAAGCTCAGCCGCGACGTCTTCGCCTTCCCGATCGAGTGGATACCGTCTGAGCCGCAATGGCAGAACTACGTGGATATCTGGACGAAGATCCCGCTCGCCCTCTTCATCTACAATACGTCGAAACTGACGATCATCGTCACGCTGCTGCAGCTACTCACCTCCAGCTTTGCTGCCTACGCCTTCGCCAAGCTGAACTTCCCCTACAAAAACACGCTGTTCCTCGGCTATATCGCCACTATCGCCATGCCCTGGCAGGTCTATATGGTGCCGCAGTTCCTGCTGATGCGCGAAT
The DNA here is from genome assembly GCF_005862185.2 of Rhizobium hidalgonense. Classification (NCBI taxonomy): domain Bacteria; kingdom Pseudomonadati; phylum Pseudomonadota; class Alphaproteobacteria; order Hyphomicrobiales; family Rhizobiaceae; genus Rhizobium; species Rhizobium hidalgonense. The sequence goes on from NZ_CP054028.1 coordinate 618,306, forward strand.
TCGGTCTCAACAACACGCATCTGGCGTTGATCTGCCTCCAAGCCTTCACCGCCTTCGGCGTCTTCCTGATGCGGCAGTTCTACATGTCGATCCCGACCGAGCTTTGCGAGGCGGCCCGTATCGACGGCATGAACGAGTACCAGATCTGGGCGCGCATCATGCTGCCGCTGTCGAAGCCCGCACTCTCGACGCTGACGATTTTCACCTTCGTCACCACCTGGAACGACTTTCTCGGGCCGATGATCTATCTCACCAAGACCGAGCTGAAGACCGTCCAGATCGGCCTGCGCATGTTCATCTCGCAATATTCGGCCGAGTACGGGCTGATCATGGCGGCTTCCGTCGTCGCGCTCATTCCGGTCCTCGTCGTCTTCCTTGTTCTCCAGCGCTTCTTCGTCGAGGGCATCGCTTCGACTGGATTGAAGGGTTAAGCCATGAACGCCGTTTCCTCCGTCGCCCCGCAGCCGATTACCGATGAGGAAGTGAACGCTGCGCTCGATATCGCCGTCGAGCAGATCAGGCGCAATCTCCCTGAATTCACCCACGCCGCGCAGAACCATTCGAGCGTCAAGAATTTCTATCCCCCGGTGGCAAACGACCAGTGGACCGCCGGCTTCTGGCCCGGCGAGCTGTGGCTCGCATTCGAACACAGCGGCGACGCAGCTTTCCGGGATGCCGCACAGATCCAGGTCCAATCGTTCCTGCATCGGATCGTCAATCGCATCGAGACCGATCATCACGATATGGGCTTTCTCTATTCGCCTTCCTGCATCGCCGCCTGGAAACTCGTCGGCGACGAGGATGGCCGCCGAGCCGCGATCCTGGCCGCCGACCAGCTGATCGAGCGCTTCCAACCGATCGGCCAGTTCATCCAGGCCTGGGGCCACAAGGGCAAGGCGGAAGAATATCGCTATATCATCGACTGCCTCTTGAACCTGCCGCTGCTCTACTGGGCAAGCCGCGAGACCGGCGATCCGAAATACCGCGAGATCGCGCTCACGCACGCCCGCACCACGCTCGCCAACTCGGTGCGACCGGATGATTCCACCTATCACACCTTCTACATGGACCCGGTGACCGGCGCGCCGGTGCGCGGCGCCACCAAGCAGGGCTACCGAGACGACAGCGCCTGGGCGCGCGGGCAGGCCTGGGCAATCTCAGGCATGGCGTTCTCCTATCGCTACGAGCGGATCGAGGAATATCGCCGGACCTTCGAGCGGCTGCTTGCCTTCTATCTCAACCGGCTGCCGGCCGACATGGTGCCCTATTGGGATCTGGTCTTTTCCGACGGTGACGGCGAGCCGCGCGACAGCTCCTCGGCCTCGATCACCGCCTGTGGTCTGCTCGAGATGGCCGAGCTCGTCGAAGCCGAGCAAGCCGAGCGCTATCGCACGCTGGCGCGCCGCATGATCAAGAGCCTGGCCGACCACTACGCGGTCAAGGACCCGGCCATCTCCAACGGCCTGGTGCTGCACGCCACCTATTCGAAGAAATCGCCCTTCAACACCTGCCGCGGCGAGGGCGTCGATGAATGCGTCTCCTGGGGAGACTATTATTACATGGAAGCTTTGACGCGCCTTTCGCGTCGCTGGTCTTCCTATTGGTGACCTCAGGAGAACCCGATGGCCAGCATTTCGCTTAAAGAGCTGAACAAATCCTACGGCGCGCTCACCGTCGTCCACGATATCGATCTGGAGATCGCCGATAAAGAATTCATCATTCTGGTCGGCCCCTCCGGTTGCGGAAAATCGACGACGCTCAGAATGATCGCCGGTCTCGAGGAGATCTCCGGCGGCGAACTCAAGATCGGCGGCGACGTCATGAACGACGTCCCCTCCAAGGATCGGGATATCGCCATGGTGTTCCAGAACTATGCGCTCTATCCGCATATGACCGTCTACAAGAACATGGCCTTCGGCCTGCAGCTCAGAAAGGTGCCGCGTGACTTCATCGATGCCCAGGTGCAGGATGCCGCCAAGATCCTCGACATCACCCATCTCTTGAACCGCAAGCCGAAGGCGCTTTCGGGCGGCCAGCGCCAGCGCGTGGCGCTCGGCCGCGCCATGGTGCGCAATCCGGCCGTCTTCCTGCTCGACGAGCCGCTTTCTAATCTGGACGCCAAGCTGCGCGGCACGATGCGTTCCGAAATCACCAAGCTGCACAAGCGCCTCAATGCCACCTTCATCTATGTCACCCACGACCAGGTGGAGGCCATGACCATGGCCGACCGCATCGTCGTCATGAAGGACGGCCACATCCAGCAGGTCGACACGCCGCAGAACCTCTACGACCGTCCCGTCAACATGTTCGTCGCCGGCTTCATCGGTGCACCGCAGATGAACATGCTGCCCTCGGCCATTCAGCGCCGCGGCGACGGTTATGTCGCCGTCTTCGATGGAAGGGAGCTGCCGCTGCCCGATCATTTCGACAAGAGCAGGATCGCGCCCTACGAGGGCCGCGAGCTGGTGCTCGGCATCCGCCCGGAGAATTTCCACGAGCTGCCGCCGGCCGACATCCCGCCCGAGAACCTGGCGCCGCTCCAGGCGGTGGTGGAACTTGCCGAACCAATGGGCTCGGAAGTGCACCTGAACATGGTGGCCGGTGGGCGCAATCTCATCGCCCGCGTGTCGCCACGCTTCCGGCCTGCGATCGGCGAGGAGGCGACGCTCACCGCCGACATGAGCAATGCGCAGCTGTTCGACAAGGAAACGGAACGCTCGATTCTCTACTGAGCGCCTGGGGAGACGTCATGCAGTGGTTGCGGGATATGTGGACGAGGGAGGGGCCGGGCATTCCAAAGGATGCGCCGAAGAGGACCGGCCTTGCACTGTTCGCCGAAATCCTCGCCCGCGAATGGTGGGAGATGGTCAAGCTCAACATACTGTTCATCCTCGCCTCGCTGCCCGTCGTAACGCTGCCGGCGGCGGTCGCGGCCATGGCCCGCGTTTCGGTTGCATTGGTCGAGGATCGCAACACCTATCTCCTGCGCGATTTCATGGACGCATTTCTGCGGCACTTCTGGCGCGCCACGGCCTGGGGCCTGGCGCTGGCGGGTGCGCTCGCCATTTGCATCCAGGCGATCCTTACCTATGCCGCCGGCGCGCGGGAGAATTTGATGTTCGCCGCACCACTGGCGATCGCCCTTGTCGGGACCGCTTTCGTCGCCGTGCTCGCCTGCCATCTCGTCGTCCTGATGGCGATGCGCGATCTGCCGGTTTTGCGGCTGCTGCGCCTCGCCGCCCTCGCCTCGGTGGCCCGTCCGTTCCCGGCCCTTGCAGCGCTTGGCTTCAACGCCGGGCTGTGGCTGGCGCATATTCTCTTCTATCCGGTTTCGGTGTTCATGCCGGCAACCTTCATTTTTTCACTCGGAATGTTCGCCGTCGCATTCGGCGTCCATCGGGCAGCGGTGTTGGTTCTGGACCTGCCGGAGGCAATGCAGCCGCACCGACGCTTCATAAAATAACTGATTCAGAGATGATCCAGGGAAGGAGAACAGGTATGTATTTGGATAAATTCGGGAGGACGGTGAAACTTGCAATGGCAGGTTTCACGCTGGCAGCAACGACGGCAGGCGCCGCACTTGCTCAAGACGCCGTGACGCTCAAATGGGCTTTGTGGGACTGGGACAAAACAGCCTATTACAAGCCGCTGATCGAGGCCTATCAGGCCAAGCATCCGAACGTGAAGTTCGAGCCGATGGACCTCGGCTCGCAAGACTATCAGCAGATGATCTCGACGCAGCTGACCGGCGGCTCCAAGGATATAGACATCGTCACCGTCAAGGACGTGCCGGGCTACACCAACCTGGTGCGCGCCGGCAATATCGCCGATCTCAGCGGCTTCGTAAAAGATCAGAAGATCGATCCGGTCCCCTATGGCGGCCTGATCGAAGAACTGACCATCGACGGCAAGATCTATTCGATACCGTTCCGCTCCGACTTCTGGGTGGTCTATTACAACAAGGACATTTTCGATAAGGCCGGCGTGCCCTATCCGACGAATGACATGACCTGGGCGCAGTTCGACGCAACCGCCGAGAAGCTGGCCGGCGGCATGGGCACCAACAAGACCTATGGCGCGCTTCTGCATACCTGGCGCTCCACCGTCCAGCTTCCCGGCATCCTTGACGGAAAACACACGCTCGTCGATGGCGATTACGCCTTCCTGAAACCCTGGTACGAGCGGGCACTCACCCTGCAGAAGGACGGCGCCATTCCCTCCTACGCCTTCTTGAAGACGTCGAACACGCATTATTCGGCGTTGTTCTTCAACGGCACGATCGGCATGCTGCCGATGGGGACCTGGTTCGTCGGCACCCAGATCGCCAAGGTGAAGTCGGGTGAATCGAAGAGCAAGAACTGGGGCATCGTGAAGTTCCCGCATCCTGACGGCGTTGCAGCCGGCACGACGGCTGCGCAGATCTCGGGCTTGGCGGTCAACGCCAACTCCGGGCACAAGGATGCAGCCCTCGACTTCATCAAGTTCGTCACCGGTCCGGAGGGCGCTGCCGTCATCGCATCGACGGGCACCTTCCCGGCGCTCAAGACCGCCGATGTCAGCGCCAAGATCGCGGCAACACCCGGCTTCCCTGAGGACGCGGCCAGCAAGGAGGCGCTGATGCCGTCGAAAGCCTATCTGGAAATGGCGGTCAATCCGAACGCCGCCAAGATCGAGGTCGTGCTCAATCGCGTGCATGACGCGATGATGACCGACAATACCTCCATCGACGACGGATTGAAGGAAATGACCGAAGGCGTGAAGGCCATCAAGTAAGGCTTACGCGATATCGACGGCCGCGGGTCAGGCCCGCGGCCGACACTGTTTTTAAGTATTGAGCTCACGATGATTTATGATCCCGCCAGGGCCAACCCGCTTTTCGGCAATCCCCTGAAGACACGCGACGACCTCGCCAAGGCTGTCATCGACCTCTTCGAGCCGCTCCTGCCGTATTTTTCCGAGGGCGGCGCCCGCGTGCGGCTCGGTGCCACCGGCGCGATCTTCGATCGGGCGGCGGCGGACCTGGAGGGATTTGCGCGACCGCTGTGGGGCATTGTTCCGCTTGCCGCCGGCGGCGGCCATTTCCCGCATTGGGATCTCTACCGGCGGGGTCTCGCAAATGGCACCAATCCCGCTCATCCCGAATATTGGGGCGATCTCGCCGACCGCAACCAGCGGCTGGTCGAGCTTGCCGCCGTCGGCTTCGCACTGACGCTGGCGCCCGAGCACATCTGGGAACCTTTGAGCGACAGCGACAAGAAGACGGTGGCCGCCTATCTTGTCACGGCGCGAGACCTCGAATTCATCGACAACAACTGGAAATTCTTCCGCGTCCTGATCGATCTCGGGCTGGAGCGCGTCGGCGTGGCGTTCGACCACGGGAAAACCCTCGCCTATCTCGACGAATTGGAAGCCTTCGATCTCGGCGAAGGCTGGTATCGGGACGGGCCGGTGCGGCGGGTCGATCATTACATTCCCTTCGCCATGCATTTCTACGGCCTGATCCATACCGTGCTGGCGCGCGGCGACGAGGCGCGCAAGGACCGCTTCCGCGAGCGCGCCCGGACTTTCGCTGGGGCTATCCGCCATTGGTTCGGCTCCGATGGCGCCGCCCTTGCCTTCGGCCGCAGCCAGACCTACCGCTTTGCGGCCGGCGGCTTCTGGGGCGCGCTTGCCTTTGCCGGCGTCGAAGCGCTGCCCTGGGCTGAGATCAAGGGTTATTACATGCGGCATCTCCGTTGGTGGTCGGTGATGCCGATTGCCGACCGTGATGGCGTTCTCTCGACCGGCTACGGTTATCCGAACCTCTTGATGAGCGAGAGTTACAACTCTCCGGGTTCGCCCTATTGGGCACTGAAATTCTTCCTGCCGCTGGCGCTTCCGGAGGGTCATCCCTTCTGGACCGCCGCAGAGGCGCCGCAGCCGGATTTCCCGGAACCGGTGGCGCTGAAGCCGGCAGGCATGGTCGCCATGCACACGCCGGGAAACGTCGTCGTGCTCTCCTCCGGCCAGCAGCACGACAAGATGCGCGGCGCCAACGAGAAATATTCGAAATTCGTCTATTCCACCCGCTACGCCTTCAACATCGAGGCCGACGACCGGAATTTTGCCGCCGCAAGCCTCGACGGCATGCTCGGCCTCTCCGACGACGGCGTGCACTTCCGCATGCGCGAAAGCCTCGAAGAGGCGCTGATATCAGGCGACCAACTCTATTCGCGCTGGCGCCCATGGAACGACGTCACCATCGAGACCTGGCTGCTTCCCGCAAACCCCTGGCACATCCGCATCCACCGCATCGCCACGCCGCGCGCGCTGAGTGCCATCGAGGGCGGTTTTGCGATCGAGCGCGCCGATTTCAACGCCGACCGATCCGAACAGGGCGAAGGCCGGGCCGTCTGGTACGGCCAGACCGACGTCAGCGCGATCATCGACTTGTCGCCCAATCCGAGAACCGGCCATGCGACGAGCCCAATCCCGAACACCAACCTGATTCACGCCAAGACCCTGCTGCCGCAACTGCGCGGCGAAATCGGCCCGGGGAACACGGTGCTCGTCACCGCGGCGATGGCTCTGCCGAACCGCGAGAACTGGGCCGAGGCACTCGATAACCCACCAGCCTGTCCTGGCCTGGAGGAGCTGCAGCAGCGCTTTCGTGAGAAAGGCGTTCGGGTGCCGGCATTTGCCCTCCAGCTGTAGCTCGGCGCTGGAGGAGTGATTGAGGCGCAGACCACCGCAGCAACCGGGTCGGGAGGTGATTATCGTGTGGTCAGCGCGGAACGGTATGCTTCAGCAATACGCTGCGCCAACTGGGCCATGTGATCGTCAGGTATTTGCAAGACCCCGTGTTCCGCCATCAGTGCATGATATTGCTGCTCCTCAAGAGGCACACCTGGAGGCAAGGGGAACGACATGAAAATGTAGGTGGCTATTGGCTAGCTGACTGCCGAGCGCAAGCACATAGATTCGTTCAGCGTCGAACACGCTTGTGAGGGCGCGAGACAAAATATGCACCTTCTCCTGTAGCCGCAGATATTCATCAGTCGACATGTCTCGCGCCAGATCCTCACGGTGCTCCCGAGGGCAGACGAGGCAATAGCCGGGTAGAGTGGGATATTTGCTCAGGAAAATCAGTGTCTCATCATCTTCAAAAACGCGATGGTGAAAGAAAGCGGGGTCGTTCTTGACCAAGCCGCAGATAAAGCATGGCCTTGTGCCAATGTCGCGCACATAGGCCTTGAGATCAAATGGTTGGCGCTCAATCATTCCTGAACCTCTGCCATTTCATGCACAGCGCGCGTATGCGATTATAAATCAGCGCGTCAACCGAAATCGAGAAGTGAATTCGCCCCCCCAGAGGGCATTCGCGAAATGCGCAACCAAAAACCCATAATAGCTTCGGGTTACTTAATAATTATATTTATTTCCTCCAACAACAGATCGGAATAGCACCCTTAACGCAATATTGACGACTGAAATCCAGCCAAACATTATGGTATACTCCGCCTTCATTTCGAGGACATATGAGGAAGATTCAATGCCGACCATTATGATCTGTCACGATGTCAAAGACACGAAACACTGGCTCGCCTCACCTGTTCGCAAACAGGTATTGGAACCCGTTGGCGTCACGAATATTCGCACCTTTACAGACCCTCAAACGTCTAACCGCGTTGGTTTGGTCATGGACGTGGCAGACATGGATAAGTTGATGGCCTTCATGCAGACCAAGGCCGCGGCTGATGCCATGGCGAGTGACGGCGTCTTGCCCGAGACCCTCAGGTTCCTGGTTCAATCGTAACACGCATCTCCAACGGAACTTGGCAATGCAACGCGGGAGAATGACATGACGACCCTATTCGTGAGGCACGAGGTCTCCGACTACGCCACGTGGCGCAAGATATATGATGCGTTTCATCAGGTGCAAAAGGCCAATGGGGTTACGGCGGAAGCCGTCTACCGTGCCACCGACAATCCGAACGACATTACTGTTACGCACGAATTTGCCACCCTGGAGGCGGCTCAAACCTTCAGCAAGTTGGAAGATCTGAAGGCGGCCATGCTTAAGGGAGGCGTGCTCGGCACTCCGACCGTTTGGTTTGCCAATAAAACGTGAAATAGACCATGACTACGACTGCCGGGCGGTGGAGGCTGGTTTGCAGCCGCTCTCGGCGCATGAGATGACGGCGGCAGTGCGCTCTCTGCCGAGCGCTGTTATTGCCCGCTCCTCAAATCGCGCAGGAGATCCAGGCCACGCTGGTATTTTTCCGTGTTCTTGCCGGCTTGTTCGGCCTGCCGGAGATTGTCTTCGAGATCGGCCTGTTTGACCGGCAGCGCCAGCGGGTTAGAAGCCGCACGTCGGACGAATTCATCGTCCGCCTCGTCCGGCCGCCGTGTCAAAGCATCCACCGCGGAAATGATCGCCAGCGGAAAGCCTTCCTCCCTCAGCCTGTCGAGAGTCCAGCCGTTTCCCTTCTCGGCGACGTCATGAAGATAGGCGACCGTTCGTGTCTCGTCGCCGGAAACGAGAAGTGCTACCCGCTGACAGTGCTCGAAGAACGGCCGGCCGGTCTTGTCGGCCTGCCCTTCATGCGCCTCGAGAGCGATTTGGATGGCGTGGTCGAGATGCTGCATCGGATTACGGCCCCTCGGTCTTCCTGATCTTGCGCTGGGACGGTTTTTCGCCCGTCGTCATCTCGATATCGGGCACGGAAGCCATGACGACCCGGCCAAGCTTTGGTGGCCTCGGATCGAGATCGCCGCTCTCACCGGCGCCTTGAAGCAATGCCGCATCATCCCGATCGTCTTCATCGAGCAGGTCCTGCAGCGTCTCATGCTCGTCCTCGCCAGCCAGTTCGTCGCAGGCCTGCAGCCAATGGCGCTGATCCGCACCATCCGGGCGGCCCTCAGCCTCCCAGATCTCGTAGGCACGGCGGCGTATCTGTTCGTGCTTGTCTATGGCCATGATCTCCTCCAAGCACATTTAAATGAGCCATTCAGGGAGAGTTGATGGTTGGAAGAAAATCTTCCACCCATTTACGCTGATCCTTTGAAAGCGTCTCCACCCGTTCCTTCCAGAACCGTTCGGCCTCAGGCGGATCCTCTTCCCATTGGCGGACAGTGGTGATGTTGTCGTCTATTTTGGACCGGCGGCGCCCACCGAGCCTGAGATATTCCTTCGCAAGCTTCAGGCTCGGAGTTTCGGTGTCGCTGTCGCCGCCGATGACCGCGCTTACGTTGTTACGGGCATTTTCCAATGTCCTGCGACGATCCTTCTCGGCCTGCTGCGTGTCGGCGGAGCGCGCGTCGTCGGTACCGCTTTCCGGAGGTTCAACGGATCTGGATGTCATAGCGGTCCTCCTTCCATTGATGCAAAGGATGTTGCAATCCAATAACCCTCGCGGGTAGCGAGAGTTCCCGCTTGTGGCAATGATTTGAGCGGAGGAGTGGGTGAGGGTCGAGCCGGAGCCATCCCGGCCATCAATGAACGGCCATGCTCACCATGCGATAGGGGTGCACGGCCTCGAACTGCGAGATCATTGCCGCTGCCTGCAGCAGCACGCGCTCGGCATTTTCAGGATCGTCACGGGCGAGTTCGTCGGCGTTGACACGGATCGCTTCGGCCATGTTGTTGGAAATTTCTGCAAACTGCATATTGCCCTCGAAAAGGGCTTCCCGCGCCGTGTCCTCCAGCGTACGGGCGATGTCGACAAAGATTTCCTCGCGCTCCTCGATGCTGAGGTCTTTGATCATATGGGTCATCTCTTCCATATCACTCACTCCAAAACACGTGGGGCCAAAAGACGTCGGGCCAGAGCTGGGAATGCAGCTTGAATTCGCCTTTCGTTAAGCGTCGTCTTGTTTCGAACGCGGGAGCCGATCTTCTGTTCCCTCAAGGCGCGACGGGGCCTCAGCAGTTGCGCGCCCGATATTGTCCGTCAGACACTTCATTTCGCCGCTTCGACCGGCTCGGCCGCACGCCGGCCTTGGCCAGCTCAGGCAGGAATTCGAACTCCCTTGCGCGATCCCTCGCGAATCCGACCGATGCCACAGAATTGACAAGCGTCTGATCTTTGGCCCATTCGTGGAGAATGATTCCACGCCTCGAGCCGAACGCTTCCGTCCCCCCTCCCCCCGCGAATTTCTTCCAGCGGCTGATCGTGGCGGGATTCGACGGTGACATCGAGACTGGCGCGGCGACCCGGACCGTGTTTTCAACCGACAATTCTATCTACCAGGTGGAGCCGGTCGGCGTCGTTTTTCCGCGGGGCGCTGAAGATCTGCAGGCGGTGGCGGCCGTGTTATCGGAACCGGCCTTTCGGGGAATCAGCATTGCGCCGCGGGGCGGCGGCACCGGCACCAACGGCCAATCCCTGACATCGGGCGTGGTGGTGGACTGTTCGCGGCATATGACGTCCATTCTCGAAATCGACCCCGTCCGGAGGGTCGCGCGCGTCCAGGCGGGCGTCGTCAAGGATCAGCTGAACCGGGCGCTGAAGCCCTACGGTCTGTTTTTCGCCCCCGAACTCTCGACCTCCAACCGCGCTACCATCGGCGGCATGATCTCTACCGACGCCTGCGGCCAGGGTTCCTGCCTTTACGGCAAGACCAGCAACCACGTCCTCGGATTGCGCATCGTGATTCTGGACGGGTCCGACTTCTGGTCGCGCCCGCTCGACGCTGAGGCGTTCGAGGAGATCGCCGCACGAGAGAGCCGCATTGGCGAAATCCACAGAACGGTCGAACGCATCGTCCGGGAAAACCACGAGCGGATCGCCGAAATCTTCCCGAAGCTCAACCGCTACATGACTGGTTACGACCTCGCCCATATCAGGCGCGCCGACGGACGCTTCGACCTCAACGCCGTTCTCTGCGGCTCGGAGGGAACGCTGGCGATGATCGCCGAAGCCGAACTCAACCTTCTGCCGATCCCCGCCCATGCGGCGCTGATCAACATTCGCTACGGCGACTTCAACACCGCCCTGGAGGACGCCCGCAACCTCGTGGCGCTGAACGTCGCCTCGGTGGAAACGGTCGATGAGAAAGTTCTCGGCCTCGCCAGAGGCGATATCGTCTGGACCGGCATTGCTCGCTTCTTTCCGGACGATGCGAGTGGAGCGACCAACGGCATCAATATCGCCGAAGTGCTCGCCGATAATGAAGAGGAGCTCGAACGCAAGCTCGCGGACGTGACCGCCGCCCTCGATATGGGCGCGAATGCGCGCCATGCCGGTTATACGATCGCCCGGGGTCATGCCGATGTCGAAGCGATCTGGTCGATGCGCAAGCGGGCGGTCGGCCTGCTCGGAAATGTGGAAGGGCCGGTCAGGCCGGTTGCTTTCGTCGAGGATACGGCCGTGCCGCCGGAAAACCTCGCGGCCTATATAAGCGAATTCCGCGCGCTTCTCGACGGCGCGGGGCTTTCCTACGGCATGTTCGGCCATGTCGATGCCGGCGTCCTGCATGTGCGGCCGGCGCTCGACCTCACTCGCGACGACCATACCAGGCTGGTTCGGGAGGTCAGCGACGCCGTCGTGGCGCTCACCCGCAAATATGGCGGCGTGCTCTGGGGAGAGCACGGCAAAGGCGTGCGTTCGGAATATGTGCCGGAATTTTTCGGTGATCTTTATCCGAGCCTGCAGGAGATCAAGCGGGCTTTCGATCCGGAGAACCGGCTCAATCCCGGCAAGATTGCAAGCCCGTCCGGGCAAGTGCTGACGAAGATCGATGAAGTCCCGTTGCGCGGAGATATCGACCGTATCATCGGCAACGAGATCCGCTCCGCCTTCGACAATGCCGCCTATTGCAACGGCAACGGCGCCTGTTTCGACTTCGACGAAACGAGCCCGATGTGCCCGTCCTTCAAGGCGACACGCGACCGGCGCTTTTCGCCGAAGGGCCGCGCCGCGTTGATGCGGGAATGGCTGAGGCTGCTTGCCGAGAAAGGCATCGATCCCCGCGACGAGGCGACACGCCTGCGGCGGAGCATTCCGCTCGCAAGCCTCGCGCGGCGCGCCTTCAACTCGCTGAACCCGGCAAATCGGGACGATTTTTCCCACGAGGTGCATGCGGCGATGGACACGTGCCTGGCCTGCAAGGCCTGCGCGGGGCAGTGTCCGGTGAAGGTCAGCGTGCCGGCCTTCCGCTCGAAATTCCTCGAACTCTACTACGGACGCTACCTCCGCCCGCTGAAGGATCCGCTGGTCGCGGCGATCGAAACCACCCTGCCGCTGGTCCGGCGCATCCGGCCTGCCTATAATCTCGTCGTGGGCACGCGCGCTGGCAGGACGATGATGGGTATCGCCGGACTGACCTCCCTGCCGCATCTGCCGCGGATATCGCTCGCGAAGGAAGCCGCCCGCCTCGGCGTGCCGCTTGCGACCGCTCAAACGATCGAAGCTATGTCGCCGCCAGAACGGCAGCGCAGCGTCGTCTTCGTCGCCGACGCCTTCACCGCCTATTTCGATCCGGACGTTGCGCTCGCCGCCATTGAGCTCGCCAGGAAAATCGGGCTCACGCCCTTCCTTGCAGCCTCCCATACCAATGGCAAAGCCCTGCATGTTCATGGTTATCTCGGACGTTTCGAGGCAGCGGCCAAGCGGACAGCGCGCTATCTCGAGCGACTGGATAAGACCGGCGTGACGCTCGTCGGGCTCGATCCGTCGATGACGCTCGCCTTTCGGAGCGAATATAAGGGGATATCGAAGGCGACTGTCCTGCTCCCTCAGGAATGGCTGGCCGCCAACCTCGACCGGCTCGCCGCCTCGTCTTCAACTGCCGAAGGCAAAAGCTTCCGCTTGATGGCCCATTGCACCGAACGCACCAATGCGCCGGCCTCCGTCGCACAATGGCAAAAAGTGTTTGAGAGCCTCGGCATCGATCTTCAGACGGCGCAAACCGGCTGCTGCGGCATGGCCGGCACCTTCGGTCACGAAACCCGCAACCGGCCGATTTCCGAGCGCCTCTATGCGATGAGCTGGAAACCTGAACTCGATGCGGCCAGCGACGGCGATGTCCTCATGGCAACAGGATATTCCTGTCGCTCCCAGGTAAAGGAAATCGACGGCAAGCGCATTCCACATCCGTTTCAGGTCATCGATCGGATCATTGTTGAAAAGCCGGCCGTCCCGCAATAGGGGCGTTTCCGCACCTCGCAGAGTACGGAGTTGCTCAGCGCGAAGCGCTCACGACAACTCGATGACGATGATCTCAGCCGAGTGCCGTCAGGCTGATTTTCCCCGAAGTACGGTCATCTGCTCGTGCTGCACCTCATTGTCATCATTCAGCACCGCGCGCCAAAACCTGTTGCCGAGCCGAAGCGACACCCGCTTGGTACCCTCGTGTTCAGCAGTGCCGATTTCCACGCTGCTGACGAGGGAGCCATGCCGCATGTGACGGCGGAGATCCGCCAGCGACAACCCGAACCGTTCCGCCAGTTCGGCTGAGTCGAGGATAAAGTCCCCATTCGGATCGCGTTCGATCAACACCGGCTCATTCTCCCTCTGCTTGACAATCCACCACCACCGCTCAAGCAGCGGCCGAGATCGGGGCGCTGTCGTTCGGCAGCAGCCGCGCCACGGCGCTCAGAAGATCGGTCTGCGAGATGAGGCCGAGGATCCGGTAATCATCATCGACAATGATGACGGCATGCGTGCGCCCGTCCGTCAGAACAGGCAGCAGCGACAGAGCCGCATCCGAAGGCCTTGCCACTGCCGGTTTTGAAATTGCGCCTGCGATCGTATCGATGCTGGTCGACAATTCCCGCAAGCCGATGCTGCCGATGAGGCGGCCTTCCGGATCCTTGACCGGCAGCGTCCGGATATTGTGCTTCAACAGCAGTTGCCGTGCAGCCTCCGGTTCTGCGGCCTCGCTAACGGCAATCACGTCGCGCGACATGATATCGGCGCAGCTGATCTTGCCGTTCGAGCGGATGGCCGCCTGCAGCTCGACCTGCTGCAGCAGCCGACCGAGATCGGCGCGATCGATATCGAAGGTTTCGTCGAGCGCTGCAAGGGCGGCATCGACATCCTCCTCGCGGAAACCCACCCGCACGGCGGACGGCAGGTCGATCGTGCGATGGGTATTCTCGGCCGCTTTCGGTACCACGTGCGGATAGTTCCGCCTGGAAAGCTTGTGGAACAGCAGGCCAAGGCCGACGAGAATACAGGAGTTCAAGGCGACCGGCACGAAGGGAAAGAGAAAACCCCAGCCGGCGACGACAGGGCCGCCGAGGACGGCGGTCAGTGCTGCGGCTCCCCCCGGCGGATGCAGACAGCGCGTGAAAGACATCGCGCCGATGGCAAGCGACACGCCGACACCGGTCGCGATGATCGGGTCGCGGATGAAATAGGCGGCAATGATACCCATTAGCGCGGAAATCGTATTGCCGCCGATGATCGACCACGGCTGCGCAAGCGGGCTGGCCGGCACCGCGAAAAGAAGCACCGCAGAGGCGCCCATCGGCGCGACGATCAAGGGAAGATGCGGTCCCTGCGCGAAAAGATAACCGCTGATGACGCCGGTGAGGCCGATGGCCACCAAGGCGCCGAGACACGCGATCAACCGCTCCCGCAAGGTCGCGCCGGCCAGAATCGGTGAAAACAGACGGAAGCGGCGGAAGCGGCTCGGCCCCACCTTCGGGGAAACAGGATACTGCATGACAAGACCAATTTTGAACGAGGATTATCTGGCGGACTGGGGGAAGAGCTGCGGACTAGTTTGCGGCAAGCCTGATATCTCTGCCTCTTGTCGCGCTGAGGACCTCGTGGAAGGCGTTGAATGCGCTGGGGCGATCGTTCTTGCGGTAGACCAGCAGCGTTTCGACAGGTCCCAGTTGATGGGTCTGGACGGATGCCGGCCAGGGCATGAGGTCGAGCACGGATCTCGGCATGACGCCGGCGGTATTGCCGGTCGCGACACTCGCCAGAATCGCATGATAAGAGCCATGCTCGCTCGTCGGCAAAGCGCTCGATGCGCGCGCCCAGTTTTCGGCGATCCTTCGATAGGTGCAGCCGGGTTCCAACGCGGCGATCGACCCGACACGAAGGTCGGCAGCGGATTTGATCGCGGGATGCCCAGCCGGCAACACGATCAACAGGTCTTCGACAAAGACCGGCTCCATCTCCAGCACCTTGAGCTCGGCCTCGAACCCCGCGTCTTCCCCGCGCATCGTTTTCGGCGGACGGGCAATCAGCGCACAATCCAGCGTATCGCTCACGACGGCGCGGGCGAGATCGCGGGATGCGCCCATCGTCAGATGAAGGGACACATCAGGCCACATCCGGTTGAATTGCGTCAGTGCCGCCGGCAGCCTGCTGGCGGCCGTACTTTCCATCGTGCCGACGCGCAACGTTCCCGATGGGGCCAGAGGCCGCACGGCCTGGCGCGCTTCGAGCGCAAGCGCCGTCAGCCGGTTGGCGTAGGCAAGGAACGTCTCGCCCTCCCGGGTCAATGTCATCTTCTTGCCGTCACGGCTGAAGAGGGAAACGCCGAGATCCTCCTCCAGCTGCTGGACGCGCGTCGTCACATTCGACGGCACCCGTCCGACCGCCTTGGCAGCTTTGGTAACGCTGCGGTCACTGGCAACAGCGAGGAATATTTCGATCGACGAAAGGTCCAATAAAGATCTCGTTTCCGGAATTATGGCGAAAGATAATTCTCTATATAAAAATCATCGCTGCAGCTCAAGCCGGTTTCAGCATCGAAATCGCATGTCATTGCATCCAGGCGATACGTTGCATGTTCTGGCGATCCTGCAGGACGCGAAGCGCCTGCATCAGTTCAGGCGCCATCTTGCGGATCTCGAACAGATGGGCGCTCGCCAGCCGGTCGAGCACACCCTCAGCCTTGTGCGTCAGACGAATGAACTGCTTGCCGGGCTCTGCTGCCGCCGGGCCTACCTCGATATAAGCCTTGTCGATGAGCTCTTGAACGAGGCCATCCGCCGCCTTCCTGTCCATGAGCAGGCGCTCGGCCAACGTCCGCGCGCTCATCTTCTTGCCGGCCGGCTGCCCCTTTATCGCAAGCAGCGCCTGATGCTGTGGCGGCGTAAGGCCGAGCCTGTGTGCCTCCTTGGCGCTGAATTGCCGGAACCGGCGAATGCGATAGCGCAAGTTGGCCAATGCTTCGTAATCTCCGTCATGAAGATGCTCCTGCTGCTTCATCGCCATGTCGCCTCCAGCTTTTGCCGTGTTTTACGTCCGTATCGCGATGTGTTTCGGATTGCTTGACCGAACCGAGCGGTTGCCGAAAAAAGGATCGCGACGCCGCGGAAATAGCCAGGCAGGCCGCGGCATCGTCTCCATCGCATGGCATTTCAAGCGTTTGAGCCTGGCACGGGGTTTGCATCAACAATTCCATCTGCAGATCGATCGGCGCCGACCCATGTTGCATCTTGTCTTGACCTGTCTTCTTCTCAGTATCGCTTCCGGCCTGAGCATGCGGCGCTTTCTTCTGCCCTATTTCCCGGGCGGCGACCTCGCCGAAAAGTCTGCGCCCGTGACGGTCGTCGCAAGCGCCGTCTTTCTGGCAGCGCTCGCCTTCACCGTCTCCGATCAGGAGCTCTGGGCGAAATCCGCCATCCTGCTGCTCGGCCTGTTGCTGGCGGCGATGTTCGACGATGGCAGACCCAAGCTGACGATCGCTCTGTCCGCCATCAGCCTTGCGGCCTATCTTGGCCTGCGCTCGATCACCTGAGCCAAATCGAACACAAGCTATTTGGCGGTATCGAAGCCCCTGTCGAGATGCTGCATCCAAAGACGAAAATCATTGGTGAGCAAGGCCACATCATACAGCCACTCCGCTCGCAAAAGCTCCCAGCGGCCAGCTTCTCCACTATCAAGCAGGGTTCGAACCCTTTGCCTGAATTTTTCGAACGCCTCATCAGCGGGATAAGGCGAGGGCCGGTCCAATGCGGGATGCAATCGGCTTTCCATGAAGCTCACTCCTCAACGACCGATATCGATTTAATATATCGTAGTACGATATATTTTCAAGAGATGTTGCCGAGCTCCTTTAGGGAGGCCGACACAACGACCCCTCATCCGCTCGGAAGCCCCGACGCTAACGACGCAGCCTAGGAATTTTTCACGCGACGCGGGAAACCGATCTCCATTGAAGACTGCAATTTCATTGATATTCTCTATTGGGAACACACCGATGAGCGATGGTCATGGCGAGCAAACAGGCGGCAAAGTGGTCCGAATGATATGCCTGACATCCGGTCTTGCCGATCGATGACACCTTATTCTGGCTTGAGACCGTATACCGGCGGCAATCCCCGGACGGCTTCTGGCAATACCGCTCGTTCCGGCCCGAATCCGAACGCCGACAGGCTCTGGTCTCCACGCCCGTCTATCCCGGCGCTTGAACCTCGCAGCAATTCAAGGATTCCGCTCAATCAATTCCATCGATCCGGCACGCCCTTGCCGAAACCTTCGCCCGCCTGCGCATTTTTGCCAGGTTGCGACCAGCCCCGGCCACGACAGGTCGCTCGATAGAATTCACTGGTGATGCCGGCGCAAAACACAACAATCGACCAAATCCGCGCCGCTTTCGGCAAATAAAGCCTGACCCGTCCTCTAAAGTCATGGCCGCGCGGCGCAACACGCAGTCCGGGATCAGCAAGGATCCCGATTGCGAAGCCTATCTCGCCTACCCGCAAAGCAAGCGTGCTGATCAGCCTTGAGAGGACCTGCCATGAAGACCTATAAGATCGCCCTTCTGCCCGGTGACGGCATCGGCCGCGATGTCACGGAGGCAGCCAAGTCCGTGCTCGAAAAGGCGGCTGCTCGAAACGGATTTTCGCTTGCGACAACAAGCTATCCCTGGTCCTGCGACTACTTTCTGGAGAACGGCAGCATGATGCCCGGCAATGGCATCGAAACGCTGCGCTCCTTCGACGCCATTCTGCTCGGCGCCGTCGGGTGGCCTCGCAAAGTGCCCGATTCCGTGTCGCTGCACGGACTTCTGCTGCCGATCCGCAAAGCTTTCGTGCAATATGCCAATATCCGCCCGCACCGGCTGCTGCCGGGTGTGCAGGGACCGTTGCGCTCGGAGAATTTCGACATCCTCTGCATTCGTGAAAATACCGAAGGCGAATATTCCGGCGCCGGCGGCCGCGTCCACCAGGGTACCGACAGCGAGGTGGCGGTGGAGACCTCGATCTTTACCCGCAAGGGGGTCGAACGCATCCTGCGTTTCGGTTTCGAACAAGCACGGGCGCGACGCGGCAAGCTTGCCTCGGTGACAAAGTCCAATGCGCAGAAATACTCGATGGTTTTCTGGGACGAGATCACGGAGAGGCTTTCGGCAGAATATCCTGATGTCAAGGTGACCAGCTACCATATCGACGCCATGGCCGCCCGGATGGTCATGGCGCCGGAGAGCCTCGATGTCGTCGTCGCCTCCAACCTGTTCGGCGACATCCTGACCGATCTCGGCGCCGCCATCCAGGGCGGGCTCGGCTTTGCGGCCTCCGCCAACATCAATCCCGATCGCTCTGCGCCGTCGATGTTCGAGCCCGTCCACGGCTCGGCGCCGGATATCGCCCATCTCGGCGTCGCCAACCCAATCGCCGCCATCTGGTCGGGCGCAATGATGCTGGAGCACCTGGGAGAAACGGCCGCAGCCGGAAAGGTGATGGCCGCAATCGAGGCGACGACGGCACGCGGCATCGGCTCAATTCCCGGCAAGGATAAGACAGACGCCATCACGGCATCGGTGCTTTCGGCGCTCGATTAGAGCCTGCCGGCGACAAGCGAGAGCCCGTTCGGCCACCCACCCAAATCCGAATCCCGTCTTTTGCCGTTCAATGATCGTCGTGGTCGTGATGGGATGGAAGGACGAGGCCGAACGTGTTGACCAGATCGGCCACCTGCCCCGGGCTGAGGAAACGCGGGTTTAGGTTGCGCAGCAGCAGATAGAGTTTTGCCGTTTCCTCCAGCTCCTCGGTGGCAAAGACCGCCGCCTCGAGGCTGTCGCCGGCAACGACAGGTCCATGGTTGGCCAGAAGCACCGACGAATACTTGCCTGCCAGCCCGCGGATGGCATCGGCCACAGCCGGATCGCCGGGACGAAAATACGGCACCAAGGCGGTTTCGCCAGCGCGCATGAGATAATAGGGCGTCATCGGCGGCAGGGCGGCGCGCGGATCGATCTCCGGCAGCATGGTCAGCGCCACCGCGTGGGTAGAATGAAGATGGACGATGGCGCGGGCGCTGCCGCGTGTGTCGTAGAGGGCGGTATGTAGCGGAATTTCCTTGGTCGGCTTGTCGCCGGACAACAGCCGGCCTTCGGCATCGAGCCTGGAGATCCGTGCCGGATCGAGAAAACCAAGCGAGGCGTTGGTCGGCGTCACCAGCCAGCCGCCGTCGTCAAGCCGCAACGATATGTTGCCCGACGAACCGGGCGTCAGCCCGCGCTCGAACAGCGAGCGGCCGTATCGGCAGATTTCTTCACGCTGGCGCGCGTCGGACATGACATTTCCTCCAAAATTACGCGGTTGCGCCGTCGATCAGTTCGAAACCGAGATCGACGGCCTGGGGCGGCGCGTTGGCGACGACCAACTGCGCGGCGATTTGTCCGGTTGCCACGCGCGGCGTTCGGATGGTCGATAAGGGCTGCGGCATTGCCCGGCCGATATCGAGGCCGTTATAGCCGAAAATGGCGAGCTTCGAGGGGATAGAGATCCCCTCAGCCAGACAGTGAAAATAGCCGCCCAGCGCCATATCGTCGTTGGAGAAATAGACCGCATCGAGATCCGGCGTCTGGGCAAGCAGTCGCTCCAGTCCTAGCCTGCCGTTTTCCACGGACGAAGCGCCGGCGAGAATTTCGCGGGCGACGAGGGGCGCGCCATGGGCTTGGAGCGTTTCGCAAAAGCTTGAAAACCGTTTGCCTGCGCGAGTATCGCGGCTGAGGTCGTGACCGACATAGCCGATCCGGCGATACCCCCGTTTGAGCAGGAAGGCGGCGCTCTCCCGCCCGGCCGCGCGGTTGGAGAACCCGACCGCGATATCGAGTGCATCTCCGTCCAGATCGAGCAGTTCCACGACCCGGCATCCGCTGGCGCGCAGCATCTTCACGGTCCCGTCGGTATGTTCGTATCCGGCCAGCATGACCGCCGCCGGCCGCCAGGCGAGCATCGCGGCGGCGAGCGCTTCCTCCTTGCCCGGATCATAGTCGGTGACGGAGAACACCGCCTGATACCGGTTTTCCTCCAGAACGGCGCTGGCGCCGCGCAGCACATCGGGAAAGACGATGTTGGAGAGCGATGGAATGACAAAGGCAACGAGACGCGAACCAGTGGAGGCCAGCGTCCCCGCGATCCGGTTCGGCACATAGCCCAGCCGCTCGACGGCGGCCATTACCCGCTCCCGCGTCTTGCCGGAAAACGAGCCGTGATTGCGCAGCACGCGCGACACCGTGCTCTCACCGACGCCGGCCGCTTCCGCGACCTCGGCAAGGGTTACTGTCACCTGCTGTTTCAATTCCATAGTCACGTTTGAGATCCAGAATTCCAGGGTGCGTACCTGTATGTGCGCCGCTCCGCTGTCACTATTTTCACTGCTGCCATTAAGAAGCAATGACTTTTTGGCGGCGCTACCAATCCGCTGTTGGCAGCGCCGCCAAAATATATTAGTAAAATGGCAGCGCTGCCAAATAGTGCCGCGTCGCGCGCCGCCGGGTCGCGAAGCGGCACGGCACCTTACTTCAAGAGTGGAGCCCATCCTCATGTCACCATTTGCTGAAAACCCGGGCGCTGTCGTCGCGGCCGTCATAGGTCTTGGTTCAATGGGGCTCGGAATGGCCCGGTCGATGAAGCGCGCAGGGCTCGATGTCGTTGGATATGACATAACGCCGGCGGCGGTGGACCGCTTCATCGCCGACGGCGGACGGGGTGCTGCAACCCCGGCCGACGCCGCCAAGGACGCCGACATCGTCGTCTCCGTCGTCGTCAACGGCGCGCAGACCGAGGCCGTGTTGTTCGGGCCTGAAGGTGTTGCGAGCACGATGAAACCTGGCGCAGTCTTCATCTCGTCCGCAACCATGGACCCCGCCGTCGCTCGGGATCTGGCGCAGAGGGTGGATGCTCACGGCCTGCATTATCTCGACGCGCCGATTTCGGGCGGCGCGGCCAAGGCGGCGCTGGGCGAATTGACGATCATGGCGTCCGGCTCCACCCAGGCCTTCGACAGGGCGCGCCCGGGTCTCGACGCCATGGCCGGCAAAGTTTACGAACTCGGTGACGCTGCCGGAACGGGCGCGGCCTTCAAAATGATCAACCAGCTTCTCGCCGGCGTGCACATCGCGGCAGCCTGCGAGGCGATCACCTTTGCCGCCAAGCAGGGCCTCGATCTCGACAAGGTCTTTGAGGTGATCACCGCTTCGGCCGGCAATTCGTGGATGTTCGAAAACCGCGTGCCGCATGTGCTGGCCGGAGATTATACGCCACTCAGCAGCATCGAGATTTTCGTCAAGGATCTCGGCATCGTCCAGGACATGGCCCGCTCCGAGCGCTATCCTGTGCCCCTGGCAGCAGCGGCGCTGCAAATGTATCTGGCGGCCGCCGGCGCCGGCATGGGCCGGGACGACGATTCCTCGCTCGCGCGACTCTATGCAAAGCTTTCCGGCGCTGAATTACCCGGTTCAGCCAAAGAACCGCACAGCCTGTAAAAGGAATTGCTAGACATGCCGGTTTTCGCCGCCAACCTGACGATGATGTTCAATGAATGGGCATTCCTCGACCGTTTCGACGCCGCAGCCGATGCCGGCTTTGCCGCCGTCGAATACCTCTTTCCCTATGAAGCCACGCCGGAGGCAATCGCCGAACGGCTTGCCCGCAACAATCTGCAGCAGGCCTTGTTCAACCTGCCGCCGGGCGACTGGGCGGCAGGCGAGCGCGGCATCGCGGCTCTTCCCGGGCGGTTCGATGCGCTGAAGACTTATGTCGAGAAGGCACTGGACTATGCGGCGGCGACGGGCGTCAGGCGATTGCACCTGATGGCAGGCATCGCCGACCGTCACGACGAAGACGCCTCCTCCCATTATCGGCGCTCCGTCACCTATACGGCCCAGCGGCTTGCGGAAAAGGGAATCGACCTCCTGCTCGAGCCGATCAACGGGCGGAACATGCCGGGATATTTCCTTAACGATTTCGGCGCGGCCGAGCGGTTGATCGCCGAATGCGGTCTGCCGAACCTGAAGCTGCAGTTCGACATCTATCACCGTCAGATCATCCATGGCGACGTCGTCATGGCGTTGCGGCGCCTGCTGCCGATCACCGGCCATATCCAGATCGCCAGCGTCCCGTCACGCAACGAGCCGGACGGGGAGGAGCTGAACTATCCCTATCTGTTCGGCGAAATCGACCGCCTGGGTTACGACGGTTTCATCGGCTGTGAATATGTCCCTCGCGGCCAGACACTGGACGGCCTTGGCTGGTTCAGACCTTTTGCACGGAGCTAAACAATGGCTATTTTGCTCGGATCAATCGCTGACGACTATACGGGCGCGTCCGACCTCGCCAACACGCTGACGAAAAACGGTCTGCGTACGGTGCAGACGGTCGGCATTCCCGAGCCGTCGCTGGCACTACCGGATGTCGACGCCGTCGTCGTTTCCCTGAAGATCCGCTCCGTCCCGGCTTCGGACGCCGTGGCGGCCGCCACCAGCGCCGAGCGATGGCTGCGCCAGCGGGGTGCCGGCCATGTGCTTTACAAGATCTGTTCGACATTCGATTCCACCGATGCCGGCAATATCGGCCCGGTCACCGAAGCCTTGAGCGATGCCGCCGGCGGCGGCACCGTGCTGGTCACACCCGCCTTTCCGGAAACGGGACGCACCGTCTATCTCGGTCACCTCTTCGTCGCCGGACAGCCGTTGAACGAAAGCCCGCTCAAGGACCATCCCCTCAATCCCATGCATGACGCCAATCTCGTGCGGGTTCTCGCCCGACAATCGCGTGGCACTGTCGGGCTGATCGATCTCAATGCCATCGCGGCTGGGCCCGGCGCCATCAAGGCGAGGCTCGACGCCCTGCGGACGGCAGGCGTCACTGCTGCTATCGCCGATGCGATTTTCGAGAGAGATCTGGAAACGCTCGGCGAGATCGCCCTCGCAACGCCGGTCTCCACAGGGGCGTCCGGCCTCGGCCTCGGCCTTGCCCGCGCCCTCGTCCGCTCCGGCCGGGTATCGTCCGGCGGTTCAACGTCGGCGGATGTTATCCGACCGGTGGGCGGGCTTTCCGCGATCGTGGCCGGCAGTTGCTCCAAAGCGACGCTGCACCAGCTCGACGTCGCCGAACGGTCAATGCCCGTCCTGCGGCTCGACCCGGAAAAACTGCTTGCCGGTGCGGATGAGATCGCCGCGGCGATTTCCTGGGCAGGAGACCGCATCGCCGCCGGTCCGGTCGTGGTCGCCGCGAGCGCCGCACCCGAAACCGTGTCCCGGCTGCAATCCCTTTACGGCCGGGAAGCCTCCGGCCACGCAATCGAGACCGCGACGTCGATTATTTCAGCCGAACTGGTGGCAAGAGGTGTGCGGCGCCTCGTGGTCGCAGGCGGAGAAACTTCGGGGGCGGCGGTCGACAAGCTTTCCATTCCGGCATTTCTGATCGGCCCGGAGATTGCGCCCGGCGTGCCGGTGCTGCGCACGGTCGGCAACGCCCAGGGCGACATGCTTCTGGCGTTGAAGTCAGGAAACTTCGGAGGCGAGGATTTCTTTGCGGCAGCGCTGGCGATGATGCACTGACCGATCTTCCGCTGGGCAGAAGTGCCGGCGACCACCGCCGATCTGCCTGTCAGCATGGGGCTTGAACGCGCCGCCTTTAACCTCGTCATCCCCGCCTCGGCAATAGCGTCTCTGCCATGCGCTGCCGCGTACCGCCCCGAAACCGCAGACGTGATCGTCAGGCGCGCGGGGCTTGCGCCGAACAAAAGATGAACAATATGGACCAGCGCGCGGGTGAAGCAAGGCTCAGAATATCGCGAAACGGTCAGATTCAGTATTTTGTGCCGCCATATGACGCCTTTCAGGAGAATCCGGCGCGGTGCAGGTGACACACTACAATCACTGAAGGGCTCGGATCCCGGCAATGCGAGGCCTTCCATAGAAGAGCGGGACAACGATCTCGCCTGCGGGAACAGAATATTCTTCTTCGAGAAACCGTGCTCCACCGGAGCCGAACACTGGGGAATTCACGTGAGTAAGAGCCTTCCGGGATTCAAATACATGACATTCGATGTCGTCGGCACGCTCATCGACTTCGAGAGCGGCCTCAAAACCTGCCTCGCCGAGATCGCCGCCGAGGCGGGAGTGACCGTCGACGGCGAGCAGGCGCTTACCCTCTATCGCGCAGCCCGCTACGCCGAGGATGCCGATCTCTTTCCCGACGACCTCGTGCGCGTCTACCTCACGATCGCGCCGAAGCTCGGCCTGCCCGCCGATCAAAAATATGGCGAACGGCTGCGGGACTCGGCGAAGAACTGGAAGGGTTTTACAGACAGCGCCGCAGCGCTGGCCAGACTTGCGAAGGATTATCGCCTTGTTGCGATGACCAATGCCCGCCGCTGGGCATTCGATTTGTTCGAGAAAGAACTCGGCAATCCCTTTTATGCCGCCTTCACGGCCGACGATACGGGCACCGAAAAACCCGATCCCGCATTCTTCGAGAAGGTCTTCGCCTACATTGCCGCGGAAGGCCATTCGAAGGACGACATCCTGCATGTCGCCCAGAGCCAGTACCACGATATCGGGATTTCCAGGCAACTGGGGCTCGCCAATTGCTGGATCGAGCGGCGCCATGCCCAGAAGGGCTACGGCGGCACGATCGAGCCGGTAGAGTTCACCCAACCCGATTACCATTTCACGTCCATGGCAGGCCTTACGGATGCCGTGGCTGCTGCATGCGCCTGACTTTAAAACCGGATCGGGCCTGCCCGAAACGGGCAGCCTGCCACAGAAGAAAAGGGGAATGAGATGAACAGCAAGATTACCAACTGGACCAACTCCGACGACGCCATGATCGAAACCGCCATCCGCCGTGGCGCGACCCGTCGCGAGCTGCTGCATATGATGCTGGCGGGCGGCGTGGCCATTTCCGCCGGCGGGCTCGTGCTCGGCCGCGCCGGCAAGGCCCTGGCAGCGACGCCCGTCTCCGGCGGCACGCTCAAGGCCGCCGGCTGGTCGTCCTCCACAGCTGATACGCTCGACCCGGCCAAGGCGTCGCTCTCCACCGACTATGTCCGGTGCTGCTCCTTCTATAACCGCCTCACCTTCCTCGACAAATCAGGCACGCCGCAGATGGAGCTTGCCGAAGCGATCGAATCCAAGGATGCAAAGACCTGGACGGTCAAGCTGAAGAAAGGCGTCACCTTCCACGACGGCAAGCCGCTGACCGCCGACGACGTAGTCTTCTCGCTGAAGCGCCATCTCGACCCGTCCGTCGGTTCGAAGGTCGCCAAGATCGCCGCCCAGATGACCGGCTTCAAGGCCGTCGACAAGCAGACCGTCGAGATAACGCTTGCCGATCCCAATGCCGACCTGCCCACCATCCTGTCGATGCACCACTTCATGATCGTCTCGGACGGCACCACCGATTTCACCAAGGCCAACGGCACCGGCGCATTCGTCAAGGAAGTGTTCGAGCCGGGCGTTCGTTCGGTCGGAATCAAGAACAAGAACTATTGGAAATCCGGCCCGAACGTCGATTCCTTCGAATATTTCGCAATCAGCGACGACAATGCCCGCGTCAACGCGCTGCTGTCGGGCGACATCCATCTTGCGGCCTCGATCAATCCGCGCTCCATGCGCCTCGTCGAGGCCCAGGGGGACGGCTTCTTCCTGTCGAAGACCACCTCGGGCAACTACACCAACCTCAACATGCGGCTGGACATGGATCCCGGCAGCAAGCGCGACTTCGTCGAGGGCATGAAGTACCTCGTCAACCGCGAGCAGATCGTCAAGTCGGTCCTGCGCGGCCTCGGTGAAATCGGCAATGACCAGCCGGTTTCCCCCGCCAACGTCTACCGCAATGCCGACCTGAAGCCGCGGGCCTTCGATCCCGACAAGGCGAAGTTCCATTTCGACAAGGCGGGCGTCCTCGGTCAGTCCATTCCGGTGATCGCCTCCGAGGCGGCGAACTCCTCGATCGACATGGCGATGATCATCCAGGCTTCAGGCGCCGAGATCGGGCTGAAGCTCGATGTCCAGCGCGTTCCCTCCGACGGCTACTGGGACAATTACTGGCTCAAGGCGCCGATCCACTTCGGCAATATCAATCCTCGTCCGACACCGGACATCCTGTTCTCGCTGCTCTACTCCTCTCAGGCTCCCTGGAACGAGAGCCAATACAAGTCGGAGAAATTCGACAAGATGCTGATCGAAGCGCGAGGCTCGCTCGACCAGGAGAAGCGCAGGGCGATCTACGACGAGATGCAGGCGATGATTGCCAACGAAGCCGGCACCATCATCCCGGCCTATCTCTCGAACGTCGATGCCACCGCCGCCAAGCTCAAGGGTCTGGAGCCCAATCCGCTGGGCGGTCAGATGGGATACGCCTTTGCCGAATACGTCTGGCTCGAAGCCTGATAAATTGAAGGGAGCCGGGGCTGCAGCCAAGCCCCGGTTCTTCCGGAATTCAACTCGAACACCAAAAGGGAGCCGCGCGTTGAACAACCAGGTCTTATCCCTTGTGCTGAGCAGATTGCTCATCGCCCTGATCACCCTGGTGATCGTCTCCTTCGCCGTGTTTTTCGCGACAACGCTCTTGCCGGGAGACACAGCGACGATCCTGCTTGGCCAGGCGGCCACGCCGGAAGCCGTCGAAGGTCTTCGCAAGGCCATGCATCTCGACGAGCCGGCGCTCTTTCGTTTCCTGCGCTGGTCGGTCGGACTGCTGCAGGGCGACCTCGGCACGTCCTACGCCAACGATATGCCGATCGCCGATCTTATTGCCGGCCGTTTCGTCAATACGTTGAAACTCGCCGGCGTCACCGCGCTTTTCTCCGTGCCGATTGCACTGACGCTTGGGATCACCGCAGCGATGCTGCGCGGCACCCTTTACGACCGGATCGTCACCGTGATCACCATCGGCGTCATCTCCGTGCCGGAGTTCATGGTCGCGACCTCCGCCGCGCTCATCTTTGCCGTCTATCTGAAATGGCTGCCGGCACTTTCTCTCGCCAATGAGGTCCACAGTCTGACCGATCTGTTGCGCGTCTATGCCATGCCGGTGATCACGCTGACCTTCGTCGTCTCGGCCCAGATGATCCGCATGACCCGCGCGGCGGTTATCGAGACGCTCAACACGCCCTATGTCGAGATGGCATTGCTCAAGGGCGCCTCCCGGCCGCGCATCGTCTTTCGCCATGCCCTGCCGAATGCGCTCGGCCCGATCGTCAATGCCGTTGCGCTTTCCCTTTCCTATCTGCTCGGAGGCGTCATCATCGTCGAGACCATTTTCAACTATCCCGGTATCGCCAAGCTGATGCTGGATGCCGTCGCCACCCGCGACCTGCCGCTGATCCAGAGCTGCGCGATGATCTTCTGCCTTGGCTATCTGCTCTTGATCACCATCGCCGATATCATCGCCATCCTTTCCAATCCGAGGCTCCGATGACCATGACCAGTTCCGAAACCACCTCCGGCCGGTTATCCGGACCCCGGTTTGGCTATCGCTTCAATATCGTCGGCGCGATCGGCCTTGCCGTCATACTCTCCTGGGCGCTCATCGCGATCATCGCGCCGCTGATCATCCCCTACCCTGTCGGCGAGATCGTCGATGTCGACTATTTCGGCCCGATGAGCCGGGCACTCTGGCTCGGTTCCGATTATCTCGGCCGCGACATGCTCTCGCGGATTTTGATGGGTGCACGCTACACGGTCGGCATCTCTCTGGCGGCCGTGACGATTGCCTGCTTCAGCGGCGTCGTGCTCGGTATGATCGCAGCCGTCGCCGGCGGCTGGCTGGACACGATCCTCAGCCGCTTCCTCGACGCCCTCAATTCGATCCCGAGCAAGCTGTTCGGCCTGGTGGTTGTCGCTGCCGTCGGTTCCTCGGTCCCGGTCCTGGTCCTGACGCTGTCGGTGATCTACATACCCGGCGCCTACCGCTTCGCCCGGGCGCTCGCCGTCAACATCAATGCGATGGATTTCATCACGGTCGCGCGCATCCGCGGCGAAAGCACCCTCTATCTCATTCGCTCGGAGATCCTGCCCAACATTGTCGGGCCGGTGCTTGCGGACCTCGGAATCCGCTTCGTCTTCATCGTTCTGCTCCTATCCGGCCTTTCCTTCCTGGGCCTTGGCGTTCAGCCGCCCTATGCCGACTGGGGTGCGCTGGTGCGCGAGAATATCGGCGGGCTGCCGTTCGGTGCGCCGGCGGTGATGTTTCCCTCACTTGCGATTGCCAGCCTGACGATCAGCGTCAACCTGCTGATAGACAACCTGCCGCAGAAGATTCGCGACCGGAGCGTGTCATGAGCAATTTCATTGAAATCCGCGACCTGAAGATCGAAGCCTCCACCGATTCCGGCCGGCGTGTCGAGATCATCAAGGGTGTCAGCCTCGACGTTGCCGAGGGCGAGATCGTCGCGCTGATCGGCGAGAGCGGTTCGGGCAAGACAACCATCGCCCTGACCCTGATGGGCCATACACGTGCGGGCTGCCGCATCACCGGCGGCAGCGTTTCAGTTGGCGGCAAGGACATGGTCACGCTCAGCGAGAAGCAGCGCGCCAAGGTGCGCGGCACCGAAGTCGCCTATGTCCCGCAATCGGCCGCCGCCGCCTTCAACCCGGCCACAACGATCATGGAACAGGTGATCGAGGTCACCCGCATTCATCAGCTGATGTCGCCGGACGATGCATGCGCCCGGGCAGTCGAGCTCTTCCGGGCGCTGTCGCTGCCGGAACCCGAGACGATCGGCAGCCGTTACCCGCACCAGGTTTCCGGCGGCCAGTTGCAGCGCTTAGCGGCAGCCATGGCGCTGATCGGCGACCCGACCCTGGTCATCTTCGACGAGCCGACGACGGCGCTCGACGTGACGACCCAGATCGAAGTGCTGCGCGCTTTCAAGTCTGTCATGAAGAAAGGCGGCATCGCTGGCGTCTATGTCTCGCACGACCTTGCCGTCGTCGCGCAGATCGCCGACCGCATCGTTGTGTTGAAAGGCGGGGAAACCCAGGAAACCGGCACCACCAATGAAATCCTCAACAACGCCAAGCATCCCTACACCAGAGAGCTGCTGGCAGCCTTCGAGCCGAAAGCGCGTGGCATAGCATGCGCTGCCGAGCGCGCGACGGCGCCGCTTCTGACAATCGAAGATCTCGTTGCGGGCTATGGACAGCGCCAGGCCGATGGCCTTCCCCTCGTGCGCGCGGTCGAAAACGTCAGCCTGAAGGTGGAAAAAGGCCGAAATCTTGGCATCATCGGCGAATCTGGATGCGGCAAGTCAACGCTCGCCCGCACCATCGCCGGGATCCTGCCAGCCGCAATCGGCAAGATCGTCTTCGACGGCAAGGAGCTGCGCCGCAGCGCTCGCGAGCGGTCGCGCGACCAGTTGCGCGAGATGCAAATCGTCTTTCAATATGCCGATACCGCCCTCAACCCGGCAAAATCGGTGGAGGAGATCCTCGCCAGGCCCCTGGTGTTTTACCACCGCATGGATCGACAGTCGCGAAACGCCCGGATCGATCAACTGCTTGACATGGTGCGCCTGCCCCGCAGCCTGCGCCATCGCCGGCCGGGAGAGCTCTCGGGCGGGCAGAAGCAGCGCGTCAATTTCGCCCGGGCGCTCGCCGCCGATCCGAAGCTGATCCTCTGCGACGAGATCACCTCGGCGCTCGATACGGTGGTTGCCGCCGCGGTCATCGACCTGCTCAAGGAATTGCAGCGCGAACTCGGCCTCTCCTACATCTTCATCAGCCACGACCTCTCGGTGGTGGAGGCGATCTGCGACGAGATCGTCGTGATGTATGGCGGCCGGAAGGTCGAGGAAATCACCCCCTCGACGGTGAAGGCGCCGACGCACCCCTATTCGCAGCTGCTCTTCTCCTCGGTACCGACGCTTGATCCGGCCTGGCTCGACGGTCTCCAGCAGGATCCTGAGCTTGTGCGGGCCTATTGCCGGCAATGAGGCTCCGGTGTGGCGATCATTTTGTCCGGCAACGTTCCACCTTCGCGATCCGGCCACCTAAAGCAATTTTAGGAAAAATGCGAAGCGCTTCTCCCAGCCGGAACGCAAAGCGCTTTTGCCGGGAATTTCGTAAAAACATAAGGTTAGAGCGGTTTTCCGCTTTCTATGAGCTGAACCGCTCTAGAGTCTGAAACGGAGACCCTGACATGCCTGCACCGCTCGATCGCGTCGACACCACGCCGGAACCACCCGCTGCCGCCGATGCGGTGGTGATCGGCGGCGGCATCGTTGGCGTTTTCGCGGCCTATTATCTGGCTCGGCGCGGATTGAAGGTTGCCCTTGTCGAGAAAGGCCTTATCGGCGCGGAACAATCGAGCCGCAACTGGGGCTGGTGCCGCCAGCAGAACCGCGACGCGCGTGAACTGCCGATGTCGACGAGGAGCCTCGATTTGTGGGAGCGCTTCGCCGCCGAGACCGGGCAGGATACCGGTTTTCGCCGCTGCGGCCTCTTCTATCTCAGCAATAGCGACGAGGAACTGGCCGGCTGGGCACGCTGGCGGGACTTCGCGCGTTCGGTCGGCGTCACGACGCATATGTTGAGCAGCACGGAGGCCACCGAACGCGGTCGCGCCACCGGCGCCTCGTGGAAAGGCGGGGTGTTTTCGCCGACCGACGGTACCGCCGATCCGGCGCGGGCCGCACCCGCCGTCGCGCGGGCGATCCTCAAGCTTGGCGGCACGGTACATCAATCCTGTGCGGCCCGCGGCATCGACATCGAAGGCGGCAGGCTCGCCGGCGTCGTCACCGAGCACGGTACGATCCGGACAAAAATCGCGATCCTCGCCGGCGGCGCCTGGGCATCCTCCTTCTGCCGCCAGCTCGGCATCCGATTTCCGCAGGCGTCGATCCGCTCATCGATCCTTTCCGTTTCCCCCGGAGCAAGCGGCCTGCCGGACGCGCTCCACACCTCTGCGGTCTCTGTTACGCGTCGCAGCGATGGCGGCTACACGCTGGCGATCAGCGGCCGCGGCCGCGTCGATCCGACCGCGCAGCAGATCCGCTTCGCCGCGCAGTTTCTGCCGATGTTCGCCCGGCGCTGGCGCAGTCTCGCGCCCGGTGGATTGGAGGGATTTCGTTCCGGTCACGAGTCTCTTGCACGCTGGCGGCTCGACAGGCCAACGCCGATGGAGCGCATGCGCATCCTCGATCCCACGATCAATCAGGCCACCATCCGCCTTACGCATTCGCGAGCGATCGAGCTTCTACCCGCCTTGAAGAAAACCGCCATCAGCGCGGCCTGGGCGGGCTATATCGACAGCACGCCCGACGGCGTGCCCGGGATCGGCGAGATCGCCACGCTCCCGGGTTTCATCCTGGCGGCGGGCTTCAGCGGCCATGGTTTCGGCATCGGCCCGGGCGCCGGTCATCTGATCGCCGATATCGTCACGGGCGACGAGCCGATCGTCGATCCCCGGCCCTATCATCCCGACCGCTTCGGGAAATCCGCCTGGGGCAAGGTGGCCGATTTTTAAATACGGCTCGGATAAGAACTTTGGAGCGGTTCGGCTTTCCACGGAAGCGCAGAACCGCTCTATTGTTTTACGCAATTCCCCGCAAAGGCGCTTAGGCACAACACTTGTCAGGAGGCCACGGCCATCCGCAGGGTGCTGGCAGGCGAAGTCCTGCGGCCGTCGGCAGTTTGAAAGTGGGAAATCCTTTCGTTCAAGACCTCCACCTGCTGCCGAAGCCTATGAATTTCCGCGGTGTTTTCCTCCACCATGGCGGCATTGTGCTGGGTGATGTGCTCGACGTCGCGAACGGCGTTGTTGACCTCGTCGATGCCCTTGTACTGCGTTGTCGTGGCCGACGAGATGACCTGCACCAGCCCATTGATCGAGGTGAAGTGCTCCATGATCGCCGAAAGCGCCTCACCGGTCTCCTCGACGAGCTTGACGCCGGTGCCGACCTGCGATGCGCTGTTGGAGATCAGCTCCTTGATCTCGCGGGCAGCCTTGGCGCAACGCTGGGCAAGCTCGCGAACCTCTTGTGCGACAACGGCGAAACCTCTGCCGGCCTCGCCCGCACGGGCGGCTTCCACGCCCGCATTGAGCGCGAGAAGATTGGTCTGGAAGGCGATCTCGTCGATCACGCCGATGATGCTGCTGACCTTTTCGGAAGACCGGTTGATGGCGCCCATGGCGTCGACAGCCTTGGCGACGACGGCTGCGGAATGCTCGGCCTGGCGGTGTGCCTCGGCGACCGAACGCGACGTCTGGTTCGCATTCTCGGCCGTCGTCCGCACGCTAGCCGTGAGTTCGCCGAGCACGCGCGAACTGTCTTCGAGAGCTGCGGCCTGCTGCTCCGTTCGGCGGGCCAGGTCGTCGGCCGCGCCCGAAAGATTGGTGCTGCCCTCGGCGATCTCGTAAGTCGTGTTGCGAACCTCGGCGAGCGTCAGCCGCAACGCGTCGATGGCGTGATTGTAGGTCCGGGCCATGGCGACATAATCTGCGGCCAGATCCTCGCTCATCTCTGCGGCGAGATTGCCGCTGGCGAGTTTGCCGAGCATGTCCGACAGAGCGTTCAAAGCCTCGCTCTGTTCCGCCTCGATGCGCGCCTGCTCTGCCGCGCGGCGAGCCTGCTCCCGTTCGTCCCGCGCCCTGTTTGCTTCGGCAAGCTCTTCCAGCCTGGTCTTCTCCAGCGCCTGGTCGCGGAACACGGTCACCGATCGGATCATGTCGCCGATCTCGTCGCCGCGCTTGCCGTCGCCGATCGAAATGTTGAGATCGCCGTCGGCCAGTCTCATCATCGTCTGGGTGATCCGCTTCAGCGGTCCGCGCAGAGCTTCGATCAGCATGAGACCGCCGATGATCGCAAGCACCGTGCCGGCAATCATTGCCGCAAGCGACATTGTCGCCGAGCGCTGGCTGATTTCCTTGCCGCTCTCCTGCGCCGTACTGACGAACTGTTCGAGCGTGTGGCTCGCGTCGGCCACCAGCGCGGTCGCCGCCTCCTTGTTCGCGCGCCACCGGTCGGCGATGGATATCAGAAGCGAGCTATCCTTCTCGATCGAGGCGAGGGACGGCTCGATCTTCTTTGCAAGATCCTGCAGGGCGGCATTTTTTCCGCTCAAGGGCACGAGCTGGGCGGCGCTTTCGCGCAGCCCCTTGAGATCGGCGATGACGGCATCCCGCGCCTCGGCGTCGACCCGCCTGTTCAGTTCGCTTAAGTGCAGGCGGAGATCGTCGATCGATTTGAACGCGGTATTGACGATCGCCACCATCGAGCGAAGCGTTGATATGGTTGCATCCATGCCGACAAAACGCTCGATCGCAGTATCCGCATTCCCCGACGCAAGCTTTCCAAACTTCTCCTCGAAGCCCTGCAGGTCCTGGTCGACAGGAGCATAGCCGTCGAGCGTAAGGTTGGCGCTGTCCCTAGCCATCGCGGCAAGCTTGTCCAATACCGGCTTCAGCGCGGCAATCTGGCTTTGGGCCTTGTCGGAGGCGAGTGCAGCGCTCCCGCCGACCTCCTTGACGAGTGGCGGCAGCAGGCTGGCGAGAGCGCCGGCGATATCGGCGGGGGCAGTTGCCTGCGCGGTCGCCTTGCGCAACTTTGCAATGCGCTGTGCGAGATTCTTGTAAACTGAGGCATCGAGGAGCAGCGCCCGGACGAAGGCCTCCTTGCCGTTCGCCTGATCCTGGAGAACGTCGAGCTGCTTGCGGGCGGTCTGGCTTTCCTTGAACAGCTGGGTCACGGCATCGTCGATCGCCATTTCGGTATTGGTGCGCTCCTGCGACACAGCCCAAAGCGCATCGGCGCCGCTCTGCATCTTCGCCCCGAGTTCGCGCACCACGGCGATCTGCTGCTTTTGGGCGGGATCGACCAGCATGGCGTCGAGCGTCGCAGCACCCTTTTCCTGGTCGGAGATGCCGGCAACCAGCCGATCGCGCGTGGCGGGCGCCGGAAGATCGGTAAAGGCCGCCAGCGAGGACCGCAGTTGCTGGAAACTGGAAAGGGCATCGATCGTCTGCCGCGTCAGCGTCATCTGGCCCTTGAGGGTTCCGGCAGTGAAATAGCCGAAAAGGCCGATGCCGGCGATAAGGACGATCAGAGGCACCAAGAAAAAAAGGACCTTTGTCACAATCCGCATGCGCTGCAACAGTCGATCAATCAGTGACATGAAATGTTGGCCCCCGCCCAGGAAATTCGGCTCTTTCTCCGGCTCCACCATGCAACAGCACGCCTACGTGCAAACTGACCATTGTCGCAATTGGCGGCGGCCGCTTCCGAGGCCATCACGATAGGCATAACTCTTAAAAAAATGGTCAATGGTGTCGAGTTGTCGGGCGCATAGAAAACGGCGAAGAGCGCCGTCTACATTCTTCAAGCCGCAGGGCCACTGCCTGTCGGACCGACATTTTGCCTTCACCGCCGCCGGTCGGTAATAATTGATGTCGATTGCGAATGCACGACTGTTCAACTGCCACTGATCGCCAAAGGCCAGGGGATCGTTGATCCCCTCAGTTCCTCACCGGCATTATTGGCGATTGCGGCGCGCAATGCTGCTGCCACAGGTGTGCCAGCGACGGCGAGATCGCGTACCGTGCTCATGTGATTGCCGTCTGGGGCGTGAGACGCACGCACTTCAAGCCCTTGGGCGGCAAGAACGTCCCTGAATGCATTTGCCTGGATTTGGAACGGATCAGTTTCCTGTTCGCCAGTCATGATAGCGACACGCGTTGCAGGATCGTGCTCGTGACGCATGGGCGTAAACCGTCGCACCTCCTCGTCGCTCAAGGCGATCTCGTCACGCAGGAAGGAGGTCTGCAGGGGCTTGAGGTCGTAGAGTCCGCCGAGCAGGAAAGCGGCAACTACGCCCGAAGGCACCCGCGAGACATGGAAGAGAAAGGTTGCAAGATGTGCACCGGCGGAGTGACCGCTGACGGAGAATTGGTTCGGTGTGGCGCCAAAACGATCGGCATGGGTCAGCAGGAAAGCCTTGGCTTTCAGGATTTGACCAACCAGAACATCCATTCTCGCGCCGGGCATCAACGAATAGTCGACGATGGCTGCGACCGCGCCAGCGCCTGTGATGGTCTCAGCGACGCAGGAATAGTCTTCCTTGGAAAACATCCGCCAATAGCCACCATGGATGAACATGTGGATCGGCATGTCGCAGCGCGCTTCATTAGGCAGGAAGATATCGAGCGTCTCGCCTGGCCCGGTCCCATAAGCGATGTTGGCTTCCATGGTCACAGTGCGCCGCGTTGCTAGGCTGCGGGCACGGATATCGGCGACGATCTCGTCGAAATCTGAGACATGGTCACGAATACGGAACGGGTCGGCGGCCACAAGCTCCTCCTCAGAGGCTAGTTGCAATGTACTTGGCTTCCATGAACTCTGCGATACCGTGATGCTGCCCTCCTTCACGTCCGAGGCCGCTCTGCTTTACACCGCCAAAGGGGGCAGCGGGATCGGAGACCAATCCGCGATTGAGCGCGATCATGCCCGCCTCGACCTTCGAGGCAACGCGCATGCCACGGCTGATGTCGCGGGTATAGATGTAGGCGGCAAGGCCGTACTCCGTATCATTGGCCGCAGCTATGACCTCTTCCTCGCTCTCGAAACGATAGAGCGGCGCGACGGGACCGAAAATCTCTTCGCCCCTCATGTCTGAGGCCGGGGAGACATCGACGAGCACCGTCGGCGGATAGAAAAAGCCCGGTCCTGGCAATTTTCGTCCGCCGCAGAGCGCGCGCGCGCCCCTGGAAAGGGCGTCCGTAACCAGGCGGTCAATCTTCTCCACTGCCTTGCGCGTGATCATCGGACCGCACTGCGTATCCGGATCTACACCCCGACCGATCCCGAGGGCGGCCATGCGTCGGGCAAATTTTTCCGCGAAGGTATCGTGGATACCGGACTGGACATAGATCCGGTTCGCAGCGGTGCACGCCTCACCCGCATTTCGCATTTTCGCGACCATCAGCCCCTCGATCGCACCATCAACGTCCGCGTCGTCAAAAATGATGAATGGCGCGTTGCCGCCGAGCTCCATAGAGCAGGAGATGACATTCTTTGCCGCTTCCGCCAGAAGCGTGCGGCCGACACCCGTCGAGCCTGTGAAGGAGAGTTTTCGCACGCGCGGGTCAGCCAGCATCGCGGCGATGACGGGGCCAGGCGTTGATGTTGTCACCACGTTCACCACGCCCGGCGGCACGCCAGCCTCCTCGTAGAGAGCCGAAAGCGCATAGGCCGTCAACGGCGTCTCACTCGCCGGTTTGAGGACGACGGTGCAGCCTGCGGCAAGGGCGGGCGCGATTTTGCGGGTGGCCATTGCGGCAGGGAAATTCCAGGGTGTGACGAGTACGCAGATGCCGATAGGCTGGTAACCGACGACGATCCGGTTCCCACCGGCCGGAGCGATGCCGAACTCACCAGAGATCCGCACCGCCTCCTCGGCGTTCCACCGGAAGAACTCCGCCGCATAGGCCACCTCGCCGCGCGCGTCGCGCAACGCCTTTCCGTTCTCGAGCGAAATGAGTCTCGCAATCGTTTCGGAACGCTCCACCATAAGTTCGAAGCAGCGGCGCAGGATCTCGGAGCGCTTTCTCGGCGGAGTCTCGCGCCAGCTTTCCGCGGCGCCTGCGGCAGCCTCCACGGCCGCTGCCGCATCCGCAAGCGTCGCATCCGGTACGGCGGCAATGACCGCCTCGGTCGACGGATCGATCACCTGGATCCGACCTTCGCCTGCTGCGGGCCGCCAGGCGCCGCCAATATAGAGGCCGTGGGAAAACGAGCTGAGCCCGAAGGTATCATCGTCTGGGTGGAGAGAATGCTGATTGACGTTCATGATGATTTCCCAGGTTAGAGAGCAGAAGCGGCCGGGTCGCCGTCATAGGCGGCCCGAACCAGGCCGCGCATGGCGGCCGAATCGAGGGGGCGTGGGTTGTTCTTGATCAGCCGGCTGATGCCGAGGGCCTCCCCGGCCGCCCAATCGATCCGGTCTTCGGGAAGGCCGAGCCTGGCGAGCGTTGGCGCAATGCCGATCGCGGCAAACAGGCGTCTCACCTCGGCGATTGCGGCACCGGCGAGTATCTCGTCGTTCTCTACTCCCTCGGGATCGAGACCGAGCGCCCGACCGACGGCGGCGATTTCCGCGGCTGCGACGCGGCGATTAAATGTCATCACATAGGGAAGCATGGTCGCCACCCCGAGCCCATGCGGCGTATGCGTCAGGGCGCCGACCGGATATTGCACCGCATGGGCTGCGGCGGTGCCCGCGGTTCCGAAGGCGCAGCCGGCTGCGAGCGCGCCCATCATCACATCAGCGCGCGCATCGACATCCGAACCGTCGGTGAAAGCCTTTTCCAAGCTCCGGCTGAGGAGCCGGATAGCATACAGCGCGAACTGATCGGTGAGGTCGCTCTTGCCGATAAAGACATGCTGCTGCGCAAGCTCCGGATCGCCGGGGCGGCGTTTCGCCGTGAACGCCTCGATGGCATGCGTCAACGCATCTGCACCGGCAACCGCCGTGAGCCCAGGCGGGCAGGACAAGGTGAGTTCGGGGTCACAGATCGCCGCTGCGGCGATGAGATACGGGCTGGAAATTCCAACCTTCAGGATACGGTCGGGATCAGAAACAACCGCAACCGGCGTTACCTCGGAACCGGTGCCTGCCGTGGTCGGCACAGCGATGACCGGCAGAACCGGTGCAGGCACCTTGAACTCACCATAATAATCAGCGAGCGCGCCGCCATGAGCGAGCAGGAGCGAGGCGCATTTCGCCATGTCGAGGCAACTGCCACCGCCAATCCCGATCACCATATCTGGCTCGAAGCCACGCGCGGCGTCTACGCAAATGGCGACAGTATCGCGTGGCACGTCCGGCAGCGTCTGGTCATGCACTACGACGCCAATGCCGGCTGCTTTGACGGCAGCGATCATTTCCGCGAAGACGGGCGTTGCGGCAAAACGCGCGTCCGTGCAGACGAGAGCGCGCCGGCCGGTCCTGCTCGCGACGCTCGCTAGCGCATGGCGCTGGCCGATACCAAACAGGATTTCCCGCGGCAGCCTCAAGGCGGCAAACAGGCTCATGATCTTTGTCCCTCGAAGACCAGAATGCGGGAGGGGGAAAGCGCGTTGAGGTCTTCCCAAAGGCTCTGGTTGATCTCAAAACCATTGCGGCTGGCGGCCGCACGCCGCTGACGGGCACGATCCCCGGGGACGAGCACCGGTTCTCCGGCCACCTTGGATGGCGAGGCACGCACCGCAGCGAGATAGGCTGACAGCCGCGTCGGAAGGCCGGGCGCTAGGCTAGGCTCGATCAAGATGAAGACGTCGCCCTTGTTGCATGGGGACTGGCTGTCGAGCGTGCCGTGCACCTCCGTTGCGAGCGCAGAGCCTGCAAGAGCCGCCACCAGCAGCTCGATGGCAATGCCGAGGCCATACCCCTTCGCATCGCCGAAGGGTGCAATCGCGCCGGCCTTGGCACGCTTCGGATCTGTCGTCGGCTTGCCGGCCGCATCAAGCGCCCATCCATCTGGAATGGGCCTGCCGGTCGCCGCGTGATGATGGATCCTGCCCATCGGCACGATGCTGGTGGCAAGGTCGAGCACGAGAGGGTCCTCGGCGGTCGGAACGCCAATGGCGATGGGATTGGTGCCAAGCATAGCCTGTGTACCGCCAAAAGGATGAACCAACGCCTCGCTCGATGAGAGCGCGATGCCGACCAAACCCATCGCAGCGATGGCCTCGACATAATGCGCGAGCATGCCGAGATGGTTCGCATTGCGCACGGCGACCAGGCCGATGCCAAGATCAGGAATGTGAGGCGCCAACCGCTCGATCGCGGCCATGGCGACGATGGGGCCAAGCCCCGCCGATCCCTCAACCTCCAGCACCGCATCCGCCCGCCAGCGCTGCGTTCCCTTCGTCTGTGGGTCGATGAGACCGCGCTCCATCCTTTCGACGAGGCGCGGAAGCCGGCACAGGCCATGGGAGGGGTGCCCCTTCATCTCGGCCGTTACCAGGACGCGAGCCTGCAGCGCCGCATGGTCACGCGTGGCGCCATGCTCTTCCAGCAGGCGGGTGGCAAGCGCAAGGGCTGCCGCTTCGGAAAGTCGCATGGTTTTTCCTCCCTATATTAAATCGTATAGGATATAGGATTGTCTTGAACGCAGCATCGTGCTAGCGATTGAACCTGTCAAGAGGCAAGGCATCAGATGATTTCGACGCGACTTAGAGAACCTTCAACGGGAACGGCCCAGATCCAGCGTGCCAATAGCCTGGCCGTCGACGTCTACGAGGCAATCTTCAACCAGCTCATGTCGTTGAAGATCGCGCCGGGCGAGCGCATCACGGTCGACAACCTGGTCAGGGAGTTCAACGTCTCCCATACCCCGATCCGCGAAGCTCTCGGCCGGCTTGAGGGCGAAGGCCTCGTCGTCAAGCAGCATCTCGTCGGCTTCCGTGCAGCGCACCAGATTACGCGTCGTCGCTTCGATGAACTCTATGAACTTCGTCTGCTGCTGGAACCTGCCGGTGCTGCGAAGGCGGCACAGGCGATGACCGACGAAAAGCTGGCCATGCTCACGGAAGCCGCAGGTGTGATGACACGTAGCGACGATAGGGACGAGCGGGCGAATTATTCGGCCTTCGCCCGCATGGACGCTATTTTCCACGACCGCATCATGGAGTTTGCTGGTAACGAGTTGATCCGAGAGACGCTGGCATTCCAGCACACACATTTCCACATCTTCCGCCTAATGTTTCATCGCCGCGTCACGGAGGAGGCACTCGGCGAGCATCAGACGCTACTCGACGCCTTCGTGGCGCGCGACTCCCGCGCTGCTAGCAACGCAATGCGCATCCACATCGAACATTCGCGCGACCGGCTGTTACCGGCGTTCGACGACATCTGATTCAACCCGCAGGCAAGAGAGTGCCTGCCCGATCTGACAACGAGGAGGAGAATCCATGGCAGGCAAGAAAATCCTGATGCTCACCGGCGATTTCACCGAGGAGTACGAAATCTTCGTATTTCAGCAGGCGATGGAGGCGGTCGGGCACACGGTGCACGTCGTATGCCCGGACAAGAGGGCGGGCGACATCCTCAGGACGTCGCTGCACGACTTCGAGGGAGATCAGACCTACACCGAAAAACTCGGACACAACGTCACCATAAACAAGACCTTTTCTGAAGCGGAGGACCAGCTCGATCAGTATCATGCCGTCTACTGCGCTGGCGGACGCGGACCTGAATATATCCGCACTGACAAACGGGTGCAGGCAATGGTGCGTCACTTCCATGAGCAGCGGAAGCCGATTTTCACCATCTGCCACGGGGTTCAGATCCTGATCGCAGTCGATGGTGTCGTCCGCGGAAGGAAGGTGGGTGCGCTTGGGGCCTGCGAACCCGAGGTGACGCTGGCGGGCGGAACCTACATCGACCTCTCGCCGACAGAAGCCTATGTCGACGGGACGATGGTCTCGGCCAAGGGTTGGACAGCGCTCGCCGCCTTCATGCGCGAATGCCTGAAGGTGCTGGGAACGGAGATCCGCCACACCTGAGACGACGGCGCCCAGAAACAATGCCCGGCATTGAAGTCGGCCGGGCATTTGATTACGCTGGCCTGCAATCAGACTCCGCCGCGGTTCCAGCCGCGGCCACGGTCGCCGAACATTTCATAGCCCCTGTCGGTGATCGCGAGCGTATCCTCCAGCTTGATGAAACCGCGCTTCGGGTGAAGCATCGTCGTCTCGACCGAGATCACACTGCCGGCTTGCAGCGGCTTGTCGGCATCAATGCCCTCATAGGCGACGGGGTGGTTCGTCATGAGGAACGGCGCTTCGTGGCTGATGAGGCCCATGCCATGGCAGAAGAAGTCGGTGAAGGCCGCCGACGGCGAGGCCTTGAGCTCAGCTTCCGCCGCCACGATCATTTCACGGCCCGCAACCCCTGCCCTGACCTTGGCGAAGGCCGCTTGCTGGATGCATTCTACTTCGGCCAGAAGATCCTCCAGTTCCGCATCCGGCTCGCCGAGCACGCCCATGCGGCAGAGGTCGCCGATATATCCGTGATAGTTGCCGCCGGAATCGATCGACAGAATCTCGCCCTCGGCCCAGGCCTGCGGCGAGCCGGCGCGATTGTGGCTGGCGCCGAGCGTCAGCAGGCAATATTCGAAGTGCAGCTCTCGGTTCGTTTCCTCCCGTCGCAGTTGCTCGATGATCTCCAGCTTAGTCGAGCCGGCGCAGGCCGCGGCGATCGTCGCCAGCATCGAGTCGGTGATCAGTTCGGAGGCGCGTCTGAGCTTTGCCAGTTCATCCGGCGTCTTGACGGCCCTCAGCCGCTCCAACACATGTGTGGCATCGGCAAACCGCGCGCCATCCAGCCGAGAGGTAAGGACATCACGGGCATCGGACGGTAGGAAGGCCGGCTCGATGCCGATGCTCCCACCGGCCTTGCCGATTTTCTTCAGGTGCTCGGCGGCCAGTCCGGCTGCATCCTGCGTGCCCCATGTCGCCGTATGCACGGCTGGTGTCCAGAATGGATTGTTCTGGTGCTCTGCACCCTCCATGCGGTTCCCCACATAGGCCGAGTGATCAGGTGCGCCTTTCTCATAAATCACCATCGGCAGGTACCGGCTATGCCCGATGGCATCCATGGCGGCGAAGAAGATGAACTTGTATCCGCCCAGCAGATATTGCGTGTTGTGTTTGGAAGTGGCGATCAGGACGTCGATACCGGCCTCCTCCATGAGGCGGTCGAGCTCGGACGTATCGAACGGCGCCACGGCGGCCTGCATTGTCTGCCCTGCATTGTCGTTCATTGTCTTTCCTCCCACAAAATGGATGCCTGCCTCAAATGTCCTGCGGCAGCAGGCGGAAGTCCGGCAAATCGCGAAGCGCAAGCTCCGGCCCCGCCGGTGAGTAGACGACGAACAGGAGCATCGGCCCTTCGCCAGTGTTCTTCGTCGAATGAAAGCGACTTTCAGGAACATAGATCGTGCAGCCGCTGGCGACCTTTCGCGTCATCGGATTGCCGTTCTCGTCCTCGACCATCTGCTCGCCCTCGCCGGAAATCACAAAGATGATTTCCTCAGCGCCCGGATGGTTGTGGCGCGAATGGCCCTCGCCACTTGGCAGTTCGACGACCCCGCCGGAAAAGCGCCTGGCGCCATTGACCTCGGGCGCCACGGTTAGCGACAGCTTGCCCCAGTCGAAACCGAAGACGCTTACATCCTGCGGATAGTTAAAGTATTTGTCCTTTACCATGAATCGGCCCTTCCATGACCTTCCTCAGACGACCGCACCGATCGCGAGCGCCTTGAAATCTTCCGTCTGCTTGCGGATTGCCGCCTCTGCCGGCAGTCGCTCCATCGAGCTTGCACCGTAAAAACCGTGGCAGCCAGCACAGCGCTCGAGGACATAACGCGCATCCTCCGGCATG
Organism: Rhizobium hidalgonense; assembly: GCF_005862185.2. NCBI lineage: Bacteria > Pseudomonadati > Pseudomonadota > Alphaproteobacteria > Hyphomicrobiales > Rhizobiaceae > Rhizobium > Rhizobium hidalgonense. Next base: position 660,879 of record NZ_CP054028.1, read on the forward strand.
GAGATGGGGCCGCCGTGACAGAGCACGATGACGTCGTCGCGCACGGACCGCGCCGCCTTGGCGATCGCAGCGATCTCATCGATGCAGTCATCGAGCGACTTGCCGGATGTGGCGCCGATCGTGCCGCCTGTCGTCACCCCCATATGCGCAACGACAATGTCGGCGCCTGCGACGGTCATGGCGATAGCCTCACTCTCGTTGAAGACATAGGGCGTCGTCAGCAGGTCGAGCCCATGCGCGGTGGCTATCATCTCGACCTCCAGATCGTAGCTCATACCCGTCTCCTCGAAACTCTGCCGCATCCGGCCGTCGAAGAGGCCGATCGTGGGGAAATTCTGTACACCTGAAAAGCCCATTGCCTTGAGGTCGGCGAGGAAGCGCGGCATCAGGACGAAGGGGTCCGTGCCGTTGACGCCGGCGAGAACCGGCGTCTTTTTTACGACCGGCAACACTTCGAGCGCCATGTCCTTCACAATCTCGTTGGCATTGCCATAGGCCAACAGCCCGGCCGCCGAACCGCGCCCCGCCATGCGGTAGCGCCCGGAATTGTAGATAATGATGAGGTCGATGCCGCCTGCCTCCTCGGCCTTGGCGGAGATGCCGGTGCCGGCGCCGCCGCCGACGATCGGCACGCCGGCTGCGGTCATGCCGTGAAATTTTTCGAGGATGGTCTTGCGCGGTATGGCTGGCATCGATTTGTCTCTCAGGGGTTGGCGATGTCGCGATAAGCCGCGACGGCGGCCTCGGCGAAGTGCGGGTCGTTGATATGGAGCGGCAGGCGAATAATACGTCGCGATGCCGTCGGCTTCACCGTCGCCTCGAGCGCGGCAAAAAGCGCGGCGTCGGCTTGCGGATCGAAGAACGGACCGCCTTCGATGTCGAGGGCTGAAACACCCTTCTCGGGAATGAGGAAGCGCACGGGGCCGTTACAGAGATTGAGCTTGTCGCCGATCCAGCGGCCAATCTGTGCGCATTCGCCCGAGGTCGTGCGCATCAAGGTGACGTTCGGGTTGTGGCTGTAAAACAGCCGGCCAGCATAGCGTTCCGGGACGGTCTCCGGAGCCCAGAAGTTCACCATGTCGAGGGCGCCGACCGAACCGACATAGGGCAAGCCCGCGCGGGCAATCGCATCGAAACGGTTTGAGGTGGCCGGCAAGACGCCTCCGAAGAGCAGGTCGCAGACCTCGGTCGTCGTGATGTCAAGCACGCCAGAGATCAGACCGCTGTCGGCAAGCTTCTCCATCGCACGGCCGCCCGTTCCGGTCGCGTGGAAGACCAAGCAGTCATAGTCTGCCCGCAGGCGCTCAACCATGGCCGATACGGCAGATGTGGTCACGCCGAACATAGTAAGCCCGAGCGCCGGTTTGGATGCAGTCACCTCAGCCGGCCGGCGTGACATGGCGGTGATCGCCTGGGCGGCGTTGTGAAGGATGACCCGGCTGAGCCGGTTCAGGCCCGCCATGTCCGTGACCGACGGCATCATCACGATGTCGGAAACATCGATATAGGGAGCAACATCGCCGGAGGCGAGCGTCGAAACCATGATCTTTGGCAGGCCGAGCCGCAATTGGCGCATGCCTGCAGTGATGATCGAGGTGCCCCCGCCTCCGCCGATACCGATGATGCCGGCGATGTCCTGGCGCTCCACGAGGAAGCGCGCGAAGGCAACGCCCATCGCTTCGACCGCCCTTCCGCGGTCCTCACAGGCAAGGACGGCTCCAGCACCGTCGGGATGGCAAGCGGCAACCTTGTCAGCCGCCACATCGACGGCGGTCCGAGGCTCACGGATGCCGACGTCCACGCGCGTAACCGCCCCGCCCGCTGCCTCGATGCAGGCGGCGAGATAGGCAAGCTCCTCGCCCTTCGTGTCAGCAGTGCCGACCACGTAGATCTGCTTCATTTCCCCTCCGAGACCGGTTGGGCTCCTCCAGGCATATCTCACGTCGGGGGGCGCGATGTGCCCTTGCAAATTCGTGAGACGCGCGTATCATAAAGATATGGATGTCTCACGTCAACAGAACGAAACAGCGAGGACCGAGCGAGGGCCGCGTGCTCGCACGCGAAAACTAATGCTCGAAACAGCTACGCGGCTCATGCAGTCCGGCATCACTCCGTCCGTAAGCGAAGTAGCCGAGGCCGCCGAAGTCTCGCGCGCGACAGCCTATCGTTACTTTCCGAGCCAGGCCGCGCTCGTGCATGCCGTGGTCGATGAGGCTCTGGGACCGATACTCGGCTGGTCGTCCGACAGTCCTGATGCTCGCACCCGCGTTGCCGACCTATTGGCGACCGCGATGCCGCGCATCGACGAATTCGAGGCCACCTTCAAGGCTGCGTTGAAACTCTCACTGGACCAATGGGCGCAGCGCCAGGCGGGAACGCTCGGCAACGAACCGCTGTTCAAGCGCGGCCACCGGGTCGACCTTCTGAAATGCGTGACGGCCCCCCTGCAGGGCACCGTGCCGCCCGAATCCCGGGAACGCCTTGCGCAGGCGCTTTCGCTTGTTTTCGGCGTCGAGGTGCTGATCGTGTTGAAGGATATCTGGGGCCTGACCTCCGAAAGCGCGCAGTCTGTTGCCGAGTGGGCCGCCAAGGCGCTCGTTGATAGCGCGTTACGGCAGGCGGAGAGCAAAGCATGACACGGTGGTCGCTAACTGGTTCGACCAGCTGCAGCGATGTCGCTAGTATTGTGGTCGTTGTGGCGATGAAATATGTGAGAGCGCGTGACGAGACTAAAGCAGCGGATCCGCAGTTACAGGCAGATATCCGGAAGTCTGGAAGATTTGCAGTTGATAAAGCTCTGCAAGTGTCGCCCTTGACGATAATGGCAATTGGTACTACCAGATCAGGAAATAATATTCAGGCTTGAGATCTGAAACGCGCCACGGGTCTGGGAGGACCTCGGCACGAAAACCACCCAGGAGGATCAAGAAGCCAGATCGGGAGGCCCGCGACGGCGCGGGAAGCGTGCATAAATGGGAGGAAACGTTATGCGCAAAACTATGACCGGTCTCGTTGCCGGTGTCGGATTGATGTGGGCCTGCGGAACGTCCGCACAGGGCCAGGAACTGACGATTTTCTGGGCAGAGTGGGACCCGGCAAATTACCTTCAGGAACTTGCAAACGAATACGAGGCTGAAACCGGCGTCAAGGTCACTGTCGAGACCACCCCATGGGCCGACTTTCAGACCAAGGCCTTCACCGAATTCAACGCAAAGGGCTCAGCCTATGACCTGGTCGTCGGCGACAGCCAGTGGATCGGGGCGGCGTCGGAAGCAGGACATTACGTCGATCTGACCGATTTTTTCACCAAGCACAATCTGACGCAGGTGATGGCTCCCGCAACTGTGAAATACTACTCCGAGTATCCGGCCAACTCGAAGAAGTACTGGTCAATTCCTGCAGAGGGTGACGCCGTCGGCTGGTCCTATCGCAAGGACTGGTTCGAAGATCCCAAGGAGATGGAGGCGTTCAAGGCGAAATACGGTTACGATCTCGCCCCGCCGAAGACCTGGGCCCAGATGCGCGACATCGCCGAGTTCTTCCACCGTCCAGACCAGAAGCGCTACGGCATCGCCATCTACACCGATAATTCTTACGACGGGCTCGTCATGGGTGTCGAGAACGCGATCTTCTCGTTTGGAGGCGAACTCGGCGATTACCAGAACTACAAGGTTGACGGTATCATCAACTCGGAGAAGAACGTCAAAGCGCTTGAGTTGTATCGCGAGCTCTACGGTTTTACGCCTCCAGGCTGGGCCAAGTCCTTCTTCGTCGAGAACAACCAGGCGATTACCGAAAACCTGGCCGCGATGAGCATGAATTATTTCGCCTTCTTCCCTGCTCTGGTGAATGAGGCCTCGAACCCGAATGCCAAGGTTACCGGCTTCTTCGCCAATCCGGCAGGCCCCAATGGCGAGCAGTTCGCAGCACTCGGCGGACAAGGCATATCGGTCATCTCCTACTCAAAAAACCAGGAAGAGGCGATGAAATTCCTCGAATGGTTCATCAAGGACGAGACCCAGAAGCGCTGGGCCGAACTCGGCGGCTACACAGCAAGCGCCAAGGTGCTTGAATCTCCCGAATTTCAGAATGCGACACCGTATAACAAGGCCTTCTACGAGACCATGTTCAAGGTCAAGGACTTCTGGGCAACGCCTGAATATGCCGAATTGCTAATCCAGATGAACCAGCGCGTTTACCCCTTCGTCACCGCCGGCCAAGGCACGGCGAAGCAAGTGCTGGATTCTCTGGCAGCGGACTGGAACGCGACGTTCGAGAAGTACAAACGCAACAAATAGCAAGCGCCAGTGGAGGGGCCTCGCCGCCCCTCCAACATCATTCTGCATCTCCGCGCCGAAGTGCGCGGTTCGAGAGGGCGCGGCGCCCGGCATCAACTTCGCGCATCGTGATGCCTTCCGGCATCCAGCGCCGAACTCTCGAAGGAGGAGAGGATTGGCCACCGTAGTCATGACATCGCTGGACACGAAAACGCGCGCCGCATCCCGCGGCATGAGCGACATCCGGATTCGTAATCTCTTCATCATCCCGACGATCCTGTTTCTGATCGTCTTCAACATCTTTCCGCTGATCTATTCGCTCGGCTATTCCTTCACCGACTTCCGCGCCTCGTCGAACGCACCAGCCAACTTCGTCGGCCTGCAGAACTACCGCGAGTTGCTGAACGACCCGTTCATCTGGTCGAATTTCGCCATCACCGCAAAATATGTGATCGTCTCTGTTACGGGGCAGGTGATCGTTGGCTTCGGCACGGCGATGCTCCTTAACCGCGATATCCCGCTGAAGGGTCTTCTGACGACATTGCTGCTGCTGCCGATGATGCTATCGATGGCAGTGGTCGGTCTTTTCTGGAAGCTGCTCTACGATCCGTCCTTCGGCATCATCAACTACACACTCGGCCTCGGCTCCTTCGAGTGGCTGTCGAATCCGAATGTCGCGCTTTATGCGGTCGCCATCACTGACATCTGGATGTGGTCGCCCTTCGTGATGCTGCTGTCGCTCGCCGGCCTTTCGGCCGTGCCAAAGCATCTCTACGAGGCAGCGGCGATCGACCGGGCAGGACCGTTCTATACCTTCTTCCGCATCACGCTCCCTCTTGTGGCGCCGATCCTGATGATCGCAATCATCTTCCGTACGATGGAAGCCTTCAAGACTTTCGACCTCGCCTACATCCTGACCAGCCAGCCGACGACTGAGGTGATCTCCATCCGGCTCTACAAAATGGCCTTCCAGGAGTGGCAGACGGGGCGCTCCTGCGCACTCGCCTACATCGTTCTCATCATGGTTCTCGCCATCACCAATATCTACGTCAAGTACCTCAACAAAGTGAAGGAGCGCTGAGATGGCCGCCGTCCAAACCCGCTCCGAACGCGCGCTGAACCGGGTCGCAATCGCCGCCGTACTTGTCATTACGCTGATTTTCCTGGCGCCGATCTACTGGATCACCTCGACAGCCTTCAAGCCGCGCAACCTCGCCACAACCATTCCGCCGACGGTGCTCTTCGAGCCGGAGCTCTCGCCTTTCGTGAAGCTCTTCACCAAGCGCTCGCAGCTGCGTGGCGTGCCGACCCCCGAAGAATATGCCGCCGCCCCCTGGTGGGAGCGGATGGTGTTCGACGGTGGTGAGAAGATCGTCCGCTCCGGCCGCGGCGAGGTGCAGCCATCCGGCTATCCGAACCGCTTCATGAACTCGCTGATCGTCGCCATCACCTCAACGGTCCTGGCAGTCGGCATGGGAACCTTCACCGCCTATGGTTTCTCACGCTTCCGAGTAAAAGGGGAGGCTGACCTTCTCTTCTTCATCTTGTCGACGCGCATGCTGCCGCCCGTCGTCGTGGCAATCCCGATGTTCCTGATGTACCGCGCCGTTGGCCTCAACGACACGCATTGGGGCCTCATCATCCTCTACACGGCCTTCAATCTTTCCTTCTCCGTTTGGCTGATGAAGGGTTTCATCGACGAAATTCCAAAGGAATACGAGGAGGCCGCGCTGGTCGACGGCTACACGCGAATGGAGGCGTTTTTCAAGATCGTCATCCCGGAAGCGGCGACGGGGATCGCCGCGACCGCGGTCTTCTGCTTCATCACGGCCTGGAACGAATATGCATTTGCGCTGATCATGACGAACCGGCGGGCGCAAACCGCTCCACCCTTCATTCCGAGCCAGGTCGGCTCCGGCCTGCCGGATTGGACGGTCATTGCGGCCGGTACGTTCCTGTTCCTGCTACCGGTCGCGATCTTCACCTTCCTGCTCAGGAACCATCTCCTGCGCGGCATGAGCTTCGGAGCGATCCGCAAATGACCTTGCGCGCCCTTAACCAGAAATATCTCGAACCTGGTTCGCAGTATCTGATGATCTTGGGGATCGTCGCGCTCTGCCAGCCCTGGAACCTGTTTCTGCACCGCTACGGCATGACGATGACGCTCGTCGGACTGATCGCCTTCATGGTGACGACCAAAATCCCCCGGGACGCACGTCCAGACGAAGGCAGCCAGTCATGACGCAGATCGAGCTTCGCGCTATCCAGAAATATTTCGGTGCCGTCCAGGTCATCAAAGACCTTAATCTCGCCATTGCCGATAACGAGTTCATCGTGCTGCTCGGACAATCGGGCTGCGGCAAGACGACGACATTGCGCGCCGTCGCGGGCCTGGAGACGATCGACGAAGGCGACATTCTGATCGACGGGCAGCCGGTCAAGCATATCAAAGCATCCGGCAGGGACATCGCCATGGTGTTCCAATCCTTCTCGCTCTATCCGCACATGACGGTCTACGAGAACATCGCCTTCCCGCTCCGGGCCACCCGGATGAGCCGCGCCGATGTCGATAAGGCGGTCCGGGAAATCGCCGCGGTTCTGCGCATCACCGAGTTGCTGTCTCGCAAGCCTTCGGCGCTGTCAGGCGGCGATATGCAACGTGTCGCGATCGGCCGTGCGCTGGTGCGACGGCCAAAGGCCATGCTGATGGACGAGCCGATCGGTGCGCTGGACGCGAAGCTGCGCGAGGAGATGCGGGCGGAAATCAAGCGTCTGCACATCAAGCAGGGTTCAACCACGATCTACGTAACGCATGATCAGGTGGAGGCCATGTCGCTCGCCGACCGCATCGTCATCATGCACGAGGGCATCCTTCAGCAAGTCGGCACGCCGGAAGAGGTTTACGCGCAACCCGCCAACACGTTCGTCGCCCAGTTCGTCGGAAGCCCGGTCATGAACATGGCGCCGGCAACCGTCAGCGAAACGGGCAGCCATACCAGCGTGCAGGTCGGCGACGGGACGACCGGCTTCGAGTTCCCCGCCGTGCTGGCTAACCGCCTCTCCGACGCAAGGGCCGAGAACGGCAAGCTGACACTCGGGGTGCGGCCTGAGGGCGTGATCGTTTCACGGGAGGCACGTCAGGGCTTCGTGCCGGTCGAGGCGCATATTATCGAGCCACTCGGCTCCCACGACATCGTGGACCTGAAGGTCGGCCAGCAGATGATCAGGGCACGGACCAAGAGCGGTTTCGTGCCTGGTCCCGGCGAAGCCGTCTGGGCACGCATCGACCCCGCCCAGGCACATTTCTTCAACACGGCGACCGGCTCGTCGCTGGGGATCAGACTCTGATGGCGCATATCGAACTCAAGGGCATCACCAAGACCTTCGGCAGCCACACGGCGCTGAAAAACTTGAACATCGACATTGCTGACGGCGAGTTCTTCGTGCTGCTCGGGCAGACCGGCGCCGGCAAGACGACGACGCTGCGCCTGATCGCCGGTCTTGAGAAGCCGACCGCGGGCCAGATCTTCATCGACGGACAGGACGTCGCCGACTGGGGTGCCGCCGAGCGCGACGTGGCCCTGGTGCTCCAGCAATACTCGCTTTACCCGCGCTATACGGTGCGGGAGAACCTGGAATTTCCATTAAAATCCCGTATCCGCCGCATTGAGCCAGAGGAAATCAAGGAACGCGTCGCTCGGGTTGCGAAGACCCTGCGCATCGAGCATCTGCTCGACCGCAAGACTGACCGGCTGTCGGGAGGCGAGATGCAGCGCGTATCGATCGGCCGTGCCATCGTGCGCAAGCCGCGGGTCTTCCTGATGGACGAGCCGCTTTCGGCGCTCGACGCGAAGCTTCGCGAAGCACTCCGCACGGAGTTGAAGAACCTGCAGATGAACCTCGGCGCCACCTTCCTCTTCGTCACCCACGACCAGATCGAGGCCATGTCGATGGGCGACAAGATCGGCGTCCTGAACAACGGTCAGCTGGTGCAGACCGGAACACCGCAGGAGATCTACCGGAATCCGGTCAACACCTTCGTCGCGCGCGCCGTCGGTTCACCGCCGATGAACCTGATCACCGGCACGCTCGCCGGCGGCGAGGCGGTGGCCGCCGAGGGCTATCGGCTGCCGTTCGGCAACGGCCACGCAAGCGCGACGGACGGCCGTCCGCTCACCTTCGGCATCCGCCCGGAGGACATCTTCCTCGACAGCGGCGCGCCAGGGGAAGCACGGGTGCACGACGTGGAAAACCATGGCGTCGAAAAGATCGTGACGCTGCGCACCGGAGAGAAGTTCATCCACGCGACCGTACCGACACAGACGGTGCTGCGGATCGAGGATGAGGTTCGCTTTTCGTGGAATCCGGAAAGGGTCGTGCTGTTTGACGCCGGAAGCGGCGTCAGCCTGCGGCACGCGGGCTGACCTGATCGGTCCGAAGGATGCCAGCGGTCTCGGCGGCACGGCAGGGGCAGCGAGCGTTTCGAGTTGTCGCGACGAGGCGCTATGCGGGAAAGCGCCGGCGGTAATGTTCTACCACTTCGGGATTGCGCAAATTAACGGGCAAGTCGCCCTTGATGACGCGCAGGGCTTCGCTCGCCGCGCCTGTTCCCATGCGCATCATGCTCTCTTCCGTCAGACCGGCGAGATGCGGCGTGACGATGACGTTGTCAAAGCCGAAATAGGGATGGTCGAGCGGCAGCGGCTGCGTTGCGAAGACGTCGAGCGCTGCTCCGCCGATGCGGCCATCGCGCAGCGCCTCGATCAACGCCGCATCATCGATCACGGGGCCGCGCGAGACGTTGACCAGAATGGCCGCGGGCTTCATGCGCCCGATGCGACCGGCATTGAGCAAGCCGGTCGTCTCCGGCGTCAACGGGCAGCAGAGCACCACGATGTCGGCCGTCGCAACAAGCTCATCTATCGTCAGGAAACGCACGCCGTCCGGCACGCTTTCCGGCGACCGGCTGGTGGCGACCACCTCCAGGCCGAAACCGAATTTCGCGATCTGGAAGATCGCCTTGCCGACATTGCCCATGCCGACGATGCCCATGGTGCGGCCGGCGAGGTCGACGGCCGCGTCCGATTGGGCGCGGCCCGCCACCCAGCCGTTCTGACGCAGTTCGCGGTCCATCAGGCGGAAGCGCCGAAGCAGGGCCAGTGTCACGAGGAAGACGTGCTCGGCGACAGTCGAGGCATTGGCGCCCGGGACGTTGGCGACAAGCACGCCGGCGCGGGTCGCCGCCTCCATTGGCACCATGTCGAGGCCTGCACCATGGCGGATCGCCGCGCGAAGCGCCGGCGCATCCTCGAAGAAGGCCGGCGGGATCGGCGCCCGCACTACGACGATACCGGCGCCGCGCCCTTCTCGCAGCAAGGTTTCGGGTTCGGGCGCCGAAGCCACCCGCAGATCACCCGCCCCCTCAAGCATGGCCTTGGCCGCGGGGTGCAGGGGATGTGTGGAAAAGATGAAGCTCATCGACCTCCCCGCCGGTTGCGCCTATCCAGCCGCTGTCGCTGGCCCGCCGATAAGCCCCTTCCAATAGCTTTCCGCACCTTGAAGATGCGCGCTCATCAGCGCCTGGGCGAGATTGCCGTCTCGGGCAAGCAGCGCCTCGTAGATGCGAATATGCTCCTCGTGCGAGCGCCGGCTTCGGGCGGAATCGGCAAAATAAATCGGCAGCCGGTGCTCGCCCATGACGTAATAGACGCTGCACACCCGATAAAAGACGCTGTTCTTGGTGGCTCGGACGATCTCCAGATGGAAATCGCGGTCCTCGCGCGCCAGCCCCTCGCCCGCGGCAAGCTTCGCCTCGGACGCGGCGAGTATATCGCGCAAGCGCCTGTAATTCTCCTCCGTCGCCCGATTGCAGGCAAGTTCCGCGGCCTTGATCTCATGGATCTTGCGAAGCTCCACGGTCTCGTAGATCAGGATGGGATCAAGCGGAACGCCGGCGCGGGCAAAAAGCGCCATTGCCTCCACGCTCGCCTCCGTGGTCGTCAGATAGATGCCCGACTTGGCTCGGCGCTCGACGATGCGCATTGCCTCCAGGATCGCCAGTGCCTCGCGAATCTGTCCCCGGCTGACGGTGAAATGCTCCGCAAGCTCGCGCTCCGATGGCGTGCGACCGTTGTCGCTCGAGTTCGAGAAAAGATAGGCCGCGAGATCGGAGAGGAGGGAATTTTCTTTCATCGTCACTGTCTTTGCGCGTGAGTCTCCAGGACCCGCTGATTGATCGTGAAGCCCAGGCCAGGTCTGTCCGGGATCTCTATCATACCGTCCTTTACAGACACAGTGTCCTCGACGAGATCATGGATCATCGGATTTGCGCCAAGGGAATATTCAATGATAAAACTTGCCGGAGAGGCCGCGCACAAGTGCAGACCAGAAAAGAAGCAGGGCGCCCCGGCCCAAAGATGCGGTGCGAAACGCAGGTTGAAGGCGCTTGCGAGCGAACTGATGCGCATCGCTTCCGTAATGCCACCGCAGAAGGCCGGATCGGGCTGGAATATGTCGGCGGCCCGGAGCATCGCAAGATCTCGGAAGGCAAAACGCGTCGCCTCGCTCTCGCCGGCAGCGATCGGCACGTTCCCAGCCGCGCGAACCTCCGCCATGCCGGGCTTGTCATCGGCGATCACCGGCTCCTCGAACCAGGCGAGATCGCAGTCCGCAACCATCTGGATGAAGCGCTTCGCTTCGGCAACAGTATAGGTGCCGTGCGCATCGACCATCAAGTCGACGTCGGGGCCGACCGCTTTGCGAGCCGCACGCACGCGCGCTGCCGAGACATGCGGCGCACGATCCATCGCGCCAACGCGCATCTTGACTGACTTGAAACCGCCGGCCGCAATATAGGACCGGAGCTGCTCGCCGATCCTCTCCGCGCTCTCCCAACCACCCGAGGCATAGGCGGGCAACCTGTCGGCCTTGCGGCCACCCAGCAGCTTCCAGACCGGGACGCCGAGCGACTTGCCGAGAATGTCCCAGAGTGCGATATCAACCGCGCTAATTGCCGCGACGGAAAGGCCGCGCCGCGCCATCTCCGGCATCGCGTGACCCGAAGTCGCCGCCGTCTCGTGGCGTACGCCGTTATAGAGCATCTCCCATATGCTGGAGATGTCGGCAGGATCGCGGCCGATGAGTTTCGGCCCTACCTCGTGATTGATCATGTGCACCAGCGTGCCATAGCTGCCCGCACTGCCCGCGGCATTCTTGCCCTCTCCCCAACCCACGATGCCATCGTTCGTTTCGATCCGCAGGATCGCACTATCGAAGGTCGTCAGCCGGCCGAAGTCACTGCGGTGCTGACGGCTCGGCTCGATGGGAATCTTAACCCACCATGCCTCTACGGTCTTGATACGCATGTCTCGGATCCCCGCTCCTCCCGGCCGCCCGCATATGTATGCCCGTTCATTGCTTGATCAGTGGCAGGATCGTCTCGGCGGTGATCCGCATCTGATCGTCGTAGAATTTCTCGGTGAGCAGGCTCGAGCCGTGGTCCTGGATAAATTTCAGCTGTTCCGGGGGGATGTCGACGGGGTTGCGCTCGACCATGTCGGGATATTTGGTGGCAGGCGTCCGGTCAACCGGAGCGACGAATTCGTTGGTGACGGCACCGTCGTAACCGATCTCCTTCAGCGTGCCGATGATCTTCGGCCAGTCGAGGTGGCCGAGGCCGGCGGCGAAACGATTGTTATCGGCGACGTGGAAGTCGAACAGGCGCTTTCCGGCGAGCCGGATCGCCTCATACATGTCTTCTTCTTCGATGTTCAGGTGGAAGGCATCCAGGCAGACCCCGCATTCGGGGCTGACGGCATCGGCGAGCGCCAGCGCTTGGGCGGCACGGTTGAAGAAATAGGTCTCGAAACGGTTGAGCGGCTCGACGGCAATGCGCACGCCCCTCTTTTGGGCATGGGCAAAACACTCCCTCGTGGCATCCACCACCCATGCCCACTCCTCCTCCTCTGTTCCATCCGGCACCACCTTGCCGACGGTCGCCGGCACAAGCGTGAGGATCTCGCCCTCGAGCTCGCTGACCATGGTGATAACGCTCTTGACATAGTCGACCGACTTGGCGCGCTGCCCTTCATCCCGGGCAGCAAGATTTCGCTCGCCGAGCGTCAGCGTAACAGCGCCCCAACAGCGGATGCCGTGCTCCTTCAGCAGGGCACGGGTGTCCTTTACGTCGTATTGTGTCGGCTCGCCGGAAATCTCGATGCTCTCGTAGCCGTATTTCTTGATACGCCTCAGCGTCACAGCGAGCGGTTCAGCCCGCATCCAGTTGTGCGTCGAAAGATGCATGGGGTCCTCCTAGACGGTTGCGTCATTTGGCGTCAAAACGCCACCCTATCTCTGGCAATCTGGTTTGGCCAATTGTTATTATCTGAAAGGTCTAACGCAAATTCCCAGCCTCTGCAAGGCGGCCTCATAACCCTGGAATTCCCTTGCTATGACCAGATTTTTCGCCGAATTTTGCAGGTTAATTCGAAATCTGACCTTCCGCGTGGCCGCGCGGCGGCTTGACTAGTTTCGCATTTTTGGTATGACCAGATTTGGGAACGCCGCTGATGTCGCCGACGTAGTGGCCGCAAGCCGAGGGGAGAGAAATGAAGATCGGCATGTGCATGTTCCTCTGGACGACAAGCGTCGACCGCAGTCACGAGGCACTGTTACGCGATATTAAGGCGACGGGGTTCGATGGCGTCGAAATCCCCGTCTTTTCGGGCACACTGGACGACTACCGGCGGCTGGGAACCTTGCTGGACCGGCTCGGCCTGGAACGAACCGCCGTCTCCGCCATTGGCGACTCCGAGATGAACCTGATCGCTCCCGACGCCGCAACCCGCAGGCGTGGCATCGACTACGTGAAATGGGCAATCGACTGCAGCGATGCCCTGGGCGCAACGATGCTGAGCGGGCCGCTACATTCGACGCTCGGAAAATTTTCTGGCAGTGGGCCGACCGCGGCTGAACTCAAGCGTTCAATTTCCTCGCAACGTGCGATCGGCGATCATGCAGCAAAACATGGCGTGACCATCGGACTTGAGGCGCTCAACCGCTTCGAATGTTATCTGTTCAACACGATGGACGACCTTGCGAGCCATATCGACTCAATAGGACATCCGAATATCCGCGCCATGTACGACACCTTCCACAGCAATATCGAAGAAGCCGATCCGATCGGCGCCTTCACGCGAAACAGTGAACGCATCGTGCATGTCCATATTTCGGAGAACGACCGCGGCGTACCAGGGCGTGGCAACATTCCATGGGCGGAAACATTCGGGGCGCTGCGCGCAAGCGGTTACGATGGATGGTTGACAATCGAGGCGTTCGGTCGCGCCCTCAAGGAGCTTGCCGCCGCGACAAAGGTCTGGCGCGACTTCTCCGAGACACCTGAATCGGTCTATCGCGAAGGCTACCGCCTTATCCGCGACGGATGGCGCGCAGCGGCATGACCATCAACTGGCCCACCTCGTCCAAATCCCGCAGACTGCCCGCAGGGGAGAGCGCAGACGGGGCCAAGCTGTCAGGTGAATACCGACGGCCATACCGCATAGGAAAGACCGCCCTTTGCTCAGACCAGGGCAACCTCGTTGTGCCGGCCTGCTGCTGGCCAACGCTTTCGCACATCAAGCCGCATATGTGCCGACGAGGGCCCATTTGGAGGCCTTTTGTCCCGTCACTCAGCCGATCTTCATCAGGCTTGCATTGCCGCCGGCTGCTGCGGTGTTGATCGACGTCGACACCTCCTCCAGCAGCCAGTTCAGGCAATAGGCCTCGGGATCGCTCGCCAATTCCTCGCTCGATGCCGCCTGCACCAGTAGAAGCGGACCGGGCAGAGCCGCGATCCTTTTATTGACCGCCTGAACCCTGTCGCGATCTCCCTCGACGAGTGCGCCGGAGAACGGCCCGTCCTTTTCCCAATCCGACGTCCAGGAGACCCGGCTGGCGACGGCCGCCGGCAGATCCGCCAAGGTCGATTTCGGAAGGGAGCCGGCGTCCACGACGATGTGGTTGCCCGTGGACAACGCTGCTGCGATCTGGCGATAGAGCCCGGTTTCGGTCTGCGGCACGACAAGAATGCGGCCGCGGGGATGGAGCGCGTAAAGATTGCGTTCGCCGACCGGACCGGTGAGCTCGCGCTCAAGCCCAAGCGCCGAGCGGCTCGCATATCCGCGCGCCGCTTCCCCTTCGGCTGGCAAGCCCTTCTTGTCGAGCCAGACGATATAATCGCGAAGGGCGAGGTCGGTATGAATGGAATCCTGCTGCGGCGGCACCGGAGCCCGCTGCACCAGCCGGCCGATATAGAGCGGACCGCCGGCCTTCGGACCGGTGCCCGACAGGCCGCGGCCACCGAAAGGCTGCACGCCGACGACAGCACCGATGATGTTGCGGTTGACGTAGAGGTTGCCGGCCTTGATGCGGCTCGTCACATGCGCGATTGTTTCGTCAAGCCGGGTGTGAAGCCCGAATGTGAGGCCGTAGCCCGATGCGTTGATATCGTCGATCAGCCGGTCGAGGCCGTTTCGCTTGAAGCGGACGACATGCAGGACCGGCCCGAAGATTTCCCGCGTCAGATCCGACAGGGACTTGATCTCGATGATCGTCGGCGGAACGAACGTCCCCGCCCCAGCACTTTCGGGCAATGGCAGCTGATCCACCTTGCGGCCGAGGCCGCGCATCTGCTCGATATGCTCGTCGATCTCGGCCTTTGCGCCATCGTTGATGACAGGGCCGACATCGATGCTCAGTCGGTCGGTGCGGCCGATCGCCAGCTCGCGGAAGGCGCCCTTCAGCATGTTGAGGGTCCGGTCGGCCACATCGTCCTGCAGGCAGAGAACACGGAGCGCCGAGCAGCGCTGGCCGGCGCTGTCGAAAGCCGAGGCAATGACGTCGGCCACCACCTGTTCGGCCAGGGCCGAGGAGTCGACGATCATCCCGTTCTGCCCGCCGGTTTCGGCAATCAGCGGGATCGGCTTTCCGGTCGAAGACAGCCGCTCGGCCAACTGCGCCTGGATCATGCGGGCAACTTCGGTCGAGCCGGTGAACATGACGCCTGCCGTTCCGACAGCGCCAACCATGCCGGCACCGAGGCGGCCGCTGCCGGGCACGAACTGCAGGGCGCCCACAGGCACGCCCGCCTCGTGGAGGATCTTGACACTCTCCGAGGCGATGATCGGCGTAACACCGGCAGGCTTGGCAAGCACGGGATTGCCGGCCACCAGAGCGGCGGCAACCTGCCCGGTGAAAATCGCCAGCGGAAAATTCCACGGGCTGATGCAGACGATGGGACCGAGGGGCGCATGAGACGGCCCGAGGGTCTTGCGCGCCTGTTCGGCGTAATAACGCAGGAAGTCGATCGCCTCACGCACTTCGCCGACGGCATTGGCCGCAGATTTGCCGGTCTCGCGCATGATGATGCCCATCAGCGTCTTGATGCGGGCCTGCATGATGTCGGCGGCCCGCTCCAGGCACGCTGCACGCTCGCCCGGTGGCACGGCGGCCCATTGCGGCGCATGCTCGGCAGCCATCGCAACGATCCGGGCGGCGTCTTCGACCCTCAGCTCGGTGACCGTGCCGACGACGTCGCGGTGATCGGCGGGATTGAGGACGTCACGCGTCACGCCATCCGTCGAGCCATCGGCCAGAATCGGCAGCGCATGCCATGGACTTGCGGCAGAGGCGGCGAGCACCTGCGCCAGATCGGAAAGGGTCGCCTCATTCGACAGATCGAGGCCGTCCGAATTGGCGCGCGCACTGCCGTAAAGCGCCTTCGGCGAAGCGATCTGCGCGTGGGGGGCGCCGACGACCGGCATGGCGGCGACGGTCTCAGCGGGATCGGCGATCAGCGCCTCGACCGAGACATTCGGATCGGAGATACGGTGCACGAAGGAGGAATTGGCGCCGTTTTCCAGGAGACGCCGGACCAGATAGGCGAGCAGCGTCTCATGCGTTCCCACAGGCGCATAGATGCGGCAGGGCCGATCGAGCTTTTCCTTGCCGACGACCTCATCATAGAGCGGTTCGCCCATGCCGTGCAGGCACTGGAACTCGTATTTGCCGACGGTGAAATCGGGACCGGCGAGATGATAGATCGCAGCCAGCGTCTGGGCATTGTGGCTGGCAAACTGCGGGAAGACGGCATCGGGGGCGGCAAGCAGCTTGCGGGCGCAGGCGATATAGGCGACGTCGGTATAGATCTTGCGGGTATAGACCGGATAGTCGTCGAGACCGTCGAGCTGGGCGCGCTTGATTTCCGCATCCCAATAAGCGCCCTTGACCAGACGCAGCATGACCCGGCGCCCTGAACGACGCGCAAGATCGATAACATAATCAAGCACGAAGGGGCAGCGCTTGCCATAGGCCTGGACGACGAAGCCCAGCCCGTTCCATCCGGCGAGATCGGGGGCAAAGCAGAGCTCTTCGAGCAGATCGAGCGAAAGCTCCAGCCGGTCGGCCTCTTCGGCGTCGATGTTGAGACCGATGTCATAGGACTTGGCGAGAATGGCGAGCGCCTTGACCTTCGGCAGCAGCTCGCCCATCACCCGGCCGGCCTGCGCCCTCGCGTAGCGAGGATGCAGGGCCGAAAGCTTGATCGAAATGCCAGGTCCGTCATAGATGCCGCGCCCATCCGACGCCTTGCCGATGGCGTGGATCGCCTTTTCGTAATCCTTGAAATAACGTTCAGCGTCGGCGGCCGTTGTCGCGGCCTCGCCCAGCATGTCGTAGGAATAGCGGAAACCGCGCGCTTCGAGCGGCCGGGCGCGCTTCAGCGCCTCCTCGATCGTTTCGCCGGTGACGAACTGCTCGCCCATCATGCGCATCGCCATATCGACGCCGCGACGGATGACCGGCTCGCCGGCGCGCGCGATCAGCCGCGTCAGCGCCGCCGACAGGCTGCGGTCGTTGACCGTCGAAGTCAACTTACCGGTGACGACGAGGCCCCAGGTGGCGGCGTTGACGAACATGGATTTACCGCCGCCGATATGAGAGGTCCAGTTGCCCTCGGAGATCTTATCGCGGATCAGCGCATCACGGGTGTCCGTATCGGGAATGCGCAGCAGCGCTTCGGCAAGGCACATCAGCGCGACACCTTCCTGGCTGGAAAGCGAATATTCCTGCACCAGCCCTTCGACGCCGGTGCCCTTGTGCTTGGCTCTCAACGCTTCGATCAGCGTCCGGGCGGTGCTGCGAATGTCATAGCGCTTCGCCTCGGAGACGCGCGCGGCCGCAACCAGCGGCGGCAAACATTCGGTTTCCGGGCGGCGATAAGCGGCCGTGATCGCCTGGCGAAGTTCGGATTGCGGCCGGATCGGCGGGGCAAAGGCGGCAAACGGCGCACTGCCGGCGGGATCATTGGAGGATGCGGGGTCGATCGCTGCGTTCAACATGGGAGTCCCTGATCAATGAATGTTTCGTCTAACGGATAAATGGAACACTGGGCTCGTCGTCCCAGAGCGCATCGTCCATAAAAGCGGGGCCGGAATATTCCGTCTCGCGAAGCGGGCGCGCATCCGGCTTGTCGCGCTTGAGGGTGAATGCCGCGGCAACCGCTCTTATCGCCACCGGCCTGTAGTGAACCAGCAAATCGGGTTTCAGATCGTCACCCGCTTGTTTCTCGTACATCTGTGATCCCCCTTTTGGTGCGGCGCCGCTGCCGATCCCGACAATGCGCGAGGCGCTTACGCCTTCCTCCCATTGCCGACGCATAATCTACCACAGCCGCAAATCGCGATCTCACTTGATTTTGCCAGTTTTCAAGCTGTATGAACTTATAAACAGACCACGGAAAGTTCAAATGACCACAGAACCTGACGTCTTTAGTGAATTGGACCAATTCGACAGAAAGATCCTCGCGGCGCTCGCCGAGGACGGCAGGCTGTCGATCACCGATCTGGCGGCACGGGTCGGCCTCTCGAAGACGCCCTGCCAGTTGCGCTTCAAACGGCTGATCAACGATGGCTATATCGAAGGCTTCAAGGCGGTCCTCAATCCAGCGAAAATGCAGCTCGACCACATCGCTTTCGTCGAGGTGAAGCTCTCCGACACCCGTGAGGCGGCGCTGAAAAGCTTCAACGACGCCATCAAGAAGATCAGGGAAGTCGAGGAATGCCACATGATCGCCGGCAGGTTCGACTACCTCCTGAAGATCCGCACCCGCGACATCGGCCGCTACCGCCGCGTTCTCGGCGAGCGCATCTCGACGCTGCCCCACGTTGCCAACACCTCGACCAACGTCGCGATGGAGACGATCAAGGAAGGCTGGGACAAGTTCGGTTCAAGCCTTTCGTGATCATTGACCCTGCGGCTACATTGCCGCATTGAGCTTTCGGCTCGGCAGCATTATCAACGTTTTCACGCCGGATGGCGGGGGAACCATGCAAAGTCGTTTGGACATGACCGGAAAATGGCTGGTGCGCATTCTGTGCGCCATCGCACTCGTGTCTGTCGGATTTGCGCACCAGGCCCCGGCGATCGCGGCCGACCCCGTTAACCTTGCCGAATATGTGCTTCCGGACGGGACGCTACCCACGCTATGCGTCACTGTTGCCGACGACGAAGGCAACACGGGCACCGATCACAAGCTGCACAATCATGGCTGCGAAGCCTGCCGGATCAGCGCTTCCGTCCTCCTGCCGCCTCCTGCAGACATCGCCGGGAAAGCCGTCGCATTTTCCGTTCGGGTGGATCTTCCGATCCGCATCGAAGCCTTCCGTCGGCAAATTTACCCGCCCAACACCGGTCCCAGAGCCCCTCCTTCCGATCCGATCCTGACCTGAACCCGCGCATAAGCCCCGCTGAGGCGCGCCCTTTGTATTCGGCCGCGCCTTTGCCAGCGGCCACGGATCCGGAATTTCATCATGTCGACAATCACCTCCGCCGCTCCGGCGGAAAACGCCGCATCCGGCGTCTCGCTTTATCGCGCCATCTGGCGCTGGCACTTTTTCGCCGGACTTCTCGTCGTCCCCTTCCTGCTGAACCTCGCAATCACCGGCTCGCTCTATCTCTTCAAGAACGAGATCAACGAAAGCGTCTTCGCCTATCGCTATGACGTCGTCGCTTCAGGTCAACCGCTGGCGCCGGAAAAGCTGACGGAGATCGCGACGGCCGCCGTCCCTGGCTCAGCTGTCACCTCCTACAAGGACCCGGCAACGCCTGAGCGCTCGGCCATCGTCACGGTGTCAGGCAATGGCGGTTCCACGCTCGTCTTCATCGATCCCTATAGCGGCAAGATTCTTGATACGGTCGGCTCGACCGAAGAGTTCAACTACGTCGTCAAGCGTATCCATAGTCTTGCTTTGTTTGGGGGCTTTCCAAACAAGCTGATCGAGATTGCCGGCGGATTCGCCATGGTGCTTGTCGTGACCGGCATCTATCTATGGTGGCCGCGCCGCCAGACGGGCGGCGTCGTCACCGTCCGCGGCACGCCGGCCCGACGTGTCTTCTGGCGTGACCTGCATGCCGTCACCGGTGCCTTCGCAGGCATTCTGATCTTCTTCCTGGCGATCACCGGAATGCCGTGGTCGGGCTACTGGGGTTCCAACGTGCAGGCCTGGCTCGGAAGCCATGGCCTAGGCTATCCCACGCAACTCTGGGACAATGTGCCGAAATCTGAGAAGGTTACCCAGGACATCCTGCCTGTGGTCGGCTGGAGCGTCGAACAGGCTCCAGTCCCGCTCTCCGACCTTGCCGCCGCCCGATCGAACAAGCCGATCGGCCTGAACAGGGCCGTCGAGATCGCAAAGGCTGCCGGTCTGACGCGCGGTTTCGACCTTGCCATGCCTTCCGGTGAAACCGGCGTCTATTCGGCGGCGATCTATCCCGATGATCTCGCCAAGGAGCGGACTATCCACATCGACCAATATTCCGGCAAGCCGCTCGTCGACATCTCCTACGGCCAGTATCCGATTCTCGGAAAAGCCATCGAGTGGGGCATCAACGTCCACCAGGGGCGCGAATTCGGTCGCGCCAATCAATTCCTGATGCTCGCCACCTGCCTGGCGATCATTCTTTCCTGCGTGACCGGCGTCGTCATGTGGTGGAAGCGGCGCCCGTCCGGACGTGTGGGGGTTCCGCCGCTGCCGCCGCGGCGATCGGTTTACATCGGCCTAAGGACCATCGCGGCCGTCTTCGCCCTGGCGTTTCCGCTGACCGGTCTGGCCATCCTGCTGATGATCGCGGCCGACCAGGCCATCATTCGCACGATCCCACTGCTTCGGCGTGCCTTCGCTTGAGGATGTGCCGATGAAGACGATCGCACCCGCCCCTCGGCGAAACTTTGACAAACGACCACTCCGACTGGCAACTTCAAAGGAAACAAATGAGATGACCATGTCAAAACTCCCCCGCATCGCATCCATTGCACTGATCGTGACGGCCGCGGCCACCGGCCATGCCTTGGCTCACGCCCACCTGAAAACTTCGAGCCCAGCCGAGAAGGCGTCCGTCGTCTCTCCCGGCGAACTCGACCTGACTTTCACCGAAGAACTTGATCTCAAGTTCAGCGGCGTAAAGGTCACAGACCCGGGCAAGAAGGACATCAAGCTTGGCGAAGCCGGGCTGAAGGACGATGGCAAGGTCCTGACGGTCCCCGTTTCCACAACGCTGGCACCAGGCGACTACACCGTCGACTGGCATGTGCTTTCGACCGATGGTCACAAGACCAACGGCAGCTATACCTTCACCGTCAAGCCGTGATCACGCCCGAGACAGCCTATATCGCTTGCCGCTTTTTCCTGGACATCGCTGCCCTGTATCTATGGGGCAGTTCCGCATATCTGTGGCTGCTCGTTCCCGCATCCCTTTCCGGGAATATCTGGACACGGCAATATCGGCTTCGAGCCCTTGCAATCGGCTGCATTCTCTCCGCCACGGTCCTTGCCCTCCCCTTCAGGTCCGCGATCCTCAATGGAGACTGGGCGTATGCATCTGATTTCAATGCAATGCTGGATATTATTTCCGGCACGACGATCGGCACTGCCTGGATCTGGCAGGCGGCGGGAGCCGCCTTTGTTTTTCTCACATACGTCGCGGCCCCCATGCGATTGCGGGCCGCTACCATGACGATCGCCGCGGGATTCCTGTTGGCCGGTCTTGCCGCGAGCGGCCATGCCGCCATGAACACCGGCTGGCTTCGCGCCCTGCATCGGGGCAACGATATCATCCACGTGCTGGCGGGAGGCGCCTGGTTTGGGGCGCTGATCCCGGTCGCGTTGATTTTGCCGCTGCTGTCCGATCGCCAGGCCGGTCGTAACGCGACGACGGCGCTCATCCGTTTCTCCACGGCGGGCCACGTCGCGGTCAGTGTGGTGTTGATCTCCGGCATCGCCAACATGTTCCTGATCATCGGCGGTTTCCCGCTCGACTGGTCCGTTGACTATCAGCTTCTGCTTTCCGTGAAGATCCTGCTCGTCCTGTCGATGATCGGACTGGCGATCTTCAACAGGTATGTGCTCGTGCCAAAGCTCTCCCGGCCTCACGGATCTGTGGCAGCACTCAGGATCGGAACCACTGTCGAAATCGTCCTGGCGCTTGCGATCATCGGCCTGGTGGCATGGTTCGGCACGTTGGAGCCGGTTGCCATCTAAACCACTCCTGTGGTTCGACGAGGATATTCGAGAAGCTTCTTTACGCGGGGCTTGGGAACGCCCGCGCCGCCGGCTGTCGGCCCCTATTGCGGCCATCCGTGTGAAGCGACAGCAAGCATGCGACCACGGTGGCAATCGCCTCAAAAGATTGTCAACGCCGGTATCGGAAGGCTTCCAGGAAGGTAGAGAAGGCAGGCGATGGATGGCGCCGGCTGGGGTAGTAGAGATGATACCCCTGAAATGTTGGCGCCCAATCTGCGAGTACTTCCTGCAACCGGCCGCTGTCGACATATGGTCGGACGAGGTCCCTCGGCACATAGGCCAGCCCGACACCATCAAGAGCGGCATGGATCGCTGATCCTATGTTGCTCAGGGTGAGTTGCCCCTCGACACGGACGCTGGATTCGCGACCGTCCTTCTCGAACTCCCAGGCATAGAGCCCGCCTGACGTTGGAAGCCGCAGGTTGACGCAATTGTGGTCCGTCAGGTCGTGCGGGGTCAAAGGCGCGGTGCGACCCGCAAAATATTCCGGTGATCCGACCACGGCATAGGAGACGTCGGGGCCGATGCGAGCGGCCACCATGTCGCGTGCAATCGCTTCGCCAAGCCGTACCCCGGCGTCGAACTGGCGTTCGACGATATTGGTGAACCCGTTGTCGACGATGAGTTCCACGGCGATATCCGGGTAATCACGCAGAAAGGCCGGCAGCCTCGAACGAAAGACCAGTTCGACGGCGTCGTCGGGGCACACGATCCGGATTTCGCCCGAGGGCTTGTCACGCAGCGCACTGACGGCGCTGATGCCGGCGGCGATGCTTTCGAAATGGGGTTGAATGCTTTCCACGAGACGCTCTCCGGCCACCGTTGGCGCCACATCACGCGTGGTGCGGGACAGAAGCCGGACGCCGAGCCTTGCTTCGAGCGCGCTGATCGTGTGGCTCAAGGCCGATCGCGTGACACCAAGCTTCGATGCCGCGCGCGTGAAACTCCGCTCTCGCGCCACTTCGAGAAACGCACGCATTTCCGTGAACTCATCACGTCGCATTGTTGAATCTCCTGCATCACGGCATTCAGATTATAGCTCCTAGTCGCGCAAAACCAGCCCGGCTATCTCTAAGCAACAGACAGGAGAGTATGGATGACGATCGAGCTGACATTGGACGAGACCTCGATGACCGAGAGCGCGGCAACCCGGTGGGCCGCGGTGACCTGTCTGTCGCTCCTCACCTTCCTTCTGGTCGGGTTGGAATTTCTGCCGGTGAGCCTTCTGACCCCGATCGCCGCGGAACTGTCGGTGTCGGAGGGGCAGGCCGGATTGGCGATCACCGTATCCGGCGTCTTCGCGGTCATCACCAGCCTTTTCGGCAATGCGTTCCTGGGAAAGACCGACCGGAAGTCTGTCGTCTTGCTTTATACGGCAATTCTTGTTGTATCGAGCCTGGCGGTTGCGCTGGCCCCGAACTTCACTGTCTTCCTCGTCGGGCGGTCTTTGATCGGCATTTCGATCGGCGGCTTCTGGTCGCTGTCGACGGCAATTCTGGCTCGCCTGGCGTCGAGCCGTGATCTGCCCAAGGCCATAGCGCTGCTTCAGGGCGGCACCGCATTCGCGCTCGTCCTTGCCGCGCCGCTCGGCAGTTTCCTCGGCGGGCTGATCGGGTGGCGCGGAACCTTCTTCGTCACCATACCCATCGGAATTGCGGCGCTTATCTGGCAACTGGTCGTCCTGCCGGCGATGCCCGCAACGGCGAGCGTCTCGGTGACCAGAATATTCGGCCTGCTGCGCAACCGCACATTCGCGATTGGAATGGCGGCGACCGGCCTCGCCTTCATCGGCCAGAACGCACTGTCCATTTACCTTCGTCCGTTTCTCGAAGGCGTCACGGGACTGGAATTGAACCTTCTGTCCACCGTACTTCTCGGCCTGGGCGTCGGCGGCCTGGTTGGAACCTCGGTCATCGGCTTTGCCGCTAGGCGGCACCTCCTCCCCGTTCTTGTCGGATTGCCGGCGGCCCTTGCGATCCTTGCCCTGCTGCTGATCGCTCTCGGGCCGTTTGCGGTGGTGACAGCCTCTCTGCTCGTCATGTGGGGATTTTTCTCGACCCCGATCCCGATCGCCTGGAATACCTGGATGGCTGCCATTGTCCCCGGTGAACTGGAAGCGGCAGGCGGGCTGCAAGTAGCGCTGATCCAGTTCGCCATCGCCGGCGGCGCCTTTGCCGGCGGCATATTGTTCGACACTGCGGGATGGTGGAGCACCTTCCTGCTGGCCGCCGTCCTTCTTGCCGGCTCGGCTGTTCTCGCGGCCCTTGCCGGCCGCCGTGCCTGAACCTTCCGAACTTTCAAAACAGGAGATCACCATGTCCCAAGGGATCGAAAACAAAGTCGTCGTCATCACCGGCGCAAGCAGCGGGCTTGGCGAAGCCACGGCGCGCCACCTTGCCGAGCGCGGTGCTTCGGTAGTCCTTGGCGCCCGCAGAACCGACCGCATCGCGGCGCTGGCCGAAGAACTGACCGCCAGGGGCCATAAGGCCAAGGCGGTCCAGACCGACGTCACGGATCGACATCAGGTCAAGAACCTCGTCGACACGGCCATCGACACCTTCGGCCGTATCGACGTGATGCTGAACAATGCGGGGCTGATGCCCCTTGCGCCGCTCGAACGGCTGAAGATCGATGAGTGGGATCGCATGATCGACGTCAATATCAAGGGGGTGCTCTACGGCATCGCAGCAGCGCTTCCCTACATGAAGGCGCAGAAATCCGGGCACATCATCAACGTCTCCTCCGTCTACGGCCATGTGGTCGACCCGGGTGCCACCGTTTATTGCGCCACGAAATTCGCCGTGCGCGCGCTTTCGGAGGGGCTGCGGAAGGAAGTGAAGCCATACAATATCCGCACGACGATCATCTCGCCCGGCGCAGTCAAAACCGAGCTGATCGAGCATATCAGTGAGAAAGACATCCAAGCCGGCACACAGGAGTTCGTCAGCAGGATCGCTATCGGTGCGGACACCTTTGCCCGAACGGTCGCCTTCGCGGTGAGCGAGCCGGATGATGTCGACATCAACGAAATCCTCTTCCGGCCCACGGCTCAGTCGGTCTAACGGAAGGACGCGCCATGGTTACGACATCCCGGCGCATGAGCCGCCGCACGCTGTTGAGCGGAGCCTTGGCGGCTGGCGCAATGCCGCTCCTGACAAGCGCGGAGGAAGGCCGCGACCAGCCAGCCAGAAACCCATCGATGTCAAGATCAGGATGACATTCAACGATCTGACCCTGACTGCGACGCTTTACGACAACCCCTCCGCGCGCGATCTTGCATCCATGCTCCCCTTGGACCTCAAGATCGAGGACTACGGCAGGAACGAGAAGATCGTCCATCTGCCGCACAAACTGACGGAAAAAGGCAGCGGCCCATTTAGCAACGAACAGCCGGGCGATCTCTGCTATTTCAAGCCGTGGGGCAATCTCGCCCTGTTTTACGCGGATTACCGCTGGGACGGACTGATCCGGCTCGGCCGCTTTGATAACGATTTTGCCCCGCTACTGGTGCGGGGCGAATACCCGGTGCACATCGAACGCGTCTGACGTCAGGCCCGCAGGGTGCCACCGACCGGAGAGTCTTGCTTTCGAATGACGCCCGCTGTCTGATGCCGCGAACCAACGGACCGCTGCAGGCAGACGAATAAGGCGGTCAAATCCGGGAATGAGGATCAGGATGGATCACGCCAACAGCCCGCAGGCATCGGTGAGCGAAGAGAGGGAAGCGCGCAGGCTGCAATATCTTTCCTGGGAACGCATCGCATCGGATCTTCATCATCCCGCGCACCTCTCTCGCAAGGCGGAGCTTCGGCGGTCATGCGGCGCTGCGCTGGCCGAAACGTCCTACATCGCCGAGAATGCCGCAATCTTCACCGAAAGCCTGACGATGGGCGAGCGGTCGTGGATTGCGGGGCATGCGCTGGTGCGCGGCGATGTCATCCTCGGTGACGACTGCTCCATCAACCCTTACGCCTGCGTTTCCGGCAAGGTCACTTGCGGCAATGGCGTGCGCATTGCTTCGCACGCATCGATCGTCGGCTTCAATCACGGCTTCGACGACCCAGATATTCCCATACACCGCCAGGGCGTCGTCAGCATCGGCATCACGATCGGTGACGATGTGTGGATCGGCGCCAATTGCGTGATCCTCGATGGCGCTATGATAGGAAATGGCGCCGTGATCGCCGCCGGGGCAGTCGTCACCGGGGATATTCCCGCTATGGCGATTGCCGGCGGCGTTCCGGCAAAGGTGCTGCGAGGCCGGGGCTCGGCGGCGAAGAAATCCGGCATGGGCGACACCGAAGATCAATTGCTCAAGCTCGGGCATAGGGCACAAGAACAATGGCCGGATATTCTTGCGCGGTGGAAAACCCCCGGAAATTATGAATCGCTGGAAGCGGACGGCACCAGGAGGCCGGCGATCCGGCATCTGTGCGACGCGATCGAAATTGCCGCCGGCTTCGGCCACCTGCCGCCAGGCATCGACCGGTCGGAGACCATCGAGCGTCTCCAAAATCTCCAGGAACCGGAGACCGGCCTTTTCCCGGACGAGCATGCACGCGTACCGGACAAGCCCCTGAGGGATGATCCGAAGGCGCTCTACAACGTCCTTTCGGTTGGATATGCGCTTGAGCTGCTCGGTTCCAGCCCGCGCCAACCTGTCCGGGCCGCCCTGCTCGATGCTCGGGATCTCGACCTATGGCTCAGCGCCCTGCCTTGGCAAAGCAGGGCCTGGCATGCTGGCAGCGTGGTCGATGCCATCGGAACCGCTATGTACTTCAATGCGAAGTATTTTGGCATTCGGCATCCGCGGCAGGCGCTTTTCGAGTGGCTGAGACGGCACGCCGACAGCGTCTCCGGCCTCTGGGGCGAACCGACCGCTCGGGAAGGATGGCTGCAGCCGGTGAACGGCTTTTATCGCCTGACGCGCGGCACCTACGCTCAGTTCGGCGTTGCGCTTCCCCACCCGCATGCCTCGCTCGAAACGGTTCACTTGAACTATCGCAATCACAAGGGCTTCGCTGCCGAGAAATACAATGCCTGCAACCTGCTCGATACGATCCACCCTCTGCTGCTGATTGCCCGCCAGACCGACTACAGGCGAGCCGATGGAGAGACGATTGCGCGCAATCTTATCTCAAGGGCGCAGGACAGATGGCGGGACGGCGAGGGATTTCCTTTCGCCGATGGTGGCGGACCCAGCCTGCAGGGGACGGAAATGTGGCTTTCGGTCATTCACCTGGCGGCCGATTTCCTCGGCCTGGCAGATCGCTTCGCCTTCATTCCCAAAGGCGTGCACCGGACGGCAACGCCCGGGTTGGGTTTGTAATTTCGGTTTCTGCGATCACCCCTGCAGGGATGCCGTCAGCCAGGCGGCAGCAAGGTCGCGGGCATTGCTCCGCTTGGCTTTGACCGGCACGATCACGTTGTAATGCCCTTCCGCGGCAAGTTCGCTTTCCCCAGCGCGCACCAGGGTTCCGTCCTCGAGAAAGGTGTCGACCAGCATGCGCCATCCGAGCGCTATCCCCTGCCCGGCGCGTGCGGCGGCAATGGTCTCGGTATAATGGCTGAACCGCAGCGACGGCTTGACCTCGATATTGGCGCCGGTGAACGATACCCATTGCGACCAGTTGTACCAGGAACGGTCGACAACATCCGTTTCGATGAATTCGTCCGACGAGCCGAGCGGACCACCTCCCCGACGCCTGAGATAATCCGGAGAGCAGACGGGGGAAATGACGTCGCCGCGCGAGGCGATGACCGTCCCATCGCTGAAGGGCGGCAGGCCGTAGCGGACCGCCACATCGACCTCTGCGCCATCGAGAGCAATCGGACTGTCCTGCGATATCACCCGCACCAGTATGCCTGGATTGGCCCGGCGGAATTCGGCGAGCCGCGGCAGCAGCCAGAAAGAAGAGAATGCAACGGTTGCCCCGATCGTCACCACGTCTTGGCTGCGCGACTGGATCGCCTCCACGCTCTCGGCAATATCGGCGAAACTCTTTGCCAGCGTCGCGCCGAGGCTGATGCATGCTGCCGTCGGATCGATTGCCCGGTGCTTGCGCACAAAGAGGGGCTGGCCGAGTTCCTCCTCCAGCGAGGCAATCTGCCGGCTGACCGCCGCTTGGGTGACACCGAGCTCCGTCGCCGCCAGGGTGAAGCTTTTCCTGCGCAGCACCGCCTCCAGGGTCACCAGCGCGGTCAGCGACGGAAGCCGTCTTCGAAATTGCATCTCGGATGCCTTTTCACATGCGAAAATCTTATGCGAGCGTGATTTTTTATGCCGTTGAAAGCCCGCTTCTGCAAGCGCAATCTAGGGAAACTCACATAAGAGGTTCTCATGCTAAACAGGCTTCCATCTTCCATCTCAGCCCTTCTCGAAGCCCGTGCCGATGGTCACTCGCTGCCGGCCGGCCTCTACACCAGAGAAGACGTGTTCGAAGCAGACATCGACGTCTTCTTCCACAATCACTGGATCTGTGTCGGCCTCGACTGTGATGTTGCCGAACCCGGCGACGCCACGGTGATCGATATCGGCAAGACGAGCCTGATCCTCCTGCGTAATGACGACGGCGAAATCCGCGTGCTGCACAATGTCTGCCGCCATCGCGGCTCCCGCCTTCTCAATCCCGGCAAGACGATCGTTTCGAAGCTCGTCTGTCCCTACCACACCTGGACCTATGAGCTGACGGGCGAACTCAGCTATGCCCCCCATATGGGCAAGGATTTCGACAAGGACTGTCGCGGCCTGAAACCGGTCACCTTCAAATCGATCGGCGGACTGATCTACGTCTGCCTCTCCGACAATCCGCCCGAGGACATTGCCGGCCTCGAACAGGCCATGGTCGAGCGTCTCGCGCCCTATGACATCCGCAATGCCAAGATCGCTCACCAGACCGACGTCATCGAGGACGGCAACTGGAAGCTGACCATGGAGAACAATCGCGAATGCTACCATTGCTCCGCCAACCACCCGGAACTCTGCGTCTCCTTCGTCGATCTCGACTTCGGCTTCGATCCCGAAACGCTGAGCCCGGAAGACCGTGAGCAGGCAGAGGAGCACTTCCGCCTTTACGAGGAGCGCACGCAGGCGTGGGAGGCTGACGGTTTCCCCTCGGCTGCCATCGAGCAGCTCGCCGGCTGCGCCACAAACTTCCGCACCCAGCGGCTGATCATAGCAGGCGCCGGCGAATCCCAGACCCACGACGCCACCGCTGCATCCTCCAAGCTCCTCGGGCAGATGACCCGCAAGGATCTCGGCGACATGCATCTCTGGGGTCATAACAGCTGGAACCACTTCATGGGCGACCATGCGGTCGTGGCAACCGTCATCCCGCTCTCGGCAGGCAAGACGCTGGTCAGGACCAAGTGGCTGGTGCACAAGGACGCCGTCGAGGGGGCCGATTACGACCTCGACAAGCTGACGGATGTCTGGATCGCAACAACGGACCAGGACGCCGACCTCGTCGCCCGTTCCCATGCCGGCGCTCTCGATCCCGCCTATCAGCCGGGGCCCTATTCCCGCTTCTCCGAGACGAACCTCGACAAGTTCGCCACCTGGTACATCGACCGGATGCGCGCTCATGGGTATTGATCTCACATCCATGCGTCTAGGTCAGAGCGCGCGGCAGGTCTGGGATCCGGAGACCGACGAGACCCTCGTCTGTCTCGACGTCCATCAGGAGACGCATGACGTGAAAAGCTTCACGTTCGCGTCGCCCGAAGGCAAGCATTTCCATTTCGATGCCGGCCAATACTTTCTGTTCGACTTCCCGACGGGTTCGGATGGCGAGGCGCGATGCTACAGCATCTCGTCGTCGCCCCACCGAAGCAACGCCTTTACGGTGACGGTCAAGCGCGTGCCCGGCGGCAGGATATCGAACTGGCTCCACGACCACATGGCTCCGGGCATGACCGCCAAGGGTCAGGGACCGCTCGGTCATTTCATCCGGCCCAAGGGCGAGAAGATCAAGCTTCTGCTGCTCTCCGGAGGTTCGGGCATCACGCCCGTCATGTCGATCACGCGTGATCTGGCAGACCGCTACGAAGCGTCGGACATCGTCTTCCTGCATGCGGCGAGAACGCCGGCCGATCTGATCTTTCGCCATGACCTTTCGGGGCTCGCAGCGAGGATGAAGGGACTGCGCCTCCAGTTTCTTCCCGAGACGGTCGCCGGCGAATTATCATGGCCGGGGCTGACCGGCCGGATCTCGCCGGAATTCCTCAAGCTTGCCGTTCCCGACATCGCCGAACGCGTCGTCATGTGCTGCGGTCCCGCGCCGTTCATGGCAGCGGCGCGTTCGATCACGGCTGCTCTCGGCGTCCCCGCAGAAAGCTATATCGAAGAGAGCTTCGACGCCGCGGTCATCGACGAGCCAGGCCTCGACGTCGAAGCACAGCCGGTGACGAGGATTTTCCAGGTCGAATTCTCGAAACAGAACAAGACCTTGGAAGTCCCGTCAGCCCAGACGGTGCTTTCCGCGGCAAAGAAGGGCAGCGTCCGCCTGCCTTCCTCGTGCTCGAACGGGGTCTGCGGGACCTGCAAGTCGAAGCTTGTCTCCGGCTCGGTGGAGATGAACCATAATGGTGGTATCCGGCAACGCGAGATCGACGCCGGCTTTTTCCTGCCTTGCTGCTCGAAGCCGCTCAGCGATCTCGTCATCGAACGCTGAGCGACACCTCAGCGGCGTCATCGAGGAGAACATGGTGCTCAACCTCGAAAGCCTGATCGCCGAGGCCGGCTCGGAGAGCATCAAACTGGAAACCCAGGCCCTGATCACCGACAAGGGCGCGGAGCGGCTGGACAGCTTCCCGTGGGAAGAGATCTGAAGCGTGCTCAGTGTGCTCTTGAAGCCGCCGCGCGATGCTGCGACGGGGTCTGCCCGAAGGTCCGCTTGAAGGTTCGCGTGAACTGCGAGGCATTTTCGAAGCCGACATCAAGCGCGATCTCGATCAGCGGCGCTTTTGACTGGACCAGGATCGATTTTGCCCGCTCCATGCGGACCCGATTATAGGCCTTGGCGGGAGACATTCCCGTCTTGTCGATGAATATTCTCTCCAACTGCCGCCGTGACAGGCCAACCATGGCAGCAAGCTTCTGGATCGATATGCTGCCGTCGACGAACTGTTCCATCGTAATCATCGCCGCCTTTACGCGGGCGTCGTCATAGTCGTCATACAGCGGACGGCGGGGCTGTATGTCCGCCGGCGCCCGGGCCTTCTCGATCTGAAGCACCTCAAGCGCATTTCGCTCGGCATCCCGGCTGATATATTTCCTGACCAGCAACGCCGCCATGTCGGCCGCGCTGCTGCCGCCGGCGCAGGATCCGCGCTGGCGATCGAGATTGAAAAGCCGATCGGAACGGACGCCGAGGTCAGGAAACCGCTCGCGAAACTCCTTGTAATGCAGCCAGCTCACGCAGGACTCGTGCCGCTTCATCAGGTCCGCCGCCGCAAGAATGAACGATCCCGTGCAGACGCCGATCAGCGGCACCTTCTTGGCATCCGCCTGCTTGAGAAAGGTGATGGTCTGCTGGTCGACAGGGTTTTCCACCGTCAGAAGCCCCCCGACGACGACGATGTAGTCGAATTTCAACGGATCGACGAAATCGGAGGTCGGAGCAACCTGGACGCCGCAGCTCGAAGTGATCAGATGCCGCGTGCTGCCGATCACCTGCCAGTCGGCAAGCACCCGTCCGGACCGATCCTGCTCATCACTGGCAAGGCGCAGCGTGTCGACAAAGAGTGCGAAGGCCGACAGCGTAAACGACCGCGACAGCACGAACCCTACCTTGAGCCGGGCACCGGATTTCGCGACGCCGTCTCCCTGCCGATGCTGCTCCGGTCGCATAGTCATCTCCTCGCCGCCTCTTAAAACTCGGAAAAACGCGCTCATCGAATTTGAAAACCGTGTGATGGCGGATCACGGTCGTCAAAAAAAATGGTGTTGTGGCCGATGACGCGCGCCCAGGCTCCGATGTTTGGAAGGCTCCCGCCATAGAGTCCAATCCTTGCCTCGGCCTCGACCCGGCCTTCGAAAATGGTTCCGATCAGGCTTTCATGACGGTATCTCGACCTGACGTCGAGCCGCCCCTTCCATTCTGTTCCCAAAATCGAGCGGCACTCTGCGTTATGCGGTCAACCACCATAGTCAGTATCACGACAGCGATCGCTCCATTGATTGGAGTGGCGATGTCGAGTGTCCTGATCGCGCCGTGGGGATCGCCCCTCCGAGCCGTCGAGCCGCCGATACCGGCGACAATGATGCCGAAGGCCATCATCAGGCTCCGTTTTGTGCCTGGCATGATGCTCGGCAGCGGAAAGAGGAGGCGGATCTTGATGAACATCTTTGCTGGCACCATCCCGAGCGCCTCTTCAAGTTCGGTGAACTCCTTTGTCCAGCGAGATCAGGCGGCTTGCCACGGCACTGCGACGATCGTGGTCGCGATCGGCGGCGTGGTCTACCCATAGCCGAGCAGGGCAATCGCCGGCAGCAGGCAGTGTAGGGCGGAAACGCCTGATCAGATCGAGACCGGTTCCAAGAAGCGATCGAAGGTGGTGGAAGCCGGCGATGGCGACCGCAGTTAGCACCAAAGTGCCCATCGTCCTCGGCCAAGCCCCACGAAAACACAGCGCCATTGCGACGCCGCTGAGCAGGGCTAATATTGACCGGCCGCTATATCGGGGCACCGGCGATCGCGAAGGCTCCGATTGCGAATGGCGGCGGCATCGGGGGGCGCCCGTTAGGCGCTCCCCGAAGAGCTACGCGCCGAGAACGCCACTTTTCTTGGCGGTCCAGGTTGCGATGTAGTCCATCAGGCCGGGCGAGAGGCAATCATAGGGCTCGAGGCCCGACGCCTTCAGCTGTGCTCTGACCGCGTCCATTTTCGACGGATCGAAGCCGCTTTCGATGATCGACGATACGAAGGCCGCAAAGGTCGGCTTTGCCCAGCCGGTTTCCTGGAAGCGTTCCGGATGGACGAAGGACAATCCCTGGAACGGATGTTCGCGCTCGACCGGCCCATACATATGCACGCCGCATTCCTTGCAGGCATGTCGCTGGATCAGGGCAGCAGGATCGACGACAGCGAGCTTGTCGCCGTTTTCGAGCACTTCGACGCTTTCGGTCGGCGCCACCGCTACAACCGAGAAGGCGGCACCCTCCGGCTTCCAGCACTTGGTGCAGCCGCAGGCGTGGTTGTGGGCGATGTCGCCCTTGATCCTGACCTTGACAGGGTTGCTCGTGCATTTGCACACCAGCGTCCCGCCGGCAAAAGCAGCGTCAGTCGCTCGAAAGCCTGAATCCACTGCCGGGTGAATGGCTATGCTCATTGATGTTCTCCTTCCCTCCCTGGCCGTTTGCGTTATGCCCGGCCAAGCTCTGCAATCAATTCCCCAACCTCTGCGCGTGCCAGCGCAGATGGTCCTCCATGAATGTCGAAATGAAGAAGTAGGAATGGCCGTAGCCTTCCTGCATGCGGAGACGTAGATTTATGCCCGCCGCTTCGCAGGCCTGCCTGAGTTCATCGGGACGCAAGCCGTCCTCCAGGAAGTTGTCGGCCGTCCCCTGATCGACGAGGAGTTCGGGGAACCGATGCCCGTCTTCGATCAGCGAGCAGGAATCATAGGCCCGCCAGGTCGCCTCGTCGGCGCCGAGATATTTCCGCAAGGCCGGTTTCGACCAGCCGGAGACCGAGGGATGGCTGATCGGCGCAAAGGCCGAGCAGCTTCGGAAGCGGTCCGGATTCTTGAGCGCGATGGTGATCGCACCATGGCCGCCCATCGAGTGGCCGAACATCCCCTGGCGGCCAATGTCGACGGGAAATTCCGCGGCAAGCAGCCGCGGCAACTCCTCGGTGATGTAGCTGTACATGCGGTAATTCGCCGAAAACGGCGGCTGGGTGGCGTCAACATAAAAGCCGGCGCCCTTGCCGAACTGCCAATTGTCGGATTCGTCCGGAACATGGTCGCCACGGGGGCTGGTATCCGGGCAGACGATGATCAGTCCGAGCTCGGCGGCAAGCCGCCGATACTCGCCCTTATCCATGACATTGGCATGGGTGCAGGTCAGGCCGGACAGGTACCAGAGAACCGGGCAATTGCCCTTAGCCGCCTGCGGCGGCACGAAGACAGCAAAGGTCATGTCGCAGTCGCAGGCCTCGGAGCGACTGACGTAGACCCCTTGAGTGCCGCCATGAGACTTCTCGGTCGAGATGGTTTTCATGCTTAGTAGACCACCACGCCGCGGATGCTTTCGCCCTTGTGCATCATGTCGAAGCCCTTGTTGATGTCGTCGAGCGGCATGGTGTGGGTGATCATAGGGTCGATCTGGATCTTGCCCTGCATGTACCAGTCGACGATGTCAGGCACGTCGGTGCGGCCGCGCGCGCCGCCGAAGGCAGTGCCCATCCAGTTGCGGCCGGTGACCAGCTGGAACGGACGGGTGGAGATCTCCTGGCCGGCGCCGGCAACGCCGATGATGATCGACTTGCCCCAGCCGCGGTGGGATGCTTCCAGCGCCTGGCGCATGACCTTGGTGTTGCCGGTACAGTCGAAGGTGTAGTCGGCGCCGCCGATCAGGTCGCCATTGCGCTTGGTCATATTGACGAGATGGGGAACGATGTCGTCACCGACCTCCTTCGGATTGACGAAATGCGTCATGCCGAACTTTTCGCCCCATTTCTTGCGGTCCGGGTTGATATCGACGCCGATGATCATGTCGGCGCCGGCAAGCCGCAGGCCCTGCAGCACGTTGAGGCCGATGCCGCCGAGCCCGAAGACGATGGCGGTCGAACCGATCTCGACCTTGGCGGTGTTGATGACGGCGCCGATGCCTGTCGTGACACCGCAGCCGATGTAGCAGATCTTGTCGAAGGGGGCGTCGGGATTGACCTTGGCAAGGGCAATTTCCGGCAGCACGGTGAAATTGGCGAAGGTCGAGCAGCCCATATAATGATGGATCTTGTCCTTGCCGATCGAAAAGCGCGAGGTGCCGTCCGGCATCAGACCCTGGCCCTGGGTCGAGCGGATCGCTGTGCAGAGATTGGTCTTGCGCGACAGGCAGGAATAACATTCGCGGCATTCCGGCGTATAGAGCGGGATGACGTGATCGCCCTTCTTCACCGAGGTGACACCCGGCCCGACATCGACGACGATGCCGGCGCCTTCATGGCCGAGGATGGCCGGAAACAGGCCTTCCGGATCGGCACCTGACAGGGTGAAATCGTCGGTGTGGCAGATGCCGGTCGCCTTGACCTCGACCAGCACTTCACCGGCCCGCGGTCCTTCCAGCTGCACGGTCATCACTTCCAGCGGTTTGCCGGCCTGAACGGCTACGGCGGCGCGAACGTCCATTTCGATATCCTTCCTCAAATCGAATTCTGACTGCTATATGCTCGAATAGACTGGCCTCTTGACCGGCCTTAGCCGATCGCTGCCAAGATCACCCCATCACGTCTCCGGCTCAACTTGGCACCAAACCGCGAGAAGCGGCTTTGCCGTGCATCTAATCGCGAAGGATTGCCCTGCATCGTTAGCAAAGACTGTGCCGGTGGCGGCAGAAAACCATTGGGAATCGCCAAGGCAGATTTCAGCCGGCGAAAACAGAAGGAAGGCGCGGGGCTGCGTCTGAACATGATCGGGAAACCGGGTGTAGCGGTCCATATAGATCACCCCGACCCTGAGGTCGGCGCGCTCCTCCATGCCCCCGGGACCGACCACAACAGCATGAGAATGGGTGTTGCCAAAATTCAGGCTTGCAAACGGACCCGAACGGCCGCGTCGCCAGAGCAGGCTGTCGGCAAGGCTTCTGAATTGCCCGGCAATCGCCTCGTATTTCCGTCCCGATTTGGCAAGATGGCCGATGGCGTCATCCAGCCCCTCCGGCGCACCGGGAAGAGGCCCACCCTCCAGCGGGCGCACCTTGCCTGTTTTGAGCAGCCTCTGCAGAACCTTGCCGGCGACGAAACTGGCGACGGCAGGGGCGTCGGCCGACAGCATCAGGCCGCCGACGTCGTTGAGGAACTCCTGCAGCGGCCGAGGACGCCTTTCCCTGCCGATGTCGTGCAGCCTGATATAGGCCGGCTTTTCCTCGTCGTTCAGAAGAAGATCGGCCCCACGTTTGATTGGACGTCCCACCGCGCGCGCCACGTTCAGTCCCCTCGCTTAGAGCGCCTTTTGCAATTCCGGCAGCGCCTCGAACAGATCGGCGACCAGGCCGTAATCGGCGACCTGGAAGATCGGCGCCTCCTCGTCCTTGTTGATCGCGACGATCACCTTGCTGTCCTTCATGCCGGCCAGATGCTGGATGGCCCCGGAGATGCCGGCGGCGATATAGAGATCGGGCGCCACAACCTTGCCGGTCTGGCCGACCTGCCAGTCGTTCGGCGCATAACCGGCATCGACGGCGGCTCTGGATGCGCCGACGGCAGCCCCGAGCTTGTCGGCCAGCGGCAGGATGACTTCCTTGAACTTCTCCGCCGAACCGAGTGCCCTTCCGCCGGAGAGAATGATCTTCGCCGAGGTCAGTTCCGGACGGTCGGAAGCCGACAGCGCGTCCTTGACGAAAGTCGACAGACCCGGATTGGAGACCGCCGGGACCGCCTCGACGCTGGCCGAGCCGCCTTCAGATGCCGAAGCAAACGAGGCGGTGCGCACGGTGATGACCTTCTTGGCATCGCTTGCCTGCACCGTCTGGATGGCATTGCCGGCATAGATCGGCCGCTTGAACGTATCGGCGGAGACGACTTCGATGATCTCCGAGACCTGGGCGACATCGAGCAGGGCGGCGACGCGCGGCAGCACGTTCTTGCCGACCGAGGTGGCGGCAGAGATGATCGTGTCGTAACCGGCAGCAAGCGAGACGATCAGATCGGCCAGCGGTTCGGCCAGATTGTTGGCGAGCGCGTCGCTTTCGGCCAGCAGCACCTTGGTGACGCCGGAGAGTTTGGCCGCCGCATCGGTCGCAGGCTTGGCGCCCTTGCCGGCAACGAGGATATGAATATCGCTCGCCTGTCCCTTGGCGATCTGGGAAGCGGCCGTCAGTGCCTTGGCGGTCTGGTCGGAAAGGCTCGAATTGTCGTGATCGGCCAGAAGAAGAATGGTCATGATGTTGTTCTCTCTTTCCCAGCCTTAAAGCACGCCGGCTTCGTTCTTCAGCTTGTCGACAAGCTCAGTGACCGACTTGACCTTGACGCCGGCCTTGCGGCCACTCGGCTCCTCGGTCTTCAGCACCTTCAGCCGCGGCGTCATGGAGACGCCGAAGTCAGCCGGGCTCTTCTTGTCGAGCGGCTTCTTCTTCGCCTTCATGATGTTGGGCAGCGAGGCATAACGCGGTTCGTTCAGGCGAAGGTCGGATGTGACCACCGCCGGCAGCTTGATCTCGATCGTCTGCAGGCCGCCATCGACCTCGCGGGTGACCTGAGCCTTGCCGTCACCGATTTCGATCTTCGAGGCGAAGGTCGCCTGGGCCGAGCCCAGGAGTGCTGCCAGCATCTGGCCGGTCTGGTTCGAATCGTCGTCGATCGCCTGTTTGCCGACGATGACAAGACCCGGCTGTTCGGCATCGGCCACACCCTTGAGGATCTTGGCGACGGCCAGCGGCTCGACCGCATCGTCGGTCTCGACCAGGATCGCCCGGTCGGCGCCCATGGCCAGCGCCGTCCTCAGCGTCTCCTCGGCCTTGGCAGGACCGATCGACACCACCACCACTTCCTCGGCCTTGCCGGCTTCCTTCAGCCGCAGCGCCTCTTCCACCGAGATCTCGTCGAACGGGTTCATCGACATCTTCACATTGGCAAGCTCGACACCGGAACCATCCGGCTTCACCCGGATCTTCACGTTGTAGTCCACAACCCGTTTGACTGGCACGAGAACCTTCATTTGCAAAACCCCTTTATTTCTAGACTGCCGGCCATCAGTGCGGCCGTTCGGAAAGCAGCGCCCAGAAGGCGAAGAGCGGTGTATCCACCGACCTCATGGCATGTTTGATCCCGGGGATATTGTAGAACGATCCGCCGATACCAGGCGAAAACCAGTCCCCCTCCCCCTGTTGAAACTCTCCCTCGGAAAGCACCAGATAAACTTCCTCCGGCGGGTGGTCGTGATCGGGATAGCGCACGTGCGGCGCCAGCAATGTCACACCCAACCAAAGGTCGCTCCGCTCCTCCAATCCTCCCGGGCCGATGAGCATAGCATTGGCGTGGCCATCGACGAAATTGTCGCCGGCGGTGTGGTCATACTTGGTGCGTCGGCGCCATTCAAGCATCGGCTCGATGCCTTTGAACGCCTCAATCAACCGCGCCAGCGAAGGATCGTACGAGGGATCAACCGCAAGCGCCACATCAAGCTCAGCGCAGACGGGCAACCGGCGTCCCTCGCCCACACGCGCGACCCCCGGCTGCTCCAGCGCCGCAAAAAATTGGCGGATCGAGCGCCGGGCCTCCGGGGCCTTCGCGTACCGATCGAAAGCAACAGACGCGGCATCCACGAAAGACTGGAGGCTTTCCTCGCGTAAACTCATATCACCCCCCGAAATGACCGGCCGACGAGCGGCCGCTCCTGCAATCATATATCCTTGGCGATGCGCAAGCCGTCATAAATGGCGGCATGCGTATTGCGCGCAGCGACAGCATCGCCGATCCTAAACAGCTGGAACCTGCCCTCGGGATTGCGCATGACGGACTGCGGCTCTCCCGAAAGAAGCTGGTCGTACGACATCTCGCCGAGATTGCTAGAGCTGGGCTTCAGCTCGAAATAGAGTTCATCGAGCGGGATGGTCCCGTGATTGACGACGATCTGGTCGAAGCTGCTCTGCTTGGCAATCCCGCCGTAATCGCTGCCGACATGGGCGACGAGCTGGTTACCGCTCTTCTCGACGGCCTCCAGACGATAGGTGACCGTGAAGGTCACGTCATGCTTCTGGAGAGAGCGCATATAAGGCACCAGGTTCATGGCCATGACCTCGGGCGCAAAGGACCGGTCCGGCGTCATGATCTCGACCTTAGCGCCCGCCTTGGCAAGAAACTCCGCCGCCTGTAGACCGGCATGGTCGCCGGCATCGTCAAAAACAAGCACGTTGGTGCCAGGCTTCACGTCACCGGAGATGATATCCCACGAAGAGACCACCAGTTCGTTGCCGCGCGAAAGAACCTCGGTATGCGGCAAGCCGCCGGTCGCGACGATGACGACGTCGGGGCGCTCGGCTTCGATCATGCCGGCTTCCGCCCATGTATTGAAGTGGAAGGTGACGTCGTATTTCTCGCACTGGCTCATGCGCCAGTCGATAATGCTGATCATTTCCCTGCGGCGCTCGCTTTGGGCAGTGAGCCGGACCTGTCCGCCGGCATTGTTCGCCGCTTCGAAGACCACGACCTGATGGCCGCGTTCTCCAGCGACGCGCGCCGCTTCCAGACCCGCCGGGCCGGCGCCGACGATGACGACCTTTTTCTTGGCGTTGGCCTTCGCGACGATATGCGGCATGGTCAATTCGCGGCCGGTCGCAGCATTATGGATGCAGTAGGCGGCTCCGCCCTGGTAGATGCGATCGAGGCAGTAATTGGCGCCGACGCAGGGGCGAATATCCTCTTCCCGCTTCTCGATGATCTTGCGGACGATGTGCGGGTCGGTCATGTGGGCGCGGGTCATGCCGATCATGTCGACCTTGCCGGCGGCAATTGCGTGGCGGGCGGTGGCGACATCAGGAATCTTCGCCGCATGGAAGGTCGGAAAGTCGGTCGCGGCGCGGATTTCGCCGGCGAAGTCGAGATGCGGCGAATTCGCCATGCCCTGGATCGGGATCACGTCGGTGAGACCCGCGTCGGTATCGATGTGGCCGCGGATCACGTTCAGGTAATCGATGAGGCCACTTTCCTTCAGGCGCCTGGAGATTTCGATCCCTTCGGCCTTGCCGGTGCCGCCGGGAAGACATTCGTCGGCGGTATAGCGCAGGCCGAGAATGAAATCGTCGCCCACTCTTTTGCGGATCGCCTTGAACACATCGAAACAGAAGCGCAGACGATTATCCAGCGAGCCGCCATAGGGACCGTCGAGTTCGTTGGCGAGCGGAGACACGAACTGGTCGATCAGGTGACCGTAGGCCTCCAGTTCGACACCGTCCATGCCGCCCGCCTTCATGCGCTCGGCCGCATCGGCGAAATCCTTGATGATGCGCTCGATATCCCAATCTTCCATCTTCTTCGGGAAGGCGCGGTGAGAAGCCTCGCGATGATGCGAGGGGGCAATGACCGGCAGCCAGTCGCCCTTGTCCCAGCGGGTGCGCCGGCCAAGATGGGTGAGCTGGATCATGATTGCCGCACCCTCTTCATGCACGGCATCGGTCATCTCCCTGATCCAGGGAACGATCTCGTCCTTATAGGCAAGCAGGTTGTTGAAGACAGGCGGGCTATCCTTGGAGACGGCCGCCGAGCCCGCTGTCATCGTCAAAGCCACCCCGCCCTTTGCGCGCTCTACCGTATAGGCGCGATATTTTCCCTTCGGCATGCCGTCTTCCGGATAGGCCGGCTCGTGAGAGGTTACGATGATACGGTTGCGCAACTTCAAATGCTTGAGCTGATAGGGCTGCAGAAGGGGATCGTTCGACATGGGCCGTGGTTCCGGATTAAAACATCGAGGGAGACGCTAGGCGCTATGTACATAGGTGTCAACGTGGAAAACAGTTAAGTCATCGTTTTCGACACCAATGTACATTTTCCTTGTGCGCGGCCTCATAATTTGATAGGAGATAACGCATGGATCAGTCTTTGAACGACACCGGCTGGCGCGGATCGCAAGAGGGATGGCTGGAGGCAGCTTATCACTCTCTGTTGGACTCCGGCGTAGATTCGGTGAAAATTCTGCCGCTGGCCAAGAAGCTCAATCTCTCGCGCACGAGCTTCTACTGGTTCTTCAAGGATCGGGAG
Source organism: Rhizobium hidalgonense (assembly GCF_005862185.2). NCBI lineage: Bacteria > Pseudomonadati > Pseudomonadota > Alphaproteobacteria > Hyphomicrobiales > Rhizobiaceae > Rhizobium > Rhizobium hidalgonense. Next base: position 701,706 of record NZ_CP054028.1, read on the forward strand.
GAACTGCTGAGCGCGCTCGTGGCGCTATGGCGCGACAAAAACACCGGCAATATTGTCAAGCGGTCGGAAGCCTATGCGGAATCGCTGGCCGAAGCGATGCTCAATGTCTTCGATTGCTGGCTCGACAATGATCTGTTCGACGCGAAATTCGAATTTGCCGTGCGCAGCTGGGCGCTGCAATCCGACGAGCTTCTCGCAGAGGTCCAGCAGGCCGATCAGATCCGGCTGGAGGCGCTCAAGCGCATGTTTATGCGGTTCGGCTTACCAGAAACGACATCGGATGTCAGAGCGCGAACAACTTACCTCGTTCAGATCGGTTACATTTCCATGCAGTCAAGGGAGGATATTGCCGTCCGCATGAAACGGATTCCGGAGTATATTGCGATCTACACGGGCGAAGTGCCGCAGCAGAGGGAGCTTGATCGCTTCTTCTCCCGGCATGGCCATCGGCCCGGCTAGAGGAGGCCCGGATGAGCGTTTCCTTGAGGATCGGCATCATTGGCGGCGGCGGCTGGCTTGGCGGCGCAATCGCTGGCTCGATCCTCGATGCCGGCTTGGTCGATGCTCGAAATCTCTCGCTCTCCTATCGTAGCGATCGCCCAGCCCATTTTCCGAATTCTTTCTGGACGACCGACAATCAGGCGCTTGCCGACCGCTCCGACTTGATCCTTCTCTCCATCCGCCCCACCGACTGGCATCCCCTTGCGGTTGATGCCAAAGGCAAGCTCGTCATATCGATCATGGCGGGCATTCGCCTCACCGCTCTTTCCCAACGCCACAAGACTGCTCGCATCGTCCGCGCCCTTCCGAATGCTGCTGCTGAAGTGTCAAAATCCTATACGCCCTGGATCGGCACGAACGAGGTCACCGAAGAAGACCGCGCCATCGTCCGCGCAATTTTCAGCACATGCGGATCCGAGGACGAAGTCGCAAGGGAAAGCGACATCGATTACCTGACGGGCCTTTCCGGATCCGGACCGGCATTCCCGGCACTGCTGGCGGCCGCCATGATGCGCGACGCTGTTGCCCATGGCCTGCCGGCAGAGATTGCGCGCCGCGCCGTCAGCACCGTGATATCAGGCGCCGGTCGCCTGCTGGAGCGCCACGACGAATCTCCAGACCATATCGTTCGGGCCTTTCTCGACTATCGCGGCACCACCGCAGCAGCCATCGAAGGCATGCGCGCAGCGGGGTTCGACGCTTCGGTCGCCAAGGGGTTGTCTGCAGCATTTGAGAGATCGGTGAGTATGGGAAAGGCTTCCTGACAACCGTTGGGGCGGGCACTGCGGCACCCCGCTCGACACGACAAGCCGCTAAACAGAGGGAACGAGAATGAAGAAATTACTTGCATCGACGTGTTTGACGTTCGGCCTGATCGGCGGCGCGTCATACGCCAGCGCCGCCGAATGCGGCAGCGTCACCATCGCCAGCATGAACTGGCAGAGCGCCGAAGTTCTCTCCAACCTGGACAAGTTCATCCTGAACGAAGGCTATGGCTGCAGTGCCGACATCACCGTCGGCGACACCGTCCCGACGATCACCTCCATGGCCGAAAAGGGCCAGCCGGATATCGCGCCCGAAGCCTGGATCGACCTGCTGCCCGACGTCGTCAAGAAGGGCACCGAAGAAGGCCGCATCGTTCAGGTCGGCTCGCCGCTGCCGGATGGCGGCGTACAGGGCTGGTGGATTCCCAAATATCTTGCCGAGGCTCATCCCGATATCAAGACCATCGGCGACGTGCTGAAGCATCCGGAACTCTTCCCCGATCCTGAAGACGCGAAGAAGGGTGCCATCTACAACGGCCCGCAGGGCTGGGGCGGCACTGTCGTCACCACGCAGCTCTACAAGGCCTTCAGCGCCGACAAGGCCGGCTTTACCCTCGTCGATACCGGTTCGGCTGCCGGTCTCGATGGTTCGATCGCCAAGGCTTACGAACGCAAGGCTGGCTGGGCCGGTTACTACTGGGCGCCGACCGCGCTGCTCGGCAAATACGAGATGGTCAAGCTCGAAGCCGGCGTGCCGAACGATGCCGCCGAATGGAAGCGCTGCAACACTGTCGCCGATTGCCCGGACCCCAAGCCCAATGCATGGCCGGTCGATCACGTCGTGACCCTGGTTGCAAAGCCTTTCTCGGAAAAGGCCGGCCCCGAGGTCATGGACTATCTTTCGAAGCGCTCCTGGAGCAATGAAACGGTCAACAAGCTGATGGCCTGGATGACCGACAACCAGGCGACCGGCGAAGATGGTGCCAAGCACTTCCTTGAGGAAAACAAGGACATCTGGACCAAGTGGGTCTCGCCGGAGGCAGCCAAGAAGATCGAAGCTGCCCTCTAGAACTGGATGATTTCAGGCCGGGCTCGGTCTGAAATCCGATTTCTGTTCTCCATTGAAGCGTTAGAGCATGAGAAAGCCGCCCAGTTTCGGCATCATGCTTTAAATCCGACTATCGCGGTGCGCAAAAGGCGCACCGCTTCTCGCCGCCGACAAAACCAAAAAGACTGCCACGGCTCTTAAAGAAAAAGGGGACCCGAATGGAATGGTTTTATAAATTCCCGCATATGGATGACGACGCTCTTCGCAATCTGAAGAAGGCGATCGATGATGGTTTTCGCAGCTTTACGCGCGCTTATGGCGACGGCATCGAGACCTTGTTCTCCCCGCTGCAGCATTTTCTCATCGCTGCCGACCGCTTCATGACACAGACGCCGTGGCCGATCATCACGGCCATCATCCTGGTCATCGCCTGGTTTGCCAGCCGCAGCCTCAAGGTTGTCCTCGGCTGTCTCGTCACCCTGCTGCTGATCGGTTATTTCGACATGTGGGACGATACGATGCGGACGGTCTCGATGATCTTCGTCTGTACCGTGCTCTCCATCGCTATCGGCATTCCGACGGGGATCCTGATGGCGCGCTCCGACCGGCTGCAGCGTGTCGTCAATCCGATCCTCGACGTCATGCAGACCATGCCGAGCTTCGTCTATCTCATTCCTGTCGTCATGCTGCTTGGCATCGGCAAGGTGCCGGGACTGATCGCCGTCGTCATCTACGCCATTCCGCCGATGATTCGCCTGACCGATCTCGGCATCAGGCTGGTCGACAAGGACGTTTTGGAAGCGGCCGACGCTTTCGGAACGTCGAGTGCGCAAAAGCTCTTCAAGGTGCAGTTGCCGCTGGCGCTTCCCACTATCATGGCCGGCATCAACCAGACCATCATGATGGCGCTCGCAATGGTAGTCGTTGCCTCGATGATCGGCGTCCAGGGACTTGGCCAGCCGGTGCTGAAAGCCATTGCCAACCAGTACTTCACCTTAGGCATTTTCAACGGCCTCGCCATCGTCGGCATCGCCATCATCTTCGACCGGGTCAGCCAGGCATATGGCAAGAGGCTCCAGAAGCATCGGGAGATCGTCCATGGCTGATCAACGTTTCGGCGGCATCAAGATCCGCCACCTCTACAAGATCTTCGGCCCCAATCCCGCTGCGCATGTCGACGCAGTCAAGAAAGGATTGTCGAAGACCGAGCTCAACGAAAAGCACGGTCACGTGCTGGGCCTGAAGGATATCAATGTCGAGATCCCCTCCGGCCGTATCCAGGTCATCATGGGTCTTTCGGGTTCGGGCAAGTCGACGCTCATCCGCCACATCAACCGTCTGATCGACCCGACCGCCGGCGAAGTTCTGGTCGACGGCGTCGATGTCGTGAAGATGAACGACACGGAATTGCGAACGTTTCGCCGGCATCAGACGGCGATGGTGTTTCAGAAGTTCGCGCTTCTGCCGCACCGGAACGTTCTCGACAACACCATCTTCGGCCTTGAAGTACAGGGCATGGAGCGCCCGAAAGCCATCGACGTCGCGATGCGCTGGCTGGAGCGGGTCGGCCTGAAGGGCTTCGAACAGAAATATCCCAATCAGCTCTCCGGCGGCATGCAGCAGCGCGTCGGTCTGGCCAGGGCTCTTTCCAACGACGCCCCGGTCCTTCTGATGGACGAAGCCTATTCGGCGCTCGACCCGTTGATCCGCACCGACATGCAGACAGTGCTTCTCGATATCCAGAAGGAGATCAAGAAAACCATCGTCTTCATCACCCACGATCTCGACGAGGCGCTGCGTCTCGGCGACCAGATCGCCATCCTGCGCGACGGCGAAGTCATCCAGCAGGGCACCAGCCAGGACATCGTACTGCGCCCGGCCGACGACTACATCGCCAACTTCGTCAAGGAGGTCAATCGCGGCCGAGTCATCCATGTCGAAGCCGTGATGACGCCGCTGCACTCAGGTGCGGCGCCGGTTGGACTGGCGATTGTGGCGGGAACGACCGTCGAAGAAGCCGTCCGCATGCTGTCATCGGCGCCAGAGGGCGACGCCAGGGTGGTTTCGCCTTCCGGTGAAACCTTGGGGCTCGTCACCTTCCGTCAGCTCGCCAGTGCAATGGTGAACTCACACGAGATGGCTCCGGAGCGCGACAGCGCCCTGTCGGTCGCCCTCTGAAGCTCAAATGCGGCCGTCTTTCCGTTTCGCTGGCGACACCGGTATCATGTCGCCATTTGGGGAAACGGGAAGCCGGCCGCCGTCGGACCGTGAAGTCGCTTGATATCAAATGGCTTCTTCAGACTTGCCCGATCACACTGGCTGGCTGAGGAATTGCGCGCGTCGCGTATCGATGTCATAGAAATCGGGGGCTCCCCCAAAGCGCCTAGCCTTCTGTGACGGTATGCGACCACCTTGGAACTGTGACGCCGGAGCGCTCCCGCTGCTTCTCAAGCAGGCCCTTTCTGCGCGCCAGATGAGACATTCGAGGTCTCTGTCCGCTTTGTGCAAGCCGCGGCGCGAACATGCCTCCAGCCAGCGTTATCCTATACATTTTGCGCAAAACCAGTCCAGACTGCGTCGCGAAAAGCCGCTTGGTCGACTTTATCGGGGGCCGACAATTGCTCGATGGCCACGGTGCAATAAGATGGTTTTCGACCAAGGCCATGATGGTTTGCGGTCCTTAAGCCAAACCCGTTCATCCATCACCCCCAAAGGATGGAAGGGATCGTACATACGCACACCATCCCGTGCGTATGCATGCCTGTCTGCCTGCCGAAGGCAATAAGCGGTCCACTATAGAGCCTTCGGCAGGCGACTGCGCAGATCGCGGATCGGGGGCGTTCTCCATAACTTCAGCCTGGCGGCGAGATCGCCGCGTATGAGCCTTTAGTGGCCTCACGGATACACCCATTAATTTGCCCTTTCGCGTAATCGTTTCATCACCGATAGCCGGTGGCGTGAAGACTTGCCTATCGTTCCGAGTTCTGCCAGTTCCGGCCCTCGAGCTGCGAAACTGATCGGATGGGAGCTGTCGATAATGCATGCAACGAGTTGGTTTTTTTGACGCCCGCCACGTCCGAATTCGGCCTGTATCGGCTGGCACAAGACGCTGATCCCGCGCGGAGATCCTCCTGCTCAGCCGAGGCCTGCTGCGCTCCGGGCCCAGATCGGCTAGGATATGACCTAGCTTCGTCCATCCGCATCGATTTCTCAACACGGATCGCGGCTCACGCCCGGATGTGCGAGCAGTTGAGAAGAGCAGGGCAACGCAGCCACCCTGAACAAGGGGAACAGCATGTCCGAAAATAGCCGTGCGCCATTTTCGTTTCGGTTTCGCGGTTCGTCCTTCGACAACATGGTCGAAACGCTCGGCGGCGCCTTCGGCGCGTTCGATGCCGAGCCTGTCGGCCGCGCCCAGGACTTCCAATGGGGTTTGGATTTTTCCGCCACTGACAGCGCTGTCCTGCTGACCGGCTATCACGAGGCGGAGTTTCAGTTCAATATCGAGCCAACCGCCGATACTGCGGAGTATCTGTCGATCGTCGTGCCGCGCAGCGGCGGCATGGGGGTGGCTTATGGATCCCGCGTCGCCGAGGCGGGGGAAGGAAAATTGCTTCTCTATAATAATTTCGAACCAGACAGCGTCATCATGCACGGCCAGTCGAATGTCATCGACGAATTGCTGATCAATTGGTCGGTGATCCTGCAGACGATAGGCCAGACGTTCGAAATGCCGTTCAGCGGCTCTCTCGATCTGCTGCCCGAACTGGATCTGTCGACGCCGGTTGGCCGGACGATCGGTAACTTGACGGAGACGATCGCCATCGGCATGCGCGACGACGGCCCCTTGCTGCAGTCGCCGATCGCCATGGCGCATATGACGCAGGCGCTGGCCGATCTCGTCGTGCGCATGGTGCCGAACCGGCTGTCGCATTTCCTCGACAAGGGGCCTGCCCTCATCGCTCCCCGGCATGTGCGCAAGGCGATCGAATTCATGCAGGCCAATATCGATCAGCCGATCACCATGCCGAAGGTCGCCGAAGCCGCCGGCGTCTCCAGCCGGGCGCTCGAAACCGGCTTCCGTGCCTTCAGGGGCACCTCTCCCGCCGTCTATCTGCTGACGCTTCGCTTGCGCGCGGCGCGCCAAGACCTACTCGACCCCGAGAGCACCCAAACCATGAAGGCGATCTGCCTCAAATGGGGCTTCTTTCATTTCGGCCGGTTTTCCGCAGTCTATAAATCGACCTACGGGGAATACCCTTCCGACACCAGGAAGCGCGTCTGCCGATGATAGCGCGTCATCAGTGTGCAGCGGTTCCGGGACAACGCAACAAGAAGCAAAAGCCGTCGCTTGCGCCGAAGAAGCCGGCGGCAATGTGTAGTGCACCGTCATCGTCCTTGGTTCTCGGCGGACGATCTCAAGCAGGTCTTGGCGCTCCGCCAGGACATTGAGCTCCCGCAGTACGAGGGAATGGGCGATCCCCAGCTTGCGCGCAAAGGCGCGGCTGTCGCGCGCAATCCCGAGTTCGGCGGCGACGAGGAGGCCTGCCTGTATGGATGTCAGCCTGATATCGCCCTCTTGCGCTGCAGCCACCAGCGCGAGAAACCGATCGACCTCGGACAGTCTTTCACTCACGCAGCGTTTCGCCGGCGGAAGGACACCATGATCGACTTCGAGGTCGGCGTATCGCTTTCCTTGCCGGCGCTGCCGAGCGGCACCAGCACGTTCAGCTCGGGATAATAGCCGGCGATGCTACCCCTCGGAATGTCATAGGGCACCAGGCGGAAATTCTCAGCGATGCGCTCGATGCCGTCATCATGCTCGCCGATCACGTCGACCCGGTCGCCGGCCTCGGCATTCATCGCCGCCAGGTCGGCGGGATGAATGAAGATGACCTGCCGCTCTCCGTAGACGCCGCGATATCGGTCATCGAGACCGTAGACCGTCGTATTGTATTGATCATGCGAGCGGAATGTCTGCAGGGCAAAACGATGTCCTTCGCCCTTTCGCGCACGCTGATGCACCGTCTCCTCGGGAAGCGCCTCGGAGGAGAATGAGGCCTTGCCCGCTAGCGTATCCCACTCGCGATGGGCGGCCGCATTGCGCAGGTGGAAACCGCGCGGCTTGCGCAGGCGCTGATTGTAGTTTTCGAAGCCCGGAATGGTCGCCTCGATATGATCACGGATAAGGTCGTAATCGTCGGCGAGTTCCGCCCAGTCGACCACGGCGGAACCGACCGTCGCTTGCGCAATGCCGGCAATGATGGCGACTTCCGAGAGCAGGTATGGCGAGGCCGGACGATTGATGCCGGCGGAGCCATGCACCATGCTCATCGAATCCTCGACGCTGACGAGCTGGGAATTGCCGGCTTCGTTGAGGTCCATCTCGGTGCGTCCGAGGCAGGGCAGGATGAAGGCCGCCTCGCCTGGCATGAGATGCGAATGATTGGGTTTGGTTGCGATGTGGACCGTCAGCTTCAGCTGCCGAAGCGCCTTTTCGACGAGAGTGCTGTCGGGCGTGGCGCGCGCGAAATTGCCGCCAAGACCGATGAAGGCTTCGGCCGAACCGTCGAGCATCGCACCAATCGCGGTGAGGACATTGTGACCATGCTCGCGGGGGACGGCGAAGCGGAAGTGTTTCTCCAGCGCATCGAGGAATTCGTCCGCCGGCTGTTCGTTGATGCCGACGGTGCGGTCGCCCTGCACGTTGGAATGTCCGCGCACCGGGCAAAGGCCGGCGCCCGGCTTGCCGATATTGCCGCGCAGGAACATAAAATTGGCGATCTCGCGGATCGTCGCGACCGAATGCAGGTGCTGGGTGACACCCATAGCCCAGGTGCAGATGACGCGTTCGGCGTTGATATAGACATCGGCGGCCCGTTCGATCTCTTCCCGGCTCAGTCCCGACTGGTCCTCGATCTCAGCCCAGCTCGTCGCCTTGACCGCTGCCTGATACGCTTGAAAATCCACGCAATGTTCGGTGAGAAATGCATGGTCGAGAACGGAGGGCAGACCGGCGGCGACCGCTCTGTCTTCCGCAGCCAGCACGGCTTTGGCCATGCCGCGCACCGCCGCCATGTCGCCGCCGAGTTGCGGCTGCAGATATTGGCTGGCGATCTCGGTCGAACCGCCGCGCAGCATCTCGATCTTGTCCTGCGGGTCGGCGAAGCACTCCAGGCCGCGCTCGCGGATGGGGTTGAAGACGACAACACGCGCACCGCGGATCGCCGCCCGGCGCAGGTCGCCGAGCATTCTCGGATGGTTGGTGCCCGGGTTCTGCCCGATCACGAAGATGGCGTCCGCCTCTTCGAAATCCTCCAGAAGCACCGTGCCCTTGCCCACACCGATGGCCTGGCGCATGGCGATGCCGCTTGCTTCGTGGCACATGTTGGAGCAATCGGGAAAATTGTTGGTGCCGTAGACGCGCACGAACAGCTGGTAGAGGAAGGCGGCTTCATTGCTGGCCCGGCCCGAGGTGTAGAATTCCGCCCGGTTCGAAGTATCCAAGCCCTTCAGGATGTTGCCGATCTCGGCAAAGGCATCCTCCCACGAAACCGGCAGATAACGGTCGCTCGCCCTATCGTAGCGCATCGGATGCGTGAGGCGGCCGTTAAGTTCCAGTTGATAATCTGACAGCCGGCGCAGCTCAGATACCGTATTGTCAGCGAAAAGGGCCGGCGTTGCCCGCTTCTCCGTTGCCTCCCAGGCGACCGCCTTGACGCCGTTTTCGCAGAACTCGAACGAGGATCCGTGTTCGGGATCGCCCCAGGCGCAGCCCGGGCAGTCAAACCCATCCGGCTGGTTCGCCTTCAGCATGGTGCGCGCGCCCGAGATGGGCATGCCGCTTTGCAGCAATTGCTTGCCGCAGCTCTTCAAAGCGCCCCAACCGCCAGCTGCCGCCGATTTCTTGCCGATGAATTTTGTGTCCATGCGCCCCTGTATTGTCGAAGCGCGGAAAACATCAAGTCAACAGAAACCATGGTTCGATAGAAAAAATCTATCGAAGCGGGATCGGCTCTAACCGGCTTCCTTCATGGCATGCCGTTCCCCATTAGGCGAATGGGCCAGAATGCGGTTGCGGCCCTGCGTCTTGGCGTCGTAGAGCGCGGCGTCGGCCTCGGTCAGGAGACGGTTAGGGTTGGTCCGCAGAACGGCTCCGGTCGCACAGGATATGCCGATGCTTGCCGTCACCCGGGCGAATTCGCTGCCGGAATGAGCGATATTCTCCTCAGCCAGGCGCCTGGCGAATTGCTCGGCGACGATCATTGCCCCTTTGGCGCTGGTATCGGGGAGAAACACCACGAATTCCTCGCCGCCGTAACGGGCGACGATGTCTGCGGGCCGGCTGACGGATTGGCGCAGACACGTGCTGACGACCCGCAGGCATTGGTCTCCGGCCGGATGACCATAGGTATCGTTATAGGCCTTGAAGCGGTCGATATCGACCATCAGCAGGCTGAATGGCGTGTTCTTCCTGGCGCTGCCCGCGGTCTCGCGGGCGAAAGCTTCGTCGAAGGCGCGGCGGTTGACCATGCCGGTGAGACCATCGGTTTCGGCAAGGCTTTTCAGCTGCTCCGCCGATAGTCTGAGCGCGATTTCCGCCTGCTTCGTCGCGGTGATGTCGGAGACGACGGCCATCGCCGTGCCATCCTCGGCAAGCCTTGTCCGGATGCTGCGCCAGTCGCCGTTATGAAGCTGAACCTCTTCGTCCTTGTTGCTGTGCAGCGAGGCACTGGCGGCCTTGATCCACCCGTCCACATCCTGGGGGATACCGGGCCGCTCGCCGGTTTCGGCGACGCGGCGCAGGATGTCTCTGATATGGGCTCCGACCACGCGGGCCTCTCCAGAGAGCGGGAACGCATTGCGATACTGCTCATTGCAAAAGAGGATAAACCCCTTGCTGTCGTACATGGCGATGCCATCGGACATGCTGGCCATGGCGTGCGAGAGCAGGTTCTTGCTTTCGCGCAATTCCCGCTCCAGGGCGGTGCGCTCGGTAACATCGCGCGTTACGCCGGCAAGGCCGATCACCCGCCCCTGCTTGTCCCGCAGCGGCACTTTGGACGCGAGCAAAAACCTGCCTTCGATATACTCAGTGGAATCGATCAGCGGCACCCCGGTGTCTATGACCTGCTGCTCGAGATAATATAACTCCTCGGCGAGTGGCCGCGACATCAGATTGAAATCCGACAATCCGGTCATCTCCGCCGTCGTCCTGAAACGGAAAAGGCGGGTCATGTTTTCATTGACGGTGATGAACCGGCTGTTTCGGTCCTTTACATAGAGATAATCGGGCGACTGCGAAAATGCAGTCACCAATATGCTTCGCTCCAGCTCCCATTGCTGTGTTTTCAGCAGAACGAAACCGCCCAGAACGGTCGCGAGACAATTCAATGCGGTCAGGGGAAAGCCGACACCGGCCAGCACATGGGCATTCACTAAAGTGGGAAGCACAGCCATCGACAGGACCAATGCAGCGCCAAGGGCGAGGCTCAGCAGTGCAACGTCCTTAAGGGCCGGCGATCTCTTGCGGGTCCAGAAATGACCGGCCAAACCAATGCCCGTGGCGACGGCCATTGTGATGATACCGTCGACCATCGCCGTACCGCCAACGGCAAAACGAAATGCCATTGCCAGCGCCGCGGCGAAGGCCGCCGCGATCGGCCCTCCAAACATGCCTGCCAATGCAAGCGGCGAAAAACGCAAGTCGATATAGATGCCGGGGTGGAATTCAATCGCCAGCAATATGGATCCGATGGAGGCGCCGCCGGCTATTAGCCCGAAGGCGATTTTTTCCTGCCTGAAGGACCGGCGCTGAAACTCGATCGAAAAAAGCGCCCAGAGCGAAATTGCCAGGCACACGAAGGAAAGGTTGCCACCGAACTGCGTCCAATTGCCATTCACCGCGCTGGATCCACCTTCCAATACATGTAACGAACGCATTATAGGAGAAACTGGTTTGAGCTTGGTTAAACGGCTGCATTTTCCGATCTCGTGGGGCGGCATGGAGGATCGACCAGGCGAGGCTGGCACGCCGGCCATACTGCATGCTTAACAAACGCCCTCCCCTTGCGTGGACGCGGCCGATATTTGCAGCGTATTCCGCTGCCCAGGTAATGCCCGGCGTGGCCAGCCGGGCATGCCTTTACTTGCAAATCGCCCCGGCCAGAAAACCGCGCATCGCCTCGCCAAAGGGCGGCCGCATCATATATTCCGCTTCCACCATCTTGCTCTGGTGATAGACGGCGCGCGGATGCGAGAAGGCGAGGAAGCCGAACTTGCCGTGATAGGCGCCCATGCCCGAATGGCCGACGCCGCCGAAGGGCAGGCCTTCGGCCGTGACGTGGCTCATGCAGTCGTTGACAGTCACGCCGCCGGACGTCGTATTGTCGAGAACCCGGCGCTCCTCTTCTTGATCCTGGCTGAAGTAATAAAGGGCGAGCGGACGCGGCCGGGCGTTGATGCGATCGATGACGTCGGCGATATCGCGATAGGGAAGAACCGGCAGCACCGGCCCGAAGATTTCCTCCTGCAGCGCGCGCATCTCTTCGGTCGGATCGAGGATCAGGGTCGGCGGCATGCGGTGGGCCGGCTGCTGCGAGAAATTCTCCGCCGCCGGATTGATCTCGACGATACGGGCGCCTTTGGCTCTGGCGTCGTCGACCAGGCTCTGGACGCGGGCATGATGTCGGCCGTTGACGATCGACGTGTAATCAGGATTTTCCTTCAGCGTCGGATACATCGCCCCGACCGCCGCCGCTGCGTGCTCGGCAAAGGCTTCGACGCTTTCCTCGGGCACGTAGACATGGTCCGGCGCCAGACAGATCTGCCCGGCATTCAGCGTCTTGACGGTCATGACGCGGCGCGCCGCGTCTGCGAGATCGGCCGAGCGGCCGACGATGACGGGCGACTTGCCGCCGAGTTCCAGCGTCAGCGGCGTGAGGTTTTCCGCCGCGGCCCGCATGACATGATGGGCGACCGCAGTGCCGCCGGTGAAGATCAGATGGTCGAAGGCAAGTGATGTAAAGGCCGTGCCCGTCGCCGGCCCGCCCTGCACGACGGCAATTTCCGTTTCGTCGAAGGCGCCGGCGATGAGCGCCGCCATCAAGGCTGATGAAGCCGGCGTCACCTCCGAAGGTTTGATCATGGCGCGGTTGCCAGCGGCGAGAATGCCGGCAAGCGGCGCAAGGGCGAGCTGATAGGGGAAATTCCAGGGGCTCAGGATCCCCACGACCCCTTTCGGCTGGTAGACCACTTTGGCGACCGCATCCGGAAACAGTGCCTCGTGCTCTTCCGGTTTCAGCCATTCGGCCAGATGGGCCTTGGCATATTTGAGGGAACCGACGCAGGTGAAAACGTCGAGAAGCAGGCTTGCCTCGACGCTGCGGCTGCCGAAATCGTCCAACAGCGCTGCGGCAATCGCATCCTTATGATCGACGAGAAGGGCGATGACGCGGTCGATGCGATCGACGCGGGTTTCGATATCAGGCGGCCCTTCCTTGAGGAAGGATGCCCTTTGCCGCTCAAGCAGCGCCTTCATGGCATCGGGGCTGGTATCGGTGGCGATCGGGGTAATGGTGTTCATTCTTTCCTCCCTTGAACGGTGTCAGACAGCCGGCTGGCGCACGACCGGTTTCAGTACGATGCCCCTTTCCGAATCCTCCACCGCCCTGTTGATCTCGGCGAAATCATAGAAGGTGACGAGCCTTTCGAAAGGGAAACGCCCCTGCCTGTGGAGGTCGATCAGCAGAGGGATCAGCACGTCGGGATTGGAATCGCCCTCGACGATGCCGCGCACGCGGCGTCCGCCGGAGAGGATATGGGTGAGATCAAGCGTCAGCGTCGCGCCGTGCGGCGAAGCGCCGACGATGCCGCAGGTGCCGCGCGGCGCCAGCACTCGCACGCACTGGTCGATGACGGCGGGCACGCCGGAGGCATCGATCGCATAATCGACGCCGGCGCCGGTCAGCGCCATGATCGCGTCGACCGCATCGCCCGCCTTGCCGTTGACGATATCGGTCGCGCCGAGTTCGGCGGCAAGCGCCAGCCGCGTCTCGTTGACATCGACGGCGATGATCCTGGAAGCGCCGACGACCCGCGCCGCCATGACAGCGGCAAGCCCGACTGACCCCATGCCGAAAACCGCGAGCACTTTTCCCGGTTCGACCTTCAGCGCATTCATGACCGCGCCGGCGCCGGTCTGGATGCCGCAGGCGAGCGGCCCGAGCAGCGCGAGATCGGCATCTCTCCGCACTTTCACGATATTGCGCTCATGACAGAGCGCGTGGCTGGCGAAAGAGGATTGCCCGAAAATATTGCCGTGAACCCGCTCCCCCTCGCAGGAGAGCCCGCTCGAACCGTCGGCGCGCGACCCGAAGAAATTGCGCGGGAAGAATTCGTGGCAATAGGTCTCCTCGTGATCGTTGCAGCTCGGGCAATGGCCGCAGGAATTGAAGGTCATGACCACGTGATCGCCAGGCTTCACCTTGGCAACGCCCGGCCCGACACGTTCGACGATGCCGGCACCTTCATGACCGAGCACGACCGGCTGCGGCACCGGCAAATGCTGGTCGCGCATGACGATATCGGTATGACAGACCCCGGTCGCGACGACGCGAACCAGGATCTCCCCCTCGCGCGGCTCCTCCAGATCGAGCATCTCCAGCGAAAACGGCATATGCGGCGCACGCGCCACCGCGGCATGGATTTTCATTCTATCCTCCTCCCGATGATCGGCCCGCTCACGACCCGGCGGGCCGGCTTCACGTCCTCAGCGGCTGCGATTGTAGGCGCCGAGCCCCGGCTGATAGGTCTTGTCGTCGAGGAACTGCTTCAGGCCCTCGTCGCGCCCTTTGGTCTTGTCGAGAAACAGCATCTGCTCCAGCTTGGCGTAGATGTAATCGTCGGCGAGATCCCATGGCAGGTTGCGCACCCGCTTGTAGGTGTCCTTGGCAGCCTTCAGCGTCACCGGGTTCTTTTCGAGCAGGCTGGCGCAGATCTTGCGCACCCGGGTTTCGAGTTCGGCGAGCGGCACGGCCTCGTTGACGAGACCCATTTCCGCGGCCTTGCGCCCGCCGAACAGTTCGCCGGTCATGATGTAATAAAGGGCGTCGCGATGGCGCATCACTTCAGCGACCGCGCGGGTGACGTTGCCGCCCGGCAGGATGCCCCAGTTGATCTCGGAAAGGCCGAAATTCGCTTCCTCGGCGGCGATGGCAAGATCGCAGGAAACCAGCGGCGTGAAGGCGCCGCCAAAACACCAGCCGTTGACCATGGCGATCGTCGGCTTTTCGAAATACATCAGCCGACTCCACCAGTTGCCGGATTGGCGCCGCGCCTTCAAGGTGGCATCGCGCGGCTTGCCGTCATTGTCGCGAAAATATTCTTTCAGATCCATGCCGGCGGACCAGGATTGCCCGGCGCCGCGAAGGACGAGCACACCGCAGCGCTCGTCGCCCTCGAGCTCGTCGAGCACCTCGAGCATCCGGGCATTCAAGGCCGGGTTCATCGCATTGCGCTTTTCCGGACGGTTGAGGGTCACGAAAGCGATACCGTTGTCGAATTCGACCAGAACCGGCGATTGGTTTTCAGTCTTGTTGTTTTCAGTCATGTTGTTTTCGGTCATGGGGGTCACTCCATTGGTTTCGGCTTGAAAGCCGGGGCCGCTTCATCAGGCCTGTCGTTGAAGGGTTTCGTCGGAATGCAGCTGGCGCAGAACATGTTTCTGCACCTTGCCGGAGGCGGTGCGGGGAATAGTCTCGACGAAGAGGATGCGCGCCGGG
Source organism: Rhizobium hidalgonense (assembly GCF_005862185.2). NCBI lineage: Bacteria > Pseudomonadati > Pseudomonadota > Alphaproteobacteria > Hyphomicrobiales > Rhizobiaceae > Rhizobium > Rhizobium hidalgonense. The sequence continues at coordinate 716,801 of NZ_CP054028.1, forward strand.
CGTTTGAAAGCCGCGAGCCGCTCCGCGCAATGGCCGGCGATCGCCTCGCCCGTTCCCGCAGCACCCGGCCGTAGCACGACATAGGCAACACCGCATTCGCCCCACCTGGTGTCGGGAATGCCGACGACGGCGACGTCGAGAATATCGGGATGACTGGCGAGCGCGGCTTCGACTTCGGCGGGATAAACATTTTCGCCGCCGCTGATATACATGTCCTTCAGCCGGTCGACGATGCGATAGAAGCCGTTGGCTTCACGCCTGCCGAGATCGCCGGTGCGGTACCAGCCGTCGGTGAAGGCGGCAGCGCTTTCCAGCGGCTTGTTCCAATAGCCCGGCGACACCGCCGGCCCGCGCAGCCAGAGTTCGCCGATCTCGCCTTGATCAACTTCGTGGGCGTCTTCGCCGACAATGCGAATGTCGAGCAACGGCGCCGGTAGTCCGACGCTGCCGGGATTGTCCTGCACCGCGCGCCGGTCGATCGGCACGTGCAGCACCGTTCCCGCCTCGCTCATGCCGTAACCGTTGACCAGCGCGACGCCGTCTTCGAGATAGCTTTCGATCAGCGCTTGCGTCAGCGGCGCACCGCCGACGAAGAGCGCATGCAGGCCGGAAAGTGCTGAGGCGCTATAGGCGGCATCGCCACGCAAGGCGAGCGCGATTTGCGGCACGGCGAAATAATGGGTGATGGCGCGCTTCCGGTCGGCAAGGGCTGCCAGCGTGCGCGCCGGGGTGAAGCGGTCGGAGATCACAAGCGTGCCGCCCAGCATCAATGTGGTGCGCGCCACCGCGATCAGCCCGATCGTATGGAAGAACGGCAGGTCGCACAAGGCTACGGTTTGAGGCCCTATCTCGCCGACGAAGGAAAAATTGACGCCGGCAAAGAAAGCATTACGGCGGGTGATGACGACGCCCTTCGGCTGTCCCGTCGTGCCCGACGTGTAGAGAAGAACGCAGGTTCCATCGGCATCGGCAGGCACCGGTCCGGCCGGAAGGCTCGCCTCGATCCGCGCCGCGAGTCCAGCGGGACCATCGGCTGTCGAAATCACCGTCATCGCGGCATCGGCGTCCGCAAGGCTCGCCACGACAGCCGAAAACTCCTCGTCGTGAATCAGGAGCGCCGGCGTGCAATCGGCAAGGATCGGCCGAAGTTCGGCGGCGTTGAGGCGCCAGTTAAGCGGCACATAGATGGCGCCGGCACGCTGGCAGGCAAAGGCCAGCACGATCGAATCCATCGAATTGCGCGCCAGCATGGCGACCCGCGTCCCATCCAGCTTCGCTCCGAGCACACCGTTTAAAAAGCCGCCGCAGCGGGCGATCCGTGCATCGAGCTCGGCATAGGTGAACTGCCGGCCGGTAGCGATCTCGAAAAGGGCCTGACGATCCGGCGCCACGCGAGCGCGATAGAGGATCGGATCATCCGTCACCAGTCCGCAATCCGCCTGCGAAGCCACCCCGAAAAAGGAATGCGCCATGATTTCCTCCCATGCTCACCGCTCCCACAGCAGGCACCAATTTTGTATGCAACACATACTAATATCTTTTCTCGCAGATGCAAGAGCCGTTTGCGGCAATCTCCTCATTCGGGCGGGCGCCGGAGAAATTGCGGCTGCCGATATTGACTAACCCGCTGATTTTGATGGTTATGGCGCCTGAACGAAGCGAGACGAACGATGGCCGCAAAACCACCGCAGGACGAAGTCGAGGCCGAGACCTCCGTTACGCCGCCGCTCGACGTCGGCCGGCTCGGCGATCTCCTGGGCTTTCACCTGCGCATGGCGCATGTCGCGATCTATCGCGACTTCGCCGAAACCATGGAGGAGCTTGGCCTGACGCAGAAGCAGCTGGCGGTGATGGAACTCGTCGCCGGCAATCCGGGCGCTTCGCAAATCGACCTTGCCAATACGCTCGGCACCGACCGCGCAACCATGATGGCTCTCGTCAACCGGCTGGCAGCCCGCGACTTCATCGAGCGCCGTCCATCCGCCGCCGACCGCCGACGGCAGGAACTCCATCTGACGAAAGCGGGACAGGCAATGCTCATTCGGGCGCGTAAACTGATCGACACGCATGAACAGCGTTTTATCGATCTGTTTTCCCGCGACGAAATGGAGGCACTGCTGGCGGCGCTGAAGCGAATATATAAACGAAACTGAAACCCACTTTCGCTTGGCCCAGCAGTCAGCTCCGAGCCTAAAGATTTCTATTGGGAAATTCCCGTGTTATGATCGCGGCCCTGGCGTCGTCCGCCGTGGGTTCTGCGCACGGAGACTTGTCTAATGAGTGAAATGGACGCACTTTTTGCCGCTCTGCGGCAGGCCGCCGACCCGCAGACGGTCGAGTGCATCGAAAACGTCGTCAAGCATGACTCGGATCGCGATCTCAATCGCATCAATGCGCTCGCTTTCGCAAATCAGCATCATCTCGATGAAGAGAAAACCATCGCAGCACTTCTGCATGCGGCCCGCATCGGCGCGTTCGAAATGACCTGGAATGTGCTTTGCCCGGGATGCGGCGGCGTCCTTGACAGCGGCGCAACCCTCAAAGGGGTCTCCCAAGAGACCTATCATTGCGCGCTCTGCGCGGCCGGATACGAGCCGACGCTCGACGAGATGGTCGAGGTAACATTCACCGTCAGCCCGAGAGTGCGCAGGATTGCCGCCCACGACCCCGATCTGTTACCGCCGCTCGAGTACTATCGCCAAATCTTCTTCAGCTCTGGTGTCGACCTGCCGGAGGATCTGGAAGCGAAGTTTTCACGCATTCAGTTGGAAATGATCGAGCTGGCTCCGGGCGAGAAGGCTTTCGTCTCGCTGCAGCTGCCGGCGCAATTCGTCATCATTTTCGATGCGGTCACGCATTCGGCGCAGTTCATCGACGTGAAGGGCGAGCCCACCAACGAACGCCAAACCCTTTCGATGGTCATCAGCCGGGCGCATGCACTGAACGAAACGCTGACCCTTCGTCCCGGCCTGCTGCGGCTCACCCTCGAAAACCACACCGACCGCAGGGTGGTGCCGAACGTCTGCATCGCAGGGGATGACCTTCACGACCTTCTCGGCCGCAGGCGGCCTTTTCTGACGGCCAAGCGCCTGCTGACGAACCAGAGCTTCAGGGACATCTACCGGACCGACACGCTCGACGTCGACCAGCGCCTCAAGATCACCAGCCTGACTTTCCTCTTCACCGACTTGCGGGGCTCGACCGCGCTCTACGAACGCGTCGGAGATCTTGCCGCTTTCGATCTGGTGCGAGCGCATTTCAGGGTTCTGCACGAGATCGTCGCCACGGAAGCCGGCGCAGTCGTCAAGACCATTGGCGACGCCGTGATGGCGACCTTTCCGAGCCCGGACCGCGCGGTGGCCGCCGCGCTCAGGATGCGGGAGGCGATGCTTCGGTTGAATACCGAACACGGCAGCGACGATCTCCTGCTGAAGATCGGCATCCATGAAGGTCCATGCCTCGCCGTCAACCTCAACGACCGGCAGGACTATTTCGGCCAGACGGTGAATATCGCCTCGCGCGTCCAGGGTCTTGCCGATCCGAATGTGATCATGACGACGGAGGCGATCGTCGGGGATGCCCAGGTTTCGGACATCCTGCGCGACAGCGGCATCACATCGGCCTCGCGGATGGCGGAACTTCAGGGCATCGGCAGAGAGGTCAGAATTTTCGCCCTGTCGTGATCTGGTCTGCTCGCCTTCGCTCCGGCCAGAATGGCCGGCGGAGTCACTTCCAAGAGCAGACGTTCCCTCGAGGCGAGTTTCCCGACCGCGCTATTTGCCCAGGCTGGAAAGCAGTTCGTCGAGCTGCTCCAATTGCTCCGGCAATGCGGCCGCCGAGCCCTGTAGTGCTTCCTCGAGCGCCTCCTTGGACGGATAGACCTCGTGGAACTTCAGCAGCGTCTTCCCGCCTTGGTCCTCGAAGGTCACGGTCGTGATCGCACCCTCTTCGCCCTCGTCGTTGGTCCAGACGATGCGCTCGTTCGGCACCACCTCGAGATACTTGCCATAGAAGGCCATGGTGTCCGAACCGCCGGCGCCGAATTCCAGCCGATATTTGCCGCCGGTACGGACGTCCATATCGCATGACACGAGTGAAACGCCGGATACCGATTTTGGCACCCACCAGCGCCGGAACAACTCGGGCTGGCTCCACGCCTTGTAAACCGTGCTCGGCGGGGCATCAAATGTCCGCGTTACCAAGAGTTCGCGATCCCCTCTGCGCTCGACTGACGTCGGATTCTGCGCACCACCTGCATCGTTAACTTGCTCAGTCATCGCTTCCCTCCTGTTTCATTTCACTGATGATTTCGTCCAATGCTTCGAAGCGGGCCTCGAAGAGCTTGCGATGCGCCTCGATCCACTCGGCCTCTGCCTCGAGACCGCGTTTCCCAAGCTTGCAGGTTCTCACCCGTCCGACCTTCTGTGTGGCAACGAGCCCCGCCCGCTCGAGAACCTGGACATGCTTCTTCATGCCGGTCAGCGTCATCTGGAACTTATCCGCGAGACTGGTGATCGACGCGTCCCCTCGCCCAAGTTGATCGATGATCCCGCGGCGGGTCGCATCTGACAGCGCCGCGAATGTGAGATCGAGGGGAGGACTTCCATACTGAACCATGTAGTTCAGTGTATAGCCTGCTGCCGAAGGAAGCGCAAGCGTCCCGAACTTTCCCTGCCCCAGACCGGTCATTCGAGGTCGTGCACCGCGGCGGCAGGGACAAACGACTGCTCCTGGCACATCGCAGTCCTACTCGGCCTGGGATTCCGTATTGAGCAGGATTTGTGACCCCAGATGGCTATTACTTTGATCAATGCCCGAGCCTAAGGCCAGTCCGCATAACCCGAGGACAACATGCTGTTTTCCGAGCCCGCAGAAGCCCTGGCGATCTCTCGGTAGCCGGCGGGGGAAAGGCCGGTCTTGCGCTTGAAGAAATGGCTGAAATAGGTCGGGTCGCGGAAGCCGAGGCTGTCGGAGATCTCCTGGATATTGCGGGCCGAGCGCTCCAATCTCAGCTTTGCCTCCTGCACCACGCGCTCATGCAGGAGCTGGATCGGCGAGCGGCCGAGCGCCCTTTGGCAGATCGAATGCAGCCGGTCGGCGGTGACGCCCAATTCCGCGGCATAGTCGCTCACCGGCCGGTGCTGGCGGAAGCCGGCCTCGACCAGTTGGCGGTAGCGCTGGAGGATCGAACCGGTTTCGCCCTGCCCGCGCGGCTCGCTTCTTTCGCCGTCGCTGCCGCGCCAGAGCGTCATCAGGATCAGCCTGAGATAGGCCGAGACCACCATCCAGGAGGAACGGGAGGGATCGCCGAGTTCCCGCGCGAAGCCTGAAATGAGCGGACTGATTTCAGCCACCAGCAGGGGATCCCGCACATCGACCAGCTTGCGCTGCTCGGTGAAGAGGCGCAGCGAGTAGGATTCCACCTTGTCGCCGATCGCATCGACCATGATCTGCGCCGAGGCGCCGATGAGATGGGCCGCACTTCCCGCAGCAATCGACAGATCGCAGCGCGCCTGCGGCGGCAGGAAGGCAAGCAGCGGTCCGTGCAGCGGCCGATCTTCGCCACTGTCGAAATGAAGCTCGGCCGCCCCTTCGCCGAGCAGCAGGAAATGGTGGAAATCGGCATAGAGCCCTTTTTGAAGACGGATGCGCCGGTGCGACAGCGACGGCGCATGCCACTCGCCCCTGGCATAGTGATGAATGCCCCCGTCCGTCGCCAAGCCTTGTCCTCCGCTCCCGTCAAATAGTGCCGCAATCGCCAGATAATTACAATATTAACCCAATAAATCGCATTCCATCCACGAATGATCGGCGTAACCTGATCGTCATAAGCCTTTGGGAGGAGGCATTCCGACAACGCAGGAACGCTGAAGCGGCCTTTGGGGCCGTTGCGTCCGCTCGTCTTCTCCCGTGGCAGCAATGCAGGCGTCAGCACCTGGCGCCAGCACGTGACGAATGGGTGAAGCGGTGTTTTCGGCAAAGCTGATGATCAACAATGAGGCGATGGACGCGTCCGAGGGCGCCACCTTCGAACGCGTCGATCCGCTGACTGGCGACGTTGCAACGACCGCCGCTGCCGGATCCATCGCCGACATGACGCGGGCCGCCAATGCGGCCGCTGCCGCCTTTCCCGACTGGTCGCAGACCGGCCCGGGCGAGCGGCGCAGACTGCTGAACGCCGCTGCCGATCTGCTCGATGCCAGAACGCCGGAACTCATTGCCGCCATGACCGGCGAAACCGGCGCCACGGCGCAATGGGCGGCGATCAATTGCCGGCTCGGCGCCGACATTCTGCGCGAGGCGGCGGCGATGACCACGCAAATTTCCGGCGAGCTCATTCCATCGGGCATTCCCGGAAACCTTGCCATGGCGGTGCGCCAGCCGGCGGGCGTCTGCGTCGGCATCGCGCCCTGGAATGCACCCATTATTCTCGGCACCCGCGCCGTCGCCATGCCGCTTGCCTGCGGCAACACGGTCATCCTGAAAGCCTCCGAACTCTGCCCGAAGACCCACGGCTTGATCGGCGACATCCTGCGTGACGCCGGCTTTCCCCGCGGCGTCGTCAATGTCGTCTCCAACGCGCCGAGCGATGCCGCCGCCGTCGTCGATGCGCTGATCGCCCATCCGGCCGTGCGCCGCATCAATTTCACCGGTTCCACCCGTGTCGGCCGCATCATCGCCGAAAGCGCGGCACGGCATCTGAAGCGCTGCCTGCTCGAACTCGGCGGCAAAGCGCCGTTCATCGTGCTCGCCGACGCTGATATCGACGAGGCGGTCGGTGCCGCCGCCTTCGGCGCCTTCATGAACCAGGGCCAGATCTGCATGTCGACCGAGCGGATCATCCTAATGGACGAGATCGCCGACAATTTCGTCGGCAAGTTCCGAACGAAGGCCGAAACCCTCGTCGCAGGTCATCCCGGGGACGGCAATACGCCGCTCGGCACGCTGATCAACGCCGAAGCGGCGCGGCGCGTGAAGTCGCTCGTCGACGATGCCCTGCAGAAGGGCGCGGTGCTCGTCTGCGGTGGCCGGCCCAACGGCACGCTGATGGATGCGACCGTCATCGATCACGTGACGCCTGCCATGCGCATCTACCGCGAGGAGAGTTTCGGGCCGGTTGCCGCGATCGTCCGGGTCGGCAGCGTCGACGAGGCGGTGACGGTTGCCAACGACAATGAATACGGGCTGTCGGCGGCGGTTTTCAGCAGCGATGTCAGTGCAGCGATGGCCGTTGCCATGCGGCTTGAATCCGGCATCTGCCACATCAACGAGGCGACGGTTTCGGACGAGCCGCAAATGCCGTTCGGGGGGGTCAAATCAAGCGGCTACGGCCGCTTCGGCGGCAAGGCCGCAATCGATGAATTCACCGAGCTCAGATGGATCACCATCGCTGGGGGAAAACGACACTACCCGATCTGAATTCAGATCGGGATGAACGAGGCAAACGGGCTGGGAGGCCCGCATCAAGAGGGAGGAACGATTTCATGAACGGCATTTTCCGCAACGGCAAACTCGAGAACGGGAAACTCAACGCGGCGTCTCTCACTCGCCGCTCTTTCATCGCATCGGCTGCCGCAGGCAGTGCGGCGCTGGCGCTTTCCGGCCGCACGGCTTTCGCCCAAGGCGGTGATACGCTGAAGGTCGGCTTTATAAGCCCGCGCACCGGCCCTCTCGGCGGCTTCGGCGAGACCGACGGCTATGTGCTGGAACTGGCACGCAAGGCGCTGGAGGGCGGCCTGCAGGCGGGCGGCAAGACCTGGAAGGTTGAGATTCTCGACCGGGACACCCAGTCCGACCCCTCGCGCGCCGGGCAGCTGGCGAAGGACCTGATCAACAATGAGGCGATCGACCTGATGCTCGCCGTCTCGACGCCCGAAACCATCAATCCGGTGGCCGATGCCTGCGAGGCGGCGGGCATTCCCTGCCTGTCGACGGTCATGCCCTGGGAAGCCTGGTATTTCGGCCGCGGCGCCAAGCCCGGCGCGCCCTCGCCGTTCAAATGGACCTATCATTTCGGCTTCGGCGTCGAAGAGTTCCACAAGGCTTATGTCTCGCAGTGGAACCTGATCGAGACCAACAAGAAGGTCGGGGTCATGTATCCCAACGATGCCGACGGCAACGCGATCCGCACCCATCTGGCGCCGGCACTTGCCAAGGCGGGCTTCACGATCGTCGATCCCGGCGCATATGAAACCGGGACCACCGACTTTACCGCGCAGATCGCTCTCTTCCGGCAGGAAGGCGTCGAGATTTTCAACTCCTTCCCGATCCCGCCCGATTTCGCCGCCTTCTGGCGTCAGGCGGCACAGCAGGGCCTGACCCAGCAGATCAAGATCTGCCAGGTCGCCAAGACGGGCCTCTTTCCATCCGACATCGAGGCGCTCGGCGATCTTGGCCTCAACATCGGCAGCGCCGCCTACTGGCACAAGGCCTTCCCTTACAAATCGACGCTGACCGGCGTCTCCGGAACCGAACTCGCCGACGGTTATGAAACGGCGAGCGGCAAGCAGTGGACGCAGCAGCTCGGCGCCAGCCTGGCGCTGCTCGACGCCGGCTTCGATGCGCTGAAGGCGAGCACCGACGTCAAGAGCAAGGAGGCGGTGGCCAAGGCGCTCGCCACGCTAAAGACGACGACGATCGCCGGCAAGGTCGACTTCACCAGCGGTCCCGTCGCCAATGTTTCTCCCGGACCGATCATCGGCACGCAATGGGTGAAGGCAAAGGAGGGCTCGAAATTCGCGCTCGACTACGTCGTCACCGAAAACGCTACCGATCCCAATGTCCCGGTCGGCGCCAAGCTCACCGCTTACAACGGATAGCAACAGTGCAGAGGCAAGAAGTGCAAAGACGGCCGGGGGAAGCGTTTCTCTCGGCCAAGGGGATCCACAAGCGGTTCGGCGCGCTTGTCGTGCTGGAGAATCTCGATTTCTCCATGGGCGACGGCGAGGCGGTCGGCATCGTCGGGCCGAACGGCGCGGGCAAGACGACGCTGCTCAGCGTGCTCGCCGGCGCCTATCCGCCGAGTGCGGGCAGCATCACCTTCGACGGCACTGAGGTCACCGGCCGGACGGCGGCGGAACGCTGCCGCTCCGGTCTCGTGCGGACGCATCAGATTCCCAAGCCCTTCAGCGGCATGACGACCTTCGAAAATGTCTTCGTCGCCGCCTCGCACGGCAATGCGGCAAGCCGCGACGAGGCCTATGAGCGTGTGGTGGATTCGCTGTCGCTCTGCGGCATGCTCGGCGTCGCCAACCGCCAGGCCGATACGCTCGGCCTGCTCGATCGCAAACGGCTGGAGCTTGCCCGTGCGCTTGCCACTCAGCCGCGGCTGCTGCTGCTCGACGAGATCGGCGGCGGCCTGACCGATGGCGAGGCGAGCGAGCTGGTGGAAACCATCCTGGAGTTGCGCCGCCGCGGCATCGGCATCGTCTGGATCGAGCATATCGTCCATATCCTGCTGCAGGTGGCCGAACGGCTGATCTGCATGGATGCCGGCCGGATCATCGCCGATGGCGAACCGAAGACTGTCATGAGCGATGCGGAAGTGGTCAAAGCCTATCTTGGAGGGACGCCCGCATGAGCCTTCTTTCCATCCAGAATCTCGACGTCCGCCACGGCCTGCTGCACGCGGTGCGCGGGGTCAGCTTCGATATCGCCAAGGGCGAGGTGCTGGCGCTGGTCGGCGCCAACGGCGCCGGCAAGACGACGCTGCTCAGATCGATCGCCGGCGCCCATCTGCCCGCCGCCGGCCGCGTGCTTCTCGGCGATGAAGACTTGGCGGCCGTGCCTTCCCACAAGCGGATCGCCAAGGGCATCGCCCTGGTGCCGGAAGGCCGGCGCCTGTTTGCGCAGATGACTGTCGAAGAGAACCTGCTTCTCGGCAAGAGCTGCGGACGCAAGGGCGCGTGGAGCATCGATCGTGTGCTCGACGCCTTTCCGAACCTGAAACCCCGCCGACACGCCAAGACCGGGCACCTTTCCGGCGGGGAACAGCAGGCGACCGCCATCGGCCGGGCGCTGATGAGCAATCCCGATATTCTTCTGCTGGACGAGGTCTCGCTCGGCCTTTCGCCTCTGGTCGTCGACCGCGTCTATGCCCAGCTGCAGGCGCTGCTGACTTCGGGAACGACAATCGTGCTGGTCGAGCAGGATCTTGGCCGCGCCATGAGTGTCGCCAGCCGTGTCGTTTGCATGCTGGAAGGCCGCATCGTGCTCGACCGGTCGGCAGCCGCCGTCACCCGCGACGAGGTCACCAAAGCCTATTTCGGATTGCACCGGTCATCCGGCGAAAGGAGCCCATCATGATCAACACCCTGATCCAGGGCCTCCTACTCGGCGGTTATTACGCCGTCATCGCTTGCGGCCTGTCCTTCATGTTTTCTGTCATGCGGATCATCAATCTCGCGCATGGCAGCCTGGCGGTCGCGGCCGCCTACGGGCTGTGGCTGCTTGCCGCGAAAGCCGGCATTCCGCCCTTCGCCGGCCTGCTGATCGTGCTGCCCGTCATGGCGGTGATCGGCTGGCTGCTGCAGCGCTTCATTCTCGAACGCAGCGCCCGCGGCGGCACGCTGCTGCCGATTCTCACGACCTTCGGCCTGTCGATCGTCATCGACAACCTGCTGTTCGAACAGTTCGGCGCCGACACACGATCGCTCGCGCCCTTCATCGGCAACCTCTCCTATGCATCCTGGCAGCTGCCGGGCCACATCTTCGTCGGCAAGCTTGCCGTGATGATGATGGTAACGGCGATCCTCATTCTCGGCGGGCTGCAATTTTTCCTCGGCCGTTTTGCGCTCGGCCGCGCCATCCGCGCCACGGCCGAAGATCCGGATACGGCGGGGCTGGTCGGCATCGATGCGCGCAGGGTGAATGCGGTCGCCACCGCCATCACCATGGTCACGATCGGGATCGCCGGCGCCTTTCTCGGCATGCGGGCGACCTTCAGCCCCTATGCGGGCGGCCCGCAGCTGCTCTTTGCCTTCGAGGCCGCGGTCATCGGCGGAGCCGGATCGCTCTGGGGCACGCTTGCCGGCGGCATCATTCTTGGCCTTGCCCAATCGCTCGGAGCGCAATTGCATCCGCAGGGCTTTCTGATCGGCGGCCATGCCGTGTTCCTGCTGGTGCTTTTCATCCGGCTGTCGCGATCCCGCCTGCCGGTTCTCGACAAGATCGCAGCGCTTCTGAAACCCAGCGCCCTGCTCAACCTTCGCGCACGCCTTCGGAGCCCGACATGACATTCGTCTCCAACGGAATATCGATCGAGCGCTGGACGACCTCTTCGCGGGTGGCGCTTGGCTCCATGGCCGCGGTGCTTGCCCTGCTGATCCTCGCTCCCGCCGTGCTCGGCGCCGGTGCGATCGACAGGATGACCGCCCTGTTCATCTATGTGATCCTGGCCGCCATGTGGAATGCGCTTGCCGGTTTCGGCGGGCTGGTCTCGGTCGGCCAGCAGGTGTTCTTCGGCCTCGGCGCCTATTTCACCATTCGGCTCGCCGATGCAGGGCTCGATCCCTTCGTCTCGGTCTTTGCCGCGGCGATCGTGACCGGCGCGCTGTCGATCCCGCTTTCGCTGTTCATGCTGCGGCTGAAGGGCGGAGAGTTTGCGATCGGCATGTGGGTGGTGGCCGAACTCGCGCATCTGCTGGTCAATCTCGACCGGCTGATCCAGGGGGAAACGGGAACCTCGCTGATTTCGCTCAATGTCTATGACAGCGGCACGCGGCGGGCGACGATCTACTGGCTTGCGCTGGCATCGATGGCGGCCCTGCTCGGCGCGCTGTTCATGCTGATGCGCAGCCGCGCCGGTGCGGCGATGCAGGCGATCCGCGACAATGAGGAGGCGGCGACCTCGGTCGGCGTGCGGGTGACCGCCACCAAGCGGCTGCTCTTCGTGCTCGCCGCCTTCGGCATCGCCATCGCCGGCGGCCTGTGGCTGGCGACGGCCACGACCTTCCAGCCGAAGACCTATTTCAGCGTCCAGTGGACGGCCTACATGATCTTCATGGTGCTGGTCGGCGGGATCGGCAAGTTCGAGGGCGCCATCCTCGGGGCCATTCTGTTCTTCGTCATCGAGACTTTCTTCGGCAGCGCCGGCGTCTGGTATCTGATCGGGCTTGGCGCCACCGCACTGATCTTCTCGCTCTACCTGCCGCGCGGCCTCTGGGGCGAAATCGAGCGCCGTTTCAACCTCCAGCTTCTGCCCGTCGGTTACCGGCTGAAACTGCCCGGCCCGACGAAAATCAAATGGAAAGAATAAACCGGCCTGCTTCCCGGTTTTCTTGCGAAAGGTGAAATTCATGCTTTTTGGTAAAACAATCCTGGTGACCGGCGTCGCCTCCGGCATCGGCGCCCGAACGGCGGAACTGGCCGGCCAGATGGGGGCCGAGGTCATCGGTGTCGATGTGCGCGAACCGGCGGGCGGAAGTGCCGCCTTCATCAAGGGCGATCTCTCCACGCCATCGGGCGTTGCCGAAATCGTCGCGCAGTTGCCAATGCGCCTCGACGCACTTGCCAATGTCGCCGGCCTTTCCGGCAATACCGGCGTCGTCTCGACGCTCGCCGTCAATTTCTACGGGCTGCGCGCGCTGTCGGAAGCCGTGGCACCCCGCCTGCGCGAAGGCGGCGCCATCGTCAACGTCGCCTCGATCGCCGGTTACGGCTGGCGCGCCAATCTCGAGCGGGCCAAATCGCTGACCTCGATCGACGGCTTTCCGGATGTCGCGGCCGTTGTCGCCGAACACGGCCTCAAGGACGAGCAAGGTTATCCGCTCTCCAAGGAACTGCTGCTGCTCTGGACCATGCGCGCCGCCCACCAGCCGCTGTTCAAGGACCGCGGCATCCGCGTCAATGCGGTGAGCCCCGGGCCAGTGGAAACGCCGATCCTGAAACAGTTCCGCGCCGTGCTCGGCGACGCCCGGGTCGACAGCGACATCACCCGTGTCGGCCGTGCCGGCACATCAGCCGATATTGCGCCCGCCGTGCTCTTCCTCTGCTCGGACGGCGGACGCTGGATCAACGGTGCCAATCTTGCCGCCGACGGCGGCCTTGAAGCCTCTGTCAATGCCGACGTTCTCGGCTTCTAGTTCTTTCCCAGGAGACCCACGATGAATATTTCCCTGCTTATAAACGGCGCCGACCGGGCAGCCTCCAGCGGCCGGACCTATGACCGGATCGACCCCTTCACCGAGAAGCTTGCGAGCCGAGCCGCCGCCGCGAGCCTTGAGGATGTCACTGCGGCCGTCGACGCCGCTTCCGCCGCCTTCGGCGCCTGGTCGAAAACCGGGCCCGGCCAGCGCCGCGCCATCCTGATGAAGGCCGCCGATATCATGGATTCGAAAGTGGCCGAGTTTACCCGGCTGATGATCGAGGAGACCGGCGCCACCGCGCCCTGGGCCGGCTTCAACGTCATGCTCGCCGCCAACATCCTGCGCGAGGCGGGCGCGATGACGACGCAGATTTCAGGCGAAATCATCCCGTCCGACAAGCCCGGCTCGCTTTCCATGGGCGTTCGCCAGGCGGCCGGTGTCTGCTTGGCGATTGCCCCGTGGAATGCGCCCGTCATCCTCGCCACCCGCGCCATCGCCATGCCGATCGCCTGCGGCAACACCGTCATCCTCAAGGCATCCGAACAATGCCCGGGCACCCACCGGCTGATCGCGACAGTGCTGACCGAAGCGGGGCTACCGGCCGGCGTCATCAATGTTCTCACCAATGCCCCGGAGGACGCGCCGGAGATCGTTACAGCACTCATCGCCCATCCCGCCGTCAGGCGCGTCAACTTCACCGGCTCGACCAAGGTCGGCAAGATCATCGCCGAGACCTGCGGCAAATATCTGAAACCCGCGTTGCTCGAGCTCGGCGGCAAGGCGCCGCTGGTCATTCTCGACGATGCCGATATCGACGGCGCCGTCAATGCCGCCATTTTCGGCGCCTTCATGCACCAGGGCCAGATCTGCATGTCGACCGAGCGGATCATCGTCGACACGGCGATCGCCGATCAGTTCGTCGCCAAACTGGCCGCCCGCGCCAGCCAGCTGCCGGCCGGCGACCCGCGTGGCCATGTCGTTCTCGGCTCGCTGGTCAGCCTCGACGCGGCCAAAAAAATGGAGGAGCTGATTGCCGATGCCACGGCCAAGGGTGCCAAACTCGTGGCCGGCGGCAAGCGCTCCGGCACCGTCGTCGAGGCGACGCTGCTCGATCACGTCACCCCCGAGATGCGCGTCTATGCGGAAGAATCCTTCGGCCCGGTCAAGCCGATCATTCGCGTCTCCGGTGAGGAAGAAGCCATCCGCATCGCCAACGACACCGAATACGGCCTGTCGTCGGCGGTTTTCAGCCGCAACATTCAGCGGGCAATGGCGGTTGCCGCGCGCATCGAATCCGGCATCTGCCATATCAATGGCCCAACGCTGCATGACGAGGCACAAATGCCCTTCGGCGGCGTCAAGGGCAGCGGCTACGGCCGCTTCGGCGGCAAGGCGGCGATCGCCGAATTTACCGACCTGCGTTGGATCACGGTCGAGGATTCCGCCCAGCATTATCCCTTCTGACGAAGGACAGATCGCGCCAATTCAAGCAATAGAGCGTCCTGTCGGATACGCGGCGCTCTATCGCAGTTTTAGCCCGATCATTGCGGCCATCACCAGCCTGGACCAACATCCTCTTACTCATCGCGCTTGAGATCTTTGGGAACGGCATATTTCGATCCGTCGTAACGCAGCCGGTGATTGCCAATCGTCGTTTTGTCTTCGCTCTGGCAGCCACCATCCTTTCCGACCGTGGCGACGGAAGTGGTCGTTTTTTCGGTTACGACGATATCGGCAAACACGCCTTTTGCTTGTGAACCCATTGAAAGCGTGCGCGTGGTTTCATTGAACTCACCGGCACAGGCGGTATCCCATTCTCCGTGGTTCTCGCTGACGACTATATTGTCGAGAACCGGCTTCAGCCCGTCAGCGTCGGCCGAAAAGAGCCATAAGGTCGTTTCGCCGAATGGATTGGCGCGCGAACTACCTTCCCGCGTAACACGCAATCCAAAAGCCGTTTTCCCAGGGGCGAGTTGATAACGTGCGGTATCGAAGGCGACGCTTTCTACATGAATGGCATCGTCGGACATAAGTCCCTGAAGACGCAGGCGCTGCTTTACATGAAGATTGGTGCTGTCGACCACGAGCAGTTCGATGTCACCCTCGTTTTCCGAGTCCGACTGCTCTGTCATCAATGGGACAGCAACAAGCGTCAGTTGCGGTTGAGCTGGCCAAATCCGGCAAATCACCCGACGCGGATGGGCCTCGACATTGTCGTCAGTCGGCAATGTGATGGTTGCGCCCCCAAACAGAAAAGCGTCGTCGGCCTTGTTGGCACCCGGATAGGCAAGACGGATGATGTCTGAGGCGCGGCCGGCGCATTCGTTCTGGCCCGCCGATGCCGCTGGAGCGCTGACAGCAACGCCGAGTCCGATCAGAACGATCAGTTCGAAGAATGAAGCGCGTGCGTTGGAAAGCTGCGTCAATGCAATTCCCTCCGAAAAGCCACAGGCATATTCGAAACGTGACATTTGGCAATATCGGGAGAATCGAAAAATATCAGCGGCCAAGGACCGAACAACATCCGTTGGCCGCGACAATGCTACAGCAATCGGAGGCGTTCATCTGTGGCCGACCGACAACCTATATTCCTAAATTGAGTGCGATGGCTACCTGTGTCACGCACCAGATCGAGCTGCCGGCTCGAGCCTGGAACCAAAACCCTGTCACGCGTATTCGTCTAGATTGGCTTTCGAACTTATGTCGGCTGAGCGAATGTCCTTGCACCTCAAACGAATCTACGAGCCGAAAGACGACAAGGACGGCACGCGCATCCTCGTCGACCGGCTATGGCCGCGCGGGTTGAGCAATCAGGATGCGGCAGTCGATATCTGGATGAAAGATAAAGCGCCAAGTCCGGCGCTGCGCCGTTGGTTTGGCCATGATCCCGCCAAATGGACCGAGTTCCAACGCCGGTATCGGGACGAGCTGGAAAAGAACCCGTCCGCCGTCGAGGAGCTGAAACGCCAGATCGGACCATCGGACGCGACACTTCTCTACGGCGCGAAAGACCTGCACCACAATCACGCTATCGTGCTTCAGCGCTTCCTCGGCAAAGATTGACAGGTCGGTGACCGCGACCATGCTCAACCCAGAAATCAACCATCGCGTCAGGCAGCTTCCCGCGATAGCCCGCGGCCTGCGAAGCAGAAGCCGCTATACCGTCTTTGAGCGGTCCGAATTCATCCAGTATTTCCTGTAAGGGGGCACCGAGGTATCGCAGACATATCGGCTCCTAATTGACAACGAGATTAACACGCAT
This sequence comes from Rhizobium hidalgonense, assembly GCF_005862185.2. Taxonomy (NCBI): domain Bacteria; kingdom Pseudomonadati; phylum Pseudomonadota; class Alphaproteobacteria; order Hyphomicrobiales; family Rhizobiaceae; genus Rhizobium; species Rhizobium hidalgonense. Next base: position 733,148 of record NZ_CP054028.1, read on the forward strand.
CATCGGGCAACCGCTGCGCGCGAGTTCTTGTGCTCGCTGGCTGGACGCCGTAGCGCTACCGTGACCCGATCGTCCGGCGTGGGATCACCGTTCAGAAGCCGCCTTCCCCATCGGCAGGAGGCGTGTAATCGTACAATGTCGGCGGTTCCACGGAAGCCAAAAAGACCAGATGCTCGACCAATGGCATCTTCTGAAGCTTCTTCAATATATTGCGGCCGCCTAGATTAAGTGCAGGCGCAAAACCGTAAATTTGGCCCCATGTCAGAGGTCCGAGAGTTTCGAAAGCCTGAGGCATCATGTTTTTCCGATTTTCATCTTCCCACAGGGGGCGTGGCCGGTGAGAAGCGCCCTGAAAAACACAGGCCCAGCATAACTTCGTCGGTCCATTCACGCTGGTTTTCCTCATTATACCCACGAGGATCGACGCTCACCTTGTTCATCAGGAGGTGCAACCTGATCATAGCGTCGCCATTCCAGATATCGATTTCCCCGAAGGCGGTGTAGCCGAAGGCATACATCTTTGCGGGATCAAGCTCCGGATCGCCACAAGAGACATAGTCCAGTACCGGCTTGGGCAAGGATGGATCGCAAAGCCAATGCTGACCGTTGGACCAGCTGCACCAGCCATGATCTGCCCAGAACCTGAGAACAAAGTCCGGCAACTTGCCGCGGTAGGCCTCTATCTCGGCTCCGCTCGGGCGGGTGATATTGTCGATCTTATAAGCCGAGAGGAACTCGTCGAACCACTTGATCTCGAAGATATTGTAGTTTGAAGGCAAGTTTTACGCTCCGAAAAGCGGCCCAGGCTTGCACGAGCACCGCAGCAAGCTATTCAAATGTAAGCCACTGAACTCCCTGAATTAGCCGGCCGCCATGCTCGCAGGCATCACCAAAGCGGGCGATCTTCTGGCCGCCGATCTTGGCAACAGACGATCCGCTGGTAATGCCGGCTGTCGTCGGAACACCCGTGCATGTGCACGTGTCTCCCACCGTTGCGATCGGCACGCCTTCGACGCAAACGAAAGATTGGGATGTCGAAGACACCGGACCTCCAACATGCGGCCGCGGGCCGGGATCGACCATCGGGCAAACATGCATATGGCCTTTGAGTGTGACCGGACGGCCGACCATTCTGGAGTTCCTCTTCATTGTACCGGCAAACCGGCCCACATAGTCCTGTGGCTTCCGACGTGCGCAAACGGGCGTCTGGCATCAACGTTCGATCACGCGCATCGGTTGCGGCGGGAAAGGAGCATTGTCCATCAATTGCAGCTCATGCGCCTGCGCCAAAATCGCCATATGCGGCAACGCTTCGTAGATCGTCAGGCTGGCCAGAGCCCTGTTCCCGCCGAGCGCGAGGATCGGCCTGAACCCGTAGATCTGCCCTACGCCGAGCTTGCCGAGCTTCGAACGCGCCGGCTTGAATAGCTTCTTAGCGTGGGCGTCGTATTCGTCGAAGGTCGGATCGTCGAGCAGCATTAACTGGGTGGTAACAGCAAGATTGGGGTCGTATCTCTTGCCGTTGACAAGCGCCGGACATGACACCTGCCCTTTCACGAGATCGATGGTCACGTCTTGATGAACTTCATTCCATGCGACGATCGTTCCAAATGCGCCGAAGCCCAGAGCATGTGTTTGCTCGGCATGGATATCGGGATCACCACCGAACACGAGCTTCAGGATGCCGCTATATCGGCCAGGATCGCAGAACTGGAAATAGCCGTCGAGAACGGTACCGATACCATTCTGCTGCCAGAACTCGATCACCGCATCGGGAACCCTGCCGCGGTAGCGCTCCACATCGATGGCCGTGTCCCCACCCTGCGGAGCACCGAAATCCTTGATGATTGAAGCAAGCCTTACCTGATAATCCTTCACGGTGCCTCCACTTAGAACCGATAAATGCACTCAGGGTCGAGCTCCGGATCGCCACGAAAGACATAGTCCAGTACCGGCTTGGGCAAGGATGGATCGCAAAGCCAATACTGACCGTTGGACCAGCTGCACCAGCCATGATCTGCCCAGAAACGGAGCAGAAAGTCCGGCAACTTGCCGCGGTAGGCCTCTATCTCGGTTCCGCTCGGGCGGGCCGTCGAACCACTTGATCTCGAAGATATTGTAGTTTGAAGTCAAGGTTTTACGCTCCGAAAAGCGGCCCAGACTTGCACGAGCACCGCAGCAAGCTATTCAAATGCAAGCCACGGAACTCCCTGAATTAGCCGGCCCCCATGCTCGCAGGCATCACCAAATCGGGCGATCTTCTCACCGCCAATCTTGGCAACGGACGATCCGCTGGTAATGCCGGCTGTCGTCGGAACGCCCGTGCATGTGCACTTGTCTCCCACCGTTGCGATTGGCACGCCTTCGACGCAGACGAAAGTTTGGGATGTCGAAGACACCGGACCTCCAACATGCGGCCGCGGGCCCGGATCGACCATCGGGCAGACATGCATATGGCCTTTGAGCGTGACCGGACGGCCAACCATCGTCAGACTCCTCGTCTTCGAAAGCGCTTAAAATACTGTCACTCCTGCCAATGACACCGTCTCGCAGCAGGAGATTGGCTCACATCAACTGCCAATTGTTCTAACAAGCTTCGGGGGAAATACCGAGTTATCCACGAGATGCATGTGGTGCGCCTGGGCCAGGATCGCCATGTGCGGAAGAGCTTCATAAATCTTGATACTCTCGGCAGCCCGATTACCACCGAGGGCGAGAATGGGTGTGAAACCATAGATGTGGCCAGCTTGCAATTTTCCAAGTTTCAGTTTTGCAGATTTGAAAAGCCCCTTTCCATCGGTGCCGAGAACGTCGAAGGACGGGTCATCCGCCAGCAGCAAACGACTCAAGATGGTCACACTTGGATCAATATGAGGTTTGGGATTGAACATCGACCGGCAGGCTATCTGACCACTAACCAGATTTATTCTGACATCGCGAAATTGCTCGTTCCATGCAATGATCTCACCGAATGCACTGAAACCGACAGCATGAGTTTGAGCCGGAGCTATTTGTGAGTCGCCGTCGAAAACCTGGTTTATAATGCCCCGATACGCCTGCGGAGCACATAACTGAAAGTATCCGTCGAAAAACGGACCTGCCCCCACCTTCTCCCATAGATCAAAAACGCCCTGCGGGATTCGCCCTTCATAGGAAGAGTGATCTATCTTGAGAGCAACAGTCTCTTCGACATTGCCGCCGGAGAACTTGTCAACAACCGAGTTCAATCTGTCGCTGTATTGTTCCATTTATCTTCCTGCGCAGTTAAGGGGTGCTCATGACATCGGCACTGAGCCGGTCGATTGACCGGGTTTAACACCGGACGGGGAATTCGGAGCCGCAGACGGATTTTCTGACTCGGAAGATCCTTCTTCGTTACAGATTTTCAAGTCCGCGTTCATGCCTTCTCCCCTTTCTTTAGCTTTTTCCGCATGTTGTTTGAGTTGTTCCAGTCGTGTCTTCTCCGATGTATCACCCGTCTTGGACCATTGTGAGCCAATCGATCTGTTCGTCGACCTCGGCCCCAGCCCACCATTATGTTCAGAAATTTTTCCAGTTCCACCGGTTGACAGGTCGGGCGTATGAATAACATCCATCGTCCTCAGCTCTTTTTGGGCTGCGGCCCTTGCAGCCGTCTCGTCGAGGCCCTCTTCGACAAGATCAGCCGTCTTGTTATCAAGCCAATTATTCCGCGCGGTCGCCCGATCCACGGCCTCCTCGGCGCCTCGGCCGATTTTCTCATAAGTGTCCATATTTTTAAGGAGCGTATCCGGCGGAATCTCGTTGATAGCGTCCTGCTGCTCTTTGAGTTGGCGCTTGAATTCCGTGATCTGGTCGTCCGTCGATCCTTTCGGTGGCTTGAAGCAATCAATCTCTCCACAGTCTACGCAGGGCTTGGCGGCTTCTTGCTCTTTGGTCTCGGTCTCGGCTGCTTCGTTAGCACCTTCCATGTAGTTCGCGATGGCTCCCGCTGCCGCGCGGCCTGCCATGCCACCGACTCTGGCCCCGACCGCGCGACCGATCCAGGCCCCAACCGGCCCACCGAGAAAGCCTCCAATGACGCTGCCTAAAGCGCCGCCTGCGATTTGACCGCCGTACTGGCCTACAGTTTCCGCTACCGCTGAGGTCATGACGCCGCCCCGTTGAAGGCATTACCGAAACGGAGCGCGTCAACCGTGTGGCCGATCAGTTCCTTGACCCGAGCGTCAGGCGAGGCTCCCTTTTCCTGGATGAAGCTTCGCACTTCCGGAAGATCCGCCGCTTTGCCGTCGGAGACGACCATTACATATGCCCAACGCGCGCGTCCTCGCTCGGTCCGAATCCCAAGCTCGTCGGCCGTTCTTTCGCTCGCCAGTGTGGCTCCCCACACGAAGTCGTCATCCACGCCCGAAAAATGAGGCGGTGTATTCTTCTTGAGGTAACGCGCAATCCGCAGCCGCGATGAATGCAGCATGGCGGCCTTTAGTCTCTCCATCTGGTCCGGCTCCAACCGGAGCGGGCCGATCGCCGAATCCGGCATGTTGTCGGCCTTGCGCGCCCGCCGGACGCCCCCATAATCCGGCCCGTTGAAAACGACGCCATCTGCCGGCCCTAGAAACCGGGCGAATTGCGATCTCGTCAGGATCGGCAGCACCGCGCCGAGGACGTTGGGATCCCAATGGCGAAAGAGAACCCTCTCATAGCGCTGCTTTTGCGCCGCGCCCTGTTGCCTGTCCTCGCCGTCTTCGCGCGGGATCATGACCTCGTTCAGCGTCCTGAGGTGGCGGTAGAGCGTGTCCGGTCCTTCGGGGCACGACCAATAGACTGCGCAATTGTGATGCGTATCAAGCCAGTCGACATGTGACCGCATCGATGCCGACGAAAGCTCGGTCATCCACGGCCCTGCGCGACGAAAATCGAGGGGTATTCCCTCCAGAAACAGCGAGCGGCAGGAAATTGCTTCGGAGGCCAATGCGGTCGGGAGGTCGTCAAAGGCGCCCCCATCCAGCACGACAGTGACGGGTCCGCTCATCTCATCGACAGTCTGCCTCAGGACTCGAGTGGATTCGGCGATGTCCGGTAGATCGATTACTGGGGTTGCTTCCATCATCACATCCTTACAAACGGGGTGGACGACTTCGACATCTGCCGCAGGCAAGACGGCTCCTGCCCGGGACCGCCTTTCTTGAAGTTGATTTGATTGCCTTCGATATCGATCTTCAATGCATAGAGGCGGATGCCGGTCTTATTGATTTCGATGTAGCCGCCGGGAGCGGACAAGAAGATCTTGTCTTCCGCGAAGACTTCCCAGACTTTCGATTCTCCGCGATATTTTTCACCCGCCACAAGGCCGTAAAGCTTGCCGACATTGACGGTGATCTTCTCGCCGACGACCGTGCCCTGGGCTTTTCCGATATTGGTATTCTGTTCCTCGCCGATCGTGACGCTCTGTACCTTGCCGATCGTCAGGTTCTGCTGCTTGCCGACGTTGATCATCTCCGTCTGGCCGATATTCGTTACCTTGCTCACGCCAATCTGCTCGGCCTTCGCCACGCCAACGCTGGTCGACTGAAAGGAGCCGACAATCGTGTTCATGATGCCTGAAAGCGGGAACAGGCTTGAAGCGTCTGCCCCGACACCTGTACCAGAGCTGGCAAGAGCCGTGCCCGCGTCGGAGCGCGGGCTGGGACCGGAAACGACACCTTCACGGTTGCCGAGGCCACCGATGCTCAGGAAGCCAAGCGCCGAGGAAGCAAGCGTGCCGGCAAAAGCGGCGAGGCCCGGCCCGCCACCTCCGGCGATCTGCCCGGCCTGCGAAAGAAGGCCCGCTGTCTGGCCCGCCATTCCCTGCACCGCCCCCATCAGCGCCATCGCCATCGGCCCGGTGCCGCCGACGACGGTGTTCATCGAGCCGCCGACTTCGTGTTTCTGGTTGCCGCCGACTTCGACCGTCCGATTGGCGCCGATGGCCGAGACTTCGTGGCGGTCGACGCGTTTGGTGCGGTCGTTCAGCACCCGCGTCGTCTGGTCCTTCTGGGCGTGGAAGAACATGTTCTCCTGGCCGGCCTCGTCCTCGAAGGTCATTTCGTTGAAGCCGGTGCCCTTATGGGTGTTCGAACGCATGACCATGCGTGTCTTGTTGGCCGGCAAGTCGTAGGGGACCGTATTGGCGGGGTTCGGCACCACGCCTGTCACCAGCGGCCGGTCGGGGTCGCCGTCGACGAAGGCGACCATCACTTCCATGCCGATGCGCGGAATGACCTGGGCGCCCCAGGTGCCACCGCCCCAGACCTGGCTGACACGCACCCAGCAGGTGTCGGAACCGTCCTTCTTCGCCTTGCGGTCCCAGGGGAACCACAGCTTGATGCGGCCGTACTGGTCGGGATGGATCTCCTCGCCTGAAGGGCCGGCGACGATCGCTACCTGGGTGCCTTCGATCCGCGGCCGCTTGGTCTCGCGATGCGGCGTCATCGACACCCGTGAGGGCACTGCCTCGAAGGTGTTGGTGTATTCCGGCTCGTTGCTGTTGGTCTCGTAGGAACGGTCGACGACGGTGTGGGCCGCCTTGACCACGACATGCTCCTCATAGGCATGGTCGGGATGGGCGACTTCATAGGGGGTGAAGCGGCGTCCTGCCTCCAGGATGCGCGATGTCGAGCCGCCGAAGACGCGGTCGTGATCGGCTTCCGACGCCTGCATCCTGAGTTTTTCCGCCCGCTCCGCCTCAGCGACGGAAGAAATGCGGGCCGGATATTCGTAGAGTTCGCGCTTGGTCGCCTCCGGCATCTGCACCAGCGACGGGGTCATGGTGCCCGGCACCATGCGCGGCGTCTCGAAATTCCAGTCGGCACCTGCCCGCTGGCCGGGCACATAGGAATAGCGCCGGCTCCACTCGGTAATGTGGTTGCGGTCGGCCGAGCCCTGCGCCAGGCGGACCTGCCCCTCGCCCTGCGCCGAGGGCGACGGGCCGAGCCAGGACCGGGCGCTATCGGCGACATGCAGCTTGTGTTTGCCGTCCTCGTGCGAGAACCAGTAAAACAGGCCGTCCTCCTCGAAGCGGCGGGTGAGGAAGGCAAGGTCGGTTTCGTTCCATTGCACCGAATAATGCTGCGGCGGCGGTGGCGTAATGACGCCCGAGGTGTCCGGCGCCGGGATGCCGTGCTCGGAAAACAGCGTCTCGACGATATCGACCGAGGTCTTGTCCATCCAGATGCGGCAGTCGGAGCGGCGCGACAGCAGCCACATCTGCGGCCTGAGCACCATGGAATAGGAGCGGAGGCCGCGGGTGATCGGCGGCCCCTCGTTGAGTTCGGTCACCAGGCCGTTGAACGGCCGGCGCACGCCGCCCTCGCCATCGCCCTGGCTCACCTCGACGGAGACATCCATCAGCCTGCCGATCAGTTCCTCCGGCTTGACGGACGGTTTCTTGGCGCGGGCCGAAAGCTTGATCTCGAAGAGCGAGGAAATACCTTCCTCAATCGTTACCCGCTCGGGCAGAAGCTGGTCCTCGCCGAGCGGCGAGACGATCTTCAGAATACGGTTCGCCTGGACGAAGTCCGCGGCGGACGACATATCGTTCATCGATGAGGACCTCTCAGCCTGCGGCCGCGGCGGATGCTTCCGAGAAGCGCTTCAGAAAGCCATCGACAAGGGTGCGGCGATCAAAATAATGCAGCAATTCCAATCGATTGTTGTTGCCGTTGAAATAAGCGGCGGCCATCGGCCGCTCCCCGGTCTTCTGGATGAAGGTGACCGCGGGATTGCCGTAGAGCAGACGGGTCGGGGCCGGATCCTCGCCGTAGATGGGAAGGAAATTCAGCGTGACCGAGGCCTTGTAATGCTCCAGCGCCTTGGCCGTGAAGATGTTCTTCTTGCCGAGATAACGGTGCATGACCGTCGTGCGGCCGTTCGGACGGGTCGTCAATTGCGTCCCCGATTCGAAGAATTCCGAAAGCAGCTCACGTGCGCCCGGCGAGCCCTGCAGTTTGCGGCCTTTGAAATAGACGTCTTCGCCGATGGCGATCGTATAGACGCTCCGCATCACCTGAAGATGGCTGGTTCCGACCCCTTTGACGCCCTTGATCTTGATGCTGGGCGCGACCATGCCGAAAACGCTTTCGTCGAACACTTCCTCGACGATGAGATGGTAGTTCGTCAGTTTCACATTATCGATGGCCAATCCGCCCATGGGAAAGACTTCCTTCAGCTCGCGACGAGGATGGAGAGAACGGGCGCCATCTGATTGGCGCCCGTTCCGGTCGGTTATCAGGCGGCCTTGGTGGTCGCGAGATCGTAAGAGGCGATCATCGGCGACTGCGGCGAGTGCTTGTCGTCGTAGGGCGTGTACTTCACTTCCATCTTGGTGAAGTTCAGCTTGATCGTCTCGACCGGTCGGTCACCGTTGGAATCGATCGAGTAGCTGGCGATCAGCGTGTTCTCGAGCGAATACTCGATATAGGTGTCGCCGGGATTGCCCGTCGTGACCAGATGGATGACGGAGCGCTTGCCGGTGCGGCCCGAGCAGGCCTCCTGGAAAAGCTTGGTCGACGAGGAGTCGCTGACCTTGGTGAGGATCACTTCCGAAACGGTCGGCTCGGAAGCTTCGCGGTTTGCCGCCGAACCAGCGGAGGTGTTCATGTTGCGGGCGACGTTCCAGTGAATGGCTTCGATATCCATCCACTTGCGATGCTGCTCGTGGGTAGCATCCCCTTGGATACCGTCGATCTGAAGATAAATCGGCATGCTGTCAGCTCTCCTGTTGGCGGTTGAGTGCCTCGTTGCGTCTAAGGCGTAGTTGCCTTTCTTCTTCCTGCTCCCCGAGTGCGCTTGCGGCTCGGGGTTACTTCATCCGACAACCGGTTTTCCCCCGGCGTGTCGAATTCCTGAGGGGCAGCCTCTTCGGCATCGAGGCCGAAGCGGTGGCCATCATATCCGATGGCAATCCCCGTAATTTTCTTGCCCGCTGCCACGGCATCGAGGAAAAATGTCGAAAGATCGGGCAAGAGGTCGCGCGCGATCATCACCTCGATCGCGCGGGCGCCCATCTCGCTGGTGCGGGCGCGCGAAATCAGCGCGTCGCGGGCTTCCGGCGACAGTGAAAGCGTCGTCCCGTAAGTGGCGGCAACCCGTTCGCGGATGCGGCCGATCTGGATATCGACGATGCCCGACAGCGTGTCGGTTCCGAGCGGCATGAAGGGCAGCACCGTCGTGCGGCCAAGGAAGGCCGGCTTGAAATGCTTCTGCAATTCCGGCAGCAGCAGCGCTTCGAGTGCGTCCGGTTCCGGCATCGTCTCGGGATCGGCGGAAAGCGCGGCGATCATCTCCGAGCCGGTATTCGCCGTCATGACGATGGTGGTGTTCTTGAAATCGATGTCCCGGCCTTCGCCATCGCGCAGCGTTCCCTTGTCGAACACCTGATAGAAGATTTGCTGAACGCCCGGATGCGCCTTGTCGATCTCGTCGAGCAGCAGCACGCCATAGGGCCTGCGCCGTACCGCTTCCGTCAGCACGCCGCCTTCGCCGTAGCCGACATAACCGGGGGGCGAGCCGAGCAGCATGGAAATCTTATGCTCCTCCTTGAACTCGGACATGTTGATGGTCGTGAGGTAGCGGCTGCCGCCATAGAGCATCTCGGCGAGCGAAAGCGCGGTTTCGGTCTTGCCGGTGCCGGACATGCCGACCAGCAGGAAGACGGCCGGCGGCCGGCGCGGATCGGACAGCCCGGCGCGGGCCGCCCGCATGGCCGAAGCGATCCGCTCGATCGCCGCGTCCTGGCCGAGCACCCTCTCCTTCAGCCTGATATCGAGCGTCTTGACGGTCTCGATCTGGTCGGCGAGCAGCTTGCCCAGGGGGATTCCGGTCCAGCGGGCAACGACGGCGGCAACGATCTCCTTGTCGACGACGCGCGGCAGCAGGGGTGTTTGATCCGCCACGGCCGCGAGACTCCGCTCCGTCACCGCCAGTGCCGCGCGTGCGCTCTCGGCAGTCATAGCCTGCGATGGAAAAGGCGCCACATTCGTGCCGTCGCCTGCGTGCTCGGCCGGCGCCAGTGGAACGACGGCGTCGTCGGGCGAGAAGAACTCCTCCAGCCGGTCGGCCTCACGGACGAGCCGGTTTTCTTCGTCGAATTTCGACCGCAGCGCCTCGATCTCGAAGACGATCTCCTGCTGTTTGCCGGCGATCTCGCCAAGCCGATCGTTCTTTTCCGGCGTCTCCGGTTCGCGGGCGAGCCAGTTCGCCTCGGTTTCCAGAAGATCGCGCTCGTCGGTCAGCAGCTTCAGCGCCTCCGGCGTCGTCTGGCGTGCCAGCGCAACGGCGGCGGCAGCCGTGTCGATCAGGCTGATTGCCTTGTCGGGAAGCTGCCGGTCCGGCAGATATCGCGCCGAGAGCCGGACGGCGGCGACAATCGCCTCGTCGCGGATGCGGACCTTGTGATGGGTTTTCAGGCCTTCCGCAACGCCGCGCAGCATGCGGATCGCAGCTTCTTCGTCCGGTTCACGGACATGCACGGTCTGGAAGCGACGGGTCAGGGCCGCGTCCTTTTCGATGAAACGTTTGTATTCGCCCCAGGTCGTCGCCGCGATCGTCCTCAATTCGCCCCGCGCCAAAGCCGGCTTCAAGATATTGGCGGCATCGCCCTGCCCTGCCTGTCCGCCAGCGCCGATCAGCCCATGCGCCTCATCGATGAACAGAATGATCGGTTGCGGCGAGGTCTTCACCGCATCGACGACACCATGCAGCCGCCTTTCGAACTCGCCTTTGACGCCGGCGCCTGCCTGCAGCAAGCTGAGATCCAGGAGCAGCAGCTTCACGTCCTTCAGCCGGGACGGCACATTGCCGCCGGCGATATCCAGCGCCAGTGCTTCGGCGACCGCAGTCTTGCCGACGCCCGCCTCACCGACGAGGATCGGATTGTTCTGCCGCCGGCGCATCAGGATATCGATCACCTGCCGTAGCTCGCGATCGCGGCCGATGACCGGGTCGGTGCGGCCGGCGCGGGCGTCCGCGGTCATGTCGCGGGTGTAGAGCCGCAGGAACTCGTTGTCTCCGGCCGGCGTGGCGGCCACGGAAAGCTGTTCTGCTGGACCGGGCGCTGCCGTCTCCAGCAACCTGTCGAGCATCGCTCTGTCGAGGTTGCGCAGCGACGGAGCGATGCCGCGGATTAGGGCGCGCAATGCCGGATCGTTCAGCAACGCGGCAAGCAGATCGGCGAGAAGCACGATATTGCGCCCGCATTGCAGCGATGCAACCAGAAATGATTCCCGGCCAAGGGCAAGCAGGTTGGGCGAGAGCGCCAGCGCAGCGCCATCCTCTCGCGGGATGTCGGCGATGGCCGCGTCGAGCTCCGTCCTCAGCGCCGCGGAGGACACACCTAGCTCTTCGAAAACGGCCGAAAACTTCGCAATATCAAGAAGGGAGCGCAGCCAATGGGCGATGTCCACAACGCCGTGCTGATGGCGCACGGCAAGCGAAGCCGCTGTCTCAAGACCGACACGTAAATTGGGCTCAAGCGTTCTTATCATACGATTGAGATCGATATGGGACATTCGCAAGTCCTGTTTTTATGTCGAAATTCAGCGCGCTTTCCAGACGCAAAGAACAACTAGGGCGCTCATAAACCCTTGTCCAGAAGAAAAACTACTCTATTTTGAAAAATGAGCATATCGAAAGTCGTCATAAATTCGTCATCATCCGGAGATGGTTGACAAGCCAATACAGGCCGACCAAAATGCCGTCTCTCTGCAGTATGCTCTGATTTTTGATGTATTTAACCGCGTGAACGTCCACGAGATTACAGATACATTTGGAAATGATCGACCGTGCGGAGAAAATGTGCGAATCAATACTTTGTCTCGTGAAATATACTATAGAATTAAGGACGCGAGAAACGCTGCCCGTACAGCCGAACGTAGTATTTCCCCGGGTGATGTTATTGGGATTGCACCTGCCTGGCACGATGTTAACAATCTTGGATTGCAAATCCTTTCTTCCCGTAGCAAGGATATCGAAGTATTGGCCTGGTTAGCAGAGGCGCAGCTGCGGTTGCGCGGCTTCTCAGGATTGCGAGATGTTTACGTCGCAACCGTGTCGCTTTTAGACCAGCAGTTCGACGCCTTGCATTCAATCGGGGACGGCGATTTCGAGGAACGGTTCGCACCTTTCGCGGGCCTCAACGGTGTCGGCGGCGAGGGAACTCTGATCCAGGCTATTCGTTTGACATCGTTGATCCCGGACGGGAAGTTCGCTCATCATTCGCTTTGGGATTTTCAGCTTTCGCAGCGGCCGAACGAGGCCGAACGGCGCGAAGAATTGCAGCAGGCGGCCGCAGAAGCCGGTGTCGCGCAAATGTCAGCCTATCTCGGCGTGCTGACCGAGTGCATCGCCGCTTTCGACCGCATGGTCGAAATACTTGACCAACACTGCGGCGACCAGGCGCCGCCGAGTTCGAATACACGCAATGTTTTGCAAGAGGCCGCGACTGCAATCCGGTTACTCGCCGGCATCGAAGCCTCCGCAACCGCGTCCGAAGCGCCTGTATCGCAGGGGCTGCAGCCATCGCCGGCAGGCGAGACCGACGGCGCGGAGGCCATTCGCATGCGGCCTGCCGGCGCTGAGACGATCCGTTCGCGCGAAGAGGCCTTCGAACTTCTGATCGCGGTTGCGCGCTATTTCCGCCGCACGGAGCCCCATTCACCGATCTCCATGTCGATCGAGACGCTGGTGCGTCGCGGCCGCATGGATTTCTCCGAGCTTCTTGCCGAGCTCCTGCCCGAACAGCACACACGCAATGCCGTGCTGACGGCAGCCGGCATTCAGCCCGTCACCGACAAGGGAGGCTAGCGGCGCGCGGCCGGGCTTTCCGGCCGAACGCCGAAGCATCTCAATTCGCAACCCGCCGATGAGAAGGAGAATCTCGATGGCAAGTGTGCATGAGAAACTGGAACGGGTTCGCAAGCCGCGGGTCCATATCAAATATGAAGTGGAAACCGAAGGCGCGATGGTGGTGAAGGAGCTGCCTTTCGTCGTCGGCGTGCTCGGCGATTTCTCCGGCAATCCCACGCAGCCGCTCAAGGCTTTCGGCGAGCGCAAATTCGTGCAGATCGACCGCGACAACTTCGACGACGTCATGCGGCGCATGACGCCGGGCCTCACCCTGTCGGTCGAGAACACGCTTGAGAAAAGCGGAACCGAGCTTCCGGTTTCGCTGAAATTCGAAAGCATGGCCGATTTCGAACCCGGCGCGGTCGTCGATCAGGTGCCGGCGCTGAAGGCCCTACTCAACGCCCGCAACCAGCTGCGCGATCTGATGAGCAAGGCGGACCGCTCCGAAGAACTCGAGCGCCTGCTGGAAGACATCCTGCAGAACAAGGCCGATCTCTCGCAGCTAGTGGCGGAACTTGGCGGCGGCAAAGCCGAAGCGGCGAAGGACGCGTTGAACTGAGTGTTTGGGTTCGCCGGCCGAACGCGGCCCGCGTGAATTCATGAAGAATCGTTGTCCGGCAGCGGCCCCTTTCGAAGGAAACCCCTCAATCCCCAAAGGGTCGCCGCTTTCGCAAAAAAGGATCGATTGATGACTGCTGAAACGCAATTGCAGACAAAGGAAGAGGCCGGGTTCGCTCCTGATGAGGACCTGCTCTCCAAGGTCGTTGCGGCAACCCGCCAGACCGAGCCCGACCGTGCGCAGGATCTTCTGCGCACCCTCACCGACCAGGCCCTGAAGGGCACCGTCACCTATGATCGCAATCTGACGATCACCCTGAACAATGCCATTGCCGAGATCGACAAGGCGATCTCAAGCCAGCTCGCGGCAATCATGCAGTCGCCGGAGTTCACCAAGCTCGAAGGCGCCTGGCGCGGCTTGAACTATCTCGTCAAGAATAGCGAGACCAGCGCCAATCTGAAGATCCGCGTGCTCAACGCATCCAAGCGCGATGTCGCCAAGGATCTGGCAAAAGCGGTGGAATTCGATCAGTCCAGACTTTTCAAGTCGGTCTATGAAGACGAATTCGGCACGCCTGGCGGCGAACCGATGGGTGCACTGATCGGCGATTACGAATTCGACAATTCCTTCGATGACGTCCAGCTTCTGCAGGGCGTTTCGATGATCGCCGCTGCTGCTTTCGCCCCGTTCATCTCCGCTGCCAGCCCCCGCATGTTCGGCTTTGAAGATTTCCGCGGGCTGGCAAAACCCCGCGATCTCGAAAAGATCTTCGAGACCGTCGAATACGCCAAGTGGCGGAGCCTGCGCGAGAGCGATGATTCCCGCTTCGTGACGCTCGCCATGCCGCGCGTGCTGGCCCGCATGCCCTACGGCCCGAAGACCAGCCCGATCGAGGAATTCAACTTCGACGAAACCGGCGGCTCCAAGAGCGGCGAGCTGCCGCACGGCTCCTATTGCTGGATGAACGCCGCCTATGTGATGGGCACTCGGCTGACCGAAGCCTTCGCCAAGAACGGCTGGTGCACCGCCATTCGCGGCGCGGAGAACGGCGGCAAGGTCGAAGGCCTGCCGATGCACATCTTCTCCAGCGACGACGGCGATCTGGACCTGAAGTGCCCGACGGAGGTCGGCATCACCGATCGCCGCGATGCCGAACTCGGCAAGCTCGGCTTCCTTCCGCTCTGCCACTACAAAAATACCGACTATGCCGTGTTCTTCGGGGCGCAGACCGCGCACAGGCCGAAGCTCTACGACCGGCCCGAGGCAACCGCCAATGCGGCCGTTTCCGCCCGCCTGCCCTATATGATGGCGACCTCGCGCTTTGCGCATTACCTCAAGGTGATGGGCCGCGACAAGATCGGCTCCTTCATGGAGGCGGAAGATTGCGAGGCCTGGCTCAATCGCTGGATCTCCAACTATGTCAACGCCAATGACGATGCCGGCGAGGAATCGCGGGCGAAATATCCGCTGCGCGAGGCGAAAGTCACCGTGCAGGAAATCCCTGGCAGGCCGGGCGCCTACAACGCCGTCGCCTGGATGCGTCCGTGGCTGCAGATGGAAGAATTGACCACCTCGTTGCGCATGGTCGCCAGGATTCCGTCGAAGAACTGACGAAACCAGGGCTGGTGCGTGGCGAAATTTCTGCCGCGCACCGGTGCTTACATCTGAAACATTTGGTCAGGTCGACGATGGGTTCCAGCACTGAATGGCGGCGCCGGGCGGATCAGCTGATTACGCTGATCGACGAGGCGCTGAACAGGCAAGTCAACGCCATCCTCCACCATCCCGATTTCCAGGCGATGGAGGCGAGATGGCGTGGCCTCGCCATGCTCGTGCGCGAGGCAAGCCGCAGCAGCGAGGTGAAGGTCAAGCTGCTCAGCATCAGCTGGCGCGAACTTGCGCGCAGCATGGAGCGGGCCAGCGATTTCGATCAGAGCCACCTGTTTGAACTGATCTACAGCCGCGAGTTCGGCATGCCGGGCGGCGAACCCTTCGGCCTGCTGGTCGGCGACTATCATCTTTCTCCGCGCGATCCCGCCGACGGCGATCCTGTCAGCACGCTGTCGCAGATCGGCATGGTGGCGGCCGCCGCCTTCTGCCCCTTCGTCGCTGGTGCCGCGCCGGCTGCGATCGGGCTTGAGGATTTTCACGAGCTGAACCGGGTCAACGACTTTTCCTGGCTTGCCACCGAGGCGGACCGTACCCGCTGGAACGGCCTTCGTGCCCGTGAGGATTCGCGCTTCCTCGGGCTTGTCGCCCCGCGCATCCTGATGCGTTCGCCGCTCGAGCCGCATGCGCGCAATCGCAACGACGGCTTTCCCTTCCGCGAAAGCATTGCCAGCGACGGCAGTTCGCTGCTCTGGGGCAATGCTGCTTTCGCCTTTTCGACGGTCGTCGTCCGCAATTTCATCACCTCCGGCTGGTTCGCCGATATCCGCGGCGTCACACAGGATGCCGTCGATGGCGGCCTGCTAAGCGCGGCCGAATTGCCGCCTTATGATTTCGGCACTGAGAGTAACGGCCTGTCAGCCCAGGCGCCGGTGGAAGTCCATCTGACCAGCAGCCAGGAGCAGCAGCTCTGCGAGCTCGGCATCATCCCGGCCGCGACCACCTATCTCTCCTCTTCGGCGATCTTCAATTCCAACCAATCGCTTCATGCGCCGCCGCACTACTCCAACGAGCATGCACGCCAGAATGCGCGGCTCGCCGCCATGCTTCAATATGTGCTCTGTGCGTCGCGCTTCGCCCATTATCTCAAGGTCATCATGCGCGACGAAATCGGCCAGCTTTCCGATGCGATCTCGATCGAGCGCAGGCTGGCGGACTGGCTAACCGCCTATACGCTTGGCAATGACGATGCCGACATTGCGCTGCGCACGCGCTTTCCACTGCGCTCCGCCGGCATCAGCGTCGCCGAAATTCCGGGCAAGCCCGGCAGCTTCTCCTGTACGGTCCGCCTGCAGCCGCATTTCCAGCTCGATGACGTTGCCACGAGCTTCCATCTCGTCGCCGAGACCGCAACCACGGGCCAGATCCTGAGCCGCCCCGTCACCATGCCCGAGAGGATGTCCGCATGACGCTTTCCGCCAACATCGCCCAATCGCTCAGCGACAATGCCCTTGAAGACGCCCTCGAGGGGGTCAAGGCGCATCTGAAGGCCAAACCCTCTGATCAGGAAGCACGGCATCTCTATATCGATCTTCTGGTGCTATCAGGCGACTATGAGCGCGCCGACAATCAGTGCAGCCTCGCGGCCACCCTCTCTCCCGACGCGACGATGGGCTTTGCTTTGCTGCGCAACGAGCTTCGGGCGATGGCAGCGCGCGACGCCTGGTTTGCAAGCGGCGCCATGCCGGAATTCCCACAGGGGCCGAGCGAACTCGACAAGCTCGCCGTCCGCCTCGGGATCACCCATCGCGACGGCAATGCGGATGACACGAGAACAACGCTCGAAGCACTCGAAACCGTGAGGGGCGAGCGACCGCTGATCTGGAACGGCAAGGCGGTCTCCGATTTCCGCGACCTCGACGACCGCACGCCCCACGCTCTCGAAGTCATCATGACCGGCGGCGCCTATCTGTGGATCGACTTCGCCAAGATCGCAGCCCTGTCGATCGAGCCGATTGCCCGGCCGCGGGATCTCGCCTTCCGTCGCGCCGAACTGTCCCTGATCGACGGCGCAGCCGCATCGGTGCTTCTGCCGGCGGTCTATCATGGCACCGGCGAGGATGCGACGCTCAGGCTCGGCCGCGAGACCGAGTGGATCGAGGAAGCCACCGGCATCACCACCGGCCGCGGCCAGCGCTGTTTCCTCGCCGGCGATGACCTCGTCTCCTTCCACGATACCCAGGAGCTGGAGATCGTGCCGGCAAGCTCCTCCGGCAGGCAGGCCGCGAATGGTTGATCCGCTCGAACGCTACCGGCAACGCGACCGCGTCCTTGCCCGCTCGATCCTCGACAGGCTGATCGACGAGGCTCCGGATCGCGCCGCCGATCCGCCGATGAGCTTCGTCGACCAGGTTCGCGACGTCAGAGAAGCGATCCGCCGCGATCTCGAAGCACTGCTCAACACGCGGCACTGCCCGGCCACGCCGCCGGCCGCACTTGCCGAACTGAAGGATGCGCTGGTGAGCTATGGCGTCGATGGCGTCGTTTCGGCCAATCTGATGACCGAGGAAGCGAAGCTGAAGCTGGCGGCCACGATCGAGCGGAGGATCGCGCTTTTCGAGACGCGGCTTTCCGATGTCAGGGTGACGATCCTGAAAAGCCGGACGATGACCGAGCGGGCGTTGCGCCTGCGCATCCACGCGAGTTTCCGCCTGGATGAAGGCATGCCGCCGATCAGCTTCGAATCGACCATCGATCCGTCGACCCAGCGCTTCCTCGTGGAGGCCGGCAATGGCTGAAGGCTTCCTGCACCGCTACAATGAGGAATTGCTGGCGCTGCGCCGCCGGGCCGCGCGCTTTGCCGACGCCTTCCCGAAGATCGCCGGCCGCCTGCGCATGACCGGCGACGTCGCCGACGACCCGCATGTGGAGCGTCTGATCCAGAGTTTCGCCTATTCGGCCGCCCGCGTCCGCCAGAAGCTGGACGACGAGTTTCCTGAGCTCACCGATGGCCTGCTGGAAACGCTCTACCCCCATTATCTCGCGCCGCTGCCCTCAATGAGCATCGTCAAGTTCCGGCCGAGCGATACGCTCGCCTCGGTCCAGACCGTGCCGCGTCATACGGAAATCCTGGCCGAGCCGGTGGGCGGGGAAGCCTGCCGCTTCCGCACTACGCAGGACGTGGAGATGGCGCCGATCGAAATCACCGGCGCCAGCCTTTCCGGCCAGCCGATCAACGCGCCGCTTTCGCCCTATGCCGGCATTGCCGGCTGCCTCAGGCTTTCCATTCGTTCGCTCGATGCCCGCAAGCCGCTCGGCAGTCTCGGCGTAAGCCGGCTGCGGTTGCATATTCCCTCCCCCTGGCAGCAGGCGGTGGCGATCTACGAACTGCTTGCCAATCACACGCTCGGCATCGCGCTTGCCAAACATGCCGACGACCGCTCGCCGGTCTTCCTGCCGGCCAGGAATCTCAAGCCCGTCGGCTTCGAGCCGGAAGAGGCGATGCTGCCCTATCCGGCACCGAGCTTTACCGGCTACCGATTGCTGACCGAGTTCTTCGCCCTACCGCGGAAGTTTCTCTTTCTCGACATCGATGGGCTCGATGCTTGGACGGGCGAGACGCTGGAGCTCTTCATCTATCTCGGTGAAAGTGACGCCAAGCTGGAACGGGCAGTGTCGGTCCGCGACTTCGCGCTCCATGCGACGCCTGTCGTCAACCTCTTTCGCCAGCTCTGCGAGCCGATCGCCATCGACGGCACCCGCACGGAATACCGTCTCCTGCCCGATGCGCGGCGCCAGAAGACCCGCGAGATCTATTCGATCGACCGGGTGCTGCTGACCGGATCGCGCGGCCAGGAGGAATTCTGCCAGCCTTTCTTCGGACGGTCGCAGCGGGCGGGCGCGAGCCCGACCTACTGGCAGGCCAATCGGCGTTTCGACGAAGACACCGGGACGAGCGACATGGACATTGCCTTCGTCGACCGGCATCGCCGTTCCGCCGGTCCCGTCGATGCGGTCGCAAGCGTCGATACGCTCTGCCTCAACCGCGACCTGCCGGAACAGCTTCCTTTCGGCGGCGGCCATCCCTTCCTGCAACTCGCCTCCGGCCATGAGGCGGTGGCAGGCGTCGAGGCGCTGATTCCGCCGACGCCATCGGTCCGAATGAGTGATCAGGAGGGCCGGAACTGGCGGCTGATCTCGCATCTCGTCCTCAACCACCTGTCGCTCTTCGACAATGGCGGCGCGGCGCTGAAGGATATCCTGTCGCTCTATGCCTTCCGGGACAGCCCCGAGACCAAACAGTTCGTCGATGCGCTCGTTGCGATCAAGGCAGCCAATTCGATCGCCCGTCTCGGCAGCGGCGGCATGGTGCCCGGCACCGAGATCGCGCTGGAATTCGATCCGGCCGCCATCGACCGGCCCTCGGCCTTCCTGTTCGGGAGCCTGCTCGACCGTTTCTTCAGCCTTTACACCTCGGTGAACAGTTTCACCCGGCTCACCATCGGCATGAAGGGGCAGTCGAGGCCGATCGCCCAATGGCCGGCACGCGCCGCCGAACGCCCGCTTCTTTAAGGAAGGACCGCCAGCCAACCATGGATCTTTCGACCGCCCCTAAGCCAGACGCTCTTGTCGATCTGCTCGAACGCGACCCCGGCCGATTCGAGCCGGTGACGGCTTTTCGCGTCGCCCAGACGTCGGTCGGCGAAGGACGGCTCGATGTCGCCTCCCATGTCGGCGTCTCGCCGGCGCCGCTTGCGGTCAGCGGATACAGCCGCAAGGCCGGCCGCCCCACCGTCCGCAGCGCGCTTGCCGGCCTCGTCGGCGCGCTCGGCTCCATGCCCTCGGCCTATAACGAACTTATCATGCGCGAGGAGCGCAACCGGTCGCGGGCGCTCGCCGGTTTCTTCGATCTCTTCGGCGCGCGGATGGCGGAACTCTTCACTGATGCCTGCGAGAAATACCGCATCGCCCGGCGGCTGCGCTGGGGCGGCAGTTGGGCAAGCAACGCTTTCGTCACCACGCTGCTGTCGCTCACCGGCTTCGGCACCAAGCGTCTCGTCGAAAAGAGCGGCGTCGACGAGGAGCTGGTTCTGCGTTTTTCCGGCTTCTTCGCCGCCCGCAACCGCAATGCCGTCAATCTCCGTGCCATGCTGACCGAATTCAGCGGCCTGCCGGTGGAAATCGAATTGTTCCGCGGCCGCTGGCTGACCATCCCGATGGAGGATCGCAGCCGGATGGGCCAGCCGCAGGGCGTGCAACTCGGTGTCAATGCGACGGCAGGTGCAGCGATCCACGATTTCAGCGGCGGCTTTCGCATCGTCATCGGGCCGCTCGGCTATGCCGACTATTTCCAACTTGCGCCCGGCGGGCGGGCCATCACCGAGCTCTTCGCCCTGGCGCGCCTCTATGTCGGCGCAGCACTCGACTTCGACATTCAGGTCATCCTGAAGAAGGAGGACGTTCCCTTCTGCCAGCTCGGACAGGCCGGCGATCCGCCGCGCCTGGGTTGGAACAGCTGGGCGAGGGTCGCGCCGGCGGCAGAGGACAGCGGCGACGCGGTGATCGTCGAGCGCCTGCTGGCCGAGATGCGGTGAGGAGGCGAGAATGCGGCTCGAACTGAGAGAGATCACCAGCGATACGACGGCCACGCGGCCGAAATGGTTCTTCGAGCGCGGCCGGCGCACGCTCGGCCGGGCGCCCGATTGCGACTGGCAGCTGCCGGAGGACCGGCGCTCGATCTCCAAGCTCCATTGCATCATCGAGCGCGACCGCGAGGGTTTCCTGCTGCGCGACCAGAGCGCAAACGGCTCCCGGGTCGATGGCGTCACCGTGCATGAGGGCCAGATCGCCAGGCTTTCCGACAGGTCGCGGCTGGAGATCGGCGGACTAACCTTTTCCGTCCACATCTCAGGAGAGAGCGACCGCGAGGTCGAGGATCCGGATGCCGGCCTGGTGCTGAGCGACGAGCCGCTGACCATTTCCGCGCTTCTGGCCGATATCGCTCCGGGCGGCCGCACAGCCAGCGGCATTCTCGGCGAGCGCGCGGCCGATGACTGGACCCTTCCTGAACCGGGCGGCAAAAAGGGGACGGCCTCATCCCGCAATGTCGAGATCGGCTGGAGCGGTCCTCCGGAGATCCGCACGGCCACCCAGCTTCTGCCGGCAGACTGGAATGCGGAGGAGACCGAGTACGGCAGCCACCTGGAACATGGTTCCGCCACCCATGTCGCCGTCCCGATCGCCCAGCGCCGGGCCGCAGCGGTGATCGAGATCGTCAACGATAACGATCACCAGCCAGAGCCCGAGGAATTTCCGACGCTGATAATCGGCCGGCAGGAAGCCTTTGCGGACCGCCTGGAGCCGCTGCTCGGCCGGCTCGAGGAGGTTGTCGAGAACAGTTATGCCGTTTTCGAAATGAGTGCGCCGTCCTCCGACAGCCAGCCGGATTTTCTGGCCGGCAGCAGGGAGGAGGCGCTGCTTGCCCGTATCGAGGCGCTGCTCGGGCAACAGCTCAAGCTCAACTCCGCCCTCGAAGCCTTCGTTCAGGCGGCGGGCCAGTTGGAGCCGCGCAGCCTGGAAGCGCGTGTCGAGACGGGTGCCTGGCGCCGTGACCGGAATTACTGGCGGGCCTATCGGACGCAATTTGAAAAAGACGGCAAGAGCCTGTCGATCCAGGACTTTTTCCGCGACGCCATGACCGGCGCGATGAATGGCAGGAACGCAGGGCCTCGTCCGCAGGACAGGCAGGAAGGAAACGACGCGCATCATGAGGAATGAGAACCGGGTGGCCTGGAGCGAAGGCATGTTCCTTCGCGTGCAGCATTTTCAGCAGGCGGACCGCTGGACCGAGCGGCTCGTGCGCACCGCCACGCACAGCCTTGCGCCCTATCCTTGGGGAATATCGGAAATCGGCATCGACCGCGGCGCGCTGGCGATCGGCCAATTCGCGCTGTCGAACCTGCGCGGCGTCCTGCCCGACGGCACACCGTTCGAGGCCCCGCTCGATGCCGATCTGCCGCCACCGCTCGATCTCGACGAGAACACCAAGAATGCGGTCGTCTATCTCGCCCTTCCCGCCCGGCAGCCGGGCAAGGCCGATGTGGCGCTGAACGGCGGTGCTCAGCGCAACAGCGTCCGGCTCGTCGCTTCGCCCTATGAAGCGCCCGATGCTAATGTCGAGACCGATTTCATGGCGCCGATCGATGTCGGCCGCCTCAGCCTGCGTTATCTCCGCACCGGCGACGAGCTTGCCGGCTATGAACTCATTGGGCTTGCCCGCATCATCGAGGTGCGCTCCGACCGGGCCGTGATCCTCGATCCGGATTATATCTTGCCGAGCCTCAACTGCACGGCCGCGGGCCGGCTGAACGAGCTGATCACCGAGCTTCTCGGAATCGTGCGCCACCGCGCCGAGGCAATCGCCGAACGGATCGGTGACCCCACCATTCGAGGAACGGCGGAGGTCGGCGACTACCTGCTGCTGCAGATCCTCAACCGAGCCGATCCAATGCTGAAACATATTTCGGCCAATGCGACGCGCGTCCACCCCATCGTCTTTTACGAGAACTGCATCCAGCTTGCCGGCGAACTCGCTACCTTCACCACCGACCGCAAGCGCGCCAGCGATTTCCCGCCCTATCGCCATGACGACCTGAAGGCAACGTTTGCTGCCGTCTTCGACGATCTCAGAGCCTCGCTTTCCTCCGTGCTCGAACAGGCGGCCGTGGCGATCGAACTTGCCGAACGCCGGCATGGGGTCAGGATCGGCACGATCAACGACCGTTCGCTGCTTCGCGATGCCGGCTTCGTCCTGGCGGTCCGTGCCGAGATGCCGGCCGAGGACGTGCGCCGCAAACTGCCGGCGCAGATCAAGGTCGGCCCGGTCGAACGTATCGCCGATCTCGTCAACGTGGCGCTGCCGGGCATTCCCGTGCGGCCGCTGCCCGTGCTGCCGCGCCAGCTCCCCTATCGCTCCGGCACCATCTATTTCGAACTCGACACCAAAAACCCGCTCTGGAAACAACTCGACACTTCGGGCGCCATCGCCGTGCATCTCGCCGGCGATTTCCCCGGGCTCGAAATAGAACTGTGGGCCCTGAGAGAATGAAGAACGAACCCGCTTCCTGGCAGAACCTGCCGACCATCGTCGAACTCACCGAGGATGGCATGAAGAAAAAGCAATCCGCGCGCAAGATGGCGGAGATGCTGGACGACGTTCTCGATTTTCCGGAAGGCGAAAAGGGCTCGTCGGGATCGTCCATCAACGGCGGCGCATCGGTCGAAACGCTCGTCAAGGATTTCCGCTTCGGTGCCGAAGACGTGCCGACCGTGGTGCGCTCGGCAGCACCGCTGCTCAATCTTGCCCATGGTCTGCGCTATGCGGAAGAGCAGCCTGACATCGATGAACTGCGCGCGGTGGCGATCGCAGCCGTCGGCCGCTACGAGCGGGATCTGGCGAGCGCTCGCATCAGCCCCGAACGGGCGCGCGCCGCCCATTATGTCGTCTGCGCCACGGTCGACGATGTCGTGCTCAGCAAAGCGTGGGGTGTGCGCGCCGGCTGGGCCCGCTCCGGCCTCGTCTCCACCTTCCATATGGACGTCACCGGCGGCGAGCGGGTGTTCGATCTGCTCGACCATTTCCACCAGAGCCCCGGCGCCAACAAGGACCTGCTGCTCCTCATCTATCTCTGCCTGTCGCTTGCCTTCGAGGGCCGCACCCGCGTTTCCGCGCGCGGCGGGCTGGAACTCGCCCGGATCCGCGACGGTCTTTACAAGACATTGCTTGGCCAATACGGCGTCTTCGAACGGGAGCTTTCCCCACATTGGAAGGGGATTTCGGCCCGGCACCAGCCGCTGCGCACCGCCGCCGCGCTCTGGACGCTTCTTTCCGTCCTGACGCTGATCCTGGCGTTCGGCTATCTCTTCTTCACGCTCTCGCTCAATCGCGCCTCCGATGGCACCTTCGAGCGCCTCGCCAAGCTGCCGCCGCGTGAGACACCGAGTGTGCTGGTCAAGATTCCGGAGCCGCCGCGCGCATCGCCGCCCGTCGTCGTCGCCGAAACCCCGCCGCCGCCTCCACCGCCGCAGGTGAAACCGCCAAGCCGGCTCGACAACCTGTTCGCCTTCCTCCAGCCGGAGGTCGAGAAGAAGCTGGTCACGCTCTCGGATTCGAACGGCAGGCTCCTGGTGCGCATCAGTAATTCCGGCCTGTTTTCCACCGGCAGCGCCGAGGTCAGCGAGAAGTTCTACGATCTTCTGCAGCGGATCGGCGGCGCACTCGCCGCCGAGAAATTCCGCGCCGTCGTCGTGGGCTATACCGACAATGTGCCGATCCGTACCATCCAGTTCCCCTCCAACTGGCACCTGTCGGAAGCCCGCGCCAAGGCGGTCGGCGACATATTGAGCGCCTTCGCCGGGCCGGGCGCGATCCTGACCGAAGGGCGTGCCGACAGCGATCCGATCGCCGGCAACGACACGCCGGAAGGCCGAGAGATGAACCGCCGTACCGAGATCCTGGTGCTGACCGATCCGGGCGAACGGTTGAGCGACGTCGGCTTCAAGACGTCGCCGATCGAGACCGATAACCCCAATGAAACGGCGCCCGCAGCAGGAGGCGCTACGCGATGAACCCCTTGGGCTATTTCTATACGCTGCGTTCTTATGTGGAGGCTTATGCCGGGCTCCTCGGTCGCCGCTTCATCTCGATCATCTGGGTGGCGGCAATTTGCGTCGTCATCTGGTTCTACGGTTATCTCGCCGCCTACGGCGACTTCAAGCCCCTGACGAGCGCCTCGACGCGGCTGACGCTGATCGGCGTCATCATTGCCGCCTGGCTTGCCTACCTCCTCTTCACGGTGATCCGCGACCGGCGCCGCGACAAGCGGCTCGTCGAAGGGATAGAGCGGGACGCGGAAGCCGAAGCGGCGGCCAGCCAGCAGGCGGAGGTCGGCGAGATCCATAGCCGGCTCAAGGAAGCGCTACAGCTGCTGCGCCGCATCACCAAGAAGCGCTTCGGCTATATCTACGAGCTGCCTTGGTACGTCATCTTCGGCGCGCCCGGCTCCGGCAAGACGACGGCGCTGAGCAATTCCGGGCTCAAATTCCCGCTCGGCGACGCGCTCGGCAGCAATTCGGTGCAGGGCATCGGCGGCACGCGCAACTGTAATTGGTGGTTCACCGACGAGGCCATCCTCATCGATACCGCCGGCCGCTACACGACGCAGGACGATTTGAACGGCACCGCCAAAGCCGGCTGGGAAGGTTTTCTCGGCCTCTTGCGCAAGTACCGCCGCTCGCAGCCGATCAACGGCGCACTGGTGACGCTGTCGATCGGCGATCTGCTGACGCGCGATGCCGAGGCACAGCGCGAGGAGATCCGCGCGATCCGCCAGCGGCTGTCCGAACTCGACGAACTCCTGCATGCGCGCGTCCCTGTTTATCTCCTGCTGACCAAGGCCGACCTCCTGACCGGCTTTGTCGAGTTCTTCGACGGTTTCAACAAAAGCGACCGAGAACAGGTCTGGGGCACGACCTTCGGGCTCGACGAGAGTTACAAGGCGGCCAACCTGCCCGATCGTTTCATGGAGGAATTCACCCTCCTTCAGCAGCGCGTCGACGCCATGCTGATCGAGCGCCTGCAGCAGGAGCCCAATCCGGAGCTGCGCGGCCGCATCTTCCGTTTCCCGGCCGAGCTCGTTTCTTTGAAAGAGCGCCTGCAGGAGGTCGTAACCGAACTGTGCTCGGGTTCGAAACTGGTGGAGGCGCCGCTGCTGCGCGGCATCTATTTCGCCTCCGGCACCCAGAGGGAGGAGGCAGCAGCCGCCGCCCCTCGCATGCGACGCAGCTATTTCCTCTCGCGCCTCTTCAAGGAGGTAATTTTCGACGAGGCCTCGCTGGTTGCCCGCGACAAGCGGCTTTCCGGCCGGCAGCTCCTCTTCCGTCGTGCCGCCTATGCGAGCGCGGTGCTGCTGCTGGCCGTTGTTCTCACAAGTTGGACGGCCACCTATTTCCAGAACACTACGGCGCTCGCCGGCGCGGAAAGACGCATTGACGCCTATGAGCAGCTGGTGCGCGGCGTGCCGGTTCGCGATGTCTCGGATGCGGATTTTCTGCGCATCCTGCCGGCGCTCGATAACCTCGCCTCCGTCACCACCGATTTTTCCAAGGCCCGTGTCTGGCCGGTGAGCCTCGGCCTCGACCAGGAGAGCAAGGTCGCAAGCCGCCAGCGCGAGGCCTATCAGCGGGCGTTGAACACGCTGCTTCTGCCGCGCATGCTGGTGCAGCTTCAGCAGGACATGACCGAAACCACCGACGTCACCCGGACCTTCGATGCGCTGAAGCTCTACGGCATGCTCGGCGGGCTCGGCCCCGTGAATGCGGATTTTGCCTCGCTTGAGGCGGAGGACATGTTCACCAGGCTCTATCCCGACGAAGGTAGGGCCGTCGCCCGGCAGGCGCTGATCGCCCATGCCGAAGCCATGGCGCGCGGCCCGCTGCCGCCGATCGAGCTCGACAAGGCGCTGATCGCCAAGGCGCGTGAGATCATTCGCTCGCAGAATATCGCCAGCCGCGCCTATGATATCCTGGCGGAATACCGCGCATCCCGCGCCATTCCCGGCTGGAGCCCGGCCGGCGCGCTCGGGCCGCTCGGCGAACAGGCGTTCGAGCGCAGCTCAAAGACGTCGCTTGGTGAAAGCATTCCCGGCCTCTTCTCGGCGATCGGCTATCGCACCGTCGTTCTGCCAGAGATTAGCGACGCTGCGCGCGAGGCGCTCGACGAGCAATGGGTCCGGGGCGATCCCAATCCCGCCGGTGTGACGGTCGATACGGTCGCCCAGGCCACACTTCAGCTCTACTTCGACAATTTCGAACAGCGCTGGTCGACGCTGCTCGACGATATCAGGGTGAAACCCTCGCAGACGATCAGCGATGCGGCGGAAACCACCCGCATCCTGGCCGGCAAACCCGGTCCAGTCGAGACGATCGCGAAATCGATCACCGCTGCCACCGATCTGCGCGGACCCGGCGCCGAAATCGCCTCGGCTGCCGGCGACACCTTGGCCGAGTCGACCACGGCGCTTGCCAGTGCGGCGAATGCGCCCGATCCCTTCGGGCGTCTGCGCGACGCGTTGAAGGCATCGGCCGGACAGTCTCCGCTTGCCGACCAACAGAAAGATGCGCCGCGATCGGAGATCGGCCAGCTCGAGCCGATCCTGCAGAGGGTGCAGGAGCAGCTTTCGCGGGCGACGACCTCCACCGCCGAAGTGGCGAAAGTGTTCGACGTTGACAGCCAGCTCACCGACGCCAATCAGGATCTATTGCAGCAGGCCCGCAAGCTGCCCGCGCCGGTGGATAGCTGGATGGCGGGGCTGGCTGCGGATGTCGGATCGCTGGCGGTCAAATCCGCCCGCTCTCGCATCAGCGGCGCCTGGGCCGCGGAAGGCTCCGGCTTCTGCTCGAATGTCGTTACCGGCCGTTATCCTTTCGACCGGAGTTCGGCCCGCGACGTGGCGATGAGCGACTTCGTCAGGCTGTTCGGGCCGGAAGGCCTGTTCAAGACCTTTTTCAAGGAAAAGCTCGAAGCCTTCGTCGATACCAGCGCCTCGCCATGGGGCTGGAAGGGCACCTTCGGCGCGGCGAGTATTCCGAGCGCGGCGATCGCACAATTCGAGAATGCCGACAAGATCAACCGCGCCTTCTTCCCGGCCGGCAGCAAGAACCCGTCGATCACGATCAACGTCAAGCCGGTATCGCTGAGCGATGCGGCGAGCGCCGTGATGCTGGAGATCGAGGGCGAACGGGTGGTCTATTTCCATGGGCCGATCCAGTCGAAATCGATCACCTGGCCGTCGACGGAAGCCAGCAACGCTTCGCGGATCGCCTTCCAGCCGGGCGGCTGGCAGCAGGCCTTGACGGAGAATGGCGACTGGTCGCCCTTCCGGCTGTTCGACGATGCCAATGTCACCGTACAGAGCGACGATCTCTTCCGGGCAAAATTTCAGCAGGACGGCCAGGCGGCCGAGTTCGACGTGCAATTCGGTTCTGTGCTCAATCCATTCCGGCTGGAGGCGCTCGGCGCCTTCTCCTGTCCGGTGCAATTCTGATCGAACCGATATGAACGAGCGCGCCACCCTCGAGCGAAACCCGACCGGGGCCGACAGGATCGGCTTCTACGGCAAGCTGCCGAGCCATGGCGATTTCGTTTCGATGGGGCTCGGCCGCAGCCTGCAATCGGCGCTCGATACCTGGCTGCAGGCCGGGATGCAGGCAGCGCATCAGGAACTCGGCGAGGAATGGGAACGCCGTTTCCGCCTCATGCCGGCATGGCGTTTTATCGTCGAGCGCGGCCTATGGGGATCGTCGACCGTTGCCGGCGTCCTGCTGCCGAGCCTCGACCGGGTCGGCCGCAGCTTTCCCCTCGTCATCGCCGCCCAGCTTCACGGCTTTTCCGAACATCCTCGTCAACTCTACCTCGACGACACATGGTTCACCGCAACCGAGGCGATCGCCGAGAGCTCGGCAAATCGCGACTTCGACATCAACCAGTTCACCGCGAGCCTGAAGCGGCTGCGGAGCCTGCGGCCGGCCGATCTCGCGGAAAACGAGACGCTGCAGGACAGAGCCTCCAGCCGAGGCACGATCTGGTGGCACATCGACCCGGACGAACGACGGGCCAAGGGGTTTGGCGTCAGCGGCGCGCCGGAACCTGCGCATTTCGCGAAGCTGCTGCGCGAGAGTTCCAGTGTGGTTTCACCACCGCCGCGATCCGAAACACCTGCGATACCGCCCTCTGTGATCGTCGAACCACATCATCACTCCCTGGTTCTCCGGCACAGCCACGCCACGCATCCCGGCACACGACTCACGGTCAATGCCGATGCACTGCTCGTTTCTGAGACGCCTTCGCTCTTCGCAGTCGCCGATGGCGTGGGCGATAGCAACGCTGCGGCCGAGGTCGGCAAGATCGCCGTTCATGTGCTAGCCGAAGCGACGAAACAGCAGACGATCGAAGCTCTGGTACAGGAGGTCAAGGGCAAGCTCGGCCGTGCCCACGGCCTGCTTCAGTCGGCCCATCACTCCCAAGACCGCGAACCATCGGCCGCCAGCATCGTCGCGCTGGCCACTTTTGACGACCGCTGCGCCCTCCTCTGGGTCGGCGATGCCCGCTGTTATCTAAGGCGGGACGGCATGATGCGCTGCCTCACCCGCGACCATGTGGAGATTGGCTTGCGGCGCACGCTTTCGCGCGCCATCGGCCTGCGCGGGCATCTCGTTCCCGAAGTCCTCTTCGGCGGATTGCAGGCTGGCGACCGGCTGCTGCTCTGCAGTGCGGCCCTTCCGAGCGCCGTCCCGGAGCGCAGCATCGCCGAAATTCTCCTTTCGGCAAAAATCGAAAAGGCGGCCGACATTCTCGTGCAGGAAGGGCTGATCGCCAATTGCCGCGACAATCTCAGCGCCATTGTGATCGACGTGACCACCGATGACGCATGATCCGCCGGAAGCCAATTTCGAGGAGATCGCACGCCGCTTCTCGCATCTCTGGCAGGCATTGAACGCCGACGCGGACAATCCGTATTCGACCGAAACCCGGCAAATGCTGCTAGACCGGGTCAGAGATGCACTCGATCGCGGGGAGGCCCGCCTGAGCAATGCCGATCCCGAGATTGTCGCCAACAGCTTTGTGCTCGAAGCACTAATCCACGAGGGCGCGTTCAGCCAGGTGCATCGCGCTCGCCATCGCGATCTCGGAACGCTGCACGCCGTCAAGGTGCCGCGGCCCAAGCATGCGGACGATCCCGTGCTCAGGAAACTCATGTTGCGCGAGGCTGATATCGGCATGGCGCTTCGCCATCCCCATATTGCCGCGACGCAGACCGTTCTGCGTCTTGGCGACGGACGCCCTGCCCTGGTCATCGAATGGATCGGCAGCCGGCTTGCGGAGCTTTTGCCGCGAAGGCCGTTATCCCTTGGCGATGTGACAGCGATCATGACTTCAGTGCTGACCGGCCTGGGAGCAATCCATGCCGCCGGCTTCGTGCATTGCGACCTGTCGCCGCTCAACCTTCTATTCGCCGAGGGCGATTTTTCCCGTTTGAAGATCGCCGATTTCGGCGTGGCCCTTGAGGCCGGATGCCGCCATCGCCAATTCGATCTCGCCTTTGCCGGCCGGCCGGATTTCGCATCTCCCGAACAGACCGCAGGTGATCCGCTGGACGGGCGATCCGATCTTTATGCAGCCGGGCTGCTGCTCTCCCTGCTGCTGCGCCATTGCAGTGAACGTGGCGAGCGGCTGGAAGCGTTGGCAATCCACCTGTCCGAACAGGATCCGCGGGACCGACCCCAAAATGCCAAGGCCGCCTTGCGTCTGCTCGGCGGCCCAGCGAAACGTTCTGTCGAGACTTAATTGCCGCTGGAACCAGGAATTGGCGCAGCGGCCGTCGGCACGCTCTTCTGGTAGACGTTGAAGAGCTTGGCGAAGTCCACCAGGCTAGCATTGCTTGCGTAGATGATATCGCCGTCCATCATCTGGAAGCGCTGCATCAGCGCCAGATTGGAAACGTCCTTCATATTGACGCGGTAGATTACCGGCTTGCCGCTCACCACGACCGGCGCGGCGGTCTTGGCATTCGCAGCCGCGACCTGCGTATAGACCGGCTGGTTGCGCAGTACATAGAAATTGCTCGCATCGGCACGATCGTCGAGCAGGCCGCCGGCCCGGCCGAGCGCTTGCGCCAGCGTCAGCCTGCCCGGCTCGAATTCGAACTCGCCGACACTCTTGAAGGCGCCGAAGGCGGTGAAGGTCGGTGAATCCTTGTCGACATAGAGTTGGTCATCCGGCAGCAGGTAGACGTTCTGCTTGCTGTCGTCGATGACGCGCTGCAGCGGCACGGTGGAGCGCTGCTTGCCGCGCATCAGCGTGAGGGTCGTGGCGCTCGGCGCGGAAGATGCGCCGCCGGCAAGTGCGACCGCATCGAGCACACGCTCCTTGCGGGCAGTCAGCGGGAAGCGGCCGGCAGAGCGCACGTCGCCATTAACGGTGAAGCCACTGGAGGGTCTGTCGACTACGGTAACGACAGCCTGTGGATTGACGGCCGAACCCTTGAGACCGGTGACGATGCGCGTCTGCAGAGCCTCAGTCGAGGAATCCACCACCCGCTGCTTGCCGATGAAGGGAAGCGTCACATTGCCGGTGGAATCGACGGTGAACCGGCCGAGATTGAGGGTCTTGCTCTGGGTCGAAGAGAAAAGCCCATCCTCGCCGGGATCGAGAATGGTCACGTCGATGACGTCGCCGCGCCTGAGCCTCGTATCGGCAAATCCGCTCGAGCGCATGCTGCTGAGCCCCGTATCGGTGGCGGCATAGGCTAGCGGCGTGGCCGAAACCGGAGCCATCGGCGCTTCCGACAATCTCACGACCGGGATTCGCTCGTTGGTATGCGGTGAGGTGGCATTATAGAAACCACCGGCCGTGGGGCCATCGGATGGCCGGGCGCATGCACTAAGAACTGCGACAAGGACCAACGGTGCCAGCTTTCGCATCAGGTATCCTTTTGGCAATATTGAAAGAATCGGAAAATATCAGCGAGAGGTGAGCGAGCAATACCAGTTTTGCGCGAAAAATCAATTGTGACAGCTCAGAGGCTGTCCGGTGTGACTAATTTGCAACCATAGGCCGTAAGCGGAACCAAATCCTGCATCTGCGTATTCGTTCAGAAATACATTCATAGCGGCTGAGCAAATGGCCTTGCACATCAAGCGGATCTACGAGCCGAAAGAGGATAAGGACGGCACGCGTATTCTGGTCGACAGGCTGTGGCCGCGCGGGCTGAGCAAGCGGGAGGCGGCCGTCGATGTCTGGCTGAAGGATATCGCGCCGAGCCCGGAGCTGCGCCGATGGTTCGGCCACGATCCCGCCAAATGGAGCGAATTTCAGCGCCGCTACCGGGAGGAGCTCAAGAAGAACGTGTCCGCGGTCGAGGACCTCGAACGCCATATCGGGAAATTCACGGTAACGCTTCTCTACGCGACGAAAGACCTGCGCCACAATCACGCGATCGTCCTTCAACGCTTCCTCGGCAAAGACTGAAGCACCGGCGGCCAACGCCGATGAACGCCCGTCGCCCTGCGTAAAAATTTCCGGGAACCTTTTCGATCGATCTGCATCCAATGCTCACTTCCAAAGGCGCGCGAGCGCTGCGGAAGGCATGTCGCACGACACAAGGGAGAAAGACCATGTTGAAACAAATTTTCGGCGCAGCCGTCATAGCAGCTTCGCTCGGCACGGCTTCGATCGCTGCCGATGCCAAGCCGACCGACCCTCAAATCGCCCACATCGCCTATACGGCGGGGCAGATTGACGTCGCCGCTGCCGAGCAGGCGCTGAAGAAGAGCAAAAATGCCGAAGTCATCGAATTCGCCAAGACCATGGAACGCGACCACAAGGCCGTCAACGATCAGGCGCTTGCCCTCGTCAAGAAGCTGAATGTGACGCCTGAGGACAACAAGATCAGCCAGTCGCTCTCGACCGAGGCGAGCAAGGAACTAAAGACGCTTGACGGCCTCGACGGCGCCGCCTTCGACAAGGCCTATGTCGAAAACGAGGTCGCCTATCACAAGTCGGTCAACGATGCGCTCGCCAAGGTGCTGATCCCTTCGGCAAAGAATAAGGAGCTCAAGTCACTCCTGGAAACGGGCCTCACCCTGTTCAAGCAGCACCAGATGCATGCCGAGCATCTTGCTTCGATGATCAAGTAGGTCAGCGATGGGCAGTCTTATCAAGGCGCTGCGGCTTCCCTTGCTGCTTGCGCTGCTGTGGGCGAGCGTCGGGGCCGCTTCGGCAGCGGAATATCAAGTTACCATCGCCGGCATGAAATTCAGTGCGCCGCCTGCCCAACTGCATGTCGGCGATGTGATCGTCTGGCGAAATGATGATATATTCCGGCATACGGCCACGGCTCGCGACAAAAGCTTCGATATCGACCTGCCACCGAAAGCGGAAGGCAGGATGACGATCGACCGAACGGGAGCAGTCGATTTCTATTGCCGTTTTCATCCAGCCATGACCGGCAAACTGGACGTCCGGCCCTAGGGCCGGACTTCTGAAAAAAACGAGGCAAGCAGGCGGAGATTTCCCATGGCAGCCATTCCGGTTCCGGTCGCGCGACACCGGCAGTACCTGTCGACGCTATCAGACGCCGAGCTCGTGCCCCTTGCAATGCAGGGCGACGAGCCCGCCATCCGTGCCATCGTCCAGCGTCACAATCAGCGTCTGTTCCGCACTGCGCGCGCTGTCATCCGCAGCGATTGGGAAGCCGAAGACGTCGTTCAGGCCGCCTATGTCAGGGCCTTCACCAATCTGGGAACATTCCGCGGTGAGGCCGAGCTTTCGACATGGCTGACCCGGATTACTCTCAACGAAGCGCTCGGCCGTGTGCGCAGCCGCAAAAACACCACCGGGATCGAGGAAATCGACATGCAGACGAGATCGCGGGGCGGCGAAGTCCTCCAGTTTCCGTCCTTGCTCTGCGCAGGTGACCCGGAAACCGAGCTCTCGCGGAGCCAGGCGCGTCAGCTTCTCGAACAGGCGGTCGACGAACTGCCGGATGACTTTCGCGCCATCTTCGTGCTGCGGGATGTCGAAGGCATGAGCACCGACGAGGCTGCATCCTATCTCGGCATCAGGCCCGAAACTGCCAAAACCCGGTTGCATCGGGCGCGAAAGATGATGCGCCAATCGATCGAAAAACAGCTCTCCGGCGCGTTCTCGGCCCTGTTCCCCTTCGACGGCGCCCGCTGCGCCTCCATGGGCGACCGTGTCATCGCCGCCCTGCGCGTCAAGACGCCATGATATCACGCAATATCAGTAGGTGAATCCCGCCGGCCTTAAGTGTTTCAACCTCGGTCATCGTCTCGATGGCGGCCGTAGCGGAGAACGAGATATGATCGCCGGCGGCCCGTCTGACGTTTACGCCGACGGGGCAACGAGGGGCGAATAACTGATCATCCACCCGGATCTCCAGGACATCGCCCGCCGTCAGTTTCAATGCCTGAGGCCCATATTCGCAGGGCAGGCGCAGCGGCAATATTCCCATGCCGATGAGGTTGGAGCGATGAATCCGTTCGAAAGTTCGCGCCAGCACGGCGCGAACGCCGAGAAGGCAAGGAAAGGCGAAGTCAGTGCTCGATCCCAGGCCATGCCCACCCAGATGTCAGAAGGCTGGAATGCTGTGGTAGGCGACTTTTTCAATAGCAGGAACATGTCCCCGCAAGAGGTTCAAAAACGCCTGCATGACTTGCTGATGCGCTCGACGAGTGATTAGCGCCGACGAAGACAATGGGTGGCGTTGCGCGAATATCCATAATTCGCAGACATATCCAAAACACGCAGCAAACGACGCGCCGGCGACGCATTTTCGGCTGGAACTTGCAAGTTTTAACAAAGGCTTAAGCTTCCCGGATACATCTCGCATTAGTATTTTTTCATGTGCTGCGCGACGGTGGTTTTTTTGAAGTCAGCTCTTTCATTTTTATTGGGTCGATGCTTCCACACCCTTCGCGGTCTCGGAAGGGACAGAGCCGGCAACGTCGCGATCGTCGTTGCTCTTAGTCTGGTGCCGATGCTCGTCGCGGTCGGCGCGAGTTTCGACTATATTCGCAGCTACAATGTGCGGCAGAAGATGCAGAGCGATCTTGATGCGGCCTTGATCGCCGCCGTCAAGCAAATCAACAACACCGGGGACACCGACGCCCTCAAACAGAAGGTCTCCGACTGGTTCCACGCGCAGGTGGAAAACAGCTACACGCTCGGCGAAATCGACATCGATACCGCCAACCACAACATTACGGCGACGGCAAGCGGCACCGTGCCGACGACGTTCATGAAGATCGCCAACATCGACACCGTTCCGGTCAGCGTGGGAAGTGCCGTCAAGGGGCCGGCGACCTCTTATCTCAATGTCTATATCGTCATCGACACATCCCCGTCGATGCTTCTGGCGGCAACGACAACGGGTCAATCGACCATGTATTCCGGCATTGGCTGTCAGTTCGCCTGCCACACCGGCGATTCGCACAAGGTCGGCAATAAGACATATGCCAACAACTATGAATACAGCACAGCAAAGAACATAAAACTGCGGGCCGATGTCGCCGGCGACGCCGTTAAGGACGTGCTCAGCCTGATCGACACATCCGACAAGAACCACGAACGGATCAAGGTCGGACTCTATAGCCTGGGCGATACGCTGACGGAGGTTCTCGCCCCGACGCTGAGCACAGACACGGCCCGCACCCGCCTCTCGACGTCGAGCTATGGCCTCACCAGCGCGACCTCGAAGGCAGCCACCTATTTCGACGTTTCGCTCACCACACTCAAGCAGAAGGTCGGTGCCGGAGGGGACGGGACCTCCTCAGCCTCGCCGCTCAAGCTGGTTCTCCTGTTGACCGACGGCGTCCAGTCGCAGCGCGAATGGGTAACGAATGGCTCGAGTTACTGGCCCAAGGTTGCACCCCTTAATCCGGCCTGGTGCAACTATCTGAAAAGCCAATCGAATACGATGGCTGTGCTATATACCGAATATCTGCCGATCACCACGGACTGGGGATACAACGCGACCGTCGGCTCAACCATGGCGAGCGCCAACTGGAAGAACACCTGGGGCGGCACGATGAACAGCGGCGTGTCGACCAGCATTACGCGGCGGGACTACATCCCCTATGCGCTTGCCGACTGTGCATCGTCCAAGAGCCTGTTCCTGTCGGCATCCTCGTCGACCGAGATCACGGCGGGCCTGTCGACGCTTTTCACCCAATATCTCTCTGCTGTTCGGTTGACCCAATGACGCGGAAAAAAACCTTCGCGCTGCTGCGCCGTCTGGTCGGCGACCACAAGGGGGCTGCCGCGATCGAATTTGCGATCCTGGCCCTGCCGCTCTTCATCATTCTTTTCGGCATTATCGAAGTGTCGCTGATGTTTTTCGTCAACTCGGCACTTGACGCCTCGGTCCATAAGATTTCCCGGATGATCCGCACCGGCGAGGTGGCGTCGTCCAAGATCACGCTGGCCGGCTTCAAGGCCAAGATATGCGACGACATGCTTCTAACCTTCGACTGCTCCAGCGGTCTCGTGGTCAAGGTGAACGTGCTTTCCGACATGTCGTCCGCGGCCAGAACCAATCCCATCGACAGCAGCGGCAAACTCGCCGTCACCGAGACTTATGATATCGGCAAGGGCAGCGACTACATCCTCGTCCAGGCGTTTCTGCCATGGACGGCCGTCGCCAATTTCTTCAGCCTGTCGAGCGCCAAGCTTTCCGATGGCCGCTATCTGCTCGGATCTTCCGCTCTGTTCCGCAACGAGCCATTCTGACATGACCATGAAACGGAGCCTGTCCTTTTTCCGGTTCGCGCAATGCCGCATCCGTGGTATCGCCCGCGATCGATCGGCTGCATCAGGCGTCGAATTTGCGCTCGTGCTGCCGATCCTGGTGATGCTGCTGTTCGGCACCGTCGAGCTCGGCCATGCGCTGACTGTCAGTCGAAAAATAGACGAGATCGCCTCTTCCACAGGTGACATGATTGCCCAGCAGAGTTCATGGACGAAAACCGATGTCACCAAGCTTCTTTCCGGCGCCAGTTTCATCCTGCAGCCCTATGACACCAGCAAGCTGACGCTCACGGTTGCGGTTAACGATGTCAACGCCAGCGGCAGCGCGACCGTCAACTGGTCTGCCGCACTCAACACCTCGGCGGTGAATTCCGGGACGGCGAGCGCGGTCGCGGTCCCCTCCAACATCCAGGAAACAGGCGTGCAGATCGTGCTGACCCGGGTGCAATATACGTTGACGACACCAGTCTCGGCGTTTTTCTCAAATTTCACCGGACAGAACGGCTATAGCTTCGATCGCTATTTCTTCAATCGCCCGAGGGTCAGCGACACGATCAAATACAACTGAGCCGCAGGCTCTGTCGGCCGGACCTTCGGGGTCAGTTGTCGCCGGCCTAACCCGTTGCAAATTCGCAAG
The DNA here is from genome assembly GCF_005862185.2 of Rhizobium hidalgonense. Lineage (NCBI taxonomy): Bacteria > Pseudomonadati > Pseudomonadota > Alphaproteobacteria > Hyphomicrobiales > Rhizobiaceae > Rhizobium > Rhizobium hidalgonense. The sequence goes on from NZ_CP054028.1 coordinate 770,198, forward strand.
CGCCGGCCTCTCTGACCAGCGGCCCCACTTTCTGGATCTGCGCCTGCGTCAACTGCAAGGCGTCTAGAGAACCAATTACCCAGGATGCGGCAAGAGCGCTTGGTGGAGCGCTGCTTCCTTTCGGCTGGCGCAAGGGCGCCAACGTGGCGCTGATGGTGGAAATGCTGTCGGCCGGCCTCTCCGGCGGCCCCTGGTCGTTGGACACACCGTCTTTCAGGAAGGGAAGCGCCAGCCCCGCCGTGGGATTGACCGTCGTCGCCATGATGCCGGGCGCGCATCGACGTTGGCCTGGTCGAGCGTGCCCGCCGCCAGGCCGACCGCCTTCAGCAACATGGCGTGTTCGTGCCTGGCGTTAGCGGCATCGAATATCCAAGGCCGGCGACGGAAGGCCTGAAAGTGCCGGCGCCGTCTTCGAGGCTGTCGTGAAAATCGCCGGCGCCTGACGGTCCCCGCCGCTCGGATGACGCTCAGCGGCCCTTTTTTGCGGGAAGATGTTCGAGAAGCGATTGGCAGGCGCTCATAATGTGGGCGTAGATCAGACCGGCCGCCTTTTCCTCATCTCGCTCGCGGCAAGCTTCGAGGATCTGACGATGTTCGCGATCGGCGGTCTGCTTGCCATGCGACAGGGTCAACTGCACCCGGAGATATCGCTCCAGCCGGTCGTTCACCGAACGAATGGTGGTGACGAGAAATGGCCGCTGCCCATCCTCGTAAAGGCAGCTGTGGAACCGCCAGTTCAATTCTGACCACCGGGCGACATCCGTTTCCCGCGCGAAGGCATCGCAATAGGCAAGCGCCTTTTCAAAGGTCTCTTCCGTCATGTGAGGGATCGATAGCTTGATGGCGTTCGATTCCAGGATCGCGCGCACCTCGAAAATCTGCGCGATCTCGGGCTCCGAGACCCTCGTGACGATCGCGCCCTTGTTGCGGTGGAATTCCACCAGACCTTCGGCCTCAAGCCGCTTGAGCGCCTCCCGCACCGGAATTTTGCTGACGTTGAACAGCCGGGCGACATCGTCCTGACGGATCGGCTCGCCTTCATCAAGCGAGCCGTCGGCAATCGAATCCCGGATGAATTTCAAGATCACGTCAGAGGCAGTTGGCGCCTTTCCGAGATTGGTCACCTGAGCGGTGTTGAAAGGCATCCCGAGCTCCTTGTTTCGTGCCTGACGAATATCCCAATTGGGATATCGTAGACAATCTCATTGCTCAAGGACGATCGGCTTTTTCAAGCCACCGCTTGCGCGCCAGTGATTTCCACCAGCGAACCGCACATGAAGGCCGCCTCATCCGATGCGAGGAAGGCAACGAGGGCCGCCACCTCCTCAGGTCTGCCGATGCGGCCAAAGGGAACGAGCTTGTCGAGATCGGCGATCGTCCGGCCGGAGCGGGTAACACCGGCTTCGAGCATCGGCGTGTGGATCTCGCCGGGGCAGACGGCATTGACCCGGATCCTGTCGGGCGCATAGTCGCGGGCAAGGTTCTGGGTGAAGGCGGCGACCGCCGCCTTTGTCGTGTTATAGGCGATATGGTTCGGCGCGGGGTAGAGCCCCCATTGCGACGCCGTATTGACGATCGCGCCGCCGCCGGCAGCGATCATATGCGGCAGCGCCGCGCGGCAAAGATGGAACATCGAATCCAGATTGACCGCAAAACTCAGCTGCCAATCTTCATCCGACAGAGATAGCAGATTTCCGCGCCGGTTGATGCCGGCATTGTTGACAAGAACGTCCAGCCGCCCCTCGATCGCAAAGGCTTTTTCGACGAGCTTGACGCATTCCGGCTTGCCGGAGATGTCGGCCGCAATGGCGACGGCCGAGCCGCCCGCCGCCTCGATGAGCAAGGCGACTTCGCCTGCGGCCTGGGCGTTGGCATCCGTCACCACCACCAGCGCGCCTTCCTCGGCCAACCTCTGCGATATGGCCGATCCTATGCCGCCGCCGCCGCCCGTCACCACCGCGACCTTGCCTACAAACCTCTTCATATGAACCTCCTTTTCGCGCAATTCCGCCCGCAAAACCGCTGCACGCTTTTGCTCGAATGGCTCTATCTGATGTAACTGCCGCCGTTGACGTCGAACGTCGCCCCATTGACCGATGCTTGCGAAGGACGAAGCAGGAAGGCCACCAGTTCGGCGATCTCGGCCGGCTCGGCCATTTCGCCGGTCGGAATATCGGCGACCGTTGCATCCTTTCCGTTCCTGGCTACAAATTCCTCGGCCATATCGGTCCGCACCCAGCCCGGCGCGATGGAGACGGCGACGATCCCGTCGCGCCCGAAGCTCCTCGCGATCGACTTGGTGAGATTGATCAACGCCGCCTTCGTCGCACCATAGGGCATGGCGTCGGCGGCGTAGCCGCGCTGTCCGGCGCGGCTGGCCATATTGACGATCCGCCCGCCGCCCTGTTGCTTGAAATGTACGAGAGCTTCCTTGCAGAGGTCCGCTGCCGCAAAGAAGTTCACCTGGAACTCTTTCTGCCAGGCGGCCCGCCACTCGGCGGCATCGGCATCGATCGAAATCTCGCTGCGGATGCCGGCATTGTTGACGACGGCATGGATCCGTCCCGCCGCCGCGAGCGCGTCGCGCCATAGCGTGAAGGCGCCGTCCGGGCTGGAGAGGTCGGCCTGGACCATCAGGCCGTTCCTACCGAGCTTGCGAAGCAGGGCCTGCGCCCTCTCCTTGTCGCGCCCGTAATGGATGACGGGCTGCGCGCCTTCGGCAGACAGGCGCTCGACGATGGCGGCGCCGATCCCACCCGATGCTCCTGTGACGAGGACCGTCTGGCCGGCAAGGGATTGAACGTGGGACATAGAGACTCCTAACCGAGGAGATCGACCTGGGGACCCCAGGTGTCGGACAGCGCAAAACCGGCGGCGAACGGATCGTCGTCGGACAGGCGCAACTGTTCGCGGCCATAGACGAAGGCACGGCCGGTTATTCTCGGCAGCACGGCACGGCGGCCGCCGACATCCGTTTCGCCGATCGCCTCCGCGAGAAACTCGCCGCCGATAATCGATCGCGACGTTCTTCGGTCTCCCACTGAAACTTCACCACGGGCATAGAGTGTCGCCAGGTTCGCCGAGCTGCCGGTTCCGCAAGGCGAGCGGTCGACGCGGCCGGGCTGCAGCGTCGTGCAGGTCCTCACCGCGCTATCGGCCTCGCGGCCGCGAAACATCACGTAAGCGATCTCATTCACGCCCCTCAAAACGGGATGGGTGACCGAGACCTGGCCAGCCAGCAGCGACTTGAGCTCGATGCCGGATTCCGCCAGCAGCCTCGCATTGGCAGGCGCGATATCGAGTCCGAGTTGATCGACGTCGACGAGCGCATAATAGACGCCGCCGAAGGCGACGTCGATCTTGATGCGCCCCCATTTCGGCGTTTCCACCACCCTGTCCAGCGCTTCGGCGAAACTCGGCACGTTGTCGAGGCTGACGGACAGACATCTGCTGTCGCGGCAGGTGGCGCGCGCGACGATAAGGCCGGCCGGCGTGTCCAAGCGGACGATCGTCTCCGGCGCCGACATCGGCACCTGCCCGCTCTCGAGAAGAGCGGTGACCACGCAGATGCAGTTGCTGCCGGACATCGGATGAGCGCGGTCGGCCTGCAGCACGATAAAGCCGGCATCTGCATCGGCGCGCGTCGGCGCCACCAGCAGGTTAACCGACATGGCGACGCTGGCCCGCGGTTCGAAGGTGACGAAACGGCGCAGGCTGTCATCGACCGAGTTGATGTGGTTCATCTTGTCGAGCATGGTCGCGCCCGGTATCTCGGGCGCGCCCGAGACGATGACCTTGCCGATCTCACCCTGGCAGTGGACCTGCAGCAGGTCGAGGCTGCGGTCCCAGTTCATTCGGCCGCCTCCGGCTTGATGTACCAGCCCCAGGGATCCTCGCTGGCGAAGCGGGTGATCTGCTTGGTCTCAAGATAATTATCGAGACCCCAGCGCCCAAGTTCGCGGCCAATACCGGATTCCTTGTAGCCGCCCCAGGGCGCCTCGGTGAAGGTCGGCTGCGAGCAGTTGATCCAGACGATGCCGGCGCGGAAAGCGGCCGCCACACGCTCGGCCCTGATATCGTCCTTCGACATGACGGCCGCGGCAAGGCCGAAGCGGGAGTGATTGGCGAGTTCGATCGCCTCCGCTTCGCTCTTGAAAGGCCGGATGCAGACGACAGGCCCGAAGATCTCCTCTACCCAGGCGGCGCTGTCGAGCGGAACATCCGTCAGAATGGTCGGCTGGAGGTAATAGCCCTTGTCGAAGCCTTCAGGGCGCGCTCCGCCGCAGGCGACCGTTACGCCGGCCTGCCGCGCCGCCTCGATCGCCGCGACGACCTGCTCGTGCTGGCGCTTGGAAACCAGCGGCCCCAGGAGGACGCCTTCGTCCAGACCGTTGCCTATTTTGATCTTGTTCGTTTCCTCGACGAGACGGGCGAGCAACCGTTCGTAGATGCTCTCCTGCACGAGAACTCTAGACGTCGCCGAGCAAACCTGGCCCTGGTTCCAGAAGATGCCGAACATGATCCATTCGACGGCCTTGTCGATATCGGCGTCTTCGAAGACGACGAACGGCGACTTGCCGCCGAGCTCCAGGCTGACGCGCTTGATGTCGCGGGCGGCCGCCGCCATGATTTTCGAGCCGACCGGTCCCGAACCGGTAAAGGCAAGCTTGTCCACTTGCTTGTGATCGATGATTGCCTGCCCGGCAACCGACCCCGCTCCCGTGACGATATTGAGCACGCCGGGCGGCAGGCCGGCTTCGTCCGCGACCGCCGCCAGTTCGAGCGCCGTCAGCGACGTCAGTTCGGCAGGCTTCAGCACCATGGTGCAGCCGGCGGCAAGCGCCGGGGCGACCTTCCAGGCGGCCATCAGCAGCGGGTAGTTCCAGGGGATGATCGCGCCGGCGACGCCAAGCGGCTCGCGCACCGCCTTGGAGCTGAAGCGCTGATCGGGCAGTTCGATCGTCTCCTCGGGATTGTTGTCGAGCTGTTCGGCAAGGCCCGCATAGAAATCGAAGCAGCCCGCCGCGTCGGCCACGTCCCAATCGGCCTCGGGGAACGGCTTGCCGTTGTCGAGGACTTCGAGGCGGGCGATCTCGGCCTGGCGGGCACGGATACCCTCGGCGATCGCCCGGAGATATCGGGCGCGCTGAGCGCCCGTTAGTTTCGGCCAGCCGTCCTTGTCGAAGGCGCGGCGAGCCGCCTTGACGGCAAGAGCGACATCCTCGGCGGTCGCCGCCCCGATCGTCTGGATCACTTCTTCCGTTGCAGGGTTGGTCACCGTGCAGGTGCCGCCCTTGACCGGCTTCACCCATTGTCCGTCAATATAAAGTTCGCTGCGCATGTTCACTCCCTTTCGCCTTGCGCCGACGCCGCTCTTAGAAGCGGTCGACGCGATAGGGTTTCATGTCCACGGGCGGTTCGACGCCCGTAATGAGATCAGCCATCAACCGGCCTGTCGTGGCCGCATAGGTGAGGCCGAGATGTCCGTGACCCGTCGCGTACCAGACGTTGCGGCGTTTGGCGGACGGCCCCATGACCGGCACGGTGTCAGGCAGCGCCGGGCGATGCCCCATCCACTCCGTCGCTCGTTCGGCGTCCAGCTCGGGCAATGCCTCCCGAGCCCGCTTCACCAAGATCTTCGCGCGGCGATAATCCGGTGGCGCCTCGAGGCCAGCCATCTCGACCGTGCCACCGACGCGGATGCCGCCGGCCGTCGGCGTGACCATGAAGGCGCGCGCCGGCCAGATGATTGAATGGCGCATCGAAATGCCGGGTTCCATGATCTGCGTGTGGTAGCCTCGCTCGGTTTCGAGCGGGATATATTCGCGCAGCAGGGCCGAAAGCCGGGCGGTGAAGGCGCCGGCCGCAAGCACCATCTTCTCCGCCACGACCCTTCGCCCGTCAGCCAGGCGAATGGCGGAGACACCGGCCTCGCTTTGCTCGAAGCCGGCGACATCGCCCTGGACGATCCTGCCGCCGAGCGCCTCGAAGCGTTCGAAGAGGGCTGTGACGAGCTTGTAGGGATCTGATATCGACCGGTTGTCGGGAAAGAGCACCGCCTTGCCAATCTTCGTCGTCAATGCGGGCTCCAGGTCGCGGATGGCATTGCCGCCGATAATTTCGTGCCGGAAGCCGAAGCGCTCCAGGATGTCGATATGCTCGCGATCGGCCTTGAACTCGGCCTCATCGGTATAGAGGCTAAGGCATCCCTCGGCCGTCAGCATGTGCGTCAGGCCGGTCTGCTTCAGCAACGCATCGAAGTCTTCATAAACGCGCTGGCAGAGCACGGCGCCGGCGGCCTCCAGCTCCCGCAGCTTCGAGGGGCGGCTGGCGGCGAGGAACCGCAGAAACCATGGCACCAGTTTCGGCATGTAAGCGGGCCGGATGCGCACCGGCCCTTCCGGATCGAGCAGCCATTTCGGCATCTGCGCCCAGATGCCCGGCCGCGAGGCCGGCATGAACTCGGTGACGGCGACGCTCGCCATATTGCCGTAGGAAGCCCCCTTGCCCGGCGCATCGCGGTCGACGAGCGTCACGGCAAGGCCGCGGCGCTGGAGTTCATAGGCGATGGTGACGCCGATGATGCCGGCGCCGACGACCACGATGGATGACACGGCGAACCTCGCAATTTAGAGGGGCGGCTTGCCCGCTCCGGATCCGTTACCAGTTGAGGATGGGCTGCATTGCTGCCCTGAACTCGGCCTTTTCCTCCGAGGTCAGTTCGCCGAGCGGCGCCCGGCACTGCCCCACGGGCAGCCCCTGAAGCTCGCAGCCATATTTGATCTTCTGCACGAACTTACCGCTCTCCAGGATGTTCATCGCCCGGTAGAGCGTTTTCATCTGCTCGCGCGCCTTGTTCAGATCGCCGGACCTGAATGTGCGGTCCAGAGCACAGCAGGCCTTGGCCATGCAGTTCGATGGCCCGCAGATCCAGCTTTCCGCACCCCAGAACATGAAGTCGAGCGCGATGTCGTCGGAACCGCTGACGAGCTGGATCTTGCCTTCATAGCGGCTGGCGATGTCGATCGCCCGCTGCAGCACGCCCGAGCTCTCCTTGATGCCGATGACGCGCCGATTGTCGGCAAAATGATCCATCAGCTCGAAACTGATATCCGAACCATCCTTGGCCGGATAGGAATAGAGGACGAGGTTCACGTCGACGGCGCCGAGAACGGCTTCGTAGTGTTTGATGAGCTCGGCTTGTGTCGGGCGGGTATAGAATGGCGGCGCCAGCAGGATGGTGTCATAGCCGATGTCTCTCGCCAGCGCCGTCTGCTCGATCACCTCACGGGTGGCGGGCGCATTGGTGCCGGCGATCAGAATTTCGTCCGGCCTGGCAAAATCCTTGACGAACTGCAGCACGTCACGGCGCTCTTCCCGGGACTGGCTGAAATACTCTCCCGTCGATCCGTTCGGGACCCAGCCGGTCACGCCTGCCTCGCGGAGATGGATCAGAAGTCTCTCGAACGCCTTGAAATCGATCTTGTTGTTGGCATCGAAGGGAGTGATGAGCGCGGGCATGACGCCGGAAAGTTTCATGGGATGTCTCCTGTCCTGGGAACGGCTGTTTCTAGATTGCGAGCTTCTTGAGGATGCGTCCCTCGATGAGGGAAACGGCCCGCGTGAGAGGGAAGGCGATAATGAAATAGATCAGGGCGACGACCGTCAGCACTTCGACGGGACGGGCCGTATTGTTGGAGATGTTCTGGCCGACGAACATCAGGTCAGCCATGCCGACGGCGGAGACGAGCGCGCTCTCCTTGAAGAGGCTGACGCAGTTCGACAGCAGTGTCGGGATCGCCCGCAGCACCGCCTGCGGCAGCACGACGTTGACGACTTGGGCGCTGCGCGGCAAGCCGAGCGCCACGCAGGCATCCAACTGCTCGCGGCCGATGGATTTGAGGCTCGCCCGGAAAGTCTCGCTGGTGATCGCTCCCATGTAGAGCGTCAGCGCAATGACGCCGGACGCCAGGTTCGAAAGCTCGACGCCGAGCAGCAGCGGCAGGCAGAAGAATATCCAGAACAGCTGGATCAGGACCGGCGTGCCGCGGAAGAATTCGACATAGGCGCCGGAGACCGCGCGAAGCGCCAGATTGCCAGACGCGCGGGCGAGACCGACGAGGAAGCCAAGAGAGCATCCGAGCACGATGCAGATGACCGTAAGCTTGATCGTCATCCACAGACCGAGCAGCAGTGCATGCTCGAAGCGCAGCAGGATCGAGAAGTCGAGTGTCATTCTGGCCTCCTAGCTGACGAGGATCTGGCGGCGGCGTTCGAGCAGGCCGACGATCTGGGTTATCGGGAAGGACACGGCAAAATAGATGAGCGCCACGACGGTGAAGGTCTCGATCGGGCGGTAGGTCTCTGTCGCCAGCGTCTTGCCCTGGTACATCAGGTCCTGGATCGCCACGATCGCAACCAGCGCGCTCTGCTGAAAGATGACGATGCCGTTGGTTAGTAGCACCGGGATCGAAGCGCGGAACGCCGTCGGAAACACGATATAGAGCACCCGCTGCAGCGGATTGAGACCGAGTGCGATGCCGGCGTCGAGCTGCTCGCGCGGAACCGCCTGGATGGATGCTCTGTAGGCTTCGGCATTGAACGCCATCAGATTGAGCCCGAGCGCCATGATGCCCATCGTCATCGGGTCGAGAAAGACGTCGAACAGCATCGGCACGCAGTAGAATATCCAGACGATCTGGACGATCGCCGGCGTGCAGCGGAAGAATTCGATGAACAGCATAAACGGCAGCCGCACAATCTTGATCGGGCTCATGATGAGGAGGGCCAATCCGAAGCCCAGGATGATGCCGATGACGTTCGCAGCCGCCGTCAGCTGCAGAGAAACCCACAGCCCCTGGAGAAGCGGAGCGATAGAGACTGAATTGAAGTCGAACGTGTAGTTCACGGAATGCCCTCCCTACTGCTTGATGTGGAAGACCCGGTCGATGAATTCCTTGGTGCGCTCCTCGCGCGGGGCGCCGAGCACCTGCTCGGGAGGGCCGTCCTCGACGACCACGCCGCCGGCGCAGAAGATGACGCGCGACGCGATGTTCTTGGCGAACCACATGTCGTGGGTGACGATCATCATCGGCATGTCCTGGGCGGCGAGCTGCAGAATGACCTGCTCCACCTCACTGACGAGCTCCGGATCCAGAGCCGAGGTGACTTCGTCGAACATCATCAGCTTCGGATCGAGCATCAGCGCGCGGGCGATGGCGACGCGCTGCTTCTGGCCGCCGGAAAGCTGAGCCGGATAGGCCTTGGCCTTGGCGCCGAGCCCGAAGCGCTCGAGTAGCGCCTGAGCGCGATCCGTCGCCTTCGCCTTGGCTTCTCCACGCACCTTGCAGGGGGCGAGGATCAGGTTCTGGGTGACATTCAGATGCGGAAACAGGGTGTAGTGCTGAAAGACCATGCCGATCGACCGGCGGACATGGGTGTCGATCTGAGTTTTCCCCGCTGCACCAACGGAAGAAATATAGGGCTTGCCATCGAAACTGACCGAGCCGCTGTCGACCTGCTCCAGCCCCATCATCACCCTGAGCAGCGTGCTTTTGCCGCCGCCGCTGGGTCCGATGACGACGACGCGTTCGCCGGGTTTCATTTCAATGTCGATGCCTTTCAGCACCTGGATTGCTCCATTGCCATAGCTTTTGTGGAGCGCCTGCATTTTCACGAGGGGAAGGCTGAAGGACGTGGTCATGCCAATCTCCGATGATCGAAGCTGGGAGGGCCGGCGCGATGACCGCACCGGCCCGGCGAGGTTACTTTGCGCCCTTGAGCACTTCGTCGACCGCCTTCTTGATCAGATCATCGACGTGACCGGTCGCGACCTTCTCTTCGAGGAAGATATCGACCACTTCGACGTCGGCGGCCGAAAGCTGATGCGGCAGGCCGAAGGCGACGCCCTGCTTGGCGAGCGCCGGCGTCGGGTTGAGCGCCACCGCCCAGTCCGGGTTCGATTGGGTGAAGAGCTGATTGGTGTCGGAAGCGTCAACCAGGATGTCGGCGCGCTTCGAGGTGACGGCCAGCCGGGTCTCGTCATTGCCGGGCAGCCGCATGATCGTGGCGTTCTTCACGACCGCGGAAATGGCCTTGTCCTGCGCCGTGCCGGACATGACGGCGAGCGTCACGCCTGCCTTGTCGATATCGGCAACCGAAGCGGCACCGGCCGCAATTTTCGGATTGTTTTTGTTATAGGCAAGCGAGATCTGGTACTCCATCGCCGGAACCGAGAACTGCACCGCCATGGCGCGCGCCGGCGTGCGGTTGAGCGCAAGCGACACGTCCCATTTACCGGCCTGCAGGCCGGCGACGATATTGTCCCAGGTCGTATCGACGAATTCGGGCTTCACCTTAAGGACTTCGGCAAATTCCTTGCAGAGATCGGCAAAGAAGCCGGAATATTCGCCCGTCGCCGGGTCGCGCATGACATAGGGCGGCGCGACGGCCGCGCCGCAGCGTAAGGTACCCGCCTTCTGCACGCCCTGCCAATATCCCTCTGTGGTCTGAGCCTGTGCGGCGGTTGCGGAAAGAGCCCCCATCAGGGCGAGCGCAGGCAGCGCCCGCAAGGCGGACGTTATCAAAGAAAACATCGGGCATTCCTCTTTTGTTGTGCGCGGAAAGCGCGCGGTTCCACTCGTCGAATCTAACCGTTTCTGTTGTCTTTATGTCGGCTGCGTGTCGACTGGACAAAATATGTCAACAGCGTGTCGACAAAGTCAAGCGGAAAAATTACATTGCCGACACGCTGTTTTTCTGGCCCAATGGACTGGCGTCGACAGAAAGGGACTTAAGTGTCTGAAGAATCGGAAGTGAAACGCATCCGCGGCACCGGCTGGAAGAACGTCTATGAAACGCTCCGCAACGAGATCCTGTCGCTCGCTTTACCGCCCGGTCAGTTGCTCGACGAGATGACGCTCGCCGAACGCTTCGACATGTCGCGATCGCCGGTGCGCGAAGCCTTGATCCGGCTCGGCGCCGACGAGCTGGTGGTGACGCTTTCCAACCGCAGCACGATCGTCGCGCCGATCGAAGTGGCGACTTTTCCCAAATATGTCGAGGCGCTCGATATTGCGCAGCGCATGAATACCCGGCTTGCCGCAGCGCTGCGGACGGAGACCGACCTGAAGATCATCGCCAAGCGGCTGAAGTCGTTCGAGGCGGCGGTTAGAACCGGCAATCATCTCGCCATGTCGGAGGCCAACAAGGAATTCCACATGGCGATCGCTCATGCTGGAAAGAACCAGTATCTGGCCTCCTTCTACGACAAGCTGCTGTCGCAGGGTCAGCGCATGCTCCACCTGCATTTCGAGTATCTGGAGCGAACCCATGAGGGCTATCTGCTGACCGACGAGCATGCGCTCATGCTCAATGCCATCAGGGACAAGAATGTGGATCTGGCCGACGAACTCGCTCACGCCCATACGCGCCAGTTCCAGGACAATTTCATCAATTTCATGCGCGAGAACTATACGACGGATGTCGCGCTGGGACGGCTGCGAGCCGCGGAGTGATCACATGAACGCCAACAGCATCGGATTCGTCGGCACCGGCGCCATCACCGAAGCTATGGTTCGCGGGCTTCTGGCCGAACCGGCCTATGCCAGCGACATTCACGTTTCTCCGCGAAGCGCCCACATCGCCGAGACACTTGCGGCCGAGTTCGCCTCCGTGAGAATTGCTCGCGACAATCAGGAGGTCGTCCAGCGCAGCGAGATGGTGTTTCTGGCGATACGGCCGCAGATCGCCGAGGAGGTGGTGCGGGAGCTTTCATTCAGGAACGGCCAGATGGTCGTCAGCCTCGTTGCGGCGACCGAGCGCCGGGCCCTGCTGGAGTGGATCGGCGCCGATATCAATCTCGTGCAGGCCATCCCCCTGCCCTTTGTCGCAGACCGGCAGGGCGTGACCGCGGTCTATCCGGCGGATACTGCTGTCGCCGCACTGTTCGACACACTCGGAACGGCCGTGCAATGCCAGTCGAGGAAGGAATATGATCTTCTCGCAGCTGCAAGCGCTGTCATGTCTACCTATTTCGGCGTCATGGAGTCGGTTGCCGGCTGGCTGGAAAAAAGCGGGCTTGAAAGGGCGAAGGGACAGGCCTACATCGCCCCGCTCTTCGCTGGCCTTGCACAGAAGGCGAGCAGCGCGGGCGCCGCCGAGCCATTCAGCGCGTTGAGCCGCGAATTCGCCACCAAGGGCGGACTGAACGAGCAGGTCCTTTCGGACTTCGACAAGAAGGGCGGCATTGCCGCGCTGACCGCCGCCCTCGACCTTGTTCTCGCCCGCATCGAGGGCAAGGACTAAAACGTCGGCGGCGTGCAGGCGCTGATGACTTCGCAAGGCACCGGCCCGACGCAGCGGAACCGATGCGGTCGCCGGCTTTCGAAATAATAGGCGTCACCCGGCCCGAGGATGCGCCGCTCGTCGTCGACGGTCACCTCAAGCCTTCCCGAGAGCACGATTCCGCCCTCCTCTCCCTCGTGAACAAGCGGAATCTTTCCGGTGTCGGCGCCCGGCTGGTAACACTCCTTGAGCATTTGCAGGCTGCGCCCGAACAGGTTTTCTCCGACCTGCTTGTAGGAAATGGCGCCCTTGCCGATCTCCACCAGTTCTTCCGCCGCATAGAAGGCCTTCCTTGGGCGCTCTGGCTCAAAGGCGAAGAACTCCGCCAGCCCGATCGGGATGCCGTCGAGAATGCGCTTCAACGCCCCGACCGAGGGGTTGGAGGCATTCGATTCGATCAGTGAAATCGTCGAATTGGGCACGCCGGTACGCTTGGCCAGTTCACGCTGGGAAAGCTTATGGGCGATGCGGAGATGGCGAAGGCGGCTGCCGATATCGACTGACATGGTTTGGTCCGTTTGTGTTGTCCAGAATATCCAAAATCCTATATTCTGATTTGTTTAGATTCAATAGTTTGCAGCAGCAAAGAAAAGGACTTGTTTGACAAGGGGAAATTGCCATTCTCGGCGCCAACCACAGGAGGCCAGCATGGACCAGATCAGCAAAACGAACGCGCCCGTACTCGAAAATTTCTGGATGCCGTTCACCGCGAACCGGCAGTTCAAGGCGACGCCGCGGCTCCTGGCCGCCGCAGACGGCATGTATTACACCGATGTCGACGGAAACCAGGTGCTGGACGGCACCGCCGGCCTCTGGTGCTGCAATGCCGGCCATGGCCGCAAGAAGATCGCCCGGGCCGTCGAGCGGCAGCTTTCGACCCTCGACTATGCTCCGACCTTCCAGATGGGCCATCCGATCGCCTTCGATTTCGCCGCCAAGCTGGCCGCGAACGCGCCAGGCGGCACTGATGCCAAGCTAGACCGGGTCTTCTTCACCGGCTCGGGTTCGGAATCGGTCGATACGGCGCTGAAGATCGCCATCGCCTATCAGCGAGCGGTCGGCCAGGGCACCCGCACGCGCATCATCGGCCGCGAGAAGGGTTATCACGGCGTCGGCTTCGGCGGCATTTCCGTCGGCGGCCTCGTCAACAATCGCCGCGTCTTCCCGCAGATACCCGCCGACCATATGCGCCATACGCTCGACGTCGAACGCAATGCCTTTTCGAAGGGCCTTCCCGCCCACGGGGTGGAACTGGCCGATGATCTCGAACGCCTGGTGCAATTGCACGGCGCCGAAACCATTGCAGCCGTCATCGTCGAACCGATGTCGGGATCGGCAGGCGTGGTCCTGCCGCCGAAGGGCTATCTGGAAAAGCTGCGCGCAACCGCCGACAAGCACGGCATCCTGCTGATCTTCGACGAGGTCATCACCGGCTTCGGCCGCCTCGGCACGCCTTTCGCGGTCGATTATTTCGGCGTCGTGCCCGACCTCGTCACCACGGCAAAGGGCCTGACCAACGGCGCGATCCCAATGGGCGCGGTCTTTGCCAGCCGCAAGGTCTATGACGGCCTGATGGTCGGCCCGGAAAACGCGATCGAGCTTTTCCACGGCTATACCTATTCCGGCCATCCGGTCGCCTGCGCCGCCGGCCTCGCCACCCTCGAAATTTATGAGGAGGAAGGCCTGTTGACCCGTGCAGCCGAGCTTGCCGAATACTGGCAGGAGGGCCTCCATTCGCTGAAAGGCCTGCCTCACGTCGTCGACATCCGCAATCTCGGCCTGGTCGGCGCGATAGAACTGGCGCCCCGAGCGGCGGCCGGAACCCGCGCCTACGACATCTTCGTCGACTGCTTCAACAAGGGACTGCTGATCCGCGTGACCGGCGACATCATCGCGCTCTCGCCGCCGCTCATCATCGAGAAGAGCCAGATCGACACGATCGTCTCGACGATCGGCGATGCTCTGAAGCGCGCGGCATAGACCTGCATCCGGGTGGCCGTCGGCGATTTGAATCGCCGACGGAACCACCCGGCCGCCGGCATGGCGTTCAGCGCTTCAAGGCCTGTGACGGCAGTTGACCGAAACGCTTCCGGTACTCGGCTGAAAATCGCCCGAGATGGGTAAATCCCCATCTGAGCGCGATGTCGGCGACGGCTTGGCGCGTGCCGGATTCGCGCAAATCGCGATGGGCGGCAAGCATCCGGAGTTCATGCAGGTAGGCGATCGGCGTGGTATTCCTGAACTGCCGGAAACCCTGTTGCAAAGTGCGGACGCTGACCTCGGCTGCGGTCGCAATGTCGCTCAGCGAAATCGGCTCGGCGAGATGTTCTCGCATGAAGTCGATCGCCCATTTCACGTGGCGAGGAGCCGGCGCCGAAGCGGGGGCCGCAAGTGCCTCCGAATAGCGTTGGGGACATGTTTCCAGAAGCAGGTAGATCATCGCGTCGCAAAGCGCGTTCAGAGCGAGAGGCGACTGCTGCAGCGGCCCATCGCCGCTAAGCCCGCGATAGAGATTCACCGCGAGTTGCTCCAACACAAGCCCCGAACCGGTCGTCAGATCGATCGTCGGATGGAAATCGGTGTCACCGCCGATCGTCCGCTCGAACATATGCCCCAGCTGTCTGTTGATCCTCGCCTGGTCGACGAACAGGCCGAGATGCCGGCGCCGGCCGAACAGGCGGGCACCGGATGCGCGCCCTGCCCCGAGAATGGTGCCGCAGCCCGGAACCGAATGGAACTGCTCCTTGCCTGCATCGAAGACGGCGTTCCCCTCCAGCGGCAGGAATATGATCAGCTTGCCATTGGGTGCCTCCCGCCTGATCGAGATCGTGCCATCGTAGGCGCAGTCGGCGATGGCCAGCTCTTCGGTCGAGACGAAATTGCAGCGGTAGGCGATCGGCGCGTCGGCTTGCGCCGCGGCCTTGATCGGGGAATTCGGCGTCGACAATATTTCCGAGAGTGCGTCCGGATCGCTGCCGCTGAAGGCCGTCTCCCAAAACAACGGGCGTTTCCTCGCGGGATCGTGGAGGGAGCGGCCATTGGCGGGCATTTGGGAAAGACCGGACATTCATGACCTCGAAAACAACACCCATCGGCGATAAGCGATTGTCGCAAAACATTTTTTGCATTTTGCGTCGTCTGACGAGGTTTCAGCGGTATCGATTGATTGCGAGATCCCGCGCGTCGATTTCAGGCGTGCGACCACCGACCAGATCGCTGATCAACCGCGCCGAACCGGTGCTCATCGTCCAGCCGAGCGTGCCGTGGCCGGTGTTGAGGAAGAGGCCGGTGATCTTCGTCGGACCGATCACCGGCGTACCGTCCGGCGTCATCGGGCGCAGGCCGGACCAGAAGGACGCCTTAGAAACGTCGCCGCCGGGGAAGAGATCGGTGACCGAATGTTCCAGCGTGCTGCGGCGGGCGAACCCCAGATCGTTGGTATAGCCCGAGATTTCAGCCATGCCGCCGACGCGGATGCGGTCGCCGAGCCGGGTGATTGCGATCTTGTAGGTTTCGTCCATGACGGTCGATTCCGGTGCGCGCGACGCATCAGTGATCGGGATGGTGAGCGAATAGCCCTTTACAGGATAGACCGGCAATTTGATGCCGAACGGCCTGAGCAGCAGCGGCGAATAGCTGCCGAGCGCAACAACCACAGCCTCCGCGCTCATCCGCTCGCGCTCGCGATCGGTGATGACGCCGCGCACGCGGCCGGCCTCGACATCCAGCGCCTTGATCGTCGTGCCATAGGCGAAGCGGACGCCGAGCGCCTCGGCTTTGGCGGCCAGCGCATTGGTGAACTTGAAGCAGTCGCCGGTTTCGTCCTTCGGCGTCAGCAAACCGCCGACGATCTTGTCGCGCACGTGCTTCAATGCCGGCTCGAAGCGGATGCAGCCGTCCCGATCCAGCACCTCATAGGGAATACCGTCGGCCGCCAGCGCCTTGACGTCCTTGGCAGAGGCCTCGAGCTGCTGCTGCGTGCGGAACAGCTGCAGCGTTCCCTGCATGCGTTCGTCATAGGCGATGCCGGTCTCGGCGCGAAGATCGGCCAGCGCGATGCGGCTGTAATCGGCAAGACGCAGCATGCGGCTCTTGTTGATCGCATAACGCTCGGAGGTGCAGTTCGACAACATCCTCGTCATCCAGGAGAGCATAGCCATGTCGAGCTTCGGGCGGAGGATGAGCGGCGCATGTTTCATGAACAGCCACTTCATCGCCTTGGCAGGGATGCCGGGCGCTGCCCATGGCGAGCAATAGCCGAAGGAGACTTCGCCCGCATTGGCAAAGCTCGTTTCCAGCGCCGGGCCTTTCTGCCGGTCGACGACCGTGACCTCATGACCTGATTTGGCCAACTGATAGGCGGATGTGACGCCGACGATACCGGCCCCCAGAACAATGACTTTCATGATCTTCCCAATGATGGAGCCGCGGGGCTTCTCAGCGATATTGCCTGTCGTAACGATCGCCCAGACCGGTTAGGATTTCGTAAGATATGGTGCCGGCATCGCGGGCGATGTCCTCGAGCGTCTGGCTGGGGCCGAGCACTTCGACCAGACTACCCAGCGTCAGGGCGCCTTCGGGTAGCGCCGACACGTCGACGGTCACGCTGTCCATCGAGACGCGGCCGACGATCGGCAGCCGGGTGCCGTTGAAATAGACGGCGCCACGGTCGCCGAGCGATCTGGGCAGACCGTCGGCATAGCCTGCGGCGATCGTCGCGAGACGCATTTCTCGCTGCGTGACATACGCGCCGCCATAGCCGACTTTCGTGCCTGCCGGCACGGTGCGGGTCTGCACGACGGCGACGGTGAGGCTGACGACCGGCTCCATCGGGTTGTTCGCGCCTGCGTTCGGCGCACCGCCGTAGAGCGCGATGCCGGGGCGGGCAAGCACGCCGTGATAGGCGTCGCCGAGAAAGACCGCTCCGGAATTGGCGAAGGACAGGTCGAAGCCCGGGAACTCGTCGGCGATGCAGGACATTTCGGCACATTGCTCGCCGTTCTGGTCGCTCTCCATATCGTCGGCCGAGGCCAGATGGCTCATGATGAACAGTATTTCGACATTGCTGCCGTCGCCAAGCGCTGCCGCCAGTTCGGCTCGTTCTTCCCGGGGAAAGCCGAGCCGCGACATGCCGGTGTCGAATTGCAGGACGGCAGGCAGGCAGCGCTTCAGCATGCGCGCCGTCGCCGACCACTGCCGCCACTGGGCCAGCGAGTTGAGAACCGGGACGATGCCCCTCTCGGCGCAGGCGATCTCATTGCCCGGCTGCAAGCCGTTCAGCACGAAAATCTGGGCGTCGTTCGCAAGGGTCGGCCGCAGCCTGACGGCCTCGACGAACTGGGCGACGAAGAAATGCCGGCAGCCTTCACCGTAGAGCGTTGAGACGACCCGCTCGGCGCCGAGGCCGTAGGCGTCTGCCTTGACGACGGCCCCCGAGCGGACCGGCGTCAGCATCGATACGAGCTTTCGGTAATTGCGGCCGAGTGCGGCAAGATCGATCCTCAGATAGCCGGTGGCGCCCTGCGCGGTCGTGATGGTGCGTGTCCGGGAAACCAAAATATCGCTGTCCATATCCATCCCTAAATCTCGAGAAAGTTTATGAAACAACGAGCGAAATTGCCTATCATTCAGCAGCTAATTATTGCATGATTTACCTAATATCCGCACAATCATTGAAGATTTAGAATGATCCATCATGACCGCTCTCGATACGATCGATCGCAATATACTGAGGCTGCTGCGCCTCGATGCGCGCATGAGCAATGCTAAGCTCGCCGCCGAGATCGGCCTGTCGCCCTCCGCCTGCCTCAGGCGCATCAAGATCATGGAAAAATCGGGAGTGATCCGCGGCTATACGGCGCTGGTGGACGCCGGCAATGCGGACGAGATGATCGCCGTGATCATCAACATCACGCTTGAGCGACAGACCGAGGATCATCTCGACCGCTTCGAAGCGGCGGTCCGCCGGCATCCCGAGCTCCGCGAATGTTTTCTGATGACGGGCGGTTCCGACTATCTCCTGCGCGTGGAGGTGGCCAGTCCGGGCGAGTTCGAGCGCATCCACAAGGAAATATTATCGACCTTGCCGGGCGTCCTCAGGATTCATTCCAGCTTCTCGATCCGCAATGTTCTGGCGACGCGCACCAGAGGCAGGCGGTGAAACGCAGTCACCCAACTTATATCAACTCCAGCGCCGTCGCCTTGGCGACCGCTTCACTCGTCGTGGCGACGGTCAGCTTGCGGCGCGCCGAGGCGAGATAGAGCTGCACCGCACTCACCGAAATGCACAACCGGGCGCAAATCTGTTTTGCCAGGAGGCCATTGGCGGTCATCTGCAAACATTGCAGCTCGCGCCGCGACAGTTGCGGAAAATCCGCGGTTTTTCTCATTCCTGACAAAACCATGGCCCGGTCATGAAGATGATGGGCGAGAAACTGCAGGTCGCGCATACTGTCCATGCGGAACTGCCACCAGTAGGAATCGGGGTGAGTGGATGTGACCGTAAACAGCGAGCGCTCGCCTTGAGGTCCTCGTACCGGCAGCGTAACACCCTGCCGGCCGATCCCGAAGGCCATCGCCTCCTTGAAGAAACCGCATGCCCGGCCTGAATCCCATTTTGATGCGGACCATTCCACCGGCAGAAAGCCGCGCCGGCCGAGCCGCACGACGGGGTCGATGCTGAAGTAATCCCGGGCAATATATTGTTTCACCCATTCGGGCGGATAGGTCAGCATCAGCAACGGATTGTTGGCTGCCGTTGCCGAACGGGTCACATGCAGAACCATATGCGATATCGCATAAATATGGCGGACCTCATCCAGCGTTGTTTCCAGATCCTGCAATGTCGGCGATGCGGAGATCCGGTCCAGACAGTCGAAAAAACGAGAACTGGTCTGCATGAGATGGACTCGCGGTTGTATTGTTCATTTGCCGCTCGCAATGGTATCATTTAGCGACTGCTGATAATAGCCTGTTCCGGGCATGACGTGAAAAATACGTTAAGGCTCGGCGCGGCATAGCCGACCGCCGAGGGATAGCCGCTTTCATGCTCAGACTGCCGGGGTGGCGATCGGGCGGGCCGCTGCTGCGTTCACCGCATGCCGCCATGTCCTTCGCCGATGACCGTTGCTGCAGCAGAGGGGGACACCTGCTCCAAAAGTCGGGACAGGTTGGCCTGAAGCGTCCTGCTATTGTCTGCCGTCACGTCCCATAAACCGACATACAGATTACCGATCTCGGCCCTCGATCGGGCGAGCGGCGTCGGTTTCCAGCCGATCCGCCGATAGACGCCGATCATCGCGGCGTCATAAACGCCGACGATGCTTTCGATACCGGTGTCGAGCGCCAGATCGCAAAGCCCCGAGAGCAGTTCGGTCGCCACTGTGCGAGACGAATTCTGATCGGCGTCTTGGACAAGCGGATGAAGGCAAAAGCGGGTACATTCCCAGCATGTCGGGCTATCGACGTCGATGGGCTGATCAAAGAAATCCCGGAACTCGCTTTTAAGCATCGTTGCCCCGGTGGTCGGCAGCAGGCGCAGCGAGCCTGTCAGTGTGCCGGAAGGCCGTTGCGTAACGAGGTAGACAGGGTCTTCCGTCTCGTCGTACCGGTCCCTTTCGCACTGGTCCCTGACATCGACCTGCCATCCCAGCCGATCGCGAAAAACAGTGGCGCGTGCTCGAAACATCTCGTCGAAAGCCCGTCGATCGGTCTCGAGCATGTCTTTGGTGAGTATCCGCAACATATCCGTTCCTCCTGACGCGCTGACGTTTCAACAGGAGGCCGATCCCCAGCAATCTGGATATTTCACTAGGTTGACTGGTGCTTGGCTTTGCCATCCCTTCCATAAGAAGTTTCTGATATTCGTCGATCGAAAGCTCTTGGCAATTGCCAATTTTAACGCAACGACGGGAGGATTCTTGATGACCCACGACATGGCACGCGGCAAACGCATTCGAGAGGCGATATCCCGCGGCAAGTTCCGGAAAGTTCACGCCCTGGCGGCCGAACTGGACGTGTCCGTCGCCGCCGTCTCACGCTGGCAGAATGGCGGTCATACCTCGCTGGAAAGCGCCTGCGCGCTCGCCGACCTGCTGGATGTCTCCCTCGACTGGCTGCTGCTCGGGCGAGGTACGATGGACTGGCATCGGAACAGCGCGATCTCCGCCGCGGAATTGCAAATGGTACTGGCGTTGCGCAACCGGTCTGCGGCAACACGGTCCAATCTCGTCGGGCTGGTCGAAGCCATCCCGCCGGAGCACCCGTAACGCCAGGCGCAATTCTCTGAGATTTTTTGACCTGAGATCAACACGTTTAGATTGATAAAAAGCAGATAGTCGACGATCTTTCTAGTTAAACGTTCAGCGACAGCGAAGGCAGGGCGCGGCGGGTGGCCAGCCACCTTACCCCTCGTCGCCGCAGAGCTTGTGTTCACTCTCAACGCCCATTCGGCCGCAATATTTCTCCCATCCAGGCCCGGAATATTTCTCGATCTGGTCCCGGCAAGTCTCAATCTATCTTGGAGTCAGTCAATGACCGTTGCGCTTTGGAGTCAGTCAATGTCGGGTGCGAACCCGGCCCATATCGGCGCCAATGCGCCGACAGTCAAACCGCGGCCTGCCTTCGCGCAGACCGATCTGGTCGCATTGTCGCGCTATTTTTCTCTTCTGATGATGCGCAACATCACCAGCGATGGCTATGTCATTGAGAATCCGGCATCGCCCGGCGTCTTCTCCGCCCCCGGCTGCGTCATCGCTGCACCCTCCTATCCAGCGAACACGCCAGGTGTCGACCAGGACTATGTTTTCAACTGGGTCCGCGACGGGGCGATTACGGCCATCGAGATCGCGCTTGCCGGCTTGCTGCCGGTTCCGGGCGGGGTTTTGCCGAGCCTGGTCGACTATGTGAACTTCGCCGCGCTCTGCCAGGCGAATGCGAAGAATTCCCCGACCGTCACACTTGGCCACGCCTGCTTCACCATAAGCGGCGAGGTTCGTCCGTGGTCGGAGCAGAATGACGGGCCGGCCATTCAGTCGATTGCGATCATGACCTTGTTCGATCAGCTGGATGGCGCCACGCAGACGATCGCCAAACAATTGGTCGAGACCAACCTCTCTTACCTTCTCGACGTTTACCAGAACAAGACCACAAATCTCTGGGAGGAATATGAAGGCTATTCGTTTTTTGCAAGAGCCGTACAGCTGCGCTTTTTCCGGGAAATTTCCACGAACACGATCGGTATTGCGGTGCCTGCCGGGGTGGCCGATGCCATATCCTGGCTGGAAAGCCAACTGGCCACCCACTGGAACGGGCAGCTCTATGTTAGCATTCTGGATGCCGCCGCGGAGCAAGCCGGTTATGACGCGAACATCGATATCGTCTCCTCGGTCTGCTATGGCGGGATCGAAGCGGCCGATACCAAGCTTCTGGCAACGGCGGCCATCCTGCGGCGCCAGTGGGCCAATCCTTCGTCTTCGAACTATTTCCCGGTCAATGGCGCCGACGCGGCCAAGGGGCTCGGACCGCTCTTCGGGCGCTATCCAGGCGATCACTACGATGGCGATGTGGCGGCTCCGGTGGTCGGCGGGCATCCCTGGGCTCTGTGCACCGCCAACTTCGCCGAGTTTCAATATCGGCTTGCCAATGCCATCGATGCCAGCGGCGCCATCCCCCTCGATCAGTTCTCCGAACCCTTCTTCGCGGAACTGGGACTTGGCGCATCCAACAGCACCGCCGAAGCGTCGGCTGCCCTGCGGGCTTCATCTGACGTCATGCTGCGCGCCATCGTCTATCACAGCGATCACTACGAGCTGAGCGAACAGTTCGATGGTACCGTCGGCTACGAGAAAAGCGTCCGGAATCTGACCTGGAGCTATGCCGCCTTTCTCTCCGCAGTCAGAGCCCGCTCTGCCGCCGCCCCGGCCGCAAAGCCCAAACCCCGAAGCTCCCGCAGCCGGAGATCATGACGATTTCAGGCTGTCCGGCCTGAAAATCTCGATTGAGTTCAGAACGCATGTTGCGCAAAACCTGATGCGGCTCCCGGGAATAATGGAGGACCAAAGTGCTTTTTCCCCTCGAATCGGCGATAAGAGCCGATGCCAAGACGGTCGCAGAGTCTGATGACTACGATATCGTGATCGTCGGCAGCGGCGTTTCCGGAGCAATCATTGCCAAGCAGGCTGCGGAAGCGGGCAAGCGGGTCCTTATCCTGGAAGCCGGAACCGGTGCCAATAGCACTCTGGCGGGCTATGACCATCTGCTGACGACTTTTTATTCGGCAGCCTCCAAGGACAACCAGTCGCCCTTTCCGCTGAATGCGAACGCGGCAATACCCCGCAGCCCGCAGCTTCGCAAGCTGCAGGCTGGGGAAACCGATAGCTCGAACTATATCGTTCAATCCGGCCCTTATGTCAGCGATACGACATATACCCGAATTTTCGGCGGAACGACCATGCACTGGGAGGCGAAAACGCCCCGTCTGCTTCGCTCGGATTTCAAGACGCGCACGCTTTTCGGCCAGGGGCTGGACTGGCCGCTCAGCTTTGAGGAAGTCGAAGAGGATTACCGCCTGGCGGAGCGGGAAATCGGCGTATCGGCGAATGTCGAAGATCAGCAGTATCTCGGGCAGACCTTCCCAGAAGACTATGTCTTTCCCATGCGCGGCCTGCCGCTTTCCTATCTGGATCAGCAGGTCAATAAGGGCATCGAGGGTACCAGCGTCGAACTTTACGACAAGACGTATCCCCTGAAGGTCAGGCCCTATCCGCAAGGTCGCAATAGCATACCGAACCCGGCCTATGACGGTGGGAAGGGCTACCGTCCAATCGGCGCAGTCGATACGCATCAGGTCGAAGAGGGCGGTCGCTGCCAGGGCAACACCAACTGCGTACCGCTCTGTCCCGTGCAAGCGCGCTACCACTCCGGCAAAACGCTTGCCAAGGCGTTCGCGGTAAGCGGAGAAAGGGGCGAGCGGCTTGTCGAACTTTTGCCGCAGGCGGTCGCGTCGAAGGTCAACATCGATCCGGATAGCGGGAAAGTCCGCTCTCTCGAGGTCAAGATTTACAAAGACCCGGCCTCACCGGCCCACGAGACCATCACCGTGAAGGGCAAGATTTTCGTGCTTGCGGCAGGCGCGATCGAAACGGCGCGTCTAATGCTGGCCTCCGGCCTGCGCAGCACCAGCGGTCTTGTCGGACGCAATCTGATGGACCACGCCTATCTGCTGAACTGGGCGCTGATGCCGGAAATCTGCGGCACGATGCGCGGAACCAGTTCAACGGGCGGTATCGTCGACCTGCGGGACGGCCCTTTCCGGGAAAGGCAAGCCGCCTTCGCCATCGATATCCATAATGACGGCTGGGGTTGGGCCACGGGTGCACCGACCTCCGACCTTCTCAAACTGGTGGATGATCGCAACCTCTACGGGGCCGATCTTCGGCGCGGCATGATCGACCAGATTTCGCGGCAGTTGCTGCTGGCATTCATGATCGAGGTCATGCCCGTCGAAAGCAACCGCATCGCGGTGGATCCGCAATATACCGATGCTTTGGGCAACATGCGGCCCATCCTATCCTTCACGGTTCCGGAATATACCATGAAGGGTGCGGCCTATGGCCGCCAGTTTGCACGCACCGTCTTTACCCGCCTGGGCGCGCAGGATCATACCCAGTACGATCCCAGCGATTTCGGCTATGTGGCCTATGAGGGACAAGGCTATGCGATCCGCGGCGGCAATCATCTGGCCGGCACCCATATCATGGGAACGACGAAGAGCAATTCCGTCGTGGACAAGAACCAGCGCAGTTGGGACCACGAAAATCTCTATCTCGTGGGCGGCGGCAGCATGCCGACGATCGGCACGGCCAATGTCACCTTGACGCTAGCCGCCATGTGCTTCCGAAGCGGTCGCAACATTCTGAAGTCTCTGCATTGAACGAAGGCCGGCCTCCACCGCGCTAACGAACCGCTGGGTTCGATGCAAGCCACACGAAGCCGGCCGGTGCACCCAACTTATCTCTCATGGAGCATGAGCATGGATTCCTACAGTATCAAGACGCTCGATGAGCTGAAAGAGTTTCTCTACCGGGCGATGCAGCTCGAACATGCGACGATTCCGCCGTATCTGACGGCGCTTTACTCGATCAAGCCCGGCGTCAACCAGGATGCAACCCAGGTTCTGCGCGTGATCGTCGTGGAAGAAATGCTGCATCTGACGATCGCGGCCAATATTCTCAATGCCATCGGCGGCAAGCCGGATCTTGTCAGGCCGGACTTCGTAGCCAGCTATCCCGCCGCCCTGCCGGACGGTGAGACCGATTTCAAGGTCGACATCCAGGCTTTCGGCCGTGAGGCGCTAGCGACCTTCCTGAAAATCGAGCGGCCGCCCCAGCGTCCTGAACATCTCGTCGGCAAGGGCCTCATATACCGCAAAACTCCGCCTGATATCACCGCGCTTGCCAGCCATCCGAGGCATGAGGACCTCCATTTCTACAGTATCGGCGAATTCTACTCGGCTATCGCGGAGGGCATCAAATACCTGGAAGCCGAAGCGCATGAGGCGGGCACAACCATCTTTACCGGCGACAGGTCGCGCCAGATCACCTCGGAATATTATTACTCCGGCGGCGGCGAGCTGTTTCCCGTGACCGATCTGAAAAGCGCCTTGGAAGCGATCGAGCTCATCATCGAACAGGGCGAGGGCGACGGTGGCGGTATCTATGACGATGACGACCACGAACTGGCCCATTACTATCGTTTCGAGGAACTGGTCAAGGGCCGCTACTACCAGAAGGGCGACCAGCCCGGGCACCCCACGGGTCCGCACTTGCAGGTCGATTGGGAGGGCGCCTATCCCATAAAAGAGAACCTCAAAGTGGGGGACATATTCGAAGGTTCGGACCTGCGTGAGGCGGCGATCGCCTTCAACACCCGCTATGGTGAATTTCTCCAGCTTTTGACGCATGCCTATAACGGCCAGCCCAACCTGCTGCTGGAGGCCGTTCCGATGATGTTCGAATTTCGCAACATGATCCTCGAACTCATCCGCAATCCGCTGCCGAAATATCCCGGTAAGAACGGCAGCCCCACCTATGAGATCCCCGGCGGCATCAAACAGCCAGCCGCCACCCGGCAGGCGGAGGTGAACGCATGACCAGCCGTTTCGAGCCATTTCTGGGTCTTTCCGCCGAATTGACGGCCTTCTCCCACTTCGATCTTCTGGGAACCGGCTTGGCGGAAAGCTATCTCGCCACGCTCGACAAGGTGGTCGGCGGCGAGATCACCGACGTGCTGCTGGCGGCTTTCACCGCCCTGCCACCGCCGGAAAGTGAGGCCCGTATCCAGGCAGTGCGCACGACCATTCTGGGCAATGAATTGCTGGGAGACGTGGCCCGCGCGCTGATCAAGCTCTGGTATTCCGGCACCTGGTTCGAGTTGTCCTCCGCCTGGACGGAGCGCTTTGGCCCCAGGCCTGCGAACATCACCTTCGTCGTTTCGCCCGATGCCTATATCGAGGGTCTGCTCTGGAAGGCGATCGGAGCCCACCCTGCAGGCGCCAAGGGGCAAGGTTTCGGCTCCTGGGCCTTTCCGCCGAAGATTCCGGCTTTTTCTTCGGCTCTCGATTTCCAAAATCTGACCTGAAGTCACCTCCGCTCGTCTCCAAAGAACTGGATCATTGCCATGACGACATATCTGCATCGACTGACGCCCGCCAAGGTCTGGCTCGGTGTCATCCCCACGCTCTGGTGGAATGACGATTTTATCAACATCGACATCGGCATCCCCTACGAGCAGGCACTGAGTGAAATGGCGCTCGCCGGCTATGTCGGATGCGGCGTCGGCCATAAATATCCGACGGATCCGAAAATCTTGCGGCCTGCCCTCGAACTCAGGGGATTACGGATTTCCGAGCCTTGGGTGAGCACTTACTTCACCATCAAGGCGATGAATCGTCATACGCTTGAAAGCGTCGATGCTCAACTCGACTTCCTCGAAGCGATGGAAGGTGGCAGCGACGATCCGCGCAGGGCCGATCTCGTCGTCGCTGAATTTGGTGGAGCGGTCAATCCGCTTCCGGTCGCCCTGTTTCCGAATTGCCCCGAATTTTCCGAGGACCAGTGGAAACAACTGATCGAAGGCCTGCACGCGGCAGGAGAGAAAGCCAGGGCCCGTAACCGCCGGCTCTGCTATCACCCGCATCTCGGAACGGGGGTGATGAAGACGGAAGCGATCCACCGGCTCATGGACGAGACGGATCCTCGCCTGGTCAACATGCTTCTCGACACCGCGCACCAGGCGGCTGCCGGTGTCAATCCGCTGTCGCTGGCCAGAAAATACGGCCATCGCATCAAGCATGTTCACCTGAAAGACATTCGTGCCGAGGTGGTCACGAGAATTCACAACCGCGAATTGTCCTTCCAGCAAGGGATCGAGGCGGGGATCTTCACCGTGCCGGGTGACGGCTCCATAGAGACCTTTCCGGAAATTCTCGATGCGTTGGCCGAGGCGGATTTCGCCGGATGGATCTGCGTCGAGGCAGAGCAGGACCCGGCCAAGGCCAATCCGCTGCAATACGCGAAAATGGGCCGCGAATATCTGCGCAAGCTGCTTGGATGGTAGCCCGGCGCGGACCGTTTGTTTCAGCCCAATGACACTGTGAAGGAGGCGGGACGACCTCGCCTCATCACAATGCCGGGCGAGACATCATCCTGAACCACGCATTACTGAATAGCCACAGCTGGAGCGATGACGATGGAAGAGGCACGCGGGCGAGATATATATTTCAGCTTCTTTATGTTTACAGCCGATCTGAGGCCGGATGACGCGGGCTACACCCAGGTTCTCGTCAGACATCTGAAAGCTCTTACCGAGATCGGCTACACCGGCTTCGATGTGCATATCGCCCCAGGACCGGCCCATGTCGGTCATCATGGTGAGATCGAAAGCTATATCAGCCTTAAGAGGGCGTTCGATCAGGCCGGCTTCCGGGATGTGAAGTTCACAACCAATGTGGGGACCACGCGAACCTTCGATCCGACCTCGCCCTACGAAGAACAGCGCAAGCAGGCTTTGTCCTATCTCAAATCCCGCGTCGACATCACCTCGGTGCTGGGCGGAGATAATACGATCATGTCGGGGCCGTTCCTGTACCCCTATGGCATTTTTCCGCTGACGGATGACGGTGAAGAGATCTGGAGCGACGCGCTCCAGGATTGGATGAAGCCACGATATGCGGCGGCAGCCTCCATCTTCCGGGAATTGGCGCAATATTCTGCCGAGAAGAGGGTGAAGCTCGCCATCGAACCCGTCAAGAATTGGGAAACGCCCGGGCCGACCATGGTCTCGGAAGCGCTGGATTTTCTCGAAAGCGCCGACATTCCGGTCTGTGGCGTCACGATCGATACAGCCCAGGTCGTGATGGAAAGCCAGGGGCCGGCAACCTTCAGGAAAAATGTTGCCCGCGCCGCACAGCAGAGCCGGCTGAATTACGTTCATATCTCAGCGCCGGACCGGGGCGCTGTTAAAGACAGCTGGATTCCCTGGGAGATCATGCTGGACGAAATCGAGCCGGTCTATTCCGGCCCTTATCTCGTCGAAGTCTTTAACGCGATTCCCCCCTTCGAGAGCTCGATGAGAATGACGCGCAGACGCTTCTGGCGGCCCGGCGAGGACGCGCCGGAGGCGGGCGTCGACAGCGCCTACGACGTTGCGCGCGCCGCCCTGAGGACATTGGAGGAAAAGATCGCGTCCCACAGGCGTCGATCTCATCCGTGATGGCGGTCTGGCGCGCACATGTTGGAAACAGCCCGGGAATGCTGGGGAACCACGTCTCCGCCATGCCCGGGTGAACGTCAAACCTCAGTAAACGACCTTTCACTCAGGGAGATACCTATGGTGGCGCAATTGCCGGATCCCATTAAAATCGTCAGGCGAGCAGGCGATATCCGTATTCATACTTTCATTTCAGCTTTCACGGATGATAATATCGCCAATGCAACGCACATCATCGAAAGCAGGAACAAGCTTGTTCTTGTCGATGGGCAATTCTTCGTTCCCTATGCGCTGCAATTCAGGGCGTATGCCGACAGTATCGGCAAGGAAATCGACCGGATTTACCTGTCGCACAGGCACCCCGACCATTGGTTCGGCATGGGAGCCGCATTCAGTGACATCCCGATTCATGCATTGCCGGAAACGAAGGAGTTCCTGAGGCAGCATGGCCAGGATTCCCTGAATGACCATTGGAAACTGGGCAACCTCGCTCCGCAGAGCTTGGTAATTCCCGAAAATACCGTCCGCGCCGGCCACGAGATCATCGACGGAGTCAAATACGTATTTGATGAAGTCGTTGATACGGAGATCGATTTTCTCCTCACCATAGGTCTTCCGGACGTGGGCGTTTTTATTGCGCAAGACCTGATCTACAGCGGCACGCACCTCTATCTGACGAAATATATGGAGCATTGGATCCGGATTTTGCAGGGCATGCTGCTGTCCGACTATGAGGTGTTCCTTCCCGGCCACGGCTTTCCGGCTGACAAAAACGAGATTGCCAAAAATATAGAGTATTTGTCCGTCGCCATGGAGGCCGTCGGCAACGGACTCACCAATGATGCTTTCAAGCGCTTCCTGCTGGAAAGATTTCCGGAGCGAAAATGCCCCGGAATATTCGACATATACATACCGCGCTTATTCGATAACGCGAGCGAGTTCTAATTTTCTCGTCAACAGGGGAGCCGCTGGAACATGGGCGATACATACACGGTTGGGCAATATCTGGTCGACAGACTTCGCGAACTGGGCCTGGGACACCTGTTTTCCGTGGCGGGCGATTATTCGATCGAATGGGTAAACAGCTATGTCGAGAAAAGCGGTATTCAGGTCATCGAAGAGGTGAATGAACTGAATGCCGGTTATGCGGCCGACGGCTATGCAAGATTGAAAGGAATTGGGGCGCTGTGCGTCACCTATTCCGCAGGCTCGCTTTGCGCAACAAATGCGATCGCCGGATCTTACGTCGAGAAAGTGCCGGTCGTTCTGATCAACGGTGCGCCAAGCATCCAGAAAACGCTGACATTCGAACAAACCGGCTACAGTTCGCATCACTTCATCAGCGGACGGGAAACGGATCGTCAGGTGTTCGAATACATAACCGCCGCTACCGTCCGCATCGACAGCCCTCATCTTGCGCCAATGCTCATAGATTATGCGCTGACGCAGTGCATCACGGAGAGGCGTCCGGTCTATATCGAGTTGCTGGAGGATATGGTCGACCTGGAATGCACTCGTCCGTCGACTGCATTGAAAGCGGCGCCTGACATATCCGACCAGGACAGCCTCAATCAGTCGATCGCGCAAATCAGCGAAAGATTGCAGAATGCCACCAAACCGCTGATCTGGATCGGTGTCGAGATCGACCGGTTTGGCCTTCACGACCAGGCGGAGCGGCTCATTCGGGACCTCAAAATTCCCTACGTGACCGAGCTTTTGAGCAAGGCCATCCTGTCGGAAGACGATGTCCAATTTGCCGGGGTGTTCGATGGCAAATCATCGTCACCCTATGTCCAGTCTTTGGTCAAAGACTCCGACTTCGTATTGGCGCTGGGCGTCTGGTTGACTGATATCAACGATTTGGGCTGGCCCATTGATCTCGCTAAAACCGCATTTGCCTCCTGGGATACAGTGAAATACAGCACGATCTTCAACGCACAGGTTTCGCTGGCGGATCTCGTCAACGGCTTGATTGACAGTAGGCTGACGTGCAAAGCCCAAAGTCTTCCGGCGAAACCGGTCCGGCAAGCGCCGGTCGTGGCGCCGGCAGGCGAAATCACCTATCAGGGCTTCTATGATTTCATTCAGCAGCAGATTGACGGAAATACCATCGTTGGTGCCGACGCCAGTTTGAATTATTTCGGGAGCCTGCTTCTTGAAGTGGGTTCTCGCCGCGGTTTCATCGTCCAATCATCCTATTCGGCGATCGGTTATATCGGCCCGGCCGCGACCGGGGTTTCGCTGGCGAAGCAAGATAAACAGAGGCTGCTGGTCTTTGCGGGGGATGGCGGGTTTCAGATGACCGCTCAATGCCTCTCGACACAAACCCGTTTCAATCTCAACCCGATCATCTTCGTGATGGACAACGGCATCTATGGCGTGGAGCAATGGCTTGCCGATGCATCGGTCTTCCATGGCAACAAGCCCTTCTATAATTCCTGCATCCTGCACCGATGGAATTACAGCAAGCTGGCAGAGGTCTTTGGCTGCCGGGGCTGGAAAGTTGACACCTATGGCGAACTGGAGGATGCCATAAGCGGCGCCAAAGACAACCTGAACAGTCCGTCCATCATCCAGGTCGTCGTGCCTCAGCGATCGATCCCCAACAATGCGAACTGGAAAGCAAGCTAGAGCGGTTGAGCTGTTAACGAAGCCGCAGAACCGTTCTATCCAACATCTGCCGCTAAAGGTCGATCCGCAATGCTCTGGCGACGCGGACGAGGGAAAGGCGGTGAATCGCACCGGGCTTGTCGAAATGCACAACGCACCACCCTCTTCTTATTACTTAACGGTTTCAGCGCGAGAGAATAGCGGCCACCTTGCCTTTCCCGCTACGCGTGCTCTCGACAGCCGGCATGACCCAATTTATCGTATGCCATAGCAGGTGACACGATTGACGCCGCAGTTCGGCAAGGGCACCGACCTTTACCACAAACGTGGCACGCCCATTCAACGGCAGGAGGCTTGTCGGAACAATCTGTCGCGTTCATCGGTTCGGGAGAGTGTTTAACCGGGGAGGCTTTCATGCGTGCTGCTCTGATTGCTGCTATATTCTCGCTGTCCTGCCTGCCTCACACTGCAAAGGCGTCGGAGGCGGGATTTTTACGATCCCTGGCCGGCGATTGGCGCGGGACCGGCATGGTCCTCACCAAGATCGGCGGCACAAACTTCAATGTCTCCTGCACCCTCAAATCAGACGCGAGTGACTCTGCGGTCTCGATGAACGGGAAATGTCGTGGCCTTGCGGTTTTCACGAGAGCTTTCTCGGCCAATGTCAAGGCATTGGGACAACGATACACCGGTAACTACATCGGGCCATCCGGACAGCCGTCCAAACTGGTCGGCAGCAGGCAGGGCGACGCGCTCAATCTTCGCGTGACCTGGGCTCGCGTGATCAATGGCGACCGAAACGCGACGTTGATGATCGAGAAACTCGGACGGGACAGGCTTCGCCTGCAGACGGTCGATCAAGACCCGACTTCAGGCAAATCCGTAGTGACGAGCCGCATCGATTTGCAGCGTCCCCTTGCAGCGGAAAAGTAGGGAGGTCCGCCGGAGCGCGCATCGCCGTCCCGGCTGGTTTAAACCCCACGCTTACAGGCACGTCTGCTCGAAGCCACTATATCCCCATCGGGAGTTCGTCTTCCGTCTTCGCTGCAGGTTTGCCGGTTAAGAAGACAAGTTCGAAGACGAGGCCCTCCGGCCGATAGTCCGATCTCGATTGCGCCT
The DNA here is from genome assembly GCF_005862185.2 of Rhizobium hidalgonense. Taxonomy (NCBI): domain Bacteria; kingdom Pseudomonadati; phylum Pseudomonadota; class Alphaproteobacteria; order Hyphomicrobiales; family Rhizobiaceae; genus Rhizobium; species Rhizobium hidalgonense. The sequence continues at coordinate 802,040 of NZ_CP054028.1, forward strand.
GTGCCTTGGAAGAAAATGCCCGCTCTATCAGGACGGAGCCGAAGCCTCTTTTCGTCGGCGTAGGCACCGGCGGCCCACCGGCTTCCGTCCAGACGAGAAACACGCGCCCGTCATCGTGCTTCCACTCGATGGTGACGGTACCCTGCTCGCTTCCGAGGCTTCCGTACTTCGTCGCATTGGTCGCCAGCTCGTGGAGCACGAGGGAAAGCGGCAGGGCGATATCGGCAGGAAGAACCACGTCGGGGCCATCAAGACGAATGCGTTCCTCCGAGGCGATGTGCGCCCGCAAGGCGGCGGAGATGATCTCCCGGATGGGCGCGGCCGACCCCTCCCGTGACAAGATGAGATCATATGTGCCGGCAAGCGCCGTGAGCCTTTCGGCAAAGGCGTTGTAGCTTTCCGGATTGGAACGCGAGAAGGTCTGCCGGGCGATCGCCTGAACGAGGGCGAAGCCATTCTTGACCCGGTGCGCCATTTCGCGGACGAGCAGGGTCCGCTCCTCCTCCGCCTGCTCGTTCCGGCGTCTGCGCTCATCGAGTTCGTCGAGCAGTCGATCGAAGGTCGCGCCGACGACTTCCAACTCGTCCGCTCCCTTCATGCCGGTTCTGGCTGTCGTCTGGCCGCTGCGCCACTTCTCCATCACATCGGCGATCCGCCAGATCGGCACGAGGATGAAACGGTTGCCGATGAAGATCGCCGCAGCAAATGAAAACAGCGCGCCGCCGATGATCGCGAGCGTGTTCATCAGCGTTGCCCGGTTGATCGGCGCGAAGGCCTCCGATTTCGAGAAGCCGGCGCTGACATAGAGAGGGCTGGACGGCAGGGCGATCGGGCGATAGCCGAGGACGTGCGCTGTTCCGTCCCGGCTCGTGACCTCGACGACGTCGGGCTGTTCGGCATGGATCAGGCGCTGGTATTCTTCGGGTATCACAGTGCCGACGAGCTGTTCGGCAAGTGGTACGTGCGCGACGATGGTTCCCTTTCCATCGGCGATCGTTACCGCATTGCCGGGCGCGACGCCGCGTTCGGTGATGCGGTTCTGCAGCCAGTCCATCCGGATGCCGCTGACGATGACGGCCTGGAGAATATCGCCCTCCTTCAACGGCATTGCGAGTGGCAGCACGTGCTTGTCGGAAAGGCGGCTTTGCGTGTAGGTGCCGACGGTGAAGTCCTTGGTCTTCAATATCTGTTGGAAATAGTCGCGGTCGGAAAACACCACGCCCTCGGGAAACACCGTGCTGCCGCAGACCGGCCGCCCGTTGAGCCCAACGACGAAGATGGTGCTGATGTTCGGAATGCTTTCGGCAACCGATTTGAGTGCCTCATTGCAGGCATTGACATCGAGATGCCGGACGGAGGGCATGGCGGAGACGGATACGAGAAGGCCATGCAGGCCCTCGACAATCCTTTCGACCTCGGATGATGCCTGGCGCGCCGCCTGTGCTGCGGATGCGCGCACTTCTTCGTTACGCTGATGGCGGAGCGCGACTTCGTTATAGGCGAGCATCGCCACCACCGGCGCCAGCGCCGCGACCGCAACTGCAACCAGCTTGAGTCTCATCCCGTACCCCCTCGCAAAAGGGTTGGTAGCATGTCCGGGACGGCCTCGCCCAGACTATGTCCGCGATCTTGCCCGCAAATTTCCGAATGTGCGAATTCGGACATGCGAACGGCCCACGAGAACCGGAAGCTAACCACGCCAACGCGGCCTCTCTCCCCAAACCTTGCCGAGCTTTCGATTGCGGCTAGATTATCCAGGGATGACAGATGGCAAAAGCGCTTCCCCTGAAAATTCTTCAGCCGGGCTCCTCCCGCCCCGGCCGCTGACGGGCGCGATGGCGGGTGAGGTCGAGCGTCTTTTGTCGGGCCGAACCCGCGATATCCGCCTTACGGGCGAACTGCACCGCCGGTTTGAGGAACGGTCATGGCGGCAGACCGCAAAAATCATCCGTTCCTGGATGATATGGGTGGCATTCGTCGACGTGTTGACGCTAGCGCTGAACGCGCTTCTGCTTCCCCGTCAGGTCGCGCTGGCAATGGTCGCCCCCGCCTGCCTTTTGCCGCCAGCGGCAATTTTGACGGCGATCATCTGGAGCAAGCCGCGCGCCGCAACGCTTCAGCACGTGTCGCTGCTGGCAGGAATGTGCCTTATTCTTCTGTCGGTGGCACTTGTCGGCGTCTTTGCCGGCGGCGAATTTTACGAGCGGCATTTGAGCATCATGCTGTTCGTCGCCACAAGCGCGATCACCATCTTCAGCGTGCCGCTGGCGTGGACGGTTGCCATCGCCTGTTATGCGCTTTGTCTCTATTTCGTCCTCCAATGGCACAACCCGATCCTGGATGCCGGCAGCGTCGTCGCCGCGACCCTGTTCTTTTCCTGCGGGATCATCGCCATCGTGGTTGCCAGGCGCACGATGAACATCCTGGCGCAGAAGACATTCCTCCTGGACTGCCGGGACCAGCGCCGGGTTGCGGAACTGGCCGATGCGAACGCCCGGTTGGAGCGGCTGGCCAGAACCGATCCGCTAACCGGGATTGCCAACCGCCGCTGGATGATGGAAACGCTCGAAGGCCTGTGGCGCAACGGCCGTGAAAGCGGCGTCGTCGCCATGCTCATGTGCGATATCGATCACTTCAAGGCGCTGAACGATAAGCTCGGTCATGGCGAGGGCGACCGCTGCCTCGTCAAGGTTGCCGGCATCATCCAGAGCTGCGTGCGCGCCGATCGCGACCTCGTCTCGCGCCATGGCGGCGAGGAATTCTTGATCGTGCTTCCGGATGTCGACGAAGACGAAGCCATCGCGGTGGCAAAGCGAATACGCGAGAGCGTGGAAGCCGCCGCCCTTCCGAATCCTTCCTCCGGTGTTGGCCCGTCAGTGACGCTGAGCGTCGGGGTCGCCTTGAAATCGGCACTCGACACCGACATTTCACTGGCCAATCTCCAACACGAGGCCGACATGGCGCTCTATCGCGCCAAGGAAGCGGGCCGCAACCAGGTCTGCGTCTTTCACCGGCCGAACCAGGCAGCGCCGTCCGCCGCGGAGCAGATCGCCGCCCGACGCTAGAACAAGATACCCGTCGATCGCGGGAATCCCGTTCTGCCGCCCGGCGGATCGACATCATCAGATCACCAGGATCGCAACCATCGCGACCGCCGAGGCGGGGCCGGCGGCGTTGAGCCCGAAGATCAGATATTCTGCCGCCTTTTGCCGGGGTTGACCGGGCTCCACGGTTCCGAAGACGGCCGTCAGCCCGCCTGCGATCCAGCTCGCCAGCGTCAGAGCACCGAGAAGAAGGGCCCACTGCGTTGCTGTATCAATGTCCTGCTCCCATGCTGATGCCCATCCGGCGAGGAAGTCCTGCGCGGGTTTACCGGTATCAAGCCAAGTCCTCTTTTGTTTCCGTCCGTGTCGCGTTCTGACGTGAGCAACCCTTGGCCTGCAGGCTTGTGGGCCTGGTCGATAGGCCGGGACGGAATGAGCCCTTTTAAAACGTAAGCTGCACTTTACAGGCGGCCATGCGGTTGCCGGCGAGTGCGAAGGCGGCGTTGGCGTCTTCCAGCGGCAGGCTATGGCTGATGATCGGCCCCACGTCGATCGTGCGGCTGGAGATCAGCTCGACGGCGGTGGCGAATTCCTCATGGAAGCGCTGCGTACCGTGGATATGAAGTTCCTTGCCGACGATGGCGTTGAGGGGGATCGGGATCTCTCCCGTGACGCCGACCTGCACGATCGTGCCGCGCGGCCGGATGGCGGCAATTGCGCTGCGGATGGCGGGTGCGGCGGCTGAGCATTCGAAAACGAGATCGAAAAAGCCTTTTCCTGCTTCGAACTCCGCAAGTGCGGCGGCCCCTTGAGAAACATTGATCGCGCGGCTGGCGCCCATCGCCTTGGCTCGCTCCAGCGCCGCGTCCGCGAGATCGGTCACCACGATCTCGGCTGCACCATGATAAGCAGCAACGGCAACCATTAGCGCCCCGATCGGGCCGGCGCCGGTGATGAGGACGCGTTTGCCCGTGATATCGCCGGCGCGCGATGCAGCATGCAGGCAGACGGATAAGGGCTCGCTGCAAGCCGCCTCCGCGGCCGTCGTCGCAGGTCCGACTTCGAAGCACTGGCTGGCCGGCACCACCAGCCATTCCCGGAACATGCCCTGCTCATGCGGCAGGCGCATTGCGCTGCCCATGAAGCGCATGTCGAGGCAGTGGATCGGCAGCCCCTTCGCGCAATATTCGCATTGGCCGCAGGGCTGGCTCGGATTGACCGCCACCAGCACGCCGGCCTTGAGGTCGACGCCCTCGCCTGCCTGGCTCACGCTTCCCGAGGCTTCGTGGCCGGGGATGATCGGCTCGCGAACCCGGACCGGCCCGAAGCCGCCGTCCTGGTAATAATGCAGGTCGGAGCCGCAGATGCCTGCGGCGGCCATTTTGAGTAGCACCTCGCCTGGACCGGGCACCGGAACGGTGTCGGTCTCGATCCTGAGATCGCCCTTTTGGTAAAGCCGGGCCAGACGTGTGTGCATCCTATCCCTCCTATCTCAGCAGCCCGAGCTGCTGCGGCAGCCAGAGCGATACGGCGGGAATGAAGGTGATCAGGATCAGCGCCAGGAAAAGCGGCACCAGCCAGGGCAGGATCGCCATGGTGGTGCGTTCGACCGACAGTTTCGCGACCCTCGACAGCACGAAAAGCACCATACCGAGCGGCGGATGCAACAGTCCGATCATCAGGTTCAGCGTCATGATCAGACCGAACTGAACCGGATCGATACCGAACTTGGCGACGATCGGCAGCAGGATCGGCACAAGGATGGTGATCGCCGCGATCGTATCCAGGAAGCAGCCGACGAAAAGCATCAAGAGGTTCACCAGGATCAGGAAAACCCATTTGTTGTCGGTGATCGAGAGGATCGCATCCGACAACAGCTGGGCGGCCTGGCTCACCGTCAAGAGCCACGCAAAGACCGAGGCTGCGGTGACGATGAAGAGGACCGATGCCGTCGTCTCGATCGTATCGAAGCTTGCCTTGGCGAGCGTTGAGAGCGTCATCGTGCGGTAGCGCACGAGACCGAGGAACAGTGACCAGAGCACGGCGGCGACGGCGGCCTCCGTCGGCGTAAACCAGCCCATCGTCATGCCGCCGATCAGGATGACCGGGGTCATCAGCGCCATGACGGCGGAAAAGCCGAAATACCAGTCGAGCGCCAGAAGCACCAGAAGGGCGATGCCGGCCGCAACGTTCATCGACATGCCGGTCTGCATCATCAGATAGATCGCCACAGGCACCATCAGGACAACGACGATTTCCATGCCCGCCGACAGGAGCTGCCTGATATCGAAGGGCGCGTCGGAGCCCCAGCGCTTCTTGTAGGCGAAGGCGGCGACGGTGATCATCATCAATAGCGTCATGACGATGCCGGGCAGGATGCCGGCCATGAAAAGCGCTCCGATCGAAACATTCGCCATCATGCCGTAGATCACGAAGGGCAGCGACGGCGGGAAGATCGGCCCGAGCGTGGCCGAGGCCGCCGTCACGCCGACGGCAGCCTCGACGGGATAGCCGTGATCCTTCATCGCCTTGATTTCGATCGTGCCGATGCCGGCCGCATCGGCAAGTGCGGTGCCGGACATGCCGGAGAAGATGACGGAACCGATGATGTTAACTTGCGCCAGCCCGCCCTTCATCCAGCCGACGAGGGCCACCGCAAAGGAATAGATGCGGCCCGTCACACCGGCCGAGTTCATCAGGTTGCCCGCCAGGATGAAGAAGGGCACCGCAAGCAGCGGAAAGCTTTCGACGCCGGCGATCATGCGCTGGGCGACGATGATGTCGGGCGCGATGCCGAAAAGCACGATATAAAGCACGGATGCGACGGCCATCGAGATGGCAACAGGCACGCCGATCAGCATCAGCACCAGAAACGAACCAAGAAGCAGCAGCATCGTGTCAACCCTCGACAGTCTGGAATTCTTCAGGGCGCTCCAGAACGGAGTAGCCGCGGCGCATATTGGCGATGAAGACGATAACCGCGCGGATCAGCATCAGCACGAAGGCGACGAGCACGGAGTAAAAGACGATGTTGCGCGGCAATTCGACGGTGACCATCTGCTCGTCGGCGACGATATCGACGTAGCGCCACATCAGGTGGCAGCCATAGGCGAAAAAGCCGATGCGGACGATATCGACGAAGGTTGCGAGCACGCGCGCAAGCCCTGCCGGCATATAGTGATAGAACACATCGACCTGAATATGCCGTGACATGCGCACGCACATGGCGGAACCGAGAAAGACCACGCCGATCAGGCAGTTGATCGCGATTTCCTCGGTCCATGCATAGCTGTCGTTCAGCACATAGCGGGTGAAAAACTGCAGGAAGACGCAGCCCGCCATCAGCCAGAAGACGATCAGCGTGATCCAGTCCTCGATGGCGTAATCCGATACGTTTGCGGTCGGCGCATGGCCTTCGAATTCGTGACCGATCTCCTCGGCCGTGATTGGCGTGTGAATTTCTTGCGACATGATCGGCCTTGTTTCGGGTGGAGAAGGAGGCGCGCGGCGCTGAGCGGCGCGACCTTCAGTTCGACAAATCTCGTTCTTTGCTCGGCGGCGTCTGCCCCTCATCCGGCTGCCGCCACCTTCTCCCCGTAAACGGGGCGAAGGGGATGTGCCGCGATCTCTCCGTTCCTCACCCACGCCTCGCAGGGCACGTCCCCTCTCCCCCGTCAGAACGGGGAGAGGGTTAGGGTGAGGGGCAGCCATCGGCGCAAACCGGGCAGCCGTGGCATGCGCCGCGCATGACGAAGGTCGTGAGCGAGCTCCTACTGAATCGCCCGGATTGCTTCCCAATCGGCCTTTTCATAGCCGAAGTCCTCGAACTTGACCTTTTCCATCACGGTCTTTTCGAAGTCAGCCTTATCAACCTCGGCAACGTTCAGGCCCTTCTCCTTGAAGGTGGCAACCAGGCTGGTCTCCTTGCCGGCGATCGTCTTGCTCGTGCGCTCGGCGGCCTCCTGCATGACCTCGCCGAAGATCTTCTTGTCTTCGTCGGTCAGGCTCGCCCACCGCGTCTTCGAAATCACCGTGTTGAGATGATCGACGATGTGGCCGGTGAGGATGATGTTCTTCTGGACTTCGTAGAACTTCTTCGCCTCGATCGTCGTCAGCGGGTTTTCCTGCGCCTCGACCGTGCCGTTCTGCAAAGCGAGATAGACTTCGGCAAAGGCGATCGGCGTGGTGTTGGCGCCGCAGGCGCGCGGCATAGCGAGATAGGCCGGGACGTCGGGCACGCGGATCTTCAGGCCCTGCATATCGGCACATTTGGCAATCGGCTTGTTCGAAGTCGTATGGCGCGTGCCGTAGTAGCTGACGGCGGCAATGTGATTGCCGGTCTTGTCTTCGTAACCTTTGGCAAGGCGCTTGAAGACATCGCTCTTGGTATAGGCGATCAGATGATCAGGACTGCGGAAGATGTAAGGGAAATAAGTCACCCCGATCGGCTTGTAGTCGCGTGCGGCAAAACTCGATCCCGAGATGATGATGTCCACGGTGCCGAGCTTGAGACCCTGATTGATGTCGGCTTCCTTGCCGAGCTGCGAGGCGGGATAGACCTCGATCTTGTAACGCCCGTCGGTGCGCTTGGCGATCTCTTCCGCGGCCCAGACGGAATCCGTGTGGAAGGGCTCCGAGGTTTCATAGACATGCGCCCATTTCAATACGGTCTGGGCATGCGCGACGGCGGTCGTCGCCATCATCGCGGTCGCGGCGCAAAGTATCGTTGCCAGTCTGCTCTTCATCGCTCTCTCCTCCCGAGCTCGGGTTAAGTCTTGGTCGTTCCTTTCGCAGGCCCCTTGTTGCGGCCGTGCTCCTCCTCTCCCGAGAACTCCTCCCCGAAGCTCTCGGAAAACCTCTTCTGCGATAGGGTGAGATGGGCGCGCATGGCAGCCTTGGCGCCTGCCCCATCGCCGGCGGCAATCGCATCGCGAATGGTCCGATGCTCGTCGACGGCGCGACGCCATGTTCCCGGCCCCTCGAAGTGGCTCGCGAGCTTGGCGAAATAAGGGGTCATGCGCATGTCGAACATTTCGCCGGTCACCCGGATCAGGGTCGCATTGCCGACGATCGCGGCAATGCCGGTGTGGAAGGCGCGATCGGCGGCAAGCACCGTACTCGCATCGTTGACGCCGCCGCTCATCCGCATCAGCGCCTCATCGAGCAGCGCGATGCCTTCCGGCCGGGCGCAGCCTGCTGCTTCTTCGGCAATGGCGCATTCGATGATGGCGCGGGCCTGCAGCAGCTCGAAAGGCCCCTCCACCGGCTCGCGCTCGGCCCCGGCCACAGTCGCGGCATGCTGGCGCACCACATAGATGCCGGATCCCATGCGGATGTTGACGAGGCCTTCAACCTCCAGCACGATCAGCGCTTCGCGCACCGTCGGGCGCGACACCGACAATTGTTCCGCCAGGTCGCGCTCGGCCGGCAGCCGTTGGCCAACGGCAAGCTCGCCGCTGACGATCATCAAACGGATCTGGTCCGCCACCTGCCTGTAGAGGCGGCGTGATTCAACAGGCGAAAACATGGGGCCTCCCGCGGCTTCTCCTCAAGCACGCATCTGGTCAACTGGCCTGACCAATTAGCGTACAGGTATCATCGCCGAGGTTGTGCGTCAATCCGCCGCATAAAACTTAAACAGGAGAGGCTGAGTCAATCGGTCCGTGGTGTGCACCGGCCTGCCCGCGACCTATATGCCGGCATACCATTCATAACCGCGATCTTCCCAGAAGCCGCCGCTGCCGCCGTAAAGCCGGCCTAGATCGGCGACCGCTTCCATGCGAGTCAGATATTTCGCCTGCTTGTAACCGAGCTGCCGCTCGACCCGAAGCCTCAGCGGCGCTCCATGCGCCACTTCCAGATCGCGCCCGTTCATCGAATAGGCCAGGATGGTCTGCGGATGAAAGGCATCGACCAGATCGAGACTCTCATAGTACCAGCCGGTACCGTCAAGCGTCTTTTCGTATTCGTCGGCGCAGTGGAACACGATATAACGCGCCTCGGGCTTCAGCCCGACCGATTGCAACAGGGCGCCGAGGGGCAAGCCCGTCCATTTCCCGATCGCGCTCCAGCCTTCGACGCAGTCGTGGCGGGTGACCTGGGTGCGCGACGGCATCGCCTTCAGCTGCGCGAGCGAGAGCTGAGTGGGGTTTTCCACAAGTCCGCCGACATCTAGTCTCCAGGTCGAGAACTGCTCGCTCATCCAGTCGAGATATTGCGGATTGTCAGGCATGCTGGTGCCGTTCGAGCGAAAGATCGGCGACAGATCGGCCTCGCTGAATTCGCGGGCGAGCGAATCGTCGCCGAGCAGCAAGCGCTGCGTCTTCATGCTGAAGCCCTCGGCGATCTTCAGGACCGATTGCGTCCGCTCACTTTCGACCAATGCGTCGCAGCCGCTCAATCCGAGTGCGGAGGCGGTCAGGGTCGAGCCGATCAGGAAACGGCGGCGGGTGATCAGGCGGCTCATTGTCCGTCTCCCTGTTCGATGGCGTAGTAGCCGGTGATCATCGAGCGCAGATTGTTGAAGACACCCGACAGGATCACCATGGCGACATGCACCACGACGAAGGCGACGAGCGAAAAGGCGGTGAGGAAATGCAGAGTGCGGGCCGATTGCCGTCCACCGAATATATCGAGCAGCCAGGGCGCCACGGCATTGAAGCCGGGCGACATGGTGAGCCCCGTGGCAATCATCAACGGCAGCAACAGGAAGATCACCGCGAGATAGGTCAGTTTCTGCAGGGTGTTGTAATGGCGCGCCTCGGCTCCCTTGGGAAAACGCAGCCTGGCATGGTTGGCGACCTCATGGCCGAGATGAGCGAGCGTCAGTTCCTTGCCGGCGGGGGCGAGATCCCGGCGGAAATGCCGGCTGATCAGCCCGTAGGCGAGATAGACAAGACCGTTGAGGACGAAGAGCCAGGCAAAGAAGAAATGCCAGCGCCGGCCGGCCGACAGGTCTTGATAGCTTGGGAGGGTGAGCCAGCTTGGAAAACCCCTGGCTGCCGCTTCGCCATTGACATTCGAGAGCCCGAATACACCTGTCGTATCCAAGGTGAACGAACCGACATGCGTCACCCCCTTCGCCTGATTGCCGTCGTCGACGGCTTCCATCGAGATGAAGGACGGATCGTTGTCGGCGCCATACTGGCCCCAATAGAGCGCCGGATGAGCATTGAATATCTGCAGGCCGCTCATCAGCAGCACAGTGAGGCAAAGCACGTTCAGCCAATGCGATAGGCGAACGGCAAGGCTGTGGCGGTAGATGAGCGTGCGGCCGGTTTTCGTGCCGGTATCGATCGTCGCCATGTTGGTTCTCCAGATCGATGAAAGTTTCAGGAGGAAAAGACGCGGCCGCTGCGAAAAAAGTTTCAGCGGCCGCGCAGATGCGGCCCTCTTACTTCATCGCATCGCAGGCCTTCATCATGTCGGTCTTCTTCATTGCATCCTTTTCCATGCCGGCCTTGTGCATGCAGTCCTTCTTCGTGCCCGCCATCTTCATGGCGTCCTTCGACATGGCGTCCTTCGACATGGTGTCCTTCTGCATCGTGTCCTTCTTCATCGTGTCGGACTTCATGGCGTCCTCGGCCGACACCGCACCGGCGAGCGAAAGGCCGGCGACGAAGATGCAGGCTGCAAGGCTGGAAACAAGTTTGGTCATGGAACTCTCCTGGAATGGGATTGTCGTGTCCGCCGACTGTTTGCCGATGGCTCACATCAGCCCATTCGAGCAAACGCCAGGATGCGTTACAGCCTCACGCGCATGTGATAGGACTGTGATGGCGATACTGTTTTTGATCCTCTCTGTAACCGATTGGCTGTTTTTCCGAATGAACTCTCCGACAGCATGACAACCGCCCGTTCGGAAGAAGCCCTGAAAGCCCTGATGCTTCTATCCCTTGACGGGGACGAGGCGGCCTATCGGCGTTTGTTGACGACTTTGCGCGCGCTGCTTGTCGGTTATTACAGCCGCCGTATGGCTGCGGCGACGAAGTCGGATATGGAAGACCTGGTGCAGGAGACATTGCTGGCACTGCATTCTCGCCGATCCACCTATGACCGAGGGCGACCTTTTACCGCCTGGTTCTTCTCGATCGCCCGCTACAAGCTGATCGACCACCATCGCGGCCACGGTGGACGCAGGCTGGCCGAGACCGAGCTTGGCGAGGAGATCGAAGACGACTTCAGCGAGGACACGCTGACGGCCCGCATGGATGTCGAGCGGTTGCTCGATGGCTTATCACCGAGACAGCAGGAACTGATCCGGCAGGTAAAACTCGAGGGCCAGTCGGTCGCCGACACCGCAACCCGCACCGGCCAATCCGAATCGGCGGTGAAAGTCGGCATCCACCGGGCGCTCAAGGCGCTCGCAGAGAGATTGCGAGGCGCATCGTGATAAAGACGGACGACATCATCGAAAGCCTGGTAGGCGACCTGAAGCCGGTGCCGCGCAATGCGCTGTCGCGCCGCTTCGCGCTTGGCCTGGTGCCGACACTCGGGCTCTCGCTGCTGCTGATGCTGGCCATTCTCGGCCTCAGGGTCGATATGCCCGATGTGCTGATGCTGCCGGTCTTCTGGATCAAATCGGCCTATAATGCACTGATTGCCGTGGCGGCTCTCCTCGCCGTCTTTCGGCTTTCCCGCCCCGACGGTTCCGAGGGACGCTTCTTCGGTTTGCTCGCCGTAGTCTTTGCCGCCATGACGGCGATCGCAGCCATCCAACTCATGATGGCTCCCGCCGGGTCTTCCCGGGTGCTGATCCTCGGCTCGTCGGCGCTTCATTGCCCGTTGCTGATATTCGGCTTTGCCATGCCGGTCTATGCCGGCGTCGTCTGGGCACTGCGTCGTGCGGCACCCTCCGATCTCCGGCTCACCGGCTTCGTCGCCGGCATTGCCGCCGGCGCTGCCGGCGCCTGGGTCTATTCCTGGTTCTGCACCGAAAACGGCATGCCCTTCGTGCTGGTCTGGTATTCCCTCGGCATCCTGCTCACCGGCGCCCTCGGCGTCCTCACCGGTCCTCGCTTGCTCCGCTGGTAGAACCTCTCTCAGCCGAGACACTTCGCGATTTAAAGAGATCAATTTTGGGCGCTGACCTCAGTCCCCTTCCTCCTGACCTCAGTCTCGCGTCACCTTTGCATCACACGGCGCGGACCGACCAACCGGATTGGCATATTGCCTTCGAAAGGCCGCCCGCTGCGCTGCATGTCTGCCGCGCCTTTGTCACCATCCAATTGAAACTGATTGACCAGATCCCTCAGACGGCCTGCCTCGGAGGACAACGATGCGGCGGCAGCCGTCGACTGCTCGACCATTGCCGCATTTTGCTGCGTCGTCTGGTCCATCTGATTGACGGCGGTATTGATCTCGGCAAGTCCCGTTGACTGCTCGCGCGCCGAAGTGGCAATCGCATCCATGAGCTGGTTGATCTGTACGACGTACTCGCCGATCGACTTGAGCGACGTTCCGGTTTCGAGAACCAGTTTCACGCCATTTTGCACTTCGGTTGAGGACTTCTGAATAAAGCCCTTGATCTCCTTGGCTGCTTGAGCGGCGCGCTGGGCAAGTTCACGGACTTCCTGTGCGACGACGGCAAAGCCTTTGCCTGCCTCACCCGCACGGGCCGCCTCAACGCCGGCATTCAGCGCCAAAAGGTTCGTCTGAAAGGCGATTTCATCGATTGCACCGATGATATTCGAAATCTGTTCTGAACTGTCCTCGATTCGTCGCATGGCCTGTTCGGCCTCCGATACGACGGTTGCCGACCGCTGAGCGCTGATATTGGCTTCCACGGCCACATGGCGTGCCTCGTCGGTGCGTTTGGTCGCCATCGTCACATTCGACGTGATCTCGTCCAAGGCTGCGGCCGTCTCCTCAAGAGAAGCTGCCTGCTGCTCTGTACGTTTGGAAAGGTCCTGTGCGGCAGATGCAATTTCACCGGTACCATTGTCTATGCTGTGTACGGTCTGCAGCACCGCGCCGATCGTCGCGCCCAATTGCCGGAGCGAAGCGTTGAAGTCTTCGCGCAAGGTTTCGTACTCGGCTGCAAATTGCTCCGAGAGCTGGAAGGATATGTCGCCTGCCGCAAGCCGCCGGAGGCCCCCGCCCAATGTGGTGGTTGCGAAGCGCAATTGTTCAGCCTCGCGTTCGGCGCGCTGCTGGGCCGCAGCGCGCGCCACCTCACTCTCACTGCGGGAGTCGGCGGCCTCCTTCTCAAGCCTGACGACGTTAAGGGCATTCTGACGAAAGATTTCGACGGCGCCGGCCATTTCACCGACTTCGTCGGCGCGGCCGGCATAGGGAATATCACTGTCGAGGTCGCCATCCGACAAGCGCTTCATGGCGGATGCGGTTCGTCGGATCGGGTTGGCGATTCCTGATATTGCAAACACGATGCCCGCCACGGCAACGAGCACGGCGATTGCTGCAATTGCTGCCGTCAGAATGAACGCGGAATCGGCAGAGACACCGCTTGCGGTTACGAAACCTTCGGCCTGGCTGAGAATGAAAGCAACCAGATCCCCCACCGCCTTGTTCATCAGCGCAGCCTGTGGCTCCATATTTTCCTTGAAGAAACGAACTGCTTCCGGCGTCTTCCCGCTGGTTTCGAGGGCGATCATGTGATCCGCCAGTTCGCGATATTTGCTGAGCTCGGGTTTGATCTGATTGATCAGTTCGCGCCCACGCGCCGTGCGGACGCCGTTTTCATATTCGGCGACAACCTTGTCGAGCGCAGCGCCGGCAGCGTCGATCTCTTGCTTTCCAACCTTCTGCTCCTCCGCCGTGTCTTCCAGGAGATACTGAGCATAGGTTAGTTTCAGGTCGAGGAAGTTGTCCTTGATCTCGCGAGCCGTCACCAGCCGCTGCATCCAGAAGGTGCCGATCTGTTCGGCATTGGCCCTCAGTGTCGACATCGTGGTCAGCGAGACATAGGATAGTCCAACCATGAACAGGCTGATGATTGTCAGCTTTAAGATCAGGGCCTGCTTGATACTCGGGCGCTTCATGCGGGTCTCCTCGAAGGTTTGCTGGGACGACCGGCTTGCCGGTTGATGCAAAATCTCACACCGGATTCGATAATTTAGTATTAACTAAACAGGGCCCCCGGTGTCGTTTTTGGGAAACTTTTGCGCCGACACAAACTTCCGCGATTAGTCCGAATGCAGCACGACTCAAGGTTCCTGGAAACCGCGGGAAAAAGCAGCCATGGCGAGCGAAAATGTCTCCTCGCTCGGATCCAAGACACCGAAATATAGCTCGGCCGAGATTGGTGCTGCGCCGATCGTCGGCTGCGGAGGGGAGCTAAAAGAGGTCCTGAAAATTAACTTCTGTTGCGCCCGCCAGGGAGCCGTCCACCACGTCGGCAAGCAGCTGCGCGCTTGCCAAGCGGCCTCGGGAACACATACTGGATCCATGCAGCGATCAGAAAACCAACCTGCCGGCATCGAAATCTCCCTCTGGCAGTATTCCGGGAGCGAACGCGACTGGAGCCGCTGGTTGCAGTCGCTTTCACAGGATGAACGCGACCGGGCGGAGACCTATCGGTTTGAACGAGACCGAGCCTCATTCATTGCCGGCCGCTATCTCTTGCGGCGACTGTTGAGCGACTATGTCGCGACAGCACCAAGCAAGGTCGTATTGTCTCCGGACCAGTACGGCAAGCTGAGGCTTGCGGGTCGTGACACGCCGCAATTCAGCCTCGCCAATGCCGACGGGCTTGTGACGGTCGCTGTCGCGTCGGGATGTGATCACCTCGGAATAGATTGCGAACCGGTCGACATCGAGATCGAAGAGGCGGCGGTGGCGAGCTATTGCAGCGTAGACGAATGGCTCCGACTTGCAGAATTGCCTGACCACGAACGTGCGCGGGCGGCTGTCGCACTCTGGACGCTCAAGGAGAGCCATCTGAAGGCACTTGGCGTGGGCTTGCGCGAAGATCCCCGCAATATTGCCTTTTCCTGGAAGGATGGCATTCCTGTCATGGTCGGTGGCGATCGACGATGGCATCACCGCCTGATCGACAGCGGCAGCCAGCACATGGTCGCGCTGGCGGCCTGCTCGGCAGTCGGACTGCCCGGCATTTCTACACATCTATTTCAGGACGATAGCAGGCCATCCGAATAACCGGTGCGGAGCTGATGCGGCATTGCAGAAGCGGTCTCGGTCGCCCAGGCCAGTTGCGCATTGTCCGGTTCCGCATCGAAATGCTGCCGGCCGAGCAGCGTATTGACGATCGTCGCGCTGCGCCAGGCCATCAGGCTGAGCTGAGAGTCGGCGATACCATGCGAGTATCGACCTGCATTCTGCGCCAGCAGCCGATTTGCCCTGGGACCCGTCCATTGCATCGTGTAATCGTCGTTGAGGATGGGATAGCCGTTTCTGTCGAGCGTGATCCGTTCACCCAGCGAGCCGAGAGCGTCCGGCAATCGGAACCGGTAACCGGTTGCCAGAACCACCGCATCGGCGTGAAGTACCTCGATGCCCCCGTCGAATTGATTCCTGACGATCAGCCGATAGGCATTGCAGTTCCGCTCCATCTGGATCACATCGCGGTTCGGCGCCAGAGATGCGTTGAGCATTCTTGGCTCGAGATAACGCAGCGCATAGAGGCGCCGGTAGATCGAATGAATCGTCGAAATCGACAGTCCGTCGCTGGTCAGGATCGAGTTTTTCAAGGCTGCCTGCTTCTGCTCGCCGCCGAGCTTCAGATAGGCATGCACATATTCCGGAGAGAAGACCTGGTTTGAAAACGGCGTGTCGTTGATCGGTTCGAAATTATGACGCCTGCTGATCCAGGTCAGCTCCGTCATCGAACCGGGATCCCCAAGCAGCGCCTCGACGACCTCGCCACCGCTCTGGCCGCCGCCGACCACGACGATGCGGCCGGCTCCGAGATCTGCGAGACGCGACTTCGCCTCACTGTTGTGAAAGCAATCCGCACCCAGAAACGGTTTTGCCCAGTCTGGCACGAAGGGTGAAGATCCCGTACCGACCACCAGGTTGCGTGCTTCTTCCTGGCCGTTGTCGAAGCGCAGGACGAAGCGGTCGTCGCGGTGCTCGACGTCGCGAATGTCAGTCCCAAAACGCAGACCGTCCACGCCCTTGGCGACCCATGCGAGATAACGTGCAAACTCCTGCCGGGGAACGGCGTCATAATTGGCGTTGAGGAATGCATAGAGCCTCTTATGAGCAACCAGATAGGAGACGAACGACCAGCGGCTGGTCGGCAGGACGGGGGTGACGAGGTCTTTCAGAAAGGACGATTGCAGCTCGACGCCGGGCATCATCATGCCGGGATGCCAGTCGAAGGCGTCGCGCCGCTCGAAGAAACGGCTGCGGACCTCAGGCACCGATTCCAGCAGGCAGGCAAGGCTCAGATTGGAGGGACCGATGCCGATGCCGGCAAGATCGAGCGGCTCGTTGAGGGCATCCCTGCGGGTAAAAGCGACGGTCATGCGTTATCCTTCTCTGTTTCCTTGAGGCGCAGGGCAAGCCTTGAATGGAAGGCGGGAGACCCGATCATATGCAGGTGGTTGGTGCCGGTGATGATCTCGGCAGCATGCGCCCGCGGCGACAAGCGGCGCCAATCGATCAGGTTGAGGCCGCGGTTGAGGCTGTCGTCGGCCGCCCAGGGATAGATCGGCACGTCATGGGGAACGAGCCAATGCTTGCGAAAGATCAAGGCATTGTCGATCAGCACCCAGAACGTATGTTCGCGGCTGCTGATGTCAGGCCCATCGGTCGGAAGCGGGTCCTTCTCGTCGCCGACAAAACGCAGGAACTGCTCATAAGTATCGGCGTCCATCGTCGACAGCAGCCGGTCCCATTCCGGGCGCATCACCGTTTTCTGCAACCATGCCTGCACGTCCCGATGCAGCGCGTCGCGTTCGCCCGGCCGGAAGCGCGGCCTGGCGCCGATCGCGAATTCGGATCCGAGGTCGCAAACATCGACCATCGCCATCATCCTGACGTCGACCTCATTGGCAAGCGTGCGAGCGGCCTCGTAGGCCAGGAGCCCGCCCCAGGACCAGCCGAGGAAAGTGCAGGGCGCGCCCCTGCTGTGCTTCCTGATATAGTCGACATAGCTCTCGATGATCTCTTCGACCGGCGCGCCGACTTCCTTATTTTCGGATAGCGAGTGGCAAATGAAACCGGTCGCCGGCTGATCGGCGCCGAGATAATCGACGAGCTTCACATATTCGCGGGTGCTGACGAGAAGGCCGGGGAAGCAGTAGAGCCGCGGCTTGGCACCGGAAGCGCGCAGCACGATCACCTCGGAGAGATCCCGCTCCTCCCCCTGCTCCATTACACCCGCAAAGGCGCGAATGGTGGGGTTGTTGAAGATATCGGCGACGGTGAGCGGGATCTTCGGCCTGCGTTGGCGCAGCAGGGAAAGAATGCGGATCGCGCCCAGCGAATTGCCGCCGATCGTGAAGAAATTGTCCTCGACGCTGATCGCCTCCAGCTTGAGAACCTGGCGCCAGACATCCAGCACCTCTTCTTCGAGCGCGGTCGCCGGCTCGACGATCTCGCGCTTGACCGGCTGCGGCGCGGGCAGCGCGAAGCGGTCGAGCTTGCTGTTCGGATTGGTCGGCATCTTTTCCAGTTCGACCACAGCCGCCGGCACCATATAGGAGGGCAGGCTGCGTTCGAGGCCGGACCGAACCGTCTCGACGTCGAGCCTTTCGTCCTTTTTCGGAACGACATAGGCAACCAGCGCCTTTTCGCCACCACCGTCGTCGTCGCGCAGCACGACCAGGGCTTCGCCGACGCCGGGCTGCTGGAGCAGCGCCGCTTCGATCTCGCCGAGTTCAATGCGGTAGCCGCGCAGCTTCACCTGATGGTCGACGCGACCGACGAATTCGACGGTTCCGTCCTCGCGCCAGCGCGTCAGGTCGCCGGAGCGATAAAGCCGGCCGCCTTCTTTCGAGAACGGATCGGGGATGAAGCGGTCCGCCGTCGTATCCGGCTTGCCGAGATAGCCGCGAGCTACGCCCTCGCCGCCGATATAAAGCTCGCCGGTCACGCCGATCGGGCACGGATTGAGGTCGGGATCGAGCACATAGACGCGCCTCAGTCCGACGGCGCGGCCAAGCGGAGCATAGACGCCCTGGAATTTCGTGCCCGCCCTCACCTTCCAGACCATCGGCGTCATGATGGTTTCTGTCGGACCGTAGCCGTTGATCAGCCATTCCGATTTCAGCGCCCGCGACAGAAGATCGAAGGTCGGTTGCGCCAGCCCCTCGCCGCCGAAGGAATAAAGCCGCATCGGCGGCGCGCCGTCTGACATATCGGCCCATTCCGCCAGCTGCTGCAGATAGGTTGTGGGAATGCTCGCATTGTTGGCGCCGTGCTTGCGCATGGCCGTCAGCGTCTCTTCCGGGGTCCAAAGCGGCTGATCGGGTAGAATGATGCTGCCGCCTTCCATCAGCGGGTTCATCCAGCGCTCATGACCGCCGTCCGAGCTGAAGGGCAGGAACGGCAGCTCGCGCGACTCCGAGCTCATGCCGTAGACGCGCGAGGTATTCTGCAGATGGTGCGTCAGTGGACCGTGCTCGACGGCCACACCCTTCGGCAATCCCGTCGAGCCCGAGGTGTACATGACGTAAGCGAGCTGATCCTTATGCGTGGGAACATAGAGCGGCGTATCCGGCTCGCCGTCGAGATCGAGCTTGTCGAGTTCGAGGACAATGGTGCCGAGCTCTTCCGGCAGCCGATGGCGCAGCCAGCTGTGGGTCAGCACAATCTTGACGCCGCCGTCGCGCAGAATGTGGTGGTTGCGGACCGGCGGATGGTCTGGCTCGACGGGGATATAGGCGCCGCCGGCCTTCAGCGTCGCGAGGATGCCGACAATCGCCTCCGGCGAGCGCTTGATGAAGATCGCGACCGTCACCTCGGCACGCACGCCGAGCTGCCGCAGCCGATGGCCGAGGCGGTTGGTGCTCGCCTCCAGCCAGCCATGGCTCCACTCCTCGTCGCCGTAGACGATCGCCGTCTTCTCTGGCGTCCGGCGCGAATGGGCTGAGATCAGTTCATGCACCGGCCGGTCGTCGTTGACGACATCATCGTCGTAGGGGGCGGACAACCAGTCGAGCTCGTCGCTACCCATGAGTTCGATGTCCTTGATCCTGAGATCCGGCTGCGCGACGATCTGCTCGAGCACCAGGCAGAAATGCCTGGCGACACGGGCGATCAAGGCGCCGTCGTAGAGATCTTCAGCATAGTCGATCAGCCCAAATGCGCCGCCCTCCAGACGCGCCTCGACCACCAGGGAAAGCTCGCTGTCGGCACGCGCGCCGGACGATTCCAGGTTCGTCGCATCTCTCGCAATCGGATAGGGTTCACGGAACTCGAACAGCGCCTTGACCACGGCCTCCTGGGCGGCCGCTTCGTCGACCACCAATTCCTGCGTGATGCGCTCCAGCGGCAAGAGGCGGGCAAGCCCCTCTTCCGTCACCGACGAGATCGCCGCGACGACGTCGTCGAGGGAATGCCGGGAGGCGAGTGGCAGGACGAGAGGAAGCACCTTTTCGGCGCGGCCGCGGCTGGCGAAATGTTCCGTGCGGGGCCGTGCGACCAGCAGGCCGGTCAGCAAAGCATAGTTGCCGCTATAGCGCGCCAGCAGCGCGCAGAAGGCGGCGTGCAGCACGCGCTCGACCTCAAATCCTCGTTCACCCGC
This sequence comes from Rhizobium hidalgonense, assembly GCF_005862185.2. NCBI lineage: Bacteria > Pseudomonadati > Pseudomonadota > Alphaproteobacteria > Hyphomicrobiales > Rhizobiaceae > Rhizobium > Rhizobium hidalgonense. The sequence goes on from NZ_CP054028.1 coordinate 821,756, forward strand.
ATGCCATTCGAGCTTGCGCCACAGCTCGGGCTCGATCGCAAACCGATGCTCAGCGCGCGCCACGCCTGCAAGCCCGCCGCTGTTGAAGCGGGTGGGGAAGGTCGAAGCCGCGTAGTCGAGACCGATCGTGTTCTTCCAATAGGCAAGCGCATCTCGTGCCGCATCCGTCTCCAGCCATTCTTCCTCCCTGGTCCCGGCCGAAATTTTCACCGGGTGCATCTCGCCGGAGGGTTCGCCATCGAGAATTCGCGTCAGCGACGCGGCAAGAACGGATTTTTCCCGGTCGTCTGAGATGATCGGATGCAATACGATCGTCAGCAGTGATTGCCCATCGGCAAGCCGGATGATCTGGATGCGGACGCCTGGTCCCTCCAGCAGATCGAAGCGCCTGTCGCGGAAGGCTTTTCGCCCGGCCAAGGCTGCAGCCTTGGAAAGAGCTGCTCCTTCCTCGCCGAGGATTTCGATCGGCACGGCGTTCGATGCGCCGCGATACTGCTCGATGCGGCCGCCTGCCAGCCGGCGGAAGCGGGTGGCAAGCGACGGGTTCTCAGCCACGAGCGCCCGGCAGGCGCCGGCAATCGTCTCGACATCGGTCGCCGCACTCAACCGCAGCCCGATGACCTGGTCGGGAAAGACGGTGTAGTTGCCGATCTGCTCCAGCGACCAGATGCGCTTCTGCGCGATCGTCAGCGGAAAGCTTTCGAAGACGGTATCCACAGCATCGGTCGGGCGGGCATCGGCGAAATTGGTGATCTGCTTGTTCATCTTGCCATCCAGACGTTTCAGAGACGCGCGTTACTGGCCATGGCCGAGCGCAGGGAAAGCGGGCGCGGGTCGGCCCAGACGCCGCGGATATGGGCCAGGCACTCCTGGCGCGAACCGGCAAAACCCGCCGGCTGCCAGCTCAGCGGAATCCGCTTGTCCTGTGGCCAGACCGAGTAGTGATGCTCGGTGTCGATGACGACGATCCAGAGATCGTCGGGGGGCTCAAGATTGTCCATTCGAAGCTCCTGCGGAGATTGACGTCATGCGCAAATGACGGATCTGGTCATCAGGAGTTTAGACAACCGCTGAGAATTTTTTTCTTCGTCCGCCCCTAAATCCACCCAGCTATGGATCGTCATTCTATCAAATCGTCACAAGAGCACACTTCATGCTCGCAGCATCAAAAGCCCTGCCGATCAAGGAGAACATTATGGATTTCGACGCCGCCAAACAAAGGCGGGTTCTGCAGGCGCGCAGCTATGTCAGGCTAGCCCCCAATATCGTCCATCTCAACACCGTGCACGGGAATCACGAAGTCGCCCTCGAAGTCGAAGCCGGCATCGCCTCGCTAACCTTCTACGAGGGGAATCCCATGCAGTCCGCGGAGCTTCTGATGGCGGCCGCCGAGGCGGTGACGGCGCAGGACCGCTCGATCAAATCGGTCATTTTCGACGGCCACCAGGCAAGCCTCCCGCCGCATATTGCCGGCACAGGCGGAAGACTCGATTCCGAGATCCTGTGGCAATGGCCGTCGCTGTGGCTGCCGCAGCTTTCCTATCCGCTGCCGCCGGTGCAGCAGATGACCGCGGGCCGCTATCATCCGCGCCGGCCGGCAAAGCCGAAGGGCACGGTCTACCAGCGCTTCATCCCGTGGCTGGAACGGGAGATCACCCTCAGGGTCGCCGATCCCGAGACCGATCTTGCCGCCTTTCATCGCTGGATGAACGACGAACAGGTCAACACGATCTGGGAGGATGCGGGCTCGATCGACAAGCACCGAGAGATCCTGGAAGAGAGGATCGCCGATCCGCATGTCCTGCCGCTGATTGGCAGTTTCGCCGACATTCCCTTCGGCTATTTCGAAGTCTACTGGGCCAAGGAGAACCGGCTCGGCCCCTACTACGATGCCGACGATTACGATCGCGGATGGCATGTCGCAGTCGGCGAACCCGATTATCGCGGCAAGAAATGGATCAGCGCGTGGCTTCCCTCGCTGATGCATTTCATCTTCCTCGACGATCCGCGCACCAGGCGCATCGTCGGTGAGCCGCGTGCCAGTCACGATCAGCAGATCCGCAATCTCGACCGCTCGGGCTTTGCAAAGGTCAAGCATTTCGATTTTCCGCATAAGCGGGCGCTTCTCGTCATGCTGAGCCGAGAGCGCTTCTTCAGCGATCATCTCTGGGTCCCAGCGTCATGAACGACATGAGCGGCAGCCTGCGGAAACCTAGCCTTGCACCGGAAGATCTTGCCAGCCCGCAGCTTTTCCGGCTGCTGCTGCGGCTCGGACTGCCTGCCATGTTCGGCCTGTCGATCAATGCCGCGCATCACACGATCAACATGGTCTTCGTCGGCATGATCGGCGAAGACCAGATCGCCGCGATCATGATCGTGCTGCCGATCCTCATGCTCGTCGCCGCCTTCGGCGAAGGCATCGGCGTCGGTGTGGCCACCGAGGTCGGGCGGGCGCTCGGCGCCGGCAAGCGGTCACGTGCGAGCACGCTCGCCTCGGTCAGCCTGGCCGCCGGCGTCGCCTTCGGCGCAGCAAGCGCGGTCGTCATCGTCGTTTTCCCATCTTTCCTGGTGTTCGGCGCAACGCCCGCCCTCGAGCCGCTCGCGCAGCATTACCTGCTCATCATCGCGGTCTCGATCCCGCTGACGATGGCGCAAATCATTCTCGATTTCCTGGCGATTGCCGAGGGCAATGCCCGCTTCAGCATGTGGACGCTGGTCGCCTGCTTCGCGCTGAACATGATCCTCGACCCGATCATGATCTTCGGCTTCGGCCTCGGTCTACAGGGCGTGGCAATCGCCACCATCCTCTCCCAGCTCGTGGCGCTCTCAATCTACGGCGCCTATCATGCCAGAAGGCTCGGCACGATCCGGCCGACGTTCGGCTGGCGGTTCGGCGACCTCAGGCATCTCAAGCCGATCCTTGCCGTGGGCGCACCGACGACGCTGACGAGCCTTGCAACGGCCGGCGCAATCGCCGCGATGTTGTCGGTCGCCGGCACCTTTCACGGTGAAGACGGCATTGCCGGCGTCGGGATCGCCTTGCGGCTGCTTGCGGTCGGCGCACTGCCCGTCATCGGCATTTCGCTCGGGGCGCAGTCCATCCTAAGCTTCGCCTGGGGCCGTGGGGATATATCACGGGTGCGGTCGGCGACCCGCATACTAACCGCCGTCACGAGCGCGGTCGGCGGCGTCTACGGACTGACGGCGGTCATCTTTTCCGAACATCTCGCCTCGTTCTTGACCGACAATGCATCGGTGGTTTCGATCGCAGGACAGGTGATCATCGCGACCCATCTTCCCTTCCTGCTCTTTGGCGTCAGGCAAACACTGCTGGTCCTCTTTCAGGCGCAGGGCCGGCCGAAAGCCGCCCTTGCCGTCGGCCTGGCGCAGAATGGATATCTGCTCTTTCCGCTGCTTGCGCTCCTGCCGCCCTTCTTTGGTTTTTCGGGCCTGCTCTGGGCCATGTTCCTGGCCTCGGCGCTGACCGGCCTGCTGTCATGCTTCTGCCTGGCGCGGTCGCTCGGCGCGCTCCGGCAGCGCGCGGCCGAACCTTTAACCGCTATCCGTTCCCATCCCCGCTTTTGTCCATGAGAGGATCATCATGAACCAATCCTTCAGCCTCCGCGACCTTGGCGCCCATGCGGCCGCCGACGATCTCTTCACGCCCGTCGATCCGGCCGCCTTCAACGCCGTGTCGCCGCCGATCTTCCAGACCTCTCTCTTCACCTACGACAGCTACGAAGCAATGGAGGATGTCTTCGCCGGCCGGGCGCGCAATTTCATCTATTCGCGCGGCGACAATCCGACCGTCCGCGAATTCGAACTCTTGGTCGCGCGCCTCGAAGGTGCCGAGGACGGGCGGGCCTTTTCGAGCGGAACGGCGGCCATCACCTCCACCATCCTCAGCCTCGTGGAAGCAGGCGACCGGGTCGTGGCGGTCCGTCACCTCTATAATGACGTCTACCGCCTTCTCGTGAAGTTGCTCGGCAGGCTCGGCGTCACGGTGGATTTCGTCGATCCCTCCGACCATGACGAGGTGCGCAAGGCGCTGCCGGGCGCCAAGCTGCTTTATCTCGAAAACCCCTCCTCCTTCGTCTTCGAGCTTCAGGACATCGTGGCACTGTCGGCCATGGCGAAGGAGGCCGGCGTTACCACGATCATCGACAATTCCTGGGCGACGCCGCTCTTCCAGAAGCCGATCCAGCATGGCGTCGATATCGTCATTCACGCCGCCTCGAAATATCTCGGCGGCCACAGCGATACGGTCGCCGGCGTCGTCGTCGGCACGAAGGAGGCGATCGCCAGGATCAACTCGACCTCCTATCCCTATGTCGGCGCCAAGCTTTCGCCCTTCGAGGCCTGGCTCCTGCTGCGCGGCATGCGCACACTGCGCGTCCGTCTCAAGGAGCATGAGCGCAGCGGGCTTCTGCTCGCCGGGCGGCTGAAACAGCATCCCGACATCGCCCGCATTCGCCACCCGGTCTTTCAGGACCATCCCGGCCGGGCGACGCTGTCGGGTTATGCCGGGCTCTTCTCCTTCGACCTCACGCCCGATATCGACGTCGCGCGCTTCGTCAATGCGCTCCGCGAAATCCGCCTCGGCGTCAGCTGGGGAGGACCGGAAACGCTCGTGGTCCCGGCCAAGGTGGCGCTGCAGATCCCCGACCGGATAACCACTTTCATCCGGTTCGGCGTGAGCGAACAGACAATTCGTTTCGCCGTGGGGCTGGAAGAACCGGAAATGCTTTGGAGCGACCTTGAGCAGGCGCTGCACGCCGCGCGGCGGTAAGATCCTGCCGATGTTCATGATCGGGGCGGGTGGGTTCGGTGATCGCCGAATGGCAATGCTGCTCCGCCGCCTTGATCATGAAATTAACAAGCGTCCGTGAGACGCCGAGTTCGGCCGCGATATCCTTCTGCGGCACACCGTTCAGGCGGTGGCGGATGAAGGCATCATTGGTACGCTTCGGCAGCGCTTCCAGCGAGGCGAGCACGTCGCGCAGGGTCTCGGCAGCGACCAACTGATCGAGCACGGTGGGGATGGGAGCAGTGATCTCCTGAACCTGGTCTATCGACCTATAGTTGTTCATCTGCTGGCGCTGACGGCGGCTCTCGTCGAGTGCGAGATTATAAACCATGCGAAAGGCATAACCGATCGGGCAACGAATGTCGTCGATTTTCACCCCATAGGCTTTGATGACTCCGTCCTGAAAGATGTCCTCGGAATATGATCTTGATTTGACAACGCTTTCAATCGTTTTGAGGAGTTTCTTCTTGTTCTCGATCATAGCGTTGACCACGGCATTGCCGTTCACATCACGATGCGATGCTCGCATTGTCCTGTACCCTTTTTACAAATGGAAAATCAGGCTCTGTCGTTGCTGCTCGGTTCGGTCCTGGCGCTCCTTTTTCGAGCGGAAGTGCACGATTTGATTGCAGTGTCTATTTTAAGATGATAACTAGAGTCAAGTTTAAATCGACCGGCTGAAGGCGAGAAAAGAATGGGAAGAATAGTTGAGATCCTGACAGGCAAGGTGGAGCTCTGCCGCTCGATTTTGGGGGCCTTGCCCGACTGGTTTTCAGAACCGGAGGTCATCGAAGCGAGTGCCGCTGCGGTCCAAGATCTGCCGGTGTTCGGCTATGTCGAGGCGGACGTCGTGACGGCGTTGATGACCTTGAAACGGCACCTGCCCGGAGCCGTCGAAATCGCACTGATTGCGACGCGCCCCGAATATCACGGCCGCGGTGCTGGACGCCATCTTCTCGACGAGGCCGAACGCTTCGGCCATCAAGCGGGCCCACGACTGCTGACGGCCAAGACGCTCGCCCCGCGCCGCCTCGACGAACCGCAATTCGAGGCGACGCGGCGGTTTTATGACCGGAACGGCTTCGTCAGAGCGGAGGTCTTTGCCACGCTGTGGGAGGAGGATCACCCGTGTCTGTTCATGGTCAAGCCGCTCGCTGCGGTCCAGGCAGGTGAGACCGCGCTTTGAGACGACGAAACTTTCTTCTTGGCGCGCTGGCAATGACCGGCGCGCCCACTACTACGCGCGCCGGCGATAGCGACGTCGTTTCGCTCGATTATGGATTGGCATCGACGATGCTGGCGCTCGGCAGCGTGCCGCGCGCGATTGCTGCGCTGAGGAACTGGGCGGAATGGGTCGTCGAGCCGCCCATGCCGCCTGATGTCGTCGATATCGGCACCACGTCGGAGATCAATCTCGAAGTCCTCACCAGCCTGCGGCCATCGCTCATCCTCAGCACGCCGTTCCTGGCAGCGCTGGACGATAAACTCGCCCGCATCGCGCCAGTCGAAACCTTCACCGTCTATGCCGAGAACGGCGAGGCGCTCGATCGCTCCTATGCCGAGACGCGGCGTCTCGGCACCTTGATCGGGCGGCGGCAGGAAGCGGAGGCATTTCTCTCCCACGCCGACGCCACGTTCGACCGACTGCGCGAGCGGGCGGGGAACCTGTTCGCGCCTCCGGTCGCCGTCATCAACTTCATCGACCAGAGGCATGCGCGCATCTACGGCGGTCCTGGGCTTTACGGCGGCGCCATGAGACGCATAGGCCTTGAGAATGCCTGGAAAGGCGAGGCCAACTACTGGGGGTTTCAAACGATAGGCCTGGAACAGCTCGCCGAACTCGATGAAGAGGTCCACCTCGTCGTCGTGTCGCCGCTGTTTCCGCCCGATGTCCTGACCCGGCTTTTGGAAAGCCCGCTCTGGTCCAGCCTTCCCTTCGTCAGGCGGCAGAGGATTTCGGTCGTTCCAGGCGTGCTGATGTTTGGAATGGTCCAGGAGGCGCTGCGCTTTGCGACCTTGATGGTCGCTGTTCTGGAGACTGCCGCCCGATGAAAGCCGAGTTTTCCCGCTTCGGCGCGCCCACACTCGCGGCGCTGCTGCTGCTTTCAGGCCTGGGCCTGGCTATCCTCGACGTCCTCCCGGCGCTGCCGCATCTGGAGGCGACAGGCGGTTACGACGCTGAGCACCTGCTGCTCCTCTATTCGACGCTCCCGCGCATGGCAACGGCGCTGATCACGGGAGCCGCCCTCGCACTCTCGGGCACGATCCTGCAGCAGGTACTGCGCAACCCCCTGGCCTCGCCGACGACGCTCGGCGTATCGGCCGGCGCCAATCTGGCGCTGGTATCCGTGATGCTCGCCTTTCCGTCACTGACCGGATGGGGGCGCGACGCAGTCGCGCTCAGCGGAAGTGCGCTTGCTGCCTTGGCCATCTTTTCGATCAGCGCCCGGCATGGGTTTTCGCCTTTTTCGCTCATATTGTCGGGCATGATCGTCGGCCTCTGGTGCGGCGCGGCAGCGGCCATCCTGGTGCTGATGAACGATCAATATCTTTCGGGGATCTTCATCTGGGGCGCCGGATCGTTGTCGCAGCAAAGCTGGGCGATCCCGGCATCGTTGCTCCCGAAGGTGGCGCTGCTGGCGGCACTTGCCCTGCTGGCCACGCGGCCGCTGGCGCTCAGCCAACTCGGCGATGCCGGCGCGACCAGCCTCGGCCTGCCGATCAAATGGACGCGGGGCTTCATCCTGGCGATCGCGATTGCGCTGAGTGCTCTCGTCACCAGCGCCGTCGGCGTCATCGGATTCATCGGGCTGGTGGCCCCGCAGATCGTTCGGCTGGCCGGCGCAAGACGGATCCTCAGCCAATTGATCTGGTCGCCCGTTGCCGGTGCCGGCCTTCTCCTGCTGACGGATCAGGCGATCAAGCTTCTTGCTCCCGGCGACTTCGTGCCGACGGGGGCGGTGACGGCACTGCTCGGCGGACCAATTCTGATCGCTCTTCTGCCACGCCTTGCCACCGCCTCGCGCACGCTGCCCGGCGTGGCGTCGCCAGGGCCCGCGATCGACAACAGAGCGGCATCATTCGCCGTCCTGCTCGCCGGCATCATCGCATTGGCGATTGCCGCGATCTTCTTCGGCCGCACACCCGACGGCGCCTGGGCTTGGCTACCGGCCGGTTCATGGGATGAAATTCTTCCCCTGCGGCTGCCGCGGGTCGCCGCCGCATTCGGCGCCGGAACCGTGCTCGGCGTGACAGGACTGATCCTGCAGCGGCTGACCGGAAACGAAATGGCAAGCCCTGAAGTGATTGGCGTATCGGCAGGAGCAACGCTCGGTGTTGCCGCCGCCATGTTTGCTTTTGCCGGACCGAGCCTGACAATCCAGCTTGCGTTCGCGGGCGGCGGCGCCCTTGCCGTGCTGACCGTGATTTTCCTGTTGAGCGCTCGTTCCGGTTTCGGCCCGAACCGCGTGCTGCTCGCCGGCATCGCCTTCGGCGCGATCCTCGACGCCGGAATCGGCGTCCTTGCCGCGAGCGGCGATCCGCGCGGCTTGGCGCTGATACGCTGGATGGCGGGCTCGACCTATTTTGTCGACAATGCGGTGGCGGCAAGCGCGCTGCTGATTGCGCTCGCCTGCCTCATCGCCGCATTTCTCGCCAGCCGCTGGCTTGCCCTGCTGCAACTTGGAACCGAGACGGCAAGCGAACTCGGCCTCAGGATCCTTCCCGCACGCGCAGTGCTGTTTGGGCTCTCCGCCATCATGACGGCGGCGGCGACACTCGTCGTCGGCCCCTTGAGCTTCGTCGGGTTGATGGCACCGCACCTTGCCCATGGTCTCGGTCTTCGCCGGCCCGCCGCCCAGCTTCTGGCCGCCGCCATCATCGGAGCGGCCCTGCTGGTCATCGCCGACTGGACGGGGCGTATGATCGCTTTTCCCTATCAGATCCCCGCCGGATTGATCTCGGCTCTTGTGGGAGCCCCAATGCTGCTGATCGTTTTACGAAGGCGGGCGTGAAGGCGTTCGTCTTTGATTGGGGGGCCCGGGACAACGCAGGCCCCATCACCGGCGCACGGCGGGACACCACCGAATGGCGCCCGTCCGGCAGCGGGCTGGCTTCGCTGCAGTGACGCCACGCTACGGAATTCATGCCGAACATCGGGATTTGCGTCCGCAGCGCGGGAACGTCTTCAAGGGAGCGATGATCCGGCCAGAATTTCACGGCACAAATATCCCTGCCGCGGTACGAAGATGCCCGTCTGCAAGGCGAACCGAACAACTCGCTGCGGTGACAACGAACGACTGTCGCCCACCAAGCCATGGAGGCCTGGTGGGCGACAGGATGATCGGTAATCAAGGTCGGGCCTAACCGCCCGTTCATCTCAACCGCCAAGCTTACCACCGATACTTCAGCGTGCCGGTCATGTTCCTGCCCTGGCCGAGATAGCAGAAGCCCTCCTCGCAAACTGTTTCTCGCTCATCGCCGATGTTGCGGATGTTGAACGCTGCCGTCAGGCCCTCGTATTTCTTGTCGACAGCGCCGAAATCATAGGAGGCGGATGCATCGACATAGAAAGTCGCGGGATTTTTCGAGGTGTTGGCAACATCCGTCCAGGTCTCGCCGATGTAGCGCACGCCGGCGCCAACCGACAGACCGTTGAAGGGATTGCTTTCCTGGAAAGTGTAGTTCGCCCACAGGCTCGCAATGTGGGTCGGGGTGACGGCCGGAGTCTTTCCGACGTTGTCGCCGCCGGTCACTTCGGAGTCGTTGTAGGTGTAAGCTGCAATGATATCGAGACCGTCGGCGATTGCCGCCCGGGCTTCGAGCTCGATACCCTTTCCGGTCACTTCCCCTTGCGAGTCGTAGGCAAAGGTCAGCGGGTCGGCGAGCCTCGGCTTATTTTGCTCGACGATGTGATAGGCGACGGCCGATAGCAGGATGTCGGAGCCGGGAGGCTGGTACTTCACGCCGACTTCGTATTGCTCGCCCTTCGTCGGCGGAAGAATTGTGTTGGCTGCCGATCGGTTGGTGACCGGATCAAAGGAGGTCGCGTAGGAGACGAACGGCGCGATGCCGTTGTCGAATAGGTAGAGTGCGCCGGCCTGTACGGAGAAGGCATTCTTGTCGACATCCTCCGAGCTGACCGTAGGCAAGGTCGAATCGCGTGTCTGGTTCACCCAGGTCTGCCGGCCGCCGAGGTTGAAGCGCCAGTTCCCGACCTCGATCTGGTCCATGGCGTAGATGCCAACCTGCCGCATATCGGCATCGGAAGCCAAGACATTATAGTCCGGCGTAGCGCCCGAGACTCCATAGGTCGGATTGGCGATATCGAAGTCAAATGCCGGATCGGCCGCTCCGGCGCCATAGCCAAAGCTCGACTTGAGATTGGTGTAGTCGAGCCCGAACAGCATCGTATGCGCAAGCGGGCCCGTATCGAATTTCGCCTCGAGCTGATTGTCGACCTGGAAAACGTTCATCTCGTCCCGGATCGCATTTGTGCCGCGATGCGCGACGGTGCCGGTCCAGCCGGTAACCTCGAGATAACGGGCCTTCAGATCGAGATGCGAATAGCGAAGGTTCTGCCGGAAGGTCAGGCCGTTGTCGAATTCATGCTCGAACTGATAGCCGACCTGCTGCTGCTTGACCTTCTGGTAGTCATAGTCGGGATCGCTCTGCCTGATGTCGCGGATCCTGCCGTCCAAGGTCGTGATCGCGCCGACATTGGAGTCGGTCTCATCCGCCTGCGCCAGGCCGTATACCGTCAAGGACGTGCCCTCGTCGGGCTTCCAAGTAAAGGATGGCGCCAGCAGATAACGATCGTCGGTAATATCGAAATTGGTGTCGCCGCGGCGGGCGACGCCGACGATGCGATAGAGGAAATCGTCGTTGTCTTCGCTGATCGGCCCGCCGAAATCAAACATCCCCTGCACCCGGTCCTTGGTGCCGTAACTCATGCCGACTTCGCGTATCGGCTCCTCAGTCGGAAGCTTCGAGATCTTGTTGACGAGGCCACCCGGCGATCCCGAGCCGTAGAGAACGGATACCGGTCCCTTGATCACCTCGACGCGCTGCAGCTGATACGGATCGGTGCGGAACATGCCGTAATTGATGTAGGGTTGGCGCAATCCGTCACGATAGTCGCCGACCGTCGTGGCGTTGTAGCCGCGAATGTAGATCTGGTCGAAACGTGGATCGAAGCCGCTCGTTCCTGTCGTCACGCCGGCCGTATAGCGCACCGCCTCGATGACCGTCTGGGCGCCGCGCTGCTCGATTTCCTTCTCGGTGGTGACCGAGACCGAACGCGGCGTCTCGACGAGCGGCGTGCTGATCTTGGTCGCGCCGGCGCTGTTCTTGGCGGTCACCGATGTCCGATCAGTCTTGCTATCAGAGGCTGCACCCTGAATAACGATCGGTTCCAGCGTCGTCGCGGTATCGCTTGTGGCGGCACTCTGCGCAACAGCCGGCGACGCTGCCATGCCGATCAGAATGACCGCCGTCGTAGCAAACAGGCCCTCTCGATAAATTCGCGGTAGATTATTAGAAACATTCAAAAAAACAAGCGCCATCACTTGGTCCCTACGTCACAGATGCGCGCGGAACCTATGGAGCGAATTTGGCCTTGTCAACTTAAGATGATTATTTTAGTCATCTTTAAGCGATGGGCCTGCGCGTGCGACCCTCGCGAATAGGTTGCAGGCAGTATCACGCTCAGCGACGGATGGCCCGCCGCCGAGACGGCGAGGGAATAGACAGCGCTTCAGCCGGACGGCGAACGTCATTTATGAATCCAATGGGTCGACTGATGGAGAGAGATGCGTGTCGGAGCTTTGAGTATTAGCGACAGGACCGAGCGCCCTGCAAAGCGGGAAATTGCGTCACACGATGGCCTGGGCACCGCGGGACCGACTGCCCCACGACCGAGTGTTCCGCTTTCCGACCGATGCGACTGGCGGCGCTCGTAACCGACGACCGGCCTGCACTCCCTCACCTGCCCGGCCGCACAAGCAACGGCGCGATATCGATGGTGTCGTCAAGCGGGGCGGTCGGATCCTCGCGGTTCCAGGCGACACCGAGGCCAATCTTGAAATTATTACTGGGTACCTTCGTCAACTTGAAACCGGGGTTCGGCAGATCCTGCGTCCATTCCGGCACCAAGTTGATGCCAAGCCCACCAGATTGTAAATAGACACCCGCAAAGATAACATTCAAGATCTCGGTCGTTTAGGGTGCGGTACCGTTGATCTAACGACAGCCAAGCAATCCGCGTCTGCCAAGAGCGATCTTGCCGTGGCCGGCAGCATGGCCATATAAGGCGCGATGACGTCTGATTCAAAGATTTTCGTTGGCCTGAGACCAACGCGAAACAAGCCGGCCGAACATCGGGACACAAACGGCCCGAGATGCCAATGGGATGGATGCGACAAACAAGGCGTCCATCGCGCCCCAGTGGGAGCGGATGCCGAGGGGCTATTCCTGCTGTTTTGTCGTAACCACGCAAAAGAATACGGCGAAGGCTACAATTATGTGACGAAACTGTCGAACCCCGTCACGGCCCGCTATCAGAGGGAAGCGGCAAGTGGCAGCCGCCCCAGCTGGGGCGTTAGAGTCGATCACTCTTCAGAAACTCCCCTTCCCTCCTCAATTCGCTCCGGGACCGCGAAGACGCTCAATGCGCGAAAAAGCGCTGCACAAAGCCAAGCAGCCAAAGCTGCCTTTCAATCCCGCAAACTTAAAGTGCTGGAAGCAAAAGCATTCGAAACGCTTGATCTTTCGCCAAACGCTACGCCGGACGAAATCAGAAGCCGTTACAGGCAGAGACTCAAGATGCACCATCCCGACGCAAACGATGGAGACCGCACGGCCGAGTCGGCTCTTCGGGCGACGATTGACGCTCATAAAATCCTAAAGCTCAACGGCTTCTGCTAGTTGCGATACGCGCTGGAAGCCTTAGTGGGAATGGAACCCACGGCCCCGCGGTCATGACAGTCAACTAGCACCGCAAATTCAGCGAAAATTGCGGCTCTTGATCTTCGAGGTATCGATATGAAGGTCCGGCACCTATCCCGAGCTCGAAACTATGCGGAGGCAGTTTAGACCTTCAAACGAGTCGCTGTCGATGGCGACTGTTCGAAAATAGCTGCGGTACGCTCAAGAGGCGTCGTGGAAAACGCAATAGCGAAAAAATAAGCTGCTGTGTCGATCAGGTTGTCGGATCGTCGACGGTTGGTGCGTCATATGTTCATTAGGTCACTCTCGATCTGAAGAATAACCACCAGGAGGACGCGATGTCTAAGAACAACATTTGTCTGTGGTACAACAAGGACGCCGAGGAAGCGGCCCGCTTCTACGCCAACACCTTCCCAGACAGCAACGTCGGAGCCATCATCCGGGCGCCGGGAAATTATCCCAGTGGAGAAGAGGGGGACGTCCTGGTCGTCGAGTTCACCGTGGCAGGTGTTTCCTGCATCGGATTGAACGGCGGCCCGATATTCAAGCACAGCGAAGCTTTCTCATTCCAGATCAGCACCGCGGATCAGAAAGAAACAGATCGCTATTGGAATGCCATCATCGGCAATGGCGGTCAGGAAAGCGAATGCGGTTGGTGCAAGGATAAATGGGGTCTGTCCTGGCAAATCACACCTCGCACCCTCACCGACGCGCTCGCAGCAGGCGGCGCAGAAGCCAAGCGTGCGTTCGACGCAATGATGACCATGAGGAAAATCGACGTTGCGGTGATCGATGCAGCACGCCGAGGGAATACCGCCCCATGATCAAAGGAGAGGGCGCTTAGCGCCTCCCCCCCTGCTGCGATCTGGGATCAAGCTTGCCGGCGTGGCACTAGTCGCAGGAGATGACACTTTCATAGCGGGATCATCTCCCATCGGCAGATTGGGTGCGACGTCCCCGAGTAATGCTCGCGCTCTGAACATGAGGCCCGTCGGCAATCGCCGGCGATCTCGACCGCATCAGTCTAGGAAAGCGTCCTTGCCTTCCGCCTTGAGGCGCGTAAGGCCATCCTTCTTCTGCCGCCGTCGTTCAGCCGAGAGGGTTGCCAGTTCGTCACATCCCGATGCCGCCGACAATGTGGCTGTTCGGCCATCGCGCGACTATCGGTTCGGTTTGCCAATGAGCTGACGAACCCGTTGTGGGCATATATCCGCTGCAGTTGAGCGGATTTGAACCCACCACTCCGGCATCGGTAAGATTTTGGCTCAATGTGACGCAATGTTGACGACCGACTGTCATCACCGGGTACAAAATCATTAGGGCAAGCACATCGTCTTTTCGGGTGAACTCCGCGGCCCAGGGAAATACACGGGAGGTGGATTTGGAAGAGGCGCAGCTTCAACTCGACGGCGGACGGCAAGCAGGGCCCGCACCGACATCGAGCCGCACCAGTTGACAGATATCCTACAAGTATATAAGTAACGCACTAATCTACGACACCAGAAAGTGACCGCATGACATTGAAATCGATGAAGCCGCTGACGCGCGCGCCGCTACTGCATGTCTCCGTGCAGGAAAGTCTGCGGGCCTATATCGACGACAATGGCCTTGCGCCCGGAACCCTGCTTCCGGCGGAAGGAGAGCTTGCCACCCAGCTCGGCGTCAGCCGCAACTCGCTGAGGGAAGGCATCAAGGCCTTGGAATCGCTCGGCGTGTTGGAGACGCGGCGCGGCGTCGGCATCTTCGTGAAGGCGTTTTCCTTCGAGCCGCTTCTCGACAACCTCGCCTACGGGCTCGGCGGCGCCCTGCGGCAGATCGAGGAAGTGCTCGAAATCCGGCGTACATTGGAAGTGGGATTGATCGGCAAGACGATCGATGTGATCGGCGAGGAGGACATCGCCGAACTGCGCGCCTCGGTCGACCGAATGCGCGCCCATGCCGAGCGGGGTGAAACCTTTGCGGCCGATGACCAGCTATTCCACCGGCTGCTGTTTCGCTGCCAGGACAATGAAACGCTCGTACGGCTGATCGATGTGTTCTGGCTCGCCTTCTACAAGGCCTCGGATTTCGTCAATCTTGAAAATACCGATCCGATGGCGACCTGGCGCGACCACGCGGCGATCGTCGATGCGATCGAGGCAAAAGATCTGGAGGAGGCGCGCCGGCGCCTGGATCGCCACTATGAGGGTATTGCCCGGGTGATTGCCAACAACAAGACAAATTCAAACATGGGAGGAACACATGAAAGGACTGTCTAGATTATCCGCTATCGCGCTTGCCGCCCTGCTGTCGACGGCCGCCGTTCCGGCTCTCGTCTCGGGCGTCGCCATCCAGGCCCGGGCGGCCACGCTGTCTGGCGGTTTCGATGTCGGCCCCGGCGGCTTCCAGGGCAACTTCAATCCGCTTGCCGCCACCGCCGGCTTCACCTGGCTCAGTATCTACTACGAACCGCTGATCACCTATGACGAGAAGCTGCAGAAGGTCGTAGGCGCGCTGGCAAGCTCTTACGAGGTCAGCCCGGACCAGATGACCTACACGTTCAAGCTGACGGACGCCAAATGGCATGACGGCAAACCGTTCACCGCCAAGGACGCGAAATTCACCATGGGCCTTGCGATGGATGCAAAGACCGGCTCGGTGCTCGCGGCTCGGCTGAAGGGCATATCGTCCGTCGAGACACCGGACGATCACACTGTTGTCATCAAGCTCAGCGCCCCCAGCAGCAGTTTTCCCGACACGATGACCAAGGTGATGATGCTGCCCGAGCATGCGCTCACCTCGATTCCGGCCGACCAGCTGGCGAAGAACACCTGGTGGTCCACCGCGCCGATCGGCACCGGGCCGTTCAAATTCACCAAATATGTCTCGGATCAGTATGTCGAACTTGCCGCAAACACCGATTATCGCGGTGGCAAACCCGCCCTGGAACGCGTCATCAATCGCTATTTCGCCAACCCGGCCGCAGCGATCGCGGCGCTGAGATCCGGCGAAATCCAGTTCACCTATGTCGATTCGAACGACGTGCCGACCTTCAAGGACAACAAGGACTTCAAGGTCATCGAAGGTAACTCTTTCGTCGTCAACTATCTGGGCTTCAACCACGATTCCCCGCTCTGGAAGGACGTGCGCGTCCGCCAAGCGGTGATGTATGCGATCAATCGCGATGCCATCATCCAAAGCCTTTATGGCGGCGCAGCCAAGCCAGCCAACTGCGCTTATGTCGCCGGACAGCTGATACCTCCTGATATCGACAGCTATGCCTATGATCCCGAGAAGGCCGAGAAATTGCTGGAGGACGCCGGCTGGGACCAGATCAACGGCGGCAAGCCGATCACGCTTCTGACCTATTACACCACGCCGCTTGCCACCAACGTGCTTGCCGCCGTCCAGGCGATGCTAGCCCAGGTCGGCATCAACATCGTCCCGCGCGCCGTCGATGCGCCGACCTATAACAGCATCGTGCTTAATGCGACGCCGGATATTGCCCAGTTCCAGATGGTTTACGCCGGGCTGCAGAACGGGCCGGATGCCGGCAGCATCAATGTCGGCCTCAACGAAAAGCAGATCCCTCCGGCCGGGCCGAACGTCGCCAGAGTTCGTATGCCCGATCTGACCAAGGCACTCGACAGCGCGCTTGCCGAGCCCGACAGCGCCAAGCGGGATGCCGCCTATCAGAACGTCTGCAAGGTGATGAACACGGAGCTGCCCTGGGCGACACTCTGGGTGGCAAACCGCTATGGCATCGTCTCGACCAAGCTGAAGGATTTTGTCTGGACGCCGGCGCCGGGCGGCGGCCCCTACCAGGCCGGCCCGCAGAAATGGTCGATCGCCGAATAGGCGTTTCCGCAAAGCCTTCAGGGTGGCTTCAGCCACCCTGACAAGACGGCTGGCAAGACAGCTGGCAAGACGGCCTGACAACACGGATTGACGATGCTCCGATACAGTCTCAGACGCCTGGTCATAGGAATAGGCATGCTCGTTGCCCTGAGCATGCTGATCTTCCTGCTGCTGCGCCTGACGCCCGGCGATCCGATCGATGCCTATATCGATCCGAACCTGCCGATGGCGCCGTCGGATCTTGCCGATCTGCGCAGAAGTCTCGGGCTCGACCGGCCCTTGCCCATTCAGTACATGGGCTGGCTGCAGCAGGCGCTGACCGGCAATCTCGGGTATTCGATCAAGCGTCTCGATCAGCCGGTTCTGGGCCTGGTGCTGTCGCGGATCGGCCCGACGGTACTGTTGATGGCCACCGCACTGGCCTTTAGCATCGTCCTCGGCATCGCCTGCGGGGTGATCGGCGCCGTCCGCCGGAATTCAATTGCCGATCTCTCCTTGTCGGTGGTTGCGCTTGCCGGCATTTCGAGCCCGGCATTTCTGAGCGCACTGATCGGCCTTTATATTTTCTCCGTCCGTCTGCACTGGATGCCATCGGGTGGCATGCTGACGCCGGGCGAGGAATTTTCGGTGAGCGACCTCCTCCATCATCTGATCCTGCCCGCCGCCCTTCTCTCTGTCGCGCAAGCCGCATTGATCATGCGGTACATGCGCGCTTCGCTGCTCGAAGTCCTGAACCAGGATTACGTGCGCACGGCCCGCGCCAAAGGCGTCCGCGAGTTCTGGGTCATCAGCAAACATGCCTTGCGCAACGCGCTTCTTCCGATCGTCACGCTGATCGGCTCCACCATCGGGCTTGCAATCGGCGGCGCGATCTTCATCGAGAGCGTCTTCAATTGGCCGGGCATGGGTCTTTTGCTCGTCGATGCCGTTCAGACCCGCGACTACCCCGTCATCATGGGTGCGACGCTCGTCATCGGCACCTGCGTCATCGTCGTCAATCTTCTGACCGACATCACCTATGCGGTCGTCGATCCGCGCATCAAGGTGGGCTGACCATGCTGGCACGCTCCCCAGAACATCGCAGCCCGGGGCCGCTTACCCGCGCCTTCAGCCGCTTCCTGCTCAACCACGCAGCCGTTGCCGGCGTCTGCATCGCCATTCCCATGCTGCTGCTGATCCTCTCCTATCCGCTATGGTGGGCATTCCAGCCAAACGATATCGATCTTCTGGCGATGAATAGCGGCCCGACGGCAACGCACTGGTTCGGAACCGACGGCGTCGGTCGCGATGTCTTTGCCCGCGTGCTCGAAGGCGGCCGGATTTCGCTGCTCGTCGCCGTCGCGTCGACCGCGCTTTCCGCGGTCATCGGTTTTCTGTTCGGGGCAATCTCGGCGCTTGCAGGCCGCTGGACGGACGCCGCCTCGATGCGCTTCGTCGATCTGGTGATGACCCTGCCGCCCGTCATCTTCTTGCTCGTGCTCGCCTCGATTGCCGGCACCGGCATCTGGCCGACAGTGCTCGTCATCTCCCTGCTCTCCTGGCCGCTGCTGGCGCGCATGATCCGCTCGCGGCTGCTGGAACTGCGTGAACGCGATTTCGTCATGGCCGCCCGTGGCATGGGTGCCGGCATCCGACATCTGCTCTTGCGCCATGGCCTGCCGAACTCGATCGATATCCTCGTGGTCTATGCAACGCTGCAGATCGCCAATGCCATTCTGCTCGAGGCGGGGCTGTCCTTCCTCGGGCTAGGCATCGCGCCGCCGGCGGCAAGCTGGGGCAACATGCTGAACGCAGCCCGCTCCACCGCCGTGCTCGAACAATATCCGTGGCAGTGGCTCTTCCCCGGCGCCGCGCTGATCCTCGCCGTGCTTGCCATCAACTTCATCGGCGATGGCCTCAGAGATGCCTTCGACCCGCGTGCCGAACTGAACTGACAATCGAAAGAAGCGAACATGACCAAATTCAAGGGTGTTGTCCCCCCCGTCGTAACACCGCTCAATCCGGATCTCACCGTCGACTATCCCTCCTATACACGTGTGCTCGAGCATCTGATCGGTGCCGGCTGCCACGGCGTATTCGTGCTCGGCTCGACGAGCGAAGTCATCTTCCATGACGACAAGACCCGGCGCGAAATCATCGAACATTCGGCCAAGGTGGTGAATGGCCGCGTGCCGTTGATCGTTGGCGTCATCGATCCGACCACGGATCGCGTCATCGCCCATGCCAAGGTCGCAAAGGCAGCTGGCGCCGACGCGGTCGTGGTGACGGCGCCATTCTATACCGTCACCGGCCAGTCCGAGATCCTCGATCATTTCCGTTATGTCAGAGATGCGGTGGACGTTCCGTTGGTCGCCTACGACATTCCGGTCTGCGTTCACGTCAAGCTGCAGCGCCAGACGGTCGTCACGCTTGCGAGCGAAGGCGCGATCATCGGCCTCAAGGATTCCAGCGGTGACGACGGCAATTTCCGTTATGCGCTCCTCGATCTTGCCGAACACAAGGACGTCTTCCTGATGACCGGCTCCGAAATCGTCGTCGACACCGCCCTGCTGATGGGCGCTCACGGCGTCGTTCCCGGCATCGCCAATGTCGATCCGCACGGCTATATCAGGCTTTGGAATGCCGCCCAGCGCGGCGACTGGGGCGCCGCGAGGAAGGAACAGGAGCGTCTCTGCCGCCTCTTCGAGATCGTTTGGGTCGCCCAGGGCCGCGTCAGCGGCGGGGCGGCAGGCATCGGCGCCTTCAAGGCCGCCATGCGCAGCCTCGGCATCATCGACACAGCCGTCATGCCGCGACCGCGTGCCAGCCTCAACGATGCGGAAACGACGCGGATCGACGAGATCCTGCGCGCAACCGGCCTGCTGAACTGAGCGAACCGATGGAACAGGCAGCCGAACCGGTACTCGATATCAGGGGATTGCGAACGATCTTCCGTATCCGCGGCGGCGAGATCACGGCGGTCAACGATATCGACCTGACCGTCGCCGCCGGCGAGACGCTGGCGCTCGTCGGCGAATCCGGCTCCGGCAAGTCGGTCACCAGCCTGTCGGTCATGCGGCTGCTCACCCGCAACATCGGTGTGATCGCCGCAGGCAGCATCCGCCTGACGACGAGGGACGGCGCAGCCCGGGACCTTGTTTCTCTCGACGAACAGAGCATGCGCAGGATCCGGGGCGACGACATCGGCATGGTGTTCCAGGAGCCGATGTCGAGCCTCAATCCGGTTTTCACCATCGGCGACCAGATCGCCGAGCCGATCCGCATCCATCGCCGGGCGAACCGCAAGGCGGCGATGGATGCAGCCGTCACGCTGCTTGAAAGCGTCGGCATCCCGGACGCCCGGCGCCGTGCCGGCCAATATCCGCACGAACTGTCGGGCGGCATGCGGCAGCGTGCGACGATCGCCATGGCGCTCGCCTGCGATCCGGCGCTTTTGATCGCCGACGAGCCGACCACGGCGCTCGACGTGACGATCCAGGCGCAGATACTCGATCTGCTGCTCAAGCTGCAGCGCGAGCGCGGCATGGCCATGCTCTTCGTCACCCACAATCTCGGCGTGGTCGCCGAAATCGCCCATCGCGTCGCGGTGATGTATGCCGGCCGCATCGTCGAAGAGGGGCCAGTCGGCGCAGTTTTCCGCCATCCGAAACATCCCTACACGATAGGCCTTCTCGCCTCCATGCCGCGCCTTGGCGACGCCGCGCGGATGAAGCAGGCCGGCGAAAAACTCGCCGCCATTCCCGGCATGGTTCCAAGCCTGATGAACATGCCGAGCGGCTGTGCATTTTCGCCGCGCTGCACATTCGCGATCGAAGCCTGTCGCGCTGCCGTTCCCGCGTTGGAACAGGTCAATCCGCAGCACCGCAGCCGCTGCATCCGATGGCAGGAGATCTAGATGAGTGCGCCGCTGCTCTCCGTCCGCGACCTCTCGAAACATTATACCTCCCGCGGGACGCGGCTGAACATTCTTCAGGGCATCTCCTTCGATATCGGCAAGGGCGAAGTCGTAGGGCTGGTCGGCGAATCCGGCAGTGGAAAGACCACGATCGGGCGTTCCGTCCTCCGCCTCGTCGAGCCTTCGTCCGGCAGCGTCTGCTTCGACGGCAATGAACTGACAACACTGACCGCCTCGGCGCTCAGACGCCAGCGGCCGCGCATGCAGTATATTTTCCAGGATCCGTTCGCCAGCCTGTCGCCGCGCATGACGATCGGCGAAATCCTGACGGAGGGCCTGAAGATCCAGGGAATCGGCAGCACCCCAGACAGGCTGGAACGGGCGCGGTCGGCCTTGGCCGAGGTCGACCTGCCCGCAGATGCGATCAATCGGTATGCGTATGAATTTTCCGGTGGCCAGCGCCAGCGCATCGGGATCGCCCGGGCATTGACGTTGTCGCCCGAATTCATCGTTGCCGACGAGCCGGTCTCGGCGCTCGACGTGTCGATCCAGGCACAGGTGATCAACCTGCTTCGCGACCTGCAGCAGCGGCTCGGTCTGACCATGCTGTTCATCTCGCATGATCTCGCCGTCGTCGAATATATCTGCGACCGGGTGATCGTGCTTTATCTCGGCCGCATCATGGAAGTTGCGCCGAGTGCCGATCTCTATGCGCGGCCGCAGCATCCCTATACGCGCGCACTGCTGTCGGCCATTCCGTCGCCCGATCCGGATGCCCGCCGTAACCGGCAAATCCTGAAAGGCGATATTCCAAGCCCGGCCGATCCGCCGAGCGGATGCGTCTTTCGCACGCGCTGTCCGAGCGCGCTCGAGGCCTGCGCCGGCGCCGTTCCGCAATTGCGGGAAGTGGCACCCGGCCACCTCAAGGCCTGCATCCGCGACGACCTCGACTGATCCGCCATCCATCGGAGAGAATAGATGACCGCCAAGACGCCGCATGCCGCTATCGGCGGAAACTGGGCGAGCCTGCTTTTGCCGATCGCTGCCGATGACAGCATCGAATTCGACAAGCTCGGCGACGAGATCGATATCCTCATCGAGGCCGGCGTCGACGGTATCTATTCGAACGGAACTGCCGGCGAATTCCACAATCAGACGGAGGAGGAGTTCGACAGGATCCAGGCAATGCTGGCCGAGCGCTGCAAGGCTTCCTCTGCGCCATTCGTGATCGGCGCCTGCCAGCCCGACCCACTGATCATGCTCAATCGCGTCCGGCGCGCCGCAGCGCTCGATCCCCGCGCCATTCAAGTGATCTTGCCGGATTGGTGGCCGCTCAGCGATGCCGAAGCAGTGGATTTCCTGAATCGCGCGGCCGAGGCTGCCGGAGGCATTCCGCTCATCCTCTACAATCCGCCGCATGCAAAACGGGTGCTGACGCCAAAGGAGCTGGGCATGGTCTGCGCTGCTGTGCCTGCGGTAATCGGCATCAAGCTCGCCGATGGCGACGACAGCTGGTACGCCGAGGCGCGCCGGCATCTGTCCGGGCTTTCGCTCTTCGTCCCCGGCCATCATCTCGCAACCGGCATCGAGGAGGGCGTCGCGGCCGGCGCCTTTTCCAATGTCGCCTGCCTCAGCCCCCGCGGTGCTCAGGCCTGGACGGTCTTGATGCGAAACGATATCGACGCCGCACTCGATCTGGAACGACGCATCTGCAGGTTTATGGACGCGCATATCGTCCCGTTTCGCCAGGAATTTGGCTATTCAAACGCCGCTCTCGACAAGCTGTTGAGTGCTATCGGCAATTGGGGACCCGTGGGCACCCGTTTGCGGTTTCCCTATCGTTCGATAGACACGACAGAAGCGATCAGGTTGCGACGCATCGCACGCTCCGAACTCCCCGATCTTTTCCCTTGAGTTTTTGCTTAAAGAGCGGGCTTGGCACGAAACTAGTCGCGTTGGCTCGCCTTGATGGGCGTCGAACCGAAGAGTCAAGATCCGATATGGCGTAGAACGAAAAGCTCTACCATCCCAGCCGGGCCGATATCTTGCTCGAGGCCTCCTTCAGCAGAACGATGAAGCGGTCGACATCGCTTTTTTGCGTGCGGAAGGCCGGGGCGCCGACATTCACCGCGGCGATCACGGAACCGTCGAATGCCAGAACCGGCACTGAGACGGAGACGAGTTGCTCGCTGACTTCACCGTAGCTCACACAAAATCCCTGGCGGCGGATTTTATCCAATTCAGCAATCAGCTTGCTGCGATCCGTGATCGTGCGCTTGGTCAGCCGCGGCAAAGTCTCGGGGATCATTTGCAACTGCACCTGAGGTTGGAGATAGGCGAGAAGCACCTTATACGAACCTGCCGTGAGCGGTCGTCTTCGGCCGATCATTGCCTGCACCCGCAAGTCGCGCATCGGTTCGAACTTTGCGATGCATAGGGATTCCCCATTGTCGATGATCCTGAGCTGTGTCGTTTCGTTCGCCTTCTGGCCTACTTCTTCAAGAATAGGATTGGCGATTCGCACCAGATCAACCTGTGTCGAGGCAGCGGTGCCGAGAATGATCGCAGTCGTCCCCAGCCGGTAAGTGCCTGTATCGCTCTTCCGGACCAGGCCGCGTCGTTCCAGTGTGCGTAACATGCGCAAAATTCTCGGCTTGGTTTCCCCGATGTTCTGCGCTACCTCAGTCAGTCTGACATCCGGGTTTTTGGCGACATTCAGCAATACCTCGATGCAGACGTCAACAGATTGCACGATATCGTTTTTTTGTGGTTGTCTTTTGTCCATGGGACCAGAATTTTCTCCGCGACCAAGGCTGAAGCATTGGCGTAGTTTCAGGTTACGCCTATCGTAACGCTCTCGTTTTCCGTTTGACAGCCCCCTTGAGGCCCCCTTACCAATTTGTGCCAAGAGTGGACGGGAACCTGCTCGTACCGACCAAGCAAGGTCGGCCCAAAAACGCTAAACCGGGATGGAAGAAATGGCCGCAAAAATATTGACGCGGGCAGCGATCGGGCTGCTTGGCACGATTGCTATTCCTGCAATGGTCGCCGCACAGGAAACCCCGCTGACGATCGGAATGTCGACAACGCCGACGACGCTGGACCCTCATGAAGACAGTTCGGCGCCAAACAATGCGACTTCGCGCCATATCTGGGACAGCCTCATAAACCTCACGGGAACGTCGGCAAATGCGCCGGAGCTCGCCACCGAATGGAAGGTCGTCGACCCTACCCACTGGGAATTCAAGCTGCGGAAGGGCGTGAAATTCCATGACGGCAGCGAGTTCAACGCCGATGATGTCATCGCTTCGCTTCTGCGTGCCCGCGACAAGCCCAGCCAGAGTTTTGCCTCCTACACCCGCAATATTGTCAATGCCACGGCCACGGATCCCTATACCATCGTCGTCGAGACAAAGGTTCCGGATCCGATCCTGCTGAATTCCGTCAGCCGAATTCGAATTATCAGCGCCGATTGCAAGGAGGCGCCGGTCCAGGATTTCGACAACGGCAAATGTGCAATCGGAACCGGGGCCTATTCCTTCGTCTCCTATTCGCCAGGCAGCAACCTGACTTTGAAGCGCAATGACAGCTATTTTGCTGGCCCCTCGCACTGGTCGAACGTCACGCTGCGCTTCCTGCCCGATGACGGCGCCCGTCTGGCATCGCTTCTTTCCAACGAGATCGACATTGTCGAAACCCTCCCTGCCGATGGAATGGCACGCGTGGAAGCGAGCGACAATCTGCAAGTCATCAATGGCCTGTCGTCCCGCTTCGTTTATCTTGGCCTCGACGTCAGCCGCGATGTTTCGCCTTTCGTGAAGGCTGCCGGCGGCTCCGATCTCGACAAGAACCCGCTCAAGGATGGACGGGTGCGTCGCGCGATGCTGATGTCGATCAACCGGCCGGCAATCGTCGACCGCGTCATGCAGAAGAACGGCACGGTGGCCGACCAATTCGTCACCCAAGGCTATGCGGGCTATTCCGAAAAGGTCGAGAAGGTGGGCTATGATCCTGCTGCGGCGAAGGCGCTTTTGGCTGAGGCCGGTTATCCCGATGGCTTCAGCCTGACCCTGCATGGTCCCTCTGGCCGTTACGTCAAGGATGCCGAAGTTTTGCAGGCGGTCGGCCAGATGTTCACGCGCATCGGCATCAAATCGAAAGTCGAGGTCCTGCCCTGGTCGATGTATTCGGAAGCCTATTCAAAGGGCACCTACAGCACCTATTTCGGCTCCTGGGGTGTGAACACCGGCGAAACCACAAACCCGACCGTTGCGCTCGTCGCCACGCGCGACGAGAAAAAGGGGACCGGGAGATATAATGGCGGCGGCGTGTCCGATCCGAAGATCGACGAGGTGCTGGCCAAGGCCAGTTCGACGCTCGATGAAGCTGCACGTGCGCCCCTTCTCGAGGAACTGTCGACGGAAACTTTTAACAACCTCTGGCTTCTCCCGATGCATTACGAAAACATCGTGCTGGGTGCAAGGAAGACCGTGTCCTACACCCCGCGCGGCGACAAATATACGCTCGCTTACGACGTGAAGCCGGCGGACTAATGCATGTCGTCCAAAAGCGTGAAGCGGTTTTGGGACAAATAAAGATTTGAAGTTCGTCGCATCGATCCATTCGATGCGGCGCGGTTCAAAAAAGCTCCATTGGGCGGTATCAGGGCCGTCCCTTTCTTCATCTCCCAGGAGACATTCATGCAGGAACTTGGAACGGGCGAAGCCGTCGCCCGGGCGAAGGCCATCTATGACTATGGCCAGACGGCCATCTTCGCCTCTCGGGCCGATCCCCGCCTCCATATGGTGCTTTATGTGCCGCCGACGGCGGCAGACGGCCGCAAGCTCGACCTCCTGGTCGCGGTCCACGGGACCGGGCGCACATCGGCCATCGACTTCCGCGACGGTTTTGCCGAATTCGGACTCTATAACGGCTGTGCCATCCTTTGCCCGATCTTCCCGGTTGGCGTTCTCGGCGATGGTGCGCGTTCCGGCTACAAGTTTCTTGAGGAAGGCGACATCCGTTACGATCAGGTCGTCCTGGCCATGGTTGCGGAGATGGCCGACAAATACCGCCAGGACTGGTCCAAATTCGCCATGTTCGGCTTCTCCGGCGGCGGGCATTTCGTGCACCGTTTCGCCATCCTGCATCCGGAGAAGCTATGGGCGGCATCGATCGGCGCACCTGGTTCCGTCACCCTTCTGGATCCGACGCGTGACTGGTGGGTCGGCATTCGCGATCTGGAGGCGCGCTTCGGCAAGGCCTTCCGGCCCGAAGATCTCGCCAAGGTGCCGGTGCACATGATCGTCGGCGACGCCGATCTGGAGACTTGGGAAATCACCCACAAGCCGGGTGGGAAATATTATATGGACGGCGCAAACGAAGCCGGCAAAACTCGGCCCGAGCGCCTTGCCACCCTGGCGAGCTCATTCCGCAAAGCGGGTGTCGATGTGACATTCGATCGTGTTCCGGGCGTCTCGCATGACCGGATGAAGGTTCTCGGTCACGTCAAGGCCTTCCTGGCAAAGGTGCTGGAGGGCCGTCGCGCAAAATGAGAAATGCAACGATCGTGGCGCCTCAGCCGGAGGCAGTCGAAGCCGGCGCGGAAGTTCTCGAACGCGGCGGCAACGCCATCGACGCAGCGCTCGCCTGTGCCTTCGTCCAGGGCGTGGTCGACCCGCAGATGGCCGGCATCGGCGGCTTCGGCTCCATGCATGTCTACATGCCGAAAAAGGGCGTGCACGAGATCCTCGAATTTTATGCGCGCGCGCCGTTGAAGGCTGCGCCGGACATGTGGCTCGACAAGATCAAGCACCAGAGCCGCGACGGCTTCGGCTATGTCCTTGAAGGAAATATATCCGATATCGGCTACCTTGCCGTCTGCACTCCCGGCTCGCTCAAGGGTTATGAGACCGCGCTACGCGATTACGGCACCTTCGATTGGGCCGATCTCATCAAGCCGGCCATTCGCCTTGCCCGTAATGGTTTCATGATCCGAAACCACATGTATTGGTATTGGGCCAAGGACCAGTCGAATGACGGTTTTGCCAACACGCTCGACAAGCTGCGCTTTTCTGCAACGGGACGGCGAACCTATTTCCACGACGACGGCACGCTCAAGAATGTCGGCGACCTGCTCTTCAATAAGGACATGGCAGAGACCCTCGAACGTATCGCCCGAAGCGGCGGCGCTGACATCTTCTATCACGGCGAACTGGCCGAACAGATCGCCGGCGATTTCAAGGCAAACGGCGGCTTGATTGATCGGGAGGATCTGGCGCGTTACCGATTGTCGAAGGTAGAGCCGGTTTGGGGCGACTACCGCGACAACCGCATCGCTACCTCCCCTCCGCCAGGCTCGGGCTTCCCGATGCTGGAACTCTTGCATATCATGGAGCAGTTCGATGTCTGCTCGCTGCAGCATGGCAGCGCCGAACATGTCCGCATCCTATTCGAAGCCATGAAGCGGATGACGATCGACAAGGACGCGCATATGGGCGATCCCGCCTATGTCGACGTGCCCTATGAAAAGCTGCTGTCGAAAGAGCATGCAAAGGCCCATGCCCGCGCGATCAAGGCGGGCGAGATCGCCAGTGTTTCGCGTCTTGATAGCTCGCAGCGCGACACCACCCACATCTCGGTGATCGACAAGGACGGCAATGCAGTCGCCATGACCCACACCCTCGGCAGTCCCTCGGGCGCAATCACCGACGGCCTCGGCTTCATGTACAATGGCACGATGAGCCGCTTTAATCCGCTTCCCGGCAAGCCCGGCTCGATCGCGCCCGGCAAGCGGCGTCCCAGCTCGGCGGCACCGACGATCGTCTTCAAGGGCGACGAGCCCAGCATCGTCATCGGAGCGCCAGGCGGCAGCTATATCGCGCCGGCCGTTGCGCAATGCCTGATGAACATGATCGATTTCGACATGTCCGTGCTCGAAGCCGTCTCGGCGCCAAGGATCGTAGGCGTGTCAAACACGATCGACATCTGCAATCGCATTCGCCACTCTGTCGAAGACGAGTTGCGGGCGCAGGGCTACCAGGTGGCGCGGTCGCCGCAGACATATGCGTTCGCCGCAGTCCACGCGATTAAGATTGACGGCGGCATCTCGAAAGGCGCGGCCGACCCGCAACGTGACGGGATGGCGATCTCCGTCGCTTAAAGCATGTCGCGCAAAAGTGTGCAGCGGTTTTGCGACAACGACATGCGTAGATTTAAGGTGTTACAGCGTCCTTTGCGGCTCTCGAAAAGATGCGCGGCGCTGGGAGAGGTTCAATGGTCACATCCATTATCAGGCGGTTGCTTCAGGCGTTGTTCGTCGTTGTCGCGATGACGATCATTGTCTTCATCGGCGTCAATGTGATCGGCAACCCAGTCGACATCCTCATCAACCCGGACGCCAATCAGGCGGAGCGGGCTCTCGTTATCGCCCATTACGGCCTGGATCAGCCGCTGTGGAAACAATATTTGCTGTTTCTCCAAGGACTTCTGCACGGGGACTTCGGCAACAGCTTCGTTTATGGCCGGCCGGCGCTGGGTCTGATCCTCGAACGTCTCCCCGCAACACTCGAGCTGGCGATCACGGCTCTCGGCATCGCGCTGCTGTTCGGTCTTCCGCTTGGGCTGTATGCAGGGCTCTACCCCAATCGGATCTCCTCCAAGCTCATCATGAGCGGCTCGATTCTGGGCTTCTCGCTTCCGACCTTCTGGGTTGGTCTGATGCTGATCATGGTCTTTTCCGTCGAGCTTGGCTGGTTGCCGACGAACGGCCGCGGCCCGACGCAGGAGCTGTTTGGCGCACAATGGTCGTTTCTGACCGGGGATGGCATTCGGCACCTTTTATTGCCGGCCTTCAACCTGGCTCTGTTCAAGACGTCGCTCATTCTTCGGCTGACCCGCGCCGGCGTGCAGGAGGTCCTTCCTCAGGACTATGTGAAGTTCGCCCGCGCCAAGGGATTGCGAGAGCGGCGGATCATTTCCGTGCACGTTCTCAAGAACCTGATGATCCCGGTGGTGACCATCATCGGTCTCGAGTTCGGCTCACTCATCGCCTTTTCGGTCGTCACCGAAAGCATCTTTGCCTGGCCGGGCATGGGCAAGCTCATCATCGACTCGATCAACCTTCTCGATCGCCCGGTCATCGTCGCCTACCTGATGATGATGGTGCTGCTCTTCGTCGCCCTCAATTTCATCATCGATATCTGTTATACCCTTCTGGATCCGCGGGTCCGGCTGGAAGGAAAGGCTTGACCCCATGGCCGAACCACAAACGCAAGACACCAGTGCTCCAACGCCCGAACCCAGTCGCCTGTCGAAAGGGGTCACGGATTTCTTCAGCTCTCCGGCAGCCGCGATCGCCTTCCTCACGCTGGTGATCATCTGTTGCCTGGCGCTGTTTGCGCCATGGATCTCTCCGCAAAATCCCTATGATTTGATGCAGCTCGACATCATGGATGGACGACTGCCGCCGGGTTCCGAATCCATGACCGGGCTTGTCTATCACCTTGGCACCGACAGCCAGGGCCGCGATATCCTGTCCGGCATCCTCTATGGGCTGCGTACCTCGTTGCTGGTGGGCGTTCTGTCGGCTTTCGCTGCTGCCATCATCGGAACCTCAGCCGGATTGTTCGCCGCTTACGTGGGAGGGCGCACGGAAACCGCGATGATGCGGCTCGTCGACCTGCAGCTGTCGTTTCCCACCATATTGATGGCGCTCATGATGCTTGCCGTGCTCGGCAAGGGCGTGCCCAATGTCGTGATCGCACTGATCATCGCCGAGTGGGCGACCTATGCCCGAACCGTCCGCGGCACCGCTCTGGTCGAGCGCGAGAAGGAATATATCGAGGCGGCCCGGATGCTGCGCCTGCCCGGATGGCGTATCCTCTTCTGGCACCTGCTGCCGAACTGTCTTGCGCCCGTCATCGTCATCGCCACCATGCAGGTCGCCCGGGCAATCGGTCTTGAAGCAACCTTGTCCTTCCTCGGTCTTGGTGCCTCCGTGACCGAACCCTCGCTCGGCATGCTGATCTCGACAGGCTACCAGTATCTTCTGACCGGCCTCTACTGGATCAGCTTCTTCCCCGGCATTGCCCTTCTGGTCACGATAGCGGCGATCAATCTCGTCGGCGACCGGCTGCGCGATGTCCTCAACCCCAGGAACATATCATGACCCCGTTGCTGCAAGTGAGCAATCTCGTCACCGAATTCGGCGGCGGCAGGGGACGCCCCAGCCTTTGCGCCGTCAATGATGTGTCGTTCACGGTGGAGCGCGGCAAGGTCCTTGGTCTTGTGGGAGAATCCGGATCCGGAAAGTCGGTGACCGGCTTCTCGATCATGCGGCTCCTCGATAAGCCCGGCAGGGTTGCCGGCGGCCGGGTCATCTTCGATGGCGCCGATATCGCGAAATATTCTGACGAAGAGATGCGGCAGCTGCGCGGCAAGCGGATCGCCATGGTATTCCAGGATCCGATGATGACGCTCAATCCCGTCCTGACGGTCGGGACGCAGATGGTGGAAGCCGTCCAGGCACACGAGCGAGTCTCGAAGGATGCCGCCCGGCAGCGGGCGCGGGATGCTTTGGCGCTGGTCGGAATACCAAGCCCTGAAGAAAGGCTTGCCGCCTACCCGCATCAGTTTTCCGGCGGAATGCGCCAGCGTGTGGCGATTGCCATCGCGCTTCTTCATAAGCCGGACCTTATTATCGCCGATGAACCGACAACGGCGCTTGATGTGACGATCCAGAGCCAGATTATTTCCGAATTCCAGAAGCTCACCGAACAGGGAAATACGGCGGTGATCTGGATCACCCACGATCTGGCTATCGTCTCAAGATTGGCCGACGAGATCGCCGTCATGTATGCCGGCCGCCTCGTCGAGACCGGACCCGTGGGCAAGGTTCTGACCGATCCTCACCATCCCTACACGGCCGGTCTGATCGCGTCGGTTCCTTCGCAAAACAGACGCGGAGAGCCCCTTCACCAGATCCGCGGCATGACGCCGGCGATCAACCGCCTCCC
Organism: Rhizobium hidalgonense; assembly: GCF_005862185.2. Taxonomy (NCBI): domain Bacteria; kingdom Pseudomonadati; phylum Pseudomonadota; class Alphaproteobacteria; order Hyphomicrobiales; family Rhizobiaceae; genus Rhizobium; species Rhizobium hidalgonense. The sequence continues at coordinate 852,255 of NZ_CP054028.1, forward strand.
ACAGGGATGCAGTTTTCGTACGCGCTGCGATCGGGCAACCGACGGCTGCCTGGTCATGCCCGCGCTCATGCCGGAAGGCGATCGCTCCTTCCGTTGCATTCATCCCGTAACGAAAGAGGTAGCATGATGACGGCGACCGCCGCGCCCCTGATTGAAGCGAGGAACGTGTCGCAGCGCTTCGGAGCCAAACCCGATCTCGCCGCCAAGATCGCGCTCAAGCTCAAATTGGCTAAGCCGGCGCCTGTCGTTCACGCGCTTGATAATGTCAGCCTCAGCATTCGGCCCGGAGAGGTTGTCGGCCTTGTCGGCGAAAGCGGCTGCGGGAAGTCGACGCTCGGCCGCGCCATTGCAGGGATCACCTCGCCAAGCCAGGGCCACATTCTCTGGAAGGGGATGGACCGAAGCGCCATGTCGAAAGGTGAGCAGCATCAGTTCGGTCTCGCCAGCCAGATGATTTTCCAGAACCCGATGGCGGCTCTCAATCCGCGCATGACCGTCGAGCAGCTTATCTGGGAGGCGCCTCGAACGCATGGGCTTGCCCGCTCGACGGAACGCGACGCCTATGTCGACAAATATTTGATGCTGGCCGGTTTCGACCCGGCCATGAAAAAGCGATACCCGCACCAGTTTTCCGGTGGCCAGCGGCAGCGCGTCAATATTGCGCGCGCGCTCGCCGTGCAGCCGAAATTCCTCGTCTGTGACGAAAGCGTCGCCGCACTCGACGTTTCCATTCAGGCCCAGGTGATCAACCTGTTCATGGAACTTCGTGACAAGCTCGACCTGACCTATTTGTTCGTCAGCCATGATCTCGGCGTTGTGGAACATATTTCCGATCGCGTTGCGATCATGTATCTTGGCCGCATCGTCGAAGAGGCGCCCGTCGAGGAGGTTTTCAGGCGGCCCAATCATCCTTACACGAAAGCGCTGTTGGCCGAGGTGCCGCGCATCGAACACGGCAAGCAACAGTTCAAGCCCGTCGATGGCGAACTGCCCAGCCCGATAAACCCGCCGACAGGCTGCCACTTCCATCCGAGATGCCCATTTGCGATGGACCGCTGTCATATGGAAGTGCCGGTGAGAAAGGAAATTGCACCGGGGCACCTGTCGGCTTGCCACCTCAACGATGAATGATCTCAAACGACAAGATCGCTGATTGCTTCAGGCCTAACGTCACCCCTGTTCTAATGTGCATGAGCGCCGCCCGGGCGGGACACTTTTTTCAATCCGGCTCCCGCTGCAGCAGTGTCCGCCAGCGACGCATCGCCGAGCGAGATGACGCCGGTAAGCCGTTTGTCACGATTGACGACGGGAAGGCGGCGGACCTGGACCTGCCCCATATTGCGGGTCACGTCGTCGAGATCTTCGTCTTCGAAACAATATTTGACATCGCGCGACATGACTTCGCGCACCTTTGCATCGCCCCCGAGTCCGTCGGCAAGCCCGCGCACGACGAGATCGCGGTCCGTGATGGTTCCGACGAGCCGGTCGTTGTCGCCGACCGGCAGAAAGCCGATCTGCCTGTCGGCCATGCATCTCGCGATCTCGGCTATCGTCTGATTAGGGTTAGCGATTTCTACATCGCGCGACATAATCTCTGACACTTTCATGGTCTTTCCTCCTGCCTTTTGCGGTTAGTGGACGTCGAATGTTCCGGTGAGAGTCGTTTCCGTAACGGTGTGGTTGCGGCTCCTGCCACTCTCTCGATGGGGCCTCCAATGGCGCATATCCGGATCCGGCCAGGGCGCCTGGACTTCTGCCGCCAGTCCGTGGCGCACTTTCGGCATCTCGCCCGGATCGATAGAGTGGGAAAGCACCCGGAAAACCGACCGCACCGCCTCCTTCGCGTCTACCGGACGCGTCGATGAAAGCTCGTCGTTCACCTGCTCCAGGAACTCATCCAGGGAACGGGAGCGGACGTTGAAAGGATCGTATCGATCGCAATAGGCGCCGCGCGCAAGGAGGGGCAGCTGCGCAGCCGGCAGACGATCTCGCAGCGTATGAAAAACCGCGCCGAGTACATGCCAGACGAGTTGCCTTTCAGGTCCCTGCTCGGCCATCAGATCGTCGTACCGCATATTTGTGGTTTCCAGCATCTTATCGAAGACGGCGACACCCCAAGCGCTCATGGCTCCACCCCCCATGATGATGCTTTGAATCTATCAAACCAGTCAGGGAGACGAAAGTTCCAGAAGCCATCGTTAAATGCTCCGGCCGCATCGTCAGGAATCCGACGTGCCCTCCTCCTCCACGAATATCCCCCAAGCGGCGATGAAGAGAGCGGCTATCAACGGGCCGATCACGAAACCATTGATGCCTACGAGAGAAATGCCGCCAATGGTGGAAATGAGGACAACATAGTCGGGAAGCTTGGTCTCCCTGCCAACCAAGAATGGCCTAAGAAGATTATCGACAAGACCAATGACGAGGCCGCCGACGGCAACCAGCACAATCGCCTTTACCCAAAAGCCGGCCAGGGCCAGGTAAATGGCCGTGGGCACCCAGATCAATGCGGCGCCGACCGCAGGCAGCAGCGACAGGAAGCTCATCAGCACGCCCCACAGCAGGGCTGGCTCGACGCCGAGGGCCCAGAAGGCAATGCCGCCAATCGAACCCTGGATGATGGCGATGATAATATTGCCTCGCACGGTCGCGTGAACGACCGAAGTGAATTTGGAGGTGAAGCGAAGGGTATGAGAATCGCTGAGAGGCAGCGCTCTTCTGATGGCGCGGGCAAGGGCGCGCCCGTCCCGGAACATGAAGAACAGGAGATAGAGCATCACGCCGAAGGTGACGAAGAACCGTAGGGTGTTCTGACCGAGGCTCAAGGCGCGTCCGGCAAAAAAACTGCCGCCCTGCATCAATGCCGAGGAAACGCGATCCTGAAACGTGTCGACGCCGTTCAGCTCGATGCTCCGGAGCCAGTCGCGAAGGAACAAGGGCAATGCTTCCTGCAGGTTATGTATAAAGCTCCGGACGTCGATCTCGCCAGTGTCCATACGTTGGTAGAGATGGTTGCCCTGCTGGACGAGTGAACTGAGGACGATCAGCCCGGGAATGATAACGACGCAGAGACAGATCAACACAGACAGCGCCGCAGCAAGGTTTCCCCGACCACCCAGCCGAGCCTCTATACGGGCGTGAAGCGGGAAGAAGATGATAGCGAGGACGACTGCCCAGAATATCGCCGAATAGAACGGTAGCACGACGGCGACGAACGCAATGGTCACGAGTACCAGAAGCACATAGAAACTGACACGCTGACGGAGCATTCGATCTTTCCGCTTCGAGACCGCGATGATGGTAGCACAGATAAGGCGGCAACGCTGGGCCTGCCTTCCATCCTACTCCAACGGCTCATTGCCGTAGGCGCCGTCCCGCAACCGGCCGGAACTTCTTCTTCTGATTTTTGTTATGCGGTTCATGTCAGCGAAGCCACTCCAGCCGACGCTCGGAACAACGATTCACGTTGGAGATCAGGATGTTCACATCCTTGACGGTGGCAACTCACACGGCATTCCAGTCGTCCTCCTGCATGGCTGCGGCAGCCTTGCGCAGGAAATTTTGCTTCCCTTCGACAACAGCGATTTCCGGATCATTGCACCCGATCGGCCTGGCTATGGACTGAGCACGCCGCTTGCACCGGCTGAACGTGGACCTGAGGGACAGTCCTTCTGGCTTGAACGCCTTCTCGCGTCTCTTGACCTGCCGGAGGTGAGGATCGTGGCGCACTCGATCGGCAGCGCAGCGGCGTTACACCTTGCTGCAAGAAGACCAGACCTCGTCAGCGGACTTTTTCTCATTTCCCCATGTTGCGCGCCTATGCCATCGAGGCCATTGATTGTGCTTAGATCGGCGGTCGCTCCGGTGGTCGGGCCGTTGATCCGCCAGCACGTCATCAGCCGGTGGCCAGCATTCTTTCTTGATCGAGGTCTGAGGTCGTCCTCTTTTCCCAATCCCCTGCCTTCTCATCTCTCGTGCCTGCCGGCCTCTCAAGTGATCAATCCCATTGCCATCCGCACGATGGCAGACGAGTTGCGCGCCTTCAACCGAGACATGGAGCGCCTTCCAGATCTGCGTGGCGATCTTCCCCTGCACGTTCTATTCGGGATGGCGGATCGCGTGATTTCACCGAACTGGCATATTGATTGGCTTTGCAGGAAGCATCCGGGGCCGATTGTCAGATTGCTGGAAGGTGTCGGGCATTTGCCCCATCATGTGATCCCTGGCGTTGCGCGAGAGATGCTTTGTGATCTTGTGGAGGCATTCGCACAAGAAACGGAACTGCCGCGTGTGAGGAGCATCGGCTTACAGGCGGTTGCGGAAAGAGACATGCCGATTTCAGAGGAGACGAATGCCCGGCCCTTTAACTCGAGCGCCGTGGTATTCCAGAGTAACGATGGGGCAATACCAGACACAGGAGGCCCGTGACCCGATCTGCGCCTTAGGGAGGAGATGATTTTTCTGTTGTGGCAAATGAAAAATCTGCTTTACTGACGCTTCGCTGCTTGGCTTTAAGGGGGATATTGCCGATGCCGTGGACTCGCAGAAATATTGTGCTGGGTGGTTTGGCGTTACTTGGCGCCGGTGCGGTCGCGAAACCGGCCTTCGCTGCGGCGTCCTCCTGTTTCGACGGAACCATCGTCGACAACGGCGTGACGTTCCGAAGGACCAACTTCACCAAGATCGACAAGAAGTGGCACCGCCAGGTTGTCAAATATTTCAGCAGCGAGCCGATCGGCACCGTCGTCGTCGATACCAGGCATCACTTTCTCTACGTGATCATGGAGAACAAGACGGCCATTCGCTATGGCGTCGGCGTCGGCCGCGAGGGGTTCAAATGGTTTGGCCGCGCCACGATCGACGCCAAATCGCTTTGGCCGCGCTGGACGCCGCCTCCCGAGATGCGCAAGCGCCATCCCGAACTGCCCGAATTCGTGGAGGGAGGCTCACCGAAGAACCCGCTTGGCCCCCGCGCCATGTATCTGCATCGCGACGGCGTCGACACCGGCTATCGCTTCCACGGCACGCTTGAGCCATGGAGCATCGGCAAGGATGCTTCCAGCGGCTGTATCCGGATGTTCAACGAGGATGCCATCGACCTTTACCAGCGTTGCCCCATCGGCACGGCGGTACAGGTTCTGCCGCATATCGCCGACCAGGCCGAAAGCGCCACTCAGGTCAGCCAGACAACCCCGGTCGAATAAGGACGATCACCTGATGTCTGCTACAGCAGAATATACGAGGCGCCTTTTCGCCGCGGCCATGCTCCTGGCGCTTGCCGCCTGCTCCACCACCGAGATCGCTTCCCTGGAAGAACCGACGGCCGCGCCGATGACCGGCCAGACCAACGATCCAGCGCCTGGTTTCGAAAACGTCGCAGCGGGCAGCGAAGAGGATTTTATCCTCAATGTCGGCCGGCGGATCTACTTCAAGCAGGACTCCGCCACGCTCGATTCCGTAGCCATGGCAACCTTGGACAACCAGGCCAATTGGCTCAACAGGAACCCGTCTTGGCTCCTCAAGCTTCAGGGATTTGCCGATGATTCCGGTTCCGCATCCAAAATGGCGACGTTGTCGCAGAAGCGCGCCGACGCGGCGATGGCCTATCTCGCCTCGAAAGGCGTGGACGCCAAGCGCATGTGGGCCAAGGGTTACGGCAACGACCGCGAAGTCCGCGACTGCACCGAACGCTCCTGCAAGGTGCAGAACCGGCGCGTCGTCACCAATCTCCGCACCCAGCCCGACGCGGTCTGATCGCACGTCGAATGCGCCTCGTTTTAGAGCGGCCCGTCGTGAAGCCATGCGTGTTGCCCAATGCGGCCGACTCGATGGCACGGGGGATGAGGAACCCAGACCAGGGAAATCTTGCGCGAAGGGGCCGGCCACCCAGCCAGCCCCCTACAACGTCAAGGCCGTTTTTTTAGGATCGTGTTATCGGAACTGCGATTCCGGGGCGAAGCTTGCCCAGCAGCTTTGAAAGCGTTCGTTTTCCTGCGTCTTTCGCCCTGCTGCGACGTTTCCTGATTTCGACGGCAAGCGGCTTTTTCTGGGACTTCATCGAGAAGCGCTCCTTAAGCCACCTGGCGCTCGGCTTCAATCTGCAGAGGCGCCTGCTGAAAGGAACCGCCTCCAATGGCGATTTTGCGCGGCTTCATGGCTTCCGGCACCTCACGCTTCAGCGCGATCACGAGAATGCCGTTTGTCAGGGAGGCGTTCTCGACTCTGACGTGGTCAGCGAGTTCGAAGCGGCGTTCAAACGCGCGCCCGGCGATGCCACGATGCAGGTACTCGCCATCCTTTTCTTCGGACTTATGGCCTTTTACCACAAGCACGTTCCGCTCCTGCGCGATGTCGAGGTCGCCCTCGTCGAAACCGGCGACTGCCATCTGGATACGATAATCGTCTTCGCTCGTCTTGACGATGTCATAGGGTGGCCAAGCGTCGATCGCCTGCAGCCGCTGCGCATTGTTCAAGAGGTTGAAGACCCGGTCGAAGCCAATGCTGGACCGATAAAGGGGTGCGAAGTCAAGTTCGTTTCTCATAGCCATATCCTCCGTAAAGCAACATGGAGAGACGCGGGCAAAACCGCGCCTCCGGTCAGGTCGGCCCGCCTTTGCGCCGCCGACGAAAATCATCTGGTTTCGAGTTATTTTCGATTCAAGAGGAGGTTCAAAAAAAATTTGCCGTGGTCTCCAAGGACGGTTCGAGGACTATTGAACGCTGTTTTCCTTCACCTAAATCGGATGGTGACTGACGATGTTCGTCGCTTGTGTGGAAATTTCGGAAACGTTCTCATGGCCGACAATCACCACGACCATTCCTGATAATGTTGTCGAGCTCTCTGCCTCGCACATTCCACCTCTCCAAACGAGATTCTCGCCGCTGACATCCCTGCGCAGGAGAAGAGAGCGATCCTTGCGACTTGGGCTTCGGACTCTATTCGGTGGAGTCCGTTCCGGAATTTCGGCTGCCGCCCGGTAAACCGTCTCCGGTTCGTTATGCCGACATCCTCGTTGCGCTCAAAGCTCTGGATGGGGGGACGATCCGACAGACATCCTCGGTCGAGCGCGAGGCTTGTCGATGGAATCGGACGGACGGCCAGCCTAGCGGTTTATCCGATGAGGCTGGTCGCTTGATGCGAAGGCGAAAGCACATAAGCGGATGGCGACGGTAGGTCGATGATGAACCTGATATCCGCGGCATTCGCCGCCACGATCAGTTGGTAGTTGCCAGGTTCGGCACGGAAGGCGCCGCCCTCGACATCGAAATATGCCAGATCGCGCGGGCGAATCTTCATCACGGCCGTGCCGGTCTCGCCGGGCTGTAGCGAAAGCTTTGCGAAGGCGCGCAGCTCCTTGTCCGGCCGCTCCACCTTGGTCTTCGGCGAACTGATATAGAGCTGCACCAGTTCCGAGCCCGCCCGGTCGCCGATATTGGTGACATCGACGCTGACGGTCACGCCTTCAGGCCCCATTTCGTAAGATGAAAGCTTCGGCTCGCCCCAGCTGAAACGGGTATAGCCAAGGCCAAATCCGAAGGGAAAGAGCGGTTCGACGGCGCGTGTGTCGTGGTGACGGTAACCGACGAAGACACCTTCTTCGTAGTGTACATGACCGTCCTTGCCGGGATACACGGCGGCATCGCCTGTGATGGCGGAATTGTCGGCCAGCGCCTTCGGGAAGGTCTGCGGCAGGCGCCCGCCGGGCTCGACATCGCCGAACAGCACGTCGGCGACGGCATTGCCAAGTTCCTGGCCGGGATACCAGACCTGCATCACTGCGCGGACCTTGCCGAGCCAGGGCATTTCCACAGGGCCGCCGGTCTGCAGCACGACGACGGTATTGGCATTGGCGGCGGCCACCCGCTCGATCAATTCCTCCTGCCGGCCCGGAAGCCGCATGTCGGGCAGATCAAGTCCCTCGGCATCCCATTCACCGTCGCGACCGACGAAGAGAAGCGCCACATCGGCATTGCGAGCCGTCTCGACGGCCGCCGCGATATCGGCCTCGCCGAGCGGCTTTTCAACACCGAAACGAACGGCGATAAGGTTGATGCCCTCCCCGTTCGCGGTGGACGGCTCATATTCGACGGTGACCGCATAAGCCTTGCCGGCTTCGAGCCTGGCCGCGCCGCGCTGCTCGGCATTGGCGGTGCCGAAATAGTTTTCGCCGCGCGTCCAGCCGTCATGGCCGTCAACCGTCAGCGCACCGTCTACGAAGAGCCGCGCCAGACCGGCATTGGTCATGCCGAAGACATGATCGCCGCTCTCCTCGGGCACGAATTGCATGGTCATCCTCGCCGAAAAATGGGCGGGATCGAGATCGCCCGACGGCAGCTCGAACCAGAAGAACTCGCCCTTTTCGACGGTCTCGACATGCAGCGGATGGCCCTTGCAGCCGCGACCCTTGAAATATTCGACCGTGATCTTTCCCTTGAACACGTCGATCAGCCGGTTATGGCGGCAGCCGACCGCATGGCTGATGCTTTTGGCATTGGCAAGGGCGGCGCGAATGCCTTCGAGCGGGCTCACCGTATAATGCGCCGCGATCTGGGCGCTGCCGCCGCCCATGACGCGCGCGGTGGCGGCATTCGGTCCGATGACGGCAATACGGTCGAGCGAGGTCTTGGCAAGCGGCAGGATGCTGTCGTTCTTGAGGAGGACCGCGCCCTCCGCGCCGAGGCGCCGGATCAGCGCCCGGTCTTCCGGCAGGTCGATTGCCCGCTCGGTGAGGGCAGGCGTCTTCTCGAATGCGCCGACCCTTTCGAGCAGAAGCAGCATGCGCCGCGCCGCCGCCTTCACCGTCGCAGCCTCGACCTTGCCCTCGCGCACGGCGGCAACCAGTTTCTCGCCGCGATCACGCGCCGGACCCGGCATTTCGAGATCGAGACCGGCATTGATCGTCTCAGCCGTCGAATGCGAGCCGAACCAGTCGGACATGACGATACCGTCGAAACCCCATTCCTGACGCAGCACCTTGGTCAGCAGCCAGTAATGTTCGCTGGTATAGGTGCCGTTGAGACGGTTATAGGAGGACATGACGGCCATGACGCTGGCGCGGCGGACGGCCTGTTCGAAGGGCGGCAGGTAGATTTCGCGCAGCGTCCGCTCGTCGATATCGGACGACATGGTCTGCCGCTCGATCTCGGATTCGTTGCCGGCGAAGTGCTTGATCGTCGCCGCGATCCCCTCGCCCTGCACGCCGTCGATATAGGCGACGGCAAGCTCCGCGGTCAGCATCGGATCTTCGGAATAACATTCGAAATTGCGACCATTGAGACCGGAGCGATGAATGTTTACCGTCGGCGCCAGCAGCACGGCGGCACCTTTGCTCTTTGCCTGTCGCGCTAGGGCTGCGCCCATTTGGCCGACGAGTTCAGGGTTCCAGGTGGCGCCGAGCGCGATGCCGACGGGAAAGCAGGTCGCCTTTACGCCGGCGACCAGCGAGCCGGCACCGCGCGCGCCGTTCGGCCCGTCCGTCACCTTGATCTTCGGCACACCGAGACGCTCGACGGGAACCGTCGTCCAGAAATCGGCGCCGGATAGCAGGGAGACCTGCTCCTCGAGCGTCATCTGGTCGAGAATGGAATCGATCATGCAAACCTCCCAAGGAAAACCTTAAACCTACCGATTACTCGGTAATTTTAAGATGTCAATCGGGCAGGCGTGATGTATGTAGGCAGCATGGGAGAAATCGGCCGAGGCGCGTGCCGATAGCCGCTTCACAGGGCAGAGGAGAGGCAGAATTGTCGGGACAGAAGGCCGGAGAGAAGCGAGAACGCCGATCCCGCAAGGGCGAGACGCGCCGCGCGGAAATCCTGATGGCGGCAATGCGGCGCTTTGCCGAAGACGGCTACCAGAATGCGGCGATCGGCGACATTGCCCGCGATGTCGGCCTGTCGCTGCCCGGCCTGCTGCACCACTTCCCGACCAAGGTCGATCTGCTGCTTGCAATCCTCGCCAAGCGCGATCTCGACAGCGCGGATTTCATCGGGCTCCACGGCTCCGATCTCCGCGGCCTGCTGAAGGGCATGGTCACGGTCTTCCGCCGCAACGCCGAAATGATCGAGGTCGTCAGAGCCTTCGCCATCCTCAATGCCGAAAGCCTGATGAAGGACCACCCTGCCAAGGCATGGTTCCTGAATCGCGCCGCCGAGATGCAGGATAACCTCGCCTCGTCATTCGAACCGGCCGGCGCCGACGGCTCGATTGATCGCGGGATCGACGGCAAGGCGATGGCAGCCGAACTGATCGCCGTGATGGATGGGCTGCAAATGCTCTGGCTGCGGGACCCCGATCGCTTCGACATGGTCGGCGGCCTGGAAGCCTATGTCGGCCGGCTGCTGGCGAGCCTCGGTTTGGAAGGCTGACTGGTTCCCTCTTCAAAGCGCTCCAGCCAAATCATCATGCGGCTTACGGCTTCGCAATATCTTTGCCCGACCAGCAGACCCGTATGGGTGGTCCCTTCAAGACCCAGATTTTCACCGCCAATATGTCTAGCCGTCGCCCGGCCGCGGCGATCATCGGCTTCATCGTTGACGGCTGAGATGACGAGGCTCGGGCACATGATCTTGCCGCCTTCGATTGAAACCCCCTCCGCCCCGAAGTGAAAGGAAAATGTAGCGAATGCCTTTGCGGATTCCATCGACAGGTATTTGCGCTGGAATTCGATATCTTCGAGCGTTTCATCGGCACTGCTTTGCTCGTCGCGCGCCGGCCCCGGCACAACGCTGCGCGCATCGCTGGCGTTTCGCCATCGGCGACGGGCGGCGGCGCGATGCGTGAAATCGCCGGCGACCGCCGCGGTGATGACCGAATCGACGCTCTTTTGAATTTCGGCAGTCTTCAGCTGCTTGTCTGCTCCGGCTGCATTCGACTCCTTCTCGCGCCGCCGCATCGAAGCAGCGGCGGCTCTCAAGAATGGCGCGTCAGGCCTTTTTCAGCTTCCAGGTCCGGATCTCAAACGGCATGATGTCGGCAGGCCCTTTCCGCTCCATCGGCTCCTCGAGAATGTTCAGCGGCTGCGATGCCGCCCATCCGGAAGGCAGGGCAAGAGAGAGGCGACCGCGCCGGCCGGCAGGTTCGTAGAGGCGCAGGATCAGGCCGTCGCCCTCTTCCGCCGGTTTCAGACCCGAAAAGGCGACGGGAGTGCCATCGACGGCGAGCGGCGCGAAAGTGCCCGTAGAGAGGTTTTTGGCTTCCGCCGTGACAAGCGGCTGATTGAGGTCGAGCGCCTCATCGAGCACTCCGCCTTCATGCCAGGCGCCGTCATGCGGCATCAGAGCATAGGTGAAGCTCTGCTCGCCTTCATCGGCCAGCGGATCCGGATAGATCGGCCCCCGCACCAGGCTCATGCCGATCACATTGCCGCGAGCGCTGTGGCCGTATTTGGCGTTGTTGAGCAGCGCCACGCCGAAACCCGGCTCGCTGATATCGACGAAACGATGGGCGACGGCCTCGAACATCGCCTGCTCCCAGGAGGTGTTCGTGTGCGTAGCCCGCTCGACTATGCCGAAGGCGCATTCGAACGTTGCCTTTCGGGCTCTGACGTCAACCGGGTTCACGGTGCGCAGGAGGGTGCGGCGATCATGCCAGTCGATCGTCGTTTCGATGTCGAGCCGGCGGGCATTGGCCGTCAGCACATAAGTCTGCGTGACGCTCGAATTTCGGTAGCGGTGAACGACGCGGATCGCCGCACGGTGCGGGCCGCTTTCGATGAGGCTGATGCTTTCGGGGGCTTCGAGGCGGACCGCCTTTTCGGCATAGTCCGCATCCATATCCCAGGCGTCCCAATTGCGCGGCTTGTCGCCCGGGTAAACGCAGAGCTGGTTGGCAGAGCCATCGACCGCTTCGCGGCCGCTCGCCTTGTGAATGAGGCTCGCAACCGCCCCGTCCTTGCCAATGGTCACAGCAAGATGATCGTTTTCGAGGCGATCGGCGCTGGCCTTCAATCCGCCGGCCGGCTGGAGTGCCTGCCGGTCGAAGACTGCTACGGACAACGGGGCGACGATATCGGCGGCCGAGATCGCCGTGCCGTCGGCAAGCGAGGCGCTCACCGGCCGCGGCGAAAGCGACGGATTGACGACGACGAGCGCATTGCCGACCCCGCCCTTCGGCAGATTGGCCGACAGCGCCTGAAAGGCCTTTGCCTGCTCGCCCTTGGCGTTGTCGATGACGCCGCCGAGTTCCTGCTCGGCATCCTGATAGACTTCGCGGATGCTCGAGCCCGGCAGGATGTCGTGGAACTCGTTCTTCAGCACCACGCGCCAATCCGCTTCAAGGCTTTTCGGCTTGTCGGCGCCGAGCAAGTGGGCCAGCGAGGCGAGCGTTTCGGCGGTGATCAGCGCGCGTTCGGCCTGGCGGTGCTTGCGCTTGACGCCGCTTTGGGTCGTCAGCGTGGCGCGGTGCAGTTCGAGATAGATTTCGCCGTCCCAGACGGGAAGTTTCTTCTCCCCAGCGGTTTTGTGCGCATGCTCGTAGAAGCTTTTGACGGTGCCCCAACGTGCCTGCGGGATCGCCGGGAAATCGCGCAGTTGCACTTCCCGCTCCACCATTTCAGGCGTCACGCCACCGCCGCCATCGCCGTAGCCGACGGCGAGAAGCGAGGTATCGTGCTGCACCTTGCCGCGGAAATTCTTCCATGTCGGCACATAGCAGTCGGCCTGCACGAAGCCGTTATATCCCTGCATCGGATTGTCGAAGGTGTGGGTCAACACCTGGCTGCCATCAAGGCCCTTCCACCAGAAAAGATCGGAAGGAATATGGTTGGTCTCGCTCCAGTTGACCTTGATGGTGAAGAAGCTGTGTATGCCGCCCTGTCTCAGGATCTGCGGCAGCGCGCCGGAGAAACCAAAACAATCCGGCAGCCAGCACACCGTATGGCGCGTGCCGAAGGTCTTTTCGAAATAACGCTGGCCATAGAGAACCTGGCGGACGAGGCTTTCGCCGGTGGGCATGTTGGTGTCGGGCTCGACCCACATGCCGCCGACGGTTTCCCACTTTCCTTCCGCGACCTTCTCCTTGATGCGATCGAGAAGCTCCGGATCTTCCTCTTCCATCTGCGCGTAATAATGGGCGGTCGACTGGTTGAAGCGGAAATCGTCGGAGCGCTCCATCAGCGACAGCGCGGTATTGAAGGTGCGCCGCATCTTGCGCCGCGTCTCGCGATAGGGCCAAAGCCAGGCAAGGTCGATATGGGCATGGCCGGTCAGCAGCAACTCGCCATTCGGGGGGAAGCGCTTCTGCAGTTCCTTCAACCGCGCCGTCAGCGCCTGGAAGGCGGAAGCCGCCGAAGCGCTCTGCTCGTCGGAGAGGCCCGCCGGGTTTGCCTCGAGCTCCGGCAGTTCCCAGATCTTCTGCTGCATGACTGCGCCCGACGTGCGGGAGATGTAAGCCGCCGTGTCCGACGGCCAGTCCAGGCTGCGCAAGGCCCGCTCGGCCACATCGACCAGATGTGGCACGACCTCATGCTCCCCGAGGACGCTGATCGCCTCGGCAACCTGTTTCAACAGAAGATGCAGGCGATGGGCGGGGCCATCGAGCCAGATAAACCGGGCCTTGTTCAACCGCGGCGCCCGGTTCGGCTCGCCGAACGGAAAGCGGGCGACGCTTTCCGTCGCAATCGAGAAACGGCGGCCCTTCACCGGGAATTCCTGATGATAAGGATCAAGGCCGAATGTTTCGCTCTTGCCATCGGGATAGCTCAGCGTGATCAGGCTTTCACCGCCGAGATCGAGCTGGAGGCGAATATCGTCGAGTGGCCAGTTCTGGGGCGCCTCGGCGCTTGCGGCAAAATGCACCACGCCTTGGCGATGCGGCCAGTCCTGGTGAAGGGCGATCGGTTCACCCTCGAACGTCCAGCCATCGATCGGGCTGCTATGCCGGTCCCGCCAATGCGCGAGCTCGGCGATACGGACCTTCAGACTATCGAGGCGTTGGGCAATGGTGAGCGGCATGGCTTATCCTGTTGAAAATCGGCGGCGCGATCCGGAATCATGGCTTCGGGAGATGAAGATGGTGCGACAGCTATCGCGATTGCCGGCCCCTTCTCCCAACGGGTGCGGCTGGCGCTTAGATTAAGTAACTTTGATTTGCCGTCAAGGGAGGAGTTCTCGTGCGAGGCGCCTTTTCACTATCGCAATCACGGCTCTACCTGGGGCAGGAGCGCGCTGCGCTTAATACCAATTCCCCGCCGCTCCTATTGCGAAATTCACTCCATCCCTATCGCGAATTCTACGCCAAATATAATACCAATTCTACGCCATCCCTATTGCGAATTCCACGCCGTTGATGTAAAAGATGATCATAACTTCGTACGCGGATGGAAATTATGAGCGAATTGCTACCGCGTCATTTAGAATCAGAGTTGGAGCATGCGCTGAGATCGGCTAAAGTCGTGAACATTGTTGGTCCGCGACAGGTAGGCAAAACAACTCTCGTACGAGACCTCTTAAAGAAGGGAAATTTCATAACGCTTGACGACGAGAACGTCCTCGCCGCACTCGAAGCTGATCCGAAGGGGCAGCTAGATGCTTTGATTGGTGAAATGCCTTCAGGCCCTCTGATCATCGATGAAGCCCAGCGATCGAAGAAGCTGGCGCTCGCCATAAAACGGACAGTCGACGAAAATCGAAATATGGGTCAATTCGTCCTGACGGGCTCCTCCAATATTTTCACATCCTCACAGGTAGCCGACTCCCTTGCGGGCAGAGTTCAGACGATGACGATGTTTCCATTAAGCATGGCGGAAGCAAGACGCATGGGACCTGCGCGAATCCTTGATTGGGCATCCGCCGAGGATGGCCCCGATCCGGCAGCTCTACCAAAACCAGAGGCAAAGTCCCGAGCGGACTACATTGAAATGATTTTAGCAGGAGGATTTCCAGAAATACGGAACTTAGACGCACCGCAAAGGAGGCGTCGGTATCGCAACTACATCGACAGTGTGGTGGAACGTGACGTCGCTGATGTACTGAAGATCAGAAAGTCGGACACCATGCGGCGACTAATCGATCAACTTGCCGCCCGTGTTGGAAACGAGCTGAATGTCGAGAGCCTTAACAACCAGTTTAATGGGGTACAGAGAAAAACAATCGAAACCTACATGGATATTCTAACCAAGCTATCACTCTTGCAGCGACTTGCCGCGTGGACCTCTGGCGAGACAGGAAGGGACATCAAACATCCTAAGGTCCATCTTGTCGACACGGGTATCGCGTCTGCGCTGAGGAGCATGAACTCGCAGAGCTTCAATATCGATGCGAACCCGACGGCCTTGGGAGGGCTGTTTGAAAATTTCGTCCACAACGAACTGGCTAAATCTCTCCCGTTCCAAAAACAGGAATGGCGGCTCTACCATTGGCGATATGATAAAGGACGTGAAATCGACATCATCGCCGAGGCAGACCGGACGATCGTAGGTTTCGAAATGAAGACCTCTACATTGGTCGAAGAAGATGATTTCCGACATTTGCGGTGGTTCAGAAACAATGGACCAGGCAAAACCTGGAACGCGATTGGGATTGTAGTTTACATGGGGGATCGACTACTCTCTTTCGGGAAGAATATGTTTGCGCTGCCGCTCTCCGCCTTTTGGTCTTTCCCCGCATAGCGATTGGCCGCGAAAGAGGCTGCGCTTGGTGGTTTTGCCACATAAATCCGCAAAAAAACGCCGCGCCGCCGGAATTCACCGACCCGCGCCTCTCAGGCACGCGCGCGCATTCCGCCGAAGCGTTGTCCTCGAGCCATATGTTTTCGAGCCACAACTTGAAGGCGCTTACCTTTTCTGACCTCGGGCGCGATCGAACGTACGTCAGTGTGTGACACCGCAGGTTTGGCCCGGTCATTCCAAAGGGAAGAACCAGGGTCCCCCTCCCGACGTCGCGTTGCGGTAGGCGATAGCTTTCAAGGCAGACGCCCCGCCCTTCCAAAGCCGTCGCAACCGACATAAACGCGTCGCGGAACCGCGAGCCGCGGTTGAGGTCGATCATCAGCCCGTGGTCCTTCGCCCACTGCTGCCACCTGTAAAGCGTTTGCTCGGACTTGATGAGGGTGTGACCGACGAGGTTCAGATGGCCCGCGGATTGGCCCTTCTCCGTTGGCGACCTCCGGCGAACACGCCGCCTCGATCCAGCCAATCAGGATCACGACGTGACCTGCTACAAAGAGTTCCCTGGCGATCAGTCGTCGTCCACCATGGATGATTTCGATGTTGAAGTTAAGCATGGCGACCGGTCAATCGATGAAAGTATCCCGTGCCCGGACATCTCGGTGAACAATCGGAATGCCTCCTCGGCGCGGAAGTCATCGAACGTTTCCGTGATATCGTCGGCGATGAACGGAATGGCAGGGGCCGTCCTATAAGAATGACTACCGTATATGTGGATCGCCCGGAATTTAAGGGAAGGTTCGGCAGATCGAGCGGGACAATCGGATAGGCTCTGGTGACGCAGTTCTTGTTCCTATCGCAGGGGCATCGCCACGCGCCGCCGGCAGAAGAAGCTGTCTCAGCCGGACGAGCAGGTGGTGACATGACCTTTACGTAGCTCGGTAGCTCTATTCAAAAAACCCCGTCGGGTTTTTTTGTGCCTTGCACCTATCTTTTCTTTAGTTGGTTACGGAACATTCTGAATTTCGTTTGGGCCAAAAACCGTTATCGCTCTAATGAAAACAATATATTAGGGGAAGATCTTTTAACTTAGGTGGGTGCATCGGCACTCGCGGCTCGGACCGGAACTAATGTTAAACAATAACGAAATCTTGATCGTCAACGCGGTTACCGGATCCCACATCGGCCCTATTTCCCACCAACTGCATCGAAATTCGGGCCTCGATGAGGAGGGTAGGATGCTTCAAATGCGCAAATCACTGGCGGCGGCCGCTGCCGTTATTCTGGTTGCCGGTTCGGTATCATCGTGTACGACGAGCTCGAGTGATACGATACACACCGGCTCGGTCGGATATACCAGCGCAGATTATGGGCTCAGACCTGCCTGCCGCGATGGCTTCGGCAACGATCGTCCTTGCAGCTATTAGGGGCACCAGCCGCTCGACGAGGACTGCGGCGATACACTTGCGCTCAAGGGAAAGGGTCCGCGGTGACCCAGGGTACGGCCGACAGCCGTCGCCTGATCGGAGGCGTCAGCTATCGGCCTGGGCAACGATGTGAGGCCTATGTGTCTCCTTGAGCAGATAGAAAGAACCGGCGTTGGGCGGGTTACTGTTCAGCCGGTATGGATTGCCAGCAGATCGGCATAGACCGTCCGATTGCTTGCCAACACCGGATGGCCCTGCAGCAAGGCTTCACCTTCAGCCGGGAAAGCCAGATGGGTTCCACCCGCCTCCTTGACGAGGCAATAGCCGGCCATGCAGTCCCAGGCACGCATATGGGGCTCGTAATAACCGACAAGCCGGCCCGCGGCCACATAGGCCAGCATCAGGGCGCCGGAGCCGTTGCGGATGAAATTCCCACCTTTGCCGAGCAGAGCAGCAACAATAGCGCCTACCCGTTCCGGAGTGACATACGTGTTGCAGCCGATGCCGGTCATCGCATTCTGCAAAGTCCGTGACGGATTGAGGCTCAGGCTTTTGCCGTTCAGGCTTGCACCCATGCCCGCCGCGGCTGCGTAGAGTTCATCATCGCATGGAACGTGGATGACGCCGATCACCGGCACGCCGCGGTGTAGAACGGCAATCGATACACACCATGTCGGCATGCCATTGACGAAGGGCGCGGTTCCGTCAATCGGATCGACCACCCACGTCAATCCCGACTGCCCTTCCTGATACCCGTATTCCTCGCCGAGAAACCCGTCTGTCGCAAAAGCTTCCGCCACGCGCTGCCTTATCAATGTCTCGACGTTGCGGTCGGCAATCGACACGACATCCTGCAGATCCCTCTTCGTCTCGATCACGAGCGTTTCGCGCCTGTAGAAATAATCGAGCGCCATGGCGCCCGCCTCCTGTGCCACCGCTTTGGCGAGGGCGAAGCGTGTATCAAGTTCCGTTTCGTGCGACATGGTGCCGGTACTCCCTTATGATTGTTCTGGTCGTTGGCTGTTTCAGGGGTCGGCACCGCAATCGAAGGCGAGCGAAAGCGACTGCACCGACCGAATTCTCAGGCATTCATCTGGAAGCTGTCGCCTCTCTTCATCTCGCATTGCTGCTCATGGAAATCGATGCGGTTTACATCTATGGCGCTCATACCCGCCCGTCGTGCCGATTCAAGGCCCTGTTCGCTATCTTCGAATACGACGCACTGGGCTGGCCCTCTTCCCAACAAGGCGGCTGCCTGCAGAAACAGGTCCGGCGCCGGCTTTGGATTTACCACATCATCGATCGTGACGATGTGGTCGAAATACGTTCGCAGGCCCGTTGCTTGTAGCGTCGCCGTCACGATTTCTCGCGACCCGCCGGATGCAACAGCCATGGGGAGCAAGCCGGACAACCGGCGAGCGGTTGCAGCAACCGCGCGAACTTCGCGCACCTTGTGAACATTCTGGAGAAAGTGCGATCGCATGGCAGCGATGACGCATTTGCGATCGAGCACAATATCGAATTCCCGCTCGAAGGCGTCCATAAGAACCCCTTCTGACATCCCTGCCCGCAGCAAATACCAGGCCTGGTTCATCGCTTTGCCGGAAAGTGAAAAGCCGGCCGACCATGCGTCGGCATAGATCGGCGGCGTGTGGACAAGTGTGCCGTCGCAATCAAAAATCACAGCCTCGAAATCATTTTCGAGCGACAGAATATCAATCATAAGTGCTCCTTCAGGCGAGCAGGACATCGACTTGTGGGTTCCATACAGGCGCAGCCTTCCTGCAGACCGGCATCGAGCGCCGGCCCGACCAGAGATCGCCTCATAAGCTCTCACGTGCTGATAAGAGCGATGCCGCGATTTCGGAAGCCGAGCGTGGCGTCGGAGGCGACCGGCAGAATGCGGTCGACGGCGTGGTCGACGATGAAGAGCGTGCCGACGTCGGTTTCAACCTCGTATTCGACATGATCTCCAAGGTAGGCCGAATGCAGGATACGGCCGGCAAGCCCCTGCCCGCGTCCCTCGGAAAGCGCGATGGCCCCGGGACGAACGGCAAGACTTGCCGCACCTGGCGTCGCCCTGCCTGCCGGCACGCGATGCTTGAAACCACCGATGCGGATCTCGGCATCGGCGCCCTCGATGCCGAGCACCTCGCAGGGGATGACATTTGCCTCGCCCATGAAATCCGCGATGAAGGCCGAAGCCGGCGCTTCGTAAAGATCGCGCGGGGCGCCGGACTGGGCGACTTCGCCATCCTTCATGATGATGATGCGGTCGGACACGGCGAGCGCCTCGTCCTGATCGTGCGTGACGTAGACTGCCGTGAAGCCGAGGCGCTGCTGGAGTTCGCGAATATCGGTGCGCACCTTGCGGCGCAGGCGCGCATCGAGGTTGGAGAGCGGCTCATCGAGCAGCAGCACTTGCGGCTCCAGCACCAGCGCGCGGGCGACCGCAACGCGCTGCTGCTGGCCGCCGGAGAGTTCGGCTGGAAGGCGATGGCCCATGCCGGCAAGGCCGACGAGCGCCAGCCCCTCCTCAGCCTTCTCGCGCGCCTGCTTGCGACTGAGACCGGAGGATTCCAGACCATAGGCGACATTGTCGCGCGCATTCATATGCGGAAACAGCGCATAGGATTGGAAGACCATCGAGACGTCGCGTTCATTGGCCGGCAGCATGGTGACGTCCTTGCCGCCGATCAGGATTTTTCCGGCCGAAGGATGTTCGAGACCGGCAAGCATGCGCAACGTCGTCGTCTTGCCGCAGCCGGAAGGGCCAAGCAGAGTGACGAGCGTGCCGGGCTCGATGGTGAGCGAGAGGTCGGCAATGGCGGTGAAGGCGCCAAACGTCTTGCGCACGTTCTGGAAGACGACTGAACCGGCTTTCTGGTTGATCATGCGATTTTCTCCTGACGAGAGGAAGCGGGGGTGGCGAGGCCGGCGACGCGGTTTTCACGGCGCAGGCGCCGTTCACCCACGATGAGCTGGAAGCCGGTGATGACGGTGATCATCACGACGATGAGCATGGAGGAATAGGCGATCGCCACACCGTATTCGCCATTCTCGACGAGGCCGACGATGTAGGACGTCGCCATGTTGTACTCAGCGCTGACGAGGAAGATGACGGCGCTGATGGAGGTGATGGCACGCACGAAGGAATAGACGAGCGCGGCGGTGATTGCCGGACGCAAGAGCGGCAGAATGACCTTGCGGATCGTGCGGAAGCTGTTGGCCCGGAGCGTTAGCGACGCTTCGTCCAGGCTCTTGTCGAGCTGGCTCATCGCCGCAATGCCGCCGCGCACGCCGACCGGCATGTTGCGGAAGACGAAGCAGGCTATCAGGATCAGCGCCGAGCCGGTCATTTCGAGCGGCGGCAGGTTGAAGGCCATGATGTAGCTAACGCCGATGACCGTGCCGGGAATGGCAAAGCTCATCATCAAGGCGAATTCGAAGGCATTCTTGCCTGCGAATTTCTGACGCACGATGATATAGGCGGTCAGCAGACCGACGGCGGCCGTCAGCGGGGCGGCAATCAGCGCGATCTCCATCGTCGTCCAGAACGAGTTCCAGGCGACACCCGTCCAGGCAATCCCGTTTTCGAAGCTGATCGAGAAGGCTTTGACGTAGTGGTCGAGCGTCAACGAATTGTCGAGGCCCCAGGTCTTCACGAAGCCGCCGATCAGGATCATGCCGTAGATGACGAGTGTGAAAAGAATCCACGGGATGACGACGGCGTGAACGCCGATCGATAGGCCGCGCGGCAGAGCGATATGCGATCCGCTATCACCTTTGCCGGTGACGGTGGCAAAGTTCTTGCCCGATAGCCAGACGCGCTGGGCAAGGAAGGCGGAGAGCGTGAAGGCGAGCAGCACCATGGCAAGCACGGCAGCCCGCGAGGGATCATTCTGCGAACCGACGACGGCGAAGAAGATTTCCGTCGAGAGCACGCCATGGCTGCCGCCGAGCACCAGCGGATTGCCGAAGTCGGCCATGCTTTCGATGAAGCCTATAAGGAAGGCATTGGCGAGGCCGGGCTTCATCAGCGGCAGCGAAACCCGCCGGAAGGTGCGCCAACGGTCGGCGCGCAGTGTCGTGGAGGCCTCCTCCATCGACGGGCTGACGCCTTCGACGACGCCGATCAGCACAAGGAAGGAGATCGGCGTGAAGGACAGCACCTGCGCGATCCAGATGCCGGTGAGGCCGTAGAGCCAGCGGCCGGGCTCGAGGCCGAACAGTTGCGACAGCCCCTGCGTGACGACACCGGCGCGGCCGAAAAGCAGCGTCAGCGCCAGACCGATGACGAAGGGCGGCGTAATGATCGGCAGGATCGTCAGCAGCCGCAGGCCCTTCTTGAAGGGAAAGCGCGTGCGGGTGGCGACGAGCGCGAAGGCAAGGCCGAGCAGGGTCGAGCCGAGGCCGGTCATGATGGCAAGCCACAGCGTGCGCCAGGCGACGCCGCAGCGGCCAGCAGCGATCACGCAGTTGAGGCTCCAGATGCTTGGATCCTGGATGTTGCGGATGAAATTGGCCGCATTGAACGAGCCGTCGAAATCCTGCACGGCACCGATGAACATGCTGCCGATCGGGTAGAAGACGAAAACCGCGACGAGGAAGACCAGCAGTGCGATCGCGCTGACGACGAAGGCGTCGCCCTTCATCACGCCGCGCTCGGCAAGGCCGAAGGCAAAGAGCAGCACGAAGGTGATGGAAGAGAGCACCGCACCGGCGCCCATGGCGGGCTGGCCGTTCGAGAGCGGGCCGAAGAGTGTCTCGCTGACCGTCCAGTTCCAGCCTGAAAAGCCGATGGCGAGGCCCTGGAGCGACAGAAACAGGACGCCGGTCGCGCCGGTCCAGGCGAGCACGGCGCCGCGGCGCGTCGGGTCCGCCATGCCGCGGGCCGCGACCGCCAGGAGAAAGAGCACGAGCGCACCGGCAAGCCACAGGCGGCCATGCGCGAAGATCTGTACGATGCCGGGGGCGGCCTCCGGGGAAGAGGGGAAACCGGCCAGCCAACCGAGCCCGAAGAAGCCGTTCTCGATCCGGTACCAGGGCAATAGGGTCAACGCGACCGCGCCCAGGATCAGGACCACGTCCAGCCTGCGATTGCCATGTCTCATGGCTGACCTCGCTGTCTTTGAGTGTGGGAGGCGGCGCCTGGGGAACAGGCGCCGCCGTTCGGGATATCAGTTGGCGGCGGCGCCGATTTCGCGATCCCAGCGTTCCAGCAGAGCCTTGCGCTTTGCCGGGTCGCCATAGGTCTTAAAGTCGTAGTCGATCAGCTTGATGTCCTCGAAGCGCGGCGCCTCCTTCGGAATGACCGCACTCTTGTTTGAAGGCAGTTGGAAGGACTTTGCATCCTTCATGCGAGACTGGACTTCTGCCGTCAGCGCCCAGTCGTACCAGACCTTCGCATTGTCGAGATTGTGGGCGCCCTTGATGATCGACATGGAGCCGATCTCATAGCCGGTGCCTTCGCAAGGCGTGATCGACTTGACCGGGAAACCTTCCGCCGTCTGCGCCACCGCGTCGTGAACGAAGACGATGCCGAGTGCCGTCTCGCCGCGGGCAGCCGCCTTGACGGGTGCCGAGCCGGACTTGGTATATTGCGAGATGTTGCCGTTCAGCTTCTTCAGGTAGTCGAAGGCCTGGTCCTCGCCCATGATCTGCACCAGCGAGGCGAGCGCTGTATAGGCGGTGCCGGAAGAATTCGGATTGGCGATCTGGATCTCGCCCTTCAATTCCGGCGCCAGGAGATCGGCCCAGCAGACCGGCTCCTTGTACCCCTTGGTTTTGAAGATCTCGGTGTTGTAGCCCCAGCCGAGAGCGCCGGCATAGACGCCGACCGTCTTGTAGCCGGAGCTTTCGGCTTGCTTCTTCGCCCAGTCGTTGAGTTCATCGAGCTTCGGCGACTTATATTCCAGCGTCAGATTTTCCGATGCTGCCTGAAGATGCGGGTCGCCCGTGCCGGCCCACCAGATGTCGGTCTTCGGGTTACGCGCCTCGGCGCGCACCTTGGCATAGGTTTCGCCGGACGAGAGGCGAACCATGTTCACCTTGATGTCGCTATGCGCCTTCTCGAAATCGCCCTTCATCTGCTCGCAGATGACCACGTCGGCCGAGCAGATGAGATTGAGTTCGCCAGCCGCCTGCGCCGGTAGCGCCCCGAGCGCCGTGCCCGCGAAGAGCATGAGGGAAAGGGTCTTCGTTTTCATAGTGGCATCCTCCTGTTGCCTGGGTTTGATTTCGCATGAACAAGACACAGCGGGGCCATCGGCCTGCTTGCGGCGGCGCGTTCACGATTTCGGATTGCGGTTTGTCTAAAGGGCTCGATCAGTTCGTTGCAGCGATTTCCGCATCGAACCTGCGGAGCAGTCGACTTCGTTCTTCCGGCGAGCCGAAGGTAGCGAAGTCATAGTCCACCATCTTGATCATCGAAATGTCGGGGGCTGCGAGCGGCAGGCCGGATTTCGCGTTGGATGGCACCTGGTTCTGGCCGGACGCCGCCCCCGTCCCCTGCCCTTCCGGGCTCAGCGCGAAATCGACGAAGCGCTTCGCTTCCTCGATGTTCCTCGCACCCTTGACGATGCTCACGGCGCCGATCTCGTAGCCGGTGCCTTCGCAGGGTGCGACGATCACAAGCGGATAGCCCGCCTGCTTCTGCGTCACAGCGTCATGCATGAAGGAAATGCCGATCAGCGTTTCTCCGCGCGCCGCCGCCTTGATAGGCGCAGCTCCGGAGGGGGTGTAACGCTCGATATTGCGGTTGAGCGCAGCGAGATAACGAAAAGCCTCGTCCTCGCCGAAGAGCTGCACGAGCGTCGCAAGCGTCGTGAAGGCGGTGCCGGACGAATTCGGATTCCCGCTCTGGATGCGGCCGCGATAGGCGGTATCGGTCAGGTCCTTCCAGCAGGTCGGAGCTGGCAGCTTCAGCTCGCGCAGCAGATCGGCATTGTAGGCAAAGCCGAGCGCCCCGGCGTAGATGCCGGCCGAGCGGCCGCCGGACATGGCGAAGAAATTCTGCGCCCAGGGCAGCATGTCGCGCTCGTGGGCCGGCTGGTAGGGTTCGAGGAGATTTTCAGAACCGGCCTGCAGATGGGTGTCGCCCGTGCCGCCCCACCAGACGTCGACGGCCGGCGCTGCTTTCTCCGCGCGGATCTGATTGAGGATATCGCCCGTGCTCTTGCGGGTTACCGAAATTTCGTGCCCGCTCTTCGCCTCATAGGCCGTCTTCATCGCGGCACACCACATCTCGTCGACACCGCACAAAACGGTCAGCGACGAGGCAGCTATGCCGGAGCCGGCGCTCGCCAGCCACAAAGCCGCGACCGCGCTGAAAGCGGTGATGCCTCTCACGATTTCCTCCCATTGGACCTTGCGTCCCAATCTCCGCAGTCAGGATGTCACATCTGCTGCCTCGCGCAATCGAAGAATGGTTACGGTTCTTACAGCTTTATCCGCGACGAACCCTCAAAAATGACAAAGGTTACAATTGTGACAAAGCCCATAATACGAGCCCGCTTTGAAGATCGCGACGGCCCTGCCTATAATGAATGCGGGAGGACGTGCATGTGTTGAATGAGAGGATCAGCATTCTGATCGTCGAGGACGATCCGGACATGGCGGAGCTTATCTCCGACCTCGTGGAAGCGGAGGGCTGGACGCCGTTGACTGCGCCGTCGGCGGAGGAGGCCGCGATCGTGCTTTCGTGCGAAACCGTGCACCTCGTGCTCGTCGACCATAACCTGCCCGGAACCTCCGGCCGCACCTTTGCGCAACGCCTGCGGGCGCAGACCAATATCGGCATCGTCATGGTGACGGCTGCCGGCAGCGCCGCAGACCGAGTGCTTGGCCTGGAAACGGCGGCCGACGACTATGTCGTCAAACCCTTCGAGCCAATCGAATTGACGGCTCGCATCAAGGCCGTACTGCGCCGGACGATCCCCTCGCTGAAGCCGGAGCGGGAAAGCGAGCGGGACCACGAGCCCACGTCCCTGAAGCTCGGTGACTGGTCGGTGGATCTGAAGAGCCGCCGCGCCATCTGCCGCACTGATCCTGCCAAGTCGCTGACGAGCGCCGAATTCGCGCTGCTCGAAATCCTCGCCGAAACGCCGAACGCACCTGTGAGCCGCGCCCATATCCTCGATCGGCTGGGCGCCGAAAGCGAGCGTTATATCGACCGTAATGTCGACGTGCTCGTGCTGCGTCTGCGTCGCAAGATCGAGCGCAATCCGGATCTGCCGCGCCATATCAAGACGCGCCGCGGCAAGGGCTATGTTCTCGACACCGACGATGGCGAGATCGTACCTTGATCAGTCGCCCCTTCCTCTCCTCCATCGCCTTTCGCCTGCCCTTTGCCATCGCCTTCATCTGCGTGCTCGTCTTCAGCCTGGCGACCATCGCCGTCTACGGCCTGCAGCGGGCGCGCCAGGAGATGGCCGCCTATGGCCTGCAGGCGTTTTCGAGTCTCGCCAAGGCCTCGCTTGTCTCGCGACAGGTTTCCGATCTCGTCTCCAGCGCGCCCTTCCTGATGAATGCGACCTCGCCCTACCGGGTCTCCAGCGAAAGCCGGTCGGTCGTCGTGCAGGTCGATACGCTATTGCGCGCCATGCAACCGGAAAACGACGGGGCTACCGTGAAGGGTTTTGCCGGCAGCCGCATCGTCGAGCTGCTGGATACGATCCGCACGCAGACGACGACGCTTGCCGGCGACGCCGAATCCGCTCAGCAGCACAAGGCGGAGGCTGCGGCAGCACTCGGCGAAATCGCGACCGGCAGCGGGATTGCTGATGCCGATTTCCGCAGTCGCCTGAACGCCATCGTCCAATCCGCATCCAATTCGGACAGCCTGTTCCAGCTTGGCGAATTGCGCCGGCGCTACGTCTCCGAAACCGCCCCGCGCCTCGAACGGGCCGCGCCGGATATTCGGATTTCCGCCGCCGAGCTTGCCCCTTACGAACGGGTCTTCGAGGCACAGACACGCTATCTCCTCGAAATGTTCGCCATCCGCGCCGCCGTCTCGCGCCTGCATACGGTCTCGCGCGATCTGTCGCATGCGACGGAAACCCAAAGCGAGGCCGTTGCCCGCAGCCTCAGCGACGACCTCGTCTCCACCTCCGATGCCTTGAGCCGCATCCTCGTCATCGTCGCCGTCGCCTCGTTGCTGGTCCTGGCAATGGCCGTCGTCTCGATCCGCTCGGTCATGCGCGTCTCACGCGGCATCGTCGCGCTTTCGAACGGAATGAACGCACTGGCGGAAGGACGCAAGGATGTCGATGCGCCGCGCTATGGCGGCACGGAGACCGAACTGGTGCGGCTGCTCGAGGCTTTCCGTGCTTTCCGGGAGAGCGTCGAGCGCGTGAGCCGGCTGCGGCGCACGGCGGAGGCCGCAGCCCGCACCATCCGCTCCACCTTCCGCAGTATGAACGAGGGCATCGCGCTGTTCGATTCGCGCGGCCGGCCGATCACCATGAACCGGCGCGTCATCGAGCTGGTCGGCTGGTCCGGTTCGGCCAGGAAACTGCCGCTCCGCAGTTTCGTGACGCCGCTGCCGGAGATCGATCCGACACTCCTGCCGGCCGAGAACGACGCCGGCCTGCTCTCCGACCGGTCCGTGCTACGCCACCGCTCCGACGCCGGCCAGGTGACGGAGGTGTCGCTATCGCGCCAACCCGACGGCGGCATCGTGCTGCTGGCGCGCGATATCACCGATATGGACCGGCAGGAGGCGGAGGCAGCAAAGATCCAACGCCTCGACGGCATCATGCGTATGACCCACCAGGTGAGCCACGAGGTCGGCAACATGATCGGCATCATCACCGGCAGCCTCGGCCTGCTGGAACGCGACACCGGCTTCAACGACCGGCAGAAGCGGCACCTCGCTCGCATCCGCAAGGCAGCCGACCGCGGCAGGTCCTTGGCCGGGAGCATGCTTTCCATTGGCAGCCAGCAGCCGATCCATCCGGACGCGGTGGAAATCGGCGTGGTCCTGCGAGGCATGGCCGACGTGCTGGAAATCGCAATCGGCGAAAAATGCCGGCTTGCCTTCGAGATAGGTGACGACCTGCCGACCGTCCTCATCGACACGGCACTCTTCGAGCAATCGATCCTCAATCTCTGCCTCAACGCCGCCGCGGCCATGCCGGCGGGCGGAACGATCCTCATCCGTTGCGCCCGCAGCGAGGCCGGCGTGACCGTCAGCGTGACCGATGACGGTATCGGCATGTCGGCCGAAGCGGTCGACAAGGCCTTCGAGCCCTATTTCACGACGCGCGACGCCGAAGGCGGCGCGGGCCTTGGCCTCGCTGTCGTCTATGGCTTCGTCCGCCAAAGCGGCGGCGACGCTCGTATTGCCTCGGCGCCGGGCAAGGGAACGGTCGTCGAACTTCTGTTTCCGGCGTGAATTGCGTTCTTGGCCCGCTCGTCAGGAACCGAATTGCGCCGCAACTCCTGAATATGAAGAAGGTCACAACCCAATCAAAACGGCTGGCTGACCACACCAAGACGATCCTCGCAGGCGGGTCTGCACAGCAGTACGGTGCTTTCGCCCAATCGCCGACAACGGGTGTCGAAGCTCTCCTGGTCACGACCCGTGAGACGGGGTTCTGGACGATACCCAAAGGGTGGCCGATTGAGCTCCCCAGCAAGTTGCAGAAAGAGAAGCGTGGGAAGAAGCTGGTGTGAAAGGTCGGGCAAGGAAGCGGATCAATCAGCCATCTCGTCTCGGAGTTCATTCTACTAAAGCCCTCGCCGGCAGTCGCAAGCACCTGCAATTTGCAGCTCGTGTGAAGAGGACCGACCGCGATGACTCCCGATAATTCAAATCTCGAGGCAAGTGATCTTTTCCATCGCACGTCAGTCGTTTATGACGGTTTTATGACAACCCGGATTGGGAAGATTTATGATTAGCGTATTCAAAAAACTCATGCCACGCGAAGACAAGTTCTTCGAACTCTTCGAGCAGCATGCGCGCACCGTCCAGGGCGCCGCTGACGCAATGCGTGAGATCTTCGGCGGCCACGGCGACCTTGAAGCCCATTGCCAGAAGATCGTCGATCTAGAGAACCAAGCTGACGACATCACCCGCGAGGTGCTGCTCGCCGTGCGCCGCAGCTTCATAACGCCCTTTGATCGCGGCGATATCAAGGATCTTATTCAGTCGATGGATGACGCAATCGACATGATGCACAAGACCGTGAAGACGCTTCGCCGCTTCGAGCAGAAGACCTTCGATCCCGGGATGAAGGAAATGGGTGTCCTCATCGCCGAAGCCGCGCGCCTCATCTGCGAAGCGATTCCGCTCCTCGACAAAATGGGAAGCAACGCTCAACGGCTGACGGCAATCGCCGAGGAGGTGACGCGTGTCGAGGGCCGTTCCGACGAACTCTATGAGCAGGGCCTCAAAGATCTCTTCCGGGCGCACGGCAATGGCAACGCGATGGCCTATTTGATCGGCAGCGAGATCTATTCCGAGCTCGAGAAGGTGGTCGACCGCTTCGAGGACGTGGCCAACGAAATCAGTGGCATCGTGATCGAGAACGTCTGATGGAAGCCACGCTTGCCTTTCCCCTGCTGGTCGGCCTGATCGGCGTCGCACTGTTCTTCGACTTCCTC
The DNA here is from genome assembly GCF_005862185.2 of Rhizobium hidalgonense. Lineage (NCBI taxonomy): Bacteria > Pseudomonadati > Pseudomonadota > Alphaproteobacteria > Hyphomicrobiales > Rhizobiaceae > Rhizobium > Rhizobium hidalgonense. The sequence continues at coordinate 880,894 of NZ_CP054028.1, forward strand.
AACGGCTTGCATGATGCAGCCAATTCCATCGCCACCATCGTCTCGACGCGTGTGTTGAGGCCACAATATGCCGTATTCTGGGCGGCCTTCTTCAATTTCATTGCCTTCCTGTTCTTCGGCCTGCACGTCGCCGAAACGATCGGCAAAGGCATTATTGACCCTGCCATCATCACGCCGCCGGTGATATTCGCCGCGCTGATGGGCGCGATCATCTGGAACATTGTCACCTGGATCTTCGGCATCCCATCGAGCTCGTCGCACGCACTGGTTGGCGGCCTGATCGGTGCCGGCGTCGCCAAAACCGGCGTCTCGGCCATTGTCTTCTCAGGCGTCTTCAAGACGGTCCTCGCCATCTTCATGTCGCCGATGATCGGCTTTCTCCTGGCGCTTTTTCTCGTCCTCGTCGTCACCTGGCTGTTCGTCCGCCAGACGCCCTTTGCCGTCGACAAGAGCTTTCGCATCCTGCAATTCGTCTCGGCCTCGATGTATTCGCTCGGCCATGGCGGCAATGACGCGCAGAAGACCATGGGCATCATCGCAGTGCTGCTCTACTCGCAAGGCTATCTCGGCAGCACTTTCCAAGTCCCTCTCTGGGTGGTGATTTCCTGCCAGACGGCGATGGCTCTCGGCACGCTGTTCGGCGGATGGCGCATCGTGCATACGATGGGTTCGAAGATCACCAAGCTCAATCCAATGCAGGGCTTTTGCGCCGAGACAGGTGGTGCGCTTACGCTCTTCGGCGCGACCTGGCTCGGCATTCCGGTCTCAACGACGCATACGATCACCGGCGCCATCGTCGGCGTCGGCGCGGCCAAGCGCGTCTCGGCCGTTCGCTGGGGGCTGGCGAGCAATATCCTGATCGCCTGGATCATAACGCTGCCGTCGGCGGCCTTGATCTCGGCCGCGTTTTATTTCGTCACGTCCTTATTCTAAATCCTTGGCCCTTCGGCAGAGGATAGCTCGGGGAAGCGATGCCGAGTGAGCAGGAACCCGGTCATCTGAGATCCGGCGAGTTGATGGGAAGCAAACGGGCATCGCGGTGCGACAATCCGCAAACCGGCAAATTCGCTGGAAGTTTCCGACGCCAGATCATCAGCTTATCGATATGAAGTTTGGCGTGAGCACTGACCCGCGCCCTTCGCCCATTTCTTTCGCGAGAATTCGGCTTCTGGGAAAGCCATAGCCAAAAGCATCCAGCGACAAGCTTCTCGTGCTCTGCCGGCGCTGCTTCCGCGCCTGATCTTGTGATAGACGCCATCGTGCCTCACACCCCAGAGAGCTGCTGCCGGTCCGTCCGAGCCCCCAGTCGACGCTCAAATATTGAGCAAAATGCCGCAAGTGTACACAATTCCAAATCACTCAAGGAGCGGGGACCAAAAACATCAACAGGTTACAAGCTGGCACACCTCTTGCATGGAATGTGCTGAGTTGGTGGCTAGGGTTCCGGCGCTTCTTTGAAGTGCGGCTGGTCCGAGAGCCACCACCGACGGGGGAGAAATCCCGTCGGGTGCACGGCGGGACAAAAGCCCGGGAGACCTCGTAAGCCAAGGGATTGGTGGCACGATGGTCTTTGCCGATCCCTTTTGAAGAAAAGCAGAAGGGGAATTTCAATGCAGACTTTTTCGAAGATTGTTTCCACCACGGCGCTAGCGGTATCGCTGATACTTGGGCTGGCTTCCGTCGCAGAGGCGGAACAGAAGACCGAATTCAAGGTGGCCTGGTCCATCTATGTCGGCTGGATGCCCTGGGGTTATGCGGCCGATCACGGCATCGTCAAGAAATGGGCTGACAAATACGGCATCAAGATCGATGTCACGCAGTTCAACGACTATGTGGAGTCGATGAACCAATACACGGCCGGCGCCTTCGACGCCGTGACGCTGACCAATATGGACGGGCTGTCGATCCCGGCCGCCGGCGGCGTCGATACAACAGCCGTGATCGTCGGCGACTTCTCGAACGGCAATGACGCCGTCATCCTGAAGGACAAGGCGGGCCTTTCCGACGTCAAGGGTCAGAACGTCAATCTCGTCGAATTCTCGGTCTCGCACTATCTGCTTGCCCGTGCGCTCGAAAGCATCAAGTTGACGGAACGCGACGTGAAGGTGGTCAATACATCTGATGCCGACATGGTCGCAGCCTACAAGACGCCCGACGTCACCGCCGTCGTCACCTGGAACCCGCTGGTTTCCACCATTCTCGAAGATCCCTCGGCCAAGAAGGTTTTCGACAGCTCGCAAGTGCCGGGCGAAATCATCGACCTGATGGTCGCCAATAGCGGCGTGCTGAAGGACAACCCGAACTTCGGCAAGGCGCTTGCCGGCATCTGGTATGAGACGGCCGCCCTGCTGCGGGCAGACACCACCGAGGGCAAGGCAGCCCGTGAGGCCATGGGTTCGGCTTCGGGCACCGATCTTGCCGGCTTCGAAGCCCAGCTTGCCGCCACCAAGCTCTTTGACAAGCCGGCTGATGCCGTTGCCTTCACCTCTTCGCCGAATCTGCCGAAGACCATGGATTTGGTGCGCAACTTCCTCTTCGAGAAAGGCTTGCTCGGCAACGGCGCGCCGTCGGCTGACGTCATCGGCATCGAAATGCCTGATGGCAAGGTGCTGGGCGATACCGGCAATGTGAAGCTGCGCTTCACCGAGACCTATATGAAGGCCGCCGCCGACGGTTCGCTCTGATCACGACGGAGGCGCGGCTTGACCGCGCCCCTCCCCTTCATCAGCGGAGCATTCCCATGCGTTGGATCAACACGAGGCCGAGCCGGGGCGCGCAATTCGCCTTGACGATGCTGCCCTTCGTGCTTCTCGCCCTTGCTTATGCCTTCGGCTCGGCCGCGCGACTGGCAGAAAACGCCAATGACAAGCTTCTGCCGAGCCTTGCCGGCTTTGCCGATGCGATCAACCGTCTGGCCTTCGTCGCCGACCCGCGCACCGGCGAGTTTCTGCTCTGGTCGGACACGGGCGCGAGCCTGGTCCGCCTGCTTGCCGGCCTCGGCATCTCGACGGCGATCGCGCTCGCTTTGGGCATGCTGATCGGCATGCTGCCCTATCTCAGAGCACTGCTTTCGCCCTTCGTCGCCGTTATCTCCATGGTGCCACCGCTGGCGCTGCTGCCGATCCTGTTCATCGTCATGGGCCTCGGAGAAACGTCGAAGATCGCCCTCATGGTCATCGGCGTCGCGCCGACGATGATCCGCGATCTGGCGCTGAAGGCGCTGGAATTGCCCCGCGAACAGATCGTCAAGGCCGAGACGCTCGGGGGCTCCTCCTGGCAGATCGGTCTGCGTGTCGTGCTGCCGCAGATCCTGCCGCGGCTGATCACTTGCCTCAGACTGCAGCTCGGTCCGGCCTGGTTGTTCCTGATCGCGGCCGAGGCGATCTCGTCGGATTCCGGGCTCGGCTACCGCATCTTCCTCGTCCGCCGCTATCTCTCGATGGACATCATTTTTCCCTATGTCGTCTGGATTACCCTGCTTGCCGTTGTCATGAACGCTCTGCTCGATCGCTTGCGCATCGCCGTCTTCCCCTGGTCAGAACTGGAGAAGCAGGCATGAGCGAGTTGAAGATCGAAAGGGTCTGGAAGGAATATGGCGACCAAATCGTCCTCGAGGATGTGTCACTGACCGTCGCTTCGCGTGCCTTCGTCGCGCTTGTCGGCCCGTCCGGCTGCGGCAAGACCACCTTCCTGCGCATGCTGCTCGGCCAGGAACAACCGACGAAGGGCAAGATTTTGCTCGACGGCGAGCCGCTGCCGTCGGAGCCGGGACCGGATCGCGGCGTCGTCTTCCAGCGCTATTCCGTCTTTCCGCACCTGACGGTGCTTGGCAACGTTCTGCTCGGCAAGGAATTTTCCGCCGCGCGCTACAAGGCCAAACTCTTCGGCGCGGAACGCCGCAACGCGATCGAAGACGCGCGCAGGCTGATTGCCGAGGTCGGGCTCGCTGGTTCGGAGGGCAAATATCCGGCCCAGCTTTCCGGCGGCATGCAGCAGCGCCTGGCGCTTGCCCAGGCGCTCATCATGAAGCCGAAGGTGCTGTTGCTCGATGAACCCTTCGGCGCGCTCGATCCGGGCATCCGCGCCGAAATCCACACGCTGATGAAGCGGCTCTGGCATGAAACGCAGATGACCGTCGTCATGGTCACGCACGACATGCGCGAGGCTTTCACGCTGGCCAACCGCGTCGTCGCTTTCGAACGCCGCCGCGACCGGCCTGAAGAGAAGGAGCGCTACGGCGCCACCATCACCAAGGATATTGCCATCTGGCCGCCGCGCCTTGCCGGCCAGCCATCGATTTTCAGCCCTGACCGGGACGGCCCGGTCTCTTCCCTGGGGCACAGCCGGGACGACCTGGCATCATCAGGAGAGACGCTATGATGCATGTGAGACGCTCGCCGGAAGAGATCGCCGCCAATCGCGCGCGCTACGAGGAGCACCAGAAGAAGGGTCTGGAATTCGCGCCCAAGGCGCTTCCCGGCCCAAGCCCGTTGCCGGCACCGGCCATCGATGCCGCTGCCATCATCCACCAGGAGACCATTGCCGGCGGCTGGTACTGGTCGACGAAACTCGCGTGCGGCGAGGCGATCCGCATCGATCAGGGCGAGAGCAATTCGACCGTGGCGCTCGTCGCCTGGAATGCCGACGATACGAGCGAGCGGATCAATCTCGTTGATACCGCCAAAGTCCAGTGGACGACGGCGCTCAGTAAGGGGCGCGTGATCTTCTCCGATATGGGCCGTGTCATGTTCTCGATGATCGAAGACAGTTCCGGCGCCCATGATTGCCTGATGGGCGGCTCGACGGCGGCCTCGAACGCCGCGAAATATCCGGGCGAGAAGACACGCAATACCCGCGACAACCTGATCCTCGTCGCCGTCAAGCTCGGCCTCGACAGGCGCGATATTTCCGGCATCCTCAACCTATTCGCACCCGTCCGCCTGGCCGAGGGCGGGGGTTTCGGCTGGCAGGGCAAACGTTCCAACAGCGGCGACTATGTCGAACTGCGGGCCGAGATGGACATGCTGGTCGGCTTTTCCACCTGCCCGCATCCGCTCGATCCGGATCCGACCTACCAACCGAAGCCTGTCGTCATCACCCGCTACCGGGCAACCGTCTCTGCTGCTGACGACCTCTGCCGCACGGCAACGGCCGAAGCCGTGCGCGGCTTCGAAAACAACGCCCTGATGCAGGCCTGAGGAGACGACGATGTCCGATTTCATCCAGACCTCCCCTGTTCGTAACCTGCAGAATGCCGCGCAGGATCATTTCATCGCCGCCGAAGCCCCATGGTCCGGCCTCGTGCGCAAGGGCCAGACGATCCGCATCGAAGACAGTCTTGGCCAGCAGGCGATCGATACGCTGTTTTACCGTGCCGATGATTTTTCCGAGCGCTATTCCAATCAGGATACGATGCGCATGCAGGGTGCCGCCTATATCGGCATCGGCACGAAGATCATGTCGAATGAAGGCAATGTCATGCTGACCATGACGGCTGATAGCTGCGGCCGCCATGACACGTCCGCCGGCGCCTGCTCCTGCGAAAGCAACACGGTGCGCTTCGGCCATGGGACGAAATACCTGCATGCATGCCGTGATAACTTCGTCCTTGAGGTCAGCAAACACCGAATGGGCAAGCGCGACATCGTGCCCAACATCAATTTCTTCATGAACGTGCCGATCAGGCCGAATGGCGAAATGACGATCGTAGACGGCATTTCGGCGCCGGGCGACTACGTGGAACTCGTCGCGGAAATCGACGTGCTTTGCGTCATCTCCAACTGCCCGCAGATCAACAACCCCTGCAACGGCTTCGATCCGACGCCGATCCGGGTGCTGATCTGGGACGGCGAGGACTGAGCATGTTCAAGAAAGTCCTGATCGCCAACCGGGGCGAAATCGCTATCCGGGTCATCAAGACGCTGCGAGGGATGGGTATTGCCTCCGTCGCCGTCTATTCCGATGCCGACCGCTTCGCCAAGCCCGCAATGATGGCGGATGAGGCGATCCGCCTCGGGCCGGCGCCTGCCGCCGAAAGCTACCTCAATGTCGATGCGGTCATTGCCGCCTGCAAGGCGACGGGGGCCGAGGCAGTCCATCCGGGCTACGGCTTCCTGTCGGAAAATATCGGTTTTGCAGAACGCCTCGCTGCCGAAGGCATCACCTTCATCGGCCCGCGGCCCGAACACCTCTCGGCCTTCGGCCTGAAGCATACGGCCCGCGAACTCGCCAAGGCAAGCGGCGTTCCGCTGCTGCCCGGCACCGGCCTGCTGTCGAGCGCCGACGAAGCGCTTTCGGCGGCAGAGACGATCGGCTACCCCGTCATGCTGAAAAGTACGGCCGGCGGTGGCGGCATCGGCATGCAGCTCTGCGCCGATGCCGAAATCCTGAAGGCGTCCTTCGACAGCGTCCAGCGCACCGCGCGGGCAAGTTTCGGCGATGCGCGCGTCTATATCGAGCGTTTTGTCGCTGAAGCCCGTCATGTCGAAGTTCAGCTTTTCGGTGACGGCAAAGGCAGGGTGATCGCGCTTGGCGAACGTGATTGCTCGCTGCAACGGCGAAACCAGAAGGTGGTCGAGGAGACACCCGCTCCCGGGCTTTCCGCCGCAACCCGCGCCCGCCTGCACAAGGCGGCTGTCGATCTTGGTGCTGCGGTCTCCTACCAATCTGCCGGTACCGTCGAATTCATCTATGATCCCCTGCGCGAGGAATTCTATTTCCTCGAGGTCAATACCCGCCTGCAGGTCGAACATCCCATCACCGAAGCCGTCTTCGGGATCGACCTGGTCGAGTGGATGATCCGCCAGGCCGCAGGCGAGGATGTGCTGTCCGGTGAGGAGGCGCTGCAGCCGAAAGGGGCCGCGATCGAAGTGCGCGTCTATGCCGAGATGCCGCATGCCGATTTCCGCCCGAGTGCCGGCCTGCTGACCGAGGTGGCATTCCCCGAGGACGCACGCATCGACGGCTGGATCGAAACCGGCACCGAGGTCACACCCTTCTACGATCCGATGCTCGCCAAGGTGATCGTGTCAGCTGAGGATCGTCCGGCGGCGATCGAAAAGCTGAAGGCGGCTCTTGCTCACACATCGATATCGGGCATCGAAACCAATCTCGACTATCTCAGGACCATCGCCAGCTCCGAGCTTCTGGCGAACGGCAAGGTGGCGACGACCGCGCTGCGCGACTTTTCCTTCGTGCCCGACGTCATCGAGGTGATCGCGCCGGGCGCGCAATCGAGCATCCAGGAGCTGCCCGGCCGGCTTGGCCTCTGGCATGTCGGCGTGCCGCCGAGCGGCCCGATGGACGAGCGTTCCTTTCGTCACGCCAACCGTCTCGTCGGCAATGGCGACACGGTCGCAGCCCTGGAGCTGACGGTCTCCGGCCCGGTGCTGAAGTTCCATACCGACATAGTGGTCGCACTTGCCGGGGCCGGCATGGCGATGAGCATCGACGGGGTGAAACTGCCGCATGACAAGGCCGTGACCATTCGCGCCGGACAGACCCTCGCAATCGGCAGCATCGAGGGACCGGGGCAGCGGGCTTACCTCGCAGTGTCAGGCGGCTTTGCCGCCCCCGTCGTGCTTGGTTCGCGCGCCACCTTCGGGCTCGGTCAATTCGGCGGCAATGCCACCGGTACGCTGAAGACCGGCCATGTGCTGCATCTTGCCCGTCAGGCGGCCGCCGATGCGGCCAAGCCGGCAACCGAGCCTGCGGAACTGACGCGCGAATGGCAGGTCGGTGTCGTCTACGGTCCGCATGGGGCGCCTGATTTCTTCCAGGATGGCGATATCGAGGCGCTGTTTTCGACGGACTACGAAGTACATTTCAACAGCGCCCGCACCGGCGTTCGCCTGATCGGCCCGGCGCCTAAATGGGCGCGCAGCGATGGCGGCGAGGCCGGTCTGCATCCCTCCAACCTGCATGACAATGCCTATGCGATCGGCGCGATCGATTTTACCGGCGACATGCCGATCATCCTCGGACCCGATGGGCCGAGCCTCGGCGGTTTTGTCTGCCCGGCGGTCATCGCCCGCGACGAGCAGTGGAAGATGGGCCAGTTCAAGCCGGGTGATCGCATTCGCTTCCATCCCGTTGAGCGGCCCGAAGACCCGGTCGCCGGCCCAACGGCGCATCGGGCGAAACAGGACGCAGGCTCGCCTATCGTCGGTAAACGCGACGACGGGCCTGTCTCTGTCGTCTACCGCCGCCAGGGCGATGACAATCTGCTGGTCGAATACGGGCCGATGACGCTCGATATCGCCCTGCGGCTGAGGGTGCACCTGCTCATGCAGGCCGTATCCCAGGTCCGTCTGCCCGGTATCATTGATCTCACACCCGGCATCCGCTCGCTGCAGATCCATTATGATGGGACGACGCTGACCCGCAACCGCCTGCTCGCCCTGCTGGCCGAAATCGAGGCGAGCCTGCCGGCAGCCCTGGACGTGACGGTGCCGAGCCGCATCGTGCATCTGCCGCTTTCCTGGAACGATCCGGACGCGGAACTTGCCATGCGCAAATATCAGGAGCTCGTACGGCCGAATGCGCCCTGGTGCCCTGATAACATCGAGTTCATCCGCCGCATCAACGGGCTGGCAGACGAACAGGCCGTGCGCGACATCGTCTTCGATGCGAGCTACCTCGTGCTCGGCCTCGGCGACGTCTATCTCGGCGCACCGGTCGCAACGCCGATCGATCCGCGTCATCGACTGGTGACGACGAAGTACAATCCGGCCCGCACATGGACGCCGGAGAATGCCGTCGGCATCGGTGGGGCCTATATGTGCATCTATGGCATGGAGGGTCCCGGCGGCTACCAGCTCTTCGGCCGCACTATTCAGGTATGGAATACCTGGCGCCAGACGACGGTCTTTGCCAAGGACAAGCCGTGGCTGCTCGATTTCTTCGATCAGATCCGCTTTTTCCCGGTCAGCCATCAGGAATTGGCGGAAGCCCGCAGCGCCTTCCCGCATGGCGGTTATCCCGTCCGGATCGAGGAGACGGAATTCTCCTACGCCGCCTACGAGCGGGAATTGCAGGCAAATGCCGCCTCGATTGCGACCTTCAAGGCACGTCAGCAGGCCGCCTTTGAGACAGAACGCCAGCGCTGGAAGGAGGCGGGGCTCGACAGCTTCGTCACCGACGAAGGCACCGGCGAAAGCCCCGCTGGAGATATCCCGGAAGGCTGCTTCGGTGTTGCCAGTGCCGTGCCCGGCAATATCTGGAAACTGCTGGTTGAGCCGGGCGCACCGGTTGCAGCCGGCGACACGCTTGCCATTATCGAATCCATGAAGATGGAAATCAACGTCACCGCACATGCGCCGGGCCGCGTCCGCGACCTGCGCGCCGGCCCCGGCCGCAATGTCAAAGCGGGCGATATCATTATTGTTCTGGAGGAATGCTGAACCATGCTGCCGACCATTCTCGATCTGACCAGCCTTCGCGCAGCCTATGAAGCCGGCCAAACCCCGCTCGACGTTGTCGAGACCATCATTGTCCGTCGCGCAGCCTCGGAGGATCCCGCAATCTTCATCACACCGACGCCTGACGAAGCGCTTCGAGCTGAAGCGCGCGCCCTGATGGAACGGGCTCCCGAGCCGAACAGCTTGCCGCTCTGGGGCGTTCCGTTTGCGGTCAAGGATAATATCGACGTGGAGGGGCTGCCGACGACGGCCGCGTGCCCCGCTTTCGCCTATGATCCCGAAAGCGACGCAACCGTCATTGCCAGGCTACGGGCTGCGGGCGCGATCGTGATCGGCAAGACCAACCTCGATCAGTTTGCCACCGGCCTCAACGGCACGCGCTCGCCTCACGGTGCGCCGCGCTCGGTCTTCGACAGGAACTATGTGTCGGGCGGCTCGAGCTCCGGCTCGGCGGTTGCCGTCGCCTCGGGCCTGGCAAGTTTTGCGCTCGGCACCGACACGGCCGGGTCAGGACGCGTACCGGCAGCCTTCAACAATCTCGTCGGCATCAAGCCGACGCCGGGACTGGTACCGAATGTCGGCGTCGTGCCTGCCTGCCGCAGCGTCGATGTCGTCACCGTCTTTGCTGCAACGGTCGGCGACGGCGTTGCGATCCGCAAGGTGATGGAGGGCTACGATGCCGCCGATCCGTTCTCGCGCAAGGCCGTTCCATCCAGCCTGCCAGCCGCCGGCTTGCGGGTCGGTGTGCTCGACGGAGCAGAACGGGAATTCTTCGGCAACAGCGACGTCGAGGCTCTCTATGATGCCGCAATCGATAGAGCGCGCGCACTCGGCGCCACGATCGTTGCCTTCGACTACGCGCCGTTCCGGCAGGCAGCAGAGCTGCTCTACAACGGCCCCTGGGTCGCCGAACGGCTGGCGGCGGTCAAGGATTTTCTTGCCACCAATGCGGCCGACTTCGACCCGACGGTTCGCACCATCATCGAGGGCGCGAAAGCCTATGACGCGGTCGCCGCTTTCGAAGGCCGATACAAGCTCGAAGCGCTGCGCCAAAAGACCGGGAAGGAATGGGAAAAGGCCGATATCCTGATGCTGCCGACCTCACCGACCACCTATACGGTCGAAGAAATGATGGCGGATCCGATCGGGAAGAACGGCCAATTCGGCCGGTATACCAACTTCGCCAATCTGCTTGATTGCGCGGCGATCGCCGTTCCAGCCGGCTTCGACGCCAACGGTCACCTCCCGGCCGGCGTCACCCTGGTCGGCCCCGCTTTCACGGATGACGCGCTTGCCCCCTTCGCCGACGCCATGCACCGGGCGGCGAGGGCCGGCATGGGGAAGGACCGTGAAGCCGCCTTGCCGGAGGCAAGCCGCGTGCTACCTCCGGCCGATGACTTCATTCCGATCGTAGTCGTCGGCGCGCATCTGACGGATATGCCGCTGAACCACGAGCTGACGCGGACGGGCGGATACAGGTTGAAAACAGGACGCACGGATGGCAGCTACCGGCTCTTTGCCCTGCAGGGCACGGTCCCGCCCAAGCCGGGGCTGGTCCGCGATCCCGGCTTTGCGGGCAATGGCATCGAAATCGAAGTCTGGGCCCTGCCGCCGACCGCATTCGCCCGTTTCGTGCAGAATATTCCGGCTCCGCTTGGTGTCGGCAAGATCACCCTTAGCGATGGAAGTTGCCTGACGGGATTTCTCTGCGAGGGTCATGCCGTCGCCGGTGGACGAGAGATCACCGAGTTCGGCGGCTGGCGCAACTATATCAGCGCAACCGGTCCGGCGGCCTGAAGGGATGCAAAAACTTCTGTCAAAGGCCGCTCAATTCGTCCTCAGGGGTCTCATTGCCAGGACCGGCGCGATATGGGCGGGTAAGCGATCGTGATAAATCCACATATGTGTCGCGCTTACGCCGCCTCACGCTTCAGAGAGCGGCAGCTGCTTTACCAGCCTCTAAAAGGCATCGGTATGGGCGCAAATTGATGCTTTTCGCGCGCAGTGATTTTCCCTACTCCTGCTTGAAAAGCAACGAGAGGCGCGGCGATGGCACTGCCATTCTACTGGAACGAACTAAATAGCTCCGACTTCGCCGGACTTTCGCCCGACACAACCATCGCCATCCTGCCGATCGCCTCGACGGAACAGCACGGCCCGCACCTGCCGATCGCGACCGACGTGGCGATCGCCAACGGCATGCTGGCCGAACTGAAAGAGCAGAAGCCGGACGGCCTCGATTTCCTGGTGCTGCCGACGCAGGAGATCGGCAAGGCGAACGAACACATTTACGGGCCGGGGACGTTGTCACTCGCTGCGGAGCTGCTCATTCCGGTCTGGACCGCGATCGGCGCCAAGGTTGCCGAAGCCGGCATCCGCAAAATGGTGATCGTCAATTCACATGGCGGCAATGTCGATATCATGAGCATCGTGGCACGCGAGCTTCGCGTGCGCTACCGGATGGCCGTCGTCTCGACGCAATGGGGCCGCTTCGGCCATCCTCAGGGGATGATCAGCGACCATGAAACGAAATACGGCATCCATGGAGGCGAGGTGGAAACCTCGCTGATGCTCCATTTTCGTCCCGACCTGGTGCGGATGGAGAAGGCGGAGAATTTCACCTCCAAGGCGGAATGGATGCGCGGGCAATCGAAATACATCCAGCCGCTACCGCCGCATTCGCTCGCCTGGATCGCCCACGACCTCAATCCCAACGGCGTCGTCGGCGACGCCTCGCTCGGGACAGCCGAAAAGGGCGAAGCGATCTGCCGCCACCAGGTCACCGGTTTCGTCGAGCTGCTCCATGACCTGAAGCGCTATCCGCTTTCCAATCTTTATTCGGAGTAGGCCCATTCGCAGAAGGGTTCAGATCGCGACGGACCTTTCCATCGCGATATGCCCCTTTGCCTGCAGTTCCTGTACCAGGCCGGCGAGCTCGGCCAGGAGATACTCGACGAACAGGCTGGTGGCGGAATCAAGCGGGGTGCGCGCGCGGGCGAAAAGTTTCATCGTCTGGTGGCGCGCATGCGGCTCGGCGATCGGCCGGAAAACAAGTTCGCCCTGTCGGCATTCGGTGATCACGTCGAGCGGGTTCAGCATCGTCACACCGGCCCCTGATTTGACCAGCTTCTTCAGCATCTCCGACGCATTGGTTTCCAGCACGGGCTCGATGTGCACGTCGAGGCGGGCCATCGCCAGATTGATCACGTCGCGCAGGCTGGTGCCCTGCTGCGCCAACACCAGACGCTCCTGGACGATATCGGCAAGGTTGATCGGACCTGAAGCGATCAGCGGATGGCCGGGAGGCAGCACAACGCCGATCGGGATGTCGAAATTGCCGAGCGTGCGGATGCCGGGCGTCGCCGGAATGTTGAAGCCGAGGCCGATATCCACCTCGCCCGACAACACCGGGTTGACCGTCATCGTCCCCGCATCATTGCGCAACTGCATGAAGACGCGCGGATGCTCGGACTGGAACCGGGCGATAATTTCGGGCAGCGGGCCGGCGGCCAGGCCCACCGTCGTCACCAGGCGGATCTTGCCAGCCTGTTGCGTCCTGAGGCTGCGAATGCGGCTCTCCAGCCGCTCGTAATTTTTCAAGACCTCGCGAATATGCTCGATGCAGAGTTCGCCGGCCGCCGTCAGGCGCAGGCCGCGTGGCAGGCGCTCGAAGAGCGGCGCGCCGATTTCCTCCTCCAGCGCCAGGATTTGCCGGTTGATCGCCGAAGACGCCACATTCAGCCGCGCCGCCGCCTTGCGGATCGAGCCGGCTCGGGCGATCTCGTTGATGTAGAGAAGCTTTCTGGAATGCAGCATCGCAGCAACCTCATTGCATAAAAACAGAGCAGACAGCACAAATTAGGCACAGGCTTTCGGAGAGATGCCGAAAAGGCATCATTGCGCACGAAATTTGATGCTTTTCAAAGAGCAAAGCAATCGCTCCTATGAAGAAAATCCGACGTCGCCACGGGCGTTGCGAACTTAGAAGGGGAACATTGATCATGCGCATTGCACGGAAGAATACGGTCTTTTCCGCACTCGTCGGCCTTGGCGGTGCGCTTGGCGCCGCCGTCTCGGCGCAGGCGGCAGACAAGGTCAGCTATGGCACCAACTGGCTGGCACAGGCAGAGCATGGCGGCTTCTACCAGGCGGTTGCCGACGGCACCTATGCCAAACATGGCCTCGACGTCACCATCGTGCAGGGCGGCCCAAATGCCGCCAACAGCGCCCTGCTCATCTCCGGCAAGATCGATTTCTACATGGGCGGTCCGCAGGGCGAAATCTCGGCGGTCGAACAGGGCATTCCGCTCGTCGACGTCGCGGCGATCTTCCAGAAGGATCCGCAGGTTCTGATCGCCCATCCTGATGCCGGCATCAACAAATTCGAAGATCTCGCCAAGCTCAAGACCCTGTTTCTCGGCAAGGACGGCTATCTCACCTATTTCGAATGGATGAAGGCGAACTTCAAGGGCTTCAAGGACGAGCAGTACAAGCCCTACAATTTCAGCCCGGCGCCGTTCCTCGCCGACAAGGAGTCCGCACAGCAAGGTTACCTCACATCCGAGCCCTACGAGATCCAGAAGCAGGCCGGCTTCGAGCCGAAAGTCTTCCTGCTCGCCGATAACGGCTATTCCCCCTATTCGACGATGATCACCACCACCCAGACGATGATCGACAGCAAATCCGACGTCGTCCAGCGCTTCGTCGATGCCTCGATCGAGGGCTGGTACAACTATCTCTACGGCGACAACAGCAAGGCGAACGCGCTGATCAAGAAGGACAATCCCGAAATGACGGATGGTCAGATCGCCTATTCCATCGCCAAGATGAAGGAATACGGGATCATCGAATCCGGCGACAGCCTCGACAAGGGCATCGGCTGCATCACCGATGCGCATTACAAGGCGTTCTTCACCGAAATGGTTGATATCAAGGTCTTCAAGCCAGAGACGGACTACACCAAGGCGTTCACGACGAAATTTGTCTGCAAGAACACCGGCGTGGCGCTGAAGAAATAGGCTGGCCGATGCCGGCGAGCATCCGCCGCAGATGCGGCGGATCGCATCCTCTTCCCCAGTGAACGAGACAGGCAATGCCTTTAGCAGAAGCCCAGGCCCTATCCCCGAAAGAGGCGCGCACGCGGCCGCTGGTCGCCATGCGCTCGGTCTCGAAGGTCTTTTCCAGCGGAACGGTAGCGCTTTCAGACATGTCGCTCACCGTCGAAAGCGGCGAATTCGTCAGTCTGCTCGGCCCGTCCGGCTGCGGCAAGTCGACGGCGCTGCGCATCATCGCCGGCCTCGGCGACGTCACCTCGGGTGCAATCGATTGGCCGAGCTCGCGCATCAATGCCAGCGGCCTTCCGGACGGCGACATCGGCTTCGTCTTCCAGGAGCCGACGCTGATGCCGTGGAAGAACGTGTTCGACAATGTCCATCTGCCGCTGAGGCTGAGGCGCGTTTCGAAGGCTGCGGCGCATGACCGGATCATGGAGGTGCTGACCACCGTCGGCCTCCAGGATTTCGCCAACGCCTATCCGCGAGAACTGTCCGGAGGCATGAAGATGCGCGTCTCGATTGCCCGGGCACTGGTGACGAAACCGAAGCTGCTGCTGATGGACGAGCCCTTCGCGGCGCTCGACGAAATCAGCCGGCAGAAGCTCAATGACGACGTGCTGCGGCTCTGGAAGACGACCGGCATTACCGTCATTTTCGTCACCCATTCGGTCTTTGAGTCCGCCTATCTCTCGAGCCGCATCGTCGTGATGAAGGCAAGACCCGGCCGCGTGCATGCCGACGTTCCGCTCGCCACCAGCCTCGAACGCGACGCCCATTACCGCACCTCGGAAGAATATCGCAAAGCCTGCGAAACGGTGTCGCATTCGCTGATCGGCGCCATCAACGCGGCAGGAGATCAGTAATGCGCGACGAAACCAATGCACCACCGTTGCGTCCTAAAGGCGCAGCCAGAGCTGGGCGCCGCGATCTGGCGCTGCGCATTTCCATCCCCTTCCTGGTCATCGCCCTTTTTATCCTGTCCTGGTCCATCTACGTCAAACTGTCGGGCGTCCCGCCCTACATCCTGCCTGGACCGGCCGCCGTCGCCAACGCCCTGGTGACCGACTGGGGCACGCTCGCCCCCGCCCTCTGGGTCACCACCAAGATCACCTTCCTGTCGCTGATGCTGGCGCTTGTCGGCGGCGTCGGTTTTGCGATCTTCCTCGTACAGTCGCGCTGGATCGAACTCGCCTTCTATCCGCTCGCGGTCATCCTGCAGGTAACACCCGTCGTGGCGATCTCCCCGCTGATCCTGATCTATGCGCCGTCGACCCAGGTGGCGTTGCTGATCTGCGCCTTCCTTGTCGCCTTTTTCCCGATTCTATCGAATATGGTCCAGGGGCTGAAAAGCGTCGACCACAACCTCATCAACCTGTTCGAACTTTACGGCGCCTCCCGCTGGCAGACGCTGTTCTTTCTCAAGCTGCCGGCCGCGCAGCCCTATTTCATGACCGGCCTCAGGATCGGCGGTGGCCTTGCCCTGATTGCCGCAGTCGTCGCGGAATTTGCCGCGGGCTCGGCCGGCGCCGGCTCCGGGCTCGCCTTCCGGCTCCTCGAAGCACAGTATCGGCTGAACATTCCGCGCCTCTTTGCGGCGCTGCTGATGCTCTCCCTGCTCGGCGTCGCGATCTTCGCCGTCACCTCGTTCATTTCGTGGCTTGCCCTGCACCGCTGGCACGAGAGCAGCCTGAAACGGGAAAACTGATGAGCTATTCCTTTATTTCGCCGCCGAATGCCGGCCGCTTCGTGCTGAGCAACGCGACGCTGCCTGCCGCCGCCGTTGCCGGTTACGAAGCGCCCGCCGCCGAAGGGCTCGTCAGGGCCGATATCGTCATCGCCGACGGCATGATTTCGGCCCTGCTGCCGCCGGGCGAAGCGCCGGTCGAACTGGCGAAGTCCGACCTCAAGGAAGGCATGGTCTGGCCCTGCTTCACCGATATGCATACGCATCTCGACAAGGGTCACATCTGGCCGCGCAACGCCAATCCGGACGGCAATTTCCAGGGAGCGCTGGAGGCCGTGCGCGCAGACCGCGAAGCGCACTGGTCGGCTGGCGACGTGAAGAAGCGCATGGAGTTTTCCCTGCGCTGCGCCTACGCGCACGGCACCAGCCTGATCCGCACTCATCTGGATTCCCTTGCGCCGCAGCACCGCATCTCCTTCGAGCTCTTTGCCGAGATGCGCGATGTCTGGAAGGACAGCATCGCTTTGCAGGCGGTAGCGCTCTTTCCGCTGGAGAACATGGCGGACACGGCCTATTTCGCCGATCTCGTCGGCCTGGTCCGCAAAAAGGGCGGGCTGATCGGCGGCGTCACCCGAATGAGCGCCGATCTCGAGAGCCAGCTCGACACGCTGTTCAGAGCCGCCGCCGATAACGGCCTCGATATAGACCTTCATGTCGACGAGACCGACGATCCGGCGGCAGAAACCCTGAAGGCGATCGCGCAAGCGGTGCTGCGCAACCGCTTCGACGGCACGGTGACGGCCGGCCATTGCTGCTCGCTTGCCCGCCAGGACGGGGAAACCGCAAAACGCACGGTCGAGCTCGTCGCCGAGGCCCGTCTTGCTATCGTCTCGCTGCCAATGTGCAACCTCTATTTGCAGGACCGCTATCCCGGCCGCACACCGCGCTGGCGCGGCGTGACACTTTTCCACGAATTGGCGGCAGCCGGCGTCGCAACCGCCGTTGCCTCCGACAATACCCGCGATCCCTTCTACGCCTATGGCGATCTCGACCCGGTGGAAGTGTTCCGCGAGGCGGTCCGCATGCTGCATCTCGACCATCCGCTGGATACGGCCGCACGCGTCGTCACCACCTCGCCCGCCGATATTCTCGGCCGGCCCGATATGGGCCGCATTGCTGTCGGCACTGCTGCCGACCTCGTGCTCTTCAGCGCCAGGCGCTGGAGCGAATTTCTTTCCCGTCCGCAGTCCGACCGCGTCGTCCTTCGCCGCGGCAAGGTGATCGACCGCAGCCTGCCGGACTATCGTGAACTCGACAGCATCGTTGGAGCCTGACATGCCGGATTATCAAACGATCAGACAAGAACTCGAAGGCATCGCCATCGAAGACAATCCGGCGCTGGTGCGCCAGAAGAGCCGCGATTTTTACTGGTATTCGCCAATACTGAAAGCGCAGCTCGACAATGTGACGGCCGATCTCGTCGTCACGCCGAAAAACGAAGACGATGTCATCCGGACGCTGAAGGTCGCCTTCGCCCACGGCGTGCCGGTCACGCCCCGCGGCGGCGGCACCGGCAATTACGGCCAGGCGATGCCGCTTTCCGGCGGGATCGTGCTGAATCTGGCGGCCATGGACAAGATCAAGGAGATCCATCCCGGCCGGGTGATCTGCGAGCCCGGCATCATCATTGCCCAGCTCGACAAGCAGACCAAGGCCCATTCCGGCCAGGAGCTGCGGTTCCATCCCTCGACGGCGCAAATGGCGACCGTCGGCGGCTTTATCGCCGGCGGCTCCGGCGGCGTCGGCTCGATCACCTGGGGTGGCTTGCGCGATCTCGGCAACATTCTGCGCCTGCGCGTCGTCACCATGGAAGCCGAGCCGCGCGTGCTCGATCTCACCGGCTGGGACCTGCAGAAAGTCAGCCATGCATACGGCACCAACGGGATCATAACCGAAATCGAGATGCCGCTCGCGCCTGCCTATGACTGGGTCGACGTTCTCGTCGGTTACGATGACTTCATGGCGTGCGTGCGCTTTTCGGATGCGCTTGCCAAATGCAACGGCATCCTCGTCAAAGAGATCGCGCCGATCGCGGCGCCCATTCCGCACGACTATTTCACCCGCCACAAGCCCTATATCCGCAAGGGCCAGTCGGTGGTGGTGCTGATGATCGCGCCGCATGCGATGGATGCCTTTCTCGCCTTCACCTCGGCCCACAAGGGCGAGGTCATCTTCCGCTCCGACAAGGTCGAGAGCATGAAGGGTATTCCGCATGCCTATGAGCTTGCCTGGAACCACACGACGCTGCGGGCGCTGAAGGTCGATCCCGGCTTCACCTATCTGCAGGTCCAGTACCCGGGGCCGGATCACGTCGCCAAGGTCGCCAAAATGGTGGAAATCTTCGGCGACGAGGTCCCTGGTCATCTCGAATTCATTCGGTTCGACGGGCAGATCCAGTGCTCCGGCCTGCCGCTGGTACGCTACACTACCGAGGCGCGGCTCGAGGAGATTATCAAGATCCACCAGGATCACGGCTGCCCGATCTTCAATCCGCACCGTTACACGCTGGAGGAAGGCGGCATGAAGCGCACCGACAAGGTGCAGCTCGCCTTCAAACACGAAACCGATCCCAAGGGGTTGCTCAACCCCGGCAAGATGATCGCCTGGGAGAACCCGGACTTCGATTTCGATGCCGGCAAGAACTATCTCTTCCCAGGGCTTGCAAGCGTCATGGAGGCCTGATGAGGGTTCTTGTGCTGCATTCGCACCCGGTGGAGGAAAGCTACGGCAAGGCGCTCTACCAACAGTCGCTGGAAAGCCTGCGCAAGGCCGGCCACGAGGTGGATGCCTGCGATCTCTACGCCGAGAATTTCGATCCCGTGCTCTCTCGCCACGACCGGCTCATCTATCACGACTATCCCGGCAATACCGAGCTGGTGAAACCTTATGTCGAGCGGTTGAAGCGAGCCGAAGGGCTCGTGCTGGTGACGCCGGTCTGGAATTTCGGTTTCCCGGCGATCCTCAAAGGCTATTTCGACCGCGTCTGGCTACCGGGCGTCTCCTTCGAACTCGTCGACAGCAAGGTGGAATCGCGGCTACGCCATATCAGGAAGCTTGCCGCGGTGCTGACTTATGGAGCAACGCCATTCCGCGCCTTCGTTGCCGGCAATCCGCCGAAGAAGATCGTCAAGCGCGTGCTGAGAGCACAGATCAATCCGCTGCGGCCTGTCACCTTTCTCGCTCATTACGACATGAACAACTGTACGCCTGAAACGCGGGAGAGGTTTCTGGCGAAGGTGAAGACGTCGATGGAACGGTTCTGAAGCGCATCGCGCCGCCGGACATCATAATATCTTGGCGGCTGTGACCTCGACTTCGACAAGGAAATCCGGCCGGGTGAAGCCGCCGACGATGATCAGTGTCGAGACGGGCTTCGGGTCGAGCGTATAGCGATCGCGCACCGCCATATAGGCTGGGAAATCCTCCCGTTTCGTCACGAACCCGGAAATGCGGATAACGTCCGCAAAACTCATCTCCGCATCGGCAAGGATGGCCTTGATCGCTTCGAAGCATAGCTCGGCCTGTTTGCCGATCTCCTCCGGCACTTCGTCGTCGAGACCAATTCCGAGCTGGCCTGAGGTGACGAGCAGCGACGCGCCCGGCGGCACGAGCAGCCCATGATTATAATTACCGAACGGACGGCGGACAGAGGGCGGATTGAAAGTCTTCTTCATCGGCATGTCCTGCTCCAACCAGAGTACAGCGTGTCATATCGAGTTTCTCCCCATTTCGCCACCGTGTGCGGTGCACAAATAGAACGCTGTTGCAAATGCAGGCGCAATACAAACGCATAAATCATGATCACATTTTCTCTTCGTCCAATAAATAGGCAATTCCTGTTTTCGGCATTTCGTCATTCTGTTCATGAGGTTATCCGAGCTTTGGAAATTGGCACGCTGATTGCAGGCCTTCACAATGCATCGGTCAACGGCGATCGGTGCAGATAGGCGCGACATAAGCGCTTACGCAAGACACCGACGTCGCAAGGATTGCCATCCGGGGTTCTCCCCTCCGGTGAACGCATTCCGGCGGCGTTTTTTTGTGTCCAAATTCAGCCAGCAGAGGGAACCTGCGCATGACAAAAAATTCGAAACCCGGCATCACCCGTCGTACCATGCTGAAGACAACTGCAACGGCCGCCCTCATCGGCGCCGTCAAGACTGCCTTTCCGTCCGGCGCCTTCGCCGCTGGGCCAGGTCCTGAGGTGAAAGGCGTCAAGCTTGGGTTCATTGCCCTGACGGATTCCGCACCGCTGATTATCGCCAAGGAAAAGGGGCTTTTCGATAAATATGGCCTGCCCGAAACGGACGTCGCCAAGCAGGCCTCGTGGGGCGCGACCCGCGACAATCTCGTGCTCGGCGGCGCTGCCAACGGCATCGACGGCGCGCATATCCTGTCGCCGCTTCCCTATCTCATGCACACCGGCAAGGTGACGCAGAACAACAAGCCGGTGCCGATGGCGATCCTGGCCCGGCTCAACCTCGACAGCCAGGGCATTTCCGTCGCCAAGGAATATGCCGTCACCGGCGTGCAACTCGATGCCTCGAAGCTGAAGGCGGCCTTCGAGAAGAAGAAGGCCGAAGGCAAGGAAATCAAGGCGGCGATGACCTTCCCGGGCGGTACCCACGACCTCTGGATCCGCTATTGGCTGGCCGCCGGCGGCATCGATCCGAACAAGGACGTTTCGACGATCGTCGTGCCGCCGCCGCAGATGGTGGCCAACATGAAGGTCGGCAACATGGACGTCTTCTGTGTGGGCGAGCCGTGGAACGAGCAGCTCGTCAACCAGGGTATCGGCTTTACCGCAGCCACCACCGGCGAGCTCTGGAAGGGACATCCCGAAAAGGCGCTGGGGCTGCGCGCCGAGTGGATCGAAAAGAATCCCAATGCCGCCAAGGCGCTGCTGATGGCCGTGATGGAAGCTCAGCAGTGGTGCGAAAGCATGGATAACAAGGCGGAGATGGCCGACATTCTCGGCAAACGCCAATGGTTCAACGTCCCGACGAAAGATGTGCTCGGCCGCCTCAAGGGCGACATCAATTATGGTAACGGCCGAGAGGCCAAGGCCACCGACCTCTATATGAAGTTCTGGAAGGACGCCGCCTCCTATCCGTTCAAGAGCCACGATAGCTGGTTCATGACGGAAAACATCCGATGGGGAAACCTGCCAGCGACGACGGATGTCAAGGCGTTGGTCAACCAGGTGAACCGCGAAGACATCTGGCGCGAGGCCGCCAAGGATCTCGGCGTCGCTGCAGCCGATATTCCCGCATCGTCTTCCCGCGGCAAGGAAACCTTCTTCGACGGCAAGGTCTTCGACCCCGAAAACCCCTCCGCCTATCTCGACAGCCTTTCGATCAAGGCCGTCGCCTGACCCCGCTTCCGGCGCGCCATCGGTGCGCCGGCCTTTCATTCCTGTGAGGAGCGCGTCGATGTCCGCCCTGGCAAATAAACAAAATCCCTCCCCGGTCGCCTCCGCCCAACCGGCAGCAAAGATCGTGCCGTTTTCCGGCAAACATGGCTCGCGGTTCAACCTTCGACAGGCGGGGTTGACCGCAGTTTGCAATGTCGTTCCGCCGATTGCCGTTCTCGCGCTCGTTCTGCTCGTCTGGCAGGTGCTGTGTTCCTCGGCGGATGCATCTTTGCCCTCGCCGCATCAGGTCTGGCAGGAGAGCTATGATCTGATCGCCTATCCCTTCTTCAACTACGGTTCCCAAGATATCGGGCTCGGCTGGCGCGTGCTCGTTTCGCTGCAGCGCGTCGCTTATGGTTTCGGGCTTGCCGCGGTCGCCGGCGTCATCATCGGTGCGATCATCGGCCAGTCGGTCTGGGCGATGCGCGGCCTAGATCCGATCTTTCAGGTGCTGCGCACGGTCCCGCCGCTCGCCTGGCTGCCGCTGTCGCTCGCAGCCTTCCAGGATTCCAGTCCTTCTGCGATCTTCGTGATCTTCATCACCTCGATCTGGCCTGTCATCATCAACACCGCCGTTGGCGTCCGCAACATTCCACAGGACTACCGCAACGTCGCCGAGGTGCTGCGTCTCAACCAGCTCGAATTTTTCTGGAAGATCATGCTGCCTTCGGCAGCGCCCTATATCTTCACCGGCCTCAGAATCGGCGTCGGCCTTTCCTGGCTCGCGATCGTCGCGGCCGAAATGCTGACCGGCGGCGTCGGCATCGGCTTCTTCATCTGGGACGCCTGGAACTCGTCGCGCCTTCCAGACATCATCGTCGCGCTCGCCTATATCGGCATCGTTGGCTTCGCCCTCGACAAGCTGGTGGCAGCGCTCGGCAAACTCGTCACCCGCGGCGCCATGGCCAGCTGAGGAGCGCATCTATGAACGCCTATCTCAAACTCGACCATATCGATAAACATTTCGATCGGGGCGGCGTTCGCGCCGAGGTGCTGAAGGACATCAACCTGACGATCTCAGAGGGTGAATTCGTCTCGATCATCGGCCATTCCGGCTGCGGCAAGTCGACCCTGCTCAACCTCATTGCCGGCCTGACCCCGGTTTCGTCAGGCGCCGTGCTGCTTGAAAACCGCGAGGTCAACGAACCGGGTCCGGAACGTGCCGTCGTCTTCCAGAACCACTCGCTGCTGCCCTGGCTGACGGTCTACGAGAACGTCAATCTCGCCGTCTCCAAGGTCTTCGGCAGAACAAAGACCAAGGCCGAGCGGCACGACTGGGTCATGGCCAATCTCGATCTCGTACAGATGGCGCATGCGAGAGACAAGCGGCCTTCGGAAATATCAGGGGGCATGAAACAGCGCGTCGGCATTGCGCGTGCGCTTTCGATGGAGCCGAAGATCCTGCTGCTCGACGAGCCCTTCGGCGCGCTCGATGCGCTGACCCGCGCCCATCTTCAGGACGCAGTGATGGAGATCCATGCCCGGCTTGGCAACACGATGGTGATGATCACCCATGACGTCGATGAGGCGGTGCTGCTGTCCGATCGCATCGTGATGATGACCAACGGCCCGGCGGCCCGCATCGGCGAAGTACTCGATGTAACGATGCCTCGTCCCCGCCATCGCATCGAACTCGCCTCCGACCGGACATATCTGAAATGCCGCGAAGCCGTGCTGAAGTTCCTCTATGAACGCCATCGCTTCATCGAGGCTGCGGAGTAAATGCAAAGGCAGCCGCGGCGGCTGCGGCCGCCGGGCTTTCGCCTTGTCGCGGACGGACCGCGCGTGATGTCAGGTGCTTCGCGCGCTCGGCTCGCCGGTTGCGGCAAAGACCGCGCTCGCATCGCTGACCATCTCCACATGGGAATAGGCTGCCTGTGCGGCAGCAGTACCGTCCGCTCGCATGATCGCAATTACGATCCGGCCATGCTCCTCGTAGGATTTTGCCAGGCGGCCGGGCAGCCGAAACTGCGCTCGTCGAAAGGGTGCGAGCCGTGCCCGTGTCTGCGTCACCGTCTCGTAGATATGATCATTATGCGCGCCGCGATAAAGGCGGGAATGGAATTCGGTATTGTGCGCCGCATAGTCCTCTTCCGCGCCGGTATGCACCAGCTTCATCGATGCCTTGTGTTCCAGCTCCAGCGTGCGTCGCTCATCGACTGTCATGCGCTCGGCCGAGAGCCTGGCGCAGATCGCTTCGAGTTCCGCCATCGCCTCGAACATCGAATGCAGATAGGTTTCGGTCACGGTGGTGACGACGGCGCTGCGGTTCGGCTCTCGGTCGACAAGCCCCATCGCCCCAAGTTCACGGAGCGCCTCGCGCACCGGTGTGCGCGAGACTTCGAAACGAGCAGCGAGCGAGACTTCATCAAGCTTCTCGCCGGGCAGCATCTGCCCGGTGACGATCATGTCGGCGATCGCCCGCACCATCTGCTCGACGGTCGTCCCTGCCCTGATGATTTCTCTGCGCCTGACTTGCTTCAAGGACTGATTCTACATTGCTAGGATTGCATACACATGCCCGCTAAATCAGGCCAAGTCAAACATCAGTATATATTATTGATGGCACTCGCAAAAATGCATTTTCACCGTGGGCTTAATCAGCATTCTAAGCCCAGCGACGGAGGTATCGGACAATTTTATAGGCGATGCATATTTTTTCATCGTATGCCAAGTGAAATTGCATGCACTTCTTGCATTCCGTCTGCAGACGGAAAAATTTCATTTATGAAATCAATAGAATAAAATCTGGCATGACCATTGCATACACTTTCCTGTAACCAATTAAAACCGGCAGAACCGCCGTCAGGGGAGCATTCCGATGACCAGACTCCTTTCCATGAAACGCCGCCATTTTCTTCAGGCTTCCGCCGCCGCCACGCTCGTCGGCGCGGCGCCCGGTCTCCTCTCCTCGCGCGCATTTGCGCAGACGGCTCTCACTGTCGGCTTCATCTATGTCGGCCCCAAGGATGACTATGGCTACAACCAGGCGCACGCCGAGGGGGCTGCTGCCATCAAGGCGATGCCTGGCATCACCGTCGTCGAAGAAGAGAACGTGCCTGAAACGGTCGACGTGCAGAAGACGATGGAATCGATGATCAATCTCGATGGCGCCGCCCTGCTCTTCCCGACCTCCTTCGGCTATTTCGATCCACACATGCTGGCCATGGCCGCCAAGTATCCCGATATCCAGTTCCGGCATTGCGGCGGGATGTGGCAGGAGGGCAAGCACCCGGCCAATACCGGCTCCTATTTCGGTTATATTTTCCAGGGGCAATATCTGAATGGCATCGCCGCCGGCCATGCGACGAAGAGCAAGAAGGTCGGCTTCGTCGCCGCCAAGCCGATCCCGCAGGTCCTGCAGAATATCAACGCATTCCTCCTTGGCGCGCGCGCGGTCGATCCTGGTATCACCTGTCAGGTGATTTTCACCGGCGAGTGGTCGCTCGCCGTCAAGGAGGCGGAGGCCACCAACGCGCTGGTCGACCAGGGCGCCGATGTCATCACCTGCCATGTCGACAGCCCGAAGGTGGTGGTCGAAACGGCCGCCGGCCGCGGCGCCTTCGTCTGCGGCTACCACGCCAACCAGAGCCCGCTTGCGCCGGAGAAATATCTCACCGGCGCCGAATGGGCCTGGGGCAATGTCTATGGCGACTTCGTCAAGAAGGCGCAGGCCGGCGAAAAGCTCGGCAACTTCGTGCGTGGCGGCCTGAAGGACGGCTTCGTGAAGATGAGCGCGCTCGGCCCCGGCGTTTCCGAGGCAGGCCGCAAGGCGTTCGAAGCGACCCATGCCGACATGATGAAGGGCGGCTTCTCGGTCTTCAAGGGGCCGCTGAAGGACAACAAGGGTGACACTGTCGTGGCTGCCGGCAAGGCCTATGCGGAAGAAGCGATCGAGCTTGAAAGCATGAACTACCTGGTCGAGGGTGTCGTCGGGTCGACGGCGTAAAACCGCGAGAGGGGAGAAGCGACATGACCGTTCAGGCCGATGATCCCGCAATACCAGTCGTCTCCGGCAACCGCGCCTCGCTGCGTCCGCTGTTCGAATGGATGGCGCGCAGGGCCGAACCCGTCATCATCGGCCTTGCCGCCATCCTGATCGGGCTCGGGCTCTTTTCCCTCTTCATCCTGGCGATCGGCAAATCGCCGGCCATGCTCTTCTACCTCATGTACACCGGCGGCTTCGGCAGCTGGTTTTCGGTACAAAACAGCTTAAGCCGTGCCGCACCCCTTCTCCTGACGGCACTCTGCGTCGCCCTGCCCGCCCGCCTCGGCCTCGTCATCATTGGCGGGGAAGGAGCGGTCGTGCTGGGCGGCGTTGCTGCCGCCGCCATGGCCATGCCGCTTGTGAACTCTGTCCCTGTATTTCCCACTCTCATTCTGATGGCGATGGCCGCCATGGTCGTCGGCGGCGTCTGGATCGGCTTTGCCGGCTTCCTGCGCCACTACCGCGGCGTCAACGAGACCATCTCCTCGTTGCTGCTTTCCTATATTGCCATCGCCCTGATGAACCAGTTCGTGGAAGGGCCGCTGCGCGACCCCGCCAGTCTGAACAAGCCCTCGACCAGGCCGTTACCGGCCGACTACATGCTCGGCAACATTTCCGGCATGGATGTGCATTGGGGCCTCGTCATCGGCATCCTCGCCTGCATCTTCTCCTGGATCCTGATCGAGGTTACGAGCTACGGTTTTGCCGCGCGCATCGCTGGCGGTAACGTGCGCGCCGCCCAGATCCAGGGCTTGCCGGTCGGCAGGCTGATTGCCGGCTTCACAGCGATCGCCGGTAGTTTCGCCGGTCTTGCCGGCATGATCGAGGTCGCCGCCGTCCAGGGCAGCGCCAATGCCTCGCTCGCCGCCGGTTACGGCTATACCGGCATCCTCGTCGCCTTCCTCGCCCGCCACAATCCGCTGGCGATCATCCCCGTTGCGATCCTGCTCGGTGGCATAGAGGCCTCGGGCGGCCTGATCCAGCGCCGCATGGGCCTGCCCGATGCCACCGTATTGGTGCTGCAGGGCACGCTCTTCATCGTCATCCTCTTCTGCGAGACCTTCTACGGGCGCCTCAGGATCTTCAATCCCGACCTCTGGAAAAGGAGCCTCTGATGGATGAGACGGGCATCGGCATCTGGGGCGTGCCACTCGCGATCCTGGCGGGCGCCATCCGCGTTTCCACCCCCTTCATCTTCGTCAGCCTCGGCGAGACGATCACCGAGCGCTCCGGCCGCATCAATCTCGGCCTGGAAGGTACGCTCGTCTTCGGCGCGATGACGGCCTACGCCGTCGCTGTCATGAGCAATTCGCCCTGGCTCGGCGTGCTTGCCGCCATGGCGACCGGAGCCACGTTCGGTCTCGTTCACGGCTGGATCTGCAAATGGCCGAAGGTGAACGACATTGCGATCGGCATCGCCATGATGCAGTTCGGCCTGGGCCTCGCCTTCTTCCTCGGCAAATCCTTCATCCAGCCGGTGGCGCCGCATCTGCCGTCCATCCCGTTCGGCTTCTGGTCGAGCCTGCCGCAGATGCAGGCCGCGCTGAACATCAATGTGCTCTTCATCCTCGGCGCCTTGCTTGCCTTCGCGCTCCGGTGGGGTTTCAGGAATACGCGGGTGGGTCTCATCCTGCGCGTCGTCGGCGACAGCACGGATGCAGCCCGCGCTATGGGCATCAACCCGGATCGCGTGCGTCTGCTGGCCACCGCCGCGGGCGGCTCGCTGGCGGCGATCGGCGGCGCATATCTCTCGCTCTATTATCCCGGCTCCTGGAACGAGGGTATTTCGTCAGGCCAGGGCCTGATGGCCGTGGCGCTCGTCATCTTCGCGCGCTGGAACCCGATCGGCTGCTTCTTGGCCTCCCTGCTCTTCGGCGGCGCAGGTGCGCTCGGTCCGGCACTGCAATCTATCGGCGTGACCCACGGCTACTATCTCTTCTACGCCGCGCCCTACGTGCTCACCCTTATCATCATGATCGCGACCTCCTCGCCGACACACTCGCTTGCCGGTGCGCCGGGCGCGCTGTCGCTGACAAAATGACGAGGTTGCAGCTGACGTCCAGCCTCGGCGCATCGAAAGGACCACAGCGGTCCAACCGCGACGGCAAAACATTCAAACTTGCGGGCAAATAGGAGAAGAAGCCGATGGACGCCATGGTCGAGACCAAAGGACATTAATCGACGCCGATCCCTATCCCTGGCCCTATAATGGCGCCTTGCGGCCGGACAATACGGCCCTCATCATCATCGATATGCAGACCGATTTCTGTGGCAAGGGCGGCTATGTCGATCACATGGGTTACGACCTGTCGCTGGTTCAGGCGCCCATCGGGCCGATCAAACGCGTGCTGGCCGCCATGCGCGCCAAGGGCTATCACATCATTCACACCCGCGAGGGTCATCGGCCCGATCTCGCCGACCTGCCGGCCAACAAACGCTGGCGTTCACAGCGCATCGGCGCCGGCATCGGCGATCCGGGCCCGTGCGGGCGCATCCTCACACGCGGCGAACCCGGCTGGGACATCATTCCGGAACTCTATCCGATCGAAGGCGAGACGATCATCGACAAGCCCGGCAAGGGTTCTTTCTGCGCCACCGACCTGGAGCTAATCCTCAATCAGAAGCGCATCGAGAACATCATCCTGACCGGCATCACCACCGACGTCTGCGTCTCCACGACCATGCGCGAGGCCAACGACCGCGGCTTCGAATGCCTGCTGCTGGAAGATTGCTGCGGCGCGACCGATTACGGCAACCACCTCGCCGCCATCAAAATGGTGAAGATGCAGGGTGGCGTCTTCGGCTCCGTCTCCAATTCCGAAACGCTCGTGAGCCAGCTGCCATGAGCACGATCCGCGACACGCCACTCCCGCAAGCCGGCAGGGCCGTCGGCATCGACACGATCGACATGACGATGCGCTTCGGCAGCTTCACCGCGCTCGAGCATGTCTCGATCAAGGTGCCTGCGGGCAGCTTCCATGCCCTGCTCGGCGAAAACGGCGCCGGCAAGTCGACGCTCGTCAAATGCATCATGGGTTTCTATCACGCGACATCCGGCTCGCTCTCCGTCGATGGTCGCGAAGTGGCGATCGCCTCGCCCAAGGACGCTGCGACCTATGGCCTGGGCATGGTCTATCAGCATTTTACGCTGGTTCCTTCGCTAACGGGTGCCGAAAACCTCGTCATCAGCCGGGCCGAAGTCCCCGCTATCATCAATTGGGCGAAGGAGCGGAAGGATCTTGGGGCCTTCATGGAGCGAATGCCCTTCAAGATCCCGCTTGACCGGCCGGTGAGCGAGCTTGCCGCCGGCGAGAAGCAGAAGCTCGAGATCGTCAAACAGCTCTATCTCGGCCGCTCCTTCCTGGTTCTCGACGAGCCGACCTCGGTGCTGACGCCCGCAGAAGCCGATGAGATGCTCGGCCTCGTGCGCGCGATGACGCAGCGTGGCGAGCTGACCGTGCTGATGATCTCCCACAAGTTTCCCGAGGTGGCGAAATTTGCCGATGCCGTATCGATCCTGCGGCGCGGCAAGCTTGTCGGCACTGGAAAAGTCGGCGAAGTTTCGACAGCCGAGATGGCGGCGATGATGATCGGGGACGTCAAACTCGCCGAACTCGATGCCCGCGTCCCCGTCCCGGAAACCGCAAAGCCGGTCCTCGAAGTGGCGCAGGTCAAAGCGCCGGATCGGTCCGGCCTCAAAACCATCGAGATCGACAATCTCAAGGTGCGCGCCGGCGAGATCGTCGGCATCGCCGGCATATCTGGCAATGGGCAGAAGGAACTGACGGAAATCCTTGCTGGCCAGCGGCCGACCAATATCGGCCGTGTCAGCGTCAAAGGCGCGGCTTATAGCGCAACACGTCGCGAGACCCGCAAGAACAATGTCCGCTTCATCCCGGAGGAGCCGCTGCAGAACGCCTGCGCTCCGAAAATGACCGTCAGCGAAAACCTCGCCTTCCGCACTTTCGACCTGAAAACGGGCGGCAAGAACGCGATCTGGCTGAACAAGGGCAAGATGAAGAAGCGCGCCGCGGCGCTGATTTCCGACTTCAAGGTGAAGACCGCTTCCGCCTCATCGCCGATCGCGGCACTTTCGGGCGGCAATGTGCAGCGCGCGGTGCTCGCCCGCGAGCTCACCGGCGAGGTGGACCTGCTGATCGTTTCCAACCCCTGCTTCGGTCTCGATTTCTCGGCCGTCGCCGAAATCCGCGCCCGCATCATGAAGGCGCGCAATTCCGGCACTGCGGTCTTGCTGCTTTCCGAGGACCTCGACGAGTTGCTCGAGATGTCCGACCGCATCATGGTCATCTCCGAAGGCAGGCTGGTCTACGAGACAGCGGCGCGTTCGGCCGACATCGGCGTGATCGGCGCCCATATGGCGGGGCATCACTGATGGCTGAGATCAAGGCAGAACCCTTCGCCTTTCCGCTGAAGCATGACCAGCTCGCGCTCATCGTTATCGACATGCAGCGTGATTTCGCCGAGCCCGGTGGCTTTGGCGCCAGCCTCGGCAATGACGTCAGCCGCATCACCAGGATCGTGCCCGATGTCAAACGCTTGATCCAGGGCTTCCGTTTAGCCGGGTTGCCGGTCATCCACACGATGGAATGCCATAGGCCCGATCTTTCGGATCTGCCACCGGCAAAACGCGACCGCGGCGCTCCCGCACTCAGGATCGGCGACGAAGGCCCCATGGGCCGTATCCTCATCGCCGGCGAGCCCGGCACCGCGATCTTGCCGGAACTTGCTCCGGTCAAAGGCGAAGTCGTGATTGAAAAGCCGGGCAAAGGCGCCTTTTACGCAACCGAGCTCGGCGAGGTATTGCAACAGAAGCGCATCAAGCAGCTCGTCTTTGCCGGAGTGACGACGGAAGTTTGCGTGCAGACGACAATGCGTGAGGCGAACGACCGCGGCTATGAATGCCTGCTCGCGGTGGAAGCGACGGAAAGCTATTTTCCGGAGTTCAAGGCCGCAGCCATCGCCATGATCCGCGCCCAAGGCGCAATCGTTGGCTGGACCGCCCATGTCGACGACATATTGGAGAGCATCGTCCATGCCTGAAACGACCCGCGAACTGCTGACCTCGGGCGGCTGGAGGGATCTGGAGTTCGGACCCTTCCGCGATCAGGTGACGATCCACTGGATCCGGACCTTCAAGGGCGACCAGCCCGGCGTGGCGCTCCTGAAATACGAAGCCGGCGCCGGCGTTCCCCGCCATCGGCATGAGGGGCTGGAAACGATTCTCGTGCTCGACGGAGTGCAATCGGATGAAGCCGGCGATTACGGCCGCGGCAGCTACATCGTCAACGCACCCGGTAGCGAACACTCGGTCTGGAGCGACACCGGCTGTGTCGTGCTCATCCAATGGGATCGGCCGGTGACAATATTGGAAGAGCGTGAGCGTAACGCCTGAGCGCCAGGCAAACACATGGCGTTAGCGGAACCCCTGCTCCGGCCATCAGAGCTCCAGCTCCGCGGTTGAGGAAACGTCAAAACTGTTGCAGGTCCATCATGCGCTCCTTTTGCTCTCCAATCCAATCTGGAAGAAATTTTCAATGGCAGGTCATGGGGGCTGAATCTGAGAGCTGCTCTCCACCTCTGGCGCAGTCCAAGGGAATCGAATTATTCACCCCTATCCTCCGCCACGTGGCATAAAGACATCCAAAAATCAGCATTCGCAGACTGAAGTACAGGCGTTCGGCGCGATGGAGACGGCGGAGGCCACATGGCCGAACGCGGGAACTTTCAGAGGTACAAACTCAAGAGACGTCAAATCGCTCGAGCATCTTTCGAAGCTGCAGGTTCTCTTGGTGGAGTTGCCTGATCAGCAATGCCTTGAGCCGTCGGTTTTCCGTATCAAGCACCGCCAACTCGTCAATTGGTGCTTCAACCTTTGCGGCGGATGCCTGGCCGCGCTCGTCACTTTCACCATGTAAGGAATGTTCCAAGCGGCTCTCGTCCATGCGGGGCGCCGCTCCTCGAGCCCGCCGTTTGACTGCATGTTTTGTCGATCTTGAGATGGCGCCAACGGAGCCTTGATCGGTTTTCAAGGAAGGTATCTGCACGGCGTCGGTCAATGACGGCGCAAGCTGCTTTTGGTTGCTGGCGTTATCCCTCTCATCGAGATGATTTCCCGACCGCTGCTCCTGCGGCATTTCTCCAGGCTGATTTGAAACCGCCAATCCCATTTTCGATTCGAATAGGTGCGGCGCGTCCGTCTCGGCCTGACGGGCAAAAGCCTTGAGATCGGTATTTCCCCAGATTGAATCCGGCTGCGTCGTTGATCGCCGGCGGCCCGACTTGAATTCGACGACGAACTTTCGCTGCGGTGTTTTCATTTGTATTCGACCTCTAGTTCTTTACCAAGCTCACGAAACGTCGAACCGCTTCAGCATCTTCTTCAGTTGAGCGTTCTGCAGTTGGAGCTTCTGAGCAAGCTCGCTTTTCAGCGTTTTGATGTCCTCATCAAGGCTCGCCACTTCGTCGAAGAAGGCATCCCGGGAGGATGACGGCTGCACGCGTTGAGTTTCCTGCGCGACGATAGTGCTTCGCGCGACCACGTCTGCCTGGGTTCTCTTTGCACGTTCACGGTGCTTCGTCGGAGCATTTCTTTGAGACTTTAAACTTGTCCCGCTGATCGGCGCCGGTACATCAGCCCTGCCATCAGAGGGACTGGCCTCGTTTGCCGAGGCTGTCCGCGCCGCCTCATCGCTCCGCCGCACCAATGCATGCCCGGCTTCGGGACCGGCTTCCCTCTCATTCGAGCCCGCCGGAACGTGAAAGGCCGGGACAGCCTCATTGCGATCTGCGGAAGCGGAACTTTCGGAGGGGAGTTTCTGCGTCTGCTCCGTATCGATATCGTGAGCCTCGGGATCGGTGGCATGTCCGATCGCGCGCTCCTGCCCCTTTGCCGGTCGCCGCCGCGACGTCAATTCGACAAGGAATTTCCATGGTGTTTTCATGGGCACTTCACCTCAATCAACCCCGACTGCTATTCTGCGGCAGTTGCTCTAACCTCACTGGCAATCCGGCTGGGCACGAGGACGTGCCCAGCGACTATTTCTCCTGCCGAAGATGCCGTGGCTGGGGCCGCTGTCGCGGCCGGATTACATGTGTGCTCTGATCAACCAAGCCCGAGCCGTTTGCGCAGATCGGTATTTTCCTGGCGCAGCTTTTCGGTCAGTAATTTGCGCAGCCGCTTGTTCTCTTCTTCAAGCTGGATCAAATCTTCCAACTCGTCTATTGCGGGTGCCGATACCTCTGCTGTTCGCTCGGCAGACTTCGCCGACCTTCTCCTCGCAACGCCCTTGAGCGCGCTCTTGCTCTCGGAGACTTTCGCCTCGGTCGACTTCGGCTTTCTTCCCCTGCCCCGTCCGCCAGGTTTTGCCGCACCTGCCGCCGACGAGGGTCCGGTCACCGCCTCCGATGCGGCAGGAGCCGGTTCGGCAGCTTGCTTTTGACGACGCGGCGCGCGCTGTTTCTTAACGTCCGTTTTTATGGGCGCATCGGTTTCCGCAACTCCGGTAGCGGTGCCTGTATTATTCTCTTCAGCCATCGGTCATCTCCTTTATAGCCAAGTTTCTTTTCAACTGACTGAAAGACGGAGTCAACAATGGCGCTATGGGATCGTCGACGAGCGGTGGCGGCAGTGCCATTCTCAGGCCTAAAGGAAGGCCGAACGTCCGTCGCTCGTGAAGGGATCTGAACCAGCGCCGACTCATTCAAATGACCTGAGCATTTTCAAAACCGACCTTTGACGCGTGAGGCCTACGATGCTGGGACATCGGTGATAGAGACGATCGGCTAATTCAGCGTCCGCAAAATCGCGCGGTAGAAGTTGCACCCGTAAGCGCGCCGTGACGGGCCGATTTGACAAAGAGTTCGTGGAACGACTGGCTGGATCAGGCGCCGGCGGTCTCCATATCCGCACCGCTGAAAGGAGAGCGTGCTGCGGAAAATGGTGTCACCGCAGGCCAATGAGCTCCTCAACATCGACGCCGCAATGCTTCATATTCGGCCGGTGGCGGGAGACGTGTTCTCCTCGCCGACCGACTCCGACCGAGGCGTGCTGCCGAAGAGGTTTCGAAAGTAGCCGATAATCCGGGGACTCGTCGAGCCTTGGAGGTCCTGAGTGGCGTAGCGTTGACGATCGCTGGTCGAGCCTCATGACATTGGCAGCGATGGAACGGCCAGCGTTGGCGCAGCCGCTGTGCGCTGGTGAAGATCACAATGATCGCGCCTTTCCAAAAGGTGATGGCGCGGGTGATCACGAAGAATGTCAAGCAAGACCGCCTGCTCCGTCGCAGCCATTCAGAAACAAGTTTTGAACTCAGGCCCTTTGAGGTATTCGTCATAGACCCAATGCGCGTCTTGTGCTTCGACGCGTCAATCCCCGGAGTTGCATTATGAAAATTGCGCCGCAGCAGCGGATCTATGTCTGCTTCTTTCTCTTCGCCGTGTCGCTGGGGGCGCTGCTGTCGAGGATGCCGGATTTGCAGGTTTCACTTGGAGTCGACAAGTCCGAGCTTGGGTTGACGTTGATAGGGGCTGCGATCGGCGCCTTGATCTCGTTGACTTTGTCTTCGCCCTTGATCGCCCGGCTCGGTGCACGGACGACGGCGTTTATTACGGTTCTCGGCACGTCTGCGCTGCTGTCGCTGGTGCCATGGATCGGTGCCGCGCCGGCCGTGTTCTGTTTGCTTTTCTTCGAGGGACTGCTCGCCGGAGCGCTGGAGATCAATCTCAATGTCGAGATCGACCGCATCGAAGCGCAGCTAGGACGCGGCGTAATGAACAGAGCGCATGGTTTCTGGAGCCTCGGCTTCTTCGTAACGGCGCTTGTCTCTTCGGTCGTCCGCCAGGCCGGTATTTCGATGCAGCTCCATCTCGCCGTGACCTTTATCGCGGTCCTTGTCATCGGCATCTGGGCAATCGCCGGCATGCGCAATGCGCCAGCGCGTATTACGTTGGACGAGGGCAAGGCGCCGCCGGTGGCGCTTCCCACGTGGGGACTAATGCCGCTCTGCGTAATCGGCATCGCCGCCTTTCTCGTCGAAGGTGCCGGAATCGACTGGTCGGCGATCTATATGCGCGACGTGTTTTCAGTCGAACCTTTCATCGGCGGGCTGGGACTGACACTCTTTACCTTTTGCATGGCGCTGGCGCGCCTGTTCGTTGATCCGCTGGTCGATCGGTTTGGCGCGCGCGCCGTCGCCACGATGCTGCTTGTTCTTTCGGCAACCGGCATCTGCGCCGTCTGGGGCGCGCCCCATGCCTATGTCGCACTGACGGGCTTTGCCTTGATGGGCGCCGGCTGCAGCGCGGTTTACCCCCTCGCCGTCTCCGCGGCTGCCCAGCGCACTGACCGCGCGGCGTATCTCAACGTCGCCGCTCTCGGCCAGATGACCTTCGTCGTCTTCTTCCTGGCGCCGCCGCTGCTCGGTTTCATCGCCGAACATGCAGGTATCAGGACATCCTATCTCGTCTGCCTTCCGCTGATCATCTACGCGCTCCTTTCGGTCAAGGCGCTTGCCCCGCGCCGCGCTGCGGGCGGCGGTAGCGCTACCGCTGTTCAGAGTGTCAACCGATGACCGATCGTGGTGCCGGTTCCCTACTGCGGGATTGATACAGCTAAAGAATAGGTGATGACGCCGGGCTCTATTGACTACTTGGTGTCTACGGCCTCCCTCGCCATGTGTTCTTACATGAGGGCGGAACTAAACTGATCGGTAAACGGTTGTTTAGTAACCCAAACCGCGATTTCGGCGCGTTCTTCAAAAGGAGCGCATCTTGACCCATAATCTTCCGGCGCGCACCTCCTCTACCCGTGACAGACGAGCGCCGAAAACTCGCGACGTCGCACTGGCCGGCGACACGGCAGATGCAGGCCAAGATCACGTTCGCGTCGTTT
Source organism: Rhizobium hidalgonense (assembly GCF_005862185.2). Classification (NCBI taxonomy): domain Bacteria; kingdom Pseudomonadati; phylum Pseudomonadota; class Alphaproteobacteria; order Hyphomicrobiales; family Rhizobiaceae; genus Rhizobium; species Rhizobium hidalgonense. The sequence continues at coordinate 916,422 of NZ_CP054028.1, forward strand.
CACGAAGAAGGGTGAAACGAAGTCCGGGGTGGTCGAACAGAGCGTTATCTGCGGTTTTATTGCTGTCACTCGTCTCCTGTACGAACAAGGATGAGCAGTCTCACAAGCAAATGCAGGAAATCCTCCTGTGGAGCGCCAGCGCCGAGATGATCCTCGATGCCCGCCTTGGCGGACGTGTTCCAGAAGGCTTTACCGATCTTGCCGTGCAACGATGCCATAGGGAGATATTGCAACTCTCATCGCAGCTGCCGCAAACCTCGAGATATGACGAAGCGAGAGCGGCTGTCGTTAGGCTCAATGGATTGATCGCCGCGGCGCACGACGAGATCGGACAGGGACGATTCGACCAGGCCCATCAAGATCTTGTCGAGCTTCACAGCTACGAGGTCGACCAGCGTATACTCCTTGGTGCAGGCGGATGAAAAAGCTGCTTCAAATTTCGCTGGGGATAGTCACCAGCGTCGGGGGATTTATTGAAACCGGCCAGATCGCAACGTCGAGCCAGGCGGGGGCAACCTATGGGTTCAGCTTGCTTTGGCCCATTGTCATCGGCACGGTATGTCTCATCTTCCTGATTGAAATGTCGGGGCGATTTGCCATTGCGAGCCGTCACACCGTCGCCGATGGGATGAGGGAACGTTTTGGAGCGAATTACTTCCTGGTCACTTTATCGATCATTTCGATCGTCAATCTGCTCGTCCTCGCGTCAGAGATTGGCGGGATTGCGCTAGCACTGCAATTTGTCAGCGGCGTCGGTTTTCAGTGGTGGGCCTTGCCGGTAGCCTTGACCGTATGGCTTCTGCTCTGGAAGGGCACATTCGGCATGATCGAAGATGGTGTAGCCCTCATGGGCTTGGTGGCGGTATGCTTTGTGGTGGGTGTATTTGTCATGGATCCGCCCTGGCTGGAGGTGGCAAAAGGGCTGGTGCCGATGCTGCCGGATAAAGAGCCGCTGCACTATGGTTTCATTGCTGTCAGCATTCTCGGCGCCGTGATAGCCCCGTTTCTGTTCTTGTTTTACTCGTCAGGCGCGATCGAGGAAAAATGGGATAAGAGCTTCCTCGGCGCCAATCGGGTAATCGCGACGGTGGGGATGAGCTTTGGTGCCGTCATTGCAGCGTCAATCCTGATCGTGGCAGCACTCGTCTTTCCGCCGCGCGGCATCACCGATATCGAAGGATATGACCAGATTGCGCCGATATTGACCCCAGCATTGGGCAAATGGGGTTTTTACCTTTTCGCGGCAACGCTTGGAATCAGCTGCTTCGGCGCTGCGCTCGAAGCAAGCCTTGGTCAGGCATACCTGGTTGCGCAGGGTTTTGGCTGGAATTGGTCGGAAGATGCCAAGCCCCAAACCGATCCAGCATTCTCCCTTGTTTATACAGGCTTCATCGGTATCGCCATCCTGCCGATCGCGATTGGCGTCGATCCCCTGCAGCTGACGATTTTCTCGATGGCGATCACTGCGTTGGCCTTGCCCTTCGGCGTAATTCCGTTTCTGTTTTTGATGAACGATCGCAATTTTGTTGGGAAGCACCGTAATGGATGGATCAGCAATACCGCCGTGTTAGTGATTATCGGCCTGTCGTTCATCGTCGCCCTCATAACTCTTCCCCTGCAGATCTTTGGAGGATGATATGCTTCTGATCCGCGAAGTGCTTGACAAGCAAATGGTCGACAAGAAGCAAAACCGTATCGGCAAGGCAGACGGCGTCGTCCTCAGCCTTTCTGACGGCGACGCTCCCAAAGTCGCGTTCATCGAAATGGGTAGTCTGACGCTGTCGCGGCGGATGGGCCGCCGGCCGCATCGCTTCCTTCTTTGGCTTCTCCGACCAGCTGGAATAGATGAGAATGCCACGGCATTCCGCGTGCCCTGGGAAAAAGTGAGGGACGTTGGGATCAACATCGAAGTAAATGTGGATCGTCGCGAGACGCCGTTGGAGCAGTGTCAGGATTGGCTGAAGCGCCACGTGATCACGTGGATCCCGGGAGGATAATAATGAACGAGGTTCGGCTCGAACTGCTGCTGGGAAAACAGGTCTACGACCTCGACGGCAAGGCCATTGGCCGTGTGGAAGAGGTCAAGGCTGAAGCATGCGGCGCGGATCTCTGTGTCGTGGAATATCACCTCGGCGTCTACAGTCTCTTCGAGCGACTTTCGGCCCTAGCCATCGGTCGCGCGGTACTGACCGCGATAGGGGCGGCAAAATCCGGCAGCAAAAAAGCGGTTCCATGGGACAAGCTCGATATGCGGGATCTCAAGTACTTGCGAGTGACTTGCCGGGAAACCGCCCTGCAGACGCTCGATTGTAGCAGCCTTTCCAGATGTCGCACGCCTCGCCGTTACAGCTCCTCGCCCAACATCACTAGCGACGCCACGTCAGCCTCCCGCCCGTCACCGAGTGCCTTCGCGAGGACCGGTGTCGATGGACCTGGCGCATGGACGTTGACGCGGCGTGGGGCCAGTTCCAATGCCAGCCCTCGGCTAGCGGCGCTCTTCTGCGCTTCGGAGAAATAATAGCCGGCGACCTCGAGTGCGTGATGACGCATTGGGAGGCCGCCGCCAATCTCGGCGACCTCGAGGGCCTTTAACCGAACCGAATCCGCTCGATCGTCGCTTCTCTTACACTATATCTGCCCGGATCGAAGAAATGGGAGCCGAGAATGCAGGAGGAAGGAACAGAAAACCGTGAGCAGCTTGCGGGCCGTCGCGAATGGATCGGCCTTTACGTTCTGTCTATCGCCTGTCTGATCTATTCGATGGACCTATCCGTCCTCTTTCTTGCGATGCCAGCGATTGTCGCTGATCTCGACCCATCCGCATCGCAGCTTCTGTGGATCAACGACATCTATGGTTTCATGGTTGCCGGTTTTCTCGTCACTATGGGTACATTAGGAGACCGGGTCGGGCGTAGGCGTGTGCTGTTGTACGGCGCTGTCGCCTTCGGCGCCGCCTCCGCTTTGGCCGCTTTTTCAAGCTCAGCCCAACAGTTGATCATCGCCCGGGCGCTCCTCGGGATTGCAGGTGCAACGGTTGCTCCCTCGACCTTGTCGCTCATTGCCAACCTCTTTCAGAACGAAGCGGAACGAAATCGGGCCATCGGCGTCTGGGGTAGCGCTTTTGCTCTCGGAGGCCTCGTGGGGCCGTTGGTCGGCGGCGTGCTGCTGCAATATTTCTACTGGGGTTCGGTGTTTCTGATCAATATTCCGGTCATGCTGACACTGCTGATCGTCGCCCCGCTCCTGTTGCCGGAATACAAGAACGACGAAGGCGGCGAGCTTGACCTGCTCAGCGTCCTCTTGTCGCTGGCGACCGTCCTGCCGATCATCTATGGCTTCAAACATATGGCGGCTGATGGTTTCGAACCGCTTCAGCTGGTCCCGGTCGCCATCGGGCTGGTGATCGGCGCTCTATTCGTGCAGCGCCAAAAGCACCTCGTCCATCCACTGATCGATCTCAGCCTTTTCCGCATCCCAGCCTTTACCGCTTCCCTGATGGTCAATCTCGCCGCGATGTTTTTCGTTTTCGGCGTATTCCTTTTCCAGAATCTGTTTCTGCAGCTCGTGCTTGGTCTGTCGCCGCTCAAAGCCGCATTGTGGTCCATCCCACCGTCGCTGGTCTTCACCATCATGTCTTTTCAGGCCTATCGCTTCACCAACCGTTTCGGACCGGTTCGTACGGTTTTGACAGGCCTCGTCATCAATGCTGCCGGAGTGGCTGCGATGGCCGTCGCGGCCTATAATCAAAACCTGCTCGGCGTTCTCGGTTCGAGCATGCTGATTGCCCTCGGTTTCGTGCCTGTCGTTCTCACCACGACAGGCCTCATCGTCGGCACCGCCCCGCCCGAGCGCGCAGGCTCGGCCTCGGCAATATCGGAAACCAGTGCGGAATTCGGCGGTGCCCTCGGTGTCGCCGTCCTTGGCAGTCTCGGCACCGTCGTCTACCGGATGACGATGGGTGACGTGAACTTGAGCGGCCTCGACGCCATGCAGGCATCGGCAGCCTCCGCCACGCTTGCCGGCGCAGTCGAGGTCGCAAAGACCCAGACCACGACCCCAATATGGCTCGAAACGGCAAAAATGGGCTTCTCGCTCGGCTTCGCAGTCTGTTGCGCCCTTGCCTCTGTCACGCTGCTGTTTCTCGCGATCGTCGCCCGCAAAATATATGTGCGCGCCCACATCGACGAAGACGGCGTGCTGCCGCATTGAACTCTCGCTCGCGGACCGTCCCTCTCAAGAGCGCACTACGAGGAGGAGAATGCGGGGACGGGCAGACAGACAATCGAGTTCGGAACATCGGGGCCAGGCCGCGATCCAGCGGTCGGGAATGTCGGCCCTGAGATCAGGACTGCTGTCGCGCAACGCGCTCAGCATTGATGGAACCTCGTCAGATGTCCAATGTTTCCCAGGCAAGGAGATGTCACCATGCATTTGGTACAGATGTTTATTCCAGCGGCATCGCAAGTAGGTATCGATGCCGAAGACCTCATTGCCACTGTCCAGCACGAGATGACGGAGCGGTTCGGTGGGGCGACGGCCTATCTCAATTCCCCCGCAGAAGGACTTTGGTCGAACGGTGCGAGAGAGGAGGAGGATGTGGTTGTTGTGATCGAAGTCATGGTGGACGATCTCGACCGCACGTGGTGGCATCAGTATCGACGTAAACTCGAACAACTGCTCAAGCAGAAGGAATTGCTTGTTCGGGCGCTTCCCGTCGAAACGCTATAACGAGGCAACCCCGATGGACATGCAATTCCGCCATTTTGAAGTTTATCGCAAACCCGGCGAGTTCGCGGGCTGGCCGGCGAACTATGGGTTATGGTCTTGGGGTGACGAAACGGTCGCCGTATTCGCACGCGGAAAACTCGGACCGAAAGAGGAGATCCACGAACTAAACCATAATTTCCCATTCGTACCATGGCAGGCGCGCAGCTTAGACGGAGGCCTTTCATGGACGAGCGAACCGTTCTCAGGCCATGTGCCGGGCGGACGTTCGCTTTCGGCCGATGAACACTTGAGTTTCGATCTCAAGGTTCGCCCGCATCTGTCGATCGATGATGACTTTCGTGGTCTGGATGATCCCATAGACTTTCACGACGATGAGACGATCGTCATGTGCGCCAGAACCGATGTGTGTGGCGATGCTATGAGCTGGTTCTATGTCAGCCGGGATCGCGCGCTGACGTGGCGGGGCCCATATCGCTTCACCGGTTTGGACCTCCCGATCTCAGCGCGCACCGATATTGTTGCTCTTGGCACGGACGATGCCCTCTTCCTGCTGGGTACCTCCAAATACGATGGATCCGAAGGCAGGGTTTTCTGCGCACGCACACGGGATGGCGGGCGCAACTTCGCCATTCAAGGCTTTCTCGATGCGGCACCTGCCGGATATTCGATTATGCCGGCGTCGACGATGCGCTCAGGTGGGGCAATCTTGACCCTGACGCGCTGCATGGGAACGGGCTGCGACAAAGGCTGGATAGAAGCCTTCGCTTCGACCGATCATGGCAAGACTTGGACCGCCAAAGGCTCTATCGTCGACACTGGCAGCAATGGCAACCCGCCGGCCCTCGTGTCGCTCGCCGGCATGCTGGTTCTCGTTTATGGCTACCGTGATCCACCCTTCAGCATCAGGATGCGCGCCAGTTCCGACCAGGGTAGAACGTGGAGTGCCGAGACGATCATCCGGTGCGACGGCGGCACGCCTGATCTCGGCTATGCTCGTGTCGTGAAGACTGGCGAGGGCTCTATCCTGGCAGTTTACTACTTCAACGATGGCAGTGGCGCTGAGCGCTACATCGCCGCCTCCGCCATTACACTGACAAGAGACTGAAAAGGGAGTTACTTTTTGTTCATATCATTGATTTCTGGAACTTTCTGACGATTAGGCGAAGATGCCGTTACGGAGTGCGTGCCGTCCAATTCTGCCGGTTCCCGATCAGGTCGTCGACAACAGCCGGATCGGCGAGCGTCGAGGTATCCCCAAGCGCACCGAAATCGTCTTCGGCGATCTTGCGCAGGATGCGGCGCATGATCTTGCCGGAACGGGTCTTCGGCAGGCCGGGCGCGAACTGGATCTTGTCGGGTGCGGCGATCGGGCCGATTTCGGCACGCACATGTTTCACCAGTTCCTGGCGAAGCGTGTCCGTCCCTTCGTGACCGGCCATCAGCGTCACGTAACAATAAATGCCCTGGCCCTTGATCGGGTGTGGATAACCGACGACCGCGGCTTCCGAAACCAGATGGTGCGAGACAAGTGCGGATTCCACCTCCGCGGTGCCCAGCCGGTGGCCGGAAACGTTGAGCACGTCGTCGACGCGTCCGGTGATCCAGTAATAGCCGTCCGCATCGCGCCGGCAGCCGTCACCGGTGAAATATTTCCCCTTGTAGGTGGAGAAATAGGTCTGGATGAAGCGCTGATGATCGCCGTAGACGGTGCGCATCTGGCCGGGCCAGCTGTCGGTGATGCAGAGATTGCCGTCGGCCGCCCCTTCCAGCACCTTGCCTTCATTGTCGACCAGCTGCGGTTTGATGCCGAAGAACGGCACCGTCGCCGAACCGGGTTTCAGATCGATGGCGCCGGGCAGCGGCGTGATCATGTGGCCGCCGGTTTCCGTCTGCCACCAGGTATCGATAACCGGGCAGCGTTTGTCGCCGACGACATTGTAATACCATTCCCAGGCTTCCGGGTTGATCGGCTCGCCGACGGTGCCGAGCAGGCGCAGCGACGAGCGCGAGGAGCGGGTGACGAAGTTGTCGCCGGCCCCCATCAGCGAGCGGATCGCCGTCGGCGCGGTATAGAAGATATTGACCTTGTGCTTGTCGATGACTTCCCAGAAGCGGCCCTGATCGGGGAAATTCGGCACGCCCTCGAACATCAGCGTCGTCGCGCAGTTGGCGAGCGGCCCATAGACGATATAGGAATGGCCGGTGACCCAGCCGACATCGGCGGTGCACCAATAGACGTCGCCGTGATGGTAGTCGAAGACATATTCATGTGTCATCGCCGCATAGACGAGGTAACCGCCGGTCGTGTGCAGCACGCCCTTCGGCTTGCCGGTCGAGCCTGACGTATAAAGAATGAAGAGCGGATCTTCCGCCTTCATCTTCACCGGCGGGCATTCCGCCTTCACCGTGGCGATCTCCTGGTGGTGCCAGAGATCGCGGCCGGGCGCCCAGCCCGTCTTGCCGCCGGTGCGGCGCACCACCAGCACCTTATTCACCATCACGTGCTGGCGTGCGGCAATGTCGATTGCGGTATCGGTATTGTCCTTCAAAGGCACCGGCTTGCCGCCACGCAGACCTTCGTCGCAGGTAATGACGAAGGTGGATTCACAGTCGACAATACGCCCCGCCAAAGCTTCGGGCGAAAACCCGCCGAAGACGATCGAATGCACCGCGCCGATGCGGGCGCAGGCGAGCATCGCGTAAGCGGCCTCCGGGATCATCGGCATATAGATGGTGACGCGATCGCCCTTCTTGACGCCGTGCTTCTTCAACACGTTCGCCATCCGGCAGACATGCTCATAGAGCTCGTTATAGGTGACCTTCTTGTCGATATAGGGGTTGTCGCCTTCCCAAATGATCGCCACCTGGTCGCCGTTGGTCTTGAGATGGCGGTCGATGCAATTATAGGAGACGTTGGTCTCACCGTCCTCGAACCACTTGATCGAGACTTTGCCGGTGAAGGAGGTGTTCTTGACCTTGCTATAAGGCTTGAACCAGTCGATCCGCTTGCCGTGTTTGCCCCAGAACTTGTCCGGGTTCTCGACGCTCTCCTCGTACCATTTCAGGTACTTATCCCGGTCTATCAATGCTCGCTGCCGCACAAGACGCGGCACGGTGTAGCGCTCGAGGACCACAGTTTAGCTCCATGTCTTTGGCTTCTGAAAACTGATTCCGCTCGATCAGAATTTTGAAGTCTGTTTTGACTGATTGATATCCTCACCCATGTCGGGTTTGAGGCCCGTTCATGAGTACACCGACAGCAGCGACTTGGACTGCGACCGACAAAATCATTACATCATTTCCGGCCGCCTAATCGTCGAGCCGTCGCTGAAGCGGCTCAGCCTGTAGGGTGAGATGTCCGTAATCGGCGTCTCGTTCATCACGATCTCGCTGACCAACCGACCGGCACCCGGTCCAATGGCAAAGCCGTGTCCGCTGAATCCCGCGGCAACCACGTAACCAGGCAGATGGCCCACTCTCGAAATAACCGGGACGAGATCCGGAGAAGTATCAATGAGCCCTCCCCAGGCGCGCTCGACGCCGATGCCTTTGAGCGCTGGGTATTCGCTTTCAAGGTTCCTCAATGCGAGCTTGACGAGTTCGCCATCGGGCGCTGGATCCAGAATACGGTTCTTTTCAAACGGCGAGATTTCGTCATTCTCCCAGCTACCGACAGCATCGGGCCCATTCCAGAAGCTGCTCTTCAGGCGGTACTTTAGCTTCTTGCCGATCTTGCTGCGGTACATCTGATAGAATTTGACCGCGTATCGCATCCCCCGCGGCGTGATGTCGAGCGTACCACGTCCCGGTACGGCAACCGTGTAGGCGCCGTCTGTCCGACGTCGCAACACGAAGTTCGAAGCCGAAAGGCATCCTGCTTGAATGATTTCGGGCGCGCGGGTCGTCTTGATTGCGGTCCCGGAGATGTTTGCGACTGGAAGCTCGATGCCATATCGCTGAGAAAAGCGCGAAGCCCATGCTCCGCCAGCGCAAACAACTGTGCCGGCTTTCACAAGCCCCCGCTCAGTCCACACGCCTGTTACCCGGCCGTTGCTGATGTCGAGGCCCCGAACGGCGCAGTTTTGATGCAGCGATACTCCGTTTTCCTTCGCTGCCTCGGCGATGGCGGGCACAGCAAGACTGGGCTCGGCTCTCCCATCCGTCGGCGACCAAACGCCGCCGACCCAGGAGGATGTACCGCCTGAAGCTCGCTCATTGGCCTCGGATGAGCTGAGGATCTGGCTGTGAAACCCTTGCACACGTGCAGCCTGGCCCCACTTTTCCCATCGGGCGACATCAGCCTCGTTCTTCGTGCAATAAAGTATGCCCGTTCGGCGGAACCCGAGATCGCGGGCAGTCTCGGTGCTCAGTTCCTCCCAGCGCCGCAGACTGTACATGGCCAGCGAAAGTTCATAGAGGTCGCGGTTTTGCTGGCGAACCCATCCCCAGTTGCGGCTTGACTGCTCGCCACCGACGATGCCCTTTTCGAGCAGCGCCACGGATACCCCTTTGCGGGCGAGCTCATAGGCCGTGCAGGTACCCACGATCCCCGCCCCGATGACGACGACATCGACCTCGGTTGGAAAAGAGGCGCTATCACTTACTTTCTGAACCTGGACCGGCATAGTCACTATTCCTCTGGCATCGTGCTCCAGTCATCTCCGGACTGGAATGATAAAAGCTCAACAATCTGTCGTCGTGACCTCGGAACATTACCGACGCTCGGGAGGCGATGACGTCTGACGTATTCCACCCGACACTCAGGTGCGCGTTCAGCAGCGGATGTCTCGTTGGGGCGGGCGCGAGATGCTGTTCCTCAGCTGTGATCACCGCGAACATCGAACGCATCGCGCAGCCCGTCGCCGATGAAATTGAAGCTGGTGACAGCGATCGTTATGGCCGCGCCGGGAATGATCGCCAGCCAAGGTGCCGTCCCCAGATATTGCTGGGCGCCGTTCAGCATATTACCCCAGCTGGGCAGCGGCGGCTGAATTCCATAGCCGAGGAAGCTGATATAGGCCTCCATCAGAATTGCTCGGGCGACGGTCAGGGTCGCGGCGACGATGATCGGGCCTATGGCATTGGGAAGGATCTCGCGGAACATGATGTGCGTTGCACTCAGTCCCAGCATGCGGCCGGCCAACACGAATTCGCGCTCGCGCAAAGAGCGGACCTCGGCCTCGACGATGCGCGCAACTTCCATCCAGCTTGTGGCAGCGATGACGACGGTAATCATGATTGGGCTTGGCTTCAACGCAGCGGCAAGAGCAAGCACGAGGAAGATGGACGGGAAAGAAAGGAAGCCATCCACGGCACGCATCAAAACGGTGCCGATCAGGCCTCCCCTATATCCAGCCACCACGCCGACAAGGGTTCCGATCAGCGTCGACAACAGCATCGCCGAGAAGCCGACCAAGAGCGAAATCCGTCCCGCCATGAACAGGCGGGCGCCTAGGTCTCGTCCCAGCGGGTCCGTGCCGAGATAATGCTGGCCGGTCAGGGGCGGAGCGAAGCGAGCGCGCAGGTCGATGTAGAGGGAATCGTACGGCAACACATGGGGACCCAAAACGCATGCCAGGGTCAGGAGAGCGATCATCACCATCCCGATGAGGGCCAGATGGTGCTTCATGAAACGGTGCGCAGTTCGGCTGTTCCACCAGCGCTCCCGGGGCGAATTTGCGGCAATGGCAGTCATGATGGCTGTCTCCTGATGAGCGTTCATGGCGCTTAACTCAGACGGATACGGGGATCGATGATGGCGACAACAATGTCGGCTGCGAGGTTGCTCACCACGACAAGGATCGCTGAGAACATGAGCAATCCCATCACCACCGGATAGTCACTGTAGCCGAGGCTGTCGAGGAACAGGCGTCCCATGCCCGGCCAGGTAAACACCGTCTCGGTGACCAGAGCACCCGTCAGGACGCTGGGAAGCTGCATCCCAAGGAGTGTGATCATCGGCAGGAGGGCGTTGCCTATGACATGTTTGATCAGGATGTGCCGCTCACTTAATCCTTTAGCGCGGGCAGTCTTTATGAATTCCTGATTGATAACGTCGAGAGTAGCCGTTCGCATGTAGCGGCTCCAGATGGCCACATGCACGAGCGCGAGCACTACACTGGGCAGAATAAGATGATGGAGATAGTTCAGAACGGATTCGTCGCCGATCGTGTACATGTTGCCGGCTGGAAGCCAGCCAAGTTTGAGCGAGAAGACGTAGATCCCGATCAGGCCGAACCAGAAAGTCGGGATCGAAAGGGCCACCATCGCACCGACGGTCGCCACGTAGTCGAAAACCGAATAGCGCTTTACGGCGCCGCGAACACCGATCCACGTACCGATAGCGATCGCAATCACCGTGGACGATCCCATCAGCAACAACGTTGCCATGAGGTGCCGTCCAATCACCTCGAGAACTGGCGCCCCGTCGCGGAAGGAGTGGCCCCAGTCTCCTGTCAACAGGCGCCAGGCCCAATCCAGATACTGCACCCACAGAGGACGGTTCAAGCCCAACTGGTCCGCCAGTCGCTTCAAGTCGTCCTGAGTCATGCTCGCATCGAGCCCGAATTGTGCCAGCGGGCCGCCAGGGATCAGGTTGAGGACCACGAAGCCGATGATGGAAACGATCAGGAGCAGTACGAGGCTCTGAGCGAACCGGTTAAGTAGGAAGCTACGCATTCAGGCTCTCCCTGTGATAGCGCCAATAGAGGTCGCCGCCGCGACGCGCGGCGGCGACGACGGGAGGTTAACTCAGCTCTTCCAGTGCCAGCCGGCAGCATGCCAGGATGCGGTGCGCGTGTTCGTATTCGGTTCCCAGCCTTCAAGGCCTTCCTTCGTGCCAACCACGTATGTGGCGGCAAAAAGCGGAAGGAAGGGAAGGTCCTGACGCACGATTTCCTGAATGCGGTAGTAGATTTCACGACGTGCCTCCGGATCGAAGGTCTGCGCACCTTTCTTGAGCAGCGCATCCACTTCCGGATTGGAATACTGGCCGACGTTCGATCCCTTTCCGCCCTTGGCGGCAATCGCACTGCTCGCCAGACGGTTGGTTGCATCGGGGTCCGCGGCAATCAGATGCGTAACACCCGAGATTGCCGTGTCGAACTGTGACTTCAGCCAAAACTCGCCGAACATGACAGCAGCTGGCAAATTCGAGATTGTCATCTGGACACCAATTTCTGCGAATGTCTGCTGCAGGAACTGCTGCACCTGCTCGCGGAGGTTATTGCCGGATGTGGTCGAGTTGTTGAACGCCAGCCTCACTCCGTTCTTCTCCCGGATTCCGTCCGACCCCGGCACCCAGCCGGCATCGTCGAGGAGCTTGCGTGCGGCGTCGAGATTGAATTCCTGCGCCGGAAGGTTCGGATTGAAATAGTAAGACTCCTTCGGCATGAAGGTTTCCGTCGTTGTCACCACGCCGAAATAGAGGGCGTCAATGATCGCCTTTCTGTCCATTGCAGCATAGAGTGCCTGACGCACCGCAAGTTCCTTGAACTGCGGCCGCTCGAGGTTGAGATAGAAGGACTCGACGGAGGCACCAGGCACCCGGCTCACCACACGGCCCGGCAACTTGCTGGCCTCGTCGTAGTGGTCGGGCGTGATGTACGCCTGGTCTGTGAGGTCGATGTCGCCGCTCTTGAACTGGGTGTAGAGCACCGTCTGGTCAGGAATGTATTTGAATATGACCTGTTCGACGTACGGACCGTCCCCAAAATAATCCGGGTTCGCCGCCAGTTCGAGATGGTCGCCGGCCACGCGCTGGCTCCACTTAAAGGCGCCGGTGCCAACGGGTGCCTGATTGAAGGCTGCTGCGTTCGGATCAGCTTCCTTCTCGAGAAGGTGCTTCGGCACGATGAAGGTTTCGGTGAGAAACGACAGGTAAGGAGCAAAAACCTGCTCCATGCGCCAGGTGATTTCAGTTGGCGAGACCACCGTGAGGTCGCGCACCAGCGAATGGCCGCCCGTACGCCAGGCGCGGAATTTCGGATTGGTGATCAGTTCAAGGGTGAACTTCACGTCCTCAGCGGTAAACGGCTGGCCGTCATGCCAGCGCACATCGTCACGCAGGCGAACGCGCCAGTTCAGGCCATCCGCCGAGATGCCGCCGTTCTTTTGCGTGGGCACCTCTAGTGCAAGATTGGGCTGGAGCACGCCGCCCGGATCCATGCGAAAGAGGGCGTCGAAGAGTGAGAAGTGGACCGCATCGTCCGTTTCGATATGGGCCATCAGCGGATTGAAGACCGTCGGTTCCTGCGAAAGCCCGACGACGACGCGACCCGCAGGCTTCTTGTCGGCGGCCCGAGCAATGTCAGGTTTGCCGATCAGGTTGGGAGCGGCAAAGCATGCAATGCCGCCGGCTGCCATCAGGCGCAGTGCGTCGCGCCGAGAAATGTTGCTTTTGGTCCTAGACTCTTTTGTCATTTCATTCCCTCTCTTTTGCTCGTTAGGAAGCTACTTCCCGGAGTTCATTGCACTTTCTCAAGTGTCTCTGCGCCGTTCTCCGGGAATTGCAGCTACAAGTTCACGCGTGTAGTCGCATTGCGGTTTCAGGAAGATCTGAGACGGCGGGCCGCGCTCGACGACCCGGCCCTTCTGCATCACAGCAATTTCGTCGCAGATCTGACTGGCAACACGCAGATCATGGGTGATGAAGACCATTGATACGCCGGTCTCGCGCTGGATTTGGTCAAGCAGCTTGAGGATCTGCGCCTGGATCGACACGTCGAGCGCTGAGACTGCTTCGTCGGCAATCAGCAGCTTGGGCTTGAACATCAAGGCCCGCGCGATGCCGATGCGCTGGCGCTGACCGCCCGAGAATTCGTGCGGGTAGCGGCCGAACGCACCCGCATCGAGACCGACGTGGGATAGCAAAGCCCGAGCTTCGTCGCGCGCCTGCGCGTAGGGCATACCATGTGCGACGGGCCCGACGGTCAATATCTGACCGATAGTGGAGCGCGGATTGAGCGATGCAAAGGGATCCTGAAAGATCATCTGAATCCGAGGGCGTAGCGGCCGGAACTCGGATTCAGAGAGCTTGATGATGTCCTTGCCCTCAAACAGGATCTGACCGCTGTCGCTGTCCTGGAGCTTGATCAGGAGTCGCCCCAACGACGATTTTCCGGAACCGCTTTCGCCGACAATGCCAAGGGTGCGGCCCGCGGCCAAGGTGAACGAGGCGTCCTGTACCGCAGGCACGACCCGCTGGCTGCCGAACAGCGCGCTGCCGCTGCGATAGGTCTTGCACAAACCATTGACAGTCAGGACTGTCTCGTCGCTCGTCTGCGCCGTGAGTTTTCTGTCCTCGCCCGTGAGGCGCGGAACGGCGGCAATCAGGCGCTGGGTGTAGGGGTGGCTGGGGGATTTGAGAACCTGATCGGCGGTGCCCTGCTCGACAATCCGCCCTTTCTCCATAACCACGACGCTGTCGGCAATTTCTGCGACAACGCCGAAGTCGTGGGTGATGAACATGACGCTCATGTCCTTACGACGCTGAATGTCACGGATGAGCTTCAGGATCTGCGCCTGGGTGGTTACGTCGAGGGCTGTCGTTGGTTCGTCTGCGATCAGAACGGTCGGCTCCAGGGCCAGCGCCATCGCGATCATCACGCGTTGGCGCTGGCCACCAGAAAGCCGGAACGGATACTGGTGGTACATCAAGTCCGGATCGGGCAGGCCCACCTCGGTAAGCAACTCGAGTGCGCGGTCACGCCGCGAGGCTTTGGTGCCCACTCCATGGGCCGCCATCACTTCAGTAACCTGCTCGCCGACCGTCATCAGCGGGTTGAGCGCCGAAAGCGGATCCTGAAAGATCATGGACACGACGCGGCCGCGCAACTGGCGCAGCTTTTTTGCCGGCGCGTCGACGATGGCCGTTCCATCGAGATTGATCGCACCCGAGGAGACTGGAATTACCTTTGGCAAAAGCCCCATGATAGTATTCGCGGTTACCGACTTGCCCGATCCAGACTCGCCGATAATGCAGAGGATTTGACCGCGCTTGAGGTCAAACGACACGTTTTCGACGGCATGAGCTCGCTCCATGCCTTTTGGCAAGTCGACTGTGAGACCACGCACCGAAAGCGCTGCATCGCCTGCTGTAACAGCCTCTGTCGTAACGGCCATCGGTTTTTCTCCTTGTCTACGCAGCTTCTCATTTGAGATTTTGATCGCCGATCAATGCATGCTGCCGCGTAATCTTTTCGAGCAGTGCCTCTCAGCACCATTCGCAACCAATCGGCGTTGGTTCGATGATTATTATAAGATTGGTCTTGCCATTGGTGTCAATATAGATCAAATTGGTTTCGCAAAATATTTATTGGAGGTCACATGAGCGTGGTGTTGAAGGACTTCATTGAGGCGGAAGGTCTGGAACCAGGCGATCGCCTGCCTCCCGAGCGTGACTTGGCACTGAAACTCGGGCTGCCGCGTACCGCCCTTAGAAGGATGCTCAGTTCCTTGGAGAAGGAAGGCCGCCTTATCAGGCACGTCGGCAGAGGCACCTTTATTGCCGGCAGCGGCGTGAGTTCGAGCGCCCTTCGCCGGCCGGCAACCAATGAAGGAGACACATTGCGCACCTATCCGGCGGAAGTCTTTGAGGCTCGGCTGATCATAGAGCCGAAGATCGCCGCGTTGGCAGCGTTACGGGCGACCAGGCAGGAAGTCGAGGAAATGCAGAAATCAATCGCACGAGGCAGCGCGTCGGAAGCACTGGGCGAATTCGAGAAATGGGACGCCGTCTTTCATCGCATCATCGTCCAGGCGGCTCGTAACGGTCTTCTTGCCTCGCTCTATGAAGGTATTCACGCGGTACGGGCCGGGAACCTCTGGGGGAAAATGAAGGAACAGTCGCTGACCTCCGAGCGCATGACGGCGTATATCGTCAGCCATCAGGCAATTCTCGACGCAATAAAAGATCGTGATAGCAGGGAGGCCGAGCGAAACATGTACGACCACATCATCGAAGCCAGAACGAACATACTGGGTCCCAGCATTTGAACTGGATCTGGTCAACTGGTATCGAAGGACATTATCGCATTGCCCACTGCGACGGTCTCGGCTGCGACCTCTGCCATCCTCACGAGCGGAGCACAGCCGCAAGGTGCTGGCCAACTAAGCGCTTCAGGAACCAAACTGCCGTCGAAGCCATGAGAGGAAGTTTCGTTTTCTAGCATCGCCTTCGAATGGAAGGCGGCTCAACAGGATGTAGCTATGGCCGTTGCCGGAGAATCCCCGCGGCGCCACCAGTTGCCCGCTTTCCACTGCATCGGCTACCAACGGCTCCGGACCAATCGCAGCACCTAAGCCAGCGATTGCCGCCTCGATACTCAAATAGAAGTGTTCGAACACCTGGTTGCCGGGCGCTTTTGGATCTGCGAGCTGATTATCGGCGATGTATCGCGCCCACGCGTCTCGGCGCGTGGCCGAATGAATGCGAGGCAAGGAGAGAATGTCATCGCTGGCGGAAGCCAACAGGCGTGGCGCGCATACGGGGCCGACACATTCTTCGACGACCGTTTCCACAAAAAGCTCCGGCGACCAGCTAAAATCGCTTCTCCGCAGCGCCAGATCGATGTGGCTCCTGTCAAAGCTCACCGGACCACCAGCGGCTAATACATGAACCTCGATATCCGGATGAAGTGCATTGAATTGTGGGAGACGAGGGATCAGCCACCGCTGCGTGAAGGTCGGCTCGCATGAGACCACCAGCGGTGCGGAACCGCCAACTCTTATTTCCTCGCAACAATCGCTGATCAGGCGAAGCACCTCGCTCATCGTAACAAGGAGGCGTCGCCCCGCGTCCGTGAGGAAAACGGCTCTGTTTCTTCGTTCGAAAAGAGCCACTCCAAGGTCTTCCTCAAGCAAGCGGATTTGCTTGCTGATGGCGCTGTGTGTGACAAACAGTTCATCGCCTGCACGCCCGAAATTCAAATGACGTGCAGCGGATTCAAAGGCTCTCAATGCGGATAATGAAGGGACTCGTGCGGCCATATCTGTGACTTGAAGTGACGGATTTCTGTCAGAATTCATCGTTTTTTCGGCAGAAGCAATAGCGCTAATAATCTCTCGTCACATTGAGAACCGACGGGAGAGCAATTTTGAAGGTAGGAATTCTCGCCGACGATCTCACCAGCGCAACGGATGGCGCCGCGCCATTCGTGAGCATGGGGCACAGATGCCTCGTGTTCGCCGATCATCAGCGATCGCCACGGGAAGATGCTGCGATTGTATCGGTAAACAAGGCCAGTCGTGCAGCATCCATTGAAGATGCTGTCGATCGAGCGGCGCACGCTGCAAAAAGCCTGGCGTCCGCGGAAATCCTTTACAATACTGTCGATTCCACCATTCGTGGTCACATTGGCGCTGAAATAATCGCTGCACGCAGAGCCTCCGGTCGGGCTATTGCAATCGTCGCTCCGGCTTTCCCAGCCGGTGGGCGAACCACGGAAGGAGGGCGTCAGCTTCTTCGTGGCGTGCCGTTGGAGGAGACCGAATTTGCAAAGGACCCCCTCCACCCCATAACAGACTCGCACATTCGCGCCCTGTTCCCGGCTATTCCAGACGCGGAAGTGCGTTTTCTTGGACTTGCGGAAGTTCGAGCCTTGAAGTCTGGAGAACTTGTCGCGGATGACAGGAAGTTACTGATAGTCGATGCAGCAACGCAGCACGATCTGGCCCTGCTGGTGAAATCGGCGGCGGATGCAAAGTCCATCCTTTGGTGTGGTTCTCCGGGGCTGGCGACTGCGTTGGCGGACCAGGTCGGCCGGGCCGATGACGCCGCACTGTCGTCCCGCACGGCGTCGCTCAATCTCTTTGTCATCGGCAGCGTTAATCCGCTTAGCCGCGAGCAATGCTCAAGGCTGAGAGGCAAGGACGACGTCCGACAGATCGTCGTCGACGCCGAGCAGGCATCTCATTCTCCCGTTCTCGCGGCCGAAAGCGCCGTTGGGCAATATCGCCAATCGGGGTCTGCCGGAGATGTCCTTCTAACAACGTCTGAGCGCGGCACGTCGGTCGATCCTCGGTCCGTTGCGATCGCTCTTGGCCAGGCGGTCCGCCTGCTAATCGAGCGTTATCCCGTCACGGGTCTTTTCCTGACCGGCGGCGACACCGCCGAATCGGTGCTGGGCGTACTTGGGATTGGTTCACTCGAACTTTTGGGCGAGATCGAGCCCGGAATTCCGGTGGGGCGCACGACCGGATCGCATCCCTTTCACATTATCACAAAAGCGGGCGGCTTCGGCTCGCCCAATATCCTGCTGAAATCAGCTGAGCTGCTTCGCGGCCTCTGGCTTGGAGATAAGAAATGAAAACGCCTATCGGAATTACCATGGGCGATCCTTGTGGGATCGGCCCGGAAATCATCGCACGCGTTTTTGCGGACGGACTTCCTGAGCACGCGGTGGTGATTGGTGACGCCAAGGTGATGGAACGCGCAGTCCGAGCCCTCGATCTTCCGCTTCACGTGCAGCCCATCATGTCAGTCGATGAGGCTGTTCCAGACGGCAAACTCATAGCCGTTCTCAATGTTTCGGATCTTCCTGACGATTTGCCGACCGGTCAGGTGGATGCTCGCGCTGGCCGCGCCAGCTACGACTATGTTGTGAGGGCGATCGACGAAGCGCTGGCAGGCAACATCAGGGCCCTCGTCACGGCGCCGATCAACAAGGAAGCAATGAAGAAGGGCGGGCTCAATTACCCCGGCCACACCGAAATCCTTGCGGAACGATCGGGGACCGACAAGTTCGCGATGATGCTGGCAAACGACGAGCTGCGTGTCATCCTGGTCACGATCCACGTGTCGTTGCGCGACGCTATCGGCCTCGTGACGCAGCAATCTGTGTTCAGAACGATCGAATTGGCGCACCGGGCAGGTAAGGCATATGGCATCGCCTCGCCCCGCGTCGCCGTCGCCGGCCTCAATCCCCATGCCGGTGAAAACGGCATGTTCGGACGCGAGGATCTCGACATTATCGCGCCGGCAATCAGCCGGGCTCAGGAACTTGGAATAAACGCATCCGGTCCATGGCCAGGAGACACGATTTTCATGCGGGCCCGCAAGGGCGAGTTCGATATCGTCGTTGCGCAATATCACGACCAGGGCCTCATTCCGGTCAAGTATCTCGGCATCGACAACGGCGTCAACGTCACCATCGGCCTGCCCTTCATCCGTACCAGCGTCGATCACGGCACCGCATTCGACATCGCGGGCAAAGGCACGGCCGACCATTCCTCACTTCGCTACGCCTTCGATCAGGCGCTGCTTCTCAACGCAATCTAGGAGCGCTTTCGATGCCCCAGACTTCTCCCGCCTTCATCTTTATGTTGACCAACCAGGACCGCACCGTTGCCGACGCGGCCGAGCGCCTCAAGGATGTGCTTGCCGTCGGCATCAGACATGTGGGGTTCAAGGATATCGGCCTGCCATTCGATAAACTCTTGTGCCTAGCTTCAGCAATCAAGGCGGCGGGTGCCACGCTCTATCTCGAAGTGGTCAGCCTCGACGAGGAGAGCGAACGACGATCCGCGCAGGCCGCGGTCGACCTCGGCGTTGACATCTTGATGGGTGGAACCCGACCGAACGTCGTTCTCCCAGTTATTGCTGGGCGAAACATGGGGTACTATCCGTTCCCCGGCAAGATCGTCGGCCATCCGAGCAAGCTCGAAGGGACCATCGAGACAATTGTGGAAAGTGCCCGGCATTTGGCGGCAATCAACGGTGTCAGCGGTCTCGATCTGCTCGCCTATCGCTTCGGCGGCGATGTCGAAGAGCTGATGACGCGGGTGTGCGAGGCCGTGGCCAAGCCTGTGGTTGTTGCCGGATCGATCGACAGTCCTGAAAGGTTGGCGGCGGTCGTACGGTCTGGTGCTGCAGGTTTTACCATCGGAACGGCGGCTTTCAATGGCGCTTTTTCCGGCAGTGCCGATCTGCGATTGGAAATCAAGGCGGAGATCAACATTCTTGAGCGGATTCGGGCTGACGCGGATGGTATCGCGCCATCGGCATTAAGGCACACCTGAATCGGAGCTTCACCGATCATTAATTGCTGTCTTTACGATTTGGGCACAAGGTGAGTTTCGAATTTGGAGACCCGACAAATGGATCTAGCGACGTTAGCCCCCTCCCCTGGCTTGGCAGCCACGACCACGCTTGAGACGTTGGAAACGCCCTGTCTGGTTCTGGATGCGGACCGGATGGACCGCAATATCAAGCGGCTCAGGAACCGGCTCGATGACCTCGGCGTGTCGCTGCGACCGCATCTGAAGACGGCGAAGTCGATTGAGGTGGCCCGGCGGTGCATGAGTGCGCCAGAGGGACCGGCGACCGTCTCGACGCTGAAGGAAGCGGAGCAGTTTGCGGCCGCTGGCGTTCGCGACGTGATCTATGCCGTCGGCATCGCTCCTTCAAAGCTCGCGCGTGTCGCCGAGCTGCGCGCCAAGGGCGTCGATCTCGTGGTGGTACTGGATACCGTCGAACAGGCGCAAGCGGTTGCCGAGGCGTCCCGAGGCGCCGGAATGCGGATCCCAGCCATGATCGAGATCGATTGCGATGGCCACCGCTCGGGTGTTGTGCCTGGCAATCACGCGCAGTTGCTGGAGATTGGGCAGACGCTGGCCACAGGCGCGGAGCTGCGTGGCGTTTTGACCCATGCCGGCGATAGCTACAAAGGTGGTGGCGACGAGGCGCAGCAGCGGTTTGCGGAGGCGGAGCGGTTGGCCGTTGTTGAAGCCGCGCAGCTTCTTCGTGGTGCGGGTCTGCCGTGCCCGATCGTCAGCGTCGGTTCGACGCCGACCGCCCATCATGCGAAGGATCTAACAGGCGTGACCGAAGTCCGCGCCGGGGTGTTCGTGTTCTTCGATCTGGTGATGGCAGGCATCGGCATTTGCCAGGTCGAAGACATCGCGCTCAGCGTTCTTGCGACGGTTATCGGGCACCAGCGCGAGAAGGGGTGGATCATAACCGATGGCGGATGGATGTCTTTGTCGCGAGACCGCGGCACCAGCAGGCAGGCCATCGACCAGGGATATGGCCTCGTCAGTGACATCGACGGCAATGCCTACCAGGACATCATCGTTGTCGACGCGAACCAGGAGCATGGCATCCTCGCCGTGCGGCCCGGCTCGAGCGCGGGCCTTCCGGATCTGGCGATCGGAGACCGAGTGCGGATCCTGCCGAACCATGCTTGCGCGACCGCTGCGCAGCACCCGGTCTATCATATTGTCCGCAGCGGCTCGCATGCCGTTGAGGCTTGTTGGCCGCGCTTCGGAGGCTGGTGATGTCGAACGTGATAACCGTAAACACCGATCGCGCGCCCAGCCCTGCCGGTCACTATGTCCAGGCCAAGCTGGCGGGCAAGCATCTTTATATATCAGGGCAGCTCCCGATCCGGCCGGATGGGGCGTCGCTTCCCGACGATGGGTTCGAGACGCAGGCGAGGCAAGCCATCGACAATATGCTGGCAGTCCTGGAAGCGGCAGGGGGAAGCCCGGACGATCTCATCAGGGTGACCGCCTACATCGTTGGCGTCAGCAACTGGCCGCGCTTCAACCAGGTTTATGCGGCGCGGCTGGGAGAGGCGCGCCCGGCGCGCACCGTGGTTCCGGTACCCGAACTCCACTACGGCTATCTCGTCGAGATCGACGCGATCGCCGTGCTCGCGCAGAACGCTCCTGCGCGGCAGACAGAAAACAGCTCCGACTAATCAATTCAGGTCAGCCGCCATGTCACCACTCGTCAAACGCATACAGAGCGATCAAGAGCTTCCCGCGGAGGCCGACGTTGTCGTCATCGGCGGCGGCATTATTGGCGCGTCGGCGGCATTTTTTCTCGCAGAGCGGGGGCTATCCGTTGCATTGCTCGAGAAGGGCTATGTTGGCGGTGAGCAGTCCAGCCGAAACTGGGGCTGGTGCCGCCGGCAGAACCGCGATGAGCGCGAACTGCCGCTATCAGGGGTTTCCATGCAGGCGTGGGACCAGTTTGCCGCCAAAATCGACGAGGACGTCGGCTTCCGCCAATGCGGTCTGTTCTATGCGACAGACAACCCCAAGCAGCTGGCGGAATGGGAACAATGGCTTGATCTTGCCCGGCAATTCAACGTCAATACCAAGATGCTAACTGCCCGGGAGACACATGACAGAATTCCCGCGCAAGGTCGTCGTTGGCTCGGCGGCGTCCACTCGGTCGATGACGGCAAAGGCGAGCCGGCAATTGCCGCGCCGACGATCGCGAACGGCGCGCGCAAATTTGGTGCCACGATCCACCAGGAATGCGCCGCCCGCGGTCTCGATATCGTCAATGGCGCGGTTGCTGGGGTGATCACGGAAAAGGGGCTTATCCGGTCGCATGCCGTTCTGAACGCCGGCGGTGCGTGGACATCCTTGTTCTGCCGCCAGTACGGCGTTCAATTTCCGCAGGCAAGCGTGCGCCAGACCGCAATTCGTACGCGACCCACAACGAATCTCGGCGAGGCGATCTACACTCCAGAGTGCTCGTTGACCCGCAGGTTGGATGGCAGCTACACGCTTGCTGTCAGCGGCAGGGCCACGCTCGAAATTACGCCGCAAGGCCTGCGTTATGCGCGCTGGTTCATGCCGATGTTTCTGAAGCGATTGAAAGCGGTCCAGATCGGCGTGGGCAGATCCATGTTCCACGGACCGGAAGCGTTGGCGAGCTGGACCAAGGATACGCTTTCGCCTTTCGAGCGGATCCGAGTTCTCGATCCAAGACCGAGCCGCCGGACGATCGCGGCCATTCTGAAGGGCGTCACTGAACAGTTCCCGGCGCTAAGGGGCATTGAGATCACCGACAGCTGGGGCGCGTATGTGGATTGCACACCGGACGCGGTACCAGTCATCTCGGCGTCCGATCATGTGCAAGGCCTTTACTTGGCCGCGGGCGGTTCCGGCCATGGATTCGGCATTGGCCCGGGCATCGGCCGCCTGGCAGCTGACCTGGTTGCGAACGATAGGCCTTGCGTCGATCCCACGCCGTTCCGGCTGTCGCGCTTCTTTGACGGCTCCAGAGTCGAGGTCGGCGGGCTGTGATCAAGGCAAAGGGCCAGTGTCGTTCCTAACCGAGGCTGTCCAGCACCTTGTAGTACATGCCGACCAGCGGCAGGAACCAGGGGTTCCAAAGTGCCCCGGGACGGCCGGCCAGTCGAGCCCCTTTATCGGATTGCGGTCCTGTCGGCCGAAGATCGCGTCGGCGATCAGCATTCCGAGGTGGGTCGAAAGCTAGGCCCCCTGGCCGGAGCAACCCATGGCCTACCAGAAGCCGTCGTGATAGCCTGCGCCGGGAGGCGGTCCTTGGTTATGTCGACGAGCCCTCCCCAGCAATTGTCAATCTCGAACTGGCGAGTTGCGGGAGGTTCTCTGCTAGGCTTGCCTTTGGTCCGGCGGGATCGGGATTTTTAGATATATCTGCGCACCTTAAAGCCCGACGACCCCGGGCAATCCCGAGATGCCTGAAATTTCGGTGTATCCGTAATAGGGATTGGCGGGCTCGTGACCGCGATTGACCCAAACCTTGTTCTTGATCCCGAGGTCATGTGCGGACATCAGATCGTAACGGAACGAGGAGGAGCAATGGAGTATATCCTCCGGGCCGCAACCAAGCATATCGAGCATATATTCGAACGCCCGGAAGTGCGGCTTGTAGGCGCCGGCCTGTTCGGCGGTGTAGACGGCGTGGAAGGGCGCGCCGAGCTTCTCGACGTTGGACATGATCTGCGAGTTCATCGCATTTGACAGAATGACCAGTGGAATTTCCTTAGCCACCTTGGCAAGACCCGCCGGAACGTCTGGATGCGGCCCCCAAGTGGGAACGCGTTCGTAAACCATCTGCGCGTCTTCGTCCTTGAAGTCGATACCGTTGCGTTTGCAGGTCCTTGCCAGTGCGTTATGAACCACTTCCGCGTAAGGCTTCCAGTCGGCCATGACTTCATCAAGGCGGTACGCAGAAAAATCCGCGATGAACTGCAGCATTTTCTGCTCGCTCATTTGGTCGCCGTAAAGATCGCGTGCGGCCTCCGCCATCTGGAAGTTGATAAGCGTGCCATGGCAGTCGAAGGTGATGTATTTCGGGCGGAAAATGGTCATGCGCCTCGTCCTTCCTTTACGGGGAGTTGTTCAAGTTATGACCAATCATAGCTCGACGCTCGCATCTGTATTGCCCGGCGATGGCGGAACATCAGCACAAAATGCTGAAGGGAAACATCCTTTGCCCTTGTGAGTGCTGGGTAATAGTGATCCGCGAACGAGATGCGGGCCGCGGCAGACAGATGCTGCCCGATCAACTCGTTATGCCGGAAACGGAAGCCCCAATCATTCGTCGATGTTAGCATTGGAAGTGGCGGGATAGTTCCAGCACGCCGCCCAACTTCCACCGGGGGGCGGTACTCTCTGCCAAAATCGCCCTGCGATATAAAACAATCTGCCTGGGATCCCGCGAATACCGCCAATAGACGCACAGCTGGCCTGATATGATCAATGCAGGTCAGGTCGCAATGCGCCGACGCAAAATGAGAGAGGTCACGCATGAAAACGCTGCTGCTCAATAAGCATGACGTAGGGCGGCTTATCGGTATGACGGAAGTCATCGGCGCGGTCGAAGAGGCTTACAAGGCCTTCAGCAGCGATCAGGTGGAGCAGCCCGATTATATCGGGATTCATCTGCCCTCGCTGCGTGGCGAGATCGACTTCAAACTTGGCTATCATAAAGTAGCGGAAATCATCTCGATGAAGGCGCATTCGGGAGGTTTCGCCAACAACCCGGTAGAACACGGCGTGCCGAACAGCATGGGCACCATTCTCCTGTTTGATGCCAGGAGCTGTGCGCTGATTTGTATCATGGATGGCAGCTTGATCACCGGCCTTAGAACCGGGGCGGCGGGAGCTGTTTCCGTCAAAGCACTGGCGAGAAAGAACGCCAGGACGATCGCGTCGATCGGCACGGGCCATCAGGCAAGAATGCAAATCCGGGCGATCAACGAGATCATGAAGATCGAAGAGATCCACGCCTGGGACAGCACCTACGAAACAAGTTTCAAATATAAGGCGGATATCGAGCGCGAATTCGGCATTCCCGTTACGGTCGCAAGCACGAAGAAGGAGGCGGTCGAGCCGGCCGACATCTTGATCACAACGACCCGAGGGAAAGGGTCGCTTGTGGAAGCGGAATGGGTAAAACCCGGTACGCACATCGTTGCGATCGGCACGGATCAGCGGGGCAAACAGGAGCTCGATCCGGAGCTTTTCCGAAACGCCAAAATCATCGTCGACTCGCTTTCACAATGCACGCAAAAGGGCGAGAGCTGGCACCCGCTGAATAAAGACATCATTGCCAAGGACGACATCCACGGCGAAATCGGCGAGGTATTGTTGGGGAGGAAGCCGGGACGCGAAAGTGATGACGAAATCACCATTTTCGACTCCACTGGGATGGCCATTCAAGACAATACGACCGCCACCAAAATTTATCGCAACGCCATAGCGAACAATGTCGGCACTTTCTTCCCGTTTTTTGAGGAATGACCATGCGCAACTATCCCACCATTCAGGACATCCGCGAAGCTCAGCAGCGGCTAAAGCCGCATGTCAGACACACGCCGCTGTTGCGTGCAGACAAGATCGAGAAAGCGGTTGGTTGTCAGCTCTACCTCAAACCGGAAACACTCCAGATTACCGGCGCATTCAAGATCCGCGGCGCCCTGAACAAGGCTCTCTCGCTCCCCCGAGAAGAGATCGCAAATGGGATCATTGCGACCTCGTCGGGGAACCACGCCCAGGCGCTTGCCTACGCAGCGAGGATGCTCGGCGTAAAAGTGATGTTGGTGCTGCCGGTCACCACACCCAAAATCAAGATCGCCAATACAGAGGCCCTTGGCGCGGAAGTCATTCTTTTTGATGGTGATAATGCTGCTAGATGGAGAAAAGTCTACGAGATCGCTGAAGGAAATGATTATGCAGTCATTCACGGCTTCGAGGACCCGGTCGTAATGGCTGGTCAGGGAACGATCGGGTGTGAGATCCTCGAAGACTTGGAAGATGTGGACACAATTATCGTGCCCCTGGGCGGTGGAGGTCTGATCTCGGGCATCGCCACTGCGATCAAAGAAACCAAGCCATCGGTGCGCGTTATCGGGGCAGAGCCTGCCTTGACCCCGAAATATTTCTACAGCCGGAAAAACAAGGAGCGCACATCGCTTCCGTTAAAGAACACCATCGCGGATGGTTTGAGATTAAGTGTTCCGGGTCGAAATCCTTACCCGATTATCGAAAAATATGTGGACGAGATTGTTCTTGTTGAAGACGAGCACATCATCGCGGGAATGCGCGCGCTTGCCAAGGACGCGAAATTAATCGCTGAACCAGCCGCCGCGATTGGCGTTGGAGCACTGCTGGCCGGCAGCATAGACCTCAAGCCAGATGAGAAAGTCTGTGCGGTCCTGTCCGGCGGGAATTGGGATCTAAGCGACCTTGCCGAGATTTACAATTTGGCCCCGTGATCGGTCTCAGCTTCAGTCAGTACGCGACCCCGATCGCCGTTCGACGTCTGTGATCTCAAATCCTCTTTCACAAATGCAAACAGTCCGACCGCGGGACGGATCGGGATTTCATTCGTGAGGGAGGATAGATCAAGCCATTCAAGGGAGCCACCAGTGAAACATAGCCACCGCTTCTATATCGACGGTGAATGGGTCTCGCCGTCCGTGTCGAAAACACATGAGGTCATCGATCCCTCGACCGAAGAGCCGATGGGCACGATCGCACTCGGCAGTGCCGCCGACGCGGAAAAGGCGGTCGCGGCCGCGCGGCGAGCCTTTGCCTCCTTCTCGCAGACATCCAAGGAAGAGCGCGTCGAACTGCTGAGGCGAATTGTAACGATTCTAAAGCGCCGCAATGACGAGGTCGGCGCCATGATCTCACGGGAAATGGGCGCGCCGCTCGGCATGGCCCGGGCCGAGCAGGCCGCCATCGGAGCTCTCCATTTCGAACAGACGATCAAAGCCCTCGAGACCTTTGCCTCCGACTACATGCAGGGGACCACCTGCATCACACGCGAGCCGATCGGGGTCGTCGCGATGATCACGCCGTGGAACTGGCCGATCAACCAGATCGCCTGCAAGGTCGCTCCGGCGCTCGCCACGGGATGCACCATGGTCCTGAAGCCATCGGAGATCGCTCCCTTCAACGCGGTGATCTTTACCGAGATCATGGATGAAGCCGGCGTGCCGAAAGGCGTCTTCAACCTCGTTCATGGCGATGGGCCTACGGTCGGAACGGCCCTGGCCAGCCACCCGGATGTGGATATGGTATCCTTCACCGGGTCGACGCGCGCTGGCATTGCCGTTGCGCAGGCGGCGGCACCGACCGTCAAGCGAGTGCATCAGGAGCTCGGCGGCAAGTCGCCGAACATCATCCTGCGCAGCGCCGACTTCTCAGGCGCGGTCGCCGCCGGCGTACGCCGGTGCTTCGGCAATTCCGGCCAAACCTGCACTGCGCCCACCCGAATGTTGGTGCCTGCGGAGCGAATGGAGGAAGCAAGCTCGATCGCTGCGAGAGAGGCTGCTGCGCTGGTTGTCGGCCCCCCATCTGACCCTCGCACCGACCTCGGGCCGGTCGCAAGCGGCGCCCAGTTCGACAAGATCCAAGCGTTGATCGAACGCGGCATCGCAGAAGGAGCGGAGCTGGTCGCCGGCGGCCCTGGTCGCCCTTCGCATCTCAATTCCGGCTATTACGTGCGCCCGACGGTGTTTGCCCGCGTGACCAACCAGATGACAATCGCGCGGGAGGAAATCTTCGGCCCGGTGCTGTCGATCATCGGCTATGAAGGTGAGGAGGAAGCGATCGCAATCGCGAACGATACGCCTTACGGTCTAGCGGCCTACATTCAGGGCGATCCAGAGGAGGCGCGAGCGCTCGCAGGCAGGCTGCGCGCCGGCAGCGTTCGCCTCAACAGCTCCGCCTGGGATAGCGCCGCCCCTTTCGGCGGCTACAAGCAATCCGGCAACGGTCGGGAATACGGAAAGTTCGGACTGCACGAGTTTACCGAGATCAAGGGCATAGCCGGCTTCGCGAACGAGTGAATGGTCACTGTGCGGTGTAGCCGTTTCGGATGCCTGCGCAAGGGGCTGCGAATACAGTCAAACGGGAGATCCAGCTACGCGCGATCACGGATGATCGCGTGGGATCGACCGCTCTGAAGATGCCGTCGCCTGTGAATGACATCCCCGCGTCAGCACAGGCCGAGCAGGGTCGAAGATCAGTTTCACGTTTTCACTTATTCAGAAAAAGACCAGCCGACCCTGGATTTCGAACTCGCCGATCAAACCCGGAAGGCTGTCCGCTGCATCGATAGGAGCATCATAAGGTCGGGTGAATGGGATCGGCTGTTTGACCAATCCAACCGTAAAGATCGAGCCGGTCAGTCACTCCCCCACGCTTCGCGGACGACCGCTGTGCGGGCCTAAAACGGTTGTTGAGGAACAGTACCGGTACTCGAAAGCGGGCATCGACAGCGACCGCGCAACAAACGCGTGCTAAGTCCGACGTGCCGTTGCGTCAAGCTCGGATCGCACCGTCCTCTAACGCCAGCAGATCACGCGTACGGATGGGATCCCCCGAAAGGCGATGCTTGCTCACTTCAGGCGAAAGAGAAGGGGCCAACGGACGGCCCCGATCTCCTTGTCGTCACAGCGCCTGAGCCTTGGCTTTTCAGGCGCGCTTGAGGGCTGGTTCCAGGCCAACGGCGGCAGCTAGTCCACCGATGTCCTTGATCTCGGTGTATTCGTAATAAGGATTGGCGGGCTCATGGCCGCGGTTGACCCAGACCTTGCTCTTGATGCCCAGGTCATAGGCGGTCATCAGGTCGTAGCGGAAGGATGAGGACACGTGAGTAATGTCTTCCGGTCCGCAGCCGAGCTTGTCGAGCATGTATTCGAAGCCCTTCATCAGAGGTTTGTATGCCCCGACTTCTTCTGCCGTGATTACCATATGGACGGGTGCGCCCAACTTTTCCACGTTCGACATAATCAGGCTGTTCATGGAGTTCGACAGGATGACCAGCGGAATTTCCTTGGCCACTTTGGACAGGCCAGCCGGGACGTCCGGGTGCGGACCCCAGGTTGGCACCTCGTCATAGATGCGTTGCGCGTCTTCGGGTTTGAACGGGATACCGATACGTTTGCAGCTGCGTTCGATTGAATTGTGTACCACTTCGACGAACGGTTTCCATGGGCCTAGCACCTCGTCAAGCCGATAGCCCCTGAAAGCCTCAACGAAGGCTGCCATCGCTTCAGGGGAGAGGCGCTCGCTGTAGACGCGCCGCGCTGCGCCGGCCATGTCGAAATTGGTGAGGGTGCCGTAGCAATCGAAGGTCACGTACTTCGGCCGAAATTGAGTCATCGCGTGTATTCCTTCCAATTTTCATGGCACGGTGTGCCTGTCCAGGTCGTTTTGGCGGGCATGCCGCCTGTCTAAGAGGTCGCGGTCCCGACGGACCCAATGCGGACGCGGCAGGTACCTTTGCGAATCTGGTCATTTCTTGCCTTTTTAGATACCGGGCCAATCCACCAAAGCGGATCAATCCGACTTGTTCGCTGCATTTCGACCAGTGGGAGCACACTGGCATACCTTTGAGGCGATATCAACTGATTGTCCAACAATTTTTTGGATTTCCATCCTCGAGCGCTCAGTCGACGTGTATACGTCGCTACTCCAAGCCGTCACTGCCAGCCAACCATGTTATTGATTTTGTTAGCTTTCGCGCATTTTTGCCCTGCAATCATCAAAAAGCTATGGCTGACCAGATTCCATCACTGAAATAAATTGTTGTACAAAAATTGAAGTATGAGATACTGAGGTCATCGAACTTCAGGATATAAATGAGTTATGGGTCACAAGCATCAGTACGGGCCAGCCCGCGTCCCTGAGCTTTCCGAGGCGTGCCATTCCGTGGGCGCTGCGGAAGCCGAACGAATCGCCGAGCGGGTATATGGCACGCGCGGCTCGGCAACGCGCTTTGAAACAGAAAAGGACGATACGTTCCTCCTCGACTGCGCCGCCCAGGGGAAATTTGTATTGAAGATCGCTCATCCTTCTGAGCGGATCGAGGAACTCGATTTCCAGGTGTCGCTGATGCGCCATTTGGAGAAGCGAGCCCCTGATCTACCAATCCCCCGCACATTTGGCGATGTCGACGGGGCGGATTTGCCAATCGTCACTACGAGCGGCGGCGAACGGCGAGTCGTCCGCCTTATAACCTTCCTTGCCGGCACCCCGCTCGACCGAACATCTTGCACAGCCCCGCAGCGTGAACGGATCGGAGAAATCCTGGCAAAGATGCGTCGTTCCATGGCCGATTTCTCGCACCCCGCAGACGGCCGGACGGTGGCATGGGACGTCACCCATCTGCTCGACCTCACCGATCTATTGAGCTTCATCCCTGAGGGCGACAAGCGGGCCTGGACCGTCCGTGCGCTCGAGCGGTTTGCCGAAATCAAGCCGAAGCTCGATCTGTGCCGGCGGCAAGTGCTCCACAACGACTTCAATACGTCGAACCTGGTCGTCGATCACTCTAGTCCGCAGTTTCTGACCGGCGTCATCGACTTCGGCGATGCGGTCCGTACCGCAATCGCCGTCGATGTCTCCACGGCGTTGATGAACCAGATGCCAAAAACATTCGACCAAGGGAACCGGCGTGACCTGTTCGACGAAGCGCGCGACGTTCTGCGCGGTTATCTCCGCCATGCCGAACTGACGGATGAGGAGCTCCAGCTCATTCCCTTTCTGTCGATGGGCCGGCTTGCGGTTCGTGCGCTGCTGACATGCTGGCGCGCAGAGATCTTCCCCGAGAATAGCCGCTATATCCTACGCAACACCGAAGCCGGCTGGGCCCACCTCGAGTGGTTTCACTCGATTTCGACCGCACAGATTTCCGATCTTCTGACACGATAGGAACCGCAATGTCCAAACAAGCGACTACCCTGCCCAAGGGCTTCCGTGGCGACATGCCAAATGGCTTCAACCCTCAGGACACGTCTCATCTTACAAGTGAAGATCTCGAGCATGTCGCCAGGCGGCAAAGGCTGCTCGGGCCTGCTTATCGGCTCTTCTACAAGTCCCCGGTTGAGATCTCCCGTGCGAAGGGCGTCTTCCTCTATGACAAGCACGGCAACGAATATCTCGATGCCTACAACAACGTGGTGTCGCTGGGGCACTCTCATCCGCGGGTCGTTGAGGCGATCCAGAAGCAACTCGAGGTACTCTGTACCCACACGCGTTACATGCAGGAGCCGCTGCTGGACTATGCCGAAGCCCTGATCAATACGTTCGGTGGCGAACTCGGCCGAACCGGATGCGCGATGTTCACATGCACGGGCTCGGAAGCCAACGATCTCGCCTTGCGGATCGCGCGTTACCACACACGCAAGACAGGCGTCATCGTCACGGCGGAAGCCTATCACGGCAACAGCGGCGCGGTGGCGGCAATCTCGCCGTCGCTCGGCAAAAAGTCGGCTCTGGATCCCTATCTTCGCACTGTCGCCGCGCCGGATTCCTATCGACTGCCCGTCGAGGAAATCGGCCGGCGGATGGCGGAGGATGTCGCGCGGCAGATCGCTGACATTGAGCAGCATGGCGGCGGCCTAGCGGCATTCATCGCCGACTCCGTCTTCTCCTCCGATGGTCTCTATGTCGATCCGACGGACATATTGGCGCCGGTGGCGGAAGTGGTGCGCAAGGCGGGCGGCCTGTTCATTGCCGACGAGGTGCAATCCGGATTCGGGCGGACCGGCACCCATCTTTGGGGCCACAGCCGTCACAAGGTCAATCCGGACATCGTCACAATGGGCAAACCTATGGGCAACGGCTATCCCGTTGCCGGCGTGGTGCTGCGGCCCGAACTCGTTGCCGAATTCGGATCCAGCATGCGCTACTTCAATACGTTTGGCGGCAACTCCGTCGCTATCGCCGCAGCAAGAGCCGTGCTCGATACGATCCTCGAGGAGGGCCTGTTGGACAATGCCGCCAAGGTCGGCGGCGAAATCCTCGACGGCCTCCGGAACCTGCAGAAAAAATACGAATTTGTCGGCGATGTCCGCGGGGCCGGCCTCTATTTCGCCGTCGAACTCGTTACGGACAGAGACCGGAAAACGCCGGACATGGACCGTGCGCTTGCGGCGGTCAATGCCCTGCGCGACCGGCGCATCCTCATTTCCGCGACGGGAGCGGACGCACATATCCTGAAGATCAGGCCCCCGCTCATCTTCACATCGGCCAACGCGGCGCGTCTGCTCGAGGGCGTCGATGAGGCGCTTCGGTCCGTGGAGATCTAGGACCCGCCAGCATGCGGCGAGGAAGGTACAATATCATCTCCCTTGCCCAGCGCCGCCGCATGTGGCGTAGGTATACGACATAAACAACGAGCAAAGCCAAAGCCATGCCGCCGCTGCCCGCCAAGAACCAAGCCGAAGATCCAGAGATGAACGTCGAGCCCTTGCCCGCTAGCGCGGTGGAAATCCTGGTGCACGCCTTGCGACGGCGCATCTTGTCGGGGGACTTCCGACCGGGCGAGTTCCTACGCGACGTGAAGATGTGCGAAGAGCATTCGACCTCGCGGCACACATTCCGTACAGCAGCCCAGGTGCTCGTCACGCAAGGACTGTTACGTCAGATACCGAACCGGGGCTTTGTGGTGCCAGAATTCGGGCCAGACGATATTGTCGATATCACGCGCGTGCGCGGCGCCATCGAGGGCGAGGCCATTCGTCTGATCGTGCTGACCGGCGTTATCCCATCGCAGGCGCTGGAGGCGATCGATGTTATGCACAGGTCGACTCTGTCCTCCGACAGATCCCTGTTGGTTGCTGCGGACCGCGACTTCCACCGCGCCATCATCGCCTCCAGCGGTAGCGCTCGGCTCAAGCGGACCTATTCGGACCTTGAGGGCGAGATCGAGCTTCTTCTCGCACAGCGGCAGGATTTCTACTCCACCGCTGAAGAAATGGCGGAAGAACACGAGCGGCTCATCAACAGCTTGAGGAGCCGTCACTACGATACGGCGCGGGATGCATTCCAGGAGCATTGGGAAGATCTCCAGATCAAACTGCTCGATCAACGCTGACCAGCGCTCCCCGGGGATGTGACGCTTCGGAAAAGACCACCTCGATCCGATCGACTCGCGGCATCTGCCGCGCCGCCAAAAGATGTGCCGTGCGGAAATGGTCAACCTCTCGCCAAGTCGCTGTTTGTTGCGCGTAAGAAAGCTGGAGGGGAAGGGCTATATCCAGTTTTGCGCAGATCAATATCGCAAAACTGACGCTGACGGTGTTCACCGAAATCAAGCTGAAGAATCACCGTCAACTTGACTTCGCGAGATTTATCAGCGCGATCGAGAAGGATCGATCAGCTTATCGAATGCCATTTGGTTTCGGGAGGCTACGATTACCTCGTAAAATTTGTCACCACCGGAATCGACGAGTGCCAGGCGATCATGGAGCAGCTCCTCGATTTGGAGATCCGCATTGACAAGTACTTCACCTTCGTCGTCTCGAAATCGCCCCTGATCAAAGTGCATTTGCCGCTTGCAATGTCGCCGCGTCGCACTTCGGATTTTCACGTCAGCCAATAGCTTGGCTCGCAAGGCAGAAAGTTTGAACGGCCGGTGTTTCACATCGACCCGCCGCGCCGCGAACCATCGCAACGACGCTGCCCTCCTTAGGCAGTCCCCAGTCCGCGAGCGGTGACGAAAGGCCGGTCTGTTCAGGGATATCGACTCTTACAATGCGACCTTCCTTGCCCGATAGGATGAAGGCAAGCAGGTCCCTCGCCTGTTCCGAGTTTTCAGCAACGACGGGCCCGACGACTTCACCCTTTCCGAACAACCGCGTCGCCGCAAATGCGACGATATGATCACCTTTCCGGATGGCGGCAAAACGCCCCTCATTCGCCAGGGCGTTGTATATCGCGTCACGGTCGGCCCCGAATGCCGTACGATCGAGCGCTTTGATTGCCGGCAGCGCGTCAGGCCCGATCCACTCAACATTGTCAGGAGCACCGACCTGACCGGCAATGCCTTGATGACGGAGGATTTGGTGCGTCGCGACGAAGCCGAGTTTTTCATATAGAGGCAAGCCGTCATTCGTCGCCGTCAATCGGCATTCACGCTCACCAGCGAGTTCCAACGCGGCGGTGGTCAATTTTCTTCCCACCCCCCGTCCACGTTGGCTTTCATCGACAATAATCATGTTAATGGCAGAGCAAGTGTCGCCGAAGGGAGTCATGAGGGCGGTACCCACAACCCGGTCGCCGGCGAGCGCAACGCGTCCTTCGCTCAGAGACCGTATCATTTCCCAGTCTTCCCTCCTGTGCGCCCAACCCGCTGCACGCGACAGCGCGAGGGCTCCGCCCACATGATGAGCCTCGAAAGGCGCAAGAACGATCGATTCCGTTTGCATGAGTTCATCCATTCGTGAGTCTCCTGCTCATCAGTGATAACGGCGAAGGTCTATGAAGCCGTGACGGAGAATCGAGTCTCCTGGCCGTACCGGAGACACGTATACACACGCCTAGTAAAGAGCGACGGATAAACCGCCCATCGATTTCAAGTCTCGCCGGCCGAAACGGCTTGCCTGCCGCCTCGCCCTGTCCCGCCTGCAAATGCGAAGATGCACGTTAAAACGGCATCGTTTGCTCGAATGATCAGGTGACGGTGACGAAAATCTTCCGCACGGTCTCGATTGTCTTCCAGACCCCGACGTAGCCCGGCTTCATCACGAAGCTGTCGCCCGCGCGATAGATGACCGGATCCTTGCCCTTTTCCGTCAGTTCGATCACGCCATCTACAAGATGGCAGAATTCAAATGTTTCGCCCTTGATGGAGTGCGTTTCACCGGGCGTCGCCTCGAAAACACCGGTATTGACCTTGCCGTCCTTGGCGGTGTCCTGCAGCCACGTCTTGAAGGCGGGGCTGCCCGCAATCAGGCGCTCCGGCTCGGCAGTTCTATGTTTCGGCTCGAAGGATGGATTCGGATCGATGGTTTTCAGTAGGGACATTTATCTCTCCTATTCTTGCTGCAGTCACCCGCGGCATTGTTCCGTGGTTGGAGCCTGCCTGACGTCGGCACATGATTGCTATTGGCAAGCGGCCTTGCTCGCGACGACCTACCAGGTGACAGCGATGTACTTCGTTTCGAGGTATTCGAGCATGCCGTGATGACTGCCTTCGCGCCCGAGGCCACTCTGCTTCATGCCGCCGAACGGCGCCGCAGCGTCGGAAACGACACCGCGGTTAATCCCGACCATGCCGCTTTCCAGCCTGCCGGCGACCGCAAGCACACGCTTGAGGTCTCGGCTGAAGATATAGGATACAAGCCCGTATTCGGTGTCGTTGGCCAGATCGACGACCTCGTCCTCGGTGTCAAACACGATCACTGGCGCAACCGGACCGAAGATTTCTTCGCGAAGTATCTCGGCGTCCGGAGAGACATTGGCGAGAACTGTTGGCAAATAATAGAATCCCTCGCCGCTCAACCTGCTTCCGCCTGTCACCAGCTGGGCTCCCTTGGCGATCGCGTCGTCCACCAGGCGCTCCACCTTGGTCACCGCAGCATCGGTGATCAGTGGGCCAAGCTGCGTCTCCGGTGCCAGTCCTGGCCCGACGTTGAGCGCTGCCATCTCCTCCGCGAAGCGCCGAATGAAGTCAGCAGAAATTCCTCTTTGAACGTAGAAGCGGTTTGCGGCCGTACAAGCCTCACCGCCGTTGCGCATCTTTGCGACCATTGCGCCTGCGACCGCCGTTTCGAGGTCGGCATCGTCGAATACGATGAAAGGCGCGTTGCCGCCCAATTCCATTGAACAGCTAACGACCTGGTCCGCGGCCTCGCGCAACAGTATTCTCCCAACGCCGGTCGAGCCGGTGAACGACAGCTTCCGCACCCGCTTGTCATGCAGCATTGCACTGACCACAGGACCGGCTTTTTTCGTGGGAACGATGTTGACCACTCCGGCAGGAACACCTGCCTGCCGCATCAGTTCTCCAATGGCGAGCGCCGTCAGAGGCGTCTCGGCTGCCGGCTTCAGGATGCAAGTGCAGCCTGCTGCCAATGCCGGGGCGATTTTTCGAGTCGCCATCGCTGCCGGGAAATTCCAAGGCGTTACCAATACGGCGATACCAATCGGCTCATGGCTGACGATGATCTGGTTTGCGCCGGAAGGTGATGATCCAAATTCACCGGGAGCCCTCACAGCCTCCTCGGCATACCAACGGAAAAACTCGGCCGCGTAGGCGACTTCCGATCTCGCGTCGGGAAGCGCCTTGCCGTTTTCCACCGTGATCAGCTGCGCCAGCCACTCAGCTTGTTCAAGAAGAAGGTGAAAACACCTCATCAGAACGTCTGCGCGCTGGCGCGGCGGAGTTGCTTTCCAGGACGCAGCTGCTTTTTCCGCCGCATCGACGGCGGCCATTGCATCCTGAATGTCGCCGTCACAAACCGTGGCAATTGCGTCTGCCGCCGAAGGATCGATCACATCAAAGGTTCGGCCACTCTTTGACGAAACCCATTCGCCGCCAATAAAGAGTTGGGTCGGAGCGTTGCATGCCACTGCAGCCACCTGCGAAGGGGCGGCATGGCTTGTTTCAAGTGTCGGAGTTGTTTTCACGTTCAGCACCATTTCGCTACCAATCGGGATCATCGTGCGATCAATATACAATTGGTTTGGTGATTGGTGTCAATATAGATCAAATTGGTTTCGCATATTATTTTCGATCTTCTGAAACCGCGGTCCAGCTGCGGTGAGAAAAAGCAGCTCTAAACGGCGGCACTCTCTCATAGCTAAAGGGAGAACGCCTGCGAAAGGAGTTTCCTTGGTCGACGTGAATAAGCGTCACGCGGGCCTTTCGGAAACGCCCGCTCGCCAGTGATGAGCCAATTCTCGGCTCCCGTTTGATGCAACTGCCTCAAACGACGTGACGCTAGTCGGTGGTCAACGGCGAGGTCCGCTGCTCAGGACCCGTCCCCATAAACAGCAAATCGTTTAAGATTCAGAAGTGGCCAGCTTCTTTCGTCGGATAGGGCAGTCTTGGAACGAGTGCGCACATTGCCCTGTTTGACCCGCCGGGGTCTTCATATCCGACTTTCGGTAACCTCGCGCACTGCTGCGATAGCCTCGTCAACGGCGACGCGATCGACGTCGAGATGGGTGACCCAGCGCATCCGCCCACCGGGCCAAAAACTTGCTGCGATCCCACGATCACGCAGTGCCTCGGATAGCCGGGTCGCCAGTTCGGGCGCGAGCTCAACGAACACCATGTTGGACTGCGGCGGCTTAACCGTCAGTCCTTTGATTTCTGACAATCCATCGGCGAGAGCCTTGGCGTTGGCATGATCCTCGGCCAGACGTTGGACATGGTGGTCGAGAGCATGCAGTCCCGCCGCTGCAACTATTCCCGCCTGCCGCATCCCCCCGCCGAGCATCTTGCGCCACCGGCGTGCTCGGCCGATCAACCTGACATCCCCGACCAGCACTGATCCGAGCGGCGTCCCAAGCCCCTTTGAGAGGCACACCGACACACTATCAAAACCCTCAGCCAAACAAGCGACATCTACGCCGAGCGCCACGGCCGCGTTGAATATCCGCGCACCATCAAGATGAGTGGCGAGCTTCCGATCCCGTGCAAACTGGACGACCTCGTCCAGATGACCTCGCGGCAGTACCCGCCCCACGAACGTATTCTCGATCGTTACAAGTCGTGTAATCGCAAAATGCGGATCGTCCGCCTTGACGGCCGCGTGAAGGTCGTCGATGCGGATCGTCCCATCAGCCCGGACCGGCAAAGGCTGCGGCTGAACCGAGCCGAGCACGGCGGCGCCTCCAGCTTCCCACAGATAGGTATGGGCTTCATTTCCGCAGAGATATTCCTCTCCGCGCTGGCAGTGGCTCATGATCGCGGCCAGATTGGCCATGGTACCGGTCGGCAGCAGCAGTCCCGCTTCTTTGCCGAACATCTCGGCAACGCGCGTCTCGAGCGCTTTAACCGTGAAATCATCGCCCAACACATCGTCGCCCACCTCTGCGGCCGCCATCGCCGCGCGCATTTGCGCGGTTGGGCGGGTGACCGTATCGGAGCGGAAGTCCAGGCGGATAGCATTAGTTTGCATGATCGAGACCCTATCAGTTTGGCTGTATCGGCCATACTAACGAAAGCATAGGCTCGGACTATCGATATAAATTGACGGATTATGGTGATAGAAGATCACCAATCATGCGATCTGGCCGCGTCGAGTTATGGCGTCATATCGGCACTGCAACTGCCTTTGACCACCACCTGCAACAACGATCTTTGGCTCGATCTCTCGCGGCCCGTCTGCGAGCGGCTGCCGCCCTGTGACGTCACATATGCTGCTCATCGCCCTCACAGCGTGTGGCTGCAGTCTTCGATGGAATTAACGCTTCGGGAGAGCGCCCGCCTCGACTGACCTGCGTACTTCGAGATGGAAATTGATATGATTTCAAACACACCGGTGATAGTTTGTCACCAATGAAACGTTCGGACATTCCATCTCTCGATGATCTGCGTGCCTTTGAGGTCGTTGCGCGCCTGGGTTCCGTGCGTGCGGCCGCGGCTGAGTTAAATTTGACGCACGGTGCTGTCAGCCGGCGCGTTTCGAAACTTTCCGAACACCTCGACATTCGTTTGCTGGAAGTTGATGGGCGTGGCGTAAGGCTGACGGGAGAGGGTTCACGGCTCGCGCAGGCGACGACGGACGCTTTGTCGCTCGTTTCAGCGGCCCTGGAGGATATCCGCAAAGTCAACCTGTCACCGCCGATCGTCGTTTCATGCGAACGATCCGTCGCCATGCGATGGTTGATCCCGCGCCTCTCGGAATTTCAGGATCGCCATCCCGAAATCGACTTTCATCTTTCTGTCGGTGGTGGGGGTTTCGATTTCGCGCGCGACCGTATCACCCTTGCGATCCGCAGGCTGGATTTCGCGATCGATGCGGATTGGCAGATCGAACGGTTGATCGAGGAGGAAGTCGGTCCCGTCATGCACCCTTCCATGACGGATCGGTTTGCTGCCGGCGGTTATGTCGCGCTTGCTGCAAAGACCCGGCCGGATGGATGGCAGAAGTGGTCCACCGCCAATCCGGACGCGCCGAAGCCGCGTTCGACGCGCTTTCTTGACCATCACTTCTTGATGGTTGAGGCCGCAGCCAGCGGTCTTGGTGTGGCCATGTGCCCAAAGATTATTGCCATTGACGATATCCGCAAAGGCCGCCTGACCGCACCACTCGGCTTTCACCCTGATGGTTCTCATTACGGCGTTATTCGTTCCGCGCTGGCGAGAAGGACGGCTGGAATCGATCAATTCGTGTCTTGGCTCCTCGCCACCATCCAAGAAGATTTCTATGCTGCGTCATGAGAGCAGCTATGGAGGTGGGTCGGTTCGCCTGGATTCGTCAGAGCTGTCAGGCTCCGGGGGATCGGGTAGGTTAAGAGGCGAGGTCAAAGGCCTCTCCCATGACGGCTCTCCTTTTGGGGGGCCAAACTTTCTCAAGGCGACGCGCAGACGTGCTCGTTCGGGTAGACTCCTGGCAATGGCAGCGTGGCGTATGAGGCGCAGGCGCCACACATTCTGAGCTAGGGGGACCGTCTCCACTGCAGCGTGAACGGCCCCAATGCAGACCTATGGCCGCCGAATCGGCGGTCGGGTTGCTGAGGCCTCGGCGGCAACGAGCCGACCAGCATCAACTTTCAAAGAACGTGCCGGCACTTCGTTCTTCGGCGCGCGCAAATGCCAGCGTGGCAATAGCGGTATCCTGAACACCGGTCCCCGTGAGATCGGCTATGGTGATGTCCGACGCACTTTTGCGGCCCGGTCTGGCGCCCGCAACGACCTGACCTAGTTCCGGAAAATCAGCATCACTTGCGACGAGACCTGCGTTGATGGCATGGCGCAATTCACCAAGTCTTCGCGTTTGCTTGAGGCTGTCAGCCACGTAAACATCTGCCGCTTTGATAGCGATGGGGTCGATCTCGTTCTTATGTTCTGCGTCCGAACCCATGGCGGTCAGGTGCTGTCCGGGTTCGAGCCACGAGGCATCGACAATCGGTCGGTCGGCAGGTGTCGTCGTGACGACGATCTGTGACCCGGCGATCGCGCTTCGCGGATCCTCAAATGCGGAAATGGAAAGATTTTGTCTTGCTCCGAGCTGCTCAACAAGCGCTTGCGCCCGCCGATAATCACGCGCCCAAACGCGGATCTCTCGAATAGGTCTCACCAGCATGAGGGCTTCGAGTTGCAGCCTGGCCTGAACGCCCGCTCCGAAGACCGTTGCGATCGACGCGTCCTTCCGTGCCAGATGGTTTGCCGCGACAGCGCCAGCGGCCGCTGTGCGAACGTCGGTGAGGTAGCCATTGTCAAGCAAGAGAGCTTCCACCAAGCCGGTTTTGCTCGACAGCAAGACCATCAGACCATTAGTGCTCGGAAGCCCGATCTTCGGATTATCAAAGAAACCAGGGCTGACCTTGATAGCAAAGCTGCTCAAACCATGAATATAAGCCGTCTTCACATCGACTTCGCCCCTGCTGTGGGGCACGTCGAGGCGCAAAATCGGCGGCATCTGAACCGCGTTTTCCAGGGCCAATGCGCGGAAGGCGTTTTCAACGCAATCCACCGCATCCATGTCGAGCGGAACGATGGTTCGAAGCTCTGACTCGGTC
The DNA here is from genome assembly GCF_005862185.2 of Rhizobium hidalgonense. Classification (NCBI taxonomy): domain Bacteria; kingdom Pseudomonadati; phylum Pseudomonadota; class Alphaproteobacteria; order Hyphomicrobiales; family Rhizobiaceae; genus Rhizobium; species Rhizobium hidalgonense. The sequence goes on from NZ_CP054028.1 coordinate 956,871, forward strand.
AATATCCTTATTTTTGGCATCAGCCTCCCTCATCAATTGTGTCAAGGCCGCTGGCCACCTTCATGTGCAACGCCATGTCAATGTTACCGCCTGAAAGAATGGCGACGATCGGGCCTTCAACCTGCGCCAGTTTACCTGAGAGCAGCGCAGCAATGCCGACTGCCCCAGCACCCTCAATTATCTCACGCTCACACGCATAGGCGTGACGTATGCCAGTGGCTATCTCGCGCTCGCCGACGAGCACCACGTCGTCGAGGAGGGTTTTGCACATCGGGTACGTCCAGGCATTGGCCAAACCGATGCCGCCGCCGAGCGAATCGGCGAAACTTCGATGTTCTTCGACCTGGACCGGGTGCCCCGCGTCGATGCTAGCCTTCATCGCCGCTCCCCTTTCCATAGTTATACCGATTACCTTGGCATCCGGGCGCACCGTCTTGACCGCCGCCGCGACACCTGCTGCCAAACCGCCTCCGGATAGGGGAACAAGAACCGCGGCGACGTCAGGCATCGCCTCGACGATTTCAAGTCCGACGGTGCCCTGGCCGGCGATGATCCAGGAGTGATCAAAGGGGGGGATCATGCTGAGGCCCTCCTCCGCGACGAGACGATCAACCTCAACCTGCGCTTCATCTTGGGATGACCCGACGATCCGGACGCGAGCGCCGAGCCGGCGGATTTCGGACACCTTGTTTTCCGGCACGAGGTGCGACATGCAAATGGTCGCTCGAGAGCCAATCGCGCCGGCGGCATAGGACAGAGCGCGTCCGTGATTGCCGGTGGAAGCCGCAACAACGCCTCTATCCCGCTCGGATTGGGTGAGCTGCAACACGGCATTGGTTGCTCCACGAAGCTTGAAGCTTCCGGTCAACTGGCGATGCTCCAGCTTCAGGCTGACCTGCGTCCCGGCCAGTTCGGACAGTGCCGCCGACATGACGATAGGCGTGATGCGGATGTGCTTGCTGATGCGCTCGCGCGCCTGCTCGATCGTTTCCAGACTAATCATGTCTGTTCACCTTAGCTCCGGCCTCTGCCAGTTGTTGTCTGCTGCGCATAGCGCCAACGCAGGGGCTTGATTGCAAGCGGACGGCACGAACCTTTTTCGGTGCCGTGGCGGACTTGCAGAAACGAGTATGGCATCTGAACCTCAGCCCTTCAGGCGTCTGAGGAGCATCTTCCTGTCGTGCCGCGCATACATCGAGTAAACGATAGGAATGAACCAGGGTTTGCCCTTGAAGAATGGCACGGCCCTCGGAGCGGCATCGAAATCGAACGCTGAACGCGATTGTTCCGGGTCACCGAGGATCTTGAACGCCGCCTTCTTGCCCAGCCATCTGGCCCATACGACACCGGAGCCGCAATAGCCGGTCGCATAGACTGTATTTCCGCGGGAGAACATGCGCGGGATCATGTCGCGGTTCATGGCGACATAGCCGAACCAGCTGTGCGTAAGACCTATTCCTGCGAGTTCGGGAAAAAGTCGCGCAAGTTCGCTTTGCAGATGTGCAATCGGAGCGGCGGAGTCTCCTTCGGTCGTGCCGTCGCGTCCGCCGAACAAGATCCGAGATCCGTCGTGCGATGGTCGATAATAGTAGCTGAGCTTACGCAGGTCGCCATACATCAGGCGTGGCGGCATCAGCCGATCTATCACCTCTCTGTCGAGCGGTTCAGTCGCGATTATCCTGCTGCGGACAGGAACAAGGCGGCGACGGAGCCACGGGTCGAAACCGTCGGTGTAGCCATCAGTGCAGACAAGAAGTTTTCTGGCGAAAACCTCTCCGCGCTGCGTTTGAATTCGCACGCCTTCGGCCTCGCTTTTCGATCCAAGGACTGCGGTATTTTCATGTATGATCGCCGACGATGAACTTACCAGATCGATCATGGCCGCAAGAAGCTTGGCCGGCTGCAGCCCACCGATGTCATTGCGCACAAGGCCTCCGACATAAAGGTCGGTTCCGATGAACTTCGGAACATCGGCCCTTTCCACCGGATATGCCTCGATGCCGAGATTCTGATGCAGAAACTCTGCCTGACGACGGAGTTCGTCGGCTTGATCAACCGTCATGGCCCCGCTGAAGGCGCCAGACAGCGAGAAATCGCATTCGATGTTCTCATCTCTGAGGAAGCGCCAGAGATCCTCTCGCGCCGCCTTACCTTCCAGGAGAATGGCTTGCGCCCTCTCCTGCCCGAACCGCCTGACCAGATCCTTGCGCCCCGGGCGGATGCTTCCGCTGGCCATGCCTCCATTGCGGCCCGATGCCGCGAGGCCAAGGGCTTGACGGTCAAACAGCTGGACATGCTTACCGGCACGGGCAAGCTCGAGGGCCGCCGACAAACCCGTGTACCCTCCTCCAACGATCGCCACGTCGCACGTCTTCTCGAGGTTCCGCGCTGGCAGGGCGGGAAATGTGCTGTCCTCCCACCAGTAGGGCGTGGACTTAATGGGATGCGCTTGAGCCTGGGCCATGAGAGCTTAAGTTCCGGATAGAGGATTTCAATTGATTTTGACTTAGTCTCGGCAAACCCAGAGCTTGCGCGTCGTTTCGATCACCCTCCAGGTTCCGACGAAACCCGGATGCATGGCGAAAGCGTCGCCGGCAACGATGCGCCGCGGCTCACAGCCATCCTCGATCAGTTCGGACACGCCCGAAAGAATGACACAGAATTCGAAAGTTTCGCCCTTGATCGAGCGGTAGGCGCCGGGCGTCGCTTCCCAGACGCCGGAGCGAACGACGCCGTCGGCCGTCTGCGCAATGTCCCAGGAAAGAAACTGCGGATTACCCTCGACAAGGCTTTCAGGCGCGGGCTGGCCCTTACGCGGTTGAGGCAGGTTGCCGCAATCGACGAAAGTGAGTTTGGACATTGGAAGACCTTTCTTGGATCTGTTTATCGGGCAAGCGAAAGGCGCCGTTCGAGGAGTTTCAAACCCGTCAAGACGACGATATTTATGGTGAGATAGAACGCTGCGGTGATGATGAAGATGTCCATGATCGCGAACGTCTCGCTCATGAGCCGCTTCGCATATCCGGTGATTTCCAGAACGGTAATCGTGGATGCGAGGCTGGATTCCTTTACGATGATCGCTGCCTCGCTACTATAGGCCGGAAGCGCCTGGCGCACCGCAAGGGGAAATTTCACCCTCCTAAAGACATGCCACGGGTGCATGCCGCAGGCTTCTGCCGCCTCGATAAGTCCTTTGGGCAGGGAGAGGAAAGCCGTGCGGAAAATCTCGGCTGTGTAGGCACCTGTGTTGAGCACCACGGCAAGGACCGCAGCGCTCAACCCGTCTCCAATCATCCACCACAGAAACGGATTCTGACGAATAAAACTCACCTGGGCCAAGCCGTAATAGATGACGAAGACCTGCACCAGCATAGGCGTGCCGCGGAAGATCGCACAGTAAGCGTCGCAAACGCGGCGCAATGCCTGGCTTCTCGAGCAGCGCGCGAGCCCGACGGCGACACCAAAGGGAAGCCCAATACCGACGCCGAATACGGCGATCAGCAAGGTCGTCTTGGCACCTATGACAAGGAACGGAACGGCATACGCAATTATCCCAAGATCCATGTCAGCGTCCTCGGAAGCCGCGGTCGAGCGCACGTTCTGCGCTGGAAAACGCGGTTTGACTGACTGCGGTCATGCAGAAGAAGAGCGCCGCAGCGATACAGTAGAAAAGCAGCGGGGATCGTGTGATTCCCGCACCGATGGCAGCCGTCCTCATCAATTCCTGTAAGCCGACGACCGAGACGAGCGACGTGTCCTTGATCGTCATCTGCCAGACGTTGTTGATCCCGCCAAGCGCCAGTCGCAGTGCCAGTGGGAACGTGATGCGCATAAACGTTACACCTCTTGGCAACGCGAGCGACTGAGCGGCTTCCAGCAGACCGTAAGGCACCGCCTGAAGCGCACCCCGGATGACTTCGATCGAATAGGCGCACGAGATGACGGCAATCGCGATTACCCCGATGATATAGGGGTATGCGTTATCAGCCGAGTCCTGGTAGCCGAACGCAGCCGTAATCGCCTTCACCCACTCGATCGACCCGAAAAACAGGAGATAGATGACCAACAAGCCCGGAACGCCACGAACAAGAATGCTGTACCCGTCGACCAGTTGCGAAACGACCTTGACCTTCCGCCAGCGCATGATGGCCAAGGGCGTTGCAACCAGAAAACCGCATGTCATTCCGATCAAACCGATCGCGATCGTGACGACACTTCCTTTCAGCAGAGCGAGCGCCCAACTTTGCTCCACCATCAACACCCAAAGGTCACCCAACATGGACACAATCCCCGTGACCTGCCTTGGCCCGTGCCAAGGCAGGCTTCATGTTCGAAACGATCACTTTTTGCAGGGAATCGTGTAGTCGTCCTGGAACCAATGCATCGATGCTTCCTTGACCTTGCCATCGTTGATCATCTTGCAGAGGGCGGCATCAACCTTGGTCTTGAGCTCGGTATTGCCTTTGCGCATCCCGACTCCCATGCCATGGCCAAGGACGTCTGGGTCGTCCATGGCCATGATTTTCAGGTCGATTCTGGTGAAGTTGGCGCCGTCAGGCGTTGCGAGAAAATCCATCCATGTCGGAGAATCCGCGAAGGCGATGTCAATACGGCCGCTCGCGAGATCGGCGGTCAGCTGCGTGACGGCGTCGTATGTCTTAAGATCGGCGCCGTTCAGCCGCTTCTCAATGAACCTGGCGTAGGTCGTCCCGGTGACGACGCCGACACTCTTGCCCTGGAGAGCCTTCTCGATTTCGGCGAGGCTCTTGAGACCTGCAAGCGGGGAGTCCTTGGCGACAGCGAAATAGAGTGGTGTTGTCGCATAGGGGATGGAGTAGTCGATCTTCTTCTGACGTTCGGCGGTGATACCGAGGCCGGAAATGATGACGTCAAAGCGATCGCTGTCCATCGAAGGCACCAGCGAGCTGAATGTCTGTACGACGAATTCACACTTCAGTTTCAGCTCGGCGCAGATGCCGTTGGCGATATCGGCGTCGAAACCGGTTACCGTGCCGCTCGGATCGGCCATGCTGAACTTCGGCGCATCGCCCTCCGTCCCGATGCGCAGAACGCCGTCCTTTGCCGACGCGCCCGTCGCCAGTGCGCAGACGAGAAGGCTGGTCGTGAATGCTGACTTGATGAGATTGCTGTTGATCATGATTGTTACCCCTTATGGTTTTCGTTGTAGTGCGGTTTTCAGGCGTTGGCCGCCATCACTGTCGATAGAAACCGCTTCACCCCTTCCGTCGCGGGATTTCGAAACAATTCCTTCGGTTCGTCATCCTGCTCAAGGCGGCCGTTTTGCAGGAATATCATCCGGTTCGACACATCCCGTGCGAACCGCATTTCATGCGTGACGAGGAGGATGGTAGCCCCCGCTTCCGCCAGCGCCCTTATGACTTTCAGCACTTCGCCCACGAGTTCGGGGTCCAGTGCAGATGTCGGCTCATCGCACAGCATCAGTTTTGGTCTCATTGCCAGAACGCGCGCAATCGCGACGCGTTGTTGCTGCCCGCCCGAAAGCTGTTGCGGATAGCGGTTGCGGAAGCTCGCCATGCCGACTTTCGACAAGGCCGAGAGCGCAACCTCTTCGGCGTCTTTCTTCCCGAGTTTCAGCACCCAAACGAGTGCCTCGGTCACGTTGGACAGGACGCTCAGGTGAGGCCAGAGATTGAAGTTCTGGAACACCATGCCGATGTGTCTGCGAAGGTTCCTGATATCGCGACCGTTGACGATCTGACTACGGCCGCGCTCGTCATTGACGACGGAGACGGACTGGCCCATGCACTCGATCCGACCTGATGTAGGCGTCTCCAGAAAGTTGATACAGCGAAGTGCGGTGCTTTTTCCACATCCGGACGACCCGATCAGAGAAATGACCTCACCTTGTCTCATGTCGAAGCTGATACCATCCAGCACCTTCGTCGATCCAAACGTCTTTGTAAGTTCGTGAACCTTTAGAATTGCGTTCATGCGCAAAGCCTCAGACGAGTGCCCATTCGTTATCCCGCCACCAATCCCTGGGAGTCCAGCTCCCGCAGCACCTCGTCAACGGCAGCCCTTGCGATCGCAACCATTTCGTCGATTTCCGCTTCCGTCATCACGAGTGGTGGTGCAAAGCCCAGAATGTCTCCATGCGGCATTGCGCGCGCAATGAGGTTGCGATTTCGAGCGGCTTGGGAGATGCGCGCGCCGACTTTCAGGCCCGGATCGAACGAAGCCCGGGTACCGCGATCGGAAACGAACTCGATGGCAGCAAGCATGCCGACGCCACGAACTTCCCCGACGATCGGGTTCTGATCAAACTCTGCCTTCAACCGTTGCAAAAGATAAGCGCCTTTCGTCGCGGACTGTCCGGCCAGATTTTCACGCTCGACGATATCAAGCACTGCGTTCGCGGCCGCAGCGCCGATCGGATGACCGGAATAGGTGTAACCGTGTGAGAAGGAGCCCACACGCGGCGTCGCCTCCTCCATGACCTCGTAGACTTTCTGCGAAACGATGGCCGCCGACAGCGGCACATAGGCTGAGGTCAAGCCCTTGGCGACGGTGATCAGATCGGGATTCATACAGTAGAGATCCGAACCGAACATGGCACCGGTGCGGCCAAACCCGCAGACCACCTCGTCGGCAATCAGCAGTACGTCGTACTTCTTCAGCACAGCTTGGATTTTCGGCCAGTATCCTGCCGGCGGCGGTGTAATGCCTCCCGTTCCAAGGACCGGCTCCGCAATGAAGGCGCCGACAGTGTCCGGCCCTTCGGCGAGAATAAGCGCTTCCAATTCATCAGCGCGACGCTGTGAAAAGGCTTCTTCGGTCTCGCCAGGTATCGCGCCGCGATAGAAATGCGGCAGGCCGGTACGCAGAATCCCCGAAACCGGTAGATCCATATGATCGTGGTAAAAGCTCAAGCCCGTCATGGAACCGGAAACCACAGAACAGCCATGATAGCCACGCTCACGCGAGATGATCTTCTTCTTTTGCGCTTTCCCGCGAAGATTGTTGTAATACCAGACGATCTTCGCTTGCGTCTCGTTCGCGTCCGAACCGGACAGCCCGTAGAAGACCTTGGACATATTGCCTGGCGCCATTCGCACCAGTCGATCCGAAAGTCGTGCGAGCTCCTCGGTCGTGTGTCCGGCGTAGGAATGGTAATAGGCAAGCTTGTAGGCCTGCCGGGCGATCGCTTCGGCGACTTCGGTCCGGCCGTAGCCGACATTCACGCAGTAGAGGCCCGCAAACCCGTCCAGATATTCCCGGCCGGATGCGTCGCGGATACGAACGCCTTTTCCAGTCTCGACGATGGTAGGATCGGTCTCCCCGGCGGCGTAATTTTTAAGGTAGGTGAATGGATGCAGAACGGTCCTGCGATCCATCTCAGCTATTTCAGCAATATTGGTCATTTCTCAATTCCTCATGCAGCGAGGTCATCGTGGGCTGAACGTCTCTGTCGCCTCTGTCTTGTCTGTGAAGCGTAGAAGCACTGAGACGCTCATTTCCGACGTAGGTGTTGCTCTGACGAGGAAATCCTGCTTTTTAGGCGCGATAAATGACGAAATCCTGCGGAGTTTCCAAATGCAGCTCGATCGACTAGATGCTCGTCTTCTCAACATTGTGCAGAATCATAACAGGCACAGCAGCGAGGAGCTCGGTGCGATGGTCGGTCTTTCGGCCACTGCGGTGCAGCGGCGCCTCAAGCGGCTGCGCGAGGCCGGAGTGATTGAGGCGGAGGTTGCGGTTGTGAAACCCAAATCTGTCGGCCGACCGATCGCAATGCTTGTACTGGTCACGCTTGAGCGCGAAAGAGCCGACATCGTCGATCGGTTCAAACAATCGATCCGGCAGACGCCGGAAGTAATGAACGGCTACTATGTAACGGGAGATGCGGATTTCGTCCTCATCGTCACTGCCGAGAGCATGGAGGACTATGAGGTCTTCACCCGCAAGTTCTTCTATGAAAATCCCGATATCAAAGGCTTCAAGACAATGGTGGTCATGGACCGCGTCAAGACTGGCTTTTCAGTTCCGATCGACTTTGATCACTTTTCCTGAGGTTTCCGCAGACAGCCGCTCAGACGCGTCCACTTTGCGCAAAGATTGCCACTTCGACGTATTGCTGGGGCGAGCCGGTTTCTTCGCACGAACCACCTATCCCGCCGCGCGCTGGGGCCGGACTGGACGGGCAAGCGGTCAGCATCATGAGCAAAATGCACGGCAGATTGGTCTATTTGTCCCGTTCCGACTGAGCGATTTGCATCTGATGATATGCGCATAAATCGCTCATCGGAGGAAACCACATGAAGATCTACAATATTGCCCTAATCGGATTTGGTGGCGTCAACCGGGCTTTGGCCGAGCTCATCGCCATAAAGAATCCACTGTGGGAACGGGACCTTGGTTTCCGCCTGAACATCGTTGCGGTCAGCGATCTCCATCTGGGCTCCGTCATTTCGCCGAATGGCCTGGATGCCAAAACCCTCGTGGAGGCGAATTTCGCGAAAGGCGGTTTTGGCCGGCTCTCCGGCGGCAATGCCGAGGCCGATAACGAAGCCATCATCAAGACGGCGCCTGCCGACATCGTCGTAGAGGCGACATTTACGAACCCGATGGACGGCGAACCGGCGGTTTCGCACTGCCGCTGGGCTCTGAACTCGGGCAAGCACGTCGTCACCACGAACAAGGGGCCTGTCGCAATCGCTGCTCGGGAACTGAAGGCCCTTGCCAAGGCGAACAGCGTTCATTTCGAGTATGAGGGCTCCGTCATGAGCGGCACGCCCGTCATAAGGATGGCAGAGAAGACCCTTGCCGGCGCAGAGGTGAAAGGGTTCGAAGGGATCCTCAACGGCACGTCGAACTTCGTCCTCGGCCGCATGGAGGAGGGTCTCGACTTTGCCAGCGCCGTCGCGGAAGCGCAGGCGCTGGGCTATGCCGAAGCCGATCCGACCGCCGATGTCGAGGGTTTCGACGTTCGCCTGAAAGTCGTGATCTTAGCAAATGAGCTGCTGGGAGCAAATCTCAAGCCCGAGGATGTCTCCTGCAACGGCATCTCCAAGCTTTCTCCCTCCGACATTCAAGCAGCTGCCAAGACTGGAAGGCGTTGGAAACTGGTCGGGTCAGCAGTTCGCAATGCCGACGGGACGATAACCGGCAGTGTCGCGCCCAAACAGCTTGCCCTCGGACATCCGCTCACCGGCGTCAATGGCGCCACCAACGCGGTATCGCTGAACACAGAGCTTCTCGGCCCAGTCACAATGAGTGGCCCGGGCGCCGGTCGAGTCGAAACCGCCTACGCGCTGCTGTCCGACATCGTGGCTATACACAATGCGCAGTCGGCAAATTTCGCGAAGGAGGCCGCGTGATGCCCGGTCTCGCCTTGAAACCCGCCTCTTCCAAGGAGATCATCGTCACTAATCCGTTCGATGGAAGCTTTGTCGGCGCAATCCCAGAGACCAGTGCCGAGGCTGTGGACCTGTTACTCGAACGCGCCAGGCGCGGCGCGCAGATTGCCCGGTCGCTCCCCCGCCACCAGCGCTCTGCAATTCTCGAAAGGGCCGCAGCCACCATCGAAGAACGCAAGGAGGAGTTTGCGCTCCTGATCGTTCAGGAGGCGGGGAAGACAATTGCCCAGGCCCGCAAGGAGGCGACACGTTGTGTCAACACACTGAAGCTCTCCGCCGAAGAAGCCAAGCGCAATGCTGGCGAAGTCATTCCGTTTGATGCCTATGCTGGCTCGGAATCTCGTCAGGGCTGGTATACCCGGGCGCCGCTAGGGATCATCGCCGCGATCACGCCTTACAACGACCCGCTCAATCTCGTGGCCCACAAGCTTGGCCCCGCCGTTGCCGGCGCAAACGCGGTACTGCTGAAGCCGTCGGAGCTTACGCCTCTCTCCGCCATCAAGTTGGTAGAGGTCTTGATCGAAAGCGGCTTGCCGGAAGAGGTCATCACGGTCGCTGTCGGCGGCGCCGACCTGGGCAAGGCACTTGTCTCGGCAAAAGACGTTCGCATGATCTCCTTTACAGGGGGATTTGTCACGGGCGAGGCCATTGCGAGATCTGCAGGCATCAAGAAGCTCGCAATGGATCTCGGTGGCAATGCGCCGGTTATCGTGATGGAAAACAGCGATGTTCAGGCCGCCGTGGAAGATTGTGTGTCAGGCGCCTTCTGGGCGGCTGGCCAGAACTGCATCGGAACGCAGCGGATTCTGGTGCAACGCTCGGTCTATGAACACTTCAAGACCGAGTTCGTGGCCCAAACCGTCCGGATGAAGACCGGCGATCCGATGAACGCTGAGACTGACATGGGTCCGATGATCTCCGAACGTGCGGTGAACCGCGCCGCCGCCATGGTGGAACGAGCAATTGCTGCCGGCGCGACGCTGCTTTGCGGTCACAAGCCAGCAGGCACACTCTATCCCCCGACCGTCCTGGAAAACGTGCAGGCCACGTGCGACGTCCTGAATGAGGAAGTCTTCGCCCCGGTCGTCATGCTGCAGCCGTTCGATGAACTTGAAGAGGCAATAGAGTTGGCTAACACGCCGGAATATAGCCTCCATGCCGGGATCTTTACCAACGATCTTGCCAGTGCTCTGGAGGCCGCCAAGCGGATCGATGCCGGCGGTGTCATGATCAACCAGTCGTCCGACTATCGGTTCGACGCAATGCCGTTTGGCGGATTCAAATACGGCAGCATGGGGCGCGAAGGCGTTCGCTTTGCTTATGAGGACATGACCCAGCCGAAGGTCGTCTGCATCACGTCGCTGCAGCACTGATCGCCGGCGCCGGCGCCAATTTGAACCCATCGTCGTTTTTGGAAGTCAAGATGTTCAACGGATCCATCACTGCCCTTGTCACCCCTTTTGCCGATGGGAAAGTCGATGAGATTGCCCTCCGCAGCCTCATTGAATGGCAGATCGCCGAAGGCACGTCAGGGCTCGTCCCCTGCGGAACAACGGGGGAAAGCCCGACCCTCAGCCATGCCGAACACAAGCAAGTCGTGGAACTCGCGGTCGCGGCAGCGAACGGTCGCGTTCCGGTGATTGCTGGCGCCGGCTCCAACAGCACGGAGGAAGCGATCAGCTTCGTGCGGCACGCACAGGAGGCCGGCGCGGACGGTTTGCTGATCGTCGCGCCCTACTACAATAAACCCACCCAAGAGGGAATCTATCAGCACTTCAAGGCCATCGACGCTGAAGCTACGGCTCCGATCATTGTCTACAATATCCCGGGTCGGAGCGTGATCGATATTGAAGTCGAAACGCTTGCCCGGATTTTTAGAGATTGTCCCTACGTTAAGGGTGTCAAGGACGCGACAGGCAATCTCTTGCGCCCGTCGCTGGAGCGTATGGCCTGCGGCAATGAGTTCAATCTTCTCACCGGCGAAGACGGCACGGCGCTGGGTTACATGGCCCACGGCGGCCACGGTTGTATCTCCGTGACCGCGAACGTCGCTCCCCGGCTGTGTGCAGACTTCCAGCGGGCATGCCTGAAAGGCGACTTCGCGGCAGCACTGGCTCTTCAAGATCGACTGATGCCCCTGCATCGCGCGCTATTCCTCGAGACCAGCCCGGCTGGGGTGAAATTCGCGCTGGCGCAACTCTCGAAGATCCGCGGTGACCTCCGCCTCCCCCTCGTGGAGGTGAGCCAGCCTGTCAAAGAGGTTATCACTCATGCCATGCGCCACGCCGGAATTCTGGACTAGGGGAGCGGTGAATGGGAATTGAACGCATAGAGACCGATTTGATCGGCCCCCTCCCTATCCCCGGTGACGTTCTCTACGGTGTCCATACGCGGCGAGCCGAGCTCAACTTCACCGTTTCAGGCCTTCGCCTGAAAGACTTCCCCGAACTCATTCAGTCTATGGCTATGGTCAAGAAAGCGGCCGCGTGTGCAAACGCCGAGCTTGGCCTTCTGTCAGCGGAGAAAGCGTCGGCGATCTCAGAGGCTTGCGATGAGCTCATCGAGTTGAAATGCGTTGATGAGAACTTCCCGGTCGATATGATGCAGGGTGGCGCCGGAACGTCCACCAACATGAACGTGAATGAAGTTGTTGCGAACCTGGCGCTCTTGAAGCTCGGTGCGAATGTGGGCGACTATGACAAGCTTCATCCGAACGATGAAGTGAACTTGTCCCAGTCGACAAACGATGTCTATCCGACCGCGCTGCGTCTGACCATTCTTCGTGCTTGCGAAGGGTTGATCGAGTCCCAGGTCGGGCTGCGCGAAGCATTCCGCGCCAAGGCGAATGAATATGCGACTGTGCTGAAGGTCGGCCGCACTCAGTTGCAGGACGCCGTCCCAATGACAGTCGGGCAGGAATTTGATGCGTTCGCCGAGCTGATCGACGAAGATATCAACCAACTGCAGTCCGCTTCCGGGCTGTTGAAAGAGGTTAATCTCGGCGGATCCGCGATCGGAACTTCGATCAACGTCCCCCGCGGCTTTCCAGCCGCGGCTTGCGCCCACCTCACACAGATTTCCGGTATCCAGCTCATCCGAGCTCGAAATCTGATTGAGGCCACGTCCGACACCGGTGGCTTCGTTTCCATCTCAAGTGTCCTCAAGCGGATGGCTGTGAAGCTGACAAAGGTCTGCAATGATCTGCGGCTCTTGAGCAGTGGGCCGAGGGGCGGCTTGGGAGAAATCCGACTTCCGCCTGTACAGGCCGGTTCCTCGATCATGCCCGGCAAAGTCAACGCCGTCATTCCGGAAATGATGAACCAAATCGCATTTCAGGTTATCGGAAATGATCTTACTGTCACCCTGGCGGCAAGTGCGGGGCAGTTGCAACTCAATGCGATGGAGCCGGTAATCATCCTCAACATCCTACAGTCCATGCGGATGTTGACGCGGGGCATGGAAATTTTTAAGCAGCGGTGCGTCGCTGGCATTGAAGTTGATGTCGACCGTTGCAAGGACCTCCTCGATCAGTCTCTTGTCCTAGCGACACCGTTGGCGATGCTAATCGGCTACAGTAAGGCAGCCCAGCTTTCCAAGAAAGCCCTGACCGAAAAGCGGGGGCTGCGGCAGGTCGTGGAAGAGGAAGGCATCCTAGCCTCCGGTCAAGTTGAAGAGCTCTTTGAAGGTAGCGCGGCCTTCGCAAATTTCTGATGCGTGCATCGGCCACATAAGGGGTTGAAATGGCTGTTTTTACTGAGCTTTCTGACGAAGATCGCCAACTCATTACCGCGGCTTATGGCTTGACGTCGCTTCTGTCGGTGATTGGCATCGCGGACGGCGACTGCGAGACGACCTATCTGTTTCGGACGAGGGAAGGCGAATTCATCGTAACACTATTCGAGAACGGAGCCCAACCTTCAGATCTGGAAAGGGCCTTCGAAACTATGGAGGCGCTTTATCGACATGGCGTCCCCTGCCCGAAGCCGCTACGCACTGTCGACGGCCACGCCACGTCTCGGGCCGCAGGTCGATTGGTTGCCATCGTCAGCTTCGTACCCGGCGCCTCACCCACATTTGCAAACCCGGCAAAATGCCTCAGTCTGGGCCGCGTGATGGCTGAAATGCACACTGTCTTAGAACGAAAAGCGAAGTGCAAATCGACGGATCTTCCCACTGGCGCAATTCATGGCGCATTGGTCCAGGAGAACGTCTTTTTCCTCGGAGAAGACGTCAGCGGGGTCATCAATTTCAGGCTTCGGCACGAGGACTCGCTGGTGTCGGAGCTTGCTGATGCGCTTGTCGGTTGGGCCGGCGAGATCAATGGAGAGCTGAACAAAGAGCGGGCGCGAGCGCTGCTGCAGGGGTATCAGGGAGTCCGCAGCCTGACTGATGCGGAAAAAAAGGCGCTGCCAGGGTTCATAATGGCTTCGACATCAAGGCGATTTTCGAGCAAGAAGGAAAGAACATTACTACCGGAAATCGCCGTGTTAGCTTATCGGTCCGTAACCCCCGACATTCTAGGTTAAGCGGCCCAGCTCAATATCCATGAAATATCTTCTCGATCGAACTGACGAACAGATACTTGTCGAATTGAAGGCCAACGCCCGTATCTCGCACGCGGATTTGTCGGCGAAGGTGAACCTTTCTCGCAACGCCGTGCGGGTGCGAATCGAACGTCTCGAACGAGAAGGCTTCATCAAGGGATATACAATCCTCACCGGGGATGGAGGGAATAGCCAAAACGTCACAACCGCATTGATTTTCGTCTATCGGCACGATCGCATGCGGGGCGGCGAAGTCGTTCAGGCGCTACGAAAGATCCCAGAAGTCGTTGCTTGCGACGTTATGACCGGTGATTTCGATCTCCTCGTGCGGGTCGAGTCCCCCGAGGCCGACCGCATCCGGCAGATTTGGCAATTGATCGCCGAGATGCCCGGCGTGCGCGACACACTGACTGCGTTCGCCCTATCCTCTGTAATCCGAAGATAATCCGGTGTGATCGGTGAAAAAGGGGCAGGTGTCCGCCCAACAACTGCCCCGGCTCCGGACTCTAATGGCGGACGCGCAAAATGGGCCACCATAGCTCTGTGCGAGCGGACTATGATCATTCCAGCAAGCAGGCCGATCCGAGCTGTTGTTCACCTCATGGGGCTTCGAATGAAGGAAAGCGCGATTTTCCCCGCACCTTCTGCAATTGAGTGAGCTTTGGCATGAGGTGTCCACCAAAATAGGTGGACACCAAGTGATGGAAGAAGGTCAAAAACTTGCCGTGCGGCTGGTCGGTCGGAATGGGAGACGCCGTTTCGATCAAAGTTCGAAAGACCGCCTTATTGCGGCCTGCCTTGAACCTGGCGCATCGGTATCGAAACTCGCGCGCGAACACGGGGTCAACGCGAACCTCGTTTGGAAGTGGATACGGAAACATACCCAGCCCCTTGCGTCGCCGCCGTCTTCGACATCGTCTTTTATTCCGGTGCAAATCACCGCGGCCAGCGACGAGTTTGAGTTTGGTGAAGAGCTGCCTCGGAAAGCAGAGAGGAACCGGCCGCTGCCCTCTCCAGCGAAGGTGAGCGCGTCACTGCCGAACGGCGTGAAGCTGACGTTGGAATGCGGTGACGTAGATGCATTGACGGCAATCATCGGAGCGCTGGGTCATGTTCAGACTTGGCGCTGATCTCAAGGTTTACCTGCATCGCGAGCCGATCGACTTTCGGGCCGGCATCAACAGCCTTGCTGTCCTGGTCCAGGAGACGATGGCGCTGGATCCCTTTGCTCCTGCGGTTTTTGCCTTTTGCAATCGCCGTCGTGACCGGGTGAAGCTTTTGTTCTTCGACCGGTCCGGCTTTGTGCTGATCCTGAAGCGGTTGACCGAGGACAAGTTCAGATGGCCCCGCCGCGAGGTGCCGGTCGTTGTGCTGACGACAGAACAGCTCCACTGGATTCTCGACGGCATCGATATCGATGCGATGATCCGCCATCCGGTGCGGCAGTATCAGATCGCCGGCTGAGGATGGCGAATAGCGATTGACGCGCAGGGGCGGTTCAGATTCAAGAATCTGATGACTCGCACCGGCGAACCGAGCATTGCAGAACTGATGGCGCAATTGGCAGCCAATGCTGCCGAAATCGCTGCGCTCAAAGCCGAAAAGGAAGCGCTCTGGCAGCGGGTCGTCAAGCTTGAGGAGGAGTTGGCGCTTGCAAAGCTGCATCGCTTTGCACCCCGCAGCGAAAAGCACGTTGATCGCCTCTTCAACGAAGCCGAAGAGGCTGCCGACGAAGATGACAGCGGCGACGGTGATGACGTTGTCGATCTGCCGGACACGGGCCTGCCGGCGGTCGAGAGCGCCGTGGGAAAAAAGCGCGGCCGCAGACCTCTGCCGGAAGACCTGCCGCGTGAGCGTGTCGAATATGACCTTCCCGACGATCAGAAGGCTTGCCCGTGCTGCGATAGTCAAATGCATCGCATGGGCGAGGCCGTTACCGAGCAGCTTCATATCGAAGTCAAGGCAAAGGTCCTGCAGAACGTCCGGTTCAAATATGCCTGCCGCCATTGCGACCGCACCGGGATCAACACACCCGTCGTGATCGCACCGATGCCGACGCAGCCCCTGCCGGGCAGCATCGCTACCGCTTCGACGCTAGCCTTCGCGCTCGTCCACAAATACGTCGATGGCACACCGCTCTATCGCGTGGCGCAGACATTTGAGCGGGCCGGCGTGCCGATCAGCCGCGGCGCTCTCGCTCACTGGGTCATCGGTTCAAGCGAGAAGCATCTGCATCGCATCTATGACGCTCTGAAACTGCGGCTGCGATCGAAGCCTCTCATTCATGGCGATGAGACCACAGTCCAGGTCCTGAAGGAAAAGGACAAGGAGGCCACCAGCACATCGTATATGTGGGCTTATCGCAGTGGCGAGGATAGTGACCAGCCAATCGTACTGCTCGATTATCAGCCCGGCCGAGGCCAGATCCACCCCCAGGCCTTCCTCGGTGACTACCGCGGCATATTGGTGACCGATGGCTACACCGCGTGGCGCACATTGCATGGCGCAACTCATGTCGGATGCATGGCTCATTCACGACGGCGCTTCGTCGAGGCTCTCAAAACCCGGAAGAATGGAGG
Organism: Rhizobium hidalgonense; assembly: GCF_005862185.2. NCBI lineage: Bacteria > Pseudomonadati > Pseudomonadota > Alphaproteobacteria > Hyphomicrobiales > Rhizobiaceae > Rhizobium > Rhizobium hidalgonense. The sequence goes on from NZ_CP054028.1 coordinate 973,392, forward strand.
CGGACCGCCGGAACAGGCACTCCGGTTCTTCGAGCAGCTCTACCGGATTGAAAAGCAGGCAAGAGACAAAACCCCAGATGCCGGTGAGACGACGGCTGATTGCATTCGCCGTTTCCGCCAACAGCACAGCTTGCCTGTCCTGAAGGCCCTAAAGGCGTGGCTCGACGCCATCGCGCCGAAGATCGTGCCGGATACCAAGCTCGGCGACGCCGTCTCCTACACCCTGAACCAATGGGATTACCTGACACGCTACACCAGCGACGGCAGGATCCCGATCGATAACAACATTCTGGAACGCGAAATCAGAGTTTTTGCCACCGGAAGAAAATCGTGGCTGTTCAGCGACACCGCCGACGGAGCCAAGGCCAGCAGTGGTCTACAGTTTGATGCTGACTTGCCGCGCCTGTGGCGTCGACCCACTCGCCTGGCTGCGCTACGTGCTCACTGAGTTGCCGCAGCGGGACGAAAGGGCCGACATCGTCGACCTGCTGCCGTTCAACTTCGCCAGAACCGAAGCCGCCTGACACAATACGGCTCCAAACGTTGATCCGATGCCAATCAACCGGTTGGCGTCAACGTGCAGCGAAAATCGCGCTTACGAATGAAGAGAGTCCCAGACTGGTGGCCGGCCTGTCATCGGCGAGCGGACTACCCCTTGCCGATCATATGTTGAATCCCACGTCTTCGGCTCCGACATTCGCGTCGGCGCCCTCACATCGGCGGAGAGCAAACGCTTCTCCGCCGATTTACTGTTCGTTGTTGTGCAGGGCCGATCAGTCGCAACGCGCGCACGAAGGCGGCGAAATTGGTTAGTTGACAGTGACGTAGATTTTCCGGACCGTTTCGACGGTGCGCCAGGTGCCGATAAATCCGGGTTTCATCACGAAACTGTCGCCTGCTTTGTAGGTCACCGGTTCACCACCGTCCGGGGTGATTTCCACGATGCCTTCAAGGATGTGGCAGAACTCGAATGTCTCTCCCTTGACGGAGCGCGTCAGGCCCGGTGTCGCTTCCCAGACGCCGGTGTGAATTATATCGTCTCGCGCAACGTCCTGGGGCCAGCTCTTGAACGAGGGATCGCCGGAGATCAGGCGTTCTGGCCCCGGCTTGGACTCGCGAGGCGCTTCGGTGCTGTTGGGTACTATGGTCTTGAGGAGGGACATGTTTTCTCCTTGCTCTCCTGGTTGCAGCTTCAATAACCGCGGTCGCGATCGACGAGCCCGATCGGGTCGAGACCGTTGCGAAGGCGTTTGATGTTGTCGATGACGGCGCGGGCCGCCGTTTCTGCTTGCGTGACGCTCGCGATGTGCGGCGTCAGGATGATCTTCGGGTGCCTCCAGAAACCATGTTCGGGGGGCAAGGGTTCAGGTTCGGTGACATCGATGACCGCACCCGACAGATGTCCATCATCGAGAGCCGCAAGCAGCGCGTCATGATCGAGTTGCGCGCCGCGCCCCACGTGGACGAGCGCCGCGCCCGATGGAAGGGTCGCGAAGACCCCGGCGTCGAGTAGTCCTTGTGTCTCTTGGGTCAGCGGCAGGAGACAGATCAGGATGTCTGTGCGCGCAAGGAACGGCGTGAGGCCCTCCGGGCCGTGATAGCAATCAACATCATCCACTTGTCGTTTCGAGCGGCTCCAGGCGGCAAGCGGAAAGCCGAAGGGCTTCAGTCGCTCAATAACGGCCTGGGCGAGCATGCCAAGGCCAAGGATGCCGATCCGCTGCTTGCCAGCTTGTCGCACAGGAAGCGAGAGCCAGGCGGCATCAGCCTGCTGTTCGATATAGGCCTTCAACTTGCGGTGCAGGGCGAGCACAGCGAGCGTGACATATTCTTGCATCATCCGCACGATACCGTCCTCGACCATCCGGACGAGCATGACGTTTGGGGGAAGCGATTCTGGCTTGAATTGATCGACGCCGGCGCCGATCGAGAAGACAACCTTCAAGTTCCTGAAACGATGGAGGTCGGGCGGCGCGGTCCACGTGAGAATGTACCGGATTTCGTCCGGATCGCGCTCCGAAATATCCATCACGAAGGGCAGATCGGGCAGGTCGCGTGCAAAAGCTTCGGCGAAGACGCGACCTCTTTCTCGATCCGAATTGAACCAGAAAACCATGAAGCTCTCCTACTGTTGCAGCGTTTTGGCAAGCCGCAGGATCATCCCTTCGCAGGCAGCCAGTTCGTCGAGGCGGATGAACTCGTCAGCGCGGTGGGCGCGGGAGATGTCCCCGGGACCGCAGATGATCGCGTCGATGCCGGCTGCCTGATAGAGTCCGGCCTCCGTCCCGTAACTCACGGCAGCCACGGTCGGTGCTGCGGTTAGTTCCTCCATTAGCCGAGCGAGCGACGTGTCGGCATCAAGCGAAAGCGCCGGATAGGTGCTGCTGGTTTCCCACGTGACGCGGAAACCGTCTTTCGCCAAAGCCTCGGCCGTTGTCTTGATCTGTTCCAGGAGAACTTTTGGCGATACGCCGGGCACGGCGCGGGCTTCCAATTCCATGATGCAGACATCCGGGATGATGTTGACGCTGCGTCCGCCTGTGATCGTTCCTATCTGTAGCGTAGAATACGGCGGCTCGAAGTTCTGATCTAAGGCGCTGTCTCTCAAGGCATCAACGGTCTTCAGCGTCGCACCCATCACCGCAGTCATGGCGTGAATGGCGTTCAGGCCCTTATCAGGGCGCGACGAATGACCGGTCGTGCCATGGATCTCGATGCGGGCGGCGGCCTTTCCCTTGTGCCCGCGGATCGCCACCATACTGCTTGGTTCACCGATGATTGCTCCCAATGGAGGAGCGCACAGGTTCCCGATCTGCTTTAACATATGCGGTACGCCGCGGCAGCCAGCTTCCTCGTCATACGAAAATGCGAAGTGAATCGGGCGCCTCAATGGCATTTTCGCTATAGCGGGAAGTCCGGCAAGCGCGGCGGCGAGAAACCCCTTCATGTCGGAGGCGCCCCTGCCAAAAAGCCGATTTCCCTCAGCCCGCAGTCGGAAGGGATCCGACGTCCAAGTCCGTTCGGAGGCCGAAACGACGTCCATATGCCCGGAAAGAATATAGCCGGACTCATCTTTGGGGCCGATCGTGGCGAACAGGTTTGCCCTATCCCCTTCCGGCCCCGGCAAGACAGTCACGGTGGCGCCATGACTTTCGAGATAGGTCTTCACCCATGCGACGATATCGCCGTTCGGAGTCCCGACGACGGAGGGAAAGCCGACCAGCTGCTCCAGTATGTCCTTAACATTCATCGTAGGTCCTCCCTTATCGGCGGCTCTACGCGCACGCCACCGCGCACAGCCGATGGGCGACAGCGCCGCGGTCGGACACACATGCCGATTTCCGCGCCGTCTCCGATGGCGGGCGCCCTATCAATACTAGGCGGGCCAGCTTTCTACCCTTGGTCATGGCGACCAGAAACAGGGTCTGTCGACGTCGCCACTTCATAACCCGATCTCCGACTTGAAACTCACCTTGCCGCAGAACCATAAAGATGGCAATTAATGGGTCATGAATGATGGCTTCAGGTGACGGTTAATGCTCACGTCTGACGATCTCGCCTTCTTTTCGGTCCTCACAGGCTCGAAATCTCTCGCGGAAAGCGCGAGAAAGCTGAATGTCACCCCTCCGGCGGTGACCCAGCGGCTGCGCGCGCTTGAAGAGAAAGTCGGGGTGAGGCTGATCGACCGCTCCGGACGCCACCTGCGTCTTACCGAAGAGGGCTCATTGGTCGCTTCTCACAGCGTCATCGTCAGCGATGCCATAGACTCGCTTGCCGAAGCCTTGGCTGATCGCAAGGGTGCGGTCCGCGGGCACCTCAGGGTCGCAGCACCTCACGGTTTTGGTAGGATCTATGTGGCCCCGGTCGTGGAGGCGTTTGCTCGAGAGCATTGTGGTGCCACCGCTACCCTGCAACTGTCCGACCATCCCACGGCATTGATCGTTGACAGCTATGAGGTGGTTGTTCACATCGGAGCGTCCGCGCATCTGGATCAAGTGGTGACGACGCTGGCGCCGAACAACCGGATTCTCTGCGCAAGTCCCGAATACCTCGCTTCGGCTGCGCCCATCTCTACGCCCGCCGATCTGGCGCGACATCGCTGCCTTGTGGTTCGCGAGAATGAGGAGGACGTAACGCTCTGGCGGTTTAGGGGATCACGGCAGGAAACTGCGACAGTGCGCGTCAACCCCGTCATGTCGAGTAATGATGGCGCCGTTATTCGGGATTGGGCGCTGGCGGGTCAGGGCATCATGATGCGCTCCGAATGGGCGGTTGCAGAAGACCTCGCCGACGGACGGCTGAGGCAGGTACTTCCCAATTGGAAGCTGCCCTCGGCCGATATCGTCGCCATCCTCGGATCGCGGCACGGACGAAGCGCGCGCACTGCCGCATTTCTGACAATGCTTCGCCAGTCGCTGAAACCATTGCCCTGGAGAGCCGATCCTGCGGAGAAGCTTGGTCAATAACCGAGGATCGACTTCGTCTCGAGATATTCTTCAAGCCCGTATACGCCATACTCGCGGCCGTTGCCCGACCGTTTGTAGCCACCGAAGGCGGCCGCTCCGTCCCAAGCCGGATAGTTGATATGGACCTGGCCGGCACGAATGCGAGTGGCGACCCGGCGTGCCCGCTCCGGGTCTGAAGACTGAACATGGGCGCCCAATCCATAGACGGTGTCGTTAGCAATCGCGATTGCCTCTTCCTCGTCCTTGTAGGGCATGATCGAAAGGACGGGACCGAAGATTTCTTCACGAGCAATCCGCATGTCGGGCGTCACCTCGGAAAAGATCGTTGGTTGTATGAAAAAGCCGCTGTCAAGGCCGGTCGGCCGGCCCAGTCCGCCGCACAGCAGCTTGGCGCCGTCATCGATACCGGCCTGGATCATGACCTGTACCCGTTCGAACTGAGCACGATTGGCGATTGGACCCATCTCCGTCGCCGGGTCAAGCGGCGCACCGACGCGGATGGCACGCGCAGTGGCGCTTGCCAGTTCCTCCACTTCGCCGAGCCGATGCGCGGGCACGAGCATGCGCGTCGGGGCGCTGCACGACTGGCCGACATTGCGCATACCGGCAAGCACGCCCTTCGCTACCGCCGCGCTGAAATCGGCATCGGCGAGCAAAATGTTCGGTGACTTGCCGCCGAGTTCCTGAACCACTCGCTTCACAGTCGGTGCGGCCCCCTGCGCGACGAGTACCCCTGCGCGGGTGGAACCGGTGATGGAAATCATGTCTACGTCCGGATGGCTGGCGAGCGCTGCGCCTACGCTCTCGCCAGTACCGTTGACCAGATTGAATACGCCCGGCGGAGTGCCGGCATCGTGCATCAGTTGGGCAAAGAGCAGTGCGCTATAAGGTGACAGCTCACTGGGCTTGAGGACGATGGTGCAGCCCGCTGCGATCGCGGGAGCGACCTTGGCCGTGATCTGGTAAAGTGGCCAGTTCCAGGGTGTGATCAGCGCACAAACCCCGATCGCTTCCTTGGCGGTTGCGGTGCATCCATCAACCGTCGTGAACTGGTACTTTTCGAGAATCTCCATCTGAACGCGAATGTGCTCGGCGGCAAACGGAACCTGAGAAGCCCGCGCAAAACTGACGGCCGCCCCCATTTCCATGACAAGGGCTTGTGCGAATGTCTCCGCTCTTTCCTTCAGGAGAGAATGCATCCTGCGGAGCAGACCGAGCCTGTCCGACACCGTTGCTTGAGAGAAGGTGGAAAAGGCCCGGCGCGCTGCGGCGACCGCGAGATCGACCTCATTAGCACCGCCCGCAGCAATATGCCCAACAACCTCCTCCGAGGCGGGATTGACGACAGGCAGACGGGTTACATCAACAGGTTGGCGCCATTTACCGCCAACGAAAAACTGATCCTCGCGTTCGGTCAGCATAATTTCACCTCGAGTCATAACGGTGCGGCCAGTCCGAGCTGCCCTGGTGAAGATGCCAGGAAAGATGCGAAGATGACAATTTACCTTGCATGAACGGTTGCTTAAGGAACGTGTTAACAAAACTCGTCTGCCGGCCTCGAAAATCGAAGGTGCCGCCGGGGTACTTTAACGCCCCTCGATTGCTCTTCCTCGAAACGTTGATAGGTTTTTTCCATTGATGCTTATGCCCTCGAGAGCTGGAAGAAGCGTGTAAATTGAAAGCGTCTCGTATCAACCAAACAAGGGCCGGACACCAATGTTCGACAGGCCCGTAGCTGAGCAAGCTTGATGAGTGGGCATACATGGCATGCCATAGCCAGTGGATACGCGAGTGAGTTCAAGCAAGTTGGGAGCGGCCTCTCTCCTCCGCTATGAGAAGAGAGCCAATCGATTGGATAAAAAGGTTCACATCGCTCGACGATACGCCGGACCAGGCTTTTAAGTTGATCGCGTTCGGTTCATACAGGTTGCCCGATTGATGTTTTAGTGGGGTGGGGAAGATGGCCTTGACTTCAAATCGCGCAGATGAAGCAGTTTCGGCGCCGGCGGCTGCTGCGCGACGATACGTCTCCAGCCCAGCTACTGTTGGACCTCGGACAGAAGACTTCAACTCTGAGCTTCACGCTCGCCCGTCAATTTATTTCAACGGTCCGGCGATCGTCGAGCACGTTGCTTTCATGCCGTTAGATGGGGCGATCAAGGAGTTTCACGATAGCCTTGAAGCCGATGGTGAGATTTCCGTCAGGGTCGAGCGGCATACTGAGTTCGTGACGATTACTCGCCTACGAAAATTGGACTCAGAGCCTGAGCGCTGGCCCGAATCTGATCTGGTGGAAGATGATTTTGCGCGGCTGGCAGGATTGGACTCCCCTCGGCTTATTTGCCACGCCAGTATCCTTGTCTTGGGGACGCCCCCTGACGAACTGGGAGCGGTTTTGAAAAGCTTCGATTTCGGTGATACCGCCGCGTCATCGATCGGTGGTGGGTCGGCGCAGGTCTGCTCCGATTTTCGCGTCCGCGGAGATAATTCAAGCAGAATCATCCTCTTCAACAAGGACCTGAATGCGCATCGCTTGGGGCGTATGGTACGCCGCATGTTCGAAATCGAAACCTATCGGTCGATGGCACTGCTTGGCCTGCCAGAGGCGCGACGTCTCGCCCCGCTTCTCGGCGGGTACGATGCGGAACTCGTTCAATTGACCAATCGCAACTTGCGAACCCCTGCGCATCAGCACAAGCAGTTGCTTGAGGAGATCACAATTCTCTCGTCGCATATCATCTCGGCCACTGCCGAGACCAGAAACAGGTTCGGAGCAACCGCGGCCTACGCCAAAATCGTTGAGGAGAGAATAGCCCTCTTGCGGGAAACTCATGTCCCCGGCTTCCAACGTTTCGGTACCTTCGTGGAGCGGCGATTCAAGCCTGCTGTGCGTACCTGCGAGGCAACTGTCTTGCGGCTCGAGCACCTATCGGGAGCGACGATGCACCTGCTCGATCTGCTGCAGACCCGAATTCAGGTCGAGATTGAGTTCCAGAACGCGACACAGATCCAGGCAATGGCTGATCGAGCTGCGACCCAAGTTAAAATCCAGCGCGCCGTCGAAGGTTTTTCGATCATTGCGATTAGCTACTATTTGCTGAGTTTGCTGAAATTTATCTATGAGACGTCAGACCATGCGGGGTTCCACGTCGATCCGGTGATCATGCTTGTTGCTGTTCCAGTGGTGGTGGGAGCTGTTGCGATCACTATCCTCCGCGTCAAGCATGCTTTAAAGGCAGAGCACTAGAGCCAGCGCCGCTGATAAAGTCAGCGTAGAACACGCGTTAAGGTAGCCTGGAGAATAGTTCACGGTTACGGCAGAGCGCAGCTCAACCAGCGACGTCGCAGCCCCGGTGCGCTGAGGGTCACGCCTCATCCCACGGTGCTTTGGTCGACATGGTGCGTGCTAAACGCTCATTGGGCTGCGTGGGTGCATCGATCCGGGCAAGGTATTCAGCATAGATTTCGGGGCTTGCCGTGAAGATAGTGCGGTCGAGCAGCACTTCCTCGGCTCGGCGCTCGGAAGCTTCCAACATGAAATCCGTTCGCGTCTTACCAAGCAGCTCAGCGGCGCGATCGATCAAGTTGCGTGTCGCAGGCTTGATGCGCATATTCAAAGGTATCCTTGCGTCCGAGCTTTTGCTCGTATGTGAGGTCGGCATGGCAAACTCCTGTTTGCACCTACATGGCGTAACGACAACATCTTTACAATGTCCTTAACGAGAACCGCCCGGTCTCCGAATTCTCAGCAATGCGTATTCACTGGGAACGGCCGCCAGGGCATCGCGTCGGCGCTGGCGGCAACTGCTTGGAACGGCGGACCATGCGGCGTCTAGGCTCATAATGGGCGTCGCGATCCGATCGGGCATATCATCGGCTCCGCTCGCAATGGATTCGTCAGGCGTGCGTCCAGACGCACTGCGCAAGGCGCACGAAGAGGTACATCTGTCGGCAATCTATATTTAGCCAGCAGTGCACAATCCTTTGGGAACGACTGCCGGCGTCTCGGCTGGAGGCGGCGACCGTAGCTGCCACCTCCTACTTCGGTGTTACGCCGCCGCCGGCCGGCTGATCGTCAGGAAGTGCCTGACGACGGGCTTCTCAGGACCGAGATGGTAAGCCAGAACCTTGCCCTGCAGATCGGCGTCGGCGTTCGAGACCCGCTTGTGCTGGCGAAGATGTTCAGCCCAGGATTCCACCATGAACCATTCGACGATCTTCTCGGGTTCGGCCGAGTCCTCGGTGATGCCCCATCCGTAGGCACCATCACGGCGGCGCTCCCTGGAAAGATGATCGATCGCGTGTAGGAAAGCTGTCCGGTGCTGCTTCTCGACCCTGTACTCGATCAGGATTAGAACCGGGCCGCGGTCATGGGCGATCGGTTCGGCAACAAGCGGTTCCGGCCAATGGTTGGACGGCACCAGGTCGGCGTCGCCTGTGGGAAGCTTCACGCGGTGCATGACGAACCCGGCGACAACCAGACCGGCCGCTCCAATGAGCAAGGTGGACTGGATGCCGACAGCTTCGCCGACTGCACCCCAGCCGAGGCTTCCCGCAGTCATCGCACCGTTAAAGACGGTCAGATAGACAGCAAGACCACGACCACGCACCCAGTTCGGAAGAACAGCCTGAGCTGTGCCGTTGAGCGTCGTCAGCGCCGTGATCCACGCTCCCCCAAGGAAAAGAAGGACGATGATCGCAACCCACTTCGGTGGAGCGAGAGCAAGCAGACCCATGACGGCTGCTGTGACAAGCGCGGAGCCGAGAAGCAGGTGGTCCGAGCTCAAGCGTCCGCGCAGTCTCGGCATAACGAAGGCTCCGCCGATCGCACCAGCACCGACCGCGCCAAGCAGGATGCCGTAGAAGCTCGCATCACCACCAAGCAGTTGTCGGGCAACGAGCGGAAGAAGAGCCCAGACCGCGCTGGCGAAGGCAAAGAAGATCGCGGCCCGCAGAAGCACGACATGCAGTGGCTCGCTCGAGCGGGTGTAGCGGAGTCCGGCTCGGAACGCACCGAAGAAGTTCTCCTGAAGCGCATCGTTGGAGTTCTTGGCCCGTGGCCACCAGACAAGAGCTGCGATCACGACGATGTAGCTGGCGACGTCCGCGCCATAGGTGATCCCGGCTCCAAAGGCTGCAAGAAGCAGGCCGCCGGTAGCAGGCCCGATTGAACGGGCGATATTGATGCCAAGCGAGTTCAACGCCACCGCGCTCTTCACGTCTTCGCGCTTCACCAGTTCCGGCACGATCGCCTGCCAGGTCGGCCCCATCAGCGCAGCGCCGATCCCGCCGAGGAAGGTTAGACCGATCAGCGCGCTGACGGAAAGCATGCCTGTCTGAGAGAGAACCATCAGCGCGATGCTGACAGAGGCGAGCAGCACCTGGACGGCAATCAGGAACTTGCGGCGATCGAGGATGTCGGTGAGAACGCCTGCGGGAATGGCCAGCAGGAAGATCGGCAGGGTTCCGGCAGCCTGGACCATGGCGACTGCCGCCGGCGACGCGGACAGGTCCGTCATCAACCAGGAGCTTGCGACATCGCGCATGAAGCTTCCGGTGTTGCCCAGAACAGTGGCGATCCAGAGGACAGCGAACACGGGCTGTGCGAGGGGCGCGAAGGTTCCCGCGGATGATTTTGGGGCGCTCATGCGCCTGGTCCCTTTGTCAGGTCGAATGCTGCAACAAAGACGAAGGCGCCTGCGAGGCCGAGGTGCTCAAAAAACGCATTGGTGGCCATCATGCGGTCCATCCCAGGTGCCATCTCCCAGAAGCGCAGGGCGATGAAGGTTGCAAGGAGGGTGAAGCATGAAAGCGCGAGCCCGCCCGCCCACCGCCGGAAACCCGAGACCACCATAGCGGACGCCGTTAGCTCGACTGCGATGACCGCGACCGCGAAGAGCGGGGCCGGGTGCAGACCAAAATGATCCATTTCAGCCAGTGCGCCATTGAAATCGACGATCTTGCTGAGCGGACCCTGTATGTAGGCTGCGCAAAGAGCCAGTAGCGACGCCGTGCGCACGGCAGGCGATCCGATGACGCGTGCCGCGCCGCTCCGTGATGTGTTGGGTAGTTGGGATTGGTAGGTCATATCGGCTCCTGCTTGTTCGCCGCGAGCGGCTGCGTTCGATGAAGCGATATTGGCTGGTTACCGCGTTACCAACAATTGCAGCAATCGTTTCGATTTAATTGCACAATAGGCAATTATGGAGGACGCTCGGGCGCCGGTGGAACGCCCGAGCCGAATGTTCGTTAGACCGCCCAGCAGGAGCAGCCGAGAGCGCCGAAGAAGCCCTTGAGGTCGGCTATCGGGAGCTTCGATGTCCAGGCGCCGGCATGGTCGTGGCCGTGGACGCCGCAATTGCTCGCACATCCGCATGTAGAGATCGCGGTGCGCCGCAGCGAACGAGCGCCTGCCCCTTCCGGTTCACCCCAGGCCGCGTAACCGCCGAACTTGCGGGCAGGCGACCAGTCCGGCATCGCGGGCGGGACGTCGTTCTCGTCGAGCGCCTTGAATTCACCCGCGCCGTAAACGATCTTGCCGCCGACCATTGTCAATTCCGAAACGAGGAAGGAGATCTCGTCTTCGGCGCAGGAGAAGAAATCCTTGTCCGGCACCACGAGATCGGCGAACTGACCCTTCTCGATGCGGCCTTTCTTGCCTTCCTCGTTGGAGAACCAGGTCACTTTCTCGGTCCACATCCTGAGCGCCGTCTCACGGTCGAGGCAATTGGCGCGCGGATAGAGCTGCATTCCGCCGAGCGTCTTGCCAGTCACCATCCACGACAGCGAGACCCATGGATTATAGGAGGCGACGCGGGTGGCATCGGTTCCGGCCGAGACGTTCACGCCCTTGTCGAGCATCTTCCTGATTGGCGGTGTCGCTTCCGCAACGCCGTGCCCGTAGCGCTCAACGAAGTATTCGCCCTGATATGCCATGCGATGCTGTGTAGCGATGCCACCGCCGAGCGCGGCGATACGGTCGATCGAGCGATCCGAGATGGTTTCGGCATGGTCGAAGAACCAGTTCAAACCCGCGAGTGGAATGTCCTTGTTGACCTTCTCGAACACGTCGAGGGCGCGGGAGATCGTCTCGTCATAAGTGGCATGCAGGCGCCAGGGCCAGCGGTTTTCCGCCAGCACGCGGACGACCTCTTCCAACTCACCTTCCATTTCCGGGGCCATTTCCGGACGGGGCTGGCGGAAATCCTCGAAGTCGGCGGCCGAGAAGACAAGCATCTCGCCGGCACCGTTGTGGCGGAAGTAGTCGTTGCCCTGCTTGTATTTGACGGACTGGGTCCAGTTCAGGAAGTCCTGCTTCTCTTCCTTGGGCTTCTGGGTGAAGAGATTGTAGGCGAGACGAACCGTCATCTGGTTGCCGTCGGACAGCTTCTGAATGACCTCATAGTCGTCAGGATAGTTCTGGAAACCACCACCTGCGTCGATCACGCCTGTCACGCCCAGGCGGTTCAACTCGCGCATGAAATGGCGGGTCGAGTTGACCTGGTAGTCCAACGGAAGCTTCGGGCCTTTCGCAAGTGTCGAATAGAGAATACCTGCATTCGGCTTGGCCAGCAGCATACCAGTCGGGTTACCGTTGGCATCCCGGGTAATCTCGCCGCCGGGTGGGTTCGGCGTGTCTCGGGTGTAGCCGACAGCGCGGAGAGCTGCTCCATTGAGCAGCGCTCGGTCATAGAGGTGCAGAAGGAACACCGGCGTGTCGGGCGCGACAGCGTTGATCTCCTCGATGGTTGGCAGGCGCTTTTCGGCGAACTCGTGTTCGGTGAACCCGCCCACGACGCGAACCCACTGCGGCGCGGGGGTGATCGCCACCTGGCGCTTCAGCATGTCCATCGCGTCGGCGAGCGAGCGCACGCCGTCCCAGCGCAGTTCCATGTTGTAGTTCAGGCCACCACGAACGACATGAGTATGGTTGTCGATCAGGCCGGGCAGAACGCGTTTGCCCTTGAGGTCGATGATCTTAGTGCCGGAACCGGCCAGCGTTAGGATCTCGCTGTCGGATCCGACTTCGAGGAACAGCCCATCCTTGATGGCGATTGCCGTTGCATTCGGATTGGTCCGGTCAAGGGTCGTCACGCGGCCATTGTGGAGGATCAGGTCGGAATGCATGGTGTCTACTCCGGTCTGGTTGGGATCGGCAGCTTTCGCTGGTGAGAAGAGGTTCGAGAAGGCCAAGCTCGATGCACCTCCGAGAAAAGATCGGCGCGTCGTCATCAGCCTTGCTCCTCTACAGTCGCCTTTGCCTGATAAGCAATGTTGCTGCGATCGCCACCCTTGGGCAGGTGCCCGAACATGTGCGGCTTGATCTGATGAAGCCATGAGATGGCCGCCGGCTCGCTTCTCCAAAGCGTCTTCGCGAAGGGAATGATCTGTTCGCCGACAAGAATTCCGAGAAGGCCGACCAGAGCAATGACGGGTGGTGCTGGTGATCGGACGTTGAGCAGGCTGTAGACGATACCGACGAGCAGGCCAGCGCCAAGCGATAGGAGATAGAGTTTCATGGGATGTTCTCCGATTGAGGACAGAACCGCTCCAACGGGTTATCGGAGCGGTCTGATCAGGCCCCTACTTTGCGGGGTTCGGGCCGATGCGCTTGCCATGCTTGACGCGTTCTTCTGCGCCATGAACCATGGTGTAGGCATAGTCGATCCCCATGCCGTAAGCGCCCGAATGTTCCTTTACGAGGGTCGTGACCGCATCGTAGGTCTCCTTGCGAGCCCAGTCGCGCTGCCACTCGAGCAGGACCTGCTGCCAGGTGACCGGAATCACGCCTGCCTGCACCATGCGATCCATCGCGTATTTGTGTGCGTCCGAGGACGTGCCGCCGGAAGCATCGGCAACCATGTAGATCTCGTATTCCGGAACATCATGGAGCGCCGAGAGCGCGAACGTCGTGTTGCAGACTTCGGTCCACAGACCGGAGACGACGATCTTCTTGCGGCCCTCGGCGGCGTTCTTCGCCAGCGCGTCGCGAACGTTCTGGTCATCCCAGGAGTTCATCGAGGTGCGTTCGAGGAGGTCATTCTCCGGGAAAACGGCAAGCAGTTCCGGATACGTGTTACCCGAGAAGGATTGCGTCTCGACTGTGGTGATCGTCGTCGGGATGTTGAAGATCTTGGCGGCCTTGGCGAGGCCGACGACATTGTTCTTCAGCGTCTGACGATCGATCGACTGGACCCCGAACGCCATCTGCGGCTGCTGGTCGATGAAGATGAGCTGGCTGTTTGCCGGGGTCAGGACTTGAAGCTTGGACATGGTCACTTCCTCTTCGGTTGTTTGGACCGCCTATTGCGGCGTTATAAATAGGCAGCAGCATTTGATCGGACGCCCGTGCGACGCTCGTTCTGCAATCCTTGAAGTTGCTGGATCCGTCTCGGAGCCGCTCACTCGTTGTCTTGGCTGCTGAAAACACAATTAGCGCGCGGCCGACGGGCACGGAATTGCAATAAGAATTTCTATTGAATTGCGATATTTGCAACAATTACTGGACTGCGCCGCTGAAAAGGCAAGCGCCGCGCCCCCTTTCGGAACGCGGCGCTCTTATCGCGGCATTGTCTGTTGCTGCTCATGCCGTCAGTGACACGAGGTTGGCCTGGATCTCATCGCGGTAGTCCTCGTATCTGCTTGGGAGTTTGAGAGCCTCGCCGAGATGCGCCGTGTCCTCGTCCCGGTTGAAGCCAGGCTCGTTCGTGGCGACCTCGAACAGCACGCCTCCGGGGGTACGGAAGTAAATGGCCCAGAAGTAATCGCGGTCGATGACGGGCGTGACCTGATAGCCTGTATCCATGAGCGCTCTGCGCACTTCGAGTTGCGTCTGGCGGTCTTCGACGGCAAAGGCGATGTGGTGAACCGAACCTGCTCCCTGGCGCGCGAAAGGCGTCTTCGGCAACGCTGCCAGCTCGATCCTGTCCGCGCCATTGCCGCCGGGGATAATGAAGCGGGTCACGTCACCCTCTTTCTCGGCGCGCTGGTAGCCCATGAAGCCGAGCAGTTCCTCCGTTGCAGCGGTGTCGTGCAGACTGAATCTTGCGCCGGCGAAACCGCGGATTGCCGCATCATCGGGGATTCCATCCGCCAGCCATGGAGCGCGCGTGTCGTCGCCCGCCTCTATCAGCGCAAGCCTGTCGCCGTCCGGCCCCATGAAGCGAAGACGCTCGGCGCCGAAGACGGTGTCCCTTTCTAGCCCGCCCATGCCCTGGGTCGCGAACCGATGCTGCCAGAACTTCAGCGAACCCTTCGGCACGGAAAACTGGGTCTCGCCCACTTCGCCGACACCGGGGCGGCCGAGCATCATGTTCGGGAACGGAAAATAGGTCATCACGGTCCCGGCCGAGCCTGTCTCGTCACCGTAGTAGAGGTGATAGACGCTGGGATCATCAAAGTTGACCGTTTGCTTTACGCGGCGCAGGCCGAGCGTATCGGTGAAGAAGCGATTGTTCTGCCGCGCGTCCGATGCCATCGAAGTCACGTGGTGAAGTCCCTTGATGTCCTTGATCATGGAGATGCCTTTCAGTCGGCGTTGATGAAATTGTTAATCTCAAAACTACGCCCGTTGATCGCCATCCGGTATTGCAATATTCCTCTCGATTGAATTGCAAATCTTGAAACAATGACATGAACGATTATAAAGCCCTCAGAACCTTCCTGCTCGCAGCCGAGAAACGAAATTTCGCCCAGGTCGCCCGTGAGTTGGACATGACGCCCGCGGCCGTCACACGCGCGATTGCAGCGCTCGAGGCGGAACTTGGCGTGCAGCTCTTCGTGCGCACAACGAGGCAGGTCTCGCTGACGACTGACGGCGCGATCTTCGCCGCGCAGATCCAACCAGCGGTGAAGACGCTCGAAGAAGCTCGTCGTGAAGTTATGAACACGCATAAGGCTGACGAGGGCCGGCTGCGGATAAGTGCGCCGACATGGTTCGGCAAGACGGTTTTGCCGCCGATCCTATCAGGATTCAAGGAGCGGTATCCTAAGATGAGCTTCGAGATCTCGCTGTCCGATGGGTTGGTAAACATCGTCGACGATGACTATGACCTGGCGATCCGTATATCATCACAGCCTTCCGACAAATTCACGATCTGGAGGAAGATCCGGGTGGTGCCACGCATCCTGGTCGCGGCCCCAGGGAGCCGTTTCGCCGATATGCATCATCCGAACGAATTGAAGCCGGACGACTGCCTCGCCTATAGTGGCGAGAGCCGGCGCGAGAACTGGGTTTTGTCCGACGGCGGCTCAAGTGTCACGATCTCGGCGGGTCGTGCCTTCAGCGCCAACAGTGGCGAGGTACTGGCGGACATTGCCGCCGACGGTGCCGGTGTCGCGCTGCTTCCAGGATTCAACATCGCCCATCACGTCAGGAGCGGTCGTCTCGTTCACGTCTTCAAGGGATGGGCGCCGCCGGACCTGTGGCTGACGCTGTTTTACCCGCCGTACCAAGCGCTCCCACCACGCATCGCTTCATTCTCGAAGTTCTTCGAAGAGCAGGTCGCGGCCCACATGGTCATGTTGGATTGACGTATACCGCCGCGTATCATCCCGGATCTGCAGGAGACGTGCACATTCTCCTAGGTTGAACCGTCCTAAGGAAGTGCCCGTAGTCTTGCGGCGACCATTTGCTGTAGCTGCCACAGGTTTCGATCGAAGATGTTCCGGTCCGCCAGATCCAAGACCGTCCGATGCAGGTATTCCGCGCACGATCCCGCCGGTCCGCATGCCTGAGCGATCAACACTGCGGCGTCGTCGAGTGGTATCTTCTCCGTGATCCGTGAGCGCTTCGTGCTCGCCCAAAATGTCAGTGCGCGGCGTGTACCCTTTGGCGTCTTCACCGAAATCCATCGCACCATGTCGCAAACCTCAGAATATCGGATTTCGCGCGCCAGAAGCGTACGTAGATCCTGCTCCTTCGTCTCGCAGGAGAGCTTGAGGACGAGGCCAGAACAGCTCCCTCCTGGACGAAGCGCAAGCATGAGACCCGGCGCATCGGAGGTGGCCCTTAGCCGTTCTATTCTTAATGAGAACGCACGATGCCACCCGTAAGCAACGGCATCGTCACTTGCGGCCACTTCAAAGCCAGAGTTCCACATCAAGGATCCATAAGCGAACACCCATATCTCCTCGTCACAGGCCTCCTGCTCGACTCTGTTGACGAGCTCATCGAGTTGCTGAGGCGAGATCGGCGTCCAGTTCGGCTCTGGGCCATCGTCCTCAACAAGCTTGAAGGTTTTGGCTACGAGGTCCGGGGTCAGTTGCATGGCAACCGGCACCTGAGTCCTGGCTGTGGATGTTTTTCGCATGGTGGCAATCGTTTCAACGAGATAGGCTCCGGAGGACCAAGCATCCGGCAGTTCTTGGCGTAGCTGTCGCCTGATCATTCAACCGGCCGTCTAACACCGTACGGAATGAGATTTCGACGATCTGTTCAGCAAAGGCCAGCGCGACCCCCCCGATCAGGTTGCTGGCGCACTGCGGCATGTCCGTGTCGTACATTTGCCTGCGAACCGTCGAACCTGCCGCGAACGCCGTATCCGAAGGCGCGTTGCCGGGCGACGCCGCGACTGGCGACCGTTTTGGCGTTGGGTTGTTGGTCATGGTGGATTCCTAACGAAGAGGGCAGTGCCCCGAGCGCCTGTGGATCTTTTGGTACGTGAGGCGACGGGTGCGCGGGAGGCCGCACCCGTCGACCGGAGCGTTCAGGCCTGGACGAAGGCCAGCAGGTCGGCGTTCAGCACGTCGGCGTTAACGGTCAACATACCGTGGGAGAAGCCGGGGTAGGTCTTCAGCGAACCGTTCTTCAGAAGCTTCACCGACTTCAGCGCCGAGTCCGCAATCGGGACGATCTGGTCGTCTTCACCATGCAAGACGAGAGTGGGAACGGTGATCGCCTTCAGGTCCTCCGTCTGGTCGGTCTCGGAGAAGGCCTTGATGCCGTCGTAATGGGCCTTGGAGCCGCCCATCATGCCCTGACGCCACCAATTCTGGATCACGCCTTCCTGCACCTTGGCGCCTTCTCGGTTGAAACCGTAGAAGGGTCCGGCCGGAACGTCGCGGAAGAACTGCGCGCGGTTGGCGGCAAGCGCCGAGCGGAAACCGTCGAACACTTCCATCGGCAGGCCCTCGGGATTGGCCTCAGTCTTGAGCATCAGCGGCGGCACTGCCGAGACGAGAACGGCCTTGGCGACGCGTCCGCCAGGTTCGCCATGCTTGGCCACATAGCGGGCGACCTCGCCGCCGCCGGTGGAATGACCGATATGGACGACATTCTTCAGGTCGAGCGCCTCGACGACGGCAAAGGCATCTGCTGCGTAATGTTCCATATCGTGACCATCGGCCACCTGGGCGGATCGGCCATGGCCACGGCGGTCATGGGCGACGACGCGAAAACCTTTCGACAGGAAAAACAGCATCTGCGCGTCCCAGTCGTCGGCCGATAGCGGCCATCCGTGGTGGAACATGATCGGCTGGGCATCCTTGAGCCCCCAGTCCTTGTAGAAGATTTCAACGCCGTCTTTGGTGGTTACATATGCCATGGTTTCGGTTCCTTCGATTAGTTAGTTGCAGCATTGGCTGCGAAGCTGAGAGAGGTTGAATTGCCATGGCCCCTGTTGCGGCGGATAACAATGCGTCTCGGCGACCTATGGAATAACGAGGCTGGGTCATCTCCGTCCTGTGATTTCGTTATCAAAAAAGTTCAGACGACGCTTTGTTCGTCTGACAGAGGTGATATTGCCGTCACATCCTCACCTCCACAATTGCGAGAATGATTTCTAATTTATTGCCTCGTATGAAATAATGAGAGGGATCTGGCCGGACCGGCCTTGTTAAGCAAACCTGATCATCCATCGGCAAAGATGACTTGATCTTGGTCGACGACAGTCCGGCAGATGATCGCAACCATGTTGGAAGTCGTATCTGGAACACTCGCGCCAAAGAAGGTCATCTCGACCTACACGGCCACACACGTGAGATCGGGCTTGCACGTAGTAATCGCGTGCGCGGTGCCGACACGATGATATTCGAGTATGACCGAGCCCGGCTTGAGGACACTGACCGCTTCTCGTTAGAGCCCGCGCTAGCCTGACCTCCGAGCGTTCGATACCGCCACATCAGATCGCGCTTCTGATCGGTCAGAGTTCTGTTACGCGCAACGTCTTGCAAACGACGGCTGGTGGACGCCCCCGGCGACATTTGATTGCCGGAATGGAGACGTTGATCACCATTTGAACGAGGCACCCACCCATCGGAGCCCGATTTCTACCCGATATTGAAGATGCTGCCGAGCCATGCCATCTGCTGTCGCTCTTGGAAGGCTTGGCCGCCCTCGTGATTGTTGAAATCGTATTCAACCATCCGCTTGTCCCCTGCATAAGCGTTGAACGCCGCGTACACTGTGGAGGGTGGACAGACTTCGTCCATCATGGCGACGGAGAAGAGTGCCGGCGCTTTCGAAAACCGGGCAAAATTCACACAGTCAAAATAGGTTAGCGTATCGAAGACTCTATCCTTCTTGTCGCGATGCCGAGCCAGGAACCCCACGATCTCGGTATAGGGTTCCCGGAGCGCGACCTGGACGGCACGCGGAAAGTCACACAGGAAAGGTACATCCGGCATGACGGCTTTTATGCGCGGGTCAAGACCAGCGGCGGCGATCGACATCCCGCCGCCCTGGCTGTCGCCGCAGACGGCAATACGCTCGGCGTCGATGAACGGCAGATCGATCAGGGCATCGACAGCGCGCACGCAGTCGGTCAGAAGCCGCCGGTAATAGTAGTCGTTCCTGTCAAGAACGCCGCGCGTCATAAAGCCGGGGAAGGCTGCCGTGGAGCCGACCGGATCTGCCGTATCGCCGACGCTCCATTCGCCGCCCTGACCACGTGTGTCCATGCGGAAATAAGCATAGCCGGAGGCCGCCCAGTGCAACTGCTCGTGTGGCAGGCCTCGGCCGCCGCCATAACCGATATACTGGATCACGAGCGGAAGGCGCCCTTCTCGTATGGCCGGCATGATAAGCCACCCCTTGATCGGATGACCACCGAAACCGGGAAAAGTCACATCATAGGTCTCGACCACCTTCAGCGAGGTCTCGGCTCTTCTCAGGTCGACAGCCCCGCCCGCGCTTCGCGCCTCGGCGATCGTGGACGCCCAAAACTCAACGAAGTCGTCAGGCATCACAACCTTGCTTTCATAAGCGCCCAATTCGGGATGTACGAGATCGGCAATCGGCATGTTCGCCTCCTTCAGCGAGTTTGAGGTGAATGGTGAGAGAGGTGACCGTTCCCTTGCTCAGACATCTTCTGGCGAAGCTCGGCAGGCACCTCCGAGAGGGCGTTCTCCAGAGCTTCAAGGCACTTGGCGGCATCGGCTTCACTGAAGACAAGAGGTGGTCTGATCTTGATGATGTTGCCGAGCGGCCCGGTGGATGAGACGAGAACGCCGAGCGCCTTCATCCGCTCGCGAACCCAGCGGGCAGCCAGTTTTGCAGGCGCTCTCGTGATGCGATCCGTGACAAGCTCGACGCCGAGGAAAAGACCGCGTCCCTGGATATGGCCGACGAGCTCGTGCCGCTTCATGAGGTCATCGAGCCCTTCTTTCAAGACAGCCCCGCTCTTTCGCGCGTTGGCCTGCAGATCCTCTCCCCAGAGCACATCGAGACACGCATTGCCCACGACCGCCGAGACCGTGTTGCCACCGAAGGTGTTGAAGTAGCCGCCCCTTGTTTGCAGGGCTGCGGCAATCTCGCGCCGGGTCACAAGGGCTGCAATCGGATGGCCGTTGCCCATTGGCTTGCCCATGGTGACGAAGTCCGGCTCCACGTCAAAGGCCTGGAAGCCCCACATGTGGGTTCCCGAGCGCCCGAAGCCCATCTGGACTTCGTCGGCGATCGTCAGCCCACCGTGACGCCTGACGTTGGCGTATGCCTGCGACAGATAATCCGGCGGGGGGACGAGCGCGCCGTTCGCGTCGAAAATGGAATCGATCAACAGGCCCGCCATCCCCTTGCCGTTGTCGGCGAGGACGCGCGCTGCTTGATCGACATGGCCGGCATATTTCGAGCCGGCGTCATTGTCGCCATATCTGTAGAGGCCTCGGTATAGGTTTGGTGGCGGCACAGTTTCCACCCAGTCGGGCCGGTCGCTGGCATCATAGTCGATCAACGACAGCGGCGCACCGATCGAGGTGTTGCCGTGATAGCTGTTTTCGGTAACGACGATGCCTTCTTTGCCCGATACCGCGCGCGCCATGCGCACGGCCAGGTCGTTTGCCTCCGAGCCGGTGCATACGAAGATCCAGGTATCGAGATGTGGCGGCAGTGTCGTGGACAGCCGCTCGCCAAGCCTGACGATCTCGCGATGCAGGTAGCGCGAGTTCGTGTTGAGCGTACTCGCCTGCTGCGTGAGGGCATCGACCACATAGGGATGGCAGTGTCCGAGATTTGCAACATTGTTGTAGCAGTCGAGATATTCCTTGCCCGACGCGTCGTAAACCTTGGAGCCACGGCCACGTACGAGCTCAAGTGGTTCGTTGTAGAATGTATAAGTCTTGCCCAGCACGGATTCGCGATACTGCAGCAGAGGCGGCATGGAGACAGGCGGAATAGCTGCGACCGGCGCGCTCGCGGGCACGACTGACGGCAGAATTCCGGCGACAAAAGCAGCATCCGTCACCTGGGCGAAGCGTTCGATGGCGCCCATGTAGCAGCTTTGCAGGTTGTCGAGCGGCGTATCCAGGCCATTGACCGACTGGTAGGCCACGATGCCGACCTGCAGCAGCAGGCGCGCGAGCACGAGCCTGCGCAGAACGGCAAGATCCTCCGCCTCCAGCGGCATGAAGCGCTGGTAACCCCGTGCAAGACAGGTTGCCGCGAGGACCGGGTCCGGTGTCCAGTGGATCAGCGAGGCGATCACGACGGCCAGATCCTGCGCAACTGGTCCGTAAACCATATCACCGAAGTCGATGACACCCTGGACGTTGAAAACGGGGTCGAATTCCGCGAGAATGTTGGATTCGTGAAAGTCGTTGTAGATGACCTGTGCGCGAAGCTTCGGCAGGTGCTCCGATACCGCCTGAGCCAGATCCGGCAATAGCGCCAGAGCGACCGGCCTGATCCGTTCAGGCATATGGACCAGCAACCGATCGAGCAGCAGGGGAGCGCTTTTCAGGTCCCACGGCATGCTCTTCGGCGCCCCTCGCCCGTGAAACCCCTGCAGCGCGCGCGCCAGGCGTCCGCTCATCGAGCCAAGCGTCAACAGCTCGGCGGCCTGCAGTGGGCGACCGGACGTCTTGATCCGGTTGAACAGGGTTTGCCCCGGCAGGAAGCTCAAAACCCTCAGCATGTGGATCTGACCATTCTCGTCGGTGATGCTTCCCATGGGCTCGCCCTGCAAGGTCCGCGTGACCCGCGGCACAGGCAAGCGCGCATCGATCGCCGCGACATGATCGAGAGCTTCGATCTGGAATTCCAAGCTTTCCGTTGGTTCCTCGATCGACGCCACCTTGACGACGAACTGCTGTCCATCGTCGGTCACGAGGCGAAAATTCTGTTCCCGTTCCCCGCCCAAGCGACGCCATGTGCCAGTAAGGCCATAAATGCTGGCAACTCTAGTCTGAACTAAAGCGAGGGGAAGGTCTGGCGCTGCAATGCTCGCAAGCAAGGCATCGGTCGCTCCCTGTTTCGACTGTGATGGAATGTTCACCGATTTACCTCGTGATCTATTCAGAACGATCTCTCATGGAGGTCTTAAGACGGGCAGTGCGCTTCGGAAGCCTGCAAAATTCCCGGCGCTGCCGATGTTCGCCCAGCAAACGGCATCGGCATCAATGCAAGTCCTCCCCCGCGCGTCTGGTGGTGAGTGCAACGATCAGAAGGCCCAGCGCCACAATGCCGAGGATTATGGTCGATACTGCATTGATTTCGGGCGTGACCCCGAACTTGATCTGCGAGTAGATCTTCATTGGCAATGTCGATGCACCCGGCCCTGTCGTGAAGCTCGAAATGACGAGGTCGTCTAGCGATAAAGTGAAGGAAAGCAGCCACGCCGATGTCAGTGCCGGCAGGATGTTCGGCAGGGCGACCTTCAGAAAAGCCGTTGCTGGCGGGCAGCCGAGATCCCTCGCCGCTTCTTCCAATGACGGATCGAGCTCCGTCAGTCGCGACTGGAGAACGACCGCTGCAAAACACATGGTGAATGTCGCATGGGCTAGGATAATTGTCAGAGGACCGCGATTGATGCCGAGGGCCACGAACATCAGGAGCATCGACACGCCAAGCACCACTTCCGGCATGACCATGGGTGCCGCGAGCAGACCTGTGAAGAGCTGTCTGCCACGAAACCGCCGTATCCGCACCATGACAAGCGCGGCCAACAGGCCCAGCAGTGTAGCGATCGTCGCCGAGACCGCTGCTACGGTGAAACTCACCCGCGCCCCATCGAGCAGTGCCGCGTTTGAAAGGGCGGACGCGTACCACTGGGTCGAAAAGCCGCCCCACACGGTCACCAGCTTCGATTTGTTGAAGCTGAAGATTATGAGAATCATGATCGGCAGATAAAGGAAAGCCATGACGATGACGATCGACAGGCGATTGAACCGGCTCGGTCCGGTTGAGACTGTCATCCTCAGACTCTCCCTTTGGAAAGCTGCGATTGCAGCAGCG
Organism: Rhizobium hidalgonense; assembly: GCF_005862185.2. Taxonomy (NCBI): domain Bacteria; kingdom Pseudomonadati; phylum Pseudomonadota; class Alphaproteobacteria; order Hyphomicrobiales; family Rhizobiaceae; genus Rhizobium; species Rhizobium hidalgonense. Next base: position 996,525 of record NZ_CP054028.1, read on the forward strand.
TGATCGGGATGACGAGAAGCAGCACCAACAGCACCGTAACCGCTGCGGCAACGGGCCAGTCCCGGTTGTTGAAGAACTCGATCCAGATCGTCCTCCCGATCATTTGCGTATCGGCGCCGCCGAGGAGGTCCGGCACCACGAACTCACCCACAACGGGGATGAAGACCAGTGCACATCCCGCCACCACACCCGACAAGCTCAGGGGAAAGGTGACACGCCAGAATGCGCCAAAGCGGCTGCATCCAAGGTCGCGCGCGGCCTCGAGAAGGGTGCGATCGGCACCTGCAAGGTTGGAGTAGATCGGCAAAACCATGAAGGGCAGATAGGTGTAAACGATGCCGATATAGATCGCCGTCTGTGTGTTCATGATTTGCAGCGGATGATCGATCACGCCAACACTCTGCAATAGGACATTGAGCAGACCGTCATTGCTGAGAATGGCCATCCAGGCGTAGACGCGGATCAGCAGCGAACTCCAGAAAGGCACGATTACAAGGAAGACCAGGATCGAACGCCAAGGGGAGCGGCAGCGGGAGATGCCGTAGGCAAGCGGATAGGCGACAAGAAGCGTGACGATCGTGGAGATCAGCGCGATCTTCAGGCTGTTCAGGTAGGCCCTTGCGTAAAGCCCGTCGCGGAGGACGAATTCCAAATTTTCGAAGTTGAGCCTGATGGAAAGCTGGGCGCCCTCCCACGTAAAGAGCGGTTCATACGGAGGCATACCGACCCGTGTCGATGATAGCGCGATAGCCAGCACCAGAATGGTCGGCAGGAGGAACATAACCCCGAGCCAGAGGAATGGCGGGAGGATAAGCGTCCTCCGGTTCAGGCGAAAATTGGAGGGGGCGATCATTCGGATCACTCCCCGAGCAGATGAGCGGCGTCATCCGGCCACCGTGCGACAACGGCGTCCCCAACGGCGAAATCGTCGCCGCTGCCGACGTTGACCTTGAGCGCGTCGAGTGTCGAGTTCGTCGCGAGCCTCAGGCGATAGCGTCGCTGAGCGCCGGTGTAGGTGATGTCCTCGACCACGCCGGGAATGCCCTCGCCGCTGCGGAAGAGTTCAACCCTTTCCGGTCGCACTGAGAGCCAGAGCGGACCCTCCGGCGAAACGCCCGCAGGCAGCCTCGCGCCAAATTGCCCATCGAAGCCCGCCAGCGTGAGCCTTGCCTGTCCGGCCTCCGCGCGAGCGCTCGCAACGTCGAAGAGATTGGCCTCGCCCAGAAACTTCGCCACATAGCGGGAGACAGGGGCTTCATACACCGTCTCCGGCGAGCCAACCTGAAGCACGCGGCCCGACTCCATGATCGCGATGCGCGAGGACACGGTCATTGCCTCATGCTGGTCGTGCGTCACGATGACGAAGGTGAGGCCCAGTTCCTTCTGCAAGCGCACGAGTTCGTCCTGGGTCTCGCTGCGGAGATTCTTGTCTAGTGCGCCCAACGGCTCGTCCAGCAGAAGCACTTTCGGGCGCTTGACCAGAGCACGCGCCAGGGCCACGCGTTGCTTCTGGCCTCCCGAAAGCTGCGAGGGTTTCCTGTCCAACAAGGGCTTCAACTGCAGCTTCTGGGTGACGTCCGCCAGGCGACTGTCGATTTCGGATCTCGGCAGGCGCTCCTGAACCAAACCGAATCCGATGTTCTTTGCCACGGTGAGATGCGGAAAGAGGGCATAGGACTGAAACATCATGTTCGTCGGCCGCTTTTCCGCTGGCAGCATGGTGACATCGGATTGGTCGAGCAGCACGCGCCCTGACGTGGGACTCTCGAAACCCGCGATCATCCTGAGCAGCGTCGATTTCCCGCAACCGGAGGGCCCCAGAAGCGAAAAGAACTCGCCCTTGCCTATGTCAAGCGACACGCCGTTGACGGCAACGAAGCCGCCAAACGACTTGCTCAAGCTCGTAACCGTCAAATAAGACTGCTGCACTTTCACCGCTCCCAAATATTACGCTCAGTTGCCGGCGCGGAAGGTGGTCCAGACCCGGGTCCGCTCCCTGGTTTGACGCGGAGGCAGGGAGCGATCGCTAAAGAGCTTCGCCCGGACGTTGTCAGAGGGGTAGATATTGGGGTCGGTGGTGATCGCGGGATCCACGAGCGGCGTGGCCTTGGCATTCGCACTGGCGAGGAAGACGGTGTTGCTGATATCAGCGATCACCTTGGGATCGAGGATGTAATCGATAAACTGCAGCGCCTGCTCGACATTGGCTGCATCGGCGGGAATGGCCAGCGTATCGAACGAGACGAGCGTTCCTTCCTTCGGCAGCGAATAGCGGACGTCCTGACCGGTATTGGCCTCCTTGGCGCGAGCGGCCGCGATCCCCACGTCACCGCTCCACATGATTGCCACACAGAGTTGGCCGGACGCCATGTCGGCGATCAGCTTGCCGCTCTGCATATGCCTTATGTTCGGCCGCAGCGCCATCAGCAGATCCTGGGCCTTTTGCAGATCTTCTTCCTTGGCGGAATAGGGATCGAGGCCGAGATAGTTCAGCGCGATCGGGATGACTTCATTCGGCGCGTCCACGATGCCTATACCGCAATCCGCGAACTTGGCAGCGATCTTCGGATCGAACACCATTGCCAGGCTATCGACAGGCGCGTCGGCGAGCCTCTGCTCGATCATGGCGCGATTATAGCCGATCCCCGTCGTCAGCCACATATACGGGACGAGATGACTATTGCCAGGGTCGTGCTGGCCGAGCAGCTTGAGAAGCTCTGGATCCAGGTTGCCGTAGTTTTTGAGTTTGCTATTGTCGATCGGCTGCAATGCGCCGGAGGCAATCAGCCGCTCTCCGACGGTTGAGCTTGGAAAGACGACATCAAATCCACTGCCGCCGGCCAGAAGCCGTGTCTCAAGTATTTCGAGGGAATCGTAAAAATCAACCCGGGTATCGATGCCGGACTTCTTCACGAAGTTGTTGATCGTGTCCGGTGCGAAATAATCGGAGAAATTGTAGATAAACAACTGCTGCGCATATGCACCGGCAGTCGAAAAGAGCAGCAGCGAACCTGCTGCCGCGAGTGTGCTCAGAGCCTGATACAGCGATCTTTTCACGGAACCCTCCCGACAAAATATCTTCAGACGATTTGAGATGGTCTGATGTTCGATCGCTATCCGTTTAAAGTATAATTCGGGCACCTTTGTTCGCAATTTCGCGAAGTGAAGGACCGGGATTCTTCAACAATGTTCATGATCTAACAGTAGGAAGACTGCGTCACGTATCACAGGGGATTGGTCTATGCGGCTCGGACCATCCCCTTGTTCGTCGCGCTCTTAATGACATCGACAAAGGTCCTCACGATCGGCCGGCTTTGCCAGTCCTCGAGCGTCGCGACCTGAAACTTGGCCTTGTAGGAAAACAGGTTCGGCCGGATCACTCGCATCCGGCCGGCGCGGACGAACTGGGCCGCATAGTGCTCGGGTAGATAGCCGAGATAGCAGCCCGAGAGGATCAGGAAAGCCTCGGCCTCCATGCTAGACACGGTCGCGTGCGGACTGCTTATCGCGAAAATCTTGATGTCCCGCGCGGCCCAGTAGTTGCGCCCGATAATCCGGTGTGTCCGCGCCTCCTCGATGTCGATGTTCTCGTCCGGCATGGAAAACAGAGGGTGACCCACGCCGCAGTAGAAATTCTGCACTTCGTCGTAAAGATCGATATAGGCGAGCCCCAGTGCCATGCGCGGGAAACTGCCGACGACGAGGTCGAGCTTTCGCGATACGACGTCGCGCAGCAGCTCGCCCGGCGACTTGGCCTCAATGGTGAGGTGGAGCGCCGGCGCGACGTCAGTGAGTTTGGCAATCGTCCCCACCAGCGGCGACTGCGGGTCCGTAATGGTATTGTCGACGAGGCCGATGGCGAGGTTGCCGCTGAGGTTGGATCGCAACCCCGAGACCTTGCGGCCGAACTGGTCCAGGGAGCTGAAAAGCCGCTGGCATTCCTCAAAAATCAGACGTCCGCTGTCAGTGAGTTGGAAGCCGCTCCGCCCCCGCTTGCAGAGCGTCACGCCCAACCTCTCCTCAAGCGCCGTTATCTTGCCCGATATCGTAGATAGGGAGAGGTTCAGTTCAGCCTGGGCCGCAGACAGACCGCCGGCCTCCACGACCCTGATGAAGATGCGAATGAGGCGGATGTCGGCGTTGTCTACCGAAATCTGGTTACGCGCGTTGCCTTCGCATTTCAGCATCTGCAGCCTCCTTCATCGCTTCGCGCGATCAATACGCGGCCGTGGACTGGTCGCTGTGGCGCCCATGCTCAGCCCGCTTGGGCGCTAAGCTAGATCGACAGCGGCGATATCAAGAATACCAATCGAAAAACTGATACATTGAGGTTTACAAATGTAATTCGTGCGCCTTCACGATCGCGTCAGCCACATATCCGACATTGGCGGCCTGCTCTCCCGCGCGTGTGGCGAGTTCGATGTCGGCGAAATAATCCTCTTCAGATACGGGAAGTCTGCGCAGGCGACCCTGCTCCTCGAACACGCTCGCATAGTGTACCGGAAGGACACCGATAAATGCTCCTGACAGCACCATCAACGTCTCGGCCTCGATGTCGAAGGCTACGCTGTTGAGAACAGAATTGGCGAAGCGGTGACCTCTGCTACCGTTCCAATAGCCGCGGTGAACCCAGGGATAGGCGTAGCAATCGGGACTTGTGATAGTGTCGTAAGCGACGTGGAAGAGGGGGTGAACGGCCCCGCAAAAAGCGGCATGTTCCTCGCGGTATAGGTTGCGGTAAACGAGGCCTGCGACTTTAATGCTGGAGCCGCCTATCCCAATATCGACTTCGTTTTCAGCGACCGCCCTCGTAATGTTGTTCGGCCGCATGATCTTCAGGTTGAGCTCAATTTCCGGCGCAACCCGAGAGACCTCCGCGATCGCCTCGCAGATCTTCAGACGCGGATCGGTCGCCATGCAGTCGACGATACCAACACTCACCCTTCCTGACAGGGCGCTTCGAAGGCCGGAGAGACGCGCCGAGCTCGCGTCCAGCATTCCGGTCAGCTCGAGACTGATATCGTAGACGCGACGTCCTTCTTCCGTCAGGGAAAACCCGCGACGTCCGCGTCCGCACAGTTTGACGCCAACGCGTTGTTCGAGCGCCGTGAGATGATTGGAGATGGTGGGCTGACTGAGCGAAAGCTCCATTTGTGCGGCAGATATGCCGCCGTTGCGAACGACGCTTTCGAATACCCGTAGCAAGTGAAGGTCGGATCCTGATATCTTCATTACGATAGATTGCACCAAACGCATGGGATCGCAAACTCCCCCGGCCGCGGACGCGCGGGCACTCAGAGGAGCGAGTGGCGGCTTCATATGATTTGAACTTGCGACTGCTTCGACGCGGCTACGCCCCCTGACCCCTATTGACCATGAGGCACAGGATCGTGTGCAAGACCTGAGCGGCTATCTGTGCCGTGTTGGTCGTTGAGTCATACTGCGGCGCGACCTCGACCACGTCCCCACCAATGATGTTGAGCCCATTCAGGCCGCGCAGGATCTGCAGCACTTCGCGCGGCTGCAGGCCACCCACCTCTGGGGTCCCCGTACCCGGAGCGAAGCCCGGATCCACACTGTCGATATCGAACGAGACATAGGTGGGGCCGTTGCCGACTATCTCGCGTGCTCTTTCTATCAGGCGGGGCAGGCTTGCCTCGCCCACTTCCTCGGCGTGGATCACGGTCATGCCGCTCTCATAGGAGAACTCCCACAGATATTCGGCTGGGCCACGAATGCCGATCTGGATCGTACGGCGCGGGTCCAGCACGCCGTCCAGAACGGCCAGGCGGAACGGCCCTCCATGCTGAAACTTGGTTCCCTCGTAAGGCCCGGCGGTATCGCAATGGGCGTCGATGTGAATGAGACCGACCGGCTCCTTTTCACCGAGCGCCTTGAGGATCGACGACGTGATGGAATGATCGCCGCCCACGCTGAGAGGCCGCACCCCCGCAACAACGAGGCGACGATAGAAAGCCTCAATATCCTTGTGGCACTGGGCGAGATCGAAGCGGCTGAGCAATGGCACGTCACCGATATCGGCGACTTTGGCTTTGCTCATCGGAGACGTACGCATGACATGGTCATAGGGGCCTATGCGCTCGATTGTGCGTAGGGCGCGCGGGCCAAAGCGCGTTCCGTTACGATTAGTCACGCCCAGATCCATGGGCACGCCGACCAGTGCGATATCCAGTCCGCCAAAATCGGCATTGTCCTGGCCCTCTGGCAAACTACGGGCGTCGAGGAGTGTCGGAATGCCGGCGAACGGCCATTTACGCTTGTCGCCACCGCTGAATTGCGACTGGGCAACCTCCCGAAAATGCGGGTCGAAAATGTCACCGCCGGAGGCGTCTCCATACTTGCCACGAAGTGCGTCGAGATGCGCTTGGTCTACCACTTATAAAATCTCCCTTGAACATGGCGACCTTAATGGGAGGAAGCATAGAAGTAGTTCGGATTTTCCCGAAGTGATCGCGCGGATATTGTAATGTATTCACGCCGCGTGATCGGTAACCATCTCCGCTAATCAATACGAAAAGCAGGGGAACGTCATGTCTATTGAAAACATCGCAAAGGGATCCGTCGGGCGACGTGGCGTGCTGAAGGGGTTGTCAGGTCTCGGTCTGGCGCCTCTCGTCACCGGTTTCCCCAATATCGTACGGGCGCAGGAAAAAAAGCTGCGCGTCGGCCTTTACGGTGGTTATTTCCAGGATACGTTCGACGCAGAGATCTTTCCGGATTTTACGGCGGCTACCGGCATTCAAATTGAAAGCGTGGGTGAGCCCACCGGCGAGGTCTGGCTGATCCAACTTGAGCAGGCAGCCAAAGCGGGCAAGTCGCCGGTTGATATTTCGATGATGGCGGGCGTTCCCGTCATCCGGGGTGCGTACTCCGGGCTTTGGGCACCACTCGACCCGAAGAAGATTCCGAACATTAAATACATCAAGCCGGCTCTGGTCCGCCAGAATAGCAACGGCGAGATCATCGCGATCGGTGCCACGAGCTGGTATGTCACGCTGGTTTCCAACACCGACGTCTACCCGAAAGCCCCAACGTCCTGGAAGGACATTTGGGACCCGAGATACAAGGACAGCTTGGGGCTTTTGGCCAATGTCGGTAATTCCTACCTCCTTGAAGTGGCCGCTAAGGTCTATTTTGGCGGTATCAAGCATCTCGACACCGACGATGGTATCCGGGAAGCCTGCGCCAAGGTCGGCGAACTCAAGCCGAATGTCCGCCTCTGGTATCGCGACGAGGCCCAGTTCGAACAGGCGCTGAAATCGGGTGAAATCCCAATGGGCCAGTATTTCCACGACGTGACGAGGTTGGCGGTGCGGGACGGCTTCCACGTTCGGTCCACCATGCCCATCGAAGGCGGCATCTATGACTACGGCACGTGGGCGGTCACGAAGGCTGCGGCTTCCTCGCTCAATCTCGCCTATGTCTATATGGACTACATGTCGCAGCCCTCGACCCAGGCGAAGCTCGCCCGTAAACTCGGCTGCGCGCCGGTGGTCGAACGGTCAACGATGGATCTAACGGACGAGGAATTCGATTCCGTCTCCTCCAACATCGATCCGGTAAGGCCGCATTACGAAATGCAGGCTCTCAAGACGGAATTCATCAATCAGGTCTGGACAGAGATGCAGCAGGGCTGACCCCCCACTGCATTCCCGCGAGCAACCTTAAAGCAGGCGACGGTTTGGCGCGCCCTGCCGGAGGAACGACATGTCCGGACTGGCTATCCGCGAAATCAACAAGGCCTATGGGCCCATTACCGCCTTGAGCAACATTTCCCTCGATGTGGAGAATGGGAAATTCCTGTGCCTTCTGGGGCCATCCGGCTGCGGAAAATCCACACTGCTCCGGATCATCGCGGGCCTAGAGGATGCGACGAAGGGACAGATCCTTCTCGACGGGCGTGACATCACAAACGTACCCGCGCACATGCGCGATTTCGGTATGGTGTTCCAGTCGCTTGCGCTCTTTCCCCATCTCTCCGTCGGTGAGAACATCGCCTTCGCCCTGCGCATTCGCGGGGCGTCGAAGGATGTCCAGAAGGCCGAGGTGCAAAGGCTTCTTGCTCTCGTTCACCTGCCGGGCGTGGCCGACCGGTCCATCACGCAACTTTCAGGTGGCCAGCGCCAGCGTGTAGCAATCGCCCGCGCCCTGGCACTCAAACCCAAACTGTTCCTCCTCGACGAGCCAATGTCGGCGCTTGATGCCAAGCTGCGCGAGGCGATGCAGGTCGAGCTCAAGCGCCTGCAGCAGGAGCTCGGCATTACGACCTTTCTGGTCACGCATGACCAGAAGGAGGCGATGACGACCGCCGACCTGGTGGTGCTGATGTCCGGCGGCGTAATCCAGCAAGTCGCTCCGCCGCTTGAGATATACCGCAACCCGGCTAACGCCTTCGTGGCGGATTTCATCGGTGCGGCAAACCTGATCGAGGGCCGTGTCGTGTCGCCCGGGCGGGTCAGCGTCCCCGGCGGCACCGTCACCATCAGCGATGCGCCGGCGTCGGGCGCCTTCACCTTCTCTGTCCGCCCGGAAGATCTGGCACTTCACGACGAGGCCAACGACAGCAGCTTCTTCGGCCATATTGCCTTCGCGCGCCACCTAGGGTCCGGGATCGAGGTCAACGTTGCCGTCGAGGGCATGGAAAAGGACGTTGTTGTCGCCCTCCCCTCTCGGCACGAGAGCGGTCTGACAGTGGGTCGGCCCGTCCACGTTCGTGTCAACGGCGCCACCTGCGTTGTTCTGAGGTGATCCGATGAACGCTTCAAGTCCGAGAACAATTGCAGGCTATCTACCGATCATCTTACCAGCAGTGCTTTTGGTCGTGTTCTTTGTGGTGCCCTTCGGCACGATGGTCCTGACGTCGTTTCATGAGAATTCAAGCTTTGGCGCCTCTGAAACCACGTTGACGCTTGCGAACTACCAGCGCCTGCTCAGTCCCTTCTTCATGGGTTTGCTCCTAGCGACCTTCGGCTTGGCCTTCGGCGTAGCCGCCATCGCGATCGTCATCGCCTTTCCCTTCTCCTACCTGTTGGTCAATGCACCGCGGGCAACGCAGATCTGCTGGCTGATCTTCCTGCTTTCAATCCTGTCGCTGTCTGAATCGATTACCGGTTTTGCCTGGTCGACACTTTTGTCGCGCACGGCGGGGATCAGCAATTTTCTCGTCTTCATCGGGTTCATCGATAAGCCGGCCTCCTATACGCCAGGCCTCGCGGCTCTCGTGGCTGGTGTCGTCTACACTGCTTTCCCCTATGCCGTTCTCGTGCTCTATCCGATCCTGTCGCGGGTCGATCCGCATATCGAGGAAGCCGCACGAACGCTCGGCATGTCGCCACTTGGGACCTTCTTCGGCGTCGTGCTGCCCATGCAGCGCAACACCATTGTCACGACCTTTCTCATGCTGCTCGTCTTCACGCTCGGTACCTATCTGATGCCCCAGATCCTGGGCCGTCCCCAGCACTGGACCTTGTCGGTCGCCATCAGCGACCAGGCGCTTGTGCAGTCGAATATCCCCTTCGCCGCAACGCTTGCAGTGTTCCTGGTGATCGTGACGTTTCTGATCGTGATCACCGTCGTGCAATTCGGTCGCAAGGAGCGCGCATGATAAGCCAGGTCTCCCTTCGCCGCATTGCCTTCAGCCTGCTCGGCATCATAATGGCAGCGCCACTGCTCGTCGTGTTCGGCGTCTCCGTCAACGAGAAGAAGTCGCTGACCTTCCCGCCGCAGGGGTTCAATCTGGGCTGGTATGGAGATCTCTTCCGTTCGTCCGACTGGTCAGACGCCATACTCAACAGCGCGATCATCGCGGCATCCTCCGCCGCCTTCGCCGTCGTGATCGCCTTTCCGATCGCCTGGTTCATCTGGCGCTACCGGCTGGGCTGGGTAAAGGTCGTCACCACGATCGGCCTCGCTCCGTTTCTTCTGCCGCCGGTGATCACGGCGCTTGGCTTCCTGTCCTTTTGGACCCAAACCGGCCTCTATGGGCAATATTTTACCGTCATCGTCAGTCACGGCATCTTTCTCGTGTCCCTGCCGCTCGTCTCCCTGACGCTTGGTTTCAGCACCCTCGACGCAAGCCTGCCGGAAGCTGCCGCGACCATGGGTGCCGACAACCGCGTAATTCTGCGCACCGTCGTCTTTCCCTTGGTTCGGCCCTACCTGATCTCCGGCTTCGCCTTCGCCTTTGTCGTCTCCCTGAACGAATATCTGATTGCCTACATGACGGTCGGCGCCGTTCTGGAGACATTGCCGATGCGGATCTTCAACTCGCTCCGCTACGGCTACACGCCCGTTATGGCTTCCGCCTCGATCTTCTTCGTCATCCTGACCATCGTCATCTTCTCGCTGGTCGCGCGTTTTGGGGACCTCCCGAAATTGCTGGGAGCACACACAAAATGACTGCAATTCCTAAGGCATTGGCCGATGCGACGCTCTATCCCTTCTGGCTCGACAACCCGCTCGCTCCCGATAGCGAAAGACACCTCGTGGGGCGTACCGATGCGGACCTTGCCATTGTCGGCGGCGGCTTCACCGGACTCTGGGCCGCCATTCTGGCCAAACAGGCGAATCCGAGCCGGGATGTCATCATTATTGAGGCCGGCAAGGTCGGCCACGGTGCTTCCGGGAGACCGGGTGGTATCGTTTCCACCTCGGTGATGCATGGACTCTCCAACGCAAGCCGCATCTTTCCCAAAGATCTGCCAGCGCTCGAGCGACTTGGCAAGGACAACCTCGATGGCTGGACGAAGACGATCCAGGATCATGCGATCGATGCGGATTTGGAATGGTCGGGCGAGATGACGGTGGCCGTGGGCCCCTCGGGTATGAGCAAATTGCGCGAAGAGTTCGATCTCGCCAAGCGTTACGGCCACGACGTGGTTCTGATGGATCGCGAGGAAACGCGAGCGGAACTCGCTTCGCCGCTCTTCGAAGGCGCCATGTGGTCGAGAGAGCGCAGCGGAATTGTGCACCCCGCGAAGCTAGCCTGGGGGCTGAAGCGAACGGCGCTTAATCTGGGCGTGCGCATCTATGAGCACACGCCGATGACCGTTGTGGAAGACAATGGCACAATGTTGACCATCGTCACGCATGACGGCCAGATCAAATCTCCGAAGGTCCTGTTTGCTACCAACGCCTGGAATGCAGGCCACAAGAACATCAAGACGCGCATCGTGTCGGCACGAGACCGCGTTCTGGCGACCGAGCCGCTGACAGAAGAGCAACTCTCGAGGCTTGGCTGGAAGAATCGCCAAGGCGTCTACGACACTCGAACGCAGCTGAATTATATGCGGCTGACGCGCGACAACCGGATTATCTTCGGGGGTCGCGTGGGCTACTTCTTCAATAACAACCCGGACCCAGCGGACGATCGCAATATCGAGACCTATGACCGGCTCGCGGGCAACTTCTTTACCACTTTCCCCCAACTCGCAGACATCAAGTTCACCCATGCCTGGTCTGGTCCGATCGACCTCACCATGCGCCTTGCCGTGCATTTTCAGCGGTATTACGGGGGCAAAGCTATTTATGCAGGGGGCTATTCCGGTTTTGGCGTCACGGCAACGCGCTTTGGCGCGTCCATCGGACTTGACATTCTGGATGGGAAATCGGGTCCTGATCTGGACCTCGATTTCGCCCGGACTTTACCGAACTGGATCCCCCCAGAACCCTTCCGCTGGATAGGCGCGAAACTGACTATGCATGCACTCGACGATGTCGACCAGAAGGGCGGATGGCGCAAACACTGGATAAACATGGTCCATAAAATGGGGTTCCCGCTGTAATGACGACATTCTCCCTTCCGCCCAATCTGTACATCCCCTCTGCTCTTCTTGACCGTCCGGAAAGCGTGTTCATCGATGGCCGCTGGCATGCCGGGCATGGTGCAGCGTCCATTCTATCCGTCGATCCATCCACCGGCGAAACCTTCGCGACCTTCACGCCGGCCTCCGTCGAGCAGGTGGCGGAGGCGAGCAAGGCGGCTGCGCGGGCCTTCGAGGACTGGAGGCGGACGAGCGGTCGCGAGAGGTCCGGCTTTCTGCGTGCGATCGCCAAGAGGCTGAAGGAACGGAAGTCCCACCTTGTCGCCCTGCAGATACTCAACAACGGAAAGCCGCGATACGAGGCTGAAATCGATGTCGACGATGCGACCGCGACATTTGAATACTATGCCGGCCTCGCCGACCATCTGGACGCCCAGCAGGGCCAGCCCGTAGAGTTGGCAGACGGTGCGTTAACGGGCGCCACCCACTTCGAGCCGATCGGGCCGGTCGGCCTGATTGTCGCCTGGAACTTCCCGATGGTAACGACAGCATGGAAGCTGGCGCCGGCGCTGGCGGCAGGTTGCACCGCCGTCCTGAAGCCTTCGGAATTCACAACGCTGGCGGAATTGATCTATGGCGATCTGGCAGAGCAGGTCGGCCTTCCGGCCGGTGTGTTGAACATCGTGCCCGGCGGCGGCGATATCGGCGCAGCATTGTGCGCCGACAAACGCATCCGGAAGATTTCCTTCACCGGGTCGAACGCGACCGGCAGTCGGGTCATGACGGCAGCCGCTCAGCGCGTTGTTCCCGTGTCGCTCGAACTTGGTGGAAAATCCCCCATCGTTGTCCTCGGTGATGCGGATATTTCCCAGGCGGTTGAGATTGCTGCTGCGGGGATTTTCTTCAATTGCGGCCAGATGTGCTCGGCAACCTCCCGTCTCCTCGTCGCTGACACGATCGCCGACGACTTCACGGAAGCCCTTGTTGCCAAGGCCAATCAGCTTCTGGTGGCCGGTTACGAAGATCCCGGCGCGCAAATTGGACCGCTGACGACCCGTGAGCAGTTTGCCAAGGTGGCGGCCGTTCTGGAGAAGGCACGCGTCGACGGGCTGGACTGCATCGCAGGCGGCGAAGCTATCACTGGCCGGGAGGGCTTCTTCATCAAACCCTCCATCTACCGCGACGTACCCACTGACCATCCTATGTGGCGAGAAGAGATCTTCGGGCCGGTGCTCGCGATTCGTAGTTTCAGCAACACCGACGAGGCGGTCGCCCTGGCGAATGACACCGACTTCGGACTGGCCGCCACCGTCGTCGGAACCGACGGCGAGACAGCGGCGGCGGTGGCACGCCGCCTCGACGCTGGCCATGTCTGGATAAACACGCCCCAGATGATCTTCCCCAACACCGTCTGGGGTGGATTCAAGGCGAGCGGCATCGGTCGTGAACTCGGCCCATGGGGATTAGCAGCCTATCGCGGAGTCAAACACATCACCAGTGCGTCTTGAGCGCCCTTTGGCGATCAGGACGACGTCGATCCGTCGTATACCTTTGAGAGGAAACAGTGTGACCGCTTCAGCAGAAATGATCATTACCAACGGCCGCGTTCTCTCCATGAACCCGGACCAGCCAACGGCGGAAGCGATTGCGATCGCCGGCGGCCGCATTCTGGCCGTGGGCAGCGCCCGCGAGATTGCCGCCTATCGCGCTTCCGCAACTCATGTGATCGATGCAGGTGGTGCAACGGTCACGCCCGGGATGAATGAAAGCCATATCCACTTGTTCGGCGGATCGAGCGAACTCGACCAACTCTCGCTGTTCGAAGTCAAGGGATATGAGGCGATGAAGGCGGCGATACTGGCTTACGCGGCATCGAAGGCGACCGAGCGCCTACTGCTCGTCAATGGGTGCGACTACACCATTCTCGCCGAAAGCGGGGGTATGGACCGCCACGTTCTCGACTCGATTTTGGCGGACCGACCGCTGGCTGTGATGGCGCCGGACCACCACACGATCTGGGCAAACACGGTCGCATTGACAGAGGCGGGCATTCTGGAGGGCCGCACCCTTCCACCCGGCAATGAGATCGTGATGGGCGAGGACGGCCTGGCGACAGGTGAGCTACGCGAACATTATGCCTTCGACGACGTCATCGCCCTCGGCGCCAATGGCGGCCGCGATCTGCTGGGCCTCAGCACCGGCGGCGAACCCGACCCGGCGCCGAGCCCTGCGGACCGAGCTTATGACCGCGCTCTTCTGAAGCGTGGACTTCAGCACCTTGCGGCGCACGGGATCACCAGCTTCCAGAACATGGATGGCAATCGCTACCAGCTGGAGCTGCTGTCGGAAATCCAGGCCGAGGGCGGGCTGATCTGCAGGGGACGCGTTCCGTTCCATTATACCGGTGGTGACATCGTCACCCAGTTGGACAAGGCCGCGCAGATGCAGGCCGACTTCAAGGGCGAGTGGCTGAATTCCGGGACCGTCAAGATGTTCATGGATGGTGTTCTCGATTCCTACACTGCCGTCATGCACCACGATTATGCCGACCGGCCGGGTTGGCAGGGTGAGCCGCGTTTCAACCAGGCCACTTTCGAGCGCGTCTGTATCGAGGCGGACAAGCGCGGCCTGCAGCTCGCGGTCCATGCCATTGGTGATGGCGCGGTCGCCAGGACGATCGACGGATACGCTGCGACGCAGGCGAGCAATGGAAAGCGCGACAGCCGCCACCGGATCGAGCATATCGAGGTGGTGCGCGCTCCCGATCTCACCCGCATGGCGGATCTCAAGATCGTCGCTTCCATGCAGCCCACTGTTCCACCCGGGCAGATGGGCCTGCCGCTCGAACCGACGCTGTCGCGCATCGGCCGCGAGAATTGGGCGCGCTCATACGCTTGGCGTGCCATCAGGGACGCCGGAATCGACCTGATCCTCTCGACGGATTGGCCGGTCTCTCCGGTGTCGCCGATGCTGTCGATGCATTCGGCCATGACCCGTAAGCCCTGGACCGACGACCAGCCGGACAACCGGCTGACACTCATGGAGGTGCTGGATGCCTATACGGTCCGGGGCGCCTATGCCGAATTCGCCGAAAGCTGGAAAGGCCAGCTGAAACCGGGTTTCGTCGCCGACGTCGTGGTCTGGGACCACGACCTTCAGGCCATTGACCCCGCCGAGATGGACAACGTTGCGCCGCGCTACACCATCTGCGGAGGGCAGATTACCTATGCAGCGTGAGCCAAGAACCCTCGCCTGCCCTGAAATCACCGTTTGGGAAGCTTGACGAAGAGGGACGCTGATGATTGGATAAGTGGATACAAAAAGCCAGGTGTTTTGATGTCTTCTTCTGTCGCCTCATTTGGGAAGCATGCCTCCACTGCCGAGGAAGAGGCCTATCTGCATATTCAGCGAGCTCTTCGGCTTGGCCGCTACAAGCCGGGCGAACGCTTGATCCCCGAGGATATTGCGGCTGAGATCGGCATGAGCCGGATGCCGGTGCGCGAGGCATTTCGACGCCTCGCGTCAGAGGGGCTCGTGGTTCTGCGTCCCAATCGAGGCTGCATTGTCGCAGGTCTTACGGTCGATGAGCTCTATGAGATCTTCGAAATGCGTTCCGTGCTGGAAGGGCTTGCCGTCCGGTTGGCGATGCCGCGGATCGACGAAGAGGAACTCGAGGAACTCGATCGCCTTCTTGAGCGCATGGAACGCGCGGGGAACAGCGGCGGCAGCGACTGGGTGGCGCGCCATCAGGAATTTCACGGCCGCATCTGCGCGCTGAGCCGCAGACCCAAGCTCATCCACCAGATTTCGGCGCTGCATGCGGTGATCGAACCCTATATGCGCATCTGGTTCGACTATGTCGAAAAGCCTGTGTCGGCGCGCGAAGAACATGCCGCTGTGATTGCGGCCTTACGTTCCGGCAATGCGCGCCACGCAGAACTGGTGATGCAGGATCATATTCTCGGCACAGCACCAATGCTTGCCGAGTTCGTGACTCCGAGCCGGTGATCAACACCGGCCGGACAGGAATGCCTCGAGCCGGCGACAGACCGGATGCAGGCGACGGGAACAGCTAGATCAGCCTATGAAAGGGGAACCACATGAAAATTCATCGCCTGGCCGCGGTCGCGGCCGTACTCGGTATGCTCGGCTTTGGCCAGCCCACGTTGGCGCAGGACGCGCCAAAGGCCATAACAATTGCGACCGAGGGCGCTTATGCGCCATGGAACTTCACGAATGCCGACGGCAAGCTCGACGGTTTGGAGATCGACCTCGCCAACGATCTCTGCGCACGGATGAAAGTCGAGTGCACGATCATCGCGCAGGATTGGGATGGCCTCATCCCGTCGCTGAAGGTCGGCAAATTCGACGTCATCATGGCCGGCATGTTCATTACGAAGAAGCGGCTGGAAACCATCGACTTTACGCAACCTTATGCCGTCGATCCCGGTAGTTTCGCCGTCGCGAAGGACAGTGAACTGGGCAAACTGGGTCTTTCCGGCGAAAAGTTCAATCTGGACGACGAGGCTGCATCCATGGCCGCAATCGAGAAGCTGAAACCGCTGCTGAAGGGCAAGGTTGTCGGCGTCCAGGCGGCAACGGCAATGCTTGAATTCGTGAAGAAATATTTCGGCGACACGGTGGAGATCCGTGAATACAAGACCACCGAGCAGCATGACCTCGATCTGGCGGCCGGCCGCATCGACGCGCTGTTCGCGCAGCAAACGGCGCTTGCGACAACGCTCGCAAAGCCCGAATTCGCCGATTACACCGTTGCGGGACCCGGCTTCGTGGGTGGCCTGTTTGGCCTCGGAACTGGTGCCGGTCTGCGCAAGGAAGACACCAAGCTCAAGGACATGCTGAACAAAGCCATCGACGAGGCGATCGCCGACGGCACCATCAAGCGCATCTCGGAGAAGTGGGTGAAGACGGATGTAACGCCGGTTAAGTAGGCGCGGGCGGACCTGCCCGGCAGATCGGCGCGAGCCGTTGCGCCGGGCAGCGCGCTGAAAGGCTTTTGAATCACATGACCTATATCTTGCATTTCCTCGGCTTCGGACAGGGCGGCTGGGGCGCCGCCCTGCTTGTCGCATCCGGTGTCACGCTTGCCCTATCCGTTCTCGGCTTTCTCCTTGGTGCCGTATTCGGCGCGCTCTCCGCGGGCGGCAGGCTATCGCGGCGTCTTGTTCCGGCGGGACTTGCCAAGGCCTATGGCACGGTGTTCCGGGGGATTCCCGATCTGCTGACGATCTATCTGCTTTACTACGGTGGCAGCATCGCCCTCACGCAGATTGGCAAGTTCTTTGGCAGCGCCGGCTTCGTCGGCCTGCCCACCTTTGCGACAGGCGTCCTGGCGATTGGCATCATATCCGGCGCCTATCAGGGAGAGGTCTATCGCGGCGCCTACCAGGCTGTGGATCTCGGCCAGTTCGACGCCTGCAAGGCGCTTGGCCTGTCCGGGTTTCAATCGCTGCGCCTCGTCGTCGTGCCGCAGTTGATGCGTCATGCCCTACCGGGGCTCGGCAATGTCTGGCAGTTGGTGCTGAAGGACTCGGCCTTGATCTCGGTGATCGGACTGGTCGAGCTGATGCGCCAGGCGCAGATCGGCGCAGGTTCGACGCGAGAGCCGTTCATCTTCTATATTGCGGCGGCCGGGCTCTATTTCGTCATCGCCGTCGTGACCGCCTCGGTCTTCCGCTATGGCGAGGCCCGGGCTTGGCGGGGCATGGTCCACGCATGATCGACCTCGCGTTCTTTCTTGAAATCATCCCTGCCCTGCTCGCCGGCCTGCCGCTTACCCTGCAGCTTGCCGCGTCCTCGATCAGCATCGGCTTCATCATGGCGCTGCTGTTGGCGCTTGCCCAGCAAGGCAATCACCGGTTCGTGGTTTGGCCCATCCGCGCCTTCGTCGCGGTCTTTCGCGGTACGCCTCTACTGGTGCAGATCTTCCTCATCTATTATGGCCTCGGCCAGTTTCGGCTAACGCTCCAGGCGATCGGGCTCTGGTGGCTGTTCCGCGAGCCCTATTGGTGCGCCATCATTGCGCTCAGCCTCAATACAGCCGCCTATGGAAGCGAGATCCTGCGCGGCGCGATACAGGGTGTGCCGCGCGGCCTTGTCGAGGCTGCTACAGCTTCCGGCATGTCACGGTACCTCACGTTGCGTCTCGTCGTCCTGCCGTTGGCCCTGCGCCAGGCGATCCCGAGCTACAGCAACGAGATCATCCTGATGGTCAAGGGGACGTCGCTTGCATCGATTATTACGCTCGTGGAAGTCACCGGCATCGCCCAAGGGCTGATTTCGCAGACCTATCGTGCCGTCGAGGTCTTCGTCACAGCCGGCGCCATCTATCTCACCCTCAACTTTACAATCATCTCGGCGCTCAATGCGATCGAAGCCTGGCTTACGCCTTACCGGGCGCGGGCCTGAGTCATACCAACAATGGCAAGGAGAATGAACCAAATGCGCAACTTCGAGAAGCCGACACGGTCTGTTGCAGTCTCGCGGAATACCATGGCGGCGACGTCGCATCCTTCAGCAACGCTTGCGGCACTGCAGATCATGGAGGCTGGCGGCAATGCCATGGATGCCGCGATTGCCGCCTGCGCGGTGCAATGCGTCGTAGAACCGGGCTCGACTGGCATCGGCGGTGATTGTTTCGTGCTCTATGCAGCCAACGGATCGGACAAGGTTATCGCTTATAACGGCTCGGGGCGTACGCCTGCGGCGTTGACAGCGGGCTGGTTCGAAGAGCGCGGATTGACGGCGGTTCCACGCCAGTCGCCGGCAGCAGTAACGATCCCGGGAGCGATCGATGCCTGGACACGTCTCCACGCCGATCACGGTCGGCTTCCCCTCGGCGACGTGCTGGCACCGGCTATCCGCTTTGCCGAGGAAGGGTACGCGATCACGCCCCGCGTTCATCGCGACTGGTCAATCGAGGAAAACGTGCTGGCCGCCGACCCGACGGCAGCACGGATTTTCCTCCCAGGCGGGCGTGCGCCTGCCATCGGCGAGGTGCATCGACAGCCGGAACTGGCGGAAACGCTAAAGCGCATTGCTGCAGGGGGTCGTGCGGCATTCTACGAAGGTCCGATTGCCCAGGACATGGTGTCATATTTGAATTCGCTCGGCGGGCTCCACACGATGGAGGACTTCGCCAATGCGCGTGGTGAATACGTGACCCCGGTCACCACCGATTTTCGCGGCTATACCATCCACGAATGCCCGCCGAACGGCCAGGGCATCATCGCGCTCCTGATCCTCAACATCCTCAGCCGCTTCGACGCTAAGGGCGACCCGCAATCGCCGGATCGGCTGCATATCGAGATCGAGGCGACGCGCCTCGCCTATGCTGCCCGTGATGCCTGGATCGCCGATCCGGACAAGGCGGATGTCCCGGTAGACGAGCTACTCTCGGACGCGCTGGCCGACAGGCTCGCGGCAATGATCGACCTGGAGAGGGCGCTGATCGACCTGCCGCCGTTCGAAATGCCACTTCACCGAGACACCGTCTATATCTCGGTCGTCGACCGCGACCGCAATGCCGTAAGCTTCATCAACTCGATCTTCGACAGTTTCGGCACTGGCCTCGTCGCCCCACGCTCCGGCGTCATATTGCACAATCGCGGCCAAAGCTTCTCGCTCAAACCTGGCCACCCGAACCGTGTCGGACCCGCGAAGCGCCCGCTGCACACGATCATCCCAGGCATGGTGACGCGTGACGGCCGGGTGGAGATGCCGTTCGGCGTAATGGGCGGCTACTATCAGGCACTCGGCCATGCCCACCTGATCTCCAAGGTCCTCGATTACGGCATGGACATGCAGGAGGCAATCGATCTGCCACGCGTGATGCCGACATCCGATGGAACACGTGTGGAGGCCGAGCACACGATTGATGGCGCGATCAAAGCCGAGCTCGAACGGCGGGGCTTTACCTTCTCGCCCGCAGAAGACCCAATCGGCGGCGCGCAAGCGATCCGAATCGACTGGGAGAATGGCACCCTGACCGGCGCATCGGAGTCGCGGAAAGACGGAATTGCGCTTGGAATTTAGACGTTACCGTCCCGGCGCGGATGGAATAGGCTCAGGCTAAAGAAGGAAAAAGGTATGGCGCGTGCAATTCTCGTGATTGATGTTCAGAAAGTCTATACCGACCCAACTTCGCCCTTGCACTGCGCAGGCAATGCCGAAGTGATTTCCAACATTAATGCTATCATATCAGCGGCTGCGGCCGCGGGTGATCTCGTCGTTCATATCCGCCACGTCCATCGCGCCGATGGCTCGGATGCCGGCCGCATGTTCGATTTCACCGGCGAGACCGGCGAGCTTGGATTCGCCGCTGGCACCGAAGAGGTCGAGGACGACCCGCGGCTCAAGATTCCCGCCGGTGTCGTGACGATCAGCAAGCAACGCTATTCCAGCTTCGTCGGCACGGGCCTCGACCGAATGCTGCGGGAACGGTCGATAGACCGGATCGTCGTGACCGGGTTCATGACCAACTTCTGCTGCGAGGCCACGGCGAGGCACGGCCACGATCTCGAC
The DNA here is from genome assembly GCF_005862185.2 of Rhizobium hidalgonense. Classification (NCBI taxonomy): domain Bacteria; kingdom Pseudomonadati; phylum Pseudomonadota; class Alphaproteobacteria; order Hyphomicrobiales; family Rhizobiaceae; genus Rhizobium; species Rhizobium hidalgonense. The sequence continues at coordinate 1,016,852 of NZ_CP054028.1, forward strand.
TTCTTCGTCGATTTCCTCCTCGATGCGACCGGATGCCCCGACCTGTCGGAAACGGCGACGCAGGAGGCAATTAAGGCAGGCACAACCGCGACACTGTCCGCGGGCTTCGCAAGAGTCATGACCACAGCGGAATCGCTTGCCGCACGAGAAATCTAACCAACTAGCAGGAAGTGCGGTCGGTCGGCCACGCCGTCGAAGTCCGAAACTCATATCCACGTCAGAAAAGGTCATAATCAAATGCATGCTTGGCCAACCCGGCCTTTCCATCGCTCCCCTGGTATTTGGCGGCAATGTTTTCGGCTGGAACGTCGATGAGCAGACAGGATTTCGTCTGCTCGATGCCTTTGTCGATCACGGTTTCAACGCCATCGACACGGCGATACCGCGCTCCGGCACGAATGCGTCGCAGAAGCCTCGAACAGGCTCAAGCGAATCCGGCACCAGCCGTGCAGCGTTGAAGTCAACCGCAAAAGCGAGGTCCGTATGCTAACATCTTCTGCTTTGCCGATAACAATTCTGACGGAAGTGCTCATCATGCCTGAGGCGACCATTCGGATCAGGCATTTTGAACAGGCTGTTGTTATAAACCGCCTTTGCGCCCTAAACCACGGCGGATGCGACGGCGCCGGTCGTGGAGTCGGCTGCAATTGTCGTGGGCGCCGCTGGGTTGAGCAGCGGTCGCTGAAAGCAAGTCGAAATTTTTTCCAACGACACTCTTGAAACCGACATTTCCGGAAACCAAATCGTTTGCCGCCAACCGCTGACGACAGGGCTGGCCTTGCTGGGAGCGCCGACTTTCGGCGCTTCCGTACCCATGTTGCTTCAAGGAGGATATGGCTATGGCAACATCTTACGACTACGCACCGCTGTTCCGGTCGAGCGTCGGCTTCGACCGGGTCTTCAATCTTCTCGAGAACGCCCAGCGCGCCCGCTCAATCAGCGATTGGCCACCCTATGACATTGTCAAGACCGGCGATGATAGTTACCGGATCTCGATTGCGGTGGCCGGGTTCGCCGAGAACGATCTCGACATCACCTACCAGTCCAATCTGCTGACAGTGACCGGCAAGAAGCCGGAAGCTCCTGCGGACGGCTACCTACACCGCGGCATTGCCGCCCGGCCGTTCGAGCACCGGTTCGAGCTTGCCGATCATGTCCGCGTCGACGGAGCCGATTTGCGCAACGGCCTCCTCTCGATCGATCTGGTTCGCGAGATTCCCGAGGCATTAAAGCCGCGGAAAATCTCCATCCAAAGTGCGGCGGCACTGAGGTCCGAAGCGACGCCTCAGATCGAAGCGCAGAAAGCGGCTTAATCCACGCCGTCCACTGAAAAGGGCGCCGTTGCGACGGCACCCATCGACATCCGGGTTCAGGAAGGAGAGAGCGATGTCCGATATGTTCAGAGAGCCTATATCCATTCTTGTCGGTCTTGGTTTTCCGGCAAAAGTGCGTTCAGTGATGGACGCCTACCGACATCTGAGCGAATGGCCGGCGGCGCAGAGAGACACCGCGCATTCCATAGCGCTCAAAGCATGCGGCGCTGCGTTGCGGGGTGAAATCGAAGCAGAAACCGCGCGTGGCCTGTTCGCCGCTTTTGCCGAAAAACACGATCTGCTGGCACCAGATGTCGACGCCATCGGACTCTCCCGTCTGCGGCGCGACAGGGACCCTCACGTGCGTTGAGGTGTACCGATGATTGCCGTGGTGCAGGAGATCATCAACAGCGCTGTCACAACGGGACCGACAGTCCTCATGCCGCAAGGGCTGAATTTTCGGCGGCCAATGGATGTGGTGAATGCGCCTGCGATTTCAGCCGACGACAAGCGAGCAATCCTCGCGGCATGGGCATCGGACTTTTACGCGCTCGATTCAAGACCGGCGTTGCGTCATATTCCAGGAACGCCCGAGCCCGTTTCGATCGATGACGTTTGCTCTGCGCTTGAGGAACTCGACCGGCGCTACGAAATCTGATGGGGCCGCGTACCTACGCGGCCCGTTTCGCCTTTGTGAGCCGTTTGATTGCCGGTTGAAATCATGGCGAAGCCTGCTATGTTCTCTTTTTGTTTCGGCATGAATAGCCGATGCCATCGCCATCGCTGAAGCCGCCATGAACGATATGAACTCGACCCGCGTCCGAAAAATCGTTCATGTGGACATGGATGCGTTTTATGCGTCGGTTGAGCAGCGCGATAATCCGGAATTGCGCGGCAAACCGATTGCCGTCGGCGGATCGGCCGCCCGCGGCGTGGTGGCAGCAGCGAGCTACGAGGCGCGCGTATTCGGCGTCCACTCGGCGATGCCATCGGTGACTGCGAAGAGAAAGTGTCCGGAGCTGATCTTCGTGCCGCCGCGCTTCGACGTCTATAAGGCGGTGTCGCAGCAGATCCTCCAGATCTTCGCCGAATATACATCGATGATCGAGCCGCTGTCGCTCGACGAAGCCTATCTCGACGTGACGCAGAATCTCAAAGGCATGGAGATCGCCACCGAAATCGCGACGGAAATCCGGGCCAGGATCAAGCAGGTGACCGGGCTCAATGCCTCGGCCGGGATTTCCTACAACAAGTTCCTCGCCAAGATGGCCAGCGACCTGAACAAGCCGAACGGCCAGGCGGTGATCACGCCGAAGAACGGGCCGGCCTTCGTCGAGGCCCTGCCCGTCAAGAAATTCCATGGCGTTGGACCGGCTACGGCCGAGAAGATGCATCGGCTCGGCATCGATAACGGTGCCGACCTCAAGGCGAAGACGCTCGAGTTCCTCGTCGAACATTTCGGGAAGTCGGGACCGTATTTCCATGGCATTGCCCGCGGCATCGACGAGCGCCAGGTCAAGCCGAACCGGGTGCGCAAATCCGTCGGCGCGGAAGATACCTTCTCGCAGGACGTCCACGCTTATGAGCCGGCCCGCGAAGGGCTTCGGCCGCTGATCGAAAAGGTGTGGGGTTATTGCGAGGCCAATGAAATCGGCGCCAAGACGGTGACTTTAAAAGTAAAATATGCCGACTTCACGCAGATCACCCGCAGCAAGACGGTTGTAGTACCCCTGCCGGCAATCACCGATCTCGAGGATATAATCGGCGTGCTGCTCGCGCCGATCTTCCCGCCGCGCAAGGGCATCCGTCTGCTCGGCGTCACCCTGTCCTCGCTGGAACGGCGAGCACCTGTCGCGGAGCCGCAGTTGCGGTTAGCCCTCTAGACCGCCAGCATCGGCGGAGCGCCGGCCCGCGTGGTGCTTCACTCGGAACGTCCCTGCCAACAGGGGCCGGAGGATTTCGGGCCGGGCCGTTGAGCACCGCCATCTGCCGATCGTGGAACGGCGCGATGTCAACATTCGCCCCGACCGTCAGGATGGCATAGGCCCTTCCGACCAGTTCTCATTCGCGTGCCGCCAGATTCCCAAAAAAGAACCGGTCGCTATTGGCAAGCGAAAAACTGGACTTCTTGTGGCGAAACTCCGAAGCCGGCACCAGGAAGCGGTGGGGCGAAACGCTCACGCTTTTATCCGGACGATGTTCTCGGCACGCAGTCCGCCATCGCGGGGGCGCAACTGCCAAGGCAGTTCCACCATCTCCACATCTTCGTCACGCGTTCGACGATGATGCGGCGCTCATCGAGGTGCATCGGACTGGAAAACCGTCGCTTTCATAACGGATGAAACATATCAAGAACAAATTCGTTGGACAAATCTGATGATCGTGCCAATGATGGAAAGCTGTTTAATCTCCTTGAATGCGCGTCGGTGAGACCGAACTTCAGATGGCCATGCGACACGCTCGAGATGGAGCCGCAATCCTCGGCGCCAAACCACGCTAATCACAAGGTTGGCCGCTTGCGGCCTGCCGACAAAGAACGCCGCGGATCTGCTCGTCCTGCTGGAGAGCGTGCAATCCAAGCACATATTGCATCTGACGCGGCTCAGCTGCGAGGATGAGATTTCATTCGAAGGAAAGAGCAATGTGCAATGACTATCGGCTGATGGTGGATGTCGCCTCGGTTGTCGAGGAGTTCGCCGACCTGAAGATCAATATCCGCTCCGGCGAAGGGACGCCGAACCTCCAGGCTCGAGAGGACATCAAGATCACCGATTTCGGTCCTATCGTCCGGACGATCGAGGGAGCCCAGGACGAGGCCGAGCTCGTGCAGCGGCGCTGGAGCTGGCCGGGGCCGAACAAGCGGCCGGTCTACAATTTTCGATCGGAAGGTCGGGAGTTCACGTCCAATCGCTGTCTTATCGTCGCCGATGGCTTCTATGAGTTCACAGATTCCAAGGATCCGAAAAAGAAGCGCAAGGACAAGTGGCTGTTCACCAAGAATGACGAGCCGATCTTCTGCGTAGCCGGCATCTGGCGCGACACGCCGGAGGTGGGCCAAGCCTTCACCATGCTAACGATGGAGCCGGGACCGGACATTGCGCCATACCATGACCGTCAGATTGTCATTCTGGAACGCGACGCATGGCGAGCGTGGCTCGATCCAGCGGTCTCCGCCAGATCGTTGATCAAGCCCCTCCCCCTGGGAAGCCTTTCTGTGGAGCAGGTCGGCTGAGCGAGAACAGCGCGAATGCGACGATCGTGCGCGCGCAGCGCCTCCACCATGCGCTCAGCTTCGCCGACTTGCCGAGATTGGAAACGCTCCCGCCGCGTTTGGAGACGCGGAACAGTTTAACAGATTTGAAGTTGACTACTCGAGATCAAGCCCGATCTCGTACGGAGGAGTGTAAAATGCCATCTACAAGCGGATCACAGTCAAAAGGCGGCTCGAAGTCGGGCGCCAGCAGCAAAAGCGCGTCGGAAAAGAGTTCAAGCTCCTCTGGCAAGCAGGGCGGCAGCCATGAGCAGCATGTAAAGGCAGGCGAGCAGAGCCACAAGAATACTAAGTAGACCGTTCGGCCTCTTTGAGGCTCTCTTGCGAGCAGGTTTCAGGCGCGGGGTCGATCCGCGCCTGACCGCGTTAGACGAAGTATCGTGGTCGCCTGTCTGACGATTGCAACCAGTCAGTGAGCCGCACAGAGGTTGACTACCGAAGTGCATGGCTGTCTCACAAATTCCGCACGCCCCAGTGTGCTTACGCCGCGAGAGCGCATTGTTCCCGAACGCCAGAACACTCTGACCTATCTATTCCTGCCGCACGAACCCATCTTGAGCAGATTTTTCGTAGGCTCCAAACGAGCGGTGAGTGTTACTGCGGCCCAACGTTAGCACTAAATGTGCCATCTTTGAGCGAACAACAACATCAGCGTCGTCAAGACGTGGAATTCGGGCTGACAACGGGAACTCTCAGACGATCTAAAAGTTAGCGGTAGACAAACCAAGGAGACCTCGATGAACCGCCTTACTATCGTCTCGCTTGCTCTCTCGCTTGCCGTTCCCGCCTTCGCACAATCGGCAGCCGAAAAAACCGGCGTCAATTCCCTAATCGGCGTCCCGCCAAAAACCGAGGATTTCGTCAAGGAGGCAGCCACCAGCGATATGTTTGAAATTGCCTCCAGCAAGCTTGCCGTCGAGCGCGGCGACGATGCGACCAAGGCGTTCGCCCAGCAAATGGTCACCGACCACCAGAAGACCACCGACGAGCTCAAGGCGCTGGTGTCCGGCGGCAAGGTCAAAGCCACGCTTCCGAGCGCAATGACGTCCGATCAGCAGAGCATGCTCGACAAGCTGAACGGCCTGCAGGGGGACGACTTCAACAAGCAATATCACTCAGACCAGGAAGCTGCCCACGAAGACGCGGTCGATCTGTTCAAGCGCTATGGCGACGAAGGGGACAACCCGGAGCTGAAGGCATGGGCTGCAAGTACGCGACCTGCTCTGGAGCATCATCTGCAGATGGCGAACGAGCTCAACAAATAGGTCAGATGGGGCTTCGGTGTTTTCGACTCTTGAACGCCGGTTCGCCGCCAGTCGGAATCGAAAAACCCAATCTCGAAGAACACCGTCTGGCGGTACCTGTATCGGAGCCTCGATGCACTTACATCGGTTCAACTTTCATTGCCGGCAAGCCTGCTAAAGTGAAATCGGGACCATCATGAGGATCGCTCTCTGGATAACCGCGATCTTATGCGCTGCCTCCTTAGGGACTGCGGTGGCGTGGGTCATGACAGCTCCCGCGCCAATTTTCTCCGCGAACGATCCCCGGCTGGCGGGAGTTGGAGATGCCGGGCGAGGCAAGGATGTTTTTGCCGCCGGAGACTGTGCTTCATGCCATGCAACGCCCGGACAACCTGATCGCCTTCGACTGGGTGGTGGGTTGGCGCTGGCTTCGCCATTTGGGACATTTCGACCGCCAAATATCTCGTCGGACCCGACCGACGGGATCGGGAACTGGGATGTCGCGGATCTGGGAAACGCGCTTATTGCTGGGGTATCTCCAGACGGCAAGCACTATTATCCGGCATTCCCGTATGCAAGCTACACCGGAATGACCGTCGCAGACATCAAGGATCTCTATGCCTACCTCAAGTCGCTTCCTGCGGTGACCGGACGCGCGCCACCCCACCATCCAACAATCCTCTTCGCAGTCCGCCGCTCGATTGGCTTCTGGAAAATTCTATTCTTCCGAGAAGGGGCGTCGAACGCAAACCTCACGGGTGATGCCGTTCACGATCGGGGTGGGTATCTCGTCGAAACGCTCTCTCACTGCGCCGAATGCCATTCCACCCGAAATATGCTCGGTGCAATAAAATCCGATACTCGTTTTGCCGGTGGTCCCGAGCAACAAGGGACCGGGTACATACCAAATATTACTCCCGCTGGAATTGGCCGCTGGTCGGAGGCGGAGATCGAAGAGATGCTGACGACCGGCAATACGCCGACACATGGGCGCGTGGGATCGTCCATGGCCGATGTCGTCATCAACACCAAGAGCCTTCCCGAAAGCGACCGAAAAGCGATAGCTCGCTATATCAAGTCGCTCGCGCCAAGGCTCACGCCGCACCCTTAGCGATCTCAATTCGTGTAAAGATAGGCGGCAAGATCTTTGGCCTCCGTGGAATTTATCCCAGTCGCCGGCATCGCGGTACGTGGCGAAAACTCTTGCGGTGAAACAATCCAGCGTTCGAGATTGTCCGCCGTATTCGGCAGCACGCCGGCAATATAGACCCGCCCCGACAGACCGGACAACGCAGGCCCGACCAGTCCATCGGCACCCGGCACTCCGGGAATGGTATGGCAGCCCGTGCAACCGTATCGGCGAAATATCATGGGCGATCGCTCAGGATCCCCGCCAGTCATCGAAATTGCACTTTGATACCGGATGCTGCGGCTACTGAGATATTGCGTCGTTAAAAATCCGGTCGCCATCGAGACGAGCAGGGCGATTGCGCCGACCGCTGTAAGGTATGAGGTCTTAGACAAGTTTGGCACCTCCCCTTCCCGAATCCCTGATCCACATTGACAGCAGGAAGATCGCCGCGCCCGCATAGACCGTGCCAGCGGGGATCCACATCAACATTCCGGCCATCTGCTGATCCTCCAACGGCGTCAATCCCCATTCGGGTGCACTGGCTGTCTGCGCGACATAAAGGACCCGGGGGGAGAGAGCGATCAAAGCTCCGAGTACGCTGGTGTGCATCATCGTAACGAACAGATGCCACGCAGCAGCACCTCGTTCGCTACGCCATATGACCGCCCACCAAAATATAAGCGCGGTGATGAAGAAGGAGAGGTGCTGGAGCCTGTGCATCGCGATATTCGTCACCGATACGTCGAGCAGCATCGGCACATGCCAAGCCCATATTGCAACCGCATGTACGACCGTGGCGGTGACCCCGCCGGTAAACCGACTCCAAAGCCCACGGACCGGAGAAGCATTGAATGCCTGCGATGTCCAGCGCCGGGCGAACCTTGGCAACGACCACACACACATTGCAGCGGGTCGAGAAAGCACGAGAAGAGGAGCCGCTATGGCCATGATGATCTCGTGCTCGACCATATGAAAGGTGAAGAGGTGCTCTCCCAGCCAATGGATCGGTGAGACCAGAGCGACAGTCAGTGTTAACAAACCGGCGAAATAACAAACGATACGGAGAAGCGGCTTCGGCCTCCCCGGAGAAACGCGGCACAGTAATCTGCAAGCGCCTATCGCAAACATCGCGGCTAGCGTGCACAGAGGGACAACGACCCACGGATCGAAGGTCCACCCGTAAGAGACCGGATGCGCTTCCGCGCCGTGCGCAAAGGCCGTGCCCGCATTGGTGATCGTCACGACGAGGGCAATCAGCGTGCGCATGGGCTGAGCAGCAGGGGAGCCGCCCCCTGCAAAAAGAGGGCGAAAACAAAGACTGCCGTGATGGCTAGAGCGGTCTGGCCGAATTTTCTTTGGGAATCGCTCCAACTCCGCCAGCGATTGGCGGCAAAAAGGGCGCCTCCGATGCTGCCACCGGCAGCAGCGGTGCAAACCGCAAGTGTCCAGTTCGTGCGAGCGCTACAGTCAGCGTAGGGAAGTATCTGCCCGAGTTGGGTGGTCAAGGCCCATGCCACGGGGGCGATGGCAAAGCCGGCAAATCGAGCGGGTTGTGTTGTCATAGGCGTGGGACCCAGTAAATGCAGGCGTATATAGGCAACCACGTGGCAACGACGAAGTTCCAGTACATTGCGTTATCCGCAACATCGCCGTATCGGCGTGCGTTGTCGGCGTGGCGTGTGAACATGAGGCAGGTGAGCACGAGCGTTTCGATCAGGTCCGTCAGAATGTGGGTCGTATGCAGACCCAACATCAGCCAGACGATCGATCCATAAGCGTTCCGATCCCAACTCACATGCATAGCCGGAAACTCGAAAACGCGAATAATCAACGGCACGATCCCGAGCAGCGACATGATAACCAACCCGAAGCGAACCTTTGGCAAGTCATGCTTTTTCGCCCAGTGCGTAACCAGCATGTTTGGAGCGAGGCTCGCGACAAGCACGATCGTCATCAGCGTGCCCGCCGTCAGTGCCGGGACTGGGGTGGCGATCGGCCATTTGGGCGCAAGGCTCATCAGATAAAGATAGATCACGATTGCGAGCGCAAAACCCGTGCCTTCGATCAGCATGAAGGCGAGCGTTCCCCACCATGTCGGGCTCGCACTGCCGCTTGCGTGTGATGTCACGTCCGAAAGATCGAGGACGACGCGTTCTCTCATGACTCTTCCTCTGGAGCGCCCTTTGGCCAGAACCAGCCTGTCAGGGCGACGGCAACAGGGATCGATCCCCAGACGACTGCCCAGGGCGTAAAGATCGACCAGATCAGGACAATGGACGTCGCCACCGCCGCCCAAAGCGGCCAGATGGAGTGCGGGACCGATGATTCCCGCCCTTGCGGCGTCGCTGCGACAACAGCGGTCACAAGCAGCTCGCGCCGATCGACGCGAAGGCCCGAAGCCACCTGGAGTTCATCCTCGGTCCAGAGCGGCTCCCCGGAGTGCACAACGGGCATTCGACGGAAATTATAACAACGCGGCGGCGATGCAGTCGCCCATTCGAGCGTTGCCGCCCCCCACGGATTGGAGCCGGCCGCAGGACCGTTTCTCGCGCTTCGAAATATGTCGATGGCAAATAGCAGAAAGCCCGACGCCAGAACGAGTGCGCTCAGGCTGACCATCATATTCAGACCACTCCAGGGCAACTCGGGCTGGTAGGTGTAGACGCGGCGCGGCATTCCTGCGAGCCCGAGAATGTGCATCGGGAAAAAGGTGAGGTGAAAACCTGCGAAGATCAACGCAAATACCCACCGTCCGAGCGTTTCGCTCATCATTCGGCCAGTGATTTTCGGAAACCAGTAATAGATGGCACCAAGCAACGGAAATACGGCGCCACCGATCAGCACATAATGAAAATGAGCGACGACGAAGTAAGTATCGTGAACCTGCGTATCGAATGGCACGGAAGCTACCATTACCCCCGTCATCCCGCCGACGACGAATGTGATGATGAACCCGACGACGAACAAAAGGGGCGTCTTGAACACGGGCCGACCCATCCAAAGCGTTGCCAGCCAGCAGAAGATCTGCAGACCGGCAGGCACAGCGATCGCCATGCTGGACGCGGTGAAAAAGCTCTCACCCAACCGGGGCAGGCCCGCAACAAACATGTGATGCACCCAGAGACCGAACGCCAGAACGCCCGTCGAAATCAAGGCCATCACCATCGCCAGATAGCCGAACACCGGCCGTCCGGTGAATGTCGCGACGATGGTCGATGCCATCCCGACCGCCGGCAAGAAGATGATATAGACCTCAGGATGGCCGAAGAACCAGAAGAGGTGTTGCCACAACAAAACATCACCGCCCTCGGCCGCATTGAAGAAGTGGGTTCCGACCAGCCGGTCGAGGATAAGCGAAGAGCTGGCAATCATGATGGCCGGCATTGCCAAAATCACCATAAACGACGTCACCAGCATCGACCATACGAAAAGCGGAATGCGGTCCAGTGACATGCCGGGCGCACGCTGCTTGAAGATCGTCACCACCAGCTCCACGGCGACACAAAGCGCCGATATCTCGGTGAACGTGATCATCTGGGCCCAGATATCAGCGCGCTTGCCGGTGCCGTATTGCGGTCCTGCAAGCGGCACATAGGCGAACCAGCCAACATCAGGACCGGTGTCGATCGCAAACGCCACCCACAGCAAGATTCCCCCTGCAAGAAACATCCAGTAGGAAAATGCATTGAGGCGGGGGAATGCAATATTGCGAGTGCCGACCATCAATGGCACGAGATAGACCGCCATCGCTTCCATGACAGGAACGGCAAAAAGGAACATCATGTTCGTGCCGTGCATGGTGAAGATCTGATTGTAGCGGTCTGGCCCGATGAACCGGGCCTCCGGTTGCGACAATTGAAGCCGCATGAGCAGCGAGAGCACGCCGCCCATGAACAGGAAGACGAAAGCAGTAATAATATAGCGGCGGCCAATGATCTTGTGGTCGACGGTCGATACCGCGGCCCATAGACCGCCGCGAGTGTGCCAAATCGACGTTAGATGCCGGTCCAGCTCGGCTCTGTCGAGCGCGGTATCGCGAAGGTCTTTCCTGGGAGCATCATCCGCCATTATTTCAAGCTTTCCATATATGCGGAGACTGCACGCAATTCGTCGCTGGTGAGCGGCACCATCGGCATGTTGTTGCCGGGCTTGATCGTCTGAGGATCGGCAATCCAGGCTGCCAACGAGCCTCTGGTTCGCTCCATGAGACCGGCTCCGATCGTGTCCCGGCTTCCCACATGAGTAAGGTCAGGACCGGTGGTACCAGCGGATGGAGTTCCACGCACTCTATGACAGGCGGCACAGGGTTTTCCCAGAAACACAGCTTGCCCGGCGGTCGCCTCCGGCTCGGCAGGTTTGAGACTTTCCGCCCTTTGATCGGCCAACCATCGCTCAAAGGAAACCGCATCGTCGGCGATGACCGACATCGCCATGTGGCTATGCTGGATGCCGCAGAACTCCGCGCACTGTCCGCGGTAGACGCCCGGCGTCTCGGCGCGAAGGGCAAGCGTATTCGTTCTTCCTGGAACGAGATCCTGCTTGCCGGCAAGACTTGGCACCCAGAACGAGTGGACGACATCCGCGCTTTCGAGCCGAAGCAAAACCGTCCTTCCGACCGGAATATGAATCTCGTTTGCCGTCTCGAAGTCGGGTGTGCCATCCCGCATATAGGTGACGCGCCACCACCACTGTTCGCCCTTGACGGCAATCGCCATTGCCGCGTCACCGTCCCCATCGATCAGCCGGGTGGTATAAAAGCTTGCGACGGTGAGCCCTGCAATGATTAGAGCTGTTGCTCCGACGGCGGCAGAAACGATGACGGTCGCTCGATTGTCGGCACCCGCGTTCACCTCGGCCGCAACGCGACGTTTGCGCAACAGCGCATATGCGAGCACTACCATCACGGCGAGCCATACGAGTGCGCAAACCCATATCACCAAGAGCATCAAGTGTTTCAGGTGGATTGCTGAGGCGCCGTGCACGTCGAGCGCCGACTGGATGCCGGTGCATCCGGACAGGCAAACCGCAAACAACCCCATTAAAATGAGCCTTGCGATCACGGGTTCGGTCCCTGCTCAGGATCAACACCAACCGGTCCTTCGTCGAAAATGATTGCCGCCGGCGCGCGGTTTTCGGAAGGGCGCGTGTGTTTTGCATCATTGCGGCTCGGCGCTGATACCTTGGCGCTGTAAGCACCGATCGTTTGCACGTAGCCTGCGAGCTGCCAGATCTGTTCTATGGTCATGCGGTTTTGAAATGCCGGCATGCCATGCGGTCTTCCATCCCGAATGGAAGCAACGATTGAAACCATCTCGGGTCCATAGAGCCACCATCCATCGAGAAAAGAAGGACCGGCCGCGCCGCGCCCGTCACCGTGACAGGATGAGCAGCCGAACCAGGTGTAGAGACGTTTGCCTTGGCTCAGATTGTATGAGTCGTTTTCATAAGGTTGACCCAGAGCGAAATCGATCTCCGGCGGCGCTCCGCCGATGCCATTGGGCATCAGTCGGATTTGATCGAGTTCCGCGGTGATTGCCGGATCGACCCTGAATTTTCGCGGTTGGTCGATCCAGCCAAGCAGCGCCAATACCATGACCCCTCCCACTAGCAGAGAGCCCCAAGCCAGGACCCTGTATTTGTACGGCCCCTCCTTTGATTCCTGAGCAAGGGACTTGTGGGCGGAAGTCGGCGCCAACCGGCCGGCCGATCCAGATGACGTCGCCTTCCAGACGAACAAAGCCGTCAATGTTAGGCAGGCTGTCCATGCAGCCAGCCTCTTGCAACGATCCGATGCTCCTGCAGAACCATCGAACAACATTGTCAATCCCATCAGCGGTCAGTCGCAAGGGTTTTCGGCCGATCGTGTCACCACAACCGGCAATAGTTTGTATGAAGGCGTCTTGGACTTGGCGTCATGGTGATCAAGTGGAAATAGCGGGTTCGTTTCGGGATAGTACGCCGCACAGGAGCCCCTGGGAATATCGTATTCCACGACCCGCAGCGCGGTGACTTTTCGAACGGTCGCTTCATCAACAGCCGTCGTCAGATCGACGGATGCCCCGTTTTCGAGGTTAAGAGCCGCGATATCGCCGGCGTTCATGAACACCACCTTTCGCGTCCCCTCGACGCCACGAAATCGGTCGCCGTATCCGTAGATCGTCGTATTGAACTGATCGTTCGAGCGCAGCGTCGCGAGATGAAGGACATCGGACCTGGCCGCAGTGGGAAGCTCTGGAAACAGCCTTTCCGGCGTGATGAAATTGGCCTTGCCGTTCGAGGTGGCCCATTTCCGCTCGCGTGCTGGCAGCGGTCGGGGAAAGCCCCCGGGCTGAAACATCCGATTGTTGAAGTCCTTAAACGTTTCCGGATAAGTAGCCTCGATCGCATCTCGGATCCTGGCATAATTGCCGACCCACTCGTCCCATGGCACCTTGCCCTCACCTAAGGTGGCCTTGGCAATGCCAGCCACGATCGCCGGCTCGGAGAGCAGTTCGTCGCTGGCCGGCTTGACCTTGCCCCTGGAGCCGTGGAAGTGGGCAATCGAACTTTCCATCGAAACCGCCTGCGGCCCAGTCGCCTGTTGATCGATTTCGATCCGCCCGAGGCACGGCAATAGATATGCGATCTCGCCATGAATGACGTGGCTGCGATTGAGCTTGGTGGCGATGTGCACGGTCAAGCGTAGCTTCCGCCATGCGGCCTCCATTGCACCGGTTTCCGGGACGGCCTTGAGAAAATTCCCGCCAAGGCTGACGAACGCACGTGCTTCTCCGTTCATGATCGCCTTGCACGTCTCGACCGTGGAACGCCCCGTCCAGCGCGGCGGTTCGAAACCGTAAAGTTCGGACAACTTGTCGAGCGGTGCCAGACCCGGTTTCTCTGTGATCCCCACTGTTCGCTGCCCCTGCACGTTCGAGTGCCCTCTAACGGCGCAAATGTTTGCGCCGGGCTTTCCGATGTTACCGCGAAGCAGGGCAAGGTTGACCACCATATGCACAGTCTGCACGCCCATCAAATGTTGGGTCAGACCCATCCCATAAACCATTAGGACGGCATTCGAATTGGCATAGATTTCCGCTGCTTGCACCATCTGCTCGCGCGTCAGGCCGGAAATCCGTTCAAGCTCCGGCCACGCGTGCTGGCGCGCCGCGGCGGCGAAGGTTTCAAAGCCTGCGGTATGGTCTTTGATGAAGTCGTGATCGAGCACATGCGTCTTGTCGGCCGATGCCATGGATGCCGCAAAGGCGACCATCGCAGCATTCGAAGGGTCGGCAGGGCGGCCATCGTTTCCGGCAACCCTTGAATGGCCAGTCGCCTTCATAGCGTCATCCGCCTCGATCAGTGCCTTGCAAATTCCAAACAAAGCCGCGATGTCGCCGCCGTTTCGGACCTGATAGTACTGAGACGAGATCAGGGTCTCCGATCCGGTGAGCATTTGAGACGGCTTTTGAGGATTGACAAAACGCTCAAGCCCCCGCTCGCGCAGCATATTGAAAGTGACGATCCTGACCCCACGGTCGACGGCATCTTGAAGGTCGTGAAGAAGACGCGGGGAAGATGTACCGACGTTCTGTCCGATATAGAAAATGCAGTCGGTATTCTCGAAATCCGAAAGGACTGCCGTGCCGACAGACGCTCCGATACTTTCAGGAAGTGCGACTGAGGAGCTTTCGTGACACATGTTTGAACTGTCCGGCAGATTGTTGCTGCCATACATGCGCGCGAATAGCTGATACATGTAGCTGGTCTCGAGCGAAGCGCGCCCCGAAGTATAAAAATCAACTTCCTGCGGCTTCAGCGACCGAAGTTCTCTGCCAATCTCGTCAAACGCAGCTTGCCAGGAAACGGGGACATACCTGTCCGTGGTCGGATCCCATCGCATCGGATGCGTCAACCGACCCTGCTCTTCCAAGTCGTGATCCCGCCACTGCTCCAAATCCTTTAGGCTGTGGTTGGCGAAGAAGGGCCTATCGGCTCTCCGGCTTGTCACTTCCCATGCAGTTGCCTTCGCGCCATTTTCGCAGAATTCGAGCGGATGCGTCTTTGCAGGCTTGGCCCAGGCGCAGCTCACGCACATGAAGCCCTCGGGTTTGTTTTGCTGTGAGAGAACTCCCGCGCCACCCAGGGTTTTGTGTTCGCGCCTAAGGATTGCGGCAACCGATTTGGCCGAGCCCCAACCTCCGGCAGGTCCCAAGTAGCGTTTGATTTTTGGCGGAGATTTCGGATTTGCAGACATTTCTAGGCCCTCCGCTTCCCAGAACCTGAGACGTTGGCTTTTGTTCCAAGCCGTTTCAAAGAGACAGGCATTGAATCTTCCAACCCGGGGCTTCGCCTAATCTGGGATGCACCAAACGGCATCGATGAAGGAAGTTCTTTCAACTTATGGCGCTTGCTCGGGAATATTCGGCGCGCGGGAACGGTAGCAACCGCTCGCTACCGACCCGGTTTCGACGCCCCGCTTGTTCCGGTGACGTCACATCAGGCGGAAGGCCGCCATCGAGGGCGGCCTTCCATCATAAACCGTCGACTAGGCGGCCCTTTTGCCCTTTGGGTTTGCGGATGCCTGCGCAAGCTGGGTCAGTTTCTTGTCGGTGGCTACTTCTTCGGCGAGGTTTGCCTGGAGCAGCGGAACGGCATCCTTGAGACCGAGCTGGGTTGCCCAGGCGATGAGAGTGCCGTAACGGGCAATCTCGTAGTGTTCGACGGCTTGGGCCGAAGAGATGAGACCGGCATCCAGTGCGGGCGAGCCCTTGAATTCTTCCGTAATCTCTTCACCTTCCGCGATGATACCTTGAATTGCTTCGCAGGTCTTCCCTCGCGCGGGCTTGCCGAGAATCTCGAAAACCTGCTCCAGGCGTTCGATCTGCCCCTGAGTTTCGTCGCGATGCTGCAGGAACCCCGCCTTACCTTCTTCCGATTGGGCGGCACGAGCCATCTTTGGCAGCGCCTTCAGGATCTGTTTTTCAGCAAAATAGATATCCTTGAGCGTGTCAAGGAAAAGGTCATCTAGTGTCTTGGTCGTGGTAGTTGCCATGGATAATCCTCCTTATGGGCTTGCGTGGACGCAACCGTCGCGTGGTTTTGGCTGTCCCCTCACCAAAGTGCCGGCGCTCCGTCTCCGGAGCGCCGTCTCATTCCGGCCAAGGAACAGAGGCCGATCAGCGATACTGCCTCAGTCCGAGCGAGGCCCGGGCTGATCCGCAGGGAGGTAACCACGTGCGACGATAGTTGTTCCCGTGGACTTTGCTTTCGGCGTCAGGAAGGGGAAAAACCTCCACAAGGCGGCGATGTTTTATCAGGCCACCGTTCCATGATGGGCGACACTACCTTAGTCACTGCCCATGGTAACCTATGGTGACGTGCCCCTCGCCGCTGCCTGTTCCTCAAAGGTCCAGATCGGCGTCTTTAAAATTGCCGGTCCGCCCACACCAAAACGGGCTTGCGAGCGCGGCGGGTGCTACCGCGGCGCACGTTTAAAATGCCTCAGGCAATGATCCCGGCCGCGACGGCTGCATTTACGAATCGACTCCGTGCCGCCTCGACGCTGCCGTGCCGCGCAAGCGTGTGCAGGCATTTCACTTTTGCCGGTAGAGCTCGGTGTCGGATGCCGGCCAGCGGTTCGCCACCGATTGAAGAGCTGCATCTGGCCCGTCGATCCGCTCACGAACACAAGTACCGGTCATACCGGTGCCTGCCATATCACGCGAAAGTCGACATCGATGACTTTGTCCATGCCGGTCCTCCGTTCTTTGGTCGTCACGAAAGCACTATGCTGGCGGCCATAATGACCGCTAAGACGGCGCCCGCGCCGGCCAGCGCGAGCGAAAAAACCTCGCTTCCACCGCTCCGGGTCTCCTGGCGGGTTCCAAGCACGGCGATTAGACCAGCTAGCATCCATGATGCGAGAGCAAGTGTGCCGAGGAGAATCGCCCAGTGCGATCCGTCCATCACAACCTCCGTCATTCTGCAGGCCAACCGTGGTCTCCATAGGAAGTTCCCTTCCGCGGGAGACGGTAGGGTCGGAGACAATTCCACCGGCGACAGGAACTCAACCTTCCTAGGGCGGTTAGCGGCTCACCATGGAGCGAAAAGATGAATGGTGCGATTTCGGCAGTAGCGCTGCTATCGGCGGCATTGGTCTTCATTCACCCGACCCGCTGGGCAGCGGCCGGTGCACTCATTTTGAACGCAGCGGCGTCCGCGCATGGCTGGTGGGCATTTGCGTTCGGTTGACACCGCGCCCGAGCGGGCCGGACTCGCGGTACGAACTGGGTAGAGGCCTGCTGAAGATTTTTCCGGAGTCCAGTTGGCGAGAACCGTCCGTGTGGCGTTCTCGATCAGCTGAGATTCGTTTAGTCGCCGCTTCCGGGAAAGTAACGAGTTCCCTCCCGACAGTTTCCCACTCGCGCCAAGAAAACGGTCTTGTAGTCGAATGCAGGAGTAGGCAGAGGCTGTTTCAGCCTTTGCCGCATCTGACGTCGACCTGTCTTGTGTCCGGCAGCGGAACTCTTCGGGCGTAGCGTGGTTGGGAGGCCTTTAGCAAATCCTGGAAGGATTGCCTAATGATGGATGCGGAAGACGCGCAGGAGGACGATCTTAATCGCCTCCTCTTCGAGCCGAATGTCTCGATAAACGGGCCGGAGGCGATGCCGATGCCGCTCGCAGGATCGCGCTTGAGGTCAAGCTGTTCTCGCGGCATGCCGAAAGGCTAGCCTACTGCGTGGGGAAATCTTACGTCTATTCCGCCGGCGTCACGATCCTGGCCGCTTTCAACACATCCAACCGATACCTGACGGCGGACACCTTTCTCCTGATCCACGAAAGGAGAATAAGCGGGAGCTTCGAACTGTCCGGTCCGGTGACGGCATGCATCCAAATGGTCCAAGAAAAGCTCGCTATGCTGGAAACAGCTCAGTGGCTTGAGAAGGAGGGCTTTGACGAGTTGGTGAGGGGATGCAAAATGTCGTCTGATGAACTCTTTCAACGCGCCCGCACGAATTGCTACATGAGCGCGCAAGAAGCTCTGAGCTACGGCCTCATTGGCAGAATACTCTTATGACCTTCGAATCCTTAGGCGCGCAAGCGTCTCATCTGACTTGGAGGCGCGCCGTGCCCGGCGCGCCGAACGTCGTGAGATGGGTAACTACTTGTTTTCGGAGGCAAGATTGCCTGGTTTGAAGCTTCCAGGCTCGCGATCCCGCTCAGTCATTACCTTTGAACTCGTTCCTCCACCGTCTGGAATAGTGGTTGCGCTGTGATGAGCAGAAGACGACGTCTGTGGAAGCTCGCCATCTCCTCCTTGTTCGCGCTCGGCTTGCAGCCAATGTCGCACGTGCTCGCCTTCCGGCTTACCTTCGGCTTCCCATATCTCCTGCGCGCGGCGCCTGATGTGTTCAATATCCATGGCATCCTCCTTCAGTGACAACGGGCTCGAACTTGATCGAGTGCCACTTGTTCCGAAATAAGGATTATTCTTTCCTTTGTTGCTGCCCGGCAACGCCACTGTTCTGGACAACGAGCGCGTGGGGGACCAGGTGTCGATATGGCTGAGGTATGGTGGAGAGACATTTGCAGCAGGCACGAGAGCATGTCCTTTTGGGTCAGACATCTCGCGTGGTTTTGAACGATACCGGCAAGGAATCGCACTCGTAGCCGGTGACCAAAACGAGCGGAATCGGGAGTTCGGCAAACTTCCATGCCACGCGGCAGACCGTCACGCCGAGTAAGTTGATATCCAGACTCGCCGCATCCAGTTCGTCCGCGCGAGCTCAAAAGTATGCGGCAAAAATGGATTAGCGAGGTCTCAGCTTCCCTGGGCATCTTTTCAATTCTTGGGCCGAGATAGCACCTGGAGTGGGGATGTTTCTTGCAACGCTATCACAGCCCCTTAGTGGAAACCCCATCAACCGCTCGTATTCCTTTTCCGGAATGCCATAAGAGCCATGAGCCTTTCGAATAAGGCCGTCCCGATCCACGACAATCACCTTTCCTCGTATGGACCTGATGAGCTTCTCGCCTTCAAGAACGTGAAGCGCCCCGGTCACTCCTGGGCGCCGGACACCAAGCATGAAAGCCATGTATTCGTGAGTAAGACTAAGAGCTTGAACATCGACCCGGTCATTCAGCATAAGCAACCAGCGCGCCAGCCTCTGCTCTATTGAATATCGGCCGTTAGCCAGGGCCGTATAGCTGATCTGAATCGCGAGCGACCTCGAAAATGATGTTAAGAGCGATCGCAACCGCGGCGCCTTTTTCGTAAGACGGAGGAAACTATCGATCTCGATGCGCTGAGCAGTTCCTTCGATCTGAACCATCATTTTATAGGAAGTGTGCCAATCCCCCTCTAATAATCCGGTTCCGGTTGCGCCTTCACGTCCGATCAGGCCGGCCTCTACCTGTGAGCCATCCAGAGACAATGCAACAAGCGAAACAATTCCTGTTTCGATAAAAGAGAGCGCTGTTATTTCTCCAAACTGCCGTTCAAGAACCTCGCCTTGGACCAGCCGAACCGGTTTCAGATGTGGCTGGATGACATCAGATTCACGAGCAGAAAGTGCGGAAAGAATGAGGTTCTTTTGGAGCACCGGCGCCTTCTCGGCCGGGCGTTGGCACTCGGAAAGCGCAATGGAAATCGCGCCCCTGTCCAAGGGCTTATCAACGAAGATTCTATCCGCAAAGCGCGGAGGAACAACCTCTCGACTGTAGCCGGTAGCAAAGAAGAAAGGAACGTTGCGCCTCGAGAGCTCGTCGGCGACAGGAAACACCATCGTGCCGCCCAAGTTAATGTCCAGGATAGCAACCTCTATCTGAGGGAAATCTTCAATGTATTTCAGCGCCGTTTCCACGCTCGCCGCCGGCCCCACAACCTTCAATCCCATCTCG
The DNA here is from genome assembly GCF_005862185.2 of Rhizobium hidalgonense. NCBI lineage: Bacteria > Pseudomonadati > Pseudomonadota > Alphaproteobacteria > Hyphomicrobiales > Rhizobiaceae > Rhizobium > Rhizobium hidalgonense. The sequence goes on from NZ_CP054028.1 coordinate 1,036,694, forward strand.
GCCAGACTTGAACCGAGATTGCTCGCTAGCGCGTAGTCGTCCTCGATCACCAGGACAAACTTCGGCGTGGGTCTGTCAAAAGCCGTATTCATTCCGGCTTTTCCTCGTGACATTTGTCTGTTTGCGTTGGAAACGTTCGTGACACCGCCCTGTTCCACGCCGCAATCGCAGCAGCGGGCAATGCAACGTGATGGCATGGAAGGTCCGTTGCCATGCCGGCTTCGCTGGCGCCTGGCGCCGGTCACGCCCGGACTCCGACCTCAGCGCGCGAGCAAAAGGGGCGAAAGACGCGGGCGGCCCTGATCAGCAATCAAGTGCGAGAGCGATCGAAAATAGCCGGACAAGACAACGTTAAGAGTCGAGCCGGTCACCTCATAGCGGCGGCGGCTCTACCATGTAGGGCCGACGGTGTCGGCGGCAAAGATAGACTTCCCGCTCGGGATTGGCCTCCATGGTAAAGCCGGAGCTTCGCAACATCGCTTCGACCGCCGCCTTATTCGGAATAAACCAGTTGGTTGGATCATTAGCATAGCGGTTTTCGACGAAGAACAATTTCGGAAAGTCCGGCTTATCAAACACTGCCCATTCCGCAAAATCATAATCCTCCTCCAGCAGATTGGTCCGCTCGTCGCCGCGTTGCAGGCATTGGAACAACATCAAGTCGCCCACTGCATGTTCGTATAGCAGATCGAGCGCCAGCAAAGGATGGCGCAAATGGTAAAATACGCCCATGAAGAGCACCAGATCGAAGGTTTCGCCCAGCGTCGGCACCTCGTAAACCGACATCTGCCTGAATTCGACCTCGAGGCTGAAATGAGCGGCGGCGAAGCGGGCCTGTTCGAGATAGCGTGGATCGGTATCGATGCCGAGCACCCGCCCGGCGTTGCGGCGCTTCATCTCCAGCGCATAAAAGCCCGCATTGCAACCGATATCGAGCACGCTGCGCCCGCCCAGGTCTTCCGGCACGACATGTTTGAAGCTCTCCCATTTAAAAGTGGGATAGTCGCCGAGAAAATGGTCTGGCGCGGTCTCGATTTCTCCAAGCCGGATATTCTGGAACCATGGACCAAGTTCGGTTACGCGGCGTTTCAGGTTCATCATCGCTTGCATCGATTTTCCTCAGCCCTGCTCGGTGGCGGCCTGCGTCTCAACTTCCCGCCGAGGGCGGCGAGGCGCTGTTGACTGCTGGCGTGCAAGGCCTCCGAGACTGTTGGTAAACCATTCGACGGTATAGCCGAGCCCTTCGGCGAGCGGCACGGTCGGCTGCCAATCGAGAAGTTCCGTCGCGCGGGAGATATCCGGACGGCGGCGCTGCGGATCATCCTTCGGCAGCGGCTTGTAAACGATCCCAGTCCGGACCGGTACCATCGAGCGGATCATTGAGGCAAGCTCGCTGATGGTGAACTCGCCGGGATTGCCAAGATTGACCGGCATACCGGGGTTGGGTCTTACGTCCATCAGAGCCATTAGACCACCGACCAGATCACTGACAAAGCAGAACGACCGCGTCTGCATTCCGCTTCCATAGATGGTGAGTGGTTTTCCCGACAGGGCCTGCACGATCAGGTTGGAGACGATGCGGCCGTCATTTGCCTGCATGCGGGGTCCATAAGTGTTGAAAATACGGGGAACCCGGGCATCGACTCGGCCGGCACGCAGCATGTCGAAGCAGAGCGCTTCGGCCGCACGCTTTCCTTCGTCATAGCAGGCGCGCGGTCCCGTGCAGCTGACATTGCCGCGATAGTCCTCCTGCTGGGGATGTTCGGCCGGATCGCCGTAAACCTCACTCGTCGAGGCCTGGAGGAAAGAGGCCCCATGCCGTTCAGCAAGCGCAAGCAGATTGCCCGTGCCGGCGACACAGGTCATCATGGTGTGGACAGGATCCGCCTGATATTGCGGCGGCGACGCCGCGCAGGCCAGGTTATAGATCTGGTCTAGCGGCTCCTCAATTTCCAGGACCTGACAAATGTCGTGTTTCATCAGCCGGAAACTCGGATGGTTCGTTAAGGGCCGCACATTTTCGGGCGAGCCGGTGATATAGCTGTCGACGCAAATGACGGAATCCCCACGGGCGAGGAGCGCATCGCAGAGATGCGAACCGACAAAGCCGGCTCCCCCTGCCACCAGAACAGTCTTGCCTTTTCCGCGACGATTGACTTGCAGCATCGGTGCTCTCCTCAGGCTGATATACGCTCATAAGCTCGGCTTGCCGGCAGTTCCGAAATGATCTGGGCGAGTTGCCCGGCGCGCGCCGCGCCGGTGTGGCCGTTCAACACCCGTCGTCTTGCAGCCGTCGCGATGGCGGTTCGGCTGGTGTCGTCAAGTTCGGTCAACACCGCCATGACATCGGCTGGTCCTTGTGCAATGATCGCTGCCTCGCCGTTCGGGAACAATTCATCGAGCCCTCGCCAAAAATCGCTGATAACCGGCGTTCCGCAGGCCGCGGCTTCGAACAGGCGCACGCTCGGTGACCAGCCGGCGACGATCATGTCGCTGCGTGTCACATTCAAGGTAAACCGTTGCCGGCTGTAGAAGCTTGCATGATCAGCAGGTGCCAAGTGCTCGATACGCTCGATATTGGCCGGCCAGTCGATCTCGGCGGGATATTGCGGTCCGGCGACAACAAAGCGCATGGAGGGCAGTTGACGGGCAGGCCCCAGAAGAAGCCGCTCCAATGTCGGCTGCCGGTCGGGGCTGTATGTTCCGAGATAGCCGAGGTCCCAGGAATGAGGCTCGCCGGTGTTGGCATAGCGGAGCTCGTCGACGGAGCAATAGAGGGCGGCCGCTTTCCTTGCGCCATATCTCCGCTCCAGCAGCGCCAGCACCTCCCCTCCGGAAAAGGAGAGATAGGCGTCGAAGCGCGGAACCTGCCTCAGCGCCAGATATTCCTCATCACCGCGGTCCAGTTTTGCCAGCGTGACGGGCGTGTCGATATCGTAGAAGCACAGAGTTTTTGGCTCGAGCGTGCAAAGTTTGTCGACAAGGGCCACACCATCGGGAACATAGGATCCGACGATCACTGCGTCGGCCAGGCGCAGCCTGTCTCGATGGAGTTGCAGCATGGCGTCGATGTCAGAATAATAACCGAGTTCACAGAAATCGGGCGAAGCGAGATCACGTTGGCTGGCATACCAGGGCACGTCCCGCTCGAGGAACAGAACCCGGTGGCCATCCTGGCGCAGGCCCTGGATCAGGGCCCGGTAGGTTGTGGCGTGGCCGTTTCCCCAGGACGAGGAAAGCGAAAGTCCGAGGAAGACGATGTCGAGCGATCGCGTCATTCGGCTGCCTCCATCTGCGCCCCAAGGCGAGCGCGGAGAAGTCTATCCACCGCTTCGGCACGATTGGTATAAGTGTGTTCTGTCAGCACGCGCTGGCGCGCCCTCTCCCCAATCTCACGCGCGGAGTGGCGAGACAGATCTGCGATCAGGTCGGCCACATCCTGTCCATCGCGGGCGACCAGGACTTCTTTGCCGGGCGCAAGGAAGTGTTCGATGCCTTCCCAATGGTCAGTGATGAGACAGGCACCGGCGCCGGCGGCTTCGAAGACCCGCGTTGCGGGCGAAAACCCGTTCTCCGCCATGCTGGCGCGCGATATGTTGAGAACTGCCATCGGGGTTACGTTGAAGGCGTTGTGATCCCGGGTCGGCACATGGCCGATATAACGGATATTTGGCGATATCAGCTTGTCCTGCCAGCCCGAGCCTCCCAGCAGAAACGTCCGGTCCGGCAGATGTGAGGCGGGGTCCAGGAAGAAATGCTCGACGCGCGCCTCCCGATCCGGCAGACGATTGCCGAGGAAAGCGAGATCGGCGGAGAAACGGCTGTCGAGCGGTACCGGATGATGCGTTTGCGGGTCCAAGGCATTGTAAACCGGCACGCAATCCGCCGCTCCGACGGAGCGATATGCGCTAACAACCGGGTCGCCGCCACCGTAGGTGAGTACCAGGCCTATCCGGGGAAGCGCTCGGCGCAGCGGATGATCGGGATTGTCCCGAAGCTCGGCGAGCGTGGCAGGTGCGTCGACATCCCAGAAGATCTTCAAGGCTCGCGGCCGGGCGTTGCCAAGCAGCTGTTCGAGCAGCAGGTCGTCCTCAAAACCGACGCCGCTTGCCTTGACGACGATATCGGCATCGGCCGCCTTTCTGCAGACAGCCTTCAATGCCTCGATCGTGCCCTCGTAGACAACGACCCGACACCAGTCCGGCGGATCGATGTCGCGGTTCTTCTGCCGGTCGTAGACATCAGGCTCGTAGAAGGTGATATCATGCCCCTTCTCCGCCAGCGCCCGCAGCAGTCCCCGATAATAGGTGGCCGCACCATTCCAATAGGCGGAGAGGAGGCTCGAACCATAAAAAGCGATCTTCATTCGGCAGCCTCCTGAGAGTGAAGGCACATGGTCACCCGGCTCGTGCCGCACCGTGCCAGGACCGCGAAAAGCTCGTCGACGCGGTGCCGGCAGGTATGGCGCGCCTTGATCGTCTTAAGGCCGGATGCTGCCAGACTTGCAGCCCAACCGGGGTCCAAGAGCACGTCCCGCAGATTTCGCTTCATCTCCTCGCCATCACCAGCGAGAAGATAGTCCTGGGCTGGCGTGAAGAGGTTCTCGGCGTCGTCCCAAGGCGCTGAAATCAAGGGTATTCCGCAGGCGAGCGCCTCAAAGACGCGGATCGTTGGAATGCCCGGCAGACGCTCGACATAAGGTCGTCGCGGAATGTGCACCGTGACCTTGTGTCGGGCGAAGGCGAGGGGAACATCCGCATTGGCGATCCATCCGCCGTAGACGATACCGGCCTCGCTCAGGGCGTCAAGCGCATGATCGGGATAGCGGACGCCGCGAACCGTCGTGTTCAGACCGAGCGATTTCACCGGTCGGACGAGGAACTCGAGAAGTTCGGCGGACCTTTCATCGTCGCCCCAATTGCCGATCCAAATGAGATCTCCGGTTCTTTCCGCGTCCGGTATCGGTCGAAACAGAGCGTCGTCGGCTGCTTCATGCCATGTAAACACCGACTTTCCCCAGCCGGCGCGAAGATAACGTTCCCGTAACGTCTCGCCGAATGCCAGCACCCCGTCGTAATCGTCGAGGGCCAGTCCCGCAGTGTCGCCCTCTGCCGAGACCGCCCGATGATGCGTGTCGTGAAAAAGCAGCGTGAATGTGGCGCCATCGCGCCTGATACGGCCGAGGCGCGCAACCAGATCCGGTTGCGTCCACTCGTGAACGATCACGACATCAGCATCGGCAAGCGCCGCGTCGTGATCGAAGTCCTTGCCGTAGATTTGCGACCGGTGCTGCGGAAAAGTCTGGTGAAACCTCTCGATCGCCGCCGATCCCTGCTCCCTCACAAGGTTGGCACGGCTCCAGGCATCTTGCGGTTCCAATGCGAGCGCCTCATGACCTCGGCGCTGAAGGTCGCGCACGACTCCGCGGAGAAAATGTGCGTTGCCATGGTTCCAGTCGGAAATCAGCGAATGGGTATAGAAAACGAATTTCATGATTACTCCGCTGCTGTTGAAAAGACGTGGCCAGGCGCGCCGGAATAGATCCTGCACATCGCCGCCGCCTGGGCTTGCAGGCTGAACCGAGCCGATCGCTCTTGCGCCTTCAGCCCCAGCGCAATGCGCTGTTGCGGGTCATTGGCAAGGCGGTTGAAGGCATCGGCGAAAGCTTTCGGCTGATGAGGATCGGCAAACAGAGCGGCATCCTCCCAGATCTCCCGATAGGTGGGGATATCTGAAAGCACCAACGCCGCGCCCGCCCTCGCCGCTTCGAGAGCCGCCAGACCGAAAGGCTCGTAGATGGATGGTGAAGCTACGATGGCCGCCTTCCGCGCCAGGGCCATCATTCGCCCATGCGGCAACTCACCGCGATAGTCGGCATTGCGAAACTGCAAATATTGGCCTTTGGGGCCATAGTTTGCACCAGCCGCAACCACCGGCCAGCGCGTCATCTTTGCCGCCGTATCCAGCGCGGCGCCGTTTTTCCCCTCGTCCCACCAGCGGCCCGCTGCTACGACGATATCCAATTTGGGCTGGTTGGACGGATCGAGCCCGCTCGAATTATAAACGATATTGAGGTTCGGGATCGGCCCATAGGCCAATTCCATCGCTGCGGCATGGCTGCCGCTTGGCGCGATCACGCTGTCCGCACGTGCAAAACCTGCGCTGTTCAGCCGGTATTGCCATTGCCAATCCCGCGGCACATCGCTACTGCGCACGGCCGCAAACCAGGTCACGACACACGAGTGGCAAACCACCATCACCGGCAGGTCCGTTTCAATGCCTGCGGCCTGCGACGGCAGATTGAGATGTAGAAGATCGGCCCCTTCACGACGGGCGAGATCGGCGATCAGGCGTGGCACCCCTGCAACCGCCTTCTCGTCCTGCTCCATCCAATCGAGCGGCGCGTCCAGCCAGACGAGCGTGCCAAGCCGGTTCGCCTCCGCGATCTTCTCCTTGGCCGGGACCGGACCAAGGCCCGCGAAGACGACCTCGATGCCGCTTGGCTTCAAGGCCGACGCCAAATCCATGGCGTAACGCCAGACACCGCCTACCGCGTCGACCGTCATCACCACGCGGCGGCTGTTGCTTCGTCCCCGTCCGGTCATGCCGATGCCTTCCGCTTCTCGCTACGACGCTGCTGGCCGCCGAAACGATTGGCGATCAGCCATTCGGCCAGATGCCGGAGCCCCTTCTTCCATCCGATGCCGACCATCCAGCCGGTTTCGCCTTGAAGTTTTCGGGTATTGGCGACGAAATAGAACTGGTCGCCGGCCCGCCACGGGCCAAAACTCGTCTCGACCGGACGTCCGGCAAGATGTTCAATCTCGCACAGCACTGAAAGCACGCTGACGGCATTGCGCGGTCCGCCGCCAAGGTTGAAGGCCTGTCCAGAGAGCCTGCCCATATTGGCATGCAACAACCGGTAGGCAGCGACGGCATCGTCCACATGCAGGATATCCCGCACCTGCTTGCCGCTGCCGTACACGGAAATCGCGTCGCCGCCGAGCGCTCGGATCAGGAAATGCGCCACCCAGCCCTGGTCTTCGGTGCCGAACTGGCGCGGACCGTAAATGCAGCTCATCCGAAGGACGGCAGCCGGAATGCCATAGGACTTGGCGTAATCCAGGACATATTGGTCTGCGACACCTTTCGAGCAGCCATAAGGCGTGCAGAAATCGAGTGGCCGATCCTCGGCGATGCCTTGTGCCCGCAGGAACTCGTCTTCGGGGATGAAACGATCATCGAGTTCGACCATCCCGAGATCGTCGAGCGCGCCATAAACCTTGTTGGTGCTTGCGAAGATGACCGGCGCCTGTCTGCCTGCCTTGCGCACCGCTTCCAGCACATTGAGGGTGCCGCGCGCATTGGTCTCGAAATCGCCAAGCGGATCGGCAATGCTCGTGGTCACCGCCGTTTGCGCGGCAAAATGGTAGACAGCCTTGGCATCCTTGAAGGCGGCTTCGATACCCATCAGGTCGCGAACGTCGGCAAGCACCGGATGCACCCGCGCGCCATGACGTTCGATCAGCCATGAGAGGTTTTGATCGACTCCCGATCGTTCGAGATTATCCAGGATAATGACGTCTTCGCCGTCGTTCAGCAGACTGTCGGCAAGGTTGGATCCGACGAAACCGCTGCCGCCGGTCACGACCACAGGGGCCGCATCCGAGGCGACATGCGGGGCAGCGAGGGCGGCAACGTCCTGCAGTCGGTTGACGCCTCCTTCCATCAGAAGACGGGCCAGAAGCTTCGGCTTGTTGTCGTGGGTCACTGCCCCGAGGTGATAGTGCCGCGGATCGAACCACAGACCTTCCTGAACCGGCACATCCGGCGGCACATCGCACCAGGAATACCAGTACATGCGGTCGGCCGGCACGTTGAGTGCCTTGATGAAGCGTCGCGCCTGTTCGATCTCGTCGCTGCGCCAGGTCGAGTAGCCGGCTTCGGTAATCCATATCTCGGCATCTGGATTATAGCGGCCGATAATCCCTCGCATCTCGCCAAGATGCATGTCCCAGCCGCCCCAGGTGGCTTCCTCGCTGTCCCAGGTTCCGGGAAAGCCATGAAAACCGACAGCATCGACGACACCGAGCACACCGCGCGCGCCCATCAGATTGAGCCAGTAGGGATCGAAGGGGCATGGGCCGCCGAGCACCGGCTTATAACCTCGCTGCTTTGCCCAGTAAGCCGCACCGCCCACCATCTCGCAGAAGAGCAGGAAATCACTGTCGTGGCGCCAGTCCCAGTCGAGCAGGTTGTTCGGTTCGTTCCAGAGCTCGATATATCGGAAATAGCGACCATAGCGCGTGAGGATGTGGTCGACGAAATCGGCGTATGCTTTGAGGTCGACCGGCGGACCGGAGGATTTTCCCGTCCGCGACAGTGAAGGCGGCGTATAATGTATACACGGAAGGAGGTCGATTTCTTTGCCGACGCGAGGGATCAGCCAGTCGAACCATTCCTCGCCGCCGGGCGCGAGATATTCGGCCCAGGATAAATGCGTGCGTAGATAGCTTGCACCACTTGCCAAAATGTCGGGAAGCACTGCCTCCGTGCGTTGATGCTCTCCGGGACGGAACCACTCGACGAAACCGAACGGCCTCTCCTGTCGGCGGACTTGTCTAGAACCGGCGTTCCTCATGAAACCAGTCCCCGCTCTTCCAGTTGCCGCTTCATCTCGGCGCCGCGATCGACTGCCCCTGTCTGACGGACCCATTCAGCGAATGGAGCGAGAGCATTTTCCAGGCGATATTTCGGTTCGAAGCCGAGGAGTTCCCGCGCCTTGGAAATATCGGCAAAGCAATTCCGAATGTCTCCCGAGCGTGCCTTGTGCATGATCTCAGGGCCAATGTCGGGTGTGCCCATGGCGTCAGCGAGAAGCATCGCAACATCGGCAATCGAGTAGGCCTGGCCGCTGCCGATATTGATCACGTGGCCGGAGGCTGCCGGCTTTTCCAGAGCCAGACGAAAGGCAACAGCCACATCGCGCACATGGACGAAGTCACGTCGCTGCCTGCCATCCTCGAAGATCATCGGCGGCTGGCCGTTGGCGAGGCGGGAGCCGAAATTTGCAAGCACGCCGGTATAGGGATTGGAAAGCGCCTGGCCGGCGCCGAAGACATTGAAAAGACGAAGCGCAACGGCATCGAGGCCATAGGCTTCACCATAGATCAGAACCTGCTTCTCCTGAGCGTATTTCGTCAAAGCGTAGATTGAAGCGAGATCGACCGGTTTCTCCTCGTCGGTGGCGACCGGTGTCAATGGCTGATCGTCGGGCCCAAGCGGATCCCAAAGGCCGCCTTTGATGTGATCCGCCCGCCGCCGAACATATCCGAGCCGCAGGCCGCTCGCCGTCGAATAAAGTCCTTCCCCATAGACGCTCATCGAAGAAGCGACGACGATCTTTCTCACGGGCAAGCCGATCATGGCTTCCAACAGAACAGCCGTTCCGAGATCGTTGGCGCCGACATAGCGAGCAATTTCGTACATCGATTGGCCGACACCAACCTCAGCTGCAAGATGAATGACGCCCGCCACATCCCTCAGGGCTGCGCGGACGCCATCCTTGTCTCTGACGTCGCCCCGCACGACTTGCGCCCCTTCCGGCACGCTGGCGTCGGCGTCGGCATGCACCTGGTCGATCATCGCATCGAGAATGCGCACATCGTAGCCGTTTTTCAGAAGCTCTTCAGCAACGTGGCGGCCGATGAAGCCGCACCCGCCTGTTATCAAAATTGTCATTATTGCATCCGCTCGGTTGAACAAAACATTTCGGAGACGGCGGCCGAACCGAGCGTAGATGGAAAAGTTCCTTCATCAATGACATCTTTATTGACTTCATCATCTATGACTTCTTTGACTTCCCTCGGAACTCTGGGGAGGGCCCGCAGTTCGAGGATGCCACACTGGAGGACATCTGATGGACACTGCGGCAACATCCACAACCGAACTGATGAGGGCCGTCATCATACGTGGTGCCGGACGCGTATCGATCGAGACGAGGCCTTTGCCGACCCCTGGTCCCGGCCAGGTCAGGGTGAAACTGGAAGGCTGCGGCGTCTGCGCCTCGAACCTCACGCCCTGGGCGGGGCCTGATTGGATGACGTTTCCCACCGAACCGGGTGGACTGGGCCACGAGGGCTGGGGCGTCATCGATGCCATGGGCAGCGGCGTTGCGGGCCTTGAGGTCGGGGACCGGGTTGCGGCTCTTTCCTATCATGCCTACGCCACGCACGACATAGCCGATGCCTCGACGGTCGCGATGTTGCCAGAAGAATTGGATGGCAAGCCGTTTCCGGGCGAACCGCTCGGATGCGCAATGAATATCTTCGGCCGCAGCAATATCGAACGCGGCCAGACCATCGCCATCATCGGCATCGGTTTTCTCGGCGCCCTCCTCACCCGGCTTTCAGCAACAGCGGGCGCGCGCGTGATTGCCATTTCCCGGCGGGCCTATTCCCTCGAAGTTGCAAGAAGGATGGGGGCGGCCGAGACCATCGCCATGGACGATCATTGGCGCATCATCGAGAGCGTCAGAGAATTGACCGAAGGAAAATTCTGCGACTGCGTCATCGAGGCGGTCGGAAAACAATGGCCGCTCGACCTTGCGGGCGAGCTGACGAAAGAACGGGGGCGGTTGATCGTCGCCGGCTATCACCAAGATGGCCCCCGCCAGGTCAACATGCAGCTTTGGAACTGGCGCGGGCTCGATGTCATCAACGCCCATGAGCGCGACCCTGGCATCTATATGAAGGGCATTCGCGACGCCATAGAAGCCATAGGTCAAGGGCGGATCGATCCGGAGCCCCTCTATACGCACGTCTACCCACTGGAAGGGCTGGACGAAGCGTTGAATACCACGCGGGATCGTCCTGACGGTTTCCTCAAGGCCTTGGTGCAATATTTATGAACAAGTTGATTTCGCTACATCAGACCACTGCCGTCAAGCAATTGAGGCTCGGCTTTCTCGGCGTGGGATGGATCGGCCGACACCGGATGAAAGCCATCCTCGACAGCGGCCTGGCGCAGGCCATCGCGGTCGTCGATCCGTCGGCGGAGATGGTGCGGGAGGCTCAGGCGCTCGCTCCCGATGCGAGGATCGCCGCGGGTCTCGACGATTTGCTCGACGATGAGCTCGATGGCATCGTGATCGCGACACCGAGCGCCAGCCATGCCGCGCAGTCCATCCACGCGTTAGAAGCCGGGGTGGCCGTCTTCTGCCAAAAGCCGCTTGGTCGAACCGCATCCGAAGTAAGGGCCGTTGTCGACGCCTCCAAGGCGGCGGACAGGTTGCTCGGGGTCGATTTTTCCTACCGCCATTCCCAGGCCATGCAGCAGATCCGTCAGCTTGTGCGCTCGAACACCCTTGGGAAAATATTTGCCGCGGACCTGACCTTCCATAACGCCTATGGTCCTGACAAACCATGGTTCTACGACAAGACTTTGTCCGGCGGCGGATGCGTCATCGACCTCGGGGTCCATCTCATCGATCTAGCCTTATGGTGCCTCGACTTTCCATCCGTCGTCGCGGTGTCCAGCGAGTTGCGGGCAGGCGGGAAAAGACTTGGCGAAAACGCTGAGGTCGAGGATTTCGCGACGGCGACGCTTACGCTCTCCGGTGGCGAAGTCCTGCGGTTGACATGTTCCTGGCGACTTCAGGCTGGCTGTGACGCAGTGATCGGCGCTGACTTCTTCGGAACTGAAGGAGGCGCCTCCTTCAGGAATGTCGACGCGTCCTTCTATGATTTTACCGCCACAAGACTATCCGGCACATCGCGTGAGACCCTGGCCCTGCCGCCGGACGACTGGGGTGGACGGGCCGCGGTGGATTGGGCAAGAAAACTCGCTCAAGGCCAGCGCTTCGATGCCGGGTGTGAACAGTTCGTCGCGGTCGCGGCGGCAATTGATGAGATATACCGCGCAAGCCGATGAAATTCATAAGCGACGGATGATCGTGTCGCGGGCCAGTCGAATTGGAACGCTAGGTCCCTTTCATGAGTCCATAAATGACAATTGTCGCATAAAGAATGAATGCGACGACACCCACGATACAGATCAGGACCAGGGCGACCCTGCCGGCATTGAGCCTGGTGCGCTTTCCTGAAGATGATGACGATTGTCGCTGGATCGGATCTTTATCCCTCTTCCTCATCGGATCTGCTCCTTTGCCGGCATGGGTGCTTTTTCGTCCGGTTCGCCGGGATGCGCCATTTTTGAATTGTCATGGCCCGTTCCCGAGCTTGAGGGCCCGCCTTTCCTCACCTCCGTGACGGCGCACCCCTCTGCGGAAGATTGATCTCCTGATCAAGCTCGTCTTTGAGCTCGTCGTGTCGATTGCGTGCTGGCGCGGCTTTTTTCCGCGTGGTTCCGGCATCCGCCACACGGCGACCGTCATCGCGGATGCCGGCGTCGCTTCCCGCTCTTGCGTCATTTTCAGGCGGCTGGATTGTGCCGGATTGTATTTTTGCTCTTTTGTCCATGACATCCTCTAAACTGCCCCTCGAAAAGGTCTTCTCGAGAGCGCGACCCGCGCCGCGTATCAAACAATCGGCAGTAGCGGATGTTCCGAACTCGGCGCCATGCCCGCTTCACCAACGAATGTTATCTGCGCGCAGTCCCGCGAGCTCATCGTCAGTCATGCCTTCAATGCCGAGGCTTAGGCACTATCAAAAGCCGCCGCTATCGCTCATGGCGCCGATTGGTCTTCCCTGTATAGCCTCCAAGGAACCGTCGCCACCGTCAGACGAGGACCGCCAAGCTTGACCAGTTTTGCCCTCAGCCGCCCTGCCCGGTTCATGTGCAGCAGCTTTTGCCACCATTTGTCTTTGACCGTTTCAGGAATGAGAACCGCCACGCGCCTCTCCGGGCTGTCGGCGTCAAGCTTTTCGATCAGCCGCAACATCGGCTCATGCAATTGTCGGAAAGGAGCTGGGATGAGCATAAGCCTCGGTGGCTTCAGTCCACGTGCGGCAATCGGCTCCTCCACCTCGACCTGCCATTCCTCGCGAAGCGCGTTTTCCCGTTCGTCGCGGTCCGGTCCGCCCAGGCGAATGAAATGGACAGCAACCACGTCCGGCGAGATCGTCAGGGCAAACTTGATCGCGCGTTCGCTCAATCTGTTCCACGTTTCCATGATGACGAGAACCGTTGGCGGCTCGATATCTTCTAGAGTGATCGGACCGGGCTTCCGCAGTTCGCGCTGGAGTGAAGTGTAGTAATGCTTGATCGATTTCAGGATGACGATCGTCACCGGAACGGTAATCAAGGTAATCCACGCTCCCTCTGCAAATTTTGCCACCAGAATGATAATGAGCGCCGCCCCTGTGGAAATCGCCCCGATTGCGTTCATTGTCAGCTTAGCCGCGTGTCGCCTGGACTGGCGGCGCCAATGCAAGGTCATGCCCGCTTGAGATATGGTGAAGGTCAAAAAGGCGCCGATTGCAAACAGCGGTATGAGATTGTCGGTGATCCCTCCGAAAACGATCAGAAGAAGCCCGGCAAAGCCAGAAAGAAATAGAATTCCGACGGTAAACATCAGCCGGCGGCCTGGCTGGGCAAAGGCTTTGGGCAGATAGCCGTCCGCGGCCACCATCTGGCAAAGGCGTGGAAAACCGACAAAGCTCGTGTTGGCGGACAAGCAAAGGACGCTGAGAAGGCTCGTCATCGCTATATAGTAAAAGGCACCATGGCCGCCGACGGCAGCAATCAATTGCGACAACACACTCTGATAGCCTTCTTTCGCCTGATCCATCGCGCCGATCTCAAAGGCGGTGACGATGGCAGCGATACCACCGAGCAACAGAGCGAGAATGACGACGATGACAGTGAGGGTGATGTAGGCGTTGCGCATCACGGGCTGCCTGAACGACCCCATACCGTTTGATACTGCTTCCACCCCTGTCATGGCTGTGCAACCGCTGGCAAATGCATGCATAAGCATCCAAATCGTTGCTCCCTGAGCCACAGGGCCAAGCGGTGGCGGTGGAATGATCGGAGCCGGATTGTCTCCAACCAAATTCTCGATCAGTCCGTAGCCGATGGCGCCTAGGAAGCAGATGATGAAGACGTAGGTCGGCAGCGCAAACAGCCAGGCAGCCTCTCCGGTGCCCCGCAGGTTGGCCAGCATGACGAGAAGGACTATACCAAGGCACAGTGGCACGATGTATGGATAAAGGCTCGGTATCGCGGAAACAAGGGCTCCAACTCCCGCCGAAACCCCAACCGCGACATTGAGGACGTAATCGATCATCAAAGCCGAGGCGGCAAGCAGGCTCGGATATTCTCCTAGGTTCTCTTTCGCCACGACGTAGGCGCCGCCGTTTGTCGGATAAGCAGCGAGTGTCTGCCGGTATGAAAAATAGAGGATCGCCAGCAGCGCGACGATACAACCCATCACCGGGCCTATATAGACCAGGCCGAGCGTGCCGAGTGGTATGAGAATGGTAAGCGCTGCTTCTGGTCCATAGGATGACGAGCCGAGGCCATCCAGGCCCATTGCGGGCACCGCTTCCACCCAGCCGATTTTCTTGTCTTCGTGCTCGCGATTGGCGAGGCGCCGACCAAACAGGAGCCTACTGACGTTCAACTTCTCTTCCTCATCGAACAACGAAAGCGCCTACGAACAACCGGCAGTGGCTCGGGTTCCCAAATCTGGAGTTGATGTTGACGCTGCGGGTATGCCTCATGGTGGGAAGCTGAAACAGCGAATGGACAGGAGATCGTCGGCCGAAAGCTGCACTCCAAACAGCACGGAAGCCCAAACAGGTTGCGTGGCCAAGAGTAGTCCGAGACAGAAGGCAGCCCAGGGAATGGCGGGCCCGGAGTTCCTGGAGCAGTTGGCGGCATCGATCAGGCATGTTTTCTCCTGACCATGATACAACCGCCCGCGAGCATAGCAGCGCCCCAAACCAAGAAAGCAACGTCCCAATAGGGCCATGCCGACCGTTCGACTGTCTCGCTCACATGGTGAATACCCAGCAGTTGGTGATCAATAAGTCCTTCGATGAGGTTCCCGAAGCCTATGAGCCCTGTGCCGATCAAATCCTTCGTCGACCAGGAAAGGTGCGGCCGGCGCCCCGCCCGCCATAGAATAAAGAGGCCGGCGAGGAAAAACAGGTATGTCGCGGAGTGGAAAACGCCGTCCCAGAACGTGTTGAACTCGAGGTTCTCGATGCTGGCGATCGGGTAGAACGAGCTGAACATGTGATGCCATTGCAAAAGCTGGTGGAAGACGATGCCATCAAAAAAACCGCCCAGCCCGAGGCCAAACAGGATACCTGATGCTCGTGGGAAGTTCCGACCTATGGCCAACCTGCCGAGCGACGTCATCGGGTTACCAGAATCACAGCCATGGCGACTGCCGAGATAAATCCCGCAGCACTCAATCCGAGTGTCAGATATTCGGCGGCCCTTTGCCGATGTTGGCTGAACTGCATGTTTGCCAGCACAGCCGCCAGCCCACCTGCCATCCAACTCGCCAAAGCCAGCGCACCGAGAAAAAGTGCCCACTGCGTTGCTGTGTCCATTATTCTGCTCCTTTCGCAGATGCACTTCCGTAACGGAAACTGTTGCTCAGGTTGACCGCTAACAGCGCTGGAAATGCTTTGGTTTCTGTCCGATACCGCACATTAACGGGAGCATGGTCATTTCATGGGGCAAATCGTTGCGCACGCCAGCTGGCCCCTCGGAACCTTCATGGCCCGCCAAGGTTTGGAGCTCGATATCGGGAGCACGACAATGAATTACCTCTGGTTTTTTGTAGTGGCAGGCGGAGCAGCGCTTTTAGGAATTGCGCTCGCATTTGGAATGATCAAACAGGATGGTCGGCGCTCAATTGCGGCGATCGCCGGTGCCTCCGTCGTCGCCATTGGAGCATTAGGATTGGGCCTCTACGTCGCCAGCGCACCGACGGCACCTCTCCGCGCGTCGGACAGGGAGGGATCGCAGAACAGGCTGCCGGCGGCCCCGACAACCGAAAAGGACCTGCCGGGGAAGTAACGCATGAATGCCTCGGTCCCTATCCGATGTAGAGGGCACAGTGCCGCCGTCGACAGGAGGTGGAAATTGACAAATTCTGCAGTCGTTTCGGAACGCAAGTTTGCTGCGGTTCTCGAGGGGATGTCCGATGAAGAGCTTTTCGAACTGATGGCTGAGTTGGAGATCCGAAGTCCGACTTTTGCTTCATGCTCGCCCGCCAACGAGGACTTCGCAAAAATTGTCCTCGTCGAAAGCGCCATCGAAAGGCGGTTCCCTGGGCAAATGTTGAAGCCTTACAAGGCGTGGCAACTCCGCCTTATGCACCGGGATTGTGCGTGAGACTGGCGTACGGTCGCCAGCCACATTTCTGCTCAGGCTATGCAATCGCGATTTCCTGTCTGACCGAGCCGCGTTCGCACCGGCTGCTGCCATGGTCTGTACGCAAGCGTACGGGGCGTATAGCATTCGCATGTGCTAATATAGGACGAGGCAGCTGTTTCGGGAGCGCGCTGGTATGGATCAGTCCTCTGTTCCGGGAAAAGAAACGGAAATCTATCGGCACATGGTCGAGAGCGCCCAGGATTACGCGATTTTTGCGATGGACCCAGA
Organism: Rhizobium hidalgonense; assembly: GCF_005862185.2. Classification (NCBI taxonomy): domain Bacteria; kingdom Pseudomonadati; phylum Pseudomonadota; class Alphaproteobacteria; order Hyphomicrobiales; family Rhizobiaceae; genus Rhizobium; species Rhizobium hidalgonense. The sequence goes on from NZ_CP054028.1 coordinate 1,053,278, forward strand.
TGGCACGGTGGTGACGTGGAGCGCTGGTGCGGAAAAACTATTCGAATATTCCGCTTCTGAAATAATCGGTCAGAACAGTGGGATCCTCTTTTCTTTCGAGGATCAACTCGCAGGGGCGGCGCTAAAGGAGATCAGGCTTGCCTTGACTACCGGCCGCGCCGACGACAACCGGTGGCATGTCCGGAAAAGTGGCAGCCTGTTTTGGGCATCGGGGCTGATGATGCCGCTTCGCGATGATGCCGGCAAAGTCTACGGCCTGACGAAAATCGTCCGGACCGAACAGAAGCGCTTCATGACGATGAAGCGCTGCGAGCCAGTCAGGAACGACTCCAGCTCATTCTTCAAAGTGCGATCGATTATGCAATTTTCGCTTTCAATCGTGATGGACGGATCATCAGCTGGAACACCGGCGCCTGCCGGATCTTCGGCTATGAGGAAGCCGACATTCTGGGTCGCGACGCTCGAATCCTGTTCGTACCCGAGGACCGTGCCGAAGGAGAGGGCGAAACGCGAAATGGAGAGAGCGCTGGAGCGCGGCCGCGCCGAAAACGAGCGCTTCCACTTACGCAAAGACGGCTCGACATTTTGGGGCAGCGGGTTGACGATGCCGCTGCGGGCTCATCATCCCCGCGCCGGTTATCTCAAAGTTCTCCGGGACGATACAGAGCGTCATTTCGCCGACGAGCATCAGCAAATCATCCTGCGCGAGATGAGCCATCGGGTCAAAAACAGTCTCGCGCTCGTCGCGGCCATGCTGGCGATGCAGGCCCGCTCGGCCAAACAGCCGGAGGTCGGGCAGGCGCTTCGTGATGCCGAAGCACGTGTTGGGACCATCGCCGAGATACACGATCAGTTATGGCGGCAACCGCACATCGAAACGGTGGATCTTGCCGATTTCTTGTCTAGTCTTTGCCAACGCCTACAGCAATCGACCGCCGGCCACACGGTATCGGTTGACGCAGATGCATGCGTCATGGATGCCGACCGCGCCATTCAAATTGCGCTGCTTGTAAACGAGCTGGTGACGAACGCCTTCAAGCACGCTTATCCGGATATCTCCGGAGCGGTTACCGTCACTGCACGGACCGGCGACGACGAGATCTGCCTTGAGATCTCCGATCGAGGAAAGGGTCTCCAAGGGGAATTGTCGCCCTATGAGAGTGACGGAAAGAGCCTCGGAATGAGGATCGTCCGTGCCCTCGTGCAGCAACTGAAGGCCGAACTTCAAATCGCGGATCGACGGCCCGGTACGGGGTTTCTGATCCGCCTGCCACGAAACTCCTGACAGCGGCGTCCGGTTGGAAGGACGCAAGTCACATTGTTGAGGGAGCCCAATTAATGTGGGGCACGGGCCGTGCCGGTTTTAAGCCCCAGCATCGTCGCGCGGAGCCGAAGGAGTTCCTTCATAATGCCCTCCCAGCATTCGTCGTCGGCTCCGGCGATCGGGCCTATCGAAGTGCCCACAGTACGAAGCAGAAATTCGAGGACCGGGTGCAACAAAACGCCGCTCCGTGCGCCTTCGCAGATCTCCTGAAGTTCGTCGACGATCTGGTGTAGAACAATCTGGCGATCTGCGAAGGTAAGGTCCCGCAAATCTGCGGCGATCGAAGGAAAGCTGCGGCCCCTACCGATCGTCGCTGTCACCAGTTACCGCCCGGCCGCGGGTCGGCGAGCAGCGCCGCATCCGTCGAGATCGTCATGCCTTTCAAATCCAGGTGCATATGCCGCATCAGACCAGTCAGCCTGTGTTTCTCCCTGATGCCGCATTCGAACCAGGATACCAGTTCCGTGGCAACATGCATTGCCGCCGGACTGGCGATCTCACACGATTTCTCCTTACACCATCCCTCTAGCACAGCCTTCAACATCGCTACGTCCTCAGGCTGCAGCGCCGGTTTCGTGATTCCAGAATGGTGGATCATTTGCCATCCCCTCCGCGTACATGATCGGATCCTAATCTTAAAATTTTCGTTTTCAATCAAGCGTGCGAAAGCGTACGGATAGGTCAAGGGCGCGATGAGTTGGGTGCTGGAGGAACTAATCGGTCCCAATCCGGTTCGGCGGGAGGTGCGAACTGAAGTCGAATGCGAGCGAGCTTGGAATGGTCCGCGAAGGGATAGGCGCGCGACCGCCCGGCAATCGCCGCGACGGCGTGATCACCCCAAAACCATAGGCGTCCGCATGAAACCGCTCGGCCCCCTAGCTGGTAAGACGATCCTTATCATAGGTGAAGCCGACTTTCTTTCCTACGACGCCAGAGGCGCCTTGATTGCATACGAGGCATCAGTCACCGGTCCGATCGTCGCCTCAGGTGCGATGGTTTGTTTGAGTGAAGGCCTTATGTTCGATGCCGTGATCATCGACGTCGCTATCTCGGATGATGCCATGCTCTGGATGAACGATTGGCTGGAGCCACGAAAGATCCCCTTCATCTTTGCGCGTGACCAGCAGTCAGCAGGCCTCTCCGGCGGCTTTGTCCTCAGCGGACGCCCTGCCGATATCGACGCAATAGTCTTTGCGCTTTTTGGCCAGGAGCGGCCCTTTTACCACTGAGATGTCCGCTTTCGTACAGTTGCTGTGGCAGAGTTGTGTCCGCCGATAATGAGTTACATTATCGGAAGACATGATTGAAGCCTCAGGACCAGGGGAAGATGCCATGTTCGATGCTCAGACCATTCATCTAAAAGCGCTTGATTCAGCCGACCTCGACCGTCTGCAGGGCGTTCTGAATTTGATCTGCCGCGAATCCGGCCAGCCACTACGCGCTCCTGCGACGCAAGAGATCGCGGCGCTGCTCATCAGCCTTTATCGTCACGGGGTGACCGACGAGGACAAATTACTATCCGTCAGCCGTCTCGCATTGGCGCAGCGGCAGATCGACAACACAACGTCCTCCGTTTCCGACTCTGTGAGGCAGCTTGAGGCGGAATAGCGATCCTAGTTAAAGACGACACACAAGTACGGTCTCCGCGCCGGTATCCATACCGCGGAAGGACAGCAAAAAGTTTGGCTAGGAGCGCGGAGAAAACTGCAGAAGCGCTGGAACCGGATGCCGAGGCCGAGGTTTGATTGGATGGAACCCAATGACGATACCGAAAAATTTCAGATAACGACAAATCCGGCACTCACAGGCTTGCTAGGACGTTGCCCGCGATGCCAGCGTGGCCATCTTTTTGAGACCTATCTGAAGCTTGCCCCCCGCTGTGATGTCTGTGAGTTGGACTACGGCTTTGCCGATCCGGCCGATGGGCCGGCATTTTTCGCGATGAGTATCGCCGCCGTGCCTGCCCTCGCCTTTGCGCTTTGGATCCAGCTCACCTTCGATCCGCCGATTTGGGTGCACCTGCTTATCACTCTCCCCCTGACGGGGGTTGCCTGCGTGCTTCTCCTGCGTCCGCTCAAGGGATGGCTGGTCTGCTCGCAGTTTTTTCATAAGGCGGAAGAGGGCAAAATCGATACCGAGTGGCACACGTGCGAAGCAAAGCGGAACGCGAAACGTTGAGTCCTCCAGAACGCTGGCACGATTACGTGGCCTTCTCCATCGTCCCGCAAATCCATTGGCGGACAAGGTCGTTTGCCCTTGCCGCGAGCTTTGTCGGCAAGCGGTTGAAGCCATGTGGTGCCTCCGGAAAGATGATGCAGTCGGCGTTGCTGCTTTGTTGTTGCCATTTCCGGCCCATCGAAATGCTGTCGTCGACGATTGGGTCAAGCGCTCCGCCGATCAGTAGGGCGGGCGGTAACCCTGAGAGATCAGCAAATAGCGGGCCTTTGGCCCAGCGCCCCGACAGGCTCGGCGTCAGCCGCTGAAGATTGCGCAACGCAGACGGCCCACTGATCACAAGGCTTTTGTGGCTCGAACAATGCAGGCTTTCCGATCCTGTCAGATCAAAGCAACCACACACTGAAACGAAGCCGGCAACCGCAGCTGCCTTGCCACGCTCACGCAAATGAAGAAGCGCCTCGGCAGCGAGATGCGCGCCGGACGACTCGCCGCCGAGGATGACGTGCCTAATCTGCAACTCCGCCAGATGTTCGATCAGCCACTCGACCGTAGCCGTACAGTCCCGAAGGGTCATATCAAGCCGGTCATCGACCGCGTTGTGGAAATCGACACTCACCACCATCATCCTGCAATGCCTTGCGATCGGGCGGGTGATGCCGTCATCGAGGCGGGCGTTTCCCATCACCCAGGCACCGCCATGGAAATGAACGTAAAGGCCACGCACGCGGCCATTTGAAACAATGGATCTCAATCCAACCCGCCGGTCAGTGGCGGCGAACCCGGCAAATTCGGTGTGGCGTGGCGATGGGTCAGGAACTAGCATCTGTGCTGCCCGAACCAGCGCCTGAACCGTTTTGGCATTCCAGCGATGGTCGGTATGGTACCGAGGAAGGAGACTAAGGAGCGCGTTGAGCCGTCGAGCGCCGCGGAGATCATGGCTGGTGAGCGACATCAGCCTTGTGCCCGTCGCCCTCTTGCTGGCATCCCTTGTCATTTCGATGTCAGCCCCTGGATCCTCGTCAGATGCATTCTGAGATCAGGAAGAATTTTCTGTGAGGCTCGTTTCAAGGCACCATCAGGCCCGTTCTGCGAATAGTCTGTGAAGAGGGCGACGGCCTCCTCGTGCGCTGTTACTTGCGTCGAGAGATAGGCTTGATCGAAATTTTCCCGATCACTTTGCTGCAGTGCGTCGAGCTTCTTTTGATGCTCGTCGTCAAGAGCCGACGGCAGTTCAACGCCATCCTCCTTGGCGGCATCTGCTAACATCGGACCGGCGCGGCCGTGATCTTTCAGCATGTCCGTGGCGAACTGCTTTGCATCTTCGGCCGCACCTTTGGCAACTTCTATCTCCGCGGCCTTGAGCTCGAACGTGTTGGCCGTTGCCGCGCGGGTTGCGAAATCGGTCGCCTTATGACGTGCGGCTCCATCGTCAGCCAAGGCGGGTGCTGCAATGCTGCAAATCAGGCAAGCATGGAATATCAGCCTCATTGTCGTTCTCCCGGTGCTTAGGGTAGAAGGCGGACGAAAGGGTATCGTCCGCCGGCATCGGCTCAGATTTGCTCGGCTTGCGCGCCGCTGTCGGGCTTTGCGGGTGCGAGAACGTGCTTTTGCCCCATGGGCTGGGGTACGATGGTCTTGAAACTCCCCTTGCCGTCGATCGACCGGCCTTCGGACCAGCGTCCGGATGCCGGCTCGCTGCCGTCCTGCTGGAATCCGAGATAGGCGTAGCTGAATTCCTGCAACTCCTGCTCCTGCGGAAAACTGTTAGGGATGGGGAAGACCTTTGAAGGCCCGCCGAGCTCCTCTAGCGCCGCCATCCATTGGTTTTGGTGCATTGTATCGCGGGCGATGAGGTAGGAGAGCATCTGTTTCATGCCGGGATCGTTGGTCAGGTTGAACAATCGCGTCGCCAGGACACGTCCAGTGGATTCTGCCGCGACGTTGGCAGTCATGTCGGCTGCGATATTGCCGCTGGCATAGATGTGAGACATGTCGAAGGGAACGCCGTCAGAATCCACCGGCATCGCCGATAGCCCCGCCGAAAGAAGGTTTTTCATATTCATCCCGCCAAAGACGGCGCTCGCCACTGGATCGCGTGCAACCTCGTCCTTGACCGAGACGGGCGCGCCTTCGAGATTGAGCGCCACTGCGGTCGCCAGCATCTCGATATGCCCGAGTTCCTCCGCGGCCGTGTTCATCAGCAGGTCACGAAATTTTGGGTTGCCGCGGGCCCCGCAGGCTTGAAAGAAATATTGCATGGCAACGCGGATTTCACCTTCGACACCGCCGATGGCTTGTTGCAACGCACGAGCAAACTGGGGATCGGGGGCCTCCACTCGTACCGGGAATTGCAGCTTTCCGTCCGTGTAAAACATTGATCTCTCCTATTGAGCTTTCTTCGCGGGGTCGGCACCGACACCACAAGCACGTCAGACGCCGCCCCAACAATGAAACCGCGAGACGGTTCCCGTCGCCCGGAGAGATCCGTCAGTTTGTTTCCCATTACGAGACTGAACTTGCGGGAACCCAGATGGCCGTTTGCAGTTAGGCCCCGCCAACAAGGAGGACCGAAAATGCCCGCGACCGAAATTCGTGACGTCTTCGTCACAGGTTTGAGAAACGCACACGCCATGGAAAACCAGGCTCTTAGCATCATGAAGCCGCAATTGAAGCGGATCGAGAATTACCCTGAGGTGGCCGAAAAGCTCGATCAGCACATCCGCGAGACCGATGCGCAGATCGTGCGCCTCGAAGACATTCTGGACGGTTTGAACGAGGATAAGTCGACGCTAAAGGACCTGGCGCTCTCGTTTACCGGATCGATGGCAGCACTTGGCCATACGGTTGCCGATGATGAGATTCTGAAAAATTCCTTCGCCAATTTCGCCTTCGAAAATTTCGAAGCCGCAGCCTACAAGTCGCTACTGAGGGTTGCCGAAGCAGGTGGGTATGTCGCAGCCATGACCGGCCTCCAGGCAAATCTGGCCGAGGAGCTGGCGATGGCGGAATGGCTCAACGACAATGTGGTGGCCCTGACGTCGAAATTCCTCGCCTTGCGTCAAGTTGGAGAGACAGCAAAGGTTTAGGGTCGACATGAGTCACCAAATTTCTGTAGCCAAGACCGCCCTTGCGCCCGCAAAGGAACTGGGGACGGCGCCAGCGCTGTAGCAGCCGACCTCGCCTGATGAACGATGTCGATCGTCAGCGTCGTCTTTGTCCAGTCGTTGCTTGGTCAACTCTGGCCCGATAAGTCGGCGGTTGGTTAATGCCCGCTTGGACTGGGCCTGTGATCCAGCGCTTGGACAGGACGTCCTGGTTTGGTGTGTCGAGGCGGCACACGTTAATCTATAAGGTGGTTGCCGAGTAGCAACAGCAGGGACTCACGGGCACGGTTGACACGGCTCTTTAAAGTTCCGATCCGACACCCGCAGATCTTGGCGGCGTCCTCGTAGCTCGTCCCGGCTGCCACCAGAACCAGGGCACGGCGCCTGTCGTCGGATAGAAGCGTCAGCGCCTTTTGCAGCTCGCGCTCGCGCAGGGCCCACTCCTGCGTCGGCGCGACAGAAGCATGTTCCAGTAGCAGGTCCATTGCGACCGGCTCGCGTTTTTGCCGCCGATAATTGGTGCAGAACGTGTTTCGAAGAATGGTAAAAAGCCATGATTTGAGGGAGGTACCTGGATGATAATGATGAAGGGAGTTGAGCGCCTTCACCAGGGTCTCCTGTACAAGATCGTCAATGTCGTCGTCGCTGCGCAGGAACCTGCGGGCGAAGGCCCGCAAAGCGGGCGTCAGCGCAACGATTTCTGCTTCAGTCGCAGATTCCTGTTTGGTTGCTATTTTTTTCCAGTTCGGCGCGGGATGTATTGTAGACAACGATGTCATTGTTCTCTCCTGGGATGAGAGGAAAGTTTCTGACAATCTATTCGTTGCTGTACGCTACCGAACGGACGCCGCCGTTGCCGTCCTTAGCCGGGATGCCCTCCCCGGTTGGCACAATTTGGCGCTGAAGGTCCGTCGCACTCCTCTCGTAAAAGCGTGAAAGGCGGTCGGCGGATAGGCAGATCGCCGCGGCGAGGATCATCAGGACCATTCCGATAAATCTCTGCGGTTCAGCGGGTTCGTTGGCGAAGACCACGCCGACTGAGACCGCGATGGCCGGAGACACGAAAGCAAAGCTGCCTGCTCTTGCGGGGCCGATGTCACGCAGGAGCTGGATATAGATGCTGTACCCGAGCAGCGAACCGAAGACGACCAGAAACAGCCACCCTGCGACCGCCTGCCACTCCCAGGGTGAGGCAAGGCTTGCAGCCGAGCGAGGCTCTATTGCCAGCGAGGCAATCAGCAATAGGCTCCCGCCGATCAGCGTCGTCAAACCACAAAGGCGCGCGCTGCCGTAATTCGATATCAGTGGTTTTGCCAGCACAGACCCCCAGGCCGACGAAATGGCTGCCCAAGCGATGGCGACTAGCCCGAGCATCGACAAACCTGTCTCCTCAAGCCCAGCCAGATCTACGGAGGGCGCGAAAAGAAGGCAAATGCCACCAGCTCCAAGTAGCATCGCGAAAGCACGCAGGCCGTTCCAATGCTCCTCTCCCAGGGCGATGCCGAATGCGAGCAGCGCAAGTGGCGTCAGCGACATCTCCAGAACCGCAGCGGTTCCTGAAGGTACGAACTGCATGCCCCAGAACAACGGGCCATAGCAAAGCGTGATCATCAGCAGGCTGACAATGAGAAGGCGTGTCTTATGCGCCTTGGCGAAGGCACCTCTCTGTCCTCTCGCCCAAGCCCATGCGATGAACACAGCACCTGCCGCCACGAATCGCGTTGCGGCAAACATCATCGGGGGCACGTATTCAACGCCAAGCTTTACGGCAATCCAGGTCAGCCCCCAGACGAAGCACAAAACAGTAAATTTAAAGAGATTACGGGGAGACAACATGGCGCGACCTTGTGGTTGTAACGGTTAAAGACTATTTATCCCGTTACAACCTTGTTCCTCGGGAGTTGTTCCAGGCATGGCCACCTCGACAGCTGACATGCGCCTGAGCGGCGGTCATTCTGCCCTTGACCTCGCCAACACCGTCGACAGTAGGCGTGGCCGTTGGGGGCCAGATCTTCTGCGGTCGTTCGATGATCTTCTTGTCTTGGCAGACCGACTAAACCTCATCGACCGGCAAGCGGTGTCGCGGCTTCGCAGCCAGGCGGAAAGTGATCCGCCGCTGGCGGCTGCGGCACATGCGGACGCTCTTACGCTGCGTGAATCGATCCATCGGCTCTTTCTTTCTGAGGACGCTGGACAGCCCTACCCGATCGAAGACCTGCGCCTGGTGGAGGATCTTGCACGTCGCGGCCGAGCCAGTCAGCGCCTCGAAGAACATGAAGGGGGTTATGGGTGGGCGTTCCCTTTTGACGACCTTCCGCAACTAGCTCAGCTCTTCGCGATCAAGGCGGTCGATCTGGTGGCGGAGCGGAATTGGCGGCGAGCGGTGCGAGAATGCAAGGGCAGCAATTGTGGGTGGCTATTTCTCGATCATTCCAAAAGCGGACGACGAATGTGGTGTTCAGACGCGACCTGCGGCAGCCACGCCCGCATCAAACGCTTCCGATCCCGGATGAAAGGCAAATAGGTTTGCAGCAGCGCTGGGTGGCAAGCACAATCCCCAATCTCACGCTCGCCTTCGTGTGCATCAACCCGGATAACAGCCTCACGAACCTCACTTATATGGCCCCGATTCCACGTCCCGTCAGATTGCGGGGTCGTCACTCGCCATAGGTAAACCGGTTGGCGATGATGTCGTTTCGTCGTTATTGACCGGCTTCATTCTCGGATTGGCCTTCTCGCAGCTTCCGGCAAGCCGGACAAGCCGATGCCATCGCCTCGAAAGGATCGAGGTTTGAGCTACCTTTCAGATGTGGCGGTCCGCGCACCAGTAACCGGAAGGAAGTCGCCGCGATCGTCTCTATCCCGTTGAAGAGCCGCGAGAAGCGCCGTTCTCCGCGTGTAGGAGATTGTCGCTCGGAATCGGCAATCCTGCCCGGTCCCTTTAGATGCAGCCGAAGAGCGCCTACCGCTGTGCCGGTCGCGATAAGATTGCGCTCAAGAGCTGTTCCTGCCGAAGCGGGAGCAGGCATATCGGTCAGCGACCGACGTTCAGTTCTCACAATCGCAAGAGAGTATCGTGCGATATCCTCTTCCACGTGTAAATCAATCGACCATTCTCCTCCAACTCAGACTTCCGTCCGATTGCAGGCCGAAATTGGTCTGTTATTTTTCTTCCTTGCTGATAATCAAAACTCAGCACGAAAAGGGTGCATGCCCCTGATCCGGAGCACCCTTTTCAATCTCTTTTCAGTAGTGCTCAAGTTTCCGCCGCCGGGCTGCAGGTATTTTCCATATGGCTGGGTTCCACCCTCGGCAAGCTTAACGCGGAATTGAATGCCGACCTGTGATAATTCCGCAAAACCGGCGGGCAATCGCTCTTGCAGGACTGGCGCTGTCGTCACCTGGGCAAACGACGGTGCTGTGTGCATGGCTCCGGCATGGGCTGATGATCATGATCCCAGAGTTCACGGCGTTCCGCCTGCAAGGTGTCGGGCCGCACGGAGCGTCGCTTTGGGAGCAGACCGAAAATTAACCTCCGCACGACCCAACGCAGGGATAGGGTGGATCGCTAGGTGAAAAGGCGCGCGATCCGGAAGTGCTATCTCTCTCCCGCGATCCAATGCATTAACCCTTACTGTCCTCTTGCCGTTCCCGTACGCTGCCGAACAAAAACGCAGTGATTGACGGTCTTTTCGGGCGCAGCCGGGTCGACAACCCAAAGCGAGCCTTTACCGTCGGCGGCGAGGCACCAGCGGGGGAAGCGGCAAAAGATCAGGTTATCCTCCGAGACGGTAACTTGATCGTCTACCGTCACGACCTTCCAGACGGTCATCCGTTTTCCAGCGATCGGCGCCGCAAGCTCCTTCGCCTTATTGGTGGAGCCTTTCCATGGCCCTGGGCATCGGCGAGGATTGGCGATGACAGGGTCGCCATGGGGGCTGCGACAGAACGCGGTTCGAAAAGCTTATTTGTGCATAGGGTCTCTGTTGGGCCCTCGAACCTTGCGCGCCTTCAAAGTTCCCACCGCCGGGAAACGAACCGCTCACGGGATCGGCGGTTATGGACCTCGCGAGTCCATTGTGCCCACTGTTTCCCTTTGCTTGCATGCCCAAGGGGCTGCAGTGCGGTTCGGGGGTGGGTGTCCGATCCCCTGCATCAGTTCGTTCAAATCAGATGCAGCCGGGAACTTCCACAACACGCCGTTGTTCGTGGGCCTGGCCGGCAATGCATGCTCGACACGGGGCATGGCAAGCCAGCCAGCTATCGATGCAACAGCGGCAGGAGACAGTGATGCGCGCGCTCGTCTGGCATGGCAAGGAAGACATTCGATGCGACACCGTATCGGACCCGGAGATCGAGCATCCCCGTGACGCGATTATCAAGGTCACGAGCTGCGCGATCTGCGGCTCCGACCTTCACCTATTCCACAATTTCATTCCCGCAATGATGCCAGGAGATGTGATGGGTCACGAGATGATGGGAGAGGTCGTCGAAACCGGCTCGCAGATGAACGGGCGTCTGAAGAAGGGCGACCGGATTGTCGTGCCGTTCACCATCAACTGCGGTGAATGTGACCAATGCAATCGCGGCAACTTCTCCGTCTGCGAGCGCACGAACCGCAACAAGGACATGGCCGACAAAGCGTTTGGCCACGCTACGGCAGGCCTATTTGGCTACACCCATTTGACTGGCGGCTACCCGGGTGGTCAGGCAGAGTACTTGAGGGTCCCCTTCGCGGACGAAACCCACATCAAGGTTCCAGACAGTCTTACTGACGAGCAGGTGCTCTTCCTTGGCGATATCTTCCCGACCGGCTGGCAAGCGGCTGTGCAGTGCGACATCGAGCCGACCGATACGGTCGCGGTGTGGGGTTGCGGGCCGGTGGGCCAGATGACGATCCGCAGTGCTGTACTTCTCGGAGGGAGGCAGGTGGTCGCCATCGACTGCATTCCGGAACGTCTTTCCATGGCTGAAGCCGGTGGCGCGATCACAATCAATTTTCAAGAGGAAAGCGTCATCGAGCGGCTCAATGAGCTGACCGATGGCAAGGGACCGGAAAAGTGTATCGATGCGGTTGGTCTTGAGAGCCACGTGTCGATGGGGCAACCGGACACGCTGCTAGATCGAGCCAAGCAGATGATTATGTTGGAGAACGACCGACCGCATGTGCTGCGGGAGATGATCTATGTCTGCAGACCGGGAGGGGTCATCTCCATCCCGGGCGTCTATAGCGGACTTGTCGACAAGATCCCAATGGGCCAGGCCATGAACAAGGGCCTCACCTTCCGCATGGGGCAGACCCATGTACGTCGGTGGACTGACGATCTGCTGCGCCGCATCGAAGAAGGTCAGATCGACCCGTCCTTTGTGATCACCCATACAGCCGGGCTCGAAGAGGGCCCCGGAATGTACAAGGTATTTCGCGATAAACAGGACAGCTGCATCAAGGTTGTTCTGAAACCGTAAGGAGGTTCCGAAATGACGTTTCTCACCAACATCACCCGTTCACAAGGCGATCCGAAAGTCATCACATCTGGACCAAGTTCGCTCAGTTCTTCCGATCGGCTGGCGCGCAATCTCGGTTGGTTCAGCATCGGACTCGGGCTCGTCGAGATATTCGCCGCCGACAGGATTACCGGTGCTCTTGGCATGCATGGCAAAGAAAATCACGTTCGCGCTTTTGGGGTGCGCGAGATCACGTCCGGTTTCATGACGCTGTCTGTCGACAAGAGGGCCGGACTTGCAAGTCGCATCGCGGGCGACGCGCTGGATATCGCCACTTTGGCAACGGCAATGCGGTCCGACAATCACAAGCGGGACAATGCTGCGTTTGCATTGCTCATGGTTGCGGGAGTCACCTTTCTCGACATCATAGCCACGGGCGCCACGACAGCGCGGCGTTATGTTCAAAAAGGTCATGGCCGCAGCTATGGCGAGCGCAGCGGCTTTCCGCAAGGGCTCCAGGCGGCACGCGGCATGGCACGAAAACAAGTTGAAGACCAACAGGCCCTGTCTGGCACTGCAAGTAGCTTGACAAAATCAGGCGGCGCCGGCGGTTAATGAACAGCTGTCGCAGGTCCATGCGAGGACACAGTCGAACGCCCAATACTCCTTGTCGGTGATTTAGTAGGCCGGCGACCTGCACTCGTCTCTTCCGGCAATCGGGCGGAAACGTAACTATGTACTCGAACAGACCATTGGGTGGGTTCGGAGTGACAGCGGGCGGCGCACTCGTCAGTCGCACCTAGCTTGGTACCGCAATCCGGCCGGGCATCGGCGACACCCCCACGGATTTCGTGACCGCCTTGCTGGCCGCCGGTCACAGCTTCCTATGGTTGGAGGCGGCGGAATATTTACCCGCGCAGCCTCTTCCAACTCGCTGGTCCGCGCACCGGTGCTGCCACTGACCTGAGCTTTCTCGTGCATTCGACCCTCGCAGGGAGCCAATCTGACCGGATCTCAATTCGACACACGAAGGCACAACCAGACCGGCGCTCATCAAACCGGGCGCGTGATCATCAGCCAGATTATTCCTAGCACAGCAGCGAAGGCCGGAAAGCCGCAATAGAACCAGGTCCAAAACAGCGTGTGATATCGCGGCGGGAGCGGCTCATCATTCACCGCTGCATCGGTCGCAATCTTGCGCATTTCCATCTGCATCCAGACGACTGGCAACCAGAAAACGCCCGTCACAAGATAGAGAACGATCGACCAGACGATCCACCGATCCCAGAGGGAATACCCGACATACCAAGCAAGCGCTACGCCGGTGATTGGCTGAGTGATCACGGCCGTTGTGGTGAACACGAAATCCGCAATCACTACGATCCGAGCGACGGCGGCCACGGTCGTGGCATTGCCGGTGCGATGCGCGACCAACATGAAGAAAGCGATGCCCGCGCCGGTACCGAGAAGAACGGTAGCGCCGACGATATGCAGGAACTTGAGCACGAAATAGATCATCGCTCCTCCAGAACTGCGAGAGCAACGAGGTGCAGCACGAGGATCGGCCATACCTTGGTCAGCGGCCCGAGCGGCTCACTCCATAGCTCCGGTAATATTGCCGTGCCGGCCGCCGAATAGAAGAGCGACAGCAGGATCGCTGCGCTGAGGCCCCATCGTGCAGTGCGGCGCAGAGCGATGGCACCTCCCACCACGATATCTGCGAGAGCTCCCTCGATCACGCTTGGTGTTGCGAAACCACCTGCGCCGCCCGCCAACATCAGTTCGACACCCTTCTCAAAGCCCCACGTGAGGGAAATTACCCCAGTCGATATCCAAAAGAGTGGCAGCAGCACAAAAATGACGGGTTTCAGAAAGTAGAGTTTAGCAAACCAGCGCTCCTGGACCGAAACGGGGCGACGCGACAACATATCGTCCATGGATAACGGCTGGATGCCCGTTGCGCCAATCCAATCCGTCGGATCACCCACGGCGCCGCGGGCGATTTCCCTTGCGGCAATGGTTCCGACCGGCGGCCTCCATCCCAGCAACGCGGCAATGTCGCCGATTCGATAGAGAAGGCTCGCGAGCGCGCGGGGCACCAGATAGCGCTTGGCGGGAGGCCAGCCGAGCCACCTCCGGTATCGCGCTACGATCTCGTGAAACTCAAGCTGTTGCGGGCCAACGATATCGAGCGAGAGTTTCGATGGCGCTGTTTTGTCGATAAGGCGAAGGACGGTTTCGGCGACGTCCTCCAGCTGCACCACTTGAAGTTTTCCCGTGGCCGGCATCAATGGCAGAAACGGCAGCGCGGCAAGCCCGCGAAACAATGCACTCGAGCCAAAGGCCGCGTCGCCAAGGATCACCGCGGGACGCAGTATTACCCAGTCGAGATCGGTTTCCATCAAAGCCATGTCGCCGGAAAGCTTGGTGCGCGAGAATGCCGACGGCTGCTGTCGATCCACTCCAATCGCCGAGAAATGAAGCATTCGACGCACACCAGATTGCTCGCATGCACGAAACAAGGCGCGTGGGCCGCGAGCGTGGACGCCCGTCATACCATGACCCATTCCGTCTTGCATTGCGCCCGAACAGTTGACGACTGCATCTATGCCTTCGAGCTGACGCAGCCAGTCTGCGGGACCTCCGGCCCTTGCCACGTCGACTTCGACCCAAGCGCCGGGGTCTGCAGCCGGCTGCTTTCCAGGGCGAAGCGCGCGGATGACATCATACCCACCTGTCGCCAGCCGGGCGCAGACGGCGCTGCCAACCAGTCCCGTTGCGCCGATGACTAAAATTTTCATGCTTGCGGCCTTCGCGATCAAAAGCGCCTAACTTCTGCGTGCGCCAATCGTTCCGGTGTTCGCCGCTCCGTTGGCGGTCCGCCACCCTTGCTGTCCGGGGGCGGCCTCGGCGTCCGTTTCGAGCGGCGCAGCTGCGGGGTCGAAGCCCCATCCGACGTCGCCCCTGACTGTATCTGCCCGCGGACCTCAGCGGCGCTTCAACGGTTCTATTCGTCACCCCCGGCTCGCGATGGAGGTTTGCGGTTGCGGGGCCAACCATAGCCCTCCCACCTGCCAAGAAGGCGGTAAATAGTTGCACAAGCAGTCCGATAACGATGATGATGGAAGTTCCGGGACCACGGCCCCTCGGCCCCATTTATGGTCGCATCGAGGCTTCTCCAGCTAAAAAGCGGGCCTGAGGCGGGTCGAGCGGTTCCTCGGAAATGCGAGCTCAACTTTCCTGCATTTGCCGGAGGCGGTTATGCACCGCGACGGCTGCTATTTCGCCTTGGGCCATCGACACCCCAAGCTGATTCAGACCTGTGACGACGTCGCCGACCGCATATAGTCCCGGCACCCGTGTTGCCTGATGTGCATCAACTTTTATCCGACGATCTTCCTCGAGATCAGCCCCCATTTGGTTCGCCAACTCCGAGCGCGGGCGAATTCCCAATGCGGAATAGAGCACCACCCCTGTTAGGGTGGCTGAGGCATTCATGACGAGGTCAACGGTGCCTTTCTCGCGACGTACGCAGCCTGTCAACTCCTCGCGACGTAGGGCGATACCGTCAGCGATAAGGCGAGACATGGTTGCGGCGCTGAAGTCCGTTCTTTCGCCGAGCGTCACAATTGTTATCTCGCGCGAGAACGATCGGTGAAACCCGGCCTCCGAAGCGGCACCCTCTGTCGTGCCGATGATGACGACTGGTCGCCCAGCGATTTCGTAGCCATCGCAAATCGGGCAGAAGCGCAGATGTCCCGAGCGGGTGAGAAGCTCCGCGTCCTCAATCGGCGGCAGATTATCTTCAACGCCGGTCGCGACGATCACATTTTTGGCGTGTACTTGGCAGCCTGCGTAGTCAACGATGAAGCCCGCAGTAGCGTCGTTTCGCACCTGCGATACCGCCTCTGCCACGATCGCTATACCGAGGTTCTGCAGCTGCCTTCTCATGCGTCTCGACAATTCAGCACCCTCAATACCTTCGGGGAAAGCCGGATGATTTCGCGAGAGCGGAATAAGCAGCGCGCGGCTGCGACCAGAGTCGACGACGAGAACGCTGCGGTTCAACCTCCCAAGATAGAGGGCGGCTGACATCCCACCCGGCCCGGCCCCAATCACGAGGGCATCCAGCTCTGCGAGCGTGTTCGTCATCGATTGATTTCCTCTTAAAAACCCGGCACCCCCAACCTTGCCAAGGCTTCGCAGTTCCGGGAGATTCAATGCGAGTCGACAAGAGTGTTGCCGTTGGTGGAATTTTCTCTAGCTGCTCCTTCATTGGCAAAGCACGCTGGCCTGGCGTTCGTCGGCGATGCTCGCTCTAATTTCGGCGACGGCGATAGGAGATGTCGCTTGCCCCATGAAGGAGACGGATTGCGGCAGCACCTCTTCTGCGGAGTATCCCATCAGCTCTAGGACGATTTGTTTGCCAGCACGATCGCAGATCCTGAACGTGCTCAGCGATGACTATCGGCATCCTTGTTCGTTCAAATGCGATGGCTGCTAGCTCCTTCCGATCATCCAAGGCTGCTTTTGACGATGCCAAACTGATTCTCCTTGCAATTTTTTTGTTAAAAGGCTCGCGATGCTTCCACGCTTATAAGACGTCGACAAACAACGTCAGGCGCGATGCTTTGTTTCCCAGGCTGATCATCTTTTCAGCTCACATCGATCGGCCTCCGTACGGAAAGATTGCAGCTTCGATGGTAATACGGCGATGTCCGGTATAGTGTTGAGAAAGTCATCAGCTCGTGACCTGGTGGATCAGGCGTGTAACATGATCATGAACCCCTATTTCAATTCCAGTCGCGCACGAGAACGCTTTCTCGAAGCTATCCTCCAGAGTGCCATCGAATATGCGATCATCTCCGTCGATCTCGATCACAGGGTGACCACATGGAATGAAGGTGCGCGCCGGATCCTCGGATGGGACGAGGCCGAAGTCATCGGCGAGCCCATCGGCGTAATCTTTACGCCGGCGGACCGGGAGACGGGGGTACCTCTGCGAGAGATGACCGCGGCTTTGGCCGAGGGCCATGCAGATGACGAAAGATGGCACATTCGAAAGGACGGTTCGTTATTCTGGGCATCGGGCCAGTTGATGGCGCTGAGGTCGGATGACGGCGAACTCGAAGGTTTCCTGAAGATACTCAGGGATCGAACCGAGCAGCGAGAAAATGAGCAACGACAGCGCGTACTAATGCACGAGCTCTCGCATCGGATAAAGAATACTCTGTCCGTCGTTCAGGCTATTATCAGCCAGTCCTTCAGAAGCGCCATCAGCATGGAGGACGCCGAGCAGTCGATATTGGCGCGCATCAACGCCTATGCCCACGCTCATGACATTCTGCTGCAGAAGAACTGGCTGTCTGCGACAATGGACGCGATTGTCGAGGCGACCGCGAGCAATCTCGGACTTGGATCGGAACGTTTCAAAGCACGTGGTCCCACCGTCGAACTGAACCCCCAGGCTGCGTTAGCGTTTTCTCTTGTGCTGCACGAGCTTGTCACGAACGCGACGAAGTATGGGGCCCTGTCAGCGGATACCGGGGTGGTCGAAATCGAGTGGTCCCTGCGTCGAGAAGCGGGCGACAATCGCCTCGACGTGCGTTGGCGAGAGCGCGGCGGCCCGGCTGTGGAAGCTCCGAAAAGGAGGGGCTTCGGCTCCCGGCTCATCTATTCCAGCCTGTCTGCTTTCGGAAAGGTCGCTGTTGATTATGCCCCGTCGGGCCTGGTACTGAGCCTCGACGCATCGCTCCAGAGCCTGCAGGATCAAAATTGTTCCAACTCTCAGAGCTAGTTTAGTGCACAAGCCATTGGATCAGCTGCGATGAGAGCGCGATCCTAAGGGGCTTCGTTCGGTATCGGGCGGATTCGCTCTGCCCCTCGTCGCCATCCCACCGCAGCATTCACAACGCGACTTGGTTGCGCAATCTTGGCACCGCCCTCGATCCCGTCGCGTTTGCTGTGCGAGTCCGCGCGCCGGACATTCGAGTTCACTGCAAATCAGGCAAGGAAAAGCATTCGCGCTTTATTTTCGGACGGTGGAACGAAGAAGCTCATCTGGGGTTTCTAACTCGCGAATCTGATAATTCGGCACGAGAGGAAATCCCATGAAAACGTTTATTTTCGCCGCAGCGCTTCTGGGCGCTTCGGCATTGTCAGCCGTGGCCCAGACGGCGCCCGCAACGACAAGTGACGGCAAGACGCCGGCCGTCGCAACTCCTGACTCAAACAACCCGACCGCCCCGGTGGAAGGCGCCAACAGCTTCACCGAGGGTCAGGCCAAGGACCGTATTGAAAAGGCCGGCTATACTGAGGTCAAGGACCTCAAGAAGGATGACAAGGGCATCTGGATGGCGTCGGGCATGAAGGACGGCAAGGCCGTCGTGATCGCTCTCGACTACCAGGGCAACATCGTCGCCAAGTAACGCAACAAATCCTTCCGGAGAATAACCATGAGAACCGTAACTGGACTTTTTGATGATTATACCGACGCCAGTTCTGCAGTCAGCGCGCTTGAAGCCGCCGGCGTTCCTTCTAGCGACATCAGCATCGTTTCCAACAATGCCGACAACCGCCACGGCGAGCATTCGAATGCAGGCGAGGGTGCGGGCGCAGGTGCCGGCATCGGCGCAGTTGTGGGCGGCGCCGGCGGCCTTCTGACGGGCCTTGGCCTGATGGCCATTCCTGGTGTTGGCCCGGTCGTCGCAGCCGGCTGGCTGGCGGCAACCGCTGCCGGCGCTGCCGCCGGTGCGGTCGCCGGCGGTGCGACAGGCGGCATCATCGGCGCAATGACGAGTTCCGGTGTGTCTGACGAGGATGCAAATGTTTATGCTGAAGGTGTCCGCCGGGGCGGCTCGTTGGTCACTGCGAGGGTTGAGGACGCGCTTGTCCCAGAAGCAGAAGCAATCCTCAAGCGCTCCAACTGGGTCGACCCGGCTGCACGCCGTGCCGCCTACACCAAAGAGGGTTGGACCAGGTTCGACGACACGCTCGACCCCTATGGCCCGGAACAGATCGAACGCGAACGTAGTCGTTACCGCCTTTAACCTCTATGGATCCGCGCGCCCAGCGGTGGGCGCGCGTTTCATGCGGCAGACCGGCGAAATTTTCGATCTGGGTGTCACGGTCGGCGGAGCCGGTCTCGCCGGCAATGTGCCTGCCACCGTGAGCACCGCTGGTCTGCGAGCCCCCGTCAGGGAAATGCCAGAAAAAGACGTGAGGTTCGTGCAATCGGAACAATCAGCGATCTGGTTTTCAGATCATCTCTGGTGCGCGGATACCCATAGCCATTGAAATCCTCCATCGCCCCGTCGAGGCTCTTTTTTCGTCACTGCGAGCAACTCGTTTGCGCGATCCCAACTCGCTCTTTGAAAAAAAGAGACGCGAAATCCGGATTCACGTCTCAGTGCAGCTTGAACTCGCCCTTCAACGCGTGCGCCAGTCGTCCGGTCCGATCAAGATGCGAACGCACGGAACCCAGGCCCGTCAAGGCCTGCCAGTAGTTGAGGAGCTTCTGCATCTCGGGGAAATCGGGAGCCAGATCGTAATCCTGCCAGACATGAGTCTGCGGGAGGGATTGGAGGGGAATGCAATAGAGAATATGCGCGGTGATAAGGCCATAACCAGTGAGCTGACGCTCCCAGATCCGATGAATATCGCATGCTCGATCTCCGTGTCGTAGCAATCTGAAGGTGGCGCAATTTTTTGCAGCCATCAACGATTTCTCGAATGCTCGACGCCACGTTATTGTTTCCTTTCCAGTGCGGTAGCAGCCGCCAATGAAGAGTGCTAATTTTTTTGTTTTGACGTCTTGAAATCAAAAAACCGCCAAACCAAATCATCTCGCGCAGGACGCTCGACTGAGGTTTTGCACCCGCCCGGATTGGTCATCCGGTCCGGCCAGGGGAACAACGTCATCATTGTTTGTCCATCGGAGGAAAACATGTCGTTCCGACCGCTTCATGATCGCATTCTTGTCCGCCGGGTTGAGTCCGAAGAGAAAACCAAGGGCGGAATTATCATTCCCGATGCAGCCAAGGAAAAACCTCAGGAAGGCGAGGTCATCGCCGTCGGCCCGGGTGCACGCAACGACACCGGCCAGGTCCAGGCGCTCGACGTCAAGACTGGCGATCGCATCCTGTTTGGCAAATGGTCCGGCACCGAGATCAAGATCAACGGCGAGGACCTGCTGATCATGAAGGAAAGCGATGTCATGGGAATCATTGAAGCCCCGGCGGCGCAGAAGCGGGCCGCCTGAGACCGACCCATTCGTTAAGCTAGCTGCCTATTAGGAGTTAAAGAAATGGCTGCGAAAGAAGTCAAGTTCCACACCGATGCCCGTGAACGCATGCTGCGTGGGGTCGACGTGCTTGCCAACGCTGTGAAGGTGACGCTTGGCCCGAAAGGCCGCAACGTCGTTATCGACAAGTCCTTCGGCGCACCCCGCATAACGAAGGATGGGGTTTCGGTCGCCAAGGAAATCGAACTCGAAGACAAGTTCGAGAACATGGGCGCCCAGATGCTGCGCGAAGTCGCCTCCAAGACCAATGATGTCGCCGGCGACGGCACGACCACCGCGACGGTTCTCGCACAGGCGATCGTCAAGGAAGGCGCCAAGGCGGTGGCGTCGGGCATGAACCCGATGGACCTGAAGCGCGGCATCGACCTTGCTGTCGACGCTCTCGTCAAGGAACTGAAGACCAACGCGCGCAAGATTTCCAACAATTCGGAGATCGCCCAGGTCGGCATGATTTCAGCCAATGGCGACGATGAGATCGGTCGGTATCTTGCCGAGGCAATGGAAAAGGTTGGCAATGAGGGGGTCATTACGGTCGAGGAAGCCAAGACGGCCGAAACCGAGCTTGAAGTCGTCGAAGGCATGCAGTTCGACCGTGGCTATCTCAGCCCCTATTTCGTAACCAACGCCGAGAAGATGCGCGTCGAGTTCGAGGATCCTTATATTCTCATCCACGAGAAGAAGCTTTCCAACCTACAGTCGATGCTGCCGGTCCTCGAAGCTGTTGTGCAGTCCGGCAAGCCGCTCCTCATCATCGCCGAGGATGTGGAAGGCGAAGCTCTTGCGACCCTCGTCGTCAACAAGCTGCGCGGTGGCCTTAAGATCGCTGCTGTCAAGGCTCCGGGCTTCGGTGATCGCCGTAAGGCGATGCTGGAAGACATTGCCATCCTCACAGGCGGCACGGTCATCTCCGAAGACCTCGGCATCAAGCTGGAGAATGTCACGCTCAACATGCTCGGTCGCGCCAAGAAGTTTACGATCGAGAAAGAAAACACGACGAT
Organism: Rhizobium hidalgonense; assembly: GCF_005862185.2. Classification (NCBI taxonomy): domain Bacteria; kingdom Pseudomonadati; phylum Pseudomonadota; class Alphaproteobacteria; order Hyphomicrobiales; family Rhizobiaceae; genus Rhizobium; species Rhizobium hidalgonense. The sequence goes on from NZ_CP054028.1 coordinate 1,074,629, forward strand.
CATCGACGGCGTCGGCTCTAAATCGGAGATCGATGGCCGCGTTGCCCAGATTCGCGCGCAGATCGAGGAAACGACATCCGACTACGACCGCGAGAAGCTGCAGGAACGCCTGGCCAAGCTCGCCGGCGGCGTTGCCGTCATCCGTGTCGGCGGCTCGACTGAAGTCGAGGTAAAGGAGAAGAAGGACCGAGTCGACGACGCGCTGCATGCGACCCGGGCGGCCGTCGAGGAAGGCATTCTCCCTGGCGGCGGTGTGGCGTTGCTGCGGGCCGTCAGGGCGCTCGACAATCTCACTACGGCCAACCAGGACCAGCGTGTCGGCGTCGACATCGTCCGACGTGCGATAGAGGCCCCTGTCCGTCAGATCGCCGAAAACGCCGGCGCCGAAGGCTCCGTCATCGTCGGCAAGCTGCGCGAGAAGTCCGACTTCTCCTACGGCTGGAACGCCCAAACCGGCGAATATGGCGACCTTTATACGCAGGGCGTCATTGACCCGGCCAAGGTCGTGCGCACCGCGCTCCAGGATGCAGCATCGGTTGCCGGCCTGCTGGTGACGACGGAAGCCATGATCGCCGAAAAACCGAAAAAGGAAGCCGCTCCGGCGATCCCCACCGGTGCCGGCATGGACTTCTAAGGCAATCGACGCCGGCCCGCCCTTCCTTCAAGGGCGGGCCTCCAGCAGTGGAGGAACAAATGGTTCAAACGATCATCAAGAGGTCGCAAGTGCCGTTCGATTCCCGCGATCTCGAAATCTGCCAGCACGTCTTCGATGACCTCAGTACGATGGCGGACGTGCCTCGCAATTCTGAAGAAGCCGAACGCATCGCGGCGATCGTGGTGGAGCTTTATCGACAGGGTGTTCACAATCCCGAGCACCTGAAGACCATGGTTCAGGGCGCGCGCGGACTGCTCGAAAAGCAGCCTGCCCAGGCAGCGTGACCATAGGAGCGTCGACAAAGTCCATTGGTCTATATTCGTGGAGTCGGAACATGAGAAAGGGAACTGACAGCAATTCTGCAGCCGAGCGTGCCGTAGCAACAATCAGCGCCGCGCATCTGTTGCGCTCGGCCATGCATTTTGATCATCCGGGCCATGCTGGCCTCATGGGCGCTGCGGGGCATATTTGCGATCCTGCTTGGCATCGCTGCCTTTGTTACGCCCGTTACGACAAGGACCATCGATACGGCGACCGATAAACGAGCACGGCTCCCGACAGTCACCAGGCTGACCCACGCGCCTAGCGAAGAGCAGCTATGTATTGGGGATCTGGGATCTGACCACCATATATCGGTAAACTCTCTTAGATGGATATAACATGGTATCGAGGATCAAAAGAACCTTGACCGTCGGCCAACGCGCGGCCGCGGTCGAGCGGACGAACATGATTGCGCAGGAATCAGCCGCCGAAGAACGCCAGCGTCGCGAAGAAAAGACCGAGCGGCTGCGTCAGCTCAGGCTTGCATCTTCGGAAGCGACGCCGCAGAAGTGAACGCCGGCTGCCATCGAGGAATGGATCCTCGTGCAAGAATTCAATTTCAAAAAATCGGAGAAGACGATGGATCACCTTTCGAGGAATATCGAGGCGACTACTGCATTGCAAGAAGGTCGACTCGCCAAGGGCTACAGCTTGGAAGATCTGGCGATCACGACTGGCCTGACGGTCGACGAAATCGAGGCGGCCGAGCGTGGCGACAACGTGCCGGCCCACAACATCGAGCGGATCGAGCACGCGCTGAAGTAAAAACCGGCGCGTTCAGCCGAACAAATTCCACACCGCGGAAACTGACTGGGGCAATCCGCCGGACTATCTTGCATTGCGCTTCGTCTGGGGTTCGCCGCCGGTAGCCGGTGCTGTCAATAAACGCGCCCTGCGCCTCTGAGCTGGGTCATCATGCGGTGCCAAGACGTTGCTATCAAAGAAAGTCGACATGCGGCGACCGAAGTCTCTAAGACGCGGCACTTAGGCACCATATTGCCGCCCCCTTGCTCCGCTGGGCAATCCATGCCTCTATGCAACCTTAGAGGGGTGAGCTTCAACGCCATGGCATTCCGCACGAAGATAGCCGCTTCGCGGCGCGGAGCGGGGTCGACCTCCATCCCAAGGGACAACGAAAGACTTGAGGATGAGTGTTTTGCGCAAGAATTCAACTCGGGTTGGTCCCGGCTATCCACAGGTCGTTGTTCTTGTCGGCGCAACGGGTGATCTCTCAAGGCGCAAGCTACTGACCGGGCTGTTCCACCTCACCAATGCGGGCTTTATCCCAGGATGTCGCATTATCGGCGTCTCGCTCGACGACATCGATGCGGATGCGTTCCGCACCATCGCCCGTGACTCGCTGGACAAGTTCTTGACACGCAAGTTCTCGCAGTCCGAATGGGAAGCGTTTGCCGCGTCGCTCGACTACGTCCCGCTCGCTGCTGGCGCCAATGCTCTCAAGGAGGCGGTCGACAGGGCCGAAGAAGCACTCGGCGCCGAAACGCGGCGCGTGCATTATTTATCCGTGCCACCAAGCGCCGCCCTTCTGGCCGTGCAACTCCTCGCCCAGGCGGAGCTGACTGAACGCTCCCGTATCATCATGGAAAAGCCCTTCGGCACGGACCTTGCCAGTGCCGTTGCACTGAACAAGAAGCTGCACGAAGTGTTCGACGAGAAGCAGATATTCCGCATCGACCATTTCCTCGGCAAGGAGCCGGCGCAAAACATCCTGGCCTTCCGATTTGCCAATGGCCTGTTCGAACCAATCTGGAACCGCAACTTCATCGACCATGTGCAGATCGACGTTCCGGAGACGCTTGGCCTTTCCACCCGCGCCGCCTTTTACGAGACCACCGGCGCCTATCGTGACATGGTGGTGACCCACCTCTTCCAAATCCTCGCCTTCATGGCGATGGAGCCGCCCACTGCCCTTGAGCCTGCGCCAATCTCGGAAGAGAAGAACAAGGTGTTCCGCTCCATGTTGCCGATTGAGCCGCGCGACGTGGTGCGCGGTCAATACATTGGCTACCGTAATGAGCCTGGCGTCGACCCCGAAAGCGACACTGACACCTTCATCGCCCTGAAATGCGCCATCGACAACTGGCGCTGGGCTGGCGTCCCCTTCTACCTGCGTACCGGCAAGCGGATGGCCGAGGGGCAGCGAATTATTTCGATCGCATTCCGCGAGCCCCCTAAATCGATGTTTCCTGCGGGCTCTGGCGTGGGGGCACAGGGCCCAGACCACCTCACCTTCGACCTTGCTGATGCCTCCAAGGTCTCGCTTTCCTTCTATGGCAAGCGCCCTGGACCGGGCTTCCGGCTCGACAAGCTCTCGTTGCAATTCGCCATGAGCGAAACTGGCCTGATTGGCGAAGTTCTGGAGGCCTATGAGCGTCTGATCCTCGACGCCATGCGCGGTGACCACACGCTGTTCACTAGGGCCGAGGGTATTGAGCGGCTCTGGGAGATTTCGCAACCTCTCCTCGATAACCCGCCGCCCGTACGCCTCTACGACCAGGGCGGCTGGGGGCCGAAGTCGATCCACCAACTCATTGCCCCACACGCATGGCGCCTACCGTTCGAGCGCGCCTGGAGGGATGCGGCAAAGCGTGATTGACGGTCGACGTTTGGACGATGCCGGCGACCAGAATGGCGCCGACCGATTGCGAAAAATCCCAATACAATGACGCTTCGGCCCGGTAAGTGCTCGCTCCAGATCTTCGATACGGCCGGATCGTGCAAATGCCCACGCCTCCTGAAGGGTCACTATCGCCTTGCTGATTGACATGGCAACTCGATACTGCCGGTCCGCCGCCTTGGTAAATTGGCTGGGCTGTTAGATCGCGTCAGGACGCAGCGATTTGGATAGCGGTCAAAGAAAACCGTGCAAACGGCCACGCCCGCCATTAAGGGGAATGTCTTTGAACAACCGCGATATCAGGCGCGGTCGCAGTCCTTGCCTCTCATCGATGAGGAGGAATGACATCCTCTTTATTTCAATCGTGATCACCCCTGCATTATCATGGCGACGATAACTCCGCGAATCAATCGCATGGAATCCGTTTTCCACCGCCCAGTCGGCTATCATATCCGCGTTCATCAAGGTCCTGCTCTAGGAGATGGGGACGTGGTTTCTCCAGCTGTCCCGCCAGTGCAAATCGCTTTTGCAGTTCTAAGAGTACCGCAACTAAAACGATTTAGGCCAGCCAAATCTTTCCATGATTCCACTTCTCACATAGGTGTTGCTAGAAAGACTCGCGGCAATCGAATTCCGCCCATTTGGTGCTATGACGCCCCCTTCGGCTTTCGGTTTGAGACTACCCGCCACCTTGGGATCAGCCTTGCCGCTAGTGACCTTGCTGGCTCCGACACGACATGGCGGCTGGGTAGCGCGATCGTGGAGCGCCGCGGTTGAGACTATTCTGCCTCATCGCTTCCCTGGTTCGATGATCCAATAAGTGGGACGGAGTGCGTAATCGGCTCGACATCGCCGTTGCGTCGGCCAGTGAGCCGCTGTTCCAGCTCGTCCCAACCGACCTTGCCTGCGCGGCCAGCCCCTGCGATCAGAAGCTCCGCTGCTACAAGCGGATGTCGTTTGACCAAGCGCACAAACATCCGTGCGACACCCGACACCGCGGCCTTTTCGACCCCGGAGCGCGCGAAGCGTTGAACGGCGTAGCGTTCCAGAAAACCCGCATCTTCGGGCGCGGCTGCTAGTGCACCGCGCCTTCCGAAGGGCGGTTCTTCATGTCCTTTCGCACGCTCTTGGGGAGCGCATCACGTGTGGATGACCTAACCGCTTCGATCGCGGCCTCGGCAGCCCGGCTCATTGCGGTCCCCGCGGTTCCGAGCGCCCGCCTTCCCTTTCTCATGTTTCGGTCGGCTGCATCTGCAACTTCGTCGTGCTCTTCAACCAATACCGCCGCGGCGGCACCCGCAGCTGCCGTCAGAGCATTGGCGAGGATGCCTCTTCCAACATCGCTGCCGAGCAATCCGTTAATCAGGGACGACTTGCGAAGAGCTTTCGGCACCTTGTAACCAGCGATTTTCTTCGGAATGCTATTTTTCTTTGCCATTTCGACCTCCAATCCCGCGACCCAAAAACGCCCGGTCATCCGGTTGGTTCCGTGTAAACCATACCAATGTTGGGAAGCTCGAGAGAGGAACCTCAGAGAGGAAGCTCTTCCTTTCGGAAAGTGTGGAAAGAAGAGAGAGGATCACTGGAAATAAGGCCGCCAATTTGTGGTGATATATGGCGGTTGCTTCGATGGTCAAAACCGCTTCATTGACGAGAATAGATTCTTTGGCCAATCCGGCGTTGTGAAACCGCGAGCGGCCGGCGCGGGGTAGAACCAGGGCCGTACACCATGTCCCCAAATTCTAACCGGAGAGTGGCCTTATTATCCCAGGGATCGCGGGGTTACGAACCGCTCGAGATAACCGGTACGCACCGCAATCTTGTCCCATCCGTCGAGATCGAGGTCGATAACGGCGAGTCCCGCCGTTGGGAATTTCTCCCGCATGCGCCCCATGGCATCGACATTCCCGTCCGCCACGATAAGCGAGGCCGCATTCTCAATGCCGGGATTGTGGCCGACGATGAGCAGCGTGCGGATGCCAGGTTCGACGGCCCGGATCACATCGAGGATGCGCTCGGCCGACACCTCGTAGATATCCGCCGCCTCGACTTCCGAGACCTTTTTCGAAAGGGTCCTGCGGACGAGCTTCCAGGTTTCCTGCGCCCGGCGGGCCGGCGAGACGAGGGCGAGATCTGGGATAAGCTTTTCGCGCACCATATAAGCGCCGATGACGGGGGCTGCCTTGCGCCCGCGATCCGCCAATGGCCGTTCACGGTCGGCTACACCGTCGGGCCAGACGGACTTCGCGTGGCGCAGAAAGATGAGGCGGTGTTTCGGCAGGATCGGGTTCAACCTTCTTTTAATGCGAGGCCGATGTCGTCAGCGAGAGCTTCGTTTCGTGTTGACCCCTGGAGCATGAAGGGGCCTCCGATACAGGCCGCAAACTAGGCCTATGCCACTGGCAGGTCCAGTTGTTTGGTCCTACATTTGCGATACTCGAACATCCCTTTCGGCATTACGTATGCGCGAGGAACGGGATGCTGTCGCAGTGCTACGCTGCAGGGGCTACTTCGAACTGTGTTTCGGAGAAATTCGGAAGCGCTTTACCTTTGCAGCAGGCGCTCCCGACGATTTGCCTCAAAGCCCTTCATCTACTCGGCAGCGTGCCGTCGACCGTGCGCACCAGTTCGCTGAGAGCGGTCCGTTGATCGACGCGCTCCGCCAGCAAATCGCATGACTTCTGCACGAGGGGGTCGGCAGAGAAGAATCGGGCTGGTTTAGGAAATCGGGCGAAAGGGCTAAAAAAATATACTTCGGCATAATAGCGAGGATGCTCCAGGCAGAGTTAATGTTGCAGCGGCCCTAAAAGAAACGCCCTCCCATCACGGGCCGACTTTGCCGCGCCGGCGTTTTGCTTGACCGCAAGACCTTCACCCTTGCCGGCGCGGCGCCTCTTAAAGCATGCAACCGCATCGCCGCAGCTTTGCTATTCGCGGAACTGCCTTAACAGCATCCCTGGAACCCGCGTCGGGGGAAGATCAGCAGAGATGCGACCGCCTCAACAATCCGAAGCATAGGCTCGTTGACATGAGAGGAAAGTCGGTGAAGCTTGATTGGATCTGCGATGCCTGCACCTCCGATGATATGCGGGCGGCATCGAAGCGAGCGGTGTGCCATGGACGACACGGTCAAGGATGCGCAGAAGACCAGGAAGAACATGTTCGGACGGAAGCGCGCCCTCGCGTCGATCGGCCAGCAGACTTCAACTGACCTTCGGTACCACGAGCCACAATCGTCCTGGAGTGACGGCGATCGCATCTTTACACGAGAACTGATCCGGAGCGGCAACGGCGCATCAAAAGCCGTTCTGAAGGTGCAGCTTGCAGCCGAACATCCCAGTCGAACCAGCCTCGACAGACTGGCCCACGAATATCGCCTGAGAGACGAACTCGACCGGGAGTGGGCAGCCAAACCGCTCGATTTCACAACGGAAAATGGTCGTATCGTACTCGTCCTCGAAGATTGTGGCGGCGTGCCCCTGCCGCAGTTGATGGGACGGCACAGCCATGGCACGCCCGCCGAACTCAAGGTCTTTTTGCGTCTTGCCAAGGGCATTGCGGCGGCAGTCGGCATGGCTCACGGATGCGGCCTCATTCACAGGGACATCAAGCCGGCGAATATAATGGCGGACGAGGCGGAAGGGCGGGTCCGTCTCACGGGCTTCGGAGTGGCGTCGCATCTTTCTCGCGAGCGTCAGGCCGCCGCGCCCCCTGAGGTCATTGCTGGCAGCCTCGCATACATGGCGCCCGAACAGACGGGCCGCATGAACCGATCGGTGGATTCGCGCAGTGACCTCTACGCCGTCGGCATCACGCTCTACGAAATGATCACCGGCCAGCTGCCGTTCACTGCTTCGGAGCCGATGGAATGGGTGCACTGCCACGTTGCCAGGCGACCGGTGCCGCCGTCCGAGCGTGTAAAAGAGCTACCAGGCGTTATCTCGGCAATCGTGATGAAGCTGCTCGCCAAGAACGCAGAGGAACGCTACCAGACCGCCGCCGGGCTAGAGGCGGATCTGCGACGTGCCCTCGTCGAGAGCGAGAAGTATGGGCGGATCGCAGAATTTCCGCTCGGGACACGCGATGTGCCGGACAGACTGGTGATTTCCGAGCGGCCCTACGGTCGCGAACGCGAGATCGCCGCCCTGACCTCCGCATTCGACCGGGTCGTCGCGGGCGCCGGGCCGACGCTGGTGCTGGTTTCGGGTCATGCCGGCGTGGGCAAATCCATGGTCGTGAATGAGCTCCACCGCGCGCTCGTGCCGCGTGGGCTGTTTGCCTCCGGCAAATTCGACCAGAAACAGCGTCACATTCCTTATGCGAGCGTTGCGCAGGCCCTGCAAGGACTCGTCCGAGTGCTGCTGGGCAAGAGTGAAGCGGAACTGGCGCCCTGGCGGGCTGCTTTAACCGAAGAACTGGGCGCGAGCGGTCGGCTGATGGTAACGCTTATTCCGGAACTTGAATCTCTCATCGGCCGGCTTCCGGCGGTTGCGGATCTGCCGCCTCAGGACGCCAAGCGCCGCTTCCAATTGAACATCAGGCGCCTACTTCGAGTGTTTGCCACAGCAGAACATCCGCTCACGCTCTTTCTGGACGATCTCCAATGGTTGGACGCAGCAACGCTCGATCTGCTTGAAGATTTGTGCACTCAGCAGGATATGCATCACCTGCTGCTCATTGGCGCCTATCGCGACAACGAAGTATCGTCCACCCATCCGCTGATCCGCCGGCTGACAGCGATCCGGGAGGCCGGTGGCCAAGTCCATGAAATCGTACTGACACCGCTTAGGCTGGAAGATCTGACCCGGATGCTGGCCGACGCTCTTCATTGCGGAAGCAAGCGTGTCCAGCCGCTTGCGCGGCTAGTGCACAAAAAGAGCGGAGGCAATCCCTTCTTTGCGCTCCAGTTCCTGAGCACGCTGCCGGACGAAGGCCTGCTCGAATTCAATCGCGAACAGACGCACTGGGATTGGGATCTCGATCGCATCGGAGCCAAAGGCTATACCGATAACGTCGTGGATCTTATGCTAAGCAAGCTGCGGCGACTGCCCGATACCACCCAGGCTGCCCTGAGCATGCTAGCGTGTCTCGGAAATCACGCGGCGGTTGATACCCTGGCTCTGATCAGGAGCGAAAATCACGACGCGGTTCATGCAGCCTTTTGGGCCGCGGCACGGGCCGGACTCGTGCTGCTTGAAGAAGGGTCGTCATACCGCTTCCTGCACGATCGTGTCCAGGAGGCCGCCTATGGGCTGATCCCTGAAGATGAGCGGGCGGCAGCCCATCTTTCCATTGGCCGCCTCCTGCTGATGCATACGCCGCCGGAGGCACTCGAGCAGAATATTTTCGAGATTGTCGGCCAACTCAACTGCGGCGGCGCGCTCATCGCGCCCGGCGAAGAGCGCGAGCGTCTCGCGGACTTGAACCTGCTTGCCACTCGCCGCGCCAAGGCGTCGGCTGCGTACGAAGCGGCGTTGGCCTATGCCGGCATGGGTTCGGCTTACCTGCCGAACGATGCCTGGGAGCGCCGATACGAACTCGCTTTCGCCCTCGAACTCCACAGGGCCGAATGCGAATTCTTGACCGGGGCACCGGCGGAGGCGCAGGCCCGCCTCGCAGAATTGGCAAGCCGAGCCACCAGCCTCGCCGATCTGGCCCGCGTCACGCGACTGCGCGTCGACCTTTTCATGAGCCTCGGTCGGAGCGATCAGGCCATCATATTCGGCCTCGACTATCTGCACCGGGTCGGCATTTCGTGGTCGTCCCACCCGACCAGGAGCCAGGTGCGCCAGGAATACGCGCGACTTTGGCGACAACTCGGGGGCCGCCCTATCGAAGAGTTGCTTAACTCGCCCCCAATGGCGGACCCGGTCGCGCTCGCGACCATGGACGTTCTGACTTCACTTGTTACTCCCGCCCTTTTTACCAACGAGAATCTGCGCTGCCTCGTTATCGGGCGAATGGGCAACATCAGCCTCAAGCACGGCAACAGCGACACATCGCCTTATGCCTTCACTGCTGTGGGCACGGTGCTCGGGCCCTATTTTGGCGACTATGAAGCCGGCTTTCGGTTCGGCGTGCTCGGACTGGACCTGACGGAACAGCCTGGAATGGAACGCCTGAAGGCACGTGTCTACCTTGCCTTCGGTAACCTTGCGAAATCGTCGTCGCGTCATGTCCGCACCGGCCGTGCGCTTGCGCAGCGCGTCTTCGAAACGGCACAGCAGGTCGGCGATCTCACTTACGCCGTCTTAAGCCGGAATAACCTTGTGACTTATCTTCTGGCCGCCGGCGAGCCCCTCTCGCAGGTTCAGCGCGATGCGGAGGCCGGCCTGGACTTCGCGCGTCAGGCCGGCTTCGGAGTAGCAGTCGGTTTCATCAGCGGGCAGCTCCAACTCATCCGAACGCTTCGCGGGCTGACGCCAATCTTCGGATGCTTCAACGATGAAGGGTTCGACGAGCAGCAATTCCAACTTAAGACCGACGGCAAGCCGGGCAGTTGCCTGTACTGGATCCGCAAGCTACAGGCATGTGTATTTGCCGGGGATACCCTCACAGCACTTTCGGCAGCGGCGAAAGCAGAAGGCCTCCTCTGGATGACTCCCGCAATTTTCGAGCGGGCGGAATATCACTTCTACACCGGCCTTTCATTGGCCTCTGCTTTGCAGGGATCGAGCCCTGAAACAGCTCTTTATCGCAAGGCCATACGCGCTCACCGCCAGCAGCTCGACACTTGGGCCGCGCACTGCCCGGAGAATTTCGCAAGCCGCGCAACATTGCTTGGCGCAGAGATCGCCCGCTTGGGAAGCCGTGAGTTGCATGCCGAGCGCCTCTATGAACAGGCGATCCAGTTGGCGCATGCGCACGCGCTCCCACAGGATGAAGCGATCGCCTATGAGCGCGCTTCCGCCTTTTACCGGGCGCGCGGCTTCGATCAGATTGCTCGCCTCTATCTTCAAAACGCCCGTCGCTGTTATCTCAGTTGGGGAGCCGACGGCAAGGTGCGGCAGCTCGAAGAAGCCTATCCCCAACTGCGGGATGGACAATCGGCACCGGCTGCAACAAGCACGATCGAAGCGCCGATCGAGCAGCTCGACCTCGCCACCGTCATCAAGGTGTCGCAAGCAGTCTCCAGCGAAATCGTCGTCGAGAAGCTGATCGATACGGTCCTGCGAATGGCCGTCGAGCAGGCCGGAGCCGAACGTGGTCTTCTGATCCTGTCGCGTGGCGGCGAACCGCGGGTTGCCGCTGAGGCGACGATCCGCGGCGAAGCGGTCCACATAGAGTTGCGCAATGAGGCCATCGCCGGCGTGATGCCGGAATCAGTTCTCAACTACGTCCTGCGTATGCGCGAAATCGTCAGTCTCGATGATGCCTCGGCTCAAAGCGCCTTTGCGGCCGATCCCTATATCCGCCATCGCGCGGCCAGATCCATTCTTTGTTTGCCGCTGATCAATCACGCCAAGCTGATCGGTGCGCTGTATCTGGAAAACACTCTGGCGGGCCGTGTCTTCGCGCCGGGGCGCATTCCGGTGTTGAAGTTGATCGCCTCGCAAGCTGCCAGCACGCTCGAAATTACCGGACTTTACCGCGATCTGGCAGAACGTGAAGCGCGAATAGGCCGGCTTGTCGAAGCGAACATCATCGGAATTTTTATCCGAGATATCGGCGGTCGGATTATCGAGGCCAACGAGGCGTTCCTGCAAATGGTGGGCTACAGCCGTGACGAACTCTTGGCGGGTCAGTTGCTCGAGAAAGAGCTGACACCGCCGGAATGGCGCGAGCGTGACGCCGAAACCGAGACCGAGCTGAGAGTGACCGGCAGCGTCCGCCCCTTTGAAAAGGTGTACCGGCGAAAGGACGGCGGTCACGTACCGGTGATGATCGGTCAGGCAAGTTTCGAGGGGGCCGGGCGCCAGGCCGTGGCCTTCGTGCTCGACCTGTCCGAGAGCAAGCGAGCCGAGGAAAGGCAGCGAGCGAGCGAAACTCGCTTTCGGACCTTCGTCGACCATGCCACCGATGCCTTTTTCCTCCATACCGACGATCTGACCGTCATAGACGTCAACCGCCAAGCCTGTGAAAGCCTCGGTTACAGCCGGGAGGAATTGATTGGCATGCACCCGCGCGACTTTGACGGAGCGATCGACGAAAAGGCGCTCGCGACATTGGTGGATCGCGTCGACGCGGGACAGCCAATGACTTTCGAAACGCTCCACCGGCGTAAGAACGGAACAACGTTTCCGGTCGAGGTTCGCGTCGGTAAATTCCGACAGGACGAGCAATGGTTTCGTCTTTCGCTGGCGCGTGACATCACCGACCGCAGGCAAGCCGAGGATGCTATTCAGCTTGCGCGAGCAGAACTCGCCCATGTCAGCAGGCTGACCACTATGGGAGAACTTGTAGCTTCCATCGCCCACGAGGTCAGACAGCCGCTCACCGGGCTAGTCAGCAGCGGCAATGCCTGCCTTCGCTACCTCTACGCGGATCCCCGTGACATCGTCTCCGCCCGTCGCGCCATCGAGCGCATGATCAGCGACGCCTTTCGCGCATCCGAGGTCATCGACCGGATTCGGGCAATGGCGAAGAAATCACCCGAACGCAGGGACCGGCTGAACGTCAACGATATCGTGTCCGAGACGATTGGGCTGGTGTCGACGGACCTCGAACGCAGTGCGGTGTCGCTTCGTACGAACCTCTCCGACGGCTTGCCCCCGATCGTTGGGGACCAAGTGCAAATCCAGCAGGTGATCCTGAACCTTATCATGAACGCCAACGACGCGATGGCGGCGATGCCAAAAGGAACGCGCGAACTCATCGTAAGCACTGAAAAGGCAGCACCCAATACCGTTTTAGTGGCAGTCCGCGATAGCGGACCTGTCCTCGACCTGGCGAAGATCGGCGATATATTCGAGGCGTTCTACAGTACCAAGCCCAAGGGTATGGGCATGGGACTGACGATCAGTCGTTCGATCATAGAGGCTCACAAAGGCCAGCTCTGGGCCACGCCAAACGCGCCCCACGGTGCCATTTTTCAGTTTACATTACCAACCGAGGAGAAATAATGGATCCATGTCCGGGGCGCCGCCTGACCGGCGCAGAACTTGGGGACATGGATGAAGGAGATTGTCTACATCATTGATGATGACGCGTCTGTCCGCGAAGGCCTCGGCGATCTCCTGCGCTCGGTCGGACTTGAGGTACTGACATTCGCTTCCAGCCAGGATTTTTTGGATAGCAAGCGCCCTGACGTTCCGGGCTGCATCATTCTCGATGTCAGGCTGCCGGGGCGGAGCGGCCTGGAATTTCAGAGCATGCTCACGTCCCTTGGAATTGAGCTTCCGGTCATTTTTATCAGTGCCCACAGCGACATTCCGATCTCTGTGCGGGCGATGAAAGCCGGCGCTATCGAATTCTTGACGAAGCCGCTGCGCGAGCAGGAATTGCTCGATGCCGCCTATGCCGGGATCGAGCGCGATTGCGCTCGCAGGCAGCAAGTCGCGCTCATTGCCGAGCTTCAGTCGCGCTATGATTCCTTGACGCCGCGCGAGCGCGAGATCATGAACCTGGTGGTCGCGGGCAGCGTCAACAAGCAAATCGCTGCTCAGATTGGCCTGAGCGAGGTGACCGTCAAGGTTCATCGTGGCCACGTCATGCAGAAGATGCAGGCGAGATCCCTCGTTGATCTGGTCCGGATGGCGGACAGCCTCGGATTAACGACGAAGCCGGCGTGGGTCAAGTAGGCTCGCTCATCTAGACCAAAGTATCGGGCGTCTGGCACGGGTGGATAGTCGGGGCGCCAATTCGGCTGGTCGCGTATCTCATTCGGCAATACGTTCCGAGGGCCGCCGGCTTTATCCTCTTCCCAGCTGAAAAAACATGCAGAGACAGGACGGACGTTGCGCCTCGGTGCAAGAATCTGCGTCGGGTCCGTGCACCTACCATGGGATGGACGCTCATCGATGTTGACGCAATGCGAGTAACTGAAAGATCGAAGAAAGGTAATCATCCATGCAAAACCAGAGATACGCCCTGCAGAAGAACCTCAACATCTACTGGACGGTAATCGATACGGTTTCAGACCGGAAAGCTCTCGTCGATGGCTTCGTTATGGACATGCTTACCGTCGATGAAGCCGAAGAATTGGTCAACACGCTGAACCGTGCAGAATCCCATGCTATCCTTGCACCTTCCCAGTGGGAGCACCGCGATCGAAGACAACAGTAACTCTTCGATCGCCGTCTAGCCGACCGCTCGTCCTGACCGTGACAGAGGACGATGGAGGGAGCTGACACCCTAAAGGCGCTGCGGACAATGGTAAGCTGCAAACAAAGCTCGCTGACCCTGCAACCTGACATGCCACTTTTGACCATAGCAGGGAGGTCCAGGCGTACGGCGAACCGGCTGGCGCTCGAGCGGCAGTCCCGGTGGCTGGAATTGAAACAAAGGGAACGAATTTCGACACCAAGGTCGGCGCACGATCTTGGCCTGCGCGCAAAATCCCCCAGCTCGGCATTCAGGTGCCCAGCGCACAAGATGCCGCTGCGGCTCGATGAAAGACGTCGGGTCCTCCAGCCAATCGACCGGATCAAAGGCGCTGCCGAACGGATGGGTGCGCCCGTTAAGCGATGCACTCGGGCTCACAGGTGCGCAGCTCGCCGCGCACCTGGGATGGTTTGAAACCACCGCTCGAGCCGCTCCGATTTGCGCGTCGATGCTCAACTGGAACTGCGGCGGCGTTCGATTGTTCGACCGCCGCTGCGTCTCGATGCGTCGACTGGTTGTCCTCAGGGTCGGGGCTCGATAATCACTTCGCCGAACATGACACCGCGCGTCAGTGGCTTGGCGAGGAAATCATGCGGGAAGCCGAGAACGATGTCGCTGGCCTCGGCGAGGCGAGTGCGATGCTCATCAGACAATACGACATCGAGCGCACCGAGATTTTCTTCGAGCTGGGCTATCGTCTTCACACCCATGATCGGCGAAATCACGGCCGGGTTGGTAAGCGTCCAGGCGATCGCCACCTGCGCCGGCGTCTTGCCGATTTCATCCGCAACCTGCTTCACGACATCGGCGATGCCGAGACTGCGCTCGGTCAGCGAGCCGTTGCCGGCAGCTACATTCTTGCGGGTGCCTACCGCACTTGCTGTGCCGGCACCGATGTCAAGATCGGAGCGGCTATATTTCCCTGTAAGGACGCCCATGCCGAGCGGTGACCAGGGGATAACGCCGAGGCCGAGTTCAAGCGCCATCGGGATTAGCTCACGCTCAACCGTGCGCTCGATCAGGCTGTATTCGATCTGCAGTGCTACCAGCGGCGCCCAGCCGCGCAGGTCGGCCAGCGTCTGCATGCGCGCTACCTGCCAGGCCGGCGTGTCGGAAATGCCAGCATAGACGATCTTGCCGGCACGGACGAGATCGTCCATCCCCCTCATGACCTCCTCGACGGAGGTCGTGAAATCCCAAGCGTGCAGATAGAAGAGATCGATATAATCGGTGTTCAGCCGCTTCAGGCTGTCTTCTACGGAGCGAACCATGCTGCGGCGGTGATTGCCGCCGGAGTTGGGATCCTTCGGGCGCGAGGTGATAGTATATTTGGTGGCGATGACAAGCTCGTCGCGGCGGCCCTCGGCAAAGCGACCGACGAGTCTTTCCGACGTGCCGCCCGTGTACTGGTTGGCAGTATCGATGAAATTGCCGCCGCGATCGACATAGGCGTCGAACATGCGACGCGATTCCTGCTCATCGGCGCCCCAGCCCCAGTCGGTTCCGAAGGTCATTGCGCCGAGCGAAAGCGGCGATACGCGCAAGCCGGAACGGCCGAGGAGACGATAGCGGTCAAGAGACGGTGTATTGGTTGTTTTATCTGACATGGATAGATCTCCTGTGTTGCAGCCAGAAGATGCGCCTTGTCGATATTCACCACAATGCTACATTATCGGCATGGGTTATTTAGAAAAGAGAACATAATGCGCGGCAGCGACTATGCAGAACTCAGGGCCTTTGCGGCAGTTGCCGAACACGGCAATTTTGCCCGCGCGGCCGCAAGGCTCGGCATGTCGGCCTCCGCACTCAGCCAGACGATCCGCACGCTCGAAGAACGGATGGGTATCCGGCTGCTCAACCGCACGACGCGTAGTGTGGCGCCGAGCGAGGCTGGGCAGCGGTTGCTTTCCCGGCTATTGCCGGCGCTTGCCGATCTCGACCGAGCGGTAGCGGATGTGTCGGCGCTGCGCGACAAGCCTGCCGGTCTCCTGCGCATCAACGCACCTAGGGTCGCGATCGTCCACACGTTGGCGCCTTTGATTGCTCCCTTCAATGCAGTCTATCCCGAGATCATGATGGACATTATCGTGGATGACAAACTTTCCGATATCGTCGCCGGTCGTTTCGATGCCGGCATCCGACTGGGCGAGATGGTGGAAAAAGACATGGTAAGCGTAAAGCTCGGCGGTGAGATGCGGCTCGTCGTCATCGCCTCGCCCGACTACATCGCGCGCCACGGCATGCCGCAAACGCCGCGCGACCTGCGCGAGCACTCTTGCGTCGCCTCCCGCTGGCCGACGGATGGCAGCCTCTATCACTGGGAATTCGAACGCGGCGACGAGAAGCTCGAAGTGGCCGTCTCGGGGCCACTCAGCACCACCGACAACGACCTTATGCTGCGGGCCGTACTTGATGGCATCGGCATCGGTTATCTCTTCGATCATCATGTGGCGGAATATCTCGTCGCGGGCCGGCTGGTCAGCATGCTTGACGACTGGACACCTCCCTTCCCCGGCTTTCACCTTTATTATCCCAGCCGGCGTCAAATGCCGCCGCCGCTGCGTGCCTTCGTGGATTTTGTCCGCAGCAACTCTCTTAGACCGCCTCCAGAGACACAAGTCGGCCAGGAGTAGCTGCTATAGCATCCATGCGATCTTTCGATCGGTATCACCCGATGAGGCGAGCAAACGAGTTGCCGCGTTGCGTTAGGGTCAGGAATCGGAAGCGGCTTACAGCCTTTCGAAGCCGACCAGATTTCTGCCGCGCCGGACATGGGCGGCCGTCCCAGGCCGCCAACAGGCTCGGAGGAGACCGGAATTCGGAATTCGGCTAGGCCTAGGCTTCAACTCGACATCACGTGATATTAGTTATATACCTGCCCTTGTCACTTGTATCACGAGGCTTCCATGCTGTTCCGCTTTGAAGAGTCGCTCCTGCCAGATCAAATGCGCTCCGTCGGCTTGTCGGAAAAGGACGAGAAGGCCCTGTTTTCCCAGTTGTCGAAGGAGATTGCCAACATCATGGCCTCGACGATGGTTGCCGGCCGCCTCCCCTTCGGCGACCTTGGCCCAAGATTGACGGAGCTTGCCAACGCCATGGCTGCGACCGCGCTTGGCCGCTCCGTCGTCCTTCGGCTCCAGCCGGAACTCTCGGACGCTGAGCGTCAATCCGTGAGAACATTCACGGAAACACTAGTGCGGGTGACCGAGACGGTCGATGAGGCACGCCTCGAAGCGGCAATCGGGAAGTTGGCGGAAGTCCTGCTGCCCGATGACCTGGAAAGGGCACGCGGGATCCTGGCCGCCGACAACGTCGATTTGCGCGATCGGTTTGTGGCTGAAATCCCTCACTTAAGCAGCACCGACGTCAATAAACTTGCGGGATCCAACGCAAAGAACAGCTATGCCACGGCGGCGCGCTGGAAGAAGAACGGGGATATATTCTCGCTTTCATACCGCGGAAGCGAGTTGTTTCCCGCCTTTCAGTTTGAGGACGGTCGACCGCATCCGGCAATTAAGCGAGTGCTTCAGACACTTCCTGCATCCATGACCAATTGGCAAAGGGCGCTTTGGTTTGTCACTGCCAACGGATGGCTGGATGACGATGAGCCCATCGACCGGCTCGATGACCTTGAAGCGCTCGAAACGGCTGCGAGGCATGAGCATGAGGAGGTAGTCGGCTGATGGGAACGAAGGTTCCGCCGCCGCCTTCCACCTTCGCGTCGATCAATGTCAAAACAGTTGCAGCTGGAGACACGCTCCATCGCACCCATGCGACCGCATTCCGTGCAGGCGAGTTCAATCCGTGCCGAGGGCAGCCCACGCGGTTTGCACCGTTCGACGATGCTGCCGGCCTGTGCGTGCCGTCGCTCTACGCGGCCACGACGCGCGAGGCCGCCGCTTTTGAGAGCATTTTTCACGACATCGCCCCGAGCGCCCGTTTCAAGACAGTTCGGCTGGCGACCGTCCTGGCCCGCAGTACCAGCCGGATCCGGCCGAAGAGGGACCTGAGGGTCGTTAGCCTCTACGCGCCCGACCTCAAGGCGTGGCGCATTTCGCGCGTGAATCTGATCGAGACGCCGAAGTCGACATATAGGAAGACGGTGTTGTGGGCGAGTGCGATCCACAACGCATACCCCGACGTGGATGGCCTCGTCTGGACCTCACGGCAATGCGATCCGAACAGCTGCGTGATCTTTTTCGGCGACCGCGTTCACGAAGCCGACTTTGACGTTGTGGACTGCATCGATGTCAGTTCGGATCCAAACCTTCTTTTGGAAATTCGAGGATACGGGCGGCGAGCTGGGATAACGATTATCTGAGCTCTGACAACGGCTATCACTGGCAGAATGGATCTCCCGAACCGTACATTTTCTGCCAACGCCTATATCCGGCCACGGATCAAGCCTTCGAAGAAGCAGTTGTTTCCCTGCGGCTGCATTCACCGCAGACGCCCCTGGCTTCGGCATCATACTGTTTTTCAAAAACGGTATAACCAGAGAGATGATAGGGAACCAGATGGAATGTCCGGGACAAGGGACACTCCAAACGGCTATCGCATCATGTCGAAAGCTGTCCGGGAATGGCATCGGTACTAGGAGGTCGAGTGGGACGATCAGGCTTCGTCATTCCTGTGCGATGCGGCGATCGAACTTTATGACCACGGCGGCCAATCGGTCGAGGAGATGGCGACGATAAATCGGGAGGTATGTCGGGCTCGCCGCTACTCGCATCACGCCCCATCTTCCGACTCAGTGCACTGCCCTCGCCGCAAGCGTGCGCCGGGGCATGAACGTTCGTTGGAAAGGATCCGAGATATGTGGAGACACTCGTCAATCTTGCGCTTTGTTAACCCGATCCCGGTGCTTTCGAGGACACCATTCTGATTGAACGCCTCGAAGTTTGGTACGGCAAGCGTCAAGAAATGACGGCAGAGGGAAAAGGTGAGCGATTTCCTGTTGCGCCCAATCATACGGCGGACGGTTGGATGATGAAAAGGGCCGACAGTTGAATCGCGGAGACGATTGAGATGCCATGACGGTTTGCCCCGAATGCGAAGACAAGGTCCGACAAGGCTTTCGCTTGCCCGGCATGTGGTTATCCGTTGGGTCAACGCAAGGGGCTTCGTCAACTTTCCTTAGGAAAGGCTGCGGTCATATGTACGGCCTTCGAGCGCGGCGTAATACCGCTAGCCCTGATGAAGTCGCGGGCGAAGGGTAACAGATCCATTGGCGAACCTGCTCCTCGCCATTGTTGTCGTTTCCTCTGATCGTCGCTTCGGAAAAAATGTCGTGGATTCATGCACCGTTGGCTGCCGCGCTGATCGCCTCCCTCGTTCAACTGCGATACGACACCCAGCATTGGAATCCCGCGAACTCCTAAGTTAACCCAAATGGGTCGGTACCTGACTTTGGTCGATGCGGATGATCCAGGACCCGTTGCACCATAGGACGCCTGATTGCGTCAGCCGAGCGTCGAACCCGACACCATAGCCCGGAACGGACCCTCGAAATATTGTCCGGGAGAGACGCCGAAGGCCGCCCTGAACACCGCAATGAAGGCGCTGGGGCCCGAGTAACCGAGCGAGAAGGCGATATCGCCGACGCTTCGGCCGGCGGCTAGCCACTCCACTGCTTTGAGGAGTTTCGCCTGCTGACGCCAGGCGCGGAAACTCATGCCGGTCTCAAATTGGAAATGGCGCTGAAAGCTGCGCGGGGACATTGCCGCACGCGAGGCAAGTTCATCGAGTGGCCAACCGGCACCCGGTTCGTTGCGGATGTCCGAAGCGATGCTGCGGAGGCGTTCGGATGCCGGCGAGGGAAGCGACAGCGGCGCGACCGTACTCGTCTGAAGCTGGTCGAGGATGACGGCGACGAGCCGTTCGGCAGGGGCACTGCCGGCATCCGCGCGCGGTATTTCCAGGAAGGCTAGGATCAGTTCGCGCAGGAGCGGCGTCGTACCGATCACCGAGACCTGGGAGGGCAGGTTCACGACCGCGTTGGGCCGGAAGAAGAGGTAGCTGCGCTCCGTCTCCTGCAGGTATGTCACTTCGTGCAGGACGCCGGAGGGCACGAATACGGCGCGTTCAGGCGGAACGATGAAGTAGCCTCGCTCGGTCTCCAGCCTCAGCGAGCCGCGCACGATCTGGAAAAGCTGAGCGCGGTGGTGAACGTGGAAAGCATAGGTCCGCCCGGCGGGCTCTGCTCCACCCTGAGCGACGGCGGTGTGGGGATAATCTCCAAATGCGTCTTCCGGCAGATGAACATTGGTCAGGTTGTCGCGGGCAATCATGGCGTCTCACAGACATAATTTGACAGACTGCCGATAACACGTCGGATGGCATTTCGCTAGATTGGTATCACCGCAACACAACTTGGACGTAGGTTATGACATTCGAACTCCGGCACATTGAAATTTCGGATGGTTTTGCTCCCAGCCTTCTGACGAAGGTGGCAGCTTTGCGGTTTGCAGCGCCCGCCCTCCTCCGCTGGTGGCAACGGCGCGAAACGAAACAGGCACTGCAGTGGCTGTCGGACCGCGATCTGGAAGACATCGGCGTCGCCCGCCATGAGATTCACGAGCTGGCGCGATCGCTAGGACCAATTGACGCGTTGCCCGAAGCGGCGGGCAAGGTGATGGCACCACTGGTCCCCAGGCAACCGCTATCAAAGAGGTAAGCAAGATGCATGATGATGGTTTTTTTGACGACGAGGTCGCGGCAACCTACGATGACGCTGACGGGATCTCGGCCCCTGAGGTCGTCGATCCGGCGGTCAATCTCCTGGCCGAGTTCGCAGGCGGCGGGCGCGTGCTGGGATTCGCGATCGGGACCGGGCGCCTGGCGCTTCCTCTCGTGCGCAAAGGGGTGGAGGTAGAAAGGCATCAAGCTGTCGCGAGCGATGGTGTCTCGCCTTCGCGCCAAAGAAGGCGGCGCGGACATTCCGGTGGTGATCGGCGACATGGCGACAACCCGTGTCGAGAGGCGCTTCTCCTCGTCTACCTGGCTTTCGACACCATCAACTATCTGACGTCGCAGGAGGCCCAGGTCGCCTGCTTTCTGAACGCGGCCGCGCACCTCGAACCTGGCGGGCGCTTCCTGATCGAGGTGGGCGTCCCTCCGCTTCAGCGGCTCCCGCTCGGCGAGACGATCCTGGCGTTCGACCGCAGCGAGACGCATTGGGGCGTCGACGAGTAGTGGTAAGCCAGAACTTCACGTCCCATCACATCCGGCTCCGGGACGGAAACTCCAGGCAGTTCTCGGTCCCGTTTCGTTATGCATGGCCAGCGGAATTCGACCTTATGGCGCTGCTGGCCGGCCTGAAACTTAAAGACCGATGGGGCGGCTGGAAAAAGGAGCCGTTTACAAGCGTCAGCCAACGACATGTCTCCGTCTGGCAGAAGATCGCAAGTTGAGCCAGGGAGAGAACAAGCGGAAGGCAATGCCGATGGAGCCTTCCACTATGGTCGCCGGCGCGCCTGGTGGAGGCGGAGATAAGTTCACCTTCACGACCTGGAACGAAGCGCACGCAGCCCGATCCTCGAACAATGGCCGCAAAAGGACCCATCAGTTCGTGGAGGAGGATCAGGCATTCGAGATCATATGAGCGATTGACCGCCGCCTAGACGGTGCCGAGCACACCCGGCGCGCTTCGCGCCAGGCCGCCACTGCTGTAGGGTAGTTCAGTTCGGTGGAATTGCCAGCTAGTTCCCCGACGCGATCGCCCGCTCGAACAATCTAGCCTGCCTGATGGCAAACGCACGGGGGTCGGCCGGCCTGTCGCCGTCGAGTATCCGGGCCTCGTCGAGCAGCAGACGGGCCGCGTCTTCTCGAAACGCGTCGTCAGCAACCGATGCGATGTTCTGCACCACCCTGCTCTGGGCGTTGATCTCGAGGATCGGCTTGGACGCCGTCTGAAGCCGCCCTGCCCCCTGAAGGAATTTCTCCAGCTGCCGGTCAGGCCCGTGATCGGACGCGACAAGGCACACGGCGCTCTCTGTCAGTCGACCGGAAACGCGTACATCAGCCACCTCTTCTCCAAGCAGTCCTCGCGCGAAGTCAATGAAGGCTGCCACGTCCGGCGATGTTGAGGGCTTGTCCTCCCCAGCGCCTTCATCATTCGATATCGCATCAAGATCGGCTTGCCCCTGTGTCACGGACCGGAAGGACTTGCCTTCAAATTCCGCGGCGTTCGTCGGCCAGAAGCTGTCGACTGAGTCCGTCAGTAGAAGAACTTCAATGCCTTTGGCACGGAAGCCTTCAAGATGCGGAGACGCATTCAGCTGCTCCGAACTGGAACCGCTGAGGTAGTAAATGGCTGACTGACCGTCCTTCATGTCGCCGACGTAATCGGCAAGGCTGCGTGTCGCCTCGCCAGACACGGTCGTGCGAAAGCGCGCCAGCTTGAGTAACTGTTCTCGGCGCTCGTAATCCTCGTAGATGCCTTCCTTGACGATCACGCCGAATAGCCCCCAGAATTTTTTGAAGGTTTCGGGTTCGCCTTCCGCCAACTTTTCCAACGCTACAAGGATACGGCTCGTCACGCCTTTGCGGATCGCGGCAAGAACCGGACTTTCCTGGATCATTTCGCGAGAAATGTTAAGAGGCAGGTCCGATGTGTCGACGATGCCACGCACGAACCGCAGATAACGTGGCAGCAATTCAGCTTCATCGGTAATGAAGACCCGCTTTACATAAAGCTTCATGCGACCACGACGCTCGACGTCGAGGAGATCGAAAGGCTGAGCCCGGCACAAATACAAGCGCTGTATATTCGTGCCGACCTTCGGCGCGGAAATGCACATTGGTCAGCGGCTCGTCATGTTGACCGGAGACGCTGCGATAGAAATCGTCGTAATCCTGTTTCGATATCTCGGCCTTCGGTTTTGTCCAGAGTGCTGCGCCATCCGTCACCTGAACCGGATCGGCGCCGGACGTCTCGATCAACTTGATCGGCACGGGGACATGGCCGGACTGGTCGCGGATGATCTTTTCGACGGTCCATTTGTTGGTATATTTTTTGGCATCGTCCATGAGATGCAGAACGATGCGGGTACCTCGGGCCGGGGCATCGGCAAGATTGACGGCAACCACTTCATAGCTGCCCTTTCCATTTGAGGACCATTTCCAAGCAGAGTCACTTCCGGCCCGGCGGGAGATGACGTCGACCTTCTCGGCGACAATAAAGGAAGAGTAGAACCCGACACCAAACTGGCCGATCAATTCGGCTTTCTCACCGCCCTTGGCGGCCTCGAGCCGTTCCATGAACGCCAGCGTTCCCGATCGCACAATCGTGCCCAGCGCATCGATCATTTCGTCGTGGCTCATACCGATCCCGTTGTCCTCGATGACGAGCCTTAACGCCTCCTCGTCGAGACTTATCAGAATTTGAGCGTTCGCTGAAGTCATCTGATTTGACCGTTAGCTGATGCTTTGACTTCGACCCCGATTATGCGGCCGCGCCGATCGAGGTAGTCGGCGCGTCCGCCCTTGCTTTCGATCTGGTCAATCGCCTGGAAACGGAAACGCGCAGCTGCAACGACGGCGCTTCTCGACCGTCTGACCCATCATTGCCAGATTGTCGAAACCGGAAACAAGTCCTGGCGCTTCAAGGACCGCTCTCAAAACGACATCAGCCGCACTGGCCTACCTCTGCAACCCCGGCCAGCGCCGGGCGGGCCACCGCTGATCTACATTATCAGGGGGGCAAAATTGGGGTCTGACTCATTCTCGATGATGTTTCGGATTCTACTGGCCTGGTTCTTGAAGGAGAATCAGCGCCATGGGAGCCTATTTTCAGCCTTCCGATTTAATCCCTGCCGAGTTGAACGTGGAGGCAGTGCATCACAGACCCGATGTGATCGTCGTCACCGCACATGGTCAGTCCCGAGGTTGCAGGTGTCCCGAATGCGGCACGACCTCCCATCGTGTTCATAGTCGCTATTCTCGGATTATTACCGATCTGCCGTGTGCGGGCCGAAGGATCAAATTGCACCTGACGGTCCGACGCTTCGTCTGCAATGTCGTCCATTGCCGCCGAAAGATTTTCGCCGAGCGTTTCGGTAATGGCGTGATCCGACCCATGGCCCGCCGGACAGCGCGCCTGGAGACCTTGGTTCACCATCTCGCTTTGGCATTGGGTGGTCGGCCAGCAGCACGGTTCGCAGATCGTCTCGGGTTACCGGTTAGCAATGACACGCTGCTTCGAACCGTTCGCCGATATGATCGCCCACCACCGCCGCCGCCAGCCGTCATCGGCATTGATGACTGGGCGTGGCGTCGCAATCACCGATATGGCACTATCATCTGCGATCTGGAACGGCGAAAGACGATCGCGTTGTTGCCCGACCGAGAACCCTCGACCGCAAAGGCTTGGCTGGTCGAGCAGCCGCAGATCGAAATCGTCGCACGAGACCGCGGCGGCGGGTATGCGCAGGCCGCTGCACAAGCCCTGCCACACGCCGAACAGGTCGCCGACCGCTGGCATCTGATGGAAAACGCCAGCCACGCCTTTCTTGACGCCGTTCGCAAGTCGATGCGGCAGGTCCGCATTGCAATCGGCACAGCAACTGTAAATCCAAAGCTTCTGACAGCCGCCGAGCGACTGCAATATGAGGGATATCTGCGGCGTGAAGAGGCAAACGCCGTCATCCGTGGTCTCGTCAGCGAAGGCGTATCCATCAAGGAGATCGTGCGCAGAACCGGGCACAGCCGAAAGCTGGTTCGCAGTGTCGTCCGTGGTCAGCGGACCGACATCTTTCGGATCCGGCAAACTTCCCCTGGAACCGCATCTCCCTTGGCTTGAAGCGCAATGGGACGCCGGATTGCGGAACGGCGCTGAACTTTGGCGGCAGCTTCGGTTGGCTGGCTTCGGCGGCGGTCTCCGTGTTGTCACCGAATGGGCAACGCGGCGAAGGCGTGCCGAAAAGGCCGAGAACGGACTCGGACATGCGCCGGCCGCACGCACTATCGTCCGCCTGATGACGCTTGAACGCAACAACCTGACCACGGCTCAAACGATGACAGTCGCCGCCATCGAAGAGAGGCTACCGGATCTTGTCGAGGCCAGGGATGTCGTCGAGAGCTTCCACAAAATGCTGCGCAGCAAGTCTAAAGATAATCTGGAAGCTTGGATCGACCGCGCGGCAAGAAGCCTGGTCGCGTCATTCGCCAACGGCGTCATCCGCGACCGGGCAGCGGTCCAGAATGCAATAGCTTCGATGTGGTCGAACGGCCAGACTGAGGGCCAGATCACCAAGCTCAAACTCATCAAGCGGCAGATGTACGGCCGCGGAAAGCTGGATCTGCTCGAAGCACGTATTGTCGGAGCGCCCTGATGTCATCGAGATTGCGTCAGACCCAAAATTGGATGCCGATAAGAGGTGAATTTTGGACGCCGATTGACAGGATATAGACTGCAGATGCCGCAAGAACACATATTTTCGGGGCCTAGTCACATGCATATGCCTGCCCCTCCCGATAACCCAGGCGCGAACCAGGATTGCCGGAAAGTCAACGCCATTCTGCGCCAGCCGTCGATGGGATGCCGCGCGGTCAAGCGCCCGCGCTTGCGATCAGCGCCTCCTGTGCGGCGCGAAACGTGTCGTGCAGCGCGGCCTGACCATTCAGCCCCTCAAGGGCGTAACTGTTGAGAAACTGACGCCCGGCAAACAGCTTGCGATCGACCGGGCTCAGTTCGCATTCATCGCAGATGGAGTGCCACCGTTCGGCGATGGTCGCGACCTGGTGTTCGATCAGTGCGGCGGCTTCCGCTTCTTTCAGATGATAGTCCGCCGCGGCCGCGAGGCAGGTGGCGAGCGTGCTGGCGCGGCCCTCGCCTTTGATGAGCATAGCCTGTGTGGCCTCGGTGCCAGCACGGCCCTGCGGGCAGATGTCATAGGCCGGCGTCAGAGAAAGCATCTTGCCGTCCCAGAACGCTGCATGGTTGCGCGCATGGTCGTCAGTGTTGCCGGACAGCACGTTGAAGCAAATCCGGCCGTAGAGTTCCCTGAGCGTGACCTTCGGATCGGTGAAACGATGGCGAATGAGCTCCGCGAGATCCTCATAGGAAGCGTAGCGAGCCATCATCTCATCAAGGCCAAGCATGGTGAGGGCGGAGACCATGGCGTGTCTCGTCCAGCCGTCCCTGGTGTGCGTGCGGTCGAAGCGATCGATCAGGAGGACGTCCTTCTGGGCGGCGCGGGTCATCGAGACTGTTGCGGCGCTGAGGCCGCAGGCTGTCGCCAGCTTCATGGCGATGAATTCGGCCTTCACGACGCTGTACGTGTCGTTGCTGGCCGCGAACTTGGCGATGAACTTCTTAGTGCCGTCTTCGATCAGCACCTTGGGGCGCGCGCCGCCGATCGACGTGCCGTGATTGAGGGCCTGGTCGAGCGCTGGCGTTAGGGGAACGCCTCTTTCGATCAAGGCGGCGGCGTCGAGGAGTTCGTCGAGTGAGGCTTGCGCGGCAATGCGGGGAACGTACTCCGTGGCCGACGCCTGGAAGTCGAGGGCGCCAATCCGGTCGGACCCTGATTGGAGCAGGAAGGTCAGCTCGCTGATCTCGGGAACGCCAGCGGCGTCGGGCGCTCTGCCTGTCAACCTGTTGATGATGACGCGGCGACCCCAGGCATCGGGTGAGCCGTCGCGGATAGAGCTTGCCATGGACAAGCCGTTGATGGGCACAATGACGCCTTCCTGAATGGGGAGTTCCGGCTCATAGATGGGAATGGCGTTCTTGCGGCGCCGGTAGCTGGCGCCGTAGGTGAAGAACAGGCGCTCGCCATCCTGGTCGAGGCGGCCCGCCACCGCCGGTTCCGTTGCGTCTGGCAGCCACATCCAGACAAAGGCCTCTGTAGCGTCTACCCTAGAAGTCATCATCGACCTCCTTCATCGTGTGGCGGACACTCTTGGGCAGCAGGGCGAGTTTTTCGTCAAGGCGGGTGTTGTGCATTTGCAGGCTGCGCTCCTCATAGTCGAACAGGCGCAAACCGACGAGTGCGCAAACTTCGAAGACGGTGCCGATCTCGGGCCCCGGAGCCCCTTTTTCGATACTGGACAGTGTTGTCCGGCTGATGCCAGCGCGGTCGGCCAGCTCCTGGGCGGTAAGGCCGCGCTCAGCCCGGCCGACGCGGATCAGCTTGCCAAGCATGGCGAGGGCTTGTCGCGTCACTCTTGAATAGCTTCTTTGGCGCGGCACGTGCGTCACCCTCCTGTTCAATTTTTTGTACGCTAATACCAATCACGTTCAGAATTTTCGGCATTGTGTCAAGCGCTCTACGTGCAGTCAAGGTCTGTTCATTTGAATGCACACAAGGCCAATCCGTCCAGTATTATGATCAATGTGCCTCGCGCAGCACTCGTGGGTCCTGCGAGGCACACTGAAGGAAGTGCCCGGGATTCATCCTTTCCCGCACACCGTCGCGAATTGGAGCTTCGGCCTGGATTGGCTACGGCGGCGCTGGTTGCTGCAGTGCGATGCCGACGTGGCCGGCCTTGTCTACTGCGCCGCTAAACGTTGCAGTGTCACGTAGCAATTTCCACATAAGTGACGTCATCGCGGACAAGAGCGAACGCGGTCGCATTGCGGAAGCACTGCTTCACCTGGCCGGGAACCAACCAGGCCGACGAGCGATGGTAGTGTAGACAGACGACAGAACGACCTCAGCGCGGTCGCCGGGCCGAAAACTTGCTCCCAACGAGAGAGCCGTTGCACATGCTCGATCAACTGGCTTTCTAAACTAGGTTCTGCTGCAGCCGATTGAACGATTATCGAGATTTCTCTTGTGTCCGTTGCCAAAGGCTGAAGACACTTTTTGACGACGTCAGTCCGCAACTCTGTCGAATGGTGGTGATCCGCCGATCATTTCTCGCAAAGCTTGGCCAAGTTCTTCAGGCGGTTACCCTGCCTACTGCCTCCACCAGAACGGGACCCTTTGCTAAGGCTCTCCCACGTCAACTTGATTTGGTAGTCCCACAGCATGATTCCGTTTGGCGACACCCGACTGCTCTCGCGATGATGAGCAGGTCAAAGTTTATAGGAAAACATCACAACCGGCTCCGCTGCGGCGTCTCGACCTTCGTAGAGGGCGCGAGCGGCATTGTTCTCGGTGTCAGTAATGATCCACACCTGGTGACACCCAAGCGTTTTGCCCCACGCGAAGACCTCGTCGACGAGGCGTCGCGCAACACCGCGTCGCTGGAAAGGCGGAGCCACGCCAAGATTGTCGATGTAGACATCCGACGCTTGATCGGGGTGGCAGTGAACGTAAGCCGCGACCTGGCCGATAACCTGCTTTCCGCAAACCGCAATAATCATCAAGTGCCCCGGCGACTCCAAAAAGGTCGCAAGCCGCTGGGGGCTAATTTCCTCGTCGAAGACCTCTTTCGCGATATTCTCAAGCAGCCCAGCGGTATCTCGCGTGAGTCGACACGTTGTGATCACTTCCGGCATCGCTCGGTGAATCCAAATTAAGAAGATATCAAAATGCTAAGGCAACAATGCACCTACTGCAATCGGCCTTAAGCAAGACAGCGACCCCGAATTGGCCCAGCTGCTGGACAATGTTGCTGAGTTTCTAAGCGAGCACGTAGTCACCTTGGCCGATGACACAGCCGAGCTGGAATACGAAGAGTAGGCTGATTCAGACCTTGGAGACGTCATCATAACATAGCGATGCCGGCTTCGCGCTACGGCGCTGTTCCGAGCCCGACAGCCCCTGCGAGGCAGGTTTTCCGCTTATGCCGCACTTGGCCTTGGCAGCTTGCCACGCGCGTTGGAAGAAACGGATTTCTGTGGCGATGCTTTCGCGGAACGGCTCGGTTTGGTTGAAGTAGGCGCGTTCCAGACCGAGTTTTGCACCGACTGCATCGCCCTCGTAATAGGTGCCGAACAAATGATCCCAGATCGGGAAATAATGACGACGGGCCGCACGGCTTCAGTATCTTGTACTGCTGCGCCAGCAACTCTTTCGCAGCGTCTGTGCGGTCCGCAGTCGGCCGTCCCAAGGCGGTGAAAACGGCTGGTGCGCAACTGTATAGGAACCACCGCCTCGCATTGGTAGTTAACTCCTCGGATCGTTAGCTAGCGTTGCCCTGCGCTATTCGCGATCCACCCCTCCACGGGGTTCGGGCCGCGCAGAGGGATGGTCATCTCCTTCTCCAACTCCTTCTGCGCGGGCTCCCGGCGTGAGACATGACGGATTCGAAGCCGAACCGTGTGACGCTATGGGAAGGCCGAGAATAAATATTATCAAAGCGATCCTGCGCTGATCGGCCTGATGACCTACACTTTTGCCCGGATTGGCGCCGCTTCGAGCATTGAGGTGAAGGATGTGTACCAGCAGAACCGCCGTCTCTGGGTGTGCCTGCAACGAAAAAGGTGGCAATCAGATGAAACACCCTGCCACCACATGCTCGAAAACTCCCTGGATGATTATATTGAGACAGCAGGCCTGAAGAATATGCCGCGAGCGCCATGGGGATCGCGGAGAAATTCACAAAAGATGATATGATCGGACCGGTATGGGTGCGCCAGTTCGTCGAGGGAACGCCCCATCGGCGAACGCACACCGGAGCAGTGGCAGACTGATGCTTTCGGTCAGGTACACGCTTGGATGACCGCGCTCGGGCTGACCAAATGAAAGTCGTCCGGCTGTAGCGGGGCCCCAATCACCGAATTTGGTGCTCCATCACACGGTATTTGCAGTTGAAGGAAACCTACGACCCAGCGTTCCGCTACCTTTATGTATCGGAAGGACATCCAAGCATAGGATCCTGTGCTTTTTGTCAACCAGATTGGTCTTGCTGCCAAGATCCCGGTCGACAGAACTGGGTAATGCACAGGCCAAGGCGATGGTATCGCTGAGGCAGGAATGGCCGGCGCTGAACAGCGGGAAAAGGTATAGTGACCGTTGATAATAGTTGATAAAGAGCCTATCCTACAACAAATCAGATGGAGAACCGCATGATCAGCGCCGAACTGGGAAAACAGCTCGAAAGCTATATCCAGCAACTCGTGGATACTGGTCGCTATGGCTCGAAAAGCGAAGTCCTGCGTGAAGGTGTGCGACTGATCCAGGACCGCGAGACCCGGCTCGCCGCGCTGGACGCCTCCATCATGCGCGGCATTGCCGATGCGGACGCTGGTCGGACGAAGCCGGCGGGCGATGTCTTCGACCGTCTCGACGCCAAATACCGTGCGATGGCTGACAAGGCCGAAAAATCGGCATGATCCTTGAGTTCTCAAGCGAGGCGGAAAACGACCTTGAGCAGATCGCCGATTATATCGCCGAGCACAATTTGCGGCGCGCCCTGTCATTTATCCGGGAGCTGCGGAGCAAATGTGTGGATCTCGTGGATAGTCCGAACAGCTTCGCACTCGTTCCTCGCTACGAGCGCCACGGTATTCGTCGTCGTGTTCATGGCAACTACCTGATCTTCTACCGCGTCGAAACCGCGAAGGTAGTCATCATCCATATCTTGCATGGCGCCACCGACTATGGCGCCATCCTGTTCGGCGAATGATTTGAATGTGCCGATCTTGGGCGCTACCTCGCGCACTAATGGCAAGCTGAGCGGCTACTCTGTGCGTCTCAGCGTCATCGTGCGAGGCGATGCAATTCTTTCTGCGACATGGTGATCAAACAGGACATGACGACTCCGACCGCTCATGGTCTCGACCAGGCTGAAGGTCGTCATCCTTGCTCCCAACATTGGCTTTGACCAGTGCGTCGAGAGGCGAGACTGTCGCATCTCTAACTGGCCCAACTGTCGCATTACTAAATAGCCGCTACAAACTCGTGCGGCATATCGTTGATTTATGGAACGTTTTCATCTCGCAGTCGCTTCGATGTGTGGGTCGAAGTCAGCTTTTCTAAAGGACTGACGGGCTGTCGCCGGAGGAGCGCGATCCGCTTTAACCGCAGCGCACGCTTTTCCAGAAGATGCCACGAAAGCCAGCCGAGCAACCACGCTGTCGGCAGGGAGAGCGCAAAGACCGCCCACCACGTGCTGAACTGGCCGAGGGCATGATTCACCATCTGCTCCACTGGCCAGCCATAGAGATGGGTCCCGTAGGAGGCGTCGCCCAAGCGTTCGAGAGTCGGCAGGCGTATCACCGGCGAGGTCGCGATGTATAGAAGCGGATAGGCGAACAACATGGGTCCGTAAAGATAGCCGGGCCAAAAGACGAGGCAGAGCATACCGAGCGCCATCAGCGCAAGGAATATATTGGGCTGCCGCTTTTCCGCCACGAACCAGAGAAGCGAACCGCAAAAGAAGTAGGGAGCGATAAAAGTGAAATCCGTCAGAAATCGTATCTTTGGCCACGGATGATCGAAGAAAAGCTGCCAGGCCACCCCCACGGCGAGAGCAAGTGCCATGAGCGGGGCTCGCAGACACCCGATTGCTATTAATCCCGCGACGATCACGTAGCAGAAGATTTCCTGCTCGATCGTCCAAAGAGAGCCGTTGACGAAGGTGGCGAGCCAAGAGAGGGCGGGGTCATAAAACTGCACATGCGGCAGGGTCATGCCAAAGCTCGGGTCGAGCACCGCATGCACCGTCGTATGCGGCTGGCTCCGCTTTTCGATTTCAAGGTCAAGCGAACCGACCTGCTGGAAGATCTGCGTCTTCATCGCAGCCGATTCATTGGTGGTGATGGCGGCAAGCGTGTTTGGCTGGAAGGTGATGCTCTCACACCCCTTGCAAGCTGAACTCGCCCACGCGGGCCTGTCGAGACCCATGCCCGGTTGGGCACCACTTCGCCAGCGCGCAGGTCCTGCCAGTTCGTCCTGTCGACGGTATACTTCACTTAATCCGTCGCCTTGACGACCTGCCAATCGTCCGCAGCAGCAACGAAGGCTGTCGGCAGCAAAATCATCGCTGCGATTAAAATTCTAAAAAGTGACGGCATGAATGCTATCCCCCGACCTTCGACGAGTGAAGCATGCTCCAATTAAGAATGATTATAGAACGGGATGGTGATTGTAGAAATCAGATGACCGATACACGGACGCTCGGGCTACAGCGATCTTGCCGTGGCCGGCAGCATGGCCATATAAGGCGCGATGACGTCTGATTCAAAGATTTTCGTTGGCCTGAGACCAACGCGAAACAAGCCGGCCGAACATCGGGACACAAACGGCCCGAGATGCCAATGGGATGGATGCGACAAACAAGGCGTCCATCGCGCCCCAGTGGGAGCGGATGCCGAGGGGCTGTATCTGCTGTTTTGTCGTAACCACGCAAAAGAATACGACGAAGGCTACAATTATGTGACGAAACTGTCGACCCCCGTCACGGCCCGCTATCAGAGGGAAGCGGCAAGTGGCAGCCGCCCCAGCTGGGGCGTTAGAGTCGATCACTCTTCTGAAACTCCCCTTCCCTCCTCAATTCGCTCCGGGACCGCGAAGACGCTCAATGCGCGAAAAAGCGCTGCACAAAGCCAAGCAGCCAAAGCTGCCTTTCAATCCCCCAAACTTAAAGTGCTGGAAGCAAAAGCCTTCGAAACGCTTGATCTTTCGCCAAACGCTACGCCGGACGAAATCAGAAGCCGTTACAAGCAGAGACTGAAGATGCACCATCCCGACGCAAACGATGGAGACCGCACGGCCGAGTCGGCTCTTCAGGCGACGATTGACGCTCATAAAATCCTAAAGCTCAACGGCCTCTGCTAGTTGAGATACGCGCTGGAAGCCTTGAAAGGATTTGAACCATCGATCCACGGTATTCCCACTTTGTCAAAGCTGATTAGAGATGCGCCGCCGCTGGCCAGAATGCGACGCTCTGGCTGTCCTAGCACTGACGTCAGCCCCGATCCGAGCGGCTGGGCCGGCTCGCAAGGGAGGAGCGGGGACGGGTGATGACGCTCCCCTTCGGCTTTAGATCGCATGAGGAGTGAACAGCGGCCGGCGCTCTGGCAGAGTGAGGCTGCATTAAAGCACTCGCTCGGAAGGAGTAGGTTATGGAAACCGCACCCGTTCAATCAGAAACGCAGACCACTGTCCGCACTGATCTTGGCGCAATTTTTGTGCTTTGGAACTGAGCAGATCGACCTGGCTGGTGACTTCGTTGTCGCCGGGCAACGGCGAGAAGATGTCAAAGCATCCGGTAGACGGCGGCAACGTTGCCGGGCTGTTGGATCGGTTTGCGCAGTTGCAACAGAAGGCCCGCCTCAGCAACCCGCTCGTCGGGGTTGCTTCTGCTTCGCCCGCCGCCCCGGCATTCCCTCTCGGGTCCTCCTCGGGTTGCTCAGGAGCTATTTGACCGCTGATTGCGTCAACACAGGCTAACAGCTGCGACATATTCCTCCCCGTCATCGAACGGCCAGTCCTTGAGCAGGATATATGCTGCATCGCCGACGGTGCGTACGATCTTTCGCGCTGCGTAGCCGCGCAAAGCAAGACCGACTGGTTCGAATGCCGCCGATGTGTTCCAGCACATTCCGCCTCCCAAAGATACTGATAGCTCGCTCCGACCGATCTATAATTTCATTTGCTAATATTCTAAATGAAGTTTCTGTGACCAGAAACTACGCCAAGCAACATGAACTGATAGAATGCATTGAGTTAAGCCAGCAATGGTACGTTATCGCACGGAATTATTTGGTTTAAGCTGTCGTCGTCGATGGCACCAAACATCGCCTCGACCGCCTTTGGGCCGCTGATATCGGCCCTTATCTGAATGCCCTCATCAACGAAGGCGTACAGGCCAGAAGCACGCACGGGCTTGCAGAACGTTGGGATCACCTGTCAGCTGTTCAGCGAATTGCAGACCATCGCGAACGCCCTCAGGAGCAACGGGCGCCCGATCTCGCCGGTTGACACCCAGTACGGACGCAAAGTCCGCGGATAGGCCCAGCCTTGGATGCGACCAATTGATCACTTCGCTAAGCGTAATCCAGTCAAGCGCCTCCACAGAACCCATCACGCCGGTCGTTGCCGAATAAACCGGCGGATAAATGGGATTCGATCGTCTTCGTCTCGACGTGAGGCTCATCGTCATTGGCCGGACGAGGTCAAGGCGCGCCGACATTGGGCGATTGATGAGCCGTGCATTCAACAGCGGTGCTGCAGCGTGAGCTGTACTCAGAGCCCACGCCGCTTTCGACCGCCGTCGAAACTTGGTCGTTCACGACAAAGCTTAACGCCGTGTTGTCAGTTGGAACGAACTATCTTGAGGAGATCTCGGTCGCTTCCAATTCCCTGGCCGTACATCGCGAAGCGAAGGCTGGGCAGGATTTGGTGACCGTGATCGCGCTTTGCTACCGAGCCGTCGAAATTCCCTTCGACGATCGACAGTCCTAACGGTTTTCGATGGCGCTTGCGGACGTAGCCAAACATGGTTCGTCCTTTCAGGTTGGGGCGGAAGCTGGGTCACTTCCCGTCGAAGGCGCCCGTGACAGGTTGGCTTCGATAGCGTGTTATACGCGGGTTGGCCCTCAGGGGCAACTTTCCATTCGTAATCACTTTAGGCGAACGAGGCCTGTGACTGAGATTGCCTTGGTTCGAACGCCTCGCGCGGCGTCGATTGCTTAGCGGTAGCATGCCGATCGATTTTGGACTGCTCATTCGCTGCCCTGCCCTCCTGCCGGCTCGTTCTGTAACCGGCGGTCTCTGAACAGAGTGTCGTCAATCTCGCCTCGGGTAAAGGCATCTGCTGTCGTCAGGGTGTCTGCGTCGCGATGGAAGGAATTTCAATACGAGCGGCGGTAGCCTTATAGGCCAGGACGACACGTCCTCCAGTAATTCTTCCTTCTCAACGAGCCAGCAAGTGCCCGGCGTGAGCCGATGTTGGTGCGTTATCAAATCTGATGAGCGTCTCAATGTTTCTGCTCACGCCCACCATGCTGTTCTCGTTCTTTTCGCTGTCGTTTAAGGTGGGCGGTCTTAATTATTCGATGGGTGTGGGCCAGGCGGGTGATTGCTTTCGATATCGCGCTTGTTCGCTGATCGTCATCCAGGTCCTTCGCAGCCCAATCCGATTTGAATACCGCGAGGCTGCGACTAGCCTGTTCTGTGGCCGCCTCTAAGTGTGAAACATCCGCCGGCTCTGCGGATCCAAGGTTAGGGGCGGGATGGGACGGTGCCCGGAGTGGAATGCCTTGGATCGAGAACTGGTTGAACAATGGGCGAGAGTAAAGCGGAGCCGGCATTTGCGGGCGACCGAAGGCCATTTCCAGGGCTTTTTTCAGTTCCTCAGGATTTCGCGTTCCCGTCCGAAAGAGGGTAATGAGAAGCCTTGCAGCGATGTTGTGGGGCCGCGGCGGTGGTAAGACATTTCCGGAATACCCCGCTTCGTGCAAAACGTCTTGCAGCAGGCGCAAATCGGCTGACGTAAGATAGAAAATTTCCTGTTCGGAAGACATCATGCCCTCCTTCTATTGGGGGCGAGGACTACTGAAAGCCCTCAATCGGCAGTGCCCGTTCAGCGGCTACCGAGAAAGAAATCATGCTCTCTGTCAGGTCACATAGCAAATGGATTCGAGCATCTGGAGCCAACGCATGTGCTTCGGCGTGCAAATTTTGGACGCCGAATGACAACAACGCAGACACGCGCCACCCGTTCCGATCATCCTGCCGGGAGGCAATTGTTGCGCCGATAGCGCTTTCCCTCGACATTGATCTTGCAGCGGGGACGGAGAACGGCTCCGGACCCGGGCTCTACCGCAACGAATCCGGATTCTGCCCGGATCATGATCATCAACACAACGTTTGGGGCGGAAACCGGAATGTTCGATCGCTCAGATGATTGAGGAGCGCAATGATTTGCGTCCTTGCCGCAGTACCACCTTCCGCAGTTCACATCTCTTCTTCGCAGACATCAACAGCCTCCGCTTTATAGAATTCGCAGAAAGTCGCCCCCCTTCCTCCGCAACAGATGGAGCCCGCAAAGGGTGTGTGCTTTGCGGGCTCCAAAAAGCTCAGATTGCAGTCGGAACGGTCCCCGGAAACGACTACGGCGAGCAACTAGCACCTGGCCACAGATCGCCAGCTTTAGCGAATGAATTCGGCTTATACCCGTCCAGGTGTAACGGGGACACCGCTTTCTTTGTGGCTATGAGACGCCAGCTGCATGGGAATGGGCGCCGGCCACATCGCGACCAACAAGTGACGACAGATTCCAGTCAACCATGGCCACTCTTCTGGCCCTACATTGCAATTCGAATGCCCGCCCACATTTTCCATGGGAGCGCAACGGCGAAGCAGCAGCCGTCCGCTCCGGGATTCCGGCACCCCGAGAGGAGGAAGAAGGTCTCCGTGCTCAGCGGCAATCTGAGCAGCCCTGCCGCGCCCCAGCCGAGCCGGCGGAAGGCTGGGCATTCCGGCTATAATGTCCTCTATGGCATGATTTGCTACAGTCCAGTTGGACTTGGCATGACCAACCCCTCCGGGAGAGAATGCGTGACACTGATCTTTCTCAATAGAAGTTGCAGTTTCGACGGGAGCCGGAATGCCGTTCGCTTCTCCGTATATGACGGCATGTTCGAGGTGCGGTTTTTGATCGAAACCAACGCCTTGCGGACCGTTAGTCAGGGCGCCCGCTCCGAGGACGAGTGCTTGAGAGCCTTTGACATCGCGGGCGAGGCCATTCTGGATGCGGCCACCCATGCCTACGGCCGCGGCGGCAAGGACCGACACACCCTGACGGCGCAGGATATCCACCGATAGGCCATATACCCGGAAGGGCCGGCCTGGAGGCGAAACGATGTCAGTCGACAGACATCTCAGCGTCGCGAGCCGCGTAGCAACCGGCCATCCCGACCTGGACGATCTTGAATCGGCCGTCTACAGCGCGCTTGCCCATTCCGGCGATCTCGACCCCAGCTATATCTTCGTCACCGCGCGCGGCAGCGATATCACGCTGGCCGGATGGGTGCATAAGCAAGCGGAGGTGTTGTTGGCCAAGCAGATTACGCTGACAATGAAGGAGGTGCACAAGGTTCATAATGAGCTGTCGGCGGACTTATGAGGCAAACCCGTCCGGCACTATTTCCATCGGCGCGGCTGCGCGCCCTATTCCGGCCCTGACCGGAGCGAGAAGTCTGCACACTGCCGGTTTCCGTTACCGCAGATGGATCTCTCCCAATCAGGGAGAGGGTTGCCGGGCGATATCCTGCGTGGCAGCAGCGTTCGAAGCCTCCATGCGCTCCCGCAAGGCTTCGGCAGCGCCCGTCATGCCGCAGATCCAGACCGCCAACAGACGGTCGCGGCGCGATCGCACCTTGAAGGCCATTTCCGAGTTCCGGAAATAGATCTGCTCCAGCGCTTTCTCACGGTCTTCGATGGCGTTCATCGAGACGGCTCCTCAGCCGCATTCGTCGCTGCCAAGAGATCAGCGAGCGCTGTCGGCTCGATCCGAACGATCCTGCGCAAGCGGTTTCCCTGAGCAATTGACGGCAGATGGATGTACGTTGCGACACTGCGGTAGGCGAGCCACGACAGACCTTCAATCAGTTCCTCATCCTGCGCGATCTTGTAGTCGCCGGCCGGATGCATCTCGCCAATAATATCGGGCAGCGCGAAAGGTGCGGAGAAGTGCACGATGGTGTCCGTCGTGCGTGCGGATGAGATGTCCATGGACATGGTGACAGGCTCCAGTTGAATACGGTCAGTAAAGCCCCGTTGAATACTTCCGACAGGGCATTGCTATGGCGATTGGAATTCGGGGCGATGATAGCGGCACGTCTCTGACACCTGCGAGAGCCACACGGCCAAACGACGATAGAGGACTCCTACGCCCCAATTGCGTCGCAACTGGGATGAAATTTAAACTGAAGGTCTTATTCAAACTCGATTGGACAAATTCTGGAATATTTATAATATTTTGGCTGAATAACTAAATTTAACTGATCGTCAATTAAGACCTTCCCGCCTTTTTATTGTGCTATTTTCCTGAAATACAAGATACTGCAATTCGAAAATCGGATGTTGCGAAAATATATGCCACCTTGGCCAGCCTGCTCGACAAGCAGGCCACGAAGCGCGTCGCTGCGCGAAGAAGGCTCGCGACTCCAAAAATAAGGGAGGCATTCAAATGTCGAACCAAAATAACGCCAAGCGCTTTGCTGCCCGCGATCGCCACGACTTCGGCGCCAACGGCCAGCGCCCGGAGGGCAATCCCTCGGCCAAGGAATTGGTCGCCCATGCCGTCGCCGCACGCACCCACATCGCCGTGCCGGCTGTGGGAGCTCGCGCAACTGAGGAACCCCATGAAGCAAAGAAGCCGCGGCATGGGTTCACAAAGCGCCGAAACACTGAGGCCGATGAAAAGAGTCTGGGTGTCCGGAATCTACCTACAATGAAAGAACTCGAGCAGGCTCGCACCGATCACAGCAGGAAGATCGCCAGCCGGGAAGCTGAGAGGCGTGCTGAGGAGCCTGACGAAAAAGCCGGGGAGTGAACAAGGGCCAAACCCCTCGACCGCCCCACGGCTTAGGCTCAGCGCTCCATTGGATCGACGCCTGAATCAGATCCTGATGGAAGCAATGGCTGCGCAAATCCTTTGCCTTTCGCGCGCCAGCCTAGCGGGCTGACCTCGCGTCAACATTCCGTCGATCAGGCTCTGCTAATCGCAAATCATCTGCCGATGATCACTTGCCGGCGCGCGAGTTCCTGGTCCTTTGGGGAATAGGTCATGAGAGACTATCTCATACAGGCGGGCGAAAGCAGGATTCAATTCGGGGCCGCCTCGGTACTGTCGCGGCCGCCACTTTGGTTGTCATCGCTGAAAGTCGAGACAGAGCCCGTGCCTCTAGTCCCGTGACCGAGTGGTTCCGCAACAAAATTATATGGTAGCTTGGCTTGCGTTCGTCGCATTTGCCTTGGATAAAGCGCAATAGAGGCGCATGTTTGCATATCGGCAGCCGATGAAACGGGCGCTGCCGATCAAGGGGTGGCTCCCTTCGCCCCAATCAAAGGAGGACAAGATGTCTTCCACCTTCAAGCGCTCTTCCCATATCGAGGCTTACGGCGACTTGTTATTCAGGGCGTCCATCTTGGCGAGCTTCGCCGTCATCATAAGTTTAATCTTGAGAGGCTGGTTATGGTAGTAATCATCACAACCGGAATTCCGACGAAACGCGACGAAAATTGGCGGCTCCGGTCCATCCTCAAGCGCGCGGACTACGCGACAGCAGATCTCGTTGCTTCAGAACATGGCGACCAACACGAAGAGGTGATGGTGATAAGGCGCATCAAGGCGGCGACGATTACCGCGCACGCCTACCCCTCTTCGAGACGGCGGAAACTGCATGCCGACCCTGAGGCTTTGGCATCATGGGAAAACGAAGGGGGCGCCACGCGAGCTGTGGACGCGCCTGCGGACAAGAAGAATTGATGACCCCGCGAGGCAGTTGAGTAAGGAATGCCGAATTGGCGATCAGGGCTCGCTCCTTGAAAGTCCATCGCATCTTAGGCTTTGGTGATGCTGAGATTCCGCCCGGTGGCTCGTTGCGAAGACCTGCAGCGATCACGCCATCGCAGGCGTGATCGCCCGCATGCTGTCGGGCAGCAGCACCGGAAATCGCTCGATCAGCTTTTCCCGCGCTGGAGCAACACGACTTCATTCAGAGTCCCCGGACGGCATGAGGTGGTAGCCTCGCATCGCAGCGATTTCGCCGGCTGGAAGAGGCGACGAACAAACAAGACAGACATCTCGCGTAGAAGGTTTGACATCCTTCTGGCCCTGGCGATTATCGAAGCGCTGGGAAAACGATGACTGCAAAATGACTGTGAAACGCACAAGCCTGACCGCTTTTTGCTCATCCCGGAACATTCAGTTTGCTAGCTGTATCGATTGGGCGCATGGTAGGTCTTCAGTAGCTGTTTCTCAGGGCGCTACTGCGTGGAGGACGGTTGTTGCCTTCGCCCCAAATGAAGGAGGACAGCATGTCTTCCAAATTCAACATGTCTGTGCGGACCTCTGACCTT
The DNA here is from genome assembly GCF_005862185.2 of Rhizobium hidalgonense. Taxonomy (NCBI): domain Bacteria; kingdom Pseudomonadati; phylum Pseudomonadota; class Alphaproteobacteria; order Hyphomicrobiales; family Rhizobiaceae; genus Rhizobium; species Rhizobium hidalgonense. The sequence goes on from NZ_CP054028.1 coordinate 1,114,434, forward strand.
GCTGTATTGCAGGGCGTCCTTGACGAGGCAGGATACGATTGCACAAGTAGCCTCGCAGATCCGAAAAATTACAACATTGCCGTCAGACTGCTGTTCAAGCTTTATTACGACGGAATGACCTCGCCCGCCGCCCTCTCTATCGAACTCGGCCGGCACTTCGGAAAAACACCACCGTCCTCGAAATCATCCGCGGAGTTCGAAATAAACCGAAAGCGGATACAGGGGATCCGTCCCGTTCAAGTTACGTCGCCTATCGGCGCCTGAAACAGCTATCGTCAAGCTCAGTCGACTCATCCACCAACGGGATGGAGGCTGCATGCCGGAGTGTTCGAACAGCTGGACGAACTTTCTCATTGCCCTCGGCGCAGGCGTCGGAGGAAACTCCGTGGACACGGCGCCGGATTGCCGTGCGACCGACTCGCCAGTCAACGCAGTCTGCTCCGGCGCGCGCGTAGCCAGGAACGCCAATTCGCTGCGGCTTTTCTTGTCCTGCTCAACGAGAAAGGAGTGCATAGGCGGCATACAAGCCGAAGGCATTTCGAGATGAGAATAGCTCACCACAACATCCCGAATACGAAAACGGGCCGGTCCGCTGGAGGGCGGCCGGAAGTCATCGAATTCGGACCTGGATCCGGCTGAACAAAATTGAGGAGGTCAACCGGAATTTCAGTCGTCATCAAACTCGCTGCTCGAGGAGTCTCTGCCAGAGCTAGATCGGTCCAGCCCTTAGCGCGACCGGGCTCTGGGACCGGTCGACATGCGACAACGCTTTGCGAGCCAGCGAGAGCGTTAGAAGCCAGAGTGCGGGGCATCTGGCACCTCCCGATTTCGAAGCCGATCATGACAGGCCAAGACATAGGATTCAAATGCCTCCTCCTCCTGATCCACGCTTCGATCGCGCGTCTCACGGCACGCGCCATCTCCTTTCTCGTGAAGAGATCGAGACCGGAGAATTCTGCCAATGTCTCGACGATAGTCTCGGCGCTTGCTTCCTCCATGAGAGCGCATCGGTCTCGCGGACTCGCCCGGCGCCGATATCGGACGAGATTATGAAAACATGGATAACTTATTCGGCGAGTGATCGGCGGCGCTCGCTCAACTTATCAAACCGGCCGTGATCCGACAGCTGACGCGGTCTGGAGACCAGGCAATCTGCGCAATCGGTCGGATGAGTTTCGCACATCATGCTGATTGGCATGACCTCGGCGGAACAAACGTACACTCGGCGGGTTTAGCAGAGTTAAGTTGGGGTTAATCGAGGGAGTCGAGGAGAGCGGATGGGCAAGGTTGAGCTGGTGAGTGGCAGTCCCATTGTCTCTCAAACCGATGTTTTCCCTGAAGATTACGAGGACTTTTTTGAAAACGGAGCTCTCGCCCTGCATCTGATTGGGGCGGACGGCATCATCTTGCGCGCCAATCAGGCGGAGCTGGATCTCCTCGGCTACACCGCCGACGAATATATCGGCCGGAAGATTTCCGAGTTTCATGCAGACGCGGACATCATCGACGAGATGCTGCCGCGCCTGGCGGCCGGGGAAAAGCTCGTCCGCTTTCCGGCCCGGATGCGAGCCAAGGACGGCTCGATCAAGCACGTCGAAACCACTTCCAGTGCGAGGATACGCAATGGCGAATTCATTCACACCCGCTGCTTCACCATGGATGTTACCGAGATCGTGGGGGTAAGGCGGCAACTCGCGCGCAAAGATGAAGAAATGCGTCAGGTTCTCGAAGCACTCCCGGCTGCCGTCTACACCACGGATGCAGACGGCAGGATCACATACTTCAACCGTGCGGCCGCCGAATTGGCCGGCAGGGAGCCGATCATCGGCGAGGACGAATGGTGTGTGACCTTTCGGCTATTTACAGCCGATGGGCAGGCACTACCGCATCACGAATGCCCGATGGCGATCGCCCTCAAGGAAAATCGTCCCGTTCGGGGCGTGGAAGCCATGGCACAGCGGCCCGACGGCTCAATGTTTCCGTTCCTTCCCTTCCCCACGCCTATGCGCAATGACGACGGTGAGCTGACAGGGGCGGTGAACATGTTGGTCGACATCAGCGACCGCAAGCTGGCCGAGACCAATCAGAAGGTCTTCCTCGACGAACTCAATCATCGCGTCAAAAACAACATGATGATGCTCTACGCCTTGATTCGTTCGGCGGAGCGCGAAAGCAACAGCCGTGAGGCACGCGAGGTTCTCGGTGATGCTGCTCAGCGTGTTGGAGCGATGGCTGCCGCGCAACAGGCTCTTTACACCGAGCATGACCGCTCCGAGGTGGATGCTTCCAACTTTGTCAATGCCGTGTGCGACAGCGCCAGGCAAGCGTTCTCCGACAACGTCACGCTCCAGATCGACGTGGACGTCGGACACTTGACGAATGACGCCACAATGCCTCTCGCTCTCATTCTGAACGAGCTTCTCACAAATGCGGCGAAGCACGGCTGTAACGCCGCCGGCAATTGCGAAATATGGATATCGCTCAAGCGGTCGGAGGACGACTTCGTGCTGACGGTGCGCGACGGGGGGCCTGGCTTCGATTTCAAGGACACCGGCCGACGTTCGTCCGGAACCGGTCTCGTCACTGGACTGGTCCGGCAGCTGCGAGGCTCGTTTTCGGTTGCTCCAGGGCCGGGGGCACGATCCACCGTCCGTTTCACCGGCCAATCTCAGAAAGAAAGCACCCTTGAGTTATGACCTCGTTCGGACCGCCGACGAAAAGCACTGATGACCCCATTACCGGATCCGCCGGCAGCGCCAAACAAGAGGGGGGAACCGGAAAACCAGCCCGCATTCTCATTGTCGAGGACGAATACTTTATAGCGCTCGAGATCGAAAATCGTCTTGTCGACGCAGGTTTTGAAGTGGTCGGGATCGCATTAACGGCCGATGAGGCAATATCCATCGCGACGTCATCCGGTCCGGACCTTGCCGTCATGGACATTCGGCTGGCCGGCCGCGGAGATGGCGTCCAGGCGGCGATCGAGTTGTTTACCAGGCTTGGTATCCGTTCGATTTTTGCTTCCGCTCATGCTGATGCCCAAACCCGCGAAAGAGCCTCGGGAGCCTTGCCGATCGGTTGGTTGCAGAAACCCTACTCCGCTGAGGCCCTGATCAAGCTGATCAGACAGCATCTATCATAGCGAGCGCTTGCCACGCGTGTGGGTCGGGTCAGCAAACCTTTTCGATTGGCAGTTCCGCGGCGTCTGCAATCTTAAGCGGCGCGATATCGCGTCTTTGGAGCCCGACGTGAGCGAAACGCGAAGCCTTCGATCGACGCAGTTCTTGACGTTGCTTTCGCCCTGCCAACTATACGGCGGTCGATTCAGCAGGCGGGATTTCAATCTCAATAACTAGCCCTTCATCCTCCCAGTTTCTTTCAAGGCGCCCTTTAAGCTTTTTCGACCATCGAACCGATAATTACCGTGCCAAAACCTCGTTTTGCCGGTTTAGGCGGAGCGTCTGCGCCCGTTTCATGCCATCGGATGTGAAGGCCGCCGCCCGATGGTCCGGGCATCCAACTGACCGAAAGTGTGCCTTGCGCAACGGCAAGAGCGCCGCGCGAGGGGCTGAACAATTGACGCCGGCAACTTGATATCCGGCCCACCCAAGGAAGCCCGGCCTGTTGAAAATGGCGTCACTTGTTGGCGAAGGAGCTCCTCAACGGAAATGCTTGCCCATCTTCGCTCGGCAAGCAAGGCATGGGCACGGGCAAGCGCCTGCACGCGATGTTGAATAGCGGCGGCATAAAGCGCCGGGTCATCAGCATTGCTAAGGCGGACGATGCTGTCTACGATCGCGAGGACATTCTTGGCGCGGTGATCGACCTCCCCGAGCAAGCGGTGCTCGGAAGCCTCCAGTGCTTCGACGCGACGGTACTCTGTCGTGTCGATCAGAGATCCAAAGAAATACAAAATCTGTCCGTCATCGCCATGGACCGGACTTAGGTGCAGACGATTCCAGAACGGCTCCGCGTTTTTCTTGTAATTGAGAATCTCGACATTCACTTCACGCTCTGCAGCGATACCGACGCGAATTTCCGCGACGGCAATGGGAGACGTAGCGGGCCCCTGCAGGAAACGACAGTTGCGGCCAAGCACCTCTTCGGCGGTGTAGCCTGACAGTTCGAGGAATGATTTGTTTGCAAGCAGGATCGGGAGATCCGGCGTACGCGCGTCGGTGATGACAATCGGCATTCTGGTGCGTTCAAAGGCGATCGCTGCCAACTCTTTCCGATCGGCGGACGCCGCCTTCGATGATGCCGAAGGCAAATCCCCGTGCAGTTTTTTTGTTGAATGGCTTTTCATGTTCGCGCTTCATATGAGGTAGCCCGATAACGCAGGTCGCGTCCCTTTGTTTCCGAGAGGCTATCCGTTTGCACTTTCGCGCTGCCCCTCCCAGCTTGCCCGACAGCCTGTCACGGCTAGCCCTTTGCCAACGCGACGGCGCTGGTATAGAAATAGGATGAGGGCCCTGTCGGCTTGCAGATCCTGAAGGGATCAGGCGCATCCCATGATCATGAAACTCTTTTCCGATTCCAGCCGCTCCCGAGAGCGTTTTCTGGAAGCCATCCTCCAAAGCGCGATCGAATATGCGATCATCTCGACGGATTTGAATGGCCTTGTGACCACGTGGAACGAGGGCGCGCGCCGGATCCTCGGATGGAATGAGACTGAGATTATCGGCAGGCCCGCAGCAGTAATCTTTACGCACGAAGACCTGCAGGCGGGTATCCTTGAAGGGGAGATGGCCGCCGCTTTGGCGGAAGGTCATGGCAACGATGAGCGCTGGCACGTTCGCAAGGACGGCTCGTTATTCTGGGCCTCGGGTCAGATGATGGCGTTGACCTCGGACGAGGGCCATGTGGAGGGTTTCGTAAAGATACTCAGGGACCAGACCGAGCAGAGAGAGAATGAGGAGCGACAGCGGGTTCTGATGCATGAACTCTCTCACCGCATCAAGAATACGCTGGCGGTCGTTCAGGCCATCACCACTCAATCCTTCCGAAACGCCAGCTCCTTGGAGGAGGCAGAACAAGCGATCTCGGCCCGCATCAATGCCTATTCGAAAGCACACGACATTTTGCTGCAGCAGAATTGGCTGGGCACGGCCTTGGCGACAATTGTCGAAGCGACCGCGACTAATCTCGGACTTGAGACGTCAGGACGTTTCAAAGCAAGTGGTCCTGCGATTGAATTGGGCCCCCAGGCGGCGCTTGCGTTCTCCCTTGTGCTGCACGAACTCGCCACCAACGCCAACAAATATGGTGCACTATCGCAAGATTCCGGCACTATCAAAATCGAATGGTCGGTGCGCGACGAGTTGGGCGACAAGCGCCTGAACTTCAGCTGGCAGGAGGTGGAGGGCCCCGCGGTGGAAGCTCCGAGAAAGAAGGGGTTCGGGTGCCGGCTCATTACCTCCAGTCTCTCAGCCTTCGGAGAAGTCGCTGTTGATTACGCGCGGACAGGGCTCATCCTTAGGTTGGATGCGTCGCTCGAGAAGCTACAATACAAAAACTATTCCGACGCTGAGGACTGACTGCAAGCTGGTCGAGAACCCAAACCGGGCTTTCCCCGCTCAGCCGTTTGTTGTGACACCCCAAAACTCTGCGCGCCGACCGCGATCGCGCTATGTTTTGCGTCGGTGCCAGGGCTGCCCGCTTATCCTCTTGAATGCTGAAAAGAGTGAAACAATCTCTTTGGCACCTGGAGATTTTCTTCACCCGTTTTTCGGCATCGTGGGCGTCTGACCTGCACGCGGTCGAATCCAATCACGAACTCCGTCACCCTCCCGCGTCGCGTCTCCGATCCACTGTCGGGACATTCTCTCCGCCTTAAAGACACTGGATGGGACTCGCGAGGATTTCGTCATGAGAAGGCCGGAGAGGCCGCGTAGCGCAATCCGCACTATGAAGACTTTGCAATCGCCCTCTCCTTCCGGAGTCAACACTGTGCGGGACAGGCTCGTTCTTGCGTCGAGTTTCTCTGAATGTCCTCGACGGCTTGCGCGAAGCGCTGAACGGGTCCGCCGTTCGGACCTCGCAGCCGCTGACGGGATCGAAGTCTTGAGGCGCGCAGCGCGCCTTAGCCCCAGCAGCCGCTCTTTCCCGTCACGGACCACAGCATGATGATGCCTGCTCTCGGCGAGCCATCGATCGCGCGGCTTGCAGCTGGCGGGCCGCGGTGAGAGCTCGACATGGACGGCCCTGGCACGAAGCGTTGGCATCGCGGCGCAATAGAGCTGCATCGGCTGCACTCCGTCACTGACTTCGAAAGTCAGCTTGGCGGCATCGTCAAGCTATATCCTCCGCGTATTCATCCCGACATCGCCCCTCCGTCGATCCATTCGTCCACCTAATTGCAACGATCACCGCCTCTAGTGAGCGGTCACAGGCAGAGAGAATCGATGCGCTGCTGCCGTGGAACGCGCTAAAGCGTTGACACACAGATAAAATGTCTTGAAAGGCCCGAAATACCGCCTCACAACTTCCGCCGCGTCAGAGGATATGCCTTGGCTTCATAGAGTTTGCGCATCTGCAAACCATCAAAGCGCGCCTCCTCGACTTCGAGCACGGATCCCCGAAGGAGAGAGGCCGGCATGTCCTCGATCGCAAAGCGAAGAGCTTCGGCCACGGAATCAAACCTTTTGTAACCGAGGCTGCTTTTTCTGTTAATTGTCTTGCACGGGTAAAGCCCCGCGCCGGCACTATAGTCGAAAACGGTCATAACCTAATCCTTGCGGCGGGTGGTATTGGTCACTAAGGTACCCTTGGCTGCCGGACGAAAACATTCGGAACGAACCGCTCCAGCCAGTACGCCGAAATTCGCAATGTTCGCAAAATCGGGGTTTACCAAGCGACCGATGCAGCCGGGAGGATCAGGTAGCCGAAAGGCCTAAAGCGTGAAGTATATATGAGATTTGTTCAGCCTCTTTCAAGGCACCACATTGAACAGTAAAAACCTTGCTTGCCAAAGGCGGAAATGGAGCCCAGGGTGCGATGTCGGCTGCAACTGGTCAGGGCGCTGCCGCCCGAGGGACATGAGCGCGCCCTAGCCCCGACAAGAGGAGGACGCGATGACGTTCCGATCCTCATATGCTTACTTCCTGCTTATATCTAGAAATGCTCATGAACACCAACGGCGAAAGCATGCATCGAGGCAATCGAAAAATCCATAGGGGCAGCTTCATTCTCGTCACTCTGTCGTTCTTGAGATATGGCCGACGCGCATCTTTACTCAGAAAGCTGAGAAAACCCAAGGCCTTGGTAGCTCGCACATATCTGCTTTCCCTCTTTACTGCCTATCAGCATTTTATCTGGAAAATCGGACCTGCATCGAAGATGCAGGCCTTTGGAGACAATTCATGCGTCAATCATATTACAGGGCGCTAGCCCTGACGATGACCGTCCTCCTGCTATCTTCATCGGGACTCAGCTCCTCGGCGTTCGGCCAGGCGGCAAGGCCGGCGCCTGAAAATGCCCAGGCAAGCCGCTACGGCTCCGGCTGGGAATGCAATCGGGGTTTTCGAAGGCAGGGTGATGCCTGCTTCGAGGTGAAGCTTCCAGCCAACGCGTTTCTGACAAACTCCTCCTTTGGCAAGGGCTGGAATTGCCATTACGGCTTTCTCGAGAAGGGGGACCAGTGCCTCACCGTCCAAATTCCGACCAATGCATATCTCGACCCATCTTCCGGCGACCGCTGGAGATGCCTCCGTCGTTACCGCCAAACAAATGTGGGTTGCGACCTTATCAAAGTCCCAGAGAATGCATTCCTGTCCGATACCACCACAGGGTCCGGCTGGGAATGCGAAAGAGGTTTTCGCGCGACACAACAAGCATGCCTCAAGCTTGAACTCCCCGCCCACGCCTATCTGACAACCGGCGGAAATGAGTGGAGGTGCGATAGAGGCTTTGAAAACAAGGATCAGGCATGTGTCGCCGTCCAGGTTCCGGAGAATGCCATCTTAGTCGACATGCCCTACGGGCAGAAATGGAAATGCGACCGAGGCTTCGAGACGACGAGCAATCAATGCCTGCCGGTCAAGGTTCCCGAAAACGCACATCTTAACTCGACAGGCAACGGCTGGGACTGCAATCGTCCGTACCAGCTTCGCAATGGTGCCTGCATGAGCGATTAAAGATCAGCAGAAGTCCACTGTCCGGCGCCCTCCCTCGCTCTCAAAACGGCTGATGATGTTTTCAGCCTGCACTTTTTTCCTTTCGGAAAGCAAAGAGTAGACGCCTCGGAAGGAACTACAGACGCAGAACGACCAAATTTCCTGTCATCCAGCCCCTCGGCGGCATGATCCACGGGCTTATCGCCGGCAAGTTCGATGCAATCATCTCCAGCATGTCGGCGACGGTCAAGCCCCCGGATCATCGCCTTCAGCGATCCTACAGAATTAAGCCTAGGTAGCGCGATTAGCGGGGACCATTGTCACCACCAAGCGCAGACGGCGGATCTGGCCACCCGACACGCGGTCTCCTTCTGCCCTACATTGCAATTCGAATGCCGCGCCCCCATATTTCTATTCGGAGCGGAACTGCGAAGGTGCAACCGTTTGCGGATGTTAGTGTTTCCGCATCAGTAGCAAACCGGCAGCCGACAAAGCCTGTCAGACGAGCCGGCTACTTCGTCCCCAATAGCTGTTCCGCGACAGTCAGAATGGGTCGGGCATTACTAAACCTCCAGGAGAGAATGCGTGACACTGACCTTTCCGAATAAAAGCCGCAGTTTTGATGAGAGCCGCAATGCGGTCCGCTTTTCCGGTTATGACGGCGTGTTTGAAGTGCGGTTTCTAGTCGAGGCTAATGCCTTGCGGATCGCGAGCCAGCCCGGCCGCTCCGAGAACGAGTGCCTGAGAGCCTTCGACACAGCGCGCGAGATCATTCTGGAAGCGGCCACCCATGCCTACGGCCGCGGCGGAAAAGACCGATATACCCTGACGGTGCACGATATCCGCCGGTAGACTTTACACCCGGAAAGGCAGTGCAGGAGCCAATGTCAGTCGATAGAAAACATCTCAGTGTCGCAGGCCGCGTGGCGACCCACTGTCCCGACCAGGGCGATCTTGAATCGACCGTCTATAGCGCGCTCGCCCATGCCGGCGATCTCGACCCCAGCTATATCTTCGTCACCGCGCGCGGCCGCGACATCACACTGGCCGGATGGGTGCATTTGAAAGCGGAGGTGTCACGGGCTGAGGAGATTACACTGAGGACCCACGGCGTGCGCAAGGTTCACAATGAACTGTCGCCGGATTTATGAGGCAAGTCAGAACGGCACTATCTCCATGGCGCGGCCGCATCGTATCCGCTATCTCACGGTTTTCGATGGCGTTCATTGGGGCGGCTCCTGCGTCGCGTTCGCCGCTGCCAAGATCAGCGAGCGCCGTCGGCTCCATCCGGACGATCCTGCGCAAGCGGCTGCGCTGCGCAATCGACGGCAGATGGATGTAGGTTTCTGCAGCGGTAGGCAAGCCACGACAGGCCTTCGATCCGCTCCTCATCTTGCGCTGTCTTGTAATCGCCGGCGGGATGCATCTTACCAACAAGATCGGGAAGCGCGAAAGGGGCGGAGAAGTGGACGATAGTGTTCGTCGTGCGTGGATGATATGTCGGACATGGCAACGGTTAAAGGCGGCCAACCTCAGCGAATATATCTCTACAGGGCATGGCGCGGCGATCGGAATTCGGAGCGTTGATGATCCTCAAGTCTCTGACACCGGCGAGAGAGCCACAGGGCCAAACTTTGATAGGGAACGCTTATGCCCCAATTGCGTCACGGCTGGGACGAAATCCTGAAATAAAAGTTTTATTCGGATTCAATTTGATCAAATTGGAATATTAACGACGGATAATTAAACTGGCCATCCAATAAAGTATAATCCGCCTTTTTATTGCGACACTCTCCTGAAATACGAGATAGGCAAGTAACAATATCGGATTTTGCAGAAATATACACCACCGACGCTAGGCACAGGACCCATTAAATAGCTTGCAGCGGCGCAGTGGCTTTGATTCTAGCCTGCTCGACAAGTAGGAGCCCTGCCGCGCCTCGCCGCGAACGGCAGGCTTATGACTTCATAATGGAAAAAAGGAGGCATTTGAAATGTCGAGACATGACAACGCCAAGCTCACTACTGGCAGTGACCGCCACGACTTCGGCGCCAACGCCAAACGTCCGCACGGCAATCCCTCCGCGAAGGAATTAATTGCCTATGCCATCGCAGCACGCACCGACCTCGCCGCGCCGCCTGAGGAAGCGAGCGCAGTTGACCTATTCCATGAAGCAAAGAACCCGCGGCATCGGGTCACAAAGCGCCGAAACACTGAGGCAGATGATAAGCGTCCTGTTGTCCGGGATCTTCCCACAATGGGTGAACTCGAGCAGGCTCGGACTGATCACAGTAGGAATCGCCATCCGGGAAGCCGGAGGCGTGCCGAGGAGGTAACGAAAAAGCCTGAGAGTGAAGAGGGATCAAACACGTAGATCGTCCCCGCGTGCGCAGCGGCTGGCTCAGCGCTGCAATCGGATCGACGCTTAAATCAGATCCTGATGGCAATGGTTGCTCCCGCTTGGGAAAAGGCTGACGGACGCTTTTCCTTGCACCGACTTCATTCGGAGGCCGGGCGCCACACATGTTGGTGATTGGCCTCCATTGCGAGGACCGAAATGGTCGAAACGAAAGAGATTTCGCAGCCGATTTTGTAATTTAGCTGAAAGATGTGTTTCGGCGTGCAAATTTGGCTCTGACGCATATGTGGAACGGCCCGGTTGGCAAGGTTTTTCAGCGCAAATCGCCTCCGGACGGTGCAGTCATATGTCCGGCCTGTGAGCGCGGTCATTGACCGCTGGCCACGATGAGATCCGCGATGTCGATCGCCTAATCAGTTTTGCGCGCTTAAAGGCGCAGTGAGTCAGACGGTCTGATCGACATCGAGGTATCGCCCCTCGGGTTCATCACGCTTTCGTACCTTGCCGCTTTATCCCGACGCAGAAACGCCGGGAATTCTGTTCCTACACCTCTGCCATCGCTGGCGCTTGGTATGTGCCGCCCTTGACCAAAATCGCCCATATCGTGCGGGCCATCTTGTTAGCCAAGGCCACGGCTGCCACTTTGTAGGGGCGTCCTCCCATTATTGAAACGACCCAGCCAGGTAGCTTTGAACCTCTGCGAGCCTGTTTCAGAATCGATGTAGCACCGACAATCAGTAGAGTTCGTGACTGCTTATTGCCGCGCTTCGAGATCTTGCCAAGCCGCTCCTTCCCTCCGCTGGAGTTCGCTCTTGGCGTGATGCCGATCCAGGCGGCCAAATCCCGCCCTGTTCGAAAGGCTGCCGGATCCTGAACCGCGGCACGAACAGTCGCTGCAATAATAGGACCGACGCCGGGGATGGTTGTTAAACGACGTGCGGCATCATCAGCTTTCACTGCTGCGACAATCTTACTGTCGAGCACCTCAACCCTTTCTGTCAGCCGTTCGATCTGATCGGCCATCTCCAAAAGCGCAGCTCTGGCCGAGTTTGGTAGACGGCCGTCACGATCGTCGCGCAAAATGGCGACGAGCTTTGCAATACTGGTCATGCCGGCCGCGGCGACGATCCCGAGCTCGGCCATATGAGCACGCATCGCATTCGCCGTCTGGCTTCGCTGACGCACGAGTAACTCTCGGGTCTTCAAAACCATCCCGGCAGCCTGCTCCTCAGGTGATTTGATAGGCACGAAGCGCATTGTCGGGCGCGTCACCGCCTCGCAGATCGCCTCCGCATCCGCGGCGTCGGTCTTGTTACGTTTGACGTAGGGCTTCACGTACGCTGGCGGCATCAACCGCACCGTATGACCAAATTCGCCGATCGCGTTGGCCCAGTAGTGGGCACTCCCGCATGCTTCCATTCCGACAAGGCATGGTTCGATATGACGAAAGAACTCCAACACCTGTGATCGCCGCAAGGCACGTCGGACAGCGATATGTCCGTCTTCAGTGATGGCGTGGACTTGAAAGACTGACTTGGCCAAATCCAGTCCGATTGTAGTAATCTTCTCCATGGAACGGTTCCTTCTGTCTTGTGGCGATTGGCGTCACCACGATAGGCATCTTGGATGCCGGTGCGAAGGGCCGTTCCACACCATCAGATTTGGTGCAATTTCTCTCATGTCGCGCCAATCAGGCGGGCTTGAAGAAGATCAAGCTTTCCGCGTCCGTACATCTGGCGCTTTACCAGCTTGAGCTTGGTGATCTGCCCCTCGGTTTGTCCATTGGACCATGGTGAGACGATCGCTGCCCGGACTGCCTGCATGTCTTTCGCCACGCCATTGCCAAAGGAGGAAAGCAGACTGTTGCGAGCGCGGTCGATCCACGGCGCGAGCTGGTTTTCCTCCTTGGACCGGATCATAAGATGGAAGTCGGTGATGATATCGCGAGCCGTAACGAGCAAGGGAACACCACTTTCGATAGCGGCGATGACGACGGTCTCGGATTTCGTCAGGTTGTCTCTGCCGGTTGTCAAAAGGCGGGCAATCGTTCGGGCGGAGGGAATGCGGGTCAACGAGTCCGCATCGCCTTGTCGGCCCGCTTCCGTCGTGTGGCCCATTCACTCACGACCCGACGCGAACCACGAAAGCCCTGTGTTCTCAGTCGCCGCCATAGCTCAGTGCCGTTCCGCTTGCCGGCCGCCCATTCCGCGTCGAGCCATTCGAGATAGGGCTCCAACGAGCTTTCTCTGGACCGAAAGACATCGTTTCGTAGCCCTCTGAACACCTGGCGGACCAAGCCGCGACTAAGACTGGTACGGCGCACAATTTCCTTGATCGTGACACCGTCCTTCGCCAGCGCAATGATGGTCGCGTTCGTCTGTTCGCGCCGGAGATAGCCTTCGTATTGAAGGCGTTCGGCCGCGGTCAGGAGCTTGGGATTGATGCGTGTTGCACCGAGTGTCTTGCGGATTTGCCGCATCGATTTGCGGACAGCGTCCAGGAACGCACGGCTGGCATTCTCCATCAAATGCCGTCGATCAGCGACCTGCAACGCATCCGGCAGCGCCTTTGCCGCCGCGAGCCCGTAAGCACCGCCGCGGTCGCGGGCAATGATTTGGATTTGGGGGTTCTGCCGCAGCCAAGCTTCCGCCGTCGCCGGCTCACGGTCCGGCAACAGACGAACCGGCCGCCGACGCTCCAGGTCACACACGATCGTGCCGTAGCGATGATTGCGCCGCCAGGCCCAGTCGTCGATGCCAATCACCGAGGGCAGGGTCGACGTTGGTAGTCCTTGCCTGCGGATGACGCGCAGCAAGGTGTCGTTGCTGACGGGAAGCATCAGCCGCTGGGCAAAACGCGCCGCCGGGCGTCCTCCACGCGCAAGCGCCAAATGGTGGATGACATGCTCAAGACGTCCAGTTCGTCTGGCATAGGGCGGTAGCACATTGCCAAACCGCTCAGCGAATATCTGCCTCCCGCAAAGCACGGCATCACAAGCGAACCTTCGTGTCTGCACGAGCAGCCTGACGCGTTTCCCAGAGAGGGGAAGGTCCGCTACCTGGCGGCAATAGCGACTTCGAACCGTTCGCGACATCCGTCCGCATGCCGGACAAGCCGCGGTAGCGCCGGCTCGGGGAAAGCAAAATGCAGGTTTCATCGTCAATGTGGGTGATGCGTTCGGCGATGAAGCCTGCCGGAACCAAATCAGAGGGGCGAAACTTGCGGCTCATCATGCTGATTCCTTTGTGGAAACCAGCAAGGCAGCATCAGCATCAAAACTGATGGTGTGGAACGGCCCTTCGCACCGGCATCCAAGATGCCTATCGTGGTGACGCCAATCGCCACAAGACAGAAGGAACCGTTCCATGGAGAAGATTACTACAATCGGACTGGATTTGGCCAAGTCAGTCTTTCAAGTCCACGCCATCACTGAAGACGGACATATCGCTGTCCGACGTGCCTTGCGGCGATCACAGGTGTTGGAGTTCTTTCGTCATATCGAACCATGCCTTGTCGAAATGGAAGCATGCGGGAGTGCCCACTACTGGGCCAACGCGATCGGCGAATTTGGTCATACGGTGCGGTTGATGCCGCCAGCGTACGTGAAGCCCTACGTCAAACGTAACAAGACCGACGCCGCGGATGCGGAGGCGATCTGCGAGGCGGTGACGCGCCCGACAATGCGCTTCGTGCCTATCAAATCACCTGAGGAGCAGGCTGCCGGGATGGTTTTGAAGACCCGAGAGTTACTCGTGCGTCAGCGAAGCCAGACGGCGAATGCGATGCGTGCTCATATGGCCGAGCTCGGGATCGTCGCCGCGGCCGGCATGACCAGTATTGCAAAGCTCGTCGCCATTTTGCGCGACGATCGTGACGGCCGTCTACCAAACTCGGCCAGAGCTGCGCTTTTGGAGATGGCCGATCAGATCGAACGGCTGACAGAAAGGGTTGAGGTGCTCGACAGTAAGATTGTCGCAGCAGTGAAAGCTGATGATGCCGCACGTCGTTTAACAACCATCCCCGGCGTCGGTCCTATTATTGCAGCGACTGTTCGTGCCGCGGTTCAGGATCCGGCAGCCTTTCGAACAGGGCGGGATTTGGCCGCCTGGATCGGCATCACGCCAAGAGCGAACTCCAGCGGAGGGAAGGAGCGGCTTGGCAAGATCTCGAAGCGCGGCAATAAGCAGTTACGAACTCTACTGATTGTCGGTGCTACATCGATTCTGAAACAGGCTCGCAGAGGTTCAAAGCTACCTGGCTGGGTCGTTTCAATAATGGGAGGACGCCCCTACAAAGTGGCAGCCGTGGCCTTGGCTAACAAGATGGCCCGCACGATATGGGCGATTTTGGTCAAGGGCGGCACATACCAAGCGCCAGCGATGGCAGAGGTGTAGGAACAGAATTCCCGGCGTTTCTGCGTCGGGATAAAGCGGCAAGGTACGAAAGCGTGATGAACCCGAGGGGCGATACCTCGATGTCGATCAGACCGTCTGACTCACTGCGCCTTTAAGCGCGCAAAACTGATTAGGCGATCGACATCGCGGATCTCATCGTGGCCAGCGGTCAATGACCGCGCTCACAGGCCGGACATATGACTGCACCGTCCGGAGGCGATTTGCGCTGAAAAACCTTGCCAACCGGGCCGTTCTACATATGAAATTGGATGCCGATAAGGGGTGAATTTTGGGGTCTGACGCAATCTCGATGACATCAGGGCGCTCCGACAATACGTGCTTCGAGCAGATCCAGCTTTCCGCGGCCGTACATCTGCCGCTTGATGAGTTTGAGCTTGGTGATCTGGCCCTCAGTCTGGCCGTTCGACCACATCGAAGTTATTGCATTCTGGACCGCTGCCCGGTCGCTGATGACGCCGTTGGCGAATGACGCGACCAGGCTTCTTGCCGCGCGGTCGATCCAAGGTTCCAGATTATCTTTAGACTTGCTGCGCAGCATTTTGTGGAAGCTCTCGACGACATCCCTGGCCTCGACAAGATCCGGTAGCCTCTCTTCGATGGCGGCGACTGTCATCGTTTGAGCCGTGGTCAGGTTGTTGCGTTCAAGCGTCATCAGGCGGACGATAGTGCGTGCGGCCGGCGCATGTCCGAGTCCGTTCTCGGCCTTTTCGGCACGCCTTCGCCGCGTTGCCCATTCGGTGACAACACGGAGACCGCCGCCGAAGCCAGCCAACCGAAGCTGCCGCCAAAGTTCAGCGCCGTTCCGCAATCCGGCGTCCCATTGCGCTTCAAGCCAAGGGAGATGCGGTTCCAGGGAAGTTTGCCGGATCCGAAAGATGTCGGTCCGCTGACCACGGACGACACTGCGAACCAGCTTTCGGCTGTGCCCGGTTCTGCGCACGATCTCCTTGATGGATACGCCTTCGCTGACGAGACCACGGATGACGGCGTTTGCCTCTTCACGCCGCAGATATCCCTCATATTGCAGTCGCTCGGCGGCTGTCAGAAGCTTTGGATTTACAGTTGCTGTGCCGATTGCAATGCGGACCTGCCGCATCGACTTGCGAACGGCGTCAAGAAAGGCGTGGCTGGCGTTTTCCATCAGATGCCAGCGGTCGGCGACCTGTTCGGCGTGTGGCAGGGCTTGTGCAGCGGCCTGCGCATACCCGCCGCCGCGGTCTCGTGCGACGATTTCGATCTGCGGCTGCTCGACCAGCCAAGCCTTTGCGGTCGAGGGTTCTCGGTCGGGCAACAACGCGATCGTCTTTCGCCGTTCCAGATCGCAGATGATAGTGCCATATCGGTGATTGCGACGCCACGCCCAGTCATCAATGCCGATGACGGCTGGCGGCGGCGGTGGTGGGCGATCATATCGGCGAACGGTTCGAAGCAGCGTGTCATTGCTAACCGGTAACCCGAGACGATCTGCGAACCGTGCTGCTGGCCGACCACCCAATGCCAAAGCGAGATGGTGAACCAAGATCTCCAGGCGCGCTGTCCGGCGGGCCATGGTCGGATCACGCCATTACCGAAACGCTCGGCGAAAATCTTTCGGCGGCAATGGACGACATTGCAGACGAAGCGTCGGACCGTCAGGTGCAATTTGATCCTTCGGCCCGCACACGGCAGATCGGTAATAATCCGAGAATAGCGACTATGAACACGATGGGAGGTCGTGCCGCATTCGGGACACCTGCAACCTCGGGACTGACCATGTGCGGTGACGACGATCACATCGGGTCTGTGATGCACTGCCTCCACGTTCAACTCGGCAGGGATTAAATCGGAAGGCTGAAAATAGGCTCCCATGGCGCTGATTCTCCTTCAAGAACCAGGCCAGTAGAATCCGAAACATCATCGAGAATGAGTCAGACCCAATTTTGGACGCCGATTGACAGAAAGAGGACAAAACAACCCAAATATGTCAATTCAGCGTCTTCGAAAAGCAAAAAAGCTGCGGACGAATATAGTTCAACGCAGCGGCGGAACCCAAATGGCTCAGCCGTCGAGCGTTCGCAGAAGATCTGCAATCTTGATCGTCGAGAAATTCGAGAACGTGTCGCATACCGCGTATGGCAGGACGATCTGGTCGTTGTGGCGCATGGCGCCGCAGGTGTAAACGACGTTCGGCACATACCCTTCCCGCTCCGAGGGCTCCGGCCGCACCAGCGGTTCGCTCGAGCGGGCGAGGACCTTCGACGGATCCTGTTTATCGAGCAGCGCTGCGCCAATCGCATATTTGCGGACGGCGCCGACACCATGGGTCAGTAGGAGCCATCCTTCGTCGAGCTCGATCGGTGAGCCGCAGTTTCCCATCTGAACGAACTCCCACGGGAATTTGGGCTGCAAGATCAATTCCCCTCCATCCCAGGAATAGAGGTCGCCGGAATAGAGGAGATAGAGGTTCTCGTTGTCCTGTCGTCCGATCATCGCATAGCGGTCATCTATTTTGCGAGGGAACAGGGCCATTCCCTTGTTTCTTGCCGCCGATCCTCCGAGCCGGGTCATGCGAAAGGATATGAAATCGCTGGTCTCGAGCAATTCGGAGCGGATGCCCTTGCCGCTATATGCTGTATAGGTCGCGTAGAACATTGTCTGCCCGTTATCCTCGAAGGCCACGAAGCGGGCATCCTCGATGCCGTTCGATTGTGCTGGCGTGATCGGAAAAATCACTCGTTCGCTGATATGTTGCTGGGCGCTGAAGCTCAGTTCGACAGGCTCGCCGAGGGGGTCCGATATCCGTGTATGCACTGTCGGAGTGGAGGCGAGCCGCGCAGTCGGCTCTATTTCCACGCTTCCATCCGCCGCGATCAATCCGGTTCGAAATGTCAGCGAGGACACATGTCCTTCGCCCACCGCGCGCAGGCTGAGGATGAACCGCCGACGGCCCTGCGGGACTCCACACTGATCCGGATGCACAACGATGCTTGGATTGAACAACGCCGATGCCTCGAAGGAATATTCATTCAGAAAATAGGCGCCGACGAGCTGACGTTGCACCTTGGTGAACTCGACGTGAGGCGTGAATGCCTCCTCCATGTCGCTCGCCCGATTTTCAAATGTCGCAAGCAGGTTCCGGTGGCGACCCTCGAAATTTTCCAGGACGTCGGCGAGCAGGCTCTCCGTCGTTTCGTGATCGAGCGACAAAATCCGATCGACGATATGGTTCGCTCGCGTCTTATCCGTCGGATTGAGATCCCGTGGCTCGGTCGCTGGCTTGAACGGGCGCACGACGACGCGCGTGGGATCGGGACGCAGGAAAAGCGCCTGACGGTTCAGAAAAGTGGCATGTGACAAAGCGATCTCGATTTTATCTGGATTGAACTTCAAGCACTCAAGGCATGAGGCGGAACGAATGTTACGGGGTGACCGCTTATGCGCGCGAGCTTGCGAACTTCCACCAGCCCCAGCAGATAGGAGACGACGGATTCACCACCTCTGTTCTCGTTGACCCGTGTGCGGTGCAGCCCATCTCGGCAGCTGCCTGTGTCGAGATCGACAAGCGGCAGCGACAGATCGTTGCTGCCCAAGAACCAGGCAAATGCGCGTGCTGCATCGTTTTTCCATTCGCTGTCGTGGTCAGCGCGCCACGCCGCCAGGCAGGCAGAGATGGTGGCCGCGGCTTCGACGGGCTGTTGATCAAAACTCTTCGGCGGCATTCGCCGGTCGAGGAAACCGTCCGTTCCGACTGCCCTGAAATGGCCGAGAGGCCCAGTCTGCAAGATCATGAGCCAGCGCAAGGCCTTCAGCCCGGCAGCGACATAGGCCGGGGTTTCACTGGCAAGCCCGCTCAAGATCAGCGCCTGAGGTAGGCGCGCATTGTCATAGGAGAGACTTTCCTCAAACCAGACCCAGTCCTCGGTCTCCACGCGATCGAGCAGATCGATGAGACGGTCTGCAAAAAACAGTCGCATGTGTCTGGCGAAGAGGTCTTCCCCGCGTATCGCGCAATAGCCGTCCAGCCCGAGCAGCGTGAAGGCCCAGGCCCGCGGCGAAAGAAAGCCTTCCGCGGTCGGCAGGGCTTCGGCAAACAGGCCGGCCGCCCATCGTCTCCGGGAGGGATTGATATCGCTGCGGGCGCACTCTCCCAGAGCCCATAGTGTTCGGCCATGGCTGTCTTCGGAACCTCTGTCTTCGAGCCAGCGACGATCGAAACTCATGAAATTGCGAAAATGCTTTTCGTCGGGATTCCATGCGTGCTGCACGAAAGACGCAAAGCGCGTCGTCAATGGCTCCGGCAGGAGCTTCTCGCCCGGTGTGTTGAGAGCGACCGCCAGAAGCAAAGCGCGCGCATTGTCGTCGACACAATAACCGTGCGAACGGTCGGGCACCGAGTGGACGGCATGCTGGAACAGCCCGGTGTCGTCACACATCGACAGAAGATAGGCCAGTTGCGGCTCGGGAGAAGCAGGAGGCTCTCGCACCGAGGCAAAACCACTCGAAACGAGTGCGTTGATGTGGGATCTGCGCTGGGTGGTGGCGTCCCCCAACAGCGAGAGATACCGCTCCGCCGTTCTTTGCCATGTCATCGACCGGCTACTCGCATAGGCCCGCACGCGCATGGCATTTCGCCGGGCACTGTCGGTGAGCAAAGTCGCGATCTCACTGCCAATTGTCTCCGCATCACTAAAGGGAACGAGGATCCCGCGTCCATCCGCCAGAAGTTCGCGCGCATGCCAATAGGGTGTCGAGACGACCGCTTTCCCCAGACCAAAACTGTAGGCCAGAGTACCGGACGTCATTTGGGCCTCGTTCAGATAAGGCGTGGCGTAGACGTCGCACATGGAAATGAAGTCCAGGAGCGTTGCCTGGTCGACGAACTGATCGAGGAATACCACGTGGTTCTCAATTCCGAGATCCAATGCGCGGGCAATTAGGCTTTCACGGTATGCTTCCCCCTCGTCGCGGACGAGATTGGGATGGGTTGCGCCCAGCACCACGTAGACGGCGTCGGGCCGGCTCTTCAGGATCAGCGGCATGGCATCGATCATGATCTCAATGCCTTTGTTAGGCGACAGCAGCCCGAACGTCAGGATGACGGACCGGCTCTCGAATCCGAGCTTCATCTTTGCCAGGTCGGGCTCGCAGAAGGCAATGTCCGGAATCCCATGAGCGATCACTTCGATTTTGTCGTTGGGAACACCGTACACCTCGCGCAACAGCGCCCGGCCCTTTTCCGCCATCACCACGATTTTGGCAGATGTGTCGATGATCTCTGTGAGGACGCGGCGTTGAGCCGGACTGGGCTGCCCTAGCACAGTGTGCAGCGTGGTCACGATCGGCATCTCCAGCCGCGAAAGCAGCGCGAGGATATGGCTTCCGGCCTCGCCGCCAAAAATTCCGAACTCATGCTGAAGGCAGACGACGTCGAACCGAGCGGCATTCAGAGCTTCCGCCGCACGGACATAATCCTGCGGATTTTCGTCGGGGATCTGAAGCCAGACGCTGGCGGGATAGTCATAGGCGTGACCATGATCCGTCATCGCGACGATCGCGGTCTCCACACCGGCAAGTGATTTTGAAATGGCCTGCTGCAGGTCGATCGTGAAGGTTGCGATCCCGCAGCGGCGGGGCAATGAATTGCCGATGAAGGCAATATTCTTGAGATGGGTATTCTTGAAGCTGGTCATAGGTGACCCTCCGTGGAGCGGAGCGACACGCTGGCGGGTTTTCTTGATGAGATGCCCACCTGCGGTGAATCGCGGATCGCAAAATCAGGTTTACGATCATCGAGATCGCGCAGCAGTCCGGGCTGAGGTGCGCTGTCGGCATAGGCTAGCAGAACCGTCAGTCCACTGGGCCCGACATTGATGACGGCTCGATCCGCTTCGGCAAAGAATGCATCTCCAACACCGGCACGCAGCGAACCCATGGTTGCGTCACCCGCTGTGACCAGGGCCCAGGTCTCCCGCTGCGCCTGCAATTCCCAATTTGCGTTTGGCGGAAGATCGATCCTTTCCAGGACGAAAAAATCGCAGGATACAAGTTTCATCCGTTCGACGGTAAGATACGTGGGGATCTTATCTGGTTTCGCCGGCCCCAGATCAACCACGGCCACCGCCTGGTCTATGTGAAGCTCGCGCGACCGCCCGTAGTCGAAGAGGCGGAATGTCGTATCGCTTCTCTGCTGGATTTCGGCCATAACGAGACCGGGGCCAATGGCGTGGATGGTTCCGGCGGGAATGAAAAACACATCGCCAGCGGCCACTGTCTGCCATTTGACAAGGTCGGCAATCGATCCGTCCGCAATCGCGCCTCGCAACTCCGGCCGGGTCAGCGTCCGCTTCAACCCTATGGCGACCTGGGCGCTGTCTTCCGCCGACAGCACATACCATGCCTCGGTCTTGCCGTTGGCCATCCCCATAGAATGCGCAAAGGCGTCCTGAGGGTGAACCTGAATCGACAATCTCTGCTTTGTGAAGAGCAATTTGAAAAGCAAGGCCGGATCAGGGGTCTGGGTCTCCGGGCGATCAAACCTGAGTTCGCCAATTGGGGTTTCGGTGTTGCCGCACCGGCTCCAAGGTCTGAGATCGTGGCTGCCCCACGGTTTGGAAGATGTTCGCACGTCGGCGTGCTCGAATGTCATGGAGGCCTCCTGGATCTTACCGCTAAGATCGGGATGACCTGAGATCGGAGTAGCCTTTCCTAGAAGCGGCGGCGCCTCAAGGCTTTAACAGAAATATTTCCGCGCCTGAGATGGGTGACGTACACGAAATTTCCCAATTTATTATATTGATGATTTGAGATATATCGCGCTATCGCATGCTTAGTTCACCCCTCAGCTGTATATGTGCCTAATTCAGAATATTACAAGTTCTAATGGTCCCATCAGCCCTAGGGCCAATTTAACCTGGATCGGCGTCACTTCCGATAAGTCGCAAAAGCCTGGCGGTCTTTGCGGGCCTGAAACGCAAATCTCTCGTTTCATAGAGGGTGGCAAAGCCGCAACCTCCCAATTCAATTTGTAATTGAGTGTTCTTTTACGACATGTATCAGTGAAAGCAGTTCGCCTCGCGGGCACTGCCTTTGAGGGCGAAAACCCTCGCCCAACAGAGGACGATATGTCCAGGGTTCCGAAACAGAAACAGGACAAGGGAGACATCATGCGCGCTGCAGGGCGTCGCAAAGAGTTCAAAAACGTTGCGCCGCGCGGCTGCTGCCGTGACCCTGGGCCCTCGCTCAGTTTAGAGCGCCACTATAGTCGAAGGTGATCAGGATGCCTTGCGACGATGTGTCGTAAACACTGTCGATCTTGATGCCTTGAGCCTGAAGTTCCAACACGCGATTCTGAAATTCAAGGGATTTCAATTGCTGGCCGGCCTGCAGAATGGCGCCGTCAAATCTGATATCGAGCCGGTCGCCGGCCGTATGGAATGCCCCGGCTCCGCCGTCTCTGGTGAGTTCGACACCGTTTCTCATGATCTTTATCGTTCCGATATGAAGTTTCCCCAGAGCGGCGTGCTTGCCGATGATGGAATCAATGACGTCATCCGCCAGAAGCGATAGCAAAGCGTTCTTTGCCTTTTGCTGTATTTCCCACCGCTCCGCTTTTGCCCGGTCGGATGCTTTTTGCAATTCAAGCTCTCTTTGAACCCGAGCTTCTCTGACCGTCGCCGCAATGCGCGCTCTCAAATTCGTCGAGATGTTTTCGGCTGGTTTGATGGGGAGGCCCGTGACAGGCGATTCAGCCGCGTGTGAACCTTCAGAAATATGTTTCAAAACCGGGCCCTCCAGTGCGGTGGATTTCATGATTGCTTGTTCTTGTCAGAGGAAATCTTGAACTCCGGAGCAGCAAATCGCGCTTCCACAAGCGTCGCCTCCTGCGTCGCTGAGGCACCCAGCTTGAGAAAGAGCCGTTCGGCCTCCGTGTCACTCAATCGGTATTCCCCGGCGAAGTCGTAGACGGCTGCTCGGGGTCCGTTCAAAGGTGGCTGCGCGGCTTCGAACTTGATCATAGCGTATTTTCCTCATGGCCCGAAACGGGTTGTGGATTGAAATGTCGGTGGAGAGAGGGATGCGGAAGCCGTCATTTGAGATCACGTCCCGTCAGCGTGTAAGTGGATCGACGATTGCGCTCGTCGACCCTGAACGCCGCCTTCTGATTTTTCGTGCGAGACCTGTCGAACGCATTGAGGTAATCCGCTTCCGCATCTCCACTATTCGCCTTTTGCGTTTCACGTCGTCGTGACTCCGGCTTTGGCGGGAAATTGAAGGATCGTATATCTATCAGAAATGAGTGGTTCGAGATCGGCAGCACCAGACTTTTGCGTCGCGTATTTCCACCACCCCCGGTTAGCTAGCGCTTCTAAGCAACAGGCTTTCTATCGGGAACGACTGTTAGCTTGGTGACGAATGAGTGGCAGGATACGTGCTCGGTTGGACTAGCTCACACAAACGCAGGCTAGTCCAACGCAAAATACTGAACAATAGGCCCACCGCGAGCCATTGCCGATCTACATCGACGACATCTGATCCAGGAGTTTCTGTGACAGTTTGCTGATTGCGACCTCTGCTTCCTAGTGTCCAGCCGACGCTTTGGGCGCGTTTTGCGAGCCCCCCGGGGCCGACGCCAGATTGCCGCGGCCGCCCGCGCGATATTGTTCGGCGTCAATCCCTTGGCCAAATCGAGAAAGTCCTGTAGAGCTTCCTGGCAGACGACATCCCTGTCGCGATAAGGTCCGACCCGCCGAGGCCCGTTCGATATCAACATATGGCCCTCATCTCACGCTGCGGCTCCATCCTGGGCGAAGGGGTAGCGGTCAACGCTTCATGGCGGACGAACTCGCAGAACGCCCTCGTCACGATCATCCACTGATTGCCGAATAGGGTGTGGCGTCGGTCAGAAACGGCCTTACACGTGCTGTGCGCTGAATTCTCTCCTCCAGTTCGACGACGTACTCGCTGCCGCGATACATCATACCGGTCGATGCTGATCCTGGTTCATCACCTTGATGAATTCGCGATCAGCATCGAGATACCCCATATTTTGCGTTTGAGACCTCAGCGGAAATTCTGACCGGTGAGACTGATGAAATGACTCAATTCCCCCACCTCCAGCAGGCGTTTCATGCCGCGCAGCTTTGCGTCTGCCAGACCAGATGGGCTTTTCGCTTCTAGTCATATCTGCGTTCGAAGAGGGTCACAGGAAGTCTCCGATTTCGGCTTCGAGATCGGTGTCCGAGTTCTTGTCAACGTTTACGGCGTAGTGGTTCTGATCGCCCTGAACAGGCGCTTGAATTGTTCGGGATAGCGGTGAACGAGAACCAATAACCCATCATGCGTTGGCTCCGCCAGCTACAAGCGTTTGAAGGCATGGGGCGGAATAAGACATCATCGCTTAGATCCTTTCGGAATCGCGCCGGACAGCGAACAGCAAGGCTGATCGACCGACATCTTCTTTGGTTCGGAGTGTGGCGTAAGGGCATGGGCTTGAGGTGCGCGGCAACCCAGGTCACAAATTTCAGTGTCGTCTCATAGGGCATGAAGGGCTCCGATCGGTCGGAGCCTGTGTCATATACTCTTTTGCGAGCTTCCCGAAGGAAGAAGGTTACATCATACCGCCCATACCACCCATGTCATGCATACCACCGCCGGCAGCATCCTTCTTGGGAAGGTCAGCAATCATGGCTTCGGTCGTCACCAGGAGGCCGGCAACGGAAGCCGCATTCTGCAAGGCGGTGCGCACAACCTTTACCGGATCGACAATACCCATGGCGATCATGTCGCCATATTCAGACGTCTGGGCGTTGTAGCCGAAATTGTCGGTATTGCTATCCACGATCTTGCCCACCACGATCGAACCTTCGTCACCGGCGTTTTCGGCAATCTGGCGAACCAGCGACTGAAGCGCCTTGCGGATGATGCTGATTCCGGCATTCTGATCCTGGTTCTCGCCCTTGATGTCCAGAAGGATAGAGGCGCGCAGCAGGGCTGTGCCTCCGCCCGGAACGATGCCTTCTTCAACAGCCGCCCGTGTGGAGTTGAGCGCGTCGTCGATGCGGTCCTTCCTTTCCTTGACTTCGATTTCCGTCGAGCCGCCGACGCGGATCACGGCAACGCCGCCGGCGAGCTTGGCAAGACGTTCCTGCAGCTTCTCCCGGTCGTAGTCGGACGTGGTTTCCTCGATCAGAGCCTTGATCTGGTCGATGCGGCCGTCAATATCCGCCTTGGTGCCGGCACCATCAATGACGGTAGTATTCTCCTTGGTGATAGAAGCCTTTTTGGCGCGGCCGAGCATCTCGAGCGTGACGTTTTCGAGCTTGATGCCGAGGTCTTCGGAGATGACAGTGCCGCCGGTCAGGATCGCCAGATCCTCCAGCATGGCCTTGCGGCGGTCGCCGAAGCCTGGAGCCTTGACGGCGGCGATCTTGAGGCCGCCACGCAGCTTGTTGACGACGAGCGTCGCAAGAGCTTCGCCCTCGACGTCTTCAGCGATGATCAGCAGCGGCTTGCCACTCTGAACGACTGCTTCCAGGATAGGAAGCATGGCCTGCAGGTTGGAGAGCTTCTTTTCGTGCAGCAGCACATAGGCATCCTCTAGCTCAGCCACCATCTTTTCGGCATTGGTGACAAAATAGGGGCTAAGATAACCACGATCGAACTGCATGCCTTCGACGACTTCGAGCTCGGTTTCGGCGGTCTTGGCTTCTTCGACGGTAATCACGCCCTCATTGCCGACCTTCTGCATCGCGTCGGCGATATACTGGCCTATTTCCTTCTCGCCATTGGCGGAGATGGTGCCGACCTGGGCAATCTCTTCCGATGTGTTGATCTTCTTGGCCTTGGCCAGCAGGTCTTTGACGACCGCGGTAACGGCGAGATCGATGCCGCGCTTCAGGTCCATCGGGTTCATGCCGGCTGCAACGGCTTTGCCGCCTTCGCGAACGATCGCTTGGGCGAGAACGGTGGCTGTGGTGGTACCGTCGCCGGCGACGTCATTGGTCTTCGAAGCGACTTCGCGGACCATCTGGGCGCCCATGTTTTCGAACTTGTCGTCCAGTTCGATTTCCTTGGCGACAGCGACGCCGTCCTTGGTAATGCGCGGTGCGCCGAAGGACTTGTCGATCACGACGTTGCGGCCCTTCGGACCGAGCGTGACCTTCACTGCATCGGCAAGAATATCGACGCCCCGCAGCAGCTTCTCGCGTGCATCGCGGCCGAATTTGATCTGTTTCGCAGACATGGAAAAACTCCCGGGCCATGGGCCACATGGTATTCGTCAAAAGGAAATAAGGAAGCGGCCGAAGATCAGGCGAGGACGCCCATGACGTCTGCTTCCTTCATGATCAGCAGGTCATCGCCGTCGATCTTGACTTCGGTGCCGGACCACTTGCCGAACAGGATGCGATCGCCCGCCTTGACATCGATGGGAACGATCTTGCCGCTCTCGTCGCGCGCGCCGGTGCCGACGGCGACGATCTCGCCTTCCTGCGGCTTCTCTTTGGCGGTGTCGGGAATGATGATCCCGCCCTTGGTCTTGGCTTCAGCCTCGATACGGCGCACGACGACGCGGTCGTGCAACGGCCGGAAAATGGTATTAATCATTTTGGGGTTCCTCAACGGGGTCGCGGCCGAATGGCCAATCCCGATAACTCACCTTAGCAGTCTTGCGTTGAGAGTGCCAGCGGGATTCGTATCAGGCCGGTATTTGTCGAGCCCATTGAGTTGCAGCTCGGTCGAGACTGTGCGCGCGGTAGCTAGTTCGTCTTTCGTCAAGCACCTGATATAGCTGCTGAGTATGGCGCTCGGAGATCATCTTCTGAGTTTGGAAATTTTTGGAGGGCTTTTATGGGTTGGAAAACGCCAAAGTTCGAGTATGTGAATGGTTATAGGATCGTCGAAGTCGACGGCCCCGCCTTCATAGTTTACGACGGCGACCGTCAGGTGGGAGAGCATTTCCCTTACTCTGGCGAAGCCGCTGCTTTCGCAAACTCGTTGCAAAAGCGAGATCATCAGCGCGACTAGGCAGGAAACTTTCGAAATCAGAAGCTGTCAACGAATGGGAAGCAAAATTTGAACAACTCCCATCTTCACTCCAGGTTAGAATTGCTTGGTTGGTCCGATTTCTTCGCGGATCAAGTACAGCCGACCGAAGCGGACCTCGTGCCCAGGCGCGTCGCTTCGGTTCACCGCGCACGCATCGAGGCGATCGACGTCACAGGCCCGGTCAAGCTGGAGCTTCCAGCCAATGCCAATACGGCTGACTTCGCGGTGGGCGATTAGGTGCTTGCCGATCACCGGTCCGACATGCTTGTCACCCGTCTCGACCGAAAAACTGTGTTTCAGCGACGCCCGGAGGGTGGACGTGGCCAGCAACTTATTGCTGCCAATATCGATACTTTGTTGATCGTGACATCATGCAACGCCGATTTCAATACTGAGCGGCTAGAACGTTATCTGATCATGGCCAACCAAGCAGGCAGCAATGCGGTGATCGTCTTGACGAAGGCTGACACCGCAGACGACATTGGCATATTTCAGGCCCAAGCCGAGGCCTTGCAGCGCGACCTACCTGTCGTTGCGCTGAACGGGCGCTCTGCCGATGCAAGCTCTTGTTTGAGGCCCTGGTGCGGCGTTGGCCAAACGGTCGCGCTGGTGGGATCCTCCGGAGTTGGAAAGTCGACGCTGGTGAACACACTGACCGGACTTCGATCTAGCTCAGCGCAGAAAACCGGACCTGTCCGCGAATATGACGCGCAGGGCCGACACACCACCACCGCACGATCGCTTCATGCCATTCCCGGTGGCGGTTGGGTTATAGATACGCCGGGAATAAGAACACTTCACGTCAGCGATGTCACCGACGGGATCGATATGCTTTTTTCCGACATCACGGAACTGGCACCGCTTTGCAGATTTCGGGATTGTACCCACGCGCATGAACCGGACTGCTTGGTTCAGGCAGCTGTCAAAAGCGGCACCTTGGCTGCCGACCGTCTCGAACGCTGGCGAAGCCTGCTTGCTGAAAACCGCGATAGAACACCGGTCATCAGCGGACCACGTGGCAACAAAATCGTTCGCAAGAAAAAATATTGAAGGGCCTGCACGCCTTGAAGGGAATAGAACTCCTGGGGATTACCTACTAACGTGCTATAGCCCAGACATTGCCTTCAGATTTCGTATGGCACTCGTATGTCCGGCATTTCGCGAGGGAAATCCTTCGTGTTTCGGGTGATCAGCAACATCGAGTGAACATTAGCCGTTGCCCAGATGATGGCATCAGGAAGTTTGATGCGATGGAGTTGTCGCAGAGATACTGCTCGTTCGGCTATGGCGTTATCGACAGCGATGACCGCAAAGCCAGCCAGGAAAGCGCGCGTTCCGATCGCCACCTCAGGCTTGGCACCGACGAGAACCTCCATCCAGGTGATAATGCTAATCGACTTTTCGCGATATCTTCTCAGTTCGTCTCGCGCCTGCGGAACTGCGTTGAGATAGTCGATCAACACATTGGTGTCAAACAGAGACTTTACCATTCGCTGCGCATGTTTTCTTGATACATCAAACCATCGATCTTTCGATCGCCCCAGAGCCCGAACGCTTCTGCTTCAATATCGGCATTGTTCCTGGCCAGAAACTCATTGATCGCATTTCGGATCAGCGCTGCTCTCGACATTTTTTCTCGCTGTGCCAGCCGGTCCAGCGCTTTGATTTCTGGGTCGCCGATATCTACCAACGTTCTCATGAGCTAAGGTCCGATATATGATATCGGCTATATATATCATGGCTGATCAGTATCTTCAATGGCCCACGAGGCATTAGCTCATTAGCAAGCCGCGAGCCTGGAGTTTATCCGTTGCTGAGGCTCAAATGTCTCGTCGCCTATCATAGGTCCGGCAGCGGGATCGCCGGTTGGATATCAACCCTGCGCGATCGCATGCCGTCGCTTTCCGAGCATCGAACTTCATTTTTCAATACAGCTTAGCGACTACGGCTACCCAGCTCGGACCCAGTGCTGTCTCCTTGGATCGCAACTGCAGTTTGGGTGAAGCCGGCAATTGTCTCAGACGTAGCGTATGCGCGTAGCCTGGAAACTCTCTTGCGAGCCATGAGGACGCGCAGGACACGAATTGCTGTTTCGGTAACGGCATATGCAGCGATATATGGCGTTCCTTTGATCACCAGTTCGCGAGTCCCCGCTCGTCGATCACGACAA
The DNA here is from genome assembly GCF_005862185.2 of Rhizobium hidalgonense. Taxonomy (NCBI): domain Bacteria; kingdom Pseudomonadati; phylum Pseudomonadota; class Alphaproteobacteria; order Hyphomicrobiales; family Rhizobiaceae; genus Rhizobium; species Rhizobium hidalgonense. Next base: position 1,143,517 of record NZ_CP054028.1, read on the forward strand.
CGGCCGAAGGATTATCTGCCTCGATAGGTGAATATGGCGTCGCGATCCGACGGCGCAAACGCAGACCATGTAAACTTCACGATTTGAGAGCACCCGCTTTGACGCACGCCGTCGCCCGGCGCTGCGCGAAGTGTGCCTCGACATCAACATCTGAAACGTCCGGTCGAGTGACGCTTCGAGCACCTTCGTGCGAAACCAAGCATCGTGAGCCTCGCTTCCCGAAAAAAGCTCAAGAGGCAGCGCACCTTCATTAGCAGTCCGGGTGAGTAGGATGCGGACCGCGTTCGATACCGTCAGGCCCATCCTCTCAAAGACGGCGGAAGCACGATCCCGAACTTCGGCATCAATGCGTGTTTGGACAAGTGCGTGTGCCGCCATGGCTATCTCCAAAAGTGATAGCAAGGCAAAGAGGAACCGGTTTTAGCACCTTCGAACGCGGCCTAAGCCCCGTCCCCAGCTAGCTGGGCGATCTCTGCGTTGAATCAAGGCCCTGCCGAAGTAGCAGGGAGCCAGACCCGAGCTGATACCTGATGGCCTGATGACAGTGCCAGGCTGCCGACAATTGCGACCATGGCAATCAGGATGACGATGATGGGAAAGGCGAGGCCGGACGGCTTATCTTCATGGTAGATCATTGATTGCTCCTGCGGCCCGGCGACGCATAGGACGCCGCCGGGAAACGCGTGTTAGGCCTCGATGATGTAGACAATCGTGAGAGCATCGGGATCGACGATGACGATCCTGCCATCCGCAAGGATGAAGAAGCGGTAGCCTTCATACTGCGGAACGATCTTCACGATGCGCGTCGGCAGCCGTTCCAGCCGGACCTTCTTCGGGATCGTCGTACCGACGGAGACGGTGAAGTCGACTTCCTTCACGGGCGCAACATGAACCTCCTTCACTACCGTTCGAATCTCGGTCTGCTGCTCGACCGAGATGTTGACGTTGGTCTTGGTGTTAGTCTTGTTGTTCGTCGTGCTGTTGTTGTTGGTTTCGGACGAACTTTTGTTTGTGGTCGTCGTATTTTGATCGGTGGACTGCTTGGACGCATCGCCGCTTTCCGTAGCGCTCTTCGTGCCTGTGGTGGCCGAGCCGCTGTTATCTGTGGTGCCGGACTTGGCGGCGGGTTTCGGTTCTGTCGTGGTGCCACCGCTGACGTCCTTCGATGCAGGCTTGGTTTCTGTCGAAGTCTTGCCGGACGCACCGCTCGTCGCGCCATCGGTCGAAGGCTGCTCTGCACTCTTTTTCATGTCCGAGCCCTGGCCGGATTTCTGCTGCGATGACTGGCCCTTGCCTGGGCAGGCTCCCGAAGCGTCGGGGGTGCAGGCGGCGCCAGTTTTGGCAGAGCCCGCCTGCGAGCCGGCGTCAGCGCCGGACTGGGCCTGCCCACTGCTCTTTGTGTCCTGCTGGGCCGCCGCCGGCAATGTTGCAAGTGGGGATACGCTCAGTGACAGTGCTGCCACGAGCATGGCGAGCTCGTTGCTTTTCATGATCGATCTCCGAGGTTTAGGCATACGACGCCCTCGCATCTATGCGGTGCGAGCATGCCCTCATGGTTGGAAGAGGCGGCTGGAGCCGCCCGTCGGTCACTGGATGACCTGGATGACCTTCCGCGAGGAAGGTTCGACGATCACACGCTGATCGTTGACGATCGCATATGCATATTTCGGATCATCGGGAATTGGCGTCACGACGACGGTCTCCGGCAGGGGCTGGCCGACGACGACCTTCTCCTTCACCACGACGCGTTCGGTCGGGGTCGGAGCCTGCTGAACATAGGTCACAACCTGCTGAGGCGGCGGATCAATGACGCTACCTGCCACGCCGCCAACAATGCCGCCGACAGCCGCACCGACCGGGCCGCCGACGATCGCGCCCGTTGCAGCCCCACCAACGGCGCCTGTCACCGTCGATGACTGTGCAAAGGCAGATGTCGATGCCAGCAGGATACCGACGGCAATACCTACAACCTTGATATTCATTTGTTTTCCTCTTTAGATGCGGTTGGTTCCGCTGCAGAGCCAAACCGTCGAATAGAGGAACTGTTCCAAAGCTAAGACTTGATGCCGGGGCTCAGCCCGACCTTGGTCCTAACCGCATTTGCATATATTACTGCGTGGGGAAGCGGCTCAGCATCCGATCCTGGACGTTCTCGTGGCCAACGATCATCGCTGCAAGCGAGATGGCTTTCTCGCGGTCTGCGGCGTTTGTTATGTAGCCTTCGAGCAGGACCACCGCGCCGAGCATCCTGATCTCGATGGCACTGCTGCCGATATCCTGATCAGCGGAAAGCGCCGCTTTGATCGTCGCGATGGTCGAGGCCGAACTATGGCCTTGGGAGCAGCGCTCTTCGTGGTTGGCGTCGTCGGAACCGAACTTCATATCGTCCTCCTGTTCCGTCCCTCCACGGATCGTCATGTTACCTCAAATCTAATATGAGAAGCGGCCTCAAGGCCGCCAGCCCGACTTAAGTCCGTCTTTCCTTCGGCGCCATCCGGCTTAGGTTCTCCTGATCCTTGTTGAAAGGACATCAGGGAGGTTTTAGCCATGTTGCTGAACTCCAGTCAGAACCTCCCTGATGAAGCGTTGTCGATCCATGTCGGGCGCTTCTTGGGCATAAAGGGCGGCTATTAATGCAAACGGTTGGTATCGTGGATTGGCATGGAAGCGAAGATTTCGCCCCTCTTATGCTTGTGATGAGCGGTCAAGAAAAGCATCGGCTGATCCGATCACTATCGTCGATACGATGACCCAGCCGACTGTCGTCCTAGATCATAACCTCTGCGTGACGAGCGCCAATAACGCTTTCGTCCGGACCTTTGAGGTCGAGCGGGACGACATCCTGGGGCAAAGCTTCTTTGCTCTCGGCAACGGTCAATGGGACATAGCCGAGCTCCGGCACCTGATCGCGTCGGTTATCCCAAAAAGCCGCCGCCGTCATCGGCTTTGAAGTGACACATGACTTTCCCGCGATCGGGCAGCGAACGTTTATTGTCGATGCGCGCCGTCTCATTCATCCCGATAATAACAGCACCAACATCCTCATCCTCTTCGATGATGTCACGGAGCGCCGGCGCCACGACGCCGAGAAAGACTTCATCATTGCGGAGACACGGCATCGCCTGAGGAACCTGTTTGCGGTGAAACGCTCGATCGCTATGCAGACAAAAACCGAGGATCGCACTGCCACCGAATATCGCGACATCTTCCTCGCGCGGCTTGAAATCATGCTTCGCGCGCAGGAAATCGCATCCACAGGCGAGACCACCGATTTTGAAATGCTGCTGCGGCAATCGGTCAGCGAGCCCGGCGTTCGGCGTCTTACTGGCGGGAGAAGAACGGGTTCTCGGTCTCGCCGCCCAAGTACCGCGGTTATGGCACCGAGCTGATCGAGGGTACTTCCGCCCATCTCGGCGGAAAGGTGGACTTAAATACGATCCGGGTGGTTTGGCAGCCATGATTAAAATCCCGGTGTGAGAACAGATGGACGATCCTGCGGAAATCGATCTCGAAGGCAGGAGATGCGTCCTGGTGGTTGAAGACGAACTATTGATTTTGCCGCTGATTCTTGCTGGCAATTCTCCTGGTCCTCCTTCGTTGGGTTAGACGTCGGGAGCACGACGATGAAATATCTCTGGTTTTTCAACAGGCCGGATCGCAGGTTTCGTGATTCCGGAATGCTGGATCATTGGCATTCCTCCCCTACTGCGCCCGGTCCTAAACCTCGGGTTTCCGATTTCAATGGCTGGTGCGAAAGCGTACCAACCCCGAAAAGGATGGCGATCGAATGGATAAGGGAACCAACCCAGCGTGCTCCAGTTCGACAGGAAACCCACTCGCGCGCGGTACCTGAACCATGATACCCACCGCCTAGGCGCGGGCCGCCCGACCGAATTGCCAGGATAGCATGATCACCTTCAAGTCTTATTTAGGCGCCCTCATGAATTTGCTCAGCCGGATCGCCGGCAAAACGATCCTAATTGTCGGTGAGGCTGACTTCCTTCCCGCGGACGCGAGAAATGCGCTCGCTGCGCTTAAGGCAGCGGTGATCGGGCCAATCGTTGTCTCCAGCGCGATTCAACGCTTGACGGAGGAGCAGTTGTTCGACGCCGTAATCATCGACGTTACAATCCCCGACGAGGCCATGCTCTGGATGAACGAATGGCTGGAGGCACGGCGGATCCCTTTCATCTTTGCCCGTAATCGACGGTCGCAAGCGGCGCCTGGCGGCTTTGTGCTGAGCGGACTTTCCTCCGATATGAAACCCATCGTGGCAACACTGTTCGGCCCGGGCCGGCCCGATATTCACTGAGCTGTCCGCTTTTGCTGCCGGACGGGGCGCGGGAACCAAAGGGCGTTTTGCGAGTTGCGCTGATGAGCCGGGCTGTGACATGCCGCCCAGTTCGGAGTGCAGATGACAGAGATAACCATACAGCCGAGCGAGAACCATCTGCTGGCCCTCTTGCCGCAGAACGAGTACGCGGCTGTCGCCTCCCATCTTGAACCCTGCGAAACCCCTCACGGCTTTATTATCGTCCAGGCTTGTGCGCCGATCGATCATGCATATTTTCCGTGCTCGGGAGTGGGTTCGGTCATCAACATTTCGCCGGAGGGCAATCGTGTCGAGGGCGGATTGTTCGGCCGCGACGGATTTGCACCGACCGCGGCGGCGATCGGTGCGGGTATCAGCATCACCGAGGTCACTGTTCAGGTGCCGGGTTTCGCCTACCGGCTGCCGCAAGGGAAATTGCTGGATCTGATGAAAACTCAGCCTATCTTTGCCGGCCTGCTCCACAAGAGTGTGCATGTGCTGGCAGTCCAAGCGGGATTTACCGCCCTCTCCAACGCGGTCCACGAGGTTGATGAGCGGCTGGCGCGCTGGATTTTGATGTGCCACGACAGGATCGACGGCGACAAGCTCGCCCTCACGCACGAGTTCATCTCCGTGATGCTTGCAGTCAGGCGGCCGAGCGTCACCACGGCCTTGCATGTGCTTGAAGGCAACCTTTTCATCCGCTCCGTCCGCGGCCTGGTGATTATCAGAGATCGCGCAGGCCTGGAGGAGTTCGCAGCCGATGCCTACGGAAAGGCCGAGGAGGAATACGAGCGGCTGATCGGACCTCTGAGGAAATCGAAGCTCTAGATCCGCAACACCGAAACATCCGACCGCGGCCGTTCATCGAACATTTCGACCCAACCGGCGCGATTTATCGGTCGAAGGGTGCGACTTCGCGCGAACCGATGGAAGGCCCCGCCAGAAGCACAATCAGTCGATCGACCGGTTTTCTAGCAATAAGCTCAAGGACTGACGGGCGCGGTTGACGCGGCTTTTCAAGGTGCCTAGCCGGCAACCGCAAATTCTCGCTGCGTCTTCGTAACTCGTTCCGGCTGCGACTAGCGTCAGGGCGCGGCGCATGTCATCGGAAAGCCGCGTCAACGCCCGTTGTACCTCGCGCTCCCTGAGCGCCCACTCCTGGGCCGGCGCGACCGAGAGCTGTTCGATCGCAGCCTCCGTTCCAACCGGCTCCCGTTTCCGTCTACGATAATCGGTGCAGAACGTGTTTCGGAGAATGGTGAACAGCCAGGATTTCAGGGAGGTGCCGGGGTGATAGAGGTGAAGGGAATTCAACGCCCTCACCAAGGTTTCCTGCACGAGATCATCGATGTCGTCATCGCTGCGCAGAAACCTTCGGGCGAAGGCGCGCAACCTTGGTGTGAGCTCGACGATCTCGGCTTCGATCCTCGCGGCTTGGTCGGCAGGGGGCTTTCCGGTTTTGGGCGCATGGCTTTGAGCTGATAAAATTGTCATTTTTTCTTTCCTGAGATGAAGGGAAAGCTCCTTATCGAACGGACAGGCATTTCAGTCCCCAGCCAGCGCTGCAGCCCAGGTGATCCTCCGGATAAGCTCGAAGTCGTCGATGGCGTGTGGGACGGCGGCAAGATCCGGCAGCTCGTCGGCGTCCCCTCAGCACTCACGCCGGACAACGCGCCGGAGGAATTGTTCGAGATCGCAGAGAAGCTCTGCAAGTTCTCATTGACAAATGCCGATGGGCTCTACGTTATCGACGCGATGATGCCGATTTGAGGCGGGCAACCGCCTCTCGATTCTATCCTTGCCATCTTTGTGAGCTTTTCACCCGGCACCACGGAATATCGGCGCGGTCCAGGGATTGCTCGTCGCCGTTCCCGGGCGAAGCACATCATTTCGTATCCCGCCGCGTGGGAAACACTTCCACGACTTGGGTAACGCGCGCCTGGAAGACCGGCTTGCCGCCACCATGTCGCTTTCCCATGATGCAACTCAACTCAGTCGGCCTTGACAGCCCGGAACTTGCGCACTCTCGCATGCGATCCGCAGGTTTTGTCAGAGCACCATCGCCTGTGACCGCCGCGAGATCGGTCCAGGAAAAGCCAGCCACAATTGGGACCCTGGCAGGCACGCACAGGACGGCCTCGGTCTCGCGACGTCAGCAGTTCGGCAGCCAAGTGGGCGACACGATTGCTGATCGCATCCAAGTCTTTGGCGTCCGCACGACGCCACTCGATGTTGCCTGCAACGCGGCGCAGTGATCGCTGTGACTGCGCATGTCGGGCCATGTCGGCGACAAGCTCCAGATCGTCCTCGCTGATCGAGCTTTCGTCAACCTCGGCCAGGAACAAGCGGCAGAGAGCTTCCCGAAGTTCCTTTGCCCGGCCAAGTTCATGTTCCGCGTCAGATGTCGATCTGCCAGCGTTGACGAGCAGGATGCGGCGTTCCTCGTCATCGATGACACCGAGACGACAAGCCCAAGCCACCAAGTCATCATAGCTATTCAGGAAATCCGGCCCCCATCGTTCACCGCGACTGTCGACCGTATTGACGAAGTCAAGCGCCGGGTGACCGCCTGGAAGGCCGACGTCATTGATCGACTTTTGCGGGCTCATGACTTGAAAAACGCTCCGCGGAACGATTTGGGCAAGGCCGAGTTGTAACGGGATAAACAATTTTTAACCGTTACAGAAGTGAGACTCCCATGCACATCGGGCTCAACAAAAATCAGCTCCGTTTTTTCATGCTGTGCTCCATCTGGGGAAGCACCTGGATCGGGACCAAGGCGGGCATCGAAGCCGTGCCGCCCCTGCTGTTTGCCGGGACGCGTTTCACCGCTGCCGGCTTGTTGCTCCTTCTATACGCTTCGACAAAAGGCCAAATCACGCGGCTGAAGGCGCAAGATGGCTTTCGTTGCGCGGCCGTCAGCCTGCTGATGCGAGATTGCAACCGCACGACATCTCCTTCCGTAGGGATAGTCGATGCGACCGTCCGGGCCGCGGAGATTTCATCGCGGGGGCGACAGCGCGCGGGACCTGGGAACAAAGCCGGCCAGTCAAGGTTCGTGAGTGCGGCGACCGCCGCTTCAGCCATGGGAGGCTTCAATGTCAAACGAATTCGCAGAAACGGGAGGCGGGGCAAGGCCGTCCTCCGAGACATCATCGCAGTCACCGGGCGCGCGGTCCTCGCCCCAAACTTCCGCGTCACTCGCGGGCTTGAAAGACAAGCTGGCTGATGACATGGCCGCCGCCAAGAACACCATAAAGGAGGGCGCCGATACCACACTTGAGAAGGTCAACGAGGTGGTTTCCGAGCAAGCGAACTTCGCGGCTCGCCAAGTCGGGGGCGTAGCAACGGCCCTTGAAAAAGTTGGCGCTGAACTGGAAGCATCCGACCAACCGGAAGTCGGACGCTATGCCCGGCAGATCGGACGGAGCGTTCAAAGGGTCGCGAAGCAGATGCAGAACAAAGACATCGGCCAAATCGCGGCGATGGCTGAGGAATTCGGCCGCCGGGAGCCGCTAGCATTTCTGGGCATTGCAGCACTTGCAGGATTGAGCGCAAGCAGATTTCTGACCGCGTCAGCCAAGCGATCGCCCATGGAAGCAACGAGGGGGACGCTCCCGGTTACCCCTGCGGCGCCCTCTGTGACCGGAGGCTACACCAATGGCTAAATCTCCCGATAGCATTCCCCTCTCAGAGCTCGTTGGCGGTCTCTTGGCTGATGTCACCGGCCTGCTGCGGAAGGAAATTGATCTTGCGAAGACCGAGGTGTCCGAAAAGGTCTCGCAAGCGCTCAACGGCGTAGAAGTAATTATTTTCGGGCTTGTCCTCGCGATTGGCGCTGTGGCGGTCCTGTTGAGCGCCCTGGTTGCTGGGCTTGCGGCCTTCCTGGTGACTCAGGGGTTCACCGAGGCAGGCGCCGGTGCGCTGGCCTCTCTTATCGTCGGCGTGGTCATCGCTCTCATCGCATGGGCGATGGTTTCGCGAGGCCTCGCTGCCCTTCGTGGAAGTAATATGAAACTCGATCGGACCGCGACCTCGCTTCGTCGCGACGTCGACGTTGTGAAGGAAAAAATCTGATGGGAACTTCAACCGAAAAAACATCCGCCGACCTTCAGCGAGAGATCGATCAAGATCGCCAGCGCATCGGAGATCGCATCGACGCTCTTCAGGAACGGATGTCGCCTGGCCAGTTGGTCGATGAGGTCCTTGCTTACGCTAAGGGCAGCGGCGGGGGAGAGTATGTCCGCAACCTTAGCCAAGCACTGAAGGCAAATCCACTACCCGTCGCGTTGATCGGCGTGAGCCTTGCCTGGCTCATGGCCAAAGGAGCCCCGGCAAGCCCGCCTACCGGCTACGAGCCCGAACCTGAATACCCGCTGTATCCCGCCAATGGCCCGGTTCGCCGTCTCGGTCCTCCTGAGATCGAGAACGGAAGCCGCTACAGTCTTTTTGCAGATAGCTCCGGCAAGAGGCTGAAGGCGCTGACCAATGAGACGGGGCACCGCGCGGGGCACTTCGTCGATGAAGCAGGCAAGACTTATCGCGGGTTTGCGGATGCCACCGGCAGACACGTCGATCAAATCGCCGATGAAACGGGCGCAATGTTCGACTCCGCAACTGGGTGGGCGGCGGAGAGATGGGAGCAGGCAAAAAGCGCGGCAAGCGATATAGGTGCACGTGCGTCGGCGGCCGCCAATTCGCTCTCTGCCCGATCGTCTTCAGCGGCGACCAGTCTCCAAGACCAAACGAGCAGGCTCAACCAGGTGATCCTCACGCAGTTCCGCGATCAGCCACTGGTTGGGGGTGCCCTGGCTTTTGCCGTGGGCGCGGCTATCGGCGCAGCGTTGCCGCATACCGACGTCGAAGATGAGTTGCTTGGCGAGGTCTCCGATTCGACCACGGACGAACTCGGCGCTCGCGCGCTGGACCTTATCGACCAAGGCAAAGAGACGGCGACGGAGTTCTACGAAAAGGCCGCTGAAGTCGCGTCAGACGCCCACGACGCCGTTAAGGATCGTGTCGTCGCTGAGGTCGACGCGTTCAAGGCAGGTATGCAGGACAGTGATCGCCCATCAATTTAAAAGTCGGACTGACGGCGGCGCGAAATCGCCGCCGTCCCGTCTGTGTTGATTAAATCCGCTAGAGCAGCGACGTTCCGATGGTCATCAACGCACCGCTCGCTCGCCAAGTTCGTTACGAATTGTCGTGGCAGCAACCCCTGCCTGCCCCATGGCATGGCTGATCTGGTCAAGACCGGCAACGACGTCTCCAGCGGCGAAAAATCCAGACACCGTGGTTCCTTGATGACCATCAACGCGAACACATCCTTCGTCTGAGAGCCTCGCTCCGATACGGGATGCCAAGGTCGAACATGTGTCGGATCCGAGAGCCGGATATATGGACGCGAATGAGTAGCTTGCCGTCGGCGTAGTAATGCGGATCGTATCATTGTCCGGCTCGATCGCGGCAACGGGACCTGCCACAACTATTATTCCATGTTCGGCCAGCGACAGCGCCTCGGTTTCGGACAAATCATGTACGCTCTTGGGCGATACTAGCGTCAGGTCCCTTGTGTAACTTCGCAGGAAAATGGCCTCCCTGAACCCTTTTCCTCCAGTTCCAATAACGCCAACGGACTTGTCGGTGACCTCAAAGCCGTCACAGACGGGACAGTAACGTATAAGGCCGCGAGCCACGGCGTCATCATGGGTTGCCTTTGGCATAGCGGACCGGCGGTTGACGACGCCGGTAGCCAAAAGAACTGTCCGAGAGCGGATGCTGCCGTTATAGAATTCCGCCGCAAACATGTTGTCGACTTTGCGCAGCGTCGTGATCGTCCGGCTTCGAATGGCTGCCCCGTACCGCTTGGCCTGGGCCTTCATTCTCGCCAGCAGCTCGATGCCGCTGATGCCGTCCGGGAATCCGGCGTGGTTGTGCGACATAGGGATCATGGAAGCTCGGCTGGAGTGATCGTGGAAGACCGTTACCGAAAGATGGAAGCGGGCCAGATAAATCGCCGCGGTGAGGCCAGCCGGACCACCTCCAATGACCACGCAGTCCTTCACTTCGTCTTATAAATGCGTTCGTCGTCAATGCCATTCTGCATCCTGCTGCTCCAGTGTTTGACGACATGGCCAACCCGAGCAAACGGCAATAGTTCCACATCCGCTAACAACAACCCTCGATGCATCGAAAATCTTCGGCTGGCGCTTGCGTCATCTCCGCACTGAAATTGGTAAGAGCGATCATTACCGACGCTTATAAAAGGGCCGGGCAAAGCCCTGGAATCGTGGCATATCCACGAACAGGCTAATTAGCGATTGCCGCCACTGGAGTTTTCGCCGCCCTTTTTGCCGGCTTCGGAGGCGCGCTCCGGATCGTTCTTGAAGTTGCCGCCCGATGCTTGACCGCCTTTGCTGGCAATCTCCTTCTGCTTTTCATCATCCATCGATGCGAAGCCGCGCTTGGACGTATCGCCGCCGGACTGGTTTCCACTTTGGTTTGCCATTCTATTTCTCCTTACTCAGGGATCATTCCCTGGTAAGCGAACCTCAAATACCCGATAAGGTTTCCTGTTGGTCTTGCACCGTACGGAGTCGACTGGACACCTTTCAAACGGGCCTACTCTACGCCGCAAACGAGTTATCGAGCAGCGTCCCTCAGGCGATAAGCCTCAACAACTCCAACCGCGATGCGGGTTTTGAGATAAAGGCGACGCCCGTTTCAAGGTCGTCATGAGACAGCGCGATAAGGCCGGAAGTGACAATGACCTTGGTAGACGGCCAGTCCGCCCTGACTTTCTTGACAAGGCCTAGGCCATCCATGGAACCTGGCATATCGATGTCAGTGAACAGCGTGTCGATGTCGTTCCGTCTGAGGAAGACCAAAGCCTCGTCCGCGTTCGCAGCCTCGAGAACCCGGTGCCCAGCCCGCTCGAGAATATCGACCGTATCGTAGCGAAGTATAGGTTCGTCCTCAACGACCAGAACGTTTGAACCGCTTTGGGCCTTCAACGGTTCGGCCCGCGTGCGATCAATCACTTCCTGCCCATCGCAAGAGGCCTTGGTCTCCTCCAGGAGTCGCCGCTCCAGCACGGCCTGCTGCCAGTGTACTTCATCCCCCCCCGAACGGGCGGCCCGCCAGTTCCCACAAGGCATAAGCTCGCGTTGCGATCCATTCGTCAGCGTTACCGGTCATCGTCCCTGGTCCTCTAATCACAGTGCTTCGAGCGAGACTAATTTCCGAAAACACATCCGGCTTCACCTGCCTCGCCAACCGCGCCGCACTAAACCTCGAAAGGCTTGAACGGGTTCCTCGCTCTGCGAAACATTTTGAGCGTCGACAGCAACCGAAGTCGGGTCTGTGCTGCGAATGAAACTCGCCGCGTGGATCGAAGGAGGCGGCTCGGGCTGAGGGCTTGCAAAGCGAGTCGGGCGAGCCGCAGCAAGCGCGAAGACGACGGGCCGGGAGCAACCTTGTCGCCTCGCCTCAAGCGCAACACTTGGAGGTGCTAGTCGATGGGCCGCAGCAGCCAGTCTTGGCCCTGTCCTCGGCCAGCCAGCGATCCCCCAGCTTGCAGCTTGCGGGTCTCGCGGCGAGAGCGACCTCGAACACACCGGAAGTGAGTTCCGGCACAGATGCACAATAGAGAGCCATTGGCTTCACGCCATCGCTGACTTCGAATGTGAGCTTCGCCGATGGCTCGCGTTGACATGATCAGAAACCTTGCGAATGATCGCGGAGAACTTGCCTGCCGGCATGTGGGTTCTGGTTCTGTCGTCCTCATCGATATCCCAGAGCTGGACGAAAATCTTGGACCGAGCCTCCGGATTAGTACCGCAATCCATCGCCGAGAACTGTCCGGCCTTGACCTCGGTGACATGATAGCCGGACCGGATGGACTTGCCATTATAGGCGAATACGAGCGGGGCATCCGGTGCTACCGCCAAGACATCGAGGAGATGGCCGAGGGTGATGTCGGAAGAACTGTAAGTTCCTCATGGAGGACTGCTGTGGCGGACATCCCATCATCCGCGAAAGTGTCGAGCAGTCCGAAGGCTGCTGCACGACCGATGCTGCCAGGAGCGAGGGGGACGTCGTTGCGTAATCCGAATGTCCCGGTCGGCATCATTGCCGCGCTCGGCCTGACCCAAATCGTCGGTTACGGCACCCTCTACTATAGCTTCAGCATCCTGGCACCCCGCATGGCGGCGGACCTCGCCATCACCGTCACGCACGTCTTCGCTATCTTCTCCGCGTCGCTCTTCGTTGGCGGTTTGTCAGCGCCGTAAATCGGCCGGCAGATGGACGGCATCGGGGCATCGACCGTTATGGCGGTCGGCTCGGCGCTATCGGCGCCGACCTTGATCCTTTGTGCTTGGTCACCGTCGGTGGCGATCTTCGCCCTTGCCGTCGTCCTCATGGAAATTTCTTCCGGTATGGTCCAGTACCAAGCCGCCTTCGCGGCGCTGGTGGAGGCCGATCCCCGGTCCGCGTCGCGGAGTATCACCTATCTCACGCTGATTGCCGGGTTTGCCTCCACGATCTTCTGGCCGATCGCCACGGCTCTGCTTGGCGATCTCTCATGGCGCGAGATCTATCTGGTTTATGCCGGGCTCAACCTTGCCATCTGCATGCCGTTGCACATCTGATCATGCGGAAGGGAAAGAATGGCGCCACAAGCGGGCAAAGACTGATGCGCGAGCCCGTCGTCGGGGCAATCCCACATGAGCGACGACGGGGCGCCGTAGTTGCCGTGTCGGCCGCATTTGCGCTGCTCGGCTTCACCTTGGGGGCCATGTTGGCGCATATGGTGCCGATGCTTGGAACGCTCGGCTTCGGAAGTGCTGCCGTCGTCATCGGCTCCCTGTTCGGTCCGGCGCAGGTGCTCAGCCGCCTGATCAACATGATCTTCGGGGCACGGCTCGCACCACCCGGCCTTGCGGTCGTCTCCGCGACCTTCATGGTCCTCAGCGTCGTCATTCTGGCGTCATCCGGCAACTGGATCCCCGGCGCGGTCGCCTTCTCGATCTGCCTCGGTCTCGGATCGGGCATCAACAGCATCGCGCAGGGCAGCTTGCCCCTCTACCTGTTCGGCTCGGATGGATACGGTGCGCTCACAGGCAAGATGGCGGCAGCGAGACTGGCTGCCGGTGCTGCGGCCCCCTTTGTCTTTGCGGCGACGATGGAGCAGTTCGGCATAGGCGCGTCGCTCGTCCTGAGCGCAGCTCTCGGCTCCATCGGTATTGCCGCATTTGCGGCGGTTGCGATGGCGACGAAGCGAACTCTCGTCGCCGCCCCAAGCCCATCAAATTGACCCCAGCAACACGCGCTTCTCCAGCTCGGCCGCCTGCTCCTTTCGCTCGCTGTAGCGGTTGGTCAGATAGGTGGAAGCGTCGCGGGTCAGTAGAGTGAACTTTACCAGCTCCTCGCAGACGTCCACGACTCGGTCGTAATAGGACGAGGGCTTCATGCGGCCATCGGCGTCGAATTCCTGATAGGCCTTGGCGACCGAGGACTGGTTAGGAATGGTGATCATCCGCATCCAGCGACCGAGAATCCGCATCTGGTTCACCGCATTGAAGGACTGGCTACCCCAGATACCTCGATGACGGCGAGTGTCTTTCCCTGGGTTGGCCGGACCGATCCGACCGAAAGCGGAATCCAGTCGATCTGTGACTTCATGATACCGGTCATCGCGCCATGGCGTTCCGGGCTCACCCAGACCTGTCCTTCCGACCATTGCGAAAGTTCGCGCAGTTCCTGCACCTTCGGATGGCTGGCCGGTGCTTCGTCGGGAAGCGGCAGGCCCTTCGGATCGAAGATGCGGACCTCGCATCCGAGCCGTTCGAGCAGTCGACGGACCTCGAACGCAAGGAGACGGCTATACGACACCTTCTCGAAGCGATCCATAGAGGACCAAAATGCGAGGCTTGTGTGTCGAGAATGCCGGCCGCAAGGCATCGAGGTCGACGGACTGAAGGTGCTCGCCGTGCAGGGCGGGGAATGTATCAGGCAATTCGCTTTCCTTCCTGGTCGATGACCTGCTCGCCATCCTCCTTGAAGAGCGGTCCCTTGAAGGTGTCAGGCAGGATGTCGAGCACAGCTTCGGACGGGCGAGCGAGTCTTGTGCCGAGGGGCGTCACGACGAACGGTCGGTTGATCAGGATCGGCGTCGTGATCATCGCATCGAGCAACTGGTCATCGGTCAGGTCTGGGTTGTCGAGACCGAGATCCGCATATGGCGAGCCTTTGTCGCGGATGGCCTCGCGAACAGTCAGGTGGGCGTCTGCGATCATCGTCGCAAGCTGCTCACGCGTCGGTGGGTTCTGCAAATACTCAATGACAACAGGCTCGATTCCGGCTGCGCGGATCAGCTCCAGCGTGTTGCGGGACGTCCCGCAGGACGGATTGTGGTAGATGGTGACATTCATAGTTTTGCCTCCGATGAGACTGTCGATGAGGTGGACGGCTGCAGGAGCCAGGTGAACAGCGCAAGTGCGAGAACCGCACTGGCAATCTCGGCGACCCAGAAACCAGGCAGATCGATAGGGCGAATGCCTGAGAAGGTGTTTGTCAGTGACCGGGCCAACGCGACGGCGGGGTTGGCGAAGGACGTCGACGCGGTGAACCAGTAGGCTGCGGTGATGTAGAGCCCGACGAGCCACGGCACTGCTCTCTGCTCGAACTTGATTCCGGCAAGGATCACTGCAACCAGCCCGAAGGTTGCAACGCCCTCGGAGAACCACTGGGCGCCACCCGTCCGCACCTTGCTCGACAGTTCGATCAGCGGCAGACCGAACATCAGGTGCGCCACGATTGTCCCGACCACGCCGCCCGCGATCTGCGCCAGCACATATCCCCCGATGTCGCGCATCGGCAGTGACCGGGACATCGCAAAGACCATCGACACGGCCGGATTGAAGTGAGCGCCAGAGATCGGCCCGAGGATCGTGATCAGCACCACCAGGATAGCGCCTGTCGCCAGCGTATTGCCGAGTAGCGCCAGGTCAACGTCCTGCGTCAGCGATGTTGCCATTGTGCCCGATCCGACCACAGTCGCGACCAGCATTGCGGTCCCCAGTCCCTCGGCAACCAGCCGCCGCCGTAGATCGAACCCGTCCATCAGTTTGCCTTCGGCTGCGTGATGCTGGCACCTTCCATGGCGCTGATCTGACGGAGGTGTGTTTCCAGCGCAAGCTTGTCGAGCGAGGTCAGCGGCAGGCTGATGAAGGACATGATCCGGCTCTTGAGGAAGCGGGCAGCCTGGGCGAAGGCACGCTTGATCTCGACTTCGGTCCCGACGACGGCGGCGGGATCCTCGACGCCCCAATGTGCGGTCATCGGATGCCCGATCCAGATCGGGCAAGCTTCGCCGGCTGCGCTGTCGCAGACGGTGAAGATGAAGTCCATCTGCGGCGCGCCTTGTTCGGCGAACACATCCCAGCTCTTCGACGAGAACGCCATCGACGGATAGCCGAACGCCGCCAGCTCCTTCAGGGCGCGCGGATTCCGTTGGGAGAGCGCCAGCAAAGGCGGGCGCTGAGGATCGAAACGACCATCCAAGTGCGATCTCGTCCTCATCAGAACAGCGTGTCCGCCGCCGGCCTTGGCGATTTCCGTCCGAACGAGTTGAGGGTCGAGCCTTTGGCTTGTCTCCATCCAGACTAGGGAACCCTGCCAGTCATAGAAGACGTTTGCTTTCGCTTCTCGACGAATGGCAACGACGAAACGATGAGCCGACATTGCCGGCATAGAGATTCGCCAGAGGAATGACGTGCGGTCGCCGGAAAATGGGATCACATGACGGATTGAGTGGGCCGCCTGGACTCGAAGCTCTGCGGGAGAAAGTGCATTGGTTCGATGAGGTCATCATACTCGGCCGCGATCGGCCGCAAAATTCATGCTGCGGGTGCAGCTATGCGCCGGAGGCATTGCTTCCTCAGAATACTCCCAAAGAGTAGCCAATTTCCCGCCCAACAATGGGGATGAAAACTATCTATTCTCTCATGGCTTCATCTGGAGGAATTGCAGCTTCAACGTCGTTCTGAGACCAGCCATACATCCGGCCGAAGCCGACTGCTCTTCGCCTGGAACGAGACATCGTATGTGGCTAACAGCGAATATCTTGTTGCTGCGCCGCAACATTGATGATTTGATGCCTTCTCGTCGTTAAACTCTTTGCTGGGTAATCAAGTTGTTAGACGGCCATGCTCAAAAACACGTGATCCTGATTGTTGAAGAGAACCGGATACTCCGCGCGGAAGCGGTCGTTGCGTGCAAAGGATCTGGCTACGGG
The DNA here is from genome assembly GCF_005862185.2 of Rhizobium hidalgonense. Classification (NCBI taxonomy): domain Bacteria; kingdom Pseudomonadati; phylum Pseudomonadota; class Alphaproteobacteria; order Hyphomicrobiales; family Rhizobiaceae; genus Rhizobium; species Rhizobium hidalgonense. The sequence goes on from NZ_CP054028.1 coordinate 1,160,130, forward strand.
ACAGTCGAGGCGTCCAGTGGCGCAGATGCGTTGGAAATCCTGGAAAACCGAGACGACGTCAGTCTCGTGTTCACCTCCGTTAATATGAAAGGCGCTATAGATGGTGTGCAACTCGCGGTGCGCATTCATTCAATATGGCCAAAGCTAGCGATTGTTATGACATCCGGGGTCGTAAAACTGCGACAATCGTTGCTACCGCACCGCTTTAGATTTGTCAGGAAGCCGTACGCTACCGAGCCCCTAATGACATGCTTCAAGGTGCTCATCGAATCCGAACATCGAGAAGAAGTCTCCTCGCCACAATGGAGTTCGTAGGGCGGGAACACTTTGCGAGCGCCGTCTGAGATAGACTGGAAATCTGGCTGCCGGGAAATCATATGAAACTTCAGATCAAGCATCGAACGACCTATCGTTACTTGCGGCCCGTCGGGCTGCTTGCGCACCGCCTGATCCTTTCCCCCAGGACCGACCAACAGCTTCGGACCTTGTCTTTCAGCATTGACTGTTCAGCGAGCGGGTCGATCGACTGGGCGAAGGACGTTTTCGGCAACGCGATCGCGACGGTAACGTTTCCTGAACGGACCTCCGAACTGACGATCTCCAGTGCTGCTGTTGTCGAGCAGACCGCCGACCCGTGGCCGGTCTTCAAAATAGACATCTCGGCGCATTCCTACCCCTTCACCTACTCGACCGAAGACTCGACCGACCTTGGCGCGTTTGCCGCCGCGACCTCTCCTGGTAATCATGTGGCAGATTGGGCCCGAGCGTTTGTGGGCAGCCGCCCGACCGACACGCTTTCGCTCCTGAAAGACATCAATGCTGGCATTCTGACAAGTGTCAGCTATCGCATCCGAGATGAGGAAGGCACACAGTCGCCGCAACAAACACTGGAGCAGGCCAGTGGCTCATGCAGGGACATCGCAGCGCTTTTCATCGAAGCTGTTCGCTGCTTAGGGTTTGGTGCGCGTGCTGTCTCCGGTTACATCTACGACCCGCGGGCATCTGTCGGCGACGGCGGATCGACACATGCCTGGGCCGAGGTCTATCTTCCGGGAGCCGGCTGGATTGCGTTTGATCCCACCCATCGACGAGTGGGAGAAGCCTTTCTTATTCCCGTAGCGTTTGCCCGCAACAATGGACAGATAATGCCTGTTACCGGCGGATATATGGGAATGCCGGATGATTTCCTGGATTTGGACGTGTCGGTCAAGGTGGTCGAGATACGAGAATAGCGGCAGATGACGTTCGCCTGCTCTCCTCAGCCAGATCATAGCTCCGCGCATAGTTGAGGCGCACGACCGCTGCTATGAGTGTGCCTGCTCGCAGAGGAGGCGACGGAAAGCTATTTTCCCGAGTTCAAGACCGCAGCCATCGCGATGATCCGCGCGAAAGGCACAATTGTTGGCTGGACGGCCCATATCGACGACATTCTAAAAAGCAACGCCCATGCCTGAAACCACACACGATCTTCTAACATCAGGTGGCGGAAGGAGTTAAGTTCGATCCCTTCCACGATCAGGTGACCATTCACTGGATCGTCCGTTCGAGGACGACCAGTCAGGCGTTGCCCTCCTGAATACGAGGCCGGCGCGAGCGTTCCTCGCCACCGTCCTTGGAAACCACTCTCGTTCTCGATCGCTTACAATCCGACGAGGCGCGCGATTGCGGACGCGGCAACTATATCGTCAACGCGGCCCTCGTGACCGATATCGACATGCCCGGCTCGATGGACGGGTTGGAACTTGCCCGGCGCGTTTGCGAGGGCTGGTTGGATTGCAAAATTGTGGTTATCTCCGGCCGCTTTAATCCCAGTGCCGACAGCTCCCCGAAAGCGCCAAGTTTTTGCTAAATCCGGTCGGAGACGCCGCGTTATTCAAGTCGCTCGCGGAATTAGACGTTGCGCCTTTGGGGCGTGCATAAGACGTTCGCGGCCACTGGGTGAACGAAGGATCGGAACCTTAGCTCGTCTCCTATGTTGCCCACCAGCACGCAAGGAGATCCATGATGAACGATAACAAGCCTGACCCTAGGAGCGATGCGGCTCGAACGGATCCAAAAACCGCCGACGAATCTCGAGAAAAGCTAAAAGAGCAAGCAAGAAGGGCATGCGCGACGCGCTGCAGGACGAGAAGACGGGGAGATTCGACGGTGAGACTCCACCGGATGCCGAACGCGATTTGTTCTTCGGTGATACTGCCCCTGCCTCGTGTGCCTATCGACCGCCTCCAGCGAGGATGAATGCCAGGCTGGCTGACGGAGGCCAGGTGGGACGTTACGCTCGATCGTAGGTAAAGGACGTCAGGAGGGTCGTCACGAAGTTGCTGGCCCGTTCCTTGACCAGCACCTCCGTCCATTCGTCGGTGCCGCGAAGCCTCAAATCCGTGTAGATGCTGTCCACTGCGGCTTCTTCGATCCGCTTGATATGCGTGTTAAACGCCGCCTCACCGCCCGCGTGATACATGTCTCTGATGATCATGCGCAGGATTTCCTGGATCGCAATTTGCCAGGACGTGTTGATTGCCTGTAGTTCGTTTGTATCCGGTGCCATGAAAGGCTCCTAGGGAATGAGTAAGTTCGGGTATGGCGGTGTCACGCCCTGATCTATCACACAGACCACGCATAGGCGGCCGGAGGCTAAGCCTGCCGGGCCTTTCGGGCGGCACAGCGTCGGTCTCGTTCAGCCTTGCGGGCGGCCTCGTCTTCAACAACCCGCGAGATCCGGGCATTTTGGCCGACTCTCGCGCCTCGACCTCTGCTGCCGCTGCTGCCTCGACGGCCGCCTGCTCTTGAGCCGCAAGGGTCTCGACCCGGGAGCGCTCCTCATTCTGCAGTCGTTCCCGTTCCGCACGGCGCGCCTCGCGCGCTTCAACAAGCGAGATGCGCTCAGCCTGCTTGGCGGATTGTAACGGCTCGGCCGCCTTCTTTGCAGCTCTGTAAGCCGTGAGAAGAGATGCCTTGGCGTCCGCAGCAGCGGAGCGTCGATCGGTGAGCTCGTTGTTTCTCGCGTGTCTCAAAATTTTATCCTGATGTTAGTTGGGGTCGATCAGCAAGGCTTGGATCGTTTCGCAAGCAGCGCAGATGTTACAGACATGCGCGCTGCTTGCTCCTTGGCGAGGCGCGCCTCGCGCAGCCTCAGAGTCTTGGCATCACGAGCCTGGACGACGGATTCGAGCTCTTCCGCCGCATTGTTCTTGGCAAAGAACTCCGTCTGCAGATTGCCGAAGGCGGTCTCAGCCTGCTGCCGAGATTTGCTGTATGTCTCTGTCATTGAATTATCCTCGATGTTGGTTATGAGGCCAAAACGAAAAAGGCCAGGCGAACTGCCTGGCCTCAAACTGATAAATTGCTTCCGGCAGTGCCAGTACATCCGTGGTCAAAGGGAAGCCGATATCGCTTAGGCGGACTGCAGATTGCAGGCCGACATCTTGCCCGACTTCATGTCGCGCTCGAGATCATAGCCAATCTTCTGGCCTTCGACGATTTCGCGCATTCCGGCGCGCTCGACGGCAGAGATGTGAACGAAGGCGTCAGCGCCGCCGTTGTCAGGCTGGATGAATCCGAAGCCCTTGGTGGAATTGAACCATTTTACTGTGCCAGTGGTCATGATGAACCCTTCAAAGCATGAGTGAGGAGCCGCGAAGCAGACGCAACGCGGATGAAAACCGACTATTTTTGAAAGGGAAGTTCGCTTAAAGCGCGGTGCCAATCGCGCGGTAGACAAAGCTCGGCAAGCAAAAGATCGATGACGCAGAACTACCGGATAAAAAGCGCTGCGTCAACGCTTAGTTTTCAAATCGACGCATTTGCGCCTCCTAGTTGTGCAGACTTTCAAACGCTCGATGCATGGCAGCAGCAAGTCTGCGGCAATTAGGCGGCTTCGCGCCGGCTTGGACGAAGGGATGATTTTGAATCTGGCGAAGGGGCCTTTTGTATGCGCGGTCGCTGATTACGAGGCAAAAACCGACGACGCTTTTATCAAACGTCATGTTGACGTGCTTTTGAGCGGGCTGCCGGCGGACGCTTCTGCTGCCTGTTGAAAGGTAAGTGCCGGGCCAGGAATGGCTGAGCGACACATCACTGGCTCGGCGCCAGTAAGCGAGAGCCGCACGGCGCGCCCTCCTCTGAGCAGCAGAAAAGAACGCCAGCATGGTATGAAACCTTCTGTATTGTTGATTGCCACTGGGAACTGACCCGGCGTGGCCTGATATTTCCATTGAGAATTGACCCATATTCCAACCTTCCCTCGCATGTTTTCAGCGGGGGCTATGGAGTGATCGACATGGCGTTATTGAGCGTGATCCGACGCTGGCATTTTCGAGAGCATCTATCGATCCCGGAGATTTGCCGCAGGACCGGCCTATCCCGGAATACCATCCGCAAATACCTGCGCTTGGACGGCGTGGAGCCGAAGTTCAAGGTTCCGGAGCGGCCGAGCTAGCTCGATCCGTTTGCAGATCGGTTGTCGGCCTGGCTGAAGACAGAATCCAAGAAGAGCCGCAAGCAGAAGCGGACGATGAAGCAGCTACACGCTGATCTTGTCGGCCTCGGCTATGAATGGTCCTACAATCGTGTGGCGGCGTTCGCTCGGGAATGGCGTGATGATCGTCAGAGGGAATTGCAGACGACGTGCCGCGGGACATTTGTGCCCTTGGCGATTGAACCAGGCGAAGCCTTCCAGTTCGACTGGTCGGAAGACTGGGCCATCATCGGCAATGAGCGAACCAAGCTGCAGGTGGCGCACACGAAGCTGAGCTACAGCCGCGCCTTCGTCGTGCGGGCCTATCTCCTGCAGACGCACGAGATGCTATTCGATGCCCACAATCACGCATTCCGTGTCTTCGGCGGCATCCCCGGCCGCGGCATCTATGACAATATGCGCACGGCGATCGACAAGGCCGGTCGAGGCAAGGAGCGTGACGTCAACGTCCGCTTCATGGCGATGGCCAGCCACTAGCTGTTCGAGCCCGAGTTCTGCAATCCCGCGTCCGGTTGGGAGAAGGGGCAAGTCGAGAAGAACGTTCAGGATGCCGCTGTAGCGATTGCGGTCCAGATGCACGAGGCAGGTCGGTGAAACACGCTTGGTGTATTCGACAAACCCATCGAACGGCCGGGTAATGGGCATGAGCGCGGGTGCTTCCTCCGCCCAGATGTCGGCGATGGTGCCACGCATCTGCCCATGTGGCAGTTCGGCGAACGGTGCGCCATTGCGAAGCGCACCTGGCTTGCGCTGCACGACCGCCAGATAATGCCGCCAGTCGTAGATCGTCTGGCCCGGCCGGTCGTGGGAGCGATCAATGACGCGACGATGCTCGCAAACGATCTGTCCTTCTGCGGCGACAACAACACGGTCTGGGTAAACCCGGAGGCTTACCAGTCGATTGGCGAAGGACGCCGGGACGATGCATTCCGGACCTTGCAGCAATACCTGCTGAAGATGCCGGGTGGCGATCGGGAGATGGTCGATATCCTGGCTCTCGTCCTTCAACACGATGAACAGGCCGTCCTGTCAGCGGTCGACATGGCGCTGAAGTCCGGCATTCCGACCAAAACGCATGTGCTGCACCTGCTGCATCGCCTTGTCGATGGCAAATCCTTCACGCCGCCGACCATCGATGCTCCGCAAGCCTTGACGCTCATCAACGAGCCCAAGGCCAATGTCGAGCGATATGATGCCCTGAGAAAGACGGAGGCCCGCCATGCGTCATAATCCAGCAAGCGGTGCGATCGTCATCATGCTGCGGCAATTGAAGATGCACGGCATGGCCCAGGCAGTCGGGGAGCTCACCGAGCAGGGATCACCGGCGTTCGAGGCTGCCATTCCGATCCTGTCCCAGCTCCTCAAAGCGGAGACCGCGGAACGTGAAGTTCGTTCGACTGCCTATCAGCTCAAGACCGCTCGCTTTCCTGCTTATCGTGATCTGAATGGCTTCGACTTCGCCAGCAGCGAGATCAACGAGGCGCTCGTGCAACAGCTTCATCGCTGCGACTTCCTAGACAATGCAAACAACATCGTTCTGGTCGGCGGACCCGGCACGGTCAAGACGCACATCGCGACTGCGATCTCATCTGGATTGTCCCACCGGACTGCGGGGTCTGGATACCCGGCGGCGTGCCCCACAGCAACCAGGTCACGTCCAACGCACGCCTGTCCTATCTGTTCGTTCAACCCGAAGCGGCCAAGCTGCCGCAGGAGTGCTGCACTCTGTCTGTGTCGCCGATGCTCCGGGAGATGATCCTCCGACTGGCGGATGTACCCGTCAATTCTGCTCCGGACGATCATGTCGGCCGTATGGTGCGGGTCTTGCTGGATGAACTCGCGCAAATGCCGATACAGGGGCTGGACTTACCCGCGTCCAGCCATCCCAAAATCGCCGCGATCACTGCTGCCCTGATGGCGGAGCCGAGCGACCGTTGCACCCTGGTCGATTTGGGCGGCACACGTTGCCATCAGTGAGCGATCCTTGAAGCGGCTGATGGTCCAGGAAACGGCCGATGGCGGCGGCAACTGCACCTCGTCATCGCGTTGCGCAAACTCGCCAGCGGCGCGACGGTCCAGAGGGTGTCGAGCGACTTGGGATACGAATTCGCCACCGCCTCGTTATGTTCAAGAAGGCATTGGGAACAACACCGGCCCGCTACTTCGCGAGTTGATTTTCCGAGTAGCCGAATTTAGCAAGACTGGTCGGCCTTTGCGGCACGTGCCGTGACTACAATGGGCCGACTATGGACGATGAACTTGCTTCGTCCCGCTCAGGAAAAAGCTCGAAAAGAGCTCGACCTCACCCCGCCGATCAGAGAAGCGACGGTAACGCCGGGATCTGGGATCGACAGCCCCCGGCACGCGGGCACGCTTCTCACATCCAGAGCCGCCACCTTGCCTCCACGACGGAGCCGATCAGAGAATTGGCAATTATGGGCGAAGCAACAATAGAGGTGAGGCAGGAGGGCTACCGGATACTATCGGCGGAAAATGGGACGGGTAACGGCGGCACTATTCCGGCACTGTTCGTGGCGGATTAACGCGAATCAGGTTCGGATGTGGGCTGGCCGCGATTTCCAAACCTGTCGAGCAGCGGCGTGACGTCGACGACGGTTTCCTCGACCAGTGAGGAGATGGACTGCTTCTCTTCGAACGGCTCGATCATCGTCGCGGCAAGAGACAGTTTCTCGACACCGAAACCGGGATCGATTTGCTCGATGCTGGAACAGAGAAGCTTTGTCAGACGCTGGATATCGCGCACCGGTTTGGCTGTGCCGGCACGCAGCGACTGCAGAGTGTTGTCGACGCGGAGATGATCAGGTCGGCGCGGCGAACGCCCTGCCCGCGCTTCTCCAACGCAGCGCAGAGTTCGACCACGAGCTTGCGGATATAGTTGGCGATGGTCTCGGTCGCCCCGATCGGCTCGGAAAACGAACGCGCCACTTCGATCAGGTCCGCTGTGCGAATGGGGTCAATCGGTTCGACGACGCGTCCGAACATCTGATCGAGCCTGCGGCCGACCTCCGCCCGAAGCGCAGTGCCAAAGGCGCCCGCGGTGTGCGCAAAATCATCCATGTGGACATGGACGCATTTTATGCATCAGTCGAGCAGCGCGACAATCCGGCGCTTCGCGGGCTGCCACTGGCCGTTGGCGGATCGGCGGCACGCGGTGTGGTGGCCGCCGCAAGTTACGAGGCCAGAGCCTTCGGCGTGCATTCGGCCATGCCGTCGGTCAAGGCCAAGCGCAAATGCCCGGAGCTGATCCTTGTGCCGCCGCGCTTCGATGTCTACAAAGCGGTTTCGCAGCAGATTCCGCGAAATCTTCGCCGAATATACGCCGTTGATCGAACCGCTGTCGCTGGACGAAGCCTATCTCGATGTTACCGAGAACCTGAAGGGCATGGAGATTGCCACCGAGATAGCACTGGAAATCCGTGCGACGATCAAGGGCGTCACCGGCCTCAATGCCTCGGCCGGCATTCCCTACAACAAGTTCCTGGCCAAGATGGCGAGCGATTTGAACAAGCCGAATGGACAAGCTGTCATCACGCCGAAGAACGGCCCGGGGTTTCGTCGAAGGCGCTTCCCGTCAAAAAGTTTCATGGGGTCGGGCCAGCGACAGCCGAACGCATGCGCAAATACGGGATCAGGACAGGCCTTGATCTGAAATCGAAGTCCCTTGCCTTCCTTCAGCAGCATTTTGGCAAGTCCGGCCCGTATTTCTACGGCATTGCTCGCGGCATCGACGAACGGCAGGTCAGGCCCGACCGAATCCGCAAAAGTTCGTCGAGGATATTGACAATTTCGCTCTCGCCAAAGCCGAGCTGCGGCCATTGGCCGAGAAAGTCCGCCGCTACGGCGAGACGCGCGACATCACCGGAAAGACCGTAACAGTCAAAATCAAATATTCGGATTTCAGCCAGGCGACGCGCAGCCAGACCGTGTCGGGAGTCGTCTCCGTCCTCGACCAGATGCTAGAGATTGCAGAGACCCTGCTCGCCACGGTATTCCCGTTCAAACGTCCGGTGCGGCTCTTAGGGGTCACCCTTTCCTCGCTCAACACCGAAGAGAGCGGGCGCGAACCGCAACTCGATCTCGGACTTTGAAGCAGCCGTTCCTGAAAACGAAAAAGCCTGCCGCGGGAGGAGGTGCGGCAGGCTTTTCAAAAAGACCCGAACAGCGACTTGGAGGAGGAGCGCCGCTGTTCCGACAGACGTCCCTTGGGAGGAGGAGTGGGCCGTCTGAAATCGAAGCTCTGCGGGAGGAGGTGCATCGCTTCGATGAAAACCAGAATACCCATTCCCGCCGCACATGAGATAGACTTTGCTGCAGTGCAGTTATGCGGAGGATGCACGACCTCTTCCTGATGAAAGAAATCTCCAGTTCAGCGCCTCGCTGTGGGCCAGATACAGAAACGCCCGCGTTATCAGCGGGCGTGTCGTCATTCAGGATGGGCAGCAAAAGCCGCTTAGCGAGCGACCGACTGGCGGGCAACGCTGTGGATGTCGGCGTGATTGATGCCGAGATCCTGCAGTTCGCGCGAGCTCATGCGGCCGAGTTCGGTAACGGTCTGACGATACTTGCGCCAAGCGTTGAAAGAGCGTGCTACGTTCATGATGATCCCTTTCGTGAGGTCTCTTGACGCCAGCAACCATGCTTTGGTTCCAACGTCGTTTCGATGGTTGGAATATAGGCCTTTGGACGCCCATAGATAAGGCACAAGGTCTCAGGTCGGCCATGCGTTCAAAGCATGGGTCGCTTCAGAGAGGCATCAAACGGATTGCATCAGGCCGGGAAGCGGTTGACGGCAGTGAGGCGTTTGATGGGAGCGGCTGCGTCAGCTCAGGCTTGCATCTTCGGAAGCGACGCCGCAGAAGTGAACGCCGGCTGCCATCGAGGAATGGATCCTCGTGCAAGAATTCAATTTCAAAAAATCGGAGAAGACGATGGATCACCTTTCGAGGAATATCGAGGCGACTACTGCGTTGCAAGAAGGTCGACTCGCCAAGGGCTACAGCCTGGAAGATCTGGCGATCACGACTGGCCTGACGGTCGACGAAATCGAGGCGGCCGAGCGTGGCGACAACGTGCCGATCAACAACATCGAGCGGATCGAGCACGCGCTGAAATAAAACCCGGCGCTTTGAGCCGGCCACTGCCTTCTCCTTCCAACTCGGGGTAAAGGACGAGGACGCATTGCTGCGGCTACTTTCTAATCCCCCCAAAAAAGTTTGATCTCCCAGGAACTCTAATCCTAAGGGCAAGTTAGAGGCGAGGATGCGCTAGGTCCGTTCCCAAACCGGCGCACCGCCTTTCCAGGCACCCTACTTAGCCCCCCGCGCACTGCGGGGCTCTTTTTATCAAAAAAGTCGCCGTCGGGAACAAGAAACCGCGCAGATCGTAAGAATCGCGGGCGGTGCGGGAATTGTGTAGTCCCAACCATGCACTGAGTAGCCTGTGAATGTTCCGTTCGTCCTGGCGACAGCAAGTCCTGCCCACGATCCAGTCCTCGCCGGCGCAGTCATCCTGGGAAAACCAACAGATATGGGCCGTCTCATCGAAGCCGTTCGAAAACTGGTCAAGTGACGAGTTCCGGAGACGGGACTAATGACGAGTGTCGATCAGTGGCTGGTCGTCGTCGAAGTTGCCGTTGCTGGCGGCATCGTAGGCATTCAGGCTTCTGCCGCCGCCGCGCGTCCCGAACGCCGTCAACTCGACCAATATCGCCCGAGCGCGCTCGACCGCGGCTTCTTCGTCCAGATACGCTCCGTCGGCAACGTGGACCGTGACCGCGTCTCCGTCGTCCCCGACGAAGTCGATCCGCCAGCCGGTTTGTTGATGGGCTACCTTGGTGTCGGTCAGATGCATGATTACCCTGCCTTCCGGCCTTTGAGGTCGGCCTGGATGCTCTTTTTCAACGCGTCCATGATATTGACGACGTTCGAAGCGGGCGCTGGCGCTGTTTTGCCTTTTGCCGTCTTCCTAGGCTTCAGCAGCTTCTTCTTCTCCTCGATCAGCTTCACCAGGCTGGCCTGGATCGGGTCGCTGACCATGTTCGTCGACCAGCGGGCCGACTTCTGCTTGATGAGTTGCTGAACGAGCGGCACGAGATCTGGATCGGCTTCCGCCTCGATGTCTTCGAAGTAGTTCTCCTCCGGACGCACTTCGTCGCCGAACCGGAGCGACCACAGGACTATGCCTTCGTCGCGGGGTTCGAGGATGACGGCACGCTCGCGCCGGCCCATGACCAGCTTCGAGACGCCGACGACCTTATCGGCCTTCATTGCGTCCCTGATGACGGCGAAAGCCTCGTTCCCGACCGCGTCGTCTGGCATCAGATAGTGGGGTTTCTCGAGGTAGATCCACTCGATACTATTGGCCGGGACGAACTTTTCGATGTCGATGGTTTTCACAGTGTCGAGCGCCACCCGATCCAGATCGTCCTCGGTCAAGATCACGTAGTCGTTCTCGCCGCGGGCGTAGCCCTTCGCCTCATTTTCATCTTTCACGGGCTTGCCGGTGACAGAATCGACGTATTGCGAAACGACCCGATTTCCAGTGTCGCGGTTGAGGGTGTGGAAGCGAACCTTTTCGCTCTCGCTGGTCGCGGGGGTCATTGCGACCGGGCACGTGACCAACGAAAGCTTCAGGTAGCCTTTCCAATAATAGCGCGGTGCCATCGGTCAATCTCCTCAGCTTGCCTTGCGACGTGGTGCAGTTCCAGAAGCGGTGGCTTTCGAAGCTGGCCCGCGTGTGGCACGCTGTCGGCCGGTGCCCTGATTGGCATTTGCGGCGGTGCGTTTCGGCTTGTCCACGGCCGCCTTCATCAGCCCTGCACTTTCGCGGAGGGCGGCTAGAAGATCGTTCGGCTTCGACACTTCGACCTTCTTAGGCTTCGGCAACGCCTTGCCCTCGATCTTTGCCTTGACCAGGTCGGCGAGAGCGGCTTCATAGCGATCGTCGAAGGTCGCGGGGTCGAAGGTTCCCTTCTTGGTGCCGATGATGTGCTTTGCGAGATCGAGCATCTCCCCCTCGATCTTCAGCTTGGGAATTTCCTCGAAGGCCTTCTTCGACGAGCGCACCTCGTAGTCATAGTTCATTGTCGTCGCGATGAGGCCTTTGCCATGCGGCCTGATCAGCACGGTCCGCATCCGGCGGAAGAGAACGGTGTGCGCTATGGCGACGACGTCCGACTTCTTCATGGCGTCGCGCAGAGCTGCGTAGGCGTCGCCGCCCATCTTGTCGGGGGTCAGGTAGTACGGCTTGTCGAAGTAGACGTCGTCCACATCTGAGCAGGGAATGAAGGCTTCGATCTCCAGCGTCTTGTTGCTTTCCGGGATTGTCGCGGCGACCTCTTCGGGATCGATAATGATGTACTGGCCATTCTCGATCTCGAAGCCCTTTGTCTGTTGCTCCTTCGGAACCGGGTCCTCAGTCTCGCTGTCGATGAAGACGCGGTTCACCCTGTTCCCGGATGCCTTGTTGATCGTGTTGAACGTAATGCGCTCTGACGTGCTTGCCGCCGTATAAAGCGCTACTCCGCAGGAGACTTCACCGAATTTAATGAAGCCCTTCCACTGCGCGCGATGCCCTGTTGCCATGACGCTTCTCCGAATCACCTTGTCGCGACTCAAAGACGTCTCAGGGTGATTCGTTCCGACTCGAAACGAATCATTTTTCAACAACTTACGGAATTACGTTCAGAAATTGATTCTGGTGGAGACCTGGTCTTGGTGGTTGAGCAAAGCTGGCCAACCGCTTCATGCGGAGCCTCCGCCCGATGGGGAATGAGTGGCAACGCCGTCATCGTCTTCATCGATCGGAAGCGTCGTCACCGCCCAATCCTATGCCATGACCCAGTTCCCCAGTGCTGAAGACCTTGGTCAAGGCGTCGACGGTATCGAGATCACCGTGTGGTTCCCACCCATCGCGCTCCAGTGTCCATGGGTGCCGCATCGCCCCTGATCCCCTTCGTCCGGCAACGCATAGAAGGTTCGGCCGTCGCTTGAAGCCGAGCATAACGGACATGCGTGTTTCCGGGGAACCACAGAAATCTTGGCGAGTTTCTCTCGCGGACCTTCATCAAGGAGAAACCCGATGGCAAAGAAACAGACATCTCGAGGCCGCACACAGGATCGCGCCCGCGTCGCCGGCGGCCAGGATCACGAGGTGAAATACGAAGCGAAGAAGGAAGGCGTCTCCAAGGATACCGTCAAGAAAGCCGTCAAGAGCGCCGGAAACTCACGAAAGAAGGTTGAAGCGGAAATCGGCCGGCACTGATCTGCTACCAATTTCAGCTCTCAAGGCCGATCGCCCGGCCTCTCTTATCTCGCCCGTCGAAGCAGGAGCCTTTCTGAGGTCTTCCAATGACAAGGGACACTCCAAACGACTATCGCATCATGTCGAAAGCTGTCCGGGAATGGTATCGGTACTACGAGGTCGAGTGGGACGATCAGGCTTCGTCATTCCTGTGCGATGCGGCGATCGAACTTTATGACCACGGCTGCCGATCGGTCGAGGAGATGGCGACGATTTTAATCGGGACCTATGTCGGGCTGGCGGCCACTCGCATCAACGCACCATCTTCCGACTCAGTGCACTGACCGCGCCACAAGCGAGCGCGGGGGCATGGACGTTCGTTGGAAAGCGTCCGAGATCTGTGGAGGCACTCGCCAACGTGCGGTTTGCGATCCCCAAGGTCACCTATCAGGAACAATCGCAAGGGCCTACGAGTTAATGGTTCAGTCGGGCGTAAGCGTAATCGGAGCGTGGCGCTCTCCCTATCCCTCGGGTATCCGAGGTTGCTTCCAGCCTTCGAGCTGTGACGCGGGGTTCGAATCCCTGCCCCGACAACAAACGTCGATACAAGCGTACAAGCCGGGCGATTTTTCGTCGGGGCCTCCTCGCCGAAATTCGAAGCGATTTTCAGTCAATCGTGTGCACGCGGTATCGTCATGGCGCTCGCAAACCATTGTGCGATTTTTCGCGGCGTCCATCGGGTGTCCATGCGACTGTATGAAATCCCGACGTGAAGCCGGCCGTCAAAACTGAGGAGGTGGGCGGCGAGACGAAGACCTATCGCGCCGCTTCGTTATAAAGCCGGAGGGCACCGCAATCCCGCGGCCTCTGGGCACCTGTTGCGAGATCGATGGTACGAGCTGGATCAGATCGACCCGATCATCTCGGGAGTCTAGCCGGCCCAGGCACTTCGATGGACGATATCCAGTAAGATGCACCGGAAACGGGTTACTGAAAGAGACGCATTCTCCATCCTGGGGAAGAACGCCCACCGCCGTATGGCAGGCTGATCTTCTCATGTGCGCCTTTAATTTCAACTCAGGGAGAAGCGCTCAGGCCGAAAGGTCGCGAGCATCGGATGCTCGCTACCCGTTACAACCTCGAATGCGAGCAACTCACCGACGATGAGACCGAGTGTTGCGCCGCTATGGCTGAAGGCCACGTAATATCCCTGGATAGACTTGATAGCCCCAACCACTGGCTCGCCGTCCCCTGGGATGGGCTTGCCACCAACGCCGATCGAAGCAACCTCGAGCTGCGGATTGCCTTCCATTACCTTCGAAGCTTCTGCCACAAGCTCTGCAATGACGCCGTCGTCGATATCATAACTGCCGTCTGCGTGCACTTTCACACCCTCGTCGGCCGCCCAGTCGGCATCAAGCGAGAAGGTACCTCCCGGCGCTGGGCGGACAGCGACGCGCGGTGTGTTGAGAACAGCGCGCAGGGGATGGACGAGCGGCCTGGTCTGCACGAGAAGGGCGATCGGTGTCCCGTCGCCGATGGTCTGCCCGCTTTCCGCAGCCATCTTCGGCACGTCTGGACCGGTCGCGAGCACGACAGCATCCGCCTGATGGAGGAATCCGTTTCCAGTTTCCGCGCCAATCGCACGACCACCCTCGATCACGGCGCGCGCAGCACCCTGATCCGTCACCAGGACGCCCCCGAGCGCGAAAAACTCCTCAAGAAGTACACCAATCAGCGTCGGCAGATCGACCCAGCCTTCCCCGGGATTGAAGATTGCGCCCTGCGGGGTGATTTGGCCCGCGTCGAGACCTGGCACCACACGGGCGACTTCAGCTGGCGAAAGCCGCTGCGCGTCATAGGCAAGCGAAACCTCATGGCGATAGGCTGCGTCGATCTCGTTGCGTTCGTCGTCCGCGTCCCAGGTCAGTCCACCATCAAAACGAAGCCATTCCGCATGGAGATTTTGCGCCGCGAGCGTCCGATAACGGTCGATGCCGGCCATACGCAGCCGATGATACGGCTCAGAACGCTTGCGCGCCGAGTTCAACCACGAGAGCGAGCGGCCGGAGGCACCGTTGGCGGGCGGGCCGTCATTGAGGATCGTGACCTTGATACCGCGCCGCGCAAGTTGCACGCCAGTCGAAACGCCAAAGATACCGGCACCGATGATGACGGCCGAAGAGATGGTGTTGTGGGTCATGGGTTGGCTTTCAAATCAATTGTTTTACGGATGGGGTGAAGCGGTCAGGGCTCTTCCCAGTGGCCGCTGGCAGCGGAGCGGAAAAGCGCGTCGATCGCCTTCATGTTCGCGATCGCATCGCGAGCCCCGTCTCGACCGGCTTGCCTGAGAGAAGGCCTCGGCAAATGCGTCGACCTGTTCGCGAATTTGGTCGACCGGCGCGATGGCGATCTCCTCACCTCCGCCACCGACGCGGCCTTTCCCTGCTCCAACGCCTTGATCGTCAGAGGCGCGCCCAGATGATTGGGCAAAGGGTTGTAGATCGCATCGATCTCCGGATCGGCGCGCAGATCCTCATAGCTACCATAGGACTTGGCGATCCCGAAGCTGCCTGCCATTTCCTTCGCCTTCGCGGCACCGCGCGAGGCGATCCCCGTGACGCGCCCCAGGCGACTGGACTGGATGGCGGGGATGGCCGCTTTGGCAGCGATGCTCGCGCAACCGAGCACGCCCCATCGTATTGCTTGTGTCATCTTTTCCTCCCCCGGGCGCTTAGAGCACTTCCGCGAGGAAGCGCTGGAGACGCGGGCTCTGCGGGTTGTCGAATATCTCCTGGGGCGTACCGGCCTCCACCACGCGACCCTCGTCCATGAAGACGACCTGATCGGCAACCCGGCGGGCAAATCCCATTTCATGCGTGACCACGACCATGGTCATGCCGCGCGTGCCTAGCTCGGCCATGAGGTTGAGCACGCCCTTGACCAATTCCGGATCGAGCGCACTCGTCACCTCATCGAAGAGGATGACCTCCGGTTCCATGGCAAGCGCACGGGCAATGGCGACACGCTGCTGCTGCCCGCCGGACAGGCCGCCCGGACGGTGGTGCAGGCGGCTGGCAAGGCCGACATCGGCAAGCCTTGCCTTGGCGATGCGCTCGGCCTCGACTGCCGGCAGGCCCTTGATCTTCGTTAGCGAAAGCATGACGTTTTCAAGTGCCGTGTGGTCGGGAAAGAGATTGAAATGCTGGAAGACCATGCCGACCCGGCGGCGGAGTGTTTCGGGCTTCATTGAGAGGATGCTCTCACAGTCGATAAGGATATCACCGCTCTTCGGCTCGACCAGCCGGTTGAGCCCTCGCAGCAAAGTCGATTTTCCGGAACCTGACGGGCCGATGATGCAGGTGACGCTGCCCGGCTTTACCGAAAGGTCGACACCTTTCAGCACGTCAAGATCGCCGTAGGCCATACCGAGTTGGCGCACATCAAGGCTGCCGCCCTTAAACGAGACATCAGTCGCGCGAGCGGCACTGTCGAGTTCACTGACTTCCTCCAGCCCACTGGTGACGACAAAGGGGCGCGGCTTGCAAATCCTCAGACGATTGTCGATCGCGTTGACGACATGGGTGAGCGGCACCGTAACAACCAGATAAAACACGCCCGCCAGCAGGAGCGGCGAAAGATTGCCGGTCACCACCGCCTGGTCCTGTCCTACGCGAAAGATCTCACGCTCGGAGGCCAGAAGCCCAAGAAAATAGACAAGGCTCGAGTCCTTAACGTTGCCGATGAACTGGTTGACGAGGGCCGGCAGCACGCGGCGCACGCCCTGCGGCACGACGATAAGCCGCATGCCCTGGCCGTAGCTCATTGAAAGTGCGCGGCACGCCTCCATCTGGCCGCGATCGACGCTCTGGATACCAGAGCGGAAAATTTCGCCGATATAGGCACCTGCAATTAGGCTGAGCGCCAGAATGCCGAGCGGATAAGGCGACGGACCGAAGAGTTCGCGGCCGATGCGGGCAAAGCCTTGGCCTATCAGGAGGATTGTGACAATGGCCGGGAGGCCGCGAAAAATATCGGTATAAAGACGAGCGGGAATGCGCAGCCAGGGCGAGCGGGAAATGCCCATGATCGCCAGCACCATGCCGATGGCGACGCCAAGCACCGTCGACGTCGCAGCCAGGATCAGCGTATTCTTCAGGCCGACCGTAATCATCGTCGGCAGCACTTCGGCCATGGCATTCCAGTCGAGGAAACTGCGGCGCAGGTTTTCAAGCCAGTTCATCAGGATATCCCTTGAAAGGCCGATCCGACCGGTGAGGGCCGGACCGGAAGGCGGCATTACTGCTTGGGAAGATATGCCTGCGGCATCGGTGTGCCGGGGAACCACTTTTCGTGCAGCTTTTTCCAGGTGCCGTCCTGCATCGCTTCTTTCAGACCCTTGTCAATCGCCTCGCGCAATGCGTTGTTGCCCTTGCGGATGACAAAGCCGGCAGGCGCATCGAAGCTTGGAATGTTGACGGCAATCTTCAGCGCCGGATAGCGGGCGGAATAGTCCTTCGCTGCCTCGAAATCAAGAAAATGGGCATCGACGGTGCCGTTGTTGAGCGCCGAAATGGCGGAGTTATTGTCCGGGAATTTTACAAGGTCGGTGCCGGCAAAGTTCTTCTCGGCATAAATCTCCTGAAGCGTGCCCTGCACCACACCGAGACGCTTGCCCTTGAGGCCCGACGCATCGGTGATTCCGGCCTCAGAAGTAAGGACACTCAGGAAACCTGCGAGATAGCCATCGGAGAAATCGACTGTCTCCTTGCGCTTAGCCGTCGTGCCAATGGCGGCGGCTGCGACATCGAAACGGCCGTTGGCGACAGAGGGCATCAGGGCCGAGAATTCCTGGCCCGTGAAGACCACCTGCTCCTTCTTAAAGCCGAGGCGTTGGGCGACGTCGAGGAAAAGCTCGATGTCAAAACCGGTAAAGTTTCCGTCAGCGGTTGTGAAGGCATAAGGCTTGGCATCACCCATGGTGCCGACACTGATCGTGGTGGAATCGATGAGGCCAAGCGGATTGTCGGCAAGTGCCGGCGTCGCCGCGCTCGCAAGGACAGCGAGCGCGACCGCGATCGAGGTCGCGCGAATTTTGGCAAAGGCGGATGTGAAGGCTTCGGTAAATTGCATTGCATTTGTCTCCTCTGGCGGTGTTGGTCTGCGATAAAGTCAATGCGCATGGGTCCCATCCGGACGGCGGCTTGATCTCACCCGCCCGGCCCACGCAGTTCGCATGTGGGTAGGTCATTTATCTTGAGACCGGTCTCAGGCAGCAAGAGACCGGTCTCTTTTGTTATTGGCAATTGTTATCTTCGCATTTGCCACTCGTCAAGTTCTCTTGTAAGCCTACCGGTTATGGACAAAAGCCGACCAAAATCCGTTTCCGTCACAGTAGCCGACGTGGCGCTCAAGGCCGGCGTCTCGAAGGCAACGGCTGCACGCGTATTGGGCGGCTACGGAACGGTCAGCGATCGGGTGCGCGAGGCCGTTACAGCCGCGGCTCGCTTACTCGATTATCGACCCAACGAGCTTGCCCGCAGCATGACGACGGGTCGCTCCGGCACGATCGGAGTGGTGGTGGGTGATATCGAGAACCCCTTCTTCAGCCTCGCCGTGCGCGGCATCTCCGATGTCGCCCGACGCGCGGGATTCACTGTCATTCTCATCAATTCTGGTGAGGACGTTGACCTGGAAAGGGCAGCCATACGCACTCTGCTTGCCAAGCGTGTCGATGGCCTCATCGTCTCGCCTGCAAAGGACCATGATGTCGAGCACCTGCATGAGGCTATCCGCTCCGGACTGCCCCTCGTGTTGCTCGACCGCGGAAGCGACACGCTCGATGTCGACACCGTTATTGCCGACGACCGGCATGCCGCCGAGAACATTACGCGTCGGCTTATTGCGCTCGGCCACCGTCGCATCGTCTATCTTACCGCCTGCGACACGCCGGATCATAGCTTCCGTGCGGTAGAAGACATCAATACCGGCTCGGTGCGGAGGCGCATCGAAGGCTATCTCGGCGTCTGCCTCGAGGCTAGCTTGACCGGCATGGAGAAATGGGTCCACGTTGGTGCCGTGACGCCGGAAAAGACGCATCGCATCGTCAGCGAAATGCTACAATCGGCGCAGCGTCCGACGGCAATCATTGCATCGGATAGTATAATTGCCCTGGAGGTGTTCAAGGTTCATCGTCAACTGGGACTCAGCATCCCGGAGGACGTGTCGCTGATTTCGTTCGACGATGCGGACTGGACGTCCGTAACGACGCCCCCTGTTACCGTCGTGCGCCAGCCGGTCTACGATCTCGGTGCGAAGGCAGCCGAACTGTTAGTCGATCGATTAAATGGCAAAGGTCGGACGGCCCGCAAGATAGTTTTAGAAACGGAGTACGTTGAGCGCGCCTCCATGGGTAGAGCGCCTTGATTCCGTTGACGCTCTTGAAGAGATAAGAACCATCGACCACGCGATTTCCCTCGTGCGGCATATCGTTAATTTGTGGGATTTTGCGCTTCAGCCGCCCGCTAAGAAGTACCGACTTCCATGTGTCCTTGGGAAAAGCTTTGAAATCCAGGTCGGCGACGAGATGCGCCCACGCGTCTGGTGTCTCGATCTCGCTTGTGCAAGCGTAAACATCGCACTATCCGTTCTCAGCCAGCACCAATCTCAGAAGTTTCGAGCGCTGCAGCTGCCACGTTGGCTGCGCCGCCACCTCTGCCAGTTACGGAAAAATCCTTCGCGCTGGTAGTCCAGCAATGCCCCGTCCCGACCCAGCCCGCACCTGCATCGTGCATTTTCGCGGGTAAGGGCGACTTGGCGATGTTATGGCAGCCAGGTTAAGAATGTCTGCGGACAAAAAGGGCCGTTTGAGGAGGCCGCTTTAGAATTGTCACGCCGCATCCGGTGGTAGAACGATTGTCGCCACTACCCTTGGATCAACTAAAACCGATCGTCCGTTCCATGGTGTTGTTTCGAGGTCGAAAAATGCTCCGCGAAGGTATGGACCGCATTTTTCGGATAAGTACTCCCTGCCGAGGCCGCGTGTGACGGCGCCGCTAGCGGAGCTGCTCTACCGTCGTGAAGTTTGCTGAAGGTATCCCGTGTCCCATGCTCGCGGTAACTGAGGGTTCACCATCTCACCAAAGTATATCTAAAGGGACGCATCTCTCGAGTTGATTTCACAGGGATCTCAGGCTGATGTGGAGTATCCAATCTATGGCTCCAGTCATGCAGCGCTACGAGATACAAGCACTCGAAAACGGAATGTGGTCGGTCATCGATCATCAGACGGGCAGTCCACTCGTCGACCGGGAGGGTTCGACAGAAAAAACGAGGCTGGAAGCCCAAGCCTGGGCCGATTTCCGCAATGGCATGTTGGTTCCTCCCGCAACGGAGCGGATTTCATCTCGGCTCCAGACGATGCGTCGCATCTGGGAACTGCTCTCTGGAAAGCCGCAGACACGGTAATCAGCCTTTCAGAAATTCTGACCTCTTGAAGAGCGCAGCGATGTATTTACTGGGAATTGCGGATCTCCGACGACGCGGAATGGGAACTGTCGGTCATATTCGGGGGAAGTTGGTTTTCAGCAGGAGCGCAGCCGGCTGACCGATACCGGTGTTACTCACTTGGATCGCTGCCACTCCGTAGAACCCAGCCCCTTGCGGACCGCCATACCATCGCCCCTTATAGAGCGTAAAATACTCCAGTCGGCGATCTTGGCAGGGCGAGGCCGATTGGGAGATCGGACGTGCTCCTGCCTTAGGCGGAGCCACGACAATGTCTCTAAACCTCCTAAATCTTCCGGAGCTCTCCGAGCGGCACATAGAGATGCTCGCGATGGTAATTGCCGACTGGTGCGGCGCGAACTCCATCGACGCAGATGGGGATTGCGCGCAAGCCGCATACGCTGCCGCGGTTGATCTTTTGAGTGCGAACACAGACCTGTCAGCGTGCCAGTTGCGACAGGCACTGGACCTCAGGATCGCTGAAAACAAGCGTGAGGAACTTTCGCCGTAGACTGAAGTTGGTCGGGTTGTTGGCTGGCGATGGAGCGTATGTCTTGTGGAGAAGTGTCGTTATTTCACACCTGCGAACGTCGATCACCGTGAGATCGGCAAAACAGGCGTTCGATCTTCTATCGGCCCGTTGGCCAGTCTCTGACGGAAAGGCTTACATCGCGGCGCTTGAAGCATGTGAAGGCGTTGATCAAAGACATGTTTCAGACGAAAGCGCTCGGCGGTCGTTCTTATTGGCGTTGAAGGAAGCCGAAATCCCCTACTCGACCGATATACAACACTAGGCAGAAGAAACCCCAGTCATGAGGGTTATTCGGGACGGGCCTCGCAACGATCGACTATACGGCCGCCGTGAAAGCCTGGTCGACGCGCCAGAGCAATCCCGGGAAGTTTTTTGCGTGCGGCCGATGAGGCAGGCATAGTCACGCTGAACGTCGTCCAGACCGGTGTGAGTGCGCGACGACCGCACCTACCCGCGACGCTACGCTGATTTGTCACGATTCACAACGATGAACGCGATAGCGTCCGCAGCGCTGCTTCGGCCTCGAATAGCTTCAAGATGTCGCCGTCGGCGACACACACAATCCCCGGGATGATGCTCGATTACGCAGGAGGGCCTTTCTTGCCCGAAGACAAATGACTCCTCTAGAGGCGACCCCAACACGATTTACGTCATTGCCGACGACGAGTTCCATCCGGCGTGTTCCGGCCGTATCGGTGGTCGAGAAGCGAGTTCACCTTTGTTAACGGTGGCTTAGTATAGGCCGCTCGGAACTCAGTGCGATCTCACGCATTCTTGTCTCAGTCGAAACAGTGCTCAACGGCAATGGATGCTTCCTCACCTCGTCTCCAGGCTTCGCGGCAGAAAAGCCTCAGCGTTCTAAAGGCTCTCGGGCCCGGTTTGGTGACGGGTGCGGCGGACGACGATCCGAGCGGCATCGCGACCTACAGCCAAGTGGGGGCGCAGTTCGGGTACACCCTTGGCTGGACCATGCTCTTCAGCTATCCGCTCATGGCGGCGGTCCAAGGATTGAGCGCAGGCATCGGCGTGGTGTCGGGCAAAGGCCTCGCCAAGAACCTGAAGCTCCACTACCATCGGCACTTCGCATACGTTGCCATGGCCTTGCTGTTTATTGCGAACTTCATCAACATCGGGGCCGATCTCGCCGCGATGGGAGCCGCGCTGAAACTGCTCCTCGGCGGACCGGAGGTCGGGTACGCTGTTCTTTTCGGTATTCTTTGCGCGGCCGCTCAGGTCTTCGTCCCCTATTCCGCCTATGTCTCCGTCCTCAAATGGCTGACATTGTCGCTCTTCGCCTATGTGGCTGTCGTTCTGGTGGTCGGCGTGCCTTGGGGCCAGGCGCTGGGCGGCATCGTCATGCCGACGTTCCAGTTCACCGGAGACAACTTCACCGCCTTCGTGGCTATCCTTGGCACCACGATCAGCCCCTATCTGTTTTTCTGGCAAGCTGGGGAAGAAGTCGAAGAATTGAGACGCCGCAAGCTCACGCGCCTTCGGCGGATTCCAGAAATGGCCGAGCCCGAACTCGGCCGTATCCGTATCGATACGCTCGTCGGCATGGGCTTCTCCAATCTTGTGGCAATCTGCATCATGGCCGCGGCCGCGGCGACATTGCACGTCAGCGGCATCAACAAGATCGAGACCTCAGCCCAAGCGGCGGAAGCCCTCAAACCGGTCGCAGGTGAGTTCGCTTTCGCAGTCTTCGCGGTTGGAATTATCGGCACCGGGCTCCTCGCGGTTCCGGTTCTTGCGGGTTCGGCGGCCTACGCCGTTGCCGAGAGCTTTGGCTGGTCGGAAGGACTCGACAAGAAGCCCAAAGAGGCGAAGGCCTTCTACGCCACAATCGTCGTCGCCACGCTTGGAAGCGTCGCAGTCACGATGTTGGGTCTCGATCCTGTCAGGGCCTTGTTTTGGAGCGCGGTCGTCAACGGTGTGCTTGCGACCCCAATCATCGTCATGATGGTCATGATGGCGAGAAACCCGGCCATCATGGGAGAACTCAAAGCCCCGCGTTGGATGGTCTATATCAGCGGCTTTACCGCGCTCGTCATGGGCTTGAGCGCCATCGGCATGTTCTTCCTTTGAGTTCTTGGCGTACGTCCGTATAACCCAAACGCTTCTGATAAAGGCTACCAGAACCGTTGGTGGGCCGAAGCACGTCGACCTTTATCATCTGCGCCGGTGAACCCGTTCAGTGCGAGGTGATCGCAGGACCGCTCGACGCGAGATGCTCTGTAATGGCGCGCCGGATTTCGGTAACCGTGTCGAAGAGCCTGTTGTCCAGGTCGATGACATTGAAGCGGACAGCGATGAATTTGAGGCGGTTTTCGACAGGGACTGCGATCCCGACTTCCTGACCATTGAATACGACAGCTTGCTTTTGCATAACAAACCTCGGGCGCGCCACATGGGAGCACCATCTTAGAAATGTGGAACAAAGGGTTTACGACGCGTCAGATTGTCGTCGCAGGTCGGTATCGGATCGAGACGAGGTCACGCATTCGCTGCAATAATGCGAAGAAACGAAGTCGGACAAACAACGCATCATCCTCCCACAAGCGAGGTGAACCGACCGCCAAGTATTGCCGGCGAGGGTCGGATATTCGGAACTATTGTGTAAAAAAACCTAGTCGAGAAATCTGAAGTAAGCAACTGATTTTTGTAAGTATTTAACGCCTTAAATCGTATGACAATTGCCGCAGGTGCGAAGTAACAAATGATGTACGTTCGTCCTCGGGGGCGATATGGGCGGGAAGCTTAAAATCATCTTTGCAGGAGAATATCCATTACGAACAATCGCAAGCCGGGTTAAATGCGTTAGTCGGGCGTAAGTGTATTGGAGCGCAGCGCTTTCCCCATCCCTCGGGTGTCCGAGGTTGCTTCCAGCTTTCGAGCTGTGACGCGGGGTTCGGATCCCTGCCGCGACAACCATATTCGATACAATCGAAAGAACTGCGATTTATCGTCAGGCTGCCTCAGCACCTCGATCTCGGTTAGACGCATGCCCTTGGCTGGATGACGGTAGCGGAGCGCCGCGAGCGGACTGTTCAAGCGTGAAGCTGTCGGAGCCTCCATTCATGTCGGCACGACTTCCGGTCATGGCTGCTGGGACCTAAGTCCCGACTCCGAACCAAATTGGCCTCGCGCTGTTTACTTCGTATTGCGAAGGAGGACTGCCCATGACCTTTGAGCCGGAAAGCCTCGCCCACGATCAGCTTGCGAGCGTGCAGGCCGCGGTATCCGCGGAACCGGAACTGGAAGGCTCGTCCATCTGTGTAAGCATGATGGGCAGGAGCGTCCTGTTGGAGGGCTATGTGGCCGGCTATGGTGATCGGGAGAAGGCGACGGCGATCGCCGCGTCGATAGCCGGCCCCGAAAACGTGCACGACCGGATGCGAGATGCCGATGAGATCGGAGACACCACGTGAGCCCAGGAAGAAACTGCGACACGCGCACGTATTGACTAGCGGGAAACAACGTCACTTTTGACTCGCCGCGCTCGGGTGTTACACTGCTTGACGACCTCGTAAAAACTCACATATCTCCCGCATGAATAGTCCGACATTCAGAAGCATCAGTTTCTCGAACGCTGGCGGAATTCTTCGATGCGAGCGACGGGGCGGTCGATGTAGCATCGCTCGAACCCCGTCTCGCTGATCAAGGCGCGACGAAGGAGCAATCCTTACGGCGATTTTCGCCCTTTAGCAGGAAGGGTGCGTCCAGTTCGTCGCTCGCACGAATGAGGCTCGACGCCTGCGGAAACAAGATGACATTCACCCCCTTACCTGTGCTGGCGGCCTCTCACATTGAACACGAGGGCGCGACAAGAAAGGCTCGGAGAACGAACGGCTGATCCGGCCGGCATCGTGACAGAGAACGAATGGAGCCGTACTCCTCTGGGTCTCTGTACGTCAGCCAGCATTCGATTCCGGCGAGCGCTCAAATATTCGCCGTTAGTAACCATCGCCGCCATCTCCGATACGAAATCGTAGAGCGTCCCCTCCTCTCTTGAGCATACCTTCACGCCCGGTCACTCCAGGTAACCAATCGTCAATTACGAATTTGGAATACACGCCTATATTACCCCTTGGGGATTTCGATCCCCGCCCTGAGGTCGACGATAATGGTCTGGAACGCAACCTCTTCATTCACGCCCGTCGGGCTGGCTCTGCGCGGTCAGCCAGCTCACAAGATCGTCCGCACCCTCGGCGACGCGGCATATATGCTTCTCAAGGACTGGCCTTCCGATGACGGCGAAGAATATGTCACTGCTGTGAAGGCTTGCGTGGATGCGATCAGCGGTCAGATCGCTCCGGAGCAATTTTGGGACGCGTTCCTGCGTGCGGCCGATGAAGCCGGAATCGCTGCGCTGACTGTCGTTCAGCGATGAAGTTGATGCACGGCTTGGTCAAGCTGCATGAACGGTGATCACACGGGTGCTGCAGTCGTAAATGGTGACCCCTAGGCGTCCGAAACACCAGGTATCCAGGCGACCGACGCCGCGCGTGGACCTCCAGCGCAAAGGGCCGATCTGAGTTCACCGACACTCCGATCGCTGAAATTGAATACCGGGTTGGACGCACGATGGGAAGCGTCGGCACGCCTCATACAAAGGCCTGCGCGAAAAACAGGATAATGCTGCGGTCTATCAGCTGAGGAGCCACCGTGGATGAAGGGCATGTTCGCAAGCATCAGTGATCCGGATAGCGCCGCGATAGCTGCGATCGAGTTGTTCGGCGCAGAAGCCGCGACGGCCGTCACCTATTGCGCCTTCAAGATCGATCAGACGATCGAAAAGAAGACTACAAGTTTTTGTTCGAGAACGTTCTGTCGTCTCACTGGGCTGCCATCAAAAGGGGACGCGCATTAGCTCGTGCCCCGCTGATTGTTGCGAGCACTCTTGAAAGGCGCCGAACCTACATATCCAGCATCCGGGCAGTTGAAAGGAATCGAACCGGAGATCCCTCGCAATAGCTATTTTGTTTGGCGATCGGGAATCTTTCTGTTCGTCGGCATAAAGTCACTTCTAGTCGATACATTATGCGATCTTCTTCGCACAGAATGTGAAAAGCGCGTGCCGAATTCGATGTTCAGAAGGCACCTCTCTGCTGAATGACCCGGCAATACGGCACACGCTGCCAAAACAATCTGCCTATGCTTAGCCAAACTTCAGATTAAGAGGGTAATGGACATGGGTCTCTTCAAGCCAAAATACGTAACATTCGATTGCCATGGCACGTTGATCAATTTCCAGATGGCGGAAGCCGCCCGAAACCTGTTCGGTCATCTTCTGGATGGGCCGCGCATGAACGAGTTCATCAAGAACTTCCAAGCTTATCGAATCGATGAGGTGATGCAGGATTGGAAGCCCTACGCCGACGTCGTTCACAACGCACTGGAGCGCACGTGCCGCCGCAATAAGGTTGCTTTCCAGCCCGAAGACGCCCAAACCATCTACAACCTCGTTCCAACCTGGGGACCGCATTCGGATGTCGCCGACGGCCTCGCCAAGTTGGCCAAGGAAATCCCGCTGGTCATTCTGACAAATTCTATGGTGGCGCAGATCCCGTCAAACGTCGCAAAGCTCGGTGCGCCGTTTCGCGCCGTCTACACTGCCGAGGAGGCCGGCGCCTATAAGCCACATTTCCAGGCATTCGAATATATGTTCGACATGCTGGGATGCGGACCAGAGGACATTACGCATGTGTCGTCGTCTTTCCGTCACGACCTGATGTCCGCCTATGACCTTGGTATCAAGAGCAAAGTGTGGGTCAACCGTGGCCATGAGCCGGCCAACCCCTACTACGAATACACCGAGATCCGCGATATTTCGCAGCTACCCGGCGTTTTCGGACTTTAACCTGAATTCCGGCAACAACGGTGCAGTAAGCCAAAAACGCGGCCAAATAGGTAGTGCTTTGTTTGCTCTAATCGGATCGGACCAGGTCAGAGCATACAACTTGGCAGCCCGAAAAGCACACGAACCGCGAGGATCTCAAGTTGGGCGATCGTATCGATGCTGTTTCTGATCGGGAATTAGGTCGTGACAACAGCTCGGCGGCTATGGGCTCATCTAACCAGCCGTTTGCTGAAGTGTCGACCGAAGCCTATTTTCGTGCCGCGGTCGCGATTCTCTCCACGCCGCCGGACGCAGCGGAGCCAGACATTTCGGCGACGCTGCTCAAGCGCTATTACGGATTGGAAGGATCAATCGTCGTCTTATCCTCCGAGGTTGAACGCACTGCCGCGGTTTCTCTGTCGGACGGCCGCCAGTTGATCCTGAAGACGTCCGCGCGTCGAGAGGCAATCAACAGCTTCCGCTTCCAGAGCTCGGCTTTGGCGGCACTACAGGGTCAAGGATTTGCTGCGCCCAAGGTGATCCGCACAAGTGGCGGCGCGTTAATGTTTGAGGAAGAGGGTATTAGTGGGTACCTGCAGACCCGACTTGAGGGCGTATCGCTGCACAAGGAGATACCCACTCCCGATCTTCTTTTTCGAACTGGTATTGCGCTCGGCCGGCTGGATTTAGCACTTGCGCAAGTTAAGCCACCTGCAGCCTACCGCCCCATTCTCTGGCATGTCGGCTGCTGGTCGCGCTTGATGGAACTGGAGGAATACCTACCGGCGGGAAGCGTTGCCAAATGCGTTAAAACCGCCATGGCGGAATACATGAGTTTCGTCGAGCCGCAGATCAAGAGCTTGGATTGGCAAGTCACGCATAACGACCCTAGCCCGTTCAACATAATCGTTGCTGACCAGAGCTTGGGCTTCATCGATTTCGGCGATGGCTGCTGCAGCCCGAGGATTCAGGATCTTGCGATCGCGGCAAGTCACGTCGTGACAGATCCGACGCTGCCTTTGGGTGGAGCCGATCACCTCATTTCGGGCTACGCCGCGGTTGCCCCACTTTCCGCGTTGGAAGCAAAGCTGCTAGTCGGACTCATTCGAGCACGACAGAGTGCCCTGATACTGATCAATTACTGGCGCTCCTCTCTCTTTCCAGCCGACGCGCAATACATCAAGAAGAATGTGGCTCGTGCCGAGCGGGGGTTGGCAATCTTGGCCCCTCTGTCTACAGCGTCAGGCGAGGCGGCAGTTCTCGCGGCGACAGCACGACCTTCGCCCTAACTCTCAGACAGGCAGCAAAGATGTCCACAGACCTTATGCCCAATCGCTACAGACCCGGTGAGTGTGACCTTCCAGCGCGCGAGGCCGAGCTAATTGCCCGCCGTGATGCAGTTCTGGGAGCATCTTATCGACTGCAATATCGACGGCCCGTGCAATTCGTTCGCGGCGAAGGCATGTGGCTTTATGATCCCGACGACCAGGCTTACCTTGACTTCTACAACAACGTTCCTTCGCTGGGTCATTGCCACCCCGAGGTGAATGCGGCAATGGCTGAACAGGCGGCGCGTATCAGCGCCAACACGCGTTATCTCGAGCCAAGACTTGTTGAGTATGCCGAGCGGCTGGTTGATTCGTTCCCGGAGGAGCTCGACCGCGTGGTCTTCACCTGCACGGGCAGTGAATCCAACGATCTTGCCCTACGGATCGCGCGTCTGGTGAGTGGCGGCGAGGGTGTAATCGTCTCCTCCCATGCCTATCACGGCACCAGCGCGGCTGTGGCGGCGGTTTCGCCGAACTTGGGAGATGCCGTCAAGCTCAGCCCATTTGTGCGCATGGTTTCGCTGCCCGGACCGGCAGGCATCCCGGAAACGCAAGCTCGCGACTTTTTCGAGGCGCAGGTTCGTTCAGCAATACAGGATCTAACTCGCCGCGGCATAGGCGTTGCCGCTCTGCTCATCGACAGCATCTTTTCAAGCGATGGCGTGTGGGTCGATCCTCCAGGGTTCATTGCCGGCGGAGTTGCGGCGGTGCAGGACGCAGGCGGCCTCGTCATCGCCGACGAAGTTCAACCGGGTTTCGGACGAACTGGCGCTCATATGTGGGGCTTTGAACGGCACGGAATCTTGCCGGACCTTGTAAGTCTCGGCAAACCAATGGGCAACGGCTTTCCGATTGGCGCGGTCGTTGGTCGCAAAGCGCCGATGGACCTGTTCGGCGCTACCGCTCGCTACTCGAACACGTTCGCCGGTAACACGGTCGGGATTGCGGCTGCAGATGCCGTGCTGACGATCTTGCAACGCGACCAAGTCCCTCGAAATGCGCTTGCCATGAGCGAGCGGCTGAGAGCCGGGCTGGAGGAGGTAGCAAGGAGGCATGGCGGCATTCGTGCCATCCGTAATGCGGGCCTTTTCTTCGGCATCGACATCGGACCCGCGGAGATGCCAACGCTGGATAGGCGCGCAATGGCTCTGGATCTCGTCAATGCGATGCGGGATGATGGCGTGCTGATCAGCACGACAGGGGCTAATGAAGATACACTCAAAGTGCGCCCGCCGCTCATCTGCAAGTCTGGAGACGTCGACCTATTCCTTGTTGCCATTAGGCGTGCTCTGAGCAGAGTCGGAGGATAGAGCCCTCGATTGGGTTAGTTGGCACGGGTCTGTCGCAAACTATCAGGTCGGGACGATCGGGTAAGCGATTGTATTTTCGAGCTTTGTTAACCTGATGTTCGAAAAGGCGGCGCGAGCAGACCATTCCGATCGTTAACAGTCCAATCTCCGGTAAAGCCGAAACCTTTCCTCAGCCAGAGAATGGCTTCGAACCCCGCGATTGTTCTGCGCGCCGTCATGAAGGATTACAAGCCACCGATCTTGCCTGGATCGACCAGATCCTGCGTGTCGGTCGAACAATGAAATCAACGCCGGCCGAGAAAGTCGGAATGCTTCGAGACCGCCCGGTCTTTATCGGCGTGGCTTCCGGTGGATTCTTCACCGGCGGGCGCGCCACCAACCGGATTTTCTGACACACTATCTGTCGGTCACGCTCAGCTCCATCGGGCCATCGGGCTGAAGAGCCGGCAGTTTCTCCCGCTTCAAGAACTGCCTTCCTTGCCTGGGAGCAGGCGGTAGAAGCGGGGGACACGAAGCTTGCTTCTCTCGACCTCAACGCCGTGGAGCGCCCGACCGAAATCCAGGATCAACCGGCAATGATCGATGCACGTCGACTTCGCCCCGCCCCGGCGAGCATCGCCAAGCGCACACTGTGGACTAAAAGCTTCCAACCTTTGACATCAACCCACCGGCGCAGCCGGACTATCAACATGAGGCTTCAGATGATTTATCTACGTCTACGCTTCCCAAGATCGGTGACAGGATCACCGGTAACTCAACGCCGCCCGATGACGGTACTATCTGCTAATGGCTGGGCTCGGAGCCATACGGCCAATGGACCGAATTGCGGCCTGGATCGACGCGTCCTACCCTGGAGCGTTCACACCGGACTGGCTTTAGGGCGGGAAGACCCGTGGTTGGTCCGTACGCTTCAAGAAGGCCAAGGCCCTCACGACGTTGGTGCCCGAATATCGGCGGTTTTCCGCCATCGTCGTGATGGGCAGAGCGGAACGTGAGAAATTCGATGAACGGCGTTATTCTTAGCGGCCGCAATTGGCCAGAACCTACGATGACCCAAAGACCTAGATCGACGGGAATGACTGTTACTTCAAGTCTCGTACAAAGATGAGCTGTAGGATGTAACAGAGCTTTTGGCGATGAAGCGTCCTGCCACTGCTACACTGGACATCCCGTCATCTGCAATAGTTCAGCTCAGGAGCCGACACCGAGCAAACCACAAAGTGCATCTACCCACAGCTACCCAAGGGAGATCGAAGCGGTCTTTCACGCTGTATCACCACACCACCAAATATCTGGGGAGACAAATCGATGAAAGCGATTATAGCATCCGTCGAAGCCGCCGGCACAGCCGGCATGAAGCTGACGGAGCGGCCACAGCCGCACGCATCGATAAACGACGTCATAGTTGCAGTGTACGCGTCGGGCTTTGTGCCGACTGAACTGAGCTGGCCGTCGACCTGGACCGATCGCGTCGGGCAAAGAAGAACGCCATCGATCCCGGGCCACGAGTTTGCGGGCGTGGTTACGGCTCTCGGCTATGGGACGACTGGCTTGTCTTTGGGACAGCGTGTGTTCGGCCTGACAGACTGGTACCGCGACGGCACCCTAGCGGAATATCTGGCCGTAGAGGCGCGCAACCTTGCGCCGCTCGCGGGTGACGTGGAATACACAGTGGGTGCCAGCCTGCCGATCTCCGGCCTGACCGCCTGGCAGGCACTGTTCCAACATGGCCGTCTTCAAGCGGGTCAGAGTGTGCTCGTACACGGCGCCGCTGGTGCGGTCGGTTCGATCGTGACACAGCTGGGCCGCGAATTCGGAGCCTATGTCATCGGGACCGGACGCAGTGCAGACCGGCAGAAGTCGCTCGAATTCGGCGCGAGCGAGTTCGTTGACCTCGCAAACGACACACTAGAAGATATCGGCCACGTTGATCTGGTTATCGATGTCATCGGTGGCGAGATCCAGAAGCGGTCGGCGGGGCTACTCCGACCCGGGGGTACGCTCGTTTCCGTCGTTGGCCCGGTTGAAGCGCGTCCCACCGATGGCCTGGCGATTGATTTCGTCGTCGAATCCGATCGTGCTCAACTTGGCGAGATCGTTCAGCGGGTACGTGACGGACGCGTACGGACGAACATCGGCAACATCTCAATGCTCGATAATGCCGTCGCCGCATTCAACTCGCCGGAGCGGCGGACGGGCAAGACGATCATCCGCGTTCGAGCATGAGAGACTGCGGGGATCGACAGTATCCTGCTTCAACGATCCCAACTTGAGTCCCCACGGCCGGCGCAACAACCCGGCCGTTAAGGCTGCCAGAGGGTCCCGGATGCATGAAGGCATCAGCGGGTTGCTCTTGAAAGGATACGAACTGCCGACATGCGCCTCCCTTTTTGATAAGCTACCAGATTTGGCCTGCGGAGGGGAGTCATTGAGACGCGGTCACCTGCCTTTTGCCGTGCGATAACAAGTCCAAGCACAAGAAGCGGACGGGCTGCTTGCAGGCGTCTGACCGAGTTGATCGAATGGCTGAAATGAAGGTGCGAAGCTGTCATAAAGGCGACGCAAGAGCGCCGCCCATCATGATAGCGCAGATGGGCACCGGAGCGGAGCGAGCCCCGCCATGATCGTATAACTTCATCGCCTGTGAGGCTTCTGAACCTCTGTGAACCGACTAGCGCTCAAGCATCCCCGGGGTCGCTAGAGAAACCCCGCGATATTGAGCTGATAATCGTGACTGCCTAGGCATCTTCGAAATCACGCGCGCTGGTCCTTTCCGCGAACAGGAAAGCATCTCAACGCGGAACAAGGACGGGCGCGACTTGTTCAAGGCGGTGCCACAGTAGCGAGCATGCGCGTGGTAGGAACAGGCAACGAAGGATTGCAAATGGAAGAACCAGCCGAGATATGGTTTTTGTCTTTCGGGAGAGAATGCCCTTGGCGCGTACCATGCCGGAGCTTACAGCGTTCTCCACCGAGGTGGTATCCGTCCTGTGCGGATCGCTGGGACATCCGTAGGCGCGATTGTCGCGGCGATCATTGCCGGAAACAATTGGGACAACTGCCTTGCGCGGCTGGACGAGTTCTGGGAGATTGCGATGAGATCTCGCGATTGCAAATGTTGCGTCCCATTGGAATGGCTCTAAAATCGCCTCTTCGCTTGGCACATTGATGCAGGGGCGACGCCCCCGCTATTCCGGCCATCAGCGGCGGTTTGGTGGCAACGGCTATTCGGTTTCTCGTCTCCCTTCAACGATGAAGGATTACTCGTTTGGTTAAGCAGCTAGTATCACAGCGCGAGCGAATGCATGGCGACGCCCAGATCTGCGGAAGAAATCGAACAGCGGCGGCTTCGACGCGCGGAACGCCGCGAGGCGCAGAGGCAAACAAACCTTGCCAGGGCCGCGAAAATGCACGACGTACGTATCAAGTCCGCAATCGAGCCACCAGAGCCCTCTACGACACTGGCAAAGGCGGTGAACATAGGCTGCTCTGGGTGGTATTACTGGCATTGGAAAGGCCAATTCTATCCGGAGGGGGCAGAGCGGAGTGAGTGGTTCTCGATTTACCAGGACCAGTTTGATACCGTCGAGTTGAACGCGCCCTTTTACAACTGGCCGACAGTGGCTACGATCAGGACCTGGCTCCGACAGGCGCGCGAAGACTTTGTCTATACGGTGAAGGTTTCCGAGCTCATCACCCACATCAAGCGGTTCGATGGCACGGCCGACTTAATCAAAGATTTTGGATTTATCGCCGACACCCTGGGCCCGCGTATGGGATGTCTGCTCTTTCAGCTTCCCCCGAGCGCCAAGTTTGATCCGGTGCTGCTCGACACCATTCTGGGCCAATTGGAGCCACGCCATCGCAACGTCGTTGAATTCCGCCACAAGAGCTGGTGGAATGACGAGGTCTTTGCTGCATTCGAAAGCGCCGGGGCAATCTTCTGCTCCACGAGCGGACCGCGCCTGCCCGACCAGCTCGTCAAGACAGCCGACGATATTTATATACGGTTTCACGGAGTAGAGCAGTGGTATCGCCACGACTACAGCCAACGCGAGCTGCAGGCTTGGGCGGAACGCATTCATGAAAGCGGTGCGAAGCGGGTATGGGCCTACTTCAACAACGACCGAAATGCCTACGCGATCAAGAACGCCAAGATGCTGGATGGCATCCTTACTGGCTCCAGCTGACAATCCGAATTCGCGCCTCCCCGAGATAGACGCTACAGACAACTGCCCAGACAGACTGGAATGGGCGCCGGAACAGAATCATCCGGCATTTGCCAGCTCCCTTGGAAAACGGGCGTCGGTCGATGCGAAGCACGCGTGGGATCGCCGACATGCGTGTCGCTCGTAAAATAGATCATCAACTCAATCGCTACCCGACCGGACCTGGTCGACGCGGAGGCTGCCGGCACGCAGTGGGGCGAGGACTACGGACCTCGGATGCCAGGCATCATAAACGGCTGCGAGGTGCGGGTCGGCGAAAAGATGGTCGAGCATAGGAGGAGTTCTCGATCAAGTTGAATGAGGAGTGGGACGAGGTAAAGCGGATAACGAGTTTGCCGAATAAGGCTTGGCAAACAAAGGAGATGAGCCGCGGCACGGATTTGACGCGGTGGGCCGAGTTCGGTGCTCGGCCCGGAACAGGCAGCGGGTCAATACCTGTTCCGTCCGATACTCCACAACTTCATGTCCGCGATCTTCGCCGCGCCCATCAACTTCGGGCTCTGTTCGACAAGCTGCGTCGTCGCGCGCGAATCAACCCTCAAGCGCAGCTTGAGCAGCCTGCTGCGCGCGGATCGTCCGGGGATCGACGGAAATCCAGGAATCCACGATCTTGCCGTCGACGACGCGGTACATGTTCAGACCCGTCGCCTCGAACGGTTTATTGGTGGGGTCAGATTGAAGAACTGGCCCGTGTGCACGCCCGTCTCGCGCCATTGAGCAACGACCAGGTCGCCGCTTGCTACGATCAGCTGTAACTCGCTCTTGAGGTCGGAATACGCTTTGTGGATGTTATTGACGGCTTGCGCAAATCCCGCCGGACCATTCCTGCCGTTCGAATGATCCGTATGTTTCTCCGAAACGACTGCCGCGAAGCCGCCGGCGTCGTTCCGCTGGATGTATTCATAAAGCTGACGGACGACCCGCTCATTTCCGGCTGTATCATTCATGATGGCTCTCCGGTTTTTTGATTGGCAACCTTGGTGTCGAAGGGCAAAGAGCATGCTTGTCAAAGCGGTGAGAAGTGTTGGGCTTCGGGCATAGCGACATTCTTGCCGTCGACCGCTGGGATTTGCATGACTTCGATTAAAGCATCTGATCAAGCATCCGTCGGATTGGGCCTTCTCAACCGGCCCGTTCTTGTTTAGATGGCGCTTGCCACCCCACTCGCCGGCGGCAAGCTGCTTCTCGGGACCAGCTTTACTTGCAAACATAGCATGCCGCCGCTTGGTCTCGCGCGTGCACTATCCTTTCATGTTCATCCAGACAATTTCCCAGACATAACCATCTGGATCTTCAACATGGCGATTATACATGAACCCCAAATCCTGTGCGGGGTTGGGGTCGGCGCGCCCCCCTGCCGCGACGGCGCTTGACAGCGTCGCGTCGACGCTGTCGCGATCGCCGACAGTGAGGACGATTATCGCCTGACTGTCGCGCCGTGCGTCGCCAATCGGGCGTTTGGTAAATTCTTTATAGTGGTCATGGGTCAGCAGCATCACCCCGACCGAGTTCGAGAACATGAGCGAAGTGGAGTTCTCCCCGGAAAACTGCGCATTAACAGTGCCGCCTAAGGCCACGTAGAACGCCGTCGACGCCGACAGGTCACGGACAGGCAGGTTCACAATCATCATTTTAGACATCACATCCCTTTTCCGGTCCTCCTTTGTGAGGCCCTATTTTTGATATACAATATGTATAGCTAAAGCAAGCTAATTTTTGCCCCAGGAGCTCGCGTGAGTTTGCTCGCGCGCCTGGGGCAGGAAGAAAATTGCAAGCGCGGCAGCCGACGACGGATCGCACATCGAGGTAGCCTGCCTGACTGTTGGCCGCAACGATTGCTCCGGATGTGATCCCCAACTCGTGCGGACCTCAGCCACCCCCTCGGCCGTCGATATCCGCGGACGATTTGCGTGTCGGGCTGTGACTGCATGCGGCCGCGACTGGGTCGGACGCCCCACGCTTGCGGCCTGGCCATGCCTTAACGCCTGGCAAGAGCCGCTCGAGGGTAATGAAATGCAGCACCAGCCGGACGAGAATATCGCGCAGTCTTCGAGCGGTACGTCCGCCCGGCACGAACAGAATGGGGTGGTCGTTGGCGTCGAGTGGAAACAAGGCCGCGAACCGGCCGACCGCAATCGCCTGGGCGAAGGTGGAGAAAGTAAATGGGGAAATAGTCTTCCCGGCAACTTTAGCGGCAACCTGCTCGGCGGCGTAGACGCCTGAGACTGCGGCGGTAAGTGCAGATGGACGAAATGGAGCACCAGTTGAACCGCGGGGATGAGCGCTGTCGCCAACCGCCAGGATGCAAGGATGGGATACAGATCGGAGCTCCGTGTCGACAACCACCCGGTCCCGCGCATCGACCGTGAGCCCAGCCTCCCTGGCTATCGGGGGCGCGCGCATACCGGCCGCCCAAATGCAGACATCGAACGCAAAGTGGCGTCCGCTCGCAGTGACCACCTCGCTCGCTTTGATCTCACTGACGCGTTCATTGTCGACAAGTGCGACGCCCAGTCTCCTCAAATCGCGTCTGAGTACGGCTTGGACCTTATCGCTGGTGAAATCCCCGGCACGCGTTGCGCTCACGAGCGTGACGTCCATTTCGGGCCAAGTTGATTTTACCTCACCCGCCGCCTCAATCGAAAGCGGCCCACCGCCGACGGCCAGCACGCGAGCGGATCGTCGTGCGACTGATGCAGGGCGACTCGTAAAGCCGCGGTCGAATGTAGACCACCACCAAGGTCGAGCCGATAAGCGTATTGCGACGCGCCAGGCGCTTTGCTCGTATCGACATGTGACCCAAGCGCATAAATGAGCTGGGTAAAGCCGATCTCACGCGTAGATCCCTTGGCTTCGATGAGGATACGGCACCGCACGGGATCCAGCGAAAGCGCACGCGCCTCGATGAACTTTATTGGCGTCCTCGCTAGATAGTCGGAAAGGGACGCGATCCGCGGCCTAACAGGAGCGACCATCGCTTCCTGCAGGCGCACACGTTCTACGAACTGATCCTCGGCGTTGATCAACGCGACCCGCAGTCCAAGCCGACGTCGCCCCAGCCGAAGGCTGGCCATCAATCCTGCGTAGCCAGCTCCCAGCACAACTACGTCATAGGTTTCGAACGGTGCGTTAGGTGTTGTCAACATTGAAGACTTCTCCAGAAAAGCCGCTGCAATATCCATCTCTATGCGTCGCGGGCGGCGGCCATGGTCACAGCGGCGATGGCGAGCAGAATGGCCGCGCCTCGCTGAGCGAGCACGACACCGGGCTGAACGCTCGCGTCATCGTCGCTGCCAGCTTTGCTCAACCGCCGCAGCGCACCACCCACAACTGTCACCTGGGCGCCAAGCGCAAGAATTGCCGCCAGGGCGCCAGCCCCAGCAGTTGTTCGGCGGTTCCAAAGGAGCCCTCGTGCAGCGTGTGCCAAAGATAACGGCCGGCGGCTATGGCGATCGCGGCAGCGAAAAGTTGCGAAACGAAGAGTTTCTCACTTCCACGTCCCGTCGTCCGTGCCAATGCGAATGTGGATCCGGCCCAGAAGGTGGCGGCAAGAATATGGACCGACAGGGCTACAATCAGCGACAGTTGCATGGCATTGATCCTCTTGACTGGCTAATTAACTATACATATCGTTAAGTTAAATCAAGAGGCAAGATGGTGGCAAAGCGTTCCTATGTCAGCGTAGCGCGGGCTGAGGCGGCCGCGGAAAAAAAGGAACGGGTGATTCAGGCGGCCACCCGCTTCCTCCGCGAAGCGGACAGCATCACAGCTTTTTCGCTAGACGCCATTGCGAAGGCCGCCGATGTGACCCGGCTTACGCTCTATAATCAGTTCGGTTCGCGGCGCGGGCTGCTCGAGGCGGTCTTCGACGATATCGCTCGACGAGGACAGCTCCTCCGGCTGAACAGCGCGATGGCCGAGGCTGACCCCTCGAAGGGGCTCGACCTTCTGATTTCGATCTTTTGTGACTTCTGGAGTGGCGATCCAGCGGTGGTCCGGCTCCACGACGCCATGGTGATCGATCAGGAATTCGCGGAGGCGCTGCTCCAGCGTAACGAACGCCGTAGAAAAATGATCGAAGACCTGGTCGCACGAATAGCAGGGGAACAGGCAACAGTCGCAGCGAAACGAGATGCCGTGGACCTCATATTCGCGCTCACCAGCTGCGGGATGTTTCGAATGCTCTCCGGAGCGAGGCCCATTGAAGATGTCTGCGCCATCATAACGGACACTGCTCGGGCAGCTGTTATCAGAATCGGGGGCCTTGCGCCCAGTTGACCTGAACTTCGTCCCAAGCGGCGAAAAGTGCTCGTCGTTGGCGAGGGAGCGTGCCACCCCCGGTTGCCGCGAAAATATTCAGTAGATGAGAATTTGGTTTGTGCTTGCGACTGCAAGTCCTTTGTTCACGAATTGGCGTCTGATCCGCTCTTGGCCGCCGCAACCAACCTGGGAAAACCTATCGCGGCGAGCGGGTAACAATAGGAGCTCAGCAATGACATGTCATATCTGCACCGCCTGTGGCACTCAGTTTGAAGAAAGCACCGAGCCGCCATCTGCCTGCCCCGTTTGCGAAGATGATCGTCAGTTCGTGCCGCCATCCGGTCAACTGCTGAAGATCCTTCATCATATCACGGCATTGAGCGGACGACGGCTCATTTGAGCAGGTATCGATAAGTGACCGTGTTGCTGCGACTTTTTCATAAAGCCGTCGTTAATGGCAGCGAGCTTGTTCAACTGCTCTCGCGTGCAGGTCGGATTATTCCGACACGCGACGAGCAGCTTTCTATTTCGATCGCGGCCTTCTGATCTCTATCGTTCAGATAGTTGTACTGATAGTTTGCGGCTGCATAGGCAGCTCCCTCACCACCGCCCGCGAACGCAGTGGCGCCATGTCAATTTTCAGTTGGTCACGTCTTGACTTTCAATCGGTCATCTCTGCGGCGGTACGAATAGTCGGGCACCTGACCGCCCAAGGCTGGTCGCCCGTGGCTCACATTGTCCATAGAAGAGATAGCGGGGCAGCTTGGAGCTTTTCTCCAAATGGAGTCACGCGGTCGTGGTCGTGTAAGACGAGTCCTCGCACGAAACGATCGCCGATCGCGTCTTGTAACTGGCGCAACCCGCGAAAATCATCAGACTTCACCGTTGCTGACGCCTTAACTTCTATCCCAACAACCCGGCCGCGCCGATCCTCGATGATGACATCGACTTCATCTTGGTCTCTCGTCCGGTAGTGGGAGAAGGAAAAGCGCCGGTCTGACCATGACGCCAGCTTCAGCAGTTCTGAAACCACGAAGCTTTCAAGCAGAGCGCCAAAACGACCTTTGTTGTCGCGCAGCGCATCCGCTTCATCCGCTCGCAAGGTGGCAAGCAGGCCTGTGTCCAGAAAGTGAAGCTTTGGGGTCTTGACGAGCCGGCTCAAGCGGTTGTTGGACCACGGCACAAGCGTCCTGATCAGAAAAAGGCGTTCAAGGATAGCAACGTATTTCTGTGCGGTGATGCTCGACAATCCGAGCGCCGCACCGAAACTGCTGTGATTGACCAATTGTCCGGCGTGCTCCGCCAGGACCTCGAGCAGCCGCGGAAGCCGGTCCAACTGGTCGATGTTGGCGATATCACGCACGTCGCGGTCGAGGATCAATTTCACATAATCTTCAAGCCAAGCAGTCCGCCGGCCGGGCGTCGGCCGACGCAAGGCTTCGGGATAGCCACCCTGTAGTATCGTCAACAACAGGTCGTCACCAACCACGGTGTCTTCCCCGGCGGAAGGCTCATCTCCGGCAAACAGCCGATCCAGAAGACGTCCGGGGGTGGATCGGATTTCAGATTGGGCAAATGGCAATAACGGGACGACGGCCATTCGGCCGGCGAGCGAATCTGCAATCGCCGGAACGGTGGCCAGATTGGCTGAGCCCGTGAGCAAGAACCGTCCCGGCTCGTCATCGCGATCAACGCTTTCCTTGATCGCCAGTATCAGTTCGGGCGCCCGTTGCACCTCATCGATCACGGCCCGTTTGATGCCACGGATAAAGCCGATTGGATCGGTCCTTGCTGCATTCAGCGTACCGACATCGTCGAGGGTGATAAATGGACGATCGGAGCCAGAGACCTGTCGCGCAATGGTCGTCTTTCCGGCTTGCCGCGGGCCGGCGATGAGCACGACTCGCGTGTCGGCCAGCGCCGTTTCCACGATCGGTCGGGCTTTGCGTTCAACCAGCTTTTTCGGCGATGGCGAATCTGTCATCGGCTATCAGTAACCGATCTCTCGGCTAATTTAAAGTAGGCGTCCGGCTGATTTTAATTCACGGTACGGCTAAACTCTGCAATTTTAGAGTCGGCACACAACCACTTCCAGTCGATACTTTATGCGATATTCTTCGTCCGGAACGTGAACAACATAGCAACATGCTGGGCAATGACTCGAAAGCCCTCACGCGCCAGCGC
This sequence comes from Rhizobium hidalgonense, assembly GCF_005862185.2. Taxonomy (NCBI): domain Bacteria; kingdom Pseudomonadati; phylum Pseudomonadota; class Alphaproteobacteria; order Hyphomicrobiales; family Rhizobiaceae; genus Rhizobium; species Rhizobium hidalgonense. The sequence continues at coordinate 1,200,057 of NZ_CP054028.1, forward strand.
CATAATTGGCGTGAGCAGGATTCCGCTCGGCACCGTCCTTAGCGGAGCGGTTCTCATCCGTCAGCAGCCAGTCCGTCTGGTATGTCGCTCGTGGAAGTGGTCGTGGCGGGTTGTGGCCGGCCCAGTGGGACATGCTGAGCACACTCTTGATCAGTTCTCTAGCTTTGGCGTCACGGGTCACCCCGCGCTCAAGTCAAAGTGCTTCGGCGCGGCGTCAGTCGTAGAATGAACATGTTGCACGAAAGGCAAACACTTCAGGAGTTTGCGACTTCTGCCCTACTTGATGTGGGCAGACATTTCCTACTGCTAAACCAACCAAGCATCTCGATGTGGTTGGCCGACCGTTCAGGAAAGACCCGATTATCGGAGATCGGCGCGCGAGCTCGGGTCTTTTGACTGGACGGGGAACGTCTTAGGCCTTAGCTCAATGGCCTACCCGGTATACACGCCCGGTCTGCACGCCCTCAACGCTCCGTCTATAGGCCATTGCGACGCGCGTTCCCGCGACGCTCTCGGTACCGGGGAAGAACGGGCCAAAGCGGTCCATTGATTCAGTCAGCATCGTCGGGCTGACTGCATTGATACGAATGCCTCGGGAAAAATCGCAGGCGGCCGCGCGCACGAACCCCTCGATCCCAGCATTGGAGGTCGCGGCATTGGAACCTTGCGCGATTGGATCATCCACAGCGATGCCGGACGTCAGCGTGATCGACCCTCCATCATTCAGGGAGTGCTGACCAACGAGAGCAACGCGCACCTGACTAAGCAGCTTGTCTTGCAAACCCTTGTGGAAGCTGGCCGCCGTCATTTCTGTGATTGGCGCCAGAATGACATTGCCGGCAGCTACGATTATGGCGTCAATCCGTCCGATTTTCTTGAAAAGCGTCTCCACGCTGCCATCACTGGAGATGTCGACCTGATGATCACCCTTGGTGCGACCGACACGAATGACATTGTGCCTCCCATCGCGCGTCAGCTCCTCCACCACGAAGCGACCAATATCGCCGCCGGCGCCAATTACAACGATCTTCATAGGACATTCCTTTTCAATTCAGGCTGAAGTGTCGCTACTATCCACCGAACCACTACGGTGATAAATGCGCTAGAATTTCTTTGTTTGCGAACTGGCGGTTAGCAATATGGATAGATTAAGGGCCATGGAAACCTTCATTGCCGTTGTGGAGACAGGCAACTTCACGGAGTCAGCGCAGAGGCTTGAAATGTCGGCCGTCATGGTTGGAAAATATGTGCGCCAGCTCGAAGAGCTCCTGGGAGCGCGCCTGCTTGAGCGCACCACGCGCCGCCAGGGACTGACGGATGCCGGCCGCGTCTTTTATGAAGATTCCAAGCGCGCACTCGAATATGTACGCATGGCCGAAACGTCCATCGAGCGACTGCGAGCATCGCCGTCGGGCACCTTGCGTATCAGTGCTCCAATCACGTTTGGCTCATGCGTCGTCGCTCCTCTGGTTGCGACGTTCCAGCGGGCCCATCCGCTGGTGCGTATCGAACTGGAATTGAGTAATCGTGTTGTCGATCTCATTGACGAGGGATTTGATATGGCCATCCGCATCGGCGAGCTGGGTGACGTCGACCTGATCGCAAAGCCGTTGACGGTTTATCGTATGGCGATCTGTGCCTCGCCGGACTATCTCGCCCACCACGGAACTCCGCAGAGCCCGCACGATCTCGCCAATCACCGCTTACTTTCTCACACCGTGTGGAACAGCCGCGATGCCTGGAGACTCAGAGGTTGTGAGGAGGTGCAGCCCCCGATCGAACAGTTTTTCACATGCAATGATGGTAACGGCCTACGCATGGCCGCCCTCGCCAGTGCGGGATTGCTGATGCAGCCCGAAATTCTGGTCGCCCAGGATCTGGCAAGTGGGGCGCTTGTTTCATTGTTGCAAGCGTATGTGCCCGAACCGCGCCCTGTTCATGTGGTGTATCGACAGGATCGACGGCCCCTCCCAAAGCTAACCCGTTTCATCGAGCACTTGCTCGCGCATGCGAAGGAGCAGGAGGCTTAGTCGCTGATTTCGTTCGAACAGATAGGAAGTCCGGTGTTGGCGCATTCCTGCCATCGATCTGTGCGGAAGAATTGAGAGCTGTTGACGAGCGCGTCCATGCCGAGCCCCTATGGTTGCCCTGGCATGACATGTGCGGAAATCCCACAAAGAGCCGGTCGGCTGCGGAAGACCCTTGGAGCTCGTCGATTTCAGTGATCCAGAACGCTTCTGATACGAGCGGCAAGATCTTTCAGTGAGAACGGCTTCTGCAGGAAGTGAACTCCCTTGTCCAGGCGGCCGTGGTGCACGATCGCGTTTCCGTCAGTAGCCTGTCGTAAACAACGCCTTCACGGAAGGCTGGAGCTCACTTGCCCTCGTTATGACATCCGCGCCACTCATCCCTCCCGGCAAGACGACCGTCGGTGAAAATAAGATCCACTGGCATGTTAGCAGCTAGAACCTGCAGTGCCGTCGGACCGTCTTTGGCTTCCAAAACGCGATAGCCGAGCTCCCTCAATGACTCCACGGAATATGCTTTCGACCTTGGCCAGTAGTTTGGCTGATCTCCTTCTGCAGCTCTCTGAGCTCTCCGGGCTCTTGCTCAAACGAGTAGCCTTCGCTATATGACTACTATAGTCATGACTTGGAGGCCTATATGAGAGAGATCCAGCTTAAGGATGCTAAGGCAACGCTTTCTGCCGTTGTCGATCAGGCTGTTCATGGCAATCCTGCGATCATCACTCGACATGGCAGAAAGGAAGCCGTGGTACTTTCGTTCGAGGAGTATGAAAAGCTGAAGCAGGTTCCGAGTTTCGGACGACTGCTGGCTTCCTTTCCTGGCGACGAAGGCGATATTCCGCCGCGGAGCACTAAGCCAAGCCGGCCCATCGATCTCTGATGTTTCTGATCGATACGAACGTCATATCTGCACTTGCTCCATCGAAACGCCAGAGTCATGGATCCCTTATTGAATGGCTTGACGAAGCCAGTCCGCAGCTGTTCCTATCCGTTATTTCTGCTGCAGAGGTTAAATCCGGAATCGTCAAGGCTGAGCGCGAAGGCGCAGCCACGAAAGCGCGGCAGCTGAGAGAATGGTGGGAGAGCGTCGAACATCTATACGCACAGAAGCTGTTGCCGTTCGATCTGAGATGCGCGCATGCTGCCGGTCAGATTCTCTATGGCGCTCGCGCCCACCAGCCGGGCTTCGAGGACATTGCGATAGCCGCCACAGCCCAGGTGCATGGCTTGATCGTTTTGACCCGCAACTTGCGCCATTTCGAACCTCTAGGAGCTCGAGTGCTCGATCCATTCAAAGCGCTGCCCAAGCTGTAGGGGCAAAGGAGGGATCTTTCTACTACAGCCCCGCCGCCTTGGTAAGATGGACACGGAGACGATCCCGGCGGCTTCCCATGCTGCCGCTTTCAACCCGCCCCAACCGGTCGGACCGGGGGCTGATCGCCAGAGCCAATGTCGATGACGCGTTGTTTTCGTCGCTAGTCGATCCATTATGCGATCTTCTTCGCCCAGAACGTGAACACAACGGCAACAAGCCGGACACCTCAAAAACCCTCGCAGTGCCAGACCCGTTTACCCGCTATTTCAGTTTCAGTGGCGCAAAAGGTATTTATGGAACTAACGCCCGCGAAGCCCTTTGATTGGGAAACTGAAAGAACATCGTGTGCTTTATTGAAGACTGCCCTTCTAGCATGGAGAACTGCTTTCAATTCCGCTCGTGGTTATTCCCATTTCAGCACTAAGGCACTCATTTCTCATACTTCGGGGTGCCAATTAACGCTCGGCAGGTGTTCGCCGGCTTTCCGATAGGCTGCGATGACTGTATTGGCCATCAGCATGGCAATCGTCATTGGCCCAACGCCTCCGGGGACCGGTGTGATGATAGCGGCAACCTTCGCCGCTTCGGCAAAGGCGACATCGCCGACAAGCCGTGGCTTGCCTTCCGGGGAAGCGATGCGGTTAATGCCGACGTCTATGACTGTTGCCCCAGGTTTGATCCAATCGGCCTTCACCATTTCTGGACGGCCAACGGCCGCTACGAGGATGTCGGCCTCGCGGCAGATCGAACGGAGATCCTTTGTGCGCGAATGCGCTGTTGTCACTGTCGCATTGGCCGCAAGCAATAGCGCTGACATTGGCTTACCGAAGAGGTTCGAGCGGCCAACAACCACGGCACTCAGGCCGGAGAGATCCTCGCCGTGGGCACGACGCACAAGGACCATGGCACCAGCTGGGGTGCACGAGAGGAGACCGCTTTGAAGATCGCCCGTCGCTACTTTGCCGGCATTGACGATATGCAGGCCGTCGACGTCCTTTTCAGGATTGATGGATTGAATGATCGGATCGGAGCTCAAGTGCTTGGGAAGCGGCAGTTGCACGAGGATTCCATGGATGTTGTCGTCTGCATTCAGTGCCTTGACCAGGGCTGCGAGCTCTTCCTGAGTGGTTGCCTCAACCATTGTGTGCTGCACGGACCGGAAACCACATTCTTTAGCCATGCGGCTTTTCGCGGCCACATAAGTATGGCTGGCCGGATCCTCGCCGACGAACACGACGGCAAGACCGAGCTTGATCCCAGTGTCCCTTTCCAATTTTTCGGTTGCGGACTTGACGCCGTCAACCACGGAAGAGGCGACCTGCTTCCCATCGATAATCTTGGCGGTCATCGTTCAGCCCATTCGTTCCGATGCGTAGGAACCGGGGCTCGCCGGAAAAACGATCGTCCTGTTGCCGTTCATGAACACCCGATGGTGAATGTGAGCGTGGATAGCTCGGGCAAGAACCTGGCTCTCGACGTCGCGGCCGATCGAGATATAGTCCGATGCTGATTGCGCATGCGTGATGCGGGCGACGTCCTGTTCGATGATCGGACCTTCGTCGAGATCGGCGGTAACATAGTGCGCGGTGGCGCCGATCAGCTTCACGCCGCGCTCGAAGGCCTGCTTGTAGGGGTTCGCGCCCTTGAAGCTCGGTAGGAAGGAGTGGTGGATGTTGATGATCCGCCCCGACATCTTTTCGCAGACGGCATCAGACAGGACCTGCATGTAGCGGGCGAGAACGATCAGTTCCGCGCCGGACTGTTCGACCACTTCGAGCAGGCGAGCCTCGGCCTGCGGCTTGTTGGCCTTCGTCACGTTGACGTAATGGAAGGGGATGTCGTGATTGACGACCACCTTCTGGTAATCGAAATGATTGGAGACGACCCCGACGATATCGATCGGCAGCGCGCCGATCTTCCAGCGATAAAGCAGGTCGTTGAGACAATGGCCGAAGCGCGAGACCATTAGGAGCACCTTCATCTTGGCCTTGCTGTCATGGAATTCGCAGGTCATGTCGAAGCTCTTCCTGATCGGCTCGAAGCCGGTTACGATCTCTTCGATCGGCGTGTCCGCCTCGCTCGCGAAGGTCAGCCGCATGAAGAAGAGGCCGGTCTCAAGGTCATCGAACTGCGAGGAATCGATGATGTTGCAGCCCTTTTCGGCGAGGAACCCCGCGATTGCCGCAACGACGCCGCGGGTGGACCGGCAGGTGACAGTGAGAACATGAGATTTCATGGAAACATCCGATTCGGGCCGACCCGCGAGGGCGGCGGTTGAAACAAGGTCCGGCCGCAATCAGACCGCCAGCAGTGATTTCAGCTTGACGTCGGCTTGCGCAAGCGCGGCGGGATCGACAGTCTTGCCCGAGGCGATCAGCATTTCCGCCAGCCTGATGTCGCGGGCAATTCCATTACCCGGACCTATGCCGCTCGCTGATAGCAGCCGCCCGTCTGCACCAATCTGGAAGATGATGAAAGCGTCCTCGCCGACCTCGCGCCGGACCGAGGTGACGGCGCCTTCGGCAAGGCCGGCCACCTGAAGCGTCAGGTCGTACTGATCCGACCAGAACCACGGCACGGCGCTGATCCGGTCCTCGGCCCCCATGAGATTGGCCGCCGCGAGCATGGCGTGCTCCTGCGCGCTGCGCCAGGATTCAAGCCGAACGCGCCGTCCGCCGTAAACGGGAATGGGGAAGGAGCAGCAGTCGCCGGCTGCGAGAATGTCGGGATCGGAGGTCCGCAGCTGATCATCGACCATGATGCCGTTTTCGATCGTAAGCCCGGCCTTTTCCGCGAGCTCGACGTTCGGGATCGAGCCGATGCCGATAACCGCGAAATCGGCATCGATCGTCCGGCCGCCGGCCAAGCCGATCGAAACGCCATCGGCGGCGATCTCGAAGGTCTCGATCCGCCTCTCGCAAAGAATTTCGACGCCCGCTGCCTTGTGGCGTGAGGCGACCGCATGCGCGATCTCCTCGGGCACGCCGCGCGACAGGATGCGCGGCAAGCCCTCGATCAACGTGACAATGGCGCCAAGACCGCGCGCGATGGCCGCAAGTTCGAGGCCGATGAAGCCGCCGCCGACGATGGCAAACCGGCTGCCTTCGTGCAGATGCCGTTTGATCGCCAGCGCATCGGCATGCGTGCGAAGCGTCAACACGCGCTTGGATCGTTCGGCGATGCCGGGGAGCGGACGTGGGCGCGCGCCGGTTGCAAGCAGCAGCTTGTCATAGGCGAGCTTGGTCCCATCAGAGAGTTCGACGGTCTTGCTTGAACGGTCGATCCCGGTCGCGGTGGCGCCCAGGCGGACGTCGATGCCTCGCTCCTTGTAGCCATCGGCACCCATGATGAACTTCGGATCGGCGCCCTCAAGGATCCCGTTCTTCGACAGCGGCGGGCGCTCGTAGGGGTGAAGTGTTTCCAAGCCGACAAGCGTGATCGTGCCGTCGAAGTTGCGCTCGCGCAGCTGCAGCGCGGCGCCTCCGCCGCACTCGCCGGCGCCAATGATAACGATAGAGATCATCACAGGGGCCTTTGCTGTTCGAAAGGCGGATCATGCGGCGTGGCGATCAGAACGAGGTGCTGCCGGAACGCGCCTTGCATTTCCTTGAAGCTGGAGTAGCCGCTGTGGGACGCAAGCCGCGCGATAGTAGTTTCTGACACGTTGCATGTCTGAGCGACCGACCGTAGCGTACCGAACGCGATTACCCCAGGGTTGCCAAGCAGCAAACGCATCGCTTGCTGCAGACTGGCTGGGTAGGTGATACGCCTTTCGACGATCAATCGTTTAAGATCGTTTACGCTTGGGTGGGCGACGGAAGATGAAAGCATTGGGACCTCTACTACCGGCCGCGATATTGGCCCTTCCGCACCGTTTGCCAACCGTGCGGAAGGACCGACTAAGTCAGCCAATCACACTTGAAAGGGACGCCGGAGCGCCGGACTTCACAGAGAGCGTCGCTGCCTCCGCCATGGCGAGCGCGGCAACGCCATCCTCCAGGGTGACGGGCAAAGATTTGCCGCCATTGACGGCGTCGACAAAGGCCGCCCATTCGGCTGCATAGGCGGGCATGTAGCGCTCAAGGAAGAAGTAGGTCGGCCTGGCGCCGGTCACGCCCTGCGTCGTCGATTTCACCACGGTGTTCTCGAGCATGTTCTGCGCCTGCAGTAATCCATCGGAACCGAGCAGTTCCAGCCGCTGATCATAACCATAGACCGCGCGCCGGCTGTTCTTAATGACGGCAATGCAGCCGTCAGAATAGGTCAGCGTCACGACGGCGGTGTCGACATCGCCAGCGTTACCGATCTCAGGATCGACGATCGACGAACCGACCGCAGTCACCGTGACTGGTGCCGCGCCCATGATGAAATTTGCCATGTCGAAATCATGAATCATCATGTCCCGGAACAGACCGCCCGAAACCTTGATGTAGGCAACCGGAGGCGGCGCCGGATCGAAAGAGGTGATCGACAGCAATTCGGGCTTTCCGATTTCGCCGGCATCTACAGCCTTCTTAAGCGTGGAGAAATTCGGATCAAATCGCCTGTTGAAACCGATCATGACGGGGCGTCCCGTTCCGGCGACGGCTTTTTGGCACGCCTGCGCTCTCGCCAGGCTAAGATCGACCGGCTTTTCGCACAGGACCGCCTTGCCGGCGGCCGTCGCCTTTTCGATAAGATCGGAATGGGTATCCGTCGATGTCGCGATCAATACGGCGTCGATCGTGCTGTCGCCGAGGATGGCGGCCGTATCGCGCGCTTCGGCACCATACTGTGCCGCGATTTTTTCTGCGGCAGCCGCATTGATATCGGAGACGGCGACAAGCATGCTGCCGGGGTTGCCGGAGATCGCAGTAGCGTGGACGCCAGCAATACGGCCGGCGCCGAGAAGGCCAACTTTAAGCATCGAATTTTCCTTTTCGTTGGAGACCGAGCTCGGTCTTGAATGCGTCGAACTCTTTGTCGCCGATCGCGATGTTGTGCTGGGGCTGCGGATAGGCACCGTCGTTCACGTCCACGATAAACTCGCGGAAAGCGGCGACGCGTTCCTTTTGCAGCCGCTCGAACTCGGCGGCGAAGTTGCGATAGGTCTTGGCATGGCGAGGACGATGGCCGTCTGTATGGCCAAGCACGTCTTCGGCGAAGAGATACTGCGCGTCGGCGCCCGGTCCGGCGCCCATGCCGAGCATGATCATCGAAGTGTTCTTCGAGATCAATTCGCCGACGCGATCAGGCACGACTTCCAGCTCCGCGCCGAAGCAGCCGATCGCCTCGAGTTGCTTGACGTGGCGGAAGAGGTCGAGGGCCTCCCGCGCGGTCTTGCCGACGGCACGAAAGCCGGTCCAGGTGATGTAGGACGGGATAAGCCCGACATGCGCGACAATGGGGACATGATTGTCGCAGAGCACTTTTTGGATGTCGATCGAGGCCGCGCAGTAGAAGCAGTCTCCACCCATTGCGGAGAAATGGTAGGCGGCGCGCAGGTAGTCTTCGGCGGTCGCCAGCGGCCTCCCCTCGAACTTGCCCCAGCCGCCATAGGGAAGACCTACCTGGACGAAGCAACGGCCGGCAGCTTTGCGCATCTCCGGCGAGAAGAAGCGGCCTTCGATCGACAACATATGGATGCCCGCCGCATCGGCGGCCTCGGCCTCCTCCGGCGTTGTCACGTAGAGCATGGAGATCTTTTCGCCTCGCGCTTTCATGGCGCGGATATCGGCGACAGTCGGGCGGGTATTCTTGTGAACCATTGGACTACACCGTAAATGCATTGCGGAAGGCTGTGAGGGCGGCTTCCGGGTCACCGGACGCGAAGGCCTCCATGCCTACCGGGCCGGCATAGCCCATTGCGTTCAGCGCCTTGGCAACGCCATGCCAGTTCACCTCGCCCGTGCCAGGCTCGCAGCGACCGGGAACGTCGGCGACCTGGATTTCGCCAATCCAGGGCAAGGATTTGCGGCAAAGCTCGATGAGGTTCCCCTCGCCGATTTGGGCGTGATAAAGGTCAAGATTGAGCTGCAGGCGCGGGTGATCGATGCTTGAAACGAGCGCCAGCGTATCCTCGGCGCGACCGAAAGGGACGCCAGGATGATCAACCGGCAGGTTGAGGTTTTCGAGCGTGAAGGTCACGCCTTCCTCTTCCGCCATCTCGGCGATCCGCCGCAGCGTCTCGCTGGCCTTCAGCCACATCGCGCCTGTCACGACCTCGATCGGCTGAACAGGCAGACCGCCCTCCCCGAGCCCTGTTCCGTGCAGGTTCAGACGCTGAACGTCAAGCCGCTTGCCGACCTGAGCGGTTTCCCGCGCGCTGCGGAGAAGTTCGTCGGCTCCTTCATCGTCCGTCAGCCGCCCCGTGAGATAGCCATTCATGATGGTGAAAGAGGCGCCGGTCGCTTCCAGCTTGGCGAGATCATGCTCGGGCCAGTTCCAAAGGCCGACGCCGAACCCCATTTCCTTGAGACGCGACGCGCGCCACTCGATGGGTCGGTCCCGCCATATCATTTCGGCGCAAGCCGCTAATGCAAATTGTGTCATATGGTCAGATCTCTATGAAAACGTCGCCATTCTCGACCTTTACCGGCCAAGTCTTCAGGTTGATGCAGGCGGGCGCGCGCTTAGCCTCGCCATTCTTGTAGTTGAAAAGGGCCCCATGCTTCGGGCACTCGATCGTGCCCTCCATCACCAGGCCGTCGGCTAGATGCACACGTTCGTGCGTGCAGATGCCGTCGATGCAGAAGAACTCGTCCTCGGGGCTGCGAATGACCAGAAAGGTGCGCCCTCCCTGATCGAAACGGATCTGCTCTTCGAGCTCGACGTCATCGGTTGCGCAGGCGCGGGTCCAGGTCCCCATCATCTCATCCTTCGGTATTTCAATTTACACGTTCGACATCAGCCGGCCGCGAGCTGCGGCGCGTGGCCTTCATGGTTGTTCCGATAGCCGTCGATCTGGGCCTCGAGTTCGGCCATGGTCTCGCCTCCGGCCATCAGGTCGGTGATCTCCTCGCGTGTCTTCTCACCCTTGCGGAAGTCCGCCGCGATCGCACCGCGGATCAGCACCGCGAAGTGATCGCCCACCGCCATGGCATGCATCACTTGGTGGGTGATGAAGACGACCGCTAGGCCACGGCGTTTTGCCTCGTTGACGATCCTGAGAACATGCGTTGCCTGCTTGACGCCGAGCGCCGCTGTCGGCTCGTCGAGGATCAGCACCTTGGCGCCGAAATGGACGGCGCGAGCAATCGCAAGCGACTGCCGCTCGCCTCCCGACAGACCGCCCACCAGCCGGTCGCCGTCATCGATACGAGTAATCCCGAAATCTCGGATAGCCTTGACGGCGACATCGTTGGCTTTCTTGCGGTCGAAGATCTTGAACGGTCCCCAGCCCTTGGTTGGCTCGACACCGACAAAGAAGCTGCGGCCGATCGACATCAGCGGAAACGTTCCTCCGAATTGGTGGACCGTTGCGATACCGCGGGTGCTCGCGTCGCGCGGACCGCCGAACTCGATCGGCTTGCCGTCTATTTCCATAGTGCCGGAGTTCGGACGATAGACGCCGGACAGAACTTTGATCAGAGTCGATTTGCCGGCTCCATTGTCGCCGAGCAGGCAGAGCACTTCGCCGGGACAGATGTTTAAAGATATGTCGTTGAGGACGTCGATTGGGCCGAAGGACTTGCAGATGTTTCTGAGCGTCAGAATGGGTGTGGACATTATCGATCTCACTTCTTCTTCGGCGAATAGGACAGCGCCATGCTGCGGAAGGTGTTGTTCATCAGCACCGCGAGTAGCAGCATCACGCCGATGATCAGGCTCGACCAGTTGCGGTCGAAGGACGTGAAGTAGATGCCCTGGTTGACGACGGCGAAGGTTATGGTGCCGAAGAAGATACCGATAATGGAGCCGAAGCCGCCGGTCAGAAGCACGCCGCCTACGACAACCGAGATGATCGAGTTGAAGATGAAGGACATGCCGGCGGAGACTTGGGCCGAGTTGAACAAGATCGCCTGACACATGCCAACGAAGGCCGCGCTGGTGGAAGACAGTACAAAGAGCGCGATCGTAAGCTTGGTTGTCGGTATTCCGGCGTTGCGGGCACTGATCCTGTCACCGCCCATGGCGAAAATCCAGTTTCCAAACGGCGAGAAGTGAATGAAGAACACGTAGATTGCGGTGAGCGCGAGCCACCAGAAGATGATGACCTGGAAGGTGTTGCCCACGAATGACCCGAACACAAGCTTCGCCAATTCGGGCGCCTTGAGCGCAACGCTCGTGGTGCCCGTCAGCAGGACGGAGAGACCCAGCACGCAGCCTGCGATCGCAAAGAGCGTTCCGAGGGTGACGATCAGCGACGGCACATTGGTGCGAATAACCAGGTAGCCGTTGATCAGACCGACCAGCACACCCAGGCCCAACGACGCCGCGATCCCGAGCCAAATGGGCATTCCGTAGTAGCCCGAGATGATCGCGACGGTCATCGAGCCTGCGGGGATCATCGAACCGATCGAGATATCGAGTTCGCCGGCGATCATCAGCAGTCCGATCGGAAAGGCGACGATGCCGAGATTGGCTGCGACGTTCAGCCAGCTTGCGGCCCCGTTCGGCTTTAGGAAGTCCATGCTTCCGAAGACGAGGAAAAATACGAAGACGCCGACGAGACCGAGGAAAGCCCCCGCCTCCGGCCTGCGGAACAGGCCGCCAACGGAGAAGCCGGTGGCGGAGGTTGCTTTCGGTGTTTGGGCCACGGCGATTGGTTGGCTTGCGGTTTTCAAACTCATGATGGTTCCCCTTCCCGGCTTGCGGGTTGTCGTAAGGCCGCCCCCTGGAGAGGTGCAGGGGGCGGCCGACGAGCGCGCGTTCTTAGCGAGCGCCCTTCGATACGCCCTGCAGCGTCGAGTCGATGTTGGAGGCGTCGACGATGCCCGGTCCGGTCAGGACCGGCTTCACAGGAAGGTCGGTTCCGAAATCGATGTGAGAGGCAAGCAACGTGACTGACAGGAGCGACTGCAGGTACGGCTGCTGATCGATGGCGAAAAACTGCGCCTTGTTCTTGATGCGGTCGAGCGCCGCCTCGTTGAAGTCGAAGGAGCCGAGCTTGACGTTCTCCGCCTTGCCAGCCTGCTGGATGCCGCTGGCGGCAGCATCCGCATCTCCGGCGCCGATGGTGATGACGCCGTCGATCGCGCCGTCCTGCGTCAACGTCGCCTTGACGGCTTCGGCAATGGCGGTCGGGTCTCCGAAGCTCGTCGCCGGCAGCGGCAGCTGCTTTCCGGTGCCACCCGCCTTGGTTATGCCGTCGATCACGCCCTTGCAACGGGCTTCCTGATTGGCGCTGCCAGGGAGCGTGTTGACGCAAAGGACGTTCTTCTGTCCTCCCTTGCCAAAGTAGTCGCCGCCTGCGACGCCGGCGAGATACTCGTCGGAGCCGACATAATTGATCGCACCGAGCTCCTTTGCTTTATCGAGGGAGCCCGCGTTCATGAGGATGATCTTGATGCCGGCGCTGGCTGCGGCCTTTATTGCCTCGTCCTCGGCCTCCGGAACCCAGTTCGGAACGACGAGCCCGGTCACGCCCTGGCTGATCGCGGTGCGCACGAGACCCGCGGCGTCCGGACCGAGGTTGTCGTAGGTCTGCAGTTGAAGGTATGTCACCTTGCCGCCGTTTGCCTCGATCACGAACCGGCTGTCGTCGACGCCTTTCTTGATCTTGGTCCAGAATGCGTCGTCCGTCTTGCCGCCGACCACAGCGATATTGGCGGCGAGCGCTGCACCTGCGGTGAGACAGATAACGACCGTGGTCGCGAGGGCCTTGGTCATGTTGCTCAGTATTGTCATCGGGTTTTCCTCCCCCAGTTTCCGCCGGATGGCGGGTTCAAAGATGTGATGCGTGTGCTTCGAGTGCCCGCCTCCTCGCGAGCGCCTTGGGATGGTCTAAAGCTTAGGAGCTGGCGCGGGCAGCCTTGGCGTTCATGCGCGCCTTCTTCTTCTCGAAGCGGGCCTCCATCTGCGTGTCGCCGTCCTTCGTGCCGTCGTGCCAGGTGCCGAACCATTTATCGAGCGGGATCAGGCCGTCGCCGCCATAGTTCACCTCGAAATACTTGTGGTGCAGGTAATGGGCATAGGCATGCGTATCGATCGGCGTGTCCTCGGTGACCTCAAGCTTGTCAAAGCCGATATGCCCGTTGACCGCTCCGAAGCCGGCAATGTGCAGCTGAAACAGCGCAACAATCGGGTTCGACGGGATCACGAGGTGCCACAAGGCTACTGCGTGATAGAGGAAGCCTTCGACCGGATGCATAGAGAGAGAAGACCACGGCGACGGATTCACCGAGTTGTGGTGGACCGAATGGATACAGCGATAGAGCGGCCCCCAATGAATCAGCCGGTGGATGATGAAGAAATGCACTTCATGGATCACAGGTGCGATGGCGACAATAAACGCGAGATAATAAGGGTTGTTGGCCCAGGTCAGCCAAGGAACCCAGCCATTGGCGAAAATCCAGAGGAAGGTCACCTCGACGACCGTCCAGAGCGGTATCGACAGGAAGAATGAGCGCAGGAAATTGTCGATGTTCTGGCTCTTGAACCAGAAGACATCGGATGGCTGCTCGCCGGGAAATTTGGCGTTGTACTTGAACCGGTTGCCTTGCTTGCGCTTGACGTAAAAGAAGAGCTCCACGGAGCCATAGAAGACGAAGATCGCGGTTGCGTTGACGGCATAAAGCCAAAGCGCCCAGCCCCAACTCAGGGTCTTCATCACTTCGACGTCGGGCACGACATAGAACCAGTAAAGGAGTGCCGTTGCCATGTGGAACGCGTTCCATGGCCAGATGTATTCCGGCAGCCATTTCAATATGGACGGGATCTTCGGTGGCCATGCCCAGAAGGGGGCTACCTCGATGCGGGCGCTCGGCGCCCAGTCGCCGCGCTTGTTGCGCTTTCCATATTTGAGATCATCCATCGTCATGCCTCCCGGACGCCGCTTGTCCAATGTTCGTCATGGGGGAAGGCCACCTGACATCTGGGCAATATTCCGCCGCCTTCAGGCACGAGCCCAAAGCGACCAAACCAATTGTCGAGACCATTTCCTCCCAGAGCGAGCGTACCGTTGTAAAACTCACTCGCTTCCTGTGACAGGTATAATGCCAACTTGACGCAGTCTAAATCAAGGCGCATTTCTTTCTGGCAATGCGTTCGTATCATTCATCTCATCAACAACGACATATGATACGTTGTGTATCATGGAGGCATGATGAAGAGACCCACAATCCGCGACGTTGCTGAAAAGGCCGGCGTCTCAGTTGCGACGACCAACCGGGTGTTGTCGGGAGCGGACAGCGTCAGGCCAGCGACCCGCGAGAAGGTGCGCGAAGCAGCCGAAGCGATCGGCTTCTACGGCCTGGGTGCGATTGCGGCGCGCAACAATGCTGCGCGGCCACGATATCGCTTCGGCGTCATACTGCTTCAACCGCACCGCCCTTTCTATCAGCTTGTCGCACGCGCGCTCATGGAAGCGGCGCAGGCGCAGGATGCGTTCGACATAGAACTGCGAATCGAACATCTGGAGGACCTATCCCCACAAAACACGGCGGAGCGCGCCTTGGTACTCGCGAACGAATGCGACGCCATATGCATGACGACCGCCGTACACCCGGTTGTCACCAAGGCTATCGAGGAGATCCAGGCACGCCGTATCCCCGTCTTCGCGCTGATCTCGCAGTTAGCCGCCACAGGCCAGATTCACTACATCGGCCTCGACCACTGGAAAGTAGGACGGACCGCTGGGTGGGCGTTCCACAACATCTGCAAATCGCCGGGAAAAATTGCACTCTTGGTGGGCAATCCGCGGTTTCGAAACCAGGAAATGAACGAAACCGGTTTCCGATCCTATTTTCGAGAGCACGCCAGCGACTTCGCCCTGCTGGAACCATTGTCGACGTTCGAATCCTCCGCGGTCGCTGAGGAAATGACTGAGCGGTTTTTGAGCGAGCACCCTGATCTCGCGGGTCTTTATGTGGCGGGTGGCGGCATCAGCGGAGTGCTCGCAGCGCTGCGTACGACAGGCCGAGCCGGAACCCTTGTCGTTGTCGGATATGAGCTAATGGACAATGTGCGCTCTGCCCTGCTTGACGGCGCGCTGACTTTGTCGATCTCCCATCCGCTCGCAGAGCTTGCCAGCGAGGCAATCACCGGGATGATCAAGGCGGCGGGCTCGAAGGAAGCAAATAACAGTTACACGAAAATCGTGCCCTTCAATCTCTACACGCGAGAAAATGTGTGAAATCAACGCATGAAAACTTTGGTTTGATCATGACGTGACTCCCTTGTGTCAACGCTTCAGTAACATCCGGCTTCTCGGCTACTGACCTCCCTTCCCTAAAGCACTCATCACCTGGGGTTGATCAACGGCAAGCACGACCGGCTTTGCGCTAAATGAACTTTATCTGTGAACCCGGCCGATCCGGGGCGAAGCGCGCAGGATTGGAAGATGGCGTCGCGCCGGCAACCGCGGGACATCTTCCGGCCGCCGCGAAGAGCAGAGGGGGCAAGGGCGCGGGAAACAAGGTGCAAAATTGCACCGCCCGCGGCGAAGCTTCCCTTGCCGCCGACAGGTCGCCAGCGGCACTCGGAACGGCAACTGCCGGCTCAGTGAGCCGGCCAGGGGAAGAACTCATGCTTATGTGGAGGTGAGCATAAACATGAATATGAGCCGTGGTGACTTATGGTCACCCCAGGTTCGATCGCCCTGCTTTGCAGGGCATCCTCGACTTTCAGGTGCACATAATCCGCAGCCGGTCAGAGGCGGTTGACTTCTCCAAGATATCCATTATTCTGGATATATGGAAAGCAACAACGCAATAGCGGCCCTTGCGGCCTTGGCACAAAACACCCGCCTCGAGACGTTTCGGTTGCTCGTACGGCACGAACCGGATGGAATTCCGGCAGGCGAGCTCGCCCGGCTCCTCGATGTCCCGCAGAACACGATGTCGGCGCATCTTGCGACGCTGTCCCGTGCAGGGTTGGTGAAGAGCGAACGCCAGAGCCGATCAATCATCTACCGGGCCGACCTAGACGGCCTGCGCGACCTGACACTATTCCTGCTGAAGGACTGCTGCGGCGGATCGACGGAGCTTTGCGCTCCCCTGATCGCAGAACTGACGCCATGCTGCGCGCCGGCGGCGAAGCCATGTTGAGCGCGATCGCATTGCACGAAGTGGCCGGTAGCGACGCTCGTCTCCGCGAAGCGCTCCGTGCGGCGGATCTCCCGACCGATGACATTGAAGACGAAGGCCGCGCCTTCCTCGAAGCCGTCTTCAGCGACGGCCAAACGATCGGATATGCCGGCCTCGAACGATGCGCCGGCGATTACCTGCTGCGTTCTGTTGTCGTGCTCCCGGAACATCGGGGCCATGGGTTCGGCCGGGCAATCGTCGAGGCAGCGCTGCGAGGCGTCGGTGGCGATGTCTTCCTCGCTACGACGAGCGCCGCGCCGTTTTTCTCGATCATCGGGTTTTCAGAGGTGCCGCGAGCCGAAGTGCCGGCCGCGGTGCTTGCGACCCGCCAACTATCCTCCATTTGCCCCTCTTCGGCGACCATCATGAAGCTCAACAGGCCTCCGACCTAACAACGGACCACGACCATGACTGACAAGACCTATAACGTGCTGTTCCTCTGCACGGGCAATTCCGCTCGCTCTATTCTCGCCGAGTCCATCCTCAACAAAGAGGGCGGCGGCCGGTTCAAGGCCTATTCCGCCGGCAGCCAGCCGAAGGGCGAAGTCAATCCGCACGCGCTCAAGGAACTGGATGCGCTCGGCTATCCATCGACGGGTTTCTCATCGAAGAGTTGGGACGTGTTCGCCGAGGCAGGTAGCCCAGATATGGATTTCATCTTCACCGTCTGCGACAGCGCAGCCGGAGAAGCCTGCCCTGTATGGATTGGCCATCCGATGACCGCCCATTGGGGCGTCGAGGATCCCGCGGCCGTCGTCGGAACTGAAGTTGAGATTCAGCGTGCTTTCGCCCAAGCTGCACGGTTTCTGAAGAACCGGATCACCGCCTTCATCAACCTGCCCTTAGCCTCGATCGACCACCTGGCCCTCGAACAGCACGTTCGACAGATCGGTTCACTCGAAGGCGCATCGGTCAAATCCCCAAAGGCCGAGTAAGATGTCAACATTTGAACGATACCTGACCGTTTGGGTCTTCCTCTGCATCGCAGTCGGCGTTGCGCTCGGTCACATGATGCCCGGCGTCTTCCAGATCATCGGGGGCGCCGAGATCGCCAAGGTCAACATCCCGGTCGCGATCCTTATTTGGCTGATGATCATCCCGATGCTGCTGAAGATCGATTTCCGGTCGTTGGCGCAGGTCGGCTCCTACTGGCGCGGGATCGGCGTCACCCTGATCATCAACTGGGCGATCAAACCGTTTTCCATGGCATTGCTGGGATGGCTGTTCGTCGGCTGGCTCTTCCGGCCATATCTGCCCGCGGATCAGATCGACTCTTATATCGCAGGGCTGATCATCCTTGCCGCAGCACCCTGCACGGCCATGGTCTTTGTCTGGTCGAACCTGACGCGAGGCGAGCCGCTGTTCACCCTGTCGCAGGTCGCCTTGAACGACGCGATCATGGTGGTTGCATTCGCACCGATCGTCGGCCTCCTGCTCGGTCTCTCGGCCATCACCGTGCCGTGGGCGACGCTTGCCCTGTCGGTCGCGCTCTACATCGTGTATCCCGTGATCATCGCCCAGGTGCTGCGGAGCTACTTGGCGGCCGATGGCACAACAGGCGCGCTCGATCGCTTGCTTGCGAAGCTGCAGCCGGTATCGCTCGTCGCGCTGCTCGCGACGCTCGTGCTTCTCTTCGCCTTCCAGGGCGAGCAGATCATCGCCCAGCCGGCCATCATAGCGTTGCTGGCCGTGCCGATCCTGATCCAGGTCTATCTAAACTCCGGGTTGGCCTATCTCTTGAACCGCATGGCAGGCGAGCGCCATTGCGTCGCGGGGCCGTCCGCCCTCATCGGCGCCAGCAACTTCTTCGAGCTCGCGGTTGCCGCCGCCATCAGCCTGTTCGGGTTTCAGTCGGGCGCGGCGCTCGCCACCGTGGTCGGTGTGCTGATCGAGGTGCCCGTAATGCTTTCGGTCGTCTGGATCGTGAACCGCTCGAAGGGTTGGTACGAGGCATCGCCCGCCGTTTCCCGCAACAGCATCATCGAAAGGCCCTGACCATGGACGCCACCATCTATCACAATCCCGCCTGCGGCACGTCTCGCAATACGTTGGCGCTGATCCGCGCCGCTGGGATCGAACCCACCGTCATCGAGTACCTGCAGAACCCGCCATCGCGCGAGCAGCTCTCGAAGATGATCGCAGATGCCGGCCTGACGGTCCGCGAGGCGATCCGTGAGAAGGGCACGCCCTATGCGGAACTGGGCCTCGACAATCTGGACCTCACCGATGATCAGTTGCTGAACGCGATGATCGCCACCCCGATCTTGATCA
This sequence comes from Rhizobium hidalgonense, assembly GCF_005862185.2. Taxonomy (NCBI): domain Bacteria; kingdom Pseudomonadati; phylum Pseudomonadota; class Alphaproteobacteria; order Hyphomicrobiales; family Rhizobiaceae; genus Rhizobium; species Rhizobium hidalgonense. Next base: position 1,218,896 of record NZ_CP054028.1, read on the forward strand.
ACCGACCACTCGTCGTCACGTCGCTGGGCACTAGGCTTGCTCGCCCCTCGGAGGTCGTGCTCGACATCCTGCCGGCCGATGCCTTCAAAGGATCTTTCACCAAGGAGGATGGTGAACAGGTCATCGACCAGGAAGGAAAGCCCATTGTCTGAGACATTCCCCGCACTGCACGACGACCATCTTCAGCCGATTGCGCCAGAATCGCTGCGGCCAGCATTCTCGACGCACAAGCCCAGAATCCTGATCCTCTATGGATCGCTTCGGGAAGTGTCTTATAGCCGTCTCCTTGCCTTCGAAGTCCGTCGGCTGCTCGAACGCCTCGGATGCGAGGTGCGGATATTCGATCCGGCCGGATTACCGCTCCCGGACGAGGCACCCGTCAGCCATCCCAAGGTGCAGGAACTCCGTGAGCTGTCTCAATGGTCGGAAGGCCAGGTCTGGATCAGCCCGGAGCGCCACGGTGCCATGACCGGGATCATGAAGTTGCAAATCGACTGGATCCCGCTGTCGCTCGGCTCCGTCCGCCCGACCCAGGGCAAGACGCTTGCGGTGATGGAAGTGTCCGGCGGCAGTCAGTCCTTCAACGCTGTGAACCAGCTGCGCATCCTCGGCCGCTGGATGCGGATGATCACCATTCCCAACCAGAGCAGCGTTGCGAAGGCGTTTCAGGAATTCGACACCGATGGCCGGATGAAGCCGTCGTCCTACTATGACCGCGTCGTCGATGTCTGCGAGGAACTGGTGAAGTTCACGATCCTCACCCGCGATGCCTCGTCCTACCTCACCGACCGCTATAGCGAGCGGAAGGAAGAGGCGGCCGAGCTGGAGAAGCGGGTTTCGCTCAAGTCGATCTGACGGATCAGGCCGTCGCGGCGGCAGGTTGCCGGCAGGATGCGGCCACCGCGACAAATGCCGCAATACTGACCGCTCCGAGGCAGGCGTTTGCGATGAGAGCGAAGCTCAGCCCGATATTCTCCATGGTGGCCGCGAACACGAAGGGCGCGCCGGCGCCGACCGCCAGACGGGCGGCGGCCATCTTGCCGGTGATCGCTCCATATCCGTCCGATCCGAACAGATGGAGCGGCAGGCTTCCCTGGGCGATGCTGTTGATGCCGGAACCGAGCCCGAGGCAAATGGCGAAGGCGACCGCACCCGGCAGCCAGTTGCCTGTCATCAGCAGGATCAGGACGCCGAAGACGATGAGCACGGCCGATAGGACCGCAAGCCCAGGCGGCGACAGGTTCTTCCCAAAAACCATGTTGATCAGACGGCTCAGAACTTGCGCCGGGCCGAACAACGAACCGATCACAACGGCTGCAGCGCCCAGCCCGATCGAGCCGAGCATCGGCACCATATGGGCAAGGATCGCGGCGAGCGTGAAGCCGAGGAGCGCGAAGGCAAAGGAGACGATCACCATCGCGCGGCGCCGGGCGTGCGGCGGGATCGCGCCGATGACCGTCTCGCGCGGCCGGATGGATGCTTCGCCTGCCTTCTTTCCGAGGCTTCGGATCCAGAAGTGCAGCGGCATGCAGAGGAACAGGTTCAGCGCCGCAAAGACGAGATAGATTTCGCGCCAGGACAGATAGCCGGTGAGCGTTGCCGAGATCGGCCAGAAGATCGACGAGGCAAAGCCGCCGATCAGTGTCAGATAGGTGATGCTGCGGGAGGCTGTGCGAGGGTCGCTCTCGACCAGCGCTGCGAACGCCGCCTGATACTGGACCATGCCGGACGACACTTCGAGCAAGATGATGGCGATGGCGAACACCGCGACCGAGGGCGACCAGGCGCAAAGGGCGAGCGTCAGCGCTGCGAGGGCCGAGCCCGCTGTCATGATCGTCGCGGCGCCAATCCGGTCCATCTGCCTGCCGATATAGGTGGCCGACAGTCCACCGATGAACAGGGACACGGAGAATACTCCGAACACCTCTGCCAGCGACAAGCCGAGATCCGCCGCCATGCCGGGGGCCAGGATGCTGAAGCTGTAATAGAGCGTGCCGTAACCGATGATCTGTGTCAGGCCGAGGGCCGAGACGAGCCCAGCCGGGATTTTCGAACTATGCAACGACGTCATCCTTGCCCACCGGGCTGCAGCAGTCGTCGGCATGCTCGGACGTTCTGCCTGATCGTCGGATGGCCGGCGCAGCAGTCTTCCATCAGGAATTTGACGAGATCGGCAAGCGCGTCGTAGCTGGCGTTGTAGATGATCGAGCGGGATTCCCTTCGCTGCGAGATCAATCCCGACCGCTCCAATTCCTTCAGATGGAAGGAGACATTCGTGGCGGAGACGCCCATCCGCTCGGCGATGACACCTGCCGCCAAGCCGTCCGGTCCGGCGACGACTAGTGCCCGGACGATGGCAAGGCGCGTCTCCTGAGAGAGCGCCGCGAACGAGGAAAGGGCTTGACGTTCATCCATACTTCAATAATCCTTGAACTATTGGATAGAGGGATAACGCATATGAACGCGATCGACAAGACCGTTTCGACCGACATCAGTCTCGGCCACCTCCTCGATGTGCTCGCGGTGGCGCCCGATGCCCCGCTGGTGTTCAGCTATGACGGCAACCCCGTCCGGCCTGGATACCACGTCACCGAGGTGAAGGCTGGGCAGTTTTCGGCGCTCGATTGCGGTGCCAACCCGGAAGCCTGGGCAGAGATCTTCGTGCAGCTCTGGGATATCGACGAGGATGGCCGCACACACATGCCGGCCGGCAAGTTCGCGGCGATCATCCGCAAAGTCTCCGACCATGTGCAGCTTGAGCCGACGGCAAAACTCACGTTCGAGGTCAGTGAGGGAGAGCGGCCGATGGCCCTCTACTGCGCGTCTGCACCGCGGCTCGTCGCCGGCACCTTCGAGGTCTCCCTTGCCGCTCGACCAGCAAGCTGCAAGCCGCGGGATCGCTGGTTGGCGCAGGAGCAGGGCAAATCATCCTGCTGTGGGCCGGCGAGCACGTCGTCGAAGTGCTGCGCTTGAGCCGCCCAATCTGGTGCGCTCCCGGACGCCACGCCGGGAGCGAGGGGACTACAGCGCCTGAAGGAATGCCATCAGCTTGTCGGGCGGCCGGTAGCGAACACCTGTCGCGTTGACGGGCTGAAGCCGACTGAGGGCATCTTCCTTCATCACAAGGTCAGCCTCCATGTAGACGTGCGTCGTGCTGATATCTTCGTGTCCGAGCCAAAGCGCGATCACGGTCAGATCGACGCCGGACTGCAGTAGATGCATCGCCGTGATGTGCCGGAATGTGTGCGGCGATATCGCCTTTGCCCTGATCGATGGAACGTTTCTACCGGCAGCATCGACGGCGAGGTCGAGGCGTTGCCTTACGCTGGAACGCGATAGGCGCCCACCTGAACTGTTGGGAAAGAGGTAGGCATCCGCCCCGCGATCATGAAGATCCTGCATCCATCGCTTCAACGTTCGTGCGGTTTCACTCCAGAGCGGCACGCTCCGGCGCTTCCGCCCCTTCCCATGCAGGTGGACCACCGGCGCTGTCTCCAGAATGACGCTACCGACACGAAGATCTATGACTTCGGACACCCGTGCGCCAGTGTTGTAGAGGAATGCAAACAGTGCCCGGTCGTCATAGCTATCGGTCGTTCAAAGAACCGCAGACGTGGAGAGCTTCCCATGAGACTGCTTCAATGGATCGGCTTTCGTTTGGATCGAGCCATTCACGCTGCTCATTGTGAGTCCTTCGACGGCCAACTGTTCAACTTTTTACCCTTATTTATCCCAGGACCGAAGACCGGCGATGCTAGTCCTTTTTCCAGAGGCGCTGATGTGGATCGGCACCCAATTTGGAAAAAGGAAAGCATCATGAAAAAGCATCTGCTCGCCACTGTCGCACTTCTCATGGCCATCTCTCCCGTTGCAGCTGAAGCCCGCTGCGTGCCGAACACCGCAGTCATCGCCGCGAAAGCCGTTCCCGTCATTCAGTACAAAAACACGACGATCGATGGCGTAAAAGTCTTTTATCGTGAAGCCGGCCCCAAGGACGCACCGGTGCTACTGCTTCTGCACGGATTCCCGACCTCGTCCCATATGTTCCGCAACCTCATTCCACTGCTTGCGGACCGCTACCGCGTGATCGCGCCTGACTATCCCGGCTATGGCCAGAGTGACGCCCCCGACCACACCCAGTTTTCCTACACATTCGAGAACCTGACCAACATCGTCGAAAAACTGACCGAAAAGGTCGGCGCCGATCGCTACAGCATGTATGTGATGGATTACGGCGCACCGATCGGATACCGGCTCGCGCTCAAACATCCCGAGCGGGTTGAAACCCTGATCGTGCAGAATGGCAACGCCTATACCGAAGGCCTCGCCGCGTTCTGGGATCCGATCAAGGCCTATTGGGCCGAGAAGACGCCGGAACGCCGGGAAGCGCTCGCCGGTCTGGTCACCCTCGAAACCACGAAATTCCAGTATACCGACGGAATGGGCGATGTCTCACATATCAGCCCCGACAACTGGGTCGTCGATCAGGCCTTGCTCGATCGGCCGGGCAACAAGGACATCCAGCTCGATCTCCTGGGCGACTACGGCAGCAATGTACCGCTTTACCCGCAATTCCAGGCCTTCTTCCGCGACAACCAACCGCCAACGCTGATCGTCTGGGGCAAGAACGACAAGATCTTTCCGGAACCTGGCGCGCACCCCTATCTTCGCGATCTCCCGAATGCCGAGATGCACATTCTCGATAGCGGCCATTTTGCCCTCGAAGACAAGCTCGATGTGATGGCGCCGCTCATCCGGGATTTCCTCGACCGCAAGGTTTGCAACTGATCGATAGCCAATCCGTTCTGCGGGGCCAGCGGCCCCGCAACTCCCCCGTCAAAGGAAAAGATCATGACCAATCCCGTTTCGGGCACCCAGACAGCTGGTGCCCCGTCCCTCTCGATCGTCCTCGTGCACGGCGCATTTGTCGATGGCTCCGGATGGCAACAGGTCCATGGCGAACTTGTCGACCGCGGCTTTGAAGTTCTCGTCGCTCAACACCCGACGACCTCGCTTGAAGGCGACGTTGCCGTGACCGAGAGCCTGATTGCCGCGGCTCGCCACCCGGTTCTCCTGGTGGGCCACAGCTACGGTGGAGCCGTCATCACCGAGGCTGGCGTCAACCCAAAAGTCCAGGCTTTGGCCTACATCGCGGCTTTTGTGCCGGATGCCGGCGAATCCGTCGCGGCCCTGAACGAAGCTCCTGAAGAGCCCGGCGAAACGAAGGCACCGTTGCTGCCGCCGCAGGACGGCTACCTCGTTGTCGACCCGGCCCGCTTTCCGGAAGCATTTGCCGCTGATGTCGACCTTGCGACCACGCGCTTCATGGCGGCGGCGCAACTGCCCTGGGGCCTTGCAGCGGTCATAGCACCCCTCACCCATGCAGCCTGGGAGACCAAACCCAGCTTCTATCTCGTCGCATCTGCCGACAGGATGGTGCCGCCCAGCGCGCAGCGCCGGATGGCCAAGCGTGCGAGTGCTGCGATCACCGGATCGACAGCAGTCACGCAGCGATGCTGTCGCACCCGCAGGACGTCGCGGCGTTCATCGCAGCCGCCGCCTCGGCCGCAACGCCGACCGAAGGTGCCGGACGGTGACCCGGCCCGTCACCCATCACCGAACCACCAGCGTTGAAGGCGTGGAAATATTCTACCGCGAGGCTGGAGAGAAAGGCGCCCATGTCGTGGTGTTGCTGCACGGTTTTCCAAGCTCTTCGCACATGTACCGCAACCTCATCCCAGCGCTTGCCGACCACTATCATGTGATCGCGCCCGACCTTCCGGGGTTCGGTCTGTCGGCAATGCCGTCTTCCAGCGAATTCGAATACAGCTTTGCCACTTTCTCGGATGTCATCGCCGGTCTCCTCGAACAGCTGGGCGCCGAACGCTACGCGCTCTATGTCATGGATTATGGCGCGCCAACCGGGTTTCGTCTGGCGGTCGCGCATCCGGATCGGGTGACCGCCCTGATCGTCCAGAACGGCAATGCCTATGAAGACGGCATGGGTGACGGCCTATTGGGCCGACAACGGCCCGGTAAACCGCGACGCGCTGCGGCCTTTTCTATCGCTTGACGGGACACGTTTCCAATATCTCGCCGGCACAAAAGATGAGACGCGGATCGATCCGGCAGCATGGTTATACGATCAGCTCTTCCTCGACCGCCCGGGCAGCACGGACATCCAGCTGGGCATCATCTACGACTATAGGACCAATGTCGCGCTCTACCCCGACTTCCACGCCTATTTCCGCGCGCATAGGCCGCCGGCCCTGATCCTGTGGGGCGAAAATGATCCCATTTTCCTGCCGGAAGGCGCACGCGCCTTCCTCCGCGACCTGCCCGAAGCCGAGCTTCATTTTTTCGATACCGGACATTTCGCCCTTGAGGACAAGGCGGACGAAATGATCCCTGTCATGCGCGACTTCCTCGCCCGAAACCTGACCCGCTAACTGAAACCCAAAAGAGGATAATGACCATGTACAACAGCAAATCCAAGCCGAGCGTCCTTCCGACCGGTGGCGGCGCAGCCCTCATCGACCCCTCCGACCCGCTGATCCTGCTTCTCGATCATCAGTCGGGATTGTTCCAGACGGTCAAGGACATATCCGTGTCTGATCTGCGCCGGAATGTGGAGATGATCGCCAGGCTCGCCACTCTCTTGAACATCCCGGTGATCACCACCGCTTCGGAACCTGCCGGCACCAATGGTCCGCTGATGCCAGAAATCCATGAATTGGCTCCACACGCCGTCTATGTGCCACGCAAGGGGGAAGTAAACGCGTGGGACAATGACGATTTCGTCGCAACGGTTCGCGCAACCGGCCGCAAAACTCTCATCATGGCAGGCGTCTGGACCAGTGTCTGCGTGATGTTTCCGGCACTCGACGCCCGCGCTGCCGGCTACGACGTCTATGCGGTGCTCGATGCCTCGGGGGATCCGAGCGAAATGGCCTCGCGGATTTCACTCGCCCGCTTCGTGCAGGGCGGCGTCAAGCCGACATCGACCAATGCATTGCTGTCTGAGCTTCACCGCACCTGGGCGCGTCCCGAGGCTGCCGAGCTTGGCAAGCTCTACGGACTTGCCGCACCAAACTATGCCGCCGTGGCCGAGAGCTATGCCCGCGCGCAACAGGCCGCGCAATCTAGCACCTTGTGCATCCGACGCCCTGCGAACTGACCACACTTTAGGGAGATACGATATGAGTTACGGTTTTATGGATATCGCGATCACGCCTTCAGTTCGCAGGGCGCAAGTGGAAATGGGAGCGGATCATTTCTGGTCCGACTTCAAGGGACACCGCGAATTCGACCGGTTCACGGCACAGGAGACCGCGTTCATCGCACAGCGCGACAGCTTCTACATAGCCTCCGTTTCGGAAACCGGCTGGCCTTACGTTCAGCATCGCGGCGGGCCTGCCGGCTTTCTCAAGGTCCTCGACGATCGCACCCTCGCCTTCGTCGATTACCGCGGCAATCGTCAATATATCACCACCGGCAATCTGGCAGAGAACGATCGGACATGCCTGTTTCTGATCGACTACCCCGCGCGCACCCGCCTGAAGATCTATGCCCGTGCCGAGAAGCTGGCCCTTGACGCCGATCCGGTACTTACCGAGGCCATCACCGATGGTGCTTATGGAGCCAAGGCTGAACGCATTTTCAGGTTGAAGCTCGAGGCGTTCGATTGGAACTGTCCGCAGCATATCGTGCCGCGTTACACCGAAGCCGAGTTTTTGGCAGCCTCGCGACATCTTCTGGACAAGGTCGCTCAGCTTGAGCAGGAAAATGTGTCACTGCGGGAGCGCCTCGATTTGCGACGAAAAGATTGAGCACGAACCCAGGATGAATGCAGCAAGGTCAACCAAAGTCCGTTGCATCGATGGCAAGCTGGGTCCGTTCGGTAGCGGCACCTGCACCCATTGCGCGGGCGCAATCCAATGACGTCTGGAAATAGCGCATCGCCTTGTCGGGCCGCCTGTTTCCGGCTGCAATCATTCCCGCAACGCGCCAAAGATCCGGATGCCACCAACGCTCTTCTCGTATGCCAGTTTCTGAAAGCACGGCGCGCAGACTATCCTCAGCAAGCTGCAGTTCGCCTGCGGCAAGATATGCCTCCGCCAACAGGCTCCGGTAGAAGGGCACGCGAACACGCCAGTTCCCCCGAAGCAATCCGCTGATACTGTCTTGCATCAGGGTAAAGCCTGCCTGCTCACCTCGAGAGGACTGGATAGCACCCGCGAAAAACTTGGCTGTCCCCTCGTAAATGCCGACGCTTTCTCGCCGGCTGACGTCGGCCAGTTGGTGCTGAAGCCGCGAAGCAGTTTCGAGATCACCCTCCACGAAAGCGATAGGAAGGGCCGCAAGCGAGATCGCATTGCCCAAGGAGATCATGTGATCGAGATCGGCGGCACGATCGATCGCCTGACCGGCCAGCCGGGAGGCACGATCCGAATCACCCTGCAGCCAAGACAGAAATGCCTGAGAGAAACGAATACCGGCAGGCAAATCGACCTGGAACCTGGACAAGCCATGCCCCTCCTCCAGGTGACCCCAATCATCCATCAGCGCCTCCAGGTGGGCCGATGCCGAATTAAACTCGCCTGCATAGATCTTGATATGCGCTAAAAGTCGTTTGCCGTCGGGCGCCGTCGTCCAGTCCAGAGCCTTTGCTGCCGCAAACTCGTTCATGCTGCGCAATGCCGTGCGGGGCCGGCCGGAATAGGCCAGAAAAACGGCCTGTCCGCACACCGATCGTATTTGAAATTCCGCGTCGCGCGACCCGTTCGCATGAAAGATGCTTTCGCGCCAAGCATCATCGGTTTGCGGGTGCATGTGGCGCGCCAGTGTCATGGCCCAGGCCCGCGCCGTGGAGAGCTTGGCTCGGCCCAGTGGCGCGAGCCCCATGAGGGCAGCGCTGTTTGACCCGGCAAGGTCGATGGCCTCCAGCATTTCCCTAAACGCCGATAGTTCTTGCCACAGCGGCAAGGCAGCGACCACCAGTTCGACACCCAAAGCCGCATCGCCTGCGGGATCAAACGCCCAGCCGATGGCCGCGCGAACGTCGTCGATCTGCCTCCGATATTTGCCGAGCCATTCGCGAGACGTCTGCGACGACCATTCCCGTTCGGCGATCTGCAGCTTGTCCTTTGTTCGAACGGCAAAATGCCGTCTTGCCTTCTCTCTGTAGAGGGAACCTGACAGACGCCGCGCGGCATAGGCACCCGTGCTTTCGGCAAGTCTGTAATGCACAGTCCCGCCGTCGTATTCCGCTGATACCAGCGACTTTGCCACTAGCTGCGACAGTGCGTCCCGCCCGGTCATCGGCTCCAAGGCGCCGGCGGAATACATCGCCTCCACGTCGTCGGCGTTGAAACGGCCGGAAAATACCGAAAGCAGACCGAGCAAGATCGCCTCACGGTCAGGAAGAAGTCGATAGCTCCAGTCGAGCGTCGCTTCTAAGGATTGGTGGCGCAAGGGTGCATCCCTTGCTCCCCGGTTCATCGTATCAAAGCCATCCCTGAAGAGGTCATCGAGCGCCGAGGGTGCAAGAACACTGGCCGTACCGGCGGCCAGTTCGATGGCAAGTGCCAAGCCGTCCAGCCGTGAGCAGATCGAAACAACACTGCGGACATATTCATCAGTAGGCTTTGTATCGCCTGAACCGTACGCCTTTGAAATGAACAGCTGGATTGCCGGAAACTGTAGCGCGTCGCTGATGGACAGTGTCGTCGTCTGGTGCGGATAAGCCAATCCTGAGAGAAAATGAATCTGCTCGTGCCGCGTCCGTAACGGCTCGCGGCTGGTCGCAATGATCCGCGCCGAAGGAACGTCCGCGGATATCCGCTCAACGATCGTCGCGGCCATCGCGATAACGTGCTCGCAATTGTCGATGATGAGAAGCAGCCGGTTGCTGCGAAGGACGTCGATCACGCCTGCGATGGGATCGTCAAACCCCAGCGACACGCCGAGGGCGGACGCGATCGCTGGCACCACAAATCGCGGGTCGCTCAGCGTCGAGAGATCCGCAAAGGCGATGGCTTCGTTTGCCCCGCAGGATTGCTCAGCAACCGTGACCGCAAGAGAGGTTTTTCCCGCGCCGCCTGGCCCGACGATGGTGACGTAACCCGCTTGATCGAGCTTTTCCGAGATCTGCCGGGTCGCGTCGTCGCGGCCGAGGAGCGGCCGAACCTGGGGTGCCGCGATATGATGGCTTGTGCTGGCAACCACTTGCCGGGCTGGCGCCGGGCCATCGCTTTCCAAGGCGGCGACGAACTTGTAACCTCGCCCAGCAATGGTTGCGATGTACTCCATCGAAGGATCAAGTTCGGCCAGCGAGCGTCGAAGGTTGCCGACATTGACCTTCAGGTTATGGTCGTGGACGATATAATCTGGCCATACATGCGCAAACAGATCGGCTTTGCTGACAACCTCGCCCGCCCGCGCCACGAGCAGGGTCAGAATGTCGAAACCTCGCCCACCGAGGCCGACGGGTTGCCCCTTGTACAGGAGGGATTGAGCTTCTGGCAGAAAACGGAAATTTCCAAACTGGAAAGCGGTCTGTTTCGACAATGTCTGGAACCCGAGATCGTGTGACACCCTGCTCTCACAATTCATAAAAAATTGAACGATATACCGCACTGGCCAGTTTTCAAAGCGTATGGAGACATGTTGCACCGCAGGCTGGCTCAAGATGAAGGTTGCCAGGCCTCTTCGCAGATCTTCGATGGTATTGGAAGATCGTCTAGCTCGCTTAAAATCACTCAACGCCAAAGTCGGCCAAAATCCTCGTCAACGGCATTTCTCGCCCAGACGAACGTGCAGGATTCGCCGATGGAATTGTTCTATTTTTAATCCGACAGTTCCGTTATCTGCTTTCGGCGAAGTGTCTGCCTTTGGAGTACTCTCTTGGATTCTTGTTCTTCTGATCAGCCCTGCCTTACGCAGGAGGACGCCATTGAGGCCAAAGCTTTCATTGATCTGCACAAGGCCGCCCGCGGCCGAGTGGCGGACGAGGAGCGATTCGCATGCGTTTCCATGAATGGCGGATGCACGATCTCACTACCGAGCGCGCCTGCGATCGGCCTCAACCGTATCCTTGGCCTCACCACACGTGAAGATCTCGACAAAGCCTACAGCTGGATGAGGGGAAGGACGGGGAACCGGTTCTTACAGGTCAATGCCGACACTGCATCGGACGACCTGACACAGTGGATCGAGGCGAAGGGGTTGGTTGCCTACGGACCTGCATGGGCGAAGCTTCGGCGATCCACGGACCCGGTTTCTCTTCCATCGCCCGGCACCGTGAAAACACGAAAAGTTCGGCCCGACGAAGCCGAGGTATTCGGCGCCATGATGTGTGCCGGTTTTGGCTTTCCGGAAAGCCTCACTGCTCTATGGGCAGCAATCGTGGGACGCGACGGATGGTCTTGTTTCTACGCGTTGGATGGAGACATGCCAGTGGGAACAGGAGCAATGTTCGCTTCAGGATCCTTTGCGTGGCTCGGCGGTGGAACGACCGTGCCGAGCTTTCGAAACCGGGGTGCGCAGAAAGCCTTGATTCAAGCTCGCCTAGAAGAAGGCGCAGACCGTGGCGTGTCGACTTTCGTGGTCGAGACCGAAGTGCCATCGGCCGAAAAGGCCAACATCTCGAACGCCAATTTAGCGAAAATGGGTTTCGTGCATATCTATAATCGCAGCAACTTCATTTTATGACGGACTTGCAGTCAAGAGAGAGCCAAGGTCCTGCATTAGCAATATGATTTGGTTCGGCAGCTTAGTGTGACTGACTGTACGGATATTTACGGGGCCAGTACACTGTAAGGTTACGCCCTGGCTCTTGAACGAAATCGAACCGATGGCCACTGACTTTATTTCGCTAAGCCTTTGATCCGTAAGCCGCAGCCGCGCGGGGCGCGAAGCGTTCTGGTCCCGCGAGAGGCGTGGCGCCCCTATAGGCTCGGCCTGTGCTGACCGGATCCCAAATCGCCGTCATTACCACCGCTCGAAAGCCAGACGTGGTGATCAACCGGTCAGATCCACAACGATCTTGCCGGGAGCGTGACCTGTGCGATTGCGCTCGATGGCTACCCGGAGATCGCCGAAGCCGACGACTTCAGCGACGGCTGATCGCAATCTTCCAGCTGAAATCTGGCGAGCAATCGCGGCCAGGCGAGCGGTGTCCGGCTTGTTTGATAGAAAAACCCCGCGGCGGCCCTCTGGTGCGCGCGACCCCACGTCCGGAGCGGCGATGCTCAAAAGGAGGCCGTCAGGGGACAAAAGCGGCCAGAGCTGGTCCAAGGCCTTGCCGCCAACCGTATCGACGACCAAGTCGATTTGACCGGTGAGATGCTCTAGGGTTTGAGTGCGGTAATCTATGACCTCGTGAGCGCCCAAATCGCGCACATGCTGAAGACTTGTGGTCGAGGCCGTGCCATAGACGAATGCTCCGGCTGCCTTGGCGAACTGAACGGCAAAACCGCCGACGCCGCCAGCCGCACCCTGGATCAGCACCCGGCGTCCAGACAGCTCGAAGTCCGCTGCCTGAATAACATGCCAAGCCGTCATTGCGGCTACAGGGATTGCGGCAGCCTCGACGTCGGATAGTCCATCCGGGGTCAAGACGAGCTTCTCGGCATTGATGACCAGAAAGTCGGTGTAGGCTCCCACGCCACCGAGGGCTGCCATGACCCGATCTCCGGCCTTGACGTGGGTAACGCCGGGGCCGGTTTGAAGCACGATGCCAGCCATCTCGATGCCGAGCGTTGCGGGCAGGGTCAACTTGAAGCGCTCGCGCAGATGGCCTTCACGAATTTTCCAGTCGATGCCGTTTACCGCCGCGGCCTTCACAGATACCAACACCTCACCCGGACCGGGATCGGCAGCGGGCACCTGATCAACCGTGAGGGTTTCCGGTCCGCCATAGGCTTGCAGCCGCAAGGCACGGCCACTGGTCGTTTGTTCGCTGGAATTGCCTCTCTCGGGCGTTGCAGTTTGGTTCATAGCCATATTCTCCTGGCGAGGCACCGCAGCAGTGGGCGGCCCCGCTATCGCATCTTGTTTTCTCGAAAATGGCGCGACATCGCGCCATTATTGAATGATCCTGCCTGCGTCTCAGGAAATGAGCTGCTGGCCGCGTGCCCACCGCGTGATCGCGTCGCGGGCTGTCGGAGCCGGTCCGAAGAAGCGCTCCTGCCTGGCCGTGTTCGAGACATATAGCCCCGTCTTGAAGAACAGGAACATCTGGATCAGATCGTAGCCGAGCTCGGAGAACAGCTTGACCGGCCGCGCCGCCACGCGAAGAATCCACCAAGGGATGATCTGGATCTTCAGACGCCTGTTGATGACGCTGGAGATGATCTCTGCCAGTTCCTGCTGGTTCTTCGGTCCATCGCTCCAGCCGACATCGATGGTCTGGTTGACGATCTCGCTACCTCGATATGTTGCCGCCTTCGCAAGATAGGCGGCAAGATCATCCGTTAGCACATAAGACCACCGTGTGGTCTTGTCGCCCATGCCCTGGAACTTGCCACCCTTGACGGCCTTAGCAATGTAGTCCGTGCTCTGGTCGAGAAACGAGGGTGCGCGAACAATGACATAGGGAACGCCCGACGTCTTGATCAGATCTTCGGCGACCTTCTTGGCGTGGAAATGCGGAACCTTCGAAGCGGCTTCAGAGCTCACGATGCTGAGGAAGACAAATCTGGACACCTTTGCCCGGGCCGCTGCCTCAATGAGGTTCTTGTTGCCCTGGAAGTCGGTGTCGAGGCTGCCCTTCATATAGCTGTTGGCCGAGCTGACGACGACGTCGACGCCCTGCAAGGCACGATCCAGCGATGCCGGGTCCATCATGTCGCCGCGCACCCATTCGACGCCGGCAACGTCGCCGGATGGAGCGCCCTTACGTGACATGGCGAGAACGGTGGCATTCTCGTCTTGCGCCAGATTGCGCAGGATCTTGGCTCCGAGAAAGCCGGTCGCGCCAACGACGAGGATTTTCAGTTTCGCCCCCGCGGTCGAGCCCTTCGATGCACTTCCGAGGCCGAGGCTTGTTGGTGTCGGTGATTGGGTCATATCAAACCTCCCCTCACGCACTGGCACTGACTGAAGTGTCGAGAGCAGGGTAATCTGTGTAGCCCTCTGCGCTGCCACCATAATAGGTCTTCGGGTCTGCCTCGTTCATCGCGGCATTCGCCTTCAACCGCTCGACGAAGTCGGGATTGGCCAGCACCAGCTGACCATTGGCTTCGAGGTCGGCCAGCCCCGAGGCCACGTCGGTTCCAATCTGATCGCGCGGGCGACCCGGACGATTGATGATCAGGGACTGATGCCAGAGCTTGCGGACATCGGCGGCCAACGCCTCGTTGCCCAGATGCATGATGTGCAGGTAGGCAAGGCCGAGCTTGTCGAGTTCGGCTACCAGGTAGCGGTAGAGATCCGGTCCTTCTGCGCCTTCGTCGATGCCCCATATTGTCGTACCGGGGGACAGGCGGATCGCAGTGCGGTCCGCACCGATTTCGTCGGCGATTGCTGAAGCCACCTCGATGGCAAAGCGAGCGCGGTTCTCGATCGAGCCGCCATATTCGTCCGTGCGGGTGTTGGCGCTCAGGGCGAAGAACTGCTGGACGAGATAGGCGTTCGCGCCGTGGATTTCGATCCCGTCGGCACCTGCGTCAATAGCAGCGCGGGCGGCCTTGCGGAAATCGGCGACGGTCTGGCGCACCTCTTCGGTGGTCAGTGCGCGCGGCGTGGGAATGTCCTTCATGCCGGTCATCGTGAACATGCCCGTCCCCGGCGCGATCGCGGACGGCGCGAGGCCCTGGCGATGGTGCGGCGTGTTGTCCGGATGGTTCATGCGACCGGCATGCATGAGCTGAATGAAGATTGCGCCGCCCTCGTCGTGGACGGCCGACGTGATCTTCTGCCAGCCGGCGATGTGGGCAGGCGTGTAGATTCCGGGGGTCATCAGATAGCCCTGGCCGTCGTCGGACGGCTGGGTGCCTTCGCTCACGATCAGGCCGACGCTGGCGCGCTGCGCATAATATTCGACAGCCAAATCGCCGGGCGTGCCGTCAAAGGCGGCACGGCTGCGGGTCATCGGTGCCATGACGAGACGGTTGGACAGGGAGTAGCGGCCGACATGGACGGGTGTGAACAGTGGGTTCATCTGATTTCTCCTTCAGTTGCCCGAACTATCCACTATTCCGATTTCGGGATAAATCCGTCATACTTGAAATAAGAATTCCATGTATGGGGCAATCTGATGAACCACCTGAATGACATGGCGCTGTTTGTGGAGGTCGCGAAAGCCAGGAGTTTTCGCAAGGCAGCCGAGGCTGCCGGCATTCCCAACTCCACGCTGTCACGCCGTATCAGTGAGTTGGAAAAAGCCATCGGTCTGAGGCTCCTGCATCGCACGACGCGCAAGATCGAGCTCACGGAAGCGGGCCAGCTTTACTACGCGCGGAGCAAGCGGATCGTCGACGAGGCCCGGCTCGCGCACGAGCAGCTGGGTGAGATGCTGGCGCAGCCGAGCGGAGTTTTGCGCGTCTCGCTGCCTGTCGATTTCGCCACCCTGTATCTCGCGCCGATCGTCGTCGACTTCGCGCAGCAGTACCCCGGAATCACCTTCGAGTTTGACCTGACGCCGCGCCGGGTCGATCTGGTGACCGAGCCGTTCGACGTGGCGATCCGCATGGGCCAACTGGAAGAATCAGGTCTGATCGCCCGCCTGATCGGGAAGCATGCGCGCTATCTCTATGCGTCTCCGGCCTATATCGAAGCCTCGGGCGAGCCTGTCGCTCCGGCGGACCTTTCAGCGCATGAATGCATTTGCATGCCCAAGGTCTCGTCGTGGATTTTGCATCAAGACGGCACCAAGTCGGAAGTAGGGGTCCACGGCCGGTTCACCCTCAATAGTGTCGGAATGATCCGCACTCTTGCGGTCAACGATCAAGGAATAGCGATGCTCCCCGAAAAGATTGTTGCTGATGATCTGGCCGCCGGCAGGCTTCGGCGTGTTTTGTCGGGGTGGCAAGGGTCGTCCGTCAGCATCTATGCCGTCACCGAAACGCGCCTGACGCCGGCCAAGACCCAGCGCTTCATCGAGTTCCTGTCTGCCAGGCTGATGCAGGCCTGAGATTACTGATGGTTTCAGATGTTCGCTAAGGACCTCGTTCCGTCCGGGCCGACCCGCGTTCCGCTGCAAGATCTGATTCCGGAGTTACTCTTCGATCAGCCTTTAGACATCAACAACCCCTACCAACTTCAGTTTCACGCGATGCTAAAGACCCGATTCTCGCTTGCTCGCCGTCCGTCAAGGAGGTCGTCCTGATACAGCTTGTCACCGTGCCTAGGCTGTCCCAGTACTCGGCGATGACTGCGCACTTTAGGAACCCGGATGGATGGATCGTCGGGGATGTCCACCAAGCTTTGGCTGGTGTTCGCGAATTTATCACGGTCGTTCTGGGCTGCGTCTATCGAGGCTTATTTGCAAGACCCTTGCCTATCGCGATCGAAGATTGCTGTGATTCAGCGCGATCCGGACGAGGGCTGAGGTAGATGACAAATCCTGTCGGGACGAAAGAAGCTGCCGCCGGATGGACCGGCCAGCGGTCCGCGAATCTCGTGGTCCCATCCGCTCAATTCCAGCACATATCGAAACGAATGAGCACGGTTTCCAGCACCGTCGTTTGATTGCGATCGGACAGTATCTGTGCGACGTTGAGGTTTCGCAAGCTATGATCGCAGCCTTGCATGATCGAACAGGCATATCCATGGCGAAGAAACCAATAATAACAGATGACCATAGGGAGCATGCCGCCAGGGCGCGAGGCAAGCACGTCGACGAGACGGTTGATGCCGATCCCATTGCCGCCACCGCCATTCCCGTCGTCGGAATCGGCGCCTCGGCAGGCGGCATCGAAGCGCTAAGCAGCTTCTTCGATGCCATGCCGGCCGATAGCGGCTGTGCCTTCGTCGTGGTGCTGCATCTCGATCCAAAGCGCGAAAGCGAGATGGCTCGCATCCTGAGCAGCCGCACCAAAATGTCAGTGGCGCAGGTCGAGGATGGAATGGTGATCGCCCCCGACCATGTCTATGTCATCGCGCCCGACACCGACCTCAAGCTTGCGGATGGCGGCTTGAAAGTGTCGAAACCGTCGGGACCTCGTGGTCAGCGGCATCCGGTCGATGTGTTGTTTGCCTCGATCGCAATGGAACAGCGCGAGCGTTCGATCGCAATCGTGCTTTCCGGAACGGGCAGCAATGGCACCGAAGGCTTAAAGGAGATTCGCGCGCAAGGCGGTATGAGCCTGGTGCAAGCACCGGAGACGGCAAAGTTCGACGGAATGCCGAGGAGCGCGATTGCCGGGGGTCTTGCGGACCACGTGCTTGCCCCCGATAAGATGCCTGAGACCCTGATGGCTTATGTCCACCATGGCTATGTCTCAGCCCCCACCGAGGTCGAGCCCGCCTCCCCGAAGGGCGAGGTCACCATCGAACAGGTTCTCGACGTCTTGCGGGCCCGTGATGGACACGATTTCGGCAGCTATAAGCGCAACACGCTGCGGCGGCGCATCCATCGTCGCATGGGGCTCAGGAACATCGAGACGCTCGCGGACTACCTCAACGACCTGCGGACCAATCCGCAAGAGGTGTCTACACTGGTCGCCGATCTGATGATCAGCGTCACCGGTTTCTTCCGCGACCCCGAAGCATGGAAGGCGCTTGGGGAACTCGTGATCGCACCTCTTGTTGCCGCGCGTGAGAACGGTGGATCGCTTCGGGTCTGGGTTGCGGCCTGCGCCACTGGCGAGGAAGCTTATTCCATTGCCATGCTGGTGACGGACCATGCCGAGACTATCGGAAAACGCTTCGATCTCAAGGTTTTTGCCACGGATGCACAGGAAGACAACCTGCGCAAGGCGCGGGACGGCATCTATCCCGCCGCCGCCCTGTCAGGGTTTCCGCCCGAGCGCGCGAGGCGTTTTTTCGAAAAGCTCGACGGCTCATTCCAGGTCAGCAAAGAGCTTCGCGACATGGTGGTGTTCGCGGCGCAGAATCTGCTCCGCGATCCGCCGTTCTCGCGACTCGACATCGTCTCATGCCGAAATTTCCTGATCTATCTCGAGCCGGAGGCGCAACAGCGCGTCATCGTCCAATCCCATTTCGCCCTGCGCCCGGATGGGCATCTCTTTCTCGGCAATGCGGAGACGATCGGTCGGCATGACGATCTCTTCGAAACGATATCGAAGAAATGGCGGATCTACCGCCGGACCGGGCCCACCCGGCACGACCTGATTGATTATCGCCCGGCGCGCGGATCGGTCGCCGGACCGCGGGCATCGGGTGAGTCGTTGCCTGTGTTATCAGATGCAGATGCTGCGCCGATCGCCGATATCGCGCGGCGCGCGCTGCTGGAGCGCTACGCCCCCGCCTCGGTTCTGATCGACCAGAAGGGCCGCGTCGTCTATTTCCATGGAACGACGCGTGACTATCTTGAGCAGCCGCCGGGCGAGCCAACCCGGGAGCTGCTGGCCATGGCGCGCGACGGACTGGGTCTCAAACTTCGCGGAGCCTTACGCGAAGCCTCGAAAAACGACAAAAGCATCACCGTCCATGGTCGCGTGCAGCTGGGCGACGCATCGCGAACCGTGGCGATGACGGTGATGCCGCTCCCCGCCTCCCGCCAAAACGGCAAACTCACTCTCGTGAGCTTTGCGCCTGGGACGCCGGCTGGCCAGACGACCGACCAGCTCGCCGTGCGCGAGGATGCGGGGGAAACGACCTCCGGCGAGCGCGCGCTTCAGGAGGAACTGGCTTCGATGCGCGCCGAGCTTCGCAACACCATCGAGCATCTGGAGACGGCTAACGAGGAGTTGAAGGCTTCCAACGAGGAAGCAACTTCAATGAACGAGGAGCTTCAGTCAACCAACGAAGAACTGGAGACCTCCAAGGAGGAGTTACAATCCTTCAACGAGGAGCTAAACACCGTCAACAGCCAGCTTCAGCTGAAGATTTCCGAGCTCGAACGCAGCACCAATGACCTGAACAACCTGCTGGCGGGGGGCGGAGACCGCGACGCTGTTTCTTGACAACAAGCTGGCGATTAGCTGGTTCGCACCGGCAACCAAAGAACTTTTCGATCTGGTGGCCACGGACATCGGCCGGCCGATTGCCCATTTCGCGCGGAAATTCTCCGACGAGAACCTGCTCTCGGACGCAGAGACTGTGTTGCGGAAACTTACCACCATCGAGGCCGAGGTCCGAAGCGACGCCGGCCGCTGGTATCTGCGACGCATGCTGCCCTATCGCACGCGCGACAACCACATAGCAGGCGTCGTCGTCACCTTCACCGATATCACCGACCGACGAGCCGCCGCCCAAGCGGTCAACGCTGCGAGGACCTATGCCGAGGCCATTGTCAGCACGGTGCGGCAGCCCTTGCTCGTCCTCGACGCCGCCTTGCGAATCCAGTCTGCGAATCCCGCCTTCTATGAGTTGTTTAAGGTTAGCGCCAAGGAAACCGAGCGCAGCCTGCTTTACGACCTCGGCAACGGGCAGTGGGATATTCCTGCCCTGCGAACGCTTCTCGACAAGGTGCTGTCGAACAGTCAGGACGTTGCCGACTACGAGGTCGAGCACGAATTTCGCAACATCGGCCGGCGCTGCATGCTGCTCAATGCCCGCAAATTGGACCGGGGGGGGCGGGCCTGACGAGTTGATCCTGCTCGCCATCGAGGATATCACCGAACGCCGGGAGTGGGAGAATGCCATCCGAGCCAGCGAGCAGCGTCTGAAGGACCTTATCGCGGCGCTGCCGGGCGCGGTCTACACCACCGATGCGGAAGGCCGTCTCACCTCCTATAACCCCGCTGCCGCTGAGTTGTGGGGCCGCCACCCGAAACTTGGCACCGATGAATGGTGCGGCTCCTGGCGCTTATACCGAACAGACGACACTCCGTTGCCGCATGATGAATGCCCGATGGCGATCGCGCTAAAAGAGAAAAGGCCGATTCAGGGTGCGGAGGCCGTTGCCGAACGGTCAGATGGTGTCAAGGTGCCTTTCCTTGCCTATCCCACGCCACTTCGCGATGCCTCGGGCAAGGTAACGGGGGCAGTCAATATGCTCGTGGACATCACCGAGCGAAAGCGGGCCGAAGCACTTGCGGAACGCCTCGCCGCGATTGTCCAATCCTCCGACGATGCCATCATCAGCAAAAACCTGGATGGTACTATCATCAGTTGGAACGAAGGGGCCGAACGGCTGCTCGGCTATGGGACCGACGAGATCATCGGCAAGTCCATCATGACCTTGGTGTCTCCGGATCGCCGCGACGAGGAGGTGGACATCCTCGACCGGGTTCGTCGCGGCCAGCACATCCAGCATTACGAAACGCTCCGCCAGCGCAAGGACGGAAGTCTGGTCTGGGTTTCCTTGACCATATCCCCGCTGAGCGATGCGGCGGGAAAGATCATCGGTGCGTCCACAATCGCGCGCGACATGACCGAGCGCCGGCGGGCTGATGAGCATCGGAAAACGCTGATGGACGAACTCAATCACCGCGTCAAAAATATGATGGCGGTCATCCAGTCTATCGCTACCCAGACGCTTGGCCACGCATCGACGCTGGAGGAGGCGCGTACCGCATTTAGCTCACGGCTGATCAACCTGGCGACGGCGCATGACCTACTGACGCGCGAAAGCTGGGAGAGCGCGAATCTGGCCGAAATTGTCTCCGATACGGTCAAGCCGCATGCAGACGGAAAAACTCGCTTCCAGATCGAGGGCCCCGGCGTCCGGCTCTCCCCGAGCGCGGCTCTGGCGATGTCCATGGCCCTGCACGAACTCAGCACCAATGCCGCGAAATATGGTGCACTGTCTAACGAAAAAACGGCCAGGTCGTGATCCTCTGGAAAATCGACGGTAGCGGTCCAGCCCGACGGCTCGTCTTGCGTTGGCAGGAAAGCGGCGGACCGCCGGTCGCCGAGCCGAAGACGAAGGGCTTCGGCTCACGCCTGATCGAGCGAGCCCTGGCAGCGGAACTCGGCGGCGAAGTGCGCGTTGACTATGAACCCTCCGGCCTTGAGTGTACGATCATCGCGCCGCTGCCCGCTGGGCGTGCAGGAGGACAGGGTGGGCACAGACCCGAGGCGCATTCTGATCGTCGAGGATGAATTTCTCATCGCGATGCTCCTTGAAGACCTCCTATCGAGGATGGGACATCACGTGGTCGCTTGCGTGGCCCGGGTGGATGAAGCGATGAAGTTCGTCGACCAGCCGGACATCGACTTCGCTATTCTCGACATCAACCTGGGCGGCGAAAAATCCTTTCCCGTGGCAACGCTTTTACGCCGTCGCAAAATACCCTTCATATTCGCCACGGGCTACGGCACCGAGGGCCTCGCAGATGAATTCCGCGACGAACTCGCATTGCGGAAGCCATACGATCCTCTGGATCTGGAGCGAGCCATCGCACAGGCATGCGCGCGGGTTAGAAGCTGAGCGGATCCGGCTTGTCTGCGGCTCTTGCTCCGGTTGCTTCCGGCGTGATCCAATCCTGCTCCACCAAATCCCGCAATTTGTAAGCACGATCGAGCGCCTGCCGGCTGGCCGCCTGCCATGAGGCGCACAGGGCGGGCTCGACGGAATAAGTTTGTTCGGCCATCTGGAGGCAGAATTCAGCTCGTTCGTTCAGGAATCTCACCGCAGCGCGCATCATTTGCTCCATTTTGTCGAATTGTGCACCGGCCATGGTTTCGGCGGTATAGCTGTGACCGATGTGACAGTCGAATTTGATTATCGTGCCGACTTCGGAGCTGTGCAGGGCGCCGCCACATTCCGGGCAGGTAATCGCCACTGGTCGTTCGAACGGTACGCTTTCAATCATTTCCGGATCCTCTTCGATCTCCGGTTGCTTAGGTGTGATTGGCACGGCTTTCTCCTTTCTATTCTTTCCATCCTTTCCGCTGGCCAATTCAACGAGCAGATTCGGCATGACCGCGAGCGGCTCGGTATAATCGAGCGGGACATGCGCGGCAGCGCTTCTTGGCATGTCCGGATAAGCCGCATCATCGGGGTGCTGAGCGATCGCGATGCCGCCGCGCCGCGCGATTTCGAAGAGACCGACCGTGCCATCGTTCTGGTTGCCCGTCAGGACAATACCCACAGCAGCGGGACCATAACTTTCGGCGACGCTGCGAAAAAGCGGGTCGATAGCTGGGCGCGCGCAGTTCTCCTTCGGTCCACGCGAGAGGCGCAATCGTCCATTTGCAATGACCATGTGGCGATCCGGCGGCGCGACATAGATGTGGTCAGCAAGGATCGGCTCGCCGTCTTCGGCGTGCTTTGCCGGAAGCGGCCCGGCTGCGTTCAGTAGCGCGGGCAGTACGCTCTGCTGCGAGCCGACGTGCAAGACGATCAGAATCGGAACACCAATCGTTTCCGGCAGGTCGGAAGCAAGCGAACATAGCACTCTCACCCCGCCAGCAGACGCGCCAATTGCAATGATCGATGAACGTGCCATGACGAACCACGCGCTGGTAGATCAGGCGAAAACGCGCCGCGGCGCTGAAAGTTCGCCCGCCCGAGTCGTCAGTTTCGACGCCGGCTGGGCTAGGACAAGAGCTGCTCCAAATCATACGTTAGGCGCAAGGCATCGGCGCCGAGCTTCAGCGCGAGTGCGGTGAGCGGCTCCTCGGGCAAGATCGCGCCCCAGAGAAGAATTCCGCAAATACTCGAGCTTAATGTGGCGGCTGACAGAGGTGGCTCGGTTTATCCAACCGTTTCGAGGATCTTGCTCGATCCGCGAGTTCGCATTGCCTGCCGATACCCAAGACATTTTTGGTGAATACCTGAAAAGACCGGATGGCGCGACGCCGACGGACAACGAGGAAGTGGCTGAGGGCTACGATTGCTCGTAATTAACCCACCAGCCACTTCAGCCGGGACAGTCAGTCTCCATAGTAGTAGACCGGCTCGCGGGTAAGTTCACCTCGCCCGATATGTTGGTACAGTTGTTTTCCGAGAATCCAGAAGGCAATTTCGTCGGTCTTCATGCAATAGACGTAGTCGCCGTCGATCCAGTACTCGGCGGCCGACGAAGCGAGAGGATACAAATACTCGCCCGCTTCAGAAAACATGGCCCTGTCCGACACGCAGTCGTATAGGTACCTCGCCTTGGCTTCCAAGCGACCTCTCTCTTTCTCGGTCCATACACGAGCGCTTTGGCGTTCGGCCGACGCCGCGTTCGCCGACCGTCGCCATGCGACTCAAAACCTGTAGCCGCAACTCTAATAAACTTGCTTGTTTGATTTTTTCAAGATTACGGTCGCAAGATGCGAGATGGCAACCTGGGGAGGTTGACGGATGTTGAAAGCATCAGCCGCCAAAGACTTTGTCGAGCGGCTAGTTGAAGATGGATACGAGGTCTGCGCCATCGGCAAATTCTACGTTCTCGCTGACCCGGAAGAAGCACAGGCATCCGCTAAACTTCATGACTTTCTCCGAGGATTCGGGCCACGCGATCATCTGACGGCGGATATCGCGGCCTACCTGCATCGCATTGGCCGTTATATCCCCGTGGAGACGATCGATTGATCAACGGATAAATATAGCGTGGGCCAGACTTACCTCGATACGATCATTCGTCCATCGCGACGCCGGAAGCACGATCCCACCGCGATACACGGCGGATGACGATCCGCGGCCCTAAATCTCGTCGGGACCATCCGGAAGTCGACAGTTTGTCGGTCGTTGTTGCTTAATCTCCTTGAGCGAAGGTCGCTCCGGCGAGGTAGTTTCACATTGTAGGCCAGTCTCGGCCAATGCATTTTTATTTTGTGGACAGACGAAATGAGCATATCATACACCGCGTCAGTCCTAGACTTTCGGCCGCGACCGCTTGAGAGATACACATGCTCGCGGCCACCTGGAGGCCACGGGAATGTATCCGGAATATCTCTTCACGCTTGACGATGACGGCATCGACTTGGTCACCAATGTCGTTCGCGATTGGTGTAACGCTCACCATGTCCCGCCGGAATGTGACCTGGGCAGGGAGGCGATGCGCTTCGCAGTCGGCCGCGTGGTTGCCGGGGAGAAATCGCCGATTGCGCTGTCGGAGGCAATAAAAACCCATATGGATATCGAGATTTTCAAGCGGGCGGGCTGACGACGAGCGTCATGTTGTAAGTTTTTTATGCGCAGGTTCACCGGCACCGGTTCTGCTGGAACCAGCTCTGGCTGCACCGGCTCGGCATCGCCCCAACAACGTGAAGCTGCTATTTAAGGCGTCAGGTGCACGCCAGCGGGCGGCACTCTAATCCAGTTCCGGCGCTCTGCGCGTTTCCAGCTTGCCGTAGCCGAACGCCCACGAACATTTCGCAGCGACAATGGTCAGCACCGCACGCCAGAAGCGGGCATGGAACGGGGCAAGACAGTGTGCTCGGCACTACCAACACAGACATCAATGCCCGTGCCGCCAGCAAGGACAATCGAACACCTCCCGTTTCCTGCTCGACCCCCACAGCGCAGAGGTTTGTCGATGCCGCGTGCATTACGGGCGCGGAGCTCCTTTTAGTCTGGCTGCCGCTTTGCGGACTTGAGCCTGGGACGGTTGGGCCCTCATCAACTGCTTGACGGGTGACTTGCCACGTCGCTCCACTTTTGCCGGTTTTGGAGGGGTAGGAGGAGACTCGCGCAACAATCGCCACGCCTTCTCGACAAAGAAGGCGGCCGTTTCATGCCCGAGACGGCGAAGCGAGCCGCTTAATCGGTTTGCTTCAAAGATCGCCCTGTTCCAACTCGCAACCTGGTGCCGGTATGCGTCTTCGGCAGTCATCTCAGGCGTGCCTTCAGGAAACATCGCTTCAAAACGCTGCCGATTGAACGGCGCCTTTTTCTTCGTCACGTCCTTCGCCTGTATTTATTCTGTACACCGCCCACGGTGGGTGGCACATCTCGTCTTGCTTCCCCTTTTGAAACAGCACAGACAGGAATTACAGCAAATCTTACCTTAGGAGGGCGGCCGGAACAAGACCGGGCTCAGTTCAACGCATGGATTAAGCGGGTGACCAGGCAGCGAATGCTGAGCAGGCAAACTCCACCCTCGTGCACGATAAAGCAAACGTCGCCAGGACCACGCGATTTCGACCCTCCTTCCCGCCAGATAGAGAGCTTCATCGGCCTTATCGACCAGATCCGCCGGGGCCGAATAGGCTTTGGGTGCTGCCACGGTGGTCACGCCGATACTAAAGGTGACTATTCCCTTGTCGCTACGAGCCTGGGTAATCTTCACCCGCAGATCTCGTTGCGTAGTCTTCCTCTAGGACGGCAAGTGCAGAGGTCAGTGTCGCGAGGAGGCCGCGAGCGGTATTGAAATATCCGGTCGCGCGGTAGGCCAAAGCGCGGCAGCAGAAAGAGGCCTGCAGTCACCCGTTCATGGATCCGCCTTGGCTCACCACGTGATGTCGATTCCGATTACTTTTCTTTCGCGCAACCCCTCCTAGTTGTCCTTCGGTAACCATATGGAGAGCTGATTGAGAGGCTTCTCGTAATATGTTAGCAATGGCTCACGACCTGCGGCAGGAATGTGCGATCTACAATGGCTGGGTCGATGCACGGTAAACGCGACAGACTTGCTTCGTTTTATGGAGACAGCTTACAGCTGGTGGAATGCACTGCAATGTTTTCCCAGGCCTACGGGATCGTGGCGGCGACAGATGCGACCCTGTGGCAGATATATCCGGATTTGATGGAGGCCGATGGCAGATTGCTGGTCGAGGCCGTGCTTGCCGACGGCATTCCGGTCAACACTGCACTCAAATCTAGTGTGGCCGATCAGGCGCGCTATCTTCTTCTGTTCAGCACAGAACGGGGATTGGGCGTCGTCGAGACGCGGCCTGAGGCGACCACTTCGGAGACGCCGATTGACGACTCAGATCGGGCTCTGCTTCTCCATCAGGCACGGCATGACGCGTTGACGGGGCTGGCGAACCGTCGCCAGTTCAGCAGCGACCTCGAGGCGAACCTACCCCTATCGGGTGGACATAAGCTTGCCCTCATGCAGATTGATCTCGACGACTTCAAGCCGGTCAACGACACCCTTGGTCATGGCGCCGGCGATATCGTACTCAAGATCACGGCCGAACGGATCCAAGCCGTGCTTGGCGACGGGGCGACAGCCTACAGACTGGCTGTCGATGAATTTGCGGTCATTCAATACTCCGACGAACAGCCCGCTGCAGCAGAACGGCTGGCCGAAGCCTTGGTCCGTGCTTTCAAGGATCCGTTTACCATCGACGGGATCGCCGTGTTCGTGGGCGCGAGCGTCGGAATAGCCATTGCCCCGATTGATGGCAACGACGGCGAACAGTTGATGAAGGCCGCCGACATTGCGCTCTACGCGGCGAAGAACGATGGTCGCGGCCGGGCGAGAACGTTCAACCGCTCGATGCTAATCATGCTGGAGCAGCGTGAGATGCTGCGACGCAGTTTGCGGGTGGCTCTGCAGGAACAACAGTTCTTCATCGAGTATCAGCCGCTGGTCGAGATTGCAGGCGGGATCATAGGGTTCGAAGCCCTGCTGCGCTGGCGTCACCCTTATGCTGGCGTTGTTCCACCGAGTCTTTTCATCCCGATGGCCGAAGCCGATGGGCTGATGGGCGATATTGGAGCATGGGTGCTTGAACAGGCTTGCCGTGAGGCGGCGACATGGCCATTGCATTTCATTGCCGCAGTCAATCTTTCGCCTGCGGAGTTTCTGAATGCCGGGTTCA
This sequence comes from Rhizobium hidalgonense, assembly GCF_005862185.2. NCBI lineage: Bacteria > Pseudomonadati > Pseudomonadota > Alphaproteobacteria > Hyphomicrobiales > Rhizobiaceae > Rhizobium > Rhizobium hidalgonense. Next base: position 1,245,671 of record NZ_CP054028.1, read on the forward strand.
CCGATCGCATAACCGAGACCCTCGATGTCATCGGGTTTCCGGCTGAAAGACTGGAACGAAATAACGGAGAGCGTCCTGCTTGAGCGCACGGCCGACAATCTCGACACTCTCCACACCCTTGAGGTCCTGGGCATCCGCATCGCCCTTGACGACTTTGGTACCCGCTATTCGTCCCTGAGCTACCTGCAGAACTTCCCATTCGACACGATCAAGATCGATAAGCACTTCATCAAGGACGTCGAGACAAACCCGAAGAGCCAGACAATCGTGCGCTTCATCATCGGCCTCGCTCATGGATTGGGAATGCACGTCACCGCGGAGGGCGTAGAGACAGTCGGTCAAGCCTCTTGGCTTCGCAGAAAACGGTGTGATCGGCTGCAAGGACGCCTGTTGGGCGCGCCGATGTCGGCAGACGCTCTTCACGAATTTTTGCGTCAAATGTCGTTCGAGACCCTCTAGGCGACTGCAGCGCACTTACGTGGCTGCAGTCAAGGCTGTCGACGTCGCCTGGGAAGCGCGTTGTTCCGAGCCAGCGGAGCGGCGTCAAGCCGATCCAAAGACGGAACGGAGGACGTCATGAACGGTGAGCTATAGAATGGCAGACTTCCGGGTTCTCGAACCTTCCGGCGGCGATTTCGCTGGGCATATCTATGCCAGTGTTCCATGCGCCCCGAGCCGCTCAAGCGGCTGGCTTTCCACTTGCGCACCGTATCGGTTAAGTCCCGGGCGGCCATCCGCTAACACAATGGTAAGCCGGGGAATGTTAAATTCTGTCCTGGTGGCATATTGGAATCAAAGCTGCAGGTTGAAAAAATCGGCATCTCCGCTCGGTAAGCTCCAGCCCTTCCTCCCTGTCACCATCGTAGCCAAGTTTTCAAGAGATCAAACGCGTGACCAAAGCACTTAAAAAGAAGATCGACGTCATTTCGTCCGGCGTCCGCGAAGAGCTTGAACATCGCATGAGGGTCACCCCCGCGATGCTCCACTCCATTGATGGCCAGGGCCGCCTCATCTCCGTCAGCAACGCCTGGCTCACCAAACTGGGCTATTCCCGCGAGGAGGTCATTGGGAGGCGCTCGTCCGAATTCCTTACCCCGGAATCACGCCTGCATGCCGTCAGCAATGTGCTGCCCGATTTCTTCCGGACCGGGCGCTGCGACGACGTGCAATACCAGATGGTCTGCAAGGACGGCCGAGTCGTCGACGTCCAGCTCTCGGCGATTTTGGAGCATGACGAGGCGACCCAGGAGGCGATCTCGCTGGCCGTGATCACGGATGTCACGGCGCTCAAGGCCGCCAAGCGGCAGCTGACCGCCAGCGAGACCCGCTATCGCGAGCTGGTGGAAAGCCAGTCGGAACTTGTGTCGCTGGCCCACCAGGACGGCACGCTGGTGTTTGTCAATCATGCGTATGCCCGCCGCCACGGGAAACTGCCTGAAGACATAGTGGGCGCAAGCCTGTTCGATTTCGTGCCCGACGAAGATCGCGCCGCGGTCGCGTGGCACTTGAACGCCGTCTGCAATGACGGAAACAGCGTCGAGAACGAGAACGAGAACCGGATCCTGATGCCGGATGGCGAGATGCGCTGGTTCGCCTGGACAAATCGCGCCCTCAAAGACGCTGATGGTCACGTGACAGCCATTCATTCGGTCGGCCGCGACATTCATGAGCGCGTCATGGCCGAGGAACGGCTGAAGGAAAGCGAGGCCCGCTATCGGCTATTGGCCGACAACAGCACCGACATGGTTTTCCAGCTCGATCGAGATCGTGTGCGCCGGTACGTCTCTCCTGCCTGTCGGGAAGTTCTTGGTTATGAACCTGCCGACCTTGTTGGGAGATCGCCGGTGGAGCTGGTCCATCCCGAAGACGAACCTTTCGTCGCCCTCTCTTTTCAATCCCTCCTTGATGGCAGCCTGGAGCGTCGATCGATCACGAACCGGATCCGGCATCGGGACGGCCATTGGATATGGGTAGAAGCCCAGTTAAAGGCACTGCGCAACGACCGATCGGGAGAACCCGAGGGCATCATCGGAACGTTGAGAGACGTGTCCTCGCGAAAAGCGATCGAAGACCAGCTCCACCAGGCAAATGCCCGCCTGCAGGCTCTGGCGGAACAAGATGGTCTGACGGGCCTGTCCAACCGGCGATGCTTCGACGCGGTTCTGGTGCGTGAGCACGCCCATGCCAGACGGGACAAAAGGCCTCTCGCCCTTCTGATGATCGACGTGGACTGGTTCAAGCCGTTCAACGATCTCTACGGTCACCCAACAGGCGACGAATGCCTGAAAAGGGTCGGCGCGGTGATCAAGGAAGCTGCCAGACGGCCTCATGATCTCGCGGCTCGGTATGGCGGGGAAGAATTCGTGGTCCTCCTTCCCGACACCGACGCTGCCGGAGCGATGATGGTTGCTGAGCAGATCCGTGAGGCTGTCCTCGAGCTGGGGATCGAGCACGGTGGCAGCGCATTCAGGAGAGTTACGGTGAGCATCGGTGCAATCTCACTCGGGTGGACCGATCCGGATGACTCTGAGAGCCTGCTTCACCAGGCGGACCGTGCTCTGTACCAAGCCAAAGGAGCCGGCCGAAACAAGGTCACCTATCCGGCGGAACAAACGGCCGACCGCATAGGCGCCGCCCGTAAATAGAGCATCGATCACCGAATCTGCTCGAGCATTGGCACCACGAACATCTCGCCGCGTTCAAGGCACGGCCTTGTGTGTCTGCCGCGAAACTAGTCAAACATGCTTGCGACCTTCGTCGCTCGATGGGGATATTGCCAATGGGATGGAACGCACTCAGGCATTGGGGTGAAGACGCGGTCCGTATCGAACGACTTACTGGCGGCGTTGCCAACGACGTGTGGAGCGTTCGCGTCCACGGTCAGATCGCGGTCGGTCGCCTCGGCCGCAGGACTGACGCCGATCTCGCATGGGAAACCGAGCTGATCCAATTCCTCGACAGTGAAGGCATGCACGTTCCAGTGCCGATCCCGACGACTGACGGCCGGCTGTTCGTGGACGGTCTGGTGGTGATGAAATACATGGAGGGCGGACCGCCCGAGACCAAGTCCGACTGGCGTCGCGTGGCCGACACGCTCCGCGAGCTGCATCGGTTGACACAGGTCTGGCCGCAGCGCCCGGGCTGGCGATCGTCGACCGATCTCCTGCACGCCGGAACCCGAACGAGGATCAACCTTTCCGCGATGCCGCCCGAGGGTGTTGTTCGATGTCGAGCAGCATGGGCGCGGCTCATCGGACGTCAGACATGCGTTGTCCACGGCAACCCGAACAGCCCTGCCAACGTCCGCATGACCGCAGATCGGGTCGCATTGATCGACTGGGATGAGTCACATGTCGACGTCCCCGACCTTGACCTGGTACTTCCCGACAACGCTGCCGGTCTCGACGACGGCGCGCATGACATCGCCACGCAAGCCTCAGCCGCATGGGAAGCCGCCGTCTGTTGGCCAGATGAGTACTCGGTTAGACGACTTGGCGAAGTTCGGGCGGTTTGAGGAGTTGACGGATCGACCGACCGTATTCATGCCGGAGCCTGCGGCCGCTCTGTCGTCAATTTCGGTCATCAAAGGCTGTGTCCCTCGCGTATTATTCAATATCGAAGTTTAACATTCGCGCGTATCTTGCAGACGGCATTGCAGTGTGGGTGCCTTGAGGATCGCGAACAATGTGCTGGAATACATCATCGGCATTCGCGCCCGTTGGGCTCGCTCTGCCCCGCCCGGCAACCAGGAAGATCGTACGAACGCTGGGCGACGCCGCGCGTATTTTAATGAAGGACTGGCCGTCCGATGACGGCGAGGAGTATGTTGCTGCCGTGAAAGCCTGCGTCGACGCGATTAGCGGGAAAATTGCCCCGGAACAATTTCGAGAAGCGCTTTTGCGTGCGGCCGGTGAAGCGGGAATCGCCGCGATAACGGTCGTCCAGCGGGGAGTGCTGGAGGGACGACCGGACCTGCCCTCAAGGGCGCGAAGGTAGCCTATCCTCATCGATGAGCGGACGCATCGTAAGCGCCGTCAGAGGACGGCATGAATTCAAGCGGATGCTCCTTGGCGGGCTTCGCCCATGCGCATCCGCTTGATTTTGGGCGGGAATTTCGGATTTGCAGACATGTCTTGGCCCTCTGCCTCGTCCAACCTAAGACATGGGCTTTTGTTCCATCCGATTTCGAGGAAACAGCCACCATTCTTTGGGACGGTACTGCTCGACTGCGGGGGAAAGAAAGCTACCTCCGGGAACCGTTGCCGCTTCGGGATGTTTGCCTTTGGCCACCAACATGGAGATGATGATGACTGACGACACACGCCGCCCTATCCTGCACAGCAGCAGGAGCCGCCGGGTCACGGCCATGCGGCCTGTTCCCGACCATGGTGAGAATCCTATAGGGGGAATGGAAATCTTGAAGGCAAAACTGCCCTTATAACAGGCGCGGATTCGGGGATCGGCAAAGCTGTGGCGATCGCCTTTGCTCGAGAGGGCGCCGATATTGCGATCTCGTATCTGAGCGAGGACGACGACGCCAACGACACCGCAAAATGGGTCAGGGAAGCAGGGCGCAAAGCCGTCATCATCCCCGGCGACATCAAGTCGGAGGATCACTGCAAGATGCTCGTGCAGCGGACCGTCGATGAGTTGGGCGGTATCGACATTCTGGTCAACAATGCTGCCTTTCAGCGCACTTATGCCGACATTGCCGATATCGATGCCGAAAAGTGGGACGAGACCTTCCGCACAAACATCTATGCACCGTTCTTTCTCGCGAAGGCGGCGATCCCGCATGCCGCGCGGCAGTGCCATCATCAACACCACGTCCATTCAGTCGCGCCAGCCGTCACCCCAACTGTTAGCCTATGCCTCGACGAAGTGAGCTATTTCCAACTTTACCGCGGGACTTGCGGAGATGCTGGGCGAGCGAGGCATTCGTGTTAACGCCGTCGCACCTGGCCCGATCTGGACGCCGCTCATCCCCTCGACGATGCCGGCCGAAAAAGCTGCAAAGTTTGGAGGAAATACACTTGTCGGACGTGCCGGACAGCCAGCGGAGCTTGCCGGTGCCTACGTCCTTCTTGCTTCGGATGCAGCTACATGACAGGAGCAATCATTCCGGTGACCGGCGGGGAAATCATGATCTAGTTGAGGGGAGCGTAGAAAGGCCGCCAAAACGAGGCGGCCTTTCTGTGTGATCGTCAAGCCACTCAGGCCGCCTTCTTGCCCTTGGCATTCGCAGTCGCCTGTGCGAGCTGGGTCAGCTTCTTGTCGGTGGCAACTTCTTCGGCAAGGTTCGCCTGAAGCAGGGGAACTGCATCCTTCAGGGCGAGCTGGTTAGCCCAGGCGATAAGAGTGCCGTAACGAGCAATCTCATAGTGTTCGACGGCCTGGGCCGAAGAGATCAAACCGGCATCCAATGCCGGCGATCCCTTGAACTCTTCCATGATCTCTTCACCTTCGGCGATGATGCCCTGGATGGCTTCACAGGTCTTGCCGCGTGCCGGCTTGCCGAGAAGTTCGAATACCTGCTCGAGGCGTTCGATCTGGCCCTGAGTTTCGTCGCGGTGCTGGAGGAAACCTGCTTTACCTTCCTCAGACTGGGCGGCACGGGCCATTTTCGGCAGCGCCTTCAGGATCTGCTTTTCTGCAAAATAGATGTCCTTGAGTGTATCAAGAAAGAGGTCATCGAGTGTCTTGGTCGTGGTAGCAGCCATGGTAATCCTCCTGTGGCATGGGTTTGCGCGGGGGTAACGCCGCGTGTTTTTGGTTGTCCCTGTCCGAAAATCTACCGGCCAAGGAAGAGAGGCCGATCAGCGATACTGCCAGACAGTCCGATGCAAATGGCGCCGGGCCGATCCGCAGGTAAGGTAACCACGCGGGAACATCGTTGTTCCCCTCGATTTTGGCTTTCTCTCCATCACGAGGAGAAAGAAACTTGGTGGTCACGGATCTATATCCTCGACTTCCGAGTCTGACCTTCGTTCATTTCAGAGGGATCGTAGTTCAGATCCCATTCCTTCACAGGCTTCTTACCTGGAGGCGTCTTGTGCCCCGTGGCGTCTTCCGATCCGGTGATGACTGTCGGCTTGGCACTGGCGACGCCTGTCGCCTTTCTGTCGCCAATCGACTTGGCGAACTGGCCTTTGGCGTCCTTCTCGACATCAGACATCGCTCTCGCCCTTCTGCTTCAGCCCGTCCGAGATCTTTTTGACCTGGGGGTCGGCATTGGTCTCGCCATTAACGTCTTCCGCACGGTCGGGATCGTCCTTTGCGGGCAGGTATCCCCGCGGCGTGTTTTCCTGCGGACCTTCCCATCGCGGCGACTGGTCCGTGGTGCCCGGTGCACCGTCTTTCGGCTTGTTCATTCCCATTATGCTGACTCCTTCTGCTAGCTAACCTTCGTCGTCAGTGGATGTTCCCTTCCCCTCGTCGTCACGCCGGAACTTTGAGCGTCCAGCAAGGTTCGTTGTCGCGTTCAAACGAAGCCATCAAGACCGCCCGCACACTGCTGACATGCGCGGCCTTCGCCGCCGCGTCCCAGCGTGCCTTCCCATGCCTGCACTCACCCAAACGGCCGCCGCTTCCGGCGCCGCCGAAATGAACCATGCCGATGAGACCATGACGGTTGGGTCCATGTCGCTAGCTATTAGCCATGTCGCTGTGGAGATGGGGTGGGAGCCGATGGTGAAGGTCTGGCTGTGCAGCCTGCCCCGCGGGAGGACATCATTGCTGCGGTAAGGCGAGCTTTCGATTCTGCGCAGGCGAGCGCTCGATAGTGGCTTGGCGGTATAGGCTTCAGCGCTGGATACCGGTGTCCCATTTATTGGAACTTCACTGCGCTAGCATCGATGTTCCGGACGCAACATTTCTAATTTGAGCTCGGATCGTCGTGTTCGATGAAACCCTATCGGGACCACATGTTTAGGGGACTTCTTTTCACCATCAATACTTGGTGCGGATGCGCCGGGAACTCGTTGCATGAAAACAAGTTGTTCAATACGGATCGCGCGGAAGGAGCATCTTGTCTCCGCATGTAACCTTGTAGTCTGCGCGATCCGCCTCTTCCCATAGCCCCACTACCCACCGCAACAGACAACGTGGTTGTCGGGCCACATGGCGACTGCGACAGGGGTGTAGAACGGCAGTCGGACCGCCCCGACGTGGCTTGCGTGCTTTTAAACCGCGTCGTTGGATCCGCAAAGACAGCGTGCCGAATTCAGAGTGTCTCGATGGCGAGCTGATCCGGCCAAGCGAAAATGCGGTCCCAGGCGCAGCTGTCGGCGTGACCGCAACAAAAAAAGGCCAGGCAACGTTGCCTGACCTCGATTGGTATCTTGCTCTCGCAGTGCCAGTACATCCGTGGTCAACGGAGAGCGGATGCCATTTAGGCAGCCTGAAGATTACAGGCTGACATCTTGCCGGACTTCATGTCCCGCTCCATGTCGTAGCCAATCTTCTGGCCTTCGACGATGTCGCGCATCCCTGCGCGTTCGACGGCGGAAATATGGACGAACGCGTCCGGGCCGCCATTGTCAGGTTGGATGAAGCCGAAGCCTTTGGTGGAATTGAACCATTTAACTGTGCCAGTGGTCATGATGAACCCTTTCATAGCAATACTGAAGGACCGCGGCAGAAGCGCGCTGCGGATGTTGATAGCGATTTTTGAAAGGAAGGTTCGTTCAGGGCGCGGTGCCAAACGCGCGGTAACCAAAGCTAAGCAAGCAAATATCGATAAACTCTAAATAGAGACGGGGCGGCAGTTTGTCAACCTTTGATTTTACGCTGGCTTCGTGGCTCGTCATCCTGGCGCGACGAATTTTTGCAGTTGGGGGATTCTAACCATGGACCAGGCGCTTCGCAGTGCGGCATATCGATGATTGGCGGTTTGCCTTCTTTTGCGTTTTAAGGCTCAAGGAGCGACGATCACCGACCTGCGTGACTGATTGACCATTGACGCCTGTGACGCCTTGCGGGGCGGCGAGACATTACCGGATTCGAATGACGACAGTCGGGGCGTAATAATCTTGAAATCTACAAACCCTTGGGGGAACAGAACGCCGCCGGGCGCGGGACGTGATTCTGTAACGGTTCGATTTCACCGATGAACTCGGCGTCGGAGAGCCCCAGAGAAGCCGGGCTCCGCGGCCTGCCCGCTGGAAATGCAAGCGGGCTCGCCTCATAGCCATCGCCGGCTGACCATTGACTGAATCTGGCCTATATGAGCGACAGCACGGTTGCGGCCACGGAGCTGGTTGAAGATCTACTAGTTACCGGCGCTATCGATCCGGGTTTCGACGGGCGATCTGGGGTATCGCTGCATCTATATGAACTTCGGCAACCAGATGACCCTGGGCGTCTCGAATCTCGATTGCCTCCGGGAGCTCCGGCTGATTGGATCTGCTCCTGGCAACTAGTTCTCTGAGGGCTTCGCCGGCCTCTTCTCTTGCTGCATCCAAGTCCGGGAATGTCTCACCATCTGGGTCGGGCACGACATAGTCAGCGTGTTGGATGTGAAAATAATAGGTGGGCAACGGCTTGCACTCCCGAGCTCCAGTCGTTACCGCGTCTGGCAATCACCTGCATGTTGGCGACAGAGAATGAGGCCTCCGGCGCAGGCTTACACAGGTGACAATTCCCTGCAGTTTTTCGTCAAACCATTTTTTTACGTGCAAGTTCCGCTGGGGTAGAACGCATTAGCAATTGGGATTAAAACGGTATCGATTGGCCTCGCTCGTGCGTTTACGAGGGCGAACGGGTCTGAAGCGGCAAATGACGTATGCCAACGCAGACACTGACGGAGGCGACGCTATGACAAAAATCGCCCAAACAGATACCAGGAACAGGTTGCTGCGAGGGCTTCCTGAGCAGGCGTTTGACCATATCGCATCATACCTGAAGCCCGTTGATCTTCCGGTCCGCCGCTCGCTTGTTGAACCAGATCAACCCATTGAGGACGTCTGTTTTTGTCGAGAGCGGCCTAGGTTCAATGGTGGCCGTGGCTTCGAACGGAATAGGCATCGAGGTGGGTCAGATTGGATACGAAGGTATGAGCGGATATCCGGTTGTGCTCGGCGTCGATCGGACGCCAAACCGAACTTGTTTCAGGAGACGGCCTAGAACTGCCCACCAGCCGTTTCCCGTCGCTTTTGCGCGACGAGGCGGTTCGTCTAATCTTTCTCCGCTACGTTCACACGCGAGAGCTGCAACTTGTTCATTCGGCTTTGGCGGCGGGCCGATACAACATGCACCAGCGCCTCGCGAGATGGCTGCTTATGTGCCATGACCGTCTTCTCGTGGATGATATGCCCCTTACTCACGAGTTTTTGGCGCTGATGCTGGGCGTCAGACGGTCCGGTGTTACCGACCATCTGCATATCCTCGAGGGTATGCACGCCATCAAGTCGACGCGCGAGAACGTCCAAATTTTGAGCCGCCAGATTCTCCTCGATGTTGCCGATGGTTGTTACGGCGCTCCGGAAGCCGAGTACGAACGGCTTCTTGGGTCCACGTCGTCAGATGACGAAAGACGGCGAGACTAAAAGGAACGTGGGGTAGTTAGTCCGGTTCTAAGACCGACCGTCGATGAGCAGCCTCAACAGTCCATCCTCATCCTTCACGCCGTGCTGATAGGACTGAATAATCCGAGAGGCCAGGTGACTTTTTGAAAGCTTTAGAGGCCTGTCGCGTTCGCAGCAAGTCGGTCTCTTGCGGCGACCGGATGGTCATGCCGATATCCTCTTTGCGTGGCCGGTCCGCGGCCAGAGGATGGCGGCAAACAGCAGCGCGTAGGTCAAGGCTGCTGCGACATAGACGATGCGGGTCGCGAAGGATTCTGCAGCGCTCCCCGGCAGAGGCGAGACCCCGAGGCCAAAGAGGATCAGGAAGGTCGTCAGAGCGCCGGCAAATACCGGCGCCTCCTTCGCGCTGGCGGCTGCGCGCCCTCCAATCAGAAGGACGACGACGAGAACGATGAGGAAGATCGAAAGAAGATTGGGACGCAAAGATAACGCGGCATAAGCAATGGACGCGAGCACGCCGCCGAAGAGGTTGACGAGTACGAGCCCGATTGCCGCCCGCCCCCCCGCAGCAACGTCCAGCTGCCCGAGTAATGACGCCACGGTGATCGGAATGACCGCAGCAGCGGTCAGGTTGTCGCTCGTGAGGCAGATCACGACGGAGCCCAGAAGGATGACCGTGTTTGCCAGCGCCGGACCCAAGGCCGGCGGCCGCTCGTCGATCGCCACCGCCTCAACCTCCGGGGAGAACGGCTCGGGAAAGATCGCGTGGGCGAACCACATCAGAGCCGTGCCGGACAACACCCCGGCGACCAGGATTGACAGGATGGAATTGGCGAGCTCCTTGTTCAGGATGCCGAGCAGAGGCACGATGATCGAAACGACGAGCACGAGAAAGACGGCCGGTCCTCCCTTTCCCGTCGACTGTGCGGCGAAGCACGCAAAATAGGTCAGCCCCAGGATCAGCAGAAAGGGCGCCGGACGGTCGCCGAGCACGTTGGTCAGAACCAGCATCGCCATCCCGGCGATCAGGATGATCATCGCCGCGCCGATGGTCTTGTCGAGCTGCATGGGCCGCGAACTTCCGAGCAGAAACTGGGCGGCAAAGAGCGGACCGAGGAAGGGCACGATGGCCCCGGCATAGACCGCGAGCGTGAAGCCGATCGAGACCGCGAACGCAACCCGCAGGCCCTTGCGTTTCTGCTCCTCGACCGCAGGGCTCCTCTCAGCGGACATAGGTCAGCACCGACATGATGCGGATCCAGAGCGATCCCCAGGCATTGGTGACCGGGTTGTCGCCGGTGTAGATGACGACGGTCGCCTGCGATCCGTAGCGTACTCCGCCCTTGGGCCTCTGCGCCTCCTCGATGATGAGCCGGACTGGAAACCGCTGCGGCTCCTGGACCCAGCCGCTATCGCTCCGGATCGTCGGCAATCCGGTGTTCGGGTCGGTGCTGCCTTGCGATACGCCGAAACCAACGCTCTCGACTTGCGCCGGAAACAACCGACCGGGAAGCGCGTCGAAAAGGACTTCCGCCCGGTTGCCGACTGCCACCTTCTCGAGGCTGTTCTCCTTGAAGGCGGCGGTGATCCAGATCGTTCCGACATCGATAAAGGTCATGGCTGACTGTCCAGCCGACACAACCTTACCGGTTGTAAGTTGGAGGTTGGTCACGACCCCGGCCGAAGGTGCCTGAACGGTGGTCCGCACCAGATCGAGCCGTGCCTTTTCGAGCGCTGCCAGAGCTGCCCGGAGCTGCGGATTGTCATTTCCGCTCGGCCCGAGCTGCTCCTTGGCCTTGGCCAGCTCAGCCTCGGCACCGGTGACGGCGGCCTCTGACTGAGCGAAAGCCGATTTGGTTGAATCAGCCCGCGCTTTGGAATACACGCCCCTCTTTTGCAGCTCTGCTGCGCGCGCAGCTTGTTCGCGAAGATTGTCCCGATCGACTTGGGCCGTGACGAGCTTTGCCTGCGCTGCATCGACAGCAGCCGTTGACGCGCCCATTGACTGGCCGACACTTGCAAGGCTCGCCTCGGCCTCACTGACCGCGAGTTCATAGCGCTCGGGATCGATACGAAAGAGAATCTGATTGGCCTCGACGCGCGAGTTGTCGGCGACGCCGACTTCCACCACCCGGCCGGTAACTTCGGGCGCGATGCCGACGATATAGGCTTGGACCTGAGCCTGCGAGGTCGATGGCGTGCGCCGCTCCATGAAGATGGAGAGGACGAACAGGGCGAGCGCCAGCAGGACGATGATGAGTGCTATCCTGCGGAGCGGGTTCCGAGGCGCTGGGGAAATGACAGGCTCGTCCAAGTTTTCGGAAACCACGGCAATATCCTTCGCAAGCGTTTCGTTTCGGGAAAGCGCAAAGTTTCAGCGCTGGACCTCTGTCGCGATGGTCGTTACCGGCCGATGGAACGCAAGTAGGTAACCGTAACATACGCCCAGTGATGGTTTGCCGCCGGCCTCGTTGCCCGTCAGCGAGTACCTGGCGGTGGCGATACCGAGACGTTATCCAGCGCGCCCTCTATCTCCTTGGCAAGTTCTGCGATCAGCTCCCGGTATTCGACGACGCGCTCGTTCCGCTTCGGATCGGTCGAGACATTCCATCTCTCCAGCGCCGATTGGGCATCTGCAAAATCCCTGCAGATTTCCCGGAAGTCCTGGCTAAGGGAAAAGAGCTCGTCGATCGCCCTGATCCTGTCTGGAAACTGCCGACGGACTGCGGTCACGCTTTCGCCCATGGTTCACTCCTTGCCGGCATTTTGGGCTGCCGCTGCAGCGTATGCCAGATCCCGATCTTCATGGACGACGGAGGGTTCGTGGAGTATGTTACCGTAACATACGGTCTGGCAGTGATGTGACTCAACGGGGAATTGGGGACAGACATGCAGACGTGGATACCAGCAGAGGGGTCTGCAGCACCCATTTCTTTGAGGCCCGCGCCTCGAGCCGACGATATCAGGGAGCAGCTAGAGCGTATCGTCTCTAGTCCTGAATTCCCAGGCGTCGGCCGCGCCGCGGCGTTTCTTCGCTATGTCGTTTCGGAAACTCTCGACGGCCGGGGCAACCGGATCAAAGCCTATTCGATCGCGATCGAGGTGTTCGGCCGGGATGCCGGCTTCACCCAGGACGATCCGGTGGTCAGGATCGAGGCCGGACGGCTGCGGCGGTCGCTCGAGCGCTACTATCTCGTCGCCGGGCAGCATGATCCGGTTCGGATCGACATTCCCAAAGGTGGATATATCCCAAGCTTCGCCTGGTCCTGTCCCGCGTCAGCCGACACCGGAGACGAAGAAGCCGAAGACGCAGCACCCTCCGAGGTCCGCCCCGGACGCTGGTGGGCGACAAGGCGGGTCTTGTTTCCGGGTGCCGCCGCTCTCGCTGCGGTAGCCATCTCGCTATACTGGATCGGGGCCCGGTCTCCCACTCCCTCGCTCGAACGCGGCATGAGCTTGTCGCCCGATCGTCCGGCCCTCGTGGTGGCCCCCTTTGCCAATCTCGGCGAAGGGCCGGAGGCGCAGCTCTACACCGCCGGCCTGACCGAAGAACTAATGACCATCCTGCCGCGGTTCAAGGAGATCAAGGTCTTCGGCCGCGAAACCTCCAAGTCCCTCCCCGCGGATGTGGGCGCATCGGAGGTCCGGGCCGAATTCGGTGCCCGTTATCTTCTTGCCGGCGGCGTTCGCACGTCGGGCAAGCGTCTTCGTGTGACGGCCAGATTGCTCGACACAGCGGACGGCGAGATCCTCTGGTCGGAGAACTATGACAATGATCTGGCGTCGGGAGACCTGTTTGCGATCCAGACGGATGTCGCCAGAAAGGTCGCGACCGCCATCGCCCAGCCCTACGGGGTCATGGCACAGGTCGACGCCGCCAGTCCGCCGCCGGATGATCTCGGTGCCTATGAGTGCACTTTGCGCTTCTATGCCTATCGTTCGGAACTGAGCGCTGCAGCGCATGCGCGCGTCCGGGATTGTCTCGAGGCAGCGCTCGCGCGCTTTCCGAGCTACGCGACCGCCTGGGCGATGCTATCGATCGTCTATCTCGATGAGGACCGTTACAAGTTCAATCCGACGCCAGTCCAGGGCGCAGCCACACAGCGTGCCCTCGATGCCGCCAGGCGCGCAACGCAGATCGATCCGAACAATACGCGCGGACTGCAAGCGCTGATGACGGCGCTGTTCTTCGACAGGCAATTGGCTGAGTCACTGCGGGTGGGCGAGCAGGCGCTCGCCACCAATCCCAACGACACCGAACTGATGGGCGAGTTCGGAACGCGGCTTGCGATCGCTGGCCAATGGCAGCGCGGAGCAGCCCTTCTCGACCAGGCCATCGCCCTCAATCCGGGCAGCGGCGGCTTCTACCACGGAACGCGAGCGCTGGCCGCCTACATGCTCCACGACAACGACACCGCGGTGCTGGAGATCCGGCAGGCGAATATGCAAAAGTTCCCTCTCTTCCATGTCGTTGCCGCCATCATCTACGCCGAGGCCGGGCTGATGGACGACGCCCGCCGGGAAGGACAAGTCTTCGTCGGCATGCGGCCTGACTTCCTGCCGAACGTGGTTACGGAACTTGCAATGCGCAACATTCAGCCTGACGATCGCGACCGTCTGATCGAAGGACTTCGCAAGGCAGGGATGACGGTGCCCGATCCTGATGCAATGTCATCGACCGCCGCCTCCTCGGATCTGCAGCCCCGCTGATGCGCTCTTCCCGACCCGTAACATACCCGATCATACGGGCAAGCCAGCTCATCTTCGCATAGTCTCGCCTGTGCCGACTTCGACCGCCGCCGCGCGCCGCGTCGAGGCCTGCCTTAACTTGACAGTGCCGAGAACTTAACAGGGCGATGAGGAACAGCAGTGAGCACAAGATGTCGAGATGGGCGAATTCGGCCATGCCCTTCCCCGGGTCTGACATGGATCTCGGCTCTTCTGCTGCTCGGCGCATTGGCCGGATGCGGCGGCCACCCGAAGAACGTGCTCATCCCGGTTGCCGATAGCGCGCCGAACGCCACCAAGGTCGACATGCTGGTGACGACGACGCGCACCCGCTCCACGATACGAGGCGAGATGTTCACGGGCGAGCGCGCACTCGCCCCGGCCTTTGCCGACATCACCGTATCTATCCCGCCTGCGAACGTCCGCAAGGTCGGCGAAGTCGCCTGGCCGAGGCGGCTTCCATCCAACCCGGCAACCGACTTCGCAACCTTGAAAGCCGACGAAATCACCCGCGACGACGCCAGGAAATGGCTGAGCGCCACGGTCAGGAAGAGCCGCGATCGCAGCGTGCTGGTGTTTATCCACGGCTTCAACAATCGCTTCGAAGATTCCGTCTATCGTTTCGCCCAAATCGTCAAGGATTCCCGTGTCCATAGTGCGCCGGTTCTGGTGACATGGCCATCGCGCGGCAGCCTGCTGGCATACGGGTATGACCGAGAGAGCACCAACTACACGCGCAACGCCTTGGAGACGCTCTTCCAGTATCTCGCCAGGGATCCGGAGGTGAAGGAAGTCTCGATCCTGGCGCATTCCATGGGGAACTGGCTGGCGCTGGAAGCGCTTCGCCAGATGGCGATCCGCAACGGCCGGCTTCCCGACAAGTTCGAGAACGTGATGCTGGCCTCGCCCGATGTGGATGTCGATGTCTTCCGGCAGCAGATCGTCGACATGGGCAAACAGCACCCAAAGTTCACCCTGTTCGTTTCGCGAGACGACCGCGCGCTCGCGGTATCCCGCAGGGTATGGGGCGACGTCGCCAGACTCGGCGCCATCGATCCCGAGCAGGCGCCCTTCAAGAAGGAACTGGCCGACAGCCAGATCACGGTGATCGACCTCACCAAGGTCAAGGCGGGCGACAGGCTGAACCACGGAAAATTTGCGGAATCGCCCGAGGTCGTTCAACTGATCGGCGCGCGGATTTCCGACGGCCAGACGCTGACCGACAGCAAGGTCGGGCTCGGGGACAAGATCCTTGCCGCAACGACGAGCACGGCGGCCGCCGCGGGCAGCGCAGCCGGCCTGATCCTTGCCGCCCCGGTCGCCGTCGTCGATGCCGACACCAGAGATAATTACGCCGGCCAGGTGAGCGGCCTCACGGGTCCTGTGGGTACGCGGCCGCGAGCGCCCGACTGCACTGCCGCAGGCCGATCGAAGGAGTCGTGCAGGCAATGACGGTTCAGGAGCCGGCAAACTGACGTTCATAGAGATCAGGATAGACAATGCCACCACTTTCCAAGATCCGCATATTTAGACCGTTTTTCACTGGGGCTGCCTTGGCGTCCCTTCTCCTTTGTGCCTCCATTGCCGTGGCGCAGAGCGTGAAGCCTGCAAGCCCGCAGCCAGAAAGCGTCCAGCGCTTTCTCGGAATGCTCTCTGATCCTGACGTCCAGCGCTTCCTGCAGCAGCAGTCGCCCGCTCCTAAGCCGGCGACGGAGCCACCCCCGGAAATGGTGAATCGGGACCCTTCGTTCTCCGAATTCGCGATGCGATTCCGTGGCCATGCCGCCGGCCTTCTTGGCGCCGTCGATTCCTTCCCCCGGGAAACGATGCGCGGCGGAGCCGTGCTCGAACGAGACATTCAGGCGAATGGTGGGACGCGGCCGATCTTCCTGATCGCCGCTTTCCTCGCCGCCGGGCTGGCCGTGCAATGGCTGTTCTGGTGGATCAGCGCCGGCTGGCGCGCATGGATGGCGCGCGCGCCCTATGCGACGGTTCTGGAAAGGGTGATCGCGCTGGCCGCCCGGCTCCTGTGGGCGGCATGTTACGTGCTTTCTTTCGGCCTCGGCAGCATCGGCTTCTTCCTGTTGTTCCAATGGCCGCCCGTCATCCGGGAGGTCGTCGTCGGCTACCTCTTAGCGATCGTCGTCTTCCGCCTGGCGAGCGCGCTTTTCGACGTGTTCCTGGCGCCACGGGCCGAGGAAGAGGGTCGGTTCCGCGTCGTACCGATCACGAAAAATGCCGCCGGCCACTGGGCGAAACGCCTGGGCTATCTCGTCGGCTGGTATGCCTTTGGCTGGGTGACCATCCGGCTGCTCGGCACCCTCGGCTTTTCCATCCCGGCCCGGCAACTCGTAGCCTATTCGCTTGGCCTGGTGCTCCTCGTCATCGGCATCGAAGCTGTCTGGAGGCGTCCGTCTCGATTGTCTCGTGGTCAAGCGAGCCGGATCGGTCTGCGCGCGCGGAACTGGCTCTGGACGGTCTATTTCGTTGCCGTCTGGCTGCTGTGGGTGGTCGGTGCCATGCGGCTGTTCTGGATCGCGGTAGTCTGTGCCGCCCTGCCCGGCGCCATCGCCCTCACTAAAGCGTCGGTCAACAATATCCTGCGCTCTTCCGCGACTGAAGAGGACGGTCACCAAAGAAGCACTGTCGTCTCGGTGATCGTCGAGCGCGGCATAAGGGCGGCGCTGATCGTCGGCGCCATCGTCCTGCTTGCGGACGCCCTCGATGTCAGGCTGACTGAGATGACAATGCAGGATTCGCCGCTTCTTCGCCTCGTGCGCGGCCTTCTCAGCGCCGGGATCATTCTGCTGGTCGTCGATCTCGCCTGGAATATCGTGAAAGTGCTGATCGATCGCAAGCTCGGCGATACCGAGGCCGTCCTTGAAATCGGCAGCGAACGGGAGCGGCGGCGCACGCGTATCAGAACCCTGCTGCCGATCCTTCGCAATTTCCTGATGATCCTGTTCGCTGCCATCGCGATAATGATGGCGCTGTCGTCGCTTGGCGTGGAAATCGGTCCGTTGATCGCCGGTGCCGGCGTCGTCGGCGTCGCTATCGGCTTCGGCGCGCAGACCGTGGTCAAGGACGTTATCAGCGGCATGTTCTACCTGCTCGACGACGCCTTCAGGGTGGGCGAATATATCCAGAGCGGGAGCTACAAGGGCACCGTCGAGTCCTTCAGCCTACGATCCGTCAAGCTCCGGCATCACCGCGGCGCGGTCTACATCGTCCCCTTCAGCGAACTCGGGGCGATCCAGAACATGAGCCGTGACTGGGTGATCGAGAAGATGACGATCACCATCACCTACGATTCCGACATCGAGAAGGCCCGCAAGATCATCAAGAAGATCGGCCTGGAGCTGTTCGAGGATCCGGAATTCAAACCAACGACGATCGAACCGCTGAAGATGCAGGGGATCGACAGCCTCGGTGACTCCGGCCTGCTCCTGCGCATGAAGGTCATGACCCTTCCGGGCCAGCAGTTCACACTGAAGCGGCGGGCTCTGCGGATGATCCATGACGCATTCAACGAAAACGGGATTAAGCTCGCAGTGCCCACAGTCCAGGTCTCGGGCGGCAAGGACGACGCTGTTGCGGCCGCTGCCCAGCAGACGCTCGCAGCGCACAGCGCGGCAACAGCCGCGAACTCGGCTTAAGAGCGACACTCGTCGGGCCATGAAACGAAACACAACAGCAAGGAGGAATGAAATGAAGATCCTAGTCAACCTATTGCACATGCTTGTGACACTTGCCGTGCTGATGATGGTCTGCGCGCCCGTCCTCTTTCCGGCGACGGCCGAAGCCCGTCGTGGCGTGGCGGCATGCGGCCCGAGAGGCTGCGGTGCTGCGGCCTGCGGGCCTCGCGGATGCGCTGCGGTCGGACGCACCACCCGTCCTGTTGTTCGCCCGCCCGTCCGGCGCGGCGTCGTTGTCGTCGCCCCTCGCCGCTACTGGCGTCCAGGTACTGCCATCGCCGCAGGCGCTGCCATCGGCTTCGTCGCCGGCGCTGCCGCCGTTTCACTGGCAGGTACGCCGCCCCAGCCCGGTCAATGCTGGTACTACACCTCGCCGGCCAAGACGACAGGCTTCTGGGATGTATGCCCGCGCTGAGCGGCTGGTAGAAAGGCCGGCGCGGTCGTCTGGTTGTCTTCAATACCCCTCCCCCGATCGGGGAGGGCCAGGAATTTCAAGTCAGAAATTATAGAGGGTACGTTTCCATGGATTTCACAGTCATCGATGCCGCACTCATTGGAAAACTTCTGCTGCTGCTCCTGATCGGCATGGGGCCGAAGATCGCCCTCGTGCCGTTTCTGGAAAAGACCCACGCTTTCGATACAGAAACCAAGACACGCATCGGCCGTCAGATGGTTCTGATCGCCGTCGTTACGGCGCTCATCCTTTTTGCCACTGGCGCTCTGCTGATGCGGCTTCTCCATATCACGGGCGGCGCAGTCGCCGTCGCCGGCGGCATCATCCTCGCGCTGATCGCGATCAAGATGGCATCAGGACCAACGGAGAAGCCGCACGACGACTTTGCGGCTCCCGTCGACCCGGACAAGCTGGCCATATTTCCGCTCGCGGTCCCTTACTTGCTCAATCCTGTCGGCATCACGGTCATCATCATCGCTTCCGGCGAAGTTGTCTCGATCGCCAGTGCCATACTGGTCACCGCCCTGATCCTGATCGTCGGCGCGTTGGACTATCTGGTGTTCACCAACATCGACAAGCTCGCCAAGCGTATGAAGCCAGTCACCATGATCGTTTCGGAGGTCGTCTTCGGCGTTCTGCTGACGGCAGTCGCAGTCCAGTTGATCGTCGTCGGGCTTGGCAATCTCGGGATCATCGCCCCGTCCGCCGCGCATTAGCATCCGATGATGCGAACCTTGGTCCAAGTGAAGAAATAGAGCGCGATCTCGTCCGAACCTGCTGACATTTTTTTGGCATCATGCCGGCGTACAGATTTCGACCCTTGAACAGAAAGCCTGGGTAGGCCGATGACAGTCTGCCGACTGCCGGAGGCGCACAACGATCATTCCTTTGATGTTATCCATCGTTGCAGTTGAAAGGATACGAACCCACGCCCCTGTTATTACAATTTTCCTTGGTAACAGATTGGTTAGGCGAGCTAAGAATTTGGCCTGGCTGAAATGACTGATTGGGGCCGTCGGCCGACCATCCGTTGCTAGGCCGCGCAACGCGAAAAGCGGACATGCCAGTTCTCGCCGCCAAGGTCCGGATCGGGATGGTGAGCGGAAGTCCCTCGAGGGCGATGAACGTCTGCAGAGCACTCTGTTGTGGAAGTTTTGACGCTGGAGATCCAATCAGACGGAAACACCAGCGATCTCGGAATTATACGCGGGCAACTTTCCGCACGAGCGCCAGAAACCCGAACAGGTGCGGCGAGCGGTTGTCGCGACGATAGTTTAGCGAGAGCTTGGTGCCCGGATTGAAGCCTTCAAAGTTTCGGTAGACAACCCCGGTCCGCTCATTGAGGGCGACCGACTGGGGGACGACGCACACACCCACGCCGACCGATACGAGACTGATAGCGGTCAGGAAGTCCTGAGCCATCACCTGTGAGGCAGGGATGAAGCCGTTCCGCTTGCAGACGTCGAGGACGTAGTCCGCGTAGCTTGGCCTCGGCCGGCGCGGGAAAAGCACGAACGGCGTTTCTCGCAGGTCTTCGAGCTTCATCGGACCTTGGAAGTCGGCGTATACGTCTGGCAGCGCAAGGACCAGCGGCTCCTCGATCAACGTCTCGGATTTCAGCTCCGGATCCTCGATCGCGGGACGCGCGACAGCAATATCGATCTCTCGTTGGATCAGTGCGCGCTGCAGCTCGGCGTTGTTCATGGCAGAGAGAGCCAGCTCGATATCCGGATGGGCGACTCGAAATGCCTTGATGATGTTGGGGAGGACGCCGAACGTCGCAGTGCCGACGAAGGCGATCCGCAGACGCCCTGCAACCCCCTCGCCGATGCGCCTCACCTCGCGCTCCGTCTGGTCGACGCGCTCTAATATTTCTCTTGCCCGTTCCTGAAGCAGGTCGCCGGCTTGGGTGAGCCTGATCTGGCTGCGGCTGCGATCGAACAGGATCGCGCCGAGCTCCTTTTCGAACTGAGCGATCTGGCGACTGAGCGGGGGCTGGGCAATACCGAGCCGCGCGGATGCCCGGCCGAAATGCAGCTCTTCCGCCACCGCCAGAAAATAACTCAGCCGTTTGAAGTCCATCATCGTCCGTCAGGCATGAGCCAGCTCCGCCTGGGAGTGCCTCATAAGCTCCAGCGCCTCCTGAAAATAGGGTCGGAAGGCGGCGGGGTTCTCGCTCATCGGAAAATGCCCAAGATCCTTCATGATGGCAAGGGTGGCACCCTCAATGGCCTCCGCCGTCCGCCGGGCGTCCTCGGGTGTGCAGGTCAGGTCGTATTCTCCGCACATGATATGCACCGGCGTTTTTCTCGTGTTGATCATTCCCAGCCTGTCGGTGAGGCTGTCATCCTTCGTGTAGAAACTGAGATCGCCGCGGAACACGCCCGGACCCGATTGCATGAACATCCACTGGGTGTTCCAGCGTTCGACAGACGGCGCCTGGGGAGGAATATTGGCCGACACGAGCGCGGCGCCCATCTCGCCGCCGTGGGCGTCGGGACGATGGAACCAGTTGATGTCATACCAAGCGGGCTGGAAATCGGACGCCTCGATGGCGATGAAGCCGGCAAAGCGATCGGCATGCAGTGCTGCCAGTTGCAGAGCGATCCGGCCCCCCATTGAGCACCCCGCGAGCAGTGGCTTCTCCAGCCCCAGCGCACTGCAAAAAGAGAGCACTGTTTCAATGTAGGTTCCGGTGGTCAGCAGGTATTCCGCAGTCTCGAATCCTTCTGGCGGCAAAGACTTGCCGTGCCAGGGCATGTCGAATGCCAGGAAGCGGTGCGACTTGGTGAAACCCTAGTCGTTGAGAATGAACCGCCATTGGCGTGTATCGGCTCCGGCGGTATGCAAGCACACCACCGGACGGCCTTGGCCGGCTTCCTCGAAGTAGACCCGCAACGGTGTGCCCTCGACGGTCAGGCGGACATACCGGCCGGTGATCGGCTCGATCGAGGATGTCATAGGCTGTTCTCCCGCCGTCCCAATGCCATGAATTCCTTGAAGTAGCGCAGGTTTTTCACGAGCGTCAGAATATCTCCGTCGATGCGGCCATGCCCATATTTCACAAGACCGAAGATGTCATGGTACCCAGGCTCTGGCAGCGGGTGCCAGAATTTGTCCAGCGCCTCACCTTTGACCCTGAGCGCGAAGCGCCACGGCAGTTTCTTGCTCGGACCTTCCTTGATCTCAACCACGCGGCCCTTCTCGAAGGTGAGGTAGAATTCATCCCGGTCTATTTCGAGCAGCACGGTCTCGTTGAACAGGCGCCCGAGGCGCAGGAGATGAGGGGTGGCGTTGAGCCTCTCCGCCATGTCTTCGAGTTTGAACCGATGGAGTGCGTACGGCATTTCCGGTGTCATTGGCTTCCTGCCTTGCGCGCCATGAAGCGTACCTTGTCTTCGTCGAGGGTCATGCCGAGGCCAGGACCAGTCGGCACATGGATCTCGAACTCCTCGAAGACCAGCGGCTTCGCGACCAGATCGTCCACGAGAATACGGGGACCGAAGTGCTCGCTTCCCCATTCGAGCTTGGGAAGCGTCGAAAACACAGCCATGTGCGCTGCTGCGCCAATGCTGCTTTCCAGCAGGCATCCGCCATAAAGCTCGATACCGAATGCCTGCGCGATGCCGGCCGCTCGCTTGAGCTCAAGAAGCCCGCCGCTTTTGACGAGCTTGAGAGAATAAACGCTTCCGCAGGCCTGCGAGGCGACACTCGCCAGTTCCGTGTTGGTGAAGGCCGCCTCGTCGATGAGAAGCGGGATACGGGTCCGCGAAGCGACACGCGCCATGGCGTCACGTTGGGACGCCGGAACCGGTTGCTCGATCAGCGCCACGCCGAGTTCCTCGAGCGCGGGAAAGAGCCTGAGGCATAGTGCTTCCGTCCACGCTTGATTGACGTCGACGATAAGCCGCACGTCGTCGCCCAAGCCGGCGCGCAAGTGTTGCAGGCGCCTGACGTCGGCATCCGGCGTGTTGAAGCCGAGTTTGATCTTGAAGTCCTTGTGCTGACGCAGACGTAGCTTCTCGCGTGCCTCCTCGAGTTCCTGTCCGGAATCGCCGGAGGCAAGCGCCCAGATCACGCCGATGCTGTCGCGGACCTGCCCGCCGAGCAACGCACTGGCGGGCAGGTCGAGCGTGCGGCCGACGGCATCAAAAAGTGCCGACTCAACCGCTGCCTTGGCAGCGAAATTGCGCGTGGCCGCCTTTGACATGCGCACCGCATTGGCCTCGAACATCATCGCATTCTGATCTGCGAGGGCGGGGGCGAGATACTTCTCGATGACCGCCTGTATTGACTCCACACTCTCCTCGGCCCAACGCGGCCCACCGAGCGTAGAGGCCTCGCCGATGCCCCTGACACCGTTCTCAAGCAGAACCCGCACGAGAACAAATCCCTGGTGGGCGATCTCCGTGTTCGAAAGCTTATGCCGGCGAATGGTGGGAGCCTCGAGGATGGTCGCTACGATGGACCGAATCCGCATGTCCCGCATACCGGCCGCGGATTGGTCAGTAGTTGGGGATGGTTCAGCGATGGCGGGGGGCATGTTCCTATTGCCTTTCGAGCTGATCCGCAGAGACGCCGCTCGGCGGATCGATGCTGGAATGCTGCTGCGGTGATTACTCGGCGGCGACAGACATGGTGCCGGTAGCCGGCTTGAGCTTGAAATCGAATTCCATGACGAGATCCGTGTCAGCGCCAGCTCCGGCTTTGCCCATCTTGCCAATGAGGCTTTCCTTAACGGCGAAGACGGCGTCGTTGTCGAGATACTTGGTGTCCGCGTCATAGATCTGCGACACAAGGCTTTGATAGCCATCTTTCTTGAGCATGAAGTGGATATGGCCAGGGCGCCACGGGTGGTGGCCCATATAGTTCAGCAGTTCGCCGGCTGCGCCGTCGTAGGGGATCGGATAGGGCACCGGCCGAATGCCGACGAATTCGTATTCGCCTCTTTCGTCGGTCAGGAAGCGGCCGCGAAGATTGAAGTCGGGCTGCTCGGGATCCTGCTGTTCATAGAGACCGTTCGGCGCGTCCTCCCAAACGTCAATCGTCACGCCCTCAACGGGACGTCCGGCCGTATCGCGCACGGTTCCGCGAACACGTACGGTCTCAGAGCCTTCGAAGCTCTTCTGAACAATCGAGGCACCCTTCGGCAAAACCGGCGGGTTGTCGCGATAGAACGGCCCGAGGACAGTAGATTCGCTCTCACCGTCGGTCACGGCGTGGTCGAGCATGTCGACCAGAACTTCGACACCCAGGATGTCGGCAAGCAGAATGAACTCGTTGCGAGCGTCATCAGAGATGTGTCCAGCGCGGACGAGGAATTGACAGGCTTCAATCAGCTCCGCGTGGGTGATCTTCGCCTCGATACAGAAGGCGTGGATGTGGCGGATGAGGCTTTCAAGAATCTCACGGTTGCGGGCCGGGATATCCGAAGACAGCGCGGCGATTACGACATCCGAGATGTTTTGCTGGGTTACGTTTCGCATTTTCTCCTCCTCAAACGTGTAAGTATGCGGTTCATCCTCACCACATAAGCTCGGTCTCGACCTGCAGCAGGCAAGCCGCAGTAGTTCGCGTATTTTCCATGGCGCCGAATTTACCTTTGAAGAAAAGCAGCGGTTCATCGCCGTCGCTTCTCGCGAGCGCCTGGACCCGACCGACGAAAATCGTGTGATCGCCGGTGAGGATTTCGTCGTGGACGATGGCTGAGAACGTGACAAGCGCACCGCGGATCACTGGAAGGCCATCGAGAGTGTCGAACAGATCGTGTAGATTAGCGTTTGGCTTGCCTGCGAAGTGCCAGGCAACAGCGTCCATGCCGCAAGCAAGAACGCTGACGGCGAAACGCCCCGATTTCTGGATCTTCTCGAGCATTCGCGCCTTCTCTGCAATTGAGATGGCAATCAGTGGCGGATCGAGAGAAATCGACATGAACGCGTTGGCGGTCATGCCGTGATCGTGGCCGTCGCAGTGGGTGGTGATGATGTTCACACCGGTCGCGAAGACACCACAGGCGTCGCGAAACGTGCGGGGATCAAGCAGTCGCATGGTGCCCTCCATTGTCATTGGATACTCGAAACGGCGGAAGCTCCGACCATCCTTCCAGTCGTTCCGCCTCGAGGAAGCGTCCTGCGGCCCTAAGGGCTCGAATCCGAGTGCTCGATACAACCTCGCCAGACTCGCAACATATGGCCGGAAGGATGCGAGTATCGAAGTGGCTGGCTAGCAATGCCGGGTTTCCCTTCTTGCAGGAACCGAAGCGGAAATCCGAGCCGAGCCAAATGACCCGCGGCGAAAGCCGACCGATTTCGCGAATGAAATCATTTGCTGTGCGGGCCCGATAGAACGCGTCAAAACGGGCGACGACGATGTGATCGGGGCCGAGGGCGCTTATCCGCTCGATTTTCTCGTCGATCGAAGTGAGGGGGCGGGCACCGCACAGCACAGCCTTGGGAGGCGGATCGAATGTGTAGACGACAGAGGGAATGCCGAGACTTTGCGCATTTAGCACAGCCGACCGGATCAACGCCTGATGGCCGCCATGAACCCCGTCGAAGGCTCCGATCGTCAGGGCCGATCCGCAAAGCAATTCTGCCTCATTCTGCACATGAATGCGGGGGTGATGATCCATGGTCTCCTCCCATGTTCCCAGCCGTGGCGCCTTCTCCAGCGCCATCGATGAGTAAATCTAGCGCCTGCCGGCATGCTCTGCGATGCCTGAAGCGGTATCGCATGATACCTATCAATCGCTCCCTGCAAGCGCATAGTTCTCTCCCTCGGAAAGGGAAGGAGTGCCCTTTCGGATCAAAGCGCCGCACCGGCACGCAGCCCACCCGGCCAAATGGAGGAGTGAACGACATGCACAATCTGGCTATCGCGTCCGAGGAGAACGCAAACTCGACCGACGCCTACACCGGTTCGGAGTTCCTGGAGAGCATTCAGGACGGCCGCGAGATCTACATCTATGGTGAGCGCGTCAAGAACGTCACCGAGCATCCGGCATTTCGGAATTCCGCGCGCATGGTGGCGCGCTGGTACGATCGCTTCCACGAAAAGAAGAAGGAAATCGGCGTGCTGACCGACACGGGGTCGGGCAAGTTGACGCATCCCTTCTTTCTCGGCTCCAAAACGAGCGAAGACCTCATCAAGTCACGAGACGCTATTGCCGAGCTGCAGAAGGTCTCCTACGGCTGGATGGGCCGGTCCCCTGACTACAAGGCCTCGTTCCTTGGAACGCTGGGGGCAAATTCGGCCTTCTACGGCGAATACGCCCAGAATGCGCGCACCTGGTATGCCCGCACGCAAGAGCGTCTCGATTATTGGAATCACGCCATCGTCAATCCGCCGATCGACCGCGACCGCTCGATCGAGGAGGTGCGCGACGTCTTCATGCATGTCGAGAAGGAGACGGACAAGGGGCTCATTGTCTCGGGAGCCAAGGTCGTCGCGACGGGCTCGGCGCTGACGCATTACAATTTCATCGCCCACTACGGCATTCCAATCAAGGACAAGTCCTTTGCGCTAATCTTTACCGCGCCAATGGACTCGCCTGGCATCAAGCTCATTGCCCGCTCGTCGTACGAGTTCAACGCGGCCGCGACCGGATCGCCGTTTGACTACCCGCTTTCCAGCCGCCTCGACGAGAACGACTCCATTCTCGTCTTCGACAAGGTATTGGTGCCTTGGGAGAACGTCTTCATCTACGGAGACGTCGACAAGATCAATCAGTTCTTCCCAGCATCGGGCTTCGTCCCACGCTTTACGCTGCACGGCCTCACGCGCCTGTCGGTGAAACTCGACTTCCTCGCCGGTCTCTTCTCGATGGCTGTCGAGGCAACGGGCTCGAAGGATTTTCGCGGCGTCCAGGCCGGCGTCGGCGAGGTCATTGCTTGGCGCAACACGTTTCATGCACTTGGCGATGCGATGGTGAAGTCGCCGGTTCCCTGGCAGGGAACGGAAGGCTACAACCTGCCGAACCTCAATGCCGGCCTTGCCTACCGCGTGTTGGCGCCGATGGCCTACCCGCGGATCAAGGAACTGATCGAGCGTCACGTTGCGAGCGGCCTCATCTATCTGCCGTCGAGTGCTGCCGATTTCGAAAGTGAGGCAATCCGTCCTTATCTCGACCGCTTCGTACGTGGCTCGAACGGCTATGCCGCGCTGGACCGGGTCAAGCTCCTAAAGCTTCTGTGGGATGCCATCGGCACCGAGTTCGGCGGTCGCCACGAGCTCTACGAGCGCAACTATGCCGGTAACTATGAAAACCTTCGGATCGAGACCTTAGGAGCGGCGACAGCCACCGGCGACCTCGCGTCCATGCAGTCCTTGGTGAAGGCCTGCATGAGCGAGTACGACCTCTCCGGGTGGACGGGTTCTGATCTGATAAATCCTGATGACATCAGCCTCGTCGGCCGAGGTTCCGTCCAAGCAGCTTAGTGGTTCCACTTTGGTTCGCTTCGCCTTACCGTAGGCCAGAAGCCTCCAACCCTTTAGATCTGGGTTGGAGGCATTTCTTTGCCACCGTCCTGTTTTTCCATCCATGCCCTTGCCGTTTGGCTCGCATGAGCTCAAACCCGCCGCTCATCGTACCGGACCGCAACGGCGGCAACGGGTCGGATCGTAACGGTCGCGGTCTCCGGTATCAAAGTCCGCGTTTGGCGCATTCCTGCTGCCATCCCAGCCATCTGTCTTGTCCGCTTTCGAGACACAGCCGGATGGGCCCCGTGGCCGGAAAGAAGGCGCAAAGCAGCCGAAGCGTTCACTGCTGACAGGATGTCCGCTCGGCGACACCATTGAGCCTAACGCTCTTGAAGGGATACGAACCGCCGCCCCTTTACTCTGATTTGTCTAAGCCACTGATTCCCGAACATTTTGTGGCATAAAGTCGTTATTTTGGAACATTCGCTGCTTCTGGTTCCGCCATTAGCTGCCGACCAAGCTGGCTCAGCGCGCAAATTGCTGTATGTGATCTGCTCCTGCTCAAAGTCATGCCAGTCGCACGACGAAACAATCAGCTTTTCTACCAGACCACCCCTCTGGAAAAATTGTAAACTTCGTGCTACATATCCGGCTAATCTGTAGTGCGAAGGTGGCAAATGCCGACACCTCATAACCCTCCGGCCGCTGTCCGGCGCGCGCTGCGCAAACTGGGCGCAGACATCCACGACGCACGTCGACGTCGCCGCCTGCCTATGGCGGTAGTAGCCGAACGTGCCTTCACCTCACGCTCAACGCTTCAAAAGATCGAGGCCGGCGACACCAATGTCAGCATCGGCATCTATGCAGGCGTCCTCCAGGCACTCGGCCTGCTAGATGGGCTGAGCCAAGTCGCCGACATCAGTAACGACAGCGTCGGCCAGGCTCTGGCCAGTGCGGAGTTGCCCAAGCACGCTCACCCAAAGCGATCGCCGGGATCGTCACGCGATGGCTGATTTTGAAATTCATCTCAACCTTCACGGCCGCACACGTCCAATCGGACTGGCGCGGAGCAATCGCGTCCGTGGTGCCGAAACGATCATGTTTGAGTATGACCGTGCCTGGCTTGAGGACCCCGACCGCTTCTCGCTGGAGCCCGCTCTAGCTCTGAGCCGGGGAGCGTTCGCCCCACCCGCCGGCCTCGCAACATTTGGCTCTATTGGCGACTCAGCACCCGATACCTGGGGCCGACGTCTCATGCAACGCTCGGAAAGGCGCATGGCTGAGCGCGATGGCCGGGCCGTTCGCACGCTGGCCGAAAGCGACTATCTGCTTGGCGTCGCCGACGAGACACGGCTCGGCGCGCTCCGGTTCCGCTGGGTTGGTGACGAGGAATTCCAGGCGCCGATCCGTGCCGGCGTCCCCGCCCTCATCGAGCTCGGCCGCCTGCTGCAGATCACCGAACGTATTCTGCGCGATGAGGAAACCGACGAAGACCTCCAACTTATCTTCGCGCCTGGCTCCTCGCTTGGTGGAGCGCGTCCGAAGGCTTCTGTTATCGATCAACATGGCCATCTCTCGATCGCCAAGTTTCCTAAGGAAACCGACGACTACAGCATGGAGACATGGGAAGAGGTCGCTCTGCAACTGGCTGAACAAGCCGGCATTGTCACGCCCCTCCACGAGCTCATCGACGTCGCCGGCAAGAAGGTCATGCTCTCGCGTCGCTTCGACCGCGATGGTACTGTCCGGATCCCCTTCCTGTCCGCGATGGCGATGATGGGCGCAAAGGACGGCGAGCGTGGAAGCTATCCGGAGATCGTAGACGCCTTGGCCGAACACGGCGCGCAGGGAAAGACCGATGCGCACGCGCTTTATCGCCGCGTCGCCTTCAATGTGCTGATTTCCAACGTCGATGACCACCTGAGGAATCACGGTTTCCTGTGGCTCGGCAAAGCCGGCTGGTCGTTGTCCCCTGCCTATGACCTCAATCCAGTGCCTACTGACGTCAAGGCGCGCGTCCTGACGACCAACATAGATCTTGATGAAGGCACCTGCTCACTTGATCTGCTGGAAGAAACTGCCGGGTTCTTCGCCCTCACGCTCGCCCAGGCTCGCGCAATCATTAAGGAAGTCGCGACCTCCACCGCAACGTGGCGCGAGACCGCAAAGGCGGTCGGCGCGCGGTCAGCCGAGATCAACCGTATTGCCAGTGCGTTCGAGCACGATGATTTGCAGCGAGCGCTAGCCCTATGACGAGAACCTTCCTATACAGTTTCGATCCGTCCTCGGCCAGCCCGGGAGCAACGCGCGAAGCTTGCCCCAAAGCTTCGGCGCTGTGCCATCTGGCGTAGTGAACCTGCGAAGTCTGAATGACGCACGGTTCGTGAGAGATGCGCTGACCTCCCCCAAAAAAGTGGTGATTGTGGGTGCCGGTCTGATCGGAGGACGTGGCGTCAACGCTTGCGAGCATCGGATGTCGTGTAGCTCTCGTCGAGTTTCAGAAGTGCGTCATGGCTCGCTCATGCTCGCCACATATGGCTACGGAGATCGAGCGCCTCCATCGCACCGCTGGCGTCGAAATCACCTTGAGGCCGGAATAGATCCACGTGAAGGCGGGCCGACTAGTAGGCGTTACACTTACGAACGGGCTAAGGCTGGACCGATCCTAAACAGCAAGCTGTTCCACAGCAATGGACAGATCTTGGGGCCGCCTTAATAAAGCTTTTGGGAAACGCGCTCCGCCATGAAATCAATGAAGGCACGAACTTTGGGCGCTCGTGCCGACATAGGTGGCCAGACGAGCGAAACGCTGCCACGTTCGTCCGTGTAATCTTCGAGGACAGGTTGGAGACGCCCCGCCGCAATGTCTTCGCTTACGAGATAGCTTGGCACCTGAATAATCCCCAAGCCACCCAGTGCGGCGGATGCAAGCGCCTCGCCATCGTTCAGAACGGCAGAAGGCTTGATTGGCGTTGGTTGACGTGAATTCTTGAACGCCCAAACCTCTGGCCGACCGGTGGTTGGAAAACGATAAAAAACACAACAGTGATTATGGAGATCTGACGGACTTTGCGGAGTGCCGCGATGGGCAAGATATTCGGGCGAGGCGCACGTTGTGAATGTGTGTGGTCCGATCCTTCGCGCGCGTAAGGTCGAGTCGTCCAGCTCACCAAGTCGCAGCGCCACGTCATATCCACCGTTGATAATATCAACCTTGACATCATCGAGGCTGATCTCGGTCGTCACCTCTGGGAAGCGGGTCTGAAAATCGAGTAGCGCCGGCATGATGATCTTGCGACCTAAGACTGTGGGCACGCTCACCTTGATGCGGCCTCGGGGTGCCTTTTGGACCAGGTGAAGCTCTTGCTCAGCATCTTGCAGTTCTTTCAAGATGCGCGCGACGTATCGGAATAGGATGTCACCTTCGCCGGTCATGGCTAGCGATCTGGTCGTACGGTTCAACAACCGCAATCCTAGACGCGCTTCTAACCGCTCCACCGCCTTTCCCACGGCGGATGCGGACAGGCCAAGCTTCCTGCCCGCAGCCGCGAAACTTCCGGTTTCGACGGCGACTGAAAACGCGACAAGGCCGCTGAGGGACTCTATTGAGACGATTGACGACATTATGTCCGGTATGATGCGACGAGTACCCCCATTCCGTCAACTGCTGCGATTCTCCAATATCAACAGCAAGCGCTGGCGAAAACCCCTGCCAGTGCGTCCAGCTAAGCTTTGGGAGGAAGTAATCATGTCTCTCACGCATGCGCGTGTCCCGCGTCGTTGATCATTCAACGCGCCGGGCAACGGATCGAGCAAGCAATGACAAAAGTTCGGCAGGTAATTCTCGAACGCTTCAAAACCACCGTGATGGTTTGGCTCGCCGTCTACCCAAGCGTTCTTCTGATCATTTGGCTTGTAGGCGACTGCATGCAGGACTGGACAATGCCGCTGCGAGTATTGGGCGCGACGCTCATGATCGTGCCAATTGTCACCAACGTTAGCCAACCCGCGGTCAGGACAATTGTCGGCAAAATCGAACAGGCAATGGTGCAGTGGCAATCACGTAACCTGCTGTAGCCTCGTCCTTCCCGGACGAACATTCGAAAGTCGAAGGATCCAGAGATATGACGATGCCCCCCGACAACACAACGAGCCGCAAAGCCTTTAATTGGATCAACGGATCTCAATGCCGAGAAGGTCAGCTGAAACAGTCAATCGACCCGGCGACTTATAACGTAATCGGTCACTACCCCGACTACGGCCTTGAGGCAGCGAAATTTGCGGTGGCAGCAGCCTCTAAAGCCTTTCGCGAAACCTTGTGGGCGCATGATCATGAATTGCGGGCGCGTGTGCTCGACCAACTAGCGCGCGCCTTCGAGCGCAATCGCGACAGACTGCTCGAAATTCTATCGTTGGAGAACGGCAAGGTTAAGGCAGAAGCCGCGTTCGAGCTGGACATGGTTGCGAGCAAACTCCGCTACTCGGCAGCCACTGCCCTGGTCGAAGGTGGACGGGCATTGACACCAAAGCCCGGTAGCATCTCCCTGATCCTTCGGCAACCGATGGGAGTCGCGGCGGTCATCGCACCTTGGAACTCTCCAGTAATTCTGACGATCCGATCACTCGCCCCAGCGCTTGCTGCTGGTTGCACCATGGTCATCAAGCTCCCGGCGCAAGTAGCACAGACAGCAAGCGTTATGGCGGAGATCATGGCCGAAGCGGAAGATCTTCCGAATGGCGTGATCAATATGTTTTTCGAGAGCGGTCCTGAAGGCTCTGCTTATCTCGTGGACTCGCCGGAGGTTCCAGTCGTCAGTTTCACCGGATCCACCCGTACCGGCCGAGCCATTAGCAGCACCGGCGCGAGATATCTCAAGCGCTTCGGAATGGAGCTCGGCGGTAAGACGCCGATGATTGTCTTTGACGATGCGGATCTTAGTGCCGCTTTGCCGGTAGTGGAAAAGGCGCTGACTGTCTTCAGCGGCCAGTTCTGCATGACGGGCTCTCGCTTGCTCGTGCAGGATGGGAAATACGAGGCCGTGCGCGACGGCTTGGCGGAGAGGTTGCGCAACGTCAAGGTTGGCCCCGCCGCCGACCCCTCCAGCGATATGGGCCCGTTGATCGACCGCGCTAACGTTGCGCGGGTCGATGGTGTTGTCGAGGCCGCTATCGCAGCTGGGGCGAAGGTCGTCGAGCGTGGCGGTCCCATCAATGTTGGTCCCCTTGCAAACGGCGCATTCTTCCGCCCGGCCCTTCTGGAAGTCTCCGACAACAGTCTCGCTATAATACAGGAGGAGACTTTTGGTCCGGTGCTGACGATACAGCGGTTCTCTGACGAGGCGGAAGCGATCCGGCTGGCCAATGACAATGAGTACGGACTGTCGGCCAGCATCTGGACACGCGATGTCGATCGATCCTTGCGCGTCGCGCAGGCGCTCGAAGCGGGCTCGGTGTGGATCAATGACTGGGCGAAGGTCTACGACGGTACCGAGGAGGGCGGATTCAAGCAGTCTGGCCTTGGCCGCTTGAACGGTCTGGCGGCGCTGGACGATTTCATCGAACACAAGCATATCGCGCTCAAGCCGGGCTTGACGCAACACTGACACCTCATTCCCAAAGTCACTTAAAAGGAGGAATATACGATGTCTATCAATGCGCCCGCTAAGAAGTTGTCTAAAGCCGAGCCTGCATCCCCGAGGTCACCGTTGGGGGTATTGCAGTCGATCCTGTCGAACCCGACCGACCTGGATTTCGTCAAACAATTCACGACGGACGATTTCACTTATGTTTCGCTGAATTATGAGCACCCGGAACTCAAGCGGATTATGCCTTGGGCCGGTACCAACGAAGGTACCCAAGGGCTGGTTCAGACTTTTATCGATGTCGGCCGTTACTGGACGACAGACAACTTTGAAATTCAGGACAGCTTCGAAAATGTGAACGGCGCAGCGATTTTCGGCACGTTCACCTACACATCAAACGTTTTGGGTAAAACGGTGACGTCGCCCTTCTCGGTTCTGGCGCGCGGTGAAAACGGCAAGCTGTCTTATGTGCAGTTTATGGAAGATACGTTCGCAACGGTCCGCAGCTTCAGACACGACGGCGAGTATTCCATCAAAGCGAACCCAGATGGGTCCGAAATCACCGTCTGAGGTAAGTCTGCCTCACGGGCAAACGAAACTTCGGTCAGTCTTAGGCCAAACAGCGGCGAAAGAAACAATCTTGATCCACGATTGATGCCTAGGTTCTTGCCGAGCAGCTTTCTCTCAACCGGTGGCTACTTAGTCCGGTCGGCGCCTTGCGCCGTGCCTGATTGCAAAGGATATCCAGATGGTAAATTTCCGACAGGTTCTAACTCCATCGAACTCAACTGACCTTCATTGATCAACAGCCGCAAATGGCCTTTGGCGTCCAGTCGATTGATCGTCAGAAGCTGAGGCGTTGTAGGCCTCGCCAAATCAGCGAAAATCTTCAAGATCCCGACGACAATCACCACCGTCGAAACCGGTAGCTTCTCCGGCAACACCTTCCCGGAACTGCTGGCCGTCCAAGCTCGATGCGACAGTCTCGTGGTCGAGTTTGGCTCAAGTGATCACTGAAAAGGAGACACTGGAAGAAGCTTCGCGGGGAGACGGGTACGGGTTTTACGACCCAGTCCCAGCGGTCCAGCTCACACAACAGAGCTTTTCGCGTCGCGCACCTACAGCATGCCAGCAAGCTCCGCGAAATATTGTTCGCTTGTTCGGTTCGCGCCTTCGGTGTCTTTCGCAAATGACCTGAAACACGCCACTTATCTTGGAAGAAAGGAACAGATACATGATCAATCTTGAAGGCAAACGCGCATTGGTAACTGGCGGGTCGCGAGGCATTGGTGCTGCGATCGCATTGGCGCTGGCGGAAAATGGCGCGGATGTCGCGTTCACCTACCAGCGCTCCGCCGAAAAGGCTTCTAAGGTAACGCAAGCGATCGAAAAGATGGGGCGCCGTGTGGCTGCAATCCAGGCCGACAGTGCCGACCCCGAGGCAATTGCTAGCTCCGTAGGCGAGGCCGTCTCCGTTTTGGGCGGGCTGGACATCCTTGTGAACAGCGCCGCGATTGGCCACAACGGCATGATCGTCGACCTAGATGTCTCAGCGTATCAGACCTTGATGGATGTCAACGTACGGGCTCCGGTCCTTTTCGCGAAAGCCGTCATCCCGCATCTCGGCAAAGGCGGCCGCATTGTCACAATCGGCTCGGCTCTGGGTGAGCGGGTACCGTTTCCCGGCATAACACCTTATGCAATGTCCAAAGCAGCACTCACATCCTTCACACGCGGTCTTTCTCGTGAACTTGGTCCGACTGGTATCACCGTCAATCTTGTGCAACCCGGAGCTACCGATACGGAAAGCAACCCGGCGGACGGACCGGCTGCAGACTTGCAGAAAAGCTTGACCTCCTTGGGGCGCTACGGCGAACCGCGGGAAATTGCCAACGCTGTGGTATTTCTCGCAAGTCCAGCCGCGAGTGTCATCACGGGAGCTATTCTGACCGCAGATGGCGGTGCGATAGCCTGATTTGCTCGTGCACGACTCTGATGGAGCGATGGTACCTACCTTTCGATCACCCGGCCTGGCCGGGAACAGTCACTTTCGGTGGGCGCCATCTCCATGCTTATTCCTTCCTCACGATAGGAGGCCTTGATGGCTAAGCCTGAACTTTTCGTCACACCCGGGTACGGGCAGAAATTCCATGAGCTTTTGCACTATTCACAAGCGCTCAAGATTGGTGATCGCATCGAGATTTCCGGCCAGGGCGGATGGAACGATGAACTCGAAATTCCGGATTCGATCGTGACCGAGATCGAGAGAGCGTTTGAGAATGTCCAGCGAACCTTGGCCACGGCTGGCGCGAACTGGAAGGATGTCGTCCATGTCAACTCTTATCACGTCGGAGGCTTTCCATCGATCGTGAACGAAACCATTGCCGGTCTTTTCCGTCAGTACATGCCCGATCGCGCTCCAATTTGGACGCAGACCGGTGTGGAAGCCCTAGGGCTCCCCGCCATGCGAATTGAGATCCGTGTCACTGCCATCCTGGAATGACACTGGCGTCTTCCACGGCTGCATTACGGTGCAAAGACAAGTCACGTTTAGCAACGGCCGACCCATGGCTAAAGCCTGTGACCGCCTCAATGCGATCAGAACCTCAGCCTCCCAAGGAGAATGTAATGAATACCGACAGTTGCCCCATTCCCACACCGCAGGAGCGCTCCTTATTAGCCATCCAGCAAGCAGCCGAACAGACGATGCTTGAGAAGGTGTCGCGCGCCATCTCCGATGCGACAGCCGAAGTCACAAGGAACGCGCAAGACGCCGGTTTGGACTTTAAACCGATCAGTGAAGGCTACTTCATGTTTGCGGTTCAGCAGGCAACGTTCGTGCGCCTTTGCGGAGGTGATCCGGATACGCTGCGGGGAGGAAACCCCGAGGTTGGCGATCATGTCGTTCGAAACTGTCGCAACATCATTGACACCTATTGGAAGCGCCACACAGCACAGACCACGGTGCCCTGAATAGCTCTTCGCTTGTCACCAATAATCCAAAACGACAGTTAACGAGGTCCACCATGAAATGGGAATAGCCAGCTCTTGATAGGAATCGAACCGGCGGCACGAGCGCACGAGCCTTAATCCGCCAGGAGTTTAAGCCCCGCGGGTTGGGGCGTGCAGAATTTGTTGCAGCGATCCCAGCGCGACATCGCAAATTACAGGCAATCAACTCGATGAGTTAAGCGGTGCTGCCAGCTTGGGTCCCGAGTGTTCCCGACGCCGGCAGAATTAGTTGAACAACAGTGAAATTATTTTCCCGTCGAAAATGCAGGGAGCCGCTGTGGGCCTTCCCGACCTCGGACGCTATGGTCAGCCCCAATCCCGACCCACGGCATTTGGACCCTTTTTCGAAGGGGGCGAGCAGCGATTGGGGATCAGCGTCGAAACCATCTCCGTCGTCGCGGATGATGATGCTCACGCCTGTCTTAACCTGTTCAACTTCCACTTCCAGCCTGGAGGTCGCTCCGTGAGCAAGGGCATTATTGATGAGGTTGGAGATTGCCTCCCGCACGCTCGCGGGATCGACGGAAAGAACGATATCAGGGTTCGCAGGCGTGAAGCTGATCTCAATTTCCCTCGACATGGAAAGGGGCACCACCTTCGCCATGACGAGCCTGACCAACGCGTTTATATACAAGCCTGCTCAAATCGCTCCGGTGGAGGATCATGGTATAGTCGAGCAATTGCCCGGTAAGACGACCTAGCTCGTTGTTTCTTTCCCTTATGCGCGATAGCGCAGCGACGACGGCTTTCGTGACTATTCTCACTGGGGCGAGGCACGCGAGAGATAAAAAGAGACGACCTCACTCACTAAGCGGCCGTCCCCGCAGGCAGCACGCACGGCTCGATCGACCGCGTCATCAATAGCGCCTCGTCCGCTTCGCGCAATCCATCGATTGTCTTCTCCACGCACCTCTCCCGCAACCTCTCCAATTTCATTGCATCGCCGCGGACCCAGCCCCTTGCCTTAAGACTGACATGCGGCCTCAATCGGGCAAGGGTATGAATTCCCCACGGTCGTTGGCAGGGAGGTCGAAACGGCCCTCGCCCCACTTTCCGGCTCGCCACTCGGCCTTGGCCTCTTCGATACGTTCCATCGACGACGCGACGAAGTTCCACCAGATGTACCTTGGCCCGGAGAACGTTGCGCCCCCGAGTATCATGATCCGGGCGCCCAGTTCGCCGGCCGAGACGGTTATCCTGTCGCCAGGACGGAATACCATCATCTGCATCTTGCCGAAGTCCTGTCCGGCGACCGAGATCGATCCTTCGACGACGTAGATCGCACGGTCCTCATGCTCGTCTGGCATGGGCAGGCGAGCGAGAGGATCCAGCTTGACGTCGGCGTAGAAGGTCTCCGAAAACATCCTGGCGGGAGCGTGCTCGCC
This sequence comes from Rhizobium hidalgonense, assembly GCF_005862185.2. Taxonomy (NCBI): domain Bacteria; kingdom Pseudomonadati; phylum Pseudomonadota; class Alphaproteobacteria; order Hyphomicrobiales; family Rhizobiaceae; genus Rhizobium; species Rhizobium hidalgonense. The sequence goes on from NZ_CP054028.1 coordinate 1,282,469, forward strand.
GTAGGCGTTTCCGAGGATGAGCCGCGCCGAGACGCCCTTGTCTTCAATCATCGGAAGCGCGTTCCTGCCGTGGTGCTCGAAGGAAGGCGCCACGTCCTCGCGGCTATCAGGCAGGGCGAGCCACGTCTGTATTCCGAACAGGCTGTTCGGGCCGCTTCTTGCCGCCGCACTCGTACGTTCCGAGTGCGATACGCCTTTGCCTGCGACCATCCAGTTCAACTCGCCTGGCCTGATGATCTGGTCGGCACCGGTGCTGTCCCGGTGATGGAAGTCGCCTTGATAGAGGTAGGTCACGGTGCCGAGACCGATATGCGGATGGGGTCGAACGTCGACGCCCTGCCCGGTCAGGAGTTCGGCGGGACCGGCCTGGTCGAAGAATATGAACGGCCCGACCATCTGGCGGTTCGGCGCAGGTAGTGCGCGTCGGACTTCGAAACCGCCCAGGTCGCGGGCGCGGGGAACGATCAACGTCTCGATCGCCTCCACGCCGACCTCATCAGGGCAGCCTGGTTCGATCGCAGGGCTCCAGCTCATGTGTGACGTCCTCTTCTTCGGCCGATAGTCATCCATTCATAGCGAGGAGCGGAGACGCATGCCGCACCCGCTCCTCTTTTTAAACGTGCTTACGCGCCAGCACCAGCCTTCGGTGCCTGGGTGTTGAGCAACTGCTGCTCCCACAGATATGCGATGCCGCTCCCGCCAGAATGCTGGACGATGACGTCGGTGATCTTCGCAGCCTGTTCGGCACGGGCCCAGTCGCGCTGCCATTCGGCTGCGAGCGCAAGCCAGGTCATCATATTGACTCCGGCTGCGATCATTCGCTGGATTGCGACCTGATGCGCCTCGGAGGAGACTGCTCCCGAGGCGTCCGTGATGACGGTCACATCCCAGCCCTCGCCCGCGGCTTGGATTGCCGGCATGGCGACGCACACCTCTGTCCAGAGACCGGCGATGACCAGTTGCTTGCGGCCTGTCGCCTTCACCACGTCGACGACGTTCGGATCCTGCCAGGTATTGATGAGCGTCCGGTCGATGATTTCCTGGCCGGGGAGGACGTCGGCGATCTGCGGGAACAGGTTGCCGCCGCGTTCCGCGATCACCGTGGTGAGGATGGTCGGAACGTCGAAGGCCTTTGCCGCCTTCGCCAGGCCGACCGTGTTGTTGACCACCATCGTCGGCTCGTGGCTGTTCACGTTCGCGAGCTGATATGGCTGATGGTCAATGAGGACGAGCACCGAGTCTTCGGGGCGGAGAAGCGAGGCGAGGCCGTTACGAAAGGTCATGAAACATCCTTATTGGTGGTTCGGCGATATGGGTTTGAACGCCCAGTTGGAAGGCGATCCACGAAAACCTTGTCATTGCCGCCCTTGATGCGGTAGCCCTCGGAAACGCGAGCTGTGTTGCAGAAAGGGGAACGGGGGTGGAAATCGACGATCTCAGGACCTTCGTGGAAGTCGCCGACGCCGGAGGGGTGACACCCGCCGCGCAACGGCTCGGTGTCTCGAAGTCTATGGTCAGCCGGCGCATTGCGCGTCTCGAGGCGGAGCTTGGCGTACAGCTCGTCGCGCGAACGACCCGCGGCATCGCACTGACGGAAGAAGGCTCGACGTTCCGCGATTACGCGGCGAGGATCTCGGCGGATATCGATGCGGCGCGCGAGACGATCCTGCCCGCGGGCGAGCTGCGTGGTCGACTCAGGGTTGCCGCACCTCTGTCGTTCGGTCCGACCCACTTCGCTCCCGTTCTGTCTCAGATGGCACATCGACATCCGCAGCTACACGTCTACTCGTGCTACACCGACCGCTTCGTCGATCTCATTACCGAGGGTTTCGACTGCGCCATCCGGATCGGCTACCTGCCGGATTCCAATCTCGTCGCCAGGCGCGTCGGACCGCTTTATGGAAGGTTTGTCGCCAGTCCCGACTACCTCGCAGCGAACGGCTCGCCCGAAACGCCGGACGAGCTTCCAAAGCATGAGGCGCTCATGCAGGGAACGGAGATCTGGCAGGTCACCGATGGCGACCGGGTGCTTAACATCCGACCGCAAGGCCGCTTCAAGGCCGACAACGGAGTGGCACTGCTCGCAGCCGCGTTGGAAGGTCTTGGCATCGCCAGACTTCCAAACGGCCTCACGGACCAGCATATCGCATCCGGTGCGCTCATCGAGGTGATGCCGAAGCACCCGCCGCCCACCGCGGGCATCTTCGTCGTCAGGCCTCCTGGACAGCATCCTGCCAAGAAGGTCCGCGTGCTGACGGAGATGCTGATCGAATGCTTCGAGTCCGGCGCCTAGGAGCGGCTCGAATCCTGCGTAAGATGCTCTGAAAAGAACTCGGCCAGCCTTTTGACCGCCCGACCAACGTATTCCGGCTTGTAGTACAGGTCGTAGTGGCCCGCGCCTTCGACTTCAAGGAAGTGCTTCGCCCTCGACGGAGAAAGGTCGAACAGGCGCCTCCCCGCCTCGTATTGACCGGTCGGCCCACGGCGTCCGCCAACGACAACCTGGAGCGGCTGGGTCAGCAGCTCGGGCACGAGGCTGAAGGCGTCGAAACCCAGCAGGCTGCCGTAGCTGACGAACAGCAGGCGGTTCGTCGAATTCGGATGCCGATACTCCGACTCCCTGTAGAACGTGACGGTCTCAAGCAGTTCCGGGTCGGTGATGCCTGCAGCCCTGGCCTCTGCAAGACTATCGGGAATCCAAGGATCTCTCCGGGCCGCGGCGCCGCGGACCTGCGCCGTGCGCTTCACCGCCACGTCCTGGAGGGTCTGACGAAAGTCGGGAAGCAGGCGGCGCATCGCTTCGCCGATGTCGTTGGCGACGACCGTGCCCACCGCCTTGAAGCGCCTTTCGGTCAGGGCTGCCTTGATCGCATAGCCGCCGCCCGCGCAGATCCCGAGAACTCCGATCCGCGCTTCATGGACGTAGGGTAGCGTCGTCAGATGATCGACCGCGCAATGAATGTCATCCACACGAACGGACGGATCTTCGAGATCGCGTGGTTCACCGCCGCTCTCGCCCTGGTATGACGGGTCGAACGTAAGCGCTATGAAGCCGTCGGAGAGCCTTTCGGCGTAGATCGCGCCGATCTGTTCCTTCACGCTGCTGCCGGGCGTCGCAAGGATTATTGCTGGATATGCGTCGGCTTCGTTTAAATCCGGCGGCACGTGAATATTGCCGACGACTTCGATATCTCTGTTCTTGAATGAAACCCGCTTCATACGGTGGTCCTCCTTATCGCATTCACGGCGTCATCACTACCCGCCCGAGGGGCTTGGCTGTGTCGGCGTAGTGATGCGCCTTCGCAGCGTCTTCAAGGGCGAAGGACCGGTCGATCACGACGTCGATTCTTCCGGCAGCGGCAGCGGCAGCGGCAAGGAGATCGTCGACGGTGGCCGCAGACTGGATCAGGCACGTCGGCATACGTCAGCACGGATGGTGGCCCCGGATTGTCGTAGATCGCGGCTTTCATCTTCACTCCATTTTGCGAGGAAAGTCGTGAGAGACATGTAGGAGGTCCACGGTTCCGAAAAAGGGTTCCTGGTGGGAACGCCCTGTTGCTCGGTTTGCAACGAGCGGCGGAGGCAGCGGCCGCTGTTCCCCTCCGCGCAACAAGCTGTCGCATTCACCGCCACTTCAAGCGCTGAGCCCTGGCCACGAAATAGGACGGACATCCGTCGGGAGCTGCCGCAAGGCTGCGGTCCTCCCCATCCGACGACGAAGAAAGGAACCGACGCATATGATTGATTTGAACGGAAAGCGCGCTTTGGTCACTGGCGGCTCGCGCGGTATCGGTGCAGCCATTGTCGAGGCGCTTGCGGAGAACGGCGCCGACGTGGCATTTACCTATCAACGCGCGACAGAGAAGGCTGCGGCGGTTGCCAAATCCATCGAAGATCGCGGCCGTCGAGCCGTCGCGATACAGGCCGACAGCGCCGACCCGCAGGCCATCACGCGGGCTGTCGAAGACGCCGTGGCTGCGCTCGGCGGGCTGGACATTCTCGTCAACAGCGCCGCCATCGGACACGCGGGAAGTATAGCCGATCTGAACCTAGACGAATATCAGGCGGTGATGGACGTTAACGTCCGCGCTCCGGTGCTGTTCGCGAAGGCCGCCATCCCGCATCTGCGCGAAGGCGGCCGTATCATCACGATCGGTTCCGCACTTGGCGAGCGGGTACCTTTTCCTGGGATCACCCTGTACGCGATGTCGAAGGCGGCGCTGACCTCGTTTACGCGCGGCCTCTCTCGCGAACTTGGACCGAAGGGGATCACAGTCAACCTCGTCCAGCCCGGAGCGACGGACACCGACTCCAATCCGGCGGACGGCGCGGCTGCGGATTTCCAGCGAAGACTGACGTCGCTCGGACGCTACGGCGAACCGAGAGAGATAGCGAACGCCGCCGTATTTCTTGCAAGCTCCGCCGCTAGCGTGATTACAGGTGCGACCCTGACTGCGGACGGCGGCGCGATCGCCTGATGCACTTCCCTTGGCGTGGCCTTTCGCTGAGGAAGGTCACGCTTTCCGCGACATCCGAAACCTGAGATCGTTCCTCAAGGTCCCCAGGCTCTTAATCGCTCGGTCGGTGTCTGGCGGATGTGCTATGTAAACCCTTCGCCAAATTCCCTTGAAAAGTCCCTTATGTTGCTGATTTCGAGCAGGTTCAAAAGCTCCGAGAATATCGGGTCTGCCCTGTGTATCTTCCACATTGAAGAACATTGTGAAATGGGCGGGTCGCAGCGGATATTCGTTCGAAAAGGCCGGGCCCCGAGTCCACCAGCGGCATCGGGGCACGCTCGAGCCTGAGCGCACTGGAACACACCCCCCGACAATGCTTGCATAACGGGGATCAAACTCCTGTCGCAACCGGCTGCAGTTGAAGAGATACGAACCGCCGATCCCGTTATTACTTCATCAGCGCAATCGATTTGTAATCGCTCCACAGCGCGACGTGGTGACGAGACCTCATTTGCCCAGCCTAGTAGCCCAACAGCATGTGGCATCAGGAACGTGGCAATCTCCGCGATGACGTCCGTCAGATTGCCGGGTTCGTGTGCAACGCTTTCAATAAATGCGTGCCATTGCCGTTGCTTTTCCTCGTCCTTGGCAAAGGCGTCCGTTAGGGCGTCTGGTACCTCAGTGGGGATCGGAGTGTCGCGGCGCTCGAAAGTCGCCGTGATTGCACGCGCCAACCTGTCATCATTGAAATCGAATGACCTGCTGAGAATCCAGATTTCGTAGAAGTCCTTCATCCGGCTGTTTGCACGCCCCAGCATGACCATCGCCTGGAACTTCTCGGCAATGACCGTCTCGCGCGCATAGGCTCGGAGCCGGTGCATCGGAAAACCGAGCATAGAGGGATAATCTAGCACTTCCGCCCCAGGCTCGAGCGCATCGCCAAACCCGATGTCGATCGTCAGGGTGATCCGGGCGCCGCTGATCGAGGCGACCACCTCAGCCTGAGCCCACCATATTCCAGTCCCTCGCGAATGCGATCCACGCGTAAAGTTTCTGCGTCGAACGTGACCGCCATCATCAGCCCGTTGCGCTAGAATCTCCCGAAAGGTCTTCAGCATAGGCTCCGGCTCGGGACTGCCAAAGCCCAATAGGTAGAGATCACGCGTGCCGCGGTGCGGATCGTCAACCAACTCATCATGAGCATCGCACCCTTCAGCACAAAACAGCCCGCATGGGGTGACCGGCTGAGCCGGAATAATAACCGCTCAAGCGCAAAACGCGTCAGAACCAAATCGAAGCTTTGTCCGCTTGCCTTGGCGAGTTGCAACAGGGCGGGCGCGCACCGAGGCGCCAAGATTTCTGATTTCTTTAGCCATTGGCGGTTAGTGCCTCGAGATACGGCCGGATCACCGTGCCAACACCACCGCGCTCGGCCTGATCAGCGATTTCACCAGGAGTAGCTCTTCGTTGCCGCAGCGTCTCCTGCAGCCCCTCAATCGCCACGGATAGGCCAATCTTGTTGCGATAGCGAAAGCAATCGGCAATCGTCTTAGAAATTCCAAAAATCTTCACCGGAACGCCTTCGACGAGATGGGTTTCGACGCCATCGTGGAGCAGACTGTCTGTGAAGCGTACGATGCGCATAGCAGGGCCGTTCGGTTGTGGAGCCCAGTCGTTGCGGCCTATGGCAAGCCACACGTGTCTCGGCAGTTGGTCGGTGAGGCCGTGGAACGCGAGAGCTGAAACAAGGCAGACAACGGCTTTCGGAACGCGTTTGGCAGTCTCTGCCAGACTGTGGTTGGCATCGAGTTCCGCATCGGGGAGTTGATAAAGACCGCGGGCAAGCCGCACGACCTCGCCATCCCGTTCCATCCGGCTGATGGTGGCCGCCGTCACGCCTGAATTCCGCAGTTCCGCCAGACGTGCTATCCCGCATTCAGCGAGCACAGTTCGGGCGATTTGGCGTTGGGTGACGGAAGCCGGCATTGATACAAAAACTCGGAGGATAGAATCTATTATCCGAGGATTTGTATCACAATCCTTAGCCCTGAGAAAGACGTCGATTGGCGAAGCCGTGAGCAACAACAAACCGTCGCCTCGAACGGATACGAACCGCCGACACGCGCCTCTTTTTTGAAGCTAACAGATTTGCTGGTGATTTGCGGCATATCGTTGATTTATGGAACTGTCGTCACATATTCGGATATACCGGTCCCTCGCCGCCCTGGGGCGGCACCCAGTTGATATTCTGGTTGGGGTCCTTGATGTCGCAGGTCTTGCAGTGGACGCAGTTCTGGGCGTTGATGACGAAGACGTCCTGGCCGTCCTTTTCCACCCATTCGTAGACACCGGCCGGACAGTAGCGGGTCGACGGGCCGGCATAGATGTCGTGCTCGGAGCGCTTCTGCAGGTCCATGTCCTTGACCTTGAGGTGGACCGGCTGGTCTTCCTCGTGGTTGGTGTTCGACAGGAACACCGAGGACAGACGGTCGAAGGTCAGAACACCATCTGGCTTCGGATAGGCGATCGGCTTGTGCATGGACGCGGGTTCGAGCGACTGGGCATCGGTCTTGCCGTGCTTCAGCGTGCCGAAGAAGGAGAAGCCGAACAGCGTGTTGGTCCACATGTCGAGGCCGCCGAGCGCCACGCCGGCAGCCGTGCCGAGCTTCGACCAGAGCGGCTTGACGTTGCGCACCTTCTTCAGGTCGGAACCGATGGCGCTGTCGCGCCAGCCGTTTTCGATCTCGATCACCTCGTCATTGGCACGGCCGGCAGCTATCGCATCCGACAGTTTTTCGGCGGCGAGGATGCCCGACAGCACGGCATTGTGGCTGCCCTTGATGCGCGGCACGTTGACGAAACCGGCCGAACAGCCGATCAGCGCACCGCCGGGGAAGGTCAGTTTCGGCACCGACTGGTAGCCGCCCTCGGTGATGGCGCGGGCGCCATAGGAGAGCCGCTTGCCGCCTTCGAAGGTGCCGCGAATGGCCGGATGCGTCTTGAAGCGCTGGAACTCCTCGAACGGATAGAGATAGGGGTTCTTGTAATTGAGGTGCACGACGAAGCCGACGGCAACCAGACTGTCCTCGAGGTGATAGAGGAACGAGCCGCCGCCGGTTTTCATGCCGAGCGGCCAGCCGAACGAGTGCTGCACCAGGCCCTGCTTGTAGCTCTCCGGCTTCACCTGCCAGAGTTCCTTGATGCCGAGCCCGAATTTCTGCGGCTCCCGATCCTTTTGCAGATCGAATTTGGCGATCAATTGCTTGGCGAGCGAACCGCGTACGCCTTCGCCAAACAGCGTATATTTTGCGAGTAGCTCCATGCCGCGGCCAAAATTCGGACCCGGTTCGCCGTTTTTCTCGACGCCCATGTCGCCGGTGGCAACGCCAATGACGGCACCGGCTTCATCGTAGAGCACTTCGGTGGCGGCAAAGCCGGGATAGATCTCGACGCCGAGGCCTTCCGCCTTTTCGGCGAGCCACCGACAGACCAGGCCGAGCGAGACGATGTAGTTGCCGTCATTGCTCATCAGCGGCGGCATCAAAAAGTTCGGCAGACGAATGGAGCCGGCAGGACCCAGCAGCAGGAACTGGTCGTCCTTGACCTCGGTCTTGAAGGGATGCCCCTCTTCCGCGCGCCAGTCCGGCAGCAACCGGTCTATGCCGATCGGATCGACGACCGCGCCCGACAGGATATGCGCACCGACTTCCGCGCCCTTTTCCAGGACGACGACAGACAGCTCCGGATTGACCTGCTTCAGACGAATGGCCGCAGACAGACCGGCCGGTCCGGCGCCGACGATCACCACGTCGAATTCCATGCTTTCGCGTTCAGGCATCTCTCTCATTTAGCACCGGCCTCATTATCTACGAGAATTTTGGTGACGTCTTGCCGGCCTTACGGTGGGCCGCGATAACGGTGTTTGCCATCAGCATGGCAATAGTCATTGGGCCTACCCCACCCGGAACCGGCGTGATGACGCCGGCGACCTCCGCGCATTCATCGAAGGCAACATCGCCAACTAGGCGGAACTTGCCCTCGCCTCTCTCAGAGGCGGCTATGCGGTTGATGCCGACATCAATTACGGTCGCTCCCGGCTTTACCCAGTTCGCCTTGACCATTTCCGGACGGCCGACCGCGGCAACGAGAATGTCTGCATTGCGGCAGATCTCGAAAAGGTCCTTAGTGCGCGAATGAGCAGTCGTCACAGTTGCATTGGCGGCAAGCAGCAGCGCCGACATTGGCTTTCCGAAGAGGTTCGAGCGGCCGATCACCACGGCTCCGAGGCCAGAGAGGTCTTCGCCATGGGTGCGGCGCACGAGGATCATCGCTCCGGCCGGCGTGCAAGAGACGAGGCCTCCATCGAGATCGCCCGTCGCCAACTTGCCGGCATTGACAATGTGCAGACCGTCAACATCCTTCTCCGGCCTTATCGACTGAATGATCGAGTCCGGGTTGAGGTGTTTCGGCAGCGGCAATTGGACCAGGATGCCGTGGATGGTCTCATCGGCATTGAGCGCTTCGACGATTGTCGCAAGCTCTTCTTGGGTTGCTCCTTCTGGCAGCGTGTGCTGGATCGAATTGAAACCGCATTCTTTTGCCATGCGGCTTTTCGCGCCGACATAGGCATGGCTAGCCGGATCCTCGCCAACGATGACCACGGCAAGACCTGGCTTGACCCCGGTATCCTTTTCGAGCGCCAACGTCGCTGATTTCACGGCGTCATTTACCGAGGCGGCAACTTGCTTCCCATCGATTTTTGTCGCCATCCCTCAGCCCATCCGTTCTGACACGTAAGAGCCCGGGCTTGCCGGGAATACGATGGTCTTGTTGCCGTTGAGGAACACCCGATGGTGGATATGGGCGTGGATGGCACGAGCCAGCACCTGGCTCTCCACATCACGGCCAATGGAGACATAGTCAGATGCTGACTGCGAATGCGTGATTCGGGCCACGTCCTGCTCGATGATCGGGCCCTCGTCTAGATCAGCGGTGACGTAATGCGCCGTCGCCCCAATCAGCTTCACGCCGCGCTCATAGGCCTGCTTGTAAGGGTTTGCCCCCTTGAAGGACGGAAGAAATGAGTGGTGAATGTTGATGATGCGGCCTGACATCTTCTGGCAGACGGGATCGGACAGGATCTGCATGTAGCGGGCCAGCACGATCAACTCGGTGCCGGTCTGCTCGACCACGTCCATGATGCGGGCTTCGGCCTGCACCTTGTTGGCCTTGGTCACCGGAATATGGTGGAAGGGGATGTCGTGGTTGACGACCACCTTCTGGTAATCGAAATGGTTGGAGACGACGCCGACGATGTCGATCGGCAGCGCGCCGATCTTCCAACGGTAGAGCAAGTCATTGAGGCAATGACCGAAGCGCGAGACCATCAGGAGCACTTTCGTTTTGGTGTCTCCATCGTGGAACTCGCTGACCATCTCGAATTTCTTCTTGATCGTCTCGAAGCCAGCGTCAATGTCGCCGATTGTTGCGCCCTCCTCGCTCGTGAAGGTAAGCCGCATGAAGAACATGCCTGTGTCCAGATCGTCGAACTGCGAGGAGTCGACGATATTGCAGCCTTTGTCTGCCAGAAAACCGGTGATCGCGGCTACAATGCCGCGTGTTGACACGCATGATACGTTGAGAATGTACGTTTTCATATTCAGATCCATTGGGCCCTATGTTGACTAGAGTGCCTTTTCGAGTTCCGGCAGGATGACGAAGAGATCGCCGACGAGGCCATAGTCGGCGACCTGGAAGATCGGGGCTTCCTCGTCCTTGTTGATGGCGACGATGACCTTCGAATCCTTCATGCCTGCGAGATGCTGGATGGCGCCGGAAATGCCAACCGCGATGTAGAGCTGCGGGGCGACGACCTTGCCGGTCTGGCCGATCTGCCAGTCGTTCGGAGCGTAGCCTGCGTCAACTGCAGCGCGCGAGGCGCCGACGGCAGCACCGAGCTTATCGGCAACCGGCAGGATGACTTCCTGGAACTTTTCCGAGGAACCGAGCGCACGACCACCGGAGATAATGATCTTGGCAGAGGTCAGTTCCGGACGATCCGAGGAGGACAGCGCGTCCTTGACAAAGGTCGACAGGCCGGGATTGGCCGCAGCCGAGATAGTTTCGACCGAGGCCGAGCCGCCTTCGGCAGCGGACGCGAAGGACGCCGTGCGCACGGTGATGACCTTCTTGGCCTCGCCCGACTGAACCGTCTGGATGGCGTTGCCGGCATAGATCGGCCGCTTGAAGGTATCGGCCGAAACAACTTCGGTGATTTCCGAGATCTGGGCGACGTCGAGCAGTGCTGCGACGCGCGGCAGGACGTTCTTGCCGGTCGAGGTGGCCGCCGAGAGGATGGTATTGTAGGAACCGGCGAGCGAGACGATCAGGGCTGCGAGCGGCTCCGCGAGATTGTTAGCGAGGTCGTCGCTTTCGGCGAGCAAAACCTTGGAAACGCCCGTGAGCTTGGCAGCTGCATCGGCCGCCGTCTTGGCGCCCTTGCCGGCCACTAGAACGTGGACGTCGCCGCCGATCTTGGCAGCAGCCGTCAGCGCCTTGGCGGTCTGGTCAGAAAGCGTTGCGTTGTCGTGGTCAGCCAGAAGAAGAATGGCCATGGTGTTAGTCTCCTTTTCTGGGCTTTATTAGAGGACGCCGGCTTCGTTCTTGAGCTTGTCGACGAGTTCGGCGACCGTCTTGACCTTGATGCCGGCCTTGCGGCCCGAGGGCTCCTCGGTCTTCAGCACCTTGAGGCGCGGCGCGGTGTCGACGCCGAAATCGGCCGGTGACTTCTTGTCGAGCGGCTTCTTCTTGGCCTTCATGATGTTGGGCAGCGAGGCATAACGCGGCTCGTTCAAACGCAGGTCGGTGGTAACGACGGCCGGCAGCTTGATCTCGATGGTCTGCAGACCGCCATCGACTTCGCGCGTCACTTGCGCCTTGCCGTCACCGATCTCGACCTTGGAGGCAAAGGTGCCCTGTGCCCAGCCCAAGAGGGCCGACAGCATCTGGCCGGTCTGGTTGGAATCGTCATCGATCGCCTGCTTGCCGACGATGATCAGGCCAGGCTGTTCGGCTTCGGCGACACCCTTGATGATCTTGGCAACGGTAAGTGGCTCGACCTGATCGTCGGTCTCGACCAGGATCGCCCGGTCGGCACCCATCGCCAGCGCCGTGCGCAGCGTCTCCTCGGCCTTGGCCGGGCCGACCGAGACGACGACGACTTCCGAAGCCTTGCCGGCTTCCTTCAGCCGCAGAGCCTCTTCGACCGAAATCTCGTCGAACGGGTTCATCGACATCTTCACATTGGCAAGCTCGACACCGGAACCATCCGGCTTGACGCGGATCTTCACGTTGTAATCGACAACGCGCTTGACTGTGACCAGAATTTTCATGGATCGGTTCTCCTGCTTATGCTCGCGATCGGGTGGACTTGGGGTCGTAGACTGCGGTTCTATGGACTGCGACCGAGGTCCCGTCTCCCAGCGTCAGCACCTGCCCCTCCTGCGCGCAGGCGAACTGGACATAGGCGAGTGCGATCCCATATCCGACGGTGTGTCCATAGGCGGCGGAAGTCACCTTGCCTATTCCGTCACCGCCCAGCTTTACCGTTGTTCCGATGGCAGGCACGGTCGAACCGGCAGGGAGCTGAAGCAGGACGAGTATGCGCTCGGCGCCATCCCGCTTTTGCTGCTCTACGATCTCCTTGCCGGGGTAGGACGCGTCCTTCGGCCTGATTGTCCAGGAAAGACCTGCCTCGACCGGTGTCGTATCCTCACCGATATCCCGGCCCCAGATCGGAAAGCGCTTCTCGATACGAAGTGAGCCCATCGACCCTGCCCCGCATGGCACGAGCCCAAGCGGCTTTCCCGCCTCCAGGAAGGTGTCGTAAAAGCTTTCGATGTGTTCGGTCGGCACCCAGAGTTCGTAGCCGAGTTCGCCGGTGAACCCGGTTCGGGTCACGATCACCCCATCAATGCCGGCCACCGTCGTCTTGACGACGCCGAAGGCGGGAAGCGCTTCGCTGGATACGTCCACAGTGGTGACACTTTCCAGGCATGCACGCGACTGCGGACCCTGGAGGGACAACGAGACATAGCGATATCCGAGCGAAACGACATGCACGCCATAAGGTTTTGCACGTTTCTTCAGATAGGCTTCGACCTTCTCGACACGATGCGGCGCTGGAACGACCCAGAACAGATCCGGTGACGGGCGATAGGTGATGACATCGTCGATGAAGCCGCCCTCGTCATTCAGGATACCGCCATAGACACCCTTGCCCGGAGCCACCTTCGTCATATCCGCCACGAAGGTTTCATTCAAAAAGGTCTCGGCGTTGACGCCTGCGACCTCCATGAGAAACTGCCCGAAGATCTCGAACAATCCTGCAGCGGTCCGTACCGCCTCGTGTTCCGACCTGGCGTCGGAAAAAACGTTGGCGGTCAAGAAGTTGGCCTTCTCGGTCATTTCGGCATTGCGCGCCTTGAAGGCGTGATAGAGTGGTGTTCGTTTCAGCGGCATAGTGTTTGATCCCTCCGAGCCTAAAGAAAAAGTGTCGGTCGCTCGCGTTTGAAAATCCGGTCTTCGGGCTCCGTGCCCAGTAGTTCGCGCGCATGGCGATGGCCGGAATAGACCGCGCCCTGGATGACGCCCGGACATTCCGCGTCGCCAATGGTGCGGAAAGACAGACCGCGCGCGGTAAGAGCGTCGCCAAGGCTGGTGTCCGGCAGCCGGGTCCCCACTGCGACCAGTGTCGCAGCCCTGATCGGCGGCTGCGGCTCGCCGGTGTCGCCCCGGCTGACCGAAAGCCCCTCCCCGGTCCAGCCGATCGCCACGCTGTTCGGATACATCCGCACACCGGCCGCCTTCATCTCGGCGATCATGCGCGGCTGCTCGAGTGTGTGTCCCATCCACGCCGAAAGCGCGGGCATGGGGCTAACGAGGTGCACTTCGTTCCCCTTAGCCGCCAGGTCAGCCGCTAGGGAGTTGGCCATGTAGTAGTGGTCATCGTCGTAGATGACCACGGAGGCGCCGACGCCTGCGCCATTCATGATGTCGTCAGGCGATAAAGCTGTACCGTCGAAGCCGGGAATGGGCACAAGCCTCGTTCGCCCGGCCCCATCGCCGCGCCACGGCGCTCCGGTTGCGAGCAGAACATGATCCGCGCCGAAATCGGCGATACCGTCTGCATCCATCTCACTGCCGGGATAAAGGTTTACATTGGGCATCTGCTGGAGCTGGTAGAGCCGGTAGTCCTTGACCCGCCCCCAGGAAGAAAGCCCCTTGATCCGGGCTTCCCGGGCAGAACGACCGCCCATCTCTTCGGCGCGTTCGGCCACGGTCACGTCGTGCCCCGCCTTGGCGAGAACAAGCGCCGCCTCAAGCCCGGCTGGACCGGAACCCACGATCAGCACGATCTTGGCGACGTCAGCCGCAGGGATTCTCTCCGGGTGCCAGCCCCGCCGCCATTCCTCTGAGATCGTCGGATTCTGCGTGCATCGCAGCTCAACCCCGATCGTCTCCACAGCGACACACATGTTGCAGCCGATGCATTCGCGAATATCCTCGATGCGGCCCTCGCGAATTTTCGCAGGCAGGAACGGATCCGCAATGGAGGGACGAGCAGCCCCGATAAGATCGAGCACACCGCGTTTGATCTGGCTTACCATCGCATCCGGCGAGGTGAAGCGTCCGACGCCCAGGACCGGCTTGCCGGTCACCTGCTTGACGAAGCTGGTGAACTCCTCCTGAAAACCTTCAGCATCATAGCGGGCGGTTCCGCTGTCGCGGCTCCAGGATGAGACATTCACGTCCCAAAGGTCGGGTAGATCGGCGAGCGCCTCGATAACCTCCCTGCCCTCGCCGCTGTTCAGGATACGCCTCGGACCGGTCAGTTCGTGCACGGCGAAGCGCACCGCAACCGCCATGTCATCGCCCGCTTCCTCCTTGGTTTCCTCCAGCACCTCGCGGAACAGTCGCAGCCGGTTTTCGAAGCTTCCACCATATTCGTCCGTTCGGTAATTATAGGCCGGAGACAGGAAGTGCCACAGGATTGAGGCGTCGTGCGAGGCATAGACATAAGCGATGTCATAGCCGGCACCCTTTGCCCGGCGGGTCGCTGCCCGGTACATCTGTCGGAGGTTCCTGATATCTTCCCTATCCATGGCCTTGGCCATAAAGGGCATTTCGGGTTTCAGGATAGGCACAACGGATGGCCCCATGGCCGGATAGCCGGTTGAGATTCCGCGAGAGCGAATCCCTGTGTGCCCAAGCTCGATGGAGGCAAGCGCGCCATGGGCGTGAATGCGCTCGACGGAGCGTGCATGCGAGAACACGTCGCCATCGTCCCAGAGCCGCTCGTATGGCAGACCTGCAAGATCCGAGGTCGGATCGATTTCGCTCAGCTGCATTGCCACGATGCCCCAGCCGCCCTCGGCACGGGTTTCGCGGATGCCAATGGCTCCGTTTGGCATCAAGTAGCTATGGCCTATCGCGTGCGGCATCGATACCAAGCGGTTCGGCGCGGTGACCGGCCCGATCTTGAGCGGCTCGAAGAGAATTGAATAGCGCGGATCCATCAAAGCCTCACCGCGTCATCTTGATGGTGCCGTCGGCGATCCACCGGTCGATAACCTCGAGCACCTTCTCTGAAAAGGCCAAATCGTTGATGTGGCAATCGAGCACAGAAAGTTCGATCGGATCGATCATCACCTTCCGGTATTCGTCCACCATGTCGGCGAGTGCGTCCGGATCGTGCGCCGGCATGCCCTCAACGTCCCAGGCATGAACGCCTTTAGTCGGGAGAACAAAATGAACAGGGCCTTTCGATTGATTCAGTCGTCTAGCCACCTCGCGGGCGAGTTCACGACGCTCCTCGCCTGAAAGCGACGCGGACGCGATGAGCCGGTTATGCGCGTAATAGGGTCGGTCGCGGAAGCGCTCCGGCACGGGCTGCCAGGTTGCAAAGTCAATCATGTCCCCGAAAGCCGGCGCGGCAATCATTGGCGTGCCCAGACGACAGGCGGCCGTCATGCGATTGGCGCCTGCGTTGACGACCGAGCCGACCATGAGGTTGCCGATCTCGGCGACAGCCAGTTCGAGGACGGCTGCGAAATAGCCTTGTTCGGCGAGGCTCTCCATCGCCATGCCGCCCATGCCGGTTCCGTGAAAAACAGCGACGGAGAAACCACGATCGATCAACGGCTGACGCAGGTGCACCATGTATTTCAGCGCTGAAGAGCCAAAGCTCATCATGCCGATCACCGGGCGATCCGGGTCGGGTGCTTCGACAGCGAGAGCAGACCCATACACGGCGCCAGCGGCCTGGCTGAGCGTTGCCTTGCAGATGTCATTGAGGCCGAAAAGACCGCCCGCCCAGAGGATCATCTGTATATCCGCGGAAAGCCTGTGCGGCGCGATCAGCGGCGAAAAGGCGATCGTCGATACGACATATTTAGGTACGCCGATCGGCAGCGCCCGCGCGCAATCGAGCGCAAGGTCGGTGCCCATGGTCCCGCCTAGGACGATCATGCCGTGAATTTGGCCCTGGGCATGGAGTTTTGCGCAAAGTACGGATGCGCCAGCCGCCATGATCTGCATGGCATGATTTTCATCGCCGGTGGATACGGCATCATCGATTGTCTTGCCAACCGCAGCTGCCACATCATGCTTCGATATGTCCGTCGGGTGCGCCGGATCGCCCAGCACACTTACATCCATCGAGATGACGTTTCCACCAAGCTTCCTGATGCAGTCTGCGACGTAATTAAGCTCGGGATCCTTGGTATCGTATGTGCCGATCACCAGAATGGTTTTTGAAGCGTTCATTTTTCTGTTCCCTTATTTTTTCATTCGCTTTTTTTGAATTGCAACTGCAGGCTTGTCCCAGGGACCGAACTCGACGTGGTGGTAGAGTTTACATGCGACCTGCACCGTGAAACGGCCTTCCTCGGGCCGTTCCATTGTTACGCTTTGTTCGTGGTAAGCTGGCTGCACTTCTGAACAATAGCGTCTTTCTCCCCTTTCTCTGAAGGGTGAGACGGGTCGACACTCGATGCACAGTCCTCCGACGGTGAGGCGCCTGATGCGGTATCGAAAGAGCGTTGATCACGCCAACAGCTGAATCCATGTGGTCTCGCGGTCGCGATATATGGCGCGCGCTCGAGGACCTGGTGTGGCCGCTGCCGGACTGACTGCACGGGATACCTCCAGTAATCTGCGCGTCGGTTCATTATTATATACGCTGTTTCAAAATTGTTGCATCTGCGACTAGTTTCTGTCAAGTATCTAGCAAGGGTGAGGCTGAAAAAATGACCGACTGCAACGCAAGACATTCGGGCTCGACGATCAAGGCGATCGACAAGGCGATGAATTTACTAAGGTTTTTCTCCCCAGACCAACCGGAGCATCGGTTGAGCGATCTCGCCCGCGCAGCCGAAATTGACAAGGCTACGACCATGCGAATCCTCGGTGCATTGGTTCTCGGTGGAATTGTGGAGCAGCATCCGGAAACGAAGAAGTACCGGCTTGGAACGGAGGTGCTCCGCCTTGCGCGTATTCGTGAAGCCGGTTTCCCGGTCGTCGCGGTCCTGCAGCCCCTTTTGGAAGAGCTAACCGAAGAGGTTGGAGAATCGACACACGCCTGCCTGTTTTCAGGCAAGGATATGACGACGATCGCAATTGCAGAACCACGCAGATCAACGCGTGTCTTCATCGACCCCGTGCAACCGCTCCCCGTCCATGCCACGGCGTCGGGTCAAGTCTATCTAGCCCATGCGGACGAAGGGATCGTCAGCGACGTGCTGCGACGCCTGAACATCTCGAAGGCCTACACCGACGCGACTGTCAAATCGGAGCAGGAACTGCGGCAGCGGCTGGATGAGATCAGGAAAAACGGATGTGCCCTGTCAAGCCGGAGCTTCGAAGACGACGTGACGGGCATCGCCGCCCCCATCTTTGATTGGCATGGCAAGATTCAGGCGACGATTTCAGCAGCGTGCGTTTCAACCCGTATGACACCGGAGCTGGAACGCGAGGTGAAAAAAGCAGTGTTGCGCGCTTCAATAGCTGCAACACGGGCAATGGGCGGCGAACCGCCAAACACTTTTCTCAAGAAGATAAGGGAGAATGCATAGATGGCTCAACGAGCTTTGGTTTTGGATTTTGGCGGCGTGATTTCGAAGACGATGTTCGAAACACACGACCTGAGCGAAAAAGCCCTGGGCCTTGCCGCAGGGACCCTGACATGGCGAGGTCCCTTTGACGTCGAGACGGACCCTCTCTGGCGCGAGATGCAGGCAGGCATCATCACCGAGCGCGACTACTGGATGACCCGTGCTCGTGAAACCGGGCAGCTCGTCGGCAAGGACTGGCAGACGCTGCCGCCGTTCCTGAGCGCCGTTCGCGGCAACGATCCATCGGAAGTCGTCCGCCCGGAAGCACTCGAAGCGATCTCCGCAGCGAAGCGGGACGGTCATCTGCTAGCCATACTGTCCAACGAACTCGATCTCTTCTACGGCAAGGAGTTCCGCACCAGACTGCCTTTCCTCGCCAGCTTCGACCTGATCGTTGACGCAACCTACACTGAAATCCTGAAGCCAGATCCACGCGCCTTTGCCTTCATCACCGAAGGCCTTTCGATCGACGCGGGGGATTGCGTATTTGTCGATGACCAGTTGAAGAACATTCGTGGCGGCGAGGCGGCCGGCATGGCCTGCGTGCATTTCGACGTCACGAGCCCGCATTCCAGCTATGAACGCGCCCTCTCGTTGCTTTCAGCCTGAACAAAAACTTCAAGGAGCCCTGCAATGGCCGACAGCAATTTTCTGACTGAACACAACGCCCGCCATGTCTGGCATCCGATGGCGCATCCTGCGGAAATGCGGGCAAACCCTCCGACGATCATTACCGGGGGTGACGGCGCGGAGATCATCGACATAGATGGAAACCGATTGCTTGATGGCGTCGGAGGCCTTTGGAACGTTAATCTCGGTTATTCCTGCGATGTGATCAAACATGCGATCACGGCTCAGTTGAACGAACTTCCCTATTACTCGGCTTTCCGCGGCACCACGAACGGGCCGTTGATCGAACTGTCGGTGGCTCTGGCCGAATTCTTTGCCCCCGATGGAATGGTGCGCAGCTTCTTTACATCTGGTGGTTCCGACAGCGTTGAAACCGCGCTTCGCCTCGCACGGCAGTTCCACAAGATCAACGGCCAACCGGAGCGGACGAAATTCGTTTCGCTGAAGAAAGGCTATCACGGCACACATTTCGGGGGCGCCAGCGTCAACGGCAATCAGAATTTCCGTCGGGCCTACGAGCCGCTCCTGCCGGGCACCATCCATCTGGCAGCACCTTATGCCTATCGCAATCCGTTTCATACCGACGATCCGAAACTGATCGCAGATGCTATCGTCCGACAGTTTACCGACGAGATCGCCTTCAACGGTGCCGACACGATCGCCGCCCTCATCATGGAACCGGTGCTCGGGGCTGGCGGCGTCATCGTTCCGCATGAAAGTTTGATGCCTGGACTGCGCACGCTTTGCGACAAGAACGGTATCCTGCTGATTGCCGATGAGGTCATCACCGCCTTCGGCCGCACCGGTGCATGGTCGGGAAGCCGGCTTTGGGGCGTTAAACCGGATCTGATGTGCACGGCAAAGGCCATCACCAACGGCTACTTCCCTTTCGGCGCCGTGATGATCGGTAGCCGCATCGCAGAGGTTTTCGAAGCAGACCGGACGACCATGGGCAGCATCGGCCATGGCTATACCTATTCCGGTCACCCGGTCGGGGCAGCAGCCGCCATCGCCTGCCTTGCCGAAACGATCAAGCAAGATCTCCCCGCCAATGCCGCCGCGCGCGGCGTGGAACTGCTCGATGGCCTGAAGGATTTGCAGGCGCGTCACCCAGTCATCGGCGATGTTCGCGGCAAGGGCCTGATGTGCGCACTCGAACTCGTCGCCAACAGGGACGACAAGACGCCAGCCGGAAAGGATGTCGTGAGTAAGATCTACAAGGGCGCCTATGACGCCGGCGTGATGATCCGCACCTCGGGTAACAACATCATCCTGTCGCCACCGCTGATCATTTCCAAGGCCGATGTCGCACGCATTCTTAATGCCCTCGATGCAGGGCTGACGTCCACTCAAAACTGATGCCAGTCAGGGACCGGGAGGTAAACGTCCCGGTCAAAGGGCTATCGAAGGACTCGAAAAACACCGCGTGTCCAGGAACACTTCGCATCAGCCAGCCAGCTCCGCCAGATCGGCGAAGAACCGAAGGGCCTGCGGATTGGCCAATGCTTCTTCGTTCTTGACCGGACGCCCATGCACCACCTCACGCACAGCAAGCTCGACCACCTTGCCGGTCTTGGTCATAGGGATATCCGCAACGGCGATAATCTTCGCCGGCACGTGGCGCGGTGAGGCGCCGGTTCGTATCTGTTGCCTGATCGTCTGCGTCAGGGCCGCGTCGAGCGTCACGCCGGCACAGAGCTTGACGAAAAGGACTACGCGAACGTCGTTGTCCCAGTCCTGGCCGATGCAGACAGCACTTTCGATCCCGGCGATCCGCTCAACCTGGTTGTAGATCTCGGCCGTGCCGATCCGCACACCGCCGGGGTTCAGCGTGGCATCAGAGCGGCCATGGATGACGATGCCGCCATGGGTGGTCCATTCCGCGAAATCCCCGTGGCACCAGCAGTTTTCGAAGCGCTCGAAATAGGCGGCGTGAAAGCGCGAGCCGTCCGGATCGTTCCAGAAGCCGAGTGGCATCGAAGGGAAGGCACGGGTGCAGACCAGCTCTCCCTTGCCGCTTTCCAGCGGCTGGCCGTGGTCGTCGAAAACCTCGACCGCCATGCCAAGCCCAGGCCCCAGGATTTCGCCTGACCAGACCGGCTTCACCGGGTTGCCAAGCACGAAGCAGGAAACGATATCCGTGCCGCCCGACATCGAGGCGAGGCTCACATCGGGCTTGATATCGCGGTACACATAGTCGAAGCTGGCCGGCGACAAGGGCGAGCCGGTCGACAGCACGGCTGTCAGATGGTCCAGCCGATGACTTTCGCGTGGCTTTACCTCTGCCTTGGCGACAGCATCGAGATACTTGGCCGAGGTGCCGAAGATGGAAAATTGCTCCTGGTCGGCATAATCCCACAAGACCTTCGCATCAGGCGCGAAAGGAGAGCCATCGTAGAGGCAGAGCGTGGCCCCGCTCGCGAGGCCGGAAACCAGCCAGTTCCACATCATCCAGCCGCACGTCGTGTAATAGAAGAGCCTGTCCCCACTCCCGAGATTGCAATGGAATCGGTGTTCTTTCAGATGCTGCAGCAGCGTCCCCCCCGCCGAATGGACGATGCATTTCGGCACGCCCGTCGTCCCTGAGGAAAACAAAATGACCAACGGATGGGAGAAGGGCAGTTGCTCGAACTCGGGTTCGCGGGCATCGTGGGCGGACATAAATGCCTCAAGGGTGCACCCGTTCGACAGCGTAGCCGCAAGGCTATCCGCACCACGGCAATAGTCCACGATGACGACCGGTACGCCGAGCCGTGGCTCCAGCGATGTCACCTTCTCGCCAACATCAATGCGTTTTCCGTTATACCAGTAGGCGTCGCAGGTAAGGAACAGCTTCGGTGCGATCTGGCCGAAACGGTCCATCACACCCTGTTCGCCGAAATCGGGAGAACAGGACGACCATATTGCTCCGATCGACGCCGCCGCGAGCATGCAGGCTACCGTTTCGGGGAGGTTTGGCAACATCGCGACGATGCGGTCACCCTGCCCGATGCCAAGCGACCGGTAGGCCTGCTGCAGACGCGAGACCGACTCGGTGAGCCTGTCCCAGCTCCAGCGGCTCGCGGCCTTGTCTTCACCGCGAAAGATCAGCGCATCGTCGCCCCCTCGTTTTGCGAGCAGGTTTTCTGCGAAGTTCAATCTGGCCTCCGGGAAAAACCGGTCTTCCAGAATGTTTCCCGTTTCAAGCAAAGACCTTTCGCCCTTGTAACCCTGCACGTCGCAGTAGTCCCACAGCCCCGACCAGAAAGAGCCACGCTGGAGGACGGACCATTGGTGAAAAGCGTCGTGGGTTGGCAGGGAAACGCCGAACCTTTCTGCGCACCAGATCCGAAATCGGGCGATTTCCGCCTGTTCGATGCGCGTTTCACTGGGCGTAAAATGCAGCGTCATTCTTGCCTCCGTCGACATGATCCCCTCCCAAAAAACTCGCGACCCCTGGGCCGCCAGCCCGTCATCTCCGTCCCAATTCGCTGGCATCACGCCGCCATTCGGATGGCATTCCTCGAAAAACCGTCATGCGTCCTTACGGCAAGAATGGAATGCCGTCAGGTCGCGGCGGGCACTTTTCGTGCGAGAGAGAGCGCGTCAGCGATGATGGCATGATCGCCGATCTGGTTCATCAGAATGAGGATCAGACGGGCGTTCATGGCATGGCTCTCGGCTTCCGAAAGGCCCTCATGCGCCTTGATCAAAAGCGCATAGGATTCGTCGGGCCGGTTGAAATTGGGCCTGGTCTCAAGCATCCACTACATCCTTTCCAAGGGCGCGGCCAAGAGCGGCAGAGATGGCATCGGCATCGAAATGCTCGAACCGTGCGGCCACATGCTGATCGGGGCGCATAAGGTAGAGAGCGCCTGCTGCCTGCCCGAGATAGCGTTGGGCGAGGGCCTTGTTGTCACGGCCTGAGATCGAGAGCACGCTCAACGCAATGCCATGGGCGGAAAATGTGGGTGGAATATCGGCATCGATGGCGAGAAGGGTGAAGTTGCCGCCAAGCAGGCGAAGCAACCAGTCTTCGCCAATCGGTGCGTCCGGGCACGGGCTTCCCGGTCGCGTGCGGGCTGGAAGGCTCGCCACATCCGGACCATTGAGCGGCGAACCGTCATACGTACATGGCATGGACAGACGGCCGGAATTCACGACTGTCCGCGCAAAGGGAACAGTCTCCGCCAGTTGAAGCACAGCATTTCGGAATAGCTTTGAAATAGCGGATTTCGGGGTGATGAAATCCGTTGCCCGCGTCGAGTTCGCGATATTCTCGTCCGCCCCGTAGACGCGCTCGCGGTCGTAAGTATCGAGCAACGCATCCGGCGCTAATCCCTGGACCACAAGGGCCAGCTTCCAGCCGAGATTGTCGGCGTCCTGCACTCCCGAATTGGCGCCGCGCGCGCCGAAAGGCGAGACCTGATGGGCAGAATCCCCGGCAAAGAGAACCGGCCCATGGCGGAACTTGTCCATGCGGCGACACTGGAATGTATAGATCGAGCACCAGTCAAGCTCATAGTCCAAGTCCGGCCCGAGCATGGCGCTAACGCGCGCACGGATATTCTCCGGCTGCAATTCCTTCTGCCGATCGATATTCCAGCCAAGCTGGAAATCAATCCGCCAGATGTCATCGGGCTGCTTGTGAAGCAGTGCGCTGTCGCCCGACTTGAAATGGGGCTCGAACCAGAACCAGCGCTCTGTCGGAAAATCCGCCTTCATCTTTACATCGGCAATCAGGAAGTTGTCCTCGAAGGCGCGTCCGTCAAAGCCAAGACCCAGCATGGAACGGATAGGAGAGCGAGCGCCATCACAGGCGACCAGCCAATCCGCCTCGAGCAGATAGGGGCCGTCCGGCGTCATCACATCGATCGTGACGTGATCCTCATGTCGCACAACGTCGTCGATGCGGTTGCCGCCACGGATTTCGATGGGTGCGCCCTGCCCTTGCGCCTTGACGATAGCCTCGTGGAGAAACTTCTCGAACAGCGGCTGCTGGAGATTGATGAAGGCTGGAAAGGCATGATCGTCTTCCGGCAACAGGTTGAACTCATAAAGCAGCCTGCTGTCGTGAAAGACTTTTCCAATGTTCCACTGGACACCTTTGGCGAGCATGGAAGTGCCCGCGCCAAGTCGGTCACAGATTTCCAGCGTCCGCTTGGCAAAGCAGATGGCCCGGCTCCCGAGTCCAGCTCCCTCTTGGTCGTCGAGAACGAGGACCGGAACGCCGCGCAAGCCGAGATCGAGTGCGGTTGCCAGGCCGACCGGACCGCCACCGGCGATGACCACCTTGTGCCTCACCGGCACGGCGGCAGTCTGGTCCGATGACTTCACGTAAGGATACAGTCGGAACGCAATCGGATAGCGCTCCGTCACAGGAGTTCTCATGATCCCTCCTCCGGGAACGTTAGCCTTGAAGGTCTGCCCACATCTGCAAGTCGCGTTCGGCCGTCCAGATGCGCGGATTGTCGATGCCACGCGCCTCATCGTAGGCCCTCGCCACATTGAAGGGCAGGCAGTGTTCATAGATGGCATAATCCTTGAATTTTGGATCGCACTCGGAACGCACAGCGTCCCAAGCCTCGCGGAGTGAGCCTCCACGGGCGGCAATGCGCACCACCGGCTTGTACGTCGATTCCACGAAATCCTTGGTTCGATCGAGTGCGGCATTCACCGCGTCACGGCCGATTACGGCATCGCCACGGCCTGGCGCGATGGCTGCGAGATCATAGGCGCGGATTGCCTCAAGCGTCGCGCTCCAGTCGGAAAAATGACCGTCGCCACAGTAGCAGGCGGAATGCGCCTCAACGATATCGCCGGTGAACATCACGTTCTGGTCCGGAACGTGGATGACGGCATCGCCAGCGGTGTGGGCACGACCGAGTTGCAGGATATCGACGCGACGCTTGCCGAGGAAAACCGACATCTTGCCGCTGAAGGTCGTAGTGGGCCAGGTCAGGCCCGGAATGGACTCATGTCCCTGGAACAGGCGCGGAAAGCGCTGGAATTCGCTTTCCCAATCCTCCTGCCCGCGCTCGACCACCATCTTGCGCGCGGCATCCGACATGATCACCTGGCCGGCGTTGAAGGCACTCGCCCCAAGCACCCGGACGGCGTGATAATGCGTCAGCACGACGTGGCTGATCGGTTTGTCGGTGACTGTGCGGACGCAGTCGATCACCTTTTGCGCAAGGCGCGGAGTGGCCTGGGCTTCCACGACCATCACGCTGTCATCGCCGATGATGACGCCCGAATTCGGGTCGCCTTCGGCGGTAAAGGCGTAAAGCCCCTCGCCGACTTCTGTGAAGCTGATATTCTTGTCGGCGAGATCGCCTTGCGAAGCAAATGCTTTGGCCATAGAATTATCCTTGTCGCAGGTAAGGTTCGGCAAGCGCAGGGAGGATTCGCCCGGTGCAATCGCCAAAACCGATTATGTAGCCGTCGCCCTTCGCTGCTCCGCGCAGGGTGATGGCGTCGTTGTCGTGAAGAAAACTGCGCGTCTCTCCGCCATCAAGCGTAAGTGGCTCCTTGCCGCCCCAGCTAAGCTCGAGTAGGGATCCTCGATTTTCCTTTAGGGGTCCGGAGATCGTACCGGAGCCGAGCAGGTCGCCCGTGTTCATTGGGCAGCCGGAGGTCGTATGATGGGCGAGTTGCTGAGCCGCCGAGTAGTACATTTCCCGATAATTCGTGCGACTGACAGTCGTCTCGGATTTTGCATCAGGTGAGATGCTGACTTCCAGATCGATATCGTAGAGCAGTGGCCCCGGTTCGACGAGATGTGGCAGCAGCGGTATTTCGCGTGCCGTTGTCGCGACGCGGAAGGGCTCGAGTGCCGCCTTCATGACGATCCAGGGCGAGATAGTCGTGGCTGTAGCCTTTGACTGGAACGGCCCAAGCGGTTGGTACTCCCAGGCCTGGATGTCACGCGCCGACCAGTCGTTCAAGAGAACGTAACCGAAGATCATCGCATCGGCTTCCGCCACAGTCACCGGTTGGCCGGACTTCGACGGCAGGCCGATAACCGCACCGATTTCCAGTTCGATGTCGAAGCGCTGCGATGGCGCGAAGACTGGCTTGTCGTCGGCCGAACCCTTCAACTGGCCCCAGGGACGGCGAACATTGGTGCCCGACACCACGACCGAAGACGCGCGACCGTTGTAGCCGATGGGAATATGCAGCCAGTTTGGAGGTAGCGCATTTTCCGGGTCGCGAAACATGCTGCCCACGTTGAAAGCATGATGACGCCCAGCATAAAAATCGGTGTATTCCGCGACCCGGAAGGGCAGATGCAACTCCGCGCCCAGCAGCGGGACGAGGAAAGCCTCCACCCGTGTGCGTTGAGGTGCCCCCTCCTCCAGAAGTCGGGTGATCTGGTCACGCAGCGAGGCCCAGATTTCCGGCCCGGCAGCCATCAGCTTGTTCCATCCTGCTTGATCGAGAAGCGGCCCGCCCTTGAACGAGATGACGCCCTGTTGTTCCAAGGCGGTGACATCGAGAATTCGATCGCCGATCGCCACGCCGTTGTGTTTGTCGCCACAGTCTGCGGTGAAGGTGCCACAAGGCAAATTGTTTAGAGGAAACGGGCAGCCGGCGCGATTGGCGCTTTCCACCCAGCTTGGCTTCAGGGGCATTGCAAAATTCCGTCTCTCATTTCAGGGCTCGTGTCGATCAAGGCTTTATGTCTGGTGTGCCATCGAACTTCTTTTCGATGCTCGCCCAGCAGTCGATGTAATCGTCCTGTAGAGGAGCATCGTTCGCCGCCCATTCCGTCAGGTGCTGTGGAAACCGTGTTTCAAACATGAAGCTCATGGTCTCGGCCTGGAAGATCGGCACCATCGGCTCATTTGAGCCATGCTCGAAAGCGCTTCGGTCCGGCCCATGGGGCAGCATGCAATTATGAAGGCTCATGCCGCCTGGCGCGAAGCCCTGTGGCTTGGCGTCATAAACGCCGTAAATGTTGCCCATGAGCTCTGACATGATGTTCTTGTGATACCATGGCGGGCGGAACGAATGTTCGGCCACCATCCAGCGGTCGCGGAAAAGCACAAAATCGATGTTCGCCGTCCCCTCTTGTCCCGACGGCGCGGTTAGCACTGTGAAGATGGACGGATCGGGATGATCGAACAGGATGGCGCCGACGGGGGAATACGTCCGCAGATCGTATTTGTAGGCGCAGTAGTTTCCGTGCCAAGCCACGATGTCGAGTGGCGAGTGGCCGATTGTCGTTTCATGGAATTGGCCACACCATTTGAGGATGACCCGGGATGGCACCTCACGATCTTCAAAAGCCGCGACAGGGCATTTGAAATCCCGCGGATTTGCCAGGCAATTGGCGCCGATCGGTCCTCGATTGGGCAGGTCGAACTTCTGGCCATAGTTTTCGCAGACGAAGCCGCGACACGGCCCCTCTAGCACCTCGACGCGGTAGACGAGGCCGCGAGGCAGGATGGCAATTTCCTTCGGTTCTAGATCGATCACGCCCAACTCGGTGCAGAAGCGCAGTCGGCCTTCTTGCGGCACAACCAGCAACTCGCCGTCAGCGGAGTAGAAATATTCATCCACCATGGACTGGGTGACAAGATAAACGTGGGACGCCATGCCGGTCTGGGTATTTACGTCGCCGGCAGTGGTGACGGTCTTCATGCCGGTGACCCATGTCAGCGCCTCCTCTGTGTGCGGGATCGGATCCCAGCGATACTGACCAAGAGAGGTTATGTCGGACAGGATGTGCGGCGCCGATTTCCAGTGTGGAACATTGATCTTGCTGAACCGCGCCGTGTGCTTGACGCTAGGGCGAATGCGATAGCACCAGGTACGCTCGTTTTGACCGCGCGGGGCGGTGAAGGCAGTACCTGAAAGCTGCTCTGCATAGAGGCCATAACTGCATTTCTGGGGAGAGTTTTGACCCTGCGGGAGGGCTCCCGGCAGCGCTTCGGTCTCAAAGTCATTGCCGAAACCCGGCATGTAGCCCTCGTGCGTACCAGGATTGCTGAGGGCCCGGGTCATACCGGGGGCAAGCGGATGGTGGTTCATCTTCTGCTCCGAAGCTCATGTCATTTCATGATCCGGAAAATAGTTGCATTCGCAACTTTGTCAAGCTAAACTTTGACACAGTACGAAAGTAAGGATTTGATCGATGAACGATGTCGACACGGTGCTGTTTGATTACTGGCGGTCGTCTTCCTCCTATCGGGTGCGTATTGGGCTCAACCTCTTGGGACTCACCTATGAGACCTGTCAGGTGGATCTCGTCTCGGGTGCACAGCGGGCGGCGGAAAACGTCGCACGCAATCCGCAAGGCCTGGTACCCACGCTAACAATCGACGACGTCGAGCTCACTCAATCCCTGGCCATCCTTGAGTACCTCAATGAAACACGCTCCGCAGGCTGGCTGCCAGACGATCCTGTTGGGCGAGCAAAAGTACGCGCATTGAGCTACGCCATTGCCATGGAAATTCACCCGGTTTGCAATCTTCGCGTTGCACGCCACGCGGTATCGCTTGGGGGAACGACGATCGAGGAGTGGATGCAACATTTCATCCGCGAGGGGCTTACCGATTTTGAAAATATGCTCGCGAAGGGGCCGGGCAGCCTCTATTGCTACGGCGACGCAGCGACGATTGCCGATATCTGTTTGGTGCCGCAGATCTACAATGCCAAGCGCTGGGCTGTGGAGATGGATCAATTTCCGAGAACAGTTGCGATCACATTGCGGCTCGAGGAGCTTCCGGCCTTTAAGTCTGCCCATCCGGACCGCGCCCGCCCGCAGTCGTGACTTATGAGGGATCCTGTGGCAGTGTCGAGACGCAGGCAATGGATATCGCGATGGCAGATCTGAACGCAGAGCCCGAGTTCGACCTCGAGCAGTTTCTTCCTTATCTTTTGAATCAAGCGGCGGAGGCGACCTCCAGTTCTTTCCATATCGTTTATCGTGATCTTTATGGGATGACCCGGACACAGTGGCGCGTGATGGCCAACCTTGGCAAATTCGGCGCGATGACGGCGAAAGACATATGCGTTATCTCGCATATCGAGAAATCCAAGGTAAGTCGCGCCGTTGCAACCCTAGAATCCTCAGGATTCCTCCTGCGGTTTCCAAGCGAGGACGATCGGCGCGCTGAGATCCTAAACCTCACCGAGAAGGGGCAAATAGCGTTCCATGATCTTGGTCGTCGAGCAAACGAGTTTGATAGAAAACTCAGGTTAGAACTAGGAGAAACCACTTCTGCCGAACTCGTCCGATTGCTGGAACGCTTGATGAAGCTCTGAGCCGAGTGGCCAATTTATTTCGTTGCGGTGCGAGAAGAAGGAATAATTGCATTGGCCCAAAGCCTGAAGCGGGCTCCACAACTCGCTCTCTCATCATTCATAAGTACTAAGTCAGCGGAGCCGCTGGGTATAAGTCGTCCGCGCAGCGCCCGAGAGCACCTTGATGAACGGTAAGGCTTTGGTTGCAGCTAACCCACGTTGTTTCTCAAGTTCGCGGCCCGGTCCTCAGGAGTCTTTGCGCGGCCGCCGGTCGGTGTCAACCCATTGCGCCAACTGTACCATTTGCCGCGATGCGAGAAACCCAAGCGCCTGAACCACTGGGAAAAGTCGTTGCAAGTTTGAGCAGGCAAAGACATCTCAAAAGTTGCTCCATTCGTTCGATCACTTTTTGCTGCCGTCGCCTGCTACCAGCAAAGACACGAATGACCTACCTGCCGAGCATCCGCGCACCGGCGGTAGCAGGGCGATGCTCCTCGGTGGATGCCACGACGGGGCGTGAGCCGACCGTGCCTATGCTGAATTGCGCAATTAGCCTGTTGAGGGAATCTGCTTCTCTGGCTAGCGCATGGCTCGCGGCGGTCTGCTCCTCCACCATTGCCGCGTTCTTCTGCGTCGTTTGGTCAATGAAATTCATTGCAGAGCTGATCTCCTGTAGGCCCATCGATTGCTCACGCGCCGATTGGGCGATTGCCGCCACGTTCTTGTCGATCTCCAGCACCTGGTTGACGATTTTCGACAACGCCGAGCCCGTCTCGCCAACGAGTTCGACACCGAGATGGACCTGTTCGCCAGATTTAGTGATAAGTGCTTTGATCTCCTTAGCGGCATCCGCTGAACGCTGAGCAAGTTCGCGCACTTCCTGCGCAACGACAGCAAAGCCTTTCCCGGCATCCCCTGCCCTCGCCGCTTCCACGCCAGCATTAAGCGCTAACAGGTTCGTCTGGAAAGCTATTTCGTCGATTACGCCTATGATGGTGGATATTTCACGCGACGAGGTTTCGATACCACTCATTGCGTTCACAGCACGTCGGACGACCTCGCCGGATTTCTCAGCACTGGTGCGGGTTCGCTCCACCAACTGGCCTGCATCCTTCGCTTGCCGACTAGCGTCTTTGAGCGCAGTTGCGATCTCCTCAAGCGCGGCGGCAGTCTCCTCTACCGAAGCTGCTTGCTGCTCAGTGCGCTTGGCGAGGTCGTCGGAAGCGGCGCGGACTTCCGCCGAGCCGGCTTGGATGGCGTTGGCGTTACTTCCAACCGATCTAAGCGCCGTCTGCAACTTCTCTACCGAAACATTGAAATCGTGGCGGACTTGGTCGAGTGAGCCAGCGAAGGCCTGCTCAATTCTGTGCGTCATGTTGCCGTCGGCAACGTTGCGCAAGCCTACAGCCAGCGCTTCCACGGCAATGTGCGTCTGGCGTTCGCGCTCAGCCGTTTCCTCGGCGCGTTGTTGACGCTCCTCTTCCGAATGCGCGCGAATCTGCTCCGCTTCGCCCTCAAGACGAATCTTGGCGAGTGTTGCATCGCGCAGCACTGCGAGCGAGCGAGCCATCTCGCCGATCTCGTCCCCGCGTTCCGATTCCGAAAGGTCGACATCCGTTCGGCCGTTGGCAATCTCGCTAGTCGCGGAAATGATCTTTTCGAGTCGATTACGCAAACGTGTCGCGAGCAACCAGCCGATCATCACCATGAAGCCTGCAGCGACAGCGATCACGACGATGGATGTCAACGCGAGCGCGGTGACGTTTGCGAAGAGAACGGAGGTGGGAACGCAGGCCACCGTAAACCAGATCGTGCCGGGCACGAGCGGAACTGGAACTGCAACGGCGGTGAAGGACACACCTGCCGCGTCTGTAAATTCCATCGCATGCTCCGGATTGTCGATCAACGCCTTCCAAGCCACCGCGTCGAGACCGGAATCTGCCAAGGTCTTGCCAAGTGTCGCCTGATCCGGATGGCTAATTACGCTGCCGCCCTTGCTAAGAAGGGCGACATATCCCTCGCCGAGCGGCTTCAACTGAGCAATATCGGATGTCAGCACATCGAGAGCAATATCCACACCGGTCTCACCCAGGAAGTTCCCGTCGAACAGCAGCGGCACCATAAAAGAAGTCATCAGCACGCTTTTGCCGTCAATCACAGGGCTGTAGGGCTCGGTCAGAAATTCTTTTCCGGTCGCCTTTGGCACCAAATAGTAGTCGCCGGCTCCGGGCTTGTCGTAATCGGCTAGCGGTACGAGATCAACCTTGCCGTCGTTGCGGTAGAAATAGGGAATGTAGCGGCCGGTTGAGTCGTGACCCGGCTTGTTGCGGTATTCCGCGTCCTTGCCGTCGAATGCGCCAGGCTCCCAGGCCGTGCTGACGCCGAGCGCGAACGGGTTGTCTGTCATCAGCCGGTCGAAAACCCGGTTCATCGTCTCGCGACTTGGTGTACCCGCCGTCTTTACTGCGTAAAGCGTTGAGCGCATATTCCAGCTTAGCGACTTGACTTTAGCGAAATAGGTCTCAACTTTGCCGGCGCTCGCATGCGCCGCATTCACCATCTCGGAGATAGACCGCTCTTCCACGGCCCAGTAGGACAGACAGAGAAGGATACCCGCTGTCGCGACGGTGGTGACGACCCCTGCCGCCACGATGGCGACCATGTTTCTGGCGATCGCGGTCTTGGGTATCAGCATCAAGTCTCTCCTTGAGTGGTGCGCATGGGCGTTGTTCGGAGTGGAAGAACATGCCGGCTGTGCGGCGAACCAAAGACGAGATCATCTCGTATTATTGACGAATAGCCTAGTTCCGATAAGTATACGCGTGTGCTGCATAACAACAACTCAGGCGGCAGGAGAGCAGTTAATCGTCTGGCCGCCTGCCGTTGTCAGGAAACTGGTTGCCAGACACCCGACTCATCAAACACTTTTACTAGAGCTATACACAGGTTGGTTGCCTTCCATGATCACGATCGTTCCCAATCTGAACTTATTGTTGCGACCAAGTCACGAGATTGATGTTGGGCCAGAGAAGGGTCAGGAGTCTCCATTGCAGCGCCGAGCATTCGAGCGCCTCCTGACTTAACAATGTCGAACACTGGGCTGCCTCAACCGCTGAGAAAGTTGCGAATAGTCCGATTGTGCCGGCGTCAGGTACAGTCACTCGGCCCCGATAGATAGGGCCACAATTATTCTTTTGGGTTCACGTGAGTTGCGAAGCGCAGCTACGAATATTTGCTCCCGCTCCGGACACCCCTTCCTCGAAGGACGACAGGGTCGGACGGCCCACAGAACCGAAAGGGGGCCGCCCTCTAGCGCCCCCCCAATCGCCTCAACGTTCAAGCCCCCTAAACGGCATCGGCATTCAGGCGTGCAACGGCTTCAGGCCGCATAATTGCCCTCACCGCACCAATTGCAGCGGCAACCAGGATCAACGAGGGTAGGGCGATGGCCAAGGGACCCGGGGTTCCGGTCAGAATGTCAAAACCCGAAATGCCGAAATACGCCACGGCGGCAAAACCGATGACCGCAATTGCCGGCATAATCTTCGTCTTGATCGGCTGGTTCGGTTCCAGTTCCGGGTTCTTGTTGAAGAAGACGATGACGGCAATCGAAACCATCAGCATGAGAAGGATAATGCAGATGACGGCGACATTGGCGACCCATGCGAACAAGGTCAGCAGCGGATCCAAGCCTGCGATCGCAAACATAGAGATCACAACGAGGGCGATAATCGTCTGCACGATCGTGCCGCGATGAGGGCTCTGATAGGTGTCGTGGGTCCGGCCAAGCCATTTGGGCATGAGGCCTTCCTTGCCGAGGAAGTAGAAATAGCGGGCTACGTGGTTATGAAAGGCCAGCAGGCAGGCAAAGACGCTGGTCACGAACAAAATCCGCATCAATACGGCCAACCAAGTGCCAACGTATTGGTCGGCGATATTGAATACGAACTGGATAGGGTCCCCAATATTCTGCAGTTGGGAAACGATCGTGGAGGTGCCAGCGGCTTCGACAATCCAGATGGTCGAAACCGAGTAGAAAACGCCGATCAGAAACACCGATGCGTATGTTGCCAAGGGGATTGTGCGTTTTGGGTTCTGCGCTTCATCGCTGTAAAGCGTCGTTGCTTCAATGCCGATATAGCACCCGAACGCAAACACGAAGGTCACACCGAGCGCAGAAGTGCTAGGCATACCTGACAGCGAAAGCGGTGCGAGGTCGAAGCCACCTGGAACGCCCTTGTAGACGATCATGAGGTCTAGAATCATAACCACAGCGAACTCCGCCAAGACCAGAGCTCCAAGGACCTTGGCGGAGAGATCAATCCTTCGATAGGCGAGGACACCGATCAATGCCGATGCACCAAGGCTGAACGCCCACCACGGCACTGTAACCCCAGTGAATGTTTTCACGAGATCAGTACACACCGGGCCAAACATCCCCGACATACCGATCTGCATGCAATTGTATCCGAGAAGTGCCACGAGCGCCGCCGCGCCGCCGAAGGTCTTCCCCAGTCCTTTAGTGATGAGCGTGTAAAACGCGCCGGCATTCTGCACGTGGCGGGCCATAGTGACGTAGCCCACCGAGAAAATAAGAACCAGGATCATCATCAGCATAAAGGCTGGGACGATGGCCGTGCCGTTGCCGAAAAGGATGGCGACGGGCAAAACGCCCGCCATGTTGGTGAGTGGAGCTACGGCAGACACGACCATCAACGTTATAGCCGCCGCTCCCAAAGTTCCTGACCGCAGGCCGCGATCGCTCGAGGTAGATGTTTCAGACATGTAACTTCCCCAATCTAGAGTTATCGGCACTATTGGTTCATTATTCTCACCGATGGTTAAATATGATCCTAGATTTTCAGAGAATGTCAATACGTCGTTTTAGGCGCGCTATTTTACGTCCAGCTGCTTGACATTCATTGCTCGTCGGACCGATAATATATCTATTGGATATTATATTGAACCGCCTATGGCAAATCACGGCAGGACGGATGATGGACGATACGCAAGCTCTCCTCGCTCGGCGCGAGAGATTACTCGGGAAGAACACATCGATTTTCTATGAAAACCCGGTCCATCTGGTTCGTGGCGAAGGCGTCTGGCTCTGGGATGCGGACGGAAAGCGCTATCTCGACTGCTACAACAACGTACCGCATGTCGGCCATTGCCATCCATACGTTGTGGATGCCATCTGCAGGCAGGCTTCGATGTTGAATACGCACACCCGATATCTCCACGAAGGTATCTTGAACTATGTGGAACGGCTGCTGGGTTACTTCGACGATTCGCTCGATGCCGCAATTCTGACCTGCACCGGGAGCGAGGCGAACGACATCGCTCTTCGTATGGCACAAGCTGTCACGGGAAAGACGGGGGTCATTGCGACCAACTTCACCTATCACGGCAACACCACCGCCGTGTCTCAACTATCGACCCGAATGCCTCCTGTCGGAGGGTACGGCGGGCATGTCCGCCATGTTCCGGCACCTGACAGTTACAGGCCATTGGGCGGGACGTCTGGCGATGTGTTTGCCGCCGCGTTCACAGCGGAAGTGGAAAAGGCTATCAAGTCGCTCGAGGAGAGCGGACATGGTTTCTCGGCATTGATCATCGACCCGTTCTTCGCGAACGAGGGTTTTCCAGATCTCCCGAAGGGATTTTTGACCGGGGCAGCCGAAGCGGTTCGGAAAGCCGGTGGTCTTTTGATCGCTGATGAGGTTCAACCTGGATTTGGCAGGACTGGCGACAACATGTGGGGACATCAGCACGCTGGGATCGTTCCCGATGTGGTGACGCTGGGCAAGCCCATGGGCAATGGCCATCCCATTGCTGGGGTCGTGGCGGGCTCGGATACCCTTAACGCATTCAGGAAGGCTTTTCGCTACTTCAACACCTTCGGTGGCAACCCGGTTTCCTGCGCCGCCGGCATGGCGGTCCTGGATGTGCTTGAGCAGGAAAAGCTGATGGCAAACGCAAAGCACGTCGGCAAATATGCCAAGGACGGTTTGTTGCGCCTGGCGGAAAAGAATTCGGTTATCGGCAATGTGCGCGGTAGCGGCCTATTCTTCGGCGCGGAACTGGTCCTCGACAGGGAGGAAAAGACCCCTGCCCCGGAAATAGCGACGCGCCTCATCAACGAGATGCGAAAGCGCGGCGTCTTGATGGGCAAGCTCGGCATCCATCAATGTGCAACGAAGATCCGTCCTCCCATGCCCTTTACAAAGGAGAATGCCGACCTCCTGATCGGCACTCTCGACGACGTGCTGACGGCACTCTAGGGAGACCTGCCATGGAAGACATCACTGCGGCGCTGTCGGAGCGCCTGTCGATCAGAGCCCGGGAAGCGCTCGTTTATTGGGGATTGTCCAGCCAGGAGCCGCAGCTTCTGAAGTATCGGGAGAACGCGGTCTTCAAGATTTCGCTTTCCGATGGCCAGCCTGCGGTCCTCAGGCTTCACCGCCCCGGGTACAACAGCGCGCAAGCCCTGGGTTCCGAATTGCAGTGGATGAAGGTCCTGGAGCACGGCGGCGTCGAGGTTCCAGCGCCCATCCCTGCAGACAACGGCGCGGACTATGTGGAACTGCCTCCCAATCGCGACTTTCCAAATCAGAACGCAGACGTTGTCTCGTGGCTATCCGGATCCCCTCTCGGGCAATCGGGTGTGCTTCTTGCGCAAGATCTACAAGAACTTATCTCGATTTTCAGGGCCATCGGAAACAAGATGGCCGATCTTCACACCATCAGCGATGCCTGGGAACGCGGCAGCGCGTTCGATCGGCCTTCATGGGACACTCAGGGACTGCTCGGAGACAATCCTGTATGGGGACGGTTCTGGGATTTTGACGGCCTACCACCAGAAGACCGGGACAAGCTTGGAAGGATGCGCGGTATCCTGTTGGACGAGATGAAACGGATCGAGCCTCAGAAACTGGATTTCGGCCTCATCCATGCGGATCTCGTGCGGGAAAACGTTCTTGTGACGCAAAATTCCGTTCAGTTCATTGATTTCGATGATTCCGGTTATGGTTGGCGTCTCTTCGATATCGCCACGACGCTGCTGCGAAATCGTGCTGAACCCCACTACCCTCACATCAGGCAGGCGGTTCTGGATGGCTACCGGAGCAGTCGGGAATTATCGTTTCAGGCGGAATCGATCCTGCCGTTGTTCATGCTCCTGCGCAGTCTCACCTATATCGGGTGGATCGGAGAACGGCCGGAATTTGCCGACAATGGCGCCCGCCTGTCTCGTTACCTGAAGGATTCATATGACCTTGCGGATAATTACTTCGGCTCCGGCTTGTGACCGTTGAGTCCCGGTCTCGGCAGTTTGCCCCGTCTCGGAAAGGAAACCGATGTCGTCGACAGTGAATGCAAGCCGCCCTGTTGCCTTGATAACCGGAGGAGGTAGCGGGATCGGCGCCGCCATCGCGCGGAAACTGGCGCCCACATATGCAGTAGCAATTTGTGGGCGAAGAGAAGACGCTCTTCGGAGTGTGGCCAGTGAGATGAACGGGCTCGCCATCTCTGCCGATATCGCCGTACCCGATGAGGCGGCGGGCGTGATTGAAAAGGTCATCGACCATTTCGGGCGCCTTGATGCATTGGTTCTGAACGCCGGCATTGTGATACCTGCCCCCGTGTCTGAAATGTCTATCGCCGACTGGCAGGCCCAAATCGATGTTAATCTGACCGCGCCGTTTGTGATGGCGAAAGCTGCAATTCCTCATTTGCTGCGGACGAAAGGCGCCATCGTGACAATCTCTTCGGTGGCCGGCGCAACGGCCGGTGCGGGGCTGGCTGCGTACAGCGCGTCGAAGGCCGGAGCAACGCTTCTTACCCAGACGATAGCCCTTGAGTATGCTCGTCACGGGTTGCGCGCCAACGTCATAGCGCCGGGCTGGGTGCGAACGGAGATGGCCGATATGGAAATGGCCATGTTGGCAGACGGCGGCGATCCGGAACTTGGCTACCAGCGTGTCACACGGCTTGTGCCGCAGCGACGGGCAGCGGACGCGAGCGAGATCGCAAACGTAGCCGCGTTTCTCCTCTCGCCCGATGCGTCATACATCAATGGCGCTCTGATCAATGTGGATGGAGGCAGCAGCGTTGTAAACCAAGGATTGGTCGAATTCGACGAGGCGTAGACTGAGCGATATCACTGCCAAGAGCCGTCGCGCAACGTTCACGCATCGAGTAGCTCGTTTCTCGCACGCAGGACGTTTGGATGGGGCTCAGCGCCGATCGCACGCGATATTTCGATCGATGCTTCTATGACAAGCCGCGCGGCCTTCATTTGCTGATCTTTCGTCGTCATCCGGGAGCTGACGCCTGCGATCGCGATCGATCCGAAGGCGTCGCCAGTATTGGAAAAGATCGGTGCGGCAATGCCACTCGATTCGACCTCGAATGTTCCTGGTGAAAACGCAAAGCCGCGTGTCTTGATCTGCTCGAGACGGGTGCGAAGTTCGTCAACCTCGACCACGGTATTCTCGGTGTACCTGATCAGTTCTTCCTGGGCCAAAGCAGTGTCGCGCATCTCCTGACCGGCAAAGGCCAGAAAAGCGAGGCCGGACGCGGAGGCATGAAAGGGCAATAACTGCGACGGGTTGACCCAAACCCGGGTCGACCTCTTCGGCTCCGTCACCGCAATCGTGATCATTGCAGTCTCAGCCGCCAAGGTCGCGTGCGCGGTTTCTTCCATTTCCTCGGCCAGCCGGTCGAGGACGGGATTGATGAAAGACAGAAGAGGGAAACTCGCTTCCCGAACTCGAGCCAACCTAAGGACTGCGATACCGAGGCGGTATTTCTTGGTCTCCGAATGCTGTTCGACAAATCCGTTGCGGATCAGTGCAACGAGGATTCTCAACGTTGTGGCTTTGTCGATCTTGGATTTCCTCGCAAGGTCGCTGAGACCCCATTCGGGCTCCTGCACCGTGAAGAATGACAGCAGATAAAGCGCCCGATCGACGCTCTTCATCATTGGGACTGCTCCGGCGGGTTCGGATTTCGGCACGATTTTCTCTCTTCACTGAGGACTACTTGACAGAACTTCAATTTTGATGCAGTTTTTTAAACTACTGGTGATAATAATAAACCGATAGACGACCGTCAAGACCAAACTGGAAGACAAGGGATTTTGCCAAAGGCGGATCAAGCGAGGTCGAACATCTGGACTGTTGTACCACATGGCTCGTCTTTCCAAACAAACGTGACGGAACGCAACTCGGAACCGATCATAAGGACGCTTTAGTTATGGATCAAACCCAGATCGACCAGCTTCGAAACCTTCCGATTCCGGAGCAAGGTCTTTTTATCGACGGGGAAAGACGGAAGGCTCGCCACGGCGGAACGCGTAACGTCGTATCGCCGCTCGATGGCTCGATCCTAACACGTCTCGCTGAAGCAGACGAAGGTGACGTTGGTCTCGCCGTGGCGAGTGCGAAAGCGAGTTTCGAGCGCGGCTCATGGTCGAAGGCAGCACCTGCCGAACGCAAGAAGGTGATGGGCCGCATCGCCGATCTGATCGACAAACACGCCCTCGAACTTGCCGTCCTTGGCGTTCGCGACAACGGCACCGAAATATCGATGGCGATAAAAGCGGAGCCCGGAAGTGCTGCTGGCACTTTCCGCTACTATGGCGAGCTGCTCGACAAGGTTTACGGCGAGATCGCGCCAACGCATGGTTCGGTTCTCGGGCTGGTACACCACGAACCCGTCGGCGTCGTAGGCGTGATCGTTCCGTGGAACTTCCCGATGATGATCGGCGCCTGGAAAATCGCTCCGGCACTGGCCGCTGGAAATTCGGTCGTTATCAAACCGGCTGAGGTGGCGTCACTGTCCCTGTTGCGGCTTGCGGAAATTTGTTCCGAAGCGGGGCTTCCTCCGGGAGTTCTCAACGTCGTCACCGGCCAGGGTTCCACAGTCGGCGCGGCGCTGGGGCTTCACAACGATGTCGATGTCCTGGCGTTCACTGGCTCCGGTCCCGTGGGTCGCAAACTTCTCGAATATTCCGCGCAATCCAACCTCAAACGCGTGTACCTCGAACTTGGCGGAAAGTCGCCCAATGTCGTGTTTGCCGATGCGCCAGACCTCGATCAGGCAGCCAAGGTTGCGGCCTACGGTATCTTCCGGAACTCCGGCCAGGTGTGTGTGGCCGGCTCAAGACTTCTTGTAGAGCGCTCAATCCACAGCGATTTTGCGCGTAAAGTCGCCGAATACGCTTCGAAAATGCGTCTGGGTGACCCTCTCGATATCACAACGGAAGCGGGCGCGGTCGTCAGTGCAGACCAGCTTTCCAAAAACCTCGACTTCGTCGCACGCGCTCAAGCAGAGGGCGCGTCGCTTCTCACAGGCGGCACTCGCATCCGTGAGGAAACGGGTGGCTTCTTCATGGCGCCGACGGTGTTCGACAACGTTACTCCTCACTCTGTCATTGCTCAGCAGGAGGTGTTCGGACCGGTGCTGGCGATCACCCCTTTCGACAGCGAGGTCGATGCGGTCAGCATCGCAAATTCGACGATCTACGGGCTGGCGTCGGGCGTCTGGACCTCCAACCTCGCGCGTGCTCACCGCATGATAAGGGCGATCAGGGCGGGCGTCGTCCACGTGAACACTTACGGGGGAGCGGACATCACCGTGCCCCTTGGGGGTGTTGGACAATCCGGCAACGGCCACGACAAATCGCCGCACGCGCTCGACAAATTTCTCAACCTCAAGACAGCATGGATCCAACTCTGATGACCCAGACCAATTCCATCAAGACACTGCCAGAAAAGGCCCCCGTAGTCGTCATTGGCGGAGGGATCATTGGCATATCGTCCCTTTACCATCTCGCCAAACGCGGCGTAACCGGCGCTGTGCTTCTGGAGCGCAAGCAGCTTGCAAGTGGAACGACGTGGCATGCGGCCGGCATCGTTGGACAGCTGCGCGAATCCGGCTCACAAACGGCTCTGTCCAAATACACCGCACGGCTGTTCACGGAGCTTGAAGGCGAGACGGGTCAGGCGACTGGCTATAAACAGAACGGCACGCTCCATCTCGCTTTATCCGATATTCGCATGGAACAACTGCTGCGCAACCATGACCATGCCAGACGAATGGAAATCGAAAGTCACATTCTGTCTATCCCTGAGCTGGAAAAAATCTGGCCCCTCGTGAATTACGACGGCGTCCAGGGTGGTTTTTTTGTTCCGTCCAACGGCCAGGTCAATCCCCTGGACGTCACCCAAGCAATGGCCCGCGGCGCGCGCAACAACGGCGCGCTTATATTTGAAAACACCGCTGCCACGAAAATCCTCACGAAGAATGGTCGGGTCATCGGGGTCGAGACCAGCCAGGGAGTCATTGCGACCGAGAAGGTCCTTCTGGCCGGTGGAATGTGGACAAGCCGTTTCGCTAAGGCGCACGGCGTCACAGTGCCACTTCATGCGGCGGAACATTTCTACATTGTCACCGAAGCAGTCGCCGATCTGCCCCGGACGCTGCCCTGTCTTGTCGTCGCAGAAGAGCGGACATACTGGAAGGAGGACGCGGGCAAACTGCTGATCGGCGGCTTCGAAGCACTTGGAAAGGCCTGGGGGAAAGCAGGTATTCCCGATAGCTTTGAGTTTGACGAACTTCCATTCGACATGGAACACAATGAACCGATCCTTGAGACGATCTTCGCTCGCATGCCGGCCCTTGCCGAAATGGGCATCAAGACATTTTTCAACGGTCCGGAGAGCTTCACGCCGGACGGAAGACCTTACCTCGGACCTGCACCCGAGATGCCTGGGTTGTATATCGCGGCGGGCATGAATTCTAACGGCATTCTGAATTCCGGTGGCGTCGGCTTGACCATGGCGGAATGGCTGATCGACGGATATCCCAGCCGAAGCATGAACTCGATGCTGGCTTCTCGCGCGCATCCATTCCAGTCCAACTCCACATACAACGCGGATCGGGTCGGTGAATCCGTTGGTTTTCACTACGGCCTCCATTGGGCCGGCCGCCAGATCGAGACGGCGCGCGGGGTGCGCCGGGTGCCTCTCCACGAGAAATTGAAATCGCAAAATGCAGTTTTTGCGGAGCGCATCGGCTGGGAGATCCCCATGTACTACGATCCCTCTGGAGAGGGCTGGCAAGACAAGCCGTCGGCTCGCGAACAGTATTGGTCACCCCTTGTGGCCGAAGAATGCGCCGCAGCGCGGGATGCGGCAGTGCTTCTGGATCAGTCGATGTACGCGAAACTTCTGATTCAGGGACCAGATGCAGTAACCTTGTTAAATAGGGTCTGCGGTGCCCAGATGGATGTTGCGGTCGGAACGTCGGTCTACACGCAGGTCCTTAATCACCGCGGCGGCATCGAAGCCGATATTACTGTAACCCGAATTGCATCGCAGAAGTTTCTGCTGGTCACGGGACATCCAAGCCAGGTTCGCGACCGCGCCTGGCTTGAAATGCACGCCGATCCTGACTGGCGCTTTGAGATCTTCGACGCAACGTCGTCCTATGCGCTTTTGACGATCC
The DNA here is from genome assembly GCF_005862185.2 of Rhizobium hidalgonense. Classification (NCBI taxonomy): domain Bacteria; kingdom Pseudomonadati; phylum Pseudomonadota; class Alphaproteobacteria; order Hyphomicrobiales; family Rhizobiaceae; genus Rhizobium; species Rhizobium hidalgonense. The sequence continues at coordinate 1,323,468 of NZ_CP054028.1, forward strand.
ATGGTCCGAAGTCTCGCGAGATTCTCTCCGCGCTGACAACGGACGACCTAAGCAACGAGACGTTCCCATTTGGCGCAGCGCGGGAAATCGATCTCGCTCATGCACGTGTCTGGGCGATCAGACGATCCTTCGTTGGCGAACTCGGTTATGAATTGCTGATCTCGACCGAGTTTACCCATGGTGTTTACGAGCGCATTCTGGAGGTTGGAACCCCGCTCGGCCTGAAGCATATGGGCATGTTTGCCATGGGAAGCTGCCGCATCGAAAAGGCGTTCCGGCACTTCGGACATGATATCGGTGAAGAGGACACCCCTTACGAAACGGGCCTCGGATTTGCTGTCGATCTCAACAAAGGCGAATTCACCGGCAGGGACGTTCTTGCGAAACAAAAATCAGGCGGGGCGGCGACACGCTTCAGAACGGTGACGATCTCTGTCCCCGACCTTGATATCAGTGGCCCTTATCTGGTGCACAACGAGCCGATCTGGAGAGGGGATGAGCTTGTAGGCCACGTCACGTCCGGAGGGTGGGGCTATCGTCTGAACAAAATGTTGGGGCTTGCAAGCCTGCACCGCGACGAAGGCGTTTCGAAAGCATGGATCGATGAGGGCGGTTTCGAGGTACAGATCGTCGGCAAACGCTATCCGATACAGGTGCAACTCCAGCCCTTCTACGACCCGCAGGGAGAGCGGATGCGCGGCTAAAGCGACGAGGGACTGAACTCCCTCTGCAACCGCATTGCCGTACGAGGCGGCTTTGCAGCCACGGTGTCTGTGAGCGTTCTCGGCGACGAGGAACGCCTACGGACACCGTTGAGGCAAGAGGTTGGAGAGGCTGTGAGATCCTCTATTCGCTGGCAGGCCAAGGGCGCCACGATACCTGGCGCGATCTCGGCTGCAAGGACTGAGGTCCCCCGAACTCTCGACACCAACGCGACACGCTCGGCGCCTACGAGGAGGGGCCGTCCCTTCACGCGGCCATTGACGTCTTCTGGCGCTCCCGGTTGGCGGAACTGCAGTCGTTATTGACACCCGCGCGGCATTGAAGCGAGTGTCGAAATTGCGCGCGACACCCGGTTAGCGCGCTCTATAAGCGCAGTGATCCGTCTTACGATCGATCCCGAAAACGATGCCAAAGTCCCTCCCTTTGAAGCGGATTCGAACCTCCGCATTCTCCATCAAGGATCATCTATTACGATGAATCCCTTAGTGAAAGTTCCGGCTTTTCACCTTCAGCGTATCGATATGAAGGTCGGGAACGAAAATATCCCTCGGCTTGACCGTCGGCGCTCGATCCCGCGAATCCGGACTGCCCGGCGATCCATGGGCGAACTCGTCACCGCGACCCGTCGGCAGCTTGAACTCCCCATCGCGATCCGCCAAGGCGGACAGGTCGCCGGACAGATCGAACAGTTGCTGGGCGATGAGGTGCACGACCTCCCCTTCCCGTTGGATGCGGCCGTTGATCGCCATCATGCTCGATCCGAGCACGACGCGCCGGCGTCGCTCGAAGAGTTTTGGCCACACGACAATGTTCGCCGGACCAGTCTCGTCTTCGATCGTTAGGAACATGACACCTTTTGCCGATCCGGGCATTTGACGGACGAGAACGAGGCCCGCGGTCATCAACCAACGGCCATCGCGGGCAGTCATCGCTTCCTCGCATGTGACGATGCTTCGCGCGGCGAGGTCCTTGCGCAAGAACGCGATCGGATGCTCGCGGAGGGTCAGGCCGGTATGGCTGTAGTCCTGGATAACGTTGTGGCCATCTGTCATCTGCCGGAGTTTGACATCAGGTTCGTGCTGCTCGGCAATCGTCTTCATCTCGCGCTCGGCCGCAGCAGCAAAGAGCGGCAGTGGCTCGTCGCGCAAAGCTTTGATCGCCCACAGCGCATCCCGGCGCTGAAGTTCGAGCGATGGCAGGAAAGCATCGGCCTCCGCCAGTTCGACCAACGATGCTGCCGGAACGCTCGCGCGCCGCCACACGTCATCGACGCTGTCGAAGGGCTGATCGGCACGGGCGGCCACGATGCGTGCCGCATCGACTGCGGCCAGTCCACGCACCAGACGCATACCCAGGCGGACGGCATGGCGGCGCTGGTCACCCACTACCGGCTCGAGCGTGCAGTCCCAGCGAGAGCGGTTGATACAGACCGGCCGGATCTCCACACCGTGGTTGCGGGCGTCGCCGACGATCTGGGCGACCGCGTAGAAACCCATCGGTTGGCTGTTGATCAAGGCCGCGCAGAAAGCGTCGGCGTAATGGCATTTCACGAAGCTTGAGGCGTAGGCGATGAGCGCGAAACTCGCAGCGTGGCTCTCCGGAAATCCGTAGGAGCCAAAACCTTCGAGCTGCGAAAAGGTCTTTTCAGCGAACTCCGGCGAATATCCATTCTTCACCATGCCGGAGACGAGCTTGTCCTTGAACTTTGAGACGCCGCCGGTGAATTTGAACGTGGCCATCGATTTACGAAGCTGATCGGCCTCGCCGCCGGTAAAGCCGGCGCAGACCATCGCCACCTTCATGGCCGACTCCTGGAAGAGAGGCACGCCGAGTGTCTTTCCAAGCACGGCTTCCAGTTCGGGGGTCGGGTAGACGACCGGTTCCTTCCCCTCGCGACGGCGCAGGTAGGGATGCACCATGTCACCCTGGATCGGCCCGGGTCGGACGATGGCGACCTGAATGACGAGATCGTAGAAGGTCCGGGGCTTCAGCCGCGGCAACATCGCCATCTGAGCCCGGCTTTCGATCTGGAAGGTGCCGAGCGTGTCGGCCTTGCGGATCATCGCATAGGTCGCAGAGTCTTCCTGTTCGATATTCGCCAGGTCGATCGTTTCGCCCTTATGCTCCTCTATGAGCTTGAATGCTTTTGCCATGCAGGTCAGCATCCCCAACGCCAGGACATCGACCTTCATGAACTTCAGGGCTTCGACATCATCCTTGTCCCATTCGATCACCTGCCGGTCGACCATCGATGCCGGCTCGATGGGGACGAGATCGTCGAGCCGATCATGCGTCAGCACGAAACCACCCGGATGCTGGCCGAGATGCCGGGGGGCTCCCATCAGCTGCTGCCCAAGTTTCAGCGTCAGTGCGAGGCGACGGTCGTCGGGATTGAGGTTGAGTTCGCGCAGGTTCCGGTCGCCGACCAGCTCGGCCGACCAGGACCACATGCCTGACGATAGCGCCTTGATCATATCCTCCGGCAGACCGAGTGCCTTGCCGACATCCCGGATCGCACCTTTCGCACGATATCGTGTCACGGTCGCGCACAGTGCTGCCTTCTGATGTGTGTAGGTCTTGTAGATCCACTGAATGACCTCTTCGCGCCGCTCGTGCTCGAAGTCGACGTCGATGTCCGGCGGCTCGTCGCGCTCCTGGGAAACGAAGCGCTCAAAAAGCAGATCGTTCGTCTCGGGATCGATCGACGTGATTCCGAGGATGTAACAGACGGCGGAGTTGGCGGCAGATCCCCGTCCCTGGCAGAGGATGCCCTGGCTGCGGGCATATCGGACGATCGAAAACACGGTCAGGAAGTAGGGTGCGTATTTCATGGTCCGGATGAGGTCGAGCTCATGCCGGATGATTTTCAAAACATTCTGCGGCAGACCTTCCGGATAGCGCGCAGGCGCGCATTCCCAGACATAATGCTCAAGAGACGCTTGGGCGTCCTTGCCAGGGACAATTGCCTCCTCAGGATATTGATAGGTCAGTTCCTCGAGCGAGAACCGACAGCGATCGGCGATTTCCATCGTCCGGGCCAATGCTTCCGGGTAACGGGGGAACAACCGCTGCATCTCTTCGGGCGGCTTGAGGAATCTATCCGCATGACGCTCCCTTTGAAAACCGACGTCGTCGATCGTGGTTCTGGTGCGAATACAGGTGACGACGTCCTGCAGCTGACGGCGCGACGGTTCGTGGAAAAGAACATCATTCGTCACAACGGTCTTCACCTTGAAGCGTGTGGCCATGTTCGACAGCTCGTGTAGCCGCATCTGGTCGTTCGGCCGCCGGCGAAGGGAAAGGGCCAGATAGGCCCGGTCCCCGAACATCTCCGCCATCTTTCTGAGCTGCAGCGCGCAGGTCTCGTCGGGCAGATCGGGCACCAGAATGCCGATCAGGCCTTCGGCATAGAGGGCAACGTCGTCAAGATGCAGGATGCAGTTGGCTTTTCCGCCCCTGCCTTTGCCGAGCGTCAGCAAACGGGTCAGGCGCGAATAGGCGGCACGATCGGTCGGATAGACCAGGATCGACATGCCGTCCTGCAGATCGAGACGACAACCGACCACGAGGTGAACGCCTGTGGCGCGCGACGCCTCCAGAGCCCGGACGATGCCGGCGAGCGAGTTTCTGTCGACGACGCCGAGCGCTTCGATGCCGAGCGCCTTGGCGGTCGCAAACAGTTCAACCGCCGACGATGCTCCGCGCAGGAACGAGAAATGTGTTGTGACCTGGAGCTCGGCATATCTCATGCGAAGATCCCATGCAGGAACCATTTATGCGAGCCGGTCGCCGCATCGATGCCGTCGCCCGACCTGAATATCCAGAACCGTTCGCCGCCCTCGTCCTCGATCACGAAATAGTCGCGCACCGCGTCGAACTCGGAGCCCCTCGTCCACCACTCGCCAAAAATGCGCTCCGGGCCATCGGCACGTTTCACCCGCCGTCGCTTGCCGCGCCAGGTCATCGAGACGGGCGGATGATCGGGCATGAGCGCGATCACCTCGATCAGTTCCGGACGGGAGAGGAGGCGAACGGGCCGGGGCCAATGCAAGCTCCATGACGCACCGGTTTCCTCGGCAACCGCACTGACGCGCTTGACGCTACGCTCGGGCACGTCGCTCGCCACAGGCGCCATGCGATACACACGCTGCCCGCGATTGCCGATCACGTCGATCAGCGGCGCAATATCAACGATCTCCTCCTCGATCAGGGAGGACGCTTTCTGCACCTCAGTGAGCGGTTCGGCGATGACGGCAACCAGCGAGAGTTTCTCGATCCCAAAGCCCGGCTCGATCTTCTCGATCCGGTCCTTGAAGAGCTTTATCAGCCAGGCCACATCGCGAGCGGGTTTCGCGGTTCCAGCGCGGATCGCCTGCATGGTATTGTCGACCTTGTGGACGAGAAGGTCTGCGCGGCGAACACCGAGGCCCTTTTGCTGGAGCGCTTCGCAGAGTTCAACGACAAGCCGCGAGACATATTTGGCGATGGTCTCAGGCGCGCCGATCGGCTCGGCGAAGGCGCGGCTGACCTTGATAACATCCATGGGACGGATCGGATCGATCGGCTCCGGCAACCGCCCATACATCTGGTCGAGACGACGGCCGATTTCGGGACCGAAGCGAAGGGCAAGCGGCGCGCGTGGTGTGGCCGACAGCTCGCCGATCGTCTGAAACCCGAGGGTCCGCAGGCCGACGACGATTTCAGAGGGCAACCGCAAGGATGATGCCGGCAGCCGCTCAACGAAGCGGGATGTCTCGCCCCGCGCAGCGATCAGAGTATCGCGCGGGCTCACCCGTGCCAGCGCATGCGCCGCACCCCAGCTATCGGCAATCGCAACCCGCGCGGTCAACCCCTTGGCTCGGAAGCGATTGACGATGCCGGACAGCATCAGATCCTCGCCACCCTGGAGATGATCGGCGCCCTCGGTGTCCATGACGATGCCGTCGGGCGCATCCATTGCGACAATCGGCGTGTACTGCGTCAACGCCCAGAGCGTGAGGCGTTCGAGGGCGGCAGTGTCCGCGATCGGATCGGCGTCGACCATCTGCAGGCCCTGCACGATGGCCTGCGCCTTGGCTGCCGGCATGCCGATATGAAGGCCCGCCGATCGGGCCGTTTCATCCGGGGCCGCAATCCAGCGTTTGGAACCACTCTTCGCGACGACGACAAGTGGCCGCTCAGCGGTGAGCATTCCCACGCCATTGGCCCGCCTGATCCTGTCGATCGCGAGATGCGGAAGATAAATGGATACGACCCGTGGCATCGCACGCTCCTACGATAAACTCTGCGCACTCACCCGCTTTCACTCTCATCAGTTCCAGCAGCCATCGCGGCCGCCCGACGCCCGGAACCGGCAGCTCTTCCGATGGCAGTACGCTGACGCGCCACCGGGATGTCGAGGCCGTCGGCTGGCCAAAATCCGATGCCTCTGTCTGCCGTCGCCATCGTCGCACGACCAGCCCCATCGTTCCGGTCTTCTCGGCCGCAAGCTGAAGCCGGCGAGACGCGGTCATGGGAAGACGGACGAGTTCACCGACCACGGCGCCCAGGCCACCGTAACCAAGACCTTCCTCCATGGTCGCCAGGACATCTTCTTCCCTATCGGCTTCGGCAAAGACCACGCGATCGGGATGAAGACCCGCCAACGCCAGCGCCGGGAAAAACAGATCCGGACGCGTCATGCACCAGAGGATCTGCCCCTTGGTTCGCGCAGCGATCCCCGCCACACAGAGTGCGGCGGCAGCACCATCGACCGTTCCGGACCCGCCACCCGCGAACTCGTGCAAGGCGCCATAGGCCAGACCGCCGCCCGGAAGCACGGCGTCTATTTCGGAAACCCCAAAAGCAAGGCAGCCGACCTTCCTCGCCGAACCGCCCTCGAGTGATGCGATGCGCTCGCGTAGATCGGTAATTACCCTGTTGCGGGCAACAGTCATCATTCACGCGTCCCTTGAAGGCCGTGTTGGAGTTTCGACTTCATGTCGTTCGAATGCAGATGTTCTCTATCTGTTCCGATGTAACCGAAGAGTCAAGCAACCGAGAATAGGAATATTATCTCTCAACTTTAGGAGACCAAGAGATTCGCTTTGCGAATCATGGCCATGGGCCAATTGCAGTGATTTAGTCAAAGCAGGAAAAAAATTCCCGGATTCGCAACTACGACCCGCCGGTTGGCATTTGGCAATTCCATCGGTTACGATGCTCGCAGTGTTCACGGGAATGGTCACTGCCCATGTGCAATCTGTACCGCATGGAAGACAAGGATTGGGTTGCCAAGTGGGCTCAGGACGCCGAGAGCATGATCAATCTCATGCCGGCGTACCAAATGAACCCGGATCAGATGGGGCCGATCGTGCGCAATACGGCCGATGGCAGAAAGCATCTGGTGCATGTGCGCTGGGGTCTGCCCTCCCCACTATTCGCTCTCAAGAAAGAAGCTGAGAAGAAGGCCGAAAAACTGCGAGCCAAGGGCAAGGAGGTCGACTTCGAGGCCCTGCTGCGTGATCAGGTGGACGGCGGCACCACGAATGTCCGCACTCTCAATTTTCCGCACTGGAAGCGTTGGTTTGGTGTCGAGCATCGCTGCCTTGTCCCTGTAACCAGTTTCGCGGAGCCCGATCCAGCCAGCAAGGAAGAGGGTGGCAGGACCCCAAACGCCTGGTTCGCGCGCGATGAAAGCAAGCCCCTGATGTTCTTTGCTGGCATCCATGTCCCACAATGGACGAGCGTGCGGAAGGTCAAGGATGGACTGACAACCGATGACCTCTACGGTTTCCTGACCACCGATCCGAACAACCTGGTGAAGCCTATTCATGAGAAGGCCATGCCGGTCCTGCTGCTGACCAAGGAAGAGACCGATGTTTGGATGCGCGCGCCATGGGACGAGGCAAAAGCGCTTGCCCGTCCGCTGCCCGACGATGCGCTAATCGTAGCATCCCGGGAGCCTTACGGCTCGACGATCGTGACGAAGTCCGGAGAACCGGTCGCCCAGGCGAGCCTTTTCTGAGCCTGGCCCGGTCTAAAGCAGTTCGATCCAAACCGGTGCATGATCACTCGTGTGGTCCCAGCCTCTCACCGACTTGTCGACCTTGGCCTGCTTGAGATTGTCAGCAAGTGCGGGGCTTAGCAGGAAGTGATCGATCCGCAGCCCCGCGTCGCGGGCAAAGGCATTTCGGAAATATTTCCAGAACGTGTAGATCCGCTCATCGGGATGTAGGTGCCGCACCGCGTCCGTCCACCCCTGGTCAACGAGCGCGGCGTACGCCGCTTTCACCTCCGGTCGGAACAGCGCATCGTCCCGCCACCGTTCAGGTTTGTAGACGTCGAGGTCGGTCGGCATGACATTGAAGTCGCCAACGAGAGCGACGGGGATATCTAGCTCGAGCAGCTCCGCCGCATAGTCATGTAGCCGTTCGAACCAGCGCAGCTTGTAGTCGAACTTCGGTCCCGGCGCAGGATTGCCATTGGGTAGATAGAGGCAACCGATAATCATGCCGTCGATTGCCGCCTCGATATAGCGGCTATGCGTGTCGTCTAGATCGCCGGGCAGGCCGCGCCGCGTTTCGAGGGGATCTTGTCCACGCGCTAGAATGGCCACTCCATTCCAGGATTTTTGGCCATGCCAGATGGCGCCGTAGCCGGCGCGCTCAAGTTCTCGACGCGGAAACTTGTTGTCCGGCGCTTTCAGTTCCTGCAGACACACGACATCCGGCGCCGCCTCGTCAAGCCAGCGCAGCAACACGTCTAGCCGGCCGTTGATGCCGTTGACATTGTAGGTGGCGAGTTTCACCGACGGTCCGCGCTTGCGATCATGGGACTGTTCTCCTGCTGATATTGTCACAGGAACAGAACGCCTCGGCAGGCCAGTAGTTTCACCGCATTCAGGACCCGGTAACTCCGATTGTTGATATCGCGGCGAAGACTGCTATGTTCTCTCTTTGTTTCGGTGTAAAACCTTCAACCGGAGACGCCGAACCTGCAGCCCTTCTTGTAAAAGCCGCCATGGACGACATGAGCAACATCCCAATCCGGAAAATCGTCCACGTCGACATGGATGCATTTTACGCGTCGGTCGAACAGCGCGACAATCCGGAACTCCGCGGCAAGCCGCTCGCCGTCGGCGGATCGGCGGCACGCGGTGTGGTGGCTGCCGCAAGCTATGAGGCGCGGGCCTTTGGTGTCCATTCGGCCATGCCGTCGGTCACCGCAAAACGGAAATGTCCAGACCTGATTTTCGTGCCGCCGCGCTTCGACGTCTATAAGGCGGTTTCCCAGCAAATCCGTGAAATCTTCGCCGAGTACACGCCGCTGATAGAGCCGCTGTCGCTGGACGAGGCCTACCTCGATGTCACCGAGAATCTGAAAGGCATGGAAATTGCCACCGAGATTGCCCTGGAGATCCGCGCGAAGATCAAGCAGGTCACCGGGCTCAACGCCTCCGCCGGCATTCCTACAACAAGTTTCTCGCCAAAATGGCCAGTGACCTGAACAAACCCAACGGCCAGGCCGTCATCACCCCGAAGAATGGGCCAGGCTTTGTCGAAACCCTGCCGGTCAAGAAATTCCACGGCGTCGGGCCGGCGACCGCCGAGCGCATGCGCAAATACGGGATCGAAACCGGGCTCGATCTGAAATCGAAGACGCTCACCTTCCTGCAGGAGCACTTCGGCAAGTCAGGTCCGTATTTCTATGGCATCGCCCGTGGCATTGACGAGCGCCAGGTCAGACCCGACCGCATCCGCAAATCGGTAGGCGCGGAAGACACATTCGTCGAGGACATCGATAATCTCGAAGGCGCGACCGCAGAGTTGAAGCCGCTTGCCGAGAAGGTCTGGCGCTACTGCGAGGCCCAAGGGATCAGCGGCAAGACAGTGACCGTAAAGATCAAATACTCGGACTTCACCCAGGCGACGCGCAGCCGGACCGGCACAGTGCCGTTCACTAACATGGCGGATGTATTCGACGCTGCATCTGGACTTCTGGCAACCGTCTATCCCTTCAAGCTGTCCGTGCGCCTGTTGGGGGTGACACTCTCGTCGCTGACCAACGATCAGCCCAACGACGGGACCGAGGAACAGCCGCAACTCGATCTCAAGCTGTAGCAAGGTGCGAGGCCGCGTCCGATTTGGCGCAAACAGCGGATCGATCGAGACAAGGACGCAGCTCGATCTCGCGGGTACGATCGGCACAACACATCCTCCGATCGATCCCCCCAGATTACCCGAAACACCTATCGTGCGATCTTAGGTAAGTTCGAAAATCGACGCGCGTGCGCTCGAGGAACACTTGCGTAGACAAGCAAATTGTAATTCACTTCCTACGATCAACTTTGAGGCGAGGGAGACGTCCATGGTCAGGTATCTGGCAGCATGCATTTTTGTTCTGTTCGGATTCGCCGAGGCACAGGCGAGCCAGATTACCATCGCCACCTGGAACCTCGGCTGGCACATGGACCTCGAGACGGCGCAGCAATGGATCGGCGGATGTTCGAAGAACTATGTCGAAGATCCCGCGACCGGCAAATTCAAGCCGTCCCAGGAGGCGGGCTTCAAGCCAGGATGGGACATCGACGTCTTCAAGATCGAGGGTTGGGACGTGAGCCGCTATCCGGTCTGCAGCGTCTACTTCGCCGGGGGCGCCGTTCGTGTCAGTCTCGAAGCCTACCGGAAGCGGCAGGAGCAGATCGCGAGCTTCATATCGCGGGCCATACCCGCCGACATCATTGCTTTCCAGGAGGTCAGCGGCGAACAGTCTGTCAGGGAAGTCCTCCCGAACGGTGGCCTCGACTACGATTTCTGCCCCGTCACGGGCTACAAGGTGCAGCGCCTGGTCATTGTCTGGAAGAAGACGTTGGGCGAAAAGGTGTCCTGTGCGATTGAGGATGCGCTCAGCCTGCCCACCAACCCCGACGACAAGCGGCCGCGCCCGGGCCTTGCACTCACGCTTAAGATTGACGGCAAACTGCTTCGCGTCATGGATGTCCACCTCAAGTCCAGCTGCGTATCGCCTTTCGACGGCGGAAACCTGGAGGGAACTGCTAGGGACTGCACGATCCTGCAGCAGCAGGTCAATCCGCTCGAAAGCTGGATCGAGCGCGCGGCGGCCGACGGAGCCAAGATCGTTCTCCTCGGTGATTTCAACCGTAACTTCTGGCATGAGTTGCGCGACCAGCGACCGGCCAGGACCGACGCCAGCGGGACCTCGACGCCGCGACCAGCGGGCGTGTTGTCCCGGTCTCTCATAGAAGAAGTCGCCGACGGTCAGCCGGCGGCTGCCAACCTCAAGATTCTCGATGAGCACTGCCAGATCAGCGATGCCGGACAGGCACTCTGCACCCAGGCAGAAATCCGCGACCTGACCACGCCCGAAACGCAACTGCTCTCGTCTGACACCTACCTCGGATGCCGCAATCCAGTGGGGCTCGATCATATCCTCGTCGGACCCGGCATCGACAGCAACGGCCCGGCCGAGCACCTGAGCATAGGGAGCTATGGCGGCAACAGAGCAGGCAATCCGAACGGGAAAGATCAGGTCCTGGCAATTTCGGACCACTGCCCGATGATCGCGCAGCTGAACTTTTGATCCCGCTTTTTGAACTTGGCCGCCAGATACGAACCACCAGCATAACGTCTACCTATGGTATCGGCGGGCTTCCCAGTAAAACGGATGCAAAGTGAGATCCGGTTAATGACGATACAACGGGCATCTGATCTCGACGAACACGCATTGCCAATAAAGCTTCTTGCCGATCGTGCAGCCGGGGTTTCTTACTCGGTCACACAATGGTGCCGGGTATTCGCCTTCCTCATCACCCTGGCAGCCTTGTCGCCGATCGCTGCCGTTGCACAAACGGGCAATTGCCGCGTGACCCATATTGACTATCACGAACGCCCGGCGCTGGACGCCGTAGAGGACTTGATCGGTGCTACTTACGTCCTCTCATCCTTCCGATACGTACCTATTTCGAATGCTGAACGGCAGCCTGGTCAATCAGAAGCCGCCCGCATAATGCCGGACATTGTCGCGCAAAATCCTGACGTCATCGTCGTGCACGGCTCAACTTTTACTGGCTCGGCCAATCTCCGGCTGGAGCTCGGCGAATTGATTCGCGGCGTCTACCGAGCAAAGGGCGATATCCGCGGCTTTTTGGTTTACAGTTCAGCGCCGCTCGATGCCTCAAAGCTCTCAATTGACGGGCCGCTGCGTAGCAAGCTCAAGTTCATGTATGCGCCGATCTTGAACCGCTTTCGCCCGCCCGATCCGAGTGCGGAAGCTCTAGAGCGCAAGGTGCGACGTTTGTGTAAGAGTGCGCGATGAGCTCAACAGCTTTGAGCATTCTTGCCGGACTTGCAGCTGCGGGGCTGCTTCTCCTTGTCGTCGTTAAACAGCGTTGGGTCGTGCGGCGCCTTCCCTTGCTGTTCCTTTGCGCTATCGTCATTTTGTTATGCTTGGTCCAGCCGGCGCAACTGACTGACACTTTCGTCGCAATGAGCGACCAAAAGCAATATGCTGGGCTGGCCGTTGGCTTTTTCATCCTGGCGCTGATGCCGTTCGTCATCTGCTTGGTTCGGCTTGATGACGCGCGCCTCTCAATCTTCGATACGGTCGTTTGCCTGCTGCCGGCGTTGACACTCGCAGGTCTCGGTGCGCTGTCGGCTCCATACAGCGCGTATCTATCGGTTCCCGCTATTCTCGTAGGCTGGGCGGTGGCCCGATGGTCGCCGCTCTCATCGCCACGTGTAGTGTCACGAAAAAACACTGTCTTGGCCACTCTTGGATTTCTTTACGGTGTGATTTCACTCTTTCTCGCGTTCAGTCCGGTGTGGCTACCGACCACGCTCGGTCCCATCACGATATTTTCGCTGGGACTATTACTTCCTACCCTGATTATCGCGGCGATTATGCAGTATCCGAAATCCGCTTTATGTTTCCTGTTGGTATGGCTGGCCGTTGCTGCCTTCAACAAGCAGTTCGCGACAATCCCGGTGGGTAAGACACAGCCGGGTCGGACTGCAAAGGAAGCGCTAGAAATCTGGCTAGCAACGCGCCATGACGCCGTCGATCGATATGAAGAGGCGAACCGACCGCTGCCCCTGATCATCATGTCGGCAGAGGGCGGCGGAATATATGCGGCCGCACATAGCTTTCTAGGCTACCGGGCGCTCACGCACTATTGCCCCCAATTGAAAACGCAGGTCTTCGCAACCGTCGGCGTATCGGGCGGCGCGCTCGGTTTCGTCATGGAACGCGCATTGAACCATCCTCAAGCGGATATGCAGTGTCGCGACGACCTTGCGCCAAAAGACATTCCCGATGCGATTACCGCTGATCTTCTCTCCCCGGTTCTCGCCAATCTGCTCCTCCGTCAGCCAATCGCTTGGCTAATGCCGTTCTGGAACACACTCCCGGACGGCGGGAGCACTCTTGCGAAGACGCTGTCGCTCGCTTTGGGATCGACAAGCGACACGCTATCGAACATGCCCGAGGATGCAGCTTTGCTGTTCGTGACGACGGACGCCCGATCAGGATCGCGCGTCATCTTTTCCCCGATCCGTTTCGAGGTCTCCGGCGAACTTAAGACGTTCTCATTGGCGGAGAGTTCCCCCGGTGAGGCAATCGGTGAGACGATAATCAATGCGGCTGTAGCCAGCGCGCGTTTTCCGTTCCTGACGCAATCGGCCGTGTTCAACGATGGCAAGGCACAGCACGTTCTTGTTGATGGCGGCTATGCGGATAACACCGGAGCATTGACTGCATCGAACTTGATCTCCGCCATCAGAAAGATTCGGATTGTGTCCCTGAAAAGGGGCGACTGCAGCACCCTCAGCGTCGTGTTCACCGAGAGCTTCCTGAGCGACGCCGATTGGAAGAACTGCAAGCTGCCGCTGTTCCTGGCTCATGTCGCCTTTGCCGCCGACCCTACGCTAGACACGAAGCCACACGCAGATCCGACGTTCGTCGATCCACTCCTGGCGCTGCTCAGCGCCCGTGTCAGCGAGGCGCGCCGAGCTTTGAACCGCCTTCAGGAAGGACAGCGCAATCCTGCGCTGGACATCACCTCACACGTCGACAATGGTTTCTACGAACATCGAATCGCCCACTCGGAACTTGCTTTGCCACTTGGATGGCGTCTCTCGCCTAGCCGAGCAATCGCGCTCTTGAACGACATTGCACCAATCGATCTTTGCGAAGTCGAAACCAAAGACGGTGCGCGGTGGGGCGCCGCTGAACAAAGCTTATCCGTTACGCCCGAACAAGCTAAGACCGCTTTTCCGCAGAGGGAACGAAAAGTGCGCCAAGAAGCAATTCGCCGTCGTACGGGTTGCAGCATGCGCGTTCTGATGCGACTATTCGATTTCAAAGGTCGTGTGTCGATCAACGGGTTCAACTGAGCGGCGGAAAGCTGCCCAGCACCGCAGCGAGATTAAATGTCCGCATCTTGGGTTGCTTGAGAAGGGCACTCTGCCGTCGTTTGATATCGAGCGCTCCGAGCCTTGCCTGACTAGACAATCATCCTCGCCTTGCTGGTCAGTGATTTCGTTTGGACTCAATGCGATGAGTCATGCCTGACTTTAGTGATGTCCAGCAATCGATCCCGTCACACTGCAACGTTACTCGAGACATTGAAGCCCGAAGCTCGCGCGCTGAAGGGCGGCTCGAGAGGAGCTCGTCGACGAAAGCGTGCATCGACGCCGCGCTCGCCGTCGGTGGTAAAAACGCCAGAAGGAAAGTGAAGCTCCTCAAATGGACCGCCCGCAGCCACTTCATGCCGCTCGGCGTCGGGCAGCCAAAGAACCCGACACGGTTTACGGCCGGCCTCACGGCCGCCGGCATTCCGTCTTGCAGCTCGTCCGCGGGTATTTCGCTGGGATATGTCATCTCCAGGAAGAGCTTTATATTCCGTCCTGCGGGCAGGCTCTGCCCCATTATATACGGAAGCAACGGCTGAAACAGGGGCACGTCGGCGCCGCTCATACGTGCTGAGTTGTACGACATCTTAAGCAACCAACGTTTAAGCCGGTGATAGTCGTAATCCAGTGAAACCTTCTCTCCACGCTCGCGAATTACACAAAAATCACGATCGAAGGCCTCGCAGATATAATTATCAAGCTTCGATAATTCGCCGTTGTTACAGACTGCACAAACATCCCGAATAGTAGGTTCGTTTGAAAGAGCCTTATCCAAACGGGCAACCCAGAATTTTTGCTCGCCCCCGTCGAGCAAGGCTACGACGCGTCGATGGAGGCTCGCGGGCCAGAGGTGTTCCTTGGTTCGCTTCCGATCCGTTGGTCCACAGAATGCACAGACCCAGCTAGTCACCAGTCCTCCCATGCGAGTTGAAGCCGCGATATACCCATCGCGTAGACTTTTCCTGAGATCGCGTCTATTCGCGCCGAGAGTCGAGAAATCAAGCAGAACTATCGGCCCACAAAAGGATCATGGGCAATTTCATTTTTCAAAATGCACCAAAGTGCTCGTAACATCCGACCCACTGGCGCACAATTGTCTGCCGATCTCCATCATCTCTGCGACTCGAGTCTTCTACGTGCGAAGCCGGAAGTCAGGTTATTCTTGTAACCGGGTGCCGGCACGGCCGGAGTGCGATTGATAGTCGAACTGCCAGTTCCTACTTGGAATGCCGACTTAAATGGATTGGCAACAACGATACGTTGCTCAAATATGTAAAGGCGATGGCGCGATGGCGCAATTCAGAGACAGTTGGGGTAATTTGGCGGGCCTTCCGAGTCGTTGGTCCTCCACGATTGGTTTGCAAGGCAACAGCCGCCGCGCCTACGAGGGTTTCCTGAAGCTGCGACTAGGACACAGCGAAGGCCGCAGCTACCTTGTTCCGGACGTATTGATAGCGGTCGGCGGTTATCGCTTTTTCTTACCCACATTTTTTGGCCCTCCCCTGCTCTCCTTCAACATCGAGCCTGGGCGGCATTTCGCCGATTTCAATTTGGACGTAGGTCATCCTCGAACGACAAAGCGAGAGCGCCTCGTGGTGCGTATTCGGTCCGAAGACCGAGTCCGCGTTTATGATGATGGTGCGCAAATATATCGCTGCACGTTTGAAGGCCCGCGAGCACTGGCATCGTTTGCAAGCGGCTTATGCAGTCCGGATGGAGGCGGAGATTTCCTGCTGCAACTCTATCACCATACGACCCCAGCCAACGCGAGAAATATCAAGTCGAGTGGCGAGCTCTGGTCATCCGCATGGAATCTCGCCGGCACCAGAAAGCTGACGAATATTGCCTATGGCTATTTCACGACCCTCTCTGAAATACAGAGCGAAGAGGATCTCCGCACAATTGCGATGGCAAGCCAAGGTACGATTCAATTTCAGACAACATCAGGCCGCCTCCGCGAAGAGGTGCTTTCTCTCAAGGTTTATCGCGACAGGACCAGAGACCGAACCGCCGCGCTTGCGTTCTCTGTGTCCTCTGAGCTCATCGCACCCGCCCACCTTTACCTGCATCCGCCCGTCGGCCATGAGCCCGCCTATTTCGAAGTCGTATGCCCGGACATCTTGAGAGTTGGCGTCCTTCCGAAAGCGAAACTGCGGTTATCTTCCTCGCAGATTGGCGTGGAACAGCTCGAAATAAAGGCATTTGATTATGTGATCATCGGGGATGCTGGCACCCTTGATGGCTTGGCTGCTCCCTTTGACGAGGAAGAGACCAAGCAGATAACGCATCTCGAAAAGATTACGCTGGAGACTGACCTTTTCGATTTTTGGTTGGCAAACCAAAACACCGATCTGGTTTCGGGACGTAATACGGATTTCAGGCAACTTGAAAAAACCTGAACCGAGGCTCTACTCTTGGCAGTCAGTATGGCGGAATTCACGATTGCCTGGGCGCTGGCGCACGGACCAAATTTCAACAGTTCCCGCCTATGTAGCTGCGATCGAAAACAGCTTGTCGTAGGTTCCTTACCTTCGTTCAGGTGATCGCTCACTGCGAAGACAAACAACACTAACGAAGGATTCGGCGGGTGCGAGAAATTGAGGATTTCACTGACGATCGGCTTAAGGCCTGGTGCATCCACTGTGGCGCGGTGATTGCCGACGTCGAGAGCAATCGCGACCATGTTCCGACCAAGTCGCTCCTGACGAAGACACTTCGAGAACGGGGCGCCGACTATGACAGCGGCGCGGGGGATGAAATGGACTATCTTCCACAGGTTATCGTCTGTCGACGCTGCAATTCCAGCTTCGCGCCAGACGAGAACTACCTCCTTTGCGTGCTTCACGCGGTTATGGCTGGAAGCCTCTATCCCGATCCGACGAAACATCCCGAAGCGGCAGCCATTCTGCGGAGTAACCGGCACGTAGTCCGATCTCTGAAGAAAGGGCCGGACGGACAGCTTCTTTTGTTCGAAAACCTCCAGCCGTTCACCCTCTTTCCCCACCCCGACAAGGTACGGCGCGTCATTGTAAAAAACGCTCGGGGCCACGCCTATCACGAGATCGGCGAGCCGCTGCTCGAAGCGCCTGATCACGTTGCATTCGTACCGCTGGAGCAGTTGAGTCGAGAGCAGCGCGACGCCTTCGAGACTGTCGGTACCGGCGCGGAACTTTCTGTTTGGCCAGAAGTCGGAAGTCGCATGACCGTCCAACTGCTCGACGAGGAAGCGATGGTCGGCGGCTGGACCACGGTCGAGCCCGGTCGCTACCGCTATTCTATAGACTGGTCCGACGCCGTGAGGGTGAAGACTGTCGTATGGGAGTATCTCGCTACCGAGACATGCTGGGAGCGCTAGACACTGCTAAACGGCTCCGGCAGCGACCGGACTATTGGTGGCGGAGTGGCCATTGGCAGCGGATGCGGTACACGCACCCGTCAGTGCGAGCCAATTTTTCGTTCATGCTCGCTGTAGCGTCACCTAAGGTGTTCGTCCTGCGACAACGGCTTTTCCGCGAACAAGAAATAACTTATCTAGTTTCAACCCCCAGCTCTGAATCGCGGGGATGCAATTAGCGAAATTAGCAGAAAGAGCATTGGATCGATTTCTGCGGCCCTCATAAAAGGTGGTCGAATAACCCAATGCCTGCTTCGGGCGGTACTCAAGGAGCTGCGGACGGACGCGTGGCGGCGATGAGATCGTGGTCCAGAGTTTTACTGTCACAGATGACCACGCTTCGCTATCCAAGTTCCTGCAGCGATTCCAGCAATCGTGAAGACGGGACATTAGCACCCGCTCAACGAGGATGATCATGAAGGCCTACGTGATCGACAGCAATATGCTGCAGTCGGACGAACTCCGCCGCTACTTTAAGCAAGAATGCGGCAATCTGGCGATACTCCCGGATCTCGCGTGGTACGAACTCTACAAGCAGCAATCCTTAGAAGGGCTGAGATTGGGGCTTTCTGTCGTCGGCGATTATGCTGAGCAGGTGATCCTCCTTCGGTCTGGGGGCCAGATATCGAGCTTGGATCCTGCGGTCGCTGAGGATTTGAAACGACTGGTCTTCGAAGGACCTGAAGGAGAGATCGGCGAACTTGTTCGCCTCGTAAGGTCTGACGAACCAATGGGCGACTTGGCGGCGGCTCAATTGAACTCGTTATGGGACTGGGCACGAACTCTGCAACCTTCGTTGATCGAAGGCGCGATGGACATCGCCGTGTCTTTTCCTGAGATGCAGGAGCAGATGTTCAATCACCAGGAGCTTCGGATTATCAGGACGAACGGCAAGTACACCGAAGAGATGGTCTTCACCACCTTCGGCGCCGCGTTGCAGATTTGGGAAACTTTGGCAGGCTATTACGAAATCGAGTGGGAGGGCCTCGACGAAACCCTCGTGTGCCGCGCCTATCTCTTTCGGTATGCACTGGGGATAGTGATCAATCTGCTCTGGTGGATCCGCGGCGGCAGTCAAGCGGTGGTGCGCATGGATCGAATGAGCAATGATCTCATCGATCTCGGTTTCGCTGTGTATGCCACTTACTTCGACGGACTTTTCACTCGTGACGAGAAGGCCGCCTGGGTTCATGCCAATCTAGTCGCAGCAATCGCAAGTTTTCGCGACATTCACAGCGCCGATTGAACTCCTGCCGCACATGTTTCCCAAAGGCCGCACGAAAAGTCCCTGGGACGCGCCCGTGAGTTTCAGAGGCTCATGGCGAGGCACTAGCCTGGCTGGGGCGTGAACTGCGTCGCTCGCGCGAGCGTCTTTGCTGCAAGCCCCACATACCAGGCATTCATCCGGCTGTCCCAGCTGCGAACCTCGCAGAACGTTTTCCAGTCGAACTCGTAAATCGCCAGCAGCTGCCAGTCGGAATCGATGCGCACGACGATCAAATATTCGAATAGCTGCTTCTCCCGGTCATCGCGATCCGGATAGACGGTACCGGTCTTACGCGCATCGAGCACGCCCTTGATCGAATAGCGGTCGCCGCGCCGGGAGAGGGCATCGACATTCTGCGTGCCGGTCGGCGCAGGCTGTAGATTGGGACGACCCGGAGTAGCGTTGTAGAGGGCGATCGCAAGGTTTTCAGCGACCTGCCCGACATTCAACGCCAGTCCGCGTCGCTTGAGCTCCGCCGCCACCCGGGCGCGCAATCGAAGCAACGCAATGTCGCTTAAGTCAGCGAGCGCGTCCGACGGATCTGTTGGCGGAACCGGCAGGGCTTGGCTCATAAAATCTCCTCCGCTGTCGGTGAAATACGTTTCTCTGCAATCTCGTCGAACATGGCGTCGCTGTTCAAGAAGGCTGTAACTTTTTGAGCGAGCTGACTTTCTGGCAGGCGGCCGCGTCCCTTAAGCGCGCATTCCCAGATCAACAGGCTGCGCCAGCCGAGCTCCTTGAGCAAGCTCACCGCAGTGGCATCGCGCTGGCGGTTCAAAGCGATCTTGGCTAGCCAGAATTCTGTGCGAGTCGCCGGCGTACGAAACAGGGAGCAGGCGTGACCATGCCAGAAACAGCCATGCACGAAGACAGCTGTGCGAAACCGTGGCAATACGATATCAGGCTTGCCCGGCAGGTCCCCGCGATGCAGTTGGTATCGGAATCCGCGGCTGTGCAGCAGCCGGCGTACTGTCCATTCTGGCGCCGTATTCTTCGCGCGGATGCGGCTCATATTGAGCCGGCGCTGCTCCAGTGTCAGTCTATCGGCCATCGCTCCCGGCCGCCTGCTCCCGGGAGACAGCATCGTCCTCGGCCAAGGGCGCACCGACCGCCAGATCGGCGGGCACGGCAGGAAAGGCTGCTGACAAGGCGTGAAAGGCATCCGACCCCGCGGACAGCACGGCTACGCTGTCCCGAAATTCGACTGCAAGGCTGGCAACGATCCCCGCATGGAGCAGACGCTCACGCTGGCGGCCGATAAAGGTCATCAGAATCGGCTGATCGCCGTCATTGTCCGCAACTGAGCGCAGAAGCACGAAATCCTTACTGTCGAGGAAAGCGCAAGCGTTGGCCGTGATCTTGCGGCCGCCGAGGCGCCAATTCTTGCCGACTTTACCAATGTTCCTGAGTTCGCGGTTGCCATAGCCTCCATAGACACAGATCAAATCCATATCCGCGCCGCCGTTTTCGAACAGCTGCGCGCTCAAGAGCTTGCGCGCGACAGGCGTGGTCAGCGCGATCGCGCGCTGCTTGCTGGTGGCGCTCAGGCGGTGCGCCGAGAAGATACCCAGGTCCGATTCCGCCAGTGATCTGACGACGATAATCTCGTCGCGCCGGCTCATCAGCGACCCGCGCCCGCCGCGAGCGGCAGGTCCTCTGAGCTTGCTTCCCCTATGAGCTGCCTGTGCAGTGTCTGTGCGATCGCGCGCGCCAGCAGCGGTGGGACGGCGTTGCCGATCTGACGGAAGGCCGGGTTCATTGTTCCCGCGAAGCGGAAACCGTCAGGGAAGGACTGCAGGCGGGCAGCTTCGCGTACCGAGATCGGCCGTGCCTGCCGGCTGTCGTAATGAATGTGGCTGTAGCCGTCCTTGCCGAGATGCGCGAGGAGCGTTCGGGCGGGCGTCACTGCTTCCATCTTGCGCCACTTGTTCGGAAATTTCCCGGCATCGTAAGGCGGCACGAAAGCGGCCTTGAGAGCATCCCATTCGGAATCGCCGTCTTCCGGCCGCTCACCCAGTGCCTGGAGCCGCTCGAGCTCGGACTCGAACAAGCTCAGTGCGTAGCGATGCGCCTCAGGATATTGATCACCAGGCTTCAGGCCGGCGAAGATACGATAGTCCCGCGGGAGGTATCGGATCACATGGTCACGCACATGCGAGCCGCCCTCGAACCCGGGCCAAGCCCGCATCGCCTTCACATAGTCGTTCTGCTGGTTATGCCCACCATAAGGGAGCATCGCATCGAGTCGCCGCGTGCCGCGCCGGAGCGTCCCTTCAGCAAGTAGTTCGCGCGCCATGATTTCCGGAAGATCGCCGATGGCCTCTTGGGTGCAGACCGCAGGCTGCAGTGTATCATCAGCTTCGGGCGCAGCCTTATATCCGCTGCCGCTGGTTGCCGCAGTAGGTAGATCCTTCCCCGTCGCCAGTTTAAGCGCGACAGCGCGCGACCCCTGATAACCGGACGGCAGGTCGATCCAGTGCGTCGGCGCGGGAAACTCGACATCGTCCGCAAGCTCCTTGCGGATTGCGATGAGGATCATCCGTTCACGCATCTGCGGCACGCCGTAGAAGGCTGCGTTGAGCAGCGTGTAGCGGACAACATAATCCTTGCCGGCGAGGATCTCGCCGATCTCTGCAGCGAGATTGTGACCGCCATGATTGAGCATGTCCGGCACGTTCTCGATTACCACCGCGAGCGGAGCGCAAGCCTCCACATAGGCGAGATATTCAATATAGAGCCGCGCGCGCGGATCATGCCGGAACGCCTCGGGGTGTTCGGCTATCTCGCGCAGCTTTGAGCGTCCAACACGCGCAAATGCCTGACAGGGTGGACCGCCGACAATGACATCGAAGGCGCTCGCCGCCGAGCCGAGACCAAGCGCCGTGGTAAGATCGGTAGGAGATGTTGCAGTGATATCGCGCGCAATACTGTGGCGGTCTTCGCCATGATGGAAGTTGAGGCCGTGCGAGCGGGCCGCTTCAGGATCATTCTCGACCGCGGCGACGATCTCGTAACCCGCCGCCTGAAAACCAAGCGAAATCCCGCCACAGCCCGAGAAGAGGTCAAGCACGCGAGGGCGCGCCCCGGCGTGTAAACGCTGGATTTTCTGGCGGATGACTTTCGGGTCAGCGCTCATGACCGGTCGCTTCCGAACGGCAACTCAGTCTGGCCGGCTTTCGTCGCAAGATAATGCAGAACTGCCTGTCGAATCACCCAGGCACAGGATACATCATTGGCAGCAGCCAACGCCTGCACTTGGCGATGCACGCCTTCTGGCAGTAATACGGTTGTGCGGACGGTTTTTACTGTTGCCAAGATTGCGAAACTCCTTAATACCGTGATACACCAGATCGCACCACAATGCACCACTTTTCCTCATGCATAGCCGGACGCGATGTGCAGGATCGGATGAGTTCCCAGACGGGCTGACAGAATTGCGAGAACGCGGTTTCGCGTCCGTCAGCTCCACTCTCCGCACTGTCCGGCTCATGTACGCGTTGGCAGACACGCGTTTCTACTGCCGCCATCGGAGATTCTCTTTGCGTCCTATCGAGATCACGCCATCACCACATGCACTGCTGAGATCTCTACGTGGTCTTGGTTATTCACCCGAGACCGCGCTCGCTGATCTAGTCGACAATTCGCTTGCTGCCGGTGCGCGGCAGGTCCGTATCCGTCTCGAATGGCGCGATAGCAATCCAATTGTCGAAATTCTCGACGACGGTGCCGGTATGAGCTTTGATCGGCTCGTTGAGGCCATGCGCTTCGGGGGCGCTGGACCCGACGCCGAGCGAGAAGGCGGAGATCTCGGGCGGTTTGGACTGGGATTGAAGACTGCTTCGCTGTCCCAGTGCCGCGAGCTGACCGTTGCGTCGCGCCGCGAGGGCGTGGTCGCGCGGCTGGCCTGGGATGTCGACCACGTCGGGCAAGAATGGCGCGCCGACGCGCCTGACGAGTCGCCGCCAGGTGAGCTGGCGGCCGAATTCCAGACGTCAGGTGATGGCACGCTGGTGAGCTGGGGCCGGATGGACCGGTTCGGCGGGCTCTGGGGCCTTGATCGAGATGCGTTCAATGACCGCATCTCCGATATCCGCGCTCATCTTGCGATGACCTTTCACCGCTTTTTAAGTGGCGAAGCGCGGCGGCTCGCGATCAGCGTTAACGGCCGGCCCCTTTCCGCCTGGGATCCGTTTTGCCGTGGACATGATGCAACCATTGCGTTGCCGCGTGATATCATTCGCAGTCCTGAAGGCGCGATCACGGCACGGCCATATATTCTTCCTCATCGTGACCGGTTCGCGAGCGAACGCGAATGGGAAGACGCCGGCGGCCCGGGCGGCTGGATCGAACGGCAAGGGTTCTACGTCTACCGCGGCGACCGCCTCGTTTCGGCTGGAGGCTGGCTTGCCCTCGGCGGTGCTCGGGCCTGGACTCGGGAGGAGTCAAGCCGGCTGGCGCGTATTGCTCTCGATCTCCCCGTCGCGATGGACGAGGCGTGGCGTATCGATATTCGCAAGTCTGTAGCTCGACCGCCCGCCTGGGCGCGGGCACGACTAGCAGGTCTTGGCGCGGACTGCAGGCGGCGCGCTCGCGAGGTCTTCGCATGGCGCGGTGTGGTGTCGGGTGGCAAGGGTCGCCGGGGCGATGCTGATGGGGGAGCATGGCCATGGGAAGTGCGCAGCGCCAAGGCCGTGCCACGCTATCGTGTACGACGAGACCATCCTGCAGTTTCTGCTGTCGTTGAAGCGCTCGGTGCCGAATCGAGGCTGCTTGAGGGACTGCTCTCTGCCCTCGAACTCACCGTTCCGGTCGAACGCATTTGGCTGGATGTCGCCGAACAGGGCGGCGCGGAGCCTGCGCAACCAGCCGCGACCGAGATTGCCGAACTCGCTGCACCGCTTGCAACGCTGGTGCGCAGCATGAATAAGATGGACGATAGTGGAGATCGGCTCGACTCGGTGCTACGTTCGCTTGGCGTTGCGCAGCCTGCGTTGCGCGCCGCCATCATCCAAAAATTGGGGGAGAATTGAGCTGATGGATCCGGTCACACAGCTTGCGAACACTGCCCGCGTTGCACTCGGTCCGCGAGCCGGCGACCGCACGCTGGGCACGCATGAGATCATGGCGGTGGTGCGCGCCTCGGCCCCGCTTGTGGGGCTCACCAGTGGACACAGTTTCACCGAGGATGAGATTCAAGCAGCGACGCGCGATCTTGAGGCCCTTTTCGTGGTTGCGCAGGGACCGTCGATCCGGCTGCTCGGAGAAACTCAACCGCCACCCTGGTATCTTGGTGAGCGTCGTCGCCCGGGCGCCTTTTTCTCGCGCTATCTGCAGAAGCTGGGCGAGAGCGGGTGGGCGCCCCGCGCGCTCGAGGTGCTTGAGGAAAGCACCGCTGATGTGCTTGAGCTGATCGATGATCCCAACCGGGATGTGCCCTGGAATTGGCGCGGCCTAGTGGTCGGCAATGTTCAGTCAGGCAAGACCGCGCATTATGCAGGGGTCATCAACCGTGCCGCTGATGCCGGCTATCGCGTAATTATCGTTCTGGCGGGCATGCACAATATCCTGCGTCGCCAGACCCAGCTGCGTCTCGACCAGGATTTTCTCGGCTTCGATACCGCCGGGAATGCCGGCAGCGGGGGGCGGCGGCCGGTCGGAGTCGGCTTGTTGCCGGGCCCGGTGCAACTGGTCGACAGTCTGACTACCTCTCAGTTGAACGGCGATTTCAACCGCACGGTTGCGCAAAATTCCAATTTCGCGCCGGCTAACCGCCCGTTCGTGTTTGTCCTCAAGAAGAACGGCGCAGTGCTCAAGAACCTCAATCGCTGGATCGCGCGACTGCCCGAGGAGTCGCGCAACGCACCACTGCTGGTGATCGATGATGAGGCTGATCAGGCATCGCCTGACACGGGAGATCAGGGCTTCCTCCCGGACGGCAGCTTCGATGAGGATTATGATCCGAAACGCATCAACGGCGAGATTCGCAAACTGCTTGGCGGGTTCAGGCGCAGTGCCTATGTCGGCTATACTGCGACTCCCTTCGCCAACATCATGATCCATGATGAGCGCGCGGCTGAGGACTATGGCGCCGACCTATTTCCTTCCGCCTTTATCGTTTCGCTGTCCGCTCCCGACGATTATTTCGGACCACTCGCGGTGTTCGGTCGCGAAGACGACGCTGATTCAGTGGGCCTGCCTGTCATTCGCCATCTCGACCAGACCGCTGAGAATTGGATTCCTGACCCGCATGATAAGACGCTGCGGCCGATATACCGGGGTGTGACGCGTGTCCCGCCGAGCCTCGCCGAGGCAATCCGCAGCTTTGTCGTCTGCTGCGCAGCACGCGCCGCGCGCGGCCAAGCCAATGCGCACAAGACCATGCTGGTACATGTTTCGCGATTTCAGGATGTCCATGACCCGGTCCATGCCCAGGTCGAAGGAGAGCTTCGCTCGATCCGCAATGCGATCGCTGCGGCCGATCCGATCGAAATGGCGGAGCTCGAGCGGCTGTGGCGCGAGGACTTCGAACCGACCACCGAGGCGATGGCATCGTCTGTGTACGGGCGTTCTGTCCGTCGGATCGGCTGGGATGAGGTCGCAGCACGGCTGGGAGATGAGGCTGACCGAATTCAGGTCGCGGTATCCAACGGCCGCAGCCGCACGGGTGTCGATTATGATGCTGCCGACGCTGCCGGGCAGAGCCTCTCGGTCATCGTCATTGGTGGCGACAAGCTGTCACGTGGGCTGACACTCGAAGGTCTGTCGACCAGCTACTTCCTGCGTGTCTCCCGTCAGTATGACAGCCTGCTGCAGATGGGGCGCTGGTTCGGTTACCGCCGCGGCTATGCCGATCTCTGCCGGCTGTACACCACCACCGATATGGAAACCTGGTTCCGACATTTGGCTACGGTCAACGAGGATCTCCGCGCGCAACTGGCACATATGCGCGTTACGGCTGGCACTCCCAAACTCTACGGTCTCAGCATCGCTGACCACAGTATCATGAACGTGACGGCTGCGAACAAACGGCGGCATGCTGTGCTTCGTCCGGTCACCTACGCCGGCGAAGGCAAGATCCAGACGGTGCAATACCGGGACGCCGATACTACGATCGCGAATGCTTCGGCTGTCGACGGCCTTCTCGAGGAACTGGAGGATCCGGAGATCGATCCGGCCCGGCCGGGAGGCCGACCACCGGCCGCGGGGTTCATCTGGCGGAATGTTCGTGGCAACCGTGTCGCCGCGCTGCTTGAGGCCCTGGCGTTTCCGCCGGAGAGCAGCGACGTCGATGGAAAGCGCATGGCGGGCTATATCACTACGCAGCTCGGGCGGGGCGAGCTGAACGACTGGACGGTGTTCGTACCGGCTGGTGTCGGGGCCACTGTGCAGGTGGCCGGGCGCGATCTGCCCAGCGTTCGTCGCTCTCCGATCGCCCGTTCGACCACTGCGCGATTTATCACCAAGTCGATCCTCAGCCCGCTCGACGAGGCCATCGATCTGAGTGACGATCAGTATCGCCGCGCGCAGGCAGAAACTGATCAGGTACTAGCCGACGAGGGCGAGCCTCCCGCCGACCGTCCGGCCGGTCCCTGGATCCGAAGGGTCCGTGGTGAGGATCCGCGTCGCGGTCTGCTCATTCTCTATCCGATCGACCCGGCAGGCGCCGGCCTTGAACCTGGAATCCCACTCTGGGGTGTAGTGGTGAGCTTCCCGACCTCGCCGACAGCTTCGGCCAACTGGCGCCTGGAAAATACCGTCCAGCAGCGCGCGACACCATGAGCATGACTCCTGATGCGGCCGCATTACTGGGGGAGTGGGACGAGCTGGCTGCTGTAGCTCCAGGGGACCGGCTGTATCGCACCCGACGGCTTTCCCGTCCCGCGCAACTCGACCTCCGAGCGGGTCTGCGAGAAACCGACGGCGCGCCGTGTCTCGTTGCATTGCCGGGTGGCGCTGGGAATTCTATCGCTTCTTTCGAGACCGCAGGCCTGCGGCTGTCGCGAGCCGCTGATCCTGCTGGCCTCCTGCTTGTCCTATCACTCGAAGAACCCTCGCGACGTGATCTTTTCGCCGAGATTTGCAGCGACTGCATCCGCTCCGTCCTGCGCTGGGAAGATGAAGGCGAAAAAGAATTGGTCACCGTCCTCGCCGCACGCCTCGCTGCGTGGAGAGCGTTTCTGCGTGATCAGACCGGTGGTCTTTCGAGAAACGAGATTGTTGGCCTCATCGGTGAGATCCTCGTCCTCGATCGGCTGCTCGATGAAAACGCTGAAGCGATCGCCGCGTGGAAGGCACCCGATGACGGGTTGCATGACTTCGTGCTCTGCGGTCATGGCCTTGAGGTCAAGACTGCGCTGGGGCCGACGCGACAACTCCATATTTCCACGCTCGATCAGCTTGACGACGCCGGGCTTGCCTCGCTGCACATCGCGCACGTCCGTCTTGTAGAGTCGGTTGCCGGCGAGACACTCGGCCAGATCACCATACGGATCGAACAGCGGTTGAACGGTGAGCGGGCGCGTAGTGCTTTTCGCAATGCGCTTTTGCGTCGCGGACTCTTACCGGGTGGCGACACCAACCCTGGGCCGCGGGTCGCTTGCGCCGGCATTGATGGTTACGCGGTGAGCGATGGCTTCCCGCGGCTTCTAAGGAACCATGTATCGCTCGGGATTGCCGAGGCCACCTATCAGGTTGAGGTGCGGGCGCTGGCCGGTTTTGCCGTCGATATGGCAACGGTGTTGGACACGTTCGGGGGGACGGACAATGAGTGAGAATGCAACGTCGGAATTCGCTCGAGCGCTGGCGGACGAAGTCGATCAGGCGCGTGATGATCCGACAATAGACATCCCGTCGACTGAAGCGCTCTTCACCCGCATAGTCATCGATGAACTGGAGGAAATTGGTCATTTCGAGGCAGCCTTCGATCTTCCTCAAGAGGGGAAGGTCGGCCGGTCACCGTTCCGGATCAGCGGGTATGTGATCGATGAGGACGCTGGCCAGCTTACTCTCTTCGCGACGCACTACTCGGGCGACGTGCCGCCGCGTCGTGTTCCCGCCTCAGACCTTCTAAAGACTGCAGAAAAGGCCGGCACCTATGTCGCTGCGTGCATTGGCGGGCTTGCAGACCGCATCGAGCCTTCCAACACAGAGGCTGGGGACCTCGCGCGTCGCGTGGCGGCGCTTGGCGAGCGCATCGACCGCTTCCGGATCGTCGTGCTGACCGACTGCATTGCAGGTGGCACACTGCCCGCGACGGTGGACAGTCATGGAAAGTCGATCGAGATCGAGCTCTATGACATTGTCAGGCTACACAGAGTTCTTGGAGAAGGCCATACCCGCGCTGATATCGACGTCGACCTTGTCGCCCTCGCCGGTCATCGCGTCGCCTGTCTGCCGGTCGCTTCGGGCGCAGGGCATTACGACGCGTTCCTTGCGGCTTTCCCGGGAGAGGTGCTGTCGCGCATCTACGATCGATATGGCACGCACCTCCTCGAGCTGAATGTGCGCGCATTTCTGGGACTTTCCGGGCGTAAGTCGGTGAATGCCGAACTGCGCCGAACGCTGGTCGAACAGCCGGAGATGTTTCTGGCATACAACAACGGCGTGGTCGCAACTGCCGATGAGGTCCGGCTCGAGTATGAGGGTGGCGCGGTGTACCTGACCGGTCTGCGCGGCCTGCAGATCGTCAACGGAGGACAGACGACGGCATCGCTTCACCGTGCGCGGCGCAAGGAAAGTGTTGCGCTTGGCGCGGTGGAGGTACCGGTCAAGATTATCCGAGTGACCGAGGGGGATCTGGAGCAAATAGTCTCCTCGATCTCCCGCGCCGCGAACCGACAGAATACGGTGCAGCAGGCCGACTTCTCGGCCAGCGACCCGTTCCACCGCGAGGTGGAGACGTTGGCGAACAACGAGTGGCTCGAAAGCGGGCGCGGGCGCTGGTTCTATGAAAGAGCGCGCGGATCATGGCTCGCAGCCGAGCAGAAGGCTTCTTACCGCACAACCGAGCAGCGCGCTTTCCGGGAGCAGACGCCGAAGGCTCGACGCTTCGGCAAGCTCGACCTCGCACGTAATCTGTCGGCGTGGGACGGCTTTCCTTGGCGTGTCGCTTTTGGCGGTCAGAAGAACTTTCAGGCGTTCATGCAACGCCGCAAGGAACTGACGGCTCCGCCTCCGGACGCCGCTTGGTTCCGCCGGCTGATTGCGCTCACTATCCTCTATCGCACGACTGAGCGCTTGGTCCGAACGATGAAGTTTCCGGCGTATGGCGCCAATATCGTTGCGTATCTGGTCGCCGCGCTTGGCGAACGCACGGGCGGCCGTATCGATTTCGACTTGGTGTGGCGCCAACAAAGGCTGTCGACGGAGATGGAGGCACTCATCTGCGCCTGGGCGCCGCTGATCGATAGGGCGTTGCGGGCCAGTGTCGGTAGCAGCAATCCTACTGAATGGTTCAAGAAGGAGGACTGCTGGGCTGAAGTCCGCAATTACCTTCCGACGCTGTCGGATCCGCTCCCGGCGGAGCTTAACGGCACTCCGGCAAACGCGGCTGGCGCGGTGGGTGAACGGCACGCACCGACTCTGCAGGTCGCTGACTATGATCGGATCGAAGAATGTATGCGTATCCCGCCAGCGGTCTGGGTGGCGACTGCCGAGGCGGGGCAGCGCAGCGGCGTGCTTCATTTCAAACTCGCCAGCATATGCATGACTCTCGCCAACTATGCTGCAGGCGGCTGGAGCCGTCGTCCTTCTATCAAACAAGCGAAGCACGGGCTGGAGAGTGTTGCCAAGGTGCGTGCCGCGGGCTTGTTCGACGAGACACAGCGCGAAGCCGGATAGAGACTGCCGGCTTCGTCAGCGCGCCGAAGGGCTTGGCCAAGTGGTCGATCTCGATGTGTTGTCCTGCGCGCTGTCGGTTGCGTGAGCTCAGCTGAGGCTAGGGCCTGGGGACAAGCGGCTGTACAAATCGCTAAGCAGAAGTGGATCGTTCAATTGGGGAATTGTTGAGACGATGTCGTTTGGAAGATGTGCAGTTGGCAGGCGAGTTCGCAGAGGCGGTGCCCAATGACAAGGATTGTCTCCCAATTCGGTCCTTCCCCCCGATGACGATGCGCTGCTAATGCTGAGCGTTGACGTCCGGGAAACCCAATCTGACGTCTCGGTTACAAACCGATGTTGTTAAAGCTGAGCACAGGGTGATGGTCTTCGAGAAACATGCGAACGGCCCACCGATCGCCGCTCGCAAGAGGGAAGGGAATATGCTACCCCGAATTGAGTTGAACAGTTGTGACGCATGGTGGGGGATGAGCGACATTGATAGGCTGATAGCTATAGTCAGGTCGCGCTCGGCCGAGCATGACAAAGCAATTACGCTGCTCGTTGCTGCCAAACTGTGGGGCCAGGTTCTGGCGACGATCCGGCAGGAATTAGACTCACTCGTGCGAATCTTTTATCTTCTCGATCAGCCCCTCAATGAACGAGCAATCTTGGCAGGCCAAACCTTAGCAGGCGAGATCTGGTCCCGAAAAAAGCCGAAGGGAAGGGTGACCGACCGGCAGATGATGGAGCTGTATAACGCGCTTGATGGTTGGGCAATGCGCGTCTATGAGTTCGGATGTTCCTTTATCCATCTTTCCAATTCGCACGGTTATGCGGGGTGTGATCCGCTCGCATCCCTATCGCAACAAGATCGTGCGGAGATCGGAGATTATCTCCGCTCATACCACGGCGGCCCTGCAGAGAAAGAGCCATTGTTTGAGGATATCAAACCGTATCTCCGCGAGGTCTTCAACAAGGTAGCTCAAAACCTCGACTACTATCTTGAAGGTCTGGAAAAAGGAAAAAACCTTCATGATACGTGGTAGCCGTTGGACGCCGATCCCTGCTCTCTTAACGTACGGCAATGACGGACGCAGTCGATCTCAGCGGGAAAAGACGAAACGACCAAATACATGACGGCACAGGAATTAATTGCCGATGCACTCATTCCCGGTACCCATAGCGTTCTGGTTCTAGGTAGCTTTGAACGCCGCGTGACCGTCTACTCGCAGCAGGTTCGAGCACTGAACCTCGTAGATGCGATAATTCAACGTGGTCTGGCAAGACCGACCGGACAAGTTGCTATCATTGGAGGAGGCGTTGCAGGCATCACTGCAGCTGTCGCACTATCAAAGGTAATTCCGAATGCAAAGGCCATAGATCTGTTCGAAGCTCAACCGAACGTGCTCAGTTTACAGCGGAACAGTCAACGTTATCTGCATCCTCACTTCTATGATTGGCCAAGCGCCGGCTCAGAAAACGAGGGTGCTGGGTTGCCAATAATGAACTGGACTGCTGGACCTGCGGGACAAATAGCGGAGGTCTTGAAAGCACAATTCGAAGAGGCCACAAGGAATTCTATTCTCAATTTGCTTTCTGGCCGAAGGGTAAGGCAAATTAAGCCAAGTTCCCTCGCTGGAGCCCGAGTTATCGTTGAGGGCGACACCTCGATCGGCCGGATCTATGACGTGGTTATTCTCGCGATCGGATTTGGGCTCGAGGCTCATATCGCAATGGAGACGCTGTCCTACTGGACCCCCTCTCCGCTCGCCGGCGCCATCAACACCAACGTGGCGAATCCCCTGTTGTTCATATCTGGGAACGGTGACGGCGGTCTGGTCGATTTCATAATGGCGGCGTTTGACGCCCTTGAGCATCAAGCGATCTGCGAATTCCTTATGAGCTTGAACCTCGGCCCTGCACTGGATGAGTTGCGGGCTATTGAAGATGAGGCATGGGCCGAAGATGCCAACATGGACATTTTAGCCGAGTACAGGGCGCGCCTAACCCCCCTAATTCCGCACGCAGTCTGGTCAGAGGTGCGCGATCGGCTCCGCGCTCACGTTGCCATCTACGTACATACAAACGAACCGTTCCTGCTACGTCGAACAACTGCGCTTCACAATCGCCTTGCGGTATATCTGATCCTACATGTGGATGCTGCCGAGGGAAGGAACGCCATAACTGTTAAGACCGGTGTCGGTTTCGTCGACGGTGTTGTACCCACTGCCGGGCCGGTCGCTTTGGTCGGTGAAGCGGGGTTCACTCCGTTTCGCCGTTTCCTAAGACTGGGGACCGATACCGCTCCTAACCTAGGGCCGTTCGAAGATATTCTCGGAACCTACCCGGTAGATCATGCGCTACCGCTGTCGGGGCAGCGGCCGGCATCGCCCGTGCTCACGGCTAGCGCTCTCGCCCGGTTTCAGGAGTTGGCTCAGACACCACCTGTTGCAGCACTAGCCGCCGTTCCACAGCCCCCGCCAGCCCAAAACCAAAACGGCTTGATTGAAATATGTATCTCCCACGCCCCTGGTGGTCAGGTTCGGTGGTCTGGAAACTGTTTGCCCGGTGACGCGCAGCGACCGTGGACGGAGCTGATGGCATTATCATTGCATTGTGCTATTGGACCTTTCGATGCAGGCGACCTTGTGAAGGCACTCGCACGACTTGCGGCACACACGCTGCATTGCATCATATATGCCGACGACACAAACAGCTGGTCGGGCGCTTTGAAGGCAGTATCCAGTGGCCGGGAGCTGCCGGGCCCAGACCTTGACGTCAACTTCACTATTCTTGAGAAGCCCGTGATCACAGCTCACGCCCATGAGGTGACCGTGTCGACACACGAGCTTGCGAGCATCATTCATGCACGTCTCGATTTAGCAACATTTGACCAACTCTCTGCTGCGCTTCACGATTGCCTCGGACCAGGAGGCGGTGAGATGGGTTGGCCAATCGAAGGTGAACTCCGCGCGAAACTTTTGCAGCGATGGTTCGAGTGGCAACCGATCTTGATGGGAAACCCCGTCACACTACGCCGCTTCTTGTCCTTGCTTGCGACAGAACGCGACCCGATGCACTTGCACAATCAGACGATCGTAAACCTCGGACCAAAAACCATCCGCCCATTCCTTTTGAAAGCGGCGATCTTCGCGCTAACCTTCGCTGTCTGCTCAGGGCACAGTTTAACACCCGCGACTGTCCATCCAGGCAACGTTGTGACACAAAGTATAACCGCCCATGCGTGCGGAGTAGGATGGATTGACGGAAAAGATCTAGGTTCGAAAGGCGTAAGCGCGCGCGCATGGACGACCGGCTTGGTCTTATTATCTCAGCTAAAAGCGGCGTTTCAACTTCTACAACCGGAAGGCCGATTCGATAGTTTTGGTGGATCCACCGTACGGATCGGAACTGTGTCTCCGGCTGAGCAGCCGTTGCTTATCGGGGCGGATGAGGAATTTTTGGAGGCATTGGAAGGCGGTGAACTTGCCACCCAGAGCTACTTCGAATCCGTGTTCAGGTGGCGAGCTGAAACGACCAAGGTCAACTTGGAATGATGGAAACCAAAATGGCTGATACTCCGCGATTTATGCCTCTCTTGCTTGAAGCCGCCGATCGCATTGGAGCGACTAGGGAAGCTGCGAATACCGAGTTGACCGGCTCCAAATTCAATTCGGAGGTGTTGAGCGAGGCTGTTTCGCGTTCTGCAATCGTGAGGAGCAATGACGATCTCCCGTCGATCGTAGGCTCAGTACGACTAGACGCGGTTCCTGTTTTAGTTGGCGAGATTAACGGACCTCCCCAGCGGTCGAGTGTGGAGCACGCACTTCGCAAATATCGTAACCAGGCGACTATTGCACGGTCATGGCTCGGGAATGCCGCACCCAATCTCCAACTGTTTCTGATAGCTCCAATAGGAAGCTTTGGGAGCCTTGAATGGCGCCAGTTGGCTGCAGAGATCGAATCTGACGACCGGGTATGCCGTAAGCTCGTGTGGCTTTGCGACCAAACTCCAAGCGTCGAGGACGCCGCGATCTTTCTAGACAGAACGTTTGTTGCCCGTCCGTGGCCAGCAGACACTTCGCGGGCGGCGCTCGATTCGATGACAGCGAGTGCTCTCCCGGAAGGGTGGGAAGAGGCAATTGACGATCCTGAACTTGATTTCGATGGTCTCGTAACGAGGCTCGTCGATCTACAGGCTGGAGAAACGCAATGACCCAACTGTATCTCGAAAGCGTCGAGTTCTCAAATTTTCGCATCTATGGCGAAAGTTATGTCTACCGATTGCCGGCCACGCCTGGTGTCACGTTGATCACAGGCGGCAACGGTCTTGGAAAAACGACGTTCTTTGACGGCGTCGAGTGGGCGCTCGCTGGCTCTGTGAGCAGGTTCTCCGACATCCCGGTTGACAACCGAAGGCGTGAGCAAAATCCCTTGACACGAATCGGCGCGCCCGAAGGCAGTCATCGCGTAAGCCTAAAATTTTCGGACGGAGATCCGATTGATCGTGGGCAAGGTTTCGTTCCAGACGATACGGCGATCGCGCATCTTCTCAAAAAAGCGGATTGGCCGGAAATCGCGAATCTGCATGGATACCTTTCGATCACCCACTTCCTCGGGCAGGCATCAACGCGTCGCTTTTCAGTCAGGAAACCGGCTGACCAGTGGGAGGCATTGAAGGGCCCTGCCGGCGTAGATCGGATTAACGCATTGCGTGAGCGATTGGGCGGCCAAGGTGCGCGACTTGCCTTTTCGCGGGCGATCAAGGAACGAACCAAGGACCTTGAGGAGGCCAACCGTGCGCTTACGGAATGGGCGGCCCTCCTGGCTGAGCGCGATCGCTCGCTTCTGCTATCGACATCTGAACTCGCTTTGCCTCCTGCAGCTGTTCGAGAGACCGTCGATCGCTTAGCAACGCAGGTCACTACTGAGGTCCCTGCACTCGTTTGGAATGCGGCGGGCGCTACTGAGGAATCTGAATCGGCAATCAACCGATTGGGTGTGTTTTTGCGCACCGCAGAAGAATCGATGCAAAGAGGGTCCGAACGCGTCGAAGCTTTGGGCCGACTTGTTTCCGACTTTGAAAATGCCCGCGCTGAAAATTCAGCCTTGTCCCTCCGCGCGACCGAAATTGTCGTGCAACGGGGTCAGACCGCGGATGCGCTCGCGAAAGCGGAAATACAGGTTACAGAGGCGGATGCAGCGCTTGCTACCGCAAACCAATCCGCGAGGCAGATCGAACTCAGGGCAGCTACGCTTGCACGCGTGTCAGTAGCCTATACCGAGCTCACCAAATCAGAATCCAATTCAGCGGCAGTGGCACATCAAATAGCCTCGTGTGAAACGACCATGAAGTTGTTGCAAGAAAAGCGTAGTCTTGTCGGACAGCAAATTGTCGAAGCAACCGCGCAGAGAGAGCAGAGGCGGCGACTAAATGAGCGGTTTAACAATGCCCGTCAAAGAGAAAGCATCATCGGTCGCCTCAGGCATGCCCGATTGGAGACCCAGCGACTAGGGGAGCTACAGGCTTCGGTATCAGTCGCGGAACTTGATGTGGCGCGTAGAGAATTTTTGGCAGCAATCGAGCTTTGTGAAACGACAATCCGTCGAATTGAGGATGAACTGCGTAGACAGGACGATCGTACACGATCAATGGCTCAGGCGGTCGCTATAATTGCGGGGCACCTGCATGACCGCGACACGATCTGCCCAGTTTGTGAGACGACGTTTGCCCCTGGTCGACTGGCGGAGCTGGCAAACAATAAAGAAGGCGCTGAGCAACCGCTGGCGTCGCAACTCGCTGAAGCGCTGGCAGATCAGCGGCTCCAACATCAGATTGCACACCAAGAGCTCTCGGACGTTGAGGGAAAGCTTAGTACCTATCGCCAACAGTCATCAGCGTTGGCAGTGGCACAATCCGAGGAAAGGATGTTCTTGCAGCAATTCATCGAGGCGGGGGGGCAAGGTGACGGCCTCTTCGATGAAACCGAGGTATTGCGTGTTCAGTTGGAAATTGAGGCCTTGGATCTCACCCTCCAAGAAGCCGTGACACAGGACACCTTGGAAACTGCGTTGTCCGCCGCCGAGGTAGAGTTTTCCGCGGAAGTTGCGAGACTAGAGACTCTACATCGTAATCGCGGCGCCATCTCTGATACTCTTGAAGCAGCCCGCACGGTGCTTTCACAGTATCCAGAATTTTGGAATGACAAACAGGGGCTGCTCCTCGATTTGGAAGAGCAACGCCAGATAAACTCTCAGGAGGCGGTGGCGGCCGGCGAGCGACTAGGCTTGTCTCGGAAAACGGCGAGCGATGCGCTCTTGACGCGCGATCGCCTCAGAGAACAACTAGCGAACGAAAACGAGCTAAAAACTTTGACGGACAGTCGATTGAACCAAGCTATCGTGCGTGCGCAGGAACTAACACAAGCGTGGATGACAGCAGGTATGAGCGGTGAGCCGAATGCATCACGTCTCGCCGCATATCGGTCGACGCTCGCCGAGCAGAAGGCGAGGATCTCGGCATTCGGAGCATCGCACAACACATTGCTTAGCGGATATCGAAAATGGCTCAACGACGAGTCGCTCCGCGAAAAACAAAGAGAAATCAAACTAAAGATCGAAAGCGGCGACGCCTCGGACGAGCTCACCGTGACGACGCGTCTCACAGAACGGGTGATCGAATCGGAGAAAAGACTGGCTGGAACTCAGACGACGCAAAGGCAAATGGTACAACTGACGGCCGGAATGCAGGATCGTGCCGAAAAATACGCAGAAGATGTACTTGTACCGCTGAACGCAACTATCCAGAGGTTTGCGCGCGCACTCATGACCTGGTCGGATGAGTCGATCATCTATCACGCGGAGCACCATGCGACCCGCTCAGAACTCCGACCCGGTATTGTGCGAACGGAATTGGATGGCACAGTTTCGCAGCTACCGATGAATCCAAATCTTTATTTCAGTGAGGGGCAACTTTCCGCTTTGAGCGTCAGTGCCTTGTTGGCAGCCAGCACGACATTTTCGTGGTCTCGATGGCGTGGATTGCTAATGGACGATCCCCTACAGCACAACGACATCATTCACGCCAGCGCGTTCATGGATCTCCTTCGTCAGCTGGTACGAGAGCTGAAATACCAAGTTATTCTATCAACGCATGACAGCTCTGAAGCGGAATTTTTGAGCCGCAAATGCCGAAGCGCTGGCATACCGTTCTCAGTTCATGAACTGGTTCCTCATGGCAATCTAGGGCTGACATCGGTTGCCGTCTAATGCAGCCAACCTCGACAGTCTTCGATGGGTCCCGGTCGCCGGAACACAATCTAGTGCCGTAGACTAATTCGTCTGATATCCTGGGTCGATGATCTGCTTAATCGGCGCGACCACCAAGCCATCGCTACCGACCAGCGAAAAGTTGCCGATCTTTTGTCGTTGGCGGGGCAAAAGCGGCTGTTGCTGCAGATATTCGGTGAAAAGGCCCTCGTCGAGCCCGACGAAGCGGACGAGATCCGGATCGGGAAGCAGACCCGACAGTTCCCTCGCTTGATCGAAGTCCAGGTCGAGCGGGCCAAACGGCGTTATGACCGCTCCCACAAATAACCGCTTCTCCTCATCGTCGGCCACGCGGACCTGCCGACGGGGCGCCGGCGCGATTTTGCCTTCGGACCTAGTCAGCAATCCGAGGCCCAGCGCCGTCTGTTCGACGCTGGTTCGAGCGACCGCTTGCACGAGCGCGTCGATCTCCTCGGGGGTGAATTCTTCACCGTCTGTCTCCGGGTCAAGGGCATAGAGGAAAGGGTCTCGGGGAGGATTGGCCAGCCCCCAGCGCGACATGACCGCCCACCCTTTCACCCGCTTGGGTCGCCAAATCGTTCGCGAGCCGGCGCGTATCCGCTTCTCCACACGCACGCCCCTGATCTGGCCGTCGGCGGTCTTGATTGGACCAGGCATACCGCCACGCGTGACGTTGCCCTTTTGATGCGAGCCCTTTGCCTCTCCGATTGCCAGCTCTCCCGGGCGAGCGCAGATCCAGTCGGGCATTTCGGTCTGCGAACCCAGTTTCCGTCTAACCCGCCAACTCGGCGAGAGATGGAAATTGTCGCCGTCGATCGCAGCGAACCAGACGAAATTATGGTGCATTTGAAGGTACGCGCGCGCGAAGAACCGGCCGAATAGTCCCGAGAACGAGCGGCGCATTTCCGTGCCACGACCCGGCCCATTCTCGGTCCAGACGAGATTCGGGCCCGGTTCCAGCAGATCCTCGAGGAAGGCGAAGAGAGATGTCGAGCGCGGCGCGGTCTGGAGAATTTCGTTCCAAGCGCAGCGGGCAACATCATCGAGATCGAAGGCGATATTTGACATCGGCCGGCCGAGAACCGAGCGTAGATGCAAGGGACAGGCCGACGGCGGATTGATGATAAAGCGCTGCGATCGGGTGCTCATGGAAGCACGCTCGCTACAGGAACGAATGGACGGTGAGCGCACCGGTTGCGCTTGAACCGATCCAACGCTCGGAGTCGTCCGCCGTCAGTTCGACGGCGTCTTCCTCGGAATTGACGCACACGACGGTTTGGACAGCGGGCTCGTCGAGCGCATTAAGGGCATTGACCAGGCGGCGCTTGCTCTCGCTATCCAGGCCGAGGAACAGACTGGAATCAACGATGATGACCCACGGTGCCGACCGCGGATCGACGCGGATCATCCGCAGTATGATGTCGAACAGCGCGAAGGTGTGCTCAGAGCCGGACACTCCGCCGGTCTCATAGAAATGATCGCTGCCCGCGGATCGGATCTCCGCTCGATACTCACCTATTCTCCTTATGCGGGAGCCGAATGTCGAGCTGCAAAAGAGTTCCTCGCGCAGAGCATCCCATAGTTGATCTTCGCTTAGCCCTAGCTGGGGTGCAAGCGCGCGCAGGTCTCGGCGGAAAGCGTCCTTCAATCGGTTGGGTTTCGAATTCTGGCTGTCGAGATAGACGATGTTGAACAGCGAACGCGGCCAATGCGGCGCGACATTCCCGTTTACCTCGACATGCAAACGGGTCTGGTGATGCTTGGGGATGCGCTTTAGCGCGGTGGCTTCTTCATTCAGTCTAACTTTTGTGTGGACGCCGTTCACGGATATTGCCGCCTCGATCATCATATTAGGAGAGCGGGCACCGAACAGGCCCCAGCGTTTGCGGAAGGTTTCGAAGTTCGACCCACCCGAAAATGCCGCAATGCTTTCACACAGGCTCGATTTACCGGAACCGTTCGATCCGAAGACGACATTGTGTCGGCCAAGGGAAATAGTCGTTCGCTGGCGGAATGGACCAACGTTCTCGATCGAGACGCTTGTGAGACCATGCTTCAGGGCACTTCCGGCACTTGCGACCCGGGCAAACACCCATTCTTCGTGCTGTTTCTTCCAGCGCCTCAACTCCGCGACGGTATAGCGGCTTTCTGTATCGTCGATCAGCTTCCCATGGGTCTGGCACATCCACACGCCGTTGGCCTCGCTCGCGCGATCGATAGGCGAAAGATCGGCGTCATAGCGCGGACCTTCGGCCGACGCTGCAGTGATGTGCGCGGCCACGCCTACCATAGTTACGCGGGACTTCCGATCTTCTGACGGCCCAACGGTTAGCTGTTTACAGTCCGGCTTGGCGCACATATAGCCGGCGCGCAGTGCCAAGCGACGAACCGTCGCCGGTGTGAATTCATCCCGCGTATCCACCAAGTCTGCTTTTCCCCGCTATATGCTCGCGAGAATCCTACAGAAGAATCACAAAGCTTGTTAGAGAGTTCAGCCATCGCTAACCGAAAAGTTGCAAGCGGAGCGCAAAGCTGAAACGAGGTCGCGATCGTCATGGCCGCCACCACATCTCTCCTGAATGCACCTCATCGGGAATGAGACGAAGGGTAAAACAGATAATGCCCCGTTGCGCCTATGTTTGGGACGTAGGAAATACTGCCGATGACTAAGGATCGATGGCGCGGCGAACCGGCTCGTTCAACTGGTGGGGTTCCGAAACCGCCCTGGTCATTCGAACTTCCTGGCTCAACCCTTACATCGAATCCCAAAATCGAGATCAATCTCGTTGGTAGGGACGTGGAGCCCTAGTGTCCGTTTACGCCCGACATCTGTGGAAGGTAAGCGGCGAACTCGCCTTGAAGCGGGAACTTAAAGGAGTCTGCGAGGGCGCTTACCTGATAACCCACGGACTTGCGTAGCGCTCTGAGAGCGGATTCGAACGCCAGCCAAACCGGATCGCCGCTGTCACATCGCAAGGCTGTGAGGTCGAAGCGCTCGACGCTATCGAAAAAGTGTCGGATCGTTTGCCCGAGGGCGACGACCACAATGTCGAGCGGACTGCCGGCAGCGCAATCGCGACGTAGACGGGTGAGATCGTGCCGAAGGCCTTCAAGCGAAATCCGCACGCGATCGGGGAATTCCGCGTCGAAGCTGGCCCAAAAGGTCCGGCGGTCCTCGAACAAGATGATGATCTCTCGCGCCAAGCCGGGTGCCATCTGGCCTGATCGAAGCAACTCGATGCTGTTCGACCAGCCATGTTGGCGAACTTCACCAATCATAGTTTCATGGTCGCGCTTCCAAGCGCGCAATTGTTCGGCGCGGAAGCCACCACTGTCCTTATCAACCATGTCTCCGCACTCGCGGCATAACCAAAGACCGTTGGCTCCCGACCGGCGCTCTGTTTCGCTTTGGTCCGGATCGTACCGCGGGCCGCCCTCAGCCGCAGCGCAGATATGTGCAGCGTGCCCGGTTCCGAGGCCGCGCTGACCACCTGATCGAGGGCCTGCAGTCAACCGAAGGCACCGTGGGTTCGAGCAGAAGTGCGCCGCCCGCATCGCGAGCTCACGCTTTACCGGCAGATTGAATTCATGGCGAGGCATAGGATCTCCGTGGCGGTCGGCAATTAGGAAATGGCAAACGTGACACATCATCATCGTCTCCATCTGCCTCGGGATGGAGGTCTATATCGATCTGCGGTGGAAATGTTCGCGCGCATCGCGATGGGCTGACTCGAAGTACGGAACGAGAGCAGCGGAGAGATTCGGATCTCTGTTGGCCTTTTCCTCAAGAAGCAGGCGGCCATACCCGTCTGCGATCGGTGTAGACGGATAGGTCGTCAGCCATCGCTTCATCGACCTGGATGACGGCTCGCTGTTGTACATATTATGACGCCCCCCGACGCAATTGTTACGATCTACATTACTTCGCTGCCGAAAAGAAGGTTTATGCCGCCTGAAATCTAAGATGCGCCACCTTCGCTCGCGGCGAGACCAAGGGGGTCGCTGCGAAGTCTCGGCGAGAACAATCCCACTCCAATGGTATCCCGTCTTTCCTTCGACAGCTTTTCCTCAGTCTTACGACACCCCCCATGCCCGAAACCTCCCCCTCCCCGTCATCTCCCTGAGCCCGAGCTCACCGACGATCCTGACCGCTGCCTGCGGCGTCACCTCGATCGTCTTGGCAACCATACCGGTCGAGACCAGCGGCCGTGCCATCACCAGGTCGATCAGCTCCGGCAGCTTTGACGTTTGACGGCGGCCAATCAGCCGGCGCTCCATCGCCTGCCGAGCCAGGGTCAATCGGTCGTGTTCCTTGAGCCCAACCTTGGCCGCAGCGATGAGGCCGGCGAGAAGCGCCAACAACCGGGTTTCGTGATCGCGATGCCGGCGGCGATCGACGGGTATCGACTTGAGCCCGAGATTGAAGGCAGCCAAATGCGCTCCTGTCGTCACTCCAGCCTGACGCAGCAATGATGCTGCCAGCAGCCGGCCGAGCCAGGGCGCATGCTGTAGAACCTCCAAGCTATTCCAAGCATCGAGGGCGACAATCACCTGCAGCACAGCTGGAAAACCGTCGAGCTCGCGCAGGACGGCCCGCCATTCACCGAGCCGTTCGTCCTCGTCCCAATCGAGATCATAGACGAACGGATCCTTTTCCCGGGAACCGACGCGGTTCGGCGTCTTTGCTGCTTCGAGGGCAGCCTCCGATCGGGCCAGCACCGCATCGATAGCGGCGAACTCAGCGTCGAGGGCGCTGTTGCGATCATCGCCCTCCTCCCCCTCCCCTCTTCCGGCCCGGTCGACAGCCGGCTGGGCGGCGTCGAGCGCCACGGTGCCGTCGGCGCCACCTGATGGTGCAGGCCACGCCTGCCCGCGGAGGCTGCGCAGACCGTCGGGGCTGAGCGCCCAGCCGGGCGGCTGCGCCGCGATGCGTCGGCGCGTCCGCAGGACGTCACGGGCGATGGTCAGCTCATGGGTCGGCGCGCGGATGTCGGCGCCGGCGTCGTGCAGCACCAGGTCTTCGAGATGCACCAGCTCACCGTCGATCCACAACGAGGCGCAGGCGTCGGCGAAATGCGATCGTTCGATCCAGCCCGGTCCGATCGGCGAACGGGCGATGCGCTCGTCGAGGCGCGACAGCGCGCTGCCGGCGTCCGAAATCGGCCGCAACAGGCGTGTGATCGGCAATTTGGACAAATCGTAAGACATTGAAATTATGGTAAATGATTTTCTAAACGAATGCTATCTTATACTTAATGTTCATTACCGGCCGCTTTTGCAAAATTGCTATCTAACCATCGATAAGTACTGGTTATCGGAAGCAGTATGTACATGTGACTTGTACGCACTTATTCGCGGTGATATCCTAGCCTCAAAAGCCAATATCGGAGCGCCTCATGCCGCAAAGCAGCTACAAGATCAGCGAAGCGCGCAAGAATTTCGCCGAGGTGCTCGAACGCGCAAATCACGGCGAGGAAATTTTGATCATGCGCGGCAATGAAATCTACGCCCGTATTGGCCCGGCCGACGAGGGAAAACGTCCCTTCGGCCTGCTGCGCCAGCGCGGCCTGCCCGATGATTTGTTCGACGATGTCGACACAGAACAGGCGGCGATCGACGCTGGCGACTTCAACGACGACCTCGGCGTCTGGCAGGATGGACCGGCCGACCGCAAGTCCAAGCGATGAAAGTTCTGCTCGACAGCCACGCCGTCTATTGGTGGACGATCGGCAGTGAGCGGCTGTCCGGCAAGGCCAAGTCGATGATCGAGGACAAGGCCAACACCGTGCTGGTGAGTGCCGTCTCCTTCTACGAGCTCGAGAACAAGATGCGGCTGAAGAAGCTTGACCTCAAGCCGCAGGAACTGCGCGCCGCCGTCGCCGCCAGCGGTTTGCAGACGCTCGCCATCACCGATCTGCATGCCGAACTGGCGGCCGCCTTCGACTGGGATCATCGCGACCCCTGGGATCGCGTTCTCGCCGCCCAGACGCGGCTGGAGCATTGCACTCTCGTCTCGACCGATGTGGTGTTCGACGCGATTTTGCATGAGCGGGTTTGGTGACGAGCAATGGCCATGGTTTCTGCGGATATTCCGGAAGAAGATCTGATGGACCTCGCACTGCGCAGGATGTGGTCGTTAACTGCCCCCGCAGGATACCTTTAACGCAACGGGTGGACCGTGCAGAATCTTTCCCCTATCGATGGTGCTATGAAGTCCTCCCTCGATCATATTCCGCTTCGCAAACAACGCGAGATTGGCCGCGTACTGGAGATCCTGCACGAGGAGTTCGAGGATGCGCTGAAGGACGGCACGGCGGAGTTCAAGAAGCGCGGACGTATCTTAAAAATCATCCTGTTCGGCTCCTATGCCAAGGGCGGCTGGGTGGATGAACCCTTCACCATGAAGGGGTACCGGTCGGACTTCGATCTGCTGGTCATCGTCAATAATCGCA
This sequence comes from Rhizobium hidalgonense, assembly GCF_005862185.2. Taxonomy (NCBI): domain Bacteria; kingdom Pseudomonadati; phylum Pseudomonadota; class Alphaproteobacteria; order Hyphomicrobiales; family Rhizobiaceae; genus Rhizobium; species Rhizobium hidalgonense. The sequence continues at coordinate 1,366,821 of NZ_CP054028.1, forward strand.
AGCTGTGCGAGTTCACCGAGTACTGGCACAAGGCCGCCGACCGGCTGATCCATGACAAGTCGATCGAAACGCCAGTAAGCTTCATCGTCCATTCCAGGCGAGAGGTGAACACCTACCTGAAGGAAGGGCAGTATTTCTTCTCCGACATCCGGAAGGAAGGGATCGTTCTATATGAATTAGACGACGAGCCGCTTCCAGAGCCTAAGCCACTCTCGGCAGTTGATCAGCTTCGTATCGCAACTGAGCATTATGAGGGCAGGTTTCCGCTGGCTCGGTCCTTCTTAAAGATTGCATCGTCTTGCATAAACCAAAATGAGCTACGCGTTGCGGCATTCCAACTCCATCAGGCGTTGGAACAAGCCTATTCCTGTGTCCTGCTGACGCTCACCAATTACAGCCAGCCTTCCCATAACATCAAATTCCTCCGGTCGCTCGCCGAAGAACAGGACCGGCGCCTGGCCGAAGCCTTTCCTCGTGATCAGCATCTAGAGCGCGCCTGGTTCAACACCCTGAACGAGGCATACGTGAAGGCGCGTTATTCCAAGCATTTTGAGATCAGTGAGGAGGCTCTAGGATGGCTGGCAGAGCAAACGGCTTTGTTGCTTGAGTTCGTTCAGACCGTTTGCTGCGAGCATCTGGATAGGCTCAGGCGGAACGGCGGCTAGCCCCGTCCCCTAATATGCAGTCGGACCGTGAATTAAGTTCCATTCAGGTTCCAAGCTTGGTGCCTTTGGCAGTTCATCTTAAAGCGTTCAAAAATGTCGCCGTCTACGACAGCCGCATCCGTAATCTCGCAGGCCATGAAGGTTATCCGACATCTGCCTTCATGCCTCGTGAAATTCAAGAGAATAACCTGCGCCATAAACAGTCCGCACCCGCAGACTCCGAAGCCCCGCGACCGATTTTCGAAGGCGTCCGATATGCACGTCGACCGTCCGACGGTCCACCCGGCGCGGATTGGTCCAAACGGCGTCGATGAGTTGCTCTCGCGTGCTGATTTGTCCTTGCCTTTCCAACAGGAACTTTAGGATTCGCGCCTCTATGGGCGCAAGGTTTATTCTCCTCCCACCAAAGACGACAGCCTGCTGTTCGAAGACAAACTCGGCGGGAACAACAAAATTTGGCGCTGTAACAGCGTTCGGCCCTGGCCCTACGGTATTCAGAAAGGCAAGAATCTTCGATGGCGACAAAGGACGCGTGATGACTTCTTCGAGGCCCGCCCTGATCAATTGCAGGTGCTGTGCGCCCATATTGCCGCCGATGAGCGCCCCGACGGGAAGCCCGGCCTCCTTTAACAGCGCACATAGCGGCGCAACGTCACTCGGCCAGCTTCCACAATCCAAGAGGACTGCGGAAATTGCTGCTGATGCGCAGGCGTCCACGACATCGTCTTCACTTGCTGCTAGCCGAGCTCCGAAGCCCTCATGACGCAGAATATGCTCAAGCATCAGATAAAATTCGGGATCCTGCGAGCAAACCAGTATGACAGCGGCCATATCGATCGCCTCTTCGTCGTCTGAGCACAGCCTCAACTCGGCGCGAACTCGCCGCCATTGACATCGATGATGGCTCCGTTGACGAACCCGGCATCTTTCGATGCCAGGAACGCGATCACGGCAGCAACCTCGTCCGGATCACCAAGCCGACGGGAGGGAATGCGAGTGAGCGCGTCGACGTTGGTCTTGGTGTCCGGGGACCCGGTCAATGGCGTCAGGATGCGACCTGGCGCCACGACATTCGATGTTATGCCGTAGGGAGCATATTGAGAGACCAGCACGCGGGATAGCCCTGAAAGTGCCGCCTTTGACGCGACATAACTCCCGCCGGCGATCCGTGGTCTCGTCCGGCCGGCAAGAGATCCAACGAAAATAACGCGACCATAACCTTTATCCTTCATCGCTGGCAGAACGGCCTGGCAACACAACATCGCACCCGTCAGGTTGACAGTGAGCACGTCATTCCACTCTTCAAGGGAAAGGTCGGAGACGTTGGGAGGACCGTCAGGGCCTTTTGGCGAGATCCCCGCATTGCAAACGAGAATTTCAGGCGCGCCAAAGACCTGGGCGACTTCGCGGAAGAAATTCGTGATGGCAGCCGGCTCGCGGAGATCTACCCTTCGCGCAAGCGACATCCCCGATCCGAAAGCTTCGGCAAGAGCTGCGCCCGCGGCCATGACGCTCGCCTCCCCATGGCTGAAGACAGCGACCCTGTGACCGGCCTTGAGCATACGAAACGCGGTAGCAAGTCCGATCCCCGTCGTGCCGCCGGTGATGACCGCAACACGCTTGCTGCAGTCGGCGCTCATGCCGCTTGGTCCATTGCAGCAAACAGCGATAGAGGTGGATGGGCGCCAGCGTCGGTCATGACTTCGATCAACAAAGGCCCCTCTCCAAAGAGACCGCGCTCGAGGTAACGAGGAAGATCGGCGGGATCGAAAATTCGGACGGCCGGGCAGCCGCAGGCTTCGGCAATTTTCTGGTGGTCGACATCTGCAAAGCTGCAGGCGGTCGTGAAGCTGCCGAACTTGGCAGTTTCTGCGTCACGCTGAAAACCCAAGATGCCGTTATTCAATACGATAATGAGGACGGGCAATTTGCTTCGCACCATAGTTTCAAGTTCTGCCCAGCTGTGCGCGAAACCCCCATCCCCCACGACCGTCACGACCGGTTTATCTGGTCTTGCCGCTTTGGCGCCGAGTGCAAGTGGCACGCCCCACCCGAGCCCGGCAAGGCCACGCGGCGAGAGAAACCGCATGCCGGGCGAGAGCGCCCGCAGCTGACCGGCGACCCACATGGACGAATAGCTTGCGTCAGCGACAACTGTCGTATCAGCCGTTAACATCCGTTGCAGTTCGAACATGATCCGCTCGGGACGGATCGGACTTGCGTCCGATTGGGCCACTGGTTGCCGTTCTGCGTCAAACGCATGCCAGAACCCAGCGATACGAGAAGCCAAGTCATTGCGCTTCGATGCGCGATACGAAAGGTCGCGCCCAGCAAGCGCCCCGCGGAGCGCGCCGATGGTTTCCGCGGCATCGCCTGCCAACCTGATTGCCTCGTAAGTGCGGCCGATTTCGGAGGGATCAACATCGACGTGGATGACTGAGGCGGAGCGGGGAATTTGACGCCAACTATCGGTGCCATTCTGATTGGTTCGCGTCCCGACGAGAATGACGAGATCTGCTTCTTCGACGAGGGCAAGCGTGTGCCGTCCGAGCGATCTCGGTCCAACGAGTGCACCGAGGACCCCAGCCGAGAGGGGGTGGAATTCGTCGACCGCCCCTTTACCCATATTCGTCGTGACGACGGGAAGCGAGGCCTCATCCTGCAGCGCCGAAAGTTCGCCGGCGGCGCGGCTTGCATGAATGCCGCCTCCGGCGATGACAACGGGTGCGTGCGCTGCCGCAATCATTGAAGCTGCCAGCTCGATCTCGCTATCGCGCGGGCGCAACCGATCGAGTGGCCAGTGACCTAGGGCAGTCTCGCGCCGATATGGTGAAGACGCTATCTGCTCTCGCAAGACGTCGGCGGGAAGCAAAAGAGCGACCGGCCCTGGCCGGCCCGAGGCGGCTGCGGTGAAGGCAGCGTCGACATAATCGTCGATCCGTTCCGGAACCAGCACTTTGCGCACCCACTTCGTGCAGGATTGGAATAACGCAATATGATCGAGTTCCTGGAATGCATTGCGGTCGGCCTGGTCTCGTTCAACATCCTGAACGAGAGCGACGATCGGCACACTGGCCTTCAGCGCTTCGGCCAGCGGTGGAACGAGAAGCGTTGCTGCTGGTCCGTTTTGCGCTGCGACGACGCCAACCTTCCCGGACAGCCGCGCATAACCATCAGCCATTGTCCCTCCCATGTTTTCCTGACGGTAGGCGATCTGACGGATGCCGATCGCTTCCGCGGCGAGGACAACCGCCGAAGGCAGGCTCTGTGCGAAGATATGCGTAACGTGGTGCCTCTTGAGAGAATAAGCGATACGTTCGGCGACGGTAAAAACATCATTTGCCATGATCACATGCCTGCTTCGGTTGGATTTGCTTCGAGGGTTGAAAGGAAGTCTGCGAAGGCTGCGATGACCGCATTACCGTCGGCCGTGGTCATTGCCGTCGATAGGCACGCGGCGGCTCCATTGGGCAGCAGGATGCCGCACTCGAGGAAATGCCGCGATAGCCGAGCCATCAGTTCCGTCTCTGCCAGCTCGAGGTAAGCCTCCCGGAAATCTGCTGGCTCCTTGCTTTTCGGATGGATGCGAAACAGTGAGGCGGAGCCCGTTATGCTAAAGGCTGCGCCGCGACGCTCGATCTCCCTTCGAAGACCGGCCCGAATGCTATCGCCGAGGATCTCGAGCGAGGCGAATGCGGCCTCCGTCATTGCCTCCATGGCGACCCGCCCCGCGACCATCGATACGGGATTTGCCGAAAACGTACCGCCTTGCGGAAGCAGCGGCTTGCCGCTGTCGCTCGCGAAGACCCGCATGACCTCCTTGCGCCCACCAATTGCCCCGACGGGAAAACCCCCGCCGATGATCTTCCCAGCCGCAACCAGGTCAGGCTCCAGCCCATAGCGGGCCGAAGCGCCCATATAGGACTGTCGTAAATTGAGGACTTCATCGGCTACAACAAGAATTCCATACTTCCTGGCGATCGTACCAAGGGCAGCAAGGAAGCTCGGTTCAGGCGCAATCAATCCGGCGCGGCTCGGCATTGGGTCAATGAGGATACAGGCCAATGAAGAGGCTGCCGAAGCAATCCGACGCTCGAGATCCTCGACGTCGTTGAAACGGATGACCGTCACCTCCTCGCCAACCGAGGGCGGCATCCCCCGATACGCTGGCACAGCCGACGATCGCTGCGGGTCGTTCCAAATAGCCGGTGATACCGCCTGCCCCGTTTCCGCCCAGTCATAAGCGCCGTGATAGGCGCCTTCAATGCGTGCAACGCCTGGCCGGCAGGTGAATGCCCGGGCAGCCTTGATCGCAAACATCACAGCCTCGGTACCGCTGTTGACGAAGCGAATATGTTCGACCGCTGGGATGCGCTCTATCAACAGCTCGGCAAGCGTGATCTCGTGCTCGGTGGGGTTTGAAAAACACGTTCCGCGATGAAGAAGATCCGCGACCGCATCGGCAACTGGAAGGAAACCGTGCCCGTGGATCAGAGTCGTGAAATTATTGTTGAGATCAAGGAGATGATTGCCATCGACATCAATCAGATAGGCTCCCTCGCCACGCGAAATGTAGAGCGGGCTCGGCTCGTGATCCACCGTGACCCGCGTGATCCCGGTTGGAAAGACGCGGCGCCCCCTCTTGAAGAAATGTTCTGACCGCGACCGGGAGAACCCCCGGCCGTGGCGTAAAACGTCAGTGTGAAGCATTGGATTTTCTCCGGCCAAAACGGGTCGCGGCACGACCCTTCATAATTTTGTTGTAACAAAAATCATGAACCCGAAGAAGTTGCAACAAAATAATGTTGCGACCAGTGCTATTGCCGCTTGAGGCGCTCTTGCGCCGCTTTCTTCAAGCGGCGGTAGCCATCGCGAATGTCGCTTTCCACAGCAGCGCGGACGGCCGAGGGATCCCTGTCCACCAATCCCTCTATCGCAGCCATGTGGTTGCGGACACCGTATTTTACTTCCGCAAACTCGGGATAAAGGTCGTGGAACGAGGCGCCCACCCTCAACCACAAAGCCTCGATAGTGGAAAGGAGGTGGGGCATCTCACACAGTCGGTAGATCGTAAAGTGGAATTCCTTGTTGTCGTGCAGAGCGTCAGAATAGCGCTTTTCGTCAAGCGCCGACGTTATATGACCCTGAATTTCCAATAGCTTATCGATTATATCATCGGTCGCCTGAGCCGCACCCTTTTCAGTCGCCAACCCCTCAAGCGCAAGCCGCATCTGGGTGACCTCATAGAGCGCCGGAAGATCGAGATGTGGGACGATAACGGTTTTAGGCCCAACCATGACAAGCGCGCCCTCGAAGACCAGCCTGTTGATTGCCTCGCGAGCTGGCGTTGCGCCAACCTTCAGCATCTCGGCAACCGAGCGGATCGGCAACTTGTGACCAGGCCTGTAAGTACCGCGCGTGAGCTGCTCCTTAATGGATGAATAGGCAAAATCACTGATGCGTCCAGACTGTTGGTCTGGCGCCGGCGATTCCTCTCCGGTTGTATTTTTGTTCAACTTCGACCCCCATGCGTTGACATTGTCGCATTTTTGTTGCAACAAAAATGCGACAGCTGCGAAACGATAACGTAATGTGACAGCATAACGGGATCGTGAACATCCGCAAACGTCGTGGCCGCGGAACGCCATGCCCGCAAAAGCAGCCGATGTTTCGGCGTATCAGCACCTGGCCGCATGAGCGGTCCGGGAGGTTTCAATGCGCGTCGCAGCACGCGAAGTGGAGGAGATATCATTTTGATTGGTGCGCCTGTTTTCATCGACCGCATAGGTAAAGCCTATGGCAGCCAGACTGCCGTGGGTGGAGTGACATTGGACATTCCGGCAGGCGAATTCCTGTCGATCCTCGGCCCATCGGGATCGGGCAAGACGACGTTGCTGACAATGATCGCCGGTTTCGAAAGCCCGTCTGCCGGACGCCTGGTCATTGGCGGGCGCGATGTGACGGCCATATCGCCCGATCGCCGCAACATCGGGATGGTTTTTCAGCGTTATGCCTTGTTCCCACATTTGACCGTCGCCGAAAACATAGCATTTCCGCTGAGGATGCGCGGCATTCGCAAGAACCTTAGAGCCGAACGCGTTGGGCGGGCGCTCGACCTCGTTCAACTTCCCGACTACGCCATGCGCTATCCCCACGAGTTGTCCGGGGGCCAGCAACAGAGAGTGGCGGTCGCGCGAGCGATTGTCTTCGAACCGCCTGTCCTCCTGATGGATGAGCCGCTTGGGGCGCTGGACAAGAAGCTGCGCGAAACCATGCAGATCGAGATCAAGCAGTTGCAGCAGCGCCTTGGGGCGACGGTCATCTATGTGACTCACGATCAGGAGGAAGCATTGACCATGTCCGACCGGATCGCGGTTATGGCAAAGGGGAAAATCGCGCAACTCGGAACTCCGGCAGACATTTACCGCAATCCGCATAGTGCCTTTGTTGCGGATTTCATCGGCAAAATGAACTTCCTGACTGGGGAGTTCCTGGGCGAAGCCGCCGGCACCAGCTCAATCAAACTGGGTGATGACGTCGTCGTCCAGACACCCGGCTCTGTCGCCGGTTTCGAGAACGCCGCACGCGTCGGTGATCGTGTTCGCCTTGCACTCCGGCCCGAGCGCCTTGGTCTTGCAGCGCGCGGCGCAGGGGGAAAGAACGCCCTTCCCGGCCGGATCGAAACCTCAGTCTTTGCGGGCTCCTTCGATCTTCATCTCGTTCGAACCGACTTTGGAAGCCGCGAGATCATTCAGGTCCAGATCCCTGCCGATAGGATGAACGCGCCCTTTGCGAAAGGTACGCCCGTTGATGTCGTTGCCGAGCAGGGTGGCCTCCGGCTCTTTGCCGATGCGGAGGCATGAGATGACCATGACAGTCGACAATCTCGCGCTTGCACAGACCGCTCCAGCAAGCTGGCTGTTCTCGCACTCGGCCCGCCGCTATTCGCATGCGCTCACGCTCCTTCTTATTGCGCCGCTCACCCTCCTACTCGCCGCGGGCTTCGTCTATCCAATCGGCCGGTTAATCTCTCTGAGCGTCATGGCGCCGGAATTCACACTCGAAAATTACCGGCGGATCGTCGGCGAACCGCTTTACCTCGACGTTCTGCTTCGCACGTTGCAGACAGGCGCGATTGTCACAGTGGCAAGCCTGCTGCTTGGCTATCCAGTTGCCTTTCTCATGGCGCGCGCCAGAGGCAAGACCGCAATGATCGTCGCGGCGGCGGTGTTCGTGCCGCTGTGGACCTCGGTGCTGGTGCGATCATACGCCTGGATCGTGCTGTTGCAGCGAAACGGGATCGTCAATGATGTGTTCATTGAAACCGGCATCATCACGAGTCCTCTGAAGCTTCTCTATACCGAAGGCGCGGTCATGCTCGCGATGACACATGTCCTGATGCCCTTCATGATCTTGCCGATCTGCAATGCCCTACGCACCATTCCTGCCGAATATGGGCAGGCCGCACGCAATCTCGGCGCCACCCCCCTTGACGCCTTTCTACGCGTGACCTTGCCGCTCAGTCTGCCTGGAATCTTCGCCGGGTGCGTCATGTGCTTCATTCTGGCAATCGGCTTTTACATCACGCCGGCACTCGTTGGCGGACCCGGAACATTGATGATGGCAACGCTGATCGGACAGCAAACGATCGTCCTGCTTGACTGGCCATTCGCCGCGGCCCTGGCGACGGTCCTTCTTACGACGACGCTCGTCTTCGTCCTTGCGTTTCGCAAGGCCCTTTCCATCAGCAAAGGAATGAACAGTGTCAATTGAGCCCCTAACCACCACCTCGTTTACTGCCTCTCGCGCCAACGGCAGCCATCGACCGTATCTCGAGGCAATCTTGCGGCTCCTGGGTGGATGTGTGGTCGGCGCAATCCTGTTCTTCCTGGTTCTGCCGACGCTGCTGGTTATCCCGATTTCGCTGAATGACGGCAGCTATATCGAGTTCCCGCCGCGGGGGCTCACACTTCGCTGGTACAGCGAATTTCTTTCCGATCCGGACTGGCGGGCGGCCACGATCTTCAGTCTGAAGATTGCCCTGTCGACAACGATCGCTTCAACCGCAATCGGAACAATGGCCGCGATCGGGCTCGTTCGCGGCAACCTGCCCGGAAAACCCCTTCTGCAGGCCCTGTCTCTTGGGCCGATGATCGTCCCCCATGTGGTCTTCGGTGTCGCGCTTTATCTCATTTTTTCGCCGATTGGCCTGACCGGCAATTTTATTGGTTTCCTGATCGCGCACACCGTGCTCTCGGTACCCTACGTCATCATCACCGTATCAGCGGCACTTGAACGTTTCGATCCGTCACTTGAACTTGCCGCATTGAATTGCGGAGCAAGTCGTAGCCGCGCCTTCTTCAGCGTTGTCCTTCCAAACATCGCCCCATCGGTGGCAGCGGCTGCTGTCTTTGCTTTCCTGGCGTCATTCGACGAGGCAACGGTCGCCTTCTTCATCTCCGATACCGGCGGCAAAACCATCAGCCGCAAAATGTTCGAGGATATCGATTTCAATCTTACCCCGGTCATCGCATCGGTTTCGACGCTGCTTGTGGCGATATCGCTCGTCCTCATGGGCTCCATCCATCTCCTTACCGGCCGTGGGGAGGACTAACATGGCCACATCCATCCGGACGAAGGAATATGCGATGAAAAAGAGAATTGGGATGAAGCCTTTGCTGCTTGCTGCTTGCCTCGTGCTTGCTGGCGCGGGGGCGCAGGCCGAGGAACAAGTCGTCATCGCGACAACTGGCGGTGCATACGACTCGGCGCTTCGAACGTTCTGGTTCGACCCGTTCACAGCAGAGACCGGAATAAAGGTTGTTTCGGTCGCAGCAACGAATGCCGAGATGCGCGCGAAAGCTGCGGCCATGGTCAAGACCGGCAACGTGACCTGGGACCTTTACCCGGACGGCGAGATCCAGGCGAGTGCTGAAGCACATCGACTGACATCTGAAGACCTGACCGAGTTCTGCAAATCCTTCCAGGGCCGGCCAGACCTGGTCGAGGATGCCTGCGTCAGCGGCGGGGCCCGGCTGTTCTCGACCGCAACGCTGATGGCCTATGACCCGACCACCTTCAAGGATGGAACTCCCTCGAGCTGGGCTGACATGTGGGACCAGACAAAATATCCCGGTGGCCGCTCGTTTCCAAATTTCGACGATCCGTGGAGAGTCATGGCTGCCGCACTGCTGGCCGACGGCGTTCCGCGCGACAAGCTTTTTCCGCTGGACATTGATCGCGCACTCAAAAAGCTCGACGATATCCGCCCGGCGATATCACTCTGGTGGAAGACCGGCGACCAGAGCGTCCAGGGCTTTCGCAACGGTGATTACAGCATTGGGCAGATCTGGCTGACGCGCGCAAACACGCTGAAGGCGGAAGGGCGCCACATCGCCTGGTCCAAGCAGGCTTCGTTCCTGGTGGGTGATCGCTTGACAATCATCAAGGGCGCACCGAACCGCGCGAACGCGGAGAAGCTGGTCAGCTACTGGCTTGATCATCCGGAGACTCAGGCCAGGGTCTGCGAGAAGCTTCTTTGCACCCCGCCCAGCCGCAAGGCGATCGGATTGATGTCGCCGGCCGCACGCGCAGCACTGCCGAGCGACGATGACATTACGGATTACATCGTGATTCCGGACGCCAAATGGATCAACGAAAATGCCGCGATGATGCTTGAGCGTTGGAACGCTTGGATCCGATGACAAGCCCGGGCGGAAACGCCCGGGCTCTGAGGCCCATCTTTAGCCTTTTAGGGCACGATTGATGGCCGCAGCGAGACCGCGAACTTCGGCCGCGGTATGACTGGCGGTGGGGCATATCCGCAGGCCGGCTCGCCCCTTGGCGACCGTCGGGAAGAAAATAGCAGACGTATAGTAACCTGAGTCAAGCACTACTCTGGCGGCGCCGATGGCCGCAAGTTCATCACCGACGAAAACCGTCCTGATAGGCAGTCGAGACCCCGCCTGCGCGGTTGGTATCAGTTCGTCGAAGAGAGAGATGTAGTCGGCAAGCGCCCTTTGCCGCACGCCGAGTTCCGGCGTGCGGTGGATCACGCAGGAGGCGAGGGCGCCACCGATCGCTGCAACATTGATCGAGGCCGAAAAGGCATGTGCGAGCGCGAAGCGCCGAAAGATCTCTTCCTGAAACGCAGTTCCTAGCATGAGCATGCCGCCTGAAGCCCCAAATCCCTTGCCTAGCGAGGCTGCGATTATGGTGCGCTCGCCGAGCCCTTCTGACATTTGCGAGCGGGCAAAACCTTCGCCTCTTTCTCCGAAGATCGATATGCCGTGAGCATCATCGATATAAAGGAAGAGGCCGTACCGCTCCTGAAGTTCGCACAACTCCTTGATCGGCGCACAGCCCCCCATGGAGTAGACCCCGTCACAGACATAGGCGACCGTCTCATTCTGACGGCAAATTTCTTCGAGTGCCTGCAGATCGTTGTGACCTATGGTGCGGACCTCGCATTCTTCGGCAACGACGGGCTTGTTAAAGGCGAGCGTCGCATGTGCCAGGCGATCAAACACCATCACGGGTTTCTTCCCACCGGTCAGGACTCCGGACGCGATTAGTGGAAGAGCACTCATGTTGGCTGCAAGAACTGTTGTGTAGGTAATGACTCTTGCGGCGAAAAGGTCAGAGAGGGCATCCTCGAGGTCTCCCAAGACCGCGAAATTGAGCCGCGTGCGGGCGCAGGACCAGTGCAGCGTTCCGTATCGTCGAACGGTCTCGATAGCGCCCTCGATGATCGCGGGATGATTATCGAGCCCGAGATAGGAGCAACGAACAAAGTCGACGACACGCTGCGATCGGCTCTCTGATGTTGGCAGCGCCACCGCTCGACCTTCCGACGGATGGACGTAAAGAGCCATTAGGCCCTCCAGGTGGGCTGCGGCGAAGTGGGGAGCGGCGTGCCTGATCAAACTGGCGGTATTTCTGTGAGATATTTTGGGCGACCCGGCGCCCGATGCGGCCTCATGCATGTTGTACTCCCTATCGCTGGACGAGGCACACGCTAACCGCGAGCATTTCGTTTATACAACGAAGGCGGCAGGAATTTTCGGTGAAGAATGTGAACGTGACTGGGTCATATGCTTCAGACCACATCAATTGCATATCCTACTTTTGGCACGGTACGGATCACATCGCGGCCAAGGGCACGCTTCAGCGCGCGCCGCAGGCGGCCGATATGAACATCGACCGTCCGTGGCTCGACAAATGCTCTTTTCGGCCAGGCAATGTCTATTAGTTCGGCGCGGCTGAAAACGCGTCCTGCGTCATTCATAAGGGCACTCAACAGACGAAACTCGATCGGGCTGAGATTGACCGGCGCACCCCGCACCAGGACACGCCGGGCGCCGGCGTCTAACTTCATTTCGTCAAACATTGGGACGGGGCGTTTCGCTAACTCGTCGAGAGGGTTGCCTATCGCACCGTGAAGATAGGTTAGGAGCCGCTCCGGCGGCATGGGTCTTGTAAAGCTCTCATCGACATTCGCCTTTAGAATGTCGAGGTATGCAGCTTTTTCGGCAACGAGCGCGATGAGTGTAATGTCGCTGGTCAGTTCTCTTTCCTTCAGGCCGGACGCGATATTCGCCAGAATCTGCGAACCGGGTTGGCAATCGACGATGATTGCTGCAGCCTCGCTCTCCTCTGCGATCGCCACGGCTTCGCTCGGTACATCGACGAGCATCGCCCTATAGCCCGCCTCCTTCAAAATGTAAGAGAGCATCAAATAGTAGTCGGCATCTCGGGATACGATCACCAAAAGCTCGGTCATCGGCTGTCCCCGCCAGCGGATGCCCTCGCTCCAGGCAGTTTTGATATGACAAAAAGGCAGCAAGAACGCCTCATATTGATCCCGACCCTCAGGCTTTTCGTGTACCGCGCGCGCAGAACCGCCCAGGTGCGCTCCGTTCGCGCTTATTTTTATAGCTTGCCTTTTCATTTTGTTACAACATAATGTTGAATGCGCGAAGAGAGTTTCACGCAAAAGCGTCAAATTGCCAGGGACGGCACGAGATCGTGGCCCATTTGATGGGATCGACGTCCGGCATAATTTCAGCGACCTGTTCCCGGACGGTAACGGGGCTTTGCGCATGCGCGAAATTTTCGAGAAGTACTCGACTGGCTGCATCGCAGCCGCACCTGATTTTTGGGGTAACATCGATGTAGAGGCTGCAACCCTTGCCGCCCGATCGCTTTACGGAGCACGTGCAAAGACAGCTGCGGCGTGGTGCGCCCTGTCCGCGCGCTCCGATGGACGCTCAGGCGATTTCAGCTTTTGGGTGCGGGTTTTCCGACATCTCGATGCCGAAGAGATCGGGGAGATAGGAGATCTACGGCAACCGTAGCAGACTTTGGTCAACAGACGTGGCTTTTTGCTTCTTCAACGGGTCTCATAGACCAATGCCACGGCCCCGGCGCACGGCCCGCTGGATACGCTCCAAGACAATGTCTTGGCTGCTTTCCATGCGGACCGTCTGCTGCAGGACCTTGAACCTCTCCTGCATCGCCACAAAGGCCTGGCGTTGCGCCGGCGGCACGCGATTGATGAGATCGTTCTCGCCGCGCAGGATGGCATTGCGCCCGAAGCGTTCGTCGAGCGCCTTGCTGACGGCGGCAAACTCCCGGCGGATGTTTACATCGAGCGGCGCTGCCGAGATATTCTGCTTGCGACCATTCTTCCGTGCCGCTTCCATCCGTTGCTCGAGCGCCGCTTCCGCCGCATTCGACAGACCGGGTATGGCAATCGCCATACGCTGCCGCTCTTGCGTGATCGCCTGGCGTTCGGCGTCGAGCGTATTAGCGTAGGCCGCACCGAGCGATCGCAGGCGGATTGCCGCTTCGGGCACCGCCTGCAACGCATCCTTGCGCTCCCGACCGGAAGCCAGCATCCGGTCCATGAGGCGCTCGGAGCCACGCAGCGGACCATAGGCAGCGGGATCGTTGGACACAGCGGCAGCAATTCGCTCCGGGCCGAAGCCTTTGATGATCAGCTCCTCGATCATGCTGACGGCGCCAGCCGGATCCCGCCAGATCGTCCTTGCCGTATTCGCCAATGCCGCACGCTGCTGGTGATAGAGAGGAGCTGCGAGCACACGCGATTGCGCCTCCTCGTCGACCGGCGTCTTGAACTCAGTGACGGCAGCAAGCATCGGCAGCACGGTCACATTCTCCTTGCCTGGCTCCATCTCTGGCTCCTTATTCGAAACGGCACTGGCAGCCGCGACGATCTTCGAGCGATCCCGCCGCTCTGCAAGATGCTGCTCGTCGGCAAAACGCTTCACGGCCTCGAACAGTTTGATCAGTGTCTCACCCTGGCTCGGCATCAGATCTTCCGGCATGCGCCCGGCAATGTTACGCTCGGCAACCGCATCCGCCTTCGCGGTGAAGGCGCTCCAGCCAAAGCGAGCCATCAATGCCTCGCTGACCGCCTTGATCTCTTGCACGACCGAACGGTCCTCGGCGGCAATCGCAAAGGCCGTCTTATAGGCGTCGTCACCACCTTGGCTGCGTACCGCCTCGATCTCCATAAGCCGCGCCATCGCATGTTCGGAGAGCGCCGGGACGGACAACGCCATATGCCCCCGACGTCGCTCCTCGCGCTGTTCGAACCGTTCGGCATTCCTGCGGAACTCGGTTGCGTGGGCCCGTGCGAGCGGGCGCAGTTCCTCCAGAGCCGAGATTGCTGCGCTACGCTCGTTGCGGGCGGCCCGCCCGTCGATGATGAGATCGGAGCCGCGCAGCCGGCCAAGCCGATCGGGTTCTGCGGCAAGATCGTCGGCGAGCTTGCGCGGTTCGGCGCTGGCATCCGATGCCAGCGCGTTCAGGGCGGCAAGCGCTGCATCTGGATCGCGATAGATCTTCTCCAGCAACGGTCGAAGGATCGCTTCCTGCTCCGCCCAGGTCGGGGACGAAAGCTGCAGCAGCCGCGCATCCTCCTCGACGCTCGTGACGAAGGAAGTGGTCGGCGGGATCAGATAGCGTGCTTCGCCAGCGCTCGCACCCGAGACGACGTGGGATTCAGTTCGGTCATCGCTGTAGACAACCCGCCGTTCCCGCTCGATCGCAAAGCCGAGCGCCACGCTCGCCCTTTCCCAGAGTTTTTCCACCTGCTCCTTCTTTACAGCAATCCACGCAAAGCGCCGGGAGAGGCTTTCCTCCATCTCGACTGCGGCCAACGAAAGATGATCGATCCCGCGGCGCCGGGCGAAGTCGTCGGCATATGCGCGATAGCCGCCCTCACTTTCAAAATCGAGCGTCGTCGTCTTGGCACCGGATCGCGACAAGCGCTCGACAAGCTGCTTGAACATCTCAGGCCGATGGCTCTCGCGCTCAACCCGCTCCCGACGAGCCTCGGCGGTTTCAATTTGCTTGGCCGTCCAGACGTTGCGATCGACGGTCCGTTCCTCGTACCGCTTTTGGCCCGTATCCTCATCGATGACGTGAACCGTCACCTTGACCCGCTCGACCCCGTCCTTGCGCAAGGTAACGGTATCGCCTTCCAAGACGCCGGTGTCCTCGAGCGCCTTCGGCAAGCTGACGCCCCATAGACGATGGACGGTTCCGTCATCCGTCTTCACATCGGCATAGGGGCTTTCGTCGGCATCCTCGTCGTCGGGCCGGAATTTGGCTTGTCCGGCTTCCACGAGCTCGCCGGTGACGCCGGCAGCATGATCGACGCGCGGCTTGCGGCCCCATTCCGGCCTCGCCGCGAAGTCCTCTGTCGCCGCATAAAGATCGGCGCGATCGCGATGCCGGGTCATTGCCACATAGGTCAGATGCTGATCCATCATCCCGGTCGCCAGCACAAACGTCCGGTCGACCGTGGCGCCTTGCGATTTGTGGATCGTTGCGGCATAGCCGTGATCGACATTGCGATAGCTGTCTTCGCTGAAGACGACCTTGTGGCCATTGTCGAGATGCACCGACAACAATGGATCGCCCCGTGTGTCAGCGGTGGAAACGACTGTGCCGAGCATGCCGTTCTTGACATATTGCGGACCGAGATGACGGGCGCGCGGCTCCAGGAAACGAGCATTCTCCAGGAAGATGATGCGATCGCCAGCAGCAAACTCGCGCGCACCGCGGGCCGTCTCGAATTCGCGGGCACCTGCCAGCGCACCCTCGTCCGTCATCACTTTGCGCAAGGCCTCGTTCAGCTTGCCGACGTCGTCATTGGTGTGGGCAAGGACGAGGAGCTCATCGCCGCGCAACCGGCCTTCGTTTCCCCCGGAAACAGATTTCTCGACTGCCTGTTTGCGCGCCTCACTCCAGTCGGACACGATCCGATCGATCGTTCCGGCACGTGTTTGCGCCTCGATCAGATGGCCATGCGCGGCATAGGCGTCGAGCGCTTCCTCCACCCTCCCGCGGGCAAAGAGCCGCGAGGCCTCCCGCGCCCACTCATCACGCTGGCGGCGCACACCGGCAAGTTCGGCAAAGCCAACTCGCTCCGAGATCGCCCGAAAGGCAGCACCAGCCTGGATCGGCTGCAGTTGCATCGCATCACCCACCAGGACGACCTTTACCGCAGCCTCCTCGGCAATCTTCAGCACACGGGCCATCTGCTGCGACGACACCATGCCCGCTTCATCGATGACAAGGACGTCGCCGCGATGCAGCGCGTCGCGCCCATTCGCCCAGGCCAATTCCCAGGAAGCGAGTGTGCGCGACTGGATGCCGGAACTATCCTCCAATCCTTCCGCCGCTTTGCCCGCGAGCGCTGCACCGATCACCCGATGGCCTTGGCTTTCCCAGGCAAGACGTGCGGCAGCCAGCAGCGTCGACTTGCCGGCGCCGGCGAGACCGACGACCGCGGCGATCGCGTTGCTACCGGTGACATGGCGAACCGCCTCGACTTGTTCCGCCTCGAGTTTGAAAGGTTTTGCCGGATCGGCCCTTTCGACGCTTTGGACCGCTGCAGCGACCTGGGCACGGGAGATACCGAAGCCCTTTCGTTCGGATAGAACTTCAGCCGACCGCGCCATGTCATATTCGACGTGCAGGATCTCCCGTGTGGTGAAGACTGCCGGCGCGGCCGCCTTACCGGTCTCGGCGTCGATCTCTTGCGGCTTCAATATGACCAACTGGTCGGACGCCATCAGGCGGGCACGGATATTGGCGAAATCGGTGGGGTCGTCGACGTAACGGTGCAGCGCTCTGGCGATATCCCTCTCGTCGAAGGTGGAACGTTCATTGCCGAGCTGCTTCAGGAGAAGCTCGGGCTCCGCCAGCAGCCGGTCGGCCATCTCCTGCCGCCGGGCGAGATCGACCGGCGCGAAATACATCTCGGCCCCCTTGCGGGCGAGCGCTGCCTTCTCCGGACCGAGATGTCTCTGGGCGATGCCGTCGAGACCCTGTTCGGCATAAGAGCGCCCGTCGAGGCGGATCTCGTGGCCGGCCAGCGCCAGATGCCGGTTGGCTGTTTCCGCCCAGCCGATCTTCCACCCCTTCATCGCTTCCTTGTCGCCGGCCCAGAGCCTGTAGACGATCTTGCCATTCGGCCGGTCCGGCGTGACGACGCGCAGCGGCTTGCCGTCTTCGCCGAGAACAGGGACCTTCTTTGGTCCGAAACCGTCCTCCGTCAGCGGACGCAGCGTCATCATCAGATGGATGTGCGGGTTGCCGTCCTTGTCGTGATAGACCCAATCAACCACCATGCCCCTAGCTGTGAGATTGTCCCGAACGAACTCGCGAACCATTGCAATATTCTCCGCCCGGGTCAGTTCCTCCGGCAGGGCGATGATCAATTCGCGGGCAAGCTGTGCGTTTCCCAGCGTCTCGAAGGCCTCCACAGCATTCCAGAGTGCTTCGCTCGCACTAGCAACGGAAAGGCCGTCGATCGCCTTATGGAGCCAATCCGGAACACAGTCCGGCAAGGCAAGCTCCTCATGCACCAGATCGGAAGCTCCACTTCGATAGTTGTAGGAGGCGCCGACCTGTTCATCCATCATCCGGGTGCGGTGACGATAGGCAGCAGCCGAAATGATGCTGCGCCCCGCTCCCCTGCTGATCATCTGTGCTCTGACGAACATGATCGCCACCGACGTCTCCAGACCTCGCCAAGCACGTCGCGACAGCGACGTATATTGCGCCCTCAAACCGATCGGACCGCAGGGCCGATGCCGCTTTTCCGGAACACGGCCATCGGCCGGACTTCCGGCTGCGACGTTTTCGAATTGATGGAAAATAGCCTATTTAACTATTTTATTCTAGCTAGTATAATCTGGCCGTTGAGGTTATTTTCAGGAAGGATGAGTTCACTGATGGCCACAAAATTATCGATCACCGACATAGACTCCCAGATCGAGAAGCTGCGCGAGCGCAGACGCGCGATGATCGCCAAGTCCGCCGACCGCTTTGCGCGGGCCGCGACGAAGTCGGGGCTGGCGGAAATGGAGATCGCCGACGAGGAGGTCGATCGCCTCGTCGAGGAGATCGCAGCGCGATTTCGCAAAGGAGAGGAGAAGGGGACTGACGGCGCATCTGTTTCGCCGCGTCGACCGGCAGCTGGCGTCACTGGAACGCCGGCGGAAATTTCTCATGGCGGCTGATCGCAAGCACGAGGCGCGCGAGAAGTTTTTGCTCGGCGGCCTCGTCGTCAAGGCGGGGCTTTCAAACGTCGACCGGGCGTTCCTGCTCGGCGGATTTCTCGAATTGGCAAGGATCGGCACGGGCTCATCAGAGTATCGGCGCTTGCGCGATATCGGCGAGGAGGCATTCAAGATCCCCAAACTCGACGGCAGTTCGCGGCTCATCGCGGAGGCGGCAGAATGACCACGAGAAGGAAATCGCACCCGAGCCTGTTGCTCGTTCTGGTGCCGATCGCCGTCACGGTTTTTGCCGCCTATGTCATCGGCTGGCGTTGGCAGGAACTGGCAGCTGGCATGTCAGGCAAGACGGGGTATTGGTTCCTGCGGGCCGCACCCGTGCCGGCGCTTCTGTTTGGGCCGCTTGCCGGGCTATTGACGGTATGGGCTCTGCCGCTGCACCGGCGCATGCCGGTGGCTATCGTGAGCCTCGTCTGCTTTCTGGCTGTGGCCGGTTTCTACGCGCTGCGCGAATTCGCCAGGCTCAGTCCATCCGTGGAGAGCGGCTCGGTCTCATGGAACCAGGCACTTTCCTACGTGGATCTCGTAGCCGTCATCGGCGCGGTGGTTGGGTTCATGGCTGTGGCGGTGGCCGCGCGCATCTCGACCGTCGTGCCCGAACCCCTGACGCGGGCCAAGCACGGAACTTTCGGGGATGCGGATTGGCTTTCGCTGTCCGCGGCGGCAAAGCTCTTTCCACCCGATGGCGAAATCGTCGTCGGCGAACGCTACCGCGTCGACAAGGAAATCGTCCATGCGCTGCCCTTCGATCCGAACGATCCGGCGACATGGGGAAAAGGTGGCAAGGCTCCTTTGCTCACCTACAGACAAGATTTCGATTCCACCCATATGCTGTTCTTTGCCGGGTCGGGTGGATACAAGACGACGAGCAACGTGGTGCCGACGGCATTGCGCTATCGCGGGCCGCTGATCTGCCTTGATCCCTCCACCGAGGTCGCGCCGATGGTGGCCGATCACAGATCCCGCGTTCTCAAGCGCGAAGTCATGGTCCTTGATCCCACGGACCCTACCGTGGGCTTCAACGTGCTCGACGGGATCGAAGCATCTGTGAGACCAGAAGAGGACATTGTCGGCATTGCGCATATGCTGCTGTCGGAAAGCCTGCGCTTCGAAAGCTCGACGGGATCCTACTTCCAGAACCAGGCGCACAACCTCCTGACCGGTCTGCTCGCCCATGTGATGCTCTCGCCGGAATATGAGGGGAGGCGAACGTTGCGCAGTCTCCGCCGGATCGTTTCCGAACCGGAGCCATCGGTGCTGGCCATGCTGCGCGACGTTCAGGAGCATTCCACTTCGGCCTTCATCCGCGAAACGCTCGGCGTCTTCACCAACATGACCGAGCAGACCTTCAGCGGCGTTTATTCCACCGCATCCAAGGATACGCAGTGGCTGTCGCTCGACAGCTATGCTGCGCTCGTCTGCGGCAATGCGTTCAAATCGAATGACATCGTCTCGGGCAAGAAGGACGTCTTCCTCAACATCCCCGCATCGATCCTGCGCTCGTATCCCGGCATCGCACGCGTCATCATCGGTTCGCTGATCAATGCGATGGTGCAGGCAGATGGCGCCTTCCAGCGCCGGGCGCTGTTCATGCTCGATGAGGTCGATCTTCTCGGCTACATGCGGGTGCTCGAGGAGGCGCGCGACCGCGGCCGGAAGTACGGCATCTCGATGATGCTGATGTACCAGTCGGTCGGGCAGTTGGAGCGGCATTTCGGGAAGGATGGCGCGACATCGTGGATCGATGGCTGCGCTTTCGCCTCTTACGCAGCGATCAAGGCGCTCGACACGGCCCGCAACGTCTCGGCACAATGCGGCGAGATGACGGTGGAGGTGAAAGGCAGTTCCCGCAATATCGGCTGGGGCACGAAGAACAATGCATCGCGAAAGTCGGAGAGCGTCAATTTTCAGCGCCGGCCGTTGATCATGCCGCACGAGATCACCCAGTCGATGCGGAGGGACGAGCAGATCATCATCGTCCAAGGGCATAGTCCGATCCGCTGCGGTCGGGCGATCTACTTCCGGAGAAAGGAGATGGACCAGGCGGCCAAGGTCAATCGTTTCGTCAAACCGGTGCAGTGATCGTAGTTGATGCGGGGCCTGCCTCGTCCTCCCTGGCAAAGGTGTCGACAGCGTTTTCGAGCGCGGCAAAAAGTTCATCGGGCATCGTTTCGATGGTGCCGACGGTGCGTCGGTCGGACTGCCTGATCAGCCGCTGATAATCTTCGATATTAAGGAGAACCAGACGGGGTTTGTTCCTGTGGGTGATCGTCACGGGATGACGCAGCGCCTCGGCGATGATGTCGCCGGACTTACGGGAGAGGTCACTGGTTGAATAGGGACCGCTTGACCTGGGCATATGGCTCCTTCGTTGCCACTACGGTTGTTCTATACAGCATTTACAACATTGCGACGATTGTCATGAGACCTCGTAGCCATCGTTGCTCGGCTCTCGATGTCAGAGACCATCGCAACCAAGAGGCAACCTTGTCTGTCGCCCCTCAGATGGCGCCACTACCATGATCAAACGGCGCGCCCCGCATGGATGGTGATGGCCGTTGCCAGCCTGATATCCTTTATGATCTGCGCCAGCGAACCGAACTCATCCTCGCTCAGCGAAACCAGCTCCGGAAAATCGATATCGACGCCACTATCATCAACGGCCAAAGCGTTCATCCATTCGCCGCCGTTGACCTGGAATTCATGCGTGTCGCAATCGAATTCGAGATCGTCCAGAAGATTGATGGTGAAGCGCCCGAAAATCTCGTTCTCACCCTCCAGCTGATATTCGCCGAATTCATCGTCCCCGACGAGAACACCTCGTTCCAATTCCATGATGATGTGGATCCGAGCGGTTGCCGCCTCGAGCCCTTCAACCAGGCGATCGTGTAGTTCTCGCGAGAAGTCGCTGTCGCAGCCGAAGCGGTTTGCCAGGACGACGAGCCGGAAACCGGAAAGATTGGTGTAGAGCATGAGGTTCTGATCGGTTGTCATAATGTGATCTCCTTCATCTTGATGACGGAGATCGGCCACTCCTTAGCAAAGAGGGGTCAAGGACCGCGGCACGCGGCTCGCAAGCGGGGGAACCGATTTTGTCGCTTGCGGCAAAATTGGGGGAGACCGTGCCGTCCTTGACGCCGGATTTGCTGGAGTAAAATTGGACGTCAGAGAGAAGAAGACCCGCGGCACCGAAGGGGACGCGACCGTTTCCGGCGTGAGCCGGCAGGAAGTGTCGAGGGTAGAATCCCCGCCCTGCGGCTGGGCAATTCGCACACATCATCCCGCGAGAGGGGCATGTCCGGAGGCGGAGACCCGCGTGCGGGTTCCGCGAGCGAAGCGAATGTACCCGGCCGGCCTTCGGCGGGTTCGCCCATTCCAATCTTCGCCTTCGGCCATCATCACGAAAATGAATCAGAAGGGGCCAACCGATTCACAAGTGTCGTTGGACGCAAAAGCTGGAGCCGACGATTCTTCCGCCATGCTGGCTTAACCATATCGGCTCTACATCGAACGCACGGACGCGACGAAAAACATGGCGCGCTTTTATGTGCTCGCGATCGAACCGACGCTGTTCGGCACGCCCTGCCTGACGCGACGATGGGGACGCATCGGAACGTTTGGACAGGCCATGGTGCATCACTTCGACAGGGAAGAGGATGCAGTCCGCATGTTCCTCGATCTGCTTCTGACGAAGCTGGCGCGCGGCTATAGAGCGAAGACAAATGCCCGACGTGAACCCATGGTCTGGAGTTGTCCCCGGAAGCCGCCCTGATCCTTGCCGGCGATCATGGTGCGAAGCGAAGCTTCGAGCCCGGCCAGCTGGTCGATCCGGCTGGCCGGGCCTGGTGACATGGCAAAACGCCACCCTCAGAAGGGCGGCGCAGGGTCGATGACGCCTACCTGCTCGGCGATCGCCACCCTCAGTTCGGCCTGAGCGATCTCCAGCTCCGCTTCAATCTGGCGGCGCTCGGCAGGATCGGCGTTCCTGAACTCGGCGCGCAGTTCTTCAACCTGAATTTCGAGTGCCGTCGTCATCGTCGTCATCTCCTGAATGATGTGAAAGATGACGCCCGGGGTCGTGAGGATCGGGCCGGGTCAAGGATCGCGTCAGCGACCGGCGGAGCCGGCGAGCGGAGGAACCGATTTTCTGACGGCGCCCCTCAGGGCGCCGGCTGAAAATTGGAGGGGCCGCGAAGTCCTTGAGGCGGCGCGAGCCTCGCGGCAGACTTCAAGTATCTGAGCAGACAGTCCTTGGTCTCGTGTGGCACGACAGGAGGAGTGAAAGCGGGCTCGACGCCCGCTTTCACTCCCGCTAACGCGCGTGAATTGAGGAACGGCGGAGGCGGCCCCGATTGCTCGGGGCCGCTTAGCTTTGCTCTTCAGTTCGGGTTGTTCCAGAGGATCACCTTCTTGCTCGGATCGCCGCCGGGTGCCGGTGCGAGGTTGCCGAAGATCACGCCGATCTCGGGGGCTTCGAGCTTCACCGAGAGGTATTCCTCGCCAGTCTGCCGCGCGATGCGGTTCCAGGCCGCGCCGATCTCGAAGCCGGTCTTGCGGTGGATGACGCGGTAGTCAGGAGCTTCTTCGCTCGCCTTCTGAGCGTTCGGGACGATAGCGATGGGGGCGTTGACCCGGATGGTGGCGAAGATGCCTTCGAGGATGCCGTCGGTCTTCTGCGTGAGCGTTGCGATCGTGGTGGCCATGGTGTTGTCTCCTTCGGTTGATCGGGACCATTCCCGATGGCGCACGAAGAGACGGCCGACCTGCTGCGGTCAGCTCGATCGAAAATTTTGCAAAATTCTATTTTCCACCAGGACAAAGAACCGAAATCGAATTTTGCAAAATATTCGGGCGAGTCTTACCCCTTCAGGGGTTGGCCGCAAAAGCAGGCGGTCGTCTATACGAGCGACATAAAACGGGAATGGTTCGGGGCAATCGAATGCCGCGACAAACCATCGTAGCCGCCCGGTCCAAGTGCTGCGGGATGTCGGCCGCGCCCCTGAACGCTTCGCCCGCATGTCGATCAACATAATAACCCTCGCCCGCTCCCAGCTGCGGCAGGCGGTGAGCACCCGGCTCGACAGCATTCCTCTGCTGATCGGGGAGGTCGCCGCGGCGACCGCATTGCCGCCTGCAGACCGTGCGACATTCCCGAGTGAAGCTGTTAGCATGGACGCAGATGCTGATCGTTCCCTACTGTTCGCGCGCATCCGACCATCAAGGCCGTCGGTGGTCACCAGGCACAGCACTATGGCAAGCAAGCGACCGCCAACGATCTGGGCCCGCCTCATCCGCGGAACCAAACCCGCGTGAGATCACAAGGCAACAGGATCCGAGCAAGTCACAAACGGAATGCCATAGAGCCCGACATTTTGATCCTCCGAACCAAATACGCTCCCTCCGCCACGGCTTGCGCCATGCGCAGATGATCGAAGGGATCGCGGTGATGAAGTGGAAGGGTAGCGAGAGCGATAAGATGCGCGTCCGTGATATCCAGCCGGTCGAAACCTTGATCGGGCAAGATCGCCACAATCTCTTCGATATCGGCATCAAGTTTGCCGATGCGCAGCTTCACGGTGATTTCCCAAAGAGAGACAGCACTGACGAGGACGTCATTCCATGGATTTCAGAACATCCGCCGGCAGACGATCGAAGTCATCGGCAACTTTGATCTTTCCGCGCAACGCGCCGGGTTTCCGCATGACGGCGTTCGCTGACGGCGGCCCGATTTCGGCGACAACCTTGTGATGGGACGTCAGGACAAACCGCTGCCCCTCTTCGACCTGCTTGAGGAAGGACGTCAGGTTGCCCCGAAATTCCCGCACGCCGACACGGCGGGGAGATGGTATCTGCTGGCGGGATTGGGGCATGGCGAAGCTCCGTTTCAGCCGCAAATGTGTACACAATTTTCAAGAAATGCAAGCATTGCCTTCAGCCTATATGGACAGATGGCGCTTACGCGCCATCTCCCGCCGCCTGCCAGACGGAGATGCCGAGTCTGCGGGCCTTGTCGGCGAGATTGCCGGTGATACCGGAGCCGGGGAAGATGACGACGCCGGCCGGCATGACCGAGAGCATGTCGTCGTTGCGGCGGAACGGCGCCGCCTTGGCGTGCTTCGTCCAATTCGGCTTGAAGGCGATCTGCGTCACCTTGCGCGCCTCGGCCCAGCAGGCGGCAATGCGTTCGGCGCCCTTCGGCGAGCCGCCATGCAGCAGCACCATATCAGGATATTTCGTCAGGGCCTGATCGAGTTTCGCCCAGATTCGTTCATGATCGTTGTAGTCGATGCCACCGCCGAAGGCGATCTTGGTGCCTGCCGGGATCAGCACCTCGGTCTCGGCGCGGCGGCGGGCGGATAGAAAGTCTCTGGAGTCGATCATCGCCGCGGTCATGTTGGCGTGGCTGACCTTGGAGCCCGTCCGCGGCCGCCATGCCGACCCGCATTGGGCTTCGAAGAGGTCGCCCGCATAGTCGCGCATGAACTCGAAGGCGTTGCGGCGTTCCAGCAGCGTGATGCCTTCGGCGACGAGGCGCTCAAGCTCGACGCTTTTGACCTCCGAGCCGTCCTGCTCGCGCTGACCGTTGCGCTGACTATCCTCATTGCGCTGAAGCTCACGTTGGATCCGTTCACCGGCGCGGTGGAAGAGGTTGACCACCGACCAGAGCAGGTCTTCGAGATCGGGCTCCAGACGGGTGTCCCCGAGCATTTCGACGAGGGTGTCGAACATGGCGGTCAGCGCCGACTGGACGAGGGGCTCCTCTGGCAGCGGGCGCGGGTCCGGTTCGTCCTGGAAGGGGCGATGGCCGTAGATCTGCATCTCATAAATGAAGCGGTCGGTCGGAGAAGA
The DNA here is from genome assembly GCF_005862185.2 of Rhizobium hidalgonense. Lineage (NCBI taxonomy): Bacteria > Pseudomonadati > Pseudomonadota > Alphaproteobacteria > Hyphomicrobiales > Rhizobiaceae > Rhizobium > Rhizobium hidalgonense. The sequence goes on from NZ_CP054028.1 coordinate 1,391,953, forward strand.
TCCGTGATGGGGCTCGAAGGCATCGTCGATGGGAAGGGCAAGGTTCATGATGGTCTCCGTCGGTTTGGGGCGCGCCTCTCGCGGCCTGACGGCGATCCCTGTCCATGCGGCAGATGGGCCGGAACCGCGGCGCCTGACGCCGCGGCCCAGCGAAGCGCCGGGCGGGGACAAGAAGGTTTCTTGCTGCGCGAGGAATGGCGGGCCGCTCGCGGCCCCAGACAGGGGAAGAAACCTGAGCGACCCGCTGAAGGCCCACTCGCTGCATGATAAGGGTCGCCTCCCGGCAGGCCCGCGGGCGCGCCACCGAGCGGCGGTCGCTAGAAGCTGGCCTTGCCTGCGACGCCTGGCGCCCTCACCTCCCCGACCGGCTCGATCATGCGGGCAGAAAGGCCAGAGCGTCTTCCGGGGCGAGCTGTGCCTTGAGATTGGCGATGAGCCGCTCCGGACCGAGCCGGCGCAGATCCTCGTTGAAGTCGCCGAGCTCCGGGGCGAGCACCAACGGCAGGGTTCCAAGCGCCTGGGCGCGGCGGCTCAGTCCCTCGATGCCGTGCCGGCCGGCGGCATCGGCGTCAGCTGCGATGTAGAGGCGCCGGCACCCATCGGGCAGCCGGAAGGCGGCAAGATGATTGGCGGTCAGCGCCGAGACCATCGGCATGCCGGGCAACACGCGGGCAAGTGACAGGATGCTTTCGAGGCCTTCGCCCGCGACTATTACCGGCACCGGGCCACGGAAAGGAAAGCAGAAGCGCACGGCATTGCCGAGCAGCCTGCCGAGCGCGCGGCGGGGATCAGCGACCTGCGCCTTTCCCTTGCCCTGTGGATCGAGCCATGTGCGATGCACACCGGTGATCACGCCGGAGGGATCGGTCACAGCAGCGATGAGGGCTGGAAAGGTGCTCGTCCTGCCGGTCACGAGGTCGCGGTAGTAGCACGAGGGATGGAAGCGGAGCGCCTGGTGCAGAGCTGCCCGCAGGATGCCCCGCTGGCGTAAGTAGCTGTCGGCCAGTGAACCGCTAAGCGGCTCTGTGATCCGGAACAAGCGTCTTGCGCGTTCGTCTGCCGGCCTATCGACCGGCGGAGCGGTGTGGGCGTCGCCCCTGCGGGACGACGCGGGGATGGGCTGGGGTTCGGTCAGAAAAAGCCGCGCCTCATCAGCGACGTCGCGGAAGTCGGCCAGCCCACAGGCTTCCCGCACGAGATCGAGCAAGTCGCCATACTGCCCGGTTGCTGCATCGGACCATTTCCCCGCGCGAGAGCCTGTCAAACGGACAAAGAGCGAACGACCCTTGCTATTGGCGACGTCACCAACGATCCAATAGTTGCCGGCCCGTCGGCCGACAGAGAGATAATGCTTGCACACCGCCTCGGCATCACGCGCGAGACGGTCCGCCAGTTCGGAGGCGGATGACATAAGGCTTCCTCCGTCACGAGTGGCTGGTGATAGGAAAGACCAAGCGGTCCTGCAGTTTAGGAACAGGCAGCGGTCTGTTGCAGTCTTCGAAAATGCGGCCCGCTCGGCTCGGCCGGTCGAAGCAACCGTGCACGGAGATACCAGCACTCACCGCCGAGGAAGAAATCACGCTCATGGGACACCTGTCGAGAGCAAGGAAAGAGCCGGCCTGCGCCGGCGCTCTCCAACCCCGCCAGGCCAACCCTTCTCTGCCCTCCTCTTCCTCTTTCACCAAACTGCCAGCTGCGGCCGGCTTGAAGGGCTGGGCAACACGCGATGAAAACTCACTTTTTGCTTGCGTAGCCTCTAGTTTTGGCGGGTTGGCTTCTAATCAACGAACTGTCGACTTCTAATTGTCATGCTTGATGGTTCTAATTTGTGGAGGTTGGAACCCAGGTACCGGCGGTTTGCAGGACGACGAATGGAGGAGCGCGGTTGTCGGAGCCATCAGCAGACGCATGCGGTGGATGGAGTGCTCGAGCGTGACGATGGATGGTCGTCGGGATCGAGGTAAAAGCGAGCGCCATGGTCAATGCCACCGATTTCAGGAGCCTGAAGACGCGTGCGGGCAAAAAATTTGCGTTCGCCATCGTTCTTTACGATGGAACCGATGTCGTGCCATTTGGCGATCGGCTTGCCGCACTTCCCCTTTCCTGCCTATGGCGCCGAAATCGGCCCCAGCGGCCGTGGCGTTTCTATACTAACTATTTTGCACTAGTATAATCCTCGAAGGTCGTGCTACGTCTTCTATAGGGCTCGATCATCCTTGGTCAGGCAAGCGAGGAACGATGTGCGACAGTTTTTGATCGGCAACCAGGCGTTCGATGACAGTTCTCCGGAGTTTCCGCCGCAGCTCGAACGCGCGTACGAACAGAAGCTCAGGCCACTTTGCCTGTGTCGGGAACCGCCGGTGCCGATGTACATCGCTCGGATGGATGACCAATTCCTGATCAAACGCATGCCGCTCTCAGGCCGGCAGCATGATCCCGGATGCCTATCGTACGACCCGCCATATGAGCTATCCGGCCTCGGGCCGTTGATCGGAAACGCCATCCAGATCGACGCGGCGACCGGTGCGACAATGCTGAGACTCGATTTTTCGCTGTCGAAACGCGGGAACCGATCGACCTCGACGTCGTCTTCCGAGCCGTCGGAAACGGTGCGAAGCGAACCCAAAAAGCTGTCGCTGAGGGCGATGCTCCATTATCTCTGGGATATGGGGGAGCTCACCGAATGGACGTCCCTATGGGCCGGAAGACGCGGCTGGGGTCGCGTGCGCAGCAGCCTGTTGAACGCCGCACGGCAGATGACCGTCCGCGGCGGTCCGCTCAGCGACATCCTGTTTGTCCCGGAGGTGTTTCACCAGGAGGACAAGGAAGAGATTTCCGCCCGGCGTGCGGCGATGTTGGCCGGTGCTCAGGCAGTTGGTCCCGGGCCGCGCAAACTGATGATGATAGTCGCGGAAGTGAAGGAATTCTCACCGGCGCGCAACGGCCAGAAAATACTCGTGCGCCACCTGCCCTTTCCTCTGATGATCGATGAGGGCGCATGGAAGCGGCTGAACGCCCGATATGAGACCGAACTGGAACTCTGGCGGTCAAACGAAGAGTTCCATCTTGTAGTGGTCGCCACTTTCGGCATATCAAGCGCCGGCATCGCATCCGTCGAGGAAGTGGCGATGATGGTGGTCAATGTGAACTGGATCCCGTTCGAAAACATCCACGAACAGCGTCTTCTCGACCGGCTCTCCGGGCTGAAGCGCAGAAGCGTGAAAGGGCTGCGGTTCGACCTTTCACGCGCTCAGCCGATTGCCTCCGTGATGTTGCCGGAAGCAAGGCCGGCGCCCGTCGCTCTGTTCGTCATTCCGTCGAATGCCGACGAAGACTATGAGGTCGCCCTGAAGGAGATGATTGCCGCGAGGCCCGAGATGACGCTGTGGATCTGGCGTGTCGCTGAGGGTGAAATGCCGCGCTTGCCATGATCCGCATGAACTCTGCTTCACAGCAGCCGGGTTCCTTGCCAGCATCGCCAAAGTGTTGGTTCAGTCGGTGCTCAATTGCTGCGAAATGCAAATCGGCCCAATCCTGCTGCTTGGAGCGCAGCCGTAGGCTGGCAACTGCGATCGGACGTTGAGGTCCGCGATGTTTAGGGCAACCGGTTGACCCGAGCGGCCGTCAACACCTATATTAATTCATCTCCATATGGAGTTGAATTAGGACCATCGACATGAGCGATATGGAATTTACGGTTACTGAAGCGAGCTTCTTGGCAGATCGCTCTGCTACCGACGTGCAAAACGCGGTCGACAAGAAGGTCGTCAAATCCACCGTGGTTAAAGTCGGGCCGCGAGCTCAACGCCTTCTCGGAAGGGCTGAGTTGCGGTTTCTGACGATGGATCGCGAAATTGGTGAAGCCCTGTCTGGCGCAGGCAAACGCCGTCTTTACGAGGAACTGTCAAGGCTTCCGGAAAAGGCCACGACGGCGCGATTTGGAGCACTCGTCGTGGATCTTCGAAAAAGCGACGCCAAGCTCAAGAGGAGATTGAGACTGCTCGAAACGATCAAGGGATCAATCAAAATGAGGGCGGGAGAGCCCTTTATCAAGGGAACCGATATTCCTGCTTATCAAGTGGCTGCCTTGTATCCTGCCGCTTCTATCGAGGAGATCCTGGAGGATTTTCCCTCGCTCAAGCGTGGCCAAGTTGAACATGCGATCGACTTCGCGCGGGCATATCCTAAAAAGGGGCGCCCTTATCCGTCGACGTCCCTGAAACGCGGAATTTCCAGCCTTATTAAAAGCGGTGTTTTTGATGATGACTAAGAGCCTGACTCGAAAAGGTTTCAATGATATCCGTACCTTGCCAAGCGTCGTGTCAGGACCCGGATGTGGGCGATACTAATCCAGGCCTCGGCTGATGCGACGGACTTTTCCCAGTCCTTCGCCAGTCGTCGGCATCTGCCAAGCCATGCGAAGGTGCGCTCCACGACCCAGCGACGCGGCAGAACCTCGAAGCCCTTGGCCTTGTCGGTTCGCTTGACGATCTGGAGAGTGAACGCAGCGATCTTTTGCAGTGCGCCCTTCAGCTTCGGTCCGGCATAACCACCGTCGGCGAAGATATGCCTCAACCATGGCCAGCGCCTGAGAATGGTTTTGAGGACGGCAGGCGCGCCGTCGCGATCTTGAATATCGGCGCTGTGAACCATGAGGCCGACCATCAGTCCGAGCGTGTCGACGACGATATGACGCTTGCGTCCCTTTATCTTCTTGCCCGCGTCATAGCCCGAAATTCCGCCGCTTTCCGTGGTTTTCACGCTTTGACTGTCGATCACGCCCGCAGACGGCGAGGCTTCCCGGCCTTCCAATTCACGTGCCTCCATCACAAGATGATGGTTGATCCGGTCCCATAAGCCTGTCGCTCGCCATTCGTAGAAATAAGACTGCACAGTTGTAAAAGGTGGAAAATCTCTGGGCATCATCCGCCACTGGCACCCCGTCGTGGCGATGTAAAGCAACGCATTCACGACCTCGCGAAGATCGGTGCTGCGCGGCCTGCCCAACCGCCTCGGTCCAGGCAGGCAAGGTGAGATCAATCCCCACTCCCGGTCCGTCAGATCGCTTGCATACCGCATTGCGCGTCGGGCATATTGCCGACGGGTGAAATCAGTCCAGCCCATTGTGGTCTCCGTTCGTCCTAAGCAAACAAACAGAATCACAACTGGCTGATTTCACTCAACTCTTTTTCGGTCAGGCTCTTAGACAAGGTCGCGGAGTGCTTAAATATTTGCTCGACGAGTCCGTCATCCGTTCAATGGATACACACGACAACGTCGTCAAGTGGAAGAGATCCATCGACGACAGCGAGCTGGCGATATGCGTTTTCACGCTCTTTGAGAAACGGAAGGGCGCTGAGGCGCAGTTGAAAAAGGATCCAAAGAAGGCTCGGGCCAAGTTGGATGCGATAGCTGAGTTCGAAATCAGCTTCGGGCCCGATCGCATTCTCAGTCTCGACGCAGCGGCAACGAAAGAATGGGCTTCGTTTGTCGGCGCGCGGGAAAGGCATGTCATGGATGCCGGTATCGCCGCGGTCGCGAAAACGCGCGGGCTTATTATTGTCACGCGCAACCTGAGCGACTTCGCTGACTTCCGCGTACCGTGCCTCGACCCATTCCGAGACCCACCATTTTTGCTGGAATATGACGACAAGCCGACGAAGAGCAAATGATGAGGCGAACGCCGTAGACCATTCGGCAGCCAACGGCACGTCTGGACTGGAAAGCTAGCGAACTCAGTTGGTTGGCGGTCGCTCCATAACGCTTTCGGCTGACTGCGGCGCCTGACTGCGTAACGCGCTGCTTCAGAATGGCGCCACGCGGCCATTGTTGCCTCCCCCGGCCGCGTATCGATAGTAGACCTCGCTCACCCGAAACCGACCATCGATCCTCTTGCACTGGACGATGATATCAACCGCGGCCGTCAGCATCTCGTGAATGTCGCGGCGTTCGAGATCCCCGCCCCCCTCGGACTCCTTGACCAGCAATGTCAGTTGCTCGAAGGCGAGGCGGGCGGAATCGGCGTGAACCGTCGTGATCGAGCCCGGATGGCCGGAATTGACGTTGCGAATATAGTAGAAGGCGGTCCCGTCGCGCAGCTCCTGCAGCAGGATGCGGTCGGGCCGCATGCGCAGGCAGGATTCCAGCAGTTCCTTAACGCCGACTTTGGCCAGGCCCTGCCCGCCCTTGGAGTAGAAGAGCCGAACATGGTTCGGCTGCGGAACCACCAGCTCCGGTGTGTCCTCTATGGTAATGATCCGCTCGCTCTGCGGAATGTGGTGGGTCAGAGCTTTCGATAGGGTTGTCTTTCCCGACCCGGTGGCGCCGGAGATGATGATGTTCTTTCTTGCAAACACCGCCTGGTGGAGAAACGCCTTATAGGCGCCGACCCGATAATATTCCAACAGCCTTTTGTCTGATTGCCCCCCGCCGCCTTCGGCGGGCTCGACGTCGGCGAACAATCCTGCCTGATCGAGATCATCGAGCGTCAGTGACACGGAGGACGGCTTGCGGATGGTGAAGCTGACGGTTCCCTTCATCGTTGCCGGCGGGATCACGATCTGGACCCGTTCATCACCCGGCAACGTCGCCGACAGGATCGGTCGCGTCTCGTCGATCGATTGGCTGGAAAAACTCGCGACCGCCCGCGCGAGACGCATCAGCCTGTCGTAGGACAACTCCGGCACCTCATAGGTCTGCCATCCCTCCCTCCCCTCCGTAACAACCTGTCCAGGCCGATTGACGATGACCTCATAGAGGGTCTTGTCGCGCAGGAAGCGTGATAGCGGCGAAAGCAGTTCACGGACAACACCTGAGTCAGCAGCTTCAGTCATCCTCGACCCTATTTTGTCACGAGCTTCGAAGAGGGCCCGAAATCTCCGAGCACAGCGCGATCGTAAATGCGATTGCGGGGCTCCGTCACGCGAAGCCGGTAGACGCTCGAGAAATCGAGGTCGCGTGCCACAAAGATCGATACCAGCTCGCCCTGGTGCTTCATCAGGGTCGGCGGAATATTGATCGATTGTTCGACGGCAATCGCTGCGGCCTGCTGCCCGGCGCTAGTGGTGTTTTGCGCCTCGACATCGCTGCCCTGAAGCCGGCTGCTGGCATAGGAACTCGCATCGCCAACAATCGACAGCAGGATTGCACTGCCGAAACGCTCCCACCAATGGGTATCGACATAGCCATCGATGCCGGCCCGACCAAGGGCGTCGGTTGCCGGCGACGCAAGCGTAATGATCACGCCCTTCGGCGTCTTGGCCCGGTTCCAGAGGACAAAGAGGCGCTTCTGCCCGCGACGAATGCCGCCACGATATTCGCCGACGACCTGGGTGCCTTTTTCCATCAGCACGACACGACCATTGTCCGACAGGACGTCCCGGTTGATGACGCAACTCGTAAATCCCGGCTGATCGGAGGAGAGCGCCGTTTCCAGGGCGCACGGGATAGACGCTCCCATCGCGATGATAAAATCGCGATTGCCCAGCGTGCCGGCGCGCGACCCCTGCAATTGCGTCGGCACCAGCAAGCGGTTAAAGCGCTGATCCTCGTTTTCGCCTTCCGATGCGAGCCCACCCGCATTGTCGCCAAGCGGCACGTAGTTTGAGCGCTCATCGGATCGTTCGTCCTTCTCCTGCGGTCGCGTCGACGGTGCTTTTTCGCCGCCAAAGGCGATGACCGGCGCCCGGCGCGCAGCATCGAGCAGCTTTTCGTCGTCGGTCGGCGCCTGCTCGGCTACGCCGGGCGTCGGCAGCCGGACGTCCGCGGGGAGCGCCACCGGCTGGACGGGCTCCTTCGCCGGCTCGAAGTCCGATGTCTGACGGATGACGACCCTTTCGGGCTGCGTGCCGTCAGCCGGCTTGTCCTGCCCACGCATCGACCGGAGAGCAAAGGCGACAAAGACGACGATGGCCAGCGCGACAGCGCCTCGTTTGAGGATGGGATTATTGTCCAGCCGACGGGCAGTTGACGTCTCGACCCGTTCGCCAGGAATCTGCGTAATCTCTTCCCCGGCCATGACGCCTCCTACTGCGCTGCGTCGGGCTTCGCCTTGACGACGCGCTCGACCGACGGTGACGTGGTGTTAGTCTCGGGATTGATGCCGACGCGATCGTAGGCTTCGTTAAAGACGCAGAGGACGTCGCCGCCCCTGCGCAAGATGAACTTGCGGCTGATCGCGTGAACGAGCACAAGGTTTCCGTCGACGGATTTGGGGATCAGGCTTTCGGTGCCGTCGGAATTTTCCATGTAAATCGCCGGCATTTCCTGGTTGCCGGCAAAGGCGAAGGTCGTGACATTGCCATTGTCGTAGACCGCTTGTGGCTCGAGCGCCTGCGTTCCTTGCGCCGCGTAGCGCCAGTTGCGCGGTCCATAGGCTTCGTGAAGGGCAAGGACCCGATCGGCGTCACCCGCCTCCGCCACCAGAGCCCGCGCTGCCGCCTCCTGTCGTCGCCGCTCCGCCTCATCACTTGGATAGCGATATTTCACATAGAAATAGGTGTTCTGCCCAGCCTCGACGCTGCCGTCGCGGACAGTGAGCTCCATCTGATAGCTGCGGGTCGATCCGTCACGCCGCGTTGTCACGACCGAGATATTCGTGACCGGCTGGTTTTCCCGGGGCTTCAGGAACAGGATATTGCCGGCCGGCGCCACTTCCCACGCAACGCTGTTGCCAAGCGCCACATGGGCAATTTCCTCGTCGGCTGCGAATTCGATCTGCACCGAAGAGCGCAGCGTGCCGACGACTTTGGTGATGTTGTAGGGTTGATAATCGACGAAACGGACGCGGCTGTCTTGTGCGGCGCTACGCGGGGTTTCGAGGGCGATCGCCGCCGAGGAAAAGCCCCCCGTCAGGATGAGCGGAACGAGGAAATACGCTTTCAATTGATGGCCTCCGGATCGGCGCGATATTCGCTGACGACAAAGCCAAGGGGATTGATCAGCCGATCGGTCGAGGACATTGGGGCGTTGGCATAGGAGAAGGTCAGGGTTGCAACCCAATGCGTGGTACGCACGTCGTCGCCGCGGGTAACGGTTCTGATGTAGCGGACCGATGCCACATTGGCGTTGATCAACGAGATGGAAACGATGTTAATCCGTGATGTGGCATTGCGGCCGTAAATGTTCTGCGGGGACTCGGGATTGCTGCCGCGGTAGAGTGCTGCAAATCGCGTCTGTTCCGGCTGCGTCGATAGCAAGGCGACCGTGCGAAAATTCTCCTCGCCCTCGCTCCAGACATAAGCTTCGCGAGCACGAACATATTTGGCGGCGAAATATTTTGTCACCGCTTCGTCATAGGTGCCGGCGCTCGACGTCAATGCCGAAACGACGTCGACGATGCCGGTCGAGTTGTCGACGCGCACCACGAAAGGTTCGACAGTCTTCAAAGGCGTGAGGCCGGCGATGGCAAAGACGGAAACGCCGGCAATGACGCTCGCACAAAGGGCGACGGACCAGGCGATCCGCGCAGAACGCTCGACCTGCATCATCCGGTCCTGATCGAACCGGCGGGCTCTGTCGAAATAACTTTTCAAACTCTCCGTGGTCACCATGTCACCTGCCCTCGCATGGTCGGTAAGAACCGGCGACATCGAAAGCTGCAAAGGCGGCCGGCGTGACCGAGGACGATTCCTGCCCGTAAGAGGCGGCTTGGCTCGTCGCCTCTGCGGGAAGAGCTCCGGTTGTCGGCTGTTCGGTTCGTCCATTCTCTTGCCACTGCCACATCGCGCGGTTCAGCGGCCGGCGGGAATAACCGTCACATTTGGGAAGAGGGTGGGAGATCGAACCGCAAGCCGCCAGGCTGACGGTCAGGAAAAGCGATAAAACGATACGGATCATGCGGAAAGAACCTGTCACTGTCTTGAACGTTGGGGCGTCATTCGGTCCGGTCTGGCGTCAGGCGGCGACTGACGGAACGCGCCCCGCGGCCGGCGGCTCTCACTGTGTGAGATGCGGCCCAGGCGAGCGTGCTTTCGTGCGCATCGCGCGCGGCGCCATAGCCGTAGGTCAGCGAGGCCCCGCCCGCCGCAAGTGCCGCAGCAATGCCGGGCAGCTGGTAGAAGACGTAGAGAGCGGCAAGGCAGATGGCGCAGAGCGCGGTCGGGCGCATCAAGACATCGCTATAACTTTCGATCGCCGAAAATGTCGTGTCGATGCAGGTGATCAGCAGCGAGCCGATCGCAACGACCAGCACCTGCAGGATCACGAAATTGACAAGCTGGCCGATCCAGGATTCGGTAAACCGGCGTGTCGGCTGGAACATGGCGAGCGCAATAAAGATTGGGCCGATGGCGAGCACGATCGCAAGCGCCAGCCGGGCGTAAAGCGAGACGATGTAACCGATCGCCGCCACGACGAAGCTCGCACCGATGACCATCATGCCGCCCATGCCGGTGACGATGTCGACCGGCCAGGAGCCGCGAGACCAGATTTCGTGGGCGCATTTCTGGCCTTTATCGAGCAGGCTGTCGAAGGTTGAAGCGCTTGGCGCCGTGCCGGAGTTCAGCGCCTGTGAAATCTCGCGCGGCAGTGTGTCGAAGAAGATATTGGTGACGTAGGTCTGATAGTCGCCGGCATTCCTGACCAGCATGACGATGATCGCAAGCTTCATCGCCCGGAAGGCGAATTCGAGGATCGGCTCCTGGACGGATCCACGCAGAACCAGGTAGCCGTAGAGCACCACATAGAGCGTGAGCGCCGCCGTCAGCGGGCCGCTCACCCAGCTGGCGATATTCGAAGTGCCCGAGGAAATGAAGTTTTCCAGTGGCGTCTTGAACTGCCCGTCGACGAAGCTGAAAATCTGATACATCGCTCAGCCTCCGAGCGACTTGCGCATTCGCTCGAGCCGCAGCTTGCCATCGGCGGCCTCGGCGTTGCGGCAATTGGGACTATTGCCGAGCTCGCCGGGATTGTTGCGGCATTCGCCGATAATCCTGGTAAGCAGAGCATCGTCGGCTGCAAGTTCATCAACGGTATAAACCTTTTCCGTTTGCGCTGAGCAGGCCGATAAGAAAAGCACGGCAAGGACAGGAAGAAATCGCTTCATTTGAGTGCCGCTCCCATCGTATCCATGCGCTTGCGCCAGTCTTCGGCTTTGCGCTGTTCATCGACCTGCATCTGCGCCTGCTGGACCATCTGCAGACCCTGCATGCGAAGGACATCGGTTTGCAGGAAGGCGCTTTCGGCCTGGAGGCGTGCCTGGAGGTCGGCGATGTCCTTGGCGTCGGCCGCACTCGAGATCTTCTGGCGCAACTCGTCGATGCCGTCGATGCGTTTGGTCGCAGCATCGTAGATCTGCTGACCGAGGCTCATCTGCCCCGCATTCTCATTCTGGACCCGGGACAGTTCCTGCGCATAGAAATCATCGGCATCGGTGCGATAGGTGGAATTGTCCTGCAGGTATTTTGAGGCGGCGCTGCCGAAGACGCCGCTGCCGGATCCTTTGAACAGCCCCTCGATCGCATTGAAATTCTGCGGCAGCGCGTTGCGGATCGACGGATCGTTCAAAAGGCTGGCAACGTCAGCCATATTGGTGATCTTGTTCAGCGATCCGTAAAGCTGCTGCGCCTGCTGAAGCTGCTGATTGAGTGTATCGAGCTGCGACTTCAGCTGGGCAATGCTCTCGATCTGCTTGGCGATCGCTGATGTATCGATGACCGGGATGCCCTGGGCAGGCGCCGGCGCCGCCGACACCAAAAAGGCCGCCGATGCAAACAAAGGCCATAGCGTTCCTGCGCGGATCATGCTCTCTTCCTTCTCTGGTGAAATACGGGAAGCCAATCCTCCCACTTGTCGCCAAGCTCCGATCGGATGGCATCGGCAAGTTCCACATTGGCTGTCCGGCCGGAGAGGATGGCGAGCTCGTCGTCGAAACCGTTGAGATTCAGTTCGGCGACAACGCTGTTGTGCCCTTGCTTGACGATAAAGCGACGGCTTTCGACGGTGAGTTCGCGTGAGACGAGCTCAAATTCGCGTTCGGTCAGCTTGAAGCCGTCGACATAGTCGACCCGGTCGCCGCGCGGATTCGGTAAGAAGATCTGCGTCGGGCACTGTTCGATGATCGTGTGGGCGATCGGCGAGACGATCGCGTCGCGCGGGCTCTGGGTCGCAAACAGCATGAGCCCGTTCTGTTTGCGGATGGTCTTGAGCTTGTTCTGTGCGAGGTCGCGAAAACCTTCGTCCTGCAGCGCCTTCCAGAATTCGTCGATGACGATGATGATGCGGCGCCCGTCGATCAACTGTTCGATGCGGTAGAACAAGTAAGACATCAGCGGCCTGCGGATCTCCTCGTTGTCGAGGAAGTCGGTCATGTCGTAGCCGATGAACTTGGCGCCAATGCCGATGTCGTCGGTCTCGTTGTCAAAGACCCAGCCAAGCGGCCCTCCCCTCTCCCAGCGCCTGAGCCGCGAGGCGATGCCCTCGGGATCGGTGTTGTTGAGAAAAGTGCGCAGGGCGCCGATGGAGCGACGCTCCACCGGCAGGTCCGCCACCCCGTCGACGGCCGAAGCGATGTCGCGCAACTCGGTGGTCGATAATTCGCCAGATGCGGATCCGACCAGCTTGGCGATCCAGCCGCTGAGGAATATCTTGTTTTCCGGCGTGAGGTCCAGCGCCTTCAACGGCGCACAGCCCGTAGCGATACCGTTCCTCAGCGGCAGATAATTGCCACCTGCCGCGCGCACGAAAAGGTCGGCGCCGCGGTCCTTGTCGAAGAAGACCATATGGGGTTCATGCTTTTCCAGCTGGGACAGCATGAAGTTCAACAGCACCGTCTTGCCGGCGCCCGATGGTCCGCAAACGAAGGTGTTGCCGAGATCGCTGTGGTGGAAATTGAAATAGAAGGGTGAGCCCGATGCCGTCTTGAGCATGGCGACCGCCGGTCCCCATTCATTGCCGTCCTTCTGGCCCGTGGGGTAGGAATGATAGGGAGCAAGGGCGGAGAAATTGCGCGATGTGATTGCCCCCGAGCGCGCCCGATAGCGGAAGTTCCCCGGCAATTGCGCCCACCAGGCCGCCTCGAGCCCGAGATCCTCGCGGGCGACGACCGCGCCACCGCTGGTGATGAGAGCGCGTGCTTTCGCCATGTGGTCGGCCAACTCCTTAACCGTGGGGGCGAACACCGACAGTGCAAGGTGATGCTCTCCCAGAACGAAGCGGTTGGACTCCAGCTCGTCCATCGCCTCATCGAGCTCTTCGATTTGCGATGCCGCCTTGTCGCCGGCACTGACCATCTGGTTTTGCTTGCGGCCCATGATCGTGCGGGCATCGGCCTTGGAGGCGAAAGCAAAGGACTGCGTCAGGATGAGCTCGAAGGGGGCGGTCAGGATGCCGTCGAGCATGCCGCTGCGCGTGGTGGCTGGATATTCCTTGAAACCGAACATGCCGGCATAGCGGCTTTCGGCCTCGTGACGGATCTCGACGGTCTCGCGTCCGAAAATCACCCGATCGGAATAGATCGCAGACGAAATCCGTCCCTCCGTCAGAGGAACCGGTTCACGCCGCCCACCGACAATCTGATGGAGGAGTTCACTCGGTTCGGAGAACAGGATGCCATCCTGTTCGTGAAGCGTGAGGAGACGAGGCTCGAAGCGCTGCAGCCCGGCAATGACGTCCGTCACCCGATCGTGCAAATTCTTCAAGGCATCGTTGTCGAGTTCGATACCGGATCGGTGTGCCTTGCGCAGCCGGGAAAGAAGGCTGGCTGCCCTTTCGACGGGATCCCGGCCGGGATGCCAGACCAGGGTGAGGTAGAGGTCGTTGCAAAACAGGTCTTCTCGCACCATCCGCTCGCGATACTTGGTATTGAGGCCGTCGGAGAAAGGATTGGCGAAACGTCCCTCGGGATAGGCACTGTTGCGGCGGCGCACGACATGCGTCCAAAGCGCCAGCCGTTCGTCGGCGATATTGCGATAGAGCGTGTTCAGGCTCCGGTGCAGCCCGTTGAGGTCCCTGACATCAGCGGTCTCGAAGGAAACACCCTCGAGCGTAATCATGGTCATCAGCGCTCTCGAATCGAGCGCGATGGTCGTCTCGTCGACATGCCTGACATAGGGGATGAAGGTCTCCGGCCCGAGCTCGCGGGACCGGAGCGTTGCGATACTAGGCAAGGCGGAGATCCCTTTCGTCATAACGCCTGACGAGCGCCAGCGGCGAGAGTGTCGCGCCGCCCCAAGAGGCGGCATTGCGCGAGCGACCCCGGGTCTCGACCCAGGCGATGAGGATGCGAAACATATTGTGATCGTGCTTGACGAGGGCGCGAAACAGGAAATGGAAAACGAGGCCGGTGAGCGCAAAGGCGATCGATCCCGCGGTGATGTAGAGGATGGTCGTCAGCATGATGTTGACGCCCATCGCCTCCATGGTCACGCCGGCGATCATTGTCGGGCGAGTGCAGGCGAGAAACAGCGTATCGTCTTCGAGGCTTGGAAGGTTCGCCATGGCGCTCACTTCCCGACGATGGTGTTGACCAGCTCGGTGGCGCCAAAAATTCCGCCGATACCGATGATCCAGAAGCCGGCGCGCCTGAGGTCCATGTATCCAAACATCCACGCAATGCAGATGATGATGACGGCGATGACCGCCAGTAGCCGGGCGATATTGCCGGTCAGCATATCGACGATGTTCTGCAGAACGGTTTCGATACCGGCAGCCTGGGCGAAGGCCGGCTCGACCACGCAGGCGATGATTGCGGCTGCCATGAGGGTGGATGCGCCAAGGCGGCGAAGACGGTCTTTGGAGATCATTGACTTTGCTCCGATCGATCAGGCTGGAAAACGAGAACCGAGGATCGCCGTCGGGAGTTGAAAACGTCCCAGGATGCGGCGTCTGCGATTTGGGCGGCGTGGGAGGGTGGTTTCGAAGGCACTTGCACCGGATCTTCTTGCAACTCGCCCGCCCCGGCCTGGCCATCGGGCTCGCCAATGGTGAGCGACGCAAGCATCGGCGATAGCCGCTTTATTTCCTGGCGCACCTGCTCGTCATATTTGACCACCGCGCCAACGGAGGGGTCATCGCGTCCGTAGAAGGATCGAAGCATCACACGCTCCGCCCGAACCCGATCGTCGCCCGCGCGCAAAGCCTGACGGAAGTATCCGTCGAGGAGCGTCGCCGTGGCCTTGAGGTTCAGGCAGGCGTCGAAAGCATCGGCAACGGACAGTTTCAGCTTCCGGAGCGCCTCGGTCCCGAGGCTGCCAAGGCCGATCTGGACATCCTGGTGATCGGCGATCAACGATGTGGCAACCTCGATCGCCTCGGCCTTCGATGCCGGTTGGGCGGGAAGCGGCGGGCCGCTGTTGATGCGAATGAAGAGAGGCTGAAAGCGGCTCTCGAGGCTGACGACGCCCGCAAGCGTTTCGACCTCCACCATCGGCGCACAGACCTGCGCGATATTGACGAAAGCAGCGGCCATGGTCAGTACCAGACCCTCTGCGTGGCCGCGCCATCGATGGTGACGTCGACATAATGCGGTTGCGATCGCACATTCGGGCGGGCGATCGGATAGCCCATGCATTGGCGGCGCCCATCCTGGCGCTGCCAATGTGGTGACAGGACCGAATCGTTGCGGGTGCCAAAGTCGCCGTCATTCGAGCAAAGGGCATTGCTCACCGGCTGCGGCGATGTCGACACGCAAGTCGCTTGCCGCCCGCGGACGCCGTCCTCGCCCGCCAGCCTGTATCCTGCGTTGCAATAATAGGGTTCAAAGCCAGGCCGTGAGCTGTGAAAACCGACACCGCTGCAGGTCGGGAACGAACGCCCCTTGGCAAGCTCCCGCCAAAGCTTCTGGATCGGCGGCCGGCATTCGCCATATTGGGTCGGCCCGCCGGGATTGGAAAGGCATAGAATAACCTGGCAACTCCAATCTTCTGCCCGCGCTTTACTGCCGGAAATAAGATAGGGTGGCGTCATGCAGCAGATCGAAAGCAGTGAATTCAGCAGAAGGCTTTTCATGGACAGGCCCCTTCGACACGACGATGCTCCATCGCATTCGGGAAGGCTTGCACAGCTGCCTGCCCGCGTTCATACTGACTTATATAACATAGTTAAATGACATGACAAGCGCGCTAAAAAAGCAAATGCATAACCTTGCCTTCTCGGGACTCATCCTCCACGAGATCCTCGATCATCCGCTGGAGGACGAAACCCCTCAGGCGCGGCTGAAGCAGGTCGGCATGATGACGATCCTCTACACGATGAGCCAGGCTCATCAAAAGCTAACCCTTTCCAATATCATCGAAATCACAGAACTGACGCGAAGCGGAGTGAAGGAGACCGTCGATCTTCTCGTAAAGCGCGGAATGCTGACGGAGACCATGGTGAAGAATTCCATGGGCCGAGGAACGGCACGGCAATTTGAGATCTCAGAGGATCTCCTGAACAAGCTGAGTTCCTTCCGCGCCAGCTAGGATGGCGATTAAACTGACTGGTTTCCGACTTTCAATGAGGCGTCACGGCGAATCACGTACCGGTCTGGATCGTACAGCTGCCGGCAAGAAATCAGGGGCCGTGGGGCAACCCGCCGGATAGGCGGGTTCCAAAGAGACAATGAAGAGTATCGGAGAAATCAGCATAGCGCCGCCGAAGGCGGGATTTCGGGAATCTCGCCACGCTAAGGGCGGGACAAGGGCAGCCGCAGGAGCCTCAGCATAGCGGCCGGCAGGGAGGCGGGACCGACTGCCCCCGCCCGTGCGTTCCTTCCTCCGAAAAAAGCGTCTCGCAGGCCCTGGTCGACGTCACCCCGGAGGCTGTTGATGGATGATGGAATGTTTTGGAATGATAATGCCGTCGACCGGGTTCGGACCAATCGATGGCATCGCGTGATGACGGGCGACATCAGGCCGCGCTTTCGAGAAGCTTCCTGGCCTTGCCTTCCAGTTCGAGACGCGTGTCCTGATGGGTCTTGTTACGTGCCAACGCGGTGATCCCCTGAACGAAATCGAAAATCGATTCCGGTGGGCGGCCTTCTTCGGAGAGAACCGTCTCGATGATCTTGCCGGTTTCGCTTTTCGAGAAACCGCGCCGGCGCAGGAAGGTTTGGCGATCCTCATCGTCGCGGGCGACGATCCGCTCGCGGGCGGCCCGAATGCCGGCGACGAAAGCTGCCGGTGAGGAATTGGCAAAGCTCGTCAGCGCCGGCGCTGCTTCATGGGCAAAGCGCTCGGCGGCGAATTTGCTGTGCCGTATGCTGATCTCCTGGAAATTTTCCGATCCCCAGATGTTCCGGTTGGCGCACACGGCGCGCAGATAGAAGGAGGCGATGCCGAGCGTCTTCGAGCCGACCTCCGAATTCCAGGCATAGAAGCCGCGGAAGAAGAGGTCAGGTTCACCGTTCGGCAGGCGCCCCGCCTCGATCGGATGGGTATCGTCGACCAAAAACAGGAAGACATCGCGGTCGGAGGCATAGAGCGTGGTCGTATCCTTGGAGACATCCACGAAGGGATTGTGCGTCATGCTTGCCCAGTCGAGGAGACCTGGCACCTTCCAGATCGTGTCACCGGTTCCGTTGCCGGCAATTTTCATCACGGCAGAGACGAGCTCATGATCCCAGATCCTGCCATATTCTGGGCCGGTCACCGCCCGCAGCTCGACGCGGCCGTCCTCCATCTCTAGTGTTTTGACGAGTTCGGCCCGATGGTTGAGCAGGCCGTGCTGCAGATTGATCGCGGCAAGTGGCGCCGGAAGCTGGCGCATATAGGTGGAGGGCGCTCCGACCAGGCTGCAAAGCTGGCCGTAGCTCCAATGCGTCGGCGCAATCGGCTCCCGGTTACCGGGTACGATCAGTTCGAGCTTTTCGGCATTGTCGCGACTGGCCTCGAGGCGGATCGACGAACTTTCCACGGTGCGGGCGTGAGCACGCTCAGCACGTGATTTGACGGCACCGTAGAGTTCCCCGAGGGAAAGATAGCGCTCGTCATCAGGCCGAGAGAACCATTCGGACGAGACGCGGCCATTGCGCTGCCCCCGCGAGATGTCGACCTTGAAGCCGGAGGATACTGGCCCCGAGGTGGAAGTGGTGGTGTCCATGACATTTTGCTCCTTGAAACGAAAGCGGTCCGGTCTCCTGTCGGAGCCGGACCGTGCGAGTGGATCGGAAATTGAAGGCCCGGCGCACCGGCCGGACCTTGACTTGTCGTGTTAAAGCCTACTCGGCAGCGTCGAGATGTTTCTGCTCCACCTGGATGTCGGCCTTCAGCTCCGTTGCCGTTTCGTCGATATTCACGTTGCCACCGAGGACCGCTGGAAGATCTGAAGCCTCGGCTTCGAGGAGGGCATCGTCGCCGGTGTTGTCGGCGACGTCACCGGCTGCTGTCCCGGGGCTTTCTGCCGATGCCTCTTCAATCGCCATCCTCAGCGGCTCGGGGAGCCAGCCGCTGCCGTCGAGCAGGCGCTCTGCCTCACGCGCCATATCGGCCTTCTTCAGATGATCGATCAGATGAGCCGACTGCTCGCCCCTCGCCTCCCGCACGGCCTGCAGGATATGCGCCTTGGTCACCCTGCCGAGATAGGCATCGACCGTCGGCGTCCAGCCGGCATCGACCATGTCGAAGCCGATCGAACGAGCGAGCTTATCGGCATGAGCGATGGCGCGGGTGCGCTTGTTCCATGGTTCGATCACCGCGTTGAGCGAAAGGGATGCGCAGTGGGCAAACAATGCCAGCCGGCTGACCTCATCGAGCCCGATCAGGAAGTCCCAGAGATCGTCGGGCGCCTTCGGAAGGTCTTGGCCCCAGGCCTCCTGCCGCTGATCGATCTCCTTGGCCCAGACGGTGTCGGCAAGCCCTACGGTCTGGCCGAACCCCGCACGTTGCAGCGTCAGTTCCAGGCACGTGTCCGACCCATAGAGGTAGAAGGTTTTGAGGACAAAGGCGTGCAGCACGGCAATGAAGGCGATGATCGGATCGTTGGCGAGCGCATTGCGCAGGGCCACCGTGCGGGTCGCCGTCAGATCGACAACCAGGCGGTCGGACCAGGGGCGGATGGCGTCGTCTTCCTCCTCTGACTGATCATTCACAACACGGCCACCGATCGCCACCCCACCGGTCGACGACGATCCGATCACCTCGTGGCCGACCTCGCTCCCGGAGATCACGGCATCGGTCTCCACCGTCCCGGGCTGCGGTTCGTCCTCCGGTCGGACAAAGCCACGCTCGATCCGCAGTTCGCCGCCGGCGTCGAGCGAAATGAACACGCCGCCACGGGCGACATCCTCTGGATCGAAGATATATGGCCGGTCGTTGAACCGATCGAGTTCGGCGCCGAGTTCCTCCAGCCGATGTTCGGTTTCCTCGAAATGCTCCTCGGCCGCGGCATAGGCTGCATCGAGTTCGTCATATTCGGACTTCAGCTCGCCGTGTCGATCAATCTCTTCATCGGTCATGTCGACCTGACGGCCATAGAGACGACGGAGCCCCGATGTATGACCGTAAGGAAAGTCGAAAGCGGCTTCGACCCACTTCCAGCCTTCCGCCGCCTTGAGCGCCTCGGCGTCTGCCGCCAATTTCTCGAACGCCAATTGCTCGACCAGTGCCGGATCCTGGAGCCATCCGCCATTGTCCTGCTCGAACAGGTCGCGCATGACGACGCCGCCGGCGACTTCATACGCATCGACACCAACATAGACGGCCCGGCGGTCGCTCGCGCTGATCGTCGTTTCGGTCAAAAGCCTGCGGATATAATAGGGTTCGCGAAGCTGCTGGCGCGAGACCGTGTCCCAGACCTGCTCCTGCCGGATATGGTCGTTGGTGAGGGAAAAGGCCATGATCTGTTCAAGCTTCATGTCCTCATTGGCGTAGAGCTCGAGCAGCCGCGGCGAGACCGAAGCCAACCGCAGACGTTGCCGGACGGTCGCTGCCGAGACAAAGAAGCGGGCTGCGATTTCCTCTTCGCCGATCCCCTGCTCACGCAAGCTCTGGAACGCGCGGTATTGGTCAAGGGGGTGAAGATCGGCACGGTGGAAATTTTCAGCAAGCGAATCCTCGGTTTCAGACGTTTCGCCGATACTGACGATGCATGGAATGCCGGCGGTCTTTGCGAGCCGTTTGCGTGAGACAAGCAGTTCAAGCGCACGGTAGCGCCGGCCGCCGGCCGGGATGCGAAAAAAGCCGGTCTCCTTGCCTTCGCCGTCGACCTCAGCCCGAACATTCAGGCTCGTCAGCAGTCCGCGGCGCGCTATGTCGTCTGCGAGATCTTCAATCGAGACGCCGACCTTGGTCCGACGCACATTTTGCTCGCTCAAAACAAGTTTATTGAAAGGTATGTCGCGTCCAACACTGAGCGTGACTTTCTCTATGGCTTGTGCCATGTCGTTTCTCCGTGACGCGCCGGCCGGAGCTCTCTCCAGCCTCCAAACCCGTCGGAAAATTTCCTTCCCTCCTCTCCCTCTACCGCATTCTCAGCTTCCAGATAGGCGACGATCAGCCACAACCCCAGTTCGCCGACAATCCCAGGCAGCGCCGTCTTCGGACAATAAGGGTCAAGCCCATGAGCCTCCCACGCAGCCGGGCAGGCACCAATTCCGACATGAATGGTCAGATGGAATACTCGGCACCGATCGCGATGCCCATTATTCGACGTCTGCAGCGGTTGAAGGGATCAGAACTGGTGACCCCCTTTGAACCACTCGACAACAACGATTTATTGGCCTTAAGCTCAGGCAATCTCGCCTGCAAAAATCATTCGTTCAGACGATCAGCCAAACGCTTCATGAGATCCATTCGTTCATGAAGAATGGCCACGATAAGGGCAGGCGCATCCTCTCGAAGCAGACAAAAGACGTAGTGATGTTCGCATCGCGGCATTCGTAACGCCGGATGAAGCGCGCTCATATCCTTGAAAGGAGCTTTGCCCTCGGCAAGGTTTGCGATACCTCGCTCCAATGCCGAGACGATAGCGGCGTATCTGGGCCGCATTCCATTGATCGCGTGTGTAGCGGAGTAAAGAACGTAGGTCCGCTTCCGCCTAAAAATGTAAGCCGTCAAGCACGATCCTGAGCAATCTCCTCGCCGAGGATCTCACCTATTGCTTTGGTCGACAGTTTTTCGGCGAGCCCGTCATTGATGCGCGTGTTCATTAGCATCTTCAGCTCTTCCCAGGCTCGTTCTCCATTTGCGTCACCGGGAAAAAGGCGCTCGAGTGCATATTGCTTGATTGTCTTGCCCTGCAAAGCGGCCAGTGCCTTTAAGCTTTGATGTTGCCGGTCCGTTATGTCGATCGTCAATCGGCTCATCTAACACGTTCCTGAACTCTGATAACCCACATTAACACATATGTGGGTATGCGGGTACCGCGGAATCCTCGGTCTCCCCTCGACCCTCAGCGAAGAACAGAAGCAAGGTGTGCGTGGCGAGTTGGCTACGGGGACCGGCGTTTCGGCGATCGCCAGAAAATATGCGACCAGTCGGCAAACCATTATGGGCGTGCTAGACGAAACGCAGCGACCAATTCACTCGGGCAATGGAGCGACTTGATGTTGGCGATACCATTGCCTTTTGTAATAGCGCTTCTGCTCGTCATCCTCCTGATCCGGGTCCTTGCCCAGCGCGAAGCAAATCTACGGCCAGTCGCCGGTTTCATCAGCGTTTGCATTCTTCTGGTAACCCTAGTTGGGCTCCGCTGGAGCGTTGATCTCCGGATGGTACGATTTTTTCAGCCCGTCGTCGCGGCACTGCTGCCATCCACCGCCTGGCTTAGCTTTTCCAAGCTTGGGCAGTCGCCGTCGAAAAGCAGGTGGCTTCATTTCTTCCCAGCCGCAGTCATCGTGGTTCTTTCAGCGACTTGGGAGAGATGGCACCCGCCGATCGATCTGCTCCTTCCGGTTCTGTATTTCGCCTATGGCACATCTCTGATCCATCGTTCGTACGGCGAATCCAATGGTTTCGAATGGACGCGGCTGAGCGACGTTGCTAACGCTCGAAGGGCAGCGCTATCAGCAGGCTGGCTGCTCCTGTTTTCGGGTGCCGTCGATCTCGTGATCGCTGCCGACTTCCTTCTTTATCAGGGTAGCCACGCCGTCTCTATTGTCGGCATCGCCAACGTCATTACGCTACCATTCTTGGCCTACGCGATCGCAGTTCTCGGTTGGAGTGTGCCGCAAACGCAATCGTCCAACCAGACTTGGGTTGACGGTCAGGACGAACAGCCCTCCAACCACGAAACAGCGTCGGCAGGGCAAGATGACGCTCGGATCATAACCGCAATCGAAACCATCATGCGGGACAAACATCTATTCCGCGATCCGGACCTGACTCTGAATCGCCTTTCACGCAAACTGGGCATTCCGTCGCGCCAAATCTCGGGTGCAGTAAATCGGACCCTCGGCCGAAACATCTCGCAGGTTGTCAACGAATACCGGATCAGGGAAGCACAGCACTTGCTATCGGAGACCGATCGCTCGATCACGGCAGTGATGTTCGATTGCGGCTTCTACACAAAATCCAATTTCAACAGGGAGTTTGTCAGAGTAACAGGTATGACGCCGAGCGACCACCGCCGCTCGGCCGGCCGAGCGAATGCTGGCTACTTGGCCGGGATGGCTTTGGTCAAAAATCCGCTGACGAGATAAGCTACCTCGCGATGGATTGCTTCACGGCTTCGCGTCCCGCCGTCCTTGCAGGCCACGCCATTGCCCGGCTCTTCCTTTTCGATGAGCGCGGCGGCACCCGGCTTACAGAGACCCATGAAGCTGAAGTGCATGGCATCTGGAATTTCGACATAGGTCGAGGACATTTCCGGGAGGTGATCCGCAAGATATCCGCTTTCCAGCCTCGGTGGTAAACCGCCGATGTCGATGCCGGCGGCGATCACGAGAGATGGTACCCGCAGCCTTGCCAAACTCTCCGGAGTAAATCCCCTCCCCAGTCCGAGATCGAGGGACACAAACGCCTGCACACGCGGGTCCTTCATATCCCACTCGATTTCAAGCCGGTTCAGTCCAAGCTCGTTCTTAAGAGCGCATGCGCGAGGGCTGGTTTGGGCTAGGCAGTCCTTTTCAAACCACGTCGTATCAAAACGCGCACCGGCTAACGCCGTGACCGTCCAACCGCCCAACGAGTGCCCTATGGCTGCAATCCGACCGGCATCGACGGTGCCGGCAAGAGCAGGATCACCCTCCAAAAGGTCGATCACGCGGCTAAGATCGCGCGGACGTTCCCAGAGTTTCGCCGCCTGCGCAGGATCCATATTGAACGTTGTCGTGCCAGGATGGTCAGGTGCTGCAACGATGTATCCTTGCTCGACGAGATCAATCGCCAACCAGCTAAGGTTTCGCCACGAACCGCCATAGCCGTGCGACAGGACGACAAGTGGCCGCCCCGTTGACGCAGGTTTCGCATCCCGAATGGCCGGGACCCCAAAGAATGCGCGATTCTCACCGACGATCTCTGCCTTGGCGCCGTCTTCGGTTGGGTACCATATGCTGATATGAAGGGGTCGCGCTCCATCTATATCGATATCGGTCTCGCGGAAGCCAACGGCGTCCGCAGAGTGGGCGAGTTCAGTGGTGATCAGCAAGAATCCCAGGGCGTGCAATAGAGATTTGAACATGGAAGCCTCTCTTTAGAATGAGCACGGCTTCATGCGCCAAAATGAGAGGCAAAAAGACCTAGAACACGATTGAGTACGCCAAGACCGCAATTGTGTTTCGGGTTCATCCTACGCAGCGCAGGATTTTAAACAGATCTTGTTCTGCCCTCATCATAAGATGGAAGTCGGCGATGATGGCTGACGAAATCAGAAATCTTGGCACCTCCGTGCGCCCCCGCCATCGCGCTCGGCCTGATCAGCATTTCGCCAGGAGTAGCTCGTCGTTGCCGCAGCGTCTGCTGCAGACCTGGCACGCCTTCAAGGTGCGCCCTTCATTGGTTTGCCAAGCCGACTATGCCGACCTAGCAACCTGGACCGCGCACTCACCACGATCGGGGATTGGACACGAACAGGACGTTCGCCGACAGGCTCCTTAAACCCGAATGATATTGAGACGCAACGCGCTGACGACTGCCTGCGTTCTTGTCGTGCATCCGAGCTTCTTGATCGCGCTGCCGATGTGATTGTTGACCGCATGTTCCGACAGATCGAGAAGCTTGGCAATTTCGATGCTCTTGCGGCCGCCGGCCGTCAGTCGCAGGCAGTCCAGCTCGCTCGAGGTAAAGGCGATCGGCTTGTGTTTCTCGTTCAATGTCAGCTGCGAGAGCCGATCATAGATGAGCGTCGCGATATACAAGAGTTTCGCCATTTCAAATACGCTAAAATTCCGCGACCCCGAAATCGACATCGCACCGCGACCACCGGCGGCATCATGGACGGGAAAATAGGCTCCTTTTTCCAGGCCATATCGGTTGAATAATTCGATGACCGTGGACTTCTTACCTTCTCCGCGATCGGTATTGATCGCTGCGACATCGTAGTTGAACGGGCTGGTCGATCTCAGCATCCGGCGGATAACCGGACTGTCGACCATCAGGTTATGGGCGTCGTAATAATCGACCATCTCCGCCGGCCAGTTGGTGATGATTTTTGTCGCGCCTATTTCGACGACGTCGACATTGGGCAATGTCATGATCAGGAAAGCGGTCATCCCCAGATACTGGGTGAGGCCCTTCATATATTTGAAGACTTCGTAATGAGTGTTGAAGCCTGCGGCGACTTCCTCAATTCCAATGAACTCCGTCTCGAACGTCATGTCTCTCTCCGATCGCCAATCGTATTGGGCACTTGGCGGACGATGTCCACTTATCGCTCGTATCGGAAGTTGATTCTGCACGCTCGAAGGACGGCGAAATATGCACCTACAGTGGAAAAACAGAAAGACCTTTTGAAGGCGGAAAACAGGTCGGCGGCCGTTGCTTAATAAAAAGTAAACGATCGTCGACCTTTAGGGATGAGCCGATGAGAAAAAAAGCTGTGAAATCCCATCAGGAAGATCCTGCTGCCGAGGCGAAGCCTTAAGACAAACGACTGATTCTGCCTCCTTATTTTTCTCAACGGCACCGAAGTTCAGACACCCTAGCCCGGTTAAAGGAAGCTTAAAGAATTTAGCGGATTCTATTTCCTGGATGCTTGTCCAGCGAAGCCCGTCATGGGTCGCGGCGATCGCGTGGATCTGGGGTAGGGGAAAAGCATGAAAAAAATAGGATTGGGCTTCGGATCTGACGCCAAGGCCGTACTGGCGGCGATGAGCAGGTCGCAGGCCATCATCGAATTCGACCTTGCCGGCAAGATCTTGACGGCCAATGCCAATTTCTGTGCCGCGCTCGGCTACCAGCTGCCCGAGATTGTCGGCCAGCACCACCGGATGTTCGTCGAGCCGGCAGAAGCCGCTTCAGCCGATTATCGCGAATTCTGGGCGAGGCTCGGCCGTGGCGAGTTCGATCAGCGCCAGTACAAGCGCATCGGCAAGGGCGGCAAGGAAATCTGGATCGAAGCCTCCTATAATCCGGTCTTCAGTGGCGGCAAGCCGTACAAAGTCGTGAAATTCGCGACCGACATCACCAGGCAGAAGCTGCAAAACGCGGAGGACGCCGGCAAGATAAGTGCGCTGTCCCGTGCCCAGGCGGTGATCGAATTCACACCAAAGGGCGAGATTCTGACGGCCAACCAGAATTTCCTGTCGACGCTCGGCTATCAGCTGGCGGAGATCCAGGGGCGCCACCATTCGATGTTTTGCGACAGCGCTTACGCCAACAGTGACGATTACCGGCAGTTCTGGGCGCGTCTGTCAGCCGGCGAGTTCGTGGCCGACGAGTTTCTGCGCATCGGCAAGGGCGGCAAAAAGGTCTATATCCAGGCTTCCTACAATCCGATCTTCGACATGAATGGCAAGGTGTTCAAGGTCGTCAAGTTCGCGACAGACGTCACCGCGCGCGTCAGCAATGTCGACCAGCTAGCGGCATCCCTGACGGCGCTCTCTGGCGGCGATTTGACCCAGGAAGTCGCTACACCCTTCATTCCGACACTGGAAAAACTCCGCACCGACTTCAACGCCGCTGTCAGCAAGCTGCGCACGGCGATGCAGGTGGTGGCCCAAAACGCAACCGGCATCGCTGCCGGAGCCCAGCAGGTTCGTTCCGCTTCGGACGATCTGTCGAAGCGCACGGAGCAGCAGGCGGCCTCCGTCGAGCAGACCGCGGCCGCGCTTGAAGAGATCACCACGACTGTCTCCGATTCCAGCAACCGCGCCCAGGAGGCCGGGCAGCTGGTGCGAAGGACCCGTGAGAATGCCGAGCGCTCCGGGGCGGTGGTCCGCAGCGCCGTCGATGCGATGGGGAAGATCGAGACATCGTCTGCGGAAATCAGCAATATTATCGGCGTGATCGACGAAATCGCCTTTCAGACCAATCTGTTGGCCCTCAACGCCGGTGTCGAGGCGGCGCGTGCGGGCGATGCCGGCAAAGGTTTTGCGGTCGTCGCGCAAGAAGTCCGCGAGCTTGCCCAGAGATCGGCCAAGGCGGCAAAGGAGATCAAGGAGCTCATCAGCGCCTCCAACGAGCATGTGAAGAGCGGGGTGACCTTGGTTGGCGAAACTGGCAAGGCCCTGGAAGAAATCGTCGGCCAGGTTCAGCAGGTCAACGGCAATGTTCTTGCGATCGTCGAAAGTTCAAGGGAGCAGGCGACGGGATTGAAGGAAATCAACACCGCCGTAAACACCATGGACCAGGGTACGCAGCAGAATGCGGCCATGGTCGAGGAATCGACGGCGGCTTCCCATAGTCTCGCCAAGGAGGCTGACGCGCTGTTCCAACTGCTGGGACAGTTCAACATCGGCGGCGTGGCCTCACGCCAGCAACGTCCCGTCGTGGCGACCGCCGCTTCCAGGCCCGTCACATCGGCGCCGCGGGCAATGGTCGCCAAGGTCGGCGCCGCCTTCCATGGCAATGCGGCAGTTGCCGGTGGCGACTGGGAGGAGTTCTGAGGCGCAGCCGGCTGTTTGACAGCCTTTTCCGATCGCTTCAGCTGTCATGGGAGCTGAAGGAAAAGTGGCCGCCATGGAAAAGATGATCAATGTAATCCATGGCTTATCACGTCGTGGATTTCGCCGGCGCCTTCTCGCACCCGTGACACCCCAATGACAAGCGGTTCGAGCGACGGAAACACTCGACTTGAGACCAACTGGAAAATTATTAAGAGCTTCAAGAACAGGCGTGCTACACAATTGAGATAGGGCTCTAGGGAAGACAGTGATGCGGTATCTTCGGTCAGGGCCGCGTCGGCTTCACACCCAGGAGATGGGCGTTCCGCGCGCCAAAACGGTAGGTCTTAGGTCGGGTGAAATCGCCGATCGGAATATTCGCGTCATTCTGGAGGCAATCCGCCGGCACGGGCCGCTGACGCGCACCGAGCTTGGGCGGCATAGCGGGCTGACCGGGCCTGGCATCACCAATATCCTGCGGCGGCTCGCCGACGAGAAGCTCGTGACGTCGAACCGGCGCACTGGGCTCGGGGGCGGCGCGACCGCCACCGAATTCGCGCTTCGGCCGGAGGGCGCCTTTTCAGTCGGCGTCAAGCTTCGCCAGAGGCGTGGCGAGATGGTGCTCATCGATCTCAGCGGCCAAGTGCATGACCGGGTCTATTTCGCCCTCGATCCAGCAGACAAGGTCAAGCTGGTGCATGCGGCCGTTCGGGATATGGTCGATCGCCATGGCGCATTGCCGATCATCGGGCTCGGCATCGCCGCCAACGACTGGACGGAGGATGAGAGCGACGCGATCGCCGCGATGTCCTCGATCGCCCGTCCCTATGTCGAGAACGAGTGCACGGCAGGCCTTCTCGCCGAGCGCACGATCGGCAGCGCTACGCGGGATCGAGGGCTTGCGATGATCATCATCGATGACGACGTCCAGGCCGGTTTTCTCATTCGCGGCATTCCGTATTCCGGCGTGCATGGCCGTGCGGGCAGCATCGGCGAAATGCTGACCGGCCCCGACAATGTGCAGCTCAACACTGTGGTCGGTTTCGGTTCCCTGCGCTCGCGCATCGGTGACGAGGGCTTTGCGCGCCTGCTGAAAGGCGAGGAAGTCCCCTCCCCGTCGCTGTCGCAGTGGATACGCGAGGCCGCCGGCCATCTGCTCGACCCGATCATCGCCATGGCCGGTTTCCTTGCCCCGAGCGTCGTCATGATCGGCGGCGATCTGCCGCAAGGCGTGATCGAAGCGCTGATCCATCAACTCTCCATCGAGCGGCGCGACACCGCAACGAGACCGTTGCTGACACCCTGGATTTCGCCGATGAAACCGGCGAGCTTCAGCGGCGGCGGCGTGGCGCTCGGTGCTGCCCTCCTGCCTTTCCTCAACACGCTTCTGCTGCCGCCGGCTTCTGCCTGAGGCCAAAGGCGCTGCGCGCTTTGACCGGGTCAGGTCAGTGTTTCGTCGGCGTGGCTGAGATCGGAAGCCAGCGCCTTGTCGAGCACCTTCTGGATGTTGGCCGCGCGCCGGAAGGACGGTTCCTGCGTCCTGCCGGCCCGCACCGCCTGCACGAAACGCTGGTAGTTGGTCTCGACGGGATCGAAGGGCACGTCGCGCCAGGTCGCCGTATGCACGTCTTCACCGAGACAGGCGCGCAGCGTCGACTGGCCGGTATCGTAGATCATCTCTATCGAGCCGGTTTCTCCGTAGACCCGGAGGCGCAGCTGGTCTAGCTGACCGGCGGCGGTGCGCGTCGCCTGGATCGTGCCGATCGCCCCATTGGTGAAATCGACATTCATCGTGAAGCTGTCATTGGCGTCGAGATCATATTCGCCGATCTTATGGCCGGGCGCCTTGTCGAAGGTCTTCAGCCGCGCGAAGACATGCGCAACGTCGAGGCCGGAACCATAGGAGGCGAAATCGACGATGTGGATGCCGATATCGCCGAGCGCGCCGTTCGAGCCGTGCTTTTTGCTCAGCCGCCACAGCCATTTGCTTTCGCTCTTCCAGTCGCCCCAGTGGCGGCCGACCAGCCAGCTTTGCAGATGCGACGCCTCGACATGGCGCACCGCGCCGATCTCGCCGGCGAGCACCATCTGCCGGCCTTTCTGCAGGGCGGGCGAATTGCGATAGGTGAAATTGACCATGCCGACCTTGCCCGAGCGCTCGATCGCCTCGGTCATTTCCATCGCTTTGACCGCATCGGTGGCGAGCGGCTTTTCGCAGAAGACATGTTTGCCGGCAGCGATCGCCTGAAGCGTCGTCGGGTGGTGGATGCTGTCGGGCGTGACGTTCGCAACCGCATCGAATTCGCCCCAGGCAAGCGCCTCCTCCAGTGAGGTGAAATGATGGGCGATGCCGTGTTCGGTGCAGAAGGCGGCCAGCCGCTCCGGGACGACATCGACGCCGCCGACGACGCTGACGCCTTCGATTGCCTTGAAGCGCGCAGCGTGCTGGTTGGCCATGCCGCCGGTGCCGAGAATGAGTAAACGCATCTTCTCCTCCATGGACAGTTTCCGGCCGCGTGCAGCCGGGCAAAACCAAAGCTTGCCAGCGCGGCCGTCCGCGATCGCTCTTGTTTCCTTCAGGAAAATGCAGGGTCGATGCGCCGCGCGCCCATGCTGGACGTCGCATCACTTTAATTTGGTGCGCATCCCTTCCGAAAACCCGGACGCGCGCTAGCTGCTGTTGAATGTCGCCAGCATCTCAACCTCCCAAGCTGCTGCTTGACATCAAATCAAAGTAACTTAATCTAATTAATGCAGCACGGAAACGAGGAGAGGTCAACCGACCGCCTGGCTGTATTCGTTCAAAATGGGGAGGAGACCCATCATGAAGAGCGTGACCGTCAGCGCATTGGCGCTGAGCACTATGTTATTTTCCACATCCGCCATTTTTGCCCAGGAACTTGCCACCAAAGACCGGATCGGCACTGCCGATGCGCCGAAGACGCTGATCGTCCGCCTGACGAACGACAGCCCGAACAATTCCGATCCAGCCATCGCCGAGGGCTACCAGAAACTTTTCGTCGATTTCATCAAGAAGCATCCGGACTGGAAATTGCAGATGCAATTCATGTCCTCCGACATCGGCACCGAACAGGCCAAGATGCTGGAGCAGGCCAAGGCCGGCAACGCGCCGGATTGCGCCGCCGTCGACTCGTTCGTGCTGTCGCAGTTCATGGTCAACAAAGTGCTGGCCGACTTCACGCCCTATTTCTCGAAGGAAGAAGTGGACGATCTCTTCCCCTTCATTCGCAGCGGCATCACCGACAAGGACCAGACGGTGCGCGCCTGGTGGTGGGATACCGACCTTCGCGTGCTCTACCGCAACAAGTCGGTTGTCGCAGATGCGCCGCAGACATGGGACGATCTGAAGGCGGCTGCCCTTGCCTCGACCAAGGAGGGAATGGAAGGTGTGCTCTTCAACGGCGGTCGCTGGGAAGGCACGACCTTCGATTGGCTCGCCAATTACTGGGCGCTCGGCGGCAAGCTCGTCGATGACAGCGGCAAGCCGGTCTTCGGCGAAGGCGAGAACAAGGAAAAATTCCTGAAGGCGCTGAATTATTTCAAGGATCTCGTCGATTCCGGCGCGGCTCCCAAGCGCGTCAGCACGATCGCCAATTACGACGATATGAACGCCGCGGCAGCCGCGGAGACAACGGCCCTCTTCATCGGCGGCAACTGGCAATATGCGCAGCTGAAGTCGACGCTCGACGAAGACGAATTCAAGAACTGGACCTTCTCGCCGATCCCCGGCCCGACGGCCGATCAGCGCTCGACAGGCACCGGCGGCTGGACGATCGCCTCTTTCAGCAAGGACAAGGAGAAGGTCGAGATGTGCGCCAACCTCGCACGCGAGGTCTATATGGGGCCCGCCAATGCGCTGCAGCAGCAGCTGCCGACCCGCAAGTCGCTGTTCGACAAGTATGAGGTCTTCTCGACGGAGGCCAACAAGACTTTCGCAAAGGCTCTGGTCGACGGGCAGGCCCGCCCGGGCGTGCCGATCTATCCTGAAATATCAAACCAGATCCAGATCATGATGGGCGACGTGCTGTCAGGAACAAAGAAGCCGGAAGAGGCGCTGGATGCCGCCTTCAATGCGGCGATGGAGGCTTACAAGCGTCTTTGATGCCACGGCGTGCTTGGTTAGCCCCTCATCCGGCTGCCGCCACCCCCGGGGTCGAGCCACGGGTCTCGATCCGTCCTTCGGACCCCGCTCGCGAGGAAAAGGGACAAGATGCAACCTCTCTCCGTCCCTCGCCAACGCCTCGTGGGGCATGTCCCCTCTCCCCGTTCTTACGGGGAGAGGGCTAGGGCGAGGGGCAGCTATCGGCCGCTCTGAAACCCGGCGTCCGTGACGCTTCCAACCACGACGGTGCCTGCCCTTCAGGCGTCGTCGACAGTGCCAAACCCGGACAGGGAAGCCCAATGAGCCCTATTGCCATCGAGGCTGAGGACTTGCCTCAAAGCAGATCGTTCATGCGCCGTTTCGCCGGGGCGCCGCTGCCCTGGATCATGCCGGTGATCGTCGTCATCGGCATCTTCTACCTCTACCCCGTCATCGACGTCTTCCGTCTTTCCTTCACCAATGCGACGCTGATCGGCGACAATCAGCAATATACTCTGGGCTCGATCGTCAATGCGCTCAGCTCGCCGCAATTGCCCGACATTCTCTGGGCGACCCTGATCTTCGTCGGCGGCAGCGTCATCGGCCAGCAGATCCTCGGCCTTGCAGTCGCCGTTACGGTCATCCGCGGCGAAAAGCGCGGCCTGTTCGGCACCACGATTCTCAGAACGACGGCGCTCGTCGCCTGGGTGGTGCCCGGCATTGCCGGCGGCATCATCTGGCAGATGCTGTTTTCCGAAGCGCCTTACGGGGCGCTGAACAGCATATTGAGGCTGATGCACATGCCGACCGTCGCCTGGCTGTCGGACCCGGCGATCGCGCCGTGGTCGACGCTGATTTCCAATATCTGGCGTGGCACGGCCTTTTCGATGGTGGTGATGTATGCGGCGCTGAAGTCGATCGATCCCTCGCTCTATGAAGCGGCCGAAGTCGACGGCGCCACGGCCTCGCAGCAGTTTTTCTTCGTGACGCTGCCGCAACTGCGCGCCGCCATCCTCGTCAACATGATCCTCATCACCATCCAGACGGTGAACACCTTCGATGCGATCATCACGCTGACCGGCGGCGGTCCGGGGCGCGCCACCGAGGTGATCTCGCTCTACGTCTTCAACATCGTCTTCAGAAACTACGATCTTTCCGGCGGCAGCGTGCTTTCCGTGCTCATGCTGATCATCAGCCTCGGGCTTGCCGTCGTCTATGCGTCGTTCCTGCCGAAGGAGGAAGAGCAATGAGCGGGAGGACCGGAACGCGGCTCGGCGATGCGCTCAGCTATCTCTTCATGCTGGCGATGTTCATCTTCTTCGCCGGCCCCCTCACCTATCTCCTGTCGATGGCGATGCGCGACAAGCGCGAAATCTATCGGGGCGCGGCGCGCTATATTCCGCAAAACCCCACCATCGACAATTTCATCACCGTGCTCAACAACAGCTACTTTCCGATCTATCTCTGGAACGGCCTCAAGCTCGCGGCCCTGAGCGGGATCGGCGTGCTGATCGTTGCGTTGCCCGCGGCTTACGCTTTCTCCCGCTTCAACTTTCGCGGCAAGGGACTGTCGATGATGGGGCTCCTGCTTTTCCAGATGATCTCGCCGCTGGTCATCATGGTACCGCTCTACCGCTATATGAACCGGCTCGGCCTGCTGGACACGCATTTTGCCGTCGTCATGGTCTATATCGCGCTCGGCGTTCCGCTGGCGACCTGGCTTCTGAAGAGCACGGTCGACGGCATCCCCCGCAGCCTCGACGAAGCCGCCATGATCGACGGCTGCAACCGGTTTTCGGTCTTCTGGCGCATCGTACTTCCCTTGTCGGCGCCGGGCATCGCCTCCGTCTTCATCATCACGGTGATTGCCGGCTGGTCGCAATTCCTTGTGCCTTTCCTGCTGCTCACCAAAAATGACCTGATGCCGATCGGCGTCGGAATCTTTAACTTCCGTGGCATGCAGACCGACTCGTCCATCCAGTTGCTTGCCGCCGCCTGCCTGATCTCGGTGGTTCCGGCAATCGTCGCCTTCCTCTCGCTGCAGAGACTGATCCTCGGCGCGATGACCAGCGGCGCGGTGAAAGGATGAGGGCCGGTTTCAGTCTCCCGTGCGCGATGAAGGATGCGACCCCATGAACCAGACGCTCGGCGCCAGGCCGTCACCCGATCTGACCGGCGCCAATGTCGAAGATGCAGGGGAGCATAACAGGGCCGTCGTCCTGCGCTGCATCCATCGCCAGGCGCCGATTTCGCGGGCCGAAATCGCCCGGCGGACGGGTTTTACCAAACCGGCGATCGCCCGCATCGTCGATCGGCTGCTGGATGAGGGGCTGATCATGGAAGCCCGCCGGCGGCATGGGCTGAGAGGCCAGCCGGCAATCGAACTCGAGATCAATCCGGACGCCTGTTTTGCGATCGGCATCAATATCGATCGCGACCACCTGACGATCCTGGCGGTCGACGCCGTCGGCAATGTCCGCGCCCGGGTGCATCATGAAAAGCGCTTCATCCTGCCCACGGAATTCCTGCAGCTGACATCAGATGCGATTTCGCATTTCCAGCGCAGCCGGCTGATCGACGACGCGCGGCTCGCCGGCATCGGTCTGGCGATGCCGGATTGGCTTGGGGAGATTTCGCTGCTCGGCAAGCCCAAGGCCTATCAGGAATGGACTGAATTCGATGTGCGCGCGGCGCTGGAGAACCTGACGCAGCATCCTGTCTTCATCGAAAACGAAGCCAATGCCGCAGCCCTTGCCGAGCTCGACTACGGCCTCGGCGCGGAGAGCAGCAGCTTCTTCTATATCGCCGTCAATGCCTGCCCGGGCGGCGGCCTCGTGCTCGACGGCAACGGTCATCGCGGCGCCATGGGCCTCAGCGGCGAGATCGGCTGGCTTCCGATCGCCGACGGCGGCGACGGGAAAGCACAGAAGGTCCAGCTTCTTGGTGAGATCTTCTCGCTGTTTTCCCTTTATGATTTCCTGTCGCGGCAAGGCGTCGAGGTGAGTGTTCCCCACGATCTCCTGACGCTGGATACACATGGCAGGCGTTTGGTTTCGCAGTGGCTGAAGGAAATGAGCGCGCATCTGGCCGTCGCCGTCAAACATATCGGCATGATCGTCGATCCCGACGCCGTCCTCGTCGGCGGCCGGCTGCCGATCCGGATCGTCGACGAGTTGCTGCGTTATGTGCACGAACATCTCGATGCCAACGACGTCACTCTTCCGTCGCTTCATCGCGCCTCGATCGGCGAGGATGCCTCGGCCATGGGGGCGGCGGCCATGCCGATGGCGGCGGCCCTCATGCTCGCATCGGCGGATGTCGCCCAACGCACACGCTCGCCGCTCAAAAACATGGATCGCCTGAACAGTTGAAACGGCCGCAAGGCCCCCGGATTTTGATGAGGATCGGAGGATATGATGAAGATCGGCTTCTACACCTCGACATTCAATGACCGCCCGCTGGAGGAGGTCGTGGATTTCGCCGCGTCGGCCGGGTTCGATGCGATCGAGATCGATGTCGGCGGCCATATCAAGACGCCCGACCGGGTGGAGGAGGCCATCTCGCTGACCAGGAGCCGCGGTCTCTTCGTCTCCTCGATCACCTATTTCGGCAACCAGCTCGATGCCGACCGCGACAAGCGCCGGGAGCTTCGGGCAAAGACATCAGAATTCGCCAGAGCGATCGGCGCCGCCGGCGTCCCGATCTTCGTGATCTTCCCCGGTCGTGACGATACGGCAAGCGACGAGGCCAATTACGACGACTTCGCCGACTTCGCAAACGGGCTGATCGCAGAGACGCAGGCAAGCGGCCTCACCTTCGCGATCGAGAACTGGCCAGGGCCGAAAGACAATTTCATCGGGACGACGCCGAAGGGATGGCAGGAGCTTTTCCGCCGGATCGAAGACCGCCGCTTCGGCCTCGAATTCGATCCCTCGCACCTCATCCGCATCGGCGTCGATCCCTATCGGGCGCTGGAGGCGGTCAAGGATCGCATCGCCATCCTCCACGCCAAGGACACGGCGATCGACGCCGAGGCTCTGCAGGCGATCGGCTATCACGGCAAGGGCTGGTGGCAATACAAGCTGCCGGGGCTCGGCCTGCTCGACTGGCCGAGTTTCCTCGGACAGGCACGCGGCCACGGTTTTGACGGCACGCTCTCGATCGAGCACGAGGATGCCGCCTATGGCTGGCCGGGCAAGGACCTGGCGGCGCGCAAGCAGGGCGAGCGCCTCGGCCTCGATTATCTCAAAAGCGTCTTGAACGGACTTTGACGGCGAATTCGGGAGGAGTTTCATGGCCCATGTTTCGGTCAGCAATGCGCGCAAGGACTACGGCGCGTTCAAAGCCATCAAAGGCGTGTCGGTCGATATCGGCGACGGCGAATTCGTCGTACTGGTCGGCCCCTCAGGCTGCGGGAAGTCCACCTTACTCCGGATGATCGCCGGCCTGGAGGGCATCACCTCGGGGAAGATCCAGATCGGCAAGCATATCGTCAACGAGCTTGCGCCCAAGGATCGCGACATCGCCATGGTGTTCCAGAACTATGCGCTCTATCCGCATATGACGGTCGCCAAGAATATGGGCTTTTCCCTGCGGCTGAAACGCATGCCGAGGACGGAAATCGATCAGCGGGTCGGTAATGCTGCCAAGATCCTCGGCCTCGAGACCCTTCTGGAAAGATATCCGAAGCAATTGTCGGGCGGCCAGAGGCAGCGCGTCGCCATGGGTCGGGCGATCGTGCGCGACCCGGCCGTCTTCCTGTTTGACGAACCCTTGTCGAACCTCGATGCCAAGCTCCGGGTGCAGATGCGCTCGGAGATCAAGGAGCTGCATCAACGGCTGCAGACGACGACCATCTATGTGACCCATGACCAGATCGAAGCCATGACCATGGCCGACAAGATCGTCGTCATGAAGGATGGCCTGATCGAACAGTCAGGCTCGCCGCTGGAACTCTACGATCGGCCGAACAACCTGTTCGTTGCCGGCTTCATCGGCTCGCCGGCGATGAACTTCATCCGGGGCAACATGACCGAAGGCGGGTTCAAAACCGTCGACGGCCTGCTGTTGCCGAGTGAGCGCCGCCCGAGCAATGCCGTGACCTACGGCATTCGTCCCGAACATATAAGCCTCGATCCCGGTGGCATCGCGGTGACGACCGTCGTGGTGGAGCCGACCGGTTCGGAAACGCTCGTCATTGTCCGGCTGGGCACACAGACGCTTACCTGCGTCTTCCGGGAGCGGATCAGGGCCGCCCCCGGCGAGGTGCTGAAGATTGCGCCGATCCACGATACCGTCCACCTGTTCGGCGCCGACGAGCAGCGGATAACATCAGGCGAAACGCCTCTGAGCTAAGGCGGCCGATTGCCCCTCCCCTTCGGCCGGATGGCGGCCGGGGGCGCGTCTTCCGCGCCTCCGGCCCCGAAAGCCCCAGTCTTTTGCGAAAATCATCTAGATCCAGCCAAGTGTTTGAACGAGGACCGAAAAGGTTAATATGCGTTAACCTTAAAATTCTTGGCCGACATCGGAGAATCGCGGATAACGGTTAGAAGGGGATTTGATCCCGAAAATCGTTATCTGAAAGATTGCTGCCGATGAACGCTAATTTGGCCGCCTTGAACAAGGCGCCGTTGCATTTCGAGGATCAGATCCTCGAACAGGGCGACGTGATTTCAAAAAAGCTCCATCTGCTCAGCGTGCAGCGCTTTCCGCCCAACGCGAAGAAGACGCTGCGCAATTTCTCCCTGGCGGAGGTTGCCAACTATGTCGGCGCCTCGCAAAGCACGCTGAAGAAACTGCACCTCGAGGGGAAAGGCCCCTGCCCGCTGACATCTCCTTCCGGGCGCCGTTCCTACACCGCCGAGCAGATGCTGGAATTGAGGCGACATCTGGATACGCACGGCCGCTCCGAGAGCCGCATGTACGTTCCCCATCGCCGCGGCCACGAGAAACTGCAGGTCCTGGCCGTCGTCAATTTCAAGGGCGGCTCGGGAAAGACGACGACGGCTGCCCATCTTGCCCAGCATCTTGCGCTGACCGGCCATCGCGTTCTGGCCGTCGATCTCGATCCGCAGGCATCGCTATCCTCCCTGCACGGCTTCCAGCCGGAATTCGACCAGGCCTCGTCACTTTATGAAGCGATCCGCTACGACGGCGAGAAGAAGCCGCTCTCCGAGATCATCCACAAGACGAACTTTCCCGGCCTCGATATCGTGCCGGCCAATCTCGACCTGCAGGAGTACGAATATGATACGCCGCTTGCCATGGCCGACAAATCGACCAATGACGGCAAGACCTTCTTTACCCGCATCTCGCGGGCGCTCGCCGAGGTCGACGATCGCTACGATGTCGTCGTCATCGATTGCCCGCCGCAGCTCGGTTACCTCACGCTGACGGCGCTGACGGCAGCGACGAGCGTGCTGATCACCATCCATCCGCAGATGCTTGACGTCATGTCGATGGGTCAGTTCCTGCTCATGCTCGGCGGCATTCTGAAACCGATCCGCGCGGCCGGCGCCGAAGTGAACCTCTCCTGGTATCGCTATCTCGTCACCCGCTACGAGCCGACCGATGTGCCGCAGGCGCAGATGGTCGGCTTCATGTCGACGATGTTCCACGAGTTCATGCTCAAGAACCAGATGGTCAAATCGACGGCGATTTCGGATGCCGGGATTACCAAGCAAACGCTTTATGAGGTCGAACGCGCCTCGCTTAATCGGGGAACCTATGACCGGGCGCTGGTGGCGATGGACGCCGTCAACGCAGAGATCGCAGAGCTTATTCATCAGGCATGGGGGCGGTGAATTTGTCGGCTGACAAATTCGCCTTTTCCTTAAACCAAATCAATGGAATGACCGACATCCGAGGAAGCGATGGCACGAAAGAATCTCCTTGAAGGGCTGGCGGATATGCCTGACGAGAATGCAGGCGCGCCGAACTATCCGATGCGCGGAGCAGGCCGCTCGCTCGTCCGTTCGCTGGATGAGCTCGCCAAGCAGGCCGAGAAATTCCTGGAGGGCGAGGCGGTGGTCGACCTCGATCCCGATGTCGTCGAGGCTTCTTTCGTCAAGGACCGGCTGACGGAGGATGACGATGAATTCCGTGCCTTGGTCGAAGCGATCCGCGCGCGCGGGCAGGATACGCCCATTCTGGTGCGCCCTCACGCCAGGATCGATGGACACTATCAGGTCGTCTTCGGTCACCGGCGGCTGCGCGCGGCCCGCGAACTCGGCCGCAATGTCAGAGCCGTCGTCAAGGCAATCGACGACCGCACCCATGTCATCGCCCAGGGCCAGGAGAATTCGGCCCGGGCCGACCTCACCTTCATCGAGCGGGCGCTCTTCGCCAGGCGGCTGGAAGAACTCGGCTACGACAGGGATGTCATCTCGACCGCCCTTGCCGCCAATGCGGCGTCGATCTCGAAGATGATTTCGGTCATGAATCGGATTTCGCCGGAGATCGTTCAGGCGATCGGCCCCGCACCCGGCATCGGCCGCGAACGCTGGGTGGCGCTTTCGCTGCTCGCCGGCAAGGCGTCCAACGCGGCAGATATCGCCAAGGTCATGGAAGAGGGCAACTTTCCCCGCCTGCCTTCCGACAAGCGTTTCGACGTGCTCTACACGGCACTGAACAAAAGCGCCCGGCCGGTGAAAAAGACGCAGGCCGCGGCGGGGAAGATCAAATGGCAGCCGCAGGACAAGGCTGTCCAGGCGGAAATGAAGAATGACGGCAAGGCGTTCTCGCTCTCGATGAAGGCGAGGAATGCCGGCCGCTTCGGGGAATTTCTCTCCAGCAGGCTGGATGGGCTCTATGAGCAATTCCTCGCCGAGGAGAGCAAATAAGGAGACTGAAACCGCAAAAGAAAAAGGCCCCCAAACGACCTGAGTCGTGGAAGCCCTTCTCCTATCCTTAAGCAAGACAGAGAATCGCATTTTCACGAATC
This sequence comes from Rhizobium hidalgonense, assembly GCF_005862185.2. Lineage (NCBI taxonomy): Bacteria > Pseudomonadati > Pseudomonadota > Alphaproteobacteria > Hyphomicrobiales > Rhizobiaceae > Rhizobium > Rhizobium hidalgonense. The sequence continues at coordinate 1,430,893 of NZ_CP054028.1, forward strand.
CCAGTCAAGAGTCTTACCGCGCCGCGCGTCTTTTCAGACGCGCAAAAGACGCTGTGACACTTGTCATCCTCGCATCGTTTCGGTGACCGGATTTCTTTTGCCTGATGAAAGGTGAAGGAAATGGAGAGTGAATTTGTAACGACGCCCTTTGGGCGGCGGCCGATGTCGCTTGCCATGCTGCTGAGACAGCGGCGAGGCGAGGCGATGGAGGCTGGGACGAGGCGCAACAAGTGGAAGCTGTTCCGGACGGTCTGCGAGGCCCGGGCGGAACTCGACGTGACCGACAGAGCGCTGATGGTGCTCGATGCGCTGCTGAGTTTTTATCCCGAGGATGAACTCTCCAGCGAAAGGGGGCTGGTGGTCTTTCCCTCGAACGTGCAGCTTTGCCTCAGGGCGCGCGGCATGGCCGCCGCGACGCTGCGCCGGCACCTGGCGGTCCTCGTCGAGGCCGGCCTCATCTCCCGCAAGGACAGCCCGAACGGCAAGCGCTATGTCCGCCGAGGCAGGGAAGGCGAGATCGGCGAGGCCTATGGCTTCAGCCTGGCGCCGCTGCTTGCCCGTGCTACCGAGATCGAAGCGATCGCCGCACGCATCGCCGACGACCGGCAATTGTTGCGGGGGATGAAGGAGCGGCTGACCATCTGCCGGCGTGACATCGCCAAGCTCATCTGCGCAGCCGTTGAGGAGACGATCCCCGGCGACTGGGCCCGTCTCTCTTCGACATTTCACGCGCTGCTGCAGTCCATTCCGAGAGCGGCAACCCTCGAAAGCCTGTCACCGATTCTCGAAGAACTTGAGACGATCCGCCTCGGCGTCATCAACACCTTGGAATCGCAAGAGAAACATCGGATAGCGAGCACCAATGAATCCCAGATTGAGCGCCACATACAGAATTCTAATCCCGAATCCACATCTGAATCTGAACCGGGCTTGGAAACGGTGCAGGAGGCGAACCGGGATCTTGAGCCGAGTTCAAGGTTGGATAGGCGGGAACCCGGAGTGGCCGGGAACGGATCGCGGACCACTGCCCGGACAAATGCCGGGGAATTGAAATCCTTCCCGCTCGGCATGGTCGTCCAAGCCTGTCCTGACATCGTCCACTACGGGCCAGGCGGCAGGATCGCCAGTTGGCGGGATCTGATGACGGCGGCGGCCGTCGTTCACTCGATGCTGGGCGCCAGCGCCTCGGCCTACGAGGAGGCGGCCTGCGTGATGGGACCGCAGAACGCCGCCGTCGTCATGGCCTGTATTTTGCAAAAGGGAGGGTGCATAAACTCCGCCGGCGGTTATCTCAGGGATCTCACGCGACGCGCCAAACGCGGCGAATTCGCGCTCGGCCCAATGTTGATGGCGCTGTTACGCACAAAGGACCGCTTTGAAGTAGGGCTGGAAGAGGATTGCCGGAAGGTCAACTTCGGGACAGAGCCTGGAGCGCCTGCTCGGCAAAACGGGGTGAGGTGAGCGCGAGTCTTCCGATCAAGCCGCGTCGCGATAGCTTCGCGTGTGATATTCATCACGAGCGGCGCAATAAGGCGCTGATTTCGGCGCGCGAAGGCATGGCGGGGGCCGTGCCCGGCCGTGTTACCGCGATCGCAGCGGTCGCAGAGCCGAAACGGATGGCCTCGATCGGTGTTTGTCCTTCCGAAATCGCCGTGGCGAAGCCGCCAAGAAAGGCGTCCCCTGCCCCGGTTGTGTCAATGACATTCCCGGCTGAGAATGCGGGGACGAATTCGCTCTGCCCGGCGCTGTGATAAAATGCGCCGCGAGCGCCGAGCGTGATGATCACCGCTTGCGCTCCTCGATCCAGCAGAGTGCGGCCCGCCGCACGGACCTGTTCATCCGTTGTGATCGGATGACCCACCAATTCGGCGGCTTCCACCTCATTGGGGACGATGAAATCGCACAAACGATAGATCTCGTCCGGAATGGCGCGCGCCGGCGCGGGGTTGAAGATTGTCGTGACCCCTGCCCTTTTTGCCATCGCCAGCCCGTGCAAGGCCGCCTCGAGCGGCTGTTCGAGCTGGGTCATGAAAATGGCAGCGCTTTCGATCTCCGCCCGGTTCGCATCGACGTCTTCGATACCGATAAGGCCGGCGGCACCCGGGACGACGATGATCGCATTGTCGCCGCTCACCTCGTCGACGAAGATGAAGGCGGCGCCGCTGGAAACACCGTCCATCTTCATCACATTGGCTTTGACGCCCGCTTGCGAATAGGCCGCAAGCGCCATCTCGCCGAAGGGATCGTTGCCGACCCTTGAAATGAAGGTCACCTTGCCGCCGGCCATGGCTGCGGCGATCGCCTGGTTGGAGCCCTTGCCTCCGGGCCCGAGCGAGAAGCCCGATCCCATCAACGTTTCGGCGATATGGGGCAGGCGTTTTGCCTTATAGGCGGTGTCGGCGGCAAAAATGCCGAGAATGACGATACCGCTTTTCTCGCTCATCGGACCGCCTCTTCCGCCGGAATGACGCCCTTGGTCAGAAGGAAACACCCATAGAAGCGCAGTTCCCCGGTTGCGATGACGCAATAAGCCTTTTTGGCGATGTCGTAGAAGGCCATCCGTTCGACCGGATACATCGGCGCCGGCTTGCCTTCGGCGCGGTCGACGATCGCCTGGACTTCCTGTTGAATCGGCGGAATTTCACCCGGCTTGCCGATCACTTCCATGCGGCCCACAGAAGGCTGGATCGGTGTGTCGAGCGGCAGGACCGAAAGGATCGCATCGATCGCCTGCGGCGCGGGAATGTTTTCCATCGTCAGCAGCGTCCCCAGGCGAGTCTGCCGGGCGATCGAATCCGACGGAAAATTCATGTCGGAAATGACGAGATAATCGCCATGCCCCATATTGCAAAGTGCTTGAAGAATGTCGCCGTTGAGTTCGGCCCGGATTCCCTTGAGCATTGATCTTCCATCCTTTTCTCATAGCCGGCGCGCCGGCCTCTTCAATTCGTGTGGCTGGCGGTATCTGTCTTTAATTGCGGGCACGGGCCGCTCGACCCGCGCACGATCAGCGACCCATCGACCATTTCGTCTTCCACGCCCGGCGGTTCCGCCAGCAGAAGGCCGATCGCGCGCCGCGCCAGCATGTCGGCCGGCTGACGTATGGTCGTCAGCCTGGGAACGACGAGATTGGCGAGCGAAATATCATCGAAACCGGTGACCGACAGTTTTCGCGGCACGTCGATCTTGAGATCGCGCGCAGCGCGCAGCGCGCCGATCGCCTGCTGATCGCTGGCAGCCGCAATCGCCGTCGGCCGATCCTGCGGCGGGTGCGAAAGCAGGTCTCGGGCAATTCTTTCGCCGGACTCGTAGTCGAACCTGCCATAGGCAATTTCCAGTTCAACGCGTTCGCCGGTCTTGCCGAACTCCTCCATGCGGCCGACAAAACCCTCCTTGCGCATGCGTCCCGCCTCGGTATCGGCAGGCCCAGCGATATAGGCGATGCGGCGATGCCCCAGCCCATAGAGGTGATCCGCAATCAGCGCGGCCGCCTGGGCATGGTTGGTCGACACCAGGGGAAAGGTGCCGAAGCGCCGGTCCAGCGATATGATCGGGACCGATGCCGGCAGATGGAGGCCTGAAGCGTCGCTCGAAGCCACCACGATGATGCCGCGCACCGACCGGTGGAGAAAGGCTGAAACATGGCTCTGCTCCGCCTCGCGATCGTCATGTGAGCTTGCCAGCATGAGGCTATGCGCACGTTCGAGCGCCGCACGCTCGACGCTTGCCGCAAGCTGCGCAAAGAATGGATTGGTGATGTCGGGCACGATGAGGCCGATGACGTCGGTTCTGCTGGTGCGCAAGGCTCTGGCGGTGACGTTCGGCCGGTAACCGAGCGAAGAAATGGCGTCGTTGACCTTTTCGCGCAGCATGGGTTTGACGGCGGCTTCGCCCGACAGCACACGCGAAACGGTGCCCACAGAGACGCCTGCATATTCGGCGACATCCTTGATTGTCGGCATCTTCGACATTTTCGACATCCCGCAGCTATTTTACGGCGCCCGCGGTCATTCCGGCGATGATGTGCTTTTCCAGCACGACGCCGACGACAACAAGCGGGAGGATACCGGCGGTGGAAAGGGCCGCCATCGACCACCAGTTGATGCCCTGGCTGCCTGTCTGGCTGGCAATCATCACAGGCAGCGTGTTGGTATTGGTTGAGGTCAGCAGCGCGGCGAAGAAATATTCGTTCCAGCACAGGATCAGCGCCAGCAGGAACGCGGCCACCATGCCCGGCAGAACGAGCGGCACGATGATGCGGCCAAACGCGCCCCAGATCGACAGGCCGTCGACGAGTGCGGCCTCCTCGAGTTCGACCGGGATGGTGGCGAACTGGTCGCGCATGATCCAGACGACGATCGGCAGGACCATCAGCGTATAGACGGCGATCATGCCCGCATAAGTGTCGAGCAGCGCCAGCTCCTTGTAGAGAACCAGGAACGGCAGGGCGAGGACGACGGGCGGCATGATGAGCTGCGACAGGAAGAAAAAGGAGATGTCGGAATTGCGCATATGGCCGAACTTGTAGGAAAAGCGGCTGAGGCCATAGGCCGCCAGCGACCCGAGCACGACCGCAAGGGCAGATGCCGTGACGGAGATGATGACGCTGTTCCAGAGCCGGCGCATGAACTCGTCACGCACCGTCGATACCTGGGAAATCGTATCGGGAGAGAGCCCGAGCGAGCGCCAGCCGAGCCAGCTGGGCGTAAAGTTAAACCAGGGAATCAGGTTGCCGCGCATGACATCCGCGGCTGTTTTGAACGAGGTCGAAACCGTCCAGAACAGCGGGAAGATGCAGACACATGCCCAGGTGACGAGCAGGCCGTAGACGGCCAGACGCATGCCCCACCAGCGAATGCGCTGAGCCCGCCCGTATTTTTCGAAATCGATGCGAACCATCAGAGCCTTCCTGTCAGCCGCTTCACGATACGGTCCGAGATCTTCATCAGCATTGTCATCCCGAAGACGATGATCACCAGATAGACGAGCGCGAGCAAGGTACCGTATCCGACATTCGAACGGTCGCGATATTCACGATAGATGAAACTGGTGACGGAGTCTGTCGCCCCGCCGGGACCTCCCGATGTCACCGTGATGATGATGTCGGCGAGCTTGAGCTTGAAGATTACCCGGATCATCACCGCCGTCACCGAAACCGGCAGCATGAGCGGGAAAGTGACCTTCCAGAAGCGCTGCCATCTGGTGGCGCCATCGACTTCAGCCGCCTCCAGCACCTCCCTGGACAGGCCCTGCAATCCGGCGACCAGCATGATCATCATGAAGGGAATGAAAGTCCAGGCATCCATGATCATGATCGAAAGTTTCGCCGTCAGCGGATCGCCGAAGAAGGAGGGATTTTCCCAGCCGAGCCAGCGGGCGAAGCGCGCGACCGGGCCGAAACGGGTCTCCAGCATCGACTTGCCGACCATCCAGCTCACTGCGACCGGCGACAGCATCAAGGGGACGAGGAAGGTTACCCGCCAGAATTTTCGGGCAATAATCTCCTGGTTGAGGAGTAGCGCCAGGCCGAAGGCAATCGCATATTCGATTGCGATGGCCAGGCAATAAAGGACCATGTTCAGCAGCGCATTGGCGTAGAACGGATCGGCGATCATCCGGCGCACATTGTCGAGCCCGTTGAAGCGCCGCCCGGTCGACGAGGCGAGGTTCCAATCGGAAAAGCCGATCCACAGCGCAAAGAGCAGCGGGAACACCACCATCGACACGACGAAAAGCGCGGCGGGCAGAATAAAAAGCGCCTTCTTGCCTGCCTCGCCGTGGATGACGACGCGCGTGACGCAAAGAACGGCGGCCCAGAGAAAATAGGCATAAAGCACCGGCCGCCAGTTCGCGAAGCCCCAACCGGTCCAGCCTAGCTCATGGGCACCCTGCAGTGCGAAGGACGTTATGAACCATATGGCGCTCAGCCACAGGGCCGCGCGGCCCCAGAAACGACGGCTCGCGGAAATGGAGCCGGCTTCGACCGTGTGAAGCAGGTCGCCTTCAACTGTCGACATGATTTTCCTCGCCCGGACAGAATGAGCGCCGGCGAACCGCTTCCGGTCCGCCGGCCTATTGGTGTCGAACGGTCAGAGCCCGAGGCTCGACCGATAGAGTTTCAGCTGGCTGTCGCGGCCGATCTGGTCGGTGATCTTTTCCCAGGCGGCCGCAATCGCATCCGCGGTCTCCTGCGCCGACTTGTATTGCCCGGCAAAACCCTTTGCCAATTCGTCTTCGGCGACGGAGTAATATTGGAAGATACCGGGAATGCGCGGTTCGATGGCGGCGTTCGGGTGGTTGTAGCTGTCCGCATTCGAACCCAGATAGTCCTCGATATAGGCGCGGTCGTAACCTGCCTTTTCCCATTCGTCGTAGTTGAAGTTGGACTGGCGGTAGGGCTGGAACCCGGAGGGATAGGCCGACGTCCACAGCGACAGATCCTTGCCGCCGAGATGGGCGGCGGCGGACCAGGCCGCCTTGCGCTTCTTCTCGTCGCCGGAGACCTGCTTGGTGACATAGATGCCCCAGCCGAGATAGGCCATGTTGGGCGCTTCGTTATACTTGTCTTCCCATTGCCCGGTCTTGCGGTTGTAGACCCGGTTCGAGCCGCGGTTGATACCGAAGCCCACCACATCGCCAACGACCGAGGTGTCCGAGGTGCGCGCGCCGGAGCCGACGTCGCCCCACCACATCAGCATTGCGCCGGTGCCTGCCAGGAACTGCGAGAAGGCCGTGGTGCCGGGATCGGCATTGATCTGATCGGCCGGATAGGCCTTTGCCGCGATCAGATCCAAGACGTCCTGGATCGCCTGGACCCATGCAGGGTTATTGACCAGCGGCTTCATGTTTTCAGGATCGAACAGCCAGGCCGGGTCGCCAGGATATTTGGCATAGGCCGTCGCGCGGTTCTCGATGAAATAGAAGCCGAAACCACCCCAGCCCTTGAGCGGGTCGAGATAGCCGTAGGCCGGCTGACTGGTCAGCGGATCGGTCTTGCCGATCAGCGCCTTGGAGGCGGCGTTGACCTCCTGCCAGGTCTTCGGCGGCTCGGCCATGCCGCTGATCGAGCCTTCGCCGAAATAATCCTTGCGATAGGCGAAGGTGTGGCAGTCGCCGTCGATCGTCACGCGATAGGTCTTGCCGTCCCAGGTGCCGACCGGTGGCTTCAGGTAGCTCACCAGGTCGTCGGCCTCGATCTGCTTTGCAACCCAGTCGGGCATCTCATCCAGAAGCCCTCGCCCGGCCGTATCGCCTTCGAAGGGTGCGCCCATTTCCAGAATGTCGAAATCGACCGTGCCGGTCGCGATCGACTGCTGAAGGCGGGCGTTGTAGTCCGCCTGTGCAAGGTCGATCCAGTTGATCTTGGCGCCGGTATAGGCTTCCCACGGCTTCAGGAAGCCGCGGAACAGGAAGTTGTGCAGGTTCTGATTGTTGAGCCCCATGAAGGTCAGCTCGACACCGGCGAATTCGCCCTGCTTGACGTTGGCCTTGGTTGGGCCGAGGCAGAGCTCGCCGACCTTCTGCCAGTCTGCATCCGTTGGGGAGCCCTTGCCGACGCCGGGAATCTGCAGGATCTGGGCGCGCAGATCATCGGCAGCGAACGCCATGCCGGGAAGTCCGCCCATCGCGCCCGATAGACCAAGCAGTGCCGCGACGCTTGCCGTTCCGCGCAGGACATCGCGGCGGCTTGCCTGACTGCGCATCAATGCATCGTATATTTCAACTTTCATGCTTTCCTCCTCCACGTTTGTGCGCTGCCGCCAGCCGGTCTTTCCGGATTGGCTCCGGTCCGATTTTGGGACTGGTCTCGCGCAGAACTATTTGGTAACAAGAAATGAAACGTTTCATATTCTTGTTGAAAACCGCTCCTCTCGGCCTCGGCAGCGAGAATTAGACGGCAAGCGGGAAATGTCAATAACAAATGAAACGTTTCATGGAGGAGGTCTGACGGTATTTCAGGCAGGGGCCGAGGGCGATTTCGCCGAGCCTGATGCCTTGGAATATTGTCGAGAAAACATTGCTCTTGGGACTGCCCAGGGGTGGCAGGAAGGCGATTGGGAGGCACATGGCTGAAGTCAATGTTTCAGGGGCGCGGAAGGCATATGGCGCCGTAAATATTCTGCATGGCGTCGATATCGACATTCGCGACGGCGAATTTGTGGTGCTGGTCGGCCCATCCGGTTGCGGCAAATCGACGTTGTTGCGCATGGTCGCGGGGCTCGAAAGCATCACCGGCGGCACCATCTCGATCGGCGGAAAGATCGTCAACAATCTGCCGCCGAAGGATCGCGACATCGCGATGGTCTTTCAAAGTTATGCGCTTTATCCACACAAGACCGTTGCCGAAAACATGGTCTTTGCGCTCCGTCTGCAGAAGCAGCCGGCCGATATCATCAAGCAGCGGCTGCAGGCGGCGGCCGAAACGCTTGACCTCGTACCCTATCTCGACCGCTATCCGCGCCAGCTTTCGGGTGGGCAGCGCCAGCGCGTGGCAATGGGACGAGCGATCGTCAGATCGCCGCAAGTCTTCCTGTTCGACGAACCCTTGTCGAACCTCGACGCCAAGCTGCGCGTGCAGATGCGCAAGGAGATCAAGGAACTGCACCAGCGGCTGAGAACCACGACGATCTATGTCACCCATGACCAAGTCGAAGCGATGACCATGGCCGACAAGATCGTCGTGATGCAGGGCGGCAAGGTCGAACAGATCGGCACTCCCCTCGAACTCTACGATCGTCCCCGCAATACATTCGTGGCAGCCTTTATCGGCTCGCCGTCGATGAATCTGCTGAAAGGCCGCTACAAGGCCGACGGTGCGATCTTTGTCACCGAGACCGGCGACGAGATTGCGCTCGGTTTCACCCCGCAGGCGACCGACGGACAGGCCGTGCTGCTCGGCGTGCGGCCCGAACACCTGTCGCTCAGCCAAAGCGGCCTCGACACGACCGTGAACGTCACCGAACCCACCGGCCATGAGACGATGGTCTTCCTGCGCTACGGGTCCGGCGAGCTTGTCGCGGTGCTTTCCGACCGTCACGATTTTGTGCCGGGGCAGGTCGCGACGATTACTGCCCGACCAGGAAAGCTTCATCTATTCGATGGGGAATCGGGTAAGACGTTGCGGCCGGATTGACCGCCCAAAAAACCACTGAGACCCCAATCGCCGCCGGGTGGAAATTCAGGGCGAGGTCAGGTCAATTTTCAGCTCTAAAACCAATTGTTCAAAGTGGAATAGCGGGTGACGGGCCTTGCATTCTTCCGCTCCCCCTCATGACAGGCCAATACAGCCCTAACCGCTACGCGCTCGATTTGGAGTAGAGGCCAAGATTGCCGCCGACGGCGAATCCGCAGCGCTGATAAAATTTCGACAAGGCACCGTCTCGCTGCGAGACCAACCAGACGCTGTTGCATCCTTCGGCCTTTGCTGCTTCAAAAACGGCCGACAGGAGCGCGGTCCCTATTCCCCTACCCTGCGCTTCAGGCAGCACCGAAAGCTCATCAAGATAAATGACCGGACCCGCATGGCGCCGCTGTCGTATACCCAATGCAATCCCCAGCACCTTGCCTCCGTCGATGGCCGCAAGGGCGATGGATCTGGGCGTTTCAAGCACGGTTTTGACATTTTCAACCGCCGCTTCAAGCGACCAATTCTCGTTCCATGGCGGTCCCGAATAGGCACCGACCAGTACAGCGGCGGCGCCATTGAGATGTTCTAGCGCAAGACGTTCAATCCGAAACGACATAAATCCACCTGACGTTGAGTGAAACGACATTTGCCGCAGTTCGACCGGTAACGCAACAGGCCCCGAGACGGAGGTTATAATCGGAACGCGAAGTTGTAAGCTTGACACAATCAGCGACCGCGCTTTACGGTTGTCGGCATTCACCAGGGGGGTCCCGCAAGGGGCTGAGATACTGCTGGACAATACGGCTTTGCCTGTTGTGGCGCAGTGACCCGTTGAACCTGATCCAGTTCATACTGGCGTAGGGACGGTGCAAGCGCTCGAAGGCGTCGGATTCACGCGTGGAATCCATGCCGGCGTCTTTTCATCATTCCGGCTGATTGACTGGGTCTCCAACTGCAATTGGAGCCTCAAAACCATGACCATTGCCGCAAACAATCTCACCCCGACCGTCACCACCGGCCCGCTGCCGGCATCGCAGAAGATCTATATCCCGGGAGATATCCACAGCGATATCCGCGTGCCGATGCGCGAAATCAGCGTCCACCCGACCGCGGGCGAACCGCCTGTCGTCGTCTATGACTCCTCCGGTCCGTACACGATCGAAGGCGCCGACATCCACATCGATCAGGGCCTGCCCCCCCTGCGCCGCGACTGGGTGCTGGCCCGAGGCGATGTCGAACCCTATGACGGCCGCCATGTCCGCCCCGAAGACAACGGCTTCGTCAGCGCCGACCGGTTGACGCCGGAATTCCCAGGGCGGCGCCGGCCGCTGCGGGCCAGGGACGGCAAGGCCGTCACCCAGCTCGCCTATGCGCGGGCCGGCATCATCACACCGGAGATGGAGTTCATCGCCATTCGCGAGAATCTTGGCCGCAGGGCCAGCACCGACGCGCTGGTGCGCGACGGCGAAAGCTTCGGCGCCGATATTCCGGATCATGTGACGCCGGAATTCGTTCGCCGGGAAGTCGCCGCCGGCCGGGCGATCATCCCGGCCAATATCAACCACCCCGAAAGCGAACCGATGATCATCGGCCGGAATTTTCTGGTGAAGATCAACGCCAATATCGGCAACTCCGCGGTCACCTCCTCGATGGCCGAAGAAGTCGAGAAGATGGTCTGGGCGGCCCGCTGGGGCGCCGATACGGTCATGGATCTGTCGACCGGCCGCAACATCCACAATATCCGCGAATGGATCATCCGCAATTCGCCGCTGCCGATCGGCACGGTGCCGCTCTATCAGGCGCTGGAAAAGGTCGGCGGCATTGCCGAGGACCTTACCTGGGAGGTCTATCGCGATACGCTGATCGAACAGGCCGAACAGGGCGTCGACTATTTCACCATCCATGCCGGCGTGCGGCTGCACTACATCCCGCTCACCGTCAATCGCGTGACCGGCATCGTCTCACGCGGCGGTTCGATCATGGCCAAGTGGTGCCTGCATCATCACCGCGAAAGCTTCCTCTATGAGCATTTTGAGGAGATCTGCGACATCTGCCGGGCCTATGACGTCTCCTTCTCGCTCGGCGACGGTCTTCGCCCCGGCTCGATCGCCGATGCCAACGATGCGGCGCAATTTGCCGAACTCGAAACGCTCGGCGAGCTGACGAAGATCGCCTGGGCCAAAGACTGCCAGGTAATGATCGAGGGGCCCGGTCATGTGCCGATGCACAAGATCAAGGAAAATATGGACAAGCAGCTTGCCGTTTGCGGCGAGGCGCCCTTCTACACGCTGGGGCCTCTCACCACCGATATCGCGCCCGGTTATGATCATATTACCTCCGGCATCGGTGCGGCGATGATCGGCTGGTTCGGCACGGCCATGCTCTGCTACGTCACGCCGAAAGAGCATCTTGGACTGCCCGATCGCAAGGATGTGAAGACCGGTGTCATCACCTACAAGATCGCCGCCCATGCGGCCGACCTTGCCAAGGGGCACCCGGCCGCCCGCCTGCGCGACGACGCGCTGTCGCGGGCGCGCTTCGAATTTCGTTGGGAAGACCAGTTCAACCTGTCGCTCGATCCCGAAACCGCCCGCAGCTTCCATGACGAGACCCTGCCGAAAGAAGCGCACAAGGTGGCGCATTTCTGTTCGATGTGCGGCCCGAAATTCTGCTCGATGCGCATATCGCATGACATCCGCGCCGAAGCGCAAAAGGAGGGGCTGGACGCGATGGCGGCGAAATACCGCGAGGGCGGCGATCTCTATATGCCGATCGATACCCACACGCAGGGCGCAGACTGAAATGCGTGTTCTTGTTAGAGGGGCCGGCGTCGCCGGCCTCACCGTCGCCCGCGAACTGCATGCCCGCGGTGCTGATGTCACGGTCTTCGACCCGCAGCCGAACTTCGCTCATGCGGCTTCCTGGCTCGCCGGCGGCATGCTGGCGCCCTGGTGCGAGCGGGAAAGTGCCGATGAGGCCGTGCTGACACGCGGCCTCGATGCCGCCGATCGATGGGAAGCGATCCTGCCCGGCAACGTCGTCCGCAATGGCACGCTCGTCGTCGCCTCGACGCGCGACCACGGCGAACTGAAGCGGTTTGCAAGCCGCACGACCGGTTATCAATGGGTTGAAGAGCAGGATATTGCGACACTCGAACCCATGCTCGCCGGCCGTTTCAGGCACGGCCTGTTCTTCCCACGCGAAGCGCATCTGGACCCTCGTGAGGCGCTGCGCAGCTTGAAAGAGCAACTGTCGGCAAACGGCGTCGTCTTTACCGACACGGCTGTGAGCGACGGCGATTTCTCCGATATCATCGACTGTACCGGTGCTGCCCGCATCGGGCAAAGCCGCGACCTGCGCGGCGTGCGGGGTGAAATGCTCTACCTCCATACCGAAGAAGTGACCCTCGCGCGGCCCGTCCGCCTGCTGCATCCACGCTTTCCCGTCTATATCGTTCCCCGCGGCAACGGGTTTTTCATGATTGGTGCGACGATGCTTGAGACCGACTCCGACGGACCAATCACGGCACGCTCGCTGATGGAACTGCTGAACACGGCCTATGCATTGCATCCGGCCTTCGGCGACGCCGCCGTCGTCGAAACCGGCGCCGGCATCCGCCCTGCCCTGCCCGACAATCTTCCGCGCGTTGCGCGCGAGGGAAAGGTCGTCATCTTTAACGGCCTTTATCGCCACGGTTTTCTGCTGGCGCCGGCCATGGCGGCCGAGGCCGCCGATCTCGTTTTTTCCAAAGAACCGAAGCAAAGGAACGTCCGATGCAGCTGATCATCAACGGCGAAGCCCAGACAATCGCCGCCACCACGCTTTCGCAGCTTCTGACCGCACTCGGTTACGAAGGCGACTGGCTGGCGACCGCCGTCAACGGCGAACTGGTTCATCGCGAGGATCGCGAAGAGCATATGCTGAACGATAATGACAGGATCGAGATCCTGACCCCGATGCAGGGAGGCTGAGCATGTTTGACCTTTACGGAAGCCAAATCGCATCGCGTCTGCTTCTCGGCACCGCGCGTTACCCCTCGCCGGCGATCCTGACCGAAGCCATCACACGCTCTAAAACGGAGATCGTCACCGTGTCGCTGCGCCGCGAAATGGCGGGCGGGCGCAATGGCGGGGCTTTCTTCGAGATGATCCGTGCGCTCGGCGTTCACGTTCTTCCCAACACCGCCGGCTGCCATGGCGTGTCCGAGGCGGTGCTGACGGCGAAGATGGCTCGGGAAGTGTTTCGCACCGATTGGATCAAGCTGGAGGTGATCGGCAATCATGACACGCTGCAGCCGGATGTCTTTGCGCTCGTGGAAGCGGCACGCATCCTGACCGCCGAAGGCTTTCAGGTCTTTCCCTATACGACGGACGATCTGGTCGTTGCCGAGCGTCTGATCGACGCCGGATGCCAGGTGCTGATGCCCTGGTGCGCGCCGATCGGATCTGCGGCGGGACCACAAAATCTCGCAGCCCTTCGATCGATGCGGGCGCATTTTCCCGACGTGCCGCTGATCGTGGATGCCGGTATCGGCCGGCCTTCGCATGCGGCCATCGTTATGGAGCTGGGCTTCGATGCCGTGTTGCTGAACACCGCTGTTGCCGGCGCCGGCGACCCCGCCGCGATGGCGCAAGCCTTTGCCAAGGCAATCGACGCCGGCAGGCAGGCGTTCGGCGCCGGCATGCTGGAGCCGCGCGACATGGCGGTGCCGTCGACACCCGTGATCGGAAAGGCGGTATTTGCATGAAAGTCCACCGTTTCCGATTGCCGGGGACATCGACAACCGGAGTGTCAAGCCTCCGGGTTGCCCCGTCATTGAGCGCAATTGGCTGCTATCGACGTGCCCAAGCTGTCCACGAGGCGAGGATTTGTTGTGGCTAGCCAGCGCTCTGTCGAAAAATAGGTCTTTGTTCTCACCTGCGAAGCTGAAGTCGCCTTCAGACCAAGGACAAAATTAAAATTATTTCCGCTGCCGGCTTCGCGGGTGAAGCTAAGATAGGAGCCGAAGCGTTCGTATTCGATATTTCGAAGGTTTTGGATCGATGCAAGCGTATCCTCGAAATCGCGCCAGCACGCCTGCGTCACGATGATTTCGAATATGCGCAGGACGGCAGGGGCAAGACGCCCCTCAGCATCTGTCGTCGGCCCAATGAGCTTGGCGCGAATCTCGACAACATCGCCCATTTCATTTCCGCGCACCTTGACGAAAGTCGAGCTGATGGGGCGCACTTCGTCCCGTTCGTAGATGCGCTGAAAATAACATTCATAACTGCGATTGCGCATGGATGCGGCTTTCCATTCGCTCATCTCGATGCCGGCCTGTCGAAGAGCCCCGCAAATATTCTGTCCCGAGACGCGCCACATCCGCAGAAATTGACCTGCCAATTCCGGATTCGGGACCTCGATCAGCTTCAGCGATATGGACATCGTCGGGAGAGGCGAAGGAGCCGCCGGGTCGGGGCGGACGGCTATGGGTGATGAGCGCGGTGCCTTATTGAGGGCTCGATCTTCAAAACGATCAATCGGAGCTTCGGGCTGGCGGATTTCACTGTAAAAAACAACGATGCCCGCAACGAGCAAAACGAATAGCAAAAGCACTGGCCTAAGCAGCCGGCGGCGGTTGCGCCGCAATTGGAAATTCGAATGCGGAAGCGGGATGTCGCGAGGCGGATCGACTGCTGATAACCCTTTATCCACGGCGCGACCTCACAAGCAAAATCGGAGCGGATGCGAGTGCAAACCCAATCAACCTCGATCCTGTTTGCGGCCAACCGGTGTCGGTGGGCGCGTGAACCAAAGCCCCTGCTGGCGACTCCTTCCAAAGGTGAGCAACGGATTGGAAAACGGTCCAGTCTGTCCGACTCACCTTCGACACCGCGAGTGTGAGGTCGCCTGTCTGGAGCGTCAAGCAGCAAGCCGAACTGGCCCTACGGTTCGCGTATTGCGTTATCCAGTCCTCGTAGCAACGGATACAGGAAATAGGAGATTACCGTGCGTTTGCCCACCTTGATTTCCGTGGACACGGTCATTCCGGGAAGCAGCCGCACCGGCACATCTGCGGCATTCAGCCTTGTATCGGCAAGCAGGACCCGGGCCTTGAAGAAGGGGGCTGCAGGCTGACTGGTCTGCTCCTGCTGGCCGGTCAAAAGGTGTCCTGGCTGATGGTTCTCACCTCTCCCGCGGCAGTGCCGTATTTCTGGAAGGGGTAGGCGTCGAGCTTGATACGCGCTTCCTTGCCGACGGCGACCCGGCCGATATCGCGGGTGTTGATCGAGACTTCGGCTTCGAGCGGCACGTTGATGGGCACGAGTGTGACCACCGGCTCCGCTTCCCGCACCACAGAACCGACCGAGCGTTGCGCCAGATCGAGCACCACGGCATCGGCGGGTGCGGTCAGCGCTACCATGTTGCGGCGCAACTGCATCTTTTTCAGTTCCTCGTCGGCCATGTCACGCTGGCCGCGCAATTCCACCAGCTGCTCCATTGCGGCCCGGCGGAAATCCTCGATGAAGGCCTGGCGGTCGGCGCGGAGCTTGGCATAAGAGTGGGCGGCCTCGTCGGCGCGGCCGCGCACCGCGGTCAGATCGGACTCGACGTCGAGGCGGGCATCACGGGAGCCGAGCAACGTGATCAGCGAACCGCTTTGGTTGTCGTAGAGCCGCTCCCGCGCTGCTTCGATCTGCGAGAGCCCCTCACGCCTGTCGTTGAGCACCGCCTCCTGGTTCTTGCTCGCCACAAGAGCGGCCGATTGGCCGGCGATCTGCTGATCGAAATTTTGCAACTGCGCCACGTAGAAGGCTCGCCGCTGGCCAAAAAGCTGGGCCTGCAGCATCTGATCGGGCGTATCTCCGGCCATCTTCGTATAGTCATCGCCGGCAAGCTCTGCCTCAATCCGCCTCACCTGGGCGTCGAGTGCAGAGAATTTCGCTTGCTGCTGGCCGACATCGGCCTGGCTGAAGGTCGCGTCAAGGGTCGCGAGCGTCTGACCGGCATGCACGACCTCGCCGGCCTTCACCTCGATCGTGCGGATGATCGATGTTTCGAGCGGCTGGACAACGATGGTCGGCTGGGTGGTGACGAGCTTGCCAGGCGCAATCACCACCTCGTCGATCGAGGAGACCGAGGCCCAGGTGATCGCTGCGGCAAGCAGCGCCGTCACGCAGTAGAGCGTCATGCGCGCCACCCGCGGCGGTGCGCGTTCCTCGAGCTCGACCGCATCGGACTGGAATTCGGCAATGGCCGGCGGCAGCGGCGGGCGGGCGGTCAGTGCCCTTCCCTTGTCTGGGGGGCCATTGTCTGCAGAAGACTTGTCCGAGGCGCCCTTATTTGAAGGGACCGGCAGGTTATCGCTGGGTTTTCTAGCGTGCGCGTTCATGCGACCTGCCTCATTTGCTGGGCCCACAGGTGGCGATAGGTCATGCAGCGCGATACAAGCTGATCGTGCCGGCCGATATCGGCGACCTTGCCGCGATCGATGACGAGAATGGCATCGGCATCGACGAGGGTCGAAAGCCGGTGCGAGACGATGACGACGGTACGGCCGGCGGCGATGCGGCTCAAATTGTCGCGGATGATCGCCTCGCTGTCAGGATCGAGCGCGCTCGTCGCCTCATCGAAGATCAGCAGCTTCGGATCGGTGATCAGCGCGCGAGCAATGGCAAGCCGCTGCTTCTGGCCGCCTGACAGGTTGGAGCCATTTTCCTCCAGCATCGTGTCGAAGCCGCGCGGCAGGCGCTCAATGAACTCTTCGGCGCCGGCAATGCGGGCGACCTCCATGATCTCTTCGATGCTGGCATCGGGCTTGCCGGCGGCAATATTGTCGCGAACGGAACCGCGGAACAGGAAATTATCCTGCAGCACGACGCCGATGCTGGTTCTCAGATGCACGAGGTCGATCTCGCGGCTGTCATAACCGTCCATGCGCACCAGCCCCTCCTGGCTCTGGTAGAGTCCCTGGATGAGCCGGGTTATCGTCGTCTTGCCGGAGCCGCTCTTGCCGACCACGCCGAAGACGCAGCCCGCCGGAATGGCGAAGGAGACATTGTCGAGCGCCGGCGCAGCATCGGGCGCATAGCGGAAGCTGACCCTGTCGAATTCGATGCGGCCCTGCAAATGCGGCCGAACACCACGCCCGCGACCCGCCTGTTCCGGCCGCTGGTTCATGATCTCGCCGAGCATGCGGACCGAAAGCGCCACTTCCTGATACTCGTGTACCATGGTGACGATCTGCACCAGCGGTCCCGAGACCCGGCCAGCGAGCATATTGAAGGCGACCAGCGCGCCGATCGTCATCGCGCCGCTGAAGACATCGAGCGCGCCGAGGCCGATAATCGCCACGCTCATCAGCTTCTCCAGCAGTCCGGTCATCGCCTGGGCGATGGTCGAGATCTTCTCGACCCGGAAACGCACGGAGATCGACTGCGCCGAATAATCGTCCCATACCTTGCGCTGGCGCGGCTCCAGCGCCAGCGATTTGACGGTGCGCATGCCATGCACGGTTTCCACCAGCAAGGCCTGCCGGTCGCCTTCGGCTTGGTAAAGCGCCTGCAGCCGGCGCTGAAACGGCCCGACGAGCATCATTACCACCAGCCCGACGAGCGCTGCAAAGCCCAGCACCACCAGGGTCAGCTTGACGCTGTAGAGAAGCAGGATCGGCACGAAGACCAGCAGCGACACGCCGTCCAGAAGTGTCAGGAACAGCCGGCCGGTCAGGAATTCGCGGATGCGCCCCGTCTGCTGCATATGCTTGACGAGAACGCCGGCCGAAGCCTGCTCGAAGAGCGCGATCGGCAGGTTCAGCAGATGGCCGAAGGTGCGCGTGGCGACACGGATGTCGATCCGGTTGGTGGCATAGAGCAGCAGGTAGCGACGCAGGAAGGTGAAGGTCGCGTCAAAGATGAGCGCGATTGCAATGCCCGCCGTCAGAACCGTGAGCGTCGCATAGCTCTGATGCACGAGCACCTTGTCGATGACGAGCTGGAAAAAGATCGGCGTCGTCAGCCCAAGGCCGTAAAGCACGAAGGCGGCGAGTGCGACATCGCGGAAGAAGCTGCGCTGCTTGATGATTTCGGGGATAAACCAGCGGAAGCCGAAGGGCCGGTCCTCATCCGACATGCGATAATTGCGCTTCAGCAGGACCACCGATCCGAGCCAGGCCTTGGCGAACTGCTCTTGGCTGAGCATCATCACTTCGGCGCGTGAGGCGAGCGGGTCGAGAACGCGGATTCTCTCATCTTCACCGCTGCCGACAGCGCCGGCGATGACCACCCAATTGCCATTCGAAAGTTCCGCGAGCACCGGAAAGGCCTCGCCGAGCTGGAACAGCGATCGCCAGTCGAGTGTCAGATGCCGGGCTCTGAGGCCCGCATCCTTGGCCATGCGCAGCAGCTGCCGCACGGCAACGGGATCGTTGCCGACGGCATAATCATGCTGCAATCGCTCCGGCGCAAGATCGACGCCGTGATGACGCGCGACGAGCGCCAGACAGTGCAAATTGGTATGCAGAAATCCACTCATGGCCCACCCGAAACAATACGAGACCGCGGCTTAGTCTCAAAGAGTTGGAGCCTCTTTTGTGCGTCCGGATGGACGCACAGCGCTCCAGACCTGTTTTATCAGTTGAAGTTCGGCGAGGCGTTCGAAGCGCCGCCCTGGGTCGACTGGATATCGGCTGCGGCTGCGCCCGACATATCGCCGACCCGACGGACCGCACCCGCCTCGACCAACCCGCCAAGCGCTTTTTGCATGAGATCGACCGCATTGGCGAAGGCATCGACAGGCATGATGATGCGCTGGCGGAAGACCGGCGTCGGGTTGTTGTTGGCGTCACGATCGGTTGCCGAAAGCGACATCAGGTCGATGCGAACGATCGTTCCCGTAATGGTAATTTCGCCGATGCCGTCTGCGTAAAGTTCGTTGCTCATTGTTCTCTCCTCCGTTGATAATCAAAGGGTCTTCATATCAGGGCGTCTTACGTGCGTTCGGACGCACTATTGGAATGTGCAGGGATATGTCCGTGCTGCCATGCCGGAAATGGATCGCGAAGCCCGACGGCGGTCTGCGGATCGAAACCAGTCTCCTCGCCGGTCAGGCAATCACCCAGCGCAGCGCGGATCGCTTCCTCGTCGAAGCCGGAACCGATGAAGACGAGCTCTTGGCGGCGGTCGCCCCAGACATCGTCCCAATGCCGGTCGATGAGCTGGCGGAACTGCGGAAAGCGCGGCCATTGTACCCGCGGCACCGAGGCCCACCAGTACCCCCTGGTCTCGATGCGGCACTGGGTGCCGGCAATCGACAGAAGGCCGATCTCATCAGGCCTCGACGCCAGCCAGAAATGGCCCTTTGCACGGATGAGGCCCGCCCATTTCCGGTCGAGAAAATCCTTGAGCCTCAGCGGATCGAAGGGCCGGCGGCTACGATAGACGAAGCTTCTTATACCGTATTCCTCGGTCTCCGGCACATGATCGCCCCAGCCGAAGAGTTCCTTGTGCCAGAGCGGATGGCGGGCGGCCTTCGCCTCGCTGAAGAGACCGGTATCCAGGATGGCGCCAAGCGGCACCTGGCCGAAGACTGCCTCGACGACCTGAGCATCCGGATTGAGCGCCGCGACGACCCGGCGAACCTCGGCAAGGTCGGCGCACGGCACGTCGCCTGCCTTGTTTATGATGACGACATCGGAAAATTCGATCTGCTCGACGAGCAGTTCCACGAGCTTCCGCTCATCATGCCCGTCACGCCTTTCACCGCGATCGGCAAGGAACTCGGCGCTCTGGTAGTCGGTGAGAAGATTGACCGCATCGACGACGCAGACCATCGTGTCGAGACGCGCCACGTCGCAGAGGGCCGCGCCGCTCTCGTCGCGGAAGGAGAAGGTGGCTGCGACCGGCAGCGGCTCGGCAATGCCGGTGCCCTCGATCAGCAGATAGTCGAAACGGCCGGCGGCTGCGAGCCGGCGCACTTCGCTGAGGAGATCGTCGCGCAGGGTGCAGCAGATGCACCCGTTGGTGAGCTCTACCAATGTCTCGTCGGTACGCGAGAGGCCGGCTTCCCCCTCGCGCAAGAGTTCCGCATCGATGTTGACCTCGCTCATATCATTGACGATGACAGCAACCCGGCGGCCCTCCCGATTACTGAGGACATGATTGAGGACCGTCGTCTTGCCGGCGCCGAGAAACCCGGCAAGAACGGTTACGGGCAATCTGTTGTCTGCACCCATCATCGAAACTCTCACTCTTTACAGCATGCCTGGCCTTACATCCTCGCGGGCTTTACGCCGCGAGCTGTGGTTTGAACGCCACGTCCACATAGTAGTTGGTGCTGTTGTAGCTGGCCGTCGGGAACAACCCGCCCGCCCCGTAGGCATAGACGCCGTTGCTGCCGCCGAGCGCCTTGAGATCGCCGTTCGTCACGTCGCTGGCAAAATAATTGCCGGTGGCCGAATAATTGCCGTTGCTCGAATAAGAAACGACGTAGGTCGTATCCGCCTCGATGGCGATCTGCTGGGTAAGCTGCGCAGTCTGCCAGCCGCTCGCCGTCTCGTTGTTGAAGGTGACACTGCCGATGAGCGTGCCAGAGGCGGTCCAGAGATAGCCGTTATGCGGGCCGGTATTGTCGGCGCCCTTGTAGAAGCGGATGCCGGTGACCCAGCCTGACGTATCGGCTTGGAATTTCATGCCGAGATTGACTTGCTGGTTGTCGTTGACGGAGACGGTTGAAGGCGTCGCATTGGCGGAAAAGAGGTTCTGCTCCGGCCCCGTCTGGCCGCCGTTGATGGTGAGCGCGACCTGCGCCGACGCCGTGCCGCCCTTGCCGTCTGCAATCGCGTAGCTGAAGCTCGCCGGCCCCGAATAACCTGCCGTCGGCGTGAATGTCACCGTCTGGGCCTGCGCATTCCAGGCGACCGAGCCGTTGACCGCGCCGCTGACGCCGGTGACGACAAGCGGGTCGCCATCGGTGTCGGTGTCATTTGCCAGGAGCACTGATGCCTGGATGGTGATCGGCGTGCCGGTATTGGTCGAGAAGCCGCTGTCATTGGCGGCGACCGGCACCGCATTCTGTGCGCCGCCCTGCTGGTAGAGAACGTCGACCCAGTAATTGGTCGCATTGTAGGAAGCGGTCGGGAACAGGCTGCCGGAGCCATAGGCATAAAGACCGTTGCCGCCGCTCGAAGCACTCGATGGCGCCGTCAGCCCGCCGCTCGTATGGTCCGTTGTGAAGTAATTCGACGTTGCGGAATAGAAACCGTTCGAATGGTAGCTCGCCACATAGGTGGCGCCGGCCGTAACATTGATCGGCTGGGTGAAGGAAACCGTCTGCCAGCCGCTCGCCATCTCGTTGATAAAGGTCGCCTGGGCCAGAAGCTGGCCGCTCGTCGTCCACAGCGAGCCGACATGCGTGCCGGTATCCTGGGCGCTTTTGTAATAGGTGAGCCCGGTGATCTGGCCGGTTGCGGACGCGATGAATTTGACGCCGAGTTCGACCGAGTTGGCGTCATTGGCGGCGGCAACCCCAGACGTGTCGGCGCCGGTGAACAGGCTTGATGTCGTTCCTCCGCCGGGCGCGCCGACGGTGAGGCTGACCGTGGCCGACGCCGTGCCGCCCAATCCGTCCGAGATCGAATAAGAGAAGCTTGCCGCACCCGTATAACCCGCCGCCGGGGTGAAAGTCACAGTCTTGGTCTGGCCGTTGTAAGTCACCGTTCCGTGGACCGCGCCATTGACGCCGGTGATACTGAGCGCGTCGCCATCGGCATCGGTGTCGTTTGCAAGCAGACTGGCTGCGGCAATCGACAGCGCCGTGTCGGAATAAGTCGTGTAGCCATTGTCATTGGCGGCGACCGGCACCGCGTTGCCCGTCGCCTGATTGTAGACGACATCCACCCAGTAGTTCGACGACTGGTAGCTGGAGGTCGGGAACGCCGAGCCCCCGACCGTGTAGACGCCATTGCTGCCGGCGAGCGCCGTCAGCGAGCCATTGCTATGGGCTGATGTGAAATAGTCTGCCGTCGCGACATAGGAGCCTGTCGTGCTGTAGGAGGCGACATAGGTCGTGCCGGCCGCGATATGCACCGGGTTGGCGAATGTCGCGGTCTGCCAGCCGTTCACCGATCCGCTGTCGGCGAAGGTGACGGTCGCGACCAGCGTGCCGCCGGCCGTCCAGAGCGAGCCGGTATGGGCTCCGGTATCGCCTGCTGCCTTGTAGT
Organism: Rhizobium hidalgonense; assembly: GCF_005862185.2. Classification (NCBI taxonomy): domain Bacteria; kingdom Pseudomonadati; phylum Pseudomonadota; class Alphaproteobacteria; order Hyphomicrobiales; family Rhizobiaceae; genus Rhizobium; species Rhizobium hidalgonense. The sequence goes on from NZ_CP054028.1 coordinate 1,453,221, forward strand.
AGCGGATGCCGGTAATCATGCCGCTCGCCGAAGCGACGAACTTCATGCCGAGTTCCATCGACTGGCCGTCGTTGAAGCTTGCGCCCGTCGGTCCTTCGCTTGATGTAAACAGTGTCGCTCCGGCAGGGCCTGGGTTCACGGTGAGGCTGACGCCGCCCTGATCCGTGCCGCCGCGCCCGTCCGACAGCGTATAGGTGAAGCTTGCCGGCCCCGAATAATCGTTGGTCGGCGTGAAGACGACGGTGCCGTTCTGCTTGTTGAGCGTCACCGTGCCATTGACGGCATTGCCGACGGCCGAAATCGTCAGCGCATCGCCATTGGGATCTGTATCGTTTCCGACAAGTGAGGCGATCGAGATGCTAACTGTATCGTTGCTGGAGATGACGAACCCCGTATCGTCGGTCGCGACCGGCGCGCCATTGGGACCGGCATCGAAGACCACGTCGACCCAGTAATTTGTGCCGGTGCCGGGGCTTTGGCCGGGAAACGTGCCGGCAGTGGTGCCGTAGGCGAAGACGCCGCCGCCGTCGACAGCCTTCAGCGCGCCGCTGGCATAGGTGCCGCCGAAATAATTATTGGTGGCGGAATAGAAACCGCTGCTGTGATAGGAGGCCACATAGGTTGTGCCGGCGGCAATCTGGATCGGGCTGGAGAACATCACCGTCTGCCAACCGGAGAGCGATTCACCGACGGACACGCCTGTTGCCAGCAACGTTCCGTTGGCACTCCAGAGGCTCACGGCATGGTCGCCGATATTGTAGAAGCCCTTGTAGAAACGGATGCCCTCCACGGAGCCTGCCGTCGTCGTCTGGAAGCGCAGGCCGAGCTCGACGGAATCGCGATCGATCGCCACTTCGGTTGCCGGCTTTTCCGCAAGCGTCCAGAGGCCCGTCGTTCCCGGTAGGCTGACCGTGACCTGCTTGCCCGCCGATGGCGTCTCCATATTGACGCTGTCGTCGACGGCCCGCGACATGATCGTGTAGGCTCCGCTCGCCTGGACGACCCAGTTATAGCTCCAGCTCTCGCGGCCTGACGCCTTGAACCAGTGCTGGCCGCCATCGGTCGAAACTTCCACGCCGGCAATGATGCCGCCGCCGAAATCCTGCGCCGTGCCTGATATCGTCACATGCTGTCCTTCGAGGAAGCTTGCGCCGACGACCGGCGACGAGATGGACGAGGTCGGCTTCAGGGTGTCGGTCGATTGGGTCGCGAGGATCAGGCTTGCATCGAGCGTCGTCGGCTGGATGCCCATGTCCGCGAACATGTTGACCATCGCCTGCTGGACGTTGCGATCGGTCGACGTTGTCGGGCCTTGGTGATTGTCGCTCAGACCCCAGGACCAGAAGACGGTGCCGGCGCCGAAGACCAGCGCGCCGCTTGCCGCACGGTACATGGTGAGGCTGTGGGTGGCGACTGCCGAACCGATGGTCGCGCCGTAATCGCGCAGATAGGTGTCGACCGAGACCGACGAGAGCGACAGATTGACGAGCCCGGCCGGACGGAAGCCGTTCTCAACGTCGGAATCCCATTCGTAGCCGAGCAGGTTCTGCACCAGATTGTAGGTGTCGCCTTCATTCAGCTGGGAAACATCGGTATTGCGCCAGAAGCGCAGGTTGGAATAGTCGTAGGGGATGGAGATCGTGTCCTGACGGTAGCTGTCGACCTGGAACATCGTTCCCGTCAGCGCATTCTCCGGCTGTTGCCCCGGATCGGCATAACGCGGATCGCGCCAGGTGCCGGTGCCGACATTGCTCGGATCGGTGCTCGTGCCCCAGGTCTCCTTGTAGCAGACCATGGTGCGGTAGGCCTGGCCGCTGCCGTCAATGCTGCTTTCCCAGCGCACCTTCCAGTAGCACTCGTTGCCGCTCCAGAAAGCGAGATTGACGCCGGCATCACGCGCGGCCTCCACATTGCTGCGCTGCTCGGCCGACCAGTATTCGTCGTGGCCGACCGAGAGATAGGCATCATGGTTGAGCAGCAGCGCGCCGCTGCGCGCCGCATCGACGCCGGAAATATAGGACACGTCGTAGCCGTTCTGCTCCAGCCACGAGATCGCGGAGGATTCGACGCCGAAGATATAATCATGCGAGCCGCCGACCGGGCTCGTATTGGTGATGATCGGTCTGTTGTAGCTGACCGCCGAGGCGCGGCCGATCGCCTGCAGGCCGCAGCTGCAGTTCGGGGGCAGGTAGCCGATCATGGCGGCCGGATCGACAGGCACTTCGCCGTAATAGAGGCTGGCGCCGCCCCAGGCATTGTAGGCCTGCCATGTCGTATCCGAGGTCTGGAAGACGATATTGCTGTGCGAGGCGTCGTCGCGCACGACGAAGGGGATGATGCTTGCATCCTCGGTGCCATCCTCACGCACCAGCTTGGCGAAATAGACGCCGGAGACGGCGTCCGTCGGAATCTGCCAGCTCGCCGAAACCGACCAGTTGCCGCAATCGATGAGACCGAGCGACATGTCGACGATCGGATGCGGCTGTATCTGCGCCGTGGTCAGAGATTGTTCGATCGAGTCGACCTTGCGCGCGCCGTCCCCACCATAATAGCCCATGCGGTAGATATCGATGCGGTAATGGGTGGAATCGGTGGCGATCTTGAAATCGACCGTCTGCCCGATATTCGTGCTGATTTCGGTGGCAAAGCCCTGGATGGTGCCTTTGCCATCGCCCTCCAGGCCCCATTCGCTGATGGGGTTGCCCTGCTTCATGTTTTCGAGCGCGATCTTGTTGGGCGTCACCGCCGCCGCCGCCACCGGTGCTGCAAGCGCCGCAGGCGTCGCGGTCGAACCGGTGGAACCAGCGGAACCGTCTTGGCTCGGCTCCAGCGAGATGGAGGCTATCGAGGTCTGAAGGCGCAATGACGTCGTGCCGGAACCGGCGGCAGGATCGGCCGACGGCGTGGTAGAGCCTGCCGTGCCGGCATCGCTGGTAACACCCGTCAGCACGGGAGCGGCAGGCAGTGTCGCAGCCTCCTGATATGGGTCCGGACCAAGCACAGTGCGCTCGGATGATGTGGTCGTCGTCGTCTGCAACACCGTCGCAACCGACGCCGTCTTGGTGGACGGGTCCCGCGCGCCGCCCTCGCCCGCAGGCGCGGGCATCGCCGTCGGTGGTATCGAGGCAGTCTCCACGCCGCTTGATGAGAACAGCGCGGCAGGCTGCATGATATTGCCGGTAAAGGAAGACGGACCTGTGAAGGAGGACGGGACGGCGGCCCCGTCGGGATTGGCGAAGCCGCCGTTATTGGCAAAGCTTAGGGAACCATCGGTACTTGTGGAAGATACAACCGTCGCGGTTCCCAGCACTGCGCTCCAGGCTGAGGGTGCACGACAGATACTTAACGCTCCACCAAATGTACTCAGGTACTCACGGTTACTAACGCGAATTCTCCGCATCAGCGGCGTCCCCTTCCGCATCGGCCGGCCCTTCGGCCGCTATAGCAAGAGGTTCATTCTGGCACCTTTGCCGAGGGAATGTACGACAGTAATCTGGGGTATGAGGGAGGTATTCCCTACGCCCATATGATGACCCTCAACGCAAACCCCAAGGTACGTCCGAGCGATCGCCTCTAATCCTGGCTAGAAATGCCCGGCCCACCGGCCGCACCGCTTTGCCTTGGCGAAACGAAAATGGCTCCGGCGATGCTATGCTGCTGGTCTGCGTCTCCTCTCAATCGACCTTGACAAGATTGTGCAAGTCGAGACGCTATTCGGGTCGCAACGTCTTTGAAAAAACGAGGATAGGATGAGGTTCAGCAGACCGGCAGTCGCTGGCGTGGTTGGCGTGGCAGCGTGTATGTTTGGTGCGTGCCTTGCGGCATCGCCTGCGCTCACACAGGAAGTCGAGCCGCCGGCTCCATGGGTTAAGCTCACCGGTTCGCATGCCGGAGCGGTCGGAACATGCTCAATGATTGATGCGAGCGACATCGAGGCTTGTTACATGGTCCGGTGCGACGCCAAGAACGGTCTCATTTTCGAGATTGGCGATGCCACTGTTGGTGAGAACGGCCTGCGATTGGCGCGTTTCGAGATTGGGAGGTACAAAGAGACGATCCGCCTCGACGGCAACAGTCCCGATCGGCGAACGGTTGTTCTCTCAAGGCATCCGAAGCTGCTTGCCGCCCTCACATCTGGCGCTGATTTCGCCACTATGTTTGCCCTCAAGGCCGGTGGGATAGATTACAGCACCGGCTTTGAACTTACGGGGGCGCGAGACCAGATATCTCGCGTGGCAAAGAGCTGCCCAACCAAGCCGTGACGACGCCAAGGTCCACCGCCTGAGCTACCAGGCCGGAAACGGATCTTCGAGGGTGGCCCAGTCGCGCGGATCGGTGCTGGCGAGGCATCCGTCCAGTGCCGTCCGCACACCTTTCTCGTCCATATCGACACCGATAAAAACCAATTCCTGCCGACGGTCGCCCCAGGCGCTGTCCCACCGGCTCTCGAGATGCTGACGAAACTGCTGATGGGGCGGCCAGTCCTGCCGGGGCACGGCTGCCCACCACAGCCCCATGGGCTCGCAGCGCCGCTGCACCCCGGCAGCCGACATCAGGCCCACGTGACGCGGGCGGGTGGCAAGCCAGAAGTGGCCTTTGGCGCGCATCACTCCCGGCCAGGGCTCGTCCAGAAATGCTCGAAACCGCATGGGATCGAAAGGGCGCCTCGTGCGATAGACAAAGCTCGATACGCCGTATTCCTCCGTTTCGGGAACATGGTCGCCCGACCTGTACAGTTCCTTGTGCCATAACGGGTGGGCGGCGGCTTTTGCTTCGTCGAAGAGGCCCGTATTGAGGATGGTTGCAAGAGAAACCTCGCCGAAGTCCGCCTCCACCTGGCGCGCATCCGGGTTGAGGGCAGCCACGACCATGCGGACTTCCGCGCGCATCTCCTCGCTCGCGTCCGAGATCTTGTTGATCACGACGATATCGGCAAACTCGATCTGGTCCACCAACAGGTCTATGAGTGTCCGTCGGTCTTCGCTGTCCCGCTGCATGCCGCGGTCGGCAAGCAGATCTGCGCTGCTGTAGTCGGCCAGGAGGCTTGCGGCGTCGACGACGGTCACCATCGTGTCGAGTTTCGCGAAATCGGAGAGCGAAACACCTTTCTCGTCGCAGAAGGAAAAGGTGGCCGCGATCGGGCATGGCTCGGCAATGCCGGTCCCTTCTATCAACAGATAGTCGTATCGCCCCTCTTCGGCCAGTCGCCGCACTTCCGCCAGGAGGTCGTCGCGCAGGGTGCAGCATATGCAGCCATTGCTGAGCTCGACCAATGTCTCCGTCGTATGCGACAGGTTGCAGCCGCCGTCCCGGATGAGACTGGCGTCTATGTTCACCTCGCTCATATCGTTGACGATGACGGCGACCCGCAGGCCCTCACGATTCATCAGCACGTGGCTGAGAAGCGTCGTCTTTCCGGCGCCGAGAAAGCCGGTGAGCACTGTCACGGGTAGCCGGTCGATCCCGTTCATCGACATCTCCCGGATATGGACATTCGGGGCGGTCGTCGCCGCGGCGGGCATTTGCGTCGTATGAACCTCATTCCGATCCCGTTCCCGACCTCCCGATCCTTCACGCGGCAAGCTGCGGCCGGAAGACCACGTCGGCATAGTAATTCGCTGAATTGAAAGTGCTGGTCGGGAAGAGGCCTGCGGTGGCAGAGCCGCCATAGGCATAGAGGCCATTGCCGCTGGCCGGCGCCGTCAGCGGACCGTTCGTGACGGCGGCGGTGAAGAAGGCGTTGCTTGCCACGTAGCCGCCTGTCGTGTGATACGAGGCGACATAGGTCGTGTTGGCGGCAATGGTGAAGGGGGTCGTGAAGTTCGCCGTCTGCCAGCCGCTTGCCGTGGTGTTGGTGAAGGTGGCCGTGGCAAGCTTGGTGCCCGTCGAGCTCCATAGGTCGACGACGTTCTGGCCGTTGTCGTTGGCGCTGCGGTAGAACCTGATGCCGGTAATATCGCCGCCGACGTTCGACGTGAACTTGACGCCGAGCTCGAGCTGCTGGCCATCATTGAGGTTCGTCTGGGTCGGCGTGCTGGAGGCAGAAAACAGGCTGTAGGTCGCTGGCGCCGTCCCGGCAGCGATAGTGAAAGTCTCGTTGGCCGCAAGACCGCCAATATCGGTTGCCGTGACCTTGACGCCATAATTGCCTGCTGTCGTCGGCGTGCCGGAGAAGGTGCGCGTCGAGGCGTTGAAGGCGAGCCAGCTGGGAAGCGCCGTGCCGTCGGCGGCCGTTGCCGAATAGGTCAGCGTCTCGCCGCTGTCGACATCGCTGAAGGTCGCCGTCGGCAGCGTGTAGGAGAAGGCCGAGCCGAGGGTGGCATTCTGCGTCGCCGTCTGGACGGCGAGCACCGGCGCGTCATTGGCACCATGGATGGTGACGGTGAGGTTTGCCGTGGAGGTAGCCCCGGCGGTATCACGCATCGTATAGCTGAAGACATCGTTCAGCGTGTTGGTCGAGAGGCGCAGCCCCTGCACGGCGCCATTGCTCTCGTTGATCGTATAGCTATAGGTGCCCGATGCACTGAGAACGAGACTGCCATAGGTACCGTTCAGCGCTGAGCCGAGCGTGCCCGACGTCGCGCCGAAGCTGACTGCGCTCACCGTCTTGGTGTCGCCGGAATCCGGATCGGTGTCGTTGGTCAGCACGTTGCCGCTGGCAACCACGCCGCCCGAACCATTGGCCACCCCGCCCTTCTCGGTCGCATCCCCCGCATCGGCAACCGCCGTCGGCGTCGCGTTGTTCGTATTCGTGGGACGGAAGACCACGTCGGCCCAGTAATTGGTGGCGCTAAAAGTGGAGTTCGGGAAAATGCCAGCGGTGGCGGAGCCGCCATAGCGGTAAACGCCGTTGCCGGTGGCTGTTGCCGTCAGCGGCCCGCTGGTAACGGCGGCGGTGAAGAAATTAGCAGTCGCCACATAGGCGCCTGTCGTGTGGTAGGAGGCGACATAGGTCGTGTTGGCGGCAATGGTGAAGGGCGTCGTGAAGTTCGCCGTCTGCCAGCCGCTTGCCGTGGTGTTGGTGAAGGTGGCGCTGGCAAGTTTGGTGCCCGTCGAGCTCCACAGGTCGACGACGTTCTGGCCGTTGTCGTTGGCGCTGCGGTAGAACCTGATCCCGGTAATGTCGCCGCCGACGGTCGACGTGAACTTGACGCCGAGCTCGAGCTGCTGGCCATCGTTGAGGTTCGTCTGGGCCGGCGTGCTGGAGGCGGAGAACAGGCTGTAGGTCGTTGCCCCCGCCGCAGCGGCGATAGTGAAAGTCTCGTTGGTCGAGAGACCGCCGATATCGGTTGCCGTAACCTTGACGCCATAGTTGCCTGCTGTCGTCGGCGTGCCGGAGAAGGTGCGCGTCGAGGCGTTGAAGGCGAGCCAGCTGGGAAGCGCCGTGCCGTCGGCGGCCGTTGCCGAATAGGTCAGCGTCTCGCCGCTGTCGACATCGCTGAAGGTCGCCGTCGGCAGCGTGTAGGAGAAGGCCGAGCCGAGGGTGGCATTCTGCGTCGCCGTCTGGACGGCGAGCACCGGCGCGTCATTGGCGCCATGGATGGTGACGGTCAGATTTGCCGTGGAGGTGGCCCCGGCGGTATCACGCATCGTATAGCTGAAGACGTCGTTCACGGTGTTGGTCGACAGGCGCAGCGCCTGCACGGCGGTATTGCTCTCGTTGATCGTATAGCTATAGGTGCCCGATGCACTGAGAACGAGACTGCCATAGGTGCCGTTCAGCGCTGAGCCGAGCGTGCCTGACGTCGCGCCGAAGCTGACGGCGCTCACCGTCTTGGTATCGCCGGAATCCGGATCGGTGTCGTTGGTCAGCACGTTGCCGCTCGCAACCACGCCGCCCGAACCATTGGCGACACCGCCCTTCTCGGTCGCATCCCCTGTATCGGCGACTGCCGTCGGGGTCGTGTTGCCGGGAACCGACACGGCGATGTTGAAGGTCTCGTTGGCGGCAAGGCCGCCGATATCGGTTGCCGTGACCCTGACGCCGTAGCTCCCGCCCGCCGTCGGCGTGCCGGAGAAGGTGCGCGTCGAGGCGTTGAAGGTCAGCCAGCTGGGAAGCGCCGTGCCGTCGGCGGCCGTTGCCGCGTAGGTCAGCGTTTCGCCGCTGTCGACATCGCTGAAGGTGGTCGTCGGCACGACGAAGGAGAAGGCCGAGCCGACGGTGGCATTTTGCGTCGCCGTCTGGACGGCGAGCACCGGTGCGTCGTTGGCGCCATGGATGGTGACGGTCAGATTTGCCGTGGAGGTGGCCCCGGCGGTATCACGCATCGTATAGCTGAAGACGTCGTTCACGGTGTTGGTCGACAGGCGCAGCGCCTGCACGGCGGTATTGCTCTCGTTGATCGTATAGCTATAGGTGCCCGATGCACTGAGAACGAGACTGCCATAGGTGCCGTTCAGCGCTGAGCCGAGCGTGCCTGAGGTCGCGCCGAAGCTGACGGCGCTCACCGTCTTGGTATCGCCGGAATCCGGATCGGTGTCGTTGGTCAGCACGTTGCCGCTGGCAACCACGCCGCCCGAACCATTGGCGACACCGCCCTTCTCGGTCGCATTCCCCGTATCGGCGACCGCCGTCGGTGTCGTGTTGTTCGCATTCGAGGGATTGAACATCACATCGACCCAATAGTTCGTCTGGTCGAAGCTGCTCGTCGGGAACGCGCTATTGCCATAGCGGTAGACGCCGTTGCCGCTTGCCGGCGCCGTCAGCGGACCACTCGTCACATTGGACAGGAAGTAGTTGGCGGTCGTCGAATAGTTGCCGACATTCGTATGGTAGGATGCGGTATAGGTCTGTCCGGCTGTCAAAGTCACCGGGCTCGTGAAAGTCGCACTCTGCCAGCCGCTGGCAGTCTCGTTAGTGAAGGTGAGGGTCGCAAGCCGCGTACCCGTGCTTGACCAGAGCGACCCGGTATGTGTGCCCGTATCCAGGCTGCTCTTGTAAAACCGGATACCGCTGACCGTGCCCGCCACGGATGACTGGAATTTGACTCCGAGCTCGACGGCGGCAGCATCGTCGGTGTTGACGACCGCGGGCGTCGCGCCACCGAAGAGAGATGTAAAAGTCGGGCCGGTGACGGTGACCGTGCGCCCCGCCGAAGGTGTCTCGAGATTGATGCTGTCGTCCACCGCCCGCGACCGGATCGTATAGGTCCCTGCAATCGCCGGGGTCCATGAGTAGGTCCAGTTCTCGTCGCCCGTCGCCGGATGCCAACTCGCACCATTGTCGGTCGAAACCTCGACGCTGGCGATGACCCCGCCGCCCGTATCGGCAGCGGTGCCTGAAATCGTCACGGTTGAATTAGCGGCCACCGTCGCTGGCACCGTGATGACGGAGGTCGGAGCAACAGCATCGGTGGAACCAGTCGCCGCGGTAAGCCCGGATTGTAGCGTCCCCGGCTGAACGCCCATATCGGCAAGCAGATTGACCATCGCCTGCTGGACGCGAGGATCGGTGGGGGTCGCCTCGTTATCGTGATTGTTGCTCAGGCCCCATGTCCAATAGACCGTACCGGCACCGAACACCAGTGCCCCGCTGGGGGCGCGGTAGAGGGTCAGATTGTGAGTCGCCGTCGCACTGCCGGTCGTATTTCCGTAATCGAGCAAGTAGGTGGTGACGGGCAGCGTCGTCGACGACAGCTTGACGAGCCCGGCCGGATCGAAGCCGTTGTCAGGCGCCTCGTCCCACTCGTAACCAAGATAATTCTTGGTGAGCGTTGCCGTCTGGCCGGGCTGGAGGTTTGCGACGCTCGTATTGCGCCAGAAGCGCAGGTTGGCATCATCATAGCCAACCTTAATCGCGGCGAGATTGCCGCCAACATCGTCGACCTTGAATAATTGGCCAGTCAGCGAGTTCTCAGGGCTGCCGCCGCCGATAGCAGGCGGGCTGAGGCGCGGGTCGCGGAAGGTGCCTGTCCATTCGTTGGAAGGATCGAGGCTGGTGCCAGGCGGTCCCCATGTCTCCTTGTAGGAGATCAGGGTGCGATAAGGTGTTCCGTCGGCGCTGTAGGCATTGCCCCAGCGGGTACGCCAATAGACCTCGTTACCGCTCCAGAACATCAGGTTGACGCCCGCATCGCGTGCGGCTTCGACATTGGTCCTCTGCTGTCCCGACCAATATTCGTCGTGCCCGGCATCGATATAGGTCTTGTGATTGAGTAGCAGACTGCCATAGCGATCGACGTCGATGCCTGACATATAGGAGACATCATAACCGTTTTGTTCCAGCCAGTAGATGCCTGCATATTCGGCGCCGAACAGATAGTCCTGCGGGCCGGCATAGGTGCCGACTCCGTCGCGGGTTGCAATCGGCCTGTTGTAGCTGAGTGCATAGGCGCGGCCTGCCCCCTGCCCCGTCGCCGGGCCGTTGCCGCCATAGAAGTTTGCGCCACCCCAGCCGTTGTAAGCTTGCCAGGTCTCGTCTGCGGTCTGAAAGACGACGTCGCTATGGCTGGCGTCATCGCGCACAATGAACGGGATTTGATTTTCGCCGAAGGTGCCGTCCTGACGCACGAGCTTGGCGATGTAGACGCCTGAGACGGCATCGTCCGGTACGGCCCAGGACGCCGAGACCGCCCAGTTGCCGGCATCCTCCGTGCCGGTCGTGGCATTGCGCAGCGGATTGGGCTGCGTCTGCAATCCGGTATGCTGTATGGTCGTGACCTTGCGGGCACCCATGCCGCCATAGTAGCCGAGCCGATAGATATCGATCCGATAGTTGGTAGAATTCGTATTGATCTTGAAGCTGATCGTCTTGCCGTTGTCGACGCTGATATCGGTCGCAAAACCCTCGATGTTGGTGCTGGCGGTGTCGATGCCCCACTCGCTCTCCGGATTGCCCTGCTTCTGGTTTTCCAGCACGATCGCGTTGCTCGCCGCCGCGGCGGCCGCCAGATCTTGCGTTGCCAGCGACCGCTGCGCAGAAGGTTGAGGTGGCGTCGTCACCGAGCCGGAAAGGACGGCTTTACCCTTGGTGCCGGTTCCCGTTCCTATCTCTCCGCCGCCGGGCAATGATCCGTTGGAGAGCGCCAAGTTCGTCAGGTCTGCGGTTGCGCGCCAGCCCGCGAACGAAGATACGTCACGATCGAGCAGAGGATCACTGACCGAGGCGCCGATGGCCTTCTTGATCGTCGACACATAGTCCGGCCCGTCGGTAAATTTGGTCCCCGGCAACTGACCGTCCTGCTGAAGCAGGCCGCTGCCATGGGCCCAATCGAGAATCCGCGTGGGGGAGGTATAGTAGCCGCATCCGCACACTCCAAAGGGCATGCCAACCGCCAGCGCATTCGGCCCAGCATGATGCGCAGTCGACTGCGCTGAGGGCGTCGATTCGAGAATGACGACCTTGCCCGAGTGAGAACGCTCGGCCCCAATGGTCGCAGAATCTTGCCCCGAACCTGTCGGCGCAGGGCTTTGCGGCAAATACGGAGCCAGGGGGTCGTCGCCTATGGAGCTCATTTCGCCGTAGCTACGCGGAAGAGACGATGCGGCCCCGAACGCAACCCTGCCCGCATCCGGCGCGAAATGTACGAAACCCGGCGTATGGCCGGCCTTCACAGACGCAGCGATATCGCCGCTTCGCGCCCCCAGTTCGCGATTGATTGTGAAAGCGTCAGGCAAGGGCGGCGCTACGAGCCTATCGTCGGCCCGGCCGTCCGCGACGCCGTTCCCGCCCTCTTTCTGTCCAACGTCACGCTCGTTAAGCGTCGCGTCCTTATGGGAATCGTCGATAAGGGCCTGATTGTTTCCAGTCGCGATTTTCACCGCTGCCGCGAGTTGAGCACTGTCCCCGTGCTTTTCGGCCGGCTTGCGTGGCCTTTCCTTCCCTCCGATAGTCAGCCATTGGGGAATCAGCGAATCCACCAGGAGTGAGCGCGCAGTCCAGCGACGAGCGTTGCGATACATGGGAGGCACCTCTCGCGAGATTGTCAGAGTCGAAGCTATGAGATCGCTCAATACGGAGCACCGAAGTATAGTCGAAAATTAAGCGAGTATATCCTACGCCTTTTGCTCTACTCGCAGCATCCTTTGGAACGGCCGTGCCGCATTGGCCAGGAGACGGGCGAGACACGCGGAGTCGCGAAGCTTCGCCGCTTCCGAAGCAAGACCCGAAGCCGCGGTGGCGGCTTCTTCCTCATGCTCGCGCCAGCGCTGGAGACGTCGCGGGCACGCCTAAGCCTGCGTGCATAACCTTTGATTTTCCAGGATAATGCCTCCTTGCCGCGCAGGGACATATGCTTCTGGTCGACATGGGTGAAGCACTTCGCCACCAGTTCATCAATAATGATGAGGCAAAGCAAACAGACTCCACCTTCCTCAAGGCTTCGCCAGGCTGCAAACTGAAGATCTCGGCTTCGGACTTTCGTCCGGCCGTCAAGCAGCGTCAAGGCATTGGACCGGCATCCGCTTAAGGATGTTTTGCAGGCGAGATATGTACATGAATTCATCGCACCGTGCGCTCCACCTGTTCTTTCGTGCGATCGCTGTCATCGGAGCAACCGTCTTTCTTGCCGGAACTGTGTCGCCGGCCGTCGCAGAAAGCGCGCCGCCGGCTCCACAAGCCTTGGCTCCACAAACGAAGATCCGCCTAACGATCGTCCAATGGATGCAGTCCAGGGGCCAATATGAACGATGGGATGCGCTTGGCGGCGAATACACAGTCTCGGATGACGGCACGGTCTTTCTGCCATTTCTTGGGTCCCTTTCCGTCGGCAATCGGACAAACGCCGACCTCACAAACGAGATTGGCAAGCGCCTGCAGGAAAAGATCGGTTTGGTTCAGGCGCCGGCGGTCAACATCGAAATTCTCGAATACCCGCCGATCTACGTCGTGGGAGACGTGACCACGCCTGGGCAGTACGGTTTCCGCCCCGGATTGACCGTCCTGAAATCCCTGGCAATGAGTGGCGGGCCGCGCCGCGCCAAAGAAGAGCAGCAAACGCATTCGATCCAGATCGTCGGAGAATTGCGCGAAATCGATCACTCGATCCTGCGCAGCACTGCGAGGCTGGCGCGGCTGCAGGCGGAGATGGATGGAGCCGACGAGATTACCTTCGATCAGATGACCGGCGCCGATCAGCAATTTGCCGCCGGCATATACAACGAGGAGAGGATTATCTTTCGGGCTCGCGCCAATGCGTTGGAGAGGCAGTCGAGGGCGTTCACGGAATTACGCGATCTTTTGACCACTGAGATATCGACATTGGAAGAGAAACTGACGGGCGCCGACGACAATATCAAATCAGTCGAAGACCAACTGGTCAGCGTCAAGTCCCTGGTCCAGAAAGGCCTGACGATCTCCTCAAGGCAGATGGATCTGGAACGGTTGCTGACGACTTACCGCTCCGACAAGCTCGACCTTCTCACCGCCGTCATGCGGGGCCGGCAGGCGGTCAGCGAGACGACGCGGAACCTTGAGGGACTTTACGACGCACGCCGGAGCGAAGTGGCGACCGAAGCGCAGTCCGAACGGGCAAGTCTCGATCAATTCAAGCTGAAGCGCGAAACACTACAGAAGCTGCTCATCGCCGACCTGGGGAGCAATGACAGCGTCAAGACCCTCGTCGAGGAACTCCCGCTCACCTTTAGCGTGACCCGCCGCAACGATGGACAAATCGATCAGTTCCAAGCCTCGGAAACGACGATGCTGGCACCCGGCGATGTGGTGAGAGTCGTCCAGCCGCACATATTGGATAATACGTCTCAGGCCGACACAAGCCCATCTTTCGAAACCCAAGCGCTCGCAGATCGAGCCGGCCAGTGACCCGCGACGTGCGCGTGTTCTCAACAAAGTTGGAGCGGAGGTTCGAGCGTCATCGAGGCGCTCAGGCCGCCTGCCCCAAAGAAATCGCTTTTAATATGGACCAGCCTGAATCTCACCTGGCAGCTAGGGTTAAGTGATGACCTTGCGCATGCCCCCCCCCAGCGGTCTGACTTATACCCAAATCCTGAAATCGACGATGCTGATGGGCGGTTCCTCGCTGGTCAATGTCGCTCTGAGCATCATTCGCAACAAAGCGCTCGCCGTTCTGCTCGGTCCTGAAGGCGTGGGGCTTCTCGGCCTTTACGGGGCAATCCTCGATATCGCGCAAGCGATAGCTGGTCTGGGCGTGAGCAGCAGCGGTGTGCGCCGGGTCGCTGAGGCGGCGGGCGCCGGCGACGACGACAAGATCGCCCGGTCGGCGACAGCGCTCAGACGCATCTCATTAGCGCTCGGGTTGCTTGGCGGGCTTTTGCTTGCCGCGTTGGCGTTTCCGGTCTCGAAATTCACCTTCGGCGACTACCAGCATGCCGGCGGCATTGTGCTGCTCTCCCTGGCCGTATTCTTTCGGCTTGTCGCTGCCGGACAGGCTGCGTTGATCCAGGGCTTGCGGGGCATTGCAAATCTTGCCCGCATCAATGTGCTTTCAGGGCTGTTCGGCACAATCGTCAGCATCCCGCTGATCTATCTGTTCGGCGAAAAGGCGATTGCACCCTCTCTCGTGGCGATCGCGGCCGTCTCGCTACTTCCCACCTGGTGGTACAGCAAACAAATATCCACACAGCCACCGGCGATGTCGGCGCACCAGTTCGGCCGGGAAGCGACAGCTCTGTTCAGGCTCGGTGTCGCTTTCATGGCAAGTGGACTTCTAACCTTCGGCGCGGCCTATGCCATCCGCATTATCGTGCTCAATGAAGGGGGCGTCGTAGCGGCTGGATTGTATCAGGCAGCTTGGGCGCTTGGCGGCCTTTACGCCGGTTTCATCCTGCAGGCGATGGGAACGGACTTCTACCCGCGCTTGACTGCAATCGCCAACAATAATGCCGAGTGCAACCGGCTGGTCAATGAGCAGGCGGAAATTAGCATATTGCTGGCCGGCCCCGGTCTAATTGCCACGTTGACCCTGGCGCCACTCGTGATGAGTTTGTTCTATTCCGCGGAGTTTCATGGGGCTGTGGATCTTCTGCGCTGGATCTGTCTTGGGATGATGCTGAGGATCGTCGCCTGGCCGATGGGTTTCATCGTCCTGGCGAAGGGTGCGCAGACGATCTTCTTTTGGACGGAGGTCGCTGCGACGCTGGTGCATGTGGGGTTGGCCTGGTTCTTCGTATCGAAGTTGGGCACGCTAGGGGCCGGCATGGCGTTCTTCGGCCTCTATGTCTGGCATAGTATTCTGATTTACTTGATCGTGCGTCGGCTCACCGGCTTTCGCTGGTCGCCCGCCAATCGCAGGCACGCGCTTCTTTTCCTGCCTGCATCGGGTTTGGTTGTCTCGGTCTTTTTCCTCTTACCGGCGTGGTCGGCGATGGTGATTGGCTGCCTCGCCGTGGTCGTGACCGGGCTTTACTCTCTGCGCATGCTGGTCGAGCTGCTTCCACGGGAGTTCGTGCCGGCAATCGTAAGAGGATGGATCGCGAAATCCGCATAAAAAGGAAAGCGTGCATCAGATGGTGCGCGCTCATACTGCTGACAAACCCCTGGCGGCGTCCAGGGGTTTGTGGTTCATTGGGAGATGTTGAAGAAACCTGGCCCCTGCCAGACTGCCCTCGAGATGGTAATGCTCGACAGCCTGGTGCCGAAGGCTCATCTGCTTCGCAAGATCGACGCGGTGATCGACTTCTCGTTCACCCGCGATCGCGTTGCGGAGCTTAATTGCGCCGACAACGGCCGCCCGCGGCTCGATCCGACCCTCATGTTCAAGGCGCTGTTCATTGGCTACCTGTTCGGCATCCGCTCGGAGCGTCAACTGGTTGGCTGCGTCCGCCCAAAACATCAAGAAAATCGCAATGGCCCTGACAAAGGCGCCGAAACCGGCCACCGCGTAAGCCGGGAACGACCCGACTCCCTCCGCCAAATCCTGCGGCCAGAAACATCCTATCCGCGAAAAAATAAAACCCGCCGAAAATATGGCGGGCTTGTCAGCAGTTTGAGCGCGCATCAGATGATGCGCGCGTCGTGATCTCGTATCCACATTCCGCAGTGTGCAGGCATCACTTCAGGCAGGTACGACGTCCTGCTCGGGCTGACGGACGACGCGCCCGGTGGTGGCCGCAGCAAGGGCCTGTCGCAATGTCTCGACGACCCTGACGATATCAGCCTCCGTCATCTGGGCATAAAGCGGCAGGATGATCGTGTGCTGCTGCGCGGTTACGCTTCGCATCAGGCTCGTGGCAGTGCGGTGGGAGCTCTGAGCAGAATAGGCGCCCTCCAGATGAATGTTCATCACGCCACGCCGGGTCGAGATGCCCTGATCGAGCAGGGTCTGCATGACAGCCTGCTGATCGACGGTATCGGGCAACCTCACACAGAAGCTCTGCCAGTTACTGCGAGCCCAGCGCGGTTCGGCCGGCAGAGAAAGCCCGGCAATCGTCTGCAGACGTTCGCAATATTGCTCGGCAAGCAGCCTGCGTTGGGCAACCAGTTCCGGCAGCCGCCGCAACTGCTCGCGCCCGACGGCGGCCTGGAGATCGGTCATGCGGTAATTGTAACCCAGCTCGTCATAGTCTTCAAAGATGACCTGCTTCGAGCCGTGACGAACGGCATCGGTGACGCTCATGCCATGCTGGCGCCAGAGCCGGAACTTCCGGTCATATTCGGGATTGGCCGTGGTCAACATGCCGCCATCGCCCGTCGTCACGACCTTCCTGGGGTGGAAGGAGAAGCAGGCAATGTCGCCATGCGCTTTGCCGATCTTCTCCCAACGCCCGTCCCACAGAATTTCGCTTCCCGTCGCGCAGGCTGCATCCTCGATCACCGGTATCTGATGGCGCTTGCCGATCTCCAAGATGGAGCGGAGATCGCAAGGCATACCCAGTTGATGCACGCAGAGAATGGCCTTTGTGCGAGGCGTAATTGCCCTTTCGATCAGACTGGCGTCGATATTGTAGCCATCTTCTTCAATATCGACGAAAACCGGCACCGCATCGCAGTACCGAACCGCATTTGCGGTCGCGATAAAAGAATGGCTGACGGTGACGACTTCGTCGCCGCCCGATACGCCGACCGCCTTCAGCGCCAAATGCAATGCCGTCGTGCAATTCGACATGGCGCATGCATGTGGGGCGCCGACATAGGCCGCGAATTCACGCTCGAAAGCCGCGACTTCCGGCCCCTGCGTCACCCATCCAGACAGAATAACGCGGCGCGCGGCCTCAGCCTCTTCCTCCCCGAGGACGGGTTTGGCGACCGGAATTGTGGCTGGGGTTGTGGATTGAGACGAGCTCATGCTGCCTGCCCCCCTGCGTCGGTCTGCTTTTGCCACCAGGCAACGAGATCACGAAGCCCTTGCTCCATGGAGATCTCCGCCTTGAAGCCGAGGAGCCGTTCGGCCTTGCTGATATCGGCAAGACGACGGGTCACGCCGTTGACCGTGCGGGCCTCTTTGTGCTGTGGCTCGAGCGAGGAACCCATAATGTCGCTCAGCATCTTGGCGAGTTCCAGCAGGCTTATCTCCGTGCCGCTGGCGACGTTGAACACTTCGTCCGTGACATCACTTTTGGCGGCCAGAATGTTTGCACGGGCGATGTCGCGTGCATCGACGAAGTCCATCGTCTGGCTGCCGTCCCCATAGATCAGCGGCGGCATTCCTGCCATCAGTCGCTCCATCCAACGGATCAAAACTTCCGTATAGGCGCCGTAAACGTCCATGCGCGGCCCGTAGACGTTGAAATAACGCAGCGCGACGTAACGCAGGCCGTACATTTCCGCGAAGCTGCGCAGCAGCCCCTCGTTGAACGTTTTCGCCGCGCCATAGATCGTCCTGTTGTTGTAGGGATGATGCGCTTCAGTGGTCGGGAAGCTTTCGGCCAGTCCCAGCACGGAAGCCGAGGAAGCAGCGACGACCTTCGAAACACCTGCCTTGACGGCAGATTCGAGAACGTTGAACGTCCCCTCCGCAAGAACATCAAAAGCCAGTCGTGGCTCTTCGGCGCATTGCGTGATGCGGATGGCGGCCTGGTGAAAGACGATATCGACGCCGTCGAAGGTTTTTGCCAGCAGCGCTCTGTCGCGGATATCTCCCTCGATAATGTTGACGGACCCACTGGCTATTGCCGTGCTGAGATTGTCCCGGCGCCCGCGCACGAAATTGTCGAGGACGATGATCTCGCGAGGTTTTTCCAATGCGACAAGATCGGCAATATGCGATCCGATCAGACCGGCGCCGCCGGTAATGAGCACTCGTTTGTTTCTCATGATCTTCCCTCACGCGACATGTTCGTCATCGGATCATTCTCCGAACGCCAACGTATGAATTTCGCCGGTACACCTGCGGCAACGGAGAACGGTTCGACGTCGGAAACGACGACTGCCCCCGCTCCAACGATCGCTCCCTTCCCGATGGTGACACCAGGGAGAATCGTCGCATTCGTTCCGATATCGGCCTCTGCACAGATGCGGACCGGCTTGATTTCAAGATCCGTGCGAATGATCGGCACATCCACCGGAAGTGCCGTGTGGCCCGAGCCCAGCACCTTGGCGCCTGGGCCCCACCCGACAAAATCCTCAATCACCAGGTGGCGCGCGTCGAAATAGGCCATCGGCCCGATCCAGACATTGTCGCCAATTACGCAGGTGCCGTCGTAGCGCCCCTGGATATAGGCCTGGGCGCCGATGAACACCCCATTGCCGATTTCGAACGTTTCCGGATGTTTGAAACCGGCGCCGCCTGCGACCTGCAATCCCGTGCCGCAACTCCGCGTGATCGCTTGCCAGATGGCTTTGCGCATCATCGTATCGACGACCCCGTCGCCCGTCGCGAAACGACCGTAGAGCTCAATCAGGCCAGCGCGCCCGTATGATTGCCTGAGTTCTTCGGCCAGCCCGGCCTGGTAGGCTGGATCTGCCGGTCTTTCATGACGGCCGTGTACCGCTTGCACGATCCGGGCCTCACCCAAACGATCAACTGACATAGGCGTATTCCAGCGCTGCTGCCACCTGGTCGACATGCCATGTGGGCATCTCGGGATAGATCGGCAGCGAGAGTACCTCTCGTGCGGCCGCTTCCGAGACTGGGAAGTCGCCGGCCTGGTAACCAAGGTCGGCATGGGCCTTCTGCAGGTGAACGGGGATCGGATAGTGCAGCCCGGACTGAATGCCCTCGGCGGTCAGCACGCGCTGAAGCTCGTCGCGATCGCGGCTTCTGATGGCATAGACGTGGTAGACGTGGCGCCGGTCGGTGATTTCGACAGGCGTCCTCAAATTCGCCAAACCGCCAAGCAGCAGCGAGTAGCGCCGGCCATGGGCGCGCCGTGCTTCGGTCCAGGTTTCGAGATGCCGGAGCTTGATACGCAGGATCGCACCCTGAATGGCATCCATCCGGTAGTTGAAGCCCTTCAGCAGATGGTGATAGCGCTGTTCCTGGCCCCAGTCGCGCAGCATGCGCATCGTCTTGGCCTGATCGTCGCTGTTCGTGACGACGATACCGCCCTCGCCGCAGGCGCCGAGATTTTTGCCGGGATAGAAGCTGAAGCAGCCGGATGCGGCGATGCTGCCGGCGCGGGCGCCTTTATATTGCGCTCCGTGCGCCTGGCAGGCGTCCTCGATCACGGGTATCCGGTAATGATCGGCAATTGCTTTGATCGCGTCCATATCGGCCATCTGACCGTAGAGATGGACGGGAACAATGGCCTTGGTTCGCGGCGTAATCTTTGCCTCGAGCTGAGCCGGGTCCATCGTCAGCGTCGCGGGCTCGACATCGACGAATACCGGTCGCGCACCGGCGTAGCAGATCGCCGAGACGGTCGCGACGAAGGTAAACGGCACGGTGATGACTTCATCGCCGGGGCCGACGCCCGCCGCGAGCAGCGACAGATGCAGGGCACTCGTCCCGGTATTGACCGCTATCGCATGTTTGACGTTGCAATAATCCGCGAATTCCTGCTCGAGGCAGGCGACTTCCTCGCCCAGTATGTATTGCCCCGAGGCGAGCACACCGAGGACGGCTGCGTCGATTTCGCTCTTGATCGATTGATATTGGGCTTTGAGGTCCAGGAACGGGATCATGCAATGCGCCTCGCCTCTTCGAGCTCGATGATACGACCGCGCTGGGCGAGCGACCGGCTTGCGGCTTCCAGAATGCGAACGACACGCAGCCCGGCCTGGCCGTCCGTAATGGGACGTGTACTCTGATCGATGCACTCGACGAACTGATCAAGTTCGCGTTTCAATGCTTCGGTCATATCGAGCTTGGGCGCCCACATGTCGCCGCTGCGGTAGCCGACCATCATTTGATGCACCTTCTCCCCATAGGCCTGGGAATTCGGGTTCAGCGTGATGCCCTTATCATAGACCTTGATCTTTTCGCTCGGCTCCAGATCGTCGTAGACGACCATCTTGTTGCTGCCGCCGATCAGCGTGCGGCGCACCTTGACCGGCGCCAGCCAATTGACGTGGATGTGGGCGATAAGCTTGCTTTCGAAGAAGAGCGTCAGATAGGCGATGTTCTCCGGCTCGCCGAGCACATGGCTCATGCCCGTCGCAGAAACAGCCACCGGCCTTTCCTGCACAACATGGTCCAGGATGGAAAGATCATGCACTGCGAGGTCCCAGATCACGCTGACATCGTGCTGGAAGAGACCCAGATTGACCCGAACCGAGTCGTAATAATACATGTCGCCCAAGCCGCTTTCGACCAGTTCGCACATTTTGCGAACGGCCCCGGTGTGGACGAACGTATGGTCCACGGCCAGCACGAGGCGGCGGCGCGCCGCTTCTTCCACCATCCGCGAAGCTTCCTCCGTCGTCGATGCCATCGGCTTTTCGACGAAGACATGCTTCCCGGCCATCATCGCCTGCATAGCGAGCTTGAAATGGGTGGAGACCGGCGTTGCGATAGCAATTGCATCCACTCTCGGATCGCGCAGAACTTCCTCGAAATTGTCGGTGATCGTGACTGCTGGATACCGGCTTTTGACAGCCGCCAACCGTTCGACATTCAGATCACAGACAGAAACGAGCTGCGCACCGGCCGCTTCCGAGATGTTACGAACCAGGTTCGGACCCCAATACCCATACCCGACAACAGCAATGCCGATCATCGCATTCCTCCCAACGCTTGCATGTCAACTGTCCGGTCATGAACGCGACCGGTGATTCTCGCCGGAACGCCGGCAACAATGGCGCCGGCGGGTACATCCTTCGTGACGACGGCGCCGGCGCCGACTTGTGCAGCCTCTCCGATGGTCACGCCAGGAAGAATGGTGGCGTTGCTGCCAATTGACGCGTGGCGCTTGACCAGAGTGGGGATGAGGACCCAGTCGGCCTCCGTCTGCAGGCTGCCGTCCGAATTGACGGCGCGCGGATAGGTATCATTGGTGAACATCACCCCGTGGCCGATGAAAACGCCATCCTCCAGCGTCACGCCTTCACAGAGGAAGGAATGACTTGATATTTTGCAGTCTTTTCCGACGAGGACGTTTTTCTGGATTTCAACGAAGGTGCCGATGCGCGTTCCCGCGCCGATCGTGCAGCCGTAGAGATTTACAAGATCCCGATGGTGGATAACGCAGCCGTCACCCAGGTTGACGTTCGATGCAATCATCCCAACTCGCCCCCTACTCTTCTACAGACCCTGATGTGGGTGAAACCGTCGATCGCAAGAATGCTTTCAAGGTTTCGTTTCATCAGAACAACTATTTCTTCTCCTTCAAAAAGAATTGTTTTCTTCATCTGAGTAAAGGGACAAAACGTTGAAGCTCATTCACCTAAAGGCGTATCTGCTTACGAAAATTGGATGACCATCACATGCGAATGTCTATCCCATCGATCATCAGCATCGACAGGTCACACGCCGACCGATCCTAATCCTCCACGTCGAAGAGGGGCATAGTTTACATGGGTTTAGCGAGTTTAGATGAATACATGTAGCAACCTGCCGGATCGACATACAAATGAATGAGCCTCAGATCGATCAGTTTCAACGATGTAACCATTTGTATCTGTCGATGGAACTTATGTATTGGGGTAACCACTATTAATTAGTTTAACATCCTCGGAACTGTGGTATTAAATGAGCACTTCTAGTGATTAAACTCCCATATCTACAGCGGAGTTTGATATTCGACTTTGAAGTACCGCGTAAAAAAAGGCTGGGAGGATAGGGCTTTGGATACAATAAATATAAGCCACAGGCAGGAAAACGTATCTCTTCCGTTAGAGATAGAAGAAGAATCCACGGCGTTTGCCGGACCGTCAAAGGCAAAGCACTCGCTTGTCATTCTTGACAAGAGGGAACTTGATCGGCACTGCCTTGCGCAATGCATGGCCGCCCACACGGCGGATTTCGTAATTCTGGCGTTTGGATCGATTGAAGAGTGGAAGCAAAGGCGTGAAGAATATCCTCCGCTTTCGGCAATCCTCTTGAACGTCGGTGGCAAGACGGTCGACGACCCTGTCGTTTCGGAGCAGATCAAGGGTCTTTCGTCGGAATTCGTGTCGACACCGGTCATCATATTGTCCGATAGTGACGACTTCGCGCAGATCGTGAGGGCGATCGATTACGGAGCAAAGGGTTACATACCTGCCTCCGTCAGCATCAGCGTCTGCATGGAGCTGATTGCGCTATCGGTAGCAGGAGGACTTTTCGTTCCCGCAAGCGCCCTGTTCGCCATGCGTCACTTGCTGCAGTCCAACAACCCGACAGCACACCCGCTGGCCGGGATATTCACGGATCGCCAGGCCGAAGTCGTAGCGGCACTGCGGCGCGGAAAGGCGAACAAGATCATTGCCTACGAGCTCAATCTGCGAGAAAGCACGGTCAAGGTACATGTTCGAAATATCATGAAAAAGGTCAAGGCAACGAACAGGACCGAGGTCGTGTTCAAGCTCAACGATCTCTTTCCGGATAGTCTTGCTGGCTCAGGGACGAGCAGAGAACTGTCCTGATACACTCAACCGATCACATCTTTTCAGGATGATTTTAGGCAGTCCGGCCTAAAATCATCCTGTTTTGGTGAGACCTCGCAGCGACGTGAGTCAATTGCCGCCGTCACAAAAGAGGCCTGGAAAGCGCCATTCGGATCCTGCGGAACGCACCTCTTTGTGAGCGGGGCACTAGGCCCCGTGCAAGATGCCGAAGATATCGGAACTCCGGCAGAGGCGGCACGTTCGGCCTTATGCTGTTCAGACGCAGTTTGGTCATCAGGCTATCGATGCCCAAGTAGAATCGCAAGCGCCAACCAAGATCACGTTTTAGATATAGAGATGCTACGCGCTCGCCGGTCTCGTTGACGGAAAGAGGGACACGACGAAGAGCGTTCGCAAGATCTGGCTTTTCACAACGCTCAAGAATATCGGCAACCCATGAAAGCCATTCAAGATCGCTTCGCTTGGGAAGCTGATGAATGCTTTTTCGATCTTTGCGGCGCCGTTGCGAGGCGGCCCGATCGCCTTCTAGACCCGGTTGCTCGAAGATGAGGCGCATGCGCCTGAGCTCATCGTGGGACAGGCATGGATAAAAGTCCAGTAACCTCCGCGCCTGCTCAAATTCCCCCTTGCAGATCAAGGAAAGAAGGAAATAAGCCCATTCGACCGGGTCCGGGTCGGTCGACCCATAGTCGACCATCGTTATCTTGACCAAGTTCACCATAAGGTCATAGGCGCGATCGACATCGCCCTCACGCAAAGCGCAGATGGCAAGACGGAACTTAGCTTCAGGCAGGTAGGATACATAGTCCAGACAGCTGAGGTAGCAGCGCTTGGCCTCCTCCACCCTGTCCTGCTCAAGAAGCAAATCGCCCTGTTTCAGCAAGGCGCGATCGCTCGCCTCACCAACAACATGGATACTCTCTCGCTGTGAGGCGCGTTCGACCTTAATAAGTTCATCGAAAGGCCCGGGCTGAATGATCTTTTCGCCGAATTGCAGGTCTCGGTTCAGCATGAACCATTGATATATTTGAGGTCTGTGGTTCAGCGTATGACGCGAATGAACTAAACGGTAGCCTGACGTCGCGATGCGCTGTATTTCATCGGGATGAGCAAAGAGGTATTCCAATCGCTCAACCACGTTGTGGTGGTCGGCAAAGATACAGTTCTCCATGTCGGCAAAGCCGGCGGCCTCCACCGATGCCGTACGTTCCGTCAAAAGACAGGCGTTTGCCCCGGGGATCTCGAAGTGCTTGCGAACGACCTCGCCGCCCGCGGTTCCGCATGTAGGGACGACAAAACTTGCGTTTAGGACGCGCGCATAGGCCTCTCCCGACAACAGCTGGGAGGCAAGCTTGCTTTCATAACTGTGTTGCGGCGAGACCAGGCAGGGATAGTGGTCGCGGATTATCGGAAAGACATTCTGCCGCCAAGGGTAGAGGCCATAGACCTGGCCGGTGAGCGTGACCGGTATGATCTTCTGCTGGCCATAGTCGCGATAAACTTCGGGGTCGATGAAGTTTGGCCAGACGAACAGGTTATCCCTGAGCTCCGGCATGTATTCGGGCGTCATAGTTCCAATCGAGAAAAAGGTCTCTATGCCCCACTGCTCCATATCGGACAGGAAGCCGCTGCGGCGGTCGCACCACGGATCGGCGTTGTGGAGGCCGAGCTTTGGAACCTGGGTATTGGTATTGGTGATTTTTATCCGCTGTGACCCGTGTGACCGGTAGCCGCTTTCAAACAGCGTCAGATCCGGTTCGTAACGGTCGCATATCTCGGCATAATCGCAGTCGTGGTTTATGACGACGACATCGAAGTGCGTGGCGAGGCATTTGACCTGTTGCTGCATATGCAGCAACAGGTAACCGGCCGCATTCGCATTGGGCTGATGGTCCCACTGGAAGAAGACGAGCCGTGGTTTGCGATGGTCGACAAATCTGTCCATGTTCTATCGTGTGATTTCCGCGACAGGAAGGCCGACCTTCGGAGGAAGCAGATCCGGGTAAGCCTCCTGCGGGGACTTGGCGCCGAGAATGTTCCTGACGCCGCCGGCAAGCTTCCACTCAAAATAGGCAATCGTCCTCTCGAGCCCTTCACGCAGGCTCACTGTCGGCTGCCAGCCCAATTCCTGCATTGCACGGCTGATATTGGGCTTGCGCTGGGTCGGATCGTCAATCGGCAGAGGCTTGTAAACGATGCCTGATTTAGACCCGGTCATTTCGACGACCATTTCGGCCAGTTCCCGGACCTGGAATTCTCCCGGGTTGCCGAGATTGATCGGACCCGTGACGCCGGCCGGCGTACCCATCAGGCGGATGAAGCCCTCGATGAGATCGTCTACGTAGCAGAAGGAGCGCGTTTGCGTGCCGTTGCCGAAGATGGTGATCGGCTCGTTTCGGAGCGCTTGGACGATGAAATTGGAGACGACGCGGCCGTCATTGGTCTGCATGCGCGGCCCGTAAGTATTGAATATCCGCGCTACCCGAATTTCCACGCCATACTGACGATGATAGTCAAAGAACAATGTTTCGGCACACCGCTTGCCTTCGTCATAACATGCCCGCGGGCCAATGGGATTGACGCTGCCTCGATAGTCCTCGGGTTGAGGGTGAACTGCCGGATCGCCATAAACTTCGCTGGTGGAGGCCTGGAAGATCTTCGCCTTGGTGCGTTTGGCAAGGCCAAGCATATTGATGGCCCCGTGCACGTTGGTCTTCACCGTTTGCACGGGGTCGTGCTGATAGTGGACCGGAGATGCCGGGCAGGCGAGGTTGTAGATCTCGTCGACCTCTACATAAAGCGGGAAGGTAATGTCGTGGCGAAGAATCTCAAAGCGTGGGTCGTCGAGAAGGTGCAGCACATTGTCGCGCGACCCGGTGTAGTAATTGTCCACGCAGAGGACGTCATTGCCCTCGCGTAAAAGCCTTTCGCACAGGAATGATCCCAGAAACCCGGTGCCGCCGGTAACCATAATTCTCTTGTGTCCGTGCATTGGTGTGCTCCGTAGTTGGTGGTTGCCCGTGGATGTGGTCAGCAGGCTCCCTTGCCCTTTAAGACCGCAGGAATTGTGCTGAGAAGGATGTGCAAGTCGAACCACAAGGACCGGTTGTCGATGTAGAACTCGTCGAGTTGCTGCTGCAGCTCGATATCCGCATTGCTTCGTTCGGATATTTGCCAAAGGCCCGTCAGCCCCGGCGTGACGGAACGGCGCTTGTCTCGAAATTCGCTGTCCATCGCGGAAAGGTGATATTCCGGAAACGGACGCGGCCCGACGATGGCCATCTCGCCGGCAAGGATGTTTGCCAATTGCGGGAGCTCGTCGATACTCGAGGAGCGCAGCATATGTCCTATAACCGGAAGGATGCGTGGATCGTCCTTGAGCTTGAAGTGACTCAACCACTCGGCGCGCATGGTCGGGTTGTCTCGGAATAACGCTTCAAGGCGCTGTTCCGCGTCTTGGTACATCGTCCTCAATTTCAGGACGTGCACCGGCTTGCCGGAGCGTCCTTCCCTGGCATGCCGGAAGAAGACGGGGCCTGGATCGATGGCATAGATTGCGGCCGCTGCAATCGCGATGAATGGCGCGACCACGATCGTTGCAGGAATAGCGATTGCGAGATCGAGGATCCGGCGAACCATATCCGAGTTGACCGAACGCCGACCAGTGGTGAGGCGGATACCGATCTCTCCGCCGACATCCGCAGGCCGCAATCCGCTTACCTTGAAGCTCGGCGTGTCAGACAGCAAAATGACTTCGGCGAACCTCCGGCGCATCACCGCCAAGTCGGGCAGAAGCGAGCCTGCGTCGCCCGCAATCAGGGCAATGGATGGCCCGCCATCAGGCAATGCCTCCAAACTATCGGGGGAAATGGGCTCCGGCCTGATGCCATACTGCCAGTGGACCTTGAAATGCGCCATGAGGGCGGGAGTAAGGTTGCGCCCGCCTATGACGACCGCGCGCTCCCCCCAGATTCCAAGTCTTCCGCACAGGCCTCGTGCCAGCCAATGCACAAGTGTCTGCACAACCAGCCCGAGACCGATGAACACAATAATCGCAAGCGGCAGTCTTTCCGCCTCCGGCAGGATAATTGCTCCGAATGCCGTCAGGACAGCTACCTTGACGGCAGCTACCGTGCGCCGCCGCAGATGTTCGTGGTCATGCAGCCGATATCCAGGATAGAGGCCGGCCGATGCGTAAAGAACAATCGCAGCCAGTGCTGCGATCGCCAACGCACGCTCCACGAGCATGCCCTCCGAACCACTCGGGAGAAAGGACAGGAGAACAAAATAGACAATCAAATAGCTTGCAATGTCGCCGGCGACCAGGAAGGACGACGTAGCAAGCCGAGGAAACCGGCGCCCTAGTGCAACGGAGGTGTTCAGCCCTGCCCATACAAAGGCATCGGCGGCCTTGGCTGCTATGGGCGGCACGGATCCTGCCGCAATCGACCGCGCTGTCATGTCATTTGATGTAGATGCCTTCGACGGACCCGGTGTCATCGATGACGGCATAAATAAGGACATGACGCTTTACCCCTCTACTGCATTTGTCCCGACGCACCCGACCCGGAGACGGCGTCTTCGATCGGAAACTTCCGAAGTCCCAGTCGCTGGAAAGCCGTCAGTGAGATGAAGGTCGGCACGACAAGCGCATAGCGCCGCCACAGCCGCCGCGGCTCGCACAAAAGACGAAACGCCCATTCGAAGCCGCTTCTTTGAATGAACCTTGGAGCCTGCCGCTTGAGGCCGGCGTGGAAATCGAATGCAGCTCCAACACCGATGAGCATCGATGCTTTCAGACGATCACGCATGCGCGCCATCCAGAGTTCCTGCTTGGGGCTGCTCAGCCCGACCCAGATGATATCGGCGCCCGACCGATTGAGCCGGTCGGCAATTTCCGTTTCCTCCTGCAGCGACAACTTATGAAAAGGTGGTGAGTAGGAGCCGACGATCCGTGCCTGCGGAAATTTTGCCAGAAGGCGTGCCTGCAATTGCTCCAGTGTCTCGGCTGTTGCCCCATAAAGGAAGTGGCGCACGCCCGTTGATCTGCCGGCATCGAAAACGGATAACATCAGATCCGGTCCGTAGACCCTGTCGCTCTCCGAATGACCGGCACGTTTCAATGCCCATACCAGTGGCATGCCATCGGGGGTCACGAGGAATGCCCGGTTATGGATCGACCGGAGCTCGGGATCATCTTGGCAGCGGACGATGCCGTGAGCGTCGCGAACGCAGACATATTCTTTCCTGCCGTCTTCGATCGCTTTTTGAATAAATCCAGTCGCGCTTTTAAGATTGACTGCCGAAACGCGAACACCAAGGACATTCGTCCAACCTAGGGAGCCCTTTGGATGGAGTATTGAAG
Organism: Rhizobium hidalgonense; assembly: GCF_005862185.2. Lineage (NCBI taxonomy): Bacteria > Pseudomonadati > Pseudomonadota > Alphaproteobacteria > Hyphomicrobiales > Rhizobiaceae > Rhizobium > Rhizobium hidalgonense. The sequence goes on from NZ_CP054028.1 coordinate 1,481,426, forward strand.
TTTGGCTGGTGCCTGCTGTTTGTTTTCTCATGACCTGCGCTTTCGCGACTGAAACTGTCATCAGAATATCTCGGCAAGCCGATTGCCTCCATACTTGCTGCTCCAGCTATTGGACGTAGAAGAGACTTCATATTTACGTCTTACGCGCGGATGACGTACAATATTCGAAGTAAGTCTACGTACCCCACGGCCTTGCCATGCTGCTCTTTTTTGATGACCGTTGTCCCGAAATAACGCCGGCGCGGGGCCGCAGAAGATATTCGCAATCAAGCGAACATCACTGGAGTTCCAGCGCGAGCAGCAAAGGGGGTGACATGATCAACCGAGCGAGGTGAAGACCCCCCGCTGGAAAGATCTAAGGTCCCCTCTTGAGCAGGCAGAAGGCGTGCGGCTGGTCGTTCAACAAAAAGGACCCAATCCGATGCCGAGCGAGGCTGCCGCTCGCCATCCTGAAGTTCCCTGAACGCTCAGTGCAGAGGTGCTGAGATAAGTCGCAACCAGTAAAGTTGCCCGCCATTATCGGGAAGCCTGCTTTACCCTGGCGCAGGATGCGAGCTGGGCAGGGATTGAAATTTCGCTTTGAAAGCGGGAGCCAGGCTCATCTCCATCACCGTTTCCGCCTTCGGCTCCCCAGCAGCGCGTGCAGCCATGATTGAAGGGTGTTACGAACGCCATGGCTGCGGACTTTATCGCCGCATAACACCGCTCGTGCGGCGCCTTTTGTCACTCGGACGGCACGACTACGCTTCCGTTGTCCGCCCCAGCCTTCTGAAAATCCCCTAGACTGCCAAACCCTCCCGAATGCATGATCTCCGGATATATTCGGAAGCTCTTGTCGTTTAAGTTACCGCTGTAGCGGTTGCGCGCGAACTGCACGTATCCGGGCCCGTGGCCGGGAGCGTTGACATGGGCGACAACGCCGCTGTCACTGTCAACGGACACAACATTCTCCTCGATGCGGTTGGGGCGTGCCCATGACGGACGCCACCCCCTGCCGGTGCCGTCATCAACACGAAAAGCCGCACCTGACCCGTGGGTGATGACGTTTCCCGTCACCAGGTTGCTCCAACCGCCGTTGATACCGATCGCCGCGACATTGCCCGAGAGCGTATTTCCCTCGATACGCACCCCGCTCGCCTTCCCATCCGTATAGATCGCCCAGCTGATAGGGGACGGCCATTCGCTGGTATTCTCATATCCGGGAGGCCAGAACGTCCCATCGGTCCTGTTCATCAGATGACCGGTCCCGGTCACCAAATTGGAGCGGATGGTGCTGTTCAGAGGGTCGGCCTGCTCGCCCATCATCTTGATGGCGCCGCCATCCGCCGTCTGCTGATTGGCGTTATGGATCACGTTGTGCTCGATGACGGCGTTATAGACGGCGTCATTGGAACCCCATATCGAACCGCCGGCGATTCCGAATTGCGCCGTGTTTTCGATCAGATTGTCGGCAATCCTGACATTGTCGGCCGCTTGGAACCATATTCCGGCGGTTTCTATGTAAACTTTTCCGATGTCGTGGATATGGTTTGCAAGAATCCTGGCGCCGTTCGACTTGCCGAACGTGCCATAATTCGTGCCCACGTAAATCCCGTTGCCAGCCACTTCCGAAATCACATTGCCGGCGATCAGCGCATCCTTGCTTTCCGTCACATGGACCCCGACGCCGACATTTTCGATTCTGTTGCCGACAATCTTGACGCCATCAGCGTGTTCGATCCGTATGGCGCCAAATCCTCTGGTTTCCGTATAAAACTTGCCGCTGCCTTGAGGAGCGCCATCTCTAAACTCGAGCCCAGATACGACCATTCCACTGGCCCCATCCAGCTTGAAGAATGTCGGCAGAATGCCAGCAATGATAACGGAATTAGGCAACGACGGATCGACGGGGATATAGTGAAGCTGGCCTGCGGCAAGGTCGTACCACCACTCTCCCGGAGCATCTAGCAAGGCCTCGGCCCCGGCAAGGAAATAGCGGCTGCCTTCTGCGGTAAAGAAATAGCCTGTGCCTTTGGTATGGACCGTCCGGCCGGCGTCATCAATTGATACAACTGGGAGGGTATCATTGCCCCACTGGCTGCCGGGTTGATACCCTCCAACAATGTTCACGATCAGTCCGCTTGTATCACCCACTGCCGGCAGATCGCCGGCATGGAAACAAAAGCGCGTGTTACCTTCCCACATGTCGATGGCAGGCTCGCACTTGGCGGCAAACAACCATCCCTTGCGGGGATCGCCATCAGCGGGAGCGTTGGGAAATCGAGCCCTGGTTTGGCGTATACCATTGACGAAAAGGTCTCCGAGCCCTTCAGCTGGCGGCAATTTCAGCGGCGCCGTCCAGCGGCCATCGGCCTGCTGCGCCCAGTTGCCCACGCGCGGCCCCCCATGCAAAATCGGCGTGTCATTGCATCTTGCCGTGAGGATTAAGCCCGTATCGCGGCCGTCAAAGACGATCGGCTGAGTAAGGTAGTAATCACCTTTACTCAGCGCGATCGTGTTGGTGCCGCCCTTCGCACGGGCAGCATCACGCGCTCTTTCAATGCTGGCGAAAGGGCCGTCGCCGGCCTGCTGATTTGCTGTGGGATGGAGGCCACTCCACGTGTCTTTGCCATCCGGAGAAACGTAAAATATCGTCCGCCCCCCGCTGCTGCCGCTCAATACCCCGCTTAAAGAAGTCCCATTCAACTGGGCTGGCAAGGTCGCGGAAGCTTCCGCGCAAGTCGCCTCCCTGACGAGCGTCTGCAGGCGCTCTGGCGCTTCTATCTCTGTCTCAACGGGAGCCGGATTGCTGAATTGCGGAAAGAGCATGACAGGCAGAATGCTCAGGATCAGTCCAAAACGCCGTCTCATGATATCTGCAACCCGCTCGTAAGGTCATGCGACGGCGCCTGCAAAGGTGGCGAACGGTTCATCGAAACGACGGGCGCGTACAGCGAAAACATGATGATGGTTGCGGCAAACAAGATGAAGATAGCGTCATTCTGAACGAAAAAAATACTCTCGGTCAGATTCATCACCAGAATCATGATCGTCAGGACATTGAGCCAGAGCCACCCGTACTGCGGATCATGACATTGGAGGCTTGCGCCCTGGCGGATCGCCTGGGGAAGCATCAGACTAAACGGAACCATTCCCATGACCCCAAAGCTCAACAAGATATCGCGGTATCCATTATGCGCGTGGGGCGCCGCCCATCCGAGCATCAACCAGATGTGCGTCGCTTCGGGGTTCGTGACTGTCCAGAAAGCCTGGTAGCCATAACCAAGCATCCATCGATCGGATATTTTGCGGTCAACCAGCTCCCACAATGGCACCCGACCCGTCAAAGTCGCGTCCTTGCCGAGCGCTTCAAGAGCCGGGACCAGGAATTCGTGAAGCGATATCAAAATGCCGAGAGACAGCTGAATGAAAAGCAGGACGATGACGACGCGGCCGATGCTGCTGCTTCTTTGCAAGAGGGTATAAAAGCCGATCAGGCAATAGGCCACTGACGTTGCAATGATCGCGGTCATCGATCCGGAGCTTGCAAGGCAGATGAGAGCCGCGGCCAACAAGGTGAAGGCGGTGCGCCGCAGGCCGAGCGTCCCGTCGATCAGCACGGCCGTCGCCACCAAGATCGTCAGAGACGCGTACCAGCCCAGGACGTTCTTGTGAATGAAGACGCCCCGCATAGCACCATCCGGCATCGTGGCGAGGCTTGGCGACACCACGGAGATAACTACACTGAAAACAATACAGGTGCCCAGAGTTGCAAATAACAGGAACAACAGCTGCCTAGGCGTGAAACGTATCGCCAGAACATAGGAAAGAAGCAGGCAAAACAAAAGGCCGATTGCGCGCCGCAAGCTCGTTGTCGGATCTATTGACCACAGCGTAGACAGAAATGGCGCGGCGATGATCAGGGGAACAATAAAATTTCGTTTTATTGCCAGTATAAACTGTGGAAAATTTCGTACTAGAATAACAATTGTAAATAAATATACCGGAAAGCAAGGAACGCGCAGTATGGATCTGGCAGAATCGCTGAGCGCCCCGTCGGCATCTGCAAGGAAAAGAGGCAGAACGGCGCCTGCCTGAACAAAAAGGGATATCCCGGCACCCCAGCATTCTATAGCCCGCCAACTGATGGTTGGTCCGCTGGCACTTGTGAGGCTATCTACTCTCATTATCCGTCCCGACTGAATTGAACAGACAAGCGACCGTTGATCGCGGCACATCAAAAACAAGTGTCGGCCTTTCCGGCTGCGATACTCTCAAGCAATCATTCAGCCACATCCTCAGTCAACCTCTCCTAGGGAGGTGCGGGCTAAGCCCAATGCACCCTGGCTCCACCCAAAGACGATGTTGCGCCTAAACTATAAGCCGGTATTTACCCAAAAGACGGGTCTTCATCTCCGCCAATTGCCCTTAAGAGCAGATGTTGCGCGTGTCCGTTCACCGCTACCGTGCCGATGAATGTCTTGTGATGCGTGGTGGGTAAACCGCGGTTCCACTGGAATGGGGCAACAATTCTGACAGAGGCTATCTCTGCAGTCGAAGCCTGGAAGGTTAGGATTTCTATGTTTCTGCGTCATAATCCTAGTTCTCTGTGCAACACAACGGGCGCTCACCTCGCTGTGGCATCGTCAGCGGCGATCTCATCGTCTCCGCGCGATATGCTGTCCGGCCGAGGTATTTTGGATATCGCCATCACCGGCGCTGCAAACCGCGAAGGCTGCGTAAAGATCGAGCTCTTAAGCAACTTTGCGCTGCACAGTGCATCGCGGCAACCCGCCTAAGAGCGCGTCATGCAGCGGCCAGCCCTCAGTGTCCTCATCAATAATTACAACTACGCTCGCTTCGTTGGGCGGGCGATAGACAGCGTTCTGAGCCAAGACGCACGCAACGTCGAGATCATCGTCGTCGATGACGGCTCTACCGACCAATCGCGGTCTGTTCTGGAGGCGTATGACGGCCGCGTGAAGGTGATCTTTCAGGAGAATGCAGGACAGGCCGCTGCGATCAATACCGCTGTGGGATCAAGCAAGGGCGAGATCCTCTGTTTTCTGGATGCCGACGACTGGTGGGCGCCGGGCAAGCTGTCGGCGACCTCTGCAGCATTCCGCGCAAACCCTCAAGCATCGCTCGTCTATCACCGACTGCAGCCGACGCTTGTCGATGGCACGCCGACGTCCAAGCCGATCCCCCGAAGCCTGTGTTCGGGCGCTTTGTCGCCGCTGCTGACCAGATCGGCCGGTTGGTGGCCTTTTCCGATGACATCGGCCGTCGCGGTGCGACGGAGCGCATGGGATGCTGCGGGCCGCATTCCCGAACAGTTCCGCATATCGGCCGACGCCTGGCTCGTGGGGATTTATCCGTTTCTGGGGGACGTCATTGCCATGCCGGATCCGCTTGGATTCTATCGCATCCACAACAACAACTGGTATCGCCCGACCGAGGATGCCGCCACGCTCAGGAGGCGGATGACGCACTGGCAGCATACCGTTGAAGCAACGAACCAGTTTCTCTCAGCCCATGAACTGCCGGCAAGACTCCGCCTGACGGATCACTATCCCTATCGCATTGCGTCGGCAAAGCTGCAGGGAGCCGATGCACGCAGCCGGCTCAAGCTCGCCGTAGAAGGCCTGTTCTTCGCCGGCGAACCGAACCTGCTCCGCCGGACGCGCGATAGTTTGCGTGCGGCGCGCGGCCTGACACGGCTCGCCCTCGACGCCCGCTTGTCGGAGGCATCGAAATGAAGGCGCTGCTGTTGGTTTCCGAATTGGAAGACTATACCATCTCCTTCGCCAGCGGCGTTGCACAACACTTGGACGTTGTGCTTGCCGTGCCGCGCCGGCGCTACGCGCATCTCGCCTCTTCCATCGATCCGGCTGTCGACCTGCACCTTCTGGACTGGCCGAGACACCGTTCTCTCTCCAATCCCTGGTTTCTGTACCAGCTTACGCGTCTGATCCGGCGGGAGCAGCCGAATCTCATTCACCTCCTCAGCAATTCTACACTTTGGCTGAACCTCGCCGTGCCCTTCTGGCGCCCGATCCCGCTCGTGACAACCGTTCATGATGTGGAAATCCATCCCGGCGATTCCGATACGCGTACGCTGCCCGTCTGGGCTCCCGAATTGATGGTGAAGCAATCCGGACATCTTGTCGTCCACGGCGAGGGACTGAAGCAGCTGGTTCTCGATCGATACGCGAAACCCGCCGATCACGTCCATGTCCTGTCGCATCCTTCCATCCTTCGTTATGCGGAACTCGCCCGGCGACAGAAGATGGCGCCTCGCGATGCCCATGGAACTACGCGCGTCCTGCTCTTCGGACGGATTTTTGCCTATAAGGGCCTGGAACATCTGGTCAGGGCCGAGGCGATGCTCAAGGATGTTCTTCCCAACCTGCGCATCACGGTCGCAGGCCGTGGCGACGATCCGGCGATATTCCAGCCGCTTATGGGCGATCCCGGCCGCTACGATATTCGCAATCGCTTTATCGAAGATGCAGAGGTCGCCCAGCTTTTCCTGGACACCGACATCGTCGTGCTTCCCTACACGGAAGCATCGCAAAGCGGAGTGCTCAACCTTGCCGCCGCGTTTGGCAAACCAATCATCGTTACGGATGTCGGCGAGTTGCGGAGCACCGTTGAGCCCAACGGGTTGGGATTGGTGGTCCCTCCAGGTGATGCCACGGAGCTTGCGGCCGCGATCAGGACGTTAGCGGACAACGGCGTGCTTAGAAATCGCTACGGAGACAGGGCGCTCAAATGGGCCATAGGACCGAATTCGCCTGAACGGGTCGGCGCCCAGGCTGCGGCGGTCTATCGGGAGGTGGTCGGATCATGCTGACGGAGGCCCTCACGGACAGAAATCGAATGGGTGCACGGACCGCGGCTAGCGTCCGCCATTATGTTCCTGGCGGCTGCGAGAACGGCGGCGGCATTGGCAGGCTGGTCGGCTATATAACGGAGACAGCGAAAGAGACCGGCACAAAACATTTCGTCACCGATACCAGAGGGGCTCGATGGTCCAGGCTGACGTCGCCCGCCCGCCTGCTCGGCGCCATCCTGACGATGGCGAAGGATCGGATTGTTGCACCCGAGCGCATTCACCATATCCATATCGCCGGCCGCGGCAGCACGTCGCGAAAACTGATCCTGACGGAGGCTGCCCGCTTGTTCGGGTGCTGCCACATATTGCACTTACACGACTACGATTACGCCGGCGACTTTGCGCAACGCTCGCCCCGTCAAAAGCGACTTATTCGTCGGATGTTTCAGAACGCCGATTGCGTTGTGGCCCTGGGCCAGCGCGACCGCATGACGCTGACGGCACTTCTTGGCGTTGACGAGGCTCGCACGCTCGTGGCCCATAATTGCGTTCCCGATCCTGGGGCGCACGATATTCGCGTCGGCCAGACACCATTGATCGTATTCCTTGGCCGGTTGAGCGAACGCAAGGGTGTCACGGACCTTCTGTTGGCCCTCAGCCACCCCGTCATGAAAGACCACCAGTGGCGGGCTGTATTGGCAGGCGACGGACCGGTCGAGGATTATCGCCGTCAGGCTGACGCCATGGCGCTTTCCAATCTGGTAGAGATGCCCGGCTGGCTCGACGCCGCTGAGGCGCGAGCCCTGTGTGCGCGTGCAGATATCCTGGTCTTGCCTTCGCACGCGGAAGGTCTGGCAATGGCGGTGCTCGAAGGGCTGTCCCACGGGCTCGCGGTCGTTACCACGCGTGTTGGGGCACATGACGAAGTCATTACCGACGGTGAGACTGGGATATTCGTGCCCGTCGGAGATCCGAATGTCCTGGCCGCAGCCCTGGCGAAGCTGGTGTCGGATCCAGAAATCTGCATCCGCCTCGCCGTCCAGGGGCGCGCGCATTATCTCAACCATTTCAGCATGAGGGCTTATATGCGGTCGCTCGAGAAACTTTACGAAACCGTTTCCGCGAAACCTCAAGCCATGGTTGGCGCACGATGACGATTTCTACTCTTCCGCCGGACCGCAACCTTCCGATCTCGCCGATGCGCTATGATCCTCGCTTTCAGGTAGAGACCAAGGCGGACCGCTTCGATTTGGCATCTGCCATCGGTCTCATCCGGCGAAGAATGATCATGATCATTGCGATAACCGTGCTGCTGATGGTGCCCGCGGCAAATATGATCTCCGGGTTGAAGCCCACCTATCAGGCCTGGGCCCGATTGATTGTCCACCAGCCTCTCGCGACCGCACTTGGTGCGGACGATACCAGCCGTGGTGATCTGCTTGACGTGAAGTCGGAGACTGAGCGGCTTCTTTCCAGAAGCATCGCAGAGCGAGTCGTCCGCGAAATGCGACTTAACGCGCTGCCGGAATTCAATCCGGCGCTGCGGAAAATCTCGTTCATTGAGAGAATCAGGGCAAAGTTGCGCGGCTTGTTCGACACGAAAAAATCCGCTTTGCCGGGGGGAGACGGCATCGAAGCTACCATCCCGGTATTTTATCAAGCGCTCGGCGTCTGGCATGAAGATAAGAGTGAGGTTATCCAGATCAGCTTCACTGCGACTGATGCTGAACTCGCAGCCGCAGTTCCGAACCGGGTCGTCAGCATTTACCTCGATGAGCGGAAGGACAGCGTCCGTGGCCGCCTCGATGCAGCGGCAGAATGGATCCGACAGCGCATCACCGAACAGCAGGTTCGCTCGGATACTGCTCGCGACGCTGCCCGCAACTACCAAGAATCGATGGACATCGTCTCGAAAGAGGACGCTCAAGATGAACGTATAAAAACGCTCCTGGAAGTCACTGGCCGCCAAGGGAAAATCGAGGAAAGCCGGATGGAGGTAAAGGCGACGATATCCATGCTGGCAGCGACGGATAACGCTTCGGTCGCAGTGCAGAATATAGTCTTGCCAGACAGTATTGCCACCAAGCAGCGCGATCTCCACGCACAGGAGCAAGATCTCGCCCGTCTTCTTCAGACATATGACGGCAATGCCGAGGCCGTGGTGGATTTACGCGAGAAGATCCAACAATCCCGTATCGATCTCGACCTTGCGAACAAGCAATATCTCCAAACAATGCGCGCCAAGCTCGTCGCGCTCGATCATGAAGCCAACGCAGTGCAATCCATCTTGGCTGTCGCTCAGGAGAAACGCACACGCGATGCCCTGGCGCAGACGGAACTGACGCGCCTGCAGCGTATTGCCGAAAAGGAGCAAGCGGAACTCGACAAGCTTGAGGACCAGCGCCGTGACCTTGCCGCCAAGGCCAAGCTGCCGGGGGCGGAATTGGAGGTTTTCTCACCGGCTGCAGTGCCGCTGGTATCACAGGGACGTGGACGGCTTTTCTATCTGGTGGGCTCTCTCCTGGCTGCAATCTCGGCCGCCATAACGGCTGCTTTCGTGATCGAAATGTGGGACCGGACCGTCCGGAGTTTCGACCAAATCGCTCGAATACCACGCACGATACCGGCTGGACTCATCCCGCGTCTGGCGCGGAGGGAAAATTCGAAAACGATGTTCGAACATATGCCGGTCCCGATGTTCGACGAAGCAATTCGTACCGTGGTACTTTCACTCAAACAGTCCAGTGGCGGCAAGTTGCCGAACAGTATCGTCGTTACGTCGGCTCACAGCGGAGATGGAAAGTCACTTGTCGCGAGATCGCTGGCTATTGAGCTTGCCGCAGCAGCAATTCCGGTGCTCCTGGTTGACGCCGATTTTCGCCGGGGTAAGCTCGATTCGTTTTTCCGGTCGGAACTAACGCACGGATTGAGCGATTTCCTGAATGGGCAGGCGGATATCCGCGACATCGTCTACCGCCATCCAAGCGGTATCCACTTCATTCCATCGGGCAAATCCCGTCTCCAGCGGCGCACCCGTTCTAACGGCATGGCAGAAATCATCGAGATGGCAGGCGCGGCCGGCCATATTGTCATCTTCGATAGCGCGCCTGTGCTCGTCTCGACAGATACTGTGCATTTGACTGCCCTGACGGAAAGGACACTGGCAGTTGTCAGATGGGGAAGGACGAGCCTCCGCGCGTTCGAATTCGGCCTCCAGCAAATGAAAAGCTCGCGAAACTCGGAAATCCTTGTCGCGATCAACAACGTAAATCCAAAAACTCACGCATTGTATAACTTCAGCGACTCGGAGCTTTTTTCGAAATCTCTGATGAAATACTACGATCAAAAGCCTGAATACAACACGCTTAATGGTAATCGCTCAATTCTTGAGATTGTCCGAACCATGAAGCATCACTTTCTGCATTGGTATTCGAGTTAGAGGGCAATCATGGATACGGGAATGAGAGAGAACCGAAAAGTTGCGCTGATTACGGGCATAACAGGTCAGGACGGTGCGTATCTGGCCGAATTGCTCTTGGAGAAAGGCTATATTGTTCACGGCCTCAAGCGGCGTTCGTCGTCCTTCAACACCAGCCGCATCGAGCATCTCTACGAGGATCCTCATATCGAGAATCCGCGCTTTATCCTGCATTTCGGGGACATGACGGATTCAACTAACCTCATCCGCGTCGTTCAGGAAACGCAACCGGACGAGATCTATAATCTCGCCGCACAAAGCCACGTTCAAGTCTCTTTCGAGACCCCGGAATATACGGCGAACGCCGATGGCACCGGCACCCTTCGGCTGCTTGAAGCCATTCGCCTCCTGGGGCTGACGAAGAAGACCCGCTTCTACCAAGCGTCCACCTCGGAACTCTATGGCAAAGTCCAGGAAGTTCCGCAGAGCGAAACGACGCCGTTCTACCCTCGGTCACCCTATGCGGCGGCCAAGCTCTATGCCTATTGGATCGTGGTCAATTATCGCGAGGCATATGGCATGCACGCTTCGAACGGCATCTTGTTCAATCATGAAAGCCCGATCCGAGGCGAAACGTTCGTGACCCGCAAGATCACCCGGGCGGCGGCGGCTATCCATCTTGGACTGCAGGAAAGGCTCTATCTCGGTAATCTGGATGCCAAGCGCGACTGGGGACATGCACGCGAATATGTCCGCGGCATGTGGCTGATGCTGCAACAAGACGAACCGGAGGATTATGTGCTTGCGACCGGCGAAACGCATTCGGTTCGTTCCTTTGTCGACAAGGCCTTTGCCAAGGTGGGCATGCCGATCGATTGGCGTGGCCAGGGGGTCGAGGAAAAGGGGTACGACAAGACATCCGGCCGATGTGTGGTGGAGATCGATCCGGCCTACTTCCGTCCGACTGAAGTCGATCTTCTGATCGGCGATCCGACGAAGGCGCACACGAAGCTTGGCTGGAAACATGAGACCAGTCTTGATCAGCTGGTGGCCGAGATGGTTCGCGAGGATCTGAAAGTCATGGCACGAAATGTCCCGTCGGTCGGTGTCACCAAGGGTTTTGCTTATGCCTGAGGTGATCTACAGCCTTGCCGGAAAAAGGGTCTATGTCGCGGGCCACCGCGGCATGGTGGGTTCTGCGATCGTGCGGCGTCTCGCTTCGGAGGGCTGCGAGATTTTGACCGCCCCCCGCGCCGAGGTCGATCTCAGATGTCAGGAGCAGGTGGAAGCCTGGATGAGCAAGTATCGTCCCGATGCTGTCTTCCTGGCTGCGGCGAGGGTAGGCGGCATTCTCGCCAATGCTACCTATCCGGCCGACTTCCTCTACGACAATTTGGTTCTTCAAGCCAACGTCATCCACGCAGCCCATAGAGCTGACGTCGAAAAACTGATGTTTCTCGGCTCATCCTGCATCTATCCGAAATTCGCCGATCAGCCGATCGTCGAGGAGGCACTTCTGACGGGTTCGCTTGAGCCGACGAATGAATGGTATGCGATCGCCAAGATCGCCGGCTTAAAGCTCTGCGCTGCCTATCGCAAACAGCACGGCAAGGATTTCATCTCGGCCATGCCGACCAACCTCTATGGTCCAGGCGACAATTTCGACCTCGACTCGAGCCACGTCATGCCGGCGCTCATCCGCAAGGCGCATGAGGCGAAGATCAATCGGCAGCGAGAGATATGTATCTGGGGTACCGGCACGCCGCGGCGCGAATTCCTTCATGTCGACGATTGCGCCGACGCCTGCCTCCATCTCATGAAGACCTATTCCGCCGAAAGTCATGTGAACATCGGTTCCGGCGAAGACATCGCCATCCTCGAATTGGCACACCTCGTTTCCAAGGTCGTGGGTTTCGAAGGCAAGATCACGCACGACCCCACCAAGCAAGACGGCACCCCGCGCAAGCTCTTGAGTGTCGACAAGCTTCGCACGCTCGGTTGGTCTCCCAGGATAGGCCTGAAGGAAGGTATCGCAGGCGCCTACCGATCCTTCCTTGATGGGCATTATCTCGAACGCAGCAACAGGGCGATATCCGGCGACTTGACCGGTCAAAGCGACATCAGCTTTGAGAGAGCCAAGACATCGACGCTGTCCGCGCCGACGCTCCCGACAGTCGCGCATCATCCCTCGCGCATGGCGAATTTGGGCGAGGGATAAAAACAGTTTGTCCGGGGGGACGCATATGTTGGGATGGAGCAGATAGTGGGGCCAGTCGAAATCAGGATTGCGGCGCTCATTTTCCTGATCGTGGTGTGGGCGGTGATTATCGGTGCGGCAATGGATTTTTCCGCAGTCGAGATACCGATATCGCTTGTCGCTCTATTGCACAGATAGTCCACGTCGAATGGCCCGGGGACTAGGGTTCAGGTTTTTGAAGCGCCAGCACAGATGCCTTCCGTGCAAGAGTGTGTTGAAACCTGTATGAATGACTTGAACGCTCTGCGGCCGTCGCACCGCGGCAATCGATGGCGACCTTAGGATTCAACATGAACGCCGAGGCGATAATTTTCGAGCCAAGTGACTGGGTTCCGAACAATCAGCGTCTTCCTGTGTTGCTTTACAGGGGGCTTTCTGCCGATGGTGGAGCAGCTGATTTCAAGAGTCGCTTCGCAGCCAATGGTTGGACAGGCATCTGGATAAACGGTGTCTTCGATTATCAGCACTACCATTCCGGCGCCCATGAGGTGCTTGGGATTGCTGTTGGTAGCGCCACCCTGCTGATCGGCGGTCCCAGCGGTCAAGCACTGAAGGTGGCGGCGGGAGACTGTTTGGTGCTTCCGGCCGGGACGGGGCACCAGAATCTCGGTTGCACCTCGGACTTCCAGGTGGTTGGTGCTTATCCTAAAGGGCAGCATGCCGACATCCAGACTTCGGCTGCTTCGAGCGAAATGCTGGCGAAAATCTCGTCTGTGCCGCTACCCCACAGCGATCCCGTTCAGGGTCCGTCGGGATTACTTACCGAGAAATGGCGGTCGTCATTTGCGTAACCGGACCGATTTCGCGGCTGCGTTCGATAGACCCGACCACTGACCTCGCAGTGCAGCGTATCAGAGACCTCGGACGTCGGTTACCCGTTTCGACCTCTATAGAGTGCCAGCAACTGACGAATGTCAGGGGCAAGGTGCTGATGGCGCTTGGGGACGCGTTCAAGCAAGCAGGCGTGTCCATACCGTTCCCGCACGGAAATCATCATGAAGACGCCTGTTGAGATCAAGCAATTGCGCGAGGACCAACCGCGTTTGGCTCCATCATCGTCAGCCGTCAACGCTACGGGAACTCGGGAACCTAAGCGCGGGCGCTTTGTGCGCAGCGAGCTTTAGATCGAGCTCTCGTTCAATACTCAAAACGGTGGACCGTTACCAACCTTGGATCCGAAGGATGTCGAAGCGCGCAAGCAGCCGGCATCTGCTCGGGTTATGAGGCAAGGCAAGCGGGAGCTCTTTTACGCGAAGCGGATCGCTGTTCTCGCGCGCGCCTTTGCGGCAACTTCCTCTCGATCACGAGGAGGTTGGGAGGTCTCAAGCGAACCGAGCAGCTCTTGGGCGCATTTGGCGATTGACATAACCGCCTGCTCAAACGCTGCCTCATTGCGTTTCGACGGCTTAGTGGTTCCGCTCAACTTGCGCACGAATTGAAGCGCGGCGTCATGAATCTCCTCGCCCGTCGCCGGCGGATCAAAATTGAAAAGGGGTTTGATATTTCTGCACATGACTTGCTCCCGTTCGTCTCCTCTCTCCAACCGAGAGGAGTGAATGACTTCACATAAAGTAGTCGCGTGAGCGTGATTTACAAATGCACCGTTCGGCTCGGCCGCGCCATCTGTATCGGTACAGTCGGAAACTCGGTCCCCTGCGACTTCGAGAGGGAACGAAAACCAGACGACTTGGTTAGGCACTTGGAAAGCGGCGCCTCATTCCGGGAACCGTACCATGTGTGGCGAAGGAGCACGTTGTGAATGTTCTCAGTTTCAGCAGAGCCAGAAACGGTCGGGACGGTCCTGATGCCGGTTTCGTAACCACAGACGCCGATGACCGCCGGCTCTACAGGTTTGCCCTGCAATATGATATGGACGGCAAGAGTTGGGCGACCGAGATCTGGGCCTATTCTCCCAAAGATGCAGAAGACCGCGTCGCTGCGATGCGCCGATCGCTGACGATGTGCGGTCAGCTCTACGGCGAGGTGGAAGCTTAAAGCTCTCCGACACCTACACCGCGCGAGATCTCCTTCGACATGTCGATGTCGCTGATCGACGGAACATTTCTTCATAACCGAGATTGACGCGCCACGGACGACTGGCGGGGCGAAACATCGTGAAAAGCCCCGACGGGCGCGACGCCATCATCCAGAGCCATCCGGCTGGCTTGGCGCCGCGGCAGCGACCCGATCGGACTTCCAAAGCGGCGTCCAGCGGTTAACCGCGCTCGACGAATTTGCTGAAACGGCTCGTCTTCCCGTCCTTGGTCTTGTCCTGGTAAAGGAAAGCCAGCTTGTTCTCGTCGAAGATCCTGAAGAATTCGTCCCAGCCGATCTCGTCGAATTCCTCTTCCTTTTCACCGAAATCGATGCGCAGCACGCCGCCGCCTTTACCGCCGGCGCGGATCACCGCCGGCTTACCGTCCCTTTTTTCCGCCCATTTCTGGATCACCTTGTGATCCGTCGTCGTCTCGGAACTGCTCATTGAAACCTCCATCTTTGTTTTGTGTCGGCGGAAGGTCGTCTGCAGCGACATCGTCACAGCAGCGTTTGTCGTTGCTTCCAGTTGCGATAGGGCGCGAGCAGTTCGCCGGGATAGCGCCGCTCGATCTCACTTTCGGTCAAAGCAATCCGGGGAAGGATCTCTTCTGCCGCGTCGTCTCCAGCAGCTTCGCTTGCTCTTTCCAGCTCGCTCATGGTCGCAAACACTTCGTCGTCAGTCATCGCCTCAAGGCGTGAGGCAAGGTCTTCGACCGGTTCGGTAATGAGGGGGTTCGTGGACACTGATACCTCATGGGAATGGTATTTCCCGTTTGCATATGCCTGTCGAACTTCGCTCTTCACACTAAGTTCCCCACATGGACCGAGCAACGCATGGAATGACGGACCCTCCGTTGCTTTGCATTCTTCTGCCCGGCCCAGAAGCTCGCCCCAGGTGCAACCGGCGACAGTGGAGCCGATCCATGGATATGACACGCATCCGAGAACGCATGGTGGAGCATCAGCTGACGCGCCGTGGCATTGGCGATCGAAGCGTCATCGAGGCGATGCGCACGGTGCCTCGCGAAAAATTCGTCGCGCCGGGCTTCGAGGAATACGCTTATGACGACGCGCCGCTGTCGATCGGTGAGGGCCAGACGATTTCGCAGCCGTTCATTGTGGCTCTGATGCTCGAAAAGGCCGATCTGAAAGCCGGCGACAAAGTGCTCGAGGTCGGAACGGGGTCAGGCTACGCTTCAGCCTTGATGAGCCGGATCGCAAGGCAGATCTATTCCATCGAGCGCCATGAAAGGCTGGCGCTTCAGGCCAGGGAACGGTTCGAGACGCTCGGATATCGAAATATTGATGTTCGTGTGGGCGACGGCAGCAAGGGCTGGCCGGAAGCCGCCCCATTCGACGCCATTGTCGTTTCTGCGGCAGCACCCGAGGTGCCCTCCGCCTTGAAGGAGCAGTTGGACATTGGAGGGCGGCTCATCATCCCGGTCGGCCGCAGTCAAGAGCAACGCCTGAAACGCGTCATGCGCACCGGCCCCGCCGCGTTCGAGGAAGACGATCTCGGCGGGGTGGTCTTCGTTCCCCTGATCGGTGAAGACGCCTGGACTGCCGCACATCCGATGTACACGGCGACGGTGCCATCGCCTGGAACTTTTGCGTCCGGCCCAGCTTCTCTGCCAAATGCACAGGAAAAGGGCATGGAAACAACAGACAAATTGCCTGCGCTGCCCGAAGGCGTGCTCGATCATACCGAGTTCCAGCAACGGTTCTGGGCGGTTCAACGTCTTTCCTGGATTATGTTCACCCTTCTTCTGGCGACCTGCTTGCTGGGTTTACTTGGAAGAGGGGGCCCGTTTTCACGGCAAACATTGCTGTTATCGGATGGGTCCGTGGACTTTCCCATCATCTCCCGGTGGAATGCTCCCGAGGATATGACGGTGAACTTCACGGCGTCATCCGAAGACAGGGTCTTCACAGTCGATGCCGCCTTTCTTCAAACTTTCTCGGTTCAGGGCATCGATCCGCCCCAGAAGGCGACCTTCGCGCGCGAGGGCCGGATAGGCTACGTGTTCCCGGCCGATCCGACGGGGCCGACGCAGATCGTGTTCCGTCTGCAAACGCAACTCGCCGGCGCTCGTCGCGCCTCCATCGGCCTGGGTGGAGAGGTCCGTAGCCAATCCACTTTCATCTTTCCATGAGGGCGGCACGGTGGATGCAGTATTCCGCGGACTGGCAATTTATTTCACGCTGCTCGTGATCATCCGCTTGTCGGGGCGACGGACATTGGCCCAGATGACGCCATTCGACCTGGTCATCGTGCTGGTTATCTCCGAGACAACGCAGCAGGCGATGCTGGGCGACGACTTCTCGATTACCAACGCCGTTATCTTGATCCTGACGCTGTTTACCACCGACATCGGCCTCTCCTACGTGAAGAGGTGGTGGCCTCGCGCTGCTCATATTATCGATGGGGTTCCGACCATCCTGGTGACGGATGGCGTCTACGACGAAGGCGCGCTCAAGGGCGCCCGCCTGCAGAAGGAAGATGTCATGCAAGCGGCTCGAAGCCAGGAGGGCATCGAGAGCGTGACGGAGATAAAATTTGCCATCCTCGAAGTGAGCGGCAACATCAGCATCATCAAGAAGCAGACATCCGGCTGAAACAAAAAGGAGAACCCTCAGCCTGTCCACGCCTCGTTATCGCCTCGCTCGCCCTCGCGTTTGGCGTCCCGGCCTTCGCACAATCCGCGGCCGAAAAGACCGGTGTCAATTCTCTGATCGGCGTCCCGCCAAAAACCGAGGATTTCGTCAAGGAGGCAGCCACCAGCGATATGTTTGAAATTGCCTCCAGCAAGCTGGCCGTCGAGCGCGGCGACGATGCGACCAAGGCGTTCGCCCAGCAAATGGTCCCCGACCACCAGAAGACCACCGACGAACTCAAGGCACTGGTTTCGGCGGCAAGGTCAAAGCCACGCTTCCGAGCGCTATGACGTCCGATCAGCAGAGCATGCTCGACAAGCTGAACGGCCTGCAGGGGGACGACTTCAACAAGCAATATCACTCAGACCAGGACCTGCCCACGAAGACGCGATCGATCTGTTCAAGCGCTATGGCGACTTGCTTTGGAACAGAGCCTCGAGATGGCCAAAGAACTCAACAAATAAGCTGGGAAGGCGGGGGCACCCACGACCTCTCTGGCATCCCGACGATCCGGGCGGCCGATCTGCCTCAGAAGGACAGGTCGAGTGCCCTGCCCTCAAACAGACGGTCGCGGGAGCCTTCGAGATGCGCCTTCATCAGCCTTTGCGCGTCGTCAGCCCGCCCGTCGGCGATCGCCTTGTAGATGGCGTTATGCTCTTCGTAGACCTGCTCCAGCCCTTGGCGTGGGCCAAGCAGAGAAAGACCGTGGAGATGCATGCCGACGGCGATATGGGCCTTCAGCGCATCGATCGAGGCGGTGTAATAATGGTTGTTGGCTGCCTCCGTCACCGCGCGGTGGAAGATGAAATCGGCATCTGTGCGGTGAAGCTGATGGCTGGTCGCCTCGCGCAGATCGGCAAGGGCGCTGGCAATCTTCTGGATCGCCTGCTCGTTGCGCCGCTTGGCGGCAAAATAGGCGGCGGCCGGCTCGATGGTCAGGCGGAATTCGTAGCAGCGCTGAATGTCGGCGATGGTCTTAACAGGCGAATAGGCAAGCTGCGTCGTCGGCGATCCATGGGCGCTGACGAAGGTGCCGGCGCCTTGGCGGGCATAGACCATGCCCTGATCGCGCAGGCGGGCCAGCGCGTCGCGGATGATCGGCCTGGAAACACCCAGCATCGAGGCAAGTTCATGTTCGCCGGGCAGGCGCGAATCCGGCGGATAGTTCCCGCCGCGGATACGCTCGAGCAACTGGTCGAAGACGCGGTCGACCAGCTTGACGGCTTTGCCGCGTTCGGGCTTGCCCGGCGGGCCGGCATCCGCGTTCAAAGAATCGCCATTCACTTCAACCACGTCATTCTCCCCGGCGGTATCTTATGCCGCCTGATTCCGAAGAACCAGTTTTAACAAACTATCCGGCTTACCGAAGCCCCCCGACTTGACTGCGCATCGAAAAGACCGCCCGTCGGCGGCCGTGACATCGAACCAGGGAATGCCGGCCTCGATCTCGCCCTTCGGCATGAGCATCCTCACTCCCAATGCACGGAAAACCGCAAGCGCGGTGTCGCCGCCGCCGACCATCAGCATATCGGGCCTGGTATCGTCGATCACCCTTTTGACGCCTGCGGCAAAATCACCGGCGACGAGCATCGCATCGGCTGCCATGTCGCCGCTGCAGCGCAGCAGAACCGGCAGCGCCAAGCCCTCCCCGCATTCGATCTGCCCCATCGGAGCATCCACCACCATACGCAGGGCGCCCGAGGCTTCGAGCCGGTTCATCTGGGCTGAGGTGATCGGATCGCGCGAGCCGAAGGCAAACAGTGTGCGCGGGGTTGCCGCAAATTCCGTCACCGGCCGTCGCCCCGTTTCACTGAGCTGGCGAGCGAATGCCGCACCGAGGCCGCGCGCACCGACCCCAAGCGTCGTCAGCCAGACATGGCCCTCGACGATCTGATCGAGATCGGTATCGTCTTCGGCATCGGCAACGACAACATTGTCCGCACCCGCGAACAGATCGGCAATCGGTAGCGGCCGGTCGACACCGCGGCCGACGACGCAGCCGCGGTAGGTCAGGCGCTCCTGATCGGGAATGGCAGGCGCCACCAGAATGTTCTTCAGGCCGAGCGCACCGGCCAGTGCCAGACTTTCAGCCGCGACATTGCCCTTCAGCCGGGAGTCGATCTTCTTCATGACGATACCGGGCTTCGCGCCGCCCAGCATCTCCACAGCCAGTCGGATCCTTTCGGCAGCCCCGCGCTCGTTCAGCGCGCGCGAAGCGGTGTTGACGACGACGACATCGCAGCCGGTGGCGATCGCATCCCGGGCTGCCTCGACATCGACGGCGACCGCGACTGAAAGGCCGGCGGCGGCGAAGGGCGTGCCGGTATCGAGCGCGCCCGTCAGATCGTCGGCAATGATCGCGGCCTTCAGCGTCATGGAATCTCACCCGTACTGACGGCATGACAGGCGACGAGGTGGCCGGGCGTTGCTTCCTTCCAGACAGGAATGACCTTGCTGCAGACATCCATGGCGATCGGGCAGCGGGTATGGAAACGGCAGCCCGACGGCGGGTTCAGCGGGCTCGGGACGTCGCCCTGCAGGATCTGGCGCTGGCGGCTGCGCTCATGCTCCGGATCGGTCTCCGGGACGGCCGACAGCAGCGCCCTGGTATAGGGATGCAACGGATTGTCGAACAGCTCCTCGCGGCTGGCAAGTTCGGCAAGCCGCCCGAGATACATGACGCCGACGCGGGTGCTGATATGGCGCACCACCGCCAGATCATGGGCGATGAAGAGATAGGTCAGCCCGTATTTCTCCTGCAGATCGAGCAGGAGGTTGATGATCTGCGCCTGGATCGACACGTCAAGCGCCGAAATCGCCTCGTCGCAGACGATGAATTTCGGCTGGCAGGCGAGCGCCCGGGCAATGACGACGCGCTGGCGCTGTCCGCCGGAAAGCTCGTGCGGGTAACGCTGGGCAAAGCGTGTGGGCAGGCCGACATCGGTCAGCAGCGCCGCCACCCGCTCCTTGAGTTCGGCTTTTGTGCAGAGCTTGTGGAAGAGGATCGGCTCGCCGATTGCCTCGCCCACCGTCATGCGCGGATTGAGCGTCGAATAAGGGTCCTGGAAGACGATCTGCAAGTCACGGCGGAACGGCCGCATCTGCCTTTCGTCGAGCGTCGCGAGATCCTGACCCTTGTAGACGACCTTGCCGCTGGTCGCCTTGTAGAGATTGAGGATGGTGAAGCCGGTCGTCGATTTGCCGCAGCCGGATTCGCCGACGAGGCTGAGCGTCTCGCCTTCCATGATGTCGAGGTTGACATTGTCGAGCGCATAGACAGTTGCCGAGCGCTCACCGAAGGCGCCGAGCTTGACGTGGAAATGCTTGACCAGGTTTTCGATCTTGAGCAGCGGTTGAGCACCCATCATGCCGCCTCCTGCATTCTCTGGACGACGAAACAGGCGGCCCGGTGATTGCCGCTGCCGCTCAAAGGTTCAAGCTGTGGCACCTTCTCGTGACAGATCGCCTCCACCAACGGGCAGCGTGGCGCAAACGGGCAGCCCTTGGGCCGGCGGCCGGGCTCCGGCGGCGTGCCGCCGATCGAACTCAGCCGGCTTGCCGGCGGATCGGATAGTTTCGGGATCGAGGAAAGCAGGCCGCGCGTATAGGGATGGCTCGGGTGGGCATAGAGCTCGTCGACCGGTGCGTCTTCGACGACCGTGCCGGCATAGAGCACGGCGACGCGGTCGACCAGGCCGGCGATCAGCGCCAGGTCGTGGGTGATCCAGACGACGGACATGCCGAGCTTGGTTCTGAGATCCTTCACCAGATCGACGATCTGGGCCTGGATGGTGACATCGAGCGCCGTCGTCGGCTCATCGGCGATCAGCAGTTTCGGATTGCAGGCAAGGCCGATCGCAATCATCACCCGCTGGCGCATGCCGCCCGAAAGCTCGTGTGGAAAGGCCTGCAGCCGCTCTTCAGGACCGGGAATGCCGACGAGGCGCAGCAGCTCGACGGCGCGGGCACGGGCCTCAGCCTTCTTCATGCCGCGGTGATAAATCAGCGGCTCGCAGATCTGGGCGCCGACGCGCATGACCGGATTGAGCGAGGTCATCGGATCCTGAAAGACGAAGCCGATATCGCCGCCGCGCACCTTTCGCAGCTCGGCATTCGACATCGTCTGCAGGTCGCGGCCGTCGAAAGTGGCCGTACCCTTGGCGACCTTGATCTTGTTCGGCAGCAGCCGCATCAGGCTCAGCATGGTGAGGCTCTTGCCGCAGCCGGATTCGCCGACGACGCCGAGGGTCTCGCCCTTGTCGACATGGAGATCGATGCCGTCGACGACGACGGCCGGACCATTGCGGCCGTCGATCTCGACGGTGAGGCCCCTGACATCGAGCAGGCGTTCGGTGTTTTGAGTGTCCATCATTTGCTGCCCCGCGGATTGAGCGCGTCGTTAAGACCGTCGCCGAGGAAGCTGAAGGCAACCGAGGCAAGGCCGAGCACGGCCGCCGGAGCGGCGAGAAGATGCGGATAATGCTGCCAGACGCGAAGGCCGTCCGAGATCATGTTGCCCCAGCTCGGGGTCGGCGGATTGACGCCGACGCCGAGGAAGCTGAAGGCGCTTTCCAGCACCATCGCCGTGCCGAGACCGGCGCTCACCGAGACGATCAGCGGCCCCAGCGCATTCGGCACGACATACCGCTTGATGATGACCCAGTTCGACAGGCCGAGCGCCTGCGCCGCGGTAATATAGGGCCGGCTGCGGATCGACAGCACCTGGGCGCGCACCAGACGAGCATAAGGCGGCCAGGAGATCAGCGCCATCGACCCGAAGACCAGGATGAAATCCACCCATATGGTCTGGCGATAGAAGGGATTGAGGGTCTCGAGGTAACGCGCCTCCATCCATCGGGTGATTGGCGATTTTAGCGAGGCGTTGATGACGACGACGAGCAGCAAGTTGGGAACCGACATCGTCACGTCGGTCAGCCACATGATGGCGCGGTCGAAGGGATTGCCGAAGAAACCGGCAACGGCGCCGAGCGTGAGGCCGATCAGCACCGCGAAGAAGGTGACGATGACGGCGACGAGGAAAGCGGTCCGCGTGCCGAAGACCACGCGGCTGAAGACGTCGCGGCCGAGATCGTCGGTTCCGAAGAGATGGCTCATCGACGGCAGCGCGTTGCGGGCGTTGAGATCCTGGCTCAGATAATCGTAAGGCGTCAGATAAGGCCCGAAGATTGCCGTGAAGGCGAGGATCAGCACGACGACGAGCCCGAAGATGGCGAGCTTGTTGCGCTTCAGCCGATACCAGGCATCACGCCACAGACTGACCGGCTGTTCCTCGACGGTTTCAGGGGTGGAAAGAGGGATTGCGGACATGGTCAGCGGCTCCGTCTTGAATCATTGGCACGCGGGTCGAGCAGCGGATAGAGCACATCGACCAAAAGGTTCGACACCATCACCAGGAATGACCCGATCAGCGTGATCGCCAGAATGACCGGATAGTCGGAATTGATCAGCGCCTGCACCGTCAGGCGCCCGAGACCCGGCAGTCCAAAAACCAGTTCGACGAAGATCGCACCGTTGACGATGGTGATCATGATCAGACCGAGCTGCGTCACCACAGGCGTCAATACCGGCCGAAGGATGTGGCGCAGCGCCACGATGATCTCCGGAACGCCCTTGGCGCGGGCGGTGCGGACGAAATCCTCCGACAGCACCTCGATAACGGCAGCCCGGGTCTGGCGCACGATCAGCGCGATCGGCTGGAAGGACAGCACGAGCAGCGGCAGCAGGATACGGACATCGAAGATGCCGCCCCAGCCATAGGGCACGCTTGCCCCCGGCAGCAGCACGATGAGGCCGACCATCAGCAGGGGACCCGCGACATAGGCCGGGATCGCCCAGAGGAAAAGCGCCGAGCCCAGAATAGAATAATCGAGGCGCGAATTCTGGTTCAGCGCGGCGATCATGCCGAGCGGGATCGCGACGACCGTCGTCAGGATGACGGAACAGAGGGCAAGCTGGAAGGAGACGGGGGCAGCGGCCGAGACCATTGCCCACACGGCGCGGCCCGAGGTCAGCGAATTGCCGAACTGGCCATGCAGCAGATTCCAGATGTAAAGACCGAACTGCTCGATGAAGGGCCGGTTGAGGCCGGCGCTTTCGCGGATGGCTTCGATGCGCTGCGGATTATAGGCGACGTCGCCCGGCGCGCGCAGGAAGATCAGCTTGATCGGGTCGCCGGCGCCATAGAAGGCCAGCGCATAGACGGCCAGCATCACCACCAGAACGGATGGAATCCAGATGGCAAACCGGGTTAGCACGTAGCGCAGCAAGGCCACCTCCCACCTGTTGTCGATGCGGCCCGTCTTTCGCAGAAGCGCGGCAGATCGCATCTCTTCTTGAAACTTGCGCGAAGGCCTTGCAGCCTCCGCGCGTTTATCGCCAGGAACGATTGCTCCGGATCAACCGATCGAAATGTTCCACGGCTCGACGATCTGCCAGTCGAGGTTCTTGTCCAGACCCTTGACTTCCTTGGTGGCCCAGCGCGACATCGCCTGAGAATACCACGGGATGAAGGCCCAATCGTCGCGGAACGCCTTCTGGGCTTGCTGGGCGAGGGCGATGCGCTGCGGATCGTCCGCGGCCCTGGTCGTCGCTTCGGCAAGGGCGCTGTCGACCTTGTCGTTTTTATACCCGCCGAGCTTGTTCTGCGCGTTCGACGAGGTCGAGGCGATGCAGCCCGCCAGATAGGAGACGGCATCGGGAACGCGGGTGCCGACGTCGTCGCGGAAGATCTGGACCGAATTCTGGTCCGGACCGGCATAGGCGTCCTGCTGCGGCTTCATGTCGACCGCAGTGATGCCGAGGTTCTGGCGCCATTGCTCGGCAATGAACTGGGCGGCGGCCTGAATGGCCGGCGCCGAGATGCCGACGAACATGATTTTCGGCAGGCGCTCTGGTCCGCCATAGCTCGACTCGGCAAGCAGCTTCTTGGCGGCTGCCGGATCATAGGGAAAGGGCTCGAAGCCGGAATTCTCGGCGCCTGGAACCGAGTTGAGGATCTGGTCGGCCTTCTTGTGCGGCCCATCCGGATAAGACGCCTTGAACAGACCGTCGCGGTCGACCGCCATGATCAGCGCCTGGCGGACCTTCGGGTCATCCATCGGCGCGCGGGAGATGTTGAACCAGAAGTGCTGGCTGGTCGGGATCAGCGGGCCGGCCGAGAATTCCGGGCCGAGATCCTGGATGATCGTCGAGGTGACCAGCTCGGTATGGGCATTGAACTCGCCGGATTTGATCAGCGATGTCGCCGTCACATTATCCTCGATCGAGGTGACCTCGATGCGCGCGAGCTTCGGCTTCGGCCCGAAGAAGTTCTCATTCGGCTCGAAGGTGAGCTTGCCGGCGTCGATATCGATGCTGGTCAGCTTGAAGGGGCCGGAGAACACCGGCTTGCTGTCGGGCTTGTACCAGTCGATGATCTCCTCGCCGTCGCTGCCGCGCGACTGCGACGCCTTGGTGATCGGCGCGATGTGATTTGCCAGGCGCATGAAGAAGATCGGATCGGCGGCAGCCAGCGTCACGACGACCGTTCCCTCGTCGGGTGTTGCGACACCGGTCAGCTCGTTGCCGGAGCCGGCGGCGATTTCGGCATAACCCTTGACCTTGCTCAGCACCTGGTCGGCGCGCTGGCTCTTGGTGTTCGGCATCGAGGCGACTTCCCACGATCCCTTGACGTCGGCCGCGGTGATCTTGCTGCCATCGGAGAAAACCGCCTTGGGGTCGATCTTGAAGGTCCACACCGTGTTGTCGGCCGATTCCCAGCTGGTGAAGACGTAAGGCTTGATATTGCCTTCACTGTCGAAATACATCGGCGCTGCCCACCAGATCGAATTCCAGCGGAAGGTTCTGCCGCCGCCGCGCAGCGGTGACCAGTCCTGGTCGAAGGCCGGATGTGCGACTTTCAGGACCTGGCCCTCGTCAGCCATCACGATGCGGGCATTCATCCCGAACACGGTGAGCCCGACGCCGGCCGCAAGACCGAGCTTCAGTGCGTTGCGACGCGATAGATTGGTTTTATCAGATTGATCAAAAGACATGGCATTCCCTCCCACGGTGAATTCGGCGGCGCTCTCCCTGCACCTGCCAGGCGCAGCACAATCCGTTCCTTATGGTTCTCTCGTTATTGTAAATATGTCAACAAAAAATCACGGTTTTCGTTCGGACAAATTTTACATTGAAAAATATTGAAGCAATATCAAATAGATAATTTTTTACTCTCCCATGAAGGCACTTTGTCTTCTTGACAAAATCGCCGCAATGGAAAAGTTCTTAGCACTCCATCGCAAACAGACGAAGACAATCGGATGCGCAGCCGGGCGGTTCGACCGCGGATCGGCAAGACAGGACGCGCCGAAGGGGGACAGGATGAGCCATCACAGGATCACAGGCGTCTTCAGTGCGGCCGCGACGCCGCTGACGGCAGACAACACGCCGGATTTGGCGCTTTTCACCGATCATTGCCGGCAGCTGCTGGCTGAAGGATGTCATGGCGTGGCCCTGCTCGGCACGACGGGCGAGGCCAATTCCTTCTCCGGAGCCGAGCGCCGCGCCGTTCTGGAAGCGGCCGTGAAGGCCGGCATTCCCGCCGACAGGCTTCTGCCGGGCACTGGGGTCGTCGCCATTCCGGAGACCGTGGAACTGACCCGGCACGCGTTGTCGCTCGGCGTCACCAAGGTGGTGATGCTGCCGCCCTTCTATTACAAGGGCGTTTCTGACGACGGCCTGTTCGCCGCCTATTCGCAGGTGCTGGAAAAGGTCGCCGACACGCGCCTTCGGGTCATCCTCTATCATATCCCGCAGGTCTCGGGCGTGCCGCTGTCCATTCCGCTGATCGGCCGGCTGATTGCCGCCTTCCCGGAAACGGTCGTCGGCATCAAGGAATCTGCCGGCGATTTCAATAACATGCAGGCCATTATCGCCGCGCATCCCGGTTTTTCGGTGCTGGCGGGCGCCGATCCGCTGCTGCTGCCGCTGCTGAAGGCCGGCGGCGCCGGCTGCATCACCGCCACCTCCAATCTGGTGGCGGATTCGCTGCGCACCATCTACGACCACGTCCATGACGAGGCGCGCGCCGCCGATGTCGAGGCGGCGCAGGCGCGTATCAACGCCTATCGCACGCTTTCCAACTCCTACGTCCAGATCCCGACCATCAAGGCAATGGTGGGGCTGAAGACGGGCAATCCCGCCTGGAGCCGAACGCGCCCGCCGCTGATGCCGCTCGGCGAGGCGGACTACGCCGCACTTGCCGAAAGCTATGCCAAGCTGCCTTGAGGAGACCCCGCCATGAGCTTTACCGGCCTGCCTTCGGAAGTCGTGCCCGCCATGATGACCGGGCTTATCACCCCTCGCCCCGCCATCGAGGGCCGGGCCGACGCCTACCTGCCCTCGCCCTGCATCCAGAACCATGCGGCAAATCTCGCCTTTCTGCCCGACGGAACGCTGACCTGCGTCTGGTTCGGCGGCACGATGGAGGGCATGGGCGATATTTCGATTTACATGTCGCGGTTAGCACCGGACGCCGAGCGCTGGTCCGAGCCGGAGAAGATGAGCGACGACCCACAGAAATCCGAGCAGAATCCGTTGATTTTCAATGCTCCTGACGGAAAGACTTGGCTGCTCTATACCTCGCAAACCTCGGGCAATCAGGACGGCTCCGTTGTCAAATGCCGCATATCGGACGATGGCGGCAAAAGCTTCGGGCCGGTCAGCGTCCTCTGTGACAGCCCCGGCACCTTCGTTCGCCAGCCGATCGTCGTCAATGGCAGGGGCGACTGGCTGCTTCCGGTCTTCCGCTGCGTCGGCCTCAACGGCCAGCGCTGGAGCGGCGACGCCGATACGGCAGCGGTGCTGATCTCGCGCGACGGCGGCGCCAGCTGGCAGATGCGCGATATTCCAGACAGTATCGGCGCCGTGCACATGAACATCCTGCCGCTCGGCGGCGACGAAATGGTCGCCTTCTACCGCAATCGTTTCGCCGAGAGCATCCTTTCCAGCCGATCGTCCGACGGCGGCGAAACGTGGAGCGCGCCCGCGCCGACCGAACTGCCGAACAACAACTCCTCGATCCAGGCCACCGTCCTGAATGATGGAGCAATCGCAATGGTTTATAACCATTCGAATGCGACGATGTCGGACGCACGCCGCCAGTCGCTCTATGACGAAATCGAGGGTGACGAGGCGGGAGAGGCGACTGTTGTCGCCCATATCGGCCGCAAGGCGGTCTGGGGCGTGCCCCGGGCGCCGCTCAGCCTGGCGATCTCTAGGGATGGCGGCAAGAGCTTTCCGCATCGCATCGATCTCGATACCGGCGATGGCTTCTGCCTCAGCAACAATTCGAAGGATTCGCTGAATCGCGAATTCTCCTATCCCTCGATCATTGAGGGCGGCGACGGCACACTCCATATCGCCTACACCTATTACCGGCGCGCCATCAAGTATGTGCGCCTGGCCCCGCGATCGCTGCCCTGATCTGATCGACGCGGCGGCCGGAAGATTGTAAACCTGCATCCGATCGGGCCCGAAAGGATGCAGGGCCACCGGCGCTGGAGCGACTAAGCGACAGGAATTTGACAAGGGCCATGCGCCGGCAAACGGTCACCCGGTCTTTCGTCCCCAGAAGACCCCTCCGTCGATATATACTTGTTAACATTATGATATCGCGATAGATTGTGACGCGACAACGCAACTTCAAAGCCTAACCGACCACATATTTAGACGATAAAAACTTCCGCGCCTTGGAATGCCGGCTTGACATTGATCTTACAACTTTACAATAAAAGAGGGCGACGAAATTGTTGCCGCAAGATCCTGCAGGGAGGACTGGTTCATGGCCAGCTTGGATTCGCCGATCACGATCGTTCGGCCGCATCTGATCGAATTCGGCATCGGCACGGCGGGCAAGCTCGGCAAATGGGCTGCCGAAAAAGGCTATAGGCGTGCGCTTGTCATCTCCGACGCTTTCAACGCTTCGCGTATCGATGTGCTGGAACTCACGGGCGAAGTCACCGTCTTTTCCGAAGTGACGCCCGAGCCGGATACCGCCAACCTCGAAAAAGTCCTGGCGGCGGCCAATGGCGCCGATGCCGAACTCATTGTCGGCTTCGGCGGTGGCAGCGCCATGGATCTGGCAAAACTTGCCGCCGTCCTTGCCGGCTCCGCGCAGACGCTGCATGAGGTCGTCGGCCCGAACAAGGTGCACGGGCCGCGCAAGGCAGCGCTCGCCCAGGTGCCGACGACCTCGGGCACCGGCAGCGAGGCAGGCATCCGCGCACTGGTCACCGATCCCAACACGATGGCGAAGCTTGCCGTCGAAAGCCTGCACATGCTGGCCGATATAGCCGTCATCGATCCGGCCCTGACCTTCACCGTGCCGGCGCGGACTACGGCTGCCACCGGCATCGACGCGATGGCTCATTGCGTCGAGGCCTTCACCAACCGCAAAGCCCATCCGATGGTCGACATCTATGCGATCGAGGGAACGCGGCTCGTCGGCAAATATCTCGCCCGCGCCGTCAAGGACGGCAACGACGCCGAAGCGCGCGCCGGCCTTTCGCTCGCATCGCTTTATGGCGGCTTCTGCCTCGGCCCGGTCAACACCGCCGGCGGCCATGCGCTCGCCTATCCCCTCGGCACGCGCTGGCATGTGGCGCATGGTGCGGCGAATGCGCTGATCTTCCCACATGTACTCGCCTTCAACACCCCGTCGGCCCCGGAAAAGACAAAAGCGGTGATGGAAGCACTTGGGCGCCAGACCTCTGACAACATCGCATCCGTCTTCGATGCGGCCTACGCTTTCTGCGCCGAACTCGGCATCGAGATGAAACTCTCCGGCCTCGGCGTGCCGGAAAGCGATCTCGACGCCATGGCCGACGATGCCTTTGCCATCCGCCGGCTGCTCGACAACAATCCGCGCGATCTCACGCGCGCCGACATTCGCTCGATCTACACAGCGGCGTTCTAGAAGGGATATTGATGATGGACAGGAATGCGAAAGTCGCAGTGACGCTCGGCGATCCCTCCGGCGTCGGCCCCGAAGTGATCGTCAAGGCCTTGGCGGCCCTTCCGAGCGAAGAGCGCCGCGATTTTGTCATCGTCGGCAATGTCGAAGCGCTGGAGCGCGCCGATCGCGTCTGCGGCACCGGCCTGAAATTCGGTCCTGCCGATGCCGGCGGCGATGACAGGATCGCCGTCGACGAAGTTGCGCTCGGCGCCGCCCTGCCGGAGATCGGCAAGGTGAGCCCTGTCGCCGGCGACGCCTCGGTGCGTTATATCACCCGCGCCGTCGATCTTGCCATGGCTGGTGAAGCCGACGTGATCGTCACCGCGCCGATCAACAAGGAAGCGATGAACCTTGCCGGCCATCACCATGACGGCCATACCGGGCTTCTTGCGCATCTCACCGGCTCGAAGAGTTCCTTCATGCTGCTTGCCTCCGAGCGGCTGAACACCATCCATGTCTCCACCCATATCTCGCTGAAGGGTGCGATCGAACGCGCCAAGACCGAGCGGGTTCTGGCCACCATCGAAGCTGGTCACAAGCACTTCCTCCGCCTTGGCAAGAAGGCGCGCATCGCCGTTGCCGGCCTCAATCCGCATTGCGGCGAAAACGGCCTGTTCGGCACCGAGGACACGGAATTCCTGGCACCCGCCGTCGAGCAGGCACAGGCTAGGGGTATCGACGTCGTCGGCCCGATCTCCGCCGACACGGTGTTCGCCCGCGCCTATAATGGCGCCTTCGATCTGGTCATTGCCCAATATCACGACCAGGGCCATATCCCGATCAAGCTCGTCGCCTTCGAGACGGCGGTCAACGTTTCGCTCGGGCTGCCGATCGACCGCGTCTCGGTCGATCACGGCACAGCCTTCGACATTGCCGGCACCGGCAAAGCCAACCATGTCAACATGCTGTCGGCCATCGCCTATGCCCGGCTGATGGCCCGCTCACCGCGACAGAAGGTGTGACCGGCTTGGTGCGGGCATCGAAGCTCTTTCAGAGCTCTGATATTTGATGTCGTCACTTATGCCCGGGTTGCAATCAGACGCATAGATTTCGGGCGTCCGCATGCCATGCGATGGCGGAGGGCGGAATTGTGTTTGAGCGGCATCGTTGCCAAAGACCAGTTGTAAAGCCTGCACCCCTGCGACAATACGATCAACGATCCACGCACCAAGGGCACTTACGGCCGGAAGGAACCGTTTTTGACCTTAATAACCCCGACCGAGGGCCTTATTGATCTGCGATTGATGGTTGCGCGAAGCAGGACGGCACCCGATGGGAAAGATAGTCGCGCATCTGGAAAATAGCCTCCTTGGATGTCAAGCGCTCCGTCTGAAGGCCCAATCTCAGCCAAAGCCCATCAATCAAGGCGGTAATGCCCAGTGCAACGGCTTCGCACTCGTCCCGCGGCACGATGTGGACCAGAGCCGACATAAGATTTGACCGCATCCTCGCGTGAATGACTTTCTGAATGCGCGCCAATTGTGGTTCGCGCGGAACCTCCGCGCAAAGCGCCAACCACGCATGACAAACGGAAGGCTGGAAAAAACGGTCCTCGAAGTTTCCCTCGATGATCGCCTCCAGTCTTTCGAGGGGACTCCTTGCGAGGTTCAGCCGGGCAACGACCGCATCCCTCAACGCCGCATTCGCCTCGCGCATCGCATGTTCGAACAATTCCTGCTTGTTTGCGAAGTAGTGCAGGACGATGCCCTTGGAGGCACCCGCTTGCGCGGCGACTTTTTCCAGCGTTGCACCCGCCATGCCTTCGCGTTGCAAGACCTCAAATGCGGCGCGTCTGAGTTCGCGCTTTCGGATATCGCTGATCTTGGCCAGTCTCATTTCTACCCCCGGGCTGGCCTCTACATTGACAAAATTTCCGAAAAGATCAATTCTTGACCGACGGGACAATATATTGCCCATGAGGACAGGGTTGGTAAAAAAGGGGACTGCGATGAAATCATCAACAAGAGCCGGAGCTACGGCGCTCCTCCTCCTGGCTGCAGCTGCTCGCGCCTTTGCGGGCGAACCGGAGACCTGCAGGGTTGTGAGAATGGCAGAGCCAGGTTGGAACGATCTCGCCTTCACGACCGGAATCGGCATCACTTTGTTGAATGCGTTAGGCTATGAGGCCAAGAGCCAATTGCTCGGTATCGACGTCATCTATACGAGCCTGAAGAGCAAGAACCTGGACGTGTTTCTCGGCTATTGGGATCCCGCCATGGTTACGTATTATAAGCCGTACAAGGAAGACGGTTCGGTGGAAACGGTTCGCACCAATCTTGAGGGAGCAAAGTACACGTTTGCCGTCCCCGCTTATGTCTGGGAGGCCGGCGTCAAGGATTTTTCGGATCTCCATAAGTTTGCCGACAAATTCGATCGCAAGCTCTACGGCATAGAGCCGGGATCGAATCAACTGATGCTGGACGCGACTGAAGACCCAGCCCTCGGTCTTGAGGGATGGAAAGTGATCGAGTCGAGCGAACAGGGCATGCTTTCGGAAGTCACTCGTCGGGCGCGCGACAGGTCATTCATCGTATTTCAAGGGTGGGCGCCACATCCGATGAACACGGCTTTCGACCTCAGGTATCTCACTGGAGGCGACAAATTCTATGGACCGAACTTTGGCGCGGCAACGGTATCCACGCAGGTGCGCAAAGGATATTTGCAGGAGTGCAGCAACGTTGCGAAACTCCTGAACAACCTGACATTCGATGTCGATTACGAGAACCGCGGCATGGCCTACATCATGACTGATGGTCTCGAGCCCGGCGATGCGGCCTTCAAAGCCATCAAGGCCGAGCCCTCGAGGCTCGATGCCTGGCTGGCGGGAGTATCAACCTATGATGGCCAGTCTGGGCTTGCTGCGGTCAAGAACGCTCTCGGGCTTCAATGATATGCCCGCAGATGATTGGCATCGCCGTAAGCAGTACTTTGAAACACCGGAAAGAAAGTCCGTCGCCTTCGTCGATAGTGGCGGAAACGGACCGGCGCTTTTGATGCTGCATGGTTTCTCCGATACCAGCCGCAGCTTTGCTGCGCTCGAACGCTTCTTTCCTGACTTTCGCGTGATTGTTCCGGATTTTCCCGGGCACGGGTCGTCCGCTCTGGATGGAGGAGTACGCATCGAGGACTTCGCTGCGAGCATAGACCGGCTTCTCGAGTCACTCGGCCTTTCGCGCATTTCGGTCGTTGGGCATTCGATGGGCGCGATGACGGCTATAGAGCTTGCGGCCCGCCGTCGAGATGGCGTGTCTGCACTCATCCTTCTGTCTGGCAGCCTGCGGCCGGATTTTGGCGCTGAGAGCCCGCTTGCGCGCGATATTCGTGCGCTTCGAGATCCCATCGACCCTTCGGGGCAGTTTCTTCGCGATTGGTATGCCTGCAGTCGCCCTGTTGATTCCGGCTTTCTGTCGAAGATGAAGCTGGATGCGGCCGCGATGCCAGCGGCGACCTGGCATGGGATTCTGGACGGCTTTGGCGAAACTGACTTGCGATGCAGCGCGGCACGGGTCACAGCACCCGTGCTTTGCATCGCCGGTTCCGCCGATCCGCTCTTTGGCGGTTCACATCAGGAGGCGCTTGGGCACGCGTTTCAGACAGTTCGGTCGATCAGGCTCGAAGGGTGCGGACATAATCCGCATTGGGAATATCCAGAAAGAGTTTCTGCACTGATATCCGCTTTTCTTGCCGAAACCGCACGGATTTAGGCTGTTGATTTGCACTGCGAGTTGGCCCGGGATTGCTGGAAACTATCACTGAGAGTTGGCGTTGACGCGCTTCGCTGACAGGACACTGCTACGTCGCGCCGTTTATTCTCTGAAGCCGGCTACAGGCACGTCAGCTTGGGCAAGACCGCACGCCGAAATTGCTGGCACCGGCAAAGCCAACCACGTCAACATGCTGTCGGCCATCGCCCATGCCCGGCTGATGGCCCGCTCGCTGCGGCAGAGGGCGTGATCGTACGACATCTGTTTGCGGCTTATCGAGCTGGCCGGACCCGCATGGCCATCGTTTTGTCTACGAGACGAGCAGTTCCGTAAGCGAAACATAGGACTGCACTCAAAAGCACGAGAAAGGCGAGAGGGCCGCTCAATCCGATCGACCCGGCGACTGGCTTGAAAACACCGATCACACCGCGGTGCAGGATGTAGACGGGGTAGGAGATATAGCCCACCCACGTCGCCAACCTCTCGGCTTTTGCCGGCATCTCCAGAAAGAGGCCAAGCATCACGATGAGCGGCGCCAGGGCTATCGCGAAAGTCAAATCGTAGTAGGGCCGCAGCAGGGAAGGAACCGGCGCGGCCATGAAAACCATCAGGAGAAGGCACGGCACGATCGCCGTCCAACCTTTGCTCCAGGCCGGCATTCCACCGAATAGACGGCTGATCACGACCCCTACAGTAAATGAAAACATGACCCTTGGGAGACCACCTACCGCTGAAGGCCATTCCCAGCCGATATTCAGCATACCGTAATTAAGACCCACAAAAACCAAAAGCGCAGCCGAAACCAGTGCGACTTGACAAAGGGCTGGGATAGAGAGCCGGAAAAGCCATAGCGCAAAGACTATGTTCACCAACAGTTCCCAGAACATCGACCATGCTGGACCGTTGATTGGAAACATCCCTTGCATCGGGTTGGTTTGAAGGAAATACATCGGGCTGGGCAGAAAAACCCCGTTGGCAACGGTCGACACCAGCAGGTCAACCACGCTTTGATCTCGCAGACCCCAGCTTGTTAACAGTATGATCTGGACGAGACCGACCAAAATTCCGATCAGATAGAGCGGATAAAGGCGCTTGATTCGAGCAGCCATGAACGCGGGGAATGGCAGGCCACGCGCAAGCCGTTTTCCATAAATCTCCGCGATAATAAATCCACTGAGAACGAAGAAAAAGTCGACAGCCAGATAGGCCGATGGGGCATATCGTTCCTGGAAATGTGTAGCGACAACACAAATAGCGGCAAACCCGCGCATTGCATCCAGGGAATAGTAACGGCTGCGCTCGGGAATCGACACTCCTGCATCGTCAATAGTCGATGGCGAATAACCGCGGTCGAGACTGGTCATCTGATCGATTACCCTATTTCGCTTGTGCCTGAGCGGCGTTCAATGCAGTGGACTGAAAGTGACGTGTGTGCCGACCGCTGCTTTACGTATCAGTAGCTTCTCCGCAAGGCAGGTCGCAACGGAGGAGTCCCGATATCACGATTGATGTGCCACAGGGTCGACAAGCTCGTCCCTGTTGGTTTTGCGCTGTCGTACCTGCTTTATGCTGCCGATCAAGACATTGAGATGAGATCTGCACAGAACAAAGATCAGGCAGCAATATGCAATTCCGCCGGCGACGATTTCCACGGCCAATCGTGGATAAGGCGACCAATGGACGAGCGATTCATGCAGCAGCAAAACCACAGCGACCATTCCCGCACAAGCCAGGCTTGGCCGAAGGAATTGCATCAGATAGGCCCCGACACTCAGCTCTATATGGCGCGAAACCTTCCAGCTGGTGATCGGCCAAAACAACAGAACTTCGATCATAATGGCGAAAACAACTGTGGTGACGCCATAAGGATAAAGAGCTGCGATCG
The DNA here is from genome assembly GCF_005862185.2 of Rhizobium hidalgonense. Lineage (NCBI taxonomy): Bacteria > Pseudomonadati > Pseudomonadota > Alphaproteobacteria > Hyphomicrobiales > Rhizobiaceae > Rhizobium > Rhizobium hidalgonense. The sequence goes on from NZ_CP054028.1 coordinate 1,516,215, forward strand.
TTACCAGCGTGAGGAGATTTCGTGCCAGCTGGTAGTAGAACCACCAATCCATCTCCCCCTGGCTCTTGATCAAGGATGCCTGCACGTAGCCGATCCCGGCCATCAACCCGATAACACAGTAGAACCGAACCGGCCAAACGGCCTCGATCCAATGCGCACCGAAAATTGTCGTGATCGCATCATCGGCAACGGCAGCAAGGCCAATGAAGACCGGGTAGGAAACCAGGGCACAGCCAAACGTCGCCATCAGAAATGCTTCTCGAACCTTCTTCGGATCGCTCCGCAATGAGGATAGCAAGACATGGGTGACAGAAGTTAAGCCCCCAGCGATGACATTGTTGATCATATCGAACAAGCGCTTCGAGAAGTTGTAAATACCGAGCGCTGACGGGCTCAAGAGCACGCCGATGATCAAATTGTCCAAGCTCATCGTCTGTAAAAATCGAGTGCCGGATGCAAAAAAGCCGTAGTGCAGCAGGTCGTTCAGGCTTTCTCTCTTCACGTGAAGCCCCGGCGACCACCCTGCACCCCAGAAAGCAGCGCCGCATGATGCCGCGGTGGCCGCGATCTGCGCAATTGCAAGCGCCCACAACCCGAAACCGGCGAGAACCAAAACAAGGCAAATGCAACCAGACGTAATAGTGGCGATAACAGTTCGGACGGCGACCAGATGGAATGACATCTTCCTGTTGACGATCGCATTCGGAACGACGGCCGTGAAGTCGAAGAATACCTTCAATCCCATGATGTAGATAAGGGACGTGATTTCCTTATGTCCCACGTAGGCCGCGATAGGCGAAGCGGCTGCACACAAAACTCCGTAGATCAAAAATGAAAAAGCAAGCGAAAGCAGGAATATCGTATCGAGGTGGCTTCGCCTTATTTCGGCTCGCTGTATGATCGCTTCGCCAAATGCGGTCGGTCCAAAACTGCCGGCAAACGACACGATGCTGAATGCCAGCGCGACAAGACCGAAATCTTGAGGCTGGAGGACTCGAGACGTCACCACGAAAACTGCGAAGGTAAGGACTGTCGGGATAAGCGTGCTCATCGCCGACCAAAAGGCACCCGTTACAGCCGCCGAGGATCGGTTCTTATTGACATGGCTGAATAGAATATCATCGTCTCGTGCAACCGACAAAACTGAGCTCCTACTGGGAATCAAACGATCGAGGGATGAGGGACGAGATCTCGCGCAGGAAGGCTGGGGCTCAGATCCATGGGTCTACTTGACTTGTACCAAGTTCCGTTCATCTCATACGGAAGGCGAGACATTGCCGCTAAAAGTTCACCGGCATTTGTCGCTTTCTCCACCAGAGGACTGTCGCTAGCCCAGCTACTGATGGCGTCGTGCAGCCTACTTCCGTTTCTCGCAACCGCGACATGCGGCTTATTGAGCAAAAGACAGAGAATATGACCATGTAAACGGTTGGTGATGACCCGTTGCGCGCCGGACAGCATCCTCACGCCATAATCGACATACCGAGCAGCGACATCCTCGTGATGTTGGGACACCATCTGGGCACGGCTAAAGCCACGCCGCATTGCCGCCTTGACGACACTCGACTTGCGCAGGCGCGACAAACTATCCGGACCATTGATCCAATTGGTAAGGGGGCCGTCTGCAATCGCTCGCGCTTCGGCTATATCAACGTCGTCATCTCCGAAAGGCTGCATCACGTACAGTAGCCTCATAGGATCAGCTTCGAACGGTTTAAGCAGCTCGATGCTGAATGCCGTGTCCGGGCCAGCCTCGACATCGCAATCGAAATTCGCTTTTGCCAGCCCAAAACTCTGCTCATCGCGGGTCATAAAGAAAAATTTGCGATGCCTTCCAATCGTACGCTTGGCGTATTCCAGAAGTGCATCGTTGGCGAAATCGATGGTTTGAGGCATCTGAATGATGGTTCGGTCCGGATATCTGCATGCCAGACGAAAGCGAATATCGTCCCTGCCGATCCGCCCATCTCCGAAGTCTGACCACCCACAAATAAATATTGGCGCGTCGCCAGGAGTATTTTTTACTTCATCAATACTTTTAGTCGAGCCACCGGCAAACACCGGATGTCGCCCCGTTACTTCATACAATACCCTAACCAACCCCAACCAACTCGCGTGGTGGCCAGGATCTTTGGTAGATGGAAAATCCATTATAACGTAAGGCTGTCCTTTACTAACAAATTTCCTTACTGATTTAATCAACTTTTCTTGCTGTCGTCGTATTACAACTTCGCCGAGATGATACATATATTCTACTTGAGTTCTTCAAAATCGGATCAGCCATTACATGCCAAGTGTTGGGAGTCAATTGAACCGCCGTGCGTCATAGCTACGCACCAAATTGACCTTACTTTTTAAGGTAAATGATGAAGACGAGGTTCGGACCTCGCCCGCATCGCCGGGCATTGCCGTAAGCCGATGGACGGCTACTTAAGAACATCTGCGGATGCCAGGATAACCGGCAAGTTCACAGGATGCTACGTGCTGAAAGCCTGCCCATCACACCCCGAACAGACGGCGATCCCAGAAGACGGGCTGGTGGAGGCTGACCGTGATCGATGGGAATTCCGGATGGGCCGGATTGATCAATATGTTGTTATCGACGCGGGCGACTGCGCTTGGGACCAGCAGGATGGCGCTGCGCCTCTCCTGGCACCAGCGTTCGCCGAATGTCTTGCTGGCGGTCGCCGGCATGCTGTCCCAGCCCGGCAAGGCGGGTTCGGAGAAGACCTCGTAGCTGAGCTCGCGCGGTATGGTGATCGTGACGTAATGCTGGTTGGGTGGCAGCCTGCCGCTGCCGTGGACGAGCTTTTCGAGCAGCGCGGTCGAATAGTGTTGGCTCGTATAGATGATCGGGCTGCCCGAGGTGTTCCACCGCCCCGGCGCGATGGTCGAGCCGGTGGCATCGAAGATCGGGTAGGTTCCGTTGGGATCACCAATACGAACGGATGTCAGCGTTCGGTCAAGAAGCTGTGCGCTCACGCAGCGCTGCCGTATTTCAGGCTTCCAAGGATATCAAGCACGAGCTCCCCGCCGATCTCGCTCTGGATGACGACATCGATCGGCCGCCTGTCCTCCAGCATCGCATGCGGACGAAACAGGAAATCACGCGCCTCGGCCTCGGCCTGCCAGACATCGAGCGCCAGTCCCCAGACGCGCGCGAGCCGGGCGAGCTTCACGCCCTCGTCGGAGGAAAGCCGATGCTTGGACTTGCGCCGCTCGTAGGTGGCCTTCGGAACCAGCCGGTATTTGAACTGGGCGTCGCCTGGCGCCAGAAGCAGCGCCATGCGGTCGAGCGCCTTGACCGGCAATCCAGCCTCGATGCTGGAGAGCAGGCCGAAGGCGGAGCGCGACGCCGGCTCCCTGGCGGGCAATCCTAGAACGTCGGCGACCATAGAAAATCCTACCATGGGCAACGGCTCCTCTTCACTTGAGGTTATATTTAGTCTCAACTGAGCCAATGATCAAGAGCATCATTTGCAGGCTGGCCTGTGGCGGCGGATTGCTGTTAGCGCCGAAGATCGCTGTCTTCCCCGAAGGCGCACGCATCGAATCCGTACGGCCGCATGATAACACCACCTCTTCTGCAGCGCCGGCATGCAGCAATATAAACCCCTCTTCTCCGATCCTTCCTACAGCGGAACTGTTGCAAACAGCCAGGTGCCTGCCTGCGCATGAGCGACCTTGACGAGATCGGCGATTTCTCCACTTCACCATGCTTGGCCTTTTCTCCTTCCGGGAAATGACCGTCGGCAGCGCCATCGATTTCTGGCTTGAATTTTCTTCGAACGCTGGGCATCGTGCCGGATCACGCGACGATCCATCCCAACCGCCTGGCCAATGGACGCCGCTCTGTGGCGGACGTATGGCCATTGTTGCCGATCCGGATTGCAGGTGAAGCGATGGCAGCATCAGCGGATACTGTACCCGAGTTCTACAAGGATGGTGTCGAGATCGGAAACATCGCCAATCCGCTCGGAACCAGCATCGACGTCGGCTTCGGCGCAGAACGTCTCGACTTGATCGTTAACGGCACGCCGCAAGACCTTGCGCTGGAGACGTTATGCGAGACTGTGATGATGGTTGAAGACAGCGCCTCCAACCAGGCAACAAGGAGCAGGGCTACGTCTTGCGAAAGCTGCTCCGCCGCATCTACAAAATGGGCGGCACGCTCGATCATCCCTTTTTCAGGAAGAGGTCGAACGCCAGACGCGGGCGCGTACAATATCTGCGCCTGCGTCACCGCTATGCTGAAATGAGTCCCGACTGGTGGTTCGACACCCATGGCATCGATCTCTCCGACATCCGGGAAACGATGGACGAATAGCCGGAACAAGGCCTCCCGAGACAACAGCGGGAGGCCTTGTCATATCCTGGAGAGCGTTAGCGTTTCGGCCACGCCCACCCTGGCGACGAGCTAGAGCCATCGAGATGTGTTGACCGCATTGAACGCTTTCAGCTTCGCCCTAACTGCAGCCGTCGGAAAATCCGTTCGATCTGGGCAACACCGGCAAAAAAGACGATGCCGGAGAAGGAGGCAAGCACGACGGCGGCAAAGAGCCTTTCGGCCTGATAATTGAATGTCGACTGGATGATGACAGCACCCAGCCCCTGGTTCGAGCCGATCCACTCCCCGACGATCGCGCCGATCACACAGGTGGTTGCGGAAATGCGCAACGACGCAAAGAGCAAGGGGGCCGACCGTGGAGCGCGCAGGCGCCAGAACGTCTCCCAGCCGCTCGCGGAAAGCACATGCATCAGGTCAAGCTCGCTCGCAGTCGCCAGATTGAGGCCCCGGGCAGTATTCACCAGGGTTGGGAAGAAGCAGATGAGAGCAGCGATGATGACTTTCGGAAACATGCCGAGGCCGAAGATGAGGATAATGATCGGCGCGAGCGCAAGCACGGGAATCGTATTGAAGAGCAGGACAACGGGGAAATAGGCGGCCTGGAACCGCGGATTATAGGCGAAGGCAACCGCCAGGACCACGGCGAGACTATTGCCCAAGAGGAAACCGAGGCCCGCCTCGCCCCATGTCGGAACGGCGTTCGACAGCAGGAAGCGCCATTCGCTTGCAAGCGTACGCAGGATCGCCAGCGGCGTCGGGACGATATAGCTGGGAATACCGAGGGCCGGCACCAGCCATTGCCAGGCGAGGAGCAGCGAAAGGGCGCCAATAACAGGAAGGCCGACGGCCTCGGCAAGGGACAGCGGACGATGCGTCATGTAGCCGAACTCCCCTGCTTGAGCAATTGGCGCAGATGGGCTGCGGTCTCCTGGACATCGAGGCTCTCGCGCCGACAGAGGCCGCGCTCGTCTTTCAGCGGCGTAAGATCGATGAGCGCCTGGACGCGGCCCGGATTGGCCGCCAGGACCAGCACGCGTCCGCCGAGATAGATCGCCTCGACAACACTATGGGTCACGAACAGAATGGTCGTGCCGGTGCGGCGCCAGACCTCCAGAAGCTCGTCGTTCAGTCGCTCGCGGGTGATCTCGTCGAGCGCACCGAACGGCTCGTCCATGAGCAGGATATCCGGCTCGCATTGAAGCGCCCGCGCTATGGCGACGCGCTGGCGCTGGCCCCCGGACAATTGATGCGGATATCGGTCGGCCAGATGCGACAGGCCGACCAGCTCGATCCAATGGTCGGGCCGCGGATCGACCGATCGCGAGACGTTCTTCTTCCCTACCTGCAGCGGCAGCTCGACATTCTCCCGCACGGTCCGCCAGGGCAACAGCGTTGCGTCCTGAAAGACGAAGGCGACTTCGCGCCGCCGGCGCGCCTCCGATGCTGTCCTGCCGAGCACCGACAGCTGCCCGTCAAGCGGCGGGAGAAGATCCGCCACCGCACGCAGGAAGGTCGACTTGCCGCAGCCGGAAGGACCCAGAATGGTCAGAAATTCGCCCCTGCCGACGCTGAGGTCGACGCCAGACAGAATGCGGGTCGTCTCGGCGACGCCGGCATAGCCAATAGCCAAATCCTTGGTTTCGATAGCCACCGCTTCGGGCAATCCGCTCTCTCACGCAATCTTCGGACGGTCATCCGCCGTCATGTCCAGGATCCTGGTCGTATAGCAGTCCTCCAGCTTCGGCGCGCCGCTCTTGAACTGGCCGATCTTGTCGTAAACGGAAATCTGCTCAGCAAGAGCTGCCGGATCGAAGCTGCCCCAGCCATCCTTACCGGTCGCTGCGTCGAAGCTCAGCGACAATATGCGCGGTACTGTCTTCAGCTCCACGGCAAGATCGAGCTGCGGATAGGCCTCCACCGTCAATTTGACCGCCTCTTCAGGATGTTCATGCGTCCAGGCCCAGCCCTTGGCGAGGGCACGCAGCACCTTTGCCAGTGTCTCCGCATGGCCGCTCACGGCATCGTCAGTGGCAAAATAGACGTTCGCGTAGGAGGGCAGGCCTGTATCCTTCATCATCAGATCGATGCGGTCGGGGCCGATGATGGAAAGGGCCTGGGTGTTGGTGATCCATCCGGTCACCGCATCGACCTGGCCGGTCATCAGCGGCGTCATGTCGAAGCCGATATTCGTGATGGTCAGGCTCGAGGGATCGATCTTGTTCTTCAGCAGGATAGCATCGAGCACATAACGGGCCGTCGGCTGGATGCCGATGCGCTTGCCGACCATATCCTCGACGGTGCGGATCGGCGCCTTGGGGAGCGAATAAAAGGCGAAAGGCGCCATGCGGAAACCGCAGGCGAAGATCTTGATCGGCACGCCGGATGACCGGGCAAGAAGAAGCTGTGCCGAATCGGAGAATTGGCCGAGCTGCGCATCACCCGTAATCACGGGTGGCACCGTTGCCGAATTGGGACCGCCGGGGGAAAACTCGACGTCGAGCCCCTCGGCCTCGAACAGGCCTTGCTTGACTGCGACGATATCGCCGATCTGTCCGTTGCTCATCAGCCAATCGTATTTGACGACGACCTTGGATGCGGCGGCGTTCGAATGACGAGGCACAAACACGCTGATCCCCGCCGACGCAGCAGCAAGGGCAAAGGCTCCGCCCTTCAGGACAGTGCGCCTATCCACGATTTTCCTGTCATCCGGGTTCATTTGCTTGCCTTCCCCTTGTTGAATTGTTGGACGGCTGGCCGGGCCGCTTACACTCGCTCTTGCGGTTCGATGTCGCCGATCGGGCCGCCTGCGGACCATGCATAGATTTCCCAGAGATTGTCATCGGGATCGGCGAAATAGCAGCATCTCGCGTTCCAGACATAGTCCTGTGGCGGCGCCTGGAAGAGCACGCCCGCGGCCTTCAGCTCCTGATAAGCAGCATCGACCTGCTCCGGCGAGGCGAGCTCGATGGCCGCGCAAGCCTTGTGCACGCCTGGGGGCGCGCGAAGGCCCGAGACGCCGGTAAACTCGGCAATATGCTCGATTTGCCAGAGTGCCAGTGTCACACCCGCTCCTTTGAAATCGGCAAAGCCGGGAGCCCGGCGGCGTGGTTTGAAGCCAAGCCGTTCGACATAGAAGTCCGACGCCCGGTCAATATCCTCGACCAAAAAGCAGATATCGGTAATCGGATTGGCTTGGGCAAAAGCGGTCATATAGGCCTCCTGGTGGGAAAAGCCTCGCAGACCGCAGCCTCAAGAGATTTCAAATTCGTGCGGTTGTCTTTCGAAAAATTGCTGATTTGCGATCGGCGGCTGCCGGCTCAAAGACGGACCGATCGTCGGTACTCCTTCGGTGTCGCCCCGATCAGACGACGGAAGACGCTGGAGAAATGCGCCTGGCTCGAAAAGCCTGTGGCGTAAGCGATGTTTGCGAGCGTTTCCTTGCCATCTGCGAGGTAAAGTCGCGCCCGCTCGATCCTGCGTTCCAGAACGAAGCGATGCGGCGCCATCCCTGCCGCCCGTTTGAATTCCCGGCTGAAATGAAAGGGGCTCATATGGGCCACCCCGGCCAGCTCCTCGACACTCAGATCGGATTTGCCAAGCAGGTTCTCGATGTAATCGATCACACGTCGGAGATTGTCCGACGTCAGCGGACGATCGCCGGCTTCAGGTTTGGCGCCCAGCAGCTTTACAACGCAACAGGCAAGCGCCATCCCCAGGTGCTGCATCAAAAGCGGGTCGTCGCGCTCGGTCTTCCCGGCGACAAATGCAAGGGACAGCGCGACCTGCAGTGTTGTCGGATCCGTCGTGGCGCTGAGTGCATCATTATCCCAATGCTCGGGATCAAATTGGGAGCCGCCAATGCTGCTGTAGAGCGCAGGTGACTGGAAGATCGAGATATAATCCGCCGCATCCCCATCGACTTCAAGAACCGTGGCGGCGGGTTGAAATCCCAGGGTGAACGGCGGTCGCTCGACTTTGCGGAATGCCCCTGTTCCAAGCCGATAGGCATATTTGCCATGGGCCGTTCGATTGATCGATATTCTATGAAGGGAGCCCCTCGAAACCATTTGCCCCGCGGCGCTGCGATAGGTCTCGACGATCATGTCGCGTTGAACGAAGGCCCTGTAGCCTCCAAGGGATGGCCGGCTTATTGAGAAAATCGTCGGGTCGATATCGGGCATTGTTTCACTCTCCCTGACGGGGGAGAGGCAAGTTGCGCGCCAAGTGGAATCAAAGCTTCGCGTTCGATATCAACGTTGTGGCATAAAGCCAGATCGTGCTCATCTAAATCCTGATTTCACACTCGCTGTCGCGCCACACTGCACCGCGCTTAGCAGGAATTTTTCCTCGGCAAATTTGGGCACATGCGCAAGAATTATGCACTGCATCTTCTTCTTGATCAGTGGCCGCGGACCCAGTCGCCGGATCGTCGGGGCATCCGAAGTCATTCCCAGTCGCGGCAAATCGCGGCCAGGGATTTTCTTTTGTTCCGTCCACTCTTTTCCCAGGAGATCGTTCTTTTGGAAATTCGTTCCTATCCATCCGCATTAATCCATTTAATCTATAGACATAATTAATTGGAGAGAGTGGTAATGAGCAACGACAAGTCCGGAAGCCGCTTCGGAAGACGAGATCTGTTGAAACTGTCCGCAGCGGCCGGGGTCGCCGTCGCGGGTGCATCACTGGTCGGGCAGAAGCCGGTCTTTGCAGCCGGCGACGAGCTGTCGCTGAAGGGCAAACGCATCGCCATCAGCGCAACCGGCACCGATCACTTTTTCGACCTGCAGGCCTATAACGCCCAGATCGACGAGGTAAAGCGCCTCGGGGGTGAGCCGATCGCCGTCGACGCCGGACGTAACGACGGCAAGCTGGTTTCGCAGTTGCAGACGCTGATTGCCCAGAAGCCGGATGCGATCGTCCAGATCCTCGGCACGCTCAGCGTCATCGATCCCTGGCTGAAGAAGGCGCGTGACGCCGGCATCCCGGTTCTGACCGTCGACGTCGGCTCGACCAACTCGATCAACAACACTACCTCCGACAACTGGGGCATCGGCAAGGACCTGGCGCTGCAGCTCGTCTCCGATATCGGCGGCGAAGGCAATATCGTCGTCTTCAACGGCTTTTACGGCGTCACCCCTTGCGCGATTCGCTACGATCAGCTGGTCAATGTCGTCAAATATTTCCCGAAGGTGAAAATCCTCCAGCCGGAGCTGCGCGACGTCATCCCGAATACCGTGCAGGACGCCTTCACGCAGATCACCGCAATCCTTAACAAGTATCCGGAAAAGAATTCGATCAAGGCGATCTGGTCGGCCTGGGATATTCCGCAACTGGGCGCGACCCAGGCTCTGGCTGCCGCCGGGCGGACCGAAATCCGCACCTACGGCGTCGATGGCAGCCCTGAGGTACTGCAGCTCGTTGCCGATCCGAATTCACCGGCCGGCGCCGACGTCGCGCAGCAGCCGGCGGAAATCGGCCGCACCGCAATCCGCAACGTCGCCAAGCTGCTCGCCGGCCAGACCCTGCCGCGCGAGACCTATGTTTCGGCCCTGCTCGCCAACAAGGCCAATGTCGGCGAAGTCACCAAGAAGCTCGGCATCGGCTGACAAGGCTCCCGAGCGATCCGGCCCTGACCGGATCGCTCGGAATTTGCCCGGAGAGCACGACATGACGGCCATTTCATTAAAACAGGCGGTGACAGCAGGTGACGACATCATCCGCTTCGAAGGCATCGTCAAACACTTTGGCGGCGCGCAAGCGCTGGCCGGCGCATCGCTGCTCGTCAGGCGCGGCACCATCCACGGCCTCGTCGGCCAGAACGGCGCCGGCAAGTCGACGCTGATCAAGCTGCTGGCCGGTCTTTACCAGCCGGATGGCGGCCGGATCGAGATCGGGGGACAAACCTACGACAGGCTGACGCCGCATCTTGCCGAAGAACTCGGTATCCATTTCATTCACCAGGATCGGCTGCTGGTCCCGACCTTCACCGTCGGAGAAGCCCTGTTTCTCGGCCGGGAACCGCGCATTGCGGGCACGCCTTTCCTCGACCGGCGTCTGATTCAGCGCCGCGCGACCGATATTCTCAATGACTATTTCGGCATCCGGTTGCCGAACGCGGCTCTGATCAGCGAGCTGTCGACCGCCGAAAAGCAGATCGTGCAAATTACCCGCGCCCTCCTCAATCAGCCGAAAGTGCTCGTCTTCGACGAGCCGACGGCCGCATTGGTGCGCCGTGAGGCCGATATCCTCTTCCGGCTGATCCGGCGTCTGCGTGACGAAGGCGTTACCATCATCTATATCTCGCATTACCTGCACGAAATCGAAGAGCTCTGCGACCACGTCACCGTGCTGCGCAACGGGCTTGATGTTGCCTCTGTGCCGATCGGCGAGACTTCGGCCTCAGCGATTGCACGGCTAATGGTCGAGCGCGACATCAAGGAGATGTTTCCGAAGCCTCAGGTGACGCCGGGCGACGAGATCCTCAAGGTCGCGCGGTTGTCAGCGCCGGGAAAATACAGCGACGTCAGCTTCACGCTTCAACGCGGCGAGGTGCTGGGCCTCACCGGCCTGCTCGGCTCCGGCGCCAAGGAACTGGTCCGCACCCTCTTCGGACTCGAGACCTCGGCCTACGGTCGTATCGAGATTCGCGGCAAGAGCGCCCGTTTCGCCAATCCCACGCAGGCGGCCGACCACGAGATCGCATTGGTGCCGGAGGACCGGCGCCGCCACGGCGTCGCGCTCGATCTCAGCGTTGCGGAAAATACCAGCCTTTCCAGCCTTGGCCGCTTCACGCGTTTCGGCTTTCTCGACCGCAAACGCGAACAGCGCGAGGTCGATGCTCTGATCACGCGGCTGCAGGTGAAAACCAATGGGCGCGACGCTTTGCTGCGCACGCTTTCGGGCGGCAACCAGCAGAAGATCGCCATCGCCAAATGGCTGAGCCGCCATTCCGAGATCTATCTTCTCGATGAGCCGACGGTCGGCGTCGACATCGGCTCCAAGGTCGAGATCTACACGCTGATCGGCGAACTCGCGGCGCGCGGCGCCGGCGTCATCGTGCTGTCTTCGGATCTGCCCGAACTCGTCGGCATAACCGATCGCATTCTTGTGCTCTTCCGCGGGCGCGTGGTGCGGGAATTCATTTCATCGGAGACCACTGCGGATGCCGTACTGGCTCAATCGACCGGATCATCCGAGGGACATCGCCATGTCGGCTGAAGTGGAATTCGCGCCTTCCGATTTTTCCGTTTCGGAACCCCCTCACCGGCGGGCCGGCAACTTTGCGGCTACGGCATTGCGCTTCGGATCGTTGATCGCATTCGCCGCCATCCTGATCGTCTTTTCGCTCACCGCTCCCTATTTCTTCAGCATCGGCAATATCGGCAATGTGCTTGGCCAATCGGCGATCTCAGGGGTGCTTGCCATCGGCCTGACGGTCGTGCTGATCGCCGGCGGCTCCAATGTCGTCACCGGCGGCATCGACCTGTCGCTCGCTGCCAATATGGGCCTCAGCGGCGCCGTCTATGCGAGCCTGACGCAACTCGGCTACGGCGACACGGCGGCGATTGCGGCAGCGATCTCGACTGGTGCACTGATCGGCACAGTCAATGCCATCGCCGTGGTCTATGCCGGCATCGTGCCGCTGCTGGCCACGCTTGCCGTGATGAACGTCGTCGCCGGCCTGGAATTGGTGCTGACCGGCAATACCGTCCTTCCGGCTTCGACGCCTTTCTTGTCGGCGCTTTCGGCCTCGGACGTTTTCGGCATTCCTGTTCTTGCCTATGTGCTCCTCGGCTTCACAGCGATCACCGCGGCGATCGTGCAATATACCCCACTCGGCCTGCGCCTCTACGCGGTCGGTGAGTTTCCGGATGCGGCACGTGCCGTCGGTCTCCCGCTTCGCCGTCTGCTCGCCGGCGCCTTCGTCGCCAGCGGCCTCACCGGCGGCATCGCCGGTATCCTGTCGGTTTCCTATCTGAGCGGCAGCACGACCGGCTCGGGCGAGATGCTGTTGCCCATTGTCGTGACAGCCCTGCTCGGCTCGGTCTTTTCGCGCCGGCTGGTTCCCACGGCCACCGGGACGCTGCTCTCAGCCCTGCTGGTCGGCTTCCTCACTAACGGTTTCCAGCTGCTGAACATTTCAAGCACGCTGGTCAGCGGCATTCAGGGCGTGCTCATTCTCATCGTCGTTTCCGCCACCACGCTGCTGCGCCGGCAGGAGCATTGATCATGTCGCTGCAAACCTCCCCTTCCCCCGCCGTCGGCTTGCCGCGCCTCATCGCCGGCGGCCTGGTGCGTTATGGGCTGATCCTCGCCCTGATTGCGGTATTTGCTGCCTTTTCCTTGATAACGCCGACATTCCTGACGCTTGCCAACCTGCAGAGCATCCTGGTCAACAATTTCACGCTGCTGGCCATCGTCTCAATAGCCATGACTTTCGCTGTGGCGTCGGGCGGCATCGATCTGTCCGCGGGAACGGCGATGGATTTCGCCAGCTTTGCCTTCGTCTCGCTCGTGCTCGCCGGGCAGCCGGTGGCGATCGCCGCATTTGCCGGGCTTGCGGCCGGAGCGCTTGTCGGCGCCTTCAATGCGCTGCTGATTTCCGGGATTGGCGTGTCGCCGTTTCTCGCCACGCTCGGCACGCTGTTCATCGGCCGCAGCATCCAGCAACTGCTGACCAATGGCGGCAATCCGGTCTATCTGCCGCCGAACGGCGTGCCGGAAGCCTTCCGTTTCCTCGGCCACGGCACGATCGCCGGCTTTCCGGTGCCGCTAGCAGTTGCCGTCGCTGTCATAGCTGCGGCTGCGGTGGTCTTTGCCCGCACGCGTTTCGGCCGCGTCATCCTGTCGATCGGCATCCAGCAGGGTGTCGTGCGCTATTCCGGCATTGCCGCGCCGGCGCATGTCGCGGTGACCTTTCTCCTGGTCGGGTCGATCGCGGCAATCGCCGGCTTAATCCTGACCGCGACGGTCACCACCTACATCCCCTCCTCGGGCAATGCCTTCCTGTTGAACGCCATCGGCGCGACCTTCATTGGCACGACGCTCAGCCCCCTCGGGCGGCCGAATGTCGGCGGCACCGTTCTCGGCGCACTGCTGCTCAGCATCGTCGCCAACGGGCTGCTGCTGACCGATCTGAACTTCTATTGGCAGCAGGTCGGCACGGGAACACTGATCTTCGCAGTACTCGCGCTCAGCTTCGTCAACAGGAAAGCCGCCGGCAGCGCATAAGAGATGAAGCCGTATCCGGGATAGGTGTCAGCCCGCCGAGGCGTCCGAAATCATCCGCGACACCGCATTCTTCCAGCCGATAATTTTGGCCTGGCGCTCGGTCTCCTCCATCGAGGGGTTGAAGCGGCGGTCGCAAGCCCAGGCCTTGGCGAAATCCTTCTTGCTCGGCCAGATGCCGGCTTTCGAGCCGGCAAGCCAGGCGGCTCCCAGCGCCGTCGTCTCGCGGATCGCCGAGCGGTCGACGGGATTTCCGGTCATGTCGGCCAGGCACTGCATCGTCCAATCCGAAGCCGCCATGCCGCCATCGACGCGCAGCACGGTTTCCAGCTGGTTGACGCCCCAGTCCTTCTTCATCGCCACCAGCAAGTCGAGTGTCTGGTAGGCGACGGATTCGAGCACGGCGCGGGCAAATTCCGCCGGGCCGCTGTTTCGCGTCAGGCCGAAGATCGCGCCGCGCGCGTTCGGATCCCAATAGGGCGCGCCAAGGCCGGTGAATGCCGGAACGATATAGACCTGCTGCCCGGGATCGGCCTTGGCCGCAAGCACGCCCGCCTCCGACGCCTGATCGATGATGCCGAGACCGTCACGCAGCCATTGCACGGCGGCACCGGCGATAAAGATCGAGCCTTCGAGCGCGTAGGTCGTCTCGCCGTCGAGGCGGCAGGCGATCGTGGTCAGCATCCGGTTGGAGGAGGAAACACGATCCCGGCCGGTGTTCAGCAGGGCAAAGCAGCCGGTGCCATAGGTGGATTTCATCATGCCGGGCTCGAAGCAGGCATTGCCCACGGCCGCTGCCTGCTGGTCGCCGGCAACGCCGAGGATCGGAAGCTCGGCACCGAACAGCGCCTTGTCGGCGCGGCCGAAATCATCGGCGCATTCCTTGACCTCGGGAAGCATGGCAGAGGGAATGCCCAGAATGCCCAGAAGCTCCTCGTCCCAAACACCGTCGTCGATATTATAAAGCAACGTTCGCGATGCATTGGTCGCGTCGGTGGCGTGCACGCGGCCGTCCGTCAGCTTGTAGATCAGCCAGCTGTCGATCGTGCCGAAGCAGACCTCGCCTGCCTCCGCCTTCTCCCGCAGGCCATCGACATTGTCGAGCAGCCAGCGCAGCTTGGTTCCGGAGAAATAGGGGTCGAGCAGCAGGCCGGTCTTGGCGCTGAACAGCTTCTCATATCCGTCGGCCTTCAGGCTCTCGCACATTTCGGCCGTGCGCCTGTCCTGCCAGACGATCGCCCGGTGAAGCGGCGCGCCCGACCTGCGGTCCCAGACGACAGCCGTTTCGCGCTGATTGGTGATGCCGATCGCGGCAATGGCGGCGGCATCAAGACCGGCGTCAGTGATCGCCTTGCGCGCCGTGTCGACGACAGATTGCCAGATTTCGCCGGCATCATGCTCCACCCATCCAGGCTGCGGATAATATTGGGTGATCTCCGCCTGGGCCGAGCCGGCCATCTTCATTTCGCCATCGAAGATGATCGTGCGTGAAGACGTGGTGCCCTGGTCGATTGCAAGAATATAGCCGCTCATATCCGTCTCCAGCTCGCACGAAGACGCTCAGCCTGCTGTTGGTCGGCAGGACGCGGACGTTTCATGAGAGAAAGATTGTGAGTGCCACCGGCTGGATGCCGGTGGCAAGAAGTGGTGGCCGGAAGCCTCGTCGCCCCCGGCCAAGGTTCGCCTTACTTCGACTGCCAGCTCTTGACGAGTTCGTCGTAGTTGACCGTGACCGGCTTTTCCTTCTCGTTCTCGATCTTCAGCTGCGGCGCAAGGTTGCCCTTTGCGACGGCATCCTTGTTCCAGTAGTCGAGATCGTGCTCTTCGGCCAGTTTCGGTCCGATATCGCCCTGGACGCCCGATTTCTCGATACGGCCCATGACCTTCTCCTGCTCGCCGCAAAGAGAATCCATGGCTTCCTGCGGCGTCTTGGCGCCGGCCGCGGCGTCACCGATGGCCTGCCACCAAAGCTGAGCCAGCTTCGGATAATCGGGAACGTTGGTGCCGGTTGGCGACCACTGAACACGGGCCGGCGAGCGATAGAACTCGATCAGACCGCCGAGCTTCGGAGCGCGCTCCGTAAAGCTCTTGTCGCGAATGGTGGATTCGCGGATGAAGGTGAGACCGAGCTGGCTCTTCTTCACGTCAACCGTCTTGGAGGTCACGAACTGTGCATAGAGCCAGGCAGCTTTTGCGCGATCCGTCGGGGTCGATTTCATCAGCGTCCAGGAACCGACGTCCTGGTACCCGAGCTTCATGCCGTCTTTCCAGTAAACGCCATGCGGGCTCGGTGCCATGCGCCATTTCGGCGTCCCGTCTTCATTCATGACAGGCAGGCCAGGCTTGACCATGTCTGCGGTAAATGCGGTGTACCAGAAGATCTGCTGCGCGACGTTACCCTGTGCCGGAACCGGACCCGATTCCGAGAAGGTCATGCCCTGAGCTTCCGGCGGTGCATAGGCCTTCAACCAATCGAGATACTTCTGGATAGAGTAGACAGACGCCGGGCCATTGGTGTCACCGCCGCGGGCAACGCATGAGCCGACGGGGCGCGACTTCTCGTCGACCTTGATGCCCCATTCATCGACCGGAAGACCGTTCGGCAGGCCCTTATCGCCGTTGCCGGCCATCGACAGCCAGGCGTCGGTGAAGCGCCAGCCGAGCGACGGGTCCTTCTTGCCGTAGTCCATATGGCCGAAGACCTTCTTGCCGTTCACGTCACGGCCGGTAAAGAATTCGGCAATGTCTTCGTAGGCCGACCAGTTGACCGGAACGCCGAGATCGTAGCCGTATTTCGCCTTGAAATCGGCCTTGTTCTTCTCGTCGTTGAACCAGTCGTAGCGGAACCAGTAGAGGTTGGCGAATTGCTGGTCTGGAAGCTGGTAGAGCTTCTTGTCCGGTGCAGTGGTAAACTTGGTGCCAATGAAGTCGTCGATATCGAGGCCGGGGTTGGTAACGTCCTTGCCTTCGCCGGCCATCCAGTCGGTCAGGTTGCGCACCTGCTGATAGCGCCAATGCGTACCGATCAAGTCGGAGTCATTGACCCAGCCGTCATAAAGGTTCTGACCGGTCTGCATCTGGGTCTGGATCTTCTCGACTACGTCACCTTCCTGGATGACGTCGTGCGTGACCTTGATCCCGGTGATCGCCGTAAAGGCCGGAGCCAGCACCTGGGACTCGTACTGGTGAGTGGTCAAGGTTTCAGAAACAACCTTGATGTCCATCCCCTGCAGGGGCTTCGCAGCATCGATGAACCACTGCATTTCCTTTTCCTGGTCGGCGCGAGAGAGCGTCGACACGTCGCCGATCTCTTTATCCAGAAAAGTCTTTGCCTCGTCCATGCCGGCATAAGCCGACCCGGTCATGGCCAGCAGTACCGCTGCTGTCGTCGTCAATAAATGCCTTCGCATGAGATCCTCCCAGGTTTGCGATTGCAGTCTTCACGTATCAGGCGGCCAGAAATACCCCCGGCCATCTGCATCAACTTGCCTCACACGTAGCGGAATACGCCGATGGCGTAGGCAACGGAGAGAGCGAGAGCCCACCAGAGGCTTGATCCAACGAGACCAAGCCAGGCAAGATGGATAAAGGCGCTGCCGAGCAGCGAAAGGAAAAGCCGGTCACCGCGCGTCGTCTCGAAGCGCAGGATTCCGATCCGCGGATTGCCGCCCGGCACGGCATATTCCCATGCTCCCATGCCAATCAGCAGCAATACGATGACGATGAAGAAAGCGGCCGTCGGCCAGGTCCACGCCATCCATGAAAAATCGGGAAGCGAAAAGCTCATCAAACCCTCCCCAGGGCGAAGCCCTTGGCAATGTAATTGCGTACAAACCAGATCACCAGCGCCCCCGGGATCAAGGTCAGAACACCTGCGGCAGCCAGCAGACCCCAGTCCATGCCGGATGCAGAGACGGTACGGGTCATGGTGGCAGCAATCGGCTTCGCGTCGGTTGTCGTCAGCGTTCGGGCGATCAGCAACTCGACCCAAGAGAACATGAAGCAGAAGAAGCAGGCGACACCTATGCCGCTCGCAATCAGCGGCGTGAAGATCTTCAGGAAAAACCGCGGGAACGAGTAGCCATCGATATAGGCCGTCTCGTCGATTTCCTTCGGCACGCCGGACATGAAGCCTTCAAGGATCCAGACCGCCAGCGGCACGTTGAACAAGCAGTGGGCAAGTGCCACTGCGATATGCGTGTCGATCAGCCCAAAGGCTGAATAGAGCTGGAAGAACGGAAGGGCAAAAACTGCCGGCGGCGCCATCCGGTTCGTCAGCAGCCAGAAGAAGAGATGCTTGTCGCCGAGGAAGCGATACCGGGAGAAGGCATAGGCCGCCGGCAACGCGGCCGCCACCGAGATCACCATGTTCATGACCACATAGGTGATCGAATTGATGTAGCCGGAATACCACGCCTTCTCCGTGAAGATCGTCACGTAATTGGCGATCGTCGGGTTATGAGGATAAAGCGTCAGAGAATTGACGATTTCCGCGTTGGTCTTGAAGCTCATGTTGACGAGCCAATAGATCGGCAGCAGGAGCACGATGATATAGATCGTCGGAACCAGCCACCACCAGCGCGATTCCTCGCCGCGCCGGCGCATCATACGGCTGACTTCATCGGAGGAGAGACCGCTTGCGACACTGGTAACGCCTGAGATCTTTCGGCTCGCTGTCGTTTCGTTGGAGGCGCTCATTTCAATTCTCCGCGTCGTGGCTTGTCATGACGGTGTAGAACACCCACGAAAGCAGCAGGATGATCAGGAAATAGATCAGCGACATGGCAGCGGCCGGACCGAGGTCGAACTGTCCGAGCGCGGTCTTGACCAGATCGATTGACAGGAACGTGGTCGAGTTGCCCGGACCGCCACCCGTGACGACAAACGGTTCGGTGTAGATCATGAAACTATCCATGAAACGCAGCAGCACGGCGATCAGAAGAACACGCTTCATCTTGGGCAGCTGGATATAGCGGAACACCGCCCAACGGGACGCACCGTCGATCTTGGCTGCCTGATAAAAAGCATCCGGAATGGAAACGAGGCCGGCATAGCAGAGCAAGACGACCAGGCTCGTCCAGTGCCAGACATCCATGATGATGATGGTTACCCAGGCGTCGAGCGGATCCTGCACGTAGTTGTAATCGAAGCCGATGGCATTGATGTAATAGCCGAACAAACCAATGTCGTTGCGGCCGAACACCTGCCAGATCGTGCCGACAACGTTCCACGGGATCAGCAATGGTAGTGCCATCAGAACCAGGCACACCGGCACGCCGATGCCTGATTTCGGCATGTTGAGCGCAATGAAAATACCGAGCGGAATCTCAAGAGCGAGAATGATCAACGAAAAAATCAGGTTTCGCTGCAGGGCGGCCCAGAACCGGTCGGAATGCAGGATTTCGGTAAACCAATCCGTTCCGTTCCAGAAGAACTGGTTGTTTCCGAAAGTGTCCTGAACGGAATAATTCACGACCGTCATCAAGGGAATGACAGCCGAGAACGCCACCAGCACGAGGACCGGCAGAACCAGAAACCAGGCTTTGTTGTTCCAGGTTTTTTCCATGATCAAGCCTCCCGTCCGGCGCGCCAAGAGTCGGCATAAATGCTGATCGCCGATGGCTCGAAGGTCACCCGGGGATCAGCCGGAATCTCCCCGTCTTCAGGGACGACGATTGCGATCGGCTGGCCGGCAAACTGGGCGCGGACGATCCTCTGCCGGCCGATATCTTCCACCTTGCTCACCGTCACAGGCATGCCCTCGCGGCCGACCCTGATAAACTCGGGCCGGATTCCAAGCTCTACCTTGGCCGCTTGCGAAGTCTTTGGCGCATAGTCGAGCGTCAGCGCGTGCTCACCGACCCGAACCGTACTGCCCTCCACCTTGGCCGGCATGAAGTTCATGCCCGGCGAACCGATGAAGTAGCCGACGAAGGTATGGCTCGGACGCTCGAAGAGTTCGGCCGGCGTGCCGATCTGCACGATCTCGCCATCGTACATCACCACCACCTTGTCGGCGAAGGTCAGCGCCTCCGTCTGGTCATGTGTGACATAGACCATCGTAAAGCCGAACTGCTTGTGCAGCCGCTTCAGCTGCGATCGCAGCACCCATTTCATATGCGGATCGATGACAGTGAGCGGCTCGTCGAAGAGAATCGCGTTCACATCCGAGCGCACCAGGCCGCGGCCGAGCGAAATCTTCTGCTTTTGGTCCGCCGTCAAACCGCGGGCGCGACGCTTGGCCCAGTCTGCAAGATCAATCATCTCCAATATTTCGCGGACGCGACGATCAACATCAGGCTCCGCGACGCCCCGGTTGCGCAAGGGGAAAGCCAGATTGTCGTAGACGGTCATCGTGTCGTAGATGACCGGAAACTGGAATACCTGGGCAATATTTCGCTGCTGCGTCGGCAGGTTCGTAACATCCTGCCCGTCGAAGAGAATGCGCCCTTCGGACGGCTGAATAAGGCCGGAAATGATATTGAGCAGTGAGGTCTTTCCGCAGCCTGAAGGTCCGAGCAGCGCATAGGCGCCGCCATCGTTCCACTCGTGGTGCACTTCCTTGAGAGCGTAGTCCTTCTCGCTCTTCGGGTTCGGCCCATAGGCATGGCGAATATGATCGAGGGTGATACGTGCCATGATCTTCTCCTAGCCCCTCTGCCTGGCAGTGGTGATCGCCAGGCCGTCTGCGCCGAACGCCATCAGGTGGCGCGTGTCGATGAAAACGGAGATGTCCGTGTCCGGGTCGATATTGTGGATGCCGTGGGCGAGCATCACCCAGCGGGTGTCGGCAAATTGCAGATGAACGAAACTTTCCGACCCCGTGATCTCCGAAATCTGTGTCCGTGCCGTCAGCCGCGCCGAGCTAGCCGTCTGAGCGGTGGGTGCAAGATGATGCGGATGAAACGCGATCGTTGCCGGCCCGTCCGGCACGCTCTGAAGATGCGGCGGCACGGCAAAAATCAACTCGCCGTCGCGCAGGAAATTGCCTGCCGATTTGACCAGATCAATAAAGTTCAGCGGCGGATCGGCAAAGGTTTTCGCCGTCGTCAGATCGATTGGATTGCGGTAGACCTCGATCGTCGGGCCGAACTGCGTGATCCGACCCTCGTTGAGCGCAGCCGTATTGCCGCCCAGCAGCAAAGCTTCGGAGGGTTCCGTCGTGGCATAGACGAAGATCGCGCCGGACTGGGCAAAGATCTTCGGCAATTCCTGCCGCAATTCTTCACGCAGCTTGTAATCGAGATTGGCGAGCGGCTCGTCCATTAGCACCAGGCTGGCATTCTTGACGAGGGCGCGCGCCAGCGCGGTGCGCTGCTGCTGGCCGCCGGACAGATTGAGCGGCGTGCGGTCGAGATAGGGCGTGAGCTTCAAAAGCTCGGCCGCCTTGCGCACATCGCGGTCGATCGTCGCGGCATCCTTGCCCGAGATGCGCATCGGCGAGGCGATGTTCTCATAAACGGTCAGCGCCGGATAGTTGATGAACTGCTGGTAGACCATGGCGACGTTGCGCTTCTGCACCGGCATGCCGGTGACATCGGCGCCGTCGAAATGAACGGAGCCGGCAGTCGGACGGTCGAGCCCGGCCATCAGCCGCATCAGCGACGTCTTGCCCGACAGCGTCGGCCCGAGCAGGACGTTCAGCGTGCCGCGCTCGAGAACCAGATCGGTCGGATAGATATGATAGTCCGCGCCCACCATCTTGGCGGCGTTTCGCAGTTCCAGCATTCCTGTTCCCGTGCCTCCACGCAGCGGGGACCACACGCCGCCTTATCCGGCCATTGCCGGTATGGCAGCCATGTACTCCTCCAGTGACTGAGCCTGCTCCTGGGAAAGGCGCAGACCATCCTTTGTTCTCCTCCACAGCACGTCTTCGCCGTGCCGGGCCCATTCATGTTCAACGAGATATTTGACTTCGGCCTCGTAGAGATCGCCGCCGAACAACCGTCCGAGATCCTCGGTCGCACGGGCATCGCCCAGCAGCGCCTCGGCCTTCGTGCCGTAGCGGCGCACCAGCCGGCGCGCATGCTGGTCGGCAAGGAACGCATAGCGCCGTTTCAACTTGGCGACCTCGGCCTCGTAACCCTTGACCGGGAAATCGCCGCCCGGCAGATGGCTTTTTGCCGTCCACGGGGCGCCCTTGACGCCGATTGCGGCACCGATCTTTTCCAGCGCATGCTCGGAAAGCCGGCGATAGGTGGTGAGCTTGCCGCCGAAGACGTTGAGCAGCGGCGCGGCACTCCCCTCGCCCTCCAGCTTCAGCACGTAATCGCGCGTCGCTTCCTGCGCTTTCGAAGCGCCATCGTCATAAAGCGGCCTGACCGCCGAATAGGTCCAGACGATATCCTCGGGCCTGACCGGCTCCTTGAAATATTCCGATGCCGCATTGCAAAGATAGACGGTCTCCTCCTCGGAGATCCGGACATCCCTGGGATCGGCGGTGTAATCCCGGTCGGTGGTACCGATCAGCGTGAATTCGCCCTCATAGGGGATGGCGAAGATGATACGGTTGTCGGGATTCTGGAAGAAATAGGCTCTGGGATCGTCGAACTTCTTCTTGACGATGATGTGGCTGCCCTGGACGAGGCGGACGTGATGCGCCTCGTTCTGGCCAAAGGCCGAACGGATGACATGATCGACCCAGGGACCGGCGGCATTGACCAGCATTCTGGCCTGATGGCTGCCATTGCGCCCGGTGACCGTATCGGTCGTCTCGATATGCCACAGGCCATTTTCGCGCCTTGCCGACACCACCTTGGTGCGCGGCATGATCGTCGCTCCCTTGTCGGCGGCGTCGCGGGCGTTCAGCACCACCATGCGGGCATCGTCGACCCAGCCGTCGGAATATTCGAAGGCCTTGGCAAACAGCGCTTTCAGCGGCTTGCCAGCCGGATCGCGGCGCATGTCGAGCACGGAGGTCGCCGGCAGCAGCTTGCGGCCGCCGAGATGGTCGTAGAGGAAGAGGCCGAGGCGGATCAACCAGGCCGGGCGGATACCGCCCTTGTGGTAGGGCAGCACGAAGCGCAGCGGCCAGATGATGTGCGGCGCCATCGCCCAGAGGATCTCGCGCTCCATCAGCGATTCACGCACGAGGCGGAACTCATAATGCTCGAGATACCGTAGGCCGCCATGAATGAGCTTGGTGGCGCCCGACGAGGTGCCCGAGGCGAAATCGTTCATCTCCGCCAGCGCCACGGAATAACCGCGCCCGACGGCATCGCGCGCGATGCCGCAGCCGTTGATGCCGCCGCCGATGACGAATATGTCGTGAATCTCCCGGCCCATTACCCCTCCGAGCCCAAATGCCGATTTCGCATCGCACAAAACCTGCGCAATTGCGAAAGTAGAGGCAGTTAAAACGAAAGCAATACGAATGTCAAACGAATGTTTCGCGGGTTGACTGACGGAGAGTACAAGGCGCTGACGGGAGATCCTCGGCCGAAGTCCTAATGTATGTCGCCCCGGATTACGCAAAACGAAAGACCGACACGTGGGCCAAGCGAATCTGAAGATCGCGGCGCGATTAGCGCGATCGAGCGTTCGTTTCGATCAGCTTCACATTATTCTCGAGGCAGAGATTGCGGATCGACGGCGCCGGACAGTGATCGGTAATGAAGGTATGAACCTGAGAAAGCTGGCCGATCCTGACCGGTGCCGTGCGCTCGAACTTGGTCGAATCGGCAACCAGAATGACATGCCGGGCATTGGCGATGATCGCCTGGGCGACCTTCACCTCGCGAAAGTCATAGTCGAGAAGCGCGCCGTCCATATCGATCGCCGACGCGCCGATCACGGCATAATCGACCTTGAACTGGCGGATGAAATCGACTGCCGCTTCGCCGACGATGCCGCCGTCCGAACCGCGCACGACGCCACCGGCGATCACCACCTCGATCGCCGGCAGCAAGCGCAACCTGTTGGCGACATTTATATTATTGGTGATGACCATCAACTCGTGATGGTTGGCGAGCGCCTCGCCCACCGCCTCGGTCGTCGTTCCGATATTGATGAAGAGCGAGGCGCCGCTCGGGATCAGTTCGACCGCAGCCATGCCGATCGCCTGTTTCTCGGAAGCGGCGATCTGCCGGCGTGCCTCGTATTTGACGTTCTCGGTGCCGCTCGGGAATGTGGCGCCGCCATGGATGCGCGTCAGCACCTGCGCATCGCAGAGATCGTTCAAGTCCTTGCGGATCGTCTGCGGCGTCACCGAAAAGCGGGAAGCGAGCTCCTCGACCAGGACCCTGCCGCTCGATTTCGCTATTTCCACGATTTCAGTTTGCCGGTCGGTCAAGAACATGAGCAGGCACCTTTCGATCTGCTTTCGTTTTAAAGAAAGCGAACGCCTGCGCAATGCTTATCTGCTGATATCGCCTTCCATTTAAGTTCAGACTGACCACCCGAAAATTCTGGACCCGCAGCCTTTGAGAGGACACAAGGCGGATATCGACGGCCACCAGTTCGTTCTGGCAGCCTTCGCGGCAGCGCCTGACGCCTGTGCTGGCCGAGGAGCGCTAAGCAAACATATTGGGACCGATTTCCTCGCTGACCTCTATGATGACATCCGCGGGGACATTGTTCCTCCGGGCCGCGGCGAGAATGGCTTGCGTACTGGGCGCCTCGTAAAGGCAGTAAGTCTTTTTTCTGTCCGCGCTGAGGAACGAAAAAATCCACTTCACTCCTTCCTGATCGTTGATCAGGTTGATTTCCTCGACCCCCTCTTTTGATAGATCGAGCTGTTCTGCAAAGTTTCTTTCGATGATGTAGCGTGGCATGACGAGACCTTCCTCCCACCAAAGCAGCGAACTGTTGGTCCTAATGCATCGTTGGCTTCAGTCGCTGTTGCAGCCGGACCATTCCCAGTTCGGCCGCGGTTGACCGGGCATTCTCGGATAGCAACATTGCTCTCTTTATCGCGGCCCGGCTACCTATTTTCATTAGCAAGTCCGCATAATCTGCCTCTGTGTGCGCGAGCCACGGCCGCGAACCGATCGCCGCGTTCATTTCGAGCGCATGCTCAAAGTGCTCCGACGCTCTGTCGAATTCGCCCAGCGCCGCTGCCAACACTCCCAAATAGCGGCTGGCCGCGCCGAAGCAAACGGTTGCCATACCGATCGTGACGGTCATCTCCTTGTAGTCGAGCATAAGCTTATAGAGGGTTCTAGCAGCGTCCGTATCGGCGAGACCGGCAGCGACTTCTGTCAGGAACGAGAGGGATGCACTCCGCTTTCCGTCAAGCGGAAGGGCGAAGCGGGTGCGGGCAAGCTCGCTCAACCTTCTTTGAGCCGCATCCCGATAGCCCAGGTCAAAGGCAACCAACGCAAAACCCGGCAGCCAGGTAGTTTCGTCCGGGTGTTCCTCAATCAACAGCTTCATGACCGGTGCGACCTCCGAGAGGCGGCTCTGCTCCCGTCGGATCGCGAACATCTGCATGCCGTAAACGCCCTCGGGCGCAACGCCAAGGGTCTGCATGCCGAGCTTCAGCGCGTCTTCAGCAAACTCCTCCGCAGCCGCGAACCTTCCATCGAGTATGGCCATCATCGCTCTTGCGATGCGAGCGTAGAACTGGACGTTGAGATGCTGCCGCTTGGTACCAAGTTCGTCCAGCGCGTCAACCGCCCGATTGGCGCGTGCGCGATCGCCGAGTTCCGTCGAGACATAGGCGTCGACTGAAAGCGCTCGGCTTTGCACGTCGTCGTCATCGATCTCACCCGCGAGGCGTCTTATTTCATCTATGCGTGCGATCCGGTCGTTTCTCTCGCTAACGGACTTAACCGGTGCCGGCGTCAGGAATGGCAGTGCGGAGAGCTCCACAAGCGCAGTCTTATCGCCAACCCGCCGGGCCAGTTCTATCCCTTCTCCATGGCATTTTGCGGCGTTCTTGCTGTCGCTCAGGTAGGTGTATGCTCGCGCAAGGCGGCTGAGAAGCTGACACCGTGAACTTAGATCCGCAGGTTCAACCATCTCGAGGGCTTCCTCGAGAAGCGGCACCGTTTCGGCAAGCGAATTCGAGGAGAGGAATTTGGATCCGTCAAGACCAATCACCGCGCGAACAAAGGCCTGCGTGTCGGCCGCTTTGCGTGCCAATGGGGCGGCCAGCCTGTATTTCGCCAGCGAATCCGTCATGCGACCCGCAGCGAACAGGGCGTCGCCGAGTTTTAGGATCGCGGTGAGCAGGTCCCTTTGCCGCTCAGCTCCTTCAGGCAGCTGCTCTGCGATTGCCAAGGCATTCTGGAAATGGTCGACCGCCTCGTAGTTGGCTGATCGTGCGAGGGCGCGTTCTCCAGCCTTCATCCAGTAGGGAAGCGCGAGCTCAATCCGCTGCGCTTTCTCGTAGTGCTGGGCGATGAGCTCGGGCTGGGTGGCAGCGACATCGTCATATTGTTCGACGAGCACCCTGGCGATCTTCTCGTGGAAATGGCGCCGGCGCCGGTTGAGGAGCGATTGGTAGGCCGCATCCTGAATCAGCGCATGTCGAAAAACGAGAGCGTCGTGCAAGACGCCGCCTTCGACGACGATCTGGCTGGACTCGAGCTGGTTCAGCGCTTTCTCCAGCGCCCGGTCGTCCAGGCCGGCTATCTTCGAAAGAAGGCCGCGATCGAATTCCCTGCCTATGACGGCGGCAATTTGCGCGATTTCCTTGGCCGTGGTCGACAAATGATCGAGACGAGTCATGAGGGAGCCTTGCAGACTGTCCGGGATCTCTGCGTCCAGCGATGACGGTTTTCCGCTCTCCACGACCGAGCGGGTCAACTCCTCGACGAACAGCGGCACTCCGTCCGTCCGCTCCGCAATCCTTTCGGCGAGCTGTTCGGGAATGTCGGACACCATGGACTCGATCAACTCGCGCATCTGCTGCCTGGTCAAGCGCCCAACGGAGAGCGTCGTCGCCTGCGCCAGTCCGCTTGCCCAGTTCGCGCTCCATTCCGGTCGGTGGGTCACAACGACAAGGGCGGCGGCGCCGTGAAGCCGGCTGACGAGTTCTCTCAGCACTTCGCTGGTGGACGGGTCCATCCAGTGCGCGTCCTCGCAAACCATGAGCACCGGTGCGATCCTGGCCGCAAGCAGCAGACGGTTCGCCAATGTGCGGACGAGAATTTCTTTGCGCTGGTGCGCGGAGAGATCAGGCGGCCTGAACTCGTCGCCGAGGTCGAGCGAAAGCAGCTCGGCGTAGATCGCGCCAACGTCGCAGGGGTTTTCGCCGTAGCGGCGAACAAGGGTGAGAAACTTTTCGACGCGCGTGTTCCGATCATCTGCCGGCGAAAACGACGCGAGCCGGCTCAGTCGCTCGACGATCGGGTAAAAGGCCGATGTCACGTGATAGGGCGAACATTGCAATCGGATGAGTTCATGCTGTGACCCTTGCAGACGTTCTTCGAAAGCCTCGATAAGGCGCGATTTCCCAATACCAGCCTCCCCCGACAGGAAGACCGCCTGGCCTTGCCCGGCTTTCGCTAACTCCCACCGTTCCAGCAGCAGGCCGATCTCACTGACGCGGCCGACAAATTTCGAAAGCCCGCTGGCATGCGCGGCTTCAAAACGGCTGTCCACCTCTCGCTGACCGCGGACTTCGAACAGCGCAATGGGCGAGGTGAAGCCTTTGAGCTCCTGCGTGCCGAGGCTCTCGATTTCGAACGACTGCCCAGCGAGGCGGCGGGTGCTGTCGGAGACCACGATCTGGCCTGGGGCGGCCGCGGCCTGCAGACGTGCGGCCAGGTTGGGAGTGTCTCCCGCGATCGATGCACGTTCCTTCGCGCTGCCGTCGGTGTCGCCAACGACCACGCGCCCGGATGCGATGCCGATGCGCGCCTTCAATTGTTGCGCGCTAGGAGACTGCAGGGCGTCGACGGCGGCCATCGCCTCGAGGCCGGCTCGAATTGAACGCTCTGCATGGTCCTCGTAGGCCATTGGCCATCCGAAATAGGCAAGCACGCCATCTCCGAGATATTTGGCGACGTAGCCCCCGAAGCGCGTGACTGCGCCGGCGACGCTATCCTGATAGCGGCGGGTCAGCTCGTGCATGTCTTCCGGGTCGAGCTGCGCGGACAGCGCTGTCGACCCGACCAGGTCGCAGAAGAGCACGCTGAGCAGTCGCCGGTCAGCCGCCGCTTCGGATTGGGCCTCGGTAACGGCCGGAGCAGGAGGCTGCTCGCCGGGACCTTGATGCGCAAGCCGGTCTATAGCAGCCAGAATAATCTTCCGGTGCCCAAGCGAGACGCCGAGCTCCTGGAGGTCAGATTCGGCAAGATGAGGGAGCGCTCTCAGATCGACGTCATTCCCGAGGAAAGCGTCGGCGTACTTGCCGAGACCGAGTTGACCTAGCCAATCCTCAATCGTCTGCATCGACGTTGATCCCGCTCCACCGTTCTCAAAAAATACCACGAACGCCGTCGTCGTACCACGCTGTGGCGCAGGAGCTGTTCGTTTTGGCGGGGATCGAGGAGGTCGATGTATAAACGCGGTGAGCGTTGACGGGGCTGCGCCTTGATCCCATCTCTTTGCGCATGGCGAAAAACAAGAAGAATGACACTCCTGCACTGGTCGAAACGTGGGCGCTCCCGCCCGCGGCCACGCTAGGGTCTTCAGTGCGTGCCAAGGGAATCCTCTTGGAAATCCGTGCGCGCCTCCCCTCGCCCCTCCGAAAATCGCTCGACATCAGCGGGACGGTTTTCACGCTGACAATGCCTGAAAGCGCGAGGAGCGAGTTTCGTCATGCCTCGGCAGTCGTTGC
The DNA here is from genome assembly GCF_005862185.2 of Rhizobium hidalgonense. Taxonomy (NCBI): domain Bacteria; kingdom Pseudomonadati; phylum Pseudomonadota; class Alphaproteobacteria; order Hyphomicrobiales; family Rhizobiaceae; genus Rhizobium; species Rhizobium hidalgonense. The sequence continues at coordinate 1,544,519 of NZ_CP054028.1, forward strand.
GAAATCGCTCCAAGGTGTCGAAAGCCTGCCGGTGATCCCGCGCGAAATCGAGGACATCCTGACGATCTCAACGACCGAGAGGCGTCGCTGGCTGCAGGACGGTCGCCTGCCCAGCGCGGGAACGCGTACGGTGAAGCTTCGAGGCCGCGCCAGGCAGATTACCTTCCACGTCTTCGAACCACGGATGGTCGAGGATCTGCTCGACCGAGGCGCTGTCGAAGAGTGGCGTGAAGAGGACACCGCGGCCGCCATGGAAAACAGGCGGAGGGCGGCCTACAAGGCGAAGCTGACGCGTTCGCTGAAGAGTGACAATAAGGCGGCTGCGGCATCGCAAGAACTCACCGAAGAAGCGTCCGCACAGCTACGGGGTTGGGATGAGTTTGGGCGGGACGGACTGCTCCGCTAGATCTGGGGTAAGACATGATCACCTTCCGGACCGATTTGTGTCTATCGCTTCCGCATCACGTTGACGACGAGCACGCCGAGGATTGCCATGACACCGCCGACCGCGCCCAGCACCGTCGGCGTCTCGCCGAGCCAGACGAACCCGATCAGCGTGGCGACCGGCGGAACGCCATAGAGGAAATTCGAAGCGCGGGCGGCTGACAGGCGCTTCAGCGCGATCGCCCAGGTAAGGTAGCCGATCGCCGTCGGGAAGATGACGAGATAGGCAACACCCCAGTTCACCTCAGCCGGTGCGGCGGCCATTGCATGGATCGTCGCTGGAACAGCCGGAAACAGCGGCACGGAACCGATCAGCAGGATCCAGGCGGTGACGGCAAGGGCCGGTAGCCGCCCGAGCAGCGGCTTCTGCAACACGCTGGCGATCGCCGAGCAGAGCGCTGCGCCAAGGATAAGGACGGCATTCGGATCGAGCTTGAAGCCGCCCTCGGAGGAAACCGCAATCAACGCTACGCCGCCGAAGGACACCGCGGTACCGGCCCAGCCCCAGCGTCCGAAGCGCTCGCCGAGCGCGAACGTGGCGATCAGGGCGGTGAAGACCGGCATGGTATTGATGATGAAGCTCGCCGGCCCGGCCGCAACGGTCTGCTCGCCGGTGTTCAACAGAACCGCATAGGCGGCGATGAAGAGCACGGCGGCGACGGAGAGGCGGAGGAAATCGCGCTTTTCCGGCATCGGCCGATAGAGGGCGAGATAGACCAGCGCGATGGCACCAGCGGCGACATAACGCGCCGTTGCCAGTTCGATCGGCGTCAGCGGCCCGAGACAGATGCGGATTACCACGAAGGACGATGCCCAGAAGAGGATGGTGACGACGATCGCCGCAAATGCCACCAGGTCGAACTTGCCTTGCTCTTTCGCCGAAACCGGTGCGCTTGCAGCCATGCTCATTTTCGCCTCCATATGTGATGCGCCAATGGATAGGCCTTCGATGCGTGCTTGAAAAGCATCGCAATCGATGATCAAATGTGCATATGGTTCACAGCTCGCAGGTTCTGCCGCCACTCGATACGCTCGAGACCTTTGCACGTGCCGCCCGTCTCGGCTCGTTTTCCGCCGCGGCCGAGGAAAGCGGCATCACTCATGGCGCGGTGTCGCGCCAAGTCTCCCGCCTCGAGCGCTGGATGGGGGTGCGCCTGTTTGCCCGCGAGGCCAGAGGCGTACGCCTGACCCCGGAGGGCATGCGGTTTTTCGCGCGGGCGGAGGAAGCGCTTGCCCTGCTCGGCAATAGCGGCGAGCGCTGGCTGCCTCGGCGGAACAAGGCGGTGGTGCGTCTTTCGGTGACACCCTCCGTCGCCTCTTTGTGGCTGTTTCGGCGACTGCCGAAGCTCGAAGGAAACGAGCTGCATGTCGAACTGACGCTCGAACACCGGCTGGCGGATTTCGGCGAAGGCACGGACCTTGCCATCCGCTGCGGCAAGGGGCCGTGGGCCGGCGTGCGCGCCCTGCCGCTCTGGCAGGAGAAGTCGTTTCCGATCGCCGCCCCGGCCCTGGCGGACCGGCTCGGCCCGCGCTCCGACGCCCTTTCGCTGCTCGATCTGCCGATCCTCCACGATTCGAATATCGAAGGCTGGCGCCGCTGGCTTGCCCGCGAGGGCGTCGACTATATCCCGCGCGGCCACGACCGGCGCTTCGAGGATTACAATCTGGTGATCGATGCCTGCGCGCAAGGGCTTGGCATCGCGCTTGCCCGGCCACCTCTATCGGACGCCGCACTTGCCGACGGGCGCGTCGTCGCCGTCTCGGACCGGACGCTCGATTATCACGTGGCCTTTCATCTGATCCGACCAGACGATGCGCTGAGAAGCCCCGCCATCGAATTTGCCAGCCGCTTCCTGCGCGAGGCCGGCCATGACGAGACGACGATCGCCACTTTTGTCGCACCCGGCCGGGCGAAAACATAAGCGGAAGACCCTTCGTTACTCCGCCGGAAACTGCAGGCGCATTTCCTTCGCCAGTTCGAAACCGACGGTCCGATAGACCGGCTCTCCGGCCTCCGAGGCGTGGAGGACAGCGGTCGTGCAGCCGATCGATTTCAGATAGTCGGCCGCCCTGCCGGTCAGCGCCTGCGCGATGCCGCGCCGTCGGAAGGCGTCCGCGACATAGACGGACCAGATGTAACCATGCAGCCGCTGTTCTTCCCGGATGACTTCGGGAAACGGCGACTGGTGCAGCTGGCAGGATACGGAACCGGCGATTTCGCCTTCGACGATGGCAAGGAACGAAGTCAGACGTCGCTGCTCGCGGCCGCTGCTGATGAAAGACAAGATCCGCGCCACCGCATCTGGCCTGTAATGTTCCGGCGGCGTGCCGTAGCTGTCCCAAATCTTCAGATAGTGCCTCACCAGGATGTCGTCCTCGTCAGGCGTTGCCATGCGAATATTCATCATATCGTGACCGGCTGAGGCAAGTTGCGGCGTGAAAGGCCCTTCGGAGGAGTGGCGCCCCTGCCGCGTCGCAACGCGGCGGGGCGCCAAAAGGCATATCAATTGTCGGCCGTCAGCGTCATCGAGGCACTGCCGGCCGCGACGTTAAGGCCAAGCTGGCCGGTCAGGCTGACCGTCTGCAGATGGATCGAGCCGGAGGTGCCGCCAACCAGGAGATTGGCGCCAACACCGGCGCCGAGCGTCGCCTCGGCGGTGGCGCCGACATAGAGGCCGGCGAGCGATCCGCGATGATAACCGGCCGTCGGCGCAAACACGGCCCAGATCAACCGGCTGCGCGTGGTGAAACCGAGGTCGATGCCGAGTTTTCTCACTTCGCCGGTATAACGATCCGTAAGCTCGTTGCCGACGGTCGACTGGAAGATGCAATCGGCCTCCTTGGATGAACCGAGCACATAACCCGTGCCGCCGCCGATATCGCAGGTGAGGTAACCGATCTTCACGCCGTTGCGCAGGTCCGGCTCTTCATATGTCCTGGTGACCGGGTCGGCGGCATTGACCGCCGCCGCGCAGATGAGGCTCAACGATACCGCGGCAAACGCCGTCGCAAAAGTCTTCTTCATAAGTGTCTCCTTCTCAAATCGTGACGGGAGCAAAATACCCGGCTACTCGCCACCAGATTCGGCTACAGATAACGGACGGAACCACTAAACGATCCGGAACCGGCATCCTTTTCGCATCGCCTGTCGAAGCGCATGGGAGGGCACGAGCGACAAACATGCCTACGGTTCAGCCCCATTGGGACATTTCAAAGGCACTAATTCACGTCATCCGGTTATTTCATGATGTTGTCAGGAATGGTTGCCGGAAAGGCACGATTGCGATCGCCATCGTCTTTTCCGGACGAGCGCCCTGTTGCCGATTGCGATGATGACCGCGCAGGTTGCCATTCGGGGTCCACAGCTGTACTATTTGGAAGTATTCTCCCTGCAAGACTGTAACGGCGGGGGAAATGGCGTGATTGCTTTGCACTGCCGCAGAATGTCCGGTTGTTTTCCGGAATTCTCCTTCTGTTCGAACAGAAATAAAGTCTGAATCTCAGCGATATAATCAGGCGATATTTTCGCAGGGACCGAACAATCGTACACCCACCGGTCTCTTTTGCAGATGGCGGGTATATTTATCGGGAGGGAAACATGCGCATACGCACGACAAACATCATGCTGGCGGGATGCCTTGCCATCTCTGGCTGCCAGTCCGGGCCGACATCACAGGCGGTCGCGGATCACAATTCCGAATTCGGCTGTATTGCCGGAACCGTCGGCGGCGCGATTGTCGGAGGCCTGATCGGCAGCACGATCGGGGCTGGAACCGGACAGGTGCTTGCTATTGGAGCCGGCATAGGCGGTGGCGGTTTCGTCGGCAATCGTCTGGCTTGCCGATAATGGGGGAAGGATATCAAACGATGAAAACCTTGGCTTTCGCGACGACTCTCATCCTATGCCAATGCCTCGGGGCAGCAGCACAACAACAGCAGCCCGGATCGATGTATCAGGGCCAGATGGACCGACTCGACGGCAATGCCAGCAAGACGGTCGATCGCTCCGAATACGAAACCTTCATGGGCACGGCGTTCGGAAGTCTCGACAAGAACAAGGACGGCAGCCTCCAGTCCGATGAGACGGTTCAGATCTTGACAGTCGAGCAATTCACCTTGACCGACGCCAACCACAATGGTGGCATCAGCCGAAGCGAATTCATGCAGCGGGTCATGGCGGATTTCGCGACAGCCGACCATGACCGTAACGGAAACCTCCAATGAGGGCGGCGTCAAACCGGATGCAGCAATAAAGAAAAACCCGGCGATGTGTTCGCCGGGTTTTTATACTTATTCTATTCGCGCTATACTCTGCGCATAAAGCGCATGACGAGCGAGACGACGAACAGCACCAGGAAAATGAAGAACAGAACCTGGGCAATAGAAGCTGAAGCCCCTGCTATACCGCCAAATCCGAGGACGCCGGCTATCAAGGCCACAACGAGAAACACCAGAGCGTAATAAAGCATCGCAATCTCCTTTTACGTTGCTGCGGAGATAACGGAGACCGCCCCATTTGGTTCCCTGCCCCTCTCGGGGCCGGCGCATGGAACGCCGCATCGGCCCGGTTCAGCCGAAATGAAAAGCGCCGCTGAACATCCGGTCGCCTTCATTCGGCTCGGGGGGCTCGGCCGCCTCGAGATAGGCCTTGAGCGGCCCGGTCAGGACGAACCAGATGCTCGCCCCCAACATGAAACAGGCTCCCGCCGGATCGTCGATGCGGGTGAAGAAGGGAAGGCAGGCGGAGCAAAACAGGACGATGATCCGCACCGACCACTCCGCCTCACGTTTGGCGATGGCGCGCGCTCTCAACGACTTGTATTCCCGGGCGCCGTAGCCGCCTCCGCTCGCCTTCATCACCGAAAGCAGTTTTCGCGCGGACGGCAGCGCTAGCATGATCAGCGCGGCAACACCGAGCGCGAAAGGTTTGCCGCCCAGGACCTGCCCGCTCGCGATCAGTAGAAAGGAGAGCACGACGAGATTCCACGTCGGCTCCAGCAGTTCCGGCGGTTGCCGCGTGCGAAGATGCCAGCTCCGCAACAAGCCCGCCGCGCCGTGCAGTAGCGGCTGATCGATATAGCGATTGATCCAGTCCATGCTGATGCGCCCGTCCCCGATTGCATGAAGAGGGCTCCGAACACCACGGAATTTGGTCATCATCGTGGCAATAGCCGCCGAATCCGCCCTCCGGGTGAAGGAAGCGGCTTGCCAAGGCCTTGGATGCAACACTTAGCGCAGGTCCTGCGCGACCTCTCAGACGTGGCCGGACGGATCCGCAAAGGTTGCCGTGCGGCAGCCGCAGGGACGATCTAGCGGGCCATTGAGCAGCGTCACGCCAAGCCTGCGCAGCTCCGCGCGCTAAACATCGTCGACCTTGATGGTCAGCAGGACGCGACTGCCCCAGCCCGCATGCTGACGGTTTCGACATGCGCACGAAAATAATCGTCAGCTCCTCAGACCCGGCGCCTCGTGGCCGGTGCGGGCCACATATTCCGTATAGCCGCCGCCATATTGATGGATGCCGTCCGGCGTCAGCTCCAGCACCCGGTTGGAGAGTGCGGCGAGGAAATGCCGGTCATGCGAGACGAACAGCATGGTGCCCTCATATTGCGACAGCGCCTTGATCAGCATCTCCTTGGTGTCGAGGTCGAGATGGTTCGTCGGCTCGTCGAGCACCAAGAGGTTCGGCGGGTCGAACAGCATCATCGCCATGACCAGCCGCGCCTTCTCGCCGCCCGATAACACGCGGCACCGCTTCTCGACGTCGTCGCCGGAAAAGCCGAAACATCCGGCAAGCGCCCGCAAAGGCCCCTGCCCCGCTTGCGGAAACCGGTCTTCCAGCGATTGGAAGACGGTGTGCTCGCCATCGAGAATATCCATGGCGTGCTGGGCGAAATAGCCCATCTTGACGCTGGCGCCGAGAGCGACGCTGCCTTCATCTGGCTCGGCGGTGCCGGTCACCAGTTTCAGCAGTGTCGACTTGCCGGCGCCGTTGATGCCCATGATGCACCAGCGTTCCCGCCGCCGCACCATGAAATCAAGCCCTTCATAGATGCTTCGGCTACCGTATTTCTTGTGTACGTTCTTCAAGCTGACCACGTCCTCGCCGGATCGCGGCGCCGACTGAAATTCGAAAGCGACCGACTGCCGGCGCTTGGGCGGCTCCACCCGGTCGATCTTTTCCAGTTTCTTGACGCGGCTCTGCACCTGCGAGGCATGCGAGGCGCGCGCCTTGAACCGCTCGATGAACTTGATTTCCTTGGCGAGCATCGCCTGCTGACGCTCGAACTGGGCCTGCTGCTGCTTTTCGTTCTGCGCCCGCTGCTGCTCGTAGAATTCGTAATCGCCCGAATAGGTCGTCAATGTGCCGCCGTCGATCTCGATGATCTTGGTGATGATCCGGTTCATGAACTCGCGGTCGTGCGAGGTCATCAGCAGCGCGCCTTCGTATCCCTTCAGGAACTCTTCCAGCCAGATCAGGCTTTCGAGATCCAGATGGTTGCTCGGCTCGTCGAGCAGCATGACGTCGGGTCGCGCCAACAGGATGCGGGCGAGCGCCACGCGCATCTTCCAGCCGCCCGACAGCGCACCGACGTCGCCGTCCATCATCTCTTGGCTGAAGCTTAAGCCCGCGAGCACTTCGCGGGCGCGGCCTTCGAGCGCATAGCCGTCAAGCTCCTCATAGCGTGCCTGCACCTCGCCATAACGCTCGATGATCTTATCCATGTCGTCGGCCTGCTCGGGATCGGCCATGGCGGCCTCCAGCTCGCGTAACTCGCCGGCAACGATGCTGACCGGACCGGCGCCGTTCATCACCTCGGCGACGGCACTGTGCCCCGCCATCTCGCCGACGTCCTGGTTGAAATAGCCGATGGTAACGCCCTTCTCGCAGGACACCTGCCCCTCATCGGGCTGTTCCTCACCGTTGATCATCCTGAAGATCGTCGTTTTGCCGGCGCCATTCGGGCCGACGAGACCGATCTTCTCGCCTCTGTTGAGGGCTGCCGATGCCTCGATGAAGAGGATCCGGTGGCTGAGCTGTTTGCTGATATTCTCGATACGAATCATGATGTGCTGGGCCCAGGGGGAAAGTTTTTCGGCGCCCTTATGCCACGCATGGAAATGACGGGATAGACCCGTTCGAACCCTCTCGATCTGTCGAGCCGGATTGGCTAAGATCGTGGCCTTCGCCGAAGGGAATTCGTGCCAATGAGCGTTCGTCCGCCGCAATCCTTCAGACAATCCCAGCAGGATAGAAACGGCTTCAACGTCCTCGAATACGAGCTGATGGCCGAACGTGCCGATGCGCTCGGGCGTCACGGGCTGAAGGTGGAAGCGGCGCTTGCAGCGCTGAAGGCTTGGGCCGCCGAGCGCCAGAGTGCCGAGGAACACGAGAGGCTGCTCAATGCAGCCTCCGATGCCGTCTGGGAATTCTTCATCCAGCGCGAGATCTGCGGGCTGCGCAACAATCGCGATGCCATTCAGCGCTACGGAATCCCGAATGAAGTGCTCGCAAGATTGGGTGCGATCAGGAAATAACGTCCGCCCAACAACATGATCACACCACCGCGCGCTCCACCTATTGAGTGGAAATCCCTGGTGCGGAAAGGTATGGCTTGGTACCGAACCAGCGCGAAAGGGAATTGCGATGCCAACCTTAATCCGGATCGGCAATCAGGATCTCACCGTCGACATCTCTCCCCTTGGCGCCGAGATGCAGTCGCTTACGTCAAGCGACGGACGCTCCTGGCTGTGGACGGGCGATGCAGCCTTCTGGACCGGGCGGTCGCCGATCCTGTTTCCGATCGTCGGCAAGGCTCCGGATGACAAGATCGCGATCGACGGCGCGGTCTACCCGATGGCCCAGCATGGTTTTGCCCGCCGGAGCGAGTTTAGACTTGCAGCATCCACGGCAACGATGTGCCGGCACCAGCTGGTCGCCTCCGAAGCCACGAGAGCAGTGTATCCATTCGATTTTCAGCTGACCTTGGAGCATGCGGTCGAGGGCCGCATTTTGACGGTGACAGCAGAGGTTACCAATCGCGACAGCAAGGCGATGCCGTTCGGGCTCGGCTTCCATCCGGCTTTCGCCTGGCCGTTGCCCGGTGCTGCCGGGCACGCCCATACGGTTATGCTCGACAATCAAGGCGAGCCGGGGCTCGTACGGCTGGAGGGTGGCCTGATCAACCCTGCGGCGCTGCCCTCGCCGTTCAATGCCGGCCGGCTGGTGCTGGATCATGCGATGTTCGAGCAGGATGCGATGATCTTCCCGCAAGGTGCGGGCGAAGGGCTGCGTTACGGCGCCGAAAGCGGACCGAGCTTGCTATTTGGCTTCAAGAACCTGCCCAACCTTGCCTTGTGGACCAAACCGGGTGCGCCGTTCATCTGCATCGAGCCTTGGCATGGAACGGCTGCGGAGGGCGGAAGTTCGACCGAACTGTCGAAACGTCCCTCCACGACCATCCTGGCGCCGGGTGCCGTGGCAAGCTTCGCCTTTAGGGTCGAGATTCCGAAATAGGCTTTGCAGAAAAGCCCTCCTTCGTGTGAGCCAGCCACTGACGAAAATGTGGAATCGATAAGATTTTACGGTTTCGCGTTTCTGGTCGTCAACGAGAGAGCTTTAAAAGCTTGTCAGCCGAAATGCCCGGGATGCAGAGCATGAACAACTTCAGTCCGTCACAAGCCTTCGCTGATTTTTTCTTTCTTGCCATCGACCACGGCTTCGCGAGTGTTGAAGATGGTGGGGGGCCGCTTACCCCGTTCACAATGCTTGTGGACCCAGCGGGTCAAAAAAAGCTCACTCGCTTTGCCATGGCCAAGCTCGAAGATGGTGTTCAAGCTGCCAAGAATAGTGTCGCGCCGGCTGAGGCGATAGCGATGTATGCAATAGCTTGGGACGGCTTCGTCACGCTTGAAGGGCGTAAATGGGATGCTATTTGCGTTGAAGCTGGCGAGGCCCATGCCGAATTCGGTGCGCTGTTTTGTCAGCGATACACCACCGCAAAGAAGGGATTGCTACGAAGGACCCGCTCAGTGCGCGTGGGCAACCCGGCACTTATCGAGAGGCCCCCGTCGCGACTATGGGTCGGCGGTGGGCTGTAGTGGCCGCCAGCTCTCCATCCCGTCGAGGCAGGACAGCTGATCTTCAATGGGCGCCGGCGCCCCCGCCTGCGCGTGGCTTCTGGGCGAAGAGCAAGGCAATGGCAGCAATGGCAAGCACCGTGCCGATAACGGCGAAGGTATCGCTGAAGCCCATAATCAGGGCCTGGCGTTTGACGATCTGCCCGAGCGCCACCACAGCTTTCTGCGTTGCGACCGCATGGTCGGAGACGCCGTGCGACATGAAGTAGCCGGTCACCTGGTCGAGGCGGTTGCGGACTTCATCGCGGCCGAGCGTTATCGACTGGCCGATGATGTTGGAGTGGAACTGCTCGCGCTTGGTCAGAACCGTGCCGAGCGTTGCCGTGCCGACCGCCCCGCCGAGATTGCGCAGCATGTTGGTCAGGCCCGAAGCGGCGGCCGCGTCGGCGGCTGCGATGCCGGCGGTGGTGATAGCGGTGATCGGCGTTAGCACCAGCGCCTGGCCGATCGCGCGAATGATGTTCGGGATCCAGAACTGGTCGCCGGCGGTATCGGCCGAAAGCATGACGTTCATGAAGCAGCTGATCGCGAAGATCGAGATACCGAGGAATCCGATGTAACGCGCATCGAAGCGTTTCATCATCATCGGCACGAGTGGGATGAGCAGCAGTTGCGGCAGACCGGTCCAGGCCAGCACGTTGCCGATCTGCTCGGCATTGTAGCGCTGCACCTGGCCGAGATATTGCGGCAGGATATAGACGCTGCCGAAGAGAGCGACGCCGACAAGCACGTTGACCGCAACACCGATGCCGAAGTTGCGCTGCCTCAGCAGGCTGAGCTTGACCAGCGGCTTCTTGACGGTGAGCTCGATCCAGATAAAGGCGGCGAGGAAGACGAAGGCGACGATACTCAGCTTGACGATGAAGGGCGAGGAGAACCAGTCCTCCTTGTTGCCTTCTTCAAGCACCGTCTGCAGTGCCGAAAGACCGATCGCCATGGTGAAGATACCAGCCCAATCGCCTTCCCTCAGCAGACCAAGCTGCATCGGCTGCTTGTCGAGCGTCAGGGCGAGCGCCACCACCATGATCGCGCTCGGGACGGCATTGATGAAGAAAATCGTCTGCCAGCCATAGTTTTCGGTGAGATAACCGCCAATGGTCGGGCCAATCGCCGGTGCGAAGGTGACCGAAAGCGCGAAGATAGCGAGGCCGAGCGGCTGCTGCGATTTCGGCAGCTTGGTCAAAACCATGGTGAAAGCCATCGGGATCAGCACACCGCCGGCAAAGCCCTGCAGGCCGCGCAGCACGATCATCGTGCCGAGATCATGGGCGAAGGCACAGGCGATGGAGAACAGCGGGAAAAGCACGGAGTTGACGAGGATATAACGGCGGAACGAGAAAACACCGCTGAAATAGGCCGTCAGCGGAATGACGACGATTTCGCCGATCAAGTAGGAGGTGGAGATCCAGGCGCCGTTGTCGACGCCCGTTCCGATGCCACCCTCGATGTCGAGGAGGGACGCATTGGTGATCTGGATGTTGAGGATCGCCATGAAGGCGCCGATCATGCCGGCGAGAACGGCGATCCATTCCCGGGTGCTGGCGCGCGGCTGCGATGTGGCTAAGGTTGTTGCTGCGATGGTGGACATGACACGAACTCCTCGCTCCCGGCCTAGCTGCGGTCGTTCTTGGTATCGATGCTCGGTTGGACGGACATGCCGGGGCGCAGGTCGCCACTCATGGCGGCGTCGCCGTCGAGCACGATTTTGACCGGGATGCGCTGGACGACCTTGGTGAAGTTGCCGGTGGCGTTATCGGGCGGCAGCAGGGCAAATTCCTGGCCGCTTGCCGGAGCGAGGCTGTCGACCCGGCCGCGATAGGTACGGCCCGGGAAGGTATCGACCTCGATCTCCACGGGCTGGCCGGCTCGGACGTCGGTGAGCTGCGTTTCCTTATAGTTGGCAATCACATAGACCGCGCTCGTCGGCACGACCGCCATGAGTTGGGTTCCGGCCTGAACATACTGGCCGACACGCAGCGTCCGGTTGCCGACCGTGCCGTCGACGGGTGCTGTGATCGTTGCATAGGAGAGGTTCAGCTCGGCTTGATGCTGCACGGCCTGGCTGCGGGCAAGCGCAGCCTTCGCCTGGGCAAGCTCGGCGTTCAAGAGATCGACCTGCTTGACGGCGGCGTCGAGCGAAGCGCTGTCGCGAACGATCGTGGCCTGGGCGGCGGCAATCTGCGAAGCGGCCTGCTGCGCCGTCTGGACCGGGGCGTAGCCGCTGGTGGCGAGGTTCGAATAACGCTTGTTGTTTTGCTCGGCGAAAGTTTCGTTCGCGCGGTCGACGTCAACCGTCGCGCGGGCGGCGGCGATTGCCGACTGCTGGATATCAAGCGAAGCCTGCTTGGCGTTGAGCGTTGCCTCGGCCGCGGCGACATCGGCGCTTGCCTGATCGAGAGCGGCCTTGAAGTCGCGGTCGTCGATGCGCGCAAGCGGCTGACCAGCCTTGACCACCTGATTATCGCTGACGAGCACTTCGGCGAGATAGCCCGAAACCTTCGGTGCGACGGTCGTATTGTCGGCCTTCACATAGGCATCGTCTGTCGAGATGTGGAAGCGGCCGACTGTCCAGTAGTCGTGGCCGTAATAGGCGCCTGCAGCGATCAGGACGACAGCCGTTGCGCCCAGAAGCAATCCGCGGCCACGGCGCTTGCGAACGGCAGGCTCCGATACGACGACGGCCTCAGTGATGCGGGGCGCGTTGCCGGCGTCAAGGGTTGCGGGTGCGGCTTCCGCCGTGATTTCCGAGGCAGGCGCGTTGTTGTTCAGAGCCTGCAGGGTTTTGATGGACATTGTCTCTCTCCTGGGAGTGGTCGCTGTCGCTATCGGCCGCGGCCTTTGAATTCGAATGGAATGCACTTTAGGAAACTTGATATTTTCCAAAATATGTATTAGAAAATGGATGTCAACGAGAATTTGGAAAATAGTCATGGTCCAAAATCACGAAATCGAGAAGAGGCCGCGAGGCCGACCGCAAATCCGCTGCGACGACGATACGAGAAGCGTCATCATCGAGGCGGCGAACAGGCAGTTTCATGAGAGCGGCTATGCCGCGGCAAGCATTGCTGCAATCGCACAAGACGCAGGGGTTTCGACCAAGACGCTCTACCGCCTGTTTCCGACGAAGGCGGATCTCTTTTCCGAGATGGTCACGGAGCGGACCGGACGCTTCCTCATGGCGCTTGACCCCGGCACGCTCGCCGTAGCGGATCTCAGGCAGGGGCTGGAACGTATGCTGACGGCCTATGGCATGCTGACACTGTCAATGGATACGATCACCGTCACCCGGCTCGTCATCAGCGAGTCCGACCGCTTTCCGGAGATCGCCAATAGCTTTTATGAGAAGGCCATCGTCAGGACCAACACACTGATGGAGGACTGGCTGCGCAGGCAGATCGAGCGTGGGCTGATAACACTCAACGATCCGCATGCGGCCTGCGGCATGCTGCGCGGCATGATGATCATGGAGCCGCAGCGCGCCGCGATGCTGCGCCAGGAGCCGCCGCCGAAGATCGATGCGATCGCGGCACGGGCGAAGATGTGCACCGATCTATTTTTGAAGGGTTGCGCGCTCTGAAGTACCGCTTGGACTTCAGAGCGCGCCGATTTCCGCTGGCGCAGGGCGGCGATCCGGGCGCCCTCAGTTCGGCGGGGCGCCCAGCGCATGCAGGATGCCGCGCAGTTCGGCAAGGCCGCGCATGCGGCCGATCGCCGGATAGCCGGGGGTGACTGTTTTGTCGAGATCGTCGAGCATGCGATGGCCGTGGTCCGAGCGGAAGACGATGGTGTCCTCGGCACTGCGGCGCTTATCTTCCGCCACCAACTCCCGGAGCACCGCAACCATGTCGACGTCGCCTTCGAGATGCGCGCTTTCATGGAAGGTCCGGCCGTCGCCCTCGCGGGTCGTGGCACGCAGATGGGCGAAGTGGATGCGCGAAGCAAAGCGGCGGGCGATCGCCGGCAGGTCGTTCTCAGCGCGCACGCCGAGACTGCCGGTGCAGTAACACATGCCGTTCGCCGGTGACGGCACCGCATCGAAGAGAGCGGCATAATCATCGCTCGTCGAAGCGATGCGGGGAAGGCCGAACAGCGAACGTGGCGGATCATCCGGATGCAGCGTCAGCTTGACGCCGCGGGCTTCGGCAGCCGGCGTCACCGCCTCCAGGAATTCGATCAGATGCCGGCGCAGCCGGGCGGCGTCGATGCCGCTATAGGCGACCAGCTTTTCCCGGAAGGCCGGAATGGTGAGGGGCTCGGTGGTCGAACCAGGCAGAGCCGAGGTAATGATACGGGTGATCTCGGCGATCTCCGCCTCCGACATCGCCTCGAAGACGACACGGGCACGTTCGCGGTCCTCCGCGGTATATTGCTGGCCCGCATCCGGCCGCTCCAGGACGAAGAGGTCGAAGGCCGCGAAGCGCTCGTGATCGAAGCGCATGGCGGTGGCGCCAGTCGGCGTCACGAAGTCGAGTTCGGTGCGGGTCCAGTCCACCACCGGCATGAAATTGTAGCAGACGATCGGAATGCCGCAGGCGGCCACCGCTTCGAGGCTGGCGATCCACGCCTCGATTTCGCCCCTCGCCTCGCCGCCCTTGCGTTTGACGGCATCGGGAATCGGAATGCTCTCGACCACCGACCAGACGAGCGGCGAACGGTCGCCTGGCGTCGTCTCAATCAGCGATTGGCGCTCGCGCACTTCCTTTTCCGTCCAGGCCCTGCCGATCGGCACCTGGTGCAGCGAAGAGACGATATTGGTCGCGCCCGTCTGGCGGACATCATCCAGCGTTACCGGCGCTTCCGGCCCGAACCATCTCCAACCTTGCCGCATGCTTCTTCCTTCCCTTGCATTTTGTTTCGTGTCTGGATCTGCCGTCAGCAGAAATAATCGGGGTAACGCGAACGCAGCTCGTCGACGTCGGGAATGACGGCGCTCAGGTGGTGGATCATCGCATCACGTGCAGCCGCAGCATCGTGGGCGGCGAGCGCATCGCGGATGATCAGATGTTCATGCACCACATTGTCCATTCGTCCGAGCACCGGCAGCGTCAGCCGTCGCGCCCGGTCAATCTGCACCTTGACCGTCTTCAGGATCACCCAGATGCCGGGATAACCCGATATCTGCGCGATTGCTTCGTGAAAGGCCTCGTCCTCTTCATGGAAGCTCGAAGCATTGCCGGTCGCCGCATGCGAGCGCTGCCGGGCGATGATGGCATCGAGACGGGCGATATCGGCAGCGGTGGCGTTCAGAGCAGCCGTCTCGACGGTTGTGCCTTCGAGCGCCTTGCGCACGACGACGGCTTCGGGGATCGCCGAAACCGGAACCCGCGATACGACAGTACCCGACTGCGGATAGATATCGACCAGCCCGCCTTCGGAAAGTCTGAGCAGTGCCTCTCGGACCGGTGTGCGGCTGACGCCGAAATCCTCGGCGATGCGCTTTTCCTGCAGCGCCATGCCAGGCGGCATCCGCAGCGAGACGATATTGGCATGCAGCCGCTCATAAATGGCGCCGGCCGTGGTGACCCGGCGCAGCCTTCCGCCGATTTCTTGCGGCGGGACGACCAAAACTTCGGTTTCTGACGCCTGCGGCATACCCATACCAGGACGGTGAGACTGTTTGCATACTAGTATACCAGTTGTCTTGCCTTGCCAACCGAGGTGATGGGTCCCTTCCCTCAATACACTGTTTTTTTGGAACTTAGATCGGCCGAGTTGGTTGAAATCCCCAAGGCGACTCTCATGAAAAATCCAGCACAACGCAGGACAAACGAAAAGCTAGGCGACGCCCGGCCGGAATTTTCATCTGTCGCGAGGGCGCGCGGACGGGAGAAAGCCCGGCCAGACGCAAACGAAACCGACAGGCATAGCGGCGGATTGCCGGCAACCACCCGCGAGGAGGAAATTCGGAAAAGGGCATATTCCCTCTGGGAGATGGAAGGCAGGCCGGAAGGCCAGCACCGGCATCATTGGACACTGGCCGAACACGAACTCGATGCCCATGAACTCGAAGTACAGGGCGAAATCGATAACCCGCCAAATCTTGCGGCACTGCGGGAGGCGTTGCGCGAACATACCGATGCGTTCCTCGTCAAAACGGATCTCGAGGATGCCGATCAACGCGAAGCCTCCCCCGGCACGCGCGAGCAGAGTTGAACGTCCGCCTCGAGCCAATTTCAGGAAAGGTCCCGACATGACCGACAAACAGAACTTGAACGCCGGATTCACCGGAAAACCGGCTGAGCAGCCAGAGGGTTTAACCAAAGCCGCGAAGTCGGCCGCCGATGGGGTGAAGCGTGAGGCTTACGCCGTCGCCTACGGCGTCAGGGATCATCCGCATACCGCCAGCGCCCTGTTGCTCGGCACCGGCATTCTGGCATTCGGCCTCGGCTACCTCCTCGGTCGATCATCGTCCGAAAATGTGACAGGGCGATATTGGCGATAGCGATGACACTTTGATAGCAGGGAGGTTATATAAGCTGGCCGGACGACCGCGACCACGCATCATTTCTGTCAATGCTTTTCAGCCTTCAATGCAATCAGCGATCTTGCGCGAATATGTATGTCGACCAAACCTACGGCCTACTGCACCTCAGACGTGTTTTACTGCTGGAGCTGGCCTTTATGCCGGATTGCGACATTTCATAGAACCGCCTGCGCCCATGGAGGCCTGTTGCTGGAATACCACGAGGCTTAAAGCCATAGATTGCACGCAATCCCCGGCTTGACAGGCGTGACCGCGATCCTTAGCGAAACGGCATCAGCATGGTCAGGATCGGCAAGTGAAATACCTCAGACAACTGAAGATAGCAGTGCTCTATCCTGAAAATGGGACGGGAAGCACGCTCGATCGGAACAACCGCATTGCGGTCTTCCTCTTTGCCATCCTTCCTGGACTTTCGCCGAACTTTAACTCGTTCATTCTTCTCGGATCGATGGTGTGGGGCCTCTACTGTCTGGCGGCAGGCAGCATGGTCCTGAACCTGTCGAAATCCGACCGGCTGGTTGCCATTGGCATGTCGATTTACCCGCTGGTGATGATCGCCAGCATATTCGTCAATCCGCCCTACTCCGAAGAACTGGACTGGATATTCCGGCTGCTGCCTTTCTTTGCGGTCTGGCTGGTTTTGCCGCGGATGCGCCAGTCTCCCAATGGCAGCCTCGTGCCACTGTTTATTCTCGGCGCAGGGATCGGCATGATCGTTACCTTTCTTTTCAGCCTGTTGCAGATCATGTTCGCCATGGAGAGGGCAGAGGCCGGGACATCGAACGCCGCCCTGCTGGGCGTAATAGGCGTTCTTTTCGGTGGCATCGCGCTTCTCAACGTTCAATCACCCAAAAGTGTCGAGCAAAGAATTGCCATATTGGGATATGCCGCCGGTCTGGGCTGCGTCCTGCTGTCGGGTACGCGCTCGGCCTGGCTGGTCATACCCATTCATATCGCTATTTTCCTCTGGTATTTTCGCAAACACAGCTTCCATCTGAGTTTGCGCAGCCTCGCCATCACCGGGTCTTTGCTGTTTGCGGGACTTATTGCCCTCGGCAGCGGCCAAATCCTTCATCGCATCGAAGCGCTGCAGGAGAATATGGCGTCGCTCGAACGCAGCGACGGCGAGGTCACGTCGCTCAGCGCACGCTTCGCACTGTACAAAGGCGCAGTATCGGCGATCAGCAAAGACCCGTTGACGGGTTATGGCCCGCAAAACCGGATGGCTTCGGTATTGGCAGAGCTGCCCGAAAGCATAAGGCCGCAACTGACCTATTCGCATGTTCACAACGGTTTTCTGACCGCGGGGATCGATGCCGGCATTTTCGGTATTGCAGCGCTGTCGCTGATGCTCGCGACGCCGGTGATCGGCGCTTGGAGAAAGGAAGCCGGACCGGGCCGGGATCTGGCCATTGCGCTCGCGCTTCTGCTCGTCAGCAGCTACGTCATCACCGGCAGCCTCGGCATCATGTTCAATCAGAAAGCCCTGGATCCGATCTTCGCTTATCTGGTAGCTCTTATTTGCGTGGATCGCGGCAGCACAGGCTTTGTGCCCGTCGTTCGAAACTAGAGCGGTACAGGTTTTCACGGAAGCGCCGAACCGCTCCAACCTTTGTTTCAATGCAATCCCGGACGGAAAACCGCTTCGCACTTTTCCTGCAATTGCTTCGATGCCTTCGGAAGGGGTGCAGTTGTACTGGGATGACGACTTGCATAGAGCGAAAGCGCGCTACAGGACGCAAGCCTGACGCAGGCGCGCTTTGACGTTTGCGCTTCTCAGGCGGCCGTATTGGTTTCGGCGCCGGTGAAAGCCAGATCCGAAACCTCACCCGTCGACGAATAGCCAGAAACGAGCTCGGCCAACGTCATACGTGCAGCAACCATGTCGTTCCGATCCAATGCCGCGTTGAGCGAGTTGAGCTTTTTCAAAAGCTCCGGCCAGAACAGGAAATCCTCACGCGCCTTCATGATCCGCGGATGTTCAGTTGTTTCCGGATTATCCCCGATCAGCAGTTCTTCATAAAGCTTCTCGCCAGGCCTGAGGCCGGTAACGGAAAGCTCGATATCCCCTTCCGGATTATCCTCGTCACGGACGGCCAATCCGGACAGCTCCACCATTTTGCGGGCGAGATCGGCAATGCGAACGGGTTCTCCCATATCGAGCAGGAAAACATCGCCGCCCTCACCCATCGCGCCTGCCTGGATGACCAACTGCGAGGCTTCCGAAATGGTCATGAAATAGCGGGTTATCTCACGATGTGTCAGCGTAACGGGGCCGCCTTCCTTGATCTGCTGCCTGAAAAGTGGCACGACGGATCCGGAGGAGCCGAGAACGTTTCCGAAGCGGACCATGGAAAAATTCGTCCGCATTCTGTCGGTCGTCGATTCTGCGGCGAGCGCCTGCAGAACCATCTCAGCCAGCCTCTTGCTGGCACCCATCACATTTGTAGGACGCACGGCCTTGTCCGTACTGATCAGCACGAAATTCGAGACGCCGTATTTCTGCGCCGCGCGAGCCGCAACAAGCGTACCCATGACGTTGTTCTTGATGCCCTCCACGGCATTATGCTCGACAAGCGGCACATGCTTGTAGGCGGCGGCATGATAGAGCGTCTGCGGTCGCCAGCTCCGGATGATATGCTCCATTCGATCCTGATCGCGGACGGAACAGAGGATCGGGACGATCTGCAGATCTTCATGCTCGTAGAGTTCGGCCAGCTTCCGCAATTCGGCATCGATATTATAGAGCGCAAACTCGTTCTGATCGAGCAGGATCAGGCTGGAAGGCGCGTTGCGCAGGATCTGTCGGCATAACTCGCCGCCGATCGAGCCACCGGCGCCGGTGACCATCACCACCTTGTTGCGCATTGCTTTGTCGAGCAATTCCTGCCGCGGCGCGACCGCTTCTCTTCCTAGCAGGTCTTCGATCTCCAGCTCACGAATGTCGGAAACAGTGACACGTCCCTGAGCAAGCGCCGTGAGATCCGGCAATGTGCGAACATTCACCCTGGCTTTGCGGATATGCTCCAGGATTTCGTTGCGACGCTGCCGGGATGCTGACGGAAGAGCAAGAAGCACATTGTGCACGCCAAGCGTTTCGGCCAGCTCCGGAAGATCCGAGGGCTCATAGATCGGCAAGCCACCCATGACGCCGCCCTTGAGGCGCGGATCATCATCCAGATAGCCGACGACATTGAGTTCGGCGCTGTTCGTCAGGGCGGCCGCCAGTTGCCGCCCGGCTTTGCCCGCCCCGTAGATCAGGACCTTCGCAAGCATATTCTTGTGAAGGATGCGCTGGTAGGCGTCGCCCAGCCAGTAGCGGATACCCAGCCGCGACAGCCCGATCCCGATCAAAAGCAGGAAAGGCTGGAGAATGCCGACGGTTCTCGGAACGCCTGGGACGCTGAGAGCCGTAAATATCGCCATGAAGGCGAGGCCGTAGATCGCAATCGCCTTTAAGACAGTGATGAAAGCGGCCAGATTGGCATAACGGAAGATCGCCCGATACATGCCCATGACGATGAAGATGGGAAGCGCCATGCACAGCGAAACGAAAACCGGCAACCACTGCACGCCGGTCAGCACCGTCCATTCATTCAGCCGGAAGCAATAGGCCAGCCAGATCGTCAGAACACAAAAGCTGGAATCCACCAGCAAAGCCAAAGCGCGTTTGGCAACCCGCGGCATCGCCAGCAAAGGGGCAACGAGCGCCTGCAATGGCACCAACAACCATCGTGAGCGCGATGTCTCAGAGGGAGAATTTTCAGGCATTGCTTACCAGCGTCTCGCAGATCAACAGACAACCACCTTCTTGTCGCTTTCTGCAATGAGCGCAACTGAAATAATCGGAAATCAAGGTCTTCCGCACCGCTTATCTATCAGAAGTAGGTAGCTTAATGCCGTATTCCCTTGCGGCGGATTACCTTCTCTGCGGTCAAAAACAGGATACGCATGTCGAAGCCGAACGAACGCCGCTCGAGATATTCGATGTCGAATTTCACCTTCTCCGGAACAGGCAACTCGTCGCGGCCGTTGATCTGCGCCCACCCGGTCAAACCGGGCAGGAGTTTGTCGACCCCATAAGCCGTTCGCAACTTTATCAGATCATCCTGATTGTAGAGTGCCGGCCGTGGGCCGACGAAACTCATCGTGCCCCCCAGAATGCACCAGAGCTGCGGCAGTTCGTCGAGGCTCGATTTACGCAGAAACGACCCGATGGGTGTCAAAAACCGATCCGGATTTTCGAGCAGATGCGTGGCGACTGTTGGCGTGTCGACGCGCATGCTGCGGAATTTCGGCATCAGGAAGATCCGGTTGAAACGGCCCACACGTCGTGACCAATAGAGGATCGGTCCCGGCGAGGTCAGGCGAACACAAAGAGCAACGATAAGGATCGGAACGAGCAGGATCACCGACGCAATCAAAGCCAGGAAAAAATCCACCGCCCGTTTCAAACCCATGTTCGCAGCTCTTCCTTGCTCACCGGCGGTTACCCGCTCTTGCGCTATCGCCTTGCCGTATCGTCAAAAAACGTTTCGCGTCAACTGCGAGACATCGTGATTCCTCCATGGCCGACCGGGTTGATGATTGATCGCCCGTCCAGCTTCGCGATATGCAACCGTCTAACCCCATGATCGAAAAGTAAGAATTTCCCAATCCGAAGCGATCTCCGCCTTCATTTCCGTCACATTCATTAACCATGATAGTTGCGTCGGACAGCGAAGCGCGAACCTTCATCCTGCTTCCCCTCGGCGAATTGGTGCGGGCAAGGGCCATCAACATCGGACCGATGCCAAATTCTCCTCTCTCGGCGGGCGTGTCAGATCGCGCAGATAACCGCCGGCCGAGTTGATATGCCCTGCCCTTTCGAGGACGCAAGCCATAACGGTGGCAGCATTTTCTGGTCCCATGATATTGCAGGCCTGTTCATAGGCCGAAGGGCTGACGCCGAGCATCGAACGAACAACCACAGCCGCCGCGATCAGATCGCGCCAGGTGCCGACCGACCCCTTGGGGTCCGTAGGCCGCAATCTCGGGGCAGGCCTGCAGCACCAACCCCAGCGGAAAGGATTTGAGCCCACCGCTGGCAGCGGCGACAGCGCGTGCCGCGGAGACATGCTCGTTCTTTCCTTCATCCTTCTGTATTTGGGCTATCGGTACGGCCCAACCTTCCGATCGATCATCCGAGGTGGCGCCCTGCTTCGGTTCGAAGCTTGGTTCAAGTTCAGAAATAGAATGTGGATTTGAATTCTGTACGCGGCGCTCAGCCTGTTTGGCATTGCCGCCTGGATTGTAAGTTTTAACCTGCATTTCCAACTGACGATCTCCTCGCGCAACAGATCCATCTCGTCGAGGGTGGCTGCGACCTAAGATTCGCGTCCCTGGGTGCCTAGATCAGAGAGGGCTTCCGCGACGGCAACGTTCGGGGGCCTTTTCTATTGCTTATTGATCTCCTTTTTCGTCAAATCTTGTGTCTTTTCGAACGCCTCGTAAAGACGATCGAGATTGCTGGCGATATAGGCTCCAAAGGCAGACGCCTTTTCCGCCTTCAACGCGATGGTGAATTGTTTTCCGTCATCCTTGATCTTCGCCCTGACCGCGCCGTCCTTGTGCTGCCAAGCGTGAGCCGCAGGCTGAAGCGGCACTGCGGCGGATGGCGCCGGTTGTTGCCTCCTGCTGATAAAGGCAGCCAGCATATCGAAGCGGGCATCCGGCTCCGCCGTTACGAACTCCGCCGACCTGCTGAACTCGATCGCCCGGGCAGAGAGGTCTTCTGTCTCGAATTTTACCGACAGATCGTGCCAGCGGTCGCGGCCGGTCGTCTTTGCCGCACCGATCGCGGCCAGGACCTCGGCTGGGATCCGCTTGGTGACGGACAGCATTTTGGAAACCGTCGTCTTGTCGGCGCTGAGCGCCGACATGATCGTTTCCCTGTCGAAACCCAAGCTGTCGAGCTTGTCGGCGAACATGGTCCTCTCGATGAAAGAGAGATCGGCGCGCGCCGAATTCTCCTGGCCCTGAGCGATGACATGGTCGCGATCGTCAAGTTTCTTGACGACGGCGCGGACAGGCCTGCCGAGTTCTTGGGCGGCCCGGGCGCGGCGGTGGCCGAACGCGATCTGGTACCGTCCGTCTTTGTCAGGATGCGGGCGGACGAGGATCGGCGAATCCTGGCCACGCAGGCGGATGGCCTCGACCAATTCGCGAAACTGTTCGTCGGGATGCGCCAGCCGGTCGGTCACGAACGAATCTTCGATCAGGGCAGGGTCGAGATCGATCACCGTCTCGCCGGTCGCCAGCTTCTCCTCGATCGCTTTGGCCGCGTCCGCCTTGGCAGCCAGAGCATCGATACTGCGCGTAACCGCGCCGAGAGCGCCAATCCCCTTATAGGTGATATGCTTCTCGTCCTTCTGAAGCGGGTCGTCCTCATTGTTTACCGCAGTAAACTTCTTGGAATCGTCCATCAGGCCGGAAAGGAGATTCTTACGTGCCATCGGTCCGCTCCTCGCCTCGGTTTACCGCAGTAAACTTCTCGGTCATTTTCGCCCCCAAGCCTTATGAATGAGATCGCCGATCTCATTGTTGACGGCATCCATCGCCTCCATGGCGCGGTCATAAGTCGCGCGGGTGAACTGCCTCCGCTCGACCTCGTAAAGCGTCTGATTGGTCATCGCAGCATCGGAGATCGCGACGCTGCGCAACATCGGATTGGTCAGCACATGGTTCTTGAACATCGAACGCATGAAAGCGACCATCTGCGTCTGCGGCCCGTCCTGCGGGTCGTAACGGGTCACGAGATAACGTAACCAGTCGAGGTTCATGTTGCCGCCGGCGCCTTTCAGCGTATTCAGCACTTCGCCAAGCATCTGAAGGAACTGGCACATCGACATGACATCGAGCATCTGCGGGTGCACGGTGATCAGAACGGCTGTTGCGCCGCAAATGGCGCTCATCGTCAAAAAGCCGAGCTGGGGAGGGCAGTCGATGATGACGACATCGTAATCGTCGGCGACCGAAGACAGCGCCTCGTCCAGGCGGGCGAAGAAGACGCGACCATAGTCGCCTGCCTTGCCCTGAGCAAGCACGCGCGGCGTATCATGCTCGAATTCCATCAGCTCAAGATTGCCCGGCACCAGATGCAGGTTCGGGAAATTCGTCGGCCGGATGATCTCGCTCAGCGGCCGCCGTTGATCGTCATAGCGGATGGCGGCGTAGAGCGTCTCATTCTCGTTGACGTCGAACTCAGGCTGAAAGCCGTGGATGGCCGAAAGGGACGCCTGTGGGTCGAGGTCGACGGCAAGCACACGGTGGCCGGTCAGGGCAAGGTGCTGGGCAAGGTGTGCTGCACTCGTGGTCTTGCCGCTGCCGCCCTTAAAATTGACGACGGCAACGACCTGCAGATGTTCGCTGCCTTGGCGGTGACGCATATAATGCGTTCCGGCGCGGGCATTGTGCTCCAGGAAGCTGCGCATCTCTTCCATCTGTTCGGCCGTATAGGACCGTCGACCCGACGGCGTGACCTGGGGAAGGGCGCCTTTGCCTTCCAGCGACAGGTTGCGAAGATAGCCGCTGGTCACGCCGAGAAACCGCGCCACTTCGGCCAGCTGAAACTCCCTGAGCCCTTTCAGCGCGCGCGGCGGAAACATTTCGAGCCGATGCTGCTTCAGCTTGTCGGATAGCTCCTGCGCCTGACCAATGATCAGTTGGTCGACATCAGAAATTGCTTTTTCTATCTGCGGTGCCATATTCATGGAAATCTCGAAAATGCGATTTAAAAGCCCTGCGAGCTTTGAAACTGCATTTATCGCCAATTCTGGAGGAGTGGCAAGGCAAATAGGGTTAACAAGACCCTACCGCTGAGTTGTCTAATCTTTTTCAACGGCTTGGACGTGGCGCCCTCTGGCGTTGCCCGCGCAGCAGCCGCCTGTTTACGGGCCGAATCGCCAGAGCAACACCTTCTCGGTATGATAGCCGTTTGGCACAAGCAGGCATCGAAATATGGATGCGTGCAGCTCTCCCCGGCAAGCCTGCAACGGCTGGTCAGCTGGATCGGGATGGCTGTTCAGTGTCGGGTGCCGAGCAGATTACCGTCCTGGACGCTTTCGTGAGAAATGGACACGCCGCTTCTGTCGAGGTCCTGCAGCAGGGCGCCAAGCGCAAGATCCAGGCAATAGGCGGAGAATTCGGCGTTCAGATCTTTGGCATTTTCTCGGGCATAGGCAACCAATCTGGCGAGCGATACCAGCTCCTTGAGCTCTTCGTCACTTTTCGGCGGGATCGTTGCTTCGGCTACGTCGTGCATCTGAAAATTCTCCGGCTTCCCGTGCCGGCGCATGCCGACAGAGCAAAGACAGCTTAATCCTCTTGAACGAAAGACGCGCGTGACACAGGCGTGACAGGATTTGCCGGCTGACACTTTTCGGTGCCTGACTTCAGAACCCCGCCCTGCGTAACGCCTCGCGATACTGTTCCTTCTGCCATTGCTCCTTGAAGGGGACGACGGAAAGCCATTTGTCGACATCGAAATCCGGATAGATCTCGCGCACCTTGCGCATATAGAGACGCGCGTTTTTCGTATCGCCCAGCATGGCCCAGCAGGCAGCCGAAAGCCGGTCGGCCGGTGTGCGGTCGTCCATTAGGGCAATCTGATCGAGCGCCTCGGCATAATGGCCGAGGGCAAAATTCGCACCGGCCGCCGTCCATAGATAGTCGGTTGGGCTCAGCGGATTGAGTGAGATGGCCCGCTCGATCTTGGCCAATGCATCGGCAGGGCGCGACGCATGGACGAGCGTATCGGCGTAACTCGCGATGCCGTCGGCATAATGCGGGCTCAGCTCTTCCGCGAGCTTCAACGCCAGGACGCTTTCATCAAGGTCCCCGAGATAAAGTTTTGCAACGCCGAGCTCACGAAAGCCGGCCGCAAATGACGGATCGGCGGCGATCGCCCGGTTCGCATAGTCCTCCGCAAGCCCGAGCAACTCGCTGTCGCCGCGTGCCGTCAGCAGCCACTCGACAAGAAACGTGCGCGACAATCCGCTGAGCGCAGGGGCAAAATGTGCGCTGTGTTGAAGCGCCTCGCGGAAAGCCTTTCGGGAGCGGCGTACATCGGGGAGGGCAAGCCGCTTCACATCCCGCAGACCGAGAAGGTAGCTGTGATAGGCGGCCGAATTGCCCTCGAAGGAATCGCGCATGGTTTCGTGCCGGCGGACCTGCCCGGCAAGCTCTCTGGCAATCTGCCGGGCGATGTCGCGCCGGTGGCTTATCAATTCGTATTTCTCGAGACTGAAACGCTCGGCCCAGATGACTTCATCGCTGCCGGCATAGACGAGCTGGACAAAGAGCGCACGGCTGCCCGCACGATCGGTCAGCCTCGTGTCGAGAACATAGGAAATAGAATGGCGCAGGATCAGCTGGGCCTTGTCGGTATCTTGTGCGATGCGAGCGGCCGTATGGGGCGCCACCACCGAAACCGTATTCAGCGCGCAAAGGCCGATGGTCACGTCCTCGATCAGCGCCTCGGAGAGCATCGGCAAGGCACCGGCCGCATCCGTCCCGGCCGGCGGCAGCAGCACAAGGCGGGGCAGGGGACCGGAAACCCGGGCGACGCCGTCGCTGAGCGGCACAGCAGCGCTCTGCGACGGTTGACCACCGGCAAAGATCTTGCGGACCTCTCGCAGCGCCTGCATGTCCAGGCCGATATCGAATGCGCTTTCCAGCTGATGCCTGCTCGTTTCGAAAAGTCGCCGCGCCTTCTCGAGCTCTCCTTCGGACTCGTAGGCATCGAGAAGGATACGACGAATGTTTTCGTCATCCGGTGCCTCGCGGAAAATCCTGAGCGCCGCCTCCTTGATCAGGCTGACATCCTCTCGCGACTGGGCCATCGGCAGCGCTATCTTCAACGCATCCACCAGAAATGCCATGTGCCGGTCGCGCTGGCCGGCGATCCACTGCCGTGTGCTGGCGCTTTGGTCGGCGAGCCCGGCCAGGAAATCCTGGCGAAGGGTGGCAACCAGCCGCCGCAGCCTCTCAACTGCGCCTTCGCCTTTCGAGTTGGCAAGTTCGAAGAGATCGCCGGAAAATGCATCCGGCCTGACGCGTACACCGGTCGCCGTGAAGGCTAGAAGCTCGGCGCCGAGTTCGGTCTGACGCGCCTGAATGCGCGATATGGTTTTGCGCAGGTTGGCCATGATGTCGGAATTATCATGGCTGTCCCACAAGAAGCGCGCCAGTGCCGAGCGCGGATATTCGCTCCCGGCCCCGTCCTGCAGATCACGATCCAGCAGATAACAAATCGCCAGCAGGCCTTTTTCCGGGAACGCCGCCGGTCGCCCGGCCGGGTCGATCAGCCGCAATTCACCAAATGACTCGAGCCTGAGCTTCATGCGGATAATGCCTGCCGATATGCCCGACTATTCTCCGAGCGGGAGGGGGCTTTCCGCGATGGGCGCGCCCAATGTTACACCACGGCTTTCCGCCTGCGCCATCGCATTCACCAGTGCGATGATCGTTCCGCGGACATTGCGGTCGGCGATCTTCAGAAAGGCGCGATTGAGCACCAATCCCTCTTTCGTACGCAGGAATTCGGCGACCGGATCGGTATTTGCGGGCAGATCCAGCCCTTGCAGCGTCAAAGGCTCGGAATTTTCCTGCTCAAAGAAGAAGCTCGGCGACGTGTGAAGCACTTCGGCGATTCGCTGCAGACGGCTGGCGCCGATGCGGTTGATGCCCTTCTCGTATTTCTGTACCTGCTGAAAGGTCACGCCGATTTGCTCGGCAAGACGTTCCTGGCTCATTCCGAGCAACTGCCGGCGCAGCCTTATGCGCGCTCCGACATAGCCGTCGATTGCATTCGGTGTCTTGACATTCATCGCGTGTTTCAGCCTCGATCGCATTTTCAATCGATCAAGCTGTAGTATCCCCCGCGTTGTTTTTCCATGCTTTGTTTTCATATAGCGTGTCGACATGCGATGATCGCGATTCACTGTGATATGAAAGCACGGAAAGATCGGCCGCGCAGAAATCCGTCGGCAAAGGGCAAATCGAACAAAAGCCGTACCGATCCTGATGAAACTGGGCTGTGATTGCCCCCCGGCTTGCGCTAAATGCATTTTAACGACCGTCGCTTGATCATCTTCCCCAGCCCGGTCGCCCGTAATCCAACGAACAAAAGCGACGCGGCACGGCAACCAACCGGGCCGTCCAGGAGGAATGTCCATGGCAACAGTTGCCGAGAGCGCGCCCCGTTTCGAAAAGACAACAATGTCTATCCTGGTGGCGGTCAGCTTCTGCCACATGCTGAACGACATCATGCAGTCGCTGCTCGCCTCGCTCTATCCGCTGTTCAAGGCGAACTACGATCTCGATTTCGTGCAGATCGGCCTTCTTACCATGACGTTCCAGGTCACCGCGTCGCTGCTGCAGCCGCTGGTCGGCATCGTCACCGACCGCTGGCCGATGCCCTATTCGCTGCCGGTCGGCATGGCGAGCACCTTTTGCGGCCTCATCCTGCTCGGCAATGCCGGCAGCTTCGCGCTGCTGCTTGTTGCCGCCAGCCTGATCGGTTTCGGCTCGGCCGTCTTCCATCCGGAATCCTCGCGCGTCGCCCGTCTTGCCTCCGGCGGCCGCCACGGTTTCGCGCAGTCGTTTTTCCAGGTCGGCGGCAATGCCGGCCAGGCGATCGGCCCGTTGCTCGCCGCATTTATCGTGCTGCCGCTCGGCCAGCACAGCGTCTCCTGGTTCGCCGCCATCGCCATGGTCGGCATGGGCGTGCTGAGCTGGGTCGGCAACTGGTATATTGGCCATCGGCGCCAGAATGCCAGCAAGCCTGCGGTGAGCCGGGCTCTGCCGCTGCCGCAGAACAGGGTGGTCTGGGCGCTCGCGATCCTCGTGCTGCTGACGGCGACGAAAAACGTCTACATGGCCAGCGTGTCGAGCTACTTCACCTTTTATGTCATCGACAAGTTTGCGCTCAGTGTCCAGCAGGCTCAGCTGATGCTCTTCCTCTTCCTCGGCTCGGTCGCCGTCGGCACTTTCCTCGGCGGGCCGATCGGCGATCGCTTCGGCGCCCGTTTCGTCATCTGGTTCTCGATCCTCGGCGTCATTCCTTTCGCGCTGCTGCTGCCCTATGCAAACCTTTTCTGGACGGGCGTGCTCAGCGTCGCCATCGGCCTGATTTTCGCTTCGGCTTTCTCGGCAATCGTCGTCTTCGCGCAGGAACTGGTGCCGGGTCGCGTCGGACTGATTGCCGGCGTCTTCTTCGGTTTTGCGTTCGGGGCTGGCGGGCTGGGTGCAGCACTGCTCGGCAGTTTCGCCGATACTCACGGCATCGACTTCGTTTACCGCATCTGCTCCTACCTGCCGCTTCTCGGTCTGCTGACGATCTTTCTGCCGCGCATTCCGAAGCAAAAACCTGCCTGAGGCGACATCGCGCTTCGACAAAGTATCGAGCCCCGAATATCATCATATTCCGGGCTCGATGTACGACGCGGTTTCGCAACGGGCGATCACCTGCAGATGAGAATGTATTTTTTCTCCTCATCATGGCGAAGAGAGATAGGCATTTCTTTAATCCACTATTTTTATAGATAATATCTGTCCAATAATCGGTCGCGGCACGATATTGGAAGGAAATGGCATGTCTGCTTACAAACTGGTCGGCTTGGCGGGTAGCTTCAACCGTCCCTCGAAGACCTTTACGCTGGTTGAAAACATCGCCGGCCTTGCCGGTGAAAAATACGGCTTCGACAACACCCTCTACGATCTGACCGATGTCGGTCCGTCGCTCGGCCAGGCGCTGCGCCGCGACGATCTCGACAGTCGCGCCAGGGAAGTCATCGAAGATATCGTCAATGCCGATCTGCTCGTCATCGGCGCACCGACCTACAAGGGCAGTTATCCCGGCCTGTTCAAACATCTGATCGATCTGATCGAGCCGCATGAGTTGCGCGCCAAGCCGATCATCATCACCGCAACCGGCGGCGGCGACCGGCATGCGCTGATGGTCGAGCATCAGCTGCGGCCGCTCTTCGGCTTCTTTATGTCACACACGCTGCCGACCGCCGTCTACGCATCCGATCGCGACTTCACCGATTTCCGTGTCGCATCCGAACCGCTTTCGAAGCGGATCGGTGAGGTCATCGCCGAGCTTTCGGCCTTCTTTCCCAGCCGCCATCAGGCCCTTATCGCTGCCGAGTAAAGCCACCGGCAACGACTTGGAACGGCGCCCTCGAGGCGCCGTTTCTCGTTTCGGACCACCCAGGACGGCGCTATAATCCATAAATTTGATGGAAATTTATCCTGCCGATATCGATGGCCGGGCAAGAGTTTTTCCAAGCCTTCCTCCACATCGGACATTCGTGCTTCGCCCCCGATGCGTGCATTTGCCATGATCCGCCAGCTCGGGGCGTTCGGCCTCATTCAGTCAGACGGGATATAAAATGACCAAGAACAAAGATCTTCACGGCTTCCACCTTTCGCGACGCGCGGCTCTTGCTGCCGTTTCCGCTGCTGCGCTCCTTGCTTTTGCAGCGCCCGCGCCTTCCTTTGCCGAGGACAAGTCGATCAAGGTCGGCATCATGGCCGGCGAGGAAGAGGACATCTGGCGCGTGGTGGCCAGCGAAGCCGCCAAGAAAGGCCTCAAGATCGAGACCGTTATCTTCAACGATTACACGCAGCCGAATGAAGCGCTGGAGCGCGGCGAGGTCGATGCCAATGCTTTCCAGCACCAACCCTATCTCGACAATCAGATCAAGCAGCACGGTTATCACATCACCCGCGTCGGCTATACCGGCGTCTGGCCGATCGGCCTCTATACCAAGAAGTACAAGTCGGTCGCCGAGATTCCGGAAGGTGCCGTCATCGGCGTACCGAACGATCCCTCGAACGAAGGCCGGGCGCTGCGCGTTCTTCAGAGCGAAGGCCTGATCAAGCTGAAGGACGGCACCGGCATTCTCGCAACCGTCGCCGACGTCACCGGCAATCCGAAGAAGATCGAGATCAAGGAGCTCGATGCCGGCATCGTCGGCCGGTCGATCGACGATCTGGATGCCGGGGTCGTCAACACGGACTGGGCGCTGAAGAGCGGCCTTTCTCCGGCCGAACGCATTGCCCAGGAGCCGATCGCCGACAATCCGTATCGCAACTTCATCGCCGTCAAGGACGACAATAAGGATGCCGACTGGGTCAAGACGCTCGTGTCTTCCTATCAGAACGACACCGTCAAGGCCGAGTTCGACAAGGTCTACAAGGGGACCGGTCTCAGCGCCTATTGATCCGAAACAGGGCCGGGGTTAAGGCCTGCCGAGAGGCGGCCCGGGCGTTTTTGCCCGGGCCGCCTTCAGTATTGTAAGGAAAAGCACATGAATTCCTTTGTTTCCGCCACAGCGATCGAGGCACAGCCGCAAGCAGCGGCGGTCGAAGAGGTGGTGAGGCTGACCGACGTGAAACGGTGGTTCGCAACCACGGCCGCCCTCGACGGTATTTCGCTGACGGTGAGGAGAGGCGAGATTCTCGGCATCATCGGCCGCAGCGGTGCCGGCAAATCGACCCTGATCCGCTGCCTGAACGGCCTGGAGCGCGCCGACAGCGGCGAGATCCTGATCGAAGGCCGCGACATCACAGCGCTGGGCGAACAGGAATTGCAGCCGCTGCGCCGCCGCATCGGCATGATCTTCCAGCATTTCAACCTGCTTTCCGCCAAGACCGTCGAGGAAAATGTCGCGCTGCCGCTGAAGATCGAGGGCGTCGCCAGGAACGAGCGCTTGAAGCGGGCGCATGAGCTGCTCGATCTCGTCGGCCTTGCCGACAAGGCGAAAGCCTATCCGGCATCGCTGTCCGGCGGTCAGAAGCAGCGCGTCGGCATCGCTCGCGCGCTCGCGGCACGCCCGGCGCTGCTGCTGTCCGACGAAGCGACGTCGGCGCTCGATCCTGAGACGACGCGGTCGATCCTGGCATTGCTCAAGGACATCAACCGCAAGCTCGGGCTAACCATTCTGCTGATCACGCATGAGATGGAGGTGGTGCGCGGCATTGCCGATCGCGTCGCGGTTATCGATGCCGGGCGGATCGTCGAGGAGGGGGAGGTCTGGTCGGTCTTTGCCGATCCCGAGCAAACCATCACCCGGAGCCTGCTCGGCGGCATCCGCCCGCAACTCCCCGATCATATCGCCTCCCGGCTGTCGGCGACGGCGGGCAGCGAGGCGATCCTCAGTGTCGATCTCGCCGGACCGCAGGCGCAGGGCGCCCTGTTTACCGAACTCTCGGCGGCGCTGCCGCATTCCTTCCGCCTCGTCCATGGCGGCATCGACCACATCCAGAACCAGCCGGTGGCGCGGTTCTTCATCGCCGTTCCCGCGCGCGATCTCGCGCTGGCCGGAAAGGTCGAACAATTTCTGACGGCCCGGTCCGCCCGGGTGGAGGTGCTGGGTTATGACACCGATCATGCTTGAACTGCTTATCCGCTCGCTGTGGGAGACGATCCTGATGACCGTCGCCTCGGGCGTGATCTCGCTCGTTGCCGGCCTGCCGCTCGGTCTTGCCCTTGTTGTCACGGCGCGCGGCGGCATTGCTGAAAATCTCTGGATCAACCGCGGGCTCGGCGCCGTCATCAACGGCTTCCGCTCGGTACCTTTCATCATCCTGCTGGTGGCGCTGATCCCACTGACCCGGCTGATCGTTGGCACGGCGCTCGGCACCTGGGCAGCCATCGTGCCGCTCGCCATCGCCGCCACGCCCTATTACGCCCGCATCGCCGAAGTATCGCTGCGCGAAGTCGACCGCGGGCTGATCGATGCGGTGCGCGCCATGGGCGGCAACCGCTGGACGATCATCCGCGAGGTGCTGGTGCCTGAAGCGCTGCCCGGCATCGTCGCCGGTTTCACGGTCACGCTGGTGACGTTGATCGGCGCTTCGGCCATGGCCGGCGCGATCGGCGCCGGTGGCCTTGGCGATCTCGCTATCCGCTATGGCTATCAGCGTTTCGAAACCAATGTGATGGTCGCGGTGGTGGCCGTCCTCATCGTCCTCGTCTGCGGCATTCAGTGGTTTGGCGACCGGCTCGTCGCCAGGCTGGACCGGAGATAGGTCAGCGGCGGAAGAGCGCGGCGGGATGAGCGGCGGGCAATCTGCCGTTGCCGCCGCCGAAAAGCTTCTGCCGCAACGGCCCTTGCGCATAGTCCGCCTTGAAGACGCCGCGCTCCTGCAGCACCGGCACCACCAATTCGACGAAATCACGCAGGCTCTCCGGCGCCACCGTCCGTGCCAGGTTGAAACCGTCGATGTCGCCTTCTCCGATCCATGTCTGGAGACGATCGGCAATCTGCTCCGGCGCGCCCACCATCGGCTTCATCCGGCTGCCGAGGATCATCTGGTCGACGATCTCTCGCTTCGTCACCGGCTTTGCCGCCTGCTTGGTGATTGCCGCAAGCGCCGATTGATTGGCGTTGGTCGAGCTCCGGTCGATGACGTCATCCAATTCGTACTTCGAAAAGTCGATACCAACGGAGGCGGAGTAATGCGCAAGCGAGGCCTCGACGCTCGCATGGCGGCGATAATCCTCCAACTTCTCCTGCGCTTGTTTTTCCGTCTGCCCGACGACAACGGTGATCAGGTTGAGAACCTTCACGGCGTCGGCGCCACGGCCGAATGCCGCCGCCTTCGCCCGCAACGCATCGACGGTCGGCCGGGCTGCTCCGGGGTTCGGGCTGGCGATAAAGACACATTCGGCGTGGCGGGCGGCGAAATCCTGCCCACGGGCCGAAGCGCCAGCCTGGAAGAGCAGGGGCGTACGCTGCGGCGAGGGCTCGGCAAGATGGATGCCCTCCATGCGGTAATATTTGCCGTCGTGACTGACGGCGCGCACTTTCGACGGATCGGCATAGATACCGGCCGCTTTGTCGCGCAGAACCGCATCGTCATCCCAACTGCCCTCCCAGAGCTTGTAGAGGATCTCGAGATATTCCTCGGCTGCGTCATAACGCGCATCATGCTCCGGCAGCGTGTCGAAACCCATGCTGCGAGCAGCACTATCGAGATAACCGGTGACGATGTTCCAGCCGATTCGCCCCCTGGTCAGATGATCGAGCGTCGACATGCGCCGCGCCAGCAAAAAGGGCGGCTCGTAGGTGGTGTTGACGGTGACGCCGAAACCCAGATGTTTCGTGACATAGGCCATCGCCGAAATCGGGATCAACGGATCGTTGACGGGGATCTGCGCCGCCGTCTCGATCACCGGCGCCGGGCTGCCTTTATAAACGTCATAGACGCCGACGATATCGGCCAGGAAGATACCATCCAGCTTGCCGCGTTCGGCGGTCCTGGCGAATTCCGTCCAGTAATCGAGATCGGTATAGCGCACCGACCGGTCGCGCGGATGTGTCCATAGGCCGTGGTTGATATGCCCGACGCAATTCATGTCGAAGGCATAGATCTGCATTGTCTTCATGAGACGAGTCCTGAGCCGGGAATAAAAATCAAGGACCTGTATCGCACGGCGATCCTGTGAAATGGTAGGGTGCGGATGAAAAAGCCGGAGGAAGGCATGACGAAAAAGACGCTATCGGATTGGGCGGAACTGGCGCAAAAGGAGTTGCGCGCCGCGCCCGAAACGCTGACCTGGCAAACCCCGGAAGGCATTGGCGTCAAGCCGCTCTATACGGCCGAGGATCTCGAAGGCGCCGAACACCTGGGTTCGCTTCCCGGTTTTTCGCCTTTCACTCGCGGCCCGCGCGCCACGATGTATGCCGGCCGGCCCTGGACGATCCGCCAATATGCCGGCTTCTCGACGGCGGAAGCGTCGAACGCCTTTTACCGCCGCAACCTCGCCGCCGGCCAGAAGGGCCTGTCGGTCGCCTTCGATCTTGCCACCCATCGCGGTTATGACAGCGACCACCCCCGCGTCGAAGGCGATGTCGGCAAGGCGGGTGTGGCGATCGACAGCGTCGAAGACATGAAGATCCTATTCGACGGCATTCCGCTCGGCGACATGTCGGTGTCGATGACGATGAACGGTGCCGTCATCCCGATTCTCGCCTCCTTCATCGTCGCCGGCGAAGAGCAAGGCGTTTCGAAGGCCGATCTGTCGGGGACAATCCAGAACGACATCCTCAAGGAGTTCATGGTCCGCAACACCTATATCTATCCGCCGGAATCCTCGATGCGGATCGTTGCCGACATCATCGAATATACCGCGAAGGAGATGCCGAAATTCAACTCGATCTCGATCTCCGGCTACCACATGCAGGAAGCCGGCGCGACGTTGGTGCAGGAACTTGCCTTCACGCTGGCCGACGGCCGCGAATATGTCAGGGCGGCAATCGCCAAGGGCCTCAATGTCGACGATTTCGCCGGAAGGCTGTCCTTCTTCTTCGCGATCGGCATGAACTTCTTTATGGAGGCGGCGAAACTGCGCGCCGCCCGGCTGCTCTGGACGAAGATCATGGAGGAGTTCGAGCCGAAAAAGTCATCCTCGCTGATGTTGCGCACCCATTGCCAGACCTCCGGCGTCTCGCTGCAGGAACAGGATCCATATAACAACATCATCCGCACTGCCTTCGAGGCGATGTCGGCCGTGCTCGGCGGCACGCAGTCGCTGCACACCAATTCCTTCGACGAGGCGATCGCGCTGCCGACGGAATTTTCCGCCCGCATCGCCCGCAACACCCAGCTGATCCTGAGCCATGAAACCGGCGTCACCAAGGTGGTCGATCCGCTGGCCGGCTCCTATTACGTCGAGAGCCTGACGAAGGAGCTTGCCGACAAGGCCTGGAGGCTGATCGAGGAGGTGGAGGCGCTCGGCGGCATGACGAAAGCTGTTAGAGAGGGACTGCCGAAACGGCTGATCGAGGAGGCCGCCGCCCGTCGCCAGGCCGCCGTCG
Organism: Rhizobium hidalgonense; assembly: GCF_005862185.2. Lineage (NCBI taxonomy): Bacteria > Pseudomonadati > Pseudomonadota > Alphaproteobacteria > Hyphomicrobiales > Rhizobiaceae > Rhizobium > Rhizobium hidalgonense. Next base: position 1,579,460 of record NZ_CP054028.1, read on the forward strand.
ACAAGGGCGAGGAGGTCATCGTCGGCGTCAACCGCTACAGGCTCGACACCGAACAGCCGATCGACATTCTGGAGATCGACAACAGCGCAGTGCGCACCGCGCAGATCAAACGCATCGAAGAAACCAAGCGCCGCCGCGACGGCAACGCTGTGCGCGAGACACTGGCCGCCCTGGCCGAGACCGCACGCAGCGGCCGTGGCAACCTGCTGGAAGCCGCTATCGAAGCGGCGCGGGCGCGCGCCACCGTCGGCGAAATATCGGACGCGATGCGCGAGGCCTTCGGCGATCACACTGCTACGCCTGAGGTCATCACGGGTATCTATGGCGAGGCCTATGACAACGAGCCGGAACTCGCCGTCCTCAAGGAGCGCATGACGGAGGTCACGGAAGCGATGGGGCGCCGGCCGAAAATCATGGTCGCCAAGCTCGGTCAGGATGGGCACGACCGGGGCGCCAAGGTGATTGCCTCGGCTTTCGGCGATATCGGCTTCGATGTGCTCGCCGGTCCGCTGTTCCAGACGCCTGACGAGGCTGTCGAGATGGCGCTTGGTCAAAAGGTCAACGTCGTCGGCGTCTCGTCACTGGCGGCAGGTCACAGAACGCTGCTGCCGCAGCTGATCGACAGGCTGAGGGAAAAGGGCGGTGAGGATATCATCGTCGTCTGCGGCGGCGTCATCCCGCGGCAGGACTATGAATTCCTGCACGAACATGGCGTTGCAGCCGTGTTCGGTCCGGGCACGAACGTGCTGGAAGCGGCAAACTCCGTCCTTGACCTGCTGCAGGGCAGGCGGCGAAATCAATAGCTCCTGGCGTTTGCGTAAATTCCGGACGCAAAACCGCTGCGCACTTTTGCGGGAATTGCTTAGAGCAACCCACGCTTTGCAAGGTTGCTCATCAGCGCCGAAATGCCAAAGGTCCAAGGCGGGCATTCGGTCGAGAGCCGCACCGTATTGATGAGCGTGCCGAGGCCGGCCGAGGAAATTTGGACGACATCGCCGATCTTGTGGGTGAAACCCTGCTTCGGAGCGCCTCGATCCTGGGTCGGTGCAAACAACGTGCCGAGAAACAGCATGAAGCCATCGGGGTACTGATGATGGGCGCCCACCGTCTGTATGACCAGATCGGTCGGGTCGCGGCTGATCTGCGACATCGAACTCTTGCCGTGCATCACAAAGCCATCCTGCCCGGTTACCTTGAGATCGAGTTCGGCCTTGCGCACATCACCCAGGCCGTAACCGGCATCGAACAGGCGAATGAAGGGGCCGATCGAGCAGGAGGCGTTGTTGTCCTTGGCCTTGCCGAGCAGCAGTGCCGAGCGGCCTTCGACGTCGCGCAGATTGACGTCGTTGCCGAGCGTCGCCCCCTTGATCTCGCCACGGCTGTTGACGGCGAGCACGATTTCCGGCTCCGGATTGTTCCAGGTCGAGATCGGATGCAGACCGACATCCGCACCCCAGCCGACCGAGGAGAGCACCGGAGCTTTGGTGAAGACCTCGGCATCGGGACCGATGCCGACTTCGAGATATTGCGACCACATGCCCTCGTCGATCAGCGCCTGCTTGACCTTGGCGGCTTCGGGCGAACCGGCCTTGAGATTGGTGAGGCTGCCGCCGATCAGCGTGCTGACGCGCTCGCGGATTGCTGCGGCGCGATCCGGATTGCCGGCGGCCTTCTCCTCGATGACACGCTCGATCATCGACTGGGCGAAGGTGACGCCGCAGGCCTTGACCGCTTGCAGGTCGGCAGGCGCAAGCAGATAGGCGCGCGCCTCATCCGGCGCTCCCGTGCTATTGGCGGCGATTTCCTCCAGCGGGCCGATTAACTTGCCGCTTGCAGCGCGGACGAAGCCGGCGGCATCCTCTCTCTCGAGCAGGGCGCTTAGTGTCGGCGCCTCGCACGAGGTCATATCGACCAGTAAGCCATCCCGAAGCGTTACGACACTCGGCCCGGCAACCTCGGGATTCCAGACGCGGCCGACAAAAAGACCACCCGAAGCGGCGGCATCGAGAAGGGGATAAGTCATGGTGATCTTCCGTCACAGCGGGCCGGGAGCGCTCTTGAAAATTTTCGGGGTCGTCGCCGCCCTCCGGCCCGGCGGCGGTTGAAATCGATCACATTCATTGAGATCGGGCAAGAGACGCTAGGGAAAAAGACTTTCGCCCGGTCGAATCGAAAGGCGCCTTTTCGGCAGAATTCGAAACCCCGGAATGGTCGCAAAATAACTATTTAGATACAAAATTATCATTATATTTCATATATTTAATTTGCCATTCGGACGATTTCACTCCCAATCTTGCCTTGACAGGCGCCAGCTTTCGTTATCTGTTTTGCTCCGACATGGAGGATGCCGGCCTAGCCGGTGCTCAAAAAATCCCGGGAGGATAGTGCAGCGATGTTGAGATTTGCCGTCGTCGGAATCGACCATGGGCATACGTTCGATCACGTGAAGGGATTGCTTGCCTCGGGCGGCGAATTTGTCGGCTATTGCCCGCAGACCTCCGTGCCGGCATTGCGGGAGGCCTTCGAGAAGACCTATCCCGATGCCCCGCAGATCGATCGGGAGAAACTGTTCGACGATCCGTCGATCGACGTCATCTGCATTGCCGCGATCCCGCGTGACCGCGCCGGGCTTGCCATCCGCGCAATGAAGGCGGGCAAGGATGTCATGACCGATAAGCCCGGCGTGACGACCTTTGCCCAGCTCGAAGAGGTCAAGCGCACCGTTGCCGAAACTGGCAAAATCTTCTCGATCTGCTTTTCCGAGCGTCACTGCGTGCGCTCCGCGGTCAAAGCCGGCAAGCTGGTAAAGGAAGGCGCGATCGGCAAGGTGATCCAGACGCTCGGCGTCGGCCCGCACCGGCTGCAGCTGCCGACCCGGCCGGACTGGTTCTTCGATCCGGAAGCCTTCGGCGGCATCATCGTCGACATCGCCTCGCATCAGGTCGATCAGTTCCTGTTCTATACCGGTTCGATCACAGGCGAGGTCATCGCCAGTTCGATCGGCAATTTCGGCATGCCCGACAAACCCGCCTTCCAGGATTTCGGCGAGGTGCTGCTGCGTTCCGACAAGGCGGCGGGTTATATCAGAGTCGACTGGTTCACCCCGGAAGCGCTGCCGACCTGGGGTGACGGACGCCTGACCATCCTCGGCACCGAGGGCTATATCGAGCTGCGCAAATATATCGATATCGCCGGCCGGCCGGGCAAGGATCACCTCTTCCTCGTCAACGGCAAGGAAATGACCCATATCGATTGCAGCGATGAAAAGCTCGACTATTTCGATGCTTTCACCGCCGACGTCGCAAACCGCACACAGACGGCGATGACGCAGGATCACGTTTTCGAAGTTTGCCGCCTTTCGCTCGAAGCCCAGACGAAAGCCGCGCGCATCGGCGCTCGCTGAGGAGGATATCATGACCAGGAAATTGCGCGTCGGCGTCATCGGCGCAGGCATTGCCGCGCGGCATCTGGCCGGCTTCGGCTGGAACAAGGATCTTTTCGAGGTTCCCGTGCTCTGCTCGCTCGATGAGGAGCGCGGCAGGGCGCTGTGCCAGGAATATGGCATTGCCGAATATACGCAGGATACGGATTCGCTGTTTGCCCGCGACGATCTCGACATCATCGACATATCGACGCCGCCGAGCTCGCATTTCGAATTGTGCCGCAAGGGCATCGAATCCGGCAAACATGTGATCTGCGAAAAGCCGCTTTTCGGCTCGATTGCCGAGGTCGATGAAATGGGCCGCATCCTCGCCCGCTTTCCCGGCAGGAAGCTGATGCCGATCTTCCAGTATCGTTATGGCTCCGGCCTTCAGAAGTTGAAACTTCTGATCGAGCAGGGCCTCGCCGGCAAGCCCTTCCTGACGACGATCGAGACCCATTGGTGGCGCGGGCCGGATTATTACGCTGTGCCGTGGCGCGGCAAATGGGCGAGCGAACTCGGCGGCGGCCTTCTCGGGCATGCCATACACGCCCATGACATGCTGAATTATGTGCATGGTCCCTGCGCCGAGGTGTTTTCCTATGGCGCGACGCTGGTCAATCCGATCGAGGTGGAGGATACGGCGGCCCTTTCGGTGAAGATGCAGAACGGGTCGCTGGCGACGCTGTCGATGACGCTCGGCTCGCGCCAGGAAATTTCGCGGCTGCGCTTCTGCTTCAGCGATCTCGTCGCCGAAAGCATCATCGAGCCCTATACGATGGGCCGCGATCCCTGGGTCTTCACCGCGGGGACGGAGGAGCATCAGGCGAAAATCGACGCGGCGCTCGCCGCCTATGTGCCCGGCGAGGACGGCTATACCCGTCAGTTCGAGCTTTTCCATAAGGCGATCGTCGAGGACAAGGAGCCGCCGGTGACGCTGCAGGATGCCCGCAATTCGCTGGAACTGGTAACGGCCGCTTATTTCTCGCAGCGCACCGGACGGCCGACGCCGATGCCGATCGCCGCCGATCATCCGCTCTATCGCTCCTGGCTTCCGGAGGAACAGCGACGCGCGGCTGCCGGCTGAGCAGGGAAGGGCGCCCCATGCTGAAATCCTTCGAGCATGTCGGCATGACGGTCAGCGATATGGGCCGCACGGTCGATTTCTACTGCGGTCTGCTCGGCCTCAGCCTGCATTTACGCAAGGTCATGGCCGACGGCGGAGAGATCGCCTTTCTCGACGCCGGTGGCGGCATGCTTGAAATCGTCGCACCGGCGACCGGCGCGGCAAGGGCGGTCGATGTACCGGAGGGTACGGCCGGCCTTCGCCATCTAACCTTCCTGTTCGACAGTGTCGATGAGACTTTCGCCCGGCTGGAAAAGGCCGGCGTCGAGATCAAGGAGCGGCCGCGACTGGCAATCAACGCCGAGGTCCTGCACAAGGTCGCCTTCCTGCGCGATCCCGATGGCATTCAGATCGAGCTCGCCGAAAAACGGTGAACCGGAAGATCCACAGCTAATTCCGGAAGGCGCCGGCGGGGATCGTCGTCACCAGCCTTATATCGCGGCGGAAGTCCGACGGCGACATGCCGGCGATGTGGCGGAAGGATTTGTTGAAGGCGCTGATCGAGCCGAAGCCGCTGTCCATCGCCACCTGCAGCACATTGGCGCCTTCGCTCATCAGCATCGCCTGGGCGCGCGATAGCCTGAGCAGCGTCACATATTTGCTGAGCGTCATGCCGGTCGATCGCTTGAACAGGTTCATCGCATATTTCGGATGCAGGTCGGCGGCGCGGGCAATATCGACCGAATCGATGTCCTGCAGGAAATTGGCGGCGATGAAATCGCACATGCGCGCGACGCTGCGGGAGGAATTCGGATGCGGCTGATCGCCTTCCAGGCTGACGGCCGTCTTCGACGTCGTCATCGAATAGGGTTCGAGCGCGATGCGCTCGATGCGCAGCAGCAACTCGTCGACCGCGTGCTGGGCCTTGGCGGCATCGCCAGACTTGGAATAGCGAGACCAGCGGGCGAAGTTCTCGTTGTCGGCGGCATCGGTTGCCGAGGTCAGCAGCGTCTCGCCCTTCATCAGCCGGCTGGAAACGCTGATCGGCAGACGCAGTCGGAAGAAATAGATGAGCGGCAGATGGGCGCCGGCATAGAGCGAATCATCCGAGGATTCATCCATTTGATGCGGCTGCCCACCCCAGAACAGGCACATTTCCCCGGCGTTCAGTCGGAATTCGTGGTCACTCATCCGATAGTGAACAGTGCCACGCATGACGTAGTTGACCTCGACCTGCGCATGCCAGTGCGGCATGGCCATGACGAGCGGATGGGCATGAAACATCTGCAGCGCCGTCGGCGAACCCTCGATACTGCTTGCGCCGGGCTGATAGATTGCACTCGTGCCGACCTTACTTTCCGCCAAGTCCATGTTCCCTTTTTAGGAGACACCCGCTCCCTTGCAGATAGTCTAACCGCGTTCGTGAAAGATCGGCAATTGAAAAGGGAGGATTTTCAATGCGCTTCAAACTTCTCGCTGCGACCGCAGCGATCGCACTGCTCGCTACCGGCTCTGCATTCGCTGAGTCGGCCAATCTCACCATCTGGAGCTGGAATGTCGCCGCCTCGGCGTTGAAGTCCACGCTTCCGGGCTTCAACAAACAGTTTCCCGATATCAAGGTCACCGTCGAGGACCTTGGAAACAGCCAGGTGTTCGACAAGACGCTCGCTGCCTGCGCTGCCGGCGGCGACGGCCTGCCCGATATCGTCAGCATCGAGAATTTCGAGGCTGAAATCTTCTGGAGCCGTTTCCCGGATTGCTTCGCCAATCTGAAGGAACTCGGCTACACCGCCGATATCCAGTCGAAGTTCCCCGACTTCAAGCGCACCGAGCTCGAGGTCGGCGATGTCGCCTACGCCATGCCATGGGATTCCGGTCCCGTCGCCGTCTTCTACCGCCGCGACATGTATGAAAAGGCCGGCGTCGATCCGAGCACGATCAGCACCTGGGACGATTTCATCGCCGCCGGCAAGAAGATTTCCGCCGCCAATCCCGGCACCGTCATGGCCCAGGCCGACTTCAACGGCGACAGCGAATGGTTCCGCATGATCGCCAATGAACAGGGCTGCGGCTATTTCTCGACCGATGGCCAGAACATCACCATCAACCAGCCCGCCTGCGTCGCCTCGCTGCAGAAAGTGAAGGAGATGAAGGATGCTGGCACGCTGACGGCGGCCAACTGGGATGAAAAAATCCAGGCCAACACCGCCGGCAAGGCGGCAAGCCAGCTCTATGGCGGCTGGTATGAAGGCACCGTGCGCTCGACCTCGCCTGATCTCAAGGGCAAGTGGGGCGTCTACAGAATGCCGAGCCTGACGGCCGATGGCCCGCATGCCGCCAATCTCGGCGGTTCGTCGCTCGCCATTTCGGCAACCTCCGCAAACAAGGAAGCCGCCTGGAAATTCGTCAACTACGCCCTTGGCACGAACGAGGGTCAGGTCACCATGCTGAAGGAATTCGGCCTGGTGCCGTCGCTGCTCTCTGCCGAGAAAGATCCCTTCGTCAGCGAGCCGCAGGCCTATTGGGGCGGCCAGAAGGTCTGGGCCGATATCCTGGCGACGTTGCCGAAAATCGTGCCGAGCCGCGGCACCGCCTTCCAGAGCGATGCAGAAGGCATCTTCAGGGCAACGCAGGCGAAATTCTTCGCAGGCGGCTATCCCGATGCGAAGACGGCACTCGACGATGCCGCCAAGCAGATCGCTGCGGCAACCGGACTTCCGATCGCGCAATGAATGACGATGCCGGGCGCTTCAGGCGCCCGGCTTTCTGCCTGCCGTAGGGCGGGCGGGTCATTCGTCCGTTTTACGTGGAGGAGGCTCGATGCCATTCAGAACCCGGAGCGCCTATGCGTTCCTCGCTCCCTATCTGCTGGTCTTTGCCACCTTCTGGGTCTGGCCGATCATCGATTCATTCCTGATTTCCTTTCAGAACACCCGCATCAATCCGTGGAAATACAGTTTCCAGGCCAATTGGGGCCGGCTCTTCTTCGATCCGGCCTTCTATAACGCCCTCTACAACACGCTGATCATTCTGGTGATCCAGGTGCCCGTGATGATCGCGCTGGCGACCGTCATGGCCGTGCTGCTCAATTCGCCGCTCCTGAAAGCGCGCCCGCTTTTCCGTTTCGCCTTCTTTGCCCCGGTCGTCGTCGGCGAGGTCGCATATGCGGCTGTGTTCCGGCTGATGTTCAGCCTCGATTTCGGCATCATCAACAAGATGATCTCAGCAATCGGCTTCAGCCCGATATCCTGGTTCGACAACGCCAATGCGGCGATGGCGGTGATCATCCTCGCCGTCACATGGCGCTGGGCCGGCTATAATGCCATCATCATCCTGGCCGGCCTGCAGTCGATTCCGGACGATGTCTACGAGGCCGCGACGCTCGACCGGGTGAGCAAGACACAGCAATTCTTCCACATTACCCTGCCGCTTTTGAAACCGATCATCCTCTTCTGTGTGGTGCTCTCGGTGATCGGCACAATGCAGCTCTTTACCGAGCCCTTCCTCATCACCAATCGCGGTGGTCCGGGCGGCGGCACGGAGACGCTAGGCCTCTTCCTCTACCGCCAGGGTTTCACCGCGCTGAACTTCGGCTATGCCTCGGCGATCGCCTATACGATGGCCGCTCTCGCCGTGGTGATCTCCCTCTTCAATCTCTGGATCGGAAGGGACCCGAAATGAGATCCAAGTCGCAATCCCTTCTCATCCGTCAGATCGCGCTGCACGCTGCGCTGGCGCCGCTGGCACTGCTCTGGCTGTTTCCGCTCTGGATGATGTTCGTCTTCTCTACAATGCCCGACAACGGCATCTTCAGCCCCGACATCGTGCTCTGGCCATCGACCAACTTCATTGCGAATTTCAAGAACCTGCAGGCCGATACCGATTTCATCGGCGCAATGGTGATCTCTATCGGCGTCGCGATGATCTACACCGTGCTCTCGGTGATGTTGACCTCGATGGCGGGGTGGGCGCTGGCGCGTTATCGTTTCGTTGGACGCTCCATCGTCATTGCCATCATCCTCGGCACGATCACGCTGCCGTTCTCGGTGGTTGTCATCCCGCAATTCATCATGGTGGCACGCGAATTCAAACTGGCGAACACCTGGGTGGCGCTGATCGTGCCGCCGCTCTTCAATTCGCTCGGCGTGCTGTTCATGCGGCAGTCCTTCTCGATGATGCCCGGCGAGCTTTTCGATGCGGCTCGCGTCGAGGGCGTCAAAGAGTGGCAGATCTTCCTGCGCATCGCCCTACCATTGGCGCGCCCGACGATGGCCGCATTGGCGATCATCCTCTTTCTCGTGTCGTGGAACAACTATCTCTGGCCGCTGCTGATCAATTCCAGACCCGGAATGATGACGGCGCCTGTGGCATTGGGAACGCTGATCGGACTCACCAAGGTCTCCTGGGGCGGCATCATGGCCGGCGCGGTGCTGCTGACGGCACCGATCCTCGTCGTCTTCGTGGCTCTCCAGCGTCATTTCATCGCCGGCATCGCCGCCGGCGCAATTAAATAATCGGGGAGGCCGCATGGCAGAGCTTTCACTCACCAACATCATCAAGCGCTTCGGCGGCTTCGAGATCATCCACGGCGCCAATCTGGAGGTGAAGGACGGCGAATTCGTCGTCTTCGTCGGCCCCTCCGGCTGCGGCAAGTCCACGTTGCTGCGGATGATAGCGGGTCTCGAGGATATTACATCTGGCGCGCTTCGGATCGGCGGCCGGGTCGTTAACGACGTCGAGCCGGCCGATCGCCGCATCGCCATGGTCTTCCAGTCCTACGCGCTCTATCCGCACCTGACGGTCGAGGAAAATTTGAGCTTCGGCCTGCGGATGAACGGCAACCCGAAATCAGATACCGAGCGGCGCGTGCGCCATGTGGCCGAGATCCTGCAAATCACCGAGCTGATGAACCGGCGGCCGAAACAGCTTTCCGGCGGTCAGCGCCAGCGCGTCGCGATCGGCCGCGCCATCGTCCGCGAACCGGAGGTCTTCCTGTTCGACGAGCCTTTGTCGAACCTCGATGCCGAACTGCGCGTGCAGATGCGCGTCGAAATCTCCAGGCTGCACAAGCAGCTCGGTACGACGATGATCTACGTCACCCACGACCAGACGGAAGCGATGACGCTTGCCGACCGGATCGTCGTGCTGCGCGCCGGCAATATCGAACAGATCGGCGCGCCGCTCGACCTTTACGACGATCCGGCCAACCAGTTCGTCGCCGGTTTCGTCGGCTCACCGAAGATGAATTTCCTGAAAGCCGTGGTGGTCGAGCCGCAGCCGGGCAGGGTGGTGGTCGCGCTGGAAAGTGACGCCGATACGCGCCTGCCGCTGCCCGTCAACGAAGCCATCGAAGCCGGCACGAAGGTGACGCTCGGGATCCGTCCCGAACATTTCGTCGATGCCGGCATGGGGGATGCCGATCTCACCGTCGCAATCGACGTTGCCGAGCATCTTGGCAATACCAGCTATATCTACGCCGCCATCGGCGGCGAGCAGCTGATCATCGAGCGTCCGGAATCGCGCACCGCCGGCAACCGCGAAACGCTGACCGTCGGCCTTCCCGCGCGCCACACATTCCTTTTCGACGGCGCCGGCAAACGGCTTCGCTAAACCGCAATCCCAAGGCAGAAAGACGAAAGAGGTTTCCATGACTTCCGATCAACCGATCCGCTGGGGCATCATCGGCCCCGGCACCATCGCCCGCACCTTTGCCGATGGCGTCGCCCATTCGCGCACCGGCAAACTGGTGGCGATCGCCACCCGCAATCCTGCAAAGCCGGGCCTTGCCGAGAATTTCCCGGGTGCCCGCATCGTCGAGGGTTACGAGGCGCTGCTTTCCGACCCCGAGGTCGATGCGATCTATATTTCCGTGCCCCATACCGGCCACGCCGAATGGGCAATCAAGGCCGCGCGTGCGGGCAAGCATATCCTGGTGGAAAAGCCGATCGCGCTTTCGGCCTATGATGCCGAAGCCGTTTATTACGAAGCCAAGAAGGCCGGTGTGTTTGCCGGCGAGGCCTTCATGTACCGCGTGCATCCGCAGACGGAAAAGCTGGTCGAACTCATCAAGAGCGGCATCATCGGCAACGTCCGCATCATCCGCTCGAGCTTCGGCTTCAACATGGGCAGCTACAAACCGGAACACCGGCTGTTCGCCAATGATACCGCCGGCGGCGGCATTCTCGATGTCGGCGGCTATCCAGTTTCCATGGCGAGGCTGATCGCTGGCGCGGCGGAAGGTAAAGCCTTCCTCGAACCGGAGAAAGTTTCCGGCGTCGCCCATCTCGGTGAGAGCTGCGTCGATGAATGGGCGTCCGCAGTGCTCAAGTTCCCGAACGAGATCATCGCCGAAGTCTCCTGCTCGATCATGGCCCAGCAGGACAATGTGCTGCGCATCATCGGCTCCGAAGGCCGGATCGAGGTCGCCGATTTCTGGTTCGCCTCCGGCCATAAGGGCGGTGTCGGCAAGATCGAGATCTTCAAGGGCGGCAAACAGGAAACCGTCGAGATCAAGGAAGAGCGCTGGCTCTATTCCTTCGAGGCGGACGTGGCAGGCGACGCCATCCGCGCCGGCAAGACCGAGTTCAGCACTCCCGGCATGAGCTGGGCCGATTCGATCGGAAACCTGCGCGTGCTCGACCAGTGGCGCGCCTCGGTCGGTCTCGAATACGGCGTCGAGAAAGCCGTCAAGCGCACGGCCAACATTGCAGGCGGCATCGTCAAGCGCGGCAACAGCATTCCGCAGCGTCAGATTCCGGGCATTTCCAAGCCGGCTTCTGTCGTCACCCTCGGCTTCGAGTTCTTCCCGAACTTCGCCTCCGCCTCGCTGACCCTCGATGCTTTCTACGAAGCCGGCGGCAATGCCTTCGACACGGCCTTTGTCTATGGCGCCGGCAAGACGGAGGCGATCTTCGGCGACTGGCACACCAGCCGCAAAGTGCCGCGCGAGGAGATCGTTCTGATTGGCAAGGGCGCGCATTCGCCGCTCTGCTATCCCGATATGATCGCCAAGCAGCTCGACCAGTCGCTCGCCCGGCTGAAGACCGACTATGTCGACATCTATTTCATGCATCGCGACAATACCGACGTGCCGGTCGGCGAGTTCGTCGATGCCATGGATGCCGAGGTCAAGCGCGGCCGCATCCGCGGCATCTTCGGTGGTTCGAACTGGACGCGGGCGCGTTTCGACGAAGCGATCGCCTATGCCGAAAAGACCGGCAAGGCGGCACCGGCTACGCTCTCCAACAACTTCTCGCTCGCCGAGATGCTCGATCCGATCTGGGCCGGCTGCGTCGCCGCCTCCGATGACGACTGGAAGAAGTGGCTGAACGAGAAGCAGATCCCGAACTTCGCCTGGTCGAGCCAGGGCCGCGGCTTCTTTACCGACCGCGCCGGCCGCGACAAGCGTGATGATGAGGAGATCGTGCGGGTGTGGTATTCCGAGCGCAATTTCGGACGCCGCGATCGCGCCATCGAACTTGCCAACAAGCTCGGCCGCAATCCGATCCACATCGCACTCGCCTATGTGATCGCTCAGCCCTTCCCGGTCATTCCGCTGATCGGGCCGCGCACCGTCGCCGAGCTGGAAGACAGCCTTTCGGCGCTCGACATCAAGCTGACGCCTGATCAGGTGAAATGGCTGGAAGGCTGACGAAAGAGCAAAGGGCGCGGTTTGAAGCCGCGCCCTTTCCATATCTACCTGCGTGTTTCGGACGCCCTTTTTCTCGCGGCGTCGTCCATCAACTCATACCACATGGCGTTGAGGACGGCGAAGGCGGCGGCCAGAGGCAGGCCAAGGATCCATGCGAAATACCACATTGTTTCGTCTCCCTCAGTAGGCGTGGCTGTTTTTGTCAGTGACGGACTTCTCATCGACCTTGCCCCACAAAACCCTATAGACCCAGGCCGTGTAGGCAAAGATGATCGGCAGAAATATCGCCGACACCACCAGCATGATGAACAGCGTCATGTGGCTGGAGGATGCATCCCAGACCGTCAGACTCGATCGTGGATCGAGCGAGGAGGGCAGGATGAACGGGAACATCGAGAGACCGACTGTCGAGATGATGCCAAAGATCGCGAGTTTGCTGAGGAGCAGCGTCATCACCTCGCGCCTTGCCCGCATGGCGATGAAAGCCAATGCCGCACCGGCAAAGCCGAGGACCGGTGCCAGGATCATCCACGGATGCGCGGTGTAATTGACAAGCCATGCGCCCTTTTCGAGCACCGCGGTCTTCAGCAGCGGATTGGACGGCCCGATCGGGCTGATATCGCTGGTGATGCGATAGCCGTCGACGCCGGTCCACAGAAACAGACCGCCGAGGGCAAAGAACACGATGGCGGCAAGAGCAGCGATGCTGCCATAGCTTCTGGCTCGTTCCGCAACCGGGCCGCTCGTTTTCAACACCAGCCAGGCGGCACCGTGCATCGTCAGCATGGCGACCGAAAGCAGCCCGCAGAGCAGCGCATAGGGGTTGAGCAGACCGAAAAACGAGCCTTCGTAGAAGATCCGCATATCGTCGGCAAAGCGGAAGGGCACGCCCTGCAGCACATTGCCGACGGCGACGCCGAAGATCAGCGACGGCACGAAGCCACCCACAAAGAGCGCCCAGTCCCAGCCGTTGCGCCAGCGGGCGCTTTCCCGTTTCGACCGGTATTTGAAGCCGACCGGGCGCAGGATGAGCGCGAACAGGATCGCAAACATCGCCAGATAGAAGCCCGAGAAGGAGACCGCATAGAGCGGCGGCCAGGCGGCGAAGATGGCGCCGCCGCCAAGGATCAGCCAGACCTGGTTGCCTTCCCAGGTGGCGCCGATGGTGTTGATCGCCACGCGCCGTTCCGTATCCGTCTTGGCGACGAAAGGCAGAAGTGTGCCGACGCCGAGATCGAAGCCGCCCGTCGTCGCAAAGGCAATTAGTATCACGCCGAGCAGCAGCCACCAGATGACGCGCAGGGTTTCATAGTCGATGAGTTCGTGAAGGATCATGGAGGTCACTCCGCGGCCGGGACGAGGGTTTCGGAAATCAGCACGGCTTCCGGCTCGTCGTCCGGCTCCGGCCCCTGTTTGATTGCCTTGATCATCAGGCTCATCTCGATAACGATCAGCACCGTGTAGAGCGCGGCAAAACCGATGACCGTCAAAAGCACGGTGCCGGCGCCGAGGCTGGAGACGGCTGCTGCGGTCGGCAGCACGCCTTCGATCACCCAGGGCTGGCGGCCGAATTCGGCGACGACCCAGCCGAGCTCGATGGCGACAAAGGGCAGGGGGATCGCGAGCACCGCAATCCGCAGCAGCAGCGGGTACTTGTCGAGGTGGCGCCGCGCCGACAGCCAGAAGAAGGTTGATGTCAGCAGGATGAAGAAGATGCCGAGTCCGACCATGATGCGGAAGGACCAGAAGAGCGTCGGCACATGCGGGATCGTATCGCGCGCGGCCTGGACAATCTGCTCCTCGGTCGCCTGGCGCGGGTCATCGACATAGCGCTTCAGAAGAAGGGCGTAGCCGAGATCATGGCCGAGATCCTCGAAAGAGCTGCGCACCTCCTGGGCCACCTGGTCCTGCTTCGGCGCCGCGCGGATCTGCATCAAGGCGTCGTAAGCCTTGATGCCGTCGCGGATGCGGGTTTCGGCCTGCTGTTCGAGCTTGTCGATACCGGGGATCTCCGTTGTCAGCGACCGGGTGCCGATCAGGCCCATGACCCATGGGATATGCACGGCAAAATGCGTCTCGCGCTCTTCCTGATCCGGGAAGCCGAAGGCGGTGAAGGCGGCCGGCGCGGGCTCGGTCTTCCACATGCCCTCGATCGCGGCGAGTTTCATCTTCTGGTTCTCGGTCGCGAGATAACCGCTCTCGTCGCCGAGCACGACCACCGAGAGCGCCGAGGCAAGGCCGAAGGAGGCAGCGACCGTCATCGAGCGCTTGGCAAGCTCGATATGCCGGCCCTTCAGCACATACCAGGCCGAGACGCCGAGAACGAAGATCGAGGCGCAGACATAACCAGCCGATACCGTGTGGACGAATTTTGCCTGGGCGACGGGATTGAAGACGACGTCGAAGAAGCTTGTGATCTCCATGCGCATCGTCTGCGGATTGAGCGCCGATCCCACCGGGTTCTGCATCCAGCCGTTGGCGATGAGGATCCAGAGGGCTGAGAAGTTCGAGCCGAGCGCTACCGCCCAGGTGGCGACGAGATGGCCGACCTTCGAGAGTTTGTCCCAGGCGAAGAAGAACAGGCCGACGAAAGTCGCCTCGAGGAAGAAGGCCATCAGGCCTTCGATCGCCAGCGGCGCCCCGAAGATATCGCCGACATAATAGCTGTAATAGCTCCAATTCATGCCGAACTGGAATTCCATGACGATGCCGGTGGCGACGCCGATCACGAAATTGATGCCGAACAGCGTGCCCCAGAATTTCGTCATCTGCCGCCAGATCTGGCGGCCGGTCATGACATAGACGGTTTCCATGATTGCCAGGAGCACGGACAGGCCGAGCGTCAGCGGCACGAACAGGAAGTGGTAAAGCGCCGTCAGCGCAAATTGGAAGCGCGATAGCGCTACGATATCTAGTTCCATTGTCTTTCTCCCACGGTCCCACGCGGTACGGAGCGTTCCTCAGCGCCGGCCGGCGCCTGAGGCATGCGGTATCGCTCAATCCGGCCGAAGCCGGTCGAGCACCTTTTCGAACGCCGCCTCTCCGCGGCGCGAAATCTCTGAAATGCGGCCGCCTTCGACGACGGCGATGCGGTCGGCGATGGCAGCCTCGCGGCGGATATGCGTTGCGATCACCAGCGAGCGGCCAGCCGCCATCTTCGAAAGGCGCTGGAGCACATCACGGGCGGTGGCGCCGTCGAGGCCTTCTGTGGGCTCATCGAGCAGCCAGAGCGGTGTGTCGCGCAGGAAGAGCCGGGCCAGCGCCAGCCGGCGCGACTGGCCGCCGGAAAGGCCGAGCCCGCCTTCGCCGAGCAACGTGTCGATCCCGCGCGGCATGGCCTCGACATCACCGAGCAGACCGGCGGCTGTGAGCGCCTCACGAAGACGAGCCTCGCTCGCATCCGGGTTGGCTAGAGCGAGATTGCCGCGTAGGCTGTCCTCAAAGAGTTCCGTCCGTTGCGTCAGCAAGGTCGCCGTTACCGCGGCGATGCTGCCTGTCCTTGCCGGCAACGCTTGGGAAAGCAGCGCGAGCAGACTCGACTTGCCGGCGCCGCTGCTGCCGATGACGGCCAGGCGTTCGCCCTGCTGGAGCGTCAGCGTGATGCCCTGGAGTGCCGCCACGGCGGAATTTTCATGGAAGGCGGATATGTCAGCCAGTGAAAAAGCATATCCCGACAGTGGCGCCGCCAAAGGTTCGGATGCCTCAGCGGCAGCAAGCCGCGGGGCGACGCGCTTTGCCGCAAGCAGCGTTCGCCCAAGTTCCAGGGCGCCGCGGCGCAGCGCCGTAAAAGGTTCGACGGCCGCGAAGGCAACGAGCAGGCCGAGGGCTGCGACAGAAGGGGTAATCGCCTTGGTTTCCGCAAGCGCGGCGACGGCAAGCAGCGACGCCGTCAACAGCAGGGTGGAGACGAGACCGAAGCCGAATGTCAGGCCAGTTTCGACGCGGTTCAGCCGGTCGTCGGCGCGACCGGCATAATGATCGGCCGCAGCGATCGCGCTGCTCTGCGCGGCGAGCCGGCCGGCCATCAGGAGGTCGGTCTGGCCCGCGACGAGGTCGATCGTCCGCGACCGCAGCGCCTCGATGCCATGGGCCCGCCTGCGGGCATGTTTGCGCGTCGCCCGAGCGGCAATCAAAGGCAGGCCGAGGCCGGCACCAGAGAGAAAGAGACCGGAGAACAGGCCGAACAGTGGATGCATGATCCCCAGCACCACGCTCGCAGCCAGGGCTGCCCCCACAGCGACCGCGGCCGGCACGAGAATGCGCAGGTAGAGAGAATCGAGCGCATCGATATCGGCCGTCAGACGGAACAGCAGCGTTGCGGGGCGGCGCGACAGGGCGCGCGCCGCACCCGCTTCGGCAAAGCCGCGAAACAGCCTTTCGCGAAGAGCGGTGAGCACGCCGAGCGTTGCGTCATGGGTTGCAAGCCTTTCACCGTAACGGGCCACAGTCCGGATGATCGCAAGCAGCCGGATGCCGGCCGAAGGCGCAAAGACGTCGAAGGTGATGGCGGCGGCGGCGGAAAGGCCGGCAAGCGAAGTGGCGGTGATGAACCAGCCGGACAGACCGAGCAGGGCGATGCCGGCCATGACCGTCGCTGCCGAAAGTGCTGCGCCGAGCAGCAGTGCACGCCGGCGCTCGGCAAAGAACAGCCGCAGGATCGGCTTGAGGTCTGCAGCATATCTGCTCATTCGGCGGCCTCCCTTACGATACAGTCGGCGTCGATGCGGATGGTGCGATGCATACGGGCGGCAAGCAGTGGATCGTGGGTCGCGACGATCAAAGTGCGTCCCCTGGAAAGCAAGAGCAGGCTCTCGGTCACTTCGGCGGCGGTGGCCGCATCGAGATGCGCGGTCGGTTCGTCGGCCAGGATGATCTTCAGATGCGGATTGCAGGCCGCGCGCGCAATCGCCAGCCGCAGCGCCTCTCCGCCGGAAAGCCCGATGCCGCCCTCGCCGAGCAGCCGGCCGCCATAGGCCTCAGCCACCTTTTCGAGTCTTGCAGTGGCAAGCGCATCCGTTACATCACCACGTGCGATGCCCGGCCTGCCGAGCGAAATATTGCCTGCGATCGTGCCGGCAAAGATATGCGGCTTCTGGCCGATCCATGCCATTGCCCCGCGCAGGCTGCCGGCAGTGTCATCTGCAAGCTCGGCACCGCCGATGACGATGCGCCCGTCGGCGCAGGGCGCCAGCCCTGATATCAGCGAAAGAAGCGTCGATTTGCCGGAACCGCTGGCGCCGAGCAACGCCAGATGTTCGCCGGCAGCCATATCGAGGTTGAAACCGTTGAGAATAAGCGGTTCGTCGGCGCCGTAGCGGAAGGCGAGATTTTCAAGACGGATGGCCGGCGCCCCGGTCACGGCAGGCACAGTTGCATCTGCCGATCCCCGGATCGGCAAACCACCTGCAGTCAGAGCATCCAACGCTTTCAGCGCCGCTTCGCCGGCGGCCCGATCGTGCCAGACGGCTGAAAGTTCGCGCAGCGGCTCAAAGAAGGCGGGCGCCAGCAACAGGATGAACAGCCCCTCGGTCAGGTCGAGCCGGCCTGCCCAAGTGCCGAAGCGGATTTCGCCGAGCAGGCTGAAGCCGACATAGACGGCAATCATCGCCACGCCGAGGGCCGCGAAAAGCTCAAGCACGGCCGAGGAGAGAAAGGCAATCTTCAACACTGCCATGGTCCGCAGGCGCAGCGATTCCGACTCGCGGCGCAGCCGCAGCGCGGTCGCATCAACCGCATCGAGCGCGCGGATCGTCGCCAGTCCGCGCAGTCGATCGAGTAGGAAGCCGTTGAGACCACCCGTTGCAACGAGTTGCTTTTCGCTGGCCGCCTGCGCACGCCAGCCGATCAGCGCCATGAAGATCGGGATCAGCGGCGCGGCGAACAACAGCACAAGCGCAGCAATCCAGGAGACCGGAAGGATGCAGGCGAGGATGATCAGCGGCACAAGGCTCGCCTTCATGCGTCCCGGATAGAAACGGGCGAGGTAGGGCACGATCAGTTCGGCCTGCTCGCCGACGATACTTGCGGCCTTGCCGGAGGCCTTCCGGCTGCGATCGATCGGCGATGACAGGGAAAGGGCGGCGGTGGCGATCTGCCGTCTGCGGCTGAGTTCGACGCGCGCGATATGAAAGGCGAGGCGGCCGCCAGCGGCGTCGAAACAGCTTCTTGCCATCCCGAGCGCGAGGAGGCCGAGGGCCGGCCAGAGAACGCCCTGCAATCCGCCGCCAGCGGCGATGCGGCCGACCGAGATCGCCAGCAATGCAGCTTGCGGAATCCAGAAGGCTGCGGCCAATGACTGCAGTATCGCCGCTCTGCGCAGCCCGCTTTTTACCGGATCACGGCGGGACGAAACAGCATCGCCATCCCGCAGCTGTACCTCCGGTTTATCTCTCGCGTCGAAGAAAGCAGTGCCCATGGCGCTAACTCTTGTTCGCAGGATTCGGCCGGCGGCTGCGGCCGAGCGAAACGACCCGGTCCTTGGCCTCCAGAAGCTTCGTCACTTTCGCGCCTAGCGAGAGTAGCGTTGCAAGCCTTTCCGTTTCAAGTTGTTTTACGTCTTCATACCAATGCGTCAGCTGCTCGATCAGCGTGTGCATCTCGCTCATGCGCGCCTGCGCATGCCGTTCGGCGTCGCTCGCCGGCCGCTGCATCAGGATTTCACGCAGCACCGACAGCGTCGGATCGACTTCCCGTTTCTTTCGCTCCTCGGCAAGCGTCCGCAAGATGAGCCAGACGTCATCGGGCGTGGTGAAGAAATCGCGGCGGTCGTCCGGCTTGTGTTTGAGAAGCACGAGGTTCCACGCCTGCAATTCGCGCAGGCTCATTGAGACGTTGGAGCGCGAAATGCCGAGTGCATCGGCAATCTCCTCGGCGCAGATCGGCGCGGGCGAGACGTAGAGCAGGGCATAGATCTGGCCGACCGTGCGGTTGATTCCCAGCGGGAACCCATTTCGCCGAAATGGAGAACGAAGGACTGGACGAGAGGCGGCAGGTTCATAGTCTTTTCCGTTGCGTCTGTGATTTCAGTAATTTCTGAAATCACTATATCGACCTTCGCGCCCCGCCGACAATCGTCAAGGCGGCCCTGCGTCAATATGGATGGCCGTTCAGATCGTGCGTCGGATATAACAGGAAGCGACGCGGTCGGATTTGACTTGGATCAATTCCGCAGCACTTTGCAGTCATGACACGGAAACGCCCGGCAATGCGCTACGCACGCCGGGCGTTCTGATTTGACTGGTATAACGAGCGGCGTTTAAGCCCGCCGCCGATTGAGCCGGCTCAGATCAAGCCGGCCAGGATGCCGACGCCCGATATGGCGGCGATGCCGCCGGCCGCGCGCGTCACGAAGGCGCCCCGACGTTCACCGGCGCGGCCGACGAAGTAACCAAGAGCAAGGCCCGTGAGGTGCAGCAGCGCGGTCGCGATCATGAAACCGGCAGCATAGGCGGCACCGGCAGCGTTATCCGGCATTTCGGCGCCGTGTGCGTGACCGTGGAAGATCGCAAAGAGCCCGACAATGCCGAGCGCTGCAGCGAGCGGCGCCTTGACATCAAGCGCAACGATGGCGCCGAGGACGACGACGGAAAGCGCGATGCCCAATTCAACGAAGGGAACATTGATACCGGCGGCGCCGAGGGCGCCACCGAGCGCCATGACGAGAACGAAGGTCGTCGGCACGAGCCAGGTGGCGCGGCCGCCGAGCTGGAATGCAAAAACGCCGACCATTACCATGGCGAGGACATGATCGAGGCCCGACATCGGATGGGCAAAGCCATGGCTGAAACCAGCAGCATCGCCTATCGCGGGATGGGCGGAGGCAACGGCTGGAAGCGCTGCGCCGGCCAAAGCCAGCAGGCCGCTCTTGAGTGCTGATTTCATTGCTCATTCACCTCGCGAGTTTCGAGTATCCTGCGGCCGCTGAACAAAGGCATGGGTCCAGGCGCGGGCATCAAGCTAGTTCAAAGCGTTTGCGCCGTCAACGCTGTATTCAGAGCAAATGCCAAGCCAATTCAAGTGCTTATCTAGTAGGCAGATGCCGCTTTCGACAGCGCCGCAGCAGCGAAGGTCGACGCGGAGAAGCGCCGGCTTGTTTCGAATTCTTCCTTTCGTGAACTGGAAAGGCTCCCGCACAGAGGCTATCAATCGTCCCACCGAGACGGCGCAAACTGCCGCGATGGAGGAGATGCCGATGACAAACACCGACCGGCCGCTGGCGATCAGCGCGCCTGAGCCGCGCACGCTCGATCTGATCTTCACCGAAAAGGCGCGCGCCGAACTGCATGCCAAATACGAGATCGTCGAAGCCGATCCGGAAAATATCGCCGGCCTTGGTGACGAGATCCTCGGCAGGGCGCGTTACATCATCGGCCAGCCGCCGCTTTCGGCGGAAACGCTGGCGAGAATGCCGGCCCTGCGCTCGATCCTCAACGTCGAAAGCAATCTTCTCAACAACATGCCCTATGAGGTGCTCTTCGAGCGCGGCATCCATGTCGTCACCACAGGCCAGGTCTTTGCCGAGCCGGTCGCCGAAATCGGTCTCGGCTTCGCGATCGCCTTGGCGCGCGGCATCGTCGACGCGGATGGCGCGTTCCGCGAGGGCAACGAACTCTGGGGCGGGGAAGGCAATGCAAATGCGCGGCTGATCGCCGGCTCCGAGATCGGCATCGTCGGCTTCGGCGATCTCGGCAAAGCGCTGCGCCGGCTGCTCTCCGGCTTCAAGGCCCGCGTCAGAGTGTTCGATCCCTGGCTGCCCCGCTCGATCCTCGAGGAAAACGGCGTCGAACCCGCAAGCCTGGAGGATGTGCTGACGAAGAGCGACTTCGTCTTCGTCGTCGCGGCCGTCACCAGCGAAAACAAGGGGTTTCTCGGCAGAGAGGCCTTCGCCAGCATGCGTAGAGGCGCGGCCTTCATCCTGCTCAGCCGCGCCGATGTCGTCGATTTCAAAGCGCTGATGGCGGCCGTCTCGTCAGGCCATATCGTTGCAGCAAGCGACGTCTATCCGCAAGAACCGCTGCCGCCCGACCATCCGGTGCGGAACCTCAAAGGCTTCATCCGCTCGGCCCACCGCGCCGGCGCGCTCGACAGCGCCTTCAAGAAGATGGGCGACATGGTGCTCGAGGACATGGACCTGATGGATCGCGGCCTGCCGCCGATGCGCTGCAAGCGGGCGGAGCGCGAAACGGTTTCGCGCATGCGCTCCAAACCGGTCGCGGTCAATTGACTTCGAGTCGATCCGGAAGGCCGATGATGGATGAGCGACCGCGACGACGTTCGGTATGACCCGTTGCCGGGGTTCCCGCACGCTCCACTTTGTGGCGCGCTGCTCACACACAATCAGCTCGTATGTCGGCTGGTCACTCTGACGTAATAGCCGTCAGGATCGATGAGGCGAAAGTCACGAAGTCCCCAAGGCTGCAAGGCAAGATCGGTGAGTGGCCAGCCGCTCTCTTTCGCCTTGCGATAGGCACCCTCAATGTCGGTGACGCTTAAAACGATCTCGACACCAAGACCAACTTTCTCGCCGGTTTCGATCCGCAACGGATGATCGCTCGAAAGGGCGCTTCGCCTATTGATCGCGATGACTGCGTCATCGTTCGTCAGCAAAGTATAGTCCGCGTTTGTCGGGCCTTGGATTTCAAAGCCCAGAATCCGCCGATAGAAACTGAGCGATTGCTCCGGCGCTTCGACAAATAGCTCCAATCTCAATTGCAACGGATTGCCCTCGGACCGCGCCACCTCAGGCGGCGCGCTGCTCACTTCCCTGGATCGCGGCGAGCTTCCAGTCGGCGCCGGGTTTGCGTACGAAGGTCCAGACCTCGATGCTTTCGCTCGGGCGGCGAGCGTCGCCCGAAACGACGCGGCCGCTGTCGCGTTCGACCATGGCATCGATCGAGGAGTAACGCATGGCGAGCGTCGCATATTCCTGACCGTCTTCGCGCCAGGCCTCGGCAATGTCGCCCTGTAGCAGCTTGACATCGGAGACGCGGTTGCGCACGCCGTTGATGGCGTTTTCGCCGAGTTCCTCGGCCAGATAGGACATCGCTTCGGGCGTCGTCAGCCGGCGCAACGTGGCGTAATCCTCGGCACCGTAAGCGGTCTGAACGTCGGTCAGCAATTCCTCGAACTGATCGAGATCGGCCTGCGCCAGCCCGATCTCGTCGCTCGGTCGGTTGCCGCGCGAGGACGACCCTGAACCGGCACCCGAACCGATCGCCGGTATATGGAACGACGAATGGTTGGCCGGCGACATATTATAGGACCGGCTGAAGGAACCGCTTTGGCCACCAGCGCCGTAGGAAGGCTGGCGGCGGTTGGCGAAATAACGCATGGCGAGCATGGCGGCACCGCCGATCAGCGCGATCTGCAGCAGCATGCCGAGGAAGCCGAAGCCGCCGCCGAAACCGTGACCGAGCAGCATGCCGAGGAGGCCGCCGGCAATCAGACCGCCGATCATCGAACGGCCGAAGCCGCCGAAGAGACCGGGGCGCTGGGCGCCGAAGGGCTGCTGTGCTGTGGCGGGCGCCGTGGTCTGCGGGCGCGGCGTCATCGACCGTTCGATCGGCGCGGCGGGTGCAGGCGCAGTTGAGGTGACAGGCGGAGCCTGGAAGGTGCGGGTACCGCGGCTTCCGAAGCCGCCGCTGCCGGCCCGGCGTGCTTCTGCATCGCCAAGGGAGGCAAAAACTGTAGCGCTCGTCAGAACGGCAATGGCCGCGAACTTGGCAAAACGCGAAATGGCACTCGGCATTCCTGGTCTCCTGTCATGCGCAATCACGGCATGTCGGGAAAGAATATAGGGACTCTTTCTCAGGTTTGAAGTTCTTCGGCTGCATTACTGCCGCACGCTACTGACAGACGTCGACCCAGCTGGCGCCGGTCAGCTCCGCCAGCCGTCCGGTTTCGATGCGGATCGCCGAATTCGTCGAGCCGGCGGCCGGCACGACTTCATCGAAGCGTTTCAGCGAGATATCGCAATAGATGGGCAGCGGCGAGGGAAGGCCGAAGGGGCAGACGCCGCCGACCGGGTGGCTGGTGACAGTCACGACCTCCTCGGCGTCGAGCATGCGCCCCTTGGCGCCGAACGTGTCCTTGAACTTGCGATTGTCGAGCCTTGCCGTGCCGCCGGCAACGACCAGCATCATCTTTTCGCCGACCCGCAGGCAGATCGTCTTGGCAATCTGGGCCGGCTCGACGCCGTGGGCCTCGGCCGCAAGCGCCACCGTCGAGGAGCTCTCGGCGGTTTCGATGATGTCGATATCGGGTGCGTGCGCACGCAGGAAAGCGCGGACGGATTCAAGGCTCATGGCTGCATGCTAGCGCATCGGCCCGGAAATCGGAACCGATTTGCGAAAGCAGGATGCGAGGGGCGAAACTGTTGCAACGTCGGTTGCGCGCCTCGAAAGACGTGCTGCGCTGCAGGATGACAAGCGCAATTTGAAGCGTAAAAGCCACTCCCGAAAACCGTCGCTTGCAAGTCTGACAGACATCGTCATAATAATTTTGCACACGTGCTCAATTTTGTCATTCGGCCGTTACATCAAACCCCTAGAGCGGACATCGTCACGTTTTCGTGGGGTTTCGGAGCGGCCATCATCAGCAGTGCTGACCCGCCAAGAGGCTTCACGCTGCTCTTCTAGGGAGACGAAGAAGATGACCATTTTGCCGACACTGAAATCCCTCGCCATCGCAGCCGCCATCCTGGCTTCGAGCTCTGCAATTGCGCTTGCCAAGGACGTTCACATCAGCGTCTGGGCCGGCGGCACCGGCCCCAACGACGTCTATCGCCTCGACGCCATCGAGATTGCAGCCCAGCAGCTGCAGCGCCAGGCCGCGCTGAAGGGTGAAGATCTGAAGATTACCGTCGAGAAGAAGCCCTATTCCGCCTGGGAGGACTTCAAGCAGGCGCTGACCCTAGCGGCGGAAGCCAAGACCGCCCCGAACATCGTCGTCAGCGGCCACGAAGACATCGCACCATGGTCCCAGGCCGGTCTCATCGTTCCGATCGAGGATTATGTCGATCTCGACTCCTGGCCGCTCAATGGCATCTACGAGAACCTGCTGCAGATCGCCTCCTATAATGGCACCGTCTACGGCATTCCGCAGGATGCCGAATCCCGGCCGATGTTCTTCTGGAAGCCGTATATGAAGGCGATCGGCTACAGCGACGCCGATCTGGATGCGCTGCCGCAGAGCGTCCAGGACGGCAAGTACACCATGAAGAACCTGCTCGACGACGCCAAGAAGATGCAGGACAAGGGCCTCGTCCAGCCCGGCTACGGCTTCTATCCTCGCACCAGCAACGGCCCTGACTACTGGCAGTTCTATACCAGCTTCGGCGGCACGATGGAGGAAAACGGCAAGCTCGTTTTCGACAAGGCCGCGATGACCCGCACCTATCAGTTCTTCGCTGACGCCGTTAAGGCGGGCGTCACCAAGAAGAACCACATCGGCATGCCGGGCGACCAGTGGTGGAAGGAAGTCGCCACCGGCAAGGCCGGCATCTGGGACGCAGGCACCTGGCACTATGCCCGCCTCGTCAACCAGGAAGGCCTGAAGGACTTTTTCGGCAACGTGATCTTCACGCTGATCCCCGCCGGTGAAGGCGGCAAGGCCAACACGCTGACCCACCCGCTGGTCTATCTGCTGACCGCAGGTCACGACAAGGAAGATACCGAGATCGCCGCCCAGCTGGTCACCATCGCCTCCGAGCCGCGCATCAACGCGCTGCATGCGGTCAAATCAGCCCATCTCGGCATTTCCGAGGCGGAATCGGAAGTCGATTTCTACTCGGCCGACCGCTGGACCCGCGAAGCCACCGAGCGCCTGCTGCCGCATGCCAATGCGATGCCGAACAATTCCGATTTCGGCAAATATTGGAACATCATGTGGAAGAACCTCGAAGCATCCTGGACCGGCGCCAAGACCGTCGACGCCGCGGTCAGTGATGCCGAGAGCGAGCTGAAGAGCACGCTCGGCGACAAGATCGTCATCCGCTGAAGCATTCTGCCGGGCGGCGGCACTCCCGCCGCCCGGTCGGGTCCGCGAGGAGGCCTTCCATGAAATCGTCCAGAACGCTCGGACTGGTGATGATCGCGCCCGCGGCGATCATGATCGTCCTGTTCTTCCTGATGCCGGTGGTTTTGACGGCGGTCTTCTCGATGACCAACATGACGACGGCGACCGGCATATCGGGAGGCGTCTACCAGATCGCGCCCAGCTCGCTGATCGCGCTGAAATCGGCGTTGCCCGAGATTGCCACCGAGATGGCCGAACCGCGCTACACCATCGACGAGGCGGGCCTCACGGCCGTCGAGGGCCTCGGCATGGCGCCGGGGATTGCTGCGGAATTGCGCGCCAAACATATAGGCGAGGTCTTCCCGGCGCGCCGCGACGTCGAGCGCATGATCAAGGATCTCACTGAGCGACCTTCGACACGCGAGGTCAAGCAGATCTCCGAACAGTTCAACCGCTCCGTCCTCAATACCCGCTTCGACAGCAAGCAACAGCTGTTTTCGGCGCTGGACAGCCTGGGTTTCAAGCTGACGCCGGAGCAGAAGGAAACCGTCGCCAAGACCACCTATACCGGCTGGACCTGGACGACCGACAATTTTTCACGCATGGCCACCTCGCCCGACATGGCGCGTGTGCTTTTCAACACCGTGCTCTATGTCGCGCTGGTGCTGATGCTCTTCAACGTCGGTTATGCGCTGCTGCTCGCCATCTGGACGCATTACATGCCGCCGACGTCTGCCTCGATCTTTCGCGGCATCTGGCTCCTGCCGCGCATCACGCCCGTCGTCATCTACGTCATGCTGTGGAAGTGGCTCGCCTGGGACAGCGGCTTCATCTCTGTCCTGATGGGCAAATTCGGCTACCCTCCGAAGAACTACCTGCTCGATACCGCCTATCATGCCTGGTTCTTCGTCGTGCTGATCAACGGCTTCATCGGCGCCTCGATGGGCATGCTGGTGTTCTCCTCGGCGATGAAGGCCATTCCGAAGAGCCAGTTCTATGCGAGTGAGGTCGACGGCGCCTCGCGCTGGCAGCAGATCCGCTACATTATCCTGCCGCAGATGCGCTGGCCGATCCTCTTCGTCACCTGCTATCAGACGCTGTCGCTGCTCGCCTCCTTCAATGAAATCCTGCTCGCCACCAATGGCGGGCCGGGCAATGCGACCGAGGTCTGGGCGCTGTCCGCCTATCACACCGCGCTCAGGAACTACGCCGGCAATCTCGAATATGGGTTGGGTGCCGCCATGGCGCTGGTGCTCGTCGTCATCGGCGTCACGCTGTCGCTTCTCTATCTGCGCGTCTTCAACTACGGCACGCTTGTCGCCAAGCCCCTGATCGAGGATTGACCATGGTCGAACGCTCGCAGCCCTCGGCAAATTACCGCAGCTGGCCTGTTATAACGGCGCTGACCATCGTCAGCCTGCCGCTGCTCTTGATGTATGTCTATCTCTTCCTCGACACCGTGACGGTAAAGCAGCCGGACGCTTTGCTGCCCTCCGGCCTGACGCTCGATCACTGGCGTTTCCTGTGGCAGACGACGCCGGGCAAGGCGAACATCTGGCAGGTGACGGTGAATACGCTGCTCTTTGCAACCTGCACCACCAGCGTCGTGCTAATCGTCTCGTCGATGGCCGGTTACGTGCTGTCGCGGCTGAACGTGCCGGCGCGCGGCTTCTTCCTCGCCGGCGTCATGGTGCTGCACGCCTTCCCGTCGGTGACGCTGATCATCGCCATCTTCATCGTGCTGCAGATGATCGGCCTCTATAATTCGCTGATCGGCGTCATCCTAGTGAAGGCGGCGATCGACCTGCCGCTCGGCATCTGGCTGATGAAGGGCTTCTACGACACCGTGCCCTGGGAGATCGAAATGGCCGGCGTCGTCGACGGCGCCTCGCGTTTTCGCGTCTGGCGCAGCCTGGTGCTACCGCAGGTCAAACCCGGCATCATGGCGCTCGGCCTGTTCTCCTTCCTCGCCGGCTGGGGCGAGTTCATCCTGCCGCAGGTGCTGGCGCCGGGCAATCAGGTACAGGTCCTGTCGGTCTATCTCGCCGGCTTCCTCGCCGACGACAACAATTACGATTTCAATATGTTCAAGGCGGTCGGCCTCTTCTATCTCATTCCGGTGCTGATCGCTTACGCGCTCTTCAACAAATATCTCATGAACATCTATGGCGGCGGGAGCAAAGGCTGATGCGCATCCTCCTCGACAGTTTCTCGAAGAGCTTCGGCTCCACCAAGGTCATCGAAAATATGCAGCTCGAAGTCGGCGACGGCGAAATGCTGGCGCTGCTCGGCCCTTCCGGCTGCGGCAAATCGACGACGCTTTTTGCCGTCTGCGGCATTCACCGGCCGACCAGCGGGCGCATCCTCTTCGGCGACCGCGACGTCACGGATCTGCCGAGCCAGGCTCGTAATGTCGGCGTCGTCTTCCAATCTTATGCGCTCTACCCGCACATGACGGTTGCCGAAAACATTGGTTTTCCCTTGAAGGTGAAGAGCGTGCCTGCCGCCGACATCCGCAAGGAGGTCGAGCGCATTTCCGAGCTTGTTCATATCAGCAATCTCATGGAACGCCGTCCGGCGCAGCTTTCAGGCGGCCAGCAGCAGCGCGTGGCGCTGGCGCGAGCGCTGATCCGCAAGCCCGACGTGCTGCTGCTCGACGAACCGCTCGCCAATCTCGACGCCAAGCTGCGCCTCGAAATGCGCTCGGAAATCCGACGCCTGCAGCGCGAGACCGGCATCACCGCCATTCTCGTCACCCATGACCAGGTGGAGGCAATGAGCATGTGCGACCGCATCGCCATCATGAAGGAAGGCGAGATCGTCCAGATCGCCACGCCGGCCGAAATGTACAATGATCCGAAGACCGCCTTCGTCGCCGGCTTCCTCGGCAACCCGCCGATCACCTTCCTGCGCGGCGTCGTCGACAAGGGCGCCTTCGCCATCACCGAAAGCGAAATCCGGGTGCCTTTGCCAGGCTCCATTGGCGCCGCCGAGGGCACGAAGCTGATGCTCGGCGTCCGGCCGGAGCATTTTACGCCTGCGGGCGATACACCGGTGTCCGGCAAGGTCACTTTCGCCGAAACGCAGGGGCGGGAAAACCTTTACGACGTCCGCCTTGCCGGCGGCCCGCTGCTGCGCTCGATCCAGCCGGTGCGCAATGATATCCATGTCGGCGACGATGTCCGCTGGGCGATCGATAGCCGCGGCGTCTTCGTCTTCGACGAAAATGGCAGGAGGCTCTGATGACCCGCGATTTCCAGGCATTCTTCGAGCGTCACGGCTGGCCGACGGCCAAGGGCCGGCTGCCCTTCTGCATTGGTCATCGCGGCGCCAGCGGCCATGAGCGCGAAAACACGATCGCCGCCTTCCGCCGCGCTGCCGAACTCGGCGCCGAAATGTGGGAGCTCGACACGCAGCTGACCCGCGACGGCGTGGTCGTCGTCTCGCATGACGACCATCTCGCGCGGGTCTTTGGCATCGACCGCCGCATTTCCGAAATGACCGCGGCGGAACTCGCCGCCCTCGACGGCATCGACGTGCCGCGTTTTTCGGAGGTCGCAGCTCTCGGCCGCGAGACCGGCACCGGTCTCTATGTCGAGCTCAAGGCGCCCGGAACCGGCATGCTATGCTGGCAACATCTTGCTGAGATGAATCAGCGTTTCGCCTGCCTCGGCTCCTTCGATACGGCGCAGGTACGCGAACTCAGCGACGCTGGCTGCGACTTCCCGCTTTCGGTGCTGATCCGGGTCGGCCACGATCCGCATGCGCTCGGTGACGAGGCCGGCGCCGATATACTGCATCTCTGCTGGGAGAGGGCAGGCGAGCGGCCGCAGGATCTGGTGACCGAAGCACTGATGCACCGCGCCTTTGAGGCCGGCCGCGAGATCGTGCTCTGGCACGAGGAACGGCGGAGCATTCTCGATGACATCATGAAGCTTCCGGTTCTCGGCATCTGCACGGATCTTCCCGATCTGATGCGGCCGTCGGCAGAGAGGGAAAAAGCAGTTGCCAGACAGGGATAAGGGACCGCGCAAGGTAACCTCCTTCGACGTGGCGCGGGTGGCTGGTGTTTCGCGCGCCGCCGTGTCGCGCGCCTTCACGCCGGATGCCAGCGTCTCGCCGAAGACGCGCGAGAAGGTCTTTGAGGCTGCCAAGGAACTCGGCTATCGGGTGAACTATCTTGCCCGAAGCCTCACCAACAAACGCTCCGATCTGGTCGGCGTCGTTGCCGCAGGCCTCGACAATCCATTTCGAACGCTGCAGATCGAAAATCTGGCAAGGGTGCTGATCGCCCGCAATTTTCGCCCCATCCTGCTGCCGACCTCGCAGGAGGCGGACACCTCGACGGTCATCGGTCAGCTGCTGCATTACGCCGTCTCCGGCGTCATCGTCACCTCCGACGCGCCGCCGACCGAGATTTGCGAGCAATGTGCGGCCGAAGGCGTGCCGATCGTGCTGATCAACAAGGGCAACGATATCCCCTTCGTCGACCGCATCATCTCCGACGATCGGATGGCCGGCTATCTCGCCGCCAGCCACCTGATCGAAAGCGGCGCGCGGAAACTCGCCGTTATGGCGGCTCCCGCCATATCCTATACGGCGCGGCGGCGCAGCGAAGCGTTCTGGCACGCTGCAAGCAGCTCGGGGTGGAAGCGCAGATGCTGCAGGTCAGGATCAACGATTACCGGAGCGGCTATGATGCGGCAGCCGACCTTGCGGCATCCGGCATCGATGGACTGTTCTGCGCCAACGACTATATGGCCTGCGGCGTGGTCGACCGCGTCATGCGGGGCCGCAGCCGCGATGATGCGCCGCCGCTCTCCATCATCGGCCATGACGACATTCCTCAGGCGAGCTGGACCGCCTACGACCTGACGACCATCCGCCAACCCTGCGATATCCAGGCCGAACAGACCGTCGATCTGCTGATGAGCCGGATCGCAGAGTCGGACTTGACGGCACGTGTCGAATTCACGCCGGTAACGTTGATAAAAAGAAGGACTGCCTGATGAGTTCCGCATTCGATTCCGCCGCCATCCGCACACGGTCAGAGGTCGCGATCACAGTCGCCCTTGAGGTCGGGCGGGAAGCCGCCCGGTTTCGGCG
Organism: Rhizobium hidalgonense; assembly: GCF_005862185.2. NCBI lineage: Bacteria > Pseudomonadati > Pseudomonadota > Alphaproteobacteria > Hyphomicrobiales > Rhizobiaceae > Rhizobium > Rhizobium hidalgonense. The sequence continues at coordinate 1,609,718 of NZ_CP054028.1, forward strand.
CGACTCCAACCCCGGTACGCTTGCCGTCGAGAACAAGGGATTGCAGGATTTCGTCACCATCGCCGACAGGCGAGCCGAGCAAGCTATCCGCAACGGGCTCATCTCGCGCTTTCCGGACGATACGTTCATGGGCGAGGAGAGCGGCGGAAGATCGGGCGGAGCCGGCACCTGGGTCGTCGATCCGATCGACGGCACGACCAACTATATCAGGGGCTTCCGGCACTGGGCCGTCTCGATCGCCTTCGTCGCTGGCGGCAAGGTCGAAATCGGCGTGGTCTACGATGCCAGCGAGGATAAGGTCTTTCACGCCGTCCGCGGCGGCGGCGCCTTCAAGGACGGAATTCCAGTGCATGCGGCGGCGACCGCCGATCCTGCCCATGCGCTCGTCATTCTCGGCCATTCCCGCAAGACCAGTTTTGACGACCATCTCGCGCTCTCCAAGCGGCTTCACGAACGCGGCATGGACTATCGCCGCACAGGCGCGGCGGCGATCGACCTCGTTCGCGTCGCCGAAGGTGCTGCCGATCTCTATTACGAACGCCATCTCAATGCCTGGGACATGCTCGCTGGCGCACTGATCGCCAAAGAGGCCGGCGCGATGGTGGCGATGCCTGATGTCGATAGGATGCTTGCGCAGGGCGGACCTGTCGTTGCCCACGCGCCGGGGCTTGCCGGCGAATTCGCCTTCATCCTCGATATTGAGGGGCTGACGCCTGCCGGTTAAACGGCCATGCGGCGGCTCCAGGCGCGCTCGGTCGCCGGCGCCTCGTCGGTGGTGATCTGATCCGGCTTCAAAGCCATCAGCGCCTGGAAATTCCGCCATTCCTCTTCGCTGAAACCGGCTTCCGGATCCTTGAGCGTAAAAGTCCAGGCATCGACCCGTTTGCCCTGATCCTGGCGAGCGCAGCATGTCGAGACCTCCGTTAGCGCCGGATCAGCTGCCAGTGGAGATAGATCGATCCGGTTCGGTCGGGCCGCGCAGGTCGGCCGCAATTCCGCTCGACAGCCTTCCAGCCGCTGGCGC
>NZ_CP054029.1:0-515224 GCF_005862185.2 Rhizobium hidalgonense
CCATTATGTGCAGGAGCGCTGGCTGAAGGCCGATTTCGCGATCGTCAAGGCTCAGATCGGCGATATCCAGGGCAACCTCACCTACAACAAGGCCGGCCGCAACTTCAATCCGCTGATGTGCATGGCGGCGGACAAGACCATCGCCCAGGTCTCCTCCATCGTACCGGCCGGCGGCATCGATCCCGAGCATGTGGTGACCCCCGGCATCTTCGTCGACCGCGTCGTCACCGTTCCCAATCCCCAGCAGGAAGAAGAGCTCATCCGAGCCGGAGTGGCCTACATATGACCATCGATATCAGGGATGACATCAAACTTTCCAATGCGCAGATCGCCTGGCGCGCCGCCCAGGACATCGCCGACGGCGCCTATGTGAACCTCGGCATCGGTTTTCCCGAAATGGTCGCCCGCTACCAGCCGCCCGGCCGCCAGGCGATCTTCCATACCGAAAACGGTATCCTGAATTTCGGCGAGCCGCCGGCCGCCGGCGAGGAGGACTGGGACCTGATCAATGCCGGCAAGAAGGCGGTGACGCTGAAGCCGGGGGCTGCCTTCTTCCACCATGCCGACAGTTTCGCCATGGTGCGTGGCGGCCATCTCGACGTCGCGATCCTCGGCGCCTATCAGGTCGCCCAGAGCGGCGATCTCGCCAATTGGCGGGTCGGCAGCAAGGGCGTGCCGGCCGTCGGCGGCGCCATGGATCTGGTGCATGGCGCCAAGCAGGTCTGCGTCATCACCGAGCACGTCACCAAGACCGGCGAGCCGAAGCTGGTGGAGAAATGCACCTTCCCGCTGACCGGCGTCGCCTGCATCACCCGCATCTATACCAGCCATGCCGTCATCGACATCGTCGGCGGACGTTTCGTCCTGCGCGAGAAGCTCGCCGCGATGTCGCTCGGGGAGTTGCAGGCGATGACCGGCGCGGCCCTCCATGTCGAGGGGCCGGTTGCCGACCTCGTCGTCCCGAAACTCTGAAGGAAAAGCCATGACCGAAGCCTTTATCTGCGACTATATCAGGACGCCGATCGGCCGCTTCGCCGGCTCGCTCTCTCAGGTGCGCGCCGACGATCTCGGCGCCATCCCGCTGAAGGCGCTGATGGAGCGCAACGGCGGCGTCGATTGGGAAGCCGTCGACGACGTGATCTTCGGCTGCGCCAACCAGGCGGGCGAGGACAACCGCAATGTCGCGCGCATGTCGGCGCTCTTGGCCGGCCTGCCGATCGCGGTGCCGGGCACGACGATCAACCGGCTCTGCGGCTCCGGCATGGATGCGGTGATCACCGCGGCCCGCGCCATCCGCGCCGGCGAGGCGGAACTGATGATCGCTGGCGGCGTCGAAAGCATGTCGCGCGCGCCCTTCGTCATGCCGAAGGCCGAGACGGCCTTTTCGCGGGCGGCGGAAATTCACGACACGACGATCGGCTGGCGCTTCGTCAATCCGCTGATGAAGAAACAGTACGGCGTCGATTCCATGCCGGAGACCGGCGAGAACGTCGCCGAGGAATATCACGTCAGCCGCGAAGACCAGGATGCCTTTGCGGTGCGCAGCCAAGCGAAGGCCGCCGCTGCCCAGACGAGCGGGCGGCTGGCGAAGGAAATTACCCCTGTGACCATTCCGCAGCGCAAAGGCGATCCCGTCATCGTCGACAAGGATGAACATCCGCGCGCAACGACAATCGAGACGCTGGCGAAACTCGGCACGCCCTTCAAGAAGGAAGGCGGGACGGTGACGGCGGGCAATGCCTCCGGCGTCAATGACGGCGCTGCGGCGCTGATCATCGCTTCCGAAGCCGCCGCACGGAAATATGGCCTGACGCCGATCGCCCGCATCCTCGGTGGCGCTGCGGCCGCGGTTCCGCCGCGGGTGATGGGGGTGGGGCCTATCCCGGCCTCGCGCAAGCTGATGGCCCGGCTCGGCATGACCCAGGAGCAGTTCGACGTGATCGAACTCAACGAGGCCTTCGCCAGCCAGGGGCTGGCGGTGCTGCGGGCGCTGGGCATTGCCGATGACGATCAGCGGGTGAACCGCAACGGCGGCGCGATCGCGCTCGGCCATCCGCTTGGGATGTCGGGCGCCCGCATCACCGGCACGGCGGCGCTGGAGCTTGCCGAGACCGGCGGCAGATATTCGCTGTCGACCATGTGCATCGGCGTCGGGCAGGGGATTGCGGTCGCGCTCGAAAGGGTCTGAGCACGCTCGAGCCGTTGCGCGCCGTGCCCGGCTTCTGTAGAAATCGGGCATGCTGATCCGCCCCGCAGACAATGACGACCGAAACGCCATCTGGAGGATCATCGGCCCGACGATCCGCGCCGGCGAGACCTATGCGCTCGACCGCGATCTCTCCGAAGCCGATGCACTTGCCTACTGGATGGGGCCGGATCGCGAGACATTCGTCGCCGCGGAGGATGGGGTCATCCTCGGCACCTACTACATCAAGGCCAATCAGGCCGGCGGCGGGCGGCATGTCTGCAATTGCGGTTACATGACCGATCCCGCCGCGGCCGGCCGCGGCGTTGCCCGCCTTATGCATGAACATTCGCTGGAGCATGCCCGCGCCAGCGGCTTTCACGCCATGCAGTTCAATTTCGTCGTCAGCAGCAACCGGCGCGCCGTTCAGCTGTGGCAGTCCCTCGGCTTCGAAATCGTCGGCCGGCTTCCCGGCGTTTTCCTCCATCCCAGCGAGGGTTATGTCGACGCATTGGTGATGTTTCGCACTCTGTAGGGCTTCCAGGCGAAAAAGATGGGAGGGCGCTGTCGAAATCGCAGCGGCTCAAACGTCTTGAGATTGCGGGGCGCAGGCGTCGCGATCACTCTATCGGCATGGAGGTATGAAGCCATGGGTGTTTCCTATCGTTGGGTCATCGTCGCTGTGGGCGCATTGATGTCGTGCGTTGCCATCGGCGCGATGTTCTCGCTGGCGATTTTCCAGGAACCGATCGCCACCGCGACCGGATGGTCGCATGTCGGCATCGCCAGCGCGATGACACTGAATTTCATCGTCATGGGCTTCGGCGGCTTTCTCTGGGGTGCGGCCAGCGACCGCTTCGGCCCGCGCATCGTGGTGCTGATCGGCTCCGTGCTGCTCGGACTGGCGCTGGTGCTCGCAAGCCGCGCCGAAACGCTCACGCAGTTCCAACTGACCTACGGCATCCTCGTCGGCCTCGCCGCCAGCGCCTTCTTCGCGCCGATGATTGCGGCAACGACCGCCTGGTTCGACGAAAACCGCGGACTTGCCGTGTCGCTCGTTTCGGCCGGCATGGGTGTGGCGCCGATGACGATCTCGCCTTTCGCGCGCTGGCTGATCTCGGCCTATGAATGGCGGCCGGCGATGTTGATCATCGGCATTGCCACCTGGGTGCTGCTGGTGCCGGCGGCCTTTCTCGTCCGGCGCCGGCCGGCCGAAGCCGACGATATCGGCACCGATTTCGCGGCTGGCGGCGCCCGGCCACAGCTGTCGAAAGTCTTCCGGTCGCCGCAGTTCATCGTGCTCGGCCTGACTTTTTTTGCCTGCTGTGCGGCCCATTCCGGGCCGATCTTCCATATGGTCAATTATGCGACGATCTGCGGCGTCGCGCCGATGGCGGCCGTCAGCATCTACAGCGTCGAGGGTCTTGCCGGCCTCGGCGGCCGGCTGCTCTATGGCACCCTTGCCGACCGGATCGGCGTAAAGCCGGTGCTGGTCGCCGGCCTCTTGGTGCAGGCGGGCGCTCTCGCGACTTATCTCTTCGTCAGCCAACTCGGCGAGTTCTATGCGCTCGCCATCGTCTTCGGCAGCGCCTATGGCGGCGTCATGCCGCTCTATGCGGTGCTGGCGCGGGAGTATTTCGGCCAGCGCATCATCGGCACCGTCTTGGGCGCGGCGACGATGCTCTCCAGCCTCGGCATGGCCTTCGGCCCTCTGATCGGCGGCTGGATATTCGACACCTTCGCCAATTATTCCTGGCTGTTCATCGGCTCGGCGATGATTGGCCTCGGCGCGGCGGCGATCGCGCTGGCATTTCCGCCACTCGTGCGCCAGAAGCCGCAGCCGATCTTCGGAGCGACGTCGTGATGAGGTGACCTTAACGGCCTCATTTGCCGTACGGACACACACCGTACGGTTGCTACTTGCATAAATGTGTTTCAGAGTGGTCAGGATCGCTATGTCCGGCTGATGGAGAATCCATTGAGACGCGCGCTCCTGAAGCTCTTGTTCGCAGGTTCCTTTGTGCTTTCGGCGTCGCTCGGCGAGGCAGGTGTCTCACCTTCAAACCAGAGTGAAGCGGCAATAAGGTTTGAAGCGGTGGATGACCTTGCGCGCCAGACCCGTGCGCAAGGGGATTTGCCGCGCTGGTCAAATCCCGATCACGCCGAAATTCTCGCACGGTTTTGGGACGCAAAGGCGACGCTCGGCACGCCGCCCTATATCTCGGCCGATCTGCCGGCACTTCTTGCAACCGCCGATCGGGCAGGCGCCCTTTACAAGACCTATGTTTTGTTCGCGCCGCAATCCGGAGCGGTGCCTGATATGTCCGCCAATACCTCCAAATATCAGGATGAAATCGCGCGAGCTGCCGCCTATCTGCTGCGTGTGCAGGCCGCCGAGCTCGAGGCCATCGCAGATTTCGTTAAAACGCTTCCGGCCGCCGAAATGACGGAGCCGCGCCGGGCGGGACTGCAGCAGATGCGGCTTGGCATTAATGAGATGGTCACTGGTGCCGCCTTGATGTTGCGTTCGCCGGGCCTGTATACGGCCAATCGCAATATTCTCTTGAATAGCCTCGCTGACATCGCCGTAACCATGTCGGCGTCGACGCCGCCGGCGGACAGGGTAGCTATGATCGCGCAAATCGAGGCGGTGTTGCCTATCCTGGCGGGGCCAGAGCGGGAGAATGCGCTTGCGTTCAAATCAGCGTTCGAGCGCAAAGAGTTTGGGCCGTCCCTTGTCTATCGGCACAACCTGTTGGGTGGTCCGGATGCAGTGTCAAAACTGAATGAGAGCAAGTTTCACTTATGGAAAACACGTCTGCCTCCGCCAGCAATACCGATTGGACGCTGGCCGATTTTCTGAGCACGTATCGCTATTGGGCTCTCTTTTTGTCCTCGCTTCTTTTGGCGATCGGTGGGCAAGGTCTTAGTACAGTCCTTCCCATGATTTCACGAATGATGGGCAGCAGCGCTCAGACTATCGGGATCTTCTATTTCGGATCCACTCTCGGCTGGGGTGTCGGTGCCTTCCTGGCGTTTGTCGTCGCGAGCCGGCGTGCGCGGTCGGCTTTAATTTACCCGCTTGTCATCTGCGCCGTGGTCGCCTTCAGTTTTCTGCCCGCGCCCGCGCTTTGGGGCTCGCCGGCGTTTCTGTTTCTATTTGGTTTGGCATTGGGCACGGTTCGGGCCGTTTTTCCTCTCGCGATCGCCATCCTCCTGGTAAGCGGGCGGCCGGGCAAAATCGACTTCGGCTGCGCTCTCGCTCTCATGTCAACGACGATCCTGATCTCGGCCGTCGCGCCGATCGGCGCTTCGTGGTTGACCGAATTCGATCCAGGTGGTCTGCCCGTCGTTTTGGGTTTCCTGGCTTGCCTGCTCCTCGCTGTCATATTGCTGCTGCCGGCCGGGCACCTAACCTTCGATGAACCTCCGCGTCCGCGACACCGGCCGCTTACGCCACGCCGGCGATCACCTCTCCTGGTCGCTCTCATCCTGAGCATCCCGCCGATCCTCGGCTTTCTAATGGGTCTTGGCATCTATCTGTTTCAGGCGAATGGTTTCGACGTCATTTCTTCCTCCGTCACCTTGCTTCCAGCACTTCTCGTCCTCGGTATTGCTGTCGCCGTCTTTATCTATTTTGCCTTCTGGGTCTATCGTATCCACGGGGAGCTGGCGGGTGCGGCGCAGTCTCAGCGTCTGGTCACGCCGCTTGCGGCCATGCTCATTGCTATCCTTGTGCCGCTTGGATTGGCGGTTCTGGTGATGACCCTCGGCGATCTCCTTAACGATCGCTCACGCAATGCAGACCAAAGACCGTTGGTTTCCATTGTCTGGCTCGGGATCTGGAGCATCATCTTTCCGCCGATCGCCATTGCAATGATCCAGAATGCCGCCAACGACAGCCATGTCGTGGGTTCCAAGGATCTTCACGCCGGTTCCCACGCCCGAACTGAAGAACGATGAGCAGATCTTCCAGATCTGCTACGACAAGACGGCCGTGAAGAGCCACGTGAACCCGGTGCTACCCAAAGCGCAGGCCGCCAAATGCAAACTGGATTTCACCGACATGGGTGACTTGGCCTATGAGGCGAGCTGCAAGGACGGCGATCATCGGCTGCGCATTTCGGAACCTGCGGACGGCTTGTGGCGCGGGACCTACCGCTTCGTCGGAAAGAAGGACGACGTCACTCTGGAGCCCGCTGTCGAATTGAAGAAAATCGCGGAAACCTGCGACTAGAATTTTTCGACCTGCGGCCGTGCATTTGCGCGGGTTGCCAGCCAAAGCGCGCCGCATCAAATTTTGTTCCATGCCACCCGTTTTAGCCCTTTTGTGTTTACGCATGTCGTTATTCCGAAATCGCCCTTTCGTGCATTGCCCTTCGCCGATTTCGGCTGATAGACTTCCCCCGTCTGTTTCATCACCTATGTCCTTAATTTTTCGGGAGGCTTCTTAGCCATGGTAGAACTTGCGCAATCGCTTGCATCCATCAAACTGCCGGATCTCTCGGGCAAGGCTGTGCTGATCACCGGCGCCTCGACCGGGATCGGGGCGGCGCTTGCCCGCGCTTTTGCGGCGCAAGGGGCCAAGGTCGGCGTGCATTACAATGCCAGCCGCGAACCGGCGGAAGCACTCGCCGAGGAAATCCGGGCAGCCGGCGGCGCCGTGCATCTGATCCAAGGCGACGTGTCGCGGGAAGGCGAGACGGAGCGGGTCGTCGAGGAGACCGCGAAGACGTTCGGCCATCTCGACGGGCTCATCAACAATGCCGGTGGCATGCTGGGCCGCAAGCCGACCTCGGAATACACAGACGCGCATTATGCCGCGGTCATGGACCTCAACGCCCGCTCGGTGCTGGCGGCGACGCGGGCGGCCCATCCATGGCTGAAGAAGCAGGGCGGTTTCATCATCAACACCACCTCGATCGCTGCCCGCAACGGCGGCGGCAACGGCGCGATTCTCTATGCAGCCTCTAAAGGCTTCGTCTCGACGATCACCCGCGGCCATGCCAAGGAATTCGTCGCCGATAGGATCCGCGTCAATGCGGTGGCGCCCGGTGTCATCGCCACGCCCTTCCACGAGCGTTATACCAATGACGAGCAGATGGAACTGCAGCGCAAGTCGATCCCGATGGGTTTCGTCGGCACATCGGAGGATTGCGTCGGCGCCTATCTCTTCCTCGCCTCGCCGACACTGTCGGGCTACATCACCGGCCAGATCATCGAGGTCAATGGCGGCCAACTGATGCCGTAGAGGCCTCGGCGAGCCCGCATCGTTGGCTTTTCCCGTCAAGGACGGAACTTTCGAACCGCCGTGACGTTTCCCGCTTGGCCATCTCACCAAGCGGGGCATCATGAGCTTTTCATTTTCGGAACTCGACTTCCTCAAGCCTGAGCTGGGGGCGGAGTATACGGGTTCCGGGACGCATTTCGCTGTCTTCTCGGCTCATGCGGAACAGATAGAGCTCTGCCTCTTCTCACCTGACGGAAAAGATGAAATTGCCCGGCTGCCCCTGCCGAAACGCGAGGGCGACATCTGGTCTGGGTATATCGCCGGCATCGGGCCGGGCACCGTTTACGGTTATCGCGCCCATGGGCCCTACGACCCCAACGCCGGCCACCGCTTCAACGCAAACAAGCTGCTGCTCGACCCCTATGCCAAACAGGTGACGGGGGAGCTGAAATGGCACGATGCACTGTTCGGGTATCGGATCGGCGAGGACGACCTTTCCTTCGACGAACGCGACAGCGCGCCGTTCACGGTCAAGGGCGTGGTTCAGGATCCGGATTTCGATTGGGCGGGTGAAGAGGCGATCCGCCGCCCCTGGCCGGACACCATTATCTATGAGGCGCATGTGCGCGGCCTGACGATGACCCATCCGAAGGTGCCTGACCGGCTGCGCGGCACCTTCCTCGGCATGTGCAGTGATCCGATCATCGATCATCTCGTCAAGCTTGGCATCTCGGCCATCGAGCTCCTGCCGATCCAATATTTTCTCGACGATCGTTATCTTCTGGAAAACAACCTGAGGAACTACTGGGGCTACCAGACGCTTGGTTTCTTCGCGCCGCAATCGCGCTACATGTCGAGCGACAAGATCACCGAGATCAAGACCATGGTGCGGAAGTTCCATGCCGCCGGCATCGAGGTTTTTATGGATGTGGTCTATAACCACACGGCTGAGGGCAGCGAGAAAGGCCCGACGCTCTCCTTCCGCGGGCTCGACAATGCAAGCTATTACATCCTCTCGCCCGACGATCCCCGCCACACCTTCGATACGACGGGGACCGGCAATACGCTGAATGTCGCCCATCCGATGGTGATGCGCATGGTGCTGGACAGCCTGCGTTACTGGGTGGGCGTCATGCATATCGACGGCTTCCGCTTCGATCTCGCCAGCACGCTCGGCAGGCAGGATCTGGAATTCGACCGTCAGGGCCTGTTCTTCGGGGCGATCCGCCAGGATCCGATCCTTGCCGGCGTCAAGCTGATCGCCGAACCCTGGGATATAGGCGAGGGCGGTTATCAGGTCGGCGGTTTCCCGCACCCTTTCCGCGAGTGGAACGACAAGTTTCGCGACGACGTGCGCCGTTTCTGGAAGGGCGACGGCGGCATGGTGTCGGAGGTGGCGGCCCGCGTCACCGGCTCGGCACTGCAATTCAACCATTCAGACCGGGGCGCCACATCCTCTATCAATCTTCTGTCCGCCCATGACGGTTTCACCCTGATGGATACGGTCTCGTTCGACGGCAAGCACAACGAGGCGAACGGCGAGGATAACCGGGACGGCCATTCGGATAACCATTCCGACAATATGGGCGCCGAGGGCGCCACCGATAATGCCGATATCAATGCCGCCCGCGCCCGGCGCCGGCGCAACATGATGGCGACGCTGATGCTTTCCCAGGGCGTGCCGATGATCCTGGCCGGCGACGAGCACGGCAACAGCCAAGGCGGCAACAACAATGCCTATTGCCAGGACAACGAAATCGGCTGGACGAATTGGGATGGGCTCGACGATCCCTTCCTCGATTTCTGCCGGCAGGCCGTCGCCTTCCGCAAGGCTCATCCCGTCCTCAGGCAGGAGCGGTTCCTGACCGGCGAGACCAGCGAGGACGGGCGTATCGAGATCGCCTGGTACAAGCCGGACGGTAGCTTCATGGATGACGGCGCCTGGAACGACGACGGATTGCAGGTGCTCGGCGTCTATATCTCGAAAAGCGTGCACGCGCCGGATACCGAGAAGATGGACGACCTTTTCCTCGTCCTCAACGCTGGCGGCGACTGTCAGATCCACCTGCCTGTCGTCAACGGGCTGAAACAATGGTCGAGGATCCTCGACACCGGAACGGAGACGGAAGCCTTCGCGGTGCACGATCAGGACAATCCGGTCATCGTCTATGCCCAAAGTGTCGCAGTCTTTGCGCCGACAGGCCAGACGCAGCCGCCGGAGGGGGCGACCAAGGCCCAGCGCCGCCGCTGGTTCCAGTTCGGCCGACGCAGCAAGTAGCAGGTCAACCAGAGCATGAATGCCGAAGCCATTACCGAACTTGGTCTTGTTTATGTCAGCGATACAGAGCCGGGCATCCGGAGGCGAAGGAAAGGCAAGGGCTTCAGCTATGTCATGCCGGACGGCACGACGCTTGCCGATGAATTGCAACGGGCGCGCATCGGCGCGCTCGGACTGCCACCGGCCTATGAAAATGTCTGGATCTGCCTCTATGAAAACGGCCACCTGCAGGCGACGGGCTATGACGCGCGTGGGCGAAAGCAGTACCGCTATCACAAGGATTGGCAATCCTTCCGCAGCGCCGGCAAATTCCACCAGCTGATCGAATTCGGCCGGGCATTGCCGAGGATACGCCGCACCGTGCTGCGCCACCTCGACACCGGTACGGAGGATATCGACGGCGTGCTTGCGGCGCTGACGACTCTGCTCGACGAGGCGCACTTGCGCGTTGGCAACCAGGCCTATGTCAGGGAGAACGGCACCTATGGCGCAACGACGCTGCTGAAGCGGCACCTGAAGATTGTCGACGGGCAGATCGAGCTGAAATTCCGCGCCAAGGGCGGTAAACGCGTCCAGCGCAGTCTCAAACATCCCAGGCTGCAGAAGATCCTGGAGGAAATCGCCGACCTGCCCGGCCGTCAGCTCTTCGTCTGGAAAGATGACAGCGGGACGCTGAAACCGGTCGATTCCGGCCGGTTGAACGCCTATCTGGCCGAGATATCAGGTATTCCCATTTCCGCGAAGACCTTCCGCACCTGGGCCGGATCACTGGCGGCTTTCGGAGCGGCGCGCGAAAAGATCGTCGGTGGCGGCCGGCCGACGGTGAAGGAAATGTCGGAGGCGGCAGCCGAAGCACTGCACAACACGCCGGCAATCTCACGCTCGAGCTACATCCATCCGGCGATCATCGCGCTTGCCGGCAACGATCATCCGTTGATCGAAAGTGGCACCGAACCGCTGCGGGGCTTGCGGGCCGAGGAAAACAGGCTACTTGATTTCCTCACACGCGAGATCAAGGAATGAGCCCGAAAAATCCACCCGCATCGGAGGTCGTGCTAACCCATCCCGACCGTCTCTACTGGCCGGACGAGGGCGTGAGCAAGCAGGGGCTGGCAGATTATTATGCCGCGGTCTGGCCGTTCATGGCGCCTTATCTCGTCAATCGACCCTTGGCGCTGCTGCGTTTGCCGGACGGTATAAAAAGCCATCAGCGGTTTTTCCAGAAACATGCCTGGAAGGGCATGAACCCCCATATCGAGGAGATCGCCGATCCGCAGGAAACGGATGGCGAAAGGTTGCTACGCATCGTCGATTTCAACGGCCTTACGGCGCTGGTGCAATCGGCAGTGCTCGAAATTCATCCCTGGGGCACGACCACCGACAATTGGGAAAAGCCGGATATGATCACCATGGATCTCGATCCCGGCGAGGACGTGGCCTGGAGTGCGGTGATTTCGGCCGCGCTCGACGTCAAGGCGCGGCTGGAAGCCCGCGGCCTTGCCGCCTTCGTCAAGACCTCGGGCGGCAAGGGGCTGCATGTGGTGACGCCGCTGGCGCCGAAGGCCGGCTGGGCCGAGGTGAAGGATTTCGCCCATTCGCTTGCCGAAAGCATGTCGACGGAGGCGCCGGACAAATATCTGTCGACCGCGACCAAGGCCAAACGCGGCGGCCATATCTATATCGATTATCTCCGCAACGGCCGCGGCAACACCGCGGTCGCCGCCTATTCGACGCGGGCACGGCCGGGTGCGCCGGTTTCGATGCCGCTCGATTGGTCTGAATTGAACGAGGTCAGCGGCCCGGCCGCCTTCACGCTCGCCAACGTGCCTCAGCGATTGAAAACCCGTCCGAGCGATCCATGGGGAGGTTTCTTCGATGCGGCCGTACCGCTGCAATAAACCGCTTTAGTTACTCCGCGCTGTCGAGTTCGGGATAATGCCGGAAAATCCCGTCCTCGTTGAAGGCAAGGCGGCGTGGGGAGGCGAGATAACGGGCAATGTTCGGGCGTTTCGCCACCCGGTCATGCAGGGCGAGCAGGGTGGGATATTCCCCCTTGCGCTTCGCCATGGCTTTCGGAAAGGCGTAGGTGAGGCCTTCGATCACCTGGAAGAGCGAGAGATCGACATAGGTGAGGCCATTGCCGACGATGTGCTGAGGGCCGCTCGGGTTCTGCCGCAGCACACGCTCGAAATAACCGAGGAATTTCGGAATGCGATCGCGGATGAAGGCAGCCGAGCGGGCTTTCGCTTCCGGCTTCTGGTCCTCGTAATAAAGCGATGTGTCGATCGGGTGATGCGTATCATGCACCTCGGCGACGAAATCGGTGATGGTCAGCTGCAGGCCGTTGGCGACATGGCGAAGGCCTTCATCTTCAGGCGCAAGGCCGAGCTTCGGACCGAGATAAAACAGAATGTTGGCGACATGCGGGATGATCAGTTCATTATCCCTAAGGAAGGGCGGAGCAAAGGGAATGTGCGGTTCGCTTTCACTCTTCATAAGGGCGAACATGGCGTCCGTACCGCGACCGGGCTCACGGGTGACGTCGACATAATCGGCGCCGGATTCCTCAAGCGCCAACCGCACGAATTCGCCGCGGCCTTGGAGGCCGTCCCAATAATAGAGCTCGTATGCCATATCTGCTTAACCCTTCGGTTGACGACCGAAGTCTTTTCGCAGCTCGTCCTTGGCCTTTTCAAGGGTGCCGCGCCGCTTTTTTGTCAGCTGGTCGCCGGCGCGGTTGATGTAGAAGGTCAGCATCGACATGGCAGCCCGGAACGGGCTCGACTTGCGGTGATCGCTCTCCTCGGCCGAGTGCTTGACCGAGCGGGCGATCTTTTTCGGATCGTCCGATTTGAACACGCCTTCCTTCAGATCCATCGCATCGCTGTGGTCGGTGACATCTTGCGACCATTTCTTCTTCGATTTGGCCATCTCTGAAAATCCTTTGTCGGATGCGGCCGGCGGCAAATGACCGCCATTCGGACCTGTTGCTAGTGGTGGCTGTGATGTTCATTGCGTTTGCGCGTTGCGGCCGCTTTCTTCGCCGAAGCGGAGCGTTCCGCTTTCGAGCGTGCGGCGGATGCGGCACCGCCGGCACGGCCGCCCTTTTCGGAGGATTCATGCGTATCCTTCTTGCCGCGGCCGGAACCGGATTTGTTGCCGCCGCCGCTTTCCTTGTTCACCGTCGCCCAGGCGCGCCGTTCGGCCTCTTTCTCGGAGACCCCGCGATCCTCGTAACCCTCCTCGATATGCTCGGCCTTGCGCTTCTGCTTGTCGGTATAGTCGGATTTGTCACCTCTCGGCATCGTCGCCTCCTCTGGTGTGCAAAGGGATCAAACTGGTGCCGGGGTCGAAAGTTCCGGCCTTGGGATCACTGATCCGGATTTCGGAACGAAAGCCGCTTTCGATGCCGCAAACTTTCTTGAGCCACGGATGGCAAAGTGACGGCAGCTGCAACAGCGAGGTGTATCTGATGCGGAAATATCCCGATTTGGACAGTGCGCGGGTGCGGGATAAGGATAGGCAACAGCCGCGCTCTTGACTGCGCCGCGCTGCTATTTCCGATAAAGCTTTTGCGACGCAGCAAAGGCGCGGCCGATGTCGAAAAATGACGGCTGCACCGGCGCGCGAGGGTCACGGAAAACCAACCCGACGAGATTGTCGACGACGAGGATAACGCCGAGCGCGAGGCCGAGATAAAGCAGGGCGGCGATGGCAAGCAGCGACATCTCCATCCCCTAGGCGACCGTAATCGAAGCGCGGCCGCCGGCTGCGACAAGCGAGACGGAAAAGATGTTCGGACGGCCGTCGTTCATGGCAACTTCCCCACTTTCGCCATAAACAGCCAGCGTAGATTCTTGTTCCCGGTTGCCGGGCGAAGGCTCAACTTTTTTAAGAAGCCTCAAAGCTTGCAGCGTCATTCCGGCCTCTGTCACCCCCGAATGGAAGCCCGTCCTCCGGAAATTCGATAACGTACAACTAATTCAAGCTTATGACAAAAAGCATCAAAGGGCGCCGCGACGACGCCCTTTTTTGATCCAGTTGGGTGATTTCGGGCTTCAGAGCGCCGTCTTGCGGCTCGCCGTCCGTTTTGGTGCCGGTGTCACGACGCCGTTCGTCTTGCTGCCGGCGACGCTGCGTTTCGCCTTGGGTTTGACTTCCTTGCCGCCGGAAGAACCAGCAGAGCCGTCGAGCGCTTCGCGCTCGTGGCGTGCCTGTTCCCAATGGATGGATTCTCGCCCTGTCGGATAACCCTCTTCTTCCCAGAGGGCGTATGCACGTTTTTTGATCCACTCGTCCCGAGTTTCTGCCATCGCTTGATCTCCAGTCACATGATGCCGTCGTTCGAACGCGATACTGCCTGGATGGTTCCAGAGGAGGGGAGTTCTTTCAAGCGAAATCGCCCATGCAACCGGAAATATTTCGCATTGCAGCATATCAGGGTTGAGAATCGCCATTCATTCGGGCCGAAACCCCGCCGCCTTGTGCAGATCTGACACGAAATCCAGACGCAGCCGTTGCTGCTCCGCCTCGTCGCGAATGCGCAGGAGGTAGGAAGGGTGGATGGTGACGAGGACAGGCGGGTGGTTTGCCGGATACAGGATATGGCCGCGCTCCGGCGTCAGCTTCAACTTTGGCCCCAGCAGCGCATAGAGCGCGCTTGCGCCGAGGGTGACGACGAGTTTCGGCTTGATGATATTGAGCTCTGCGCCGAGCCACCAGGCGCAACGCCGGATCTCGCCGGCATTGGGTTTTGCATGCAGCCGCCGTTTGCCGCGCGCCGTGAACTTGAAGTGCTTGACCGCATTGGTGACATAGCAGCGCCGGCGATCGAGACCGGCCTCATCAAGGCAGTGATCGAGCAACCGGCCTGCCGGGCCGACAAAGGGCCTGCCGGTCACATCCTCCTGATCGCCAGGCTGTTCGCCGACGAGGACGATCTCGACGTTCCCAGGCCCTTCGCCGAAGACGATTTGCGTGGCATTCCTGTAGAGATCGCAGCGGGTGCAGCCTTCAGCCTGATGCCGCAGTTCGGCGATGCTTTCCGCCTCCGCGACGTCAAGCGCCAGGGCGGGACCGACATTTGCGATGATGTTCATGATCGCGATCCTCGTCTCTTCGGGCTCAATCGATGTGGGCGGCGATTGTTCCGGTGCCGGCGCAGGCGGCAAAATGATCACGGCGAAAAATTTCGCGTCATGGGAGAGCGGTGGCGCGATTGAACGTCGCCGTTTCCCGGCTATATTTGCCAGCGATGTTCTATCTTCTGTCGACCTATTGGCCGCATATCCTCTTTGTCGTTTCGATCGCCATGGGGGCCGCGGCGGCGATCCATGCCGCCATGACCAAGGAGGAGGTGCGCGCCGCGATCGGCTGGGTCGGCGTCATCATCCTGTCTCCGATCATCGGCGCGGTGCTCTATGCGATTGCCGGCATCAACCGCATCCGCCGGAAATCGCTGAGCATTCGTCGCGACGCGCTGCTGCCTTCTGCCGAATTCGACGAGTTGGAGACCTTCGACGCCGAGGCCGAGACGGTGATCAGCCAGTTCGGCCGCCGCTTTGCGGCGCTGCAGACGCTCGGCGACCGGGTGACGCGCAACCCGCTGACCTCGGGCAATTCGATCGATGTGCTGGAGACCGGCGACGAGGCCTATGCGGCGATGAAGTCGATCATCGATGAGGCGGAGCGCAGCATTCTGCTCGAAACCTATATTTTCGACCGCGACGCGATCGGCCTTCGCGTCGCCGACGCGCTGATTGCCGCGGTCAAGCGCGGCGTCGAGGTCCGGGTGCTGATCGATGCGGTCGGCGCACGTTATTCGGTGCCGAGCATTCTCGGCCATCTCCGGGATGGCGGCGTCACCGTTTCCGTCTTCAACGGCAATGTCATCATGGGCTTGCGGCTGCCCTATGCCAATCTGCGCACCCACCGCAAGATCCTGATCGTTGACGGGAAGATCGCGCTGACGGGCGGAATGAACATCCGCGCGGGTTTCAGCGAGGAGGCGACGGGCGAGAGCTTCGCCCATGACACGCATTTCAGCGTCACCGGCCCTGTTGTCGCCGACCTCTTCGACCTTGCCGCCGAGGATTGGCGCTTCTCCACCCAGGAGCTGCTGAACGGCGAGGCCTGGCGCATCGAACCGCCACAGCGCAGCCCCGGCGATCCCATCCTGATGCGCGTCGTCGCCTCCGGACCGGATCGCAGCGTCGAAACCAACCACAAGATGCTGATGGGCGCCTTTTCCGTGGCGCGCCAGTCAATCCGCATCATGTCGCCCTATTTCCTGCCGGACCGCGAACTGATCAGTGCGCTGGTGACGGCCGCACGGCGCGGCGTCGAAGTCGATATCGTCGTGCCCGCGGTCAACAACCTGGTGCTGGTCGACCGGGCGATGACGGCCCAATTCGACCAGATCCTCAAGGGTTACTGTCGGATCTGGCGCTCGACCGGCAGCTTCAGCCATTCGAAGCTTTTGACGATCGACGGCACCTGGGCCTATGTCGGATCCTCCAATCTCGACCCGCGTTCGCTGCGGCTGAATTTCGAAGTCGATCTTGAAGTGCTGAATGAGGGCTTTGCCGGCGAGATCGACGAACATATCGAGGAAACGCTGAAATCGGCATCGCCGGTGACGCTGGACGGCTTACGCGCCCGGCCCTTTCCGGTGCGGCTGCTCGAAAAGGTGCTGTGGCTGGGTTCGCCCTATCTCTGAAGGATTTTTTGGCGTTTGGGCGTGGCAAGTTCGGCTTGCCCTCCTATACTGCCGAGAGAAGCCTTTTTTTGATCAACGGAACAACTGCACCTTCCGATGCACGCCAGAAAACACAATCTTCCCGCCAGCATCCTTGCCTCGATCAGGAGCAGGAAAAAGCGGCTCGACCCGGCCTATACGGAGACGAGGCCGCGCAGCGCCGGAACGTTGATCGCTTCCTATAACGTGCACAAATGCGTCGGCACCGACCGCCGCTTCGATCCGGAGCGCACCAGCCGGGTGATCCATGAAATCGGCGCCGACGTCATTGCGCTGCAGGAGGCGGATACGCGCTTCGGCGAGCGCACCGGCATTCTCGACCTCGGCCGGCTGGAGCGGGAAACCGGACTGATCCCGGTGCCGGTTGCCGGCATGGCCAAGGCGCATGGCTGGCATGGCAATGTCGTGCTCTTCAAGAAGGGGCTGGTGCATGACGTGCATCAGGTCAAGCTGCCGGGACTGGAACCGCGCGGCGCCCTCGTCACCGAGATCGAACTTGAGCAGGGCGGGGTGCTGCGCATCATCGCCGCGCATTTCGGCCTGCTGCGCCACAACCGAGCCCAGCAGGCCCGCATGCTGGTCGACCTTATCAACGACAGACGGGAAATGCCGACCATCCTGCTCGGCGACCTCAACGAATGGCGGCTCGGCGACCGCTCCTCGCTCAACACCTTCCAATCCGCCTTCGGCGAACTGCCGCCCGCCGTCCCGAGCTTCCCCGCCGGCCTACCGCTCCTGGCCCTCGACCGCATCATCGCCAACCGTAAAGGGATCATCTCGGAGGTGGAGGCGCATGATACGCCGCTGGCGCGGGTCGCCTCGGATCATCTGCCGATCAAGGCGCTTGTCGATCTGGAGCCGGTGGCCGGTTAGAACCTCACCTCGAGCGCAAAAAGCTCACGAGACGGCGAAACCCCTGCGCCCACAGCTGCGGATCGATCGTTTCAGATGAGGAAGGTGCGGTCAGCCGCTCGAGGCGAGGCAGGAGAAAAGCAGCCCAGTCGTCAAGATCGCTTTTGCTGAAGTAAGGCAGCCAGACGTCGGCGGGACCGACCCACTGCCGAGAATTTGCTCGCGGGAGATCGCCGAGCTTCACCAATACGGTCCCGCCGTTATCTCCGACGACTTCAATCTCAGGATCAGGATCCGGCCTGCGCAGGCGCGCGATGATGCCTTCTTCCAGAGCTTTGCCAATCGCACGATCTGCCTCGTTCAGTCGAAAAAGTATTCTCGTATCGCTGGTGGGGCCGGAGCCCTCGGACATGTTAATCGTAAATTTGGCGCCCATGACGCTGTTCGAATATTGCGATACCTGCAGCCAAAAGACCCTCGCGCCCCGGGCAAAGCTGCACTTGCCGGCCGTTTGCGATTCCCATCCGAGCTCCTGAAATCGCGGAGCCAGCCGCGAACGCATATGCCGATGGAAATCTTTGCTTTTCACATAGTCGCGCATGCTTCAGAGCCGGTTCCCAGGGTCTTATGTCCAGAGCATCTCATGGTGCTCGAAGGTATAATGCAGGCTTGCGTCATAGCAAGCGTTCTCAGGGCGAACCGCTGGCTACGGAGGTTTCGGGAAGCTACTGCGGTATAGCCTTGTACCATCTCCGCCAATCAATTTTCGCTCCTGTTGCCAAGACCGCTTGACGTCTTTCCATCTTTGAGAAATGCTAAGATGTCAGACCAATTTGAAAGCCTGACTGCCTGATAAGAAAATGGGGAACCATGAAGGCAAATCGTAGCGACAGGCCGATGATCCGGCCGCTTCCGGTCATGGACCGCGCGCGTCAGGTGACCGATGCGCTGGCGGATTATGTCGAAGAAGCGCGGTTGCAGGCGGGGGACCGGCTGCCGGCCGAGCGCGAGCTGATGGCGGCGCTTGCCGTCGGCCGCTCGACCATTCGCGAGGCGATCCGGCATTTTCAGGCGCTCGGGGTGATCGAGACGCGCAAGGGCAGCGGCACTTATCTGTTGAAGCCGGTGTCGAGGGCGACGATCCATATGCCGCTGTCGTTCGATACCGCCCATCTGCGCGACGTGCTGCTGCAGACGCTGGAGGTCCGCCGCGGCATCGAATGCGAGGCGGGCATGGTGGCGGCCCGGCGGCGCACGGCAAAAGACCTCGTCGTCATCGAGGAGAAGCTCAACGAGATGGAGCGGGTGCATCTTGAGAAGGGCACCTCTGGGCCAGAAGATCTGGCTTTCCATCTCGCCGTCTACGATGCCACCCACAATCCGCTGTTTCGTCAGCTTCTCGAGCAGATGCGCGAAACCTTCGAGCGTTTTTGGGAGCATCCCTTCGAACGGCAGGATTTTGCCCGCCGCTCCTTTCCGTTTCACCGAACGCTTTTCAATGCGATCGCCGCCCGTGACCCGGAGGCGGCGCGCGCGGAAACGCTGAAAATTCTCGACATCGTCGAGGAAGACATCAAGGAAATGTCCAAATGAGCAACGGTGCCGACCCGTTCGATCTTGCTTCCATCATCACCGCCCACGACGACGGCAACTTCGCCGACGCAGTCGTGCCGCCGATCTTCCAGACCTCGCTTTTCACTTTTTCCGATTATGACGAGATGATCACCGTCTATCGCGGCGAGAAGGTGCGGCCGACCTATACGCGGGGGCTGAACCCGACGGTGCGCGCCTTCGAGGAAATGCTGGCGAAGCTCGAAGGTGCCGAGGACGCGCTGGGTTTTGCGAGCGGCATGGCGGCGATCTCGTCTTCCGTGCTGAGTTTCGTCGAGCCGGGCGACCGCATCGTCGCAGTCCGGCACGTCTATCCCGATGCCTTCCGCCTATTCGGCACCGTCCTGAAGCGGATGAAGGTCGAGGTGACCTATGTCGACGGGCGCGACGAAGAGGCGGTCGCGCGCGCGCTGCCCGGCGCCAAGCTTCTGTACCTGGAAAGCCCGACGAGCTGGGTGATGGAGGCCCATGATGTCGGGGCGCTCGCAGCCCTCGCCAGGCAACACGGCGTCGTCTCGATGATCGACAATAGCTGGGCGAGCCCGTTCTTCCAGCGGCCGCTGACGCTCGGCGTCGATCTCGTCATCCATTCGGCCTCGAAATATCTCGGCGGCCACAGCGATGTGGTGGCGGGGGTCGTTGCCGGCTCGCAGGCGATGATTGCGCGCATCAAGGCCGAGGCCTATCCTTATCTCGGTGGAAAGCTTTCGCCCTTCGACGCCTGGCTGTTGATCCGCGGCCTGCGCACGCTGCCGCTGCGCATGAAAGCCCATGAGGCATCGGCACTTGAAATCGCCAGGCGCCTGAAGAAGCTCGACGTGGTGGAGACGGTCTGCCATCCCGGGCTTGCCAACCGTTTGCCCGCTGGTCTTAACGGCACCTCGGGCCTGTTTTCGTTCATCTTCCGCGAAGGCGTCGATATCCGCGCTTTCGCCGATCACCTCAAGCTCTTCAAACTGGGAGTGAGCTGGGGTGGACATGAAAGCCTGATCGTACCGGGCGAGGTGGTGCTGCAGCAGAAGGCACAGCCGAATTCCGCGCAAACCTTCGGCATCCATGCGCGATCCGTACGCCTCCATGTCGGCCTCGAAGGAACCGAAGCCCTGTGGAGAGACATCGAGGAAGCGCTCGCCGCCGCCTCACAATCCTGAAACCTGAGCCTAACAAGGGGGAACTGAGCCATGAAAAAACTAATAATCTCGACACTCTTTGCTTCAATGATGGCGGGCACGGCCTTTGCCGATACGACGCTGAAGCTCGTCGAAGTCATCACCAGCCCGGAGCGGACCGAAACGCTGAAATCGATCGTCGGCAAATTCGAGGCCGCCAATCCCGGCACCAAGGTCGACATCATCTCGCTGCCCTGGAACGAAGCCTTCCAGAAGTTCGCGACCATGGTCTCGGCCGGCGACGTGCCCGACGTGATGGAGATGCCCGATACCTGGCTGTCGCTCTATGCCAATAATGGCATGCTCGAAAGCCTCGAGCCCTATCTCGCAAAGTGGGAGCATACCAAGGAGCTGACGCCGCGCGCGCTCGAACTCGGCCGCGACGTCAAGAACACCGCCTATATGCTGCCCTACGGCTTCTATCTCCGCGCGATGTTCTACAACAAGAAACTGCTTTCGGAAGCCGGTGTCTCAGCACCACCGAAGACGCTGGAGGAATTCACTGCCGCGTCGGAAAAAGTCTCCAAACTGCCTGGCAAATACGGTTACTGCATGCGCGGCGGCGCGGGCGGCCTCAACGGCTGGATGATCTTCGCCGCCTCCATGGCCGGCGACAACAAGTACTTCAAGGAAGACGGCACCTCGACGATGAACAGCCCCGGCTGGGCCAAGGGCATCGAATGGATGGTCGATCTCTACAAGAAGGGCTATGCCCCGAAGGACAGCGTCAACTGGGGCTTCAACGAGGTCGTCGCCGGCTTCTATTCCGGCACCTGCGCCTTCCTCGATCAGGATCCGGATGCGCTGATCGCCATTGCCGAACGCATGAAGAAGGAAGACTTCGGTGTCATGCCGCTGCCGAAGGGCCCGGACGGCAAGTCCTTCCCGACCATCGGCTATGGCGGCTGGTCGATGTTTTCGACCAGCGGCAACAAGGAGCTCTCGTGGAAGCTGATCGCCACCCTCGAAGGGCCGGAAGGCAATATCGAGTGGAACAAGCGCATCGGCGCCCTGCCGGCCTATACGGCGGCCGAAAAGGATCCCTTCTATGCCGGTGACCAGTTCAAGGGCTGGTTCGAGGAGCTGGCGGACCCGAACACGGTGCCGACTGTCATGCCGACCTACCTTGAGGAATTCGCCTTCTTCAAGGATTCGCTGGCGATCAAGACCTCGCAGCAGGCACTGCTCGGCGATATCTCGGCAAAGGATCTGGCCGATCAGTGGGCGGACTATCTGACCAAGGCGCAGCAGAAGTTTCTGTCGAAGAAGTAGTGGAAAAGGGGGCTTCGAGCTGGAGGCCCCCTCATCCGCCTGCCGCCACCTTCACCTGGGTCGAGCCACTGGTCTCGACCCGTCCTTCGGACCCCCGCTAGGGAGAAGGGAAAATGCCGCAACGCCTCCGTTCCCTTCTCCCTAGCGGGGAGGAGGTAGCCCGTAGGGTCGGTTGAGGGGGCTGCACGCGCATTCGAAGCCTTGACTCGCACATTTGGAAACCGCAATCCGATGACCATTTCCGCCGATACGCTCGACATGCGTCGCGACCGCAGACCATGGCTGCGTCGTCTTGCCGATGCTTCCGAGCCCTATCTCTACAGCGCCCCGTCGCTGATCCTGATCATCGCCGTGATGCTGGTGCCGCTGACACTCGGGCTGTCCTATGCCTTCCGCGATATCCAACTGCTCAATCCGTTTTCCGGCGGCTTCATCGGGCTCGATCATTTCCGCGAGCTTGCAGGCGATGCCGCCTTCTATGGCGCGCTGCGCAATACGCTCTGGTGGACCGGCGCCTCCGTCGTCCTTCAATTCGCATTCGGGCTCATTCTGGCGCTGCTGCTCGACAAGCCGTTCCCGGGGCGGGCGATCGCGCAGGCGCTGGTTTTCCTGCCCTGGGCCGTGCCGTCCTTTCTCGCTGGCCTCAACTGGGCCTGGCTGTTCAATCCGGTCATCGGGCCGATCCCGCATTGGCTCTTCGGGCTCGGGCTGATGCATGAGCCGGGCAATATTCTTTCCGATCCCAATTATGCGATGTGGGGGCCGATCGCCGCCAATGTCTGGTGGGGCATTCCCTTCTTTGCGATCACCCTGCTGGCCGCCCTCCAAGCCATCCCGCGCGATCTCTATGAGGCGGCCTCGATCGACGGCGCCGGCTGGTTCCAGCGCTTCCGCTCGATCACCCTGCCGTTTCTGGCGCCGACGATCGCCATCACTGTGCTGCTGCGCACCGTCTGGATTTCCAATTTCGCCGATCTCATTGTCGTCATGACAAATGGCGGGCCGGCCGATCGCACGCAGATCGTTGCGAGCTACATCTTCACCACGGCCTTCAAGCGGCTCGATTTCGGTTATGCCTCGGCGATCGCGCTGGTGCTGCTGGTGCTGCTGCTTGCCTATTCGATGCTGATCATCCTGCTGCGGCAGACGCTGCTGAACAAGGATTGAGCCCATGAGACGATCCGTCATTCCCACGATCGTGCACCGCCTGGCGATCCTCTGCTATATCGCCTTCGCGCTTTTCCCGCTGTTCTGGCTGCTCAAGGTCTCGGTGACGCCGAACGACCTGCTCTATAGCGAAGGCGTGCGCATGTGGCCGTCGCGCACGACCTGGGATCACTATGCCTTCGTGCTGCAGCACAGCGCCTTCCCGACTTTCTTCAAGAACAGCCTGATCGTCTCGGCCTCGACGGCGGTGACCGTGACGATCTGCGCCTCGCTCTCCGGCTACGCGCTGTCACGCTTCAAATTCAGGGCAAAATACTGGATCGTCGCGCTGATGCTGCTGACCCAGATGTTCCCGCTGGTCATGCTGGTGGCGCCGATCTTCAAGATGCTGTCGCCCTTGCATCTGACCAACAGCCTGACCGGGCTCGTCGTCGTCTACACCGCCTTCAACGTGCCTTTCGCCACCTTCCTGATGCAGTCCTTCTTCGACGGCATTCCCAAGGATTTGGAAGAGGCGGCGATGATCGACGGGGCGACACAGTTCACCGCGTTTCGCCAGATCATCCTGCCGCTGACGCTGCCGGGTATTGCCGCGACGCTCGGCTTCGTCTTCACCGCCGCCTGGAGCGAGTTGCTCTTCGCGCTGATGCTGATCAACGGTAATGACGCGGCGACCTTCCCGGTCGGGCTTCTCACCTTCGTTTCGAAATTCTCGGTGGATTTCGGGCAGATGATGGCGGCGGGCGTCATGGCGCTCATCCCGGCCGGCCTCTTCTTCCTGCTCATCCAGCGTTATCTCGTCCAGGGCCTGACGGCCGGCGCGGTCAAGGGTTAAACAGAATGGCATCGATCGATATCCAGAATATCCGCAAAGCCTATGGCCATGTGCAGGTGCTGCACGGCGTCGACCTCGAAATCCAGGACGGCGAATTCGTCGTGCTCGTCGGCCCGTCCGGCTGCGGCAAGTCCACGCTGCTGCGGATGATTGCCGGGCTGGAGGACGTCACATCAGGCGAGATCCGCATTGCAGGCGCCAGAGTGAACGAGTTGCATCCCAAGGATCGCGACATCGCCATGGTATTCCAGTCCTATGCGCTCTACCCCCATATGAACGTCGCCGGCAATATGAGCTACAGCCTGAAACTCAGGAAGACGGCCAAGGAAAAGATCACCAGCGCCGTCTCCGCTGCCGCGGCCAAGCTCGGCCTCGATCCGCTGCTCGAACGGCGGCCGAAGGCGCTTTCCGGCGGCCAGCGCCAGCGTGTCGCCATGGGCCGCGCCATCGTGCGCCAGCCGAAGGCCTTCCTGTTCGACGAACCGCTCTCCAACCTCGATGCGCGCCTGCGCGAACAGATGCGCGCCGAGATCAAGAAGCTGCACGGCGAGCTGAAGGCGACCTCGATCTATGTCACCCATGACCAGATCGAGGCGATGACGCTGGCGGACCGTATCGTCGCCATGCATGGCGGCGTGGTGCAGCAGGTCGGCAGCCCGCTGGAACTCTATGACCGTCCCGCCAATCTCTTTGTCGCCGGCTTCATCGGCTCGCCTGGAATGAATTTCCTCGAGGCGAGCTATGTCACAGGCGGCCTCAAGCTGAAGGACGGCACGATCGTGCCGCTGGCAAAGCCGCTGCCTCTCGAAGACGGCGCAAAGGTGACGCTCGGCATTCGGCCGGAGCATGTGGTGATGACGACTGACGGCGCAGGCCTTCCCACCGATGTGGAACTGGTCGAGCCGACAGGCTTCGGTATCATCCTGCATCTTGCTCTGCACGGCCTGCCGTTCAAGATCTTCACGCTGGACCGCGAGGCGCTGAAGGCGGGTCCGAAGGTCAATGTGGCCTTCCCCGCGCAATATCTGCATGTGTTCGACGGCGAGGGAAAACGCTTGGATTGAACGGCCGATCCTCGCGCGTCGCGAGCGGAAAAAACTTTTGCCGCATCGCCCGCAAGGGTTATATCCCCTGCGTGATCTTGCCCGTGATCTTGCTGGAGTGGATGCCATGACCGACGCTGTTCTCGACCGCTTTCTCCGCTATGTCGTTATCGACACTCAATCCGATCCCTCCTCGTCGACGCAGCCGACCACCGAGAAGCAGAAGGATCTCGGACGAGTTCTCGTCGATGAGCTGCTCAAGATCGGCCTTGCGGATGCGCATCTCGATGAGCACGGTTATGTCTATGCGACCGTTCCCGGAAATAGCGACAAGGTCGTGCCGGTCATCTGCTTCTGCTCGCACATGGATACGGCGCCCGATTTCAGCGGCACCGGCGTCAAGCCGCAGATCATCCGCAATTACGCCGGCGGGGATATCACGCTTGTCGGCGATCCCAGCCGGGTGATCCGTGTTTCCGAACATCCCGAGCTGAACAACCAGATTGGCAACGACATCGTCACCACCGACGGAACGACATTGCTCGGCGCCGACGACAAGGCGGGGCTGGCGGAGATCATGACCGCGGCCCAGATCCTCGTCGCCAATCCCGAGATCAAGCACGGGACGATCAAGATCCTGTTCACCCCCGACGAGGAGGTCGGGCGCGGGGTCAACAAGGTCGACCTGAAAAAACTCGGCGCCGACTTCGCCTATACGATGGACGGCGAAACATCAGGCCACATCGAGGATGAGACCTTTTCGGCCGATGGCGTCGAGATCGCCATCTCAGGCGTGGCGATCCATCCGGGTTTTGCCAAGGACCGCATGGAAAACGCCATCAAGATCGCCGGCGCCATCATCGACCGGCTGCCGAAAGAGATTGCGCCGGAGACCACCGAGGGCAAGCAGGGCTTCATCCATCCGGTAGGGGTGACCGGCTCGATGGAGAAGGCGTCGCTGAGCCTCATCATCCGCGACTTCACCGACGAGGGGCTGGTGGAAAAGGAGACCTTGCTCGAGGCCATCGTCAAGGACGTCATGGCTGGCTATCCCGGCTCGACCTACCATTTCCAGGTCAGGGAACAGTACCGCAACATGAAGGTGGTGCTCGATCGGCACCCGGAGATCGTCGACAACGCCATCGAAGCCGTGCGGCGGGCCGGCATGACGCCGGTGCGCGGCAGCATCCGCGGCGGTACGGATGGCTCTCGCCTTTCCTTCATGGGCCTGCCATGCCCGAACATCTTCGCCGGCGGCCATGCCTTCCACTCGCCGCTCGAATGGGTCAGCCGCCAGGATATGGAAAAGGCCGCCCAGACGATCGTGGAGCTTGCAAGGGTCTGGGAAGAGCGCGCTTAAGGCGCGCTTTTACCTCATGCAAACCGTAACGGCTTAACCGCCGGTCGCTGCGACGCTCCCGCGCAGCATCACGCTGTCATAGGCGGGGCGGGGAATGGGGATCGCGATCGGCATTCCCGGTTCGGGCTCGATCGAGGTGGCCGGCGAGGCCACCGGCGCTGTCGCTGGCGTAATCACTGGCGCGGTCACTGGCGCTGTGATCTGCATCTGCGCCGTGCTCGCCGTCGCCATCGGGTCGGGAGCCGGTAGAGGAACGGGAACCGCCGAGGGAATCAGCGCCTCGAATTGCGGCGGCAGCATGCTTTCGCCTGGCACATAGTTCATTGCCACTTCATAAGCGGGCAGCGGCGGCGGTGTTTGGAGCATGCCATTGGCGTCGCGCTTCTCGTAGAAGGCGTTGCCGCCGGCAACCGTGACATAATGCATGTTGTTATAAGGGAATTTCAGCCCGTCGGTGTGGAAGAACATCGCATCCTTGACCGCAGGATGGCGTGCGCCCTTCAGCAGAATCGCATCGGCAGCGGTCGCAAGCTCGGTCTCGGCCTGCGGCTTGACTTCGCGCGTCATCACGCCCGGCGCAAACTGCTTCTCCTGGGCGACGACGCCGCAGATCGATGGAGGATAGGCGCCTGACGTGAGCCTGTTCATGACGACGGTGCCGACGGCGAGATAACCATCCTCATCCGAGTGCTGCGATTCGAAATACATCGCGCGCTGCAGGCAGTCTCGGTCCTTTTTCGTATAGTTGAAGGTAACTTTCGCCGGTTGAACCTGCTTTGTCTTCGCCGCCGTTGCCGCCGGTTTCGGTGTCGTCGTGCAGCCTGTGGCCGCCAGCCCTACGAACAAAATCCCGATCAGGGATTTTCCAAAGGAAATCTCCGCCCTCAACGCAAGGTGCCTCCTGTGGGATTAGTCCTACTTATTACCGTGAAAATCTTTTACTCGTCATATGACTGAATTACAAACAACCTTAGATAACAAAAAGCATGATGAACTCTCGCCATATGCGATTCCGGTCAATCGTCGTTCGGAACGCGCGATCTCCATCAGCTGCGGAACAGCTTCCAGCGGGTTGGTTTGAAGGCCACGCGGTTGCGGTCGAGCCTGTCGGCCTCGCTCGGGGGCAGCTCGATCTCGATATGCGGGCGGTCGTTGCCGATATCCAGTTCGATGTGACGGGTGCCGGCGACGCGGCGGCTGGAGACCGGCTGGCCGGCGATGCAGTTTTCAGCTGATTCGCAGAGCCTGACGTCGTGCGGGCGGAAGTAGAGCTGCGCCGGGCCGTCCGGCTCGCCCTCGGCATTGAGGCCGAGCGAGCGCCCTTCGAACCGGATGTCGCCATCTGAGATGTCGACCTGCAGGCAATTCGACTGGCCGATGAAGCCGTAGACGAAGGGCGAATTCGGATTGTCGTAGACCTCATCCGGCGTGCCGACCTGCTCGATCGCACCCTGGCTCATGACGACCACGCGATCGGCCAGCTCCAGCGCCTCGTCCTGGTCGTGGGTGACGAAGACGGTTGTGTGCCCGGTGCGGTCGTGGATCTCGCGCAGCCATTTGCGGAGGTCCTTGCGTACCTGGGCGTCGAGCGCGCCGAAGGGTTCGTCGAGCAGCAGCACGTTCGGCTCGACGGCCATGGCGCGGGCGAGCGCCACACGCTGGCGCTGGCCGCCGGAAAGCTGCGCCGGGTAGCGTTTTTCCAGGCCGGAGAGTTGGACGAGCTCGAGCAGTTCCAGCGCCCGCTTACGAATGTCGGCTTTTGCAGGACGCCGCGCACCCTTTCTGACCCTCAGGCCGAAGGAGACGTTATCGAGCACCGTCATGTAGCGGAACAGAGCATAATGCTGGAAGACGAAGCCGATATTGCGCTGCTGCACTGATTTCTTCGAGGCATCCTCGTCACCGAAGAAGATCTGCCCCTCCGTCGGGCTTTCCAAGCCGGCGATCAGTCGCAGTAATGTCGTCTTGCCCGAGCCCGAAGGGCCGAGCAGTGCGATCAGCTCGCCGGAGCGGATACCGAGCGAGACGTCGTGCAGCGCCGGAAAACGATCGAATTCCTTGCGGATGTTTTGAACGCGTACTTCCATTCCAAATCCTTCAGTGCCGCCGGCTGGCGGAGATCTCAGCGCTATAGCGCATTTCCAGCAGCGTCTTCAAAACAAGAGTGACGAGCGCCAGCAAGGCCAAAAGCGTGGCGACGGCAAACGCGCCGGTGAAATTATACTCGTTATAGAGGATCTCCACCTGCAGCGGCATTGTGTTCGTCTGGCCGCGAATATGGCCGGAGACCACCGAGACGGCGCCGAATTCGCCCATGGCGCGGGCATTGCAGAGCAGCACACCGTAGAGCAGGCCCCATTTGATATTCGGCAGCGTCACGTGCCAGAAAGTCTGCCAGCCGCTGGCGCCGAGCGAAAGGGCTGCCTCCTCATCGGCCGTTCCCTGTTCCTGCATCAGCGGGATCAGCTCGCGGGCGACGAAGGGGAAGGTGACGAACATCGTCGCCAGGATCAGCCCCGGCACGGCAAACAGGATCTTGATGTCGTGGGCGCTCAGCCATTGACCGAGCCAGGTATTGGCGCCGAAGAGCAGCACGAAGACCAGGCCGGATATAACAGGCGAGACCGAGAAGGGCAGGTCGATCAGCGTCGTCAAGAAGGCTTTGCCCTTGAACTCGAACTTGGCGATCGCCCAGGCGGCGGCAACCCCGAAGGCGAGATTGAGCGGCACGCTGACACCGGCAACGATCAGCGTCAGCCGGATCGCCGAGAAGGTTTCGAGATCACCGAGGGCCTGGATGAAGGGGCCAGGTCCCTTGCGGAAGGCCTCGACGAAGACGGCGGCCAGCGGCAAAAGCAGGAAGAGCAGCAGGAAGACCAGCGAGAGGGCGATCAGGCTGAAGCGGGCGATCCGGTGTTCGGTGGTCACCGAACGCAGCTTGACGGGTTG
The DNA here is from genome assembly GCF_005862185.2 of Rhizobium hidalgonense. Taxonomy (NCBI): domain Bacteria; kingdom Pseudomonadati; phylum Pseudomonadota; class Alphaproteobacteria; order Hyphomicrobiales; family Rhizobiaceae; genus Rhizobium; species Rhizobium hidalgonense. The sequence continues at coordinate 28,709 of NZ_CP054029.1, forward strand.
AACGGTTGTATCAAGCGCCATAACCGTACCTCCGCCTGCTCCAGCTCTGGATGAGGTTGATGACGAGCAGCAGGGCAAACGAGATGATCAGCATGATCGCCGCAATGCCCGTCGCTGCCGCGTAATTATACTCTTCGAGTTTGATGACGATCAGCAGCGGTGCGATCTCCGATTTGAACGGCAGGTTGCCGGCGATGAAGATGACCGAACCGTATTCGCCGACGCCGCGGGCAAAGGCGAGCGCAAAACCGGTGAGCACGGCGGGCGCCAGCCCCGGCAGCAGCACGCGGAAAATCGTCTGGAAGCGGTTGGCGCCGAGCGTTGCCGCCGCCTCCTCCACTTCCTTGTCGATTTCCTCCATGACCGGCTGCACGGTTCGCACCACGAAGGGCAGGCCGACGAAGATCAGTGCCACGACGATACCGGCCGGGGTGAAAGCGATCTTGATGCCGAGCGGCGTCAGGAACTGGCCGATCCAGCCGTTCGGCGCATAAAGCGTCGTCAGCGCGATGCCGGCGACGGCCGTCGGCAGCGCGAAGGGCAGGTCGACCATGGCATCGATGATGCGCTTGCCGGGGAAACGGTAGCGTACCAGCACCCAGGCGAGGATGATGCCGAAGACGGCATTGACGATGGCGGCAATGAAGGCGGTGCCGAAGCTGATGCGCAATGCATTCAAGGTGCGCGGATCGAACGCGATCGACCAGAATTTCTCCCAGCCGAGCGCGCTCGACCGGACGGCAAGACCGGAGAGCGGGATGAGGATCAGAAGGGTGAGCCAGGTCAAGGTAAGGCCGAGCGCCATTCCGAAACCCGGAATGACGCTCGGCCGTCTGAACCGCCACCGCGTGGGGCTATGTGCTTTCATGAAGTCTATTATTGGGCCGGCTTGTAGATCTGGTCAAATACCCCGCCGTCGCCGAAGAATTTCGGCTGCGCTTCTTTCCATCCGCCGAAGTCGTCGATGGTCGCCAGCGTCAGCTTCGGGAAGCGGGCGATATCGGCCGGATCGGCGGCCTCAGGCTTGATCGGCCGGTAGTAGTGCTTGGCGGCAATCTTCTGGCCTTCGTCGGAATAGAGATAGTTGAGATAGGCTTCGGCGACCTTGCGCGTGCCCTTCTTGTCGACATTGCCATCGACGACGGCGACCGGCGGGTCGGCGCGAATGGAGAAGCTCGGCGTTACGATCTCGAACTGGTCGGGACCGAGTTCCTCGAGCGAAAGATAGGCTTCGTTTTCCCAGGCGAGCAGCACGTCACCGAGGCCGCGCTGGACGAAGGTGGTGGTGGCACCGCGCGCGCCGGTATCGAGAACCGGAACGTGCTGCAGCAGTTTCGCCACATAATCCTGCGCCTTGGCGTCGTCGCCGCCATTCGCCTGCTTGGCCCATGCCCAGGCGGCGAGGAAATTCCAGCGGGCGCCGCCCGATGTCTTCGGGTTCGGCGTGATGACCTGCACGTCGTCCTTGACCAGGTCGCCCCAATCCTTGATGCCCTTTGGGTTGCCCTTGCGGACGAGGAAGACGATCGTCGACGTATAGGGCGTCGAATTGTTCGGCAGCTTGGATTTCCAGTCGGCCGGGATCTTGCCGGTCGCCTTGGCAATTGCGTCGATATCGCCTTCGAGCGCAAGCGTGACAACGTCGGCGTCGAGGCCGTCGATGACCGAGCGGGCCTGGGCGCCGGAACCGCCATGCGATGCCTGGATCGTTACCGCTTCGCCATTGTCCTTCTGCCACTTGGCGGCAAAGGCGGCGTTGAAATCCTTGTACAATTCTCGGGTCGGATCATAGGAAACGTTGAGCAGCGTCTGATCCCCGAATGCAGGAGCAATGCTCCCGATCGCGAAGCTGCCCGCCATGACTGCGGCCGCGAGGAGCCGGGTGAGCCGTTGTGTATGCATTGGAACCCTCCTGTTTTCTGTCTTAACTCTATCAAGTCAGTCGTATAATGAAACAAAGGTTCTTCCCGTTCCGGCCTTGTCGTTAGAATGTCATTCCATTTGAGGGGTGATTTTGAAATAGGCGTGCCGAAGTTGGCCGCGGCCAATTGCTCGTCATCGCTGTCGGCCGCGGCGCCGTGCTTTTTCGGCCACAGTTCCTCCACGAAAGCGCCATGGTGGCGCTGATTTTTGCCCAGATTTTGCCGCGATGACACTTGCGGATTCCTATATCGCCACCGTGCGGTCGTCTTCTCCGACCGCTACGCGGGGGCATCCCTTGAAATGTGCCTCGCATTCCAAACCTGTTAGGGCCATTCAAAATGAATATCAGAACGATCCTTTTTGCCTCCGTTGCCGCCCTTGCCGCGGCATCCGGAGCCCGCGCTGCCGACGCCATCGTGGCGGCGGAACCCGAGCCCGTGGAATATGTTCGCGTTTGCGACGCCTACGGGACCGGCTATTTTTATATTCCGGGGACGGAAACATGCCTTTCCATCGGCGGCTATATCCGTACCGAAGTGCGCTTCGGTGACCAGATCTCCGGCGATTCCGACGTAAACTTCTGGACTCGCGGTCAGGTCACCTTCCAGACCAAGAACGACACCGAGTACGGCACGCTCACCGGCGTCATCACGCTGCGTTACAATGCCGACAATGCCTCCGATCAGGAAGCTCTGCTTGATGAAGGCTATATCGACATTGCCGGCTTCCGCGTCGGTAAGCTTTACAGCTGGTGGGATGACGACATGAGCGGCGAGACCGATACGCTCGCCAGCAACGAAACGACGCATAACTCGATCCGGTATCAGTACGAGAACGGCGCTTTCGCGGCCGGCATCTCGGTCGACGAACTGGAAGAAGACTACGCCACCAAGCCGGGCGAAGGCCCGAACAACTTCGGTGTCGCAGGCCAGGTCTCCTACAAGGCCGGCGCCGTCAGCGCTTACCTGCTTGCCGGTTATGACACCGACACCAGCGAAGTCGCTGTCCGCGGCATCGTCTATGCCGATATCGGTCCGGGCACGCTCGGCATTGCCGGCGTTTGGGCAAGCGGCGCCAACTATTACTACGAAGAGTCCGAATGGACGATCGCAGCAGAGTACGCCTTGAAGATCAACGAAAAGTGGAAGATCACCCCCGGCTTCCAGTACTTCGAAAACATCGCTCTCGAAGCTGACGGCAATGGTTTCACCGGCGGCAGCGCTTACACGACTGGCGTCACGATCGACTATCAGATCGTCGAAGACCTGCGTTCGAAGCTCAGCGTGCAATATCACGATGAGGACGAAGGCGACGACGAAGTGTTCGGCTTCCTACGCTTCCAGCGCGATTTCTAAGATCCTCTGAACCAAGACGGGAGGGCGCGGCCTTCGGGCCGCGCCCTTTATAATGTTCTTTACACCCGTGAATCGGCGATGAAATCGGAATAGAATTCGTCGACCGTTTTTGCCTTGCGCATGGCGGCAAGCGTGCCGTCCGATTGCAGCCGCCGGGCGATGGCCGACAGCACGTTGAGATATTCGCCGCGATTGTTTTCCCCGAAGAGCAGCACGAAAGCGATGTCGGTCGGTATATCGTCGATCGCCTCGAAATCCAGCGGCTGGGCGAAGCGCAGGAGTAGGCCACGCGGACTGCTCATGCCGTCGATCGCCGCGTGTGGAATGGCAATGCCGTTGCCGATGCCGGTGGAGCCGAGCTTCTCACGCTCTTCAAGCGCTTTCAGAATGGTCTGGCCGTCGGCGGAGAAAGCTTTGGCGGCCTTGTCCGCTATACCCTGCAGCGCGCGCCATTTCGTCGGCGCCGACACGCCGATGAAAGTGTGTTCCGGCCGGATGATGTTGGGAAGGTTCATGTCATTCTCAATGCTGTTGGGCTCAATGCTGTTGGGCTCGATACTGTACGGGCAGCGGGAGGGAAGGGCGGTCAGTCCGCTTCCCTGAGCCGGTAGCCGACGCCGGTCTCTGTGGTGATATAGTGCGGCTGGTCGGGAATCTGCTCGACCTTTTGCCGCAGCTGCCTGACGTAGACGCGCAGATACTGCACATCCGCTGCCGGCCCCCAAACCTGCTTCAAAAGAAACTGGTGTGTCAGCACCTTGCCGGCGTGCTGGGCGAGCACACGCAGGATGTCGTATTCCTTCGGCGATAATTTAATGTCTCGACCGTCGACCTTGACGATGCGCTTGACGAGATCGATCGACAGTCCGCCGGTCTGGAAGATCGCCTTTTCGCCCTGCTGCTGCAGGCGGTGGCGAAGCGCCACGCGGATGCGGGCGCCGAGTTCGTTGACGCCGAAGGGTTTGGTGACATAGTCGTCGGCGCCGCCTTCCAGCGCCTTGACGATGCCGGCCTCGTCGGTACGGCTGGACAGGATGACGATGGGCAGGGAAAGCCCTTGGTCGCGCCACTCCTCAAGCAAGTCATGGCCTGAGGTATCGGGCAGGCCGAGATCGAGCACGATGAGATCGGGCATGGCCTCAGTGACCGACTGGCGGGCGCCGGCGGCGTTCGGCGCCTCCTGCACCTCGTAGCCCTGCGCGCTCAGGCCGACGCGGAGCAGCTTGCGGATCGGCGGTTCGTCGTCGACGACGAGGATTTTGACGGCTGAACCGGTCATCTCAATCATCCAGTTTCGGAATGTCGTTGGGTTTCGGCAGGCGGATGGTGAAGACGGCGCCGGGGCGGCCCGTGCGGTTGCCGGCCGCGATCGTGCCGCCCATTGCCTCGGTGAAGCCGCGGCAGATGGAAAGGCCGAGGCCGGTGCCGGCGCGCACCTGATCGCCCTTGCGCACCCGGTAGAAGGTGTCGAAGACGCGGGTAAGGTCGGCCGGCGGGATGCCCGGGCCTTCGTCCAAGACCTGCAGGACGATGTGGTCGGCATCGGCCCAGGCCTCGATGTGGACCACCGAGCCCTCGGGCGCGTATTTCGCGGCATTGTCGAAGAGGTTGAAGATCACCTGCTCGAACAGCACCGGATCGACGCGCACCATCGGCAGGTCGGCGGGAATGCGCATCTCCGTCCTGTGGTGTTCGAGGATCTTGGCGGCGCGGCGCAGTGCGCTGCCGACGATGTCGCCGGCATAATGCAGCGCAGAATTCGGCTCCATCGCGCCGGATTCGATCTTGGTCATGTCGAGCAGGTTGGCGATGAAGCGGTTGAGGCGCTCGGATTCGTCGACGACGGTTGAAAGCAGGTCGATGCGATCCTCCTCCGGCATGGCGGCGAAATAGTCGCGTAGCGTGCCGGCGGCGCCGAGGATGGCGGCAAGCGGCGTCTTCAGGTCGTGCGAGATCGACGTCAGCAGGGCCGAACGCAGCCGGTCGGCTTCGGCCGCAAGCCTTGCCCGGTCGACATCGGCGACGAGCTGGATGCGTTCGATGGCAAGGGCCGCCTGGTCGGCCAGCGCATCGAGCAGCCGCTGCTGTTCGGGCGTCAGCAGCGGCCCGTCGCGGCGATCACTGTCGAGGCCGATGACGCCGACGGCGGTGCGTCCGGTTCTGAGCGGCACGTAGAGGCGCTTGGCGCCGGGCAGCGTATCGGCGCCGCGGCCGGCGGCGTGATTGTGCTCCCAGGCCCAGCGGGCAGCGGCGATATCGGCATCGTCGAGCGTGTCGTCGGGCGGATAGCCGGCCTTGACGGCGATGCTGCCGTCTTCCGGCAGCAGTAGAACGACGCGGACCTTCAGCATCGAGGCGAGCTGGAAGGCGGTTGCCCAGAGCACGTCGTCGAGCGTGCCGGTGCCGGCGAGTTTCTTGGAGAAGAGATAGAGATCCTCGGTCGTGCGCGCCCGCTGCCGGGCCGCGGCGGCCTGGCGCTGCACGGTCGCGGTCAGATTGCTGGCGATGATGGCGACACCGAGGAAGAAGAAAAAGGCAAGCACGCTTTCCGGATCGCTGATCGTCAGCGTGTAGCGCGGCGGCAGGAAGAAGAAGTTGAAGGACAGCGCGCCGAGGATGCAGCTGTAAAGCGCCGGCCGCAGGCCGTGCAGGACGGCGGAGGTCAGCACCGCCATCAGGAAGACGAGGGCGAGGTTGCGCACGTCGAGCACCTGGTCGAGCACGATACTGACGCCGAGCGCGATGGCGACATAACCGGTTGCCAGCAGATAGGCTCTGAAATCCAGCTGCGGCGGCGTGGCGGCCGCCTTGATGCCGCGCGCGGTGGTGCCGTCCTTCTCCGTACCGGAGATGACATGGACGCTGATCTCGCCGGTCTTGCGGATCAGCTCGTCGGTAATCGAGCGGCTCCACCAGTCGCGCCAGCTCCGCTTTTTCGGGGCGCCGATGACGATATGGGTGACGTTATTGGCGCTGGCATGGCGGACGAGCTCTTCGGCCACCTCGCGGCCGGGAATGGTCAGCGCCTCACCGCCGAGCTGCTCGGCAAGCCGCAGCGTGGCGGCAATGGTATCGCGTTCGGTTTCCGTCAGATTGATCGAACGGTTGGTCTCGATATAGACGGCGGCCCAGGGCGCGCGCAGGCGCGAGGCCATGCGGGCGGCATAGCGCACCAGCGACGCCGAGCGCGGGTGATGGTCGACCGAGACGAGGACGCGTTCGCCCGCCGCCCAGGGACCCGAGATGGCATGGGCCTGCATATGGGTGAGCAACTGGTCGTCGACGCGCTGGGCGGTCTTGCGCAGCGCCAGCTCCCTGAGCGCCGTCAGGTTGCCCGGCGTGAAATAGTTGGTCAGCGCCCGCTCGGCGGTGCGCGGCATGTAGACCTTGCCGTCATGCAGGCGCTTGATCAGATCGTCCGGCGTCAGGTCGATGATCTCGACGTCGTCGGCAAGGTCGATGATCGAGTCCGGTACCGTCTCGCGCACCCGGATGCGGGTAATCTGCGAGACGACGTCGTTGAGGCTCTCGACATGCTGGATGTTCAGCGTCGAATAGACGTCGATGCCGCGATCGAGCAATTCCTTGACGTCGAGATAGCGCTTCGGATGGCGGCTGCCCTCGGCATTAGTGTGGGCGAGTTCGTCGACCAGCACCAGGTCGGGCCGGCGGGCGAGGATGCCGTCGAGGTCCATTTCCTCGAGCGGCCGGCCCTTGTAGTCGATTTCGACGCGGGGAATGATCTCGAAGCCGGCAAGCAGCGCCTCGGTCTCCTTGCGGCCATGGGTCTCGACGACGCCGATGACGACATCGAGACCGTCGGCGATCTTGGCGCGGCCGGAGATCAGCATCTCGTATGTCTTGCCAACGCCGGGGGCGGCTCCGAGAAAAATCTTCAGACGGCCGCGCGTTTCGGCCCGGGCCTTTTCGAGAAGCGCATCGGGCGAGGGCCTGCCGGCCTGGTCGCGGTTGTCGTCTGGCATGCGTGTGGTCTTTCTGCGAATGGCTACTGAGAATGCGTTACGTCCGCCCCACCCTCCGTCATGCTCGGCCTTGAGCCGAGCATCCACACGGCACCCACCGGTAGCTGTGGCATGGATCCTCGCGTCAAGCCCGAGGATGACGGCGAGTGGGATTGGCCTTGTCGCCAAAACCCACATTGAACCCGCCAAATTCACTCAGTCATAGAAGCATCAAGGCTCTGATTCAACGCCAGAACATTGACGGTCGGCTCGCCCAATATGCCGAGTTCGCGGTCGTGAACCGCGCCGTCGACCAGCGCCTTGACCTTGGCCTCATCCACACCTCGTGTCTTGGCGACGCGCGGCACCTGGAAATAGGCGGCTTCGGGCGAAATTTGCGGATCGAGGCCGCTGCCAGACGCGGTGACGAGGTCGGCCGGCACCTCCGCGTTCGGGTTTGCCGCCCTGGCGGCATCGTAATCACCCTTGACGCGGTCGATCAGCTTCTGGCTGGTCGGGCCGAGGTTGGAGCCGCTGGAGGCGGCGGCATTGTAGCCGTCGCCGGCAGCCGAGGGGCGGCCGTGGAAATATTTGTCTGTGGTGAAGGCCTGGCCGATCAGCGTCGAGCCGATCACCTGGCCATTCTTCTCGATCAGGCTGCCACTCGCCTGGTTGGGAAAGAGCGCCTGGGCAGCACCCGTCATGGCGAGCGGATAAAGAAGGCCGGTGATTGCAGTGGTGGCGACGATCATGACGATCGCCGGGCGAAATTCTCTAAACATTGCTCTTGCTCCTTGCGTATTCAGGCGAGGCCGAGGGCTGCGACGGTCATGTCGATCGCCTTGATGCCGATGAAGGGGACGATGATGCCGCCGAGGCCGTAAATCAGCAGGTTGCGCGACAGAAGCGCGCCGGCGCCGATCGGCCGGTAGCGCACGCCCTTCAGCGACAGCGGGATCAGCGCGATGATGATCAGCGCGTTGAAGATGATCGCCGAGAGAATGGCGCTTTGCGGCGTCGACAGCCCCATGACGTTGAGCACGCCGAGCTGCGGGTAGAAGGTCAGGAACATCGCCGGGATGATGGCGAAATATTTGGCGATGTCGTTGGCGATCGAAAAGGTCGTCAGCGCGCCACGTGTCATCAACAACTGCTTGCCGATCTCGACGATCTCGATCAGCTTCGTCGGGTCGCTATCGAGGTCGACCATGTTGCCGGCCTCGCGGGCGGCGACCGTGCCGGTGTTCATGGCGACGCCGACATCGGCCTGGGCCAGCGCCGGCGCATCGTTGGTGCCATCGCCGCACATGGCGACGAGCTTGCCCTTGGACTGTTCCTCGCGCATCAGCGCCAGCTTCATCTCCGGCGTCGCCTGGGCGAGGAAATCGTCGACGCCGGCTTCGGCGGCGATGGCGGCTGCCGTCAGCGGATTGTCGCCCGTGATCATCACCGTGCGGATGCCCATGCGGCGCAGCTCGGTGAAGCGCTCGCGGATGCCGCCCTTGACGATATCCTTCAGCTGGATGACGCCGAGCAGCCTGCCGTCGCGGGCGACCGCCAGCGGTGTGCCGCCTGATTTGGCGACCTCGTCCGATATCGACTGCAACTCGCGCACGACCTCGCTGCCGTTTTTCGAGGATGCGTCGCCGTTGACATAGGCGAGCACCGCATCGACCGCACCCTTGCGGATCGAGGCGCCTTCGAGATCGACGCCGCTCATGCGGGTCTGGGCGGCAAAGGGCACGAAAGTCGCTCGGAGGCTCGCCATGTCGCGGCCGCGGATCGCATATTTCTGCTTGGCGAGCACAACGATGGAGCGTCCCTCAGGCGTTTCGTCGGCCAGCGAGGCGAGCTGGGCGGCATCGGCGAGATCTTGTTCGGAAATGCCGCGCACCGGCCGGAAGCTCGTCGCCTGGCGATTGCCGAGGGTGATCGTGCCCGTCTTGTCGAGCAGCAGCGTGTCGACGTCGCCGGCGGCTTCGACGGCGCGGCCGGACATGGCGAGCACGTTGAAGCGAACGAGGCGGTCCATGCCGGCAATGCCGATCGCCGACAGCAGCGCACCGATCGTCGTCGGGATCAGCGTGACGAAGAGGGCAACCAGCACGATGATCGGGATCGAACCGCCGGCATAACTGGCAAAACTCGGGATCGTCGCGGTGGCGAGCACGAAGATCAGCGTCATGCCGGCGAGCAGGATGTTGAGCGCGATCTCGTTCGGCGTCTTCTGGCGTTCGGCGCCTTCGACGAGCGAGATCATCCGGTCGAGGAAGGTGGAACCGGCCGCCGCCGTGATGCGCACCCGGATCCAGTCGGACAGCACCTGCGTACCGCCGGTGACCGCCGAGCGGTCGCCGCCGGATTCGCGGATGACCGGGGCGGATTCACCGGTGATTGCCGCTTCGTTGACCGAGGCCACCCCTTCGATGACCTCGCCGTCCGAGGGAATGATATCGCCGGCCTCGACGAACACGATGTCACCGACCTTGAGGCTGGTGCCCGGCACCATGCGGTAGTCGCGGCCATTGTGGGCGGTCAGCAGTTTGGCCTGAGTTTCGGTGCGCGCCCTGCGCAGCGAATCGGCCTGCGCCTTGCCGCGGCCTTCGGCGACGGCTTCGGCGAAATTGGCAAAGAGCACGGTGAACCAGAGCCAGAGATTGATCTGGAAGGAAAAGCCGAGATCGCCGTTGCCGACCACGAGATCGCGCAGGAAGAGCACGGTGGTCAGCACCGAGACCGTAGCGACCACGAACATGACCGGGTTTCTGGCAAGGGCGCGCGGATCGAGCTTCTTGAAGGCGGCGCCGACGGCCGGAAGGAGGATGCGACTATCGATGATACTCGCGGATTTTGCCTGGCTCATAAGAGACTCCAGCTTTGAAACGAGGATGGCGGAGGAAACTTGTGACGGAGCGTCAAGGCGTCGCCTCAGAAGGTCTGGCCGGCGATCATGACCAGGTGCTCGACGATGGGGCCGAGCGCCAGGGCCGGAAAGAAGGTCAGGCCGCCGACGATCAGGATCGTGCCGACGAGCAGGCCGACGAAGAGCGGCCCGTCGGTCGGGAAGGTGCCCGCCGAGGCCGGAACCGCTTTCTTGGCAATCAGCGAGCCGGCGATGGCAAGGGCAGGGATGATCACCAGGAAGCGGCCCATCAGCATGCCGATGCCGAGCGTCACGTTGTACCAGGGCGTATTGCCGGTCAGGCCGCCGAAAGCCGAGCCGTTATTGGCCGCAGCCGAGGTATAGGCATAGAGGATTTCGGAGAAGCCGTGCGGGCCGGCGGTGCTGACCGAAGCGACGGCGCGCGGAAGGACGCTTGCGATTGCGGTAAAGACCAGCATGGCGAGCGGCAGGCAGAGGATGGCGAGAACGGCCATCTTCATCTCTTTCGCCTCGATCTTCTTGCCGAGATATTCCGGGGTGCGGCCGACCATCAGACCGGCAACGAAGACGGCGACGATGATGAACAGCAGGATGCCGTAGAAACCCGCGCCGACACCGCCGACGATGATTTCGCCGAGCTGCATGTTGATCAGCGGGATCAGGCCGCCAAGCGCGGTGAACGAGCCGTGCATCGCGTTGACCGCGCCGCAGGAGGCCGCCGTGGTGATGACCGCAAACAGCGAGGACAGGGCGACGCCGAAGCGGACTTCCTTGCCTTCCATATTGCCGCCGCCAAGGCCGAAGGCATGCATCAGCGGGCTGCCGGCGGCCTCCGCCCAGTAGGTGACGATGACACCGGCAAGAAACAGGACGCCCATCGTCGCGAGGATCGCCCAGCCCTGGCGCTGGTTGCCGACCATGCGGCCGAAGACGTTGGTCAAAGCCGCGCCGATCGCGGAGATCGAGACCATCTGGATGAGATTGGAGATCGCATCGGGGTTTTCGAACGGATGGGCGGAATTGGCGTTGAAGAAGCCGCCGCCATTGGTGCCGAGCATCTTGATCGCCAGCTGCGAGGCGACGGGGCCGACCGCAATCGTCTGCTTGGCGCCTTCCAGCGTCGTGGCATCGACATAGGGTCCGAGCGTCTGCGGTACGCCGAGATAGACGAAGACCAGCGTCAGCACGATGCAGATCGGCAGCAGGATGTAGAGTGTGCCGCGGATCATATCGACCCAGAAATTGCCGATCGCCTTGCCGGATGCGCGCGCGAAGGCACGGATGAAGGCGACGGCGATGGCCATGCCGGTGGCGGCCGAGAGGAAGTTCTGCACCGTGAAGCCGGCCATCTGGGAGAGATACGACATGGTGCTTTCGCCGCCGTAATTCTGCCAGTTGGTATTTGTGGGAAAGCTGACGGCGGTATTAAAGGCAAGCTCCGGCGGGACGGCGGCCATGCCGGCCGGATTATAGGGCAGGATATCCTGCAGCCGAAGGAGCGCGTAGAGGACGAGAACGCCGAGCAGGTTGAACATCAACATGGCGAAGGCATAGGAGGTCCAATGCTGATCCTCGCCTTCGCTAGTGCCGGCAATGGCATAAAGTCCGCGTTCGATCGGAACGAGGACCGGTGAGAGGAAAGTGCGCTCGCCGCTATAGACACGCGTCATGTAACCGCCGAGCGGCTTGACGAGCGCGAGGACGATCCCGCAGTAAAGCAGGATCTGAAGCCATCCGTTGAGGGTCATTGGGGTAACTTTCAATAGCCGGCTGCTTCCGGGTCGCGCCTGCGCGACCTCGGAAGCGCCAGTTCTTTTCAGAAGCGTTCTGGACGCAGCAGAGCGTAGGTGAGGTAGACGGTAAGAAACACGGTCACGGCACCGCTCAGGACATAGTCGAGGGTCATCGTCGTTTCCTTGTCAAAGCCTGTCGCAGACGCGGGTGTAGGCAAAGCACAGCGCGAAGAATATGATCGCCGTGCCGAGTAGGATGATATCCATCATGATCGACTCCGGTTGTTTTCTGGGAGTCAGACAAGACAAAGGGCGCGCACCCTGCCTGGGTGTCGTCATTCATGCTTTCTGGCGTGGAGATGATCTTGTCGATCTCTCGGAGGTCAATATGGAGCCGAAGCGCATAAAGGTTCGAGACGGCCGGAACCGCATCAATATAAAAATCTTATAAATGCTTTTATGCCGCCGAAGCGCGAAGGCTAGGGATCGACCCGGAACTGGTACTGACCTTCGGCGCTACGGCCGTCCATCGAGTGCACGCGCCAGTCGAGCGTATAGAGGCCTGGCGGCATTGAGGGATCGAGTGGGATCTTGAACACGGATCCTTCATCGCCGGAGAGAAATGGCTTGCCTGTGGGAAGCGCCGTCCCTTCAGCATCCAGCAGGATGGCCGTCGAGCGGGCAAGATCGACAGGCCCGGGGAAGGTGAGTTCGAGATTGGCCGGCACCAGCTTTTCTGCCTGCTGCTGCGGCGGGAGCGATGCCAGTTCGAGGGCCGCAGACGCCTCGTTTGCCGCGATGAGAAGGGATGCGAACAGGCAGAACGACACGATCGACTTCATGATGGTCTTCCTTATCTCGCCGATCCGCATGGTACCCGGTGCCGTCATGCTTCCGTAACGCCATGCCGGCGCATCCAGAGCAATTCCAGGAAAAGTGTGAAGCGGTTTTCCGTCCGGAATTGCGTAAAAACAAAACTTAGAGCGGTTCAGCGCTTCCGTGAAAACCTGAACCGCTCTAATAACGCTGCCGAGGGTGATTTCGATCCCTTGTCTTTATGGTTACGCGTACCGGCGTTGGCTGACTGTCTCTCGGGAGCGCGGCGATCGGCTTCACGAGCCGGTGCCAGAAGTCCCGGAATAACCTTGCTATCGTCGGACCGTAAGACCGATTTCCGCCAACATCGTCACGATCGTTCTTCATCTCTTTGCCTGTCCTCATTGCCAGGGAACTCGCAATAAGAATGTACTCCCCGACGACTTCGGCTGAAATCATACAGAGGTCTAGGAATGAAAATCTTTCGGGTTATGGAAAATGGGCATTTCATCATATGTCGAGCAAAAGCCTGCATGATGCAATTGAACTGCCACCCCTGACGGTCTTATAGTCGCTTCAACGGCGCTCGATGAATTGCCGGGGCCATAGGGAGGAAACCGATCATGACCAAAGTCCGTGCACTGGTGCTGGAACGCCAGCATGAGCTAACCCTTCGCGATATCGATCTGCCGCTTGAAACCGGCCCCGGCGAGGTGAAGATCAGGATTCACACAGTCGGCGTCTGCGGCTCCGATGTGCATTATTATACGCACGGCAAGATCGGCCCCTTCGTCGTCAACGCGCCGATGGTGCTCGGCCATGAGGCGGCCGGCACGGTGGTCGAGATCGGGGCCGGCGTCACCCATTTGAACGTCGGCGACCGCGTCTGCATGGAACCCGGCATTCCCGATCCGAATTCTAAGGCAAGCCGGCTCGGCCTCTACAATATCGATCCAGCGGTCACCTTTTGGGCGACGCCGCCGATCCACGGCGTGCTGACGCCGGAGGTGGTGCATCCCGCCAATTATACGTTCAAGCTGCCCGACAATGTCAGCTTTGCCGAAGGCGCTATGGTCGAACCTTTCGCCGTCGGCATGCAGGCGGCGAGCAAGGCGAAGATAACGCCCGGTGATACCGCCGTCGTCCTCGGCGCCGGGCCGATCGGCACGATGGTGGCGATCGCCGCCCTTGCCGGCGGCTGCGCCCGCGCGATCGTTGCCGATCTCGCCCAGCCGAAGCTCGATATATCAGCGCAGTACCAGGGCGTCATTCCGGTCAATATCCGCGAGACGAACCTGGTCGAAGAAGTGGGCAGGTTGACCGACGGTTGGGGCGCCGATGTCGTCTTCGAATGCTCCGGTTCGCCGAAAGCCTGGGAAACGATCATGGCGCTGCCGCGCCCGGGCGGTGTCATCGTGGTCGTCGGCCTGCCGGTCAACCCGATCGGCTTCGACGTCTCGACGGCGTCCACCAAGGAGATCCGCATCGAGACGGTGTTCCGCTACGCGCACCAGTATGAACGCTCGATCGCGCTTTTGGCATCGGGTCGCGTCGATCTGAAGCCGCTAATATCGGAGACCTTCAAATTCGAGGAATCGATCCAAGCATTCGATCGCGCGGTCGAAGCGCGGCCGAGCGATGTGAAGCTGCAGATCGTGATGGAATAGGCGAGCCGCTTGGCTCTAGGAGGGCCCGGCGCTCGGTTTCATCATTTTGCGAAAGGCAAGAGCCGCGGCTGCGACGACCGCTGCGGCTCCGACGGCGATCAGCAGATGGCGGTGAAGGGGAAGGTGGCCCAATGTCTGCTGGATGCCGTGTCCGAAGAGGTAACCGAGCGCCGTGAACAATTGCCCCCAGATCAGCGCGGCAACGGCGTTCAAGACGACGAATTTTCCGGTCGGTATGCGCGTCGTCCCGATGACAACAGGGCTGATCGTCCGCAGCCCCACCAGAAACCGAAAGGCCAGGATGAAGCCTGTGGGATAGCTTTCCAGAAGGTGGGTCACGCGTGCCATCGCCGGCTTTTCCATCAGCCGGCGGACAAAGCCCCATTGCGCGGCATACCGGCCGGCGAAGAACCACATCTGGTCGCCGGCAAAGGAGCCTGCGGTGGCCGCAAACGCGGCCGACCAATAGGTGAGCAGCCCCCGATGGGCAATCACGCCGCCCAGGAAGGCGGCCGTTTCGCCCTCGAAGGCGGCACCCAGAAAGATCGCCAGCAGGCCGTAATTCTCGATCAGCAGTTCGATAGACACCAGCGGTCTCCGGCCCCGACTCTTGAAGCGTCAATGCGCAACTAAACTGGCTTCAAATCCCCAAGCAGCGTCGGGATCAGCTCCGATACCGTCGGATGGATTGGCACCGACCATTTGAGCGCGGGGTAGGTCGTTCCTGCATTCATCGCATCGATAAAACCGTGGATCACTTCGTCGCCCTCGATGCCCAAAATCGCCGCGCCGAGGATTTCCTGGGTCTCGGCATCGGCAATCACCTTCATGAAGCCCTTGGTCTCGCCGCGTTCGTTGGCCCGGCCGACGCGGCTCATCGGCCGGGTCGAGACCATGATCCTGCGGCCTGAGGCACGCGCTTGCTTCTCCGTCATCCCGACGCGGCCGAGCGGCGGATCGATATAGAGCGCATAGGCGGGGATGCGGCTCGAGAGTTTGCGGTCTTCGCCGTCGATGAGGTTGGCGGCGGCGATCTCGAAATCATTATAGGAGGTGTGGGTGAAGGCGCCGTGGCCATTGCAGTCGCCGAGCGCCCAGATGCCCTCGACATTGGTGGCGAGCCTGTCGTCAACGGTGATGAAACCGCGTTTATCGGTGGCGACGCCGGCGGCATCGAGGCCGAGATCGTCGGTATTCGGCTTGCGGCCGGTGGCGATCAGCACGTGGCTCGCATCGATCGTCGCCGAGCCGGCAGTGACGCTGACCCCGCGGCCATTGTGCGCAAAGGCGATGTTGCCGGCATCGGTGTGGACGTTGATGCCTTCGGCGCGCAGGATGTCGGCGATCGCATCGGATATATCCTCGTCTTCGCGCGATGCGAGCTTCGGGCCGTGCTCGACGACGCTGACGTCGGCGCCGAAGCGGCGATACATCTGCGCGAATTCTAGTCCGATGTAGCTGCCGCCGATCACCGCCAGATGCCGCGGCAGTGTGTCGAGATGGATGATTGAGGTGCTGGTGAGGTAGTCGATATCATCGATACCAGGCAGTTCCGGGATGACGGGTCGCGCGCCGACATTGAGGAAGATGCGCGGCGCGCTTAGCATCTCGCCGTTGACGCTGACGGTCTTCGGGCCCTCGAAACGGGCATGGCCATAGATCACGCTCATGCCGTCCATGCCGCCGAGCCAGCCGATCAGGCCATTGCGGGCATTCATCGTCACCGTTTCGGCCCGGGCTCTCACCACCTTCATGTCGACGGCGATCTCGCCGGGGATATTGATGCCGTAAACTGCGCCGCTTCTCGCGACATGGGCGGCGCGAGCGCTGGCCACCAGCGTCTTCGTCGGCATGCAGCCGGCATTGACGCAGGTGCCGCCAAGGAATTTGCGCTCGATCAGCGCCACGTTCATGCCCTTTTCGACCATGCGCGCGGCAAGCGACGGGCCGGCCTGGCCGGCGCCGATGACGATGGCGTCGAAGCTCTTCATGACACGGCTCCCACAATCAGCAGCGCGCCGATGACGGCGACGGCATCCTCGATGAGAGCGGCCGGCAGATCCCTGCCGAATGAGCCGGCAAGCCTGGCGCGAACGGCGGCGCCACCATAGGTGCCGATGACGGCGCCGATCACGCCGGCGATCAGCCCGCCGAAGAGCAGGCTGCTGGCTGCGCCGATCGCGGCACCCGAGAGTGCGCCCGAGACGATGCGGGCGCCGAATTGCATCGGCACCTTGCGCGACGGCGTCGACGGCAGCTGGTCGGCGATCAGCTCGATGACGGCAAGGATCGTGAAGATCCACGGTGTCCAGCGATAGCCCATGAAGGCAAGCGGCGTCTGCGAGACGTCGAACCAACCGAGTGCTGCGCCCCAGGCGACGGCGGCCGGCGCGGTCATGGTGCGAAGGCCTGAAATGACACCGATCAGCAATGCAAGAAGCAGAAACATGCGATCCCCTCTTTGCCGGCCTCGCGCCGCAGAGGGAAGGTTGCACATTGTCAGGCGCGTGGCAATTCGGCGTGTTTCGCTGGCCCAAAACGCGTCGCGACCTTTCGCATTCGCTCCTCACGCTTTAGGTCTTTGTTTTTTCAATCTCTTGATCGTAAAACCGCTGCACGGTCTTCACGCATACTCTAGTTCGCAAAGGCCGCGATGCCGGTGATTGCCCGGCCGATGATCAGCGCGTGGATGTCGTGCGTGCCCTCATAGGTGTTGACCACTTCGAGGTTGACGAGATGACGAGCGATGCCGAATTCGTCGGAGATGCCGTTGCCGCCGAGCATGTCGCGGGAAGCGCGCGCGATATCAAGCGCCTTGCCGCAGCTGTTGCGCTTGAGGATCGAGGTCAGCTCCACTGGCGGATGGCCTTCCTCTTTCATACGGCCGAGCCGCAGGCAGCCCTGCAGGCCGAGCGAAATCTCCGCCGCCATGTCGGCGAGCTTCCTCTGGATCAGCTGGTTGGCGGCAAGCGGCCGGCCGAACTGTTTGCGCTCCAGCGTGTATTGTCGGGCTCTGGCATAACAATCCTCGGCAGCGCCTAGCGCGCCCCAGGCGATGCCGAAGCGGGCCGAGTTGAGGCAGGTGAACGGGCCCTTGAGACCGGTCACATCAGGCAGAAGATTTTCCTCGGGCACGAAGACCGAGTCCATCACCACTTCGCCGGTGATCGAGGCGCGCAAGCCCACCTTGCCGTGGATAGCGGGGGCCGAAAGCCCCTTCCAGCCCTTTTCGAGGATGAAGCCGCGGATGAGGCCATCCTCGGTCTTTGCCCAGACGACGAAGACGTCGGCGATCGGCGCGTTGGAGATCCAGGTCTTCGAACCGGTCAGGCTGTAGCCGCCGTCGACCCTTTTGGCGCGCGTCGCCATCGAGCCGGGGTCGGAGCCGTGGTCGGGTTCGGTCAGTCCGAAGCAGCCGATCCATTCGCCGGATGCAAGCCTCGGCAAATATTTGAGCTTCTGCTCTTCGGAGCCGAAGGTTTCGATCGGCACCATGACCAGCGAGGACTGCACGCTCATCATCGAACGATAACCGCTGTCGACCCTTTCGACCTCGCGGGCGATCAGGCCGTAGGCGGTGTAGCCGAGGCCGGCGCCGCCGTAATCGGGGGAGATCGTCGGGCCGAGAAGGCCGAGTGCGCCCATTTCGCGAAAGATTTCGGGATCGGTCTTTTCATTGCGGAAGGCGTCGAGAACCCGCGGTGCAAGCTTTTCCTGCGCATAGGCATGGGCCGTATCCTGCACCATGCGCTCTTCGTCGGTCAGTTGTTCCGCCAGGCGGAACGGGTCGGCCCAGTCGAAAACCTCGCGCGTATGCTGCATGGCGGCGTCTCCTCACCCTTGCATTCAGGCTTGCCTCATCAAAGGTCGCATAGACCCGCCAGCCGAGCGCGTCAACTAAAGGCGCCCCTCTCGAAAAGACAGGGACCGCGATCTTTTCAAATGCGTCGGCATGATCCACTTTGCCCGCGATCGATTCTGGAACGAGGAGACGGAAATGTCGTCAAGCGATCTGTTCGTATCGGCCGAAGGCGCCGAGTGGGTCAATCCCGAGCCCGGCGTCGTCAGGCGGATCATGACCTATCTGCCCGAGATGATGATGGTGGAAGTGGCCTTCGAAAGCGGCGCCGTCGGTGCTGCCCATTCACATCCGCATATCCAGGCAAGTTATGTCGCCGAGGGGAGTTTCGAAGTGACGATCGACGGCCGCACCGAGGTGCTGCGGCAGGGCGGCAGTTTCATCGTGCCTCCCAATCTCGTCCATGGTGTCAAGGCGCTGGAAAAGGGCCGACTGATCGATAGCTTCACGCCGCACCGGGCCGAGTTTCTCAAATAGGTGAGGTCTCGGCTTCCGGCCGGCGCGGCAAGCCGGCGGCCGTGACATAGGGCGGCACGAAGCGCGCGTCCTCGCCGCGCACGGCCTGGCGCAGAAAGTCGATGACGGCGCGCACACGCGGGGCCTGTTTCAGGTCGCGATGGCAGGTGATCCAGTAGTGGCGCTTGAGGTCGATCTCCTGGGGCAGCACACGCACGAGCTCGGGATAACGGCTGGCGAAGAAATAGGGCAGGATGCAGAGGCCGAGGCCGTTTCGGGTCGCAGTGAGCTGCGCGAAGATGCTGGAACTCTGGAACTGCGGCTTGATGCGGGGGTGCACATCGCTGAGGTAATCCAGGCCCGGCGCGAAAATCATCTCCTCGATATAGCTGACGAAGGGATGCTCGAGCAGGTCCTCGCGGCAGGTAATGCCGGGCGCTTTCGCCAGATAGTCGCGCGAGCCGTAGATCTGCAAGTGATAGTCGGTCAGCTTCTCAGCGAAATAGGGCCCGCCCTTCGGCTCGTCGAGCACGACGGAAAGATCTGCCTCCTTGCGCGACAGCGACATGATCTGCTGGATCGTCACCAGCTCGAGCGAGAGATGCGGGTGTTGGGCGGCAAATCGCGGCAGCACGGTCGCGAAGAAGAAATTGGCAAAACCCTCCGGGGCGCTGAGGCGCACCAGGCCGCGCTGCGCCATCGAGCCGTCGGCAAGGTCGGCGCGCAGGCGCTCGGTCTCCTGCTCCATCCTCTCGGCCGTTTCGACGAAGCGCGTGCCCATTGATGTCAGCACATAGCCGCGCGGATTGCGCTCGAACAGCTTGACCTTGAGGGTGAATTCCAGCCGGTCGATGCGCCGCGAAACCGTGGCATGGCTGGAACGCAGCTGGCGGGCCGCCGTCGACAGCTGTCCGGTGCGGGCGACGGCTAGAAAAAACTGAAGATCGTCCCAAGTAAACTGCGGTGGATTGCTCATGGTGAGCCCCTCTGTTCAAAAACGAACAGATACTGTTTGGAATTAGTTGTAAACCACCCGTTGCTTCGACGCGGAATTTCCGTGATCGTAAGGCGAGGGTCCGCCGTTCTGAGGAGTGCGGCTGGCCAAATCTGAACAGATCCGCAATTTGGCTCATCTCTGGGAGGAGAGAATATGCGTAAGAATCTCGTTGCATCGGTAGCATTTCTGCTTGCGAGCAGCACAGCGGTGCTCGCGCAGAGCGCGACTGACGGCAAGGTCAAGATCGGTATCCTGAACGACCAGTCGGGCGTCTATGCCGATTTTGGCGGCAAATCTTCCGTCGAGGCCGCCAAGATGGCAGTCGAGGATTTCGGCGGCAAGGTGCTGGGTGTTCCGGTGGAGATCGTCGATGCCGACCACCAAAACAAGCCCGATATCGCCTCCAACATCGCCCGCCAGTGGTATGACACCGAGCAGGTCGACGCGATCATGGAATTGACGACCTCCTCGGTGGCGCTCGCGGTGCAGGCGATCGCCAAGGAAAAGAAGAAGATCGACATCGTCACCGGTGCGGCGACAACCGATCTGACCGGCAAGGCCTGTTCGCCCTACGGCTTCCACTGGGCTTACGATACCCATGCGCTCGCGGTCGGCACCGGCGGCGCGCTCGTCAAGCAGGGCGGCGACAGCTGGTTCTTCCTGACCGCCGATTATGCCTTCGGCTATTCGCTGGAGCAGCAGACCACCGACTACGTCAAGGCAAGCGGCGGCACGGTCGTCGGCGCCGTCCGCCATCCCTTGTCGAGCCAGGATTTCTCCTCCTTCCTGCTGCAGGCGCAATCGTCCGGCGCCAAGGTGATCGGCCTTGCCAATGCCGGCCTCGACACCTCGAACGCCATCAAACAGGCGGCCGAATTCGGCATCACCCAGGGCGGCCAGCATCTGGCGGCGCTGCTCTTCACGCTCGCCGAAGTCCATGGTCTCGGCCTCGAGGCGGCGCAGGGGCTGACACTGACGGAAGGCTTCTACTGGAACCGCGACGACGAAAGCCGCGCCTTCGCCAAGAAGTTTTTCGCCCGCACCAACAAGATGCCGAATATGATCCATACCGGCACCTATTCGGCGGTGACGCAATATCTGAAGGCGGTGCAGAAGGCCGGCACCGACGAGACCGAAGCCGTCGCCAAGGTGCTGCATGAAATGCCGGTCGATGACGTCTTCGGCCGCGGCGGCACGGTCGGCGCCAATGGCCGCATGATCCACGACATGTACCTGCTGCAGGTCAAGAAGCCGGCCGACAGCAAGGAGCCGTGGGATTACTTCAACGTTCTCGCCACCATTCCCGGCAAGGAAGCCTATATCGATCCCGCCAAGAGCGGCTGCGATCTGGTGAAGTAAGCACGATGGCGGTTTCCGCGATTGAAACTCAGGCAAAGCCGCGGGTGGTATTATCCGCCCGCGGCCTGCGCCGCGATTTCGGCGGCTTCACGGCCGTCAAGAATGTCGATCTCGACGTGCATGATGCCAGCGTGCATGCGCTGATCGGCCCGAACGGCGCCGGCAAGACGACGGTCTTCAACTTGTTGACGAAGTTCCTGCAGCCGACATCGGGCTCGATCACGCTGATGGGCACCGATATCACCGGAACGCCGCCCGACAGGGTGGCGCGCATGGGGCTGGTGCGCTCCTTCCAGATCTCGGCGGTGTTCCCGCATTTGAGCGTTCTCGACAATGTGCGCGTGGCGCTGCAGCGGCCGAACAATCTTTCCACGCAATTCTGGCGGCCGCTGTCGGCGCTCGACCGGCTGAATGAACGCGCCGAGCAGCTGCTTGCGAGCGTCGGGCTTTCCAAGGAGCGCGATCATGTCGCCGCCGATCTTTCCTACGGCCGCAAGCGGGTGCTGGAGATCGCCACGACGCTGGCGCTGGACCCGAAGGTGCTGCTGCTCGACGAGCCGATGGCCGGCATGGGGCTGGAGGATGTCGGCGTCGTCTCGGCGATCATCCGCGATGTCGCCCGCGACCGGGCGGTGCTGATGGTCGAGCACAATCTCTCCGTCGTCGCCAATATCTGCCAGCATGTGACCGTGCTGCAGCGGGGCGAGATCCTCGCCGAAGGCGATTACGCCACCGTCAGCCAGGACGAGCGCGTCCGCGTGGCTTATATGGGCACGGAGGAGCATTGATGGCCGCTCTCCTCGAAATCCAGGATCTCAATGCCTGGTATGGCGAAAGCCATGTGCTACACGGCGTCGATATGCGGGTGGGAGAAGGCGAGACGATCACCATTCTCGGCCGCAACGGCGTCGGCAAGACGACGACGCTGCGCACCATCACCGGCATCGTTCGGGCTCGCAAGGGCAGGATCAGCTTTGCCGGCAGCGACATGATGCAGGTGCCGCTGCACAAGACGGCGCACCGCGGCATCGGCTTCGTGCCGGAGGAGCGCGGCATCTTCTCGACGCTCACCGTTTCGGAAAACCTGCTGCTGCCGCCTGTGGTCGCGAAGGGCGGCATGACGCTCGACGAGATCTACGAGCTTTTCCCCAATCTCTACGAGCGCCGCGGCAGTCCGGGCACCAAACTATCAGGCGGCGAGCAGCAGATGCTGGCGATCGCCCGGATCCTGCGCACCGGGGTCAGGCTGCTCATTCTCGACGAACCGACCGAGGGGCTCGCGCCCGTCATCGTCCAGCGCATCGGCGAGGTGCTGCAGACGCTGAAAGGACGCGGGATGACGATCCTGCTCGTCGAACAGAATTTCCGTTTCGCCAGTCGTATTGCCGATCGCTTCTATCTGATGGATCATGGACAGATGGTATCGGAATTCCCGGTCGGCGAACTGCCGCAGCGCATGGATACGCTGCATAAGGTTCTGGGAGTGTGACCAGATGACGATGATCTTCGGCATTCCCCTGCAGGCGCTGCTTGGCCAGTTGCTGATCGGCCTGATCAACGGCTCGTTCTATGCGCTGCTCAGCCTCGGCCTTGCCATCATTTTCGGCCTGCTCAGGGTGATCAACTTCGCCCATGGCGCGCAATATATGCTCGGCGCCTTCGTCGCCTATCTGCTACTCACCTATGCCGGCATCGGCTACTGGCCGTCACTGATCCTGGCGCCCGTCATCGTCGGCCTTGCCGGCGCCGTCATCGAGCGATTGTTCCTGCGCCGGCTCTATGATCTCGATCCGCTCTACGGCCTGCTCTTCACCTTCGGAATGGCGCTCGCGGTCGAAGGCACCTTCCGTTTTCTCTACGGCTCTTCCGGCCAGCCCTATGCGACACCGGCGGCGCTGGCCGGCGGCGCCAATCTCGGCTTCATGTTCCTGCCGATCTACCGTGGCTGGGTGGTCGTCGTCTCGCTGGTCGTTTGCCTCGGCACCTGGCTGCTGATCGAAAAGACCAAGCTCGGGGCGTATCTCAGGGCCGCCACCGAAAACGCCGTGCTGGTGCAAGTCTTCGGCGTCAACGTGCCGGTGCTGCTGACGCTCACCTACGCGCTCGGCGCCGGGCTTGCCGCTTTCGCCGGCGTGCTGGCGGCGCCGATCTATCAGGTCTCGCCGCTGATGGGCTCGAACATGATCATCGTCGTCTTCGCCGTGGTCGTTGTCGGCGGCATGGGGTCGATCATGGGCGCGATCATCACCGGTTATGTGCTCGGCATTGCCGAGGGCCTGACCAAAGTCTTCTATCCCGAGGCTTCCAACATCGTCATCTTCGTCATCATGGCGATCGTGCTTCTCATCAGGCCCGCGGGCCTCTTCGGCCGGGATGCCTGATATGACCGACATCACCGACACCATCCGAACGGAAAAAAGCCGAACCGCCCTTTCGGTGCAGGCGGGCTTCCTGCTCGTGGGATTGCTGCTTCTGCTGCTGGCGCCGTTTTTCTTCTATCCGATCTTTCTGATGAAGCTGCTCTGCTTCGCGCTCTTTGCCTGCGCCTTCAACCTGCTGCTCGGTTATACCGGCCTGCTTTCCTTCGGCCACGCCACCTTCTTCGGCGGGGCCGCCTATTTCACCGCCTATACGGTGAAGGCATGGGGCCTGCCGCCGGAACTCGGCATCCTGATCGGCGTGGCGGGCGCCGCCTTTCTCGGCCTCGTCATGGGCTTCTTCGCCATCCGCCGCCAGGGCATCTATTTTGCGATGATCACGCTGGCGCTGTCGCAGATGTTCTTTTTCTTCTGTCTGCAGGCGAAGTTCACCGAAGGTGAGGACGGCATCCAATCGGTGCCGCGCGGCCATCTCTTCGGCTTCATCGATCTGAACAGCTCGACCAACATGTATTATTTCGTGCTGGCGGTTTTCCTGATCGGCGTGCTGATCATCTGGCGTTTCATCAACTCGCCCTTCGGCATGATCCTGAAATCGATCCGCGAAAACGAGCAGAGGGCGATCTCGCTCGGTTATTCCGTGGCGCGTTACAAGCTCGGCGCCTTCGTCATGTCGGCGGCACTGGCCGGGCTTGCGGGCGCGGTGAAATCGATCGTCTTCCAGTTCGCGACGCTCACCGACGTCGCCTGGCAGATGTCGGGCGAGGTGATCCTGATGACGCTGCTCGGCGGTATCGGCACGCTGATCGGCCCGCTTTTCGGCGCCGGCCTGGTGGTGGCGCTGGAGAACTACCTCGCCACCTCGGAATTCCCGGTGACGATCATCACCGGCATCGTCTTCATGGTCTGCGTGCTGATTTTCCGCCGCGGCATCATCGGCGAATTCTACGCTTCGCGGCTGGGGCGGAAGCTAGGCTTCGTCTATCGCCGCTGAACGGCGGAACTCTCCTCTTTCCGCAGCGCGGGCGGAGGGAAGCGGCAGGCATCTGGAGTTTCGTGCGGGGCGCACATGGATCGTTATGACTACATCATCATCGGGGCAGGCAGCGCCGGCTGCGTGCTTGCCAACCGGCTATCGGCCGATGGCAGGAGCCGGGTGCTGCTGCTCGAAGCCGGCGGCAGCGACAATTACCACTGGATCCACATTCCTGTGGGCTATCTCTATTGCATTAACAATCCGCGTACCGACTGGTGCTTTACCACGGCGCCGGAAGCGGGATTGAACGGCCGGGCGCTGAGTTATCCCCGCGGCAAGGTGCTCGGCGGCTGTTCGTCGATCAACGGCATGATCTACATGCGCGGCCAGGCGCGCGATTACGACCTCTGGCGGCAGATGGGCTGCACCGGCTGGGGCTGGGACGACATTCTGCCGTTTTTCCGCAAGTCCGAGGATTTTTATCGCGGCGCAGACGAGATGCATGGCGCCGGCGGCGAGTGGCGGATCGAGAAGGCGCGCGTGCGCTGGGCCGTGCTCGATGCCTTCCAGCAAGCGGCGAGGGAAGCCGGCATTCCGGAGACCGGGGATTTCAACCGCGGCAGCAACGAGGGCTCCGGCTATTTCGACGTCAACCAACGCTCTGGCATTCGCTGGAACACCTCCAAGGCCTTCCTGCGCCCGGCACGGAAGCGCTCCAACCTGACCGTGCTCATCAAGGCGCAGGTCCGGCGGCTGCTGGTGGAGGAGGGCGCCGTTGCCGGCGTAGAATTCCAGCACGATGGCGTGGCGAAACGCGCTTATGCGACCAGGGAAACCATCCTTTCGGCCGGTTCGATCGGCTCGCCGCATATTTTGGAGCTGTCGGGCATCGGCCGGGGCGAGGTTCTCAGCCAAGCGGGCGTCGAAGTCGTCGCCGAGGTGAAGGGTGTCGGCGAGAACCTGCAGGACCATCTCCAATTGCGGCTGGCCTATAAGGTGACCGGCGTTCCGACGCTGAACGAGAAGGCGACGAAGCTGATCGGCAAGGCGGCGATCGGGCTCGAATATCTCGTGCGGCGCTCCGGCCCGATGGCGATGGCGCCGAGCCAGCTCGGCATCTTCACCCGCTCAGGTCCTGACCGGGAAACGCCCGACCTGCAATATCACGTGCAGCCGGTCTCGCTGGAAAAATTCGGCGATCCTGTCCATCCCTTCCCGGCGATCACCGCGAGTGTCTGCAATCTGAGGCCGGAAAGCCGAGGTTCAGTGCACCTGTCGAGCCCGGATTTTGCCGCCCAGCCGACGATCAGTCCGAAATACCTCTCGACGCAGCGCGATCGTGACATAGCGGTGCGTTCAATACGCTTGACGCGCAAGATCGTCGCGCAGCCTTCGTTCGCGAGGTTTCGGCCGGAGGAATTCAAGCCCGGGCCGAGTTATCAGACCGAGGCCGATCTGGAGCGGGCGGCGGGCGAGATAGGCACGACGATCTTCCATCCGGTGGGAACCTGCCGCATGGGCGCCGACAGGGACAGCGTCGTCGATCCCCGGCTGAAACTCCGGGCGCTTGGCAAGCTTAGGATCGCCGACGCCTCGGTGATGCCGTCGATCACCTCGGGCAACACCAATTCGCCCACGATCATGATCGCCGAAAAGGCAGCGGCGATGATCCTCGAAGACAACAGGTAGGAGAAGACCATGGCAAGGATCGCATTCATCGGCCTCGGCAACATGGGCGGGCCGATGGCGGCCAATCTCGTCAAATCGGGTCACGAGGTCCTCGGCTTCGATCTCGCGGCCTCGGTGCTGAAGGCGGCCGAGGCGAGCGGCGTCAGAGCGGCAAGCCATGCCAGTCAGGCGGTCAAGGACGCGGAGGTCATCATCACGATGCTGCCGCAGGGCAGGCATGTGCTGACGGCCTGGACCGATATTCTGCAGACCGCGGCGCAGGACACGCTGGTTATCGATTGCTCGACGATCGATGTCGAGAGCAGCCGCAAGGCGCATGAGATGGCGAAGGCCGCAAGCTGCCTGTCGCTCGACGCGCCCGTCTCCGGCGGCACCGGCGGGGCGAGCGCCGGCACGCTGACCTTCATGGCCGGCGGCTCGGACGAGGCCTTCGCCAGGGCCAAGCCGATCCTGGAGGCCATGGGCAAGAAGATCGTCCATTGCGGCGAGGCGGGCGCCGGCCAGGCGGCGAAGATCTGCAACAACATGATCCTCGGCATCTCGATGGTCGGCGTCTGCGAAGCCTTCGTGCTGGCTGAGAAGCTCGGCCTCTCGCACCAGGCGTTGTTCGACGTCGCCTCGACCTCATCAGGCCAGTGCTGGGCGATCAATACCTATTGCCCGGTGCCTGGGCCGGTGCCGACGTCGCCGGCGAATAACGGCTACAAGCCGGGTTTTGCCGCGGCGCTGATGCTGAAGGATCTGAGACTCTCGCAGGAGGCAGCGCTGGCGAGCGGTGCGTCAACGCCGATGGGTGCCGAGGCTGCGCAGCTTTTTGCGCTCTTCGAAAAGCAGGGCAATGGCGGACGGGATTTCTCCGCCATCATCGAGATGTTTCGCGAGAAGGTGTAGGCGACGGCCTAAAGCGCGTCGCGATCTTTCAGATTCGCTCCTCGCGCTTTGGGTCTTTGTTTTTACGCAGGTCGTTATCGCAAAACCGCTGCACACTTTTGCGCGACATGCTCTAGAGGAGATAGCTGACCGGCTCTTTGCGAACCGGATGTGGGAAGACGCCCATGCCGACGCCGAAAATCGAGTGCAGCGTGTCGGCCTGCATGATCTCGGCGGGCGTGCCTTCGGCCTCGATCCGGCCGCGGCTGAGCGCGACGATCGCGTCGCAGTAGCGGGCGGCAAGATTGATATCGTGCAGCACGATGACGACGGTCAGCCCGCGTTCGTGGCTGAGATCCTGCACCAGGGAGAGAACGCTCGCCTGGTGGGCGAGGTCGAGCGCCGAGGTCGGTTCGTCGAGCAGCAGGCAGCGGGCGTCCTGGGCGAGCATCATGGCGATCCAGGCGCGCTGGCGTTCGCCGCCGGACATGTTGGCGACGGAGCGATCGGCAAAGTCCTCAAGCTCGGTGCGGGCGATGGCCTCCTCCACCTTGCTGCGGTCCATTGCGGTGAAGCGGCCGAGCGTGCCGTGCCAGGGAAAACGGCCGAGCGTCACCAGTTCGCGCACGGTCATCCCATCGGTCGCCGGGGTGAATTGCGGCATGTAGGCGACGTGCCGGGCAAATTCCCGGGCGCCCCAGTCTCCTGCCGCCTTGCCGCTGAAGGAGATGGCGCCGGATTGCGGCGCGACCTGGCGGGCGATGATCTTCAAAAGCGTGCTCTTGCCTGAGCCATTCGGTCCCACCAGGCCGTAGATACGGCCCTTTTCGAGAGTCAGGTCGATGCCATGCAGGATCGGCGTCGGCTCAATGGCATAGGTAATGCCCGACAGGGCAAGGAAAGACGAAGGCATGGTCTGCTCCAGGTTCCGCGTTGCAGGTTCGGGAGGGCCCGAGACGTGTATCAGCCCTCCCTCCCGCACCCGGTTCCTGCAAAACTAAACCTTGGTTGTCAACTTAACATTTTCCGCCGAGCGTGAAGGCGGTCATGCGGTTCTGGCCGCGGCCGCAGGCGGAACCGGTATCAATCATGCCTTCGACACCGAGAAACTCAGCCTGACATCGCCGAACAGGATGTCGATCGCGCCGGGTTCGGTCAGTTCGATCGCGCCACTCAACGTGCCCGTCGTGATCAGCGCGCCTGCCTTCAGCGACGTTTCGGGACGCAAGCCGTCATTGGCGTAATCGACCAGCCAGGTGAGAACGTCGCCTTTCGGATGCTGCGCCGGACCGTCATAGATAGTGCGGCCGGCATGGGTGACCTTGAGCGGCGTGCCGCCGGCGGTGTCGACAGCGCTCTTTTCGACCTGCGGGCCGAGCACGTAGCCGCTGTTGCCGAGGCGGTCGGCGACGAACAGCAGAAAGGAAACGGCACCGCTTTCCTTGACGGCGCTGACCAGCAGCTCGGCGCCGAGATAGACGGAGGAGATCGCCTCGACCACTTCGGCACGGCTGTAGGCAGTGCCTGCGCGGATCGGCAGATCCTTGCCGAGGCGCACGGCAATCTCGGTCTCGAATTTCAGCCCCGGATACCAGGCAATATCGGCGCCGGAGACGGCTTCGGCATAGGGATGCAGCGGCGCAGCGACCGCCTGGCCCTGCGGCGAAACCGTCACCTTCCACGCATTGCTGGAAATACCTTCGGCGGCGGCGAGGAAATTCTGCGCCTCCATGGCCTGATGCAGATCAGCCGGCAGCGCGAACGTGCTCGTTGCCTCCTGCCTGGCGTCTTGATGCAGACTGTGAAGCCTGGCTGCAAGGGCGCGCGGATCGAATGTCTCTGTCATGGTGTCTCCTCGACTTCATTTTCGAGGTGACACACTAACCGCAAGCCAAGGACGGACAAGGCCGTTCTTGGAAAGACTCCTATTCCATCGCGGCGTACCAGCGGTCGCGATAGGCGATCAGTCCTGGGATATCGGCCGGTGCAAAATGCCTCTCGGCACCTGAGACCGGCCGGATGCCGGTGAGCAACGCCGCGCCCTGGCTGGTGCCGGTTGTGCCGGGAAGGGCCATAACCTCGCGGCCGGCAAGTGCCGCAAGCAGCTTCAGATAGGTCTCGTTGAGGGCAAAAGGTCCTTCGACGACGACGGGGCCCTTGGCGCCGATCAGCCCGAGGCAGGCGTCGGTCATCAGCGCCAGATAGAGGCAGGCGGCGGCATGACGCGCCTCGCGGCTTACTTCCTCCGCGCCGATCCAACGGCCTATTTTTCCCGGGAAGGGTTCGGAGGCGGGGGCGATATTGGGCAGCAGCATCATGCCCTTGCCGATCACAGCACCGATCGCCGCCCAGGCGTCGTCGTCGTTCACTGGGCCGATCTCGGCCGAAAGCATCTCGAATTCCCGCCCGCCCATGAAACGCGAGGCTGGGACGGCTCGGCCATAGGCGTCGACATTGGCGAGTGCATCGCGGCTCGGATCGAGGTGGTCGAGATCGCCGCCGACGCCGAAACTGATGACCCATGTGCCTGTCGAGACGACGGCGAAGGGGGCTTCCCGATGGACGAGGTGCGGCAGCAGCGAGGCATTGGAATCGTGGATGCCGCAATAGACCGGGACGGAAATGCCGATTTCGTCGGCGATCTCGGGCAGGACAGGGCCGAGCGCATCGAAGGCGGAGCGGATCGGCGCCATCAGATCGCGGATGCCGAGCCGGTCGACGAGGGAGGAATAGTCTGATGTTTTCGGATTCCAGAGGTCGGTGTGGCAGCCGAGGGAAGTCAGTTCGTTGGCGGAGACGCCGGTCAGCCGCGCCGCCCAATATTGCGCATAGGTGAGGATGGTGGCGACCTCAGCGAAGTCTGCCGGAAAGGCGCTCTTCTGGTAGTGCAACTGCGCGCCGACATTGAGGCCCATCGCAAGGCGCGGCGAGAATGTTTCGTCGAAGGCGGGACGCAAGGCGGTATAGGCATCGCGGATCGCCTCAGGATATTCATGCTCGTAGTCGATCACGGGCATTGCCAGCGCACCGTCCCGGTCGAGCAGCGCGGCCGCCGCGCCATGGGTGGTGATCGAAATGGCATCGAAGCCGGGTTCTCGCGCAAGGCGCTTCAGCGCGTCGAGTGCGAAGGACCACAGGGCCTCTATGTCGTAGTGCGGATAGGGGCCAGTTTTGATCGTGATGTTCGGCCGTTTCAGCACGGCGATCTCGGTGCCGGTTTCGCTGTCGAGGACGACGACCTTGGCATTGGTCTTGCCGATGTCGAGAACGGCGATGCGGCGATAGGAGAGGGTGCTCATGGCATATGGAAGAGGGTGACGAGGTCGCTCTGAACGGGCGAGTTATCCGGATTGCTTGCCATGATATCGGCCATATGAGCCCACCATTTCTTCATGACCGGATGCTCCGGCAGGCTTGCCATCGTGTGGTCGGCCGGCCGCGTCAGCACGCCAAACAGCGTGTTGGTCTCGCGGTCGAGATGGATGGAATAGTCGCTGGCGCCCGATTGGTGCAGGAGATCGACCAGTTCCGGCCAGATCTCGTCATGCCGCTTGCGGTATTCGGCTTCCATGCCGGGGTTGAGCTGCATCTTGAAGGCGTGTTTTTCCAGGGTCATCGGGAGCTCATGAGCTTGATGCGGCGGGCAATGATCGGGATCGCAATAGTGATAATCAGGAGCAGGCCGATGAAAATCGACATGACGATGCCGGGCACGTTCAACAGGCCGAGGCCGAAGGTGACGAGGCCCATGACGAAGGCAGCGATGACGACGCCGCCGATCCTGCCGGAGCCGCCGAGGATCGAGATGCCGCCGAGCACGACCATGGTGACGACTTCGAGCTCCCAGCCTTGGGCGATCGACGGCCGGGTCGAACCGAGGCGCGAGGTCAGGCAGACGGCGGCAATGCCGCTCATGACGCCGGTCAGCAGGAAGAGAATGAATTTCACGCGCTCGACCGGGATACCGGAGAAGCGGGCGGCAAAATCATTATTGCCGATCGCATAGACCTGCCGGCCGAAATTCGTCGCATGCAGCAGGATGGCGAAGAGGGCCGCCAGTACGATGAACAGCACGAATTCGAAGGAAAACACCCAGAACACATAACCCTGACCGAAATAGGCGAAGTCGGCGGGATACTTGCCGTAAGCCTGGTCGCCGAGCACGATATAGGAAATGCCGCGGAATAGGCTCATCGTGCCGATGGTGACGACGATCGACGGCAGTTTCAGCACCGAGACCAGCACGCCGTTGAAGATGCCGCATGCAAGGCCGGTGCCGATGCCGATCAGCACCAGTCCGGGCGTGCCGACGCCAAGCTGCGCCGCCGCCCCCATCGCCGTCGAGGCAAGCGCGATGATCGCGGCGACCGAGAGGTCGATTTCGCCCGAGATGACGAGCAGCGCCATGGCGAAGGCGATCATCGCCTTTTCGGTGAAGTTGAATGTCGCGTCCGAGAGGTTCCAGGCATCGAGGAAATAGGGAGAGGCCACGGAATTGAAGATGAAGATCAGGACTGCGACACCGAAGAGCAGCACTTCCCAGCTCGAAATGACGCGCTTGAAAGGTGTGCCGAGCCGATCGGGAATGACCCGTTTTCCGGGTGTCGAAGAAACGGTGCTCATGCTGCGACCTCCGCTGCTGCGCGGTCACGCAGGATGATGCGGCCTCGATTGCGCTCGCGCCTTGCGTTGAAGACGACGGCAAGGATGATGACGGTTCCGGAGATCGCCATCTGCGTGAAGGGCGAAATGCCGATGACCGGCAGGGCGTTCTTGATGACGCCGAGGAAGAGCGCGCCGAGCACGGTGCCGGCGACAGAGCCGACGCCTCCGGCAATCGAGATGCCGCCGATAACGCAGGCGGCGACGCTGTCGAGTTCGAAGCCGTTGGCGATATCGACATAGGCGACGGCATAACGCGACACCCAGAGATAGCTGGAAAGGCCGGCAAGCGCCCCCGAAAGCACGAAGGTCAGGAATTTCGTGCGGCCGGTATCGATGCCGGCATAGACGGCAGCCGTCGGATTGCCGCCGGTCGCATAGGCCGAGCGGCCGAACTGGCTGTAGCGCAGCAGCATGTACATCAGCGCGACGATGATGATCGCGACCCAGGCCAACACCGGCAGGCCGAGAATCGGCGTGCGGGGGACGGCGAGGAAGGTCGGTGTCATCTGGTGCGCGTTCACCCAGGCGCCGCCGGAGAGCACAAAAGCCATGCCGCGATAGATGGTAAGCGTGCCGAGGGTGACGACGATCGGCGGGATTTCGAGGCGCCAGACGAGGAAGCCGTTGATGGAGCCGAGCGCAGCACCGATCACGACCGCGGCAAGAATCAGCAAGATCAGCGGCAGGCCGGGAAAGGCGGCATTCATCATCGCGATCGCCATGCCGGTAAAGGCGAGATTGGCGGCAACCGAGAGATCGATCGATTTCGTCAGGATGACCGTCATCTGGGCAAGCGCCAGAATGATCAGGATCGCTGTATCGTTGAAGATACCGGCGAGATTGTCCGGTGTGGCGAAATCGGCGGCCCGCGTCGAGAAGATGCCGATCATCAGCACGATGATGGCAAAGAGCAGGGTTTCGCGTTTTCTGATCAGTTTGGCCATGCCCATCACCTCATGCATTTCCGGTCGCCGCGCGCACCAGCGCTTCCGGCGAAAGCTGATCGCGCTCGAAGAGCCCGGCCGACAGACCTTCCTTCATCACCAGTACCCGGTCCGACATGCCGATGATTTCGGGCAGTTCGGAAGAGATCATGATGATCGAGAGGCCCTCTGCGGCAAGCTCGCTGATGAAGCCGTGGACGGCAGCCTTCGAGCCGATGTCGATGCCCTTTGTGGGTTCATCGAGGATGATGACCTTGGGCGTGGTGGCGAGCCACTTGCCGATGACGACCTTCTGCTGATTGCCCCCCGACAACGTGCCGACCGGCACGGAGAGGGCGGCGGCGCGCAGATCCAGCCGCTCGGCATATTTGCGGGCGAGCGCGAATTCTTCCGCCGCCTGCAGGAAGCCCTTGCGCGAGGTGCGTGCGAGCGATGGCAGCGTCATGTTCTGATAGATCGGCATCGGCAGCGCCAGGCCGTGGCGGCCACGCTCTTCCGGCACATAGACGATGCCGGCCCTGATCGCATCATGCGGCGAATGGATCGAAATTTCCCGGCCCTCGAGCGTCAGCCTGCCGGAGAGCGGCCGGGTGATGCCGAAGAGCGACTGTGCGAGTTCCGACCGTCCGGCGCCGATCAGGCCGTAGATGCCGAGAATCTCGCCCTTGCGCAGTGTCAGCGAAATATCGCGGAATTCGGTGCGGTGGCTGTATTTTTCGACGTCGAGCACCGGAGCGCCGATTGCCACGTCGATCTTCGGGAAGGCGTTTTCGACGTCGCGGCCGACCATCATACGGACGATTTCGTCCTGTGGCGTTTCCTTGAGCCGGCCCTGACCGATAGCGCGGCCGTCGCGGAAGACGACGAAATCGTCGGCGATCTCGTAGACCTCGTCGAACTTGTGGCTGATGAACAGGATCGCCTTGCCCTGTTCCTTCAGGCCCTTGATGATGCGGAAGAGATCGTCGATCTCCTTGCGGGAAAGGGCGGCCGTCGGCTCGTCCATGATGACGATGCGGGCCTCGATCGACAAAGCGCGGGCAATCGCCACTAGGTGGCGCTGCGCGATCGAGAGGTCCTTCAGCCGGATCGTCGGATCGATATTGCTTTCAAGCGCGGTCAGCAGCGTCTTCGAGCGGCTGTTCATCACCTGCCAGTCGATGGTGCGAAAGCGCGTGCGCGGCGCATGGCCGAGGAAGATGTTTTCGGCAACCGTCAGCTCGTCGAACAGCACGGTTTCCTGATGGATGGCGGTGACGCCGGCATCGATCGCCGCCTGGGCGTTGGAGAAGGTCACCGTTCGGCCGTCGACCAGGATCTCGCCTTCGTTCGGCCTGTAGATGCCGGTCAGGATCTTGACGAGCGTCGATTTGCCGGCGCCGTTTTCGCCGATCAGCGCGGTGACCGTGCCGGGGTGAAGCGCGATGCTGACATTGTCGAGCGCTTTCACGCCTGGAAAGATCTGCGAGATGCCGCGCATTTCCAGAATGGCGGGGGCATCGCCGGTTTTGCTGTCCGTGACGGATTGTTGAAAGGCGGCGTTCATCGGCTTATACCAGTGTCGAATGAGAAATCCCGGCGGCTATCAGGCCGCCGGGCTTTTATAGAGCTGCTTCGGATCAGAAGACCTTGGAGAACTGGTCGATGTTGGAAGCGTTGTAGACGAAGGGATCGGCCATGGCGGCTTCGCCATTGTCGCCAATCTTGATCTTGCCCATGCGGCCTGCTTCGATTTCGCTGCCCGGCTTGCCGTCGGTATCACCCTTTGCCAGGTGATAGGCGATCTGGGTGGCGGAATAGCCGAGATCGATCGGATTCCAGATGGCGAATTCCTTCGTGGCGCCCGACTTGATCGCGCCGGCCATTTCGGACGGCAGCCCAAGACCGGTGACGTAGACCTTGCCGACGAGACCCTTGTCTTCGACGACCTTGGAAGCGGCGAGAACGCCGACCGTCGTCGGAGCGACGATGACCTTGACGTTCGGGTTGGACTTCAAGAGGCCTTCGGCTTCACGATAGGACTTGTCGGAGAGGTCGTCGCCATAGACTGTGGTGACGAGGTTGAGGCCGGCGAAATCCTTGAGCTGCTTTTTCATCTGGTCGATCCAGATGTTCTGGTTGGTCGAGGTGGTCGTTGCCGACAGGATGGCGAAGTCACCCTTGCCACCTTCAAGGTGGTCCTTGACGAGCGTCAGGCACATCTTGCCGATCAACTCGTTGGAAGATGGGTTGAGCTGCAGGATGCGGCCTTCAGGTGCGACGCCGGAATCCCAGGAGATCACCTTGATGCCGCGCTGGGCAGCCTTCTTCAGCGCCGGAACGAGCGCGTCGGGATCGTTCGCCGAAACGGCGATGGCATCGACGCCCTGGGCGATCAGCGAGTTGATCACTTCGATCTGGCCTTCGGCCGTCGTCGAGGTCGGGCCGGTGTAGATCACTTCTACGCCGCCCAGTTCCTTGGCGGCTTCCTGGGCGCCCTTATTGGCGGCGTCGAAGAAGCCGTTGCCGAGCGACTTCACGACGAGGCCGATCTTGATGTCCTTGGCGCTGGCAGCACCGGCCATCATAGCGACGGCGAGCGCTGCGCCGAGCGCAAGTGTCTTTGCGAATTTCATGTCACTTTCCTCCCATTAAGATTTAGACTTCCACACCTCGGCGGCGCCTCACGCGACCGACGAGGAATCCTCCTTCGCCAGCTGCGCCACCGGGTTCGCGACAATGAGCCGGACGCCGGCATTCTCGACCATGCGAGCTGCCTCTTCCGAAATCCCGTCATCGGTGATGATCGCAGAAACGCGGTCGAGCGCGCAGAGAATGAGGCTCGACCGGCGATTGAATTTGCTTGAATCGGCCATGACGACGAGTTCGTCGGCCTGGTGCATCAGCTTCTGCTCGCTCTGGATAATGAGGGCGTCCGCCTCCATGATCCCGAGCGGGCCGACGCCCTGCGCGCCGATGAACATGCGCCGCGCATAAAAATTGCGGATCGCGTCATTGTCGAAAGGCGACAGGATCAGGCTCTGTTCGCGATAGATCGCGCCGCCCGGCACCGTCACGGTGTTTTTCGAGTGCTTCACCAGATGTTCGGCAATGGCAAAAGAGTTGGTCATTACCTGCAGGCGGTGGCCGGCCATATAATGCACCATCTGGAAGGTCGTCGTGCCGCCATTGATGATGATGGCGTCGCCGGCCTCGCAAAGTTCGACGGCGGCGCGCGCAATTGCACGCTTTTTATCGATGTTGACTGATTCTGAAACCCGGAAAGGCCGGCCGGCGAGATTGCCGAGCTGCGGCGGATGCACCGCCTCCGCGCCGCCGCGGACGCGACGGATCTTGCCCTGCACATGAAGAGCCGCAATGTCGCGCCTGATTGTCGCTTCAGAAGCTTCCGTCAACTCGGCAATGTCCTGGATCGTGACGACGGACTTTTCCTGGACGGCGCTTAAGATAATACGATGACGTTCGCGTTCGTGCATTGGGCTCCTCCTCTTCTCATATTTATTTCGTATCCATTAAAGCCTGTCAATCACAAACGATCATAAAATTTCATATTGCGCTGCACAATAATCGAATTTGATCGTTTTCGATTGACAAGCGTAGTTTTGATGCGCGATACCGTCAGCGAAAGGGCGCGCTGATCGTTTGCGCCTTGCAAGCCTATATGGGAGGATGACATGGCGGCGAACGTCCGGCTTCTGGAAAACCGGTGGGATGATGGTTACGCGGCAGGCCTCGATGAGCCCGGCAAGCTGCTCTATCGCTCCAATCTGCTCGGCGCCGACAAGCGCATCACCAATTACGGCGGCGGCAACACCTCGGCGAAGGTAATGGAAACCGATCCGCTTGATGGCGGCAAGGTCAAGGTGCTCTGGGTCAAGGGTTCGGGCGGCGACGTCGGCACCATCAAGCTCGACGGTTTCGCCACACTCTACCAGGACAAGCTGGAATCGCTGAAAGGCATCTACAGGGGTGTCGAGGACGAGGACCGCATGGTCGGTTTCCTGCCGCACTGCACCTTCAACCTGAATGGCCGCGCTGCCTCGATCGACACGCCGCTGCACGGTTTCGTGCCGTTCACCCATGTCGATCATATGCATCCCGACGCGATCATCGCGATCGCCGCCTCGAAAAACTCTAGGGAGCTGACGCAGCAGATCTTCGGTAACGAGATCGGTTGGCTGCCCTGGCGCCGTCCAGGCTTCCAGCTCGGCCTCGATCTCGAAGCCTTCGTCAAGGCGAACCCGAGCGCCAAGGGCGTCGTGCTCGAAAGCCATGGTCTCTTCACCTGGGCAAACGACGCCAAGGCCTGCTACGAGCTGACGCTCGACATCATCAACAAGGCGATTGTCTGGTTTGCGGAAAAGACCGAAGGCAAGACGATTTTCGGTGGTGCGCTGACCCAGAGCCTACCCGTTACCGAGCGCCGCGCCATCGCTGCCCGGCTGATGCCGGAGATCCGCGGCCGTATCGGCAAGCAGGAGCGCAAGCTCGGCCATTTCGACGATCAGGACGCCGTGCTCGAATTCGTCAATTCCAAGGATCTGCGCCCGCTCGGCGCGCTCGGCACCAGCTGCCCGGATCATTTCCTGCGCACCAAGATCCGCCCGCTGATCGTCGATTTCGACCCGGCCAAGCCGGATGTCGACGCGATCGTCGCCGGTCTCGACCAGGCGCTGGAGGATTACCGCGCCGATTACGCCCGCTATTACAACGACTGCAAGCATGACAATTCGCCCGCCATGCGCGACGCCAATCCCGTCATCTTCCTCGTTCCCGGCGTCGGCATGCTGTCCTTTGCCCGCGACAAGGCAACCGCCCGCATCGCCAGCGAATTCTACGTCAACGCCATCAACGTCATGCGCGGCGCCTCGACGGTCTCGGAATATCAGGGCCTGCCGGAGCAGGAAGCCTTCGATATCGAATACTGGCTGCTCGAAGAGGCCAAGCTGCAGCGCATGCCGAAGCCGAAGAGCCTTGCCGGCCGCGTCGCCTTTGTTACCGGCGGCGCCGGCGGCATTGGCCGGGCGACGGCTGCCCGCCTCGTCGGCGAGGGCGCCTGCGTGGTGCTTGCCGATATCGACCAGGCGGCACTTGAGGCCACCGAAGCCGATTTCGTCAAGAAATACGGCACTGACGCCGTGCGCAGCGTCCTGCTCGACGTCACCAAGGAAGATGCGGTGATCGCCTCCTTCACGGAAGCCTCGGTCGAATTCGGCGGCGTCGATATCCTCGTCTCGAATGCCGGCATTGCCTCCTCCGCGCCGATCGAAGCAACCGAGCTTTCGACCTGGAACCGCAATATCGATATTCTGGCGACAGGCTATTTCCTGGTTTCGCGCGAAGCCTTCCGTCTGTTCCGCCGCCAGGCTCTCGGCGGCAACATCGTCTTCGTCGCCTCGAAGAACGGCCTTGCCGCTTCGCCGAATGCGTCGGCCTATTGCACGGCAAAGGCCGCCGAAATCCATCTCGCCCGCTGCTTGGCGCTGGAAGGCGCGGATGCCGGCATCCGGGTCAACACCGTCAACCCGGACGCGGTGCTGCGAGGTTCGAAGATCTGGAGCGGCGAATGGCGCGAGCAGCGCGCCGCCTCCTCGAAGATCGAGGTGGATGATCTCGAGGAACATTACCGCAAGCGTTCGATGCTGAAACTCAATGTGTTTCCGGAGGATATCGCCGAGGCGATCTACTTCCTCGCATCGGACCTTTCGGCCAAATCGACCGGCAACATCATCAACGTCGACGCCGGCAACGTGCAGAGCTTTACGCGGTAATTTTTTGACCGGGGCGGATTCGTCTGCCCTCACCCTCTCCCCGTTAGATGGCGAGAGGGGACTTGCCCAACGAAATGTTGGAGTGGGACTGAGCCGGAGCGGCATATTCCCTTCTCCCCCGTGAATGGGGAGAAGGTGCCGGCAGGCGGATGAGGGGCGGCCCCACGGCAGTTCCAATGTAGAAATTGCAGAACCGGGAGGAAGACATGGCCGAGTTCAGGATCGCGCAGGATCTGGTCGCGAGCGAAAACAACAAGCGGGCGACCGCACTGAAAGCCGATTACGAGGCGCTGGGCGCCACCCTTGACCGTCGCGGCGTCGATATCGAAGCAATCACCCGCAGGGTCGCCGAATTCTTCGTCGCCGTTCCCTCCTGGGGCGTCGGCACCGGCGGCACGCGCTTTGCCCGTTTCCCTGGCACCGGTGAGCCGCGCGGCATCTTCGACAAGCTCGACGATTGCGCCGTCATCAACCAGCTGACGCAGGCGACGCCGAATGTTTCGCTGCATATTCCCTGGGACAAAACGGATGCCAAGGAATTGAAGGCCAAGGGCGATGCGCTCGGCCTCGGCTTCGACGCGATGAATTCCAACACCTTTTCCGACGCGCCGGGACAAGCGCATTCCTACAAATACGGCTCGCTCAGCCATACCGACGCGGCAACACGCGCCCAGGCGGTCGAACACAATCTCGAATGCATCGAGATCGGCAAGGCGATCGGCTCGAAGGCCCTCACCGTCTGGATCGGCGACGGCTCGAATTTCCCCGGCCAGAGCAATTTCACCAGGGCATTCGAGCGTTACCTCGCCTCGATGGCGGACATTTACAAGGCGCTGCCCGACGACTGGAAGCTGTTCTCCGAGCACAAGATGTACGAGCCGGCCTTCTATTCGACGATCGTTCAGGATTGGGGCACCAACTACCTTATCGCCCAGACGCTCGGCCCCAAGGCCCATTGCCTCGTCGATCTCGGCCATCATGCGCCGAACACCAATATCGAGATGATCGTCGCCCGGCTGATCCAGTTCGGCAAACTCGGCGGCTTCCACTTCAACGATTCGAAGTATGGCGATGACGATCTCGATGCCGGCGCGATCGATCCCTACCGGCTGTTCCTGGTGTTCAACGAACTGGTCGATGCCGAACAGCGTGGCGTCAATGACTTCAACCCGGCCCATATGATCGACCAGTCGCACAATGTCACCGACCCGATCGAAAGCCTGATCAACAGTGCCAACGAAATCCGCCGCGCTTATGCGCAGGCGCTCCTCGTCGACCGCAAGGCGCTCGACGGTTACCAGCAGGACAATGATGCGCTGATGGCATCGGAAACGCTGAAGCGCGCCTATCGCGCCGATGTCGAGCCGATCCTGGCCGAAGCCCGGCGCAGGGCCGGCGGTGCGATCGACCCGATCGCCGCCTACCGCGCCAGCGGCTACCGCAACAAGGTGGCGGCCGAACGGCCGGCCTCGGCTGCCGGCGGCGGCGGCATCATCTGAGCTTCTGATCTGAATTAGATATGATTGCCGGCAGCGTTGGGGCGACGCGCTGCCGGCAATCGCCGTTTACGGCTTCCAGGCGCCGGCGATCTGCCGGGTGGCGATGTTCAGCCGGTTCCAGACATTGATATTGGCAATGGCGATGACGAGGGCCGCAACGCTCCTGCCGTCATAGTGCCGCGTCGCCTCGTCCCAGATCTCGTCGGGCACGGGATCGGCGCGGTCGCTGACGCGCGTCACTGCCTCGGTCAGCGCAAGGGCCGCCCGCTCGGCGTCGTTGAAATAGGGCGAGTCGCGCCAGGCGCTGACGGCAAAGAGCCTTTCATCGGTCTCGCCGAGTTTCTTGGCAATGCGGGGATGACCGTCGACGCAGACGCTGCAGCCGTTGATCTGGCTGGCGCGCAGATTGACGAGTTCGAGCAGCTTCGGCGAAAGGCCGGTCTCGGTCGGGACCTTGCTGAGGGCAGCCAGTGCCTGCATCGCCTCGGGAAGGACGAGGGCGGGATTTCCCATTCTCTCCTGCATGGTATGTCTCCTTCATGGGTTTACGATTTGACGATCCGCCGGCGGTGTCACATCGGGCGGGTTTCGTTCGTCATGGTCTTGACGGAACGCAGCGGAGGAATGTGACGGATGGACGAGAAAAAATGGCTGGCCGCTGAATTTGAGGCAAACAGGGCGCATCTGAAGGCGGCTGCCTATCGTATGCTCGGCTCGCGCAGTGAAGCGGATGATGCCGTTCAGGAGGCTTGGCTGCGGCTGAACCGGACCGACACCAGCGATGTCGGCAATCTCGGCGGCTGGTTGACGACCGTGGTGGCGCGCATTTGCCTTGATATGCTGCGAACCCGCAAGACCCGGCGCGAGGAGCCGCTGGAGATGCCAATCCATGCTGTGATCGCCGATCCGGCAAACGATCCGGAGCGCGATGCCGCCTTCGCCGAATCGGTCGGCCTGGCGTTGCTGGTCGTGCTGCAGACGCTGGCGCCGGCCGAACGTGTCGCCTTCGTGCTGCACGACATGTTCGATCTGCCCTTCGATGAGATCGCCTCGATTATCGGTCGTTCTTCTGCCGCCACGAGGCAGCTTGCAAGCCGCGCCCGCCGCCGGGTGCAGGGCATCGATGAGACGACGGCCGTCGACCTCGGCCGCAAACGAACGATCGCCGAGGCCTTTCTTGCCGCATCGCGCAAGGGCGATCTGGCGGCGCTGATTGCCGTGCTCGCCCCCGATGTCGCCTTCCGGCCGGACGCGACGGCGGCCCGGTTCGGAGCCGTCGGCGAAGTGCGCGGCGCTCCAGCTGTCGCCGAGCTATTCAAGGGCCGGGCCCAGGCGGCGGAAGCCGCCATCGTCGACGGCGATGTCGGATTCGTCGTCCGCATCGATGGCGAGGTTCGCGTCCTCGTGGCTTTCACCATTGCCGACGGCGTGATCGTCGCGATCGACGCCTTTGCCGATCCGGACCATCTCGAAAAGGTTGAGTATTCAGTTCTTTCCAACTGAAAACAAACAGAGTTTGGTTGGCTATTCGAAATTTGGGGCGCTGTGAAAAGGGCTCGTCTGCCGGCGTTTTGCGACAGGAACTGCAGTGTCATTTTCCTTGACAGGGACATTGCTACCGATATTCTATTATAAAGATTTATATATCATAATTATGGAATTATCGGAATGCGATGCGCTTTCCGTCCGTCCTTCCATAATGACCAGCAGAGGGATCGCCGCCGGCGCGGGACGATCCAGACTTCGAAAGGAATGCATACCATGTTCGGCGACCCGGCGAAGAAACCGCTCCTGCTCACCAATGTCAGACCCATGGCTTTCGGCGCCGGCGCGCCGGCCGGGGCGGTCGACATTCTCGTCGATGGCGACGGCCGGATTGCGGAGATCGGTCCGTCG
The DNA here is from genome assembly GCF_005862185.2 of Rhizobium hidalgonense. Taxonomy (NCBI): domain Bacteria; kingdom Pseudomonadati; phylum Pseudomonadota; class Alphaproteobacteria; order Hyphomicrobiales; family Rhizobiaceae; genus Rhizobium; species Rhizobium hidalgonense. The sequence goes on from NZ_CP054029.1 coordinate 70,408, forward strand.
CTGGACATCTCGCAGGATGTGACGCGCATCGCCGGCAAGGGCGCCTTCGTCTCGCCCGGCTGGGTCGACCTGCATGTGCATATCTGGCATGGCGGTACCGATATTTCCATCCGCCCGTCCGAATGCGGCGTCGAGCGCGGCGTGACCACGCTGGTCGATGCCGGATCGGCCGGCGAAGCGAATTTCCACGGTTTCCGCGAATATATCATCGAGCCTTCGCGCGAGCGCATCAAGGCCTTCCTGAACCTCGGCTCGATCGGCCTCGTCGCCTGCAACCGCGTCGCCGAACTCAGGGATATCAGAGATATCGATCTTGACCGTATCCTCGAAGTCTATGCCGAAAACAGCGACCATATCGTCGGCATCAAGGTGCGCGCCAGCCATGTCATCACCGGCTCCTGGGGCGTCACCCCCGTCAAGCTCGGCAAGAAGATCGCCAAGATCCTGAAAGTGCCGATGATGGTGCATGTCGGCGAGCCGCCGGCACTCTATGACGAAGTACTGGAGATTCTCGGCCCCGGCGACGTCGTCACCCATTGCTTCAACGGCAAGGCGGGGTCGAGCATCATGGAGGACGAGGATCTCTTCTCTCTCGCCGAGCGCTGCGCCTCCGAGGGTATTCGTCTCGACATCGGCCATGGCGGCGCCTCCTTCTCCTTCAAGGTCGCCGAAGCGGCGATTGCGCGCGGGTTGCTGCCGTTCTCGATTTCGACCGACCTGCACGGCCATTCGATGAACTTCCCGGTCTGGGACCTGGCGACGACGATGTCGAAGCTGCTCAGCGTCGGCATGCCCTTCGACAAGGTGGTGGAAGCCGTCACCCATGCGCCGGCATCCGTCATCAAGTTGTCGATGGAAAACCGGCTTTCGATCGGCGCACAGGCCGAATTCACGATTTTCGACCTCGTCGATTCCGAGCTCGAGGCGACGGATTCTAACGGCGACGTCTCGGTCCTCACGAAGCTGTTCGAGCCGCGCTATGCGGTGATCGGCGCCGATGCCTTCGCCGCCAGCCGCTATGTGCCGCGGGCGCGCAAGCTCGTGCGCCACAGCCACGGCTATTCCTACAGGTAGGGTGCAGCGTTTGGCTCAGCCGTTGGGCGCTCAGCGGTTGCGCCAGCCCATCAGCTTTTCGATCCGCTCCGCCGAACTGCGCACATGCGCCGTATAGTGGTTCTCGTCGGAAAAAGCCTTCTGTTCAGGCAGCACGATGGAAATGGTGGCGACGCACTGGCCGTCGCGGTCGCAGATCGGCGAGGCGATGCAGGCAACCGCATAATCCGATTCTCCCGCCTGGATCGACAGACGTGCCTCAAACGCCTTGCCGGCCGATTCCGACAGCGTGCCCGGATCGATCTCGGCGCGGCCGGTCGGTGACGAGCGGGCGCAGCGTTTGAACAGTTCGATGCGCTCGTCCTCGGCCAGGTGGCCGACGAGCAGGCGCCCCGACGCCGTCCAGTTCAGCGGCACCCGGGTGCCGACGCGGGATGCCACCTGGAAGTGGCTCGGGCCGTCGGCCATGGCAAGCACCAGCATGTAATCGCCGTCGCGGCCGCAGACCTGCACGGTTTCGCCGGCCTGGCGACAGAGATCGTGCATTTCGTGGGTGGCGATGCTCATGAAATCCAGCGACCGGGCATAGGCGAGGCCGTAATGATAGAGCCGGGCGCCGAGCCAGATCGAACCATCAGCCTGGCGCGTCAGCATGTTCTTTTCGACCAGATCGTCGACGATGACGTAAACGGTCGACAACGGCGCCTTCACCGCCTTGGCGATAGCATAGACACCGGCCGGCGAGCCGGTCTCATAAAGGTGATCGATCACCTGGAGCGCGCGGTCGATGCCGCTGACGCGCGCACGGCGCGCACCCTTGCCGGCGGCTTCGTCGGCATGGGCCTCATCTTCGGTGTAAACTGCGGGTGATGTCTTTCCGTCCAATTCCACGCACCTCATGAAAACTGCGATTGTGTTACATTACTATGGCATAGCGGTCGCCGTGGCAAATCGCAATATTTTGTAGGTTGATCGTTGGGCGGATGCGGCAGCGGCGGAATCTGGGGCTATGTGATTGCCGGCATCCATTCGTCACGATACCTTCGGCTTCATAACAACCGGTGACGCGCTCCGACGATGCCGCAGGCTTTCGCCAGCCCCTTATCCAGCGTGATAAGCGTGGCGTCGCTGCTGATCGCGATAGCAAGGTGAAGAGCATCGCCGGCGCGAAAACCAATCTCGAACTGATCGGTCATGCGGGCCGCATCCATGAAATACGCACGCGAAATCGACAGAAGCTCGAATGTTGTCGAGCATAGTTCCTTGAACATGATCAAGGCCTTGCCGCCGTCTGCCGGATCAATCTGCCCGTTTCTTGTTTTGAGTGCGATGGCGCTTGAAAATTCGGTGATTGTCCAGCCGCTGACGGCCATCTCTTCGGCGGCAAACTCTGCCAGCCACTTTTGCGCGTCCTCGGTGCGGCTTTCGATGGTCCAGGCGGCGACAAGAACTGATGTGTCGATGTAAAACATCAATATCGATCTGTGTCGCGCATATCGCGGACGAAAGTTGCGGAATCGACCGGTTCGGCCGGCGGCTTCATTGAGGCCGTCAAGTTTCTTAGCCGCTCGACATCGATTGGCTTTTTCGGCGTCTTCACGGGAACGAGTTGCGCTACCGGTTTGCCGTGCCGCAATATCTCGACGGTCTCGCCGGCTTCAACGCGATTGAGCAATTCGCTGAGATGGGCCTTGGCTTCCGCGAGGTTGACACTTGCCATAACACGTCCTGATGACCAATTTTTTGGTCATTTTAATCGGAAAATGGGTTTACTGCAATGCCGCCGGAACAACAGGCCGTAGCCCGAGTTTGCTCCTCAACCCAGGAGGACAAGATGACGAAATATCCGACGCCCCCTTTCCCGTCTCAGAAACAGCCGATGCCCGGTTTTACCGCGCAGATGGATCCCGTCCCCGATCATGGCGAGGAGAGTTATCGCGGTTCCGACCGGTTGAAAGGCAAGCGGGCGATCATTACCGGCGGCGATAGCGGCATCGGCCGGGCGGTGGCGATCGCCTATGCCCGGGAAGGCGCCGATATCGTAATTTCCTATCTCGACGAGGATGAGGATGCCGACGAGACGAAGCGGCTTGTCGAGCAGGCCGGGCGCAAGGCGGTCCTCGTTAGCGGCGATATCCAGGATCCGGCTCAGTGCCGGCAGATCGTCGAGACGGCGGTCAAGGAACTCGGCGGCATCGACATTCTCGTCAACAATGCCGCCCATCAGGCAAGCTTCAAAAGCATTGACGAGATCAGTGACGAGGAGTGGGAACTGACCTTCAAGGTCAACATCCATGCGATGTTCTACCTGACCAAGGCAGCCGTCGCCCACATGAAACCCGGCAGTTCAATCATCAACACCGCGTCGATCAATTCGGACAATCCGAACCCGACGCTGCTTGCCTATGCGACGACCAAGGGCGCAATCCAGAATTTCACCGCCGGCCTGGCCCAGCTTCTGGCGGAAAAAGGCATTCGCGCCAATGCGGTGGCGCCGGGACCGATCTGGACACCGCTCATTCCGTCGACGCTGCCTGAAGACAGCGTCAGCAATTTCGGCAAGCAGGTGCCGATGAAGCGGCCGGGCCAGCCGGCCGAGCTTGCAACCGCCTATGTGATGCTGGCCGATCCCTTGTCGAGCTATGTCTCCGGCGCGACAATCGCGGTCACCGGCGGCAAGCCGATCCTTTGATGCATGTCGCCCGGAATTGGCGGTTTCGGGAAAAGCACATGCAAGAAAAAGGAAGGAACTGAAGCGCGTCGATGAAGTCTGACGTAACGCGCTTCAGTTCGGTTTGCCGTAGCCACCGCCGGTCGGCGTCGTGACGATCACGGCGTCGCCGGCGGCGAGCATTGCCTGGTCGCAGCCATCCAGCCTTTCGACCGTACCGTCGCCGCGGCGGATATCGGTTTTCCCCAATTGCCCGTCTTCCCCGCCGTAGAGGCCGAAAGGCCGGATCGTGCGATGCGAGGAGAGGATGCTGCAATCCATCGTTTCCAGGAAGCGGATGGTGCGCTCGGTGCCGCCGCCGGAATGATATTGTCCCCTGCCGCCGGAGCCGCGGCGGATATGGAAATCTTCGAGCACGACGGGAAAGCGGAATTCCAGGACTTCGGGATCGGTCAGCCGCGAATTAGTCATGTGGCTGTGCACGCCATCGGCGCCGTTGAAGCCGGTGCCGTCGTTGAGCAGGCCGGCAGGGCCGCCGGCGCAGATCGTCTCGTAATATTGATAGGTGGCATTGCCGAAGGTCAGGTTGTTCATCGAACCCTGGGCCGCCGCCAGCGTTCTGAGCGCTCCGAACAGCGCATTCGTCACATGCTGGCTGGTCTCGACATTCCCGGCGACGACGGCAGCCGGATAGGCCGGGCGCAGCATCGAACCGTCCGGCACGATGATCCGGATTGGCCGCAGGCAGCCGGCATTCATCGGGATCGGCTGTTCGACCATGACGCGGAAGACATAGAGGACGGCGGCGCGCGTCACTGGTTCCGGCGCATTGAAATTGGTCGGCTGCTGCGCGCTCGTGCCGGTGAAATCGACCGTCGCCTCGCGCGCTTGCCTGTCGACGGTGATCTTCACCTTGATGACGGCGCCCTGATCGGTGGGATAGGTGAATTCGCTGTCGCTGAGGCGGGCGATCACCCGGCGAACACTTTCCTCGGCATTGTCCTGCACATGGCCCATATAGGCTTCGACGACATCAAGGCCGAAATGGGCGACCATCTTGCGCAATTCCTGCACGCCCTTTTCATTGGCGGCGATCTGCGCCTTCACGTCGGCGAGGTTTTGGGCCGGATTGCGGGCGGGGTAGGGGTGGTCGCGCAGCATCGCGGCGAATTCGGCCTCACGGAAGCGGCCCTTGTCGACCAGCCGGAAATTGTCGATCAGCACGCCTTCTTCGTCGACCTTCGTTGCCCGCGGCGTCATCGAGCCCGGCGCCTTGCCGCCGATATCGGCATGATGGCCGCGCGAGGCGACGTAAAACAGGATCACCTCTCCCGCATCGTCGAAAACCGGTGTGACGACGGTGATGTCGGGCAGATGCGTGCCGCCATTATAGGGCGCGTTGAGCGCGAAGACATCGCCCGGGCGGATGCGGCCTTCATTGAGACGGATGATGGTTTCGACCGAACGGTCCATGGAGCCGAGATGCACCGGCATATGCGGCGCATTGGCGACGAGCGCGCCGGTGCGGTCGAAGACGGCGCAGGAGAAATCGAGTCGCTCCTTGATATTGACCGAATGGGCGGTGTTCTGCAGCGTCACGCCCATCTGCTCGGCGATCGCCATGAACAGGTTGTTGAAGACTTCGAGCATCACCGGGTCGGCGCTGGTGCCGATCGCGGCATTGCGGGCAGGCGGGATCTCGCGGGTGAGGACGATATGATCGTGGCCGGTGAGCCGCACCTGCCAGCCGGCTTCGACGACAATCGTCTGATGCGCTTCGATGATGAGGGCAGGCCCGTTGAGGACGGCGCCCGGTTTCAGCGTCTCACGCCTGAAAATGCCGGCCTCGCGCCATGTTCCGCCGGAATAGAAGCGCGTCGAACGGAGTGCTTCCGGCTCGAAGCTTGTCGCCTCCATGTCCGCCTCTTCGATGTCGGCGCCGCCGCCGATGCCTTCGACCTCGATAGAATCGACGACAACAGGGCGGTCTTCGAAGATGAAGCCGAACTGCTTCTTGTGGGCGGCGGCGAAGGCTTGCACCATCTCTTGCTGCGGCCCGAAGGCGACGGGCAGCGCCGTGTCGGTGCCCTTATATTGCAGGTGCAGGCGGGTGATGAGCTCCATCTCGCCGCTCTCGACACCTTGAAGCGTCAGTTCCCGGTGCACCTCCGCCTCAAGCTCGGATTTGATGTCGCCGATCGTCGTCAGTGCCGCGGCGAGTTCCGTCAGCACCGCGCGCTGGCGCGTGGCGCGAATATCGGCAAGCCCCATGCCATAGGCCGAAAGGATGCCGGAGAAGGGGTGGAGCAGCACCGTTTTCATGCCGAGGCTGTCGGCGACGAGACAGGCATGCTGGCCGCCGGCGCCGCCGAAGCAGGTGAGTGCGTAGCCGGAAACATCATAACCGCGCTGGACCGAGATCTTCTTGATGGCATTGGCCATGTTCTCGACGGCGATGGCGAGGAAGCCGTCGGCGGCGTCTTCCGCCGTCCGGCCGCCGCCTATCGTCTGCGCCATCTCGGCAAAAGCGGTGCGCACCGCCTCGGCATCGAGCGGCTGGTCCTGTCCCGGGCCGAAGATTGCCGGAAAGAATTCCGGCAGCAACTTGCCGGTCATGATGTTGGCGTCGGTAACGGTGAGCGGGCCGCCGCGACGATAGGATTTCGGGCCGGGCGTGGCGCCGGCCGATTCCGGGCCGACGCGGAAGCGTGAGCCGTCATAGCTGAGGATCGAACCGCCGCCGGCAGCGACGGTGTGGATCTTCATCATCGGCGCGCGCATCCGTACGCCGGCGACCTCCGTCTCGAAGGCGCGTTCCAGTTCGCCGTCGTAATGCGAAACGTCGGTCGAGGTGCCGCCCATGTCGAAGCCGATCATCTGGCCAAAGCCGGCGATGCGCGACACCTCGACCGCGCCGACCACACCGCCTGCGGGACCCGACAGAATCGCGTCCTTGCCCTGGAAGAGATGCGCATCGGTCAGTCCGCCGGAGGACTGCATGAACATCAGCTTCGGGCCTTTTCCCTCGACCGCACCGAGTTCGGTGGCGACCTGGTCGACATAGCGCCGGAGAACCGGAGACAGATAGGCATCGACGACGGCGGTGTCGCCGCGGCCGACGAGCTTGATCAGCGGAGAAACGGCGTGCGACGGCGAAATCTGCGTGAAGCCGAGCGCGCGCGCGATGGCGGCGGCCCGCTGTTCGTGCTCGGGATAGCGATAGGCATGCATGAAGACGATGGCGACGGCGCGCAAGCCCCTGGCATAGGCAGCTTCCAGCGCTTGGCGCAGGCCATGCTCGTCGAGCACACGTTCCACCGTTCCGTCTGCCAGCACGCGCTCGTCGGCCTCGATGACGTCGGCATAGAGCAGTTCCGGTTTGACGATCTTCTTGGCGAAAATATCGGCGCGGGCCTGGTAGCCAATCTCCAGCGCATCGCAGAACCCCTTCGTCGTCACCAGCAGAGTCGGATCACCCTTGCGTTCGAGAAGCGCATTGGTGGCGACCGTCGTTCCCATCTTCACCGCACCGATGAGGTCGGGAGGAATCGGCTTGCCCGGCTCGAGCCCAAGCAGTTCACGGATGCCCTGGACGGCCGGGTCGCGATAGGCCTCCGGATTTTCAGAAAGCAGCTTGTGCGCGATGAGCGAACCATCAGGACGGCGTGCGACGATATCGGTGAAGGTCCCGCCGCGATCGACCCAGAAATCCCACTGACCGCCCATGTTCGACCTCCTGTTAAGCTGAAAATTTATTGACGATTTATCGATAAAATGTCAACGTTTGTCTCTAGAATGGTGGAGGCTGGGCATGGCAGATGGGCGCGGAAAACAACCAGAGATCGGGCCGATCGTCTCTTCGGCCCATCTGGCCGATGGCGCACTTCCTGCACTTTCCGAGTTGGAATTCGGCCTCATCCTCGCCGGCAATGCCTTCGATCGCTGGATGGTACGCTGCATGACGGCGGCAGGCGAGCCCGGATGTGCGGCGATCGACGTGCTGGTGCTGCATTCGGTGGCGCACCGGCAGCGGCCGAAGCGGCTCGGCGATCTCTGCAGCGTGCTCGGCGTCGAGGACGCGCATCTGGTGATCTACGCGATCAAGAAGCTGGAAAAGCGCGGCCTGGTGACGAGCACACGGGCGGGCAAGGAGAAACTGATTGCCGCCACCGAAAAGGGCTTGGAAATCTGCCTGAAATATCGGGCGGTGCGCGAAGCGCTGCTGGTGGAATCGGTCAAGGGGCTCGGGTTCGATCCTGCCGCGACATCGGCGCTGGCCGCGATGCTGCGGGCGCTCTCCGGCCATTACGATCAAGCGGCAAGGGCCGCCGCCTCTTTATGACGGCAGCCCTTGACCGGGGGCAGGGAGAGATCCCCCGAAATGTTCAGGCGGTCTGTTCAGCCGAAGCAGGGCATGGCGGGCAGGTTGGCGCGGCTTGCGAGCGCTCCGATCATGTTACCGACCGAGGTCGGGCGTGGCTCGCGTTTGCCGGCAGCCGTCTCCAGGAGTTGCTTGAAGTCTTCAAGCTTCACGCCATCGGCGCGCAACACCATGGCGATCAGGGGGTCGCGAAGGGCTTCGGATATGGTCAGGTCGTCGCTGGTCTTTCTCATGGCTGTCCTCCTTTCGTGGGCGGTCGCCCGTGTTCCACTTTGCGCTGCCGTGTTCTCATTGACTTTCGCGTTTCGTGGTGTTACCGGTAAGTAACAATGCATTTGTTACCGATCGGTCACATCGATGTCAAGGACGACGTCCGCAAAAAAATCAGAAACTTCGAATGAAATCTCCGCAGCCGTTTCAGAGGATCGCATCCCGCCCAGGGAACGGATCGTCTCGACCGCGTCGGAGCTTTTTCGCGAGCGCGGCATCCGCGGCATCGGCGTCGATGCCATCGCCGACGCGGCCCTGACCAACAAGATGACGCTCTACCGGCATTTCGGCTCGAAGGACGAGCTCGTCTGCGAGACGCTGCGCCGCGCCTCCGAAAAGGCCGGTGCCATCTGGCGTGATCTGGAGGTGGCCTATCCCGGCAATCCGCGCGCCCAGCTCTACGCCTGGGTGGAAATGCGGGCGCAATGTCTGAACGGCGAGCCCGCCGGTTGCGATCTCGCCAATGCCGCCATCGAGCTGAAGGGTGAGGGCCATCCCGCGCATGAAATGATCGAGCGGCACAAGGCCGAACAGCGTGATCGCCTGGCCGCGCTCTGTTCGGCGGCCGGCGCGCGCGAAGCCGAGCTGCTGGCCGATACGCTGACGTTGCTGCTCGAAGGTGCGCGCGTCAGCCGCCAGACCATGGGCGCTGCTAGCTGCTGCGGTCATTTCGCCAAGGCATGCAACGCGGCGATCGCATCTTTCGCCTGACCGGTCTTTCGGGAACCTTACCGCTTCCATACCGTTTTTCCATCACCGGAGGACAAGTGGAGACCGGCATATGAACCACGTCTATCTCAAGCGCCTGTATGCCAAACGCGCCGAGCTCGAAGCGAAGCTGGAGCTTCATGATGCGCGCTATTGTTTCGGCGAGGAAGAGGTCGATGACGGCACCGACAGCGATCTGCGTCAGCGGCTGAGCGAAATTTCCGACGAAATCGACGCGCTGGAAAGCAGACCGGGCCGCTAATCCCCAGCACTGAGGATTTCCATCGTCCGTTCGTCGAACTTCCCGTCATAGAAATGTTCGATCACCCGGTGGAAGGGTGAGCCGTGGTCGCTGATTGCCGCGAACAAGGTCATCGACGAGCGTAGCTTCAGGTCATCGGGCGAGCCGAGGATCTGGTGCGCGGATCGGCCGTCGAGCGACAGAATCGTCTGGGCGCAGCGTAAAAGTCGGCTGGAGAGGATGGGATCGGCGAGATAGGCGGCGGCTTCTTCGGCCGAGCGGATCGCATATTTTTCGGCCATCGGCGATTTGCCGAGACCGGCGATTTGCGGAAAGATGAACCACATCCAGTGTGAGGTCTTGCGCCCGGCTTTCAGCTCGGCGAGCGCCCGTTCGTAGACGCCGTTCTGAGCGTCGATAAAGCGGTCGAGATTGTAGTTGATATCACCACCGGCCATGGTCCTTTCCCTTTCTTGCTGTCGATGCAGCCTGGGCCAAGGGCTCCATGCCCGGCGAGATCGTTTTTCCCGGGGTTCTCCCCGGGCGAGCCGCGCTCGCCCTCAGCAAACCCTTTCAGCGTAAGGGCTGCTCTCACGGCAATGCCCGTAAGGCTGATGGTGCGGCGTGTTGTCGCCTGATGGAGCGGCAATGGCCGATGTCGTCACCGGGTCCGTCTCGCTGGAAGAATATGCGGCAAAACCGACAAAGCTCAAGAGAGCCAGCGCTGCGACCACGACAACACGTTCGAAGCCCGACAGCTTCTGGGCGCTGACATGTTCCACATAGTCGCGCTCGCCCAAACCGGCCGTTTCGTCCTCTTTCACATGGAGGGTCACCATATCCTGGCGGTGGGTCAAAGTTTCACAATCTGTCATTTTAATTACTCCTGCAACACATGCGATGTCGGTCTCTCAAGAATAAACTCTCAACCCTCATGGCGAACCGACTCCCGCATGCGTGCAGCATGTGTGTCTTAAATCGCGGCAATTGAAGGGGCGATATGCAAACTCAGTGTTCAAAAAATCGTCCTAATAAATGCAAAATATCGTGAAGCTCTGGCTCGCCGGAATGATCCGGGGTAGTCCAGGGGATCAACTTTCGTCTGGATCGTCTCATGAGCAAATCCTTTGGCGCCATGTCGGTCGCCCAGCTTTCCGTCCTCATTCAGAGTGGCGCAGCCGATCCGGTCGACGTGGCTGAGGCGGTCTTCGAAACGATCGGCAATTATGCCGACAAGGCCGTCTTCACCGTGCTCACCAAAAGCCGGGCGCTGGAGGAGGCGCGCGCCTCTTCGAAGCGTTTGTGGGAAGGGCGCTCGCTCGGATTGCTGGACGGGATTCCGATCGCCTGGAAGGATCTTTTCGACATCGAAGGTTTGGTAACGACGGCTGGTTCCGTCGTGTTGGCCGCAGATGCGCCGGCCAAGCGCGATGCGGCCGTCGTCAACCTTCTCCGGCAGGCGGGCATGATCGCCGTCGGCCGGACCAATATGAGCGAATTCGCCTTTTCCGGCCTCGGCATCAATCCGCATTACGGCACGCCGGTCAATCCGCGTGGCAGCGATCTCCCGCGTATCCCCGGCGGTTCGTCATCGGGCGCCGGTGTCGCCGTAGCAGCCGGGCTGGTGCCCGTCGCAATGGGCACGGATACCGGTGGCTCGGTGCGCATTCCCGCCGCCTTCAACGGCATTGTCGGCTACAAGGCAACCCGCGGCCGTCATGCGATGGACGGTGTCTATCCGCTGGCAAAGAGCCTGGATTCGCTGGGGCCGCTCTGCCGCAACGTCAGGGATGCGGTCTGGATCGATGCCGCGATGCGCGGCCGGACGGCGCCTGATATCGTCGAGCGTCCGCTGCAGGGGCTGGAACTGCTGGTGCCTGAAAATATCGTCTTCGACGGGGCCGAACCCGGTGTCGTCGCCGCGTTCGAGGCAGCCTTGGAACGTCTTCAACAGGCCGGCGCCCGTGTTTCCCGCGCCGTCATTCCAGCCTTCAACGAGATTTTCGATCTGATGACGCGATATGGTCCGCTGGTGACGGCGGAGGCTTTCGCGCTTCACCACCAACGTTTGGCAGGACCGGACGCCGACCGTATGGACCACCGCGTCGTGATGCGCACCCGTCTCGGTGCCAAGACCACCTTGGCCGATTATCTGGCGATCCTCGAAGCGCGCGGCCGGCTGATCGCCGATGTCGAGCGTCTCGTCGGCGACCGGCTGATCGCCTTTCCCTCGGTCGCTCATGTCGCTCCGCCGATCGCACCGCTGGAAGAGGACGACGAGCTATTTTTCGCGACGAACAACAAGACGCTGCGCAACACCGCGCTCGGCAATTTCCTCGACTCGTGCGGCGTTTCCATTCCTTGCGGCACGGGTGACGCGGGGATGCCGGTCGGCCTGCTTCTATCGGCGACAGCCAATCGCGACGAGGCGCTGCTCGGGATCGCCCTTGCCGCCGAGCCGGTCATTCGCGGCGATTTCGCCTGATTGGCGATTGAACCACCGGGCTTTTGTTGCCATTGATGGCACGACTTGATCCTGGAGGAAGGCACGTGCAGATATTGCAGAACGGACGCTTCGCGGTTTCGACATGGTCGCTGCATCGGCTGCTCGGCCCCGTCTATGGCTACAGCCCCGATCCTGATAAAAGTGCCGCGCCGAAAGAACCTTATGGTCCGGGCGCTGCTGAATTGATCGACATGCCGGCGGCGCTCGCAGCCCGCGGCATCCATCGGCTGGAGGTCTGTTCCTTCCATCTGCCGAGCCTTGACGCTGCCTACCTCTCCGAACTGCACGATGCGATGACGGCTTCGGACGTGCTGTTCCAGACGCTGCTCGTCGAAGACGGCGATCCCAGCCATCCGGAAACGGCCGGACGCGACGTCAGATGGATGGCGGAGTGGATTGATATCGCCGCGGCTCTCGGAGCACAGAAGATGCGCGTCATCGCCGGCAAGGAGAAACCGACCGAGGAAAATCTGAGCCGCTCCGCCGGTCACCTCGGCTGGCTCGCCGAAAGAGCCGAAGGCAGCGGCGTGCGCGTCGTCGTCGAGAACTGGTTCGACCTTTTGCCGTCACCCGTCGAGATGAATTGGCTGTTGGATCGACTGGACGGCAAGGTCGGCCTTAACGGCGATCTCGGCAACTGGGCCGCACCGGCGAAATACGAGGGTCTTGCCGATATCATGCGTCGGGCGGAAATCTGCCATGCCAAAGCCGATTACGGCGTTGCCGGTCTCGATGCCGACGATTACCGCAAGTGCCTGGAGATGTGCGAAAGGGCCGGTTACGCCGGTCCCTTCACACTGATCTACGATTCGCCCTTTTTCTCCGACGAATGGGACGGCATCCTGCTGCAAAAGGCCTTCATCGAGGATTTCCTGCGCGAGGCGCCGGCGCGCCGGACGGCTTAAACCGCGAGCCCCTGCCGCTCATTCCTGGCGCGGGAATCTCTGGCTTTCCTCCAGCACGTTCAGATCCATGTGGTTGCGCATGTAGCGTTCCGAGGCCTTCTGCAGCGGCTGATGGTCCCAAGGATAATATGCGCCGTTGCGCAGCGCCGCGTAGACCACCCAGCGGCGCGCCTGGCTTTCGCGCACGGCTGCGTCGAAATCGGCAAGGTTCCAGCGACGGCGTGCCTGTTCGACAAGCCGTGCCAGCGTATCGGCATGTGCCGGCTTTTCCGCCAGATTGTCGAGTTCCTGTGGATCGGCTTCGAGGTCGAACAGCATCGGCGGATCTTTCTCGCTGAGCGAGAGCTTGTAGCGCCCGTCCCGGATGCAGACGAGTGGGGCTTCCGAACCTTCGGCGGCATATTCCATCGGCACCGGGCCGCGGCTGCCCGTGCCTGCGGCAAGTGCTGAAAGATCCTCACCTTCGGTCCATGGTTTCAACGAGGCGATGTCGATCCCGGCAAGGGCAGCCAGCGTCGGCGTCACGTCGAGCGTGGAGACGGGCTGATCGATGCGCCTCGGCTTCCAGCCGGGTGCCGCAATCATCAGCGGAACGCGCGCCGATCCCTCGAAGAAGTTCATCTTGAACCAGAGGCCACGATCGCCGAGCATGTCGCCGTGATCGGACACGAAGAGGATGATGGTGTTGTCGGCCATGCGGGTCCGTTCCAGCACGCCGAGAATGTCGCCGATCTTGTCGTCGACATAGGAGATATTGGCAAAGTAGCCCCGCCTTGCCCGCCGGATTTCTTCGGGGCTGATGTCGAAAGCCTCGTGGTCGCAAGCCTTCATCAGGCGCTGCGAATGCGGGTCCTGCTGCTCGAAGGCAATCGGCGCAACCGCCGGATCGAGGGCCGGGCAATCCTCGTAGAGATCCCAGAATTTGCGACGCGCGACATAGGGGTCGTGCGGATGGGTGAAGCTGACGGTCAGGCACCAGGGGCGGTCGTCATGGCCGCGTGATAGATCGAACAGCTTGCGGGTGGCGTTGTAGGCGACCTCGTCGTCATATTCCATCTGGTTGGTGATCTCGGCGACGCCAGCGCCGGTCACCGAACCGAGATTGTGATACCACCAGTCGATGCGCTCGCCGGGCTTGGTATAGTCGGGCGTCCAGCCGAAATCGGCCGGATAGATGTCCGTCGTCAGCCGTTCCTCGAAACCGTGCAACTGGTCGGGGCCGACGAAATGCATCTTGCCGGAAAGTGCCGTCTGGTAACCGGCGGCGCGCAGATGATGGGCATAGGTCGGAATATCAGAGGCGAATTCCGCGGCATTGTCGTAGACACGCGTCCGGCTCGGCAATTGTCCGGACATGAAGGACGCCCGCGCCGGTGCGCAAAGCGGGCTTGCCGTATAGGTGTTGGCGAAACGCACTGAACGCTCCGCTAATGCTTTCAGATGCGGCGCATGCAGGAAATCGGCAGGCCCATCGGGAAACAAGGTCCCGTTCAACTGATCCACCATCAGGATGAGAATATTGGGGCGCGCCATGTGGTTATTCCTATGCTATTTGAAGATTTTATTGAAGCCCCTATTATTGCTGCTGTAAAGCTGGCTTTTTTCGATGGGTGCCAAAAGGAATTTTTATGGCAGACTACCCGCCTGAGCTTGGATGGATGCGGATCTTCGTCGAGGTCGCGCGGCTCGGGAGTTTTTCGGCGGCCGCCGCGCTGCTTGGGCTGACCCAGCCGGCCGTCAGCTACCAGATCCGCCGGCTGGAAGAGCAATTCGGCGTCAGCCTGTTGCACCGCCAGCACCGCGGCGTGACGCTGACTGCCGAAGGCGAGCGGCTTCTCGAGGTCACCGCCAAGGCGGTCGGCGACATTGATGCGCTCGCCCGCAGTTTCCGTGCCGAAGCGCAAAGGCCGGTCGTTCGGCTGAGAACCGACTATGCCTTTTCAGCGCTGTGGCTGATCCCGCGCATGCACGGCTTTCGTCTTCTTCATCCGGACACGGATATACAGATCGTCGCGACGCAGAGGTTTGCCGCCGGTTTTCGCGACCAGGCGGATGTCGCGGTCGTTTTTGGCACGCGGGCGGAATTCGGCGCAATCGGTACGCTGCTGCTGCCGGAAAAGGTCGTGCCCGTTTGCACGCGGGGATTTCTCGATCGCAACGGCCCATTCGACGATCCGGCGCAGCTTGCCAAGGCGGTTCTGATCCATCTCGACACGCCGATGCCATCGCCCTGGTTCGACTGGCGCAGCTATCTGACGGAATTTTCGGTTATCCGCGACATCAATGCCGGCCGCGGTGACATCAGCTTCAATACATATTCGCTGGTGGTTCAGGCCGCACTCAGCGAGCAGGGCGTGGCAATCGGCTGGATGGGGCTCGTTGATACGCTGCTTTTCGCGCATATGCTTGTTGAAGCCGGCCCGTCGCTGGAAGCGCCTGACCGCGGTTACTGGCTGGTACCGCCGCGATCGGCAAGCGCCCACAGCGAGGAGCTCAGCGCCTGGCTGATGAACGAGGCGGGGAAGGTCGGCTAGCTCGAGCCGCGCCGCGTGACGGAAAGGCTCTGACGGCGGTTATCCCGAATAACCATCGCCACATCCGCAAGTCAGACGCCTCGCAAGTTATGGATATAGTTGAAGTCTTTTCGAGTCCGATCCTTAGCCGATTTTTCTCGTCACAAAGAAACTCATCGCAACTTTTTCGTCACCATTTGGCATTGACGTGAACGGCGCTCGAAATTCCTTCCGTCCTAGTCCGTCCGTACGGATGTACTGGAGTTCCGCAAGGATTTCGAAGCCGCTCTCCTGCATCAGATTGATGTGATGGCTGCGCCACTTCCGATTTATCAGGTAGGGTCGTCGTCCACGCATCATCGTCCACGTGGGGGCGCCCAAAACCCAGTGCCCATTCCAGTCGCTTGACAGACCATGAGATTGAAAGTCGATCAGGTGCGTCGCAAACCCTCCTGGCTTCAGCCACCGGGCAATAGCGATATAGGTATCAACGAGGTTGTCCACGTGCTCCATGACTGAATGCGTCATCAGCCAGTCAGCCACACCCGCCTGCAGTACGTTGAAATCGGTCCATGGTGCGACGAACTTTAATCGTTCGCTGCCATTCACGAGGTCCGCCTTCAGCGCGTCGATTGCCGCCGCACTGAGGCGCTGTTGCACGATCCCATCTATCCGATCCCAGGCGAAGTTTGTCGGTGACGGCGGAAAAAAAATGTCGCCCGATACGGTGTTATCCCAAAATGCGGCCCGCTCGCCGAAGAGTTCAATCAAACCGTTCAGGACTTCAAGATCGTGCTCGATGCTCCGGTGGTCTTGCAAATCCAGCCCGATGTACGTGTCGACGCCCGCAAGCAGTGCGGCAAGCCCAACGCCAAGCGAACTTCCGGGGCCGACCTCGACCAATACTTCAGGCCTTTTGCCGTTCAGCCAAGGCGCTAGGTGACCGTAGTGGCGGAAGAAAAGGTCATAACAGTGGCGCGCAGAAGCAGTGCCCCCTTCTACGTGCGTATTTCGCAGTTGCGGAAGGACGAAGGAACCCAGTCCCTTGGCTAGGGAGCGAAGTGCAATATGGGTCATGGCGCCACCTTTTTCATCGAAACTCCAGAACGGCAATGTCCGGCCTGCTCTACCCAGCAGAATTTGCGTGCAACATCATCAGAGACCAAAGAAAGGCAAAGCAATATGGTTCGGCCTTGGGCTCGTTAGTTGGGATTGTACCCGTCCTATAGTGATTGATATTTTCACGAATCTAAAGTCATTCATTGGACGTACAGCAATAGTCACTATGACCATGGCCGGGTTGCTGAAGCGCATGAGAGGCTGCCTCAAAAAGAATTGAGTGATTTCAGCGGGTTGTGATTCCTTCGTTTGCGCCCAGGAGAAGCCTTGTCATGAACGAAGCCGGTCGCCATTGTGGGATCGAATCGATAGGGAAGGCGGCTGAAGCATGTGGCGAACGATCGGATATGTTCTCGGAGTGCTTATGATCATCTTCGGACTGATCTGGATCGGCCAGGGAAGTGGCTATTTTCCCTATCCGTCGTCCAGCTTCATGATCAGGCAAACGATCTGGATCCTTTGGGGAGCCATCCTGGCGGGACTGGGAGTCGTGGTCATGATCGTCCTTTCGCGGCTACACCGGAAAGGATGAGGCCGTGAACCCTTCTGATCGAGCCAATGAACTGAGGAGAATGGCATGAGCGCAGCTGAAATCGACGGTTTCGCGGCACGGATCAGGAACCACCAGGGCGGCATGATCTCCGCCTGGGTGGGTATTCCGGACGCCACGCTCGCCAACCATCTGGCGCAGGAGGCTTTCGACGCCGTCGTGCTGGATATGCAGCACGGCCTGTGGGACATGCCGGCGGCAGCAAACGCCGTCGGCCAGGTGCGCCTCGCCGGCAAACCAGCCTTGGCGCGCATACCGGTCGGCGATTTCGCTTCCGCCTCGCGATTGCTCGACGCCGGCGCCTCCGGCATCATCGCGCCAATGATCAATTCGGCCGAAGACGCGCAAGCCTTCGTCAGGACCACGAAATATCCGCCGTTCGGCGAGCGCAGCTGGGGACCGTCGCTGGCGCTGAACCACACCGGCCTGTCCGCTGACGACTATCTGAAAAACGCCAACGCGCTGACCGTCGCCATCGCCATGGTCGAGACCCGGGCGGCACTTGAGGCGATCGATGCTATCCTCGGCGTTGCCGGCATCGACGGCATCTTCATCGGTCCGTCCGACCTTTCGATCGCATTGTCGAATGGCGATCAGGTGGCGCCGAACGCCGCCGAGATCGACAGCGCCATGCAGCATGCGGTTGCGCGCTGCCGGGCCCACGGCAAATTTGCCTGCGCCTATGCCGCCGATGGCGAGCGGGCCGGCGAACTCTTGAAGTTCGGTTTCGACTTGGTCATTGCCGGTGCGGAGACGACGCAATTGCGCTCCGGCGCCCGCCGCGCCATCAATGCCGCCCGCAGGATCGCTTCGGGCAGTTAAATCTCAGCGAGCCGGTTTGACGGCCAGCCAGATGACGTGGCGGGCGCCGCCACGTTTGCCGTTGGCGCGGGTGTTGACGGCTTCGACGGAGAAGCCGCTGTCCTTGAGGCGGCGGGTGAAATCGGGGTCGGGACCGGATGACCAGACGGCGAGCACACCGCCGGGGCGAAGCGCGTCGCGAGCGGCGCGGAGGCCGTTAAAATCGTAGAGCCCATCGTTGGATTTGCGGGTCAGCCCATCCGGGCCGTTGTCGACATCGAGCAGGATCGTGTCATAGGCGCCCTTGCCGGCGCGGATTGCCTCGCCGACATCGCCCTGATGGATGGTGACGCGCCGATCGTCTAGACAGCCTTTGAAGACCTCGGCCATCGGCCCGCGCGCCCAGGCGACGACGGCCGGCACCAGTTCGGCGACGGTGATCCCGGCATCTTCAGGAAGGACGGCGAGAGCGGCGCGCAGCGTAAAGCCCATGCCGAGCCCGCCGATCAAGATTCGGGGCTTCGGATGCGCTTTGATCCGTTCCCAGGAAAGCGTTGCCAACGCCTCCTCCGAACCGCTGAGGCGGCTGTTCATCAACTCGTTGGCGCCCAGCATGATCGAGAACTCGTTGCCGCGCTGCTTCAGCCTGAGTTCACCGTTTTCACCGGGAATGGTCGCGCAATCGAGCTGGATCCAGGGCAGCATGACGGTTTCGCCTCGCATGGAAAGGAACCGTCCCCTAGCATAGGGTGATGAGCGGGGCCAGTAAGCAGGCGCCAGCGTTTGAAAACGGGACGCTGGTTTGAGGCGGTTCCATCTTCAAGCTCTTGATGTGGTTAGCAGCGAATTCGGTTGGGACGGCTGTCGGTGTTCGTGCTCCTCAAACGTCCTTTGTTAAACGAGGCGCCACCTCGTGATTGCAACGACACTTTGGAGATTGGAAATATGGCGCTCAAGCGGATGGACAATGTAGGCATCGTCGTCGAAGACCTTGCAGCCGCAATTGATTTCTTTGGCGAACTCGGCCTCGAACTCGAAGGACGGGCCATGATCGAGGGAGGATGGGCCGGACGTATCACCGGACTGGGCGATCAGCGTGTCGAGATTGCCATGATGCGCACGCCTGATGGCCACAGCCGGCTCGAACTCTCCCGCTTCCTCATGCCAGATGTCGTCGCAGATCACCGCAACGCTCCCGTCAACGCGCTGGGATATCTCCGCGTCATGTTCACCGTTGACGACATCGACGATACGCTTGGAAGGCTTCGTGCGCGTGGCGCGCAACTCGTAGGCGAAGTCGTCCAATATGGAGATACATATCGGCTCTGCTACATCCGCGGGCCCGACGGGCTTCTCCTCGGTCTCGCTCAAGAACTCAGCTGAGGCGCAATCAAACGAGTTGTCAGATCATCCGCATGAAGTGATCCGGCTCCACTTCGACGATCTCGTCCTGCGGCGCGGCCGAACGGCGGCGGATATCTTCCACCTCGTCGGGTCTGAGGCGTGCCTTCGGATCTTCGAAACGGACTTCGGGATCGGGCACGGCCGAGAGCAGCAGCCTGGTATAGGGATGCTGCGGATTGTCGATCACCCCCGCGACGCTGCCCCACTCGACGATCTGGCCCGCATACATCACGGCGATGTCCTCGGCGACATAACGGGCGGTGGCGATATCATGGGTGATGTAGAGCAGGCCGAGATTCATCTCCTGCTTCATCTCGTTCAACAGGTTGAGCACGCCGAGGCGCACCGAGACGTCGAGCATCGAGGTCGGCTCGTCCGCCACGATCACCTCCGGCTTGACGGCCAAGGCGCGGGCGATGTTGACGCGCTGGCGCTGGCCGCCGGAGAGCTCGTGCGGATATTTCGGCGCGACGAGATCGGGATCGAGCCTGACGCGCTGCAGCAGTTCGCGGACCGTCGCATCGATCGCGGCGCCCTTGATCTCCGGGCGATGCAGTTGCAGCGGCCGCCGCAGGTGGTGGGCGATGGTGTGGGCAGGGTTCAGCGAGGCGAAGGGATCCTGGAAGATCATCTGCACCGATCGGCGGTAGCGGGCGATCTCGGCCGATTTCGCTACTTCGACCGGTCGCCCCTTATAGAGGATCTGCCCCGATGTCGGCTGATACTCGCGCATTGCCATGCGAGCGCAGGTGGTCTTGCCGCTGCCGGATTCGCCGACGAGGGCCAGCGCCCGGCCGGCCTGCAGCGAGAAGGAGATGGCGCGGGCGGCATGGACGGCGGATGGGCCATGGCCGAAGGTTTTCGTCACCCTGTCGAGGGCGAGGATGGCATTGCTCATAACAGCACGCCTCCATGAAGCGAGGGGAAGGAGGCCCAGAGCTTTTTCGTGTAGTCGTGCCGAGGCGTCTTGTAGATCGCCTCGGCACTGTTCTGCTCGACGAGTTTGCCTGCGAGCATGATGCCAATGCGATCGCAGAACTGCACCATCAGCCCGAGATCATGGGTGATGAACAGCACGGAAAAGCCGAAGCTGCGGCGCAATTCGTTGATGCGTTGCAGGATCTCGCGCTGGACGACGACATCGAGCGCTGTCGTCGGCTCGTCCATGACGACGAGTTTTGGATCGAGCGCCATGCAGATGGCGATGACGATGCGCTGGCGCATGCCGCCGGAAAACTGGTGCGGATAGTCGCGCATGCGGTCCGGCGAAATATCGACGAGCCGCAACATCTCAGCCGTACGCTCGCGCGCCTCAACTTTCGTCATGCCCTTGTGCGTGCGCAACATGTCATGGAACTGCGTCTCGATGCGCGCCACCGGGTTCAGCGAGTTCATGGCGCTCTGGAAGACCATGGCGACCTCGCGCCAGCGGAAGGCACTAAGCGCCTGCCGGTCGAGGCCGAGCACATCACGGCCGTCGAGCAGGATGCGGCTCTCCTTGCGGATCAGCGCCGGCGGCTTGTGCAGGCGGCTGATGGCGAAGGCGATGGTGCTCTTGCCGCAGCCGGATTCGCCGGCAAGACCGAAGATTTCGCCCGGCGCGACATCGAAGCTGACGTCGTCGACGGCGCGGAAGTCCTTCTCCTCGCCGATATAATCGATGGTGAGGTTCCTCACCGACAGCAACGGCTGCGTCACAGGCGGCCCTCCCCGGAGCGGACCAGCAGCGACCAGCGCTTCAGATGATTGCCGGTGCGCAGCCGCGGATTGGCGATCTCGTCGACGGCGAAATTCAACAGCGACATGCCGATGCCGAGGAAGGCGAGCGCGAAGCAGGGGGTGAGGATATCCCACCAGGCTCCGACCGAAAGCGCCGAGGCCTTCTGCGCATTGTAGAGCATGGTGCCCCAGGAGATTGCCCGGGGATCGCCGAGGCCGAGAAACTCAAGCGTCGCCTCGGTGATGATTGCGAAGATGACACTGCCGATGAAATTGATGCCGACGATCGAAATCACGTTGGGGAAGATCTCGAAGGTCATGATCCGCCATTGCGGCTCGCCCATCATCTCGGCTGATTTGACGAAATCCTTGTGCTTGACCGAGAGCGTCTCGGCGCGGGTGACGCGGGCGCCCCAGGCCCAGGAAGTGGCGCCGAGGATGAGGGCAATGACGACGGGGCTTGCCTGGCCGATGAAGGCGGCGAGCACGAGCAGCAGCGGCAGGTTGGGAACGACCAGCACCATATTGGTGAAGAAGCTGATGATCTCGTCGGTCTTGCCGCCGCGGTAGCCGGCGATGATGCCGAGCGCGGTGCCGACCAGCGTAATCAGCAGGCCGGCGCCGAAGCCGACGGCGAGCGAGGTTCGCGCGCCGTAGATCAGCCGGGCAAAGACGTCCTGGCCGATGCGCGTGGTGCCGAGGATGTGATCGAGCGACGGCGGCTGGTGCGGCCGCCCGGTGCGGGCGGCGGGATCATATTGCGTCAGCAGCGGGGCTGCGATCGCGACGATGACGATGACGGCGATGATGGCGAGGCCGGTGAGCGCCTTGCGGTTTCGAAGCAGGGTCTTCATCTCATGCTCCCTTCAGCCGCGGGTCGAGCAAGATATAACTGACGTCGACAATGAAATTGGCGATCAGCATGGTGGCGGTCATGATCAGCAGTTGGCCCTGGATGACGGGATAGTCGCGGGCGAGGATCGCCTGGTAGAGAATATTGCCGAGGCCGGGATAGTTATAGACGACCTCGGTCACCAGCGAGCCGCCGAGGATGGTGCCGATGGCGATGGCAAGGCTGGAGACGGTCGGCAGCAGGGCGTTGCGCGCCGCATACCGGAGCATCACATGCCGGTCGGAAAGGCCCTTGGCGCGGGCCATGACGATATAGTCCTCGCCGAGCAGGTTGATCATGTTGTTGCGCATGGTGACGGTGAAGCCGCCGATCAACACGGTGCAGAGCGTCACCATCGGCAGGATGCCGTGATAGGCGACGCTGCCGAGATATTGCAGGCTGAAGGCCGGATCGAGCGAGGGATCGGCGGCATAACCGTTCGGGAACCAGCCGAGCGTGAAGCCGAAGATGAAGAGCACGATCAGCGAGGTGACGACAGCCGGCACCGAGGTTGCGAAGATCGCGCCGACCGAGACGACGACGTCGAACCGGCTGCCGCGCCGCCAGGCGGCGACGATGCCGAGGAAGGTGCCGAGCGTGAAGCTGACGATCGTCGCGGTTCCCATCAGGGCGACGGTCCAGACGAGGGCATGGCCGAGAACCGAGGCGACCGGCAGCGGGAAATACTTGATCGAGCGGCCAAGATCGCCGGTGAAGATACTGCCGAGATAGGTGAAGTATTGCTGCCAGAGCGGGCCATCGACGAAACCGAAAGTGAGCTTCAGCGCCTGCAGGCTTTCCGGCGGCAATTCGGTGCCGGCGCTCGAGAACATGATCTGCACCGGATCGCCCGGCATCAGGCGGGGCAGGAAGAAATTGATCGTCGCTGCCGCGATGAAGGCTGCCATGTAGAAGACCAGGCGGCGAAGCAGGAAAGCCATGGGGACTCCGTCGTAACGGGAGCGGCGCTGGCACCGCCCCCGGTATCAAAATGCTTTACTTGACCGGCTCGAGAGCCAGCAGGTTCAAGAGGCGTGCCGGATTGGTCCGCGAGATCGACGGATTGACGAAGGGGTTTTCCTTGGTCGACCAGCCGGTGAAGCGCTTGGTGTTGTACTGATACCAATTCGGATTGTTGAACACCGGCATCATCGGCATGTTTTCGGCGACGATGCGCTGTGCCTTGTTCATCGCATCCTTCTGCTTGGCAAGATCCGCGGTCTGGGTGAACTCGGTGACAAGCTTCTCGACATCAGGATTGAACCAGCGCTGCGCGGTGAAGCGGGTCTTGCCCTTGTCCGAAGCGCTGAAGGCGCGCTTATAGGGGTAATAGGGCGAGGCCGAGGCCGGCAGGCTGTTGATCGCCGCATCGAAGGTGCCGTTGATGAGGTTGCCGGTCCAGACGGCTTCTTCAGGCGTTTCGATCTTGGCGTCGATGCCAACCGCCTGCATGCCTTCGACGGCAAGATTGACGGTATCGATCCAGTCGGTCCAGGCGCTCGGAACGATGATCGAGAAGGAGATCTTGCTGCCGTCGGGATTATCGCGGAACCCGTCGCCATCCTTGTCCTTATAGCCGGCCTCGTCGAGCAGAGTCTTGGCGGCATCGGCGTCGTAGGTTGCGAACTTGCCGAAGTCGGCCTTAACAGATGGGTCGGCCCAGCTCTTGTAAAGCTCGCCCATCAGGCCGGGGTCTTCGTTCAGCGTTGGATAGCCGTAGCCGGCGACGTCGATCATCGTCTTGCGGTCGAGCGCCATTGAGACGGCGCGGCGGAACTTCAGGTCGTTGAAGGCCTTCTTGTTGTTCTCGTTCGCTGTTTCCAGGTTGAACAGGAAGGCGACCATGCTGCTTGGCGAATACCAATAGTGGAAATGCGCCGGGTCCTTGGAGACATAGACATTGTCGATATCGGGAATGAAGGAGACGCCCCAGTCGAGCGTGCCGTCGGCCGTTGCCGTCAGCATCTGGTTGTTGTCGGCAAGCTGCGGAAAGCGCATGCAGTCGACCTTCAGGTGCTCATTATCCCAGTAGTTCGGGTTGCGGCACTGATCGTAGGTCTGGCCGGTGAAGCGCGGCACCTCCGTCAGCGGTCCGCTGCCGACCGGGTTCTCGTTGGCGAAAGTGACGGGATCGGCGACGTCCTTCCAGGCATGTTCCGGTACGATCGGCAGTTGCGAGATCTGCTCGGCGGCGAGCGAGCTCGGATTGGCGAGCGTGAAGCGCACCGTCTGGCCGTCGACGGCCTTGACGTCGGTGATGAAGCTCCAGATGCTGACGAAGTCGAGCGCCGGGAACTTCTTCAGGTAATCATAGGTGAACTTGACGTCGGCTGCCGTCAGCGGCTTGCCGTCGGACCATTTCAGGTTCGGCCGCAGCTTGAAATCGATGCTCTTCAGGTCGTCGGAGAGCTTGAAGCTTTCCGCCAGGCGATAGACCGGCTTGTTGCTGTCGAAGCGGTTGAAAATAACAAGCGGCTCGTAGATGAAGTCGAGCGTCGACTGGCGCGCCGAGGTCTGGTTGAACGGGTTGAAGTTGCGGACCCAGGTGGTCGCCGGTTCGATATTCGCGGTCAGGACCGTCTGCGCCAGGGCAGATCCCGAAAACAGCGTCAGGGCTGCGGCGGCAAGAAGATATTTTTTCATGTTCTATTCCCCTTTTCTTATGCGGTGAAAAATAATCTGCCGGTCAGGAGACCGGCGCGCTTGCAAACATGCTTTCGACCTCGGCGTGGGCGGTGTGGATGTCGATCTTGAGATTACCGAGGCGGGCTTTACCGGCGGCGATGCGCTTCAGCGCGGCTTCTGTCAGCGGCCGGGCGGCCTTGGCGGCGGCTTCGCTTTCGGGGATGTCGCCGTGGCTGTGGAGGGCGATATCGAAGCCGGCGTCGAGCACCTGTCTGACGCGTTCCGGCAGCGTGCCCTGCAGCGATTCCATGAAGATGCAGTCGGAGATCAGCACGCCCTCATAACCCATGTCGTTGCGGATCACGTTGTACATGACAGGCGAGATCGACGCCGGCAGTTCCGCGTCATAGGCCGAGTAGACGACGTGGGCGACCATCGCCCAGGGCGTGTCCTTCAGCGCGACAAAGGGCTTGAAATCGGTGGCGGTGAGCGTCTCGCGGCTGGCATCGACGACCGGCCGCTCCTTATGGGAGTCGAGTGTCGCGCGGCCATGGCCGGGAATGTGTTTCATCACGGGCATGTTGCCGGTCTCGAGCAGGCCGTCGACCACCTCGCGGCCGAGGGCAGCGATGAAATCGGGATCAGGGCCGAAAGAGCGGGCGCCGATGACCGCGCTCGTCGTCTCGAAGACGAGGTCGAGAACGGGCGAGCAGCCACTGGAAAGGCCGAGTTCCGTCATCATCGCGCCCATGGCCTGGGAGGAAAGGCGCAGTGCCTTTTTGCCGAGATCGAAATCGCGGCGGGCAAGTTCGGCAAACTGGCCGAAGCTGCGGAAGAGCGGCCAGGGGCCGGCGTCGAGATGCTGGACGCGGCCGCCCTCCTGGTCGGTGAAGACGGGCGCGTCGTCGCGGCCGACGGCCTCGCGGAAACGTTCGATCAGCCGCTTCGTCTGCTCCGGCTCGCGCTGATTGCGGCGGCCGACGAAGAGGCCGAGCGGATTGGTCTCGCGGAACAGGGCGAATTCATCATCCGAAATGGCAGGGTTCGGCAGGCCGACGAAAAGGGCGAGTGGGGTCGAGGACAATTCTGTAACTCCGGGATCAGATGATCGGCGTGCTTCGCAGCATGCCTTCGTAGATGCCCCTGTCGGGGGCAGGGATGGTGATTGCGCCTGCGGTCTTGGCGTAAAAATCGACCGGGCCGGCATCACCGATGAATGCATAGGCATGGCCGAGCGCCTTCATCGTCTGCAGGCAGGCGGAAAACAGCGCGAGCCCGATACCCCTGCCGCGCATTTCGGGATCGACGCCGGTTGGGCCGAAGAAACCCCGTGCGGTGGTGTCGTAGCAGGCAAAACCAAGCAGCCTGCCGCCTTCGACTGATATCAGGCAGGCAACGGGCTGACGGGAGAAGGCGACGGTGACCTCGCTTGCCCAATTCTGGCTGAAGCGTTCGCGCACCCAGCCGGTGACGAGATGCAGTTCCGGGGGGAGGGCTGGGCGGACAGAGATGCCGGCATCAGCGGCTTTCTGTTTCAGGTCGGCGAGTTCCGTGGAATATAGGCTCACAAGCAGGTCTGGCACCTGTCATCCCTCCTTTTATTCCGTTATTGCGGAATGTATACCCTTTTAATGAGATAGACTTGGCTATCTCGCCGGGCTTGTCAACAGGGATTTTTTGAATGGGGCTGCTGGGCCGATAGGGGAACGCAAAACGGCCCGGGGAGGCCGGGCCGTTCTTGAGCGCAGTCATGATATTTGTGAAGCTGTTAAGAAGGTCGGCTCACTCGCTGTCTTTCCAAAGCGCATGAAAATGCTGCACCGGGCCATGGCCGGAGCCGACGGTGAGGGTTCCGGCGGCGGCGACCGCGGCGGCGAGGTAATCCTTGGCGATGGCGACGGCCTCCTGCACCGGGGCGCCCTTGGCGAGTTCGGCGGCCAGCGCGCTCGACAGAGTGCAGCCGGTGCCATGGGTGTTCTTGGTCGGCACGCGCAAAGCTTCGAACCAGTGCAGACCGCCGGCGGTGGCCAGCACGTCGGGACTCTCGTCGCTGTCGAGATGGCCGCCCTTGACCAGCACCGCGGCGGGGCCGAGCGCACGCAGTTGCTCGGCCTGCGCCGCCATCTCGGCGCGGTCGGTTGCGACCGGCTGATGCAGCAGGGCGGCGGCCTCAGGCAGGTTCGGGGTGAGAAGGGTGGCAAGCGGCAGCAGCCGGCGGGTCAGCACGTCGACCGCTTCGGGCGCGAGCAGGGCGGCGCCGCCCTTGGCAATCATCACCGGGTCGATGACGACAGGGATGGCGCGCCGGTCGGCCGGTGCTGCAGCCAGAGAGGCGGAAAGGGCTGCGGCGACGGCCTCGGCGATGCCGGCATTGGCGATCATGCCGATCTTGACGGCATCGACGCGTACATCGGCAAAGACGGCATTGATCTGGTCGGCGACGAATTGCGGCGGCACCAGATGCACCCCGCTGACACCCTGGGTGTTCTGCGCCGTCAGCGCCGTCAGCACCGCCATGCCGTAGACGCCGCGGGCGGAAAAGGCCTTGAGATCGGCCTGGATGCCGGCGCCGCCCGAGGGGTCGGAGCCGGCGATGGAGAGGACGTTGCGGATCATGCGCGGGCCTTTCGGACTTCTGCGGCGATGCGGCGTGTCGCCGCTTCTGGGTCCGGCGTGCCTGCGATCGCTGAGACCACGGCAAGCCCCTTGGCGCCGGCGGCAAAGACTTCGGCCACATGCTCCGCCTTGAGGCCGCCGATCGCCACCGACGGCACCGGCGAGGCAGTCACCAGCCTCGCCAGACCGTCAAAACCGATCGGCTGCTTGTGGTCGGCCTTGGTCGGCGTCGCAAAGACCGGTCCGACGCCGGTATAATCGACCAGGCTGGGATCGACGGCAGCGGCAAGCGCTTCGGTCTCGACCGACAGGCCAAGGATCATCTCGGGGCCGATCATCCCCCGCGCCGTCAACGCATCCATATCCTCCTGGCCGATATGCAACCCGTCGGCACCGATGGCGATTGCCGCCTCGACATCGTCGTTGACGATCAGCAGGGCGCCGGTGCCATCGAGCGCCTGTTTCAAGGCGCGGCCGGTCTCAACCATCGCGGTGGTACCGGCCCGTTTGTCGCGCAACTGCACCATCGTCGCGCCGCCGGCAACGGCAAGGCGGGCGGTCTCGACCATGCCGATCCCGGCACAGAGTTCGGGATCGAGGACGAGATAGAGCGAAAGATCGAAATGCTTCATGCGGCCGATATCCTTGCTCTGGCGTCGAGTGTTTCGGCGTCGAGCGCGTTGAGCGCATCGAGGAAGCGCCAGGCGAAGGAGCCGGGCCCGGCGGCACCGAGCGCTGCCTCCTCGCCGGCGATGGCGAAGGTTGCAAGCGCTGCGACCGTCGCGCCGAACAGATCGTCCGGTGCGGTCGCAGCAAAGGCGCCGACCAGGCAGGTGAGCGAGCAGCCGAGCGCAGTGACCTGCGGCATCAGGGCCGAGCCGCCCGTTATGCGCACTGCCTGCTGACCGTCGGTGACGAAATCGACAGCGCCGGTCACGGCAACCACTGCCTGCTGCCGCTCAGCCAGCCATCGCGCCGAACCTTCGGCCTGCTCGACCGGGTCGCGGCTGTCGACGCCCTGGCCGCGGCTCTCGCCGCCGGCAAGGGCGATGATCTCCGAAGCATTGCCGCGGATGATCGACGGCTTGAGTGCCAGCAGACTGGCGACCGCATCGCGGCGGAACGCCGTGGCATAATGGGCGACCGGATCGAGCACCCAGGGTTTGCCGGCGGAGGTCGCCGCCTTCGCCGCCGCCCGCATGCCGTCGATCCATTGCGTCGACAGCGTGCCGATATTGATGGTCAGCGCATTGGCGATACCGGCGAATTCGCCGGCTTCCTCGGCCGCATGCACCATCGCCGGCGAGGCGCCGGCGGCCAGGAGAACATTGGCGGCGACATTCATCGCGACGTAATTGGTGATGCACTGAACGAGCGGCGGCTTGTCGCGCATCGCCTTCAGCATGGCTCCTGGCGTGGTCCTGGTCTGCATGTGGCCCCTTTCAGGCGGGGGCGGGCACGGGGCAATTCGTGCGGGCAAAACCGCGACCCCGAGCGACTCCCTCCGCCGGCATTATCCGGTTCAGGTTCGAAGGGTGCTTCTCAGCCCGTCTTCCGACGAACGCCCCTGTCTCTCATCACGTTCTTTTTCGCAGAGAACGGGGCGGATGTCATCTCGAAAATGACAGTCCTGCGGCTGCGCCGCGCGTGAAATCGTTCCCTGCAACTCGGCCTTTCACGAGAGAGGAAGGATCAGCATCGCCGATTCGCGGCTAACATGATTTTCCCGAATGTTATCGGCGGATTCCATTCCGAGCAACGCCGGCATTACCGTTTCGCCATTCGGTTGTGCTCTCTTTTTACGAAAGAACAACAATAGCAACCGGTGGTGCAATGAATTTCTAAAATACATCTCTGTATTTGCGCGCAGTATTGGAAATGATCCCAGCGCCTGGGAACGTCTCTTCTTCAAAATGAGTGCGGCTCATCTTCCGCAAAATCCTATGGATTTCCGATAGCGCGGAATTATTCATCCCGTCCGCCTATGCGCCTGATTTTCAATGAGAACGAGCTGATGGCCAGCTTCGCGTAAGTTGCGTGTCGTCTCCTATGCCTCGCCACTCGGTTTCATTCTAATTTTGGAATCGGCGGGCGATGTCGTCGAGAGTGGGGTCTCGGGCAGACTGGACGGAATCTCCCAGAACGCGAAGTAAATACCTAACGCAAACTTTACCGTGCTGACACGTTAAGGTTGACCGAGGTGCGGATTGTAGCGATATGACTGGCCACGTGAATAAAATCTTCCTGAAGTTGCATTTTAAATGAGATACTTTTCGAAAAGCGGCATGAAGCGGGGCCTCCGGACGATCGCCCCGGCTTTGATATATATTGTTTGTGCCAATCCGTCTTTTGCGCAGTCTGCCGTTCCAGCGGATCAAGAACAGGTGCAGGCGCCGGCCCAATCGGCGCCGACAATAAGATCACAGAAATTCGACGACTGGTATTATCGCTGCACCGGTGCTGAAGGCACCGAGGCCTGCGAGGTCGCACAGGTCGCGCAAGTCGCCAAGGACGGCAAGCCGGTCAATATCCTGACGCTGGCGATTTCAGCATTGCCGGCCGGCTCCCAAGGCAAGGCCGACAAGGGCAAGCCGCCGCTGGTGCTGACTGCCCTTCTGCCGCTCAACGTCTTCCTGCCCTCGGGCCTGTCGATCAAGGCGGACGGCAAGCCCGTCGCCAGGCTCGATTACCGAAACTGCAACCAGACCGGATGCTGGGCGCAGTTGGCGCTGGATACCAAGACGGCCGCGGCGCTGAAAAAGGGCGCGAGTGCCGAAGGGCTGGTGCGGCTGATGAACGGCCAGGACGTCAATATCCGTTTCTCGCTGAAAGGGCTGAAACCGGCCCTCGACGAACTCCAGTCCATCGCCGCGAAGTAGCCGAATTTCACCCATGACCACAGAAATTCGATGCCTTCTGGTTGCTGGCGCTACCCTCGCAGTGGCGATCGCCCCCGCCTACGCACAAACGCCGGCCGATGATTTCAACCGCCGTCAGGACGAGCAGTCGCAGACGCAGCGGCTGGATGCGCTTCGCCGCGCCACCCCGGGCGGCGGCGCGGAGACGGAGCACGGCGCTGTGCCCGCCGGCGGCGGGAACGGCGCCTGTTTCGACATCACCCGGGTCGAGATCGATGGGACGCACCTTCTCTCGGCGCAGGAAATCGGCAAGGTGACGGCGCCCTACGGCAACCGCTGCATCGGTCTTGCCGAGATCAATGCGGTCCTCAGAGAGGTCACCCATCTCTATATCGATCACGGCTACGTCACCTCGCGGGCCTATGTGCCGCAGCAGGATATCCGCAAGACCAGGATCCTCCGCCTTCTCGTCGTCGAAGGCACGCTCTCCGACATCTATCTCAATGGCCAGAAAGTTGCCGGCAACGCTTCGCTGGCGACAGCCTTTCCAGGTCTGATCGGCCGGGTGGTCAATATCCGCGATATCGAGCAGGGGCTCGACCAGATGAACCGGCTGCAGTTCAACGATGCCAAGTCGGCCATGCTGCCCGGTCCGAAGGACGGAACCTCCATCCTCAACATCGAAAACCGTCAGGGGCGGCCCTGGCACGTTTCCTTCGGCAACAACAATATGGGGCAGGAAAGCACCGGCTTTTCCCGGAGTTCGGCATCGCTCGGCTTCGACGATCTGCTCGATATCAACGATCAGTGGAACTTCTCCTACGAGCATAGCGGCCCGGACTATCCGTGGAGCGACGACGGAAAAGGTTTTGGCAACAGCTATTCCGGCAGCGTCAGCGTGCCCTACGGTTACTCCACCGTTTCGCTGAACGGCTCCTGGTACCAGTATGAAAGTGCCGTCGAAGGAAACTTCAGCACGCTCGAAACCTCGGGCAATTCGGGGCAGGCGGGTCTCGGCATCGATCGCGTCGTCTTCCGCGACAAGGATTCGATCACCACCGTCCGCAGCGGCCTGACCTACAAACAGACCAACAATTTCCTGCTCGGCAATCTGATCGAGGTCGGCAGCCGCCGCTATACGGTCGGCGATATCGGCATTTCCCATTCCCGCCGCATGTTCGGCGGCATCTGGATGTTCGACGCCAGCTATGACAAGGGGCTCGGCCTGTTCGATGCGGTGGACCCGGGGGATCCCGGCGCCGGTAATGCCGATCCGCGATTTTCGAAATTCAACGCCACGATCAGTGTGACGCAGCCGTTCCAGGCCGGCGGCCGGCAGTTTGAACTGACCTCGCTCATCACAGGTCAATATTCTCCCGACAATCTCCTTGGCGCCGAACAGATCTCGCTCGGCGGTTACGGCAATGTCCGCGGCACCCGCGAAAGCGTGCTGTTCGGCAATAACGGCGCGTTCAGCCACAACGAGATCGTCTGGAGAACGGGGTCCAACCAAAATGGCGGCGCGGCTGCGAAGGCATTCGGTGAGCTGCGCCCCTATCTCGGCTTCGACTACGGCCATGTCTATGCGCAAAAACGCTTCGACATGACAGGCGGCGATCTCGCCAGCTGGACGGCCGGCATCAGGACCGTCGGCGGCAATATCAGCGCCGACCTCGGCTATTCCGACATTGTTGCAAGCAGCCTCGACGATGTCGAGGGCGGGCTCTTTTATTTCAGCGCATCCGCTCATTGGTAACGAAAGCAGGACAATGACCACCCGCAGCATTTCGACAAACAAGCCCGCCAAAATCCTTCCAAGATCGACGGCGCTGATCCTTGCCTTTTCTCTGGCTCTTGCCGGCTGTGCCGGCCGAGAGGCACGTCCGGTCGCTTCGACCAACCCGTCCGACAGCGCCTTCGATTGCGCCGGCATCACCCGTGAATTCGAGGCCAACGAGCGGCAGATCTCGTCGACGGTGAAGGAGCGGACCGATGCGCAAGGCAAGAACATCGTCCTTGGGGCGACCGGTGTGCTGCTGTTCCTGCCGGCGCTGTTTTTCATGGACCCGAAATCGCCCGAGAAGGTCGAGATCGATGCATTGCGCAACAGGAACAATGTCCTGACCAGCATCGCCAAATCGAAGGGATGCCGGGCGCCGAAGTCGCAGCTGACCGAGCTCTACAAACATCTCGACAGCAAGCCGAAGCCTGCCTCCTCGTCGGACAGCCGGAACTGAACCCTGCAGACCAATCGAACTAGAGAATCCTGGAGTTGTTATGCGTATCATGCGTTTTCTAACCCTTCTCCTGCTGGCGGCGACGTTGGCCTCCTGCGTCACCACGAGGATAGACCCCCGGCTGATCGCCGCCCTTCAGCGGACATCGGTGCGCGAGATTCGGATCGAGCTGGCCCCCGACGTCAAGACATTCGGTTTCGGCGACAAGCCGGACCAGCAGGTCCAGGAGGCGGTTCGCACACTTCAGGCCACGATGGCGAAGGAACTGATCGGCGTGCCTGGCGGCCCCACGCGCGGCAGGTTGGTCGTCACGCTGCACGTCTTCGATGTCACCACCAAACAGGCCCGGATCATCGGCGGCCATGACAGCATGATCGATGGGACCGTCCGGCTGGAGGACGCCAAGACAGGGCAATTGATCGCCGAAGCGCAAAATATCCATGGCGAAGACCTCTCCATGCGCGGGAGTGGCTACGGCGTGATCGTTGCTGTCGCCATCAATGCGGCAACGACCTCGGGGGCGCCCGACATCATGGCACAGCGCCTGTCCAAGTCCTTCACCCGCAACGTCAAAACCTGGCTCACCCAGAAATAAGGCCTGCGATGAGCAGTCATATTGTCGAAGGGATGGCGCGGGGCCGCGCCACGGTTTGAACCCTCTGTCCCAATCGAAACGGAGAAATGTCGTATGACCAAAAGAGCTTTTGCGGCTGCGGGATTGAGCATCATAGCCGTGCTGCTGGCGTCGTGCGGCGGGACAACGGATCCCGGGATGGTCGCTAGCGAAAGAGTGGCAAAATCCACCGAGATCCTCAACAAAAGGAAACAGAAAGGCGCGCTGATCCTCGTACGCTTTCTTTATCCCGGCTTGTTCGGTCCCATCCGATGCGACGGCCAGATTCGTCTTCGCAAGCTCGTCGACGGCGAACCTGACAAGGTGGCTGCTCCTGAGGATGTCTACAGCGGTTTCAAATGGCTTCTGCCCGAGCAAAGCAAGCCGGCGGACATAAAAGGCAATCTCCTCAACCCTGTCGGCAATGCGAAAGAGTACGAACGCGTCTTCGCTCCGATCGCGCCCGGTACTTATGTCGTGACCTATGCTTCCTGCCAGATGTCTTCGCCGAACGGGACCACGACGCTCGAGGCGGGCGGCGACCATGGCGGCCTGTTCAGCTATATCAGCGCACTGGAAGGTGCGAGCACGATCACCATTGGCGAGGGTCAGATCGTCGACGCCGGCTACTTCCGTGTTCACGGCACGAGGACCCACCCCATCGTGGTCGGTCAGGAAGCAAGCGCGGCCGAACGCGAGGTCATGAGGGAGGTCCTTCCGGGAGCCTATTCCTCCATCACGTTCAAGAGGTTCGGGGAATAGGCAAGCCGGACATGAATGGACGCGGCAAATCGCGTCCATTTTGTTCGGATTGCATTTACCTCAAGCACAGGCGGAAGTTGACCGTGACCAAGGGTTATGGTGTCGGTCATTTTGAAAAAGTACAACTGCAGCGTGATTTTATCCGCTGCGCGGCTGCGGGCGGCGGAAAACATACGATGAGCAAGAGACTGGGCAAGTCGACGACAACAAAACGTGACGTCGCCGGGGCCGATGGAAGATCCGTTCGCAGGTTCACGCATTTTGCCCGCCAATCGCTCGCACTCCTGCTGAGCAGTTTGCTCGTGTTTCAGCCGATGCTTGCCAATGCCCAGTCAGTCTCGGCAAGCACCACGGCGCCGGCGGCCAATCAGCCAGGCGTCGGCACGGCGCCGAACGGCGTGCCGCTCATCGACATCGTCACGCCGAACAGCCAGGGCCTGTCGCATAACAAATACGACAACTTCAACGTCGGCACGCCGGGCCTCATCCTCAACAACTTCAAGGGCGAGATCGGCACCTCCAATCTTGGCGGCGTCACGCCCGGCAATGCCAATCTCAATACATCGGGGCCGGCATCGGTCATCCTCAACGAAGTGACCAGCGGCAATCGCTCGGCATTGAACGGCGCGATCGAGGTGTTCGGCGGGCGCGCCGACGTCGTCATCGCGAATCCGAACGGAATCACCTGTGACGGTTGCGGCTTCATCAACACGCCGCATGCGACGCTGACGACAGGCGTCCCCGATATCGGCGCGGACGGCGCGCTGAAAGGATTCACGGTCAACGGCGGCGATGTCACCATCGGACCGAATGGCGGCAACTTCGCCGCCGGCCCTGGCGCTGTGGATCTCTTCGATATCGTTTCGCGTTCAGTCACCGTCAACGGCCCGGTCTACGGCAAGGATCTTCGCGTCACGGCCGGCCGCAATCAGTTCGACTATGCCACCGGCAACGCCACGGCGCTTGCCGCCACATCAGGCACGCCGGAATATGCGATCGACGGTTCGGCGCTCGGCGCCATGCAGGCCGACCGCATCAAGATCGTCGTCACCGAAAAGGGCGCCGGCGTGCGCATGCGCGGCGACATGGCCGCCAATGCCGGCGAGCTGTTCCTGTCTGCCGACGGCAAGATCTCGCTCGGCAATGTCTCCGGCCAGCAGGGCGTTTCGATCTCCTCGAAGGCGAAGGTGACGGCTGCCAAGGTCACGTCGAAGGCAAAGGTCACCGTTCAGGCGGACCAGGGCATCACCCTCGATACGGTCGCCGCCGATGATGACATCCTGTTGTCCGGCAGCAGCGGCCTCTTGAGTGTCGCAGGCGAGGTGAACAGCGCCGCCAACGTCCAGATAACGTCGTCTGCCGGTATCGCCGCCGGCAGCGTCGTGGCGGGCAATGCGCTCATCCTGTCCGCCACCTTGGGCGGTATCCAGATTGCAGGTTCGGTGAAGAGCACAGGCTCTCTTTCCGTTACTGCGACTTCAGGCGCGATCGCCGCCGCCTCGCTTGTCAGCGGCAACAATCTCACGCTGTCGGCCGGCGCCGACGTTGCCATATCGGGTGATGTCCTGGCTGAGGGCAACGTCACGGCTTCAGGCCGTTCGATTGCAGCCGCCACGATCGCCTCCGGCGTCGATCTCACCGCCACCGCCCAATCCGCCAATGCCGCACTGGTGCTGCAGCCGGCGGGCGATATGAGCCTTACCGCCACGAATGGTTCGATCACCGTTTCCAATGCGCTGGTGAGCAGCGGGGATCTTTCGGCCGATGCCAGCCAGAATCTCGCCTATAGCAAGCTGCGGAGCCTCGGCGACGCCGATCTCTCCGCCTCCGGCCAGATCAGCTACGGCAATCCCACCAGCACTGCCGGCAACCTGACGCTCACCGCCACCAATATCGACCTCTCCAATGGCAGGGCGAGCAACCTCGCCGCCGGCGGTACGCTGACGCTCAATGCCGCCAGCGCCAACCTCGCCAACAGCAGCATCACTCTCGGCGGCCTCGCCCTCAATCTCTCCGGCACCGCCGATCTCAGCGGTGCCAGGATCAATGCCGTCACCAATGCCGGCGGTTCGGGCGACATCGCCATCAACGCCTCTAGCCTCTCCACCTCGGCCAGCACGGCGCTGCTCGCCGATCACGACCTGACGCTGACCCTGCCGTCGCTGACCAATGCCGGGCAATTGGCCGCCGGCCACGATCTCACCGTCAACATTTCCGGCGATCTGACCAACAACGCCACCGGCCTTGCCTATGCCCGCAATGATGCCCGTCTGTTCATCGGCGGGGTCCTTACGAACGACCAGGGCGCCATCATATCAGGCAAGGATCTTACGATTGCCGGGGTGACGGCGTTACAGAGAAATGCTGAAGTCACCAATGTTTCCGGTCTGATCCAGGCCGGAAACGACATGTCCATCCTGACCAGCAATCTGACCAACCAGCGGGCCGCCACTCCGCAATGGACGACCGGGACGCTGGTTTCCTCGGGCGTCGTCAGCGGCTTCACGCTCAACCCCGTCGCCGCCGGCCTGCCTTTCGGCTATCTCGAGACCGCGGATCAGAACATGTTCCAGCTCTATGCTGGCGTCGATCCGGGGTTGTGGCAGGATTATCAGCCGCTGCTCTGGTCGAAGGCGACGCTTGCCGACGGCACGACCTATCGTGCATGGACCTGGATCTCGGCCGACGGGCCGGAGAAGGTCACGCCGATCATCGACTGGATCAGGGCCCGCGTACCGAGGGATGCGAACGGCAATCCCGTTGTCGATCCCAACAATCCGTCGCGCTATTTCATCGTCGACGAGGTGAATTTCAGCGGCTCTGATGAAAGCACCACCTACAGCTGGGATTGGTCGTCCCATCTCAGCCAGTCGGTCTACGAAGACCGGTTGGTCGGCACGCTCAGCCCGGAAGCGACGATCCGGGCGAGCCGCAACCTTACGATCGACGCCACGAATCTCACCAATGCCTACAGCTCGATCGAGGCCGGCGGCAGCGCGACGCTGAAAGGCTCGACGCTTGATAATACCGGCGTCACCCTGTTTCGCACGACGACGACGACCTGCAACGCCCAGGGCGCCTGCACCGCCTATAATGCCAACGGCACCGCCAATCCCTCGAAAAACATCGCCAACGGCTCGACCATCGTCAGTTCCGTCCAGGCGATCGGCGGCGTATCGGCCAATATCAAGGCCGGCGGCGCGCTTTCCGTCGACTACAGCAGCGTCAACAATACGTCGGCGGCCGGCTCGATGGCCGGCGGCGCCAGCGTCGCCGCCGCTAGCAATCCCGGCGATCCGCTTTCGGCACTCACCGGCCTGACCGCCGGCGGCGCGCTGTTCAACGTCAATTCGGGGCTCGGCGGCGGCGCCCTCCTGCCTCCCGCCAAACCGAATTCCGGCGGCTTCGGCGGCAAGATAGCCCACCAGACCTTCCTGTTCGAAACCCGCGCAGCCTACCTCGATGTCGGCACCTTCTATGGCTCCGGCTATTTCATGGACAAAATCGGCTATCAGCCGGAGACGACGGTGCCGTTCCTCGGAGATGCCTATTTCGAAAACCAACTGATCGACACGCAGTTGCGGCAGCTCGTCGGCGAAGGGCTCGGCAGAAGCACCTTCCTTGCCGGCAAAGACGCCATCGAGCAGATGAAGACGCTGCTCGACAAGGGCGCCACCTATGCGAATAATCATGGCCTGGCCGTCGGCCAGGGCCTCACGCCTGAGCAGGCGGCGGCGCTGACCGAGTCGATCGTCCTCTACCAGTGGCAGACCGTCAACGGCGTGCAGGTGCTCGCGCCCGTCGTTTATGTCGCCGCCGCCGACCGGCAGAAGCTGACCGGCGCCGGCGCCGCCATGGCGGGCGGCTCGGTCGATATGAATGTCGGTAATGTCGACAATTCCGGCCTGATCGCATCCGCCGGCGGCCTTAAAGTCTCCGGCAGCTCCATCCAGGGCAGCGGTACGTTCCTGTCGCGCGGCGATACGGCGCTCAATGCCACCAACGGCATTACGCTGGCGGCCCAGACGCTGACGATCGGCGGCCAGAACGTCGTCAATACCAATGCAGGCGTGACGGCAGGTGGCGCTCTGCAGCTTGCCGGCGGCAGCGGCGATCTCGCGCTCAAGGGCGTCAAGGTCAATGCCACGGGTGACGCCACGCTCTCCGGCAAAAATGTAACGCTGGATGCCGCCAAGGTCGAAAACGACGGCCAGCCCGCGATGACCGCAGGCGGTCACGCTGTAAATGCCACCGGCAGCCAGGTTGCCAGCGGCAAGGCCCTGACGATCAAGGCCACCGATAACGTCAACGTCATCGGCAGCTCCGCCAAGGCGGGCACGACGCTCGATGTGACCGCCGACAACGGCTCGGTGGCAGTGGTGTCGACCGATGTCGCCCGCAACAACCAGTCCGGCTACACCAGGACCCTCTCCACCGACCAGCAGCAATCGCAGCTTTCCGCCGGCACGAATGCGACCGTCAAGGCAGGCGACGACATCCTGCTCTCCGGCTCCTCCGTCAAGGCCGGCGGCAATGTCGCGCTCAGCGCCGGCGACGATATCAACGTCACGGCCGCGCAGGAGCATTCCGCATCCACCTTCGGCAAGAAGTCCGCCTCGTCGATCACCCATGTCGGCTCGGAAATATCGGCCGGCGGCGATCTCTCGGTGACGGCAGGCAGCGGCAGCGGCGATCACGACCTCAACATCGTCGGCAGCAAGCTTGCAGCCGACGGCAAGCTCGTTCTCAAGGCCGACGGCGACGTGACGATCGCCGAAGCCACCGACACCGCGACCCTCGACACCAGGCTCAGCAGCAAGGGCGGTTTCCTCGGTACGAGCGAGAAGACCACCACCCATCTGGAGACGACGACAGCCGTCGGTTCATCGATCAGCGGCGGCGCAGGCGTCGATATCACGTCCGGCAAGGACACGGTCATCTCCGCCTCGAAGATCGA
The DNA here is from genome assembly GCF_005862185.2 of Rhizobium hidalgonense. Lineage (NCBI taxonomy): Bacteria > Pseudomonadati > Pseudomonadota > Alphaproteobacteria > Hyphomicrobiales > Rhizobiaceae > Rhizobium > Rhizobium hidalgonense. Next base: position 108,809 of record NZ_CP054029.1, read on the forward strand.
GGCCGGCAAGGAGGGCGGCGCCGCGGCAGACCTGAACATCACCACCGGCGGCGACCTCGTCATCGCCTCCGGCAAAGACACCAGCGCCAAGGACGACAAGGGCTCGCGCAGCGGCTTCCTGTCCAAGGGCTCATCCAGCTACAAGAGCTACGACGAGACCACCGTCGCCTCCGAACTCGGCGCATCCGGCAACATTAATCTGAGTGCTGACGGCGCGGCGGTGATATCGGGTTCGAAGGCCACTGCCGACAAATCGATTTCCGTTACGGCCGATAGCGTCTCGGTCATCGGGGCGCAGGAGACGCACGAGCTCGAGGAGCAGCGCAAAAAATCCGGCTTCGGTGTCGGCGGCGGTGGCGGTTTCATTTCGATCTACGGGAGCCAGCAGAACAAGGGCGCCCAGGCCTCGAAGCTGAATGTCGGCTCGGCGCTTTCCGCTGGCGAGGACGTCACGCTAACTGCGAAGGCGACCGACTTGAACATCCTGGGCTCGTCCGTCGACGCCGAGCGCGACATCAACCTGTCGGCGGCACGCGACGTCAACGTGACGCCCGGCGCGGAAAGCTTCTCGCAGTCCGAGCAGGAGAAGAAGTCCGGCTTCGGCCTGTCCTTCTCCGCCGGCAATGGTGGCTTCTCCGTCGGCATCGGCGCGCAAACAAGCAAGGACAGCTCGGCGCAGCAGTCAGACACCAATGCGGCGTCGACGCTCTCGGCGGGGCGCGACCTCAACATTTCGGCGGGCAACAACGTCAACCTGCAGGCCACGCAGGTCGCGGCCGAACGGGACGTCAATCTGTTTGCGAAAAATGACATCAATCTTCTGTCGGCCGCGGATAAGACCAACTATGAGGAGATGCATGAGAAGACCTTCGCCGGCGTGACGCTCAGCGTCTCCAGCCAGGTCAGCCAAGCAGCCAGCAGCATCATGAACTCGGCTGAGCGCCTTGCCGGCGATACCCGCGTCAACGCCGTGACCAACACCGCCATTGCCGGTCTCGGCTTCTATCAGGGCTACAAGGGCCTGAAGGAAGCCTATAAGCAACTAACGGACACCTCTCCCACAGCGGAAGGCCTCAGCTTCTCGGTGTCGCTGTCGGCCGGCGTCAACCATCAGGAAAACAGCTCGTCCTCGTCATCCTCGACGCCCGTCGTTACCGACATCCGCGCCGGCCGCTCGATCGCGCTGGAGGCTGAGAATGGCTCGATCACCAGCGACGGCGCTCAGATTGCCGCGGGCTACGATAAGTTCGGCCTGCCGACCATCTCCGACGATCCACTAACCGGAGACATCCTCCTGTCGGCGAAGAATGGCGACATCAACCTCAATGCGGCGACCGGCTCGTCGGATACGTCAAGCAAGAACTCGTCGTATAGTGTTGGCGTAGGCGTCAAGTGGGAGTGCGGCACGAAGTCGAAATGCGTGCCCGGGGTCAGCGTCAGCGGTTCCTACGGCAAGGGTAATGACGGCACGACGGGGCTGACGAACTACAACACCCGTGTCAACGGCACCGGCGACGTCACCATTTTGACCAACGACCTCACTTTGAGGGGCGCCACCGTCACCGGAAATTCGGTGACCGCTGCTGTCCGTAACCTGACGGTCGAGAGCCTGGTTGACACGGCCACCGCAGAGGCCCGCCAGCTCAACCTCTCCGGCTCGATAGGCACGGACGGCTTCAGTGCCTCCGGCTCGACGCAGAAGGCGACGGGCGATGCCGCCCTGGTCTCCGAGCAATCCGGCATCCATGCCGGCACCGGCGGCCTCGATCTGACTGTCGACAAGAAGACGACGCTCGTGGGCGGCTTGCTCACCAGCGAGGCTCCGGCCGGCGACAACCACTTCGAAACCGGTACACTCGAAGTTTCCGACGTCGATACCCATTCGCGTTGGAAGGCCGACACCTACGGCGCCTCGATCGGCTCCGGCGGCCTGAGTCTCGCAAAGGTCAAAGACGGGGAGAGCGAAACCGGTAAGGCCTATTCGGCCATCGGCGGCAACATCGACATCACGATTACCGATCCCGAGCACCAGACGCAGGCCATCGGCACGATCCGACGCGACACGGAAAACACCAACACGTCGCTACCCGGCCTACCAGATCTGCAGAACATCCTGCGCGACCAATACAAGACGCAGGCCGATCTGCAGGAAGCGCAGAAAACTATGGCGGGGCTTGCCGGTGATATTGCCAGCGAACTCTACAAGCAAGCTACTCTGAACCAAGACCAGGCAGGGATGGACTACTGGAAGGAAGGCGGTGCAGGCCGTGCGCTGCTGCACGCCATCGGAGGCGGTATTCTTGGTGGCGTCAATGGCTGGGAAGGCGCGATTAAAGCCGCTCTGGGCGGTGCCGCGACGACCTTGATGGCGCCGGCTATCGCCGAGCTCGTCAAGGGCATGCTTAAAGGCACAAAATACGAAGGAACACCCGAAGGCGATGCGCTCGCTAAGCTGATTGGTGCAACCCTTGCTGCTGGCGTGGGCGGAGTTGTGGGCGGCGCTGATGGTGCTGGATATGGTACTGCAAACTATCAATACAACTATCTGAATCATGCAGACAATGATGCGCTGAATGCGGCAAAAGCAGTGTGTGCTGCCTCAAAGGGTGCGGACTCGAAAGCCTGTGGTGAGAAAACGCGACTTGAAGAAAAAGATAAACGGCAGCAAGCGGAGTTTATTTCTTGTAGAGCTAACAATTATTCTGGCGCTGGATGTTACGGTGTAGCGCTAAATGTTCTCGCTGCTGTATCAAGTTATTCTGGAGGAATCTCATATTGGGTATCTCTAGAAGATAAAGAGGCAGCAGCTGAGAAATTGGTTGCCGATGGTTCCATCGCTCAGTTGTGGAAACTCAGGGCGCCGGAAAACTACGATAGTCTTACAGATGCCCAGATACAGGAGATGACTGGTGATCTAGCGTATATATTGGCGGATCCCTTCTTCGTGAACAGTCTCCCAGCCACTGTGAAGGAGGCGGTTGACGGTAATCCAATCTCCGCTTTGCAGGCTGTTGCGCTCCTCACGAGATTTGGCTTCTTTGGTAAGGGCGCAGTGGAAGAACTCACTCAGTCGGGTCAACCGACAAATGGAGGACAGACAGGTGCGGGAGGCTTCTCGGGATCTGCTGATGAAGCATATGAAGCCATTCGGGAAAATGCCACTGATGTGGGCGACATTGCACGCAATACAGGACTTAAAGCCGAGAATATCCAGAAGGTTAAGGATCATCTATTCTTGGACGAGCATACCTTAGACAGATATGTAGATTTAGGGATTCCTGCTGAAAGGGCTAGATTTGATAGTGACATTAAAATCGCAGAATCTTGGCATCGCTTGCAGGTCGGCACATTTACTGATGATGATATTCAGCTTTTACGGCATGAAATAGCTGAACGGTGGATCGAGATAAAACGAGACTGCGGATATTGCGAAGCGCATGATGCCGCATCGGTGAATTTCCCTGCGCCAGATTGGTGGAAGTAATGATTATCAGAATAGATGGCAATGTTATCAAATGTTCTCGCATTACAGGGCCGACACATCACTTTGCAGCTCTGGAGTTCTCTCGTATTCCTGTGGATCCAGAATTTAGGTTCATCGCAAGTGGTGAATCGGTCCCAAATGGGCGCTGGCTTGATAGCGCAAGAGAAGCTTTAAAGGCAGAAGAACCTATTCATCCAATTAACGGAAATATGCATGTAAAAACCGTGTTTCTTCATGAGAAGGATACCCCTAACGTTCTGGCGTATCAGGAGATATTTCGGGAAATATTCTTGGAAGCGGAAAAGCATCTTCGTTAAAAAATCTATTTAACCTTGGGGTAGAATTTTTCCGGATGAACGCCAGACGCTCGGTGACCTCCAGGATATTGTCCAAAGTCGCCCGGCCCGCATCGGCTTTCATTGCGTTGAAACCGACCGGCCCGTCTGCGTCAGCCAAGGAGCCTTCCATCAGGGTAATGGTCTCGTCGGGCAACGCGATGGCTTGTTGACGAAGGTTTCGCGGCTGATATCGTAAAAATGCTGATTGGCGAAAGCGAATTCGCTGACCTTGCTGCCTTCGAGCGCCTTGATAGATATTCACAGAGACTTCGTGGAATGGCGCTTCAACACCTTCAGTTCTTGATCGAGTATGGGAGCAGGAAGGATCCGGTGACGGTCGATGGAAGGGTAATATCACCCTATCCTGAATACTTTCATGCGTGGAAACTTGCAGGGTGCCCCGGGATATCATTGCATCAACTCGATCGCTTAATTGTAGCGAAGCGCTCCTCGTTGTCATGAGTCCATTTCTGTTGTGAACGGTTCACACCGACCACCGATGTCTAAAAGAAGGCTAGAGCACGTCCATTTTAATCGGGGTCGTATCCGGCAGCTGCGAAGTAGTTTGCACATTCCTGCGGTTTGAAGCCTGGAGCCAGAGTCGGCAACGGCGGTTTGGCAGACGCCGTCCGCTATGAAAAGGCAACGGGCGTGTCATTGTCGCCTAGAGGACACACGCCAAAAGCTATCCAGACCAGAAGAGTGCTGATGAACTTCATTCGCAACGCAGACAATCAACCGCCGGGATCGTATCCGTACACGAAGCGAGATGTCGACTTTGCTAAAGAACTCGTAAGGGATCTCGATGATGCTCTCGGACGCTGAATTCTTCACTAGTCTTGCGGAGAAATTGATATCACTTGGTTTTCTTTCGAATAATGAGTTGGATTCCTGTCTAGAAGAATTGGGTGGAATTCAAATGGTGATTTCCGAAGGATATTATATTGTAGCATGCGAATATATTGCGAGGGAGATACCAATGAATAAATCTTCGCAGGAAGTATTGATATTTTTGAAAGAGAACAAAGAATTTATTATGCAGCATGAAGATTTTATGTATTATTTTGTTGAGGCTCTCCTCGACAGGATGTTCGCAATGGGCAATGAGGTGCTGCCTATTATCGCTGCTGCTCCCGAATCTTACCAACAGTTCTTGAGGAGGCGATTTTTGGGAGAATAATTATGTCCGATGCGACGAGCACAAAGTGACTACCTGGAAAAATGCCAGGTCATTTAGGTTGCAAAGAAAGCCAGTTATCAACATTGGCATATGAGTTTTCATGGTTCGCTTCGATCGGGAGAGCCAGGCAATTTCCTCTCTACTCGGCGCTCAATGGGGAGCCTCATGTACAGCTGCTATAAAAGTCATTTCCGGAAATAGATTTTGGAGAAGACGAGTTATCTGCGAAGGGGCTGACGCATCTAGAGCAGATCGTGTTTAATCCGGGTCATATCCTGCAGCCTTGAAGTAGTTTGCGCATTCTGTCTGCGTGAAGCGCGGCATCAGCACGCCAACTGCGTCCCACAGAGCATCGATCTTTCGTTCTGCCCGAGCCCGCAACATGGCCTTCAACTTTGAGCATGCGTTCTCAATGGGGTTGAAGTCGGGGCTCTAGGGCAGCAGGAACATAAGCCTTGCACCAACGCGCTCGATGGCATCGCGCACCCCGGCTGCTTTGTGTGCGGGCAAATTGTCCATGACGACGATATCCCCAGGCTGAAGCGTCGGCAGCAACACTTGCTCGATATAGGCCAGGAAGACGCTGCCGTTCATTGCTCCGTCGTAGACAAACGGCGCGGTCATACCGGTCAGACGCAGAGCGCCGGTGAATGTCGTTGTTTTCCAGTGTCCGTGTGTCGCGCCAGCGCGGCAGCGCTCGCCTCGAATTGCACGTCCGCGCAGCTCATGATTGATAGCGCGGACGTGGATTCCGATTTCGCTCAACACATGTGGACATGTGAAATCCTCAGCCGGTTGCCACACAAAACATCAATCGGCTCCAATTGTGTGATGACTGGAGATTGCAAGGACGACCCCGACCTGTAAAGGCTCATGCCTGTGTGCGCCGAAGTCGCCCCTTTCGGCGTTGAAGAATGACCGTGGTCGATGCAGATTAGCTGATTGGCAGTCCCAGGAACTTCTTTTTCTCGGCCGGCGCTTCGTTACCCACACTCTTGAGGTGTGGAGGGATAGAAATCGAGAAGCGACTAATTACATTGATCAGTGATTCGGCGAGCGGCTACCTGACGAATAAATATCTCGGGCGGAGCACAATGAGTGTGCTCAGGCGTGCCAATCGGTGAAGCTTATCTTCCGCGTCTACTCCGCGGATATTGGTTGCCCTACGGTGCAAAAAACCGACGAGGATAGATAATTTAATCATGGCCCCAAGCGGCATACCCAGTTCTTTTTGCTCCGGGTAGCGCCGTTCAATAGGTATCGTTACGGGCCCATTGAAGGCGCTGGCCAATAAAGGTGGAGGCTAAGTCGCCCGGGGAGCTAATGTAGCGGGACATCAACCATAGGGGAAACTGTGCTGAGCTTTGAGGAAATCAGAGAGCTTGCCGAGGAGGCCGGTCGCGAACATTGGCAGGACTTTCTGGCAAATGGGGAGAGCCCAATTCTTGACGAATGTCTGAATGTTCGTCGGGCTTGGATGTTCTTCAGGGATCTCCGTATCCAGATACCGCCAGAAGCTAGTCTTCGAAAGTGTGCTTTGGTAGTCAGTAACCGGGGCGAAGTAAGATTTACCGCAGACTACTACCCGGATTTAAATAAATGTCGGGATTATCTCGAAAAAATGTCAGATCACTTTGAAGAGCGAAGTCTCTGACAGCGTGCATCGCCTGCTGTCTAATCCGCCGAGCGTCTGGAACCCGTCGGGTGAAGGTTAAGTGAAATTCGTTGAGGTGCGGATGGATGGAAATTGAGAAGCGGTTAATCGAATTGATCAACAACTTTAACGGGCGCTTGGCCGGGGAAGATATTCAAGAATACATATCGCTTGCCGAGCACAATGAGTGTGTGGTCGCATTGGAAAATCTATGCACACAGTTGTACGAGTATGATGTCGTGTTGGCTTCGGAGGAGCTGACAAACATTCAGGCGCTGGCGCATGAGATGAATCTAGAAGCAGATACCTGGGCGTTTCTCAAGTATTCCAACTCTTGATGCTGATACTGTTCCGGAAACGCTAGCTCAAATCATGCAAATCGGTGGTAATCGCTGCCCCAATCGAAAACTCCGAAAACCGCACCCTCAACCCGCTGCGCTCCGGCGTGCACGCAGCCGGCCCGACCTCATACCTGTCAGCCGCCGGGAAAGGCGCTAGCCGCAGCAGCGGCCAATGGCGGCCGTCGCGTGAAGCCTGGATGCGCAGGGCACCGTTTGCGACAGTGACGCGGATATGGAAATCTTCGAGTTCCTTGAAGGGCTGTGACACCGACCAGTCGGATCTGCCGCCGGTGACGACGGTGCTGAGGAAGGGTTCGCCGTCGGTGAATTCGACGCCGGTTTTTACCCAGCGTTTCTCGTCGAGGCGCACCATCAGGCCGGCCTGGTCGTAGAGGGTGCGGAATTCGCCCTGGACGCGGATCTGGGCGGTAAAGCTGTCGGTCGTGGGAAAGGCGAGGAAGTGGCCGTTGTCGCGGGTGAAGCCGTAGTGGGTTTCGCGCCAGAAATCGGTTTTCTCGTCGGTCGTCAGGGTGAGGCCGGTTTCGTCTGCGCGCCAGCTGGCCGGTTCGTTCAGCCATTTTCCGTCGTTGAAATCGATGTTCATTCAACCCTCCCACCATCAAAGCTGCGGGGTTGCCGATTCCCCGCCGGGGCATAGTGCACAACCCTGGCGTAGACGGCTAGTGGGCGCGCTTCCCGCCCTCCTGATCCTCGTCCCACGATATAATCAGCGGCTTCCGCTTGACACCATCGCTTCATCTCTTATTCTGTTACAAAAAGATGAATTGCATAATAATGGAACTAAACGGGAGCCCTCACATGAAAACACTGGTCGCATTCCTGCTCGGCACCGCGCTCGTCGTCCTGCCTTCGACCCTGCTTGCCCAGGAAAAGGGCGGCGTCATCAATGTCGCAACGATCGGCGAGCCGCCGACGCTTGATCCGATGTCGTCGACAGCCGATCTTGTCGGCATCGTCACCCAGCATATTTTCGAAACGCTTTACACTTTCGACAAGAGCTGGAACGTCACGCCGCTGCTGGCCGAAAGCCTGCCCGAGATCAGCGCCGACGGCAAAACCTATACGATCAAGCTCCGGACCGGCATCAAGTTCCACGACAATAGCGACATGACCTCGGAAGATGTCGTCGCTTCGCTTAACCGCTGGATGAAGATCGCCTCGCGCGGCAAGCAGGTGGCCGGCTTCATCGACAAGGTCACCGCTAGCGATGCTTCCACCGTCACCATCACGCTGAAGCAGCCCTATGCGCCGCTGACGTCGCTGCTTGCCTTCAACAATTCGGCGGCAATCATCATTCCGGCCGAAAAACAGGACGAGCCGATGAAGGAGTTCATCGGCACCGGTCCCTACATGCTGAAGGAGCGCAAGGCCGACCAGTATATCCAGCTCGTCCGTTTCGATGGCTACAAGTCACGTGAGGGCGACAGCAATGGCTACGGCGGCGCCCGTCATCAATATCTCGACGAGATCCGCTTCGTGCCGGTGCCGGATGCGAATACCCGCGTCGAAGCCGCCGTCTCCGGCCAGTATGACTATGTCGATTCGATCGCGGTGGAATCCTACGACAAGCTGAAAGCGTCGACGGCCTCGCAGCCGGTCATGCTGAAGCCCTTCGGTTATCCGGTCTTCGTCTTCAACACGAAGGAGGGCGTCGCTGGAAATGTCGAGATCCGCAAGGCGATCCGCCAGGCGCTGAGCATGGAAGACATGCTGGCCGCAGCTTTCGGCAGCAAGGATTTTTATGCGCTCGATGGCGCCATCTATCCGAAGACCTTCTCCTGGTCGACGGATGCCGGCGTCGAAGGCGCCTATAATGTCGCCGATCCGGAAGGCGCGGCCGCTGCCGCCAAGAAGGCCGGTTATAATGGCGAGCCGATCCGCATCCTGACCAGCCGCCAGTATGAGTTCCATTACAAGATGGCGCAGGTCGCCGCAGAATATCTGAAGCTTGCCGGCTTCACCGTCGATATGCAGGTGGTGGACTGGGCGACGCTGACGCAGCGCCGCACCGATCCGAAGCTCTGGGATATCTACATCACCCACAGCCCCTTCCTGCCGGAGCCGGCCCTCATCGGCTCGCTCTCGACCAGCTCGCCCGGCTGGTGGGATACGCCGGCCCGCAAGGCCGCCGTCGATGCCTTCACCTCCGAGGTCGATCCGAAGAAGCGCGTGGCGCTCTGGGCCGATGTCCAGAAGGCGATTTATACAGACGCGCCCTTCATGAAGATCGGCGATTTCAATGCGGTCTCGGCGAAGTCGGTCAAGCTCGAGGGCGTCGATCCGGCCCCATGGCCGTATTTCTGGAACGCTTCGATCAAGAAGTGATGGAGTGACGTCGGTGGCCTCCACTTGCTCCCTCATTCCCTTCCTCGGGCTTCGCCCGAGGGATGTCACAGGAATCCAGCCACGGCGCGTCCGCGCCGTGATTGACCGTTATCCGGTCACGGAGTCTTTTGCGCCCAAGGACTTGGACGCGCTGGATTCCTGTGACGAGCACAGGAATGAGGGAAGAGGGGCGGCGGATTCCGCCTCGATGCTACATCGACCAAGTACAGGAGCAAAGTTGGGATGATCCGTTACATCCTCCAGCGCCTGTTCGGCATGATCGTCGTGATGTTTCTCGTCGTCACGATCGTCTTCGTCATCGTACGCGTGACGCCGGGTGATCCGGCGGCCGTCATGCTCGGGCCAGATGCGACGCCGCAGGATGTTGCCGATCTCAGGAGCCGGCTCGGCCTCGATCAGTCGCTCGGCCTGCAATATGTCTATTATATCGGCCAACTGCTGAAAGGTGATCTCGGCCAGTCGATCTTCCTCAACATGCCGGTGACGTCGGCTCTGCTCGACCGCGCCGAGCCGACCTTCTTCCTGACGCTGTTTTCGCTTCTCATCGCCAGCATCATCGCTTTGCCGATCGGCATCTATGCTGCCTATCGGCGCGGCTCCTTCGTCGACCAGGCGGCAACGACGCTGGCGATGTTTGCCGCCAGCATTCCAAGCTTCTGGCTCGGCCTGATCCTGATGCAGATCTTCGCCGTCCGGTTCAACCTCTTCCCGGTCTCCGGTTATGGCGGCCCCGGCTCGACCTTCCCAGAGCGCATGTATCATCTGACGCTGCCGGCCTTTGCGCTCGGCATCGTCTCTTCGGCGCTGATCCTGCGCTTCACCCGCGCCTCGATGCTCGATGTGCTCGGCGACGATTATATCCGCACGGCGCGCGCCAAGGGGCTGATCGAGCGCAAGGTCATCCTCAAGCACGCGCTGAAGAATGCGCTGATCCCGATCCTGACGGTGCTCGGGCTGACGGCGGCGGTGCTGATTTCAGGCGCCGTCGTCACCGAGACCGTCTTCGGCCTGCCTGGCGTCGGCAACCTCGTCGTCTCGGCGGTGCTGCGCCGCGATTATCCGGTCATCCAGGGGGCGCTGCTCGTCATCGCCGCGCTCTATGTGCTGATCAATTTTGCGATCGACATGCTCTATCTGCTGGTCGATCCGAGGGTGCGCTACTGATGGCCGATATCGCAATCAAATCAGCCGAGAGCGAAAGCAGCAAATTCGTCCGCCGCCTGCTGAAGCGAAAGACGGTGGCCGTCGGCCTGCTGATCCTGACGATCTTCGTGCTGCTCGCGGTCTTTGCGCCTGTCGTGGCACCCTATTCGCCCTCCAAGCTTTCCATCGTCAACCGGCTGAAACCGCCGAGCGAGACCTTCTTTTTCGGCACCGACGAGTTCGGCCGTGATGTTTTCTCGCGCACGATCTTCGCCGGCCGGCTGTCGCTGCTGGTCGGCGCCGCGGTCGTCAGCCTGTCGGCGGTGATCGGCGTTACACTCGGCCTGCTTGCCGGCTTTTTCCAGAAGCTCGACACGCCGATCGCCCGGCTGATCGATGCGATGATGGCCTTTCCGGACATTCTGCTGGCGATCGCCTTGGTCGCCGCCCTCGGCCCGTCCTTGACCACCGTCATCATCGCGCTGTCGATCGTCTATGCGCCGCGCCTTGCCCGTATCGTGCGTGCGTCGACGCTGGTTATTCGCGAGCTGCCTTATGTCGAGGCGGCAAGGGCGCTCGGCATTTCCACTTTCCACATCATGACGCGGCACGTGCTGCGCAATCTGCTCTCGCCGATCCTGGTGCAGGCGACCTTCCTCTTCGCCAGCGCCATGCTTGCCGAAGCCGGCCTGTCTTTCCTCGGCCTCGGCGTCAGCCCGGAGATTCCGACCTGGGGAACGATGATTGCCGCCGGCCGGCAATATATCGGCCAGGCCGACTGGATGACGCTGTTTCCGGGTGTGGCCATCATTCTCTCGGTGCTGTCGTTGCAGATGGTCGGTGACGGCCTCAGAGACATGCTCGATCCAAGACTTCGCAAGGACCTTTAATCCGCCGACCTCTCAATCGGCTCCCAAATTCGCCAATCCAAAATTCGCATGACAGGAGTTTGCGTGAATCAGTTTCCAACCGCCGCCAGCAAGGTCGAGAGCTCGCCTTACCAACGCTTGGCTGCCCTCGGTATCAAGCTTCCGCCGCCGCCGCCGCCGATCGCCAATTTCGTGACGCATGTGGTGGAGGGCAATATGCTCTACCTCTCCGGCCAGGGGCCGCGCGAGGCCGACGGCTTCCTGCATGCGGGCAAGGTCGGAGCCGACGTCGGTGTCGAGGAGGCCTATCGGCATGCGCGGCTGACCGGCATCAACCTGCTCGCCGTCATGCATGATGCGCTCGGCGATCTCTCCCGCGTCAAGCGGGTGGTCAAGCTGCTTGGGATGGTCAATGCCGTGCCGGAGTTCGAGGATCATCCGAGCGTCATCAACGGCTGCTCGGATCTGCTGATCGCGGTTTTCGGCGCGGCCGGCGAACATGCCCGCTCGGCCGTCGGCTTCGGCTCGTTGCCCGGCAACATCACCGTCGAAATCGAGGCGATCGTCGCCTTGAATGGCTGACGAGAGCTTGCATATTTGGAGCAGCGTCCACCCGTGACCCGTTCCTCGCCCCAGACCTCTGGAGACCTTCATGCCCAATGATATCAGACCTTCGCTCGGCCTTCGCCCCGTCATCAATGTGTCCGGCACGATGACCAGCCTCGGCGCCTCGATCGTCGTGCCCGAGGCGATCGAAGCGATGGCATCGATCCTGCCGCATTTTGTCGAGATCAACGACCTGCAGCGCAAGGCCAGCGCCGTCATCGCCCGGCTGACCGGCGGCGAGGCTGGCTTCGTCACTGCCTCCTGCTCGGCCGGCATCTCGCTCGCCGTCGCCGGCGCCATCTCAGGCGACAATCTGCTGGCGATCGAAAAGCTGCCGGATGCCATGCTCGAGAAAAACGAAGTCTTGGTGCAGATGGGCCATGTGGTGAGCTATGGCGCCCCGGTCGATCAGGCGATCCGGCTTGCCGGCGGCAAGGTCGTGCTGGTGGGACAGGCAACCTCGACGCATCGCTTCCACATGGAGCATGCGATCACCGACAAGACGGCCGCCGCCGTCTATGTCGTCTCCCATCATGTCGTCGATTATGGCCTGTTGAACCTGAAGGAATTCGTCGAGATCGCTCACGCCAGGGGCGTGCCGGTTATCGTCGATGCGGCCTCGGAATATGATCTCAGGATTTTCCTGGAGCAGGGGGCCGATATCGCACTTTATTCCGGCCACAAATTCCTCGGCGGCCCGACCTCGGGCATCGTCGCCGGCAGGAAGGAGCTGGTGCGCCATGCCTTCCTGCAGAATATGGGCATCGGCCGCGGCATGAAGGTCGGCAAGGAGAGCATCTTCGGCGTCATGGCGGCACTCGAAGCCTGGGAGCGCCGCGACCATGCCGGCATCCGGGAACGCGAGACCGGCTATCTCAACTTGTGGAAGCGCACGCTTGACGGCCGCCCCGGCGTCACCGCACTGATCGAACCCGATCCGACCCACAATCCGCTCGATCGGCTGCGCCTGATCGTCGATCCCGAAGAGGCGCATATCACCGCCTGGGATCTGGCCGATGCGCTCGCGAGGGGCAACCCGCCGATCATCGTGCGCGATCACGAGGTGGAGCACCGCTATTTCTATCTCGACCCGTGCAACCTGCATCCGGGCCAAGAGACAATCGTCGCCGAGCGCCTGGCTGAGGAACTCGACAAGGCGCGCGCCTCCAATGAGATCATTGCCACGCCGATCGAAAACCGCAGCCGGCATCGTTTCGACGGGCTGTTGCGCTGGCCGGATTGAGCCGCAGGAGAGACGATATGGGCAGCGTTCAAGCACGATCGATCGAGACAGCCAGCACGGTTCTTTCCGTCGAGGGGCTGACGACGTCCTTTCTGGTCGACGGCGCCTGGAAACCGGTCGTGCGCGACGTCTCCTTCACTGTCGCACCTGGTGAGACGGTGGCGATTGTCGGCGAATCCGGCTCGGGTAAGAGTGTCACCTCGCTCTCGATCATGCGGCTGCTGCAGGCCGACACAAGCCGCGTCGAGGGCCGGGTCATTCTTGGCGGACGCGACCTCCTGGCCTTGCCGGAACATGCCATGCGGCAGGTGCGCGGCAATGAGGTGGCGATGATCTTCCAGGAGCCGATGACATCGCTCAATCCGCTCTTCACCATCGGCGATCAGATTTCCGAAGCGCTGCTCTGCCATTCCGATATGAGCCGGGCCGATGCCCGGGCCGAGACGATCCGGCTCTTGGAAAAGGTCCGCATCCCGTCTGCCGCCTCGCGCTTCGATGAATACCCGCATCGTTTCTCCGGCGGCATGCGTCAGCGGGTGATGATCGCCATGGCGCTCGCCAGCCGGCCGAAACTGCTGATCGCCGACGAGCCGACGACGGCGCTCGATGTGACGATCCAGGGCCAGATCCTCGATCTGATCAAAATGCTGCAGGAAGAGGAGGGGACTTCCGTTCTCTTCATCACCCATGACATGGGTGTCGTTGCCGAGATCGCCGACAGGACAGTCGTGATGTATCGCGGCGAACAGGTTGAAAGCGGCGCCACAGCCGATATCTTCCACCGCGGCAAACATCCCTATACAAGGGCGCTGCTGTCGGCCGTGCCGGTGCTCGGCTCGATGCGGGGCCGGGAGAGGCCGCTGCGTTTTCCTGTGGTCAACACCACGACAGGGGAATCGGACATTCCCTCTGAGGCCGCCGATACCGTAGCAGCGACGCCGGTCCTCGAGGTGAAGAACCTCACCAAGCGTTTCGACATTCATACCGGCCTGTTCGGCCGGCTCACCAGCCGGGTGCACGCGGTCGAAAACGTCTCCTTCGATCTTCATGCCGGCGAGACGCTGTCGCTCGTCGGTGAATCCGGCTGCGGCAAATCGACGACCGGGCGGGCTATCATGCGTCTGATCGAGCCGCAGGCGGGCTCCGTTCTCGTCGAGGGCAGGGAGGTGCTCGGCCTCGACAGGCAGGAGTTGCGCGAGATGCGCAAATCCGTGCAGATGATTTTTCAAGATCCCTTTGCCAGCCTCAATCCGCGCATGACCGTCGGTGCTGCGATCGCCGAGCCCTTTCTCGAACATCGGATGGGCAGTTCGAAACAGGCAAAAGACGTGGTCGCCGATTTGCTGGTGAAGGTCGGCCTGTCTCCTGATATGGCGGCGCGTTATCCGCATGAATTTTCCGGCGGCCAGCGTCAGCGCATCTGCATCGCCCGGGCGCTCGCCTTGCAGCCGAAGGTCATCGTCGCCGATGAGAGCGTGTCGGCACTCGATGTGTCGATCAAGGCGCAGGTCATCAACCTGATGCTCGATCTGCAGCAGAGCCTCAACCTCGCCTTCCTGTTCATCTCGCACGACATGGCGGTGGTCGAGCGCGTCAGCCACCGGGTGGCGGTGATGTATCTCGGCGAAATCGTCGAGATCGGCCCGCGCGCCGCCGTGTTCGAAAATCCGCAGCATCCCTATACGAAGAAACTCATCGCAGCCGTGCCGGTGCCCGATCCCGATCGCCGCCACGAGAAGCGGATGGTGGTGAATGACGAGATCAAGAGCCCGATGCGTGCCGTCGACTATCAGCCTCCGGCCACCTTCTATCGCGAGGTCGGGCCGGGCCATCTGGTGATGGCCGATCGCTAGGCCTGGCTTGGCCTATTGGCAGTTGCCTAACGGGCCGGCGGCGCATAAAGCAGATGCAGAGACACCTGCCTGGAAAGCCGTATCAATGGACAAGACAGAGTATTTTTCGAAGCTCGGCGGTTTACCGCCGCAGACCCAGTTGCTTTCCGGCAGAGCCGTTTTCACCACGGCTTACGCGGTCATCCCCCGCGGCGTCATGAGCGATATCGTCACGAGCTTCCTGCCGCATTGGACGGGAACACGCGCATGGGTTCTCTCGCGGCCGCTTTCCGGCTTCTCCGAAACCTTCTCGCAATATGTGATGGAAGTTCAGCCGGGCGGCGGCAGCGATCGGCCGGAGCCCGACAAGCGGGCCGAGGCGGTCCTCTTCGTCGTCGAAGGCGGCATGACGGTGGAGCTCGAAGGCGTCAGCCACGCGCTGCGCGCCGGTTCCTTCGTCTATATTCCGGCGGGTTCTGCCTGGCGCCTCAAAAACGATGGTTCGGCTGCCGCGGTCTTCCACTGGGTGAGAAAGGCCTTTCAGGAGGTCGACGGGCTGGAGTTGCCGCCGGCGATCGTCACCCATGAGGACGACCATCCGATCCGCTCCATGCCCGATACCGACGGCCGCTGGGGCACGACCCGCTTCATCGATCCGGCAGATGTGCGCTACGATATGCACGTCAATATCGTGACCCTGGAGCCGGGCGCGGTGATCCCCTTCATGGAAACCCATGTCATGGAACACGGCCTCTATGTGCTGGAAGGCAAGGCCGTCTATCGCCTGAACCAGGATTGGGTCGAGGTCGAGGCCGGCGATTTCATGTGGCTGCGCGCCTTCTGCCCGCAGGCCTGTTATGCCGGCGGGCCCGGCCGGTTCCGCTATCTGCTCTACAAGGACGTCAACCGTCATATGAAGCTCTGGTAGGCCTCGCGAGGCGCGCTGCATGCGGTCGGCAAGCTCCGCCAAGAGCCTGTCCGGTTGCTTGACAGCTCTGGGGATTGCACCCATCGTCGTTCGATGCGGGATAGGGATTCATGGCTGTCGGAGAAGAAGGATATGAGCCGAAGAAACGCTGCGGAAGCGGTCTTCGAAGATATCCGCACGGCCATTGTCGATCGGAAACTGGCTCTCGGTATTCGTCTTCCCTCGGAGGTACAGCTTGCCGAGCGTTACGGCATCAGCCGGGCTATCGTGCGTGAAGCGCTGCGCTCGCTGCAGACACTGGGGTTCACGCAGACCCGGACCGGCCGGGGCACCTTCGTCGTTTCGGAAAGCCCCGCGCGCCAACTCGGCGGCGGCGCCTATTCCGCCCGCGATCTCATGGAAGCGCGCCCCTGCATCGAAATACCGGCTGCCGGCTGGGCGGCATTGCGTCGCTCGCACGAGCAGTTGACCCTGCTGACATCCTTGTGCGACCGGATGGACGCGGAAGTGGATGTCCAGAAATGGGTGCGGATGGATGCGGCGTTTCATGGAGAAATCGCCGAGGCCTCGGGCAATGCGATCTTCAGGAAAGTCGTCGGTGATGTTGGCGGCGCGCTTTCGACGCAATCGGAACTCGTCGAGCATGTTCGCGGACGGCGCAAGGCGTCCAATGCGGAGCATCGCCGAATTCTGCAGGCCGTGGCCGCGGGCAGGGAGGAGGATGCGCGTGCAGCCATGGCTGAGCACCTGCTGGAGGTCAAGCGGTCCATCATCGGAATTACCGATGAAAGACGAACCGCGTCGAAGCAATGATTTCCAATTTACGTCCGGGAAGCCGGGCGCGCCGCCGATCGGATGCAAAGCGATGAACGATCTAGAAAGCTGGCTGTCCGACACCGCTGTCCTCAGTCGCAAAAGCGCCTCGGAACTGGTGTTCGAGGAGTTGCGCAGCCTCATCCTTTCCGGCCGGTTTGCTGCCGGTTCGAAGCTGCCGTCAGAAGCGAAGCTGGCGGGAAAATACGGTGTCAGCCGCCCGATCGTGCGGGAAGCGCTGCGCTCGCTGCAGATTTTGGGGCTGACGGAGACACGAACGGGCAGCGGTACATACGTGCTTTCGGCTTCCGGCGACGGAGATATCAGTTACGGCGATTATTCGGCGCGTGATCTGATGGAGGCGCGTCCCTATGTCGAAGTATCGGCCGCCGGTTGGGCGGCGCTGCGTCGAAATGACGACGAGTTGTCCCGGCTGCTCGGGCTTTGCGAGCAGATGGAGCAGGAGGAAAATACCGAGGCCTGGGTGCGGCTGGATTCGGAGTTTCATGGGCTGATCGCGGCGTCGTCGCAGAATGCTGTCTTCCGCGACATCGTCGATGAGGTTCGCGAGGCGATGGCGCAGCAATCGGGGCTGCTGACGGTGTTGGGGCCGCGGCGTCGGGAGTCGAACGAAGAGCATCGCGCCATCGTCGAGGCCATCCGTACCGGGTCGGAGCTCGAAGCCCGGGCCGC
The DNA here is from genome assembly GCF_005862185.2 of Rhizobium hidalgonense. NCBI lineage: Bacteria > Pseudomonadati > Pseudomonadota > Alphaproteobacteria > Hyphomicrobiales > Rhizobiaceae > Rhizobium > Rhizobium hidalgonense. The sequence continues at coordinate 126,300 of NZ_CP054029.1, forward strand.
GATGGAAATCCATCTCAAAAAGGTCGAGGCGGCGGTCAATCGCATCATCGGCGCCGAGCCGCGCTAGCAAGCGCTTCACGCAACAGTCTTGTCGAACACTCCCGGTGTCCAGGCATCGGCGACTGCTCGAGTCCCTTCCATAGGTCGAACGAAAGACGCTTGACCGAGGCCCGCTTTTGCATCTATTTCCAAACCTGTCAGACTGCATAGCAGGTGAACATCTTGTTGTCAGCTGCGCGGAGGGGAGGCCGGGAGGTTGCCGAACCTATGGATAGGGAGGAAAATGACAGTGATGGAATCCACCAGAACCGAGGCCGATGGCCAGGTTTTCGCCGAGGAGGACCTCGGTTACAAAAAAGCGTTGAAGCCACGGCAGATCCAGATGATCGCCATCGGCGGAGCCATCGGCACCGGCTTGTTTCTGGGCGCAGGTGGGCGGCTCGCCGCTGCCGGTCCGGCACTCGTGCTGGTCTATGCCTTGTGCGGCTTTTTCGCTTTTCTCGTTCTCAGGGCTCTCGGTGAACTCATCGTGCATCGACCGACTTCGGGTTCGTTCGTCTCCTATGCCCGTGAATTTTACGGCGAAAAGCTCGCCTTCGCGGTCGGCTGGCTCTATTGGCTGACCTGGGCGATGACGGCGGTCGCTGATGTCACCGCGGTGGCTCTCTACATGAATTTCTTCAAGGCTTATGTCCCCTGGATTGCCATGATCGATCAGTGGGTATTTGCGCTGGTGGCGCTAGTCCTCGTCCTCGCCATGAACCTGCTGTCGGTGAAGGTCTTCGGCGAATTGGAATTCTGGTTCAGCCTCGTCAAGGTTCTCGCTTTGGTCGTCTTCCTCATCGTCGGAATCTACTTCGTCGTCACCGGCACGCCGATCGACGGTCACGTTCCGGGGCTAAATACCATCACCGACTTCGGCGGCATGTTTCCGAGCGGGATCTTGCCGGCGCTGGTCGTGATACAGGGCGTGGTTTTCGCCTATGCCTCGATCGAGCTGATCGGCACCGCCGCAGGCGAAACCGAAAATGCGCGCAAGGTCATGCCGCGGGCGATCCGGACGGTCGTGCTGCGTCTGGTGGTCTTTTATGTCGGCTCGGTTCTGCTGCTGTCGCTGCTGCTGCCCTATACCGCCTATAAGGGCGGCGAGAGCCCGTTCGTGACCTTCTTCGGCAAGATCGGCATCCAGGGTGCCGACGTCGTCATGAACCTCGTCGTGCTGACCGCCGTCCTGTCGTCGCTCAATGCGGGCCTCTATTCGACCGGCCGCATCCTCCATTCCATGGCGATTTCGGGATCGGCGCCGGCCGCGCTGGCGAAGATGAACAGATCCGGCGTGCCCTATGGCGGCATTGCGGTGACGGCAGTTGTGACCGCCTTTGGCGTCGTGCTGAACGCTGTCGTTCCGGCAGCGGCTTTCGAGATCGGCTTGAATGTTGCCGCGCTCGGCATCATCGCTGCATGGGGCGTCATCATCCTGTGCCAGCTCAAGCTGTGGCACCTGTCGCGCCAAGGCAAGCTGGCAAGGCCCGAATTCCGGATGTTCGGCGCGCCTTATACCGGCGTGCTGACGCTGGGCTTCCTTGCGGTCGTCGTGATCCTGATGGCCCTCGATTATCCGGTCGGTACCTACACGGTTGCCTCTCTGCTGCTGATCATTCCGGCGCTGGTGGTCGGCTGGCTGCTGATGCGTGAGCGCATCCACATGATTGCCGCCGAGCAGGGCGACGATCGCGGCAGTTTCGATCTGGCCTGAGCCGCGCGATAGCAAGGCTTGCCCCGGCGCCGAAGGCTGCCGGGGCGGCGCATGAATGGAGAGAGAAATGATACCGAGTGAGGATTTCGTCGTCACCGAGCGTGGCGGCATCGTCGAGAACCGTCACCGCGTCCATGTCGCGGTCGTCGATGCAAAAGGCAGGCTGCTTTTTGCGCTGGGAAACCCGACGCGCTTTACGCTTGCCCGGTCTGCCGCCAAGCCGGCCCAAGCGCTTGCCATCCTGGAGGCGAATGGGTTCGAGCCTTACGGGTTCGATGATGCCGACCTGGCACTGATGTGCGCTTCCCACAGCAGCGAGGAGCGGCATATTGCGCGGACGCGGACCATGCTGTCGAAGATTGGGGCCAAGGAGGCCGATCTTCGTTGCGGCGGCCATCCTTCACTCTCCGAAGCCGTGAATCGCGCCTGGATCAGGCAGGACTATACGCCGACGGCGGTTTGCAGCAATTGTTCGGGAAAGCACGTCGGAATGATGGCCGGATCCCGGGCGATCGGGGCGGGCCTGGAAGGCTACCATCTTCCGGATCACCCGATGCAGGTGGTGGTGAAGCGGACGGTTGCCGAGCTCTGCGATTTGGACATGCAGGACGTCGAATGGGGGGTCGACGGATGCAATCTCCCGACGCCCGCCTTTCCATTGGATCGGCTGGCGCGCATCTATGCCAAGCTCGCTTCGGCGGTGGACCAGGGCGAGGCGCGCGAGGGCGTGTCGACGCGAGACGCGGCGCTGGCTCGCATCTTCCAGGCGATGGCGCGCTACCCGGAAATGGTTGCGGGTGAGGGGCGCTACTGCACGGTGCTCATGCGCGCATTCGACGGTGCCATGATCGGCAAGCTCGGCGCCGACGCCAGCTACGCAATCGGTGTGCAAGCCTCTAATGATACCAGGCGATTGGGAGCGGAAGGGGCGCTCGGCATCTCGGTCAAGATCGAGGATGGCAACATCGAAATCCTCTACGCTGTCGTGACGGAAATCCTCGAGCAGCTCGGTATCGGTTCGCCGGAACGCCGCAAGCCGCTTGCATCATTCCATCATCCCGGCCGTGTGAACACGATGGGTGTCGCGACAGGCGGCGTGTCCTTTCCGTTCATGCTTGGCGGATCGAAATCGGACGCGGACGGTTCTCGTCCTGCAGCTTTGAGCCGATGACGCATTCTGGATGCGGCAATATTGCCGCGTCTCCCCATCATCTTGTCCGGCCTGCTGCCGCAGTTCATGTCCGCAGCGCCGCTTCTCGAAAGTCCAGCCATGACTATCTCTGATATTGCGAAAATCCGCGTCGAGCATGACCTGATCGGCGATCGCGACGTGCCGGCCACGGCCTATTACGGTATTCATACGCTGCGCGCGGTCGAGAATTTCCCGATCACCGGTCAGACCCTGCATGAATCGGCAGACCTGATTGCGTCGCTCGCCGCGATCAAGCAGGCGGCGGCTCAGGCCAATGCAAGCCTCGGGCTTCTGGATCGGGCACGCGCCGACGCCATCATTGCGGCCTGCGTCGAGATCCGTGACGGTGCGCTGCACGACCACTTCGTCGTTGATCTCATTCAGGGCGGCGCCGGCACCTCGACCAACATGAACGCCAACGAGGTGATTGCAAACAGGGCGCTGGAAATCATGGGATATGGCCGAGGCGATTACCAGCACCTGCATCCGAACGAGCACGTCAATCTCTCGCAATCCACCAACGATGTCTATCCGACGGCGCTGAAGCTCGCCGCATGGATCGGCGTTCACCGTCTCGTCGACGCCATGGCGATCCTGCGCCGGGCATTCGAGGCCAAGGCGATCGAATTTGCCGACGTCCTCAAGATGGGCCGCACCCAGTTGCAGGACGCCGTGCCGATGACGCTGGGGCAGGAATTCGGAACCTATGCGCTGATGCTCGCCGAGGACGAAACGCGCCTCTCCGAAGCGGTCTCGCTGATCCGCGAGATCAACCTTGGCGCAACGGCCATCGGCACCGGCATCACCGCCCATCCTCAATATGCAGCGCTGGTGCGCGAGCGTCTGTCGGATATCGTCGGCGTCGATCTGGTGACCTCACCGGATCTGGTGGAGGCGACGCAGGATTGTGGATCCTTCGTACAGCTTTCGGGCGTCCTCAAGCGCGTGGCGGTCAAGCTGTCCAAGACCTGCAACGACCTGCGGCTTCTGTCCTCGGGGCCGCGCGCCGGATTGAACGAGATCAATCTGCCTGCGCGGCAGGCCGGCTCCTCGATCATGCCCGGCAAGGTGAACCCGGTGATCCCGGAAGTCGTCAACCAGGTCGCTTTCGAAGTGATCGGCAATGATGTGACAATCACCATGGCAGCGGAGGCCGGCCAGCTTCAGTTGAACGCTTTCGAGCCGGTGATCTTCTATAGTCTCTACCGCAGTCTCAGCCACCTGACCAATGCCTGCCTGACACTCGAAGCCAATTGCATTCAAGGCATTACCGCCAACCGTGACCGGTTGCGGCAGACAGTCGAGCAGTCGATCGGCATCGTGACGGCATTAAACCCCTATATCGGCTATCGCAACGCCACGGAGGTCGCGCTTGAAGCGCATCATTCCGGACGGGGCGTCTACGAAATCATTCTCGAACGCGGTCTGATGCAGAAGGAGCACCTCGATGCGGTGCTGCGCCCAGAAACGCTGACCCGGCCGAGCGAGAAGCTTTCCTTCTCGTAAGACGCGCGGCTCATTTAACCCGCGGGCTTCTTGCGGAAGGCGGACCCGGCTGCGTCCGCTATCTGCGCTACAAGGATGTCAACCGGCACATGAAGCTTTGGTCGCTTCATGTGCCGGGCAATACTTATCTGCGTATGATCACGCCGCCTTTGCTTTCGGCTTGGCCGCCTTGACATGGGTTATGCTGCGGCGGCCGTCGATGCTGACTGGGACATCGCCGTCGACAGTGGCGCGGCGCACAACCCGGTGCTGGTCGCCATAGTCGTTGACGGCATAGTGCTGGGTCGCGCGATTGTCCCAGATCGCGACATCCCCGGCTTTCCAGCGCCAGCGCACGGTATTTTCGGGGGCGGTGACGTAGGATTGGAACACCTCGTAGAGTTTGGCGGAGTCGCCCTTCGACAGCCCGACTAGGCGTTGCACGAAATTGCCGAGCAGCAGCGATCTCTCGCCGGTTTCCGGATGGACACGCACGACCGGATGCTCGGTCTCGTAGATTGTCGAGGTGAAAACCTCTTCGAAGTGCTTTTTCTCTTCGGCGGTGGCGCGAGGGCGTACGGCCGCGTAGTCATAGGCATTGCTGTGAATGGCCCATAAATTATCCGCCAGCAATTTGAGCGGCGCCGGCAGACTTTCGTAGGCAGCATGGGTGTTGGACCAGATCGTGTCGCCGCCGGCCGCCGGAATGACGACGCCGCGAAGGACCGAGAATTTGGGGTAGGCATCGACGAAGGTGACGTCGGTGTGCCACTGATCAGCCCGGCCGCCGCCGCGGCTGGAATCGAGGTTGAGGATAGAAGCCGTGCCAGCGACCGGTCCCTGGGTTGGATGAGGCACGAGATCGCCGAGGCGGCGTGCGAAAGCTTCCTGTTCAGAATCCTCAAGATGTCCCTGATCGCGGAAGAAGATGACCTTGTGTTTCAGGAGAAGCTGGTTGATGGCGGCTACTTGCGCGTCCGAAAGATCCCCGCCAAGACGGATCCCTCTGATTTCGGCGCCGACGCGGCCGGTCAGCGGCACGACATCGGACTCGGGAATGATCTGATTGACGAGGACCGGATTGCTCATGGAAATCTCCTGTTGATGTAAAGAAGTCGGCAGGTCATTTGCGCCCGAAGAAGCATTTCCCGGGCGTTTAAGCCTCATCGCTGAAATCGACGGGGCAATGAAACCGTATAATCTATAAAATCAGTAGACAATATTTTCTAATTTTGACTGTTTTCCTGAAACACCAGCCTTCGATTTCCTCGCGAGACGGGGAAGGCTGGTGGCCATTGTCGTTTCTTCGTATCTTCCGCCGGCAGTGTCTGATCGCCGGGCAATTTCACCGCGGCGAAGAAAAGATCATGGTTGAAGCCGTGCATCGGCACACCGGAAAGGAAAAATCGATGGCAACAGTCAAACTTCTATCGGATCAACAGGCCGCAGCCATTCCAGCCGTGCAAGCGGTGTTCGATGACATCAGGGCGACACGCAAGACCGCTTTCATCAACAATTTCTGGCGCGCTCTTGCAAACGATCCGGCAAATCTCAAGCGGGTATGGGAAACGCTCAAATCGGTCATGATGGTCGAGGGCACGATCGATCCGTTGACGCGCGAGATGATCTACATTGCAGTGTCAACGGCCAATGCTTGCCAGTACTGTGTTCAATCTCACACCGCCGCCGCCCGTGTGCGAGGGATGAGCGATGCCCAACACGGCGAACTCCTGACGATCATCGGTCTTGCCGCGCAGACAAATCATCTCGCCCTCGCCATGCAAGTTCCGCCCGATCCGGAGTTTGAGGTGCGATAAGAAACAACGGACTGGTGCGCGCATGCCGCCCGCCACTGCGATCAACGCCATCTGCAATACCTCCTCCTAAGTGCGGGAGGTACAATTTCTGGAAGAAGGTTAATTCAACTTTAAATTGCAAAGTGGCGTAATCTATCTTATGGAACTTATGCCGTTCGTGACGGTGAGCCATCGCGTTGCCCGGTCATCAAAGGAAGATCCACCCAGCAAACTTTCGGCAGGCTGGCGCGTTAATCCCGCGCACCTGCGACGCATAGGAAATGCTGATGACCAAAGGCCTTCGATTTGATCTGCTCGCCAAAGGCGGTTACACCGCGCGCGGTGTCGTTTTTCTGCTGATAGCGGGGCTGGCGCTGTTCTCCGGCGTCGCTGGCGGTCGGCCCGAAACGAAATCGGCGCTTTCGACGCTGCTTGCGCAGCCGTTCGGTCGTGTCTGGGTCGGAATCATTGGTCTCGGACTTCTCGGCTTTGTCGCCTTGAGGCTGGCCCAGTCCCTGGCAGATAGCGATGGCTACGGGAAAGACGCAAAGGCATTGGTGATCCGGGCAGCACTCCTTGGCAGCGCCATCACCTATCTCGGGCTTGCCGGATATGCACTGGGTCGTGCCCTGTTCTTCGGCGGAGGCAGCGAAGGTTCCGGCGAGAAGGGTTTGGCGGGATGGATCATGTCGCAGCCGTTCGGGTCCTACCTTGCGATCGCCGTTGGCGCCGGTTTTGTCATCGGCGGCATCGTGACTGTCGCAAAGGGCATCAGCCGGAAGTTTGAGCGCTACGTCAAGATACCGGACAGCAAGGGTATCGTGACATGGATATGCGTTTACGGTCTCGTCGCCCGCGGCGTGGTGTTCGCCATCACCGGCGTGCTTTTTGCCTATGCAGGCTTCCGGGTGAATCCGCAACAGGCCGGCAGCATGGGCGACGCCTTGGAATGGGTCCGCCGGCTTCCGTTGGGAGCCTTCCTCTACATCGCCGTTGCCGCTGGATTGGCAGCCTTCGGACTATACAATCTTGCCGAGGCACGATACCGCGTCATTTTGGGCCCATCCTTAGCAGAGGCCAAGCGTTCAATTCCGCTGCCTGGCTCATGATGCCGCTTTTCGGAGGTTGACTCGAACGTGAGAACGACGCTGTAACGGTTTGAATTGCTGATTATTTCTATGCAGCCTGGCTCCCTTGAAAGCCATCGCATGATCCGCGTGGAGCCGCGGATCTACTTTCCGTCAAGCCATTCCTGCAGCTCCGCCTCGGCCCGCTCCAGGGCGCTATAGTTCAGCAGCTTGCGCAGGAAAGCGACCGTGATGGCGCGGGCGCGGAGATTGAAACGACCGTCTTCGTGGTCGTCGCCGGCGCTCTGGTAGACGTCGAGCTTGTCGTAGAGCTGCTGCAAGCGGTTCTGCACGCTGCGCAGCGACAGGCCCCGGCGTTTGGCGATCGCCCGGTCGGTGAGGCCGAGCGCGATATCGACGAGAATCTCGTATTCGGAATCGGTAAAGCCGTTCGTCTGGCCAAGGCTCTTCTGCTGCAGGCCGCGCACCTCGCGGTCGATGACGCACTGGCTCTCGATGAAGATCGAGCGCAGCGCAAGCTTCAGCCGCTCGTCGGAAGCGGATTTCAGCACGTAGCCGTAGGCTGCGCCATCCGGCACGATGCGCGAGACGCCGCGCACATAGGCCTCGTCGGAATAATTCGACCAGAACAGGATGCGGGTCTCCGGCCGCTCCTTCCAGATGGTGCGCGCCGCCTCGATGCCGTTGCGGTTCGCCATCTGCAGGTCCATGACGATATGCGCCGATTTGTGGTCGCGGGCGAGCTTCTCGCCGACGGTTCCGTTCTCGGCCTCGATCACCGTGTCGCATTCCGGCAGGGCCGCGTTGACCGCCTCGTGCAGGTAGGAGCGGTGCAGAGGGTCGTCCTCGACGATCAGAACCTTCATTGCGCCCTTCTCCTCAGTTCGGCTCGTTCGCTGGGTCGTGCGGGCTAAGCGGCAGCACGACGCGCACCACGGTTCCGCGATTGTTGTGGCCCGACCCGGTCGCAAAGCGCGCCGAGATCAGCCGCGCCCGGGTCTTCATATTGTCGATGCCGCCGCCGATCCGGCCCCGCGCCTTGGCGAGGCCGCTGCCATCGTCGGAAATTTCGATCGACAGCCGCTCGTCGTCGGCCTCGAGCCGCACCGTCACAGCGAGCGGCGCGGCATGGCGCACCGCATTGTTGATCGCCTCCTGGGCGATCCGGAACAGAGCGACGCTGACGGTCGGTTCCAGCCGCTCCAGCGCGCCGTGCGTCTCGTCGACGAGGCCCCATTCGATGGCCGACCCGCTATCGCGGGTCGATCGGTCGAGATGATGCTCGATCGCCTGGGAAAGGCCGAAGAGCTGCAGCACGGAAGGTTTGGCCTGCTCGATGATCTGCCGCAGATCCTGCATGCAATGCTGCAGCGAACGCGAGACCGGCTCCAGCACCTCGGGCGCCACCTCGCCGTTGCGCGACAGCCGGTCTATGCGGCGGGCGAGCCGCGTCAGGTCGGCGAGCGTCTGGTCGTGCAGATCCATGCCGATGCGTTGGCGTTCCTGCTCCAGTGCCTCGGTCAGCTTCAGCGCGCCTTGCCGCAGTCCCTCCTCGCGGGCGCGGGCCTCCGCCTCGACGATGGCCGAGCGTTGCGCCTGCTCGGCCGCCTGCAGCGCAAAGAAATAGGGCGTCAGCAGGTCGGCGATGATGCGGGCGCGTTCGATATCCTCCATTGTATAGACGCCAGCCGTCTGCGACGAACAGGAAAGTGCCGCGATGATCGTGCCCTGCACCTTCATCGGCACATGCAGGCGGCTTCTCAGTGACTGTTCGACGATCGGCCGCTTGAATGCGCCCTCGAAGTGGAAACGCGGATCGGTCATGGCATCGTCCGTCAGCAGAAAGTCCACCTCGCCCCGCAGCAGCGAGCGGATCGGGCTGTTGACGACAGGCGCGCCGGCAATCTCGCCCCAGGCGGTCTCGATGCCGGTCTCATAAGCCGTGTGATAGCTGCCGCCTTCGAGCAGCACGCAAACGTCGAGATGGTCGTGCGGGATGATGTGAGCAACCTCGGCCGCGACGGAGCGGATGGCCGAGCGGAAGTCGAGCTGACCCGCGAGCAGCCGGGAAATGCCGAGATAATGGTCGAACAGGGCTGCCGGTGCACGATGCAGCATTGTCAGTTCCTCCCCCGTCACGACAGGCTCCTCAACCCGCCGTGATCGTTTCCCCAGTAAGCGCCCGCAAATGGGCCGCCGTCTTGCGTAAACCCGCAGCTTGTTGCGCAAAACCCGCAAACGACTTGCCGCCTTGCCCCTGTACAGGTCGGCCGATCTCCCGCATCCTGCCCTTACTGAGAGGAGGAAGCTCAGTGCAAGAACAATTTTCATTCGAGGCCGTTTGAGGCGGCAGAGTGAAGCGATCCGCCGACCGGCGCGATCATGAGGGAGGAAGACATGACAATCCGTAAGATGCTTCTGGCATCGGCCGCTATTGCTTGCGCCGCCATGCCCGTCTGTGCCTTTGCCGACACGTCGGCTAAAAAGATCGCTCTTTCCAACAACTATGCTGGAAACTCCTGGCGCCAGGCCATGCTGACGAGTTGGGGCAAGGTGACCGGCGAAGCCGTGAAGGCCGGTACCGTTGCCGCAGCCGATCCTTTCACCACCGCCGAGAACCAGGCGACGGAACAGGCGGCGCAGATCCAGAACATGATCCTGCAGGGCTATGACGCCATCGTGCTGAACGCCGCCTCGCCGACGGCGCTGAACGGCGCGGTCAAGGAAGCCTGCGACGCCGGCATCACCGTCGTCTCATTCGACGGCATCGTGACCGAACCCTGCGCCTGGCGCATTGCTGTCAACTTCAAGGAAATGGGCCGCAGCGAGGTCGAGTACCTGTCGAAGAAACTTCCGGAAGGCGGCAACCTGCTCGAGATCCGCGGCCTTGCCGGTGTCTTCGTCGATGACGAGATCTCGGCCGGCATCCATGACGGCGTCAAGCAGTTCCCGCAGTTCAAGATTGTCGGCTCGGTTCACGGTGACTGGGCGCAGGACGTGGCGCAGAAGGCCGTTGCCGGCATCCTGCCCAGCCTGCCCGACATCGTCGGCGTGGTGACGCAGGGCGGTGACGGTTATGGCGCCGCACAGGCGATCGCCGCGACCGACCGGAAGATGCCGACCATCATCATGGGAAACCGCGAAGACGAGTTGAAGTGGTGGAAGGAGCAGAAGGACGGCAAGGGTTACGAGACCATGTCCGTGTCGATCGCACCGGGCGTCTCGACTCTTGCCTTCTGGGTCGCCCAGCAGATCCTCGACGGCAAAGAGGTGAAGAAGGATCTCGTCGTGCCTTTCCTGCGCATCGACCAGGACAATCTTGAAACGAACCTCGCCAATACTCAGGCCGGCGGCGTCGCCAATGTGGAATACACGCAGGCAGACGCGATCAAGGTCATCGAGTCGGCAAAATAACTCTCCCGGCGACTGCCGTGCGGGCCGAAAATGGCCGCGCGGCAGTCCTTCCGAGCAGATGTGGCGGGCAGCATGAATGAGGTTTTGAAGGCGGTGATTGCCGTCGATGGCGCCAGGGTGAGCTTCGGCGCGGTCAGGGCGCTCGACGGCGTCACGCTTAGCGTCATGCCGGGCGAGTGCGTCGGGCTCGTCGGCCACAATGGCGCCGGCAAATCGACGATCGTCAGCGTCATCAACGGCGGCCTCACACCACATGAAGGAAGTGTCGCGAGCGGCGGCGAACGGCTGGAGCGCTATGGTATCAACGCGGCGCGCGCCCGCGGCGTGCGCTGCGTCTTCCAGGAGCTTTCGCTCTGTCCCAACCTTTCCATCGTCGAGAACACACGCGTCATGCATCGCCATCTCGGTGGCTTCGGCTGGCGCAGGCGCGCCGCCAACATCATCGAGAAGAGCCTCGACACCGTCTTCCCCGGCCATGGCATCGACAGTGGCCGAGCCGTGGGCGATCTCTCGATCGCCGAGCGGCAGATGGTCGAGATATCAATGGCCTTTTCCGACGCCGGCACGCCGCCGCGGCTGGTGATCCTCGACGAACCGACCTCGTCACTCGATGCGAGCCTTGCCCGGCAGATGCTCGACCATGTCCGCCGCTTCATCGCCGCCGGCGGGGCGGTCATCTTCATCTCGCATATCCTGCACGAAATCCTCGAATCCTCCGACCGCATCGTCGTCATGAAGGACGGCCGCGTCGTCGCCGAACGTCCGGCTGATGGATTCGACCATCACGGCCTCGTCGAAGCGATGGGCACCGTTGCGAAGGAGGAGAGCGGGCAGCGGGCGGCGCGCGAACAATCCACTGCGCCCGTCATTCTGTCGCATCTGACGAAAGGTCTTCCTTTCACGGCGCGCAAGGGCGAGATCATCGCACTGGCGGGGCTGGCCGGCCACGGGCAGACCGAACTGCTGCTCGCTTTGCACGCCGCCCAGTCCGGCAACTGGCTGCCGGAGCGCGATCCGCTCGTCACCTTTGTCGCCGGCGACCGCCGCCTCAACGGCGTCTTCGAACTGTGGAGTATCCTGCGCAACTTCTCCATCGCCTCGCTCGGTGATCTCACGCGCCGAGGCCTCATCCTTGCAGGCGAAGAGGAGACAAAAGGCGCCGACTGGCGGCGGCGGATCGAAATCCGCACGCCCGATATGGCAAACCGCATCCTGTCGCTTTCCGGCGGCAACCAGCAGAAGGTGCTGTTCGCCCGCGCCCTTGCGACGCGCGCGCCTGTCGTGCTGATGGACGATCCGATGCGCGGCGTCGATGTCGGCACCAAGCAGGAGGTCTATGCCATCATCCGCGAGGAAGCGGCGCGCGGCCGCACCTTCATCTGGTACTCGACGGAGATGGACGAGGTCCGCCTCTGCGACCGCGTCTATGTCTTCCGCGAAGGCCGCATCACCGCTGAACTCGCCGGTGATGCCGTCAACGAGACAAGTATCATCGCCGCCTCCTTCGAAGGGGTCGCCGCATGACGTTCCGGCCGTCGTCCGACGCCTTGCGTCTTGCTATTCCCGCTTTGTCGCTGACCCTGCTGCTCGCCGCCGTCTTCTGGCTGCAGCCACGCGCCATGAGCTATGTCGGGCTCAATCTGCTGTTCAATCTGGCGGTGCCGATCGCGCTTGCGACGATCGCCCAAATGCTTGTCATGGCGGTCAACGATCTCGATCTGTCGATGGGCACCTTCGTCAGCTTCGTCGCCTGCGTCACTGCGACCTTTCTGCGGGATGCCCCCGCGATTGGCGTGCTGATCCTTGCCGGTGCGATCGCGATCTATGCGGGCCTCGGCGTCGTCATCCATCTGCGCAACCTGCCGTCCATCGTCGTCACCCTCGGCATGAGCTTCGTCTGGGGCGGCCTTGCCGTGCTGCTGCTACCGGCACCCGGCGGCCAGGCGCCGGATTGGGTGCGTTCTTTGATGACCGTCAAGCCGCCGCTGGCGCCGATGGCGATCGTCGCCAGCGTTGCCATCGCCGTCGTCGCCCATATCCTCGTCATGCGCTCCTCGCTCGGCGTGCTCATCCGCGGCATTGGCGGCAACCAGCGCTCGGTCGAGCGCGCCGGCTGGTCGATTGTCGGAGCGCGGGCCATCGCTTATGGGCTTGCCGGCTTCTTCGCCGTGCTTGCCGGCATCGCCCTCGTCGGCCTGACCACCTCGGCCGATGCCAATATCGCGCTGCGCTACACGCTGCTGTCGATCGCCGGCGTGATCCTCGGCGGCGGCGAGTTCATCGGCGGCCGCGTCTCCCCTGTCGGGGCCGTAATCGGCGCGCTGACGCTGACGCTCGCCGGCTCGTTTCTGTCCTTTCTGCGAATCTCGCCCGACTGGCAGATCGGCGCCCAGGGGGCGATCCTGATCATCGTGCTGGCGCTTCGCCTGATGCTGAACCGCCTGGAGAAGCGGGAGAAACGCCGATGAGCGCGCTGTTTCGCCTTTTCGGGAGACCCTGGATCTGGTCGTGGCTTGCCGCCTTCGTGGTCTGGTTCCTGACGATCATGGTGACGCTCGGGGCGAGCGCGCTCGGCCTGTCGCAGGCAGCCCTCACATTCGCCGCCTTCTCGGTCATCGTCGGCATCGGTCAGATGTTCGTCATCACGCTCGGTCCCGGCAATATCGACCTCTCGGTCCCCGCCACCATGACGCTTGCCGGCACGGTGGCGCTGAAGCTGATGAATGTCGAGAACGGCCTGATCCTGCCCGGCCTTCTCGTCGCCCTCGTCATCGGCCTTGCCGTCGGGCTCGGCAATTATGCGCTGATCAAGGTGCTGCGCATTCCGCCGATCATCGCCACGCTTTCCATGAGTTTCATCGTCCAGTCCGCCGCGATCTGGACGAACCGGGGCTTGCGCATCAAGCCCCCGAGCATGCTTGCGGAGTTCACCACGTCGAACACGCTCGGCGTGCCGAATGTGGCGATCGCCGCACTGCTCATCTCGCTGCTCGCCTGGTTCCTGCTGGAGAAGACGATCTACGGGCGCTGGATCTCGGCGATCGGTCAGAGCATGCCGGCCGCGCGCATGGCCGGCATACCGGTCGACGGCACGCGCTTCGTCACCTACCTGTTTTGCGCCGTGCTCGCGTCGGTCGCAGGCTATCTGCTCGCCTGTTTCTCCGGCGGCGCGGCGCTCAACATGGGTTCGGAATATCTCCTGATGTCGATCGCCGTCGTGGTGATCGGCGGCACGGCGGTCGCCGGCGGTGATTCCAACGTGCCGGGCATCTGGGGCGCCTCGCTCTTTATGTTTTTGGTCGTCTCCATGCTCAACACCTACGGGGTCGGCGCGGGCATCCGCCTGATCATGACCGGCCTCATCATCATCAGTGTCATCATGCTTGCCGGCGGCCGCCGGGCCGGTATGCGATAAACGGGAAGACCGCCATGGCCGAGGCCAGTATCTACGAAATCCATGACCCGCGTTTCCGGCAGATGATCGTGGCGAGCGCCGGTCTCGACGAGCTTTATTCCGGCTGCCGCTGGGCCGAAGGTCCGGTCTGGTTCAGCGATGCCAACCAGCTGCTTTGGAGCGACATTCCCAACCAGCGCATGCTGCGATGGACACCGGAGAGCGGCGTCTCCGTCTACCGGCAACCCTCCAATTTCGCCAACGGCCATACGCGCGACCGGCAGGGACGGCTGATCTCCTGCGAACATGGCGGCCGCCGCGTCACCCGCACCGAGGTCGATGGCTCGATCACCGTGCTCGCCGACCGTTTCGAGGGCGCCAGGCTCAATTCGCCGAACGACGTGGTGGTGAAATCGGACGGCGCGATCTGGTTCACCGATCCCACCTACGGCATCATGTCGGACTATGAAGGCTATCGCGCCGTGCCGGAGCAGCCGGCCCGCAATGTCTACCGGCTCGACCCGGCGACCGGGGCGCTTGCGGCTGTCGTCACGGATTTCATCCAGCCGAACGGGCTTGCCTTCTCGCCCGACGAGACAATTCTTTACGTAGCGGATTCGGCGGCAAGCCATGATGAAAGCCTGCCGCGCCACATCCGCGCCTTCGACGTGATCGATGGCAGCAGGCTCACAAACGGCCGCGTCTTCTGCCTGATCGACAATGGCATTCCGGACGGCATCCGCACCGACGTCAACGGAAACCTCTGGTCGAGTGCTGCCGATGGCGTGCATTGCTTCGACCCGACAGGCAAGCTGATCGGCAAGATCCGCGTGCCGCAAACCGTCGCCAACCTCACCTTCGGCGGCCCCCAACGCAACCGGCTGTTTATCGCGGCGACGCGGTCGCTTTATTCGGTCTATCTCGCAGTCAGCGGTGCTCAGCTGCCGTGAGGTTGGGGTGGTCGGGTTGAGGGGATTCGCCTGTCGGGCAAGCGCCAGCCGCCTTCTTCCTACTGCGCCGGTTCCAGCATCGCGCAATCTTCCCCGCCGGTGCACTCGCCCGAAAGGGTACGCTGACCGAGCGCAATGATAAGGACGGTTGCCGCCCCGGCAGCCGCAGACACCCAGAACCCGCTCTCGGGGCCGTAGCTGTCGACGACCCAGCCCGAGACGAAGGCGCCGAGCGCCATGCCGATGCCGATGCCGGTCATCACCCAGGTGACGCCCTCCGTCAGCACCGATTCCGGCACACGACGCTCAATCAGTCCGAAGGCCGTTATAAAGGTCGGCGATATCGCGATGCCGCTGACGAAGACGGCGATAGCAAGCAGGGGCACCGAGCTGCCGGCAACGAGCAGCGGCAGGGAGGTCAGTGCGAGAGTGGCGACAGCGATCAGCAACTGACGGTGCAAGGGGATGCGCAGATTAAGCGCGCCGAGGGTCAAACCCAACAGGAAAGAACCGAGGGCATAGACCCCGATGACCAGGCTTGCCGCATTCGGCTGACCGAGCTCCTTGGTGATGGCGACAACACTCACTTCAGCGGTTGCAAAGATCGCGCCGACGAAGATGAGCGCGAGGGTGATGATCTGCACCGGCCGTTGGCGGATCGCCGAGCCAGCCGAAGCCGCGCCGGCGACATGGCGCACCTTCGGTTCGGTGCCGCGCTGCACGATGAAAGCGGCCGTCCCAAGCGCCAGAAAAGCTGTGCTCACCATCATGCCGGCTTCCGGGAATAGGGCGACGGCCAGCCCAACCGACAACGAGGCGCCGGCGATATAGACCAGTTCGTCCGCGGCACTTTCGAACGCGAAGGCGGTGTTGAGTTCGGGCTGGTTGCGAAAGAGCTCCGTCCAGCGCGCCCGCATCAGTGCCGGAATGCTCGGCATGGCTGCCGCGAGGAAGGCTGAGGCAAAGAGGGTCCACACCGGCCAGTTCTGGTTGGCCGCGGCGATCAGCGCGATGAATGCCAGCACTGACACGATGGTTGCGGGAACGACCACTGCCGTCTGGCCCAGCCGGTCAACCGCTCGCGAAATCTGCGGCGAGATCACTGCATTGGTGAGCGCATAGGTCGCCGACACGGCGCCCGCCAGCCAATATTCGCCACGTGCCTGCGAAAGCATGGCGACGATGCCGATCGGCGCCATGGCAATGGGAAGGCGTGCGAAAAAGCCAGCGACCGAGAAGCCCTTGGCCCCAGGTGCCGCGAATATTTGTCTGTACGGATTTGACATGCGACGATCCTTCCAGCTATCGGATAGAACACTTATATACGGAGCGTATGTGTTTAGATAAGACATACGTCCCGTATGTCAATGAAAAAGATACGCGGCGTATGCCAATGGAGAAGCCATGCGCAAACCGCGCCAGAAGATGATCGCAGAGACCCGCGGCAAACTTATCGCAGCCGGACGGCGTGCCTTTGGCACGATCGGTTACGCGGAAGCCTCGATGGACGATTTCACCGGCGAAGCGGGATTGACGCGTGGGGCCCTTTATCACCATTTCGGGGACAAGAGGGGCCTGCTAAAGGCCGTGATCATGGAAATCGATGCGGAAATGACCGAACGGCTGAACGAGGTCTCGGCCGCCGCTCCCACGCGCTGGCAGGGTTTTGTCGACGAGTGCTCCGCTTATATCGAAATGGCACTCGAGCCCGAAATCCAGCGTATCATGTTTCGCGATGGCCCGGCTGTCCTCGGCGACATCTCGCAATGGCAGAACACCCCCGGCTGCATCGCCGCCCTCTCCCGCAGCCTCGACCGCCTCAAGGCCGATGGCGAGATCATCGACATCGGCACCGAAACCGCCGCCCGCCTGATCAATGGCGCCAGCAGCCATATGGCGCTGTGGATCGCCAATGCGGAGAATCCGGAGGCGGTCTCGAAGCGGGCAGTTGCAGGGTTCAAAGCTATGCTGGGGAGCCTCCGCAGGCAGCAGTGAAGTGTTCGATTTCTTGTTCAGCGGAACGGCCGATCGGCTACGGCGCCCGGACGGGATCCGCACCGCAGCGAATGGAGCCCCTGGCCGACCGCCGAGATCTACGCGCGGATTCGCCTTCCGCTACCCCAGCGCACCATGCTTGTCAGTGCTTGACGGTCCGATCGCCGCGGTCGCCCTCGCCCGGCTTTGCCTTGGTCTTCGCCGTCTGGCGACGATCGGCCGCCAGTGAGCGGCCGACATCGTCGCTTTCCTTGAATTGCCCCTTTTCACTACGGCGGACATAGCGTTTGTCGGTGCCGGTATCGATGAGTTCGCGCTTGGTCATGTCATTCGTTCCTATGGTGCCGTCTGACTAGAACGCGCGTCGCGGCAAAAAGATGCATGGAATCAAGACGATCTCACGCCGGTTCATTCTGGCGGCGCCTATGCCGTAAGTCATTGAATTTTGATTCGTTTCGACGCGGAACAATCCGCCGGTCGATTGGGTTGACTCGCACCGGTTGCCTCAGGAGTATGATGACATGGTCGCCTCGCCAGCGAGTTGGAAAGGCTGCATCAATCTTCGAGAAGAGACTGCAGACCGGTTCGGGAAGGGCAAACATTATTCATGACACGTTCTCGCCGCCCCTCATTGCCCTTCCTCAACGAGTCCAACGCGACGCTGCAGTCCCGTCCGCTCCGCAAGCGTGATCCTGACCAACCAAGCCTGCCGTTCGATCCAATGCCTACAAGGATCGAGCCATGCCTTGCTCTGCTGAAGCCCAATGTGCCGCTGGGGTCGGATTGGCTGTACGAGGTGAAATGGGACGGCTACCGGCTTGCGATCCATATCGAGCCAAAGGGCGTCCGGGTCATCACGCGTGGCGGCCATGACTGGACCGACCGCTTTCCCGCCATCGCTGCGGCAGCAAAAGAACTGGGCGTGACCACCGCCATTCTGGACGGGGAGGCGGTGGTGTTGGACGATCATGGCCGATCGGATTTCGGCGCGTTGCAACGTTCGCTCGGCGGTCGAGGCGGCAAGCGGGCTTCGACCGAGTCCAGACTCTACGTCTTCGATCTTTTGTATCTCGATGGGCATGACCTCACAGGCGCCGAGCTCGCCGTGCGCCGCCACCTTCTTGAAGACCTGATACCAGGCGGCGATGGGACGATCCGCTTTTCCGAAGAACTGGATCTGCCGGCCGAAGACCTGCTCGAGCACGCCTGCCATCATCGGCTGGAAGGCATTATCGCCAAGCATCGCGACCGGCCCTACAGCAGCGGCCGCACCGGCGACTGGCTGAAGATCAAATGCATTGAGAGCGAGAGCTTCATGATTGTCGGTTACGAACAATCGGCATCCGCCCGCGGCGGCATCGGCAGTCTGC
Source organism: Rhizobium hidalgonense (assembly GCF_005862185.2). NCBI lineage: Bacteria > Pseudomonadati > Pseudomonadota > Alphaproteobacteria > Hyphomicrobiales > Rhizobiaceae > Rhizobium > Rhizobium hidalgonense. The sequence continues at coordinate 144,740 of NZ_CP054029.1, forward strand.
TGCTCGCTGGCAGGAAGGGTTTCGACTGGATTTACGCTGGGGCGGTTGGGACCGGTTTCACCGCCAGGGATGCCGAGCAGTTGAAAAAGACCCTCGACAAGTTGAAGACGAACCAGCCGGTCGTTACCCTGAAGGGCAAGCGCTTCGTCTTCGTGCAGCCGACCCTCATCGCCGAGATCGAGTTCCGCGGCTGGACCGATGACGGCAGTCTTCGTCACGCCTCGTACAAGGGACTGCGCGAGGTCCAGGACAACGCGGCCGTATTTGACATGAGCGGTTTCGCCGGTTGAGGACAATACGGCGACGGCATCCGGATGGAGGCAATTACCAATATTATCGCCAAATGCCGGCCGAAACAAACGAGCAGCAACGGCCTAATTCAGTAGAATTGAATGCTCGAAATATCGAAATCGTTGGAAGTACTTGCTCGATTTCCGCATCCAACATCTTTAAACCTGTAGGCGCAATCCTTACGTCCTCCATCGTCATGTCTACCAAGGCGACACCGATGTAAGAGCATTCACGACCACGCCGCCCCTTATTGGGGACTCGGGACGCGCGGTCATTTTTCCAGACAATGAGCAGCCCAAGCGTTCGATACACCCTGAGTGCGTCGAGCCAATTAGGCGCGTCATCTCCCCTTCTTATCCAATAACAACCGGGCGGCCATCGGGTGGATGAACCCGTGCGCCCATACGAGAAAAAAGATGGAAAACCTGCAATATCTTGGCCCGATGGGGTGGAGGGTGATCGTTTTCGCCGTCCCGGTCATCGTGGTGGTACTCCTGTTCTGGTGGAGCGGCGTGATCCGCTATATCCCGAACGACAGGCTCGGCATTCTCGAAAAGCTGTGGAGTTTTCGCGGCTCCGTCGAGACCGGCTTCATTGCGCTCTACGGTGAGGCCGGCTTCCAGCCGGAAGTCGTGCGCGGCGGCCTGCATGTCTTCATGCCGTTCCAGTATTCGATGCATCGCGCCAATCTCGTCACCATTCCGCAGGGCCAGATCGGCTATGTCTTCGCCCGTGACGGCGAACCGTTGCCGCCGACCCAGACACTGGCCTCGAATATCGATGCCGATGATTTTCAGGATGTGCGCAGCTTTCTGACCAAGGGTGGCCAAAAAGGGCCACAGCGCAAGATCCTGCGCGAAGGCACCTATGCCATCAATCTCGCGCAGTTCATCGTACTGACCGCGCAATCGACCTATGCCGTCAACTTGAACGCGTTGGAACAAAAACTGTTTGCCGACATGTCGACTTTGATCAGCGAGCGGAACGGTTTCGAGCCCGTCGTCATCCATGACGCCGAGGACCTGATCGGCATTGTCACCATCCATGACGGTCCGGCGCTGCCGGATGGCGAGATCATCGCGCCGACCGTTTCCAACAACCCGAAAGATCCGAACTTCCACAACAATTTTCAGGATCCGGAGAAGTTTCTCAATGCCGGCGGTTATCGCGGCCGGCAATTGCAGGTGCTTGCTGACGGCAGTTATTTCCTCAACCGCATCTTTGCGACCGTCGAACTTGTGGAGAAGACGATCATCGACGTCGGCACGGTGGGTGTCGTCGTCTCCTATACCGGCCGGCGAAGCGCGGATATTTCAGGCCAGTCTTATCGCCATGGCGAGCTGGTCGAGACGGGCGCACGCGGTGTCTGGTCGACGCCGCTTCTGCCGGGCAAATATGCCTTCAACACCTATGCCGGCAATATCATCATCGTGCCGACCACCAACTTCGTGCTCAAATGGACGAAGGAACAATTCGGCGAGCACAGACTGGACGAAAATCTTTCCGAAGTGTCGCTGATCACCAAGGATGCATTCGAACCCGTGCTGCCGCTCTCGGTCGTCGTGCATATCGACTATATGAAGGCGCCGCTGGTGGTGCAGCGCTTCGGCGATATCAAACGGCTGGTCGAACAGACGCTCGATCCGATGGTCTCGGCCTATTTCAAGAACATCGCCCAGACCAAGACGCTGATCCAACTGCTGCAGGAGCGCAGTGAAATCCAGCGCACATCCGGCAACGAAATGCGCGAGAAGTTTGGCTCCTACAGTCTCGAACTGCAGGAAGTGCTGATCGGTACGCCCCGCGCCAGCAATGGCCAGAACAGCATAGAGCAGATCCTGATCCAATTGCGCGAACGTCAGATCGCCGTTGAAAAGGTCGAGACCTATAAATTGCAGGAAGCGGCTGCGATCCAGGAGCGCACATTGCGCGAGAAGGAAGCGCTGGCCGAACAGCAGGCCAAGATCACGACATCGGCACTCACCATCGAGATCAGCGAGAACGAAGGCAAGGCGCAGCTGGCCCGCACCCGCCAGCAGGCCGAGACCATTCAGGTCACCGCCAAGGCCGAAGCGGAAAAGGTCCGGCTTGCAGGCCTTGGCGAAGCCGACCGGATCAAGGCGATCGCACTTGCCGATGCCGAGCGCATCAAGGCCACCGGTCTGGCCGATGCCCAGAAGGTGCGCGCCGTCGGTCTGGCGGAAGCCGAGGCCACCGAGAAGAAGGTCGCGGCCTTCGGCGGTCCGGACTATCAGCTGCATTCGCAGGTACTGATGCGCTTTGCCGAAGCGATCGAAAACGGCAAGCTGCCGCTCGTGCCGCAGATCCAGGTCGGCGGCGGCGCCGGCGGCGACAAGGGTGGCGCCAACGGCCTGGTCGAAATGATGCTGTCGATGCTGGTCGCCGATCGGCTCGGACTAAAGGGTGCCCCGGCTGCGGTGCCGGCGCCGGCTGAGTAACATTGATTGTGGATGGGCCGGTTATGCCGGCCCATTTTGCATCCCTGCCTAAAACGCTGGCCGGAAACTCTCCAGAAGAAGCCCAAAAGTGGGCCGCCATTCGAATAGATCGACGCTTCCGTATACGCCGGATCGGACGAAGGGATCACCCGCGCTGAACGCCTCGAACTCGGCCAGCGTTTCGACTTCGGCAATTACGACGGCGGTAGAGTTCTCGGCCGCCGGTGCAGACGGGCCGGAAAGCAGGATGCGAATCGCCGCGCCGCGCAGATAGGCCTTGTGTTCCTCCAGCAATCGCGAACGTTCGGCGGCCTTGCCGGGGTCAGATATCGCATAGCGAACAACGATCATTGCCTGCCCTCGACCAGCGTCAGCACGAAATCGAAATCGGAGCGCCAGACCGTCGGACGATCGATACGCTGGAAAGGCGCGACCAGGCTGTTTTTGACACCAAACACCGTATCGGATTCCAGATAGGGATCGTCGCCGACAAAAGTGTGGGTTACGAGCTTCTGATAACCTGGAGCCGTGATCAGATAATGGGTATGGGCGGGACGGTAGGGATGGCGGCCGAGGGACGCCAACATCTGGCCGACGGGTCCGTCATCCGGGATCGGATAAGAGACCGGTTTGATGCCGACGAAGCTATAGGCGCCGTCTGCACCGGTGATGAAAATACCCCGGTTGTTCCATTTCGGCTGGATATCCGGCTGCTGGACGTCGTAGAAGCCATCGGCATTATCCGACCATATGTCGATGCGGGCTCCTTCGATCGGATTGTCATCGAGATCCAGCACTCGCCCGATGAAGAGACAAGTCTCGCCCTTGCCGTCGAGCGAGATGTTTTCACCCATCTGCCGGACGGGCGCCCCTTCGACATGGAATGGTCCAAACACCGTATTTTCCGTGGCGCCCGGCGGACGCCGGTTATTGATCGCATCCACCAGCATTGAGAAACCCAGCGTATCGCTGAGCAGGATGAATTCCTGTCGTTCGTCATGACAGAGATGGCCGGTGCGGGTCAGAAAGCCTATGGCCAGCTCCCATTCCTCCTGCGTCAGGCTGATATCCTTGGCAAAGGCATGCAAATGGTTGACAAGCGACGCCATCACTTCGGCCAGACGTGGATTGATGTCCTGCCCCATCCGCGTGTTGACGGATTCCGCGGATCTCTCTTCGCTGAAATATTCAGGCACGCGGCCCTCCTCCTAACGCGTTAACGCGGCCGCGCGCCCTCCCAGGCGCTCTGCAGCAAAGCCCGGATCGCTCTTCCTTCGATCGGGCGCGGGTTCCAGTAGGGATTCCCAGCGGCGAGGTCAGCCGCATGATCCAGATCGGCTTCCTTCATACCCAGATCCCGCAGCGCCATCGGGGCACCGATCGAAGCGGCAAAATCATAAAGACCGCTGCCTAGCGAGCCGCCGAAAAGATCGGCAGCGGGCTTGAGCGCATCCGCTGCGGCCGCGGCGTTGTAGGCAGCGGAATGGGGAAGAATGACCGCATGGGTTTCTGCATGCGGCAGATCGAAGCTCCCGCCCAGCGTATGGCAAAGCTTGTGATGCAGGGCCATTCCAACGGCTCCGAGGACCGTGCCGCACAGCCAGGAGCCGTAAAGCGCTTCACTTCTGCATTCGATGTCCCTCGGAGCGTTGACGATTTGCGGCAAAGCCTGCTTCAGCGCGCGCAAGCCCTCGACCGCCATCATTGACGAAATGGGATTGCGATCCCGTGCATAGAGCCCTTCGACCGCATGCGCCATGGCATTGAGCCCGCTGCTGACGCTGATATTGACCGGTAACCCCAATGTCAATTCAGGGTCGTAGATCACCACTTCGGGCAGGATGCCGGGGCCGCGGACCGTGGTCTTCTGTCCGTTCTCCGTCTGGCCGAGGATCGGAGTCACCTCCGACCCCGCATAGGTCGTCGCCACTACGATCTGTGGCGCGTCGTTGCGATAGGCGATTGCCTTGCCGAGACCGATCGTCGACCCGCCTCCGATCGCGACCACGCAATCGGCACCGGCCTTCTCGTATGCCGTCATCGCGCGCTCGGTCACATCCACCGGCGTATGCATGACAGCACCGTCGAATAGTCCCGCCGCAAGCGGGCCGAGGGAAGCAGCGATGCGTTGAGCATCGGCTTTCTGGTGCTGGGTCGAAAGGATCAGGGCGCGCTTGCCGCCCTGCCCGGCAATCGCATCGGCGAGGCGACTGACCGAACCGCTCCCGAAGATGATCTGGGCTGCACTGACCGTATATCTGAAAGGTGCGACCATGTTATCGATCGAGTTTGAACAGGGAAACTGCATTGGTGCGGCCGATTTTCAGACGGTCGGCCTCGGAGATGGTGGCACCGTCGAACCAGTTTGCAGCGTGATCGACGTTCTCGAACGGCCAGTCTGTCGAAAACAGAATTCTGTCCGCGCCGATTTCCAGCATAGCATCGATCAGCGACTGCGTGCGGAAATTCCCCGACGTTGTAATGTAGAAGTTCTGGTTGAAATAATCGGCGATCGGTCGTTTGGCCGGATAGTTCTTTTCCACTTTGACCCACGCATTCCGATTATCGATGCGCCACATCATGTACGGCAGGCCCTCGCCCATGTGACCGACGATGATCCGCAAAGCCGGATGCTCGTCAAACAGGCCAGAGCCCATCAGACGCAGCGCATGAACAGCGGTCTCCTGCGCGAACGCCCATGTGGGACCCATCAGCCAGGAATGGCCAGCATAGATCCGGCTATCCTGCGGCAGCGGGTTGCGCGGGTGCAGATAGAAAGGAACGTTGAGTTTTTCGACTTCGGCCCAGAACGGACGGTATTGCGGCAGGTCGTAATAGAGCGGCGTTGTTCCGTCGCCTTCCTGCGAGAAGCCATTGACCAGTGCGCCGACGAAACCCATCGTCGTCACGCAGCGCTGCAATTCCTGCGCAGCGGCATCCGGATCCTGCAGCGGCAAAGCTGCAAATCCGAGGAAACGGTTCGGGTTTTTAGCGCATTGCTCGGCCAGAAAGTCGTTGGCGCGTCGGGAAATCTCCAGGGCCTTTGCCCTGTCCGGGATCGCCTGCACGGCTGGTGCGTTCAGCGACAGGATCATTTTCTCGATGCCGTGAGCATCCATCAGCCGCAAACGCTTGTCCTGGATATCCAGAAGACGGGCGGACAGTTCCGTCCAGTAGTCGCCCGGCACGAATCCGGCCGAATCCTGCAGCGTCTCGGGAATGGCGAAGTGTTCTTCAAGCGCGATCTTGCCTTGCACGATATGCTCTCTTTCCTGTCTTCAATCGAAATAATGGGGATGGCGGATCAGAATTGTCCCTTGGGCGGAAGACCGAGCAGATGCTGGCCGACCATGGTGCCGACGGCATCCCAGTTCATGGAAATGTGGCGCCCGACGGCATTTGCATCGCGCCATGCCCGCTGCACGGGGTTGGACATCTGGAGGCCGAGGCCGCCGGTCGATGCATTGAGTGCTTCGACAGCCCGAAGCGCCAGGCTGACTGCAAAGGACTGGCTGCGGCGGGCGAGAATCCGATCTTCCGCGGTGATGTCGCCGGTGCCATCCTCGCGTTCCTGGGCCAGTTGCTGCGCCCGGAAAATATCGCGCAGAATGATTTCGCGGGCGGCATCCACGGATGCGGAGGCTTCCGCCACGCGAAGCTGGATCGTCGGAAATTCGGCGATCTTGTTGTTGCCGCCGGCAACCGCACCCCGTGTCACCCTGGTCCCGATGTGGTCGATATAGCTCTCCAACGCGCCCTTCGCCGCGCCAACGGCGGCGCTGCCGAGGCAGAACGGAATTCCCATGAGCAGCGGCATGTTGAAGAGGCCGATACCCTTATGGAAGCGCCCGCCCGGCGTTCTGCCGGAGGTCGCGTCCGGAAAGCTCAGTATGCGATACTGCGGAACGAAGACATCCTTGAGGATCAGGCTTTTTGAGCCGGTGCCGGCGAGGCCGACCACATCCCAGGTCTCGGCAATGGTATAATCGCTGGCGGGAACCAGAAGGAAGGCCGGCATAGGACGCTCCCCCTCGCCGTTTGGCGGAATGATCGCCGCGCAGAGGGCCCACTGGGCATTTTCGCATCCGCTCGCGAAGGCCCAATCGCCGGATAGACGGAAACCGCCCTCGACGCGTTCAGCCATGCGGACCGGCGCGTAGGAACCGCAGAGCAGTGCATCCGGATTGCTGCCCCACACTTCCTGCTGGACCCTTTCCTCGAACATGGCGAGGAGCCATTGATGCGCGGAAAGGAGGCCGGCAACCCAGCCGGTGGAGGCACAGGCCGACGACAGTTCGATATTTGCATCGACAAGCTCGGCAAACGATCCTTCGTTGCCGCCGAAACGGGCAGGTTTGACGATATCGAAATAGCCGGCGGAGCGCAGCAGATCGATATTGCGCACTGGCACACGGCCGGATTTTTCGGTATCGCGGGCGCCGGTGCGAATTTCGTCCAGCACCGGTGCGATGCGATCTGCAAGACATGCGTTCTCGACCCGCGCTGCGGCGGAAAACAGGGCAGCTGTATTGTTCATGGAACGACCTTCAGTTCTGGGATGTGGGAAGCGCGTGCCGTGGCGCGCAATATTTCGAGTTCTCGTACATCAGCGCGATCGTGTCGTCGGAAAGGCGCGTGTCGACCACCTGCCCGATGAAGATCGTGTGCGTTCCATAGGGAACTGCGCCCATGCGACGGCAGACAACCGAGGCATGCGCGGAATCCAGCACCATCATGCCGCGCTCATGGCGAACCCAATCGGCACCCTCGAAGCGGCGCTCAGGCGCAATCTTGCCGCTGAAACCTTCCGATAGGGCGACCTGCCTGTCGGTCAGAATGCTGACTGCAAATTCCGGCACCTCAAGCAGCATGTCATGCAGGTAGGTGCGATTGTTCAGGCAGATGAGGAGAGATGGCGGATCCATCGAAAGTGATGTGACGGCAGTTGCCGTCATGCCATGGTCCGTACCGTTGCGGCAGGCAGAAATGATCGTCACCGTCGCCGGGAAACGGCGCATGGTCGATCGAAACGCGTCGCTGATCGGTGCGGGGGCCGGCACTATGCCGAGAGCAGCAGTGGCAGACATGATTTCCTCCCGTGTTTCCTCGCCGTCAAATTATTGCATTTGCAACTGTTGTCAACGCAAATCTAGAAATCAGGCGGGAAAAATGTTTGATCTCCCCCGCCATTGTCGGCGGCTGAAAGCCAATCATGTTGTCATCACGGTCATTTAGGTGCATGTCGGAGAGAACATTCAGCAAGCGCCCCGAATCCCGCCAGCAGACAGAGATATGTACAAACTTACCGATTCCGTTCCGTATCTTCTCAATCGCGCCGGCGTGCGGATAGCCGAGGTGTTCGCGCAGAGAATTGCCGAAGACGATCTCAGCGTGGCGATGTACCGGGTTCTGGCGATGCTCAAGGAGCGCCGGGAAAGCACCCTGGGGGATCTCGCCGACGTCGTCTCTGTCGAGATTTCGACGCTTTCGCGCCTCGTCGGCACGCTGGCCAAGCGCAAGCTGGTGTCGAGAACACGTCCGGAAGACAATGGCCGTATCGTCATCGTCAGGCTGACCCCGCAAGGCGAAGCGCTGACGGAAAGGCTCATGCCGCTTGCCGTGGAGCTTGAACGCACCGCGGTTCAGGGCATGTCGGCCGAGGAGGTCGCAGCCCTGAAGAATGCGTTGCGCCGCATGCACAGCAACCTGCCGGCCATGTCCGCAAAGGGAAAAGTCGCTAGCTGAGAAGTTTGCAGCTGCAAATATTTTATTCGCAAGTATTTAATAGCGTGTCATCGTTGTCTTGACATCGCCCGCTCGCGGGTGAGTCTGGCGCTGGGAGGAACCACGCCGGCAATGATCCAGGAGGATTTGTACATGGATCGGTGCGGACCTGCCGTTGGCAGGAGCGTGCTTCCTGTACGCAATGTATGGGGAGGGAAAATTGGCCATACAAGATCTCGCTATTTTCGACGAACGCGTTCGCAGCCCGAATATCATCATCGCCCTTTGTGGTCTGCTGATCCTGTTCGACGGTTATGATCTCATCGTTTACGGCGCAGTCGCGCCGGCGCTGCTCGGTGAAGCAAGCTGGGGCCTGACGCCCGGCATGGTCGGACGGGCTGCCTCCATCACCCTGTTCGGCATGCTGCTCGGCGCGCTCGTTGCGGGAACACTCGCCGACAGGATAGGCCGCCGCAAGGTCATCATGGGCAGCCTGCTGAGCTTCTCGGTTATGATGATCGGCAGCGGTCTTGCACCGAACTTTCTCGTTTTCGAGGCAACCCGCTTTCTAGCCGGTCTGGGGCTCGGCGCTCTTTTTCCGACAGTAACTGCGTTGATCATCGAGTTCTCCCCGCCGAAACGGAAGGCGATCGCCTATTCCTTTGCGCTTCTGGGTTATCTGGCCGGCGGCATCATTTCGGGTATGCTCGGAATGTTGCTGATTCAGAAATACGGATGGCGTCCGCTGATGATCATCGGCGGCGCACCGATCCTGCTACTGCCCTTCTTCATCCGCCTCATCCCCGAGTCCCCCGAATGGCTGGCAACGAAGAACCGTCAGCCCGAAGCCAACCAGATCGCCAACCAGTACGGACTGCCCAATCCCGTAGCCAGGCCGGTGGCGGCACGCCAGGTTGGCATCCCGTCACTATTTTCCGAAGGGCGCCTGCTCCCGACCTTGAACGCATGGGGCATCCACTTCTGTTCGCTCCTGCTGACATTCGGTATGGTCAACTGGCTTCCGACCATTATGAACAAGATGGGCTACGACCTCGGTTCTGCCCTGCTCTTCTCGGTAACGCTCAATCTCGGAGCCGCGGTCGGCCTGCTGATCGGTGCCAGGATTGCTGACCGCGGAAATGTCAAAATCGTTGTGGCAGGTCTGTTTCTTCTCGGCGCCTGCTCGATCTGGTTGCTGACGCAGGTGGATCAGGGCCTCCAGGTTTACGCTCTCGTCGCGCTTGCCGGTACGGGAACGATCGGCACGCAGATCCTCGCCAACATTCTCGTTGGAAACCTCTATCCAGTCGAGATCCGTGGAACGGGCCTTGGCTTCTCGCTCGGCATCGGCCGCATCGGAGGCATGATAGGACCGGCCATCGGCGGCGCGGTTCTTGGGGCGGGCCTCGCTCCGCAGTGGAACTTCTACATCTTCGCTTCTGTCGGAGCCCTTGGATGCGCCCTCGCACTCATGACGTTGCTGTACCGCAAAAAGGCTGATTGATGGCCGGATTGTCGGCGGGTTCGGCATCGGAGCCTGCCGACAATGCTAATGAACCATTCCAGGCGGTTTCGCCCTGTTGGCAAACTGGTGGACGAGCATGATGCCCTGCTCGAGGAGCAGTTCGGCCGCCCGCAGATTGTGCGGCGCGAGCTCGCCCGAAAGTCCGCGGATCGTATTGGCGATGCAGACGGAGTTGGCGACGAAACGGGCATCGCCCTCCCCTTCGGCCTCCTCGGCGGTTGCTTCCAAGGCATCGGCGACGGTGTCGAGCAGGCTCGACCGTTCAACAAGCGTCATGTCGTTCAGGGTTTTCGAAATGCCGTTCATGATTGTCTCCTCGCGCGAGCCCAGGCCGGGCCGCAGCGCCGATTTTCTCGATGTGCGTCAGATGGCTGTGACTGTCAGATGGAGATGCATGTCTTCAGAAGCAACGCATGGCTGCCGCGCGCTTCACGCATGCGTGCAGCAAGACGGGCGGCCCACATAATCATTTCGCGCCGATCATTCCTGATGCTTCAGGAGATCGGCAAGCATCGGCCGCTGCCCTTTCAACAGCTTTGTTCCGGCGTCGGCCAGGGAAAACCAGCCGGCGCGGTCAACCTCGGGAAAGCTCCTGACCCGGCCCGATTTCGGCGGCCATTCCATTTGAAACTCGGCGCTCCGTATCGCATTCACGTCCAATAGCGGATCGGCTTCGATCGACCAGGCGACGACGATCTTGCCGCCAGGCTGTCGGTATTCGCCGAGGGGCGTGGCTATGCCGTCGACTGCTACACCCAGCTCTTCGGCCGTCTCCCTCTTCGCCGCGGCGAGTTCATCCTCTTCCGGCTCGACCAATCCCTTCGGGATCGACCAGGCAGCCTCGTCTTTCCCAGCCCAAAAGGGACCGCCCGGATGGACGAGAAGGACTTCGAGGTCCGCGGACAGGCGCCGATAGATGAGAAGTCCGGCGCTACGGATCGCCATCGCGCTGCGCCCTTCCTGCGTTCATCATGAGGCGAGACATTCCTCGCAGATGCCGCAACCGTCATCATCCATCCATTGACACCGGCGCTGGCAACAAAGGCACGCGCGGCCATCGGGCTGTTCTTTGGTGTCTTCCGGAGGAATGATCTCGATCGCCGCATCGAAAAGAGTGTCAGCCACAAGTTCCATGATCTCGTCGCTCCATCAGTCTGTTCGACATGAGATAGGAGCGGCTACCGATGTCGGCAAGTCTCCACGGCAGTAGCGGCAGGGCGTTCCGGCGCAGCCGGGGTTTGGCGATGTCAGTTTCTTGCCGGAATACGGGCGATGACCTTGATCTCGAAGTCGAAGCCGGCGAGCCAGTTGACGCCGAGCGCAGTCCAGTTCGGATAGGGTGCCTTGCTGAAAATCTCCTGCTTGACGGCCAGGATCGTTCCGAACTGGTTTTCAGGATCGGTATGGAAGCTGGTGACATCGACGATATCGTCCAGCGTGCAGCCGGCGGCACTGAGCGTGGCCTTCAAGTTTTCGAACGCCAGCCGCACCTGGCGTTCGAAATCCGGTTCAGCTGTTCCGTCCGAACGGCTGCCGACCTGTCCGGAGACAAACAGCAGGTCGCCGGACCGGATCGCGGCGGAATAGCCGTGCTTCTCATAAAGATCATGCCTTCCGGCAGGAAAGATTGCTTCGCGTTGGGTCATTCTGATCTCGCTTTATTGTTGGAAACCACCGATGAGAGCGAGGTGAGACTTCCCAAGCCCGCCTTCATTTTGATATACGGTACGTATGTGAAATAGCCGACATGCGCGCCGTATGTCAAGTCCATATACGCTTCGTATATGAAATGAGGGGTCGAATGGCGAAGACACGCAGCGAAACGATGCAGGAAAACCGCGTCAAACTGATCGCGGCTGCGCGCAAGGCTTTTGCCGAAAAAGGCTACGCGGCAGCGTCGATGGATGAGTTGACGGCTGACGCCGGCCTGACACGCGGCGCGCTCTACCACAACTTCGGAGATAAACGCGGGTTGCTGGCGGCGGTGGTCGATCAGCTCGACACGGAAATGGCGGTGCGCGCCAAGGAGATTGGGGCGCAAGCGGGCAATGATTGGCAGGGCCTGCTTGCCGAGGGTGCGGCCTATATCGAGATGGCGCTCAATCCGGAAGTCCAACGCATCGTTCTGCTCGACGGACCCGCGGTGTTGGGTGATCCCTCGCAATGGCCGAGCCAGAGCAGCTGTCTGCAGGTGACCAAAAGCACCGTGGAGCGCCTGACCGAACAAGGCATCCTCAAACCGCTCGACGCAGAAGCGGCGGCCCGATTGCTGAGCGGCGCGGCTCTGAATGCGGCTCTCTGGATCGCCGCCAGCGAAAATCCGCAGAGCGTTCTGCCGAAGGCGGTCGAGGCTTTTCATGCCTTGGCGGCAGGTCTGCTTTTGCAGCGTTCGTGATCCGCTAGCAAGGCAGGTGGACCGTTCGCGGCAGGTCAGTGCTCAAGGCTGCCGGCGGCGGCGATGATCTCGGCCGTCGTCGGGAAGACGGAGAGGCTGTTCGGTCCGTCGAGCGCCTCGATTCGTGCCCAGCCAATGGTGCCGTTCGCATTCACGAGGAAGTGCCCGACGAGCTGGGTACCGTGGTTGGCGAAGATCGCATGGTCGGCTTCGGTAAGCTCGAAGCGGTCGTTGGCATTAAGTATCGTGTTGGCTTCCATCGGATGCAGCGGCTCCGGCAGTTCGCCGGTGGGGTTGATGCGGGCCGCCTGGAACTGCGCGATCGTTACCCTATAGGGCCATTCGGGCTGCTCGTGGCTCCCCTCGGGCAGGAACTCGGCATGCGGCACACCGTAGGCCCGATGCGTGCGGCAGTCCGGATCACAGAGAAGCGTGATCGGCGTCGGCCGGTGGCGGAAATACAGGCGCGCACGTTCCACCGGCGTGTTAATCACGGCCACGATCTCCACCCCGGCGGCGCGCAGGGATGGCTCTACGCTGGCAAGCTGTTCCAGCTGACGCCGGCAGAACGGGCAGTGCAGCCCGCGATAGAAGCCGATCAGGAACGGGCGACCGCTCAAATCGGCGAAAGAGACCGTTCCGTCGAAGTTGGCCGTGGCCAGCGCGAATCCGGGCGCGGCTTCTCCAGGTCGCAGCGGGCGTTTCTGGTCACCCATGGAATAATTCCTTCATCGTATCGTCCAGGAGGACGACCGAAATCAACTATACCACGTGTCGCCAGAAGGCCCAGTGCTCGACTTGGAGACGCTGACTACGGCTCGGCATGCCATTGCCGCAGCACATTCAGCGTCGGTCACTCCTTCACCGCCCCGGTCATCGAGGACACGTAGTAATCCACGAAGAACGAGTAGAGGATGACCACCGGCAGCGAGCCGAACAGGGCGCCCGCCATCAGTGCCCCCCATTCGAAGACATCGCCGCGCACCAGTTCGGTCAGCACCCCGACCGGAATGGTTTTATTCTCAGATGACTGAATGAACGTAAGGGCATAGATGAATTCGTTCCAGGACAGCGTGAAGGCGAAAATCCCGGCCGAGATCAGCCCCGGCACGGCGAGCGGCAGGATGATCTTGATGAGGATCTGCCACCGGTTGGCGCCGTCCACCAGCGCGCTTTCCTCCAGCTCGAAGGGGATCGAGCGGAAATAACCCATCAGCAGCCAGGTGCAGAAGGGAATGAGGAAGGTCGGATAGGTGAAGATCAGCGCCAGCCGCGAGTCGTAGATGCCGAGCTTGAAAACGATGAAGGCAAGCGGAATGAAGAGGATCGACGGAGGCACGAGATAGGCGAGGAAGATCACCAGGCCGACCGAACGCGAGCCGGTAAAGCGGACCCGCTCGATCGCATAGGCGCCCAATACCGAAGCCACCAGCGAGAGAAAGGTGGAGCAGACCGCCACCAGCATCGTGTTCCACAGCCAGCCCGGATAGGATGTCTCGAGGAACAGGTATTTGATGTGGGCGATCGTCGGTCCCACCACCCAGAAGGGGCTGTAATTGTTGTAGTCGGTCAGCTGTTCGTTGGGCTTCACCGCGGTGATCGCCATCCAGTAGAAAGGGAAGAGCAGAACGAAGACGAAGACCGCCATCGGCAGATAGAGCATCACGATCCGCCGCGGCAGGCGGTTCAGATAGCTCATGCCTTCGGCGTTGTCGGTCAGGGCCTGATCGGCGGTGTTGGAATGTGTTGACATCGTCATTCTCCTAATCCTGGCCGCCCTGCTGCCATTTGCGCCGCTGCAGGCCGAAGAAGCTGAACATGATCGCACCGAGCAGGAAGGGCACCATGGCGACCGCGATGGCCGCGCCCTCGCCCAGCTGGCCGCCGGGAATGCCGCGCTGGAACGACAGTGTCGCCATCAGATGCGTCGCATTGACGGGGCCGCCCTTGGTCAGCACGTAGATCAGCTGGAAATCGGTAAAGGTGAAAAGCACCGAGAAGGTCATCACCACGGCGATGATCGGCGTCAGCATCGGCAGCGTCACGTAGCGGAAACGCTGCCAGCTGGTGGCGCCGTCGAGCGAGGCTGCTTCCTGCAGAGATGCCGGGATCGTCTGCAGCCCCGCAAGCAGCGAAATCGCCACAAAGGGAATGCCGCGCCAGACATTGGCGACGATGACCGATATGCGCGCATTGATCGGGTCGCCGAGGAAGTTGATCGGCCCGCTGATCAGCCCCAGCTTCATCAGCGACCAGGAAATGATCGAGAACTGCGAATCGTAGATCCACCAGAATGCCAGCGCCGAAAGCACCGTGGGCACCACCCAGGGCAACAGGACGATGGCCCGGAAGAAGGATTTGTAGGGCAGGTGCTGGTTGAGCAGCATCGCCAGCCAGAGGCCGAGCGCGAATTTCAGCACCGAGGCGACGAACGTGTAGAGAATGGTGTTGAAGACCGACAGCCAGAAGACGGAATCCTCCATCAGGAACTGGTAGTTCTCCAGCCCGATGAAGATGCCGTCGCGGCCGATCCTGGTATCGGTGAAGCCGAGCCAGACGCCGAGCCCCAGCGGATAGGTGAGAAAGCAGACAAGGAACACCGCCGCCGGCAGCATGAACAGGAAGCCGAGCACATTGTTGTTCTGCAGGAGCGAAGAGACCGGCCCACGTCCATCCCCCGAATTTGCCATCGACATTGCTTATCTCCAGATCGCGTTTCGGACTCCCGCAGGAGTTTGCGGCATGCCGAAGGCCGGCACGCCGCTTGCTTTCCGCCTCTTGCTCAGACGCGATAATAGCGGTTTGCCCGCCGTTCAGCTTCCTTCATCGCATCTTCCGGCGACATCTGGCCGGTGACGGCGGCCGCATACATGTCGACCAGAACATAGTCGGCCATGGTTGCCGCCGAGGCATAGCCGAGCGGGCCGGCATAGCCGTTCGGACGCAGTTTTTCCGAGGCGCGCGCATAGGGCGCGTGCACCGGATCGGCGGTCCAGATCGGGTTTTTGGCGAACGCCTTAAGTGGCTGGCAGCAATAGGCGCTGGAGCCCTGGATCCAGGCATTCATCTGGTCGGCTTCCATCATGAACTTGATGTAAGCCTTGGCCGCTTCCGGATATTTGCTGTGCTTGAAGAGCAGAAGCGAGCTCGTCTGGCAAAGTTCGACGCTCTTGCCGACGGGGCCGATCGGGAAGTTCGTCGTGCGGATGTCCTTGGCGATCTCGGCGAGCTTCGGGTCGTTCTTGGCGGTGTAATAGACCGAAACGCCGTTGGCGATCAGCGAGACCTGGCCGGCCAGGAAAGCACGGTTGTTGTTGACGTCCTGCCAGCTTTCCGTGCCCGGAATGAAGGTCGCATAAAGCTCCTTGGCATAGTTGATCGAAGCCAGCGTTTCCGGGCTGTTGATCGTTACCTTGCCGCTTTCGTCGACCATCATGCCGTTATGGCTCCACAGCAGCCAGTGGGCATAGTTGTTGCCGTCGCCGACGGCCTTGCCGTGCGGGAAGCCGGCCGGCGTGCCTTTTGCCTTCATCGCCTTGCAGAGTTCGAGGAAGCCTGCGGTATCGTTGGGGAATTCGTTGAAACCGGCAGCCTTCACGTGGCTGTCGCGATAGACGACAGCATTGCCGATCGCTGTCAGCGGCATGGCGATGAAGGTGTCGCCGCGCGTGGCATAACCCTTCACGCCGTCGTACCAGCCCTCATATTTGTTGCCGAGATAATTGCCGAGTTCGGTGAGATCGACCAGCTTGTCCGGATACTGGTGGGCATCGTCGAACCAGCACATGATGAGATCGGGGCCGGAGCCGACATTGGCGGCAACGGCGGCCTTCGGGCGGATGTCTTCCCAGCTTTCCTTGTCGATGCGCACCTCGACGCCGGTCGCCTCGGTGAACTTCTTGGTGTTGGCAAGCCAGGCCTCCTCGTCGCCCTTGACGAAGGGCGTCCAGCGCAGCAGGCGAAGGCTGGCGCCGCTTTCCGGCGTGTAAGTCGGTTCGGCCTGCGCCAGGGACGGCCGGATACCGAGGCCGGCAGCACCGGCGACGGCAGCCGAGGCGGCAAGAAAGTCGCGTCTTCTGATCTTCATGAGATTCCTCCTCAAAAGCGGGTACGAATTCCCCGTCCCTCACCTCCCGCTTGGTGAACGACGATCCTTGCATCCCGAAAGGAGATGCGACCGGCCTGCGGACAGCGAAAAGGGCTCCTCCGCCCCCGCGCCGCCGCCGGACGGCGTCAGTCGGTCAATCTCCGGCCGCTCTCGGCATCGAAGAGATGAACATGCGCCGCGTCGATCGAAACGTGCAGGATTTCGCCTGGCCGGGCGCTGACGCGTTCGCGGAAGACGCAGCTGAGCTCGCTGCCGCCGAGCTTGAGAATGAGATGCGTCTCGTAGCCGGTCGGCTCGATCACCACGATTTCGCCGGGCAGGCCATTGGCGTCGAGCAGGATATATTCCGGGCGAAGCCCGTAGACGAGGTCGCGGCCAATGGCGCCGGCTGGCGGATTGAAGACCGGCAGCGCCGTGCCGTCGGGTGCCATGAAGCGTGCCGGGTTTTCCGGATCGAGCCTGCCCTTGATCATGTTCATCGCCGGCGAGCCGATGAAGCCGCCGACGAAGAGATTGGCCGGCTTGTCGTAGAGCTCGAGCGGCGTGCCGATCTGCTCGACAACGCCATCATGCATGACGACGATCTTGTCGGCCATGGTCATGGCTTCGATCTGATCGTGGGTGACGTAAACAGTGGTGGTTTTCAGCCGCTGGTGCAGTTCTTTGATCTCGGCGCGCATGGCGACACGCAGCTTGGCATCGAGGTTGGACAGCGGCTCGTCGAACAGGAAGACTTCCGGATCGCGCACGATGGCGCGGCCCATGGCGACACGCTGGCGCTGGCCGCCGGAAAGCTGGCGCGGATAGCGGTCGAGCAGCTTGTCGAGGCCGAGGATGCCGGCGGCATATTTCACCCGCTTTTCCGCCTCCGCCTTCGGCGACTTGTTGAGCATGAGCGAGAAGCCCATGTTCTGCTCCACCGTCATATGCGGATAGAGCGCGTAGTTCTGGAACACCATGGCGATATCGCGATCCTTCGGCGGCAGCGTGTTGACCACCCGCCCGCCAATCTTGATCTCGCCGCCGGAAATGTTCTCAAGTCCCGCCAGCATCCGCAGCAATGTGGATTTGCCGCAACCCGACGGGCCGACCAGGATCACGAACTCACCATCGGCGATGTCGATATCCACGCCTTTGATGACCGGAAATGAACCGAATGATTTCCGCACATCCGCGAATTGAACGCCTGCCATACTCACTCCTCCCAGAAATCGAGCGCTACACGCTATGTCTTCGTCTTGTCGTTATCTCTTCATCGGGACGCACCCGGAGCATCTTCGGAGAGGTAGACCTCGATCAGCTCGTCGACGCTGGTCTCGGCGGTGAACCCCAATTGGGTCGCACGATCGGGCGCAAAGGATTTCGGCCACCCAGCGACGATCCCTTCAATGACCTCGTCGCGGCGGCGGTCGATCAACTCAGCCGCCGCAGGGCCGGCGACACGGCGCAATGCGGCAATCTGGTCGGCAACGGTGGCGGCAACGCCCGGCATGGTGAGCGTGCGCCGCGCACCCAGCGACGATGTGTCGAGCGTGGCGGCGTGGATCAGAAATTTGATGGCGGAACGCGGGCTTGCCAGCCAATGCTTGACCGTATCCTCCACCGGAAGAACCGCCCGCTGGCCGGCGAGCGGTTCCCGCAAAATTCCGGAAAAGAAGCCCGATGCGGCGGCGTTCGGCGCACCGGGCCGGATGACGATGGTCGGCAACCGAATTCCGACGCCGTCGACGAAGCCGCGGCGCGAATAATCGCCGAGCAGAAGTTCCGATATCGCTTTCTGCACGCCGTAGCTGGTGAGCGGCGCCTGGACGTAATCGTCGGGGATCGGATCGGGAAACGGTGTGCCGTAAACCGCAATTGACGAAGTGAAGACGAAGCGGGGAACATAGGCTTGCCGGCTTCCCTCATGACGGATCGCTTCCAGCAGTGCGCGTGTGCCATCGAGATTGACCCGGTAGCCGAGTTCGAAATTGCGCTCGGCCTCGCCGGAAACGATCGCGGCGAGATGGAAGATTACGTCGGCCCGGCGAGCCGCCAAGGCTTCGGCCGCGCCCCCTTCCGAAATATCGGCAGCCAGCGCTTCCACCGAGGCAACGACGCCTGATGGCACCGGCGGCGCCGCGATATCCACCAGCGTCATGCGCGTGATCGTTTGAGCGCCGAGGGAACCGCTGCGCGCCAAGCTGGCGGCAAGCTTACGGCCGATCATTCCTCCCGCCCCGATAATGAGAATATGCATCGTGTTCGTCTCCCTGCGGTCTATGAAAAGAGCAGCTTGGTTGTCGTATAAATGCGGGTTTCGTGGATCGCGAAGGCCGCGCATGCGGCGTCCGGATCGTGCGTCTCCAGACCGGCGAGGATTAATCGGTGATCGGCGATGCTCGTGGCGATCGTCCCGGGCTGCGATACGACGCGCCTGCGGTGGCTGAGAAGATAAGAATAGAGATCGGCGGCCATGTCGGCCAGCACCGCATTGCCGCTGGAACGGTAGATGGCGGTGTGAAACTCCCGGTCGCAGATCAAGAAACGCACAGGATCGTCACTGGCGGCTTCCTGTGCGGTGATCGACTTGCGGAGATAATCAAGCGTCGGCGCTTCGACCTTGACCGCGGCAGCCCTGACCACCTGCGCTTCGATCAGCAGTCGCGCCTCATGAACATTGTCGAGACTATAGGCCGCAATGTCGCGGTAGCGCGCCGCCTGGACAGCCAATTCGCCGACGTCCTCCGATGCCACCACGGTGCGCGTTCCCTGCGCGACAGAGAGAATTCCATGTGTGGCGAGGATGAGGATCGCGCCGCGGACGGTCTCGCGGCTGACCGAGAGCGCGGCAGCCAGTTCACGTTCGCTGGGCAGCGGGTCGCCTGATTTGAGGATGCCGGTCGCGATGAAGGTCGCAATTTTCTGGACGACGAAGTCTTTCATCGACTTCTTCGGCGCTCCCCCAAGCGTCGCAACCTCTTCGAGCATCGCTCGAACATCCACTGCCATGCCCCTCTCCCTGAGGTCTGCTGGTCCGGTAAGTGGACCACTAGACTTCATGGCCGGGGGATTGTCAACGCTCGATCTATGCGATCCGCTTCACTGCTATTTGGAGTAGTTTTGCGAACGGCAATATGGCACGCAGAGAAAATTCATTCGTGATGTTCAAGCCGCCGCGGATGCTTTGCCGAGGCGTTTGATCGCTTGCTCCAGCGGACGCTCGCCATCGCAGTAATCCTCCCAGGCTGGCGATTTCGACAGCAGTGCCGGCACGGTGCGGATGGTGAAGCGTTTCGGGTCGAGATCCGATTTGACCTGGGTCCAGGTCAGCGGCATCGAGACCGTGGCGCCTGGCCGGGCCCGTGGGGACAAGGGTGCCACGGCCGTAGCCATCCGGTCGTTGCGGAGATAGTCGAGGAAGATGCGGCCGTTCCTCAGGCTCTTGGTCATCTTGATCAGATAAAGATCGGGATTGTCGCGCGCCATCTGCTGGCAGACGTCGTGCGCGAAGCTCTTCGCCTCAGCCCAGGAAAGCGGCTTGCGTTTGTTGATCGCAAGCGGCGTGACAACGTGCAGGCCCTTGCCGCCGGTTGTCTTGCAGAAGCTGATCAGGCCCAGTGCGTCGAGACGATCGCGCATTTCGCGGGCGGCGGAAACGACCGTCGAGAACGGCACGTCGGGGCCGGGGTCGAGGTCGAACACCAGCCGGCCCGGCACCTCCGGCTTGTGCGGTTGGCAATTCCAGGGGTGCAATTCGACAGCGCCGATCTGCGCGACAGCAGCCAGACCCTCGACCCTGTCGATCTGCAGGTAGGGCTTTTTGTCGCCGAAGACCTTGACCAGTTCGAGGAGGTTCGAGGTGCCGGGCATGGCATGGCGCTGGAAGAACTGCTCGCCGCCGAGCCCATCGGGCGCACGGATGATCGAACAGGGACGCCCTTCGATATGCGCGATCATCCAGCCGCCGACGGCTTCATAATAGCGCGCCAGCTCTTCCTTGGTCACCGGCCTGCGGTCATTGGCATCCGGCCACAGCGGCTTGTCCGGATTGGAGATCATCACCCCCATCACCTCGGTTTTGGCGCCTTTACGGCGAGCGGGCCTCGCCTTCACCTCCGCCTCCGCCGCCGGCTCCGGTACCTCGGTCTCAGCGGGCTTGGCCGGCCGTTCGGCCTTGACCTCTCTGGCCGGCTTGTCCTCCCGCAGGCCCTTGAAGGCCGCCTGGCGGACGATGCCGTCGGCGGTCCAGCCTGCGAACTCGATTTCCGCCACCAGCTTGGGCTTCAGCCAGGTGACCTCGGCCTCCTTCTTCGGCGCACCGATGCCGGTGAAGGGCGATTTTGCCGCCTCGAGCGCCTGCAGTTTCGGCAGCAGCGTTTCCACTTTCTTCGCGCCATATCCGGTGCCGACGCGGCCGACATAGACGAAGTGGTCGCCGCGGTAGACGCCGACCAGCAGGGAGCGGAATTTGCCGTTGGTCTTGGCATAGGCGCCGATCACCACTTCGTGGCCGGCGCGGCATTTCGACTTGGCCCAGCTGTCGGCGCGGCCGGATTGATAGGGAGCATCGACCTGTTTGGAGACGATGCCTTCCAGTGAGAGCTTGCAGGCGGAGCGAAGGACCGCATCGCCGCCGGTCTCGAAATGCTCGACGAAACGGAGCCGAGGGTCATCACCGGCATCCGCCAGCAAGCTTTGAAGCCGGGCCTTGCGCTCCACGACCGGCAACGACCGCAAGTCCTCGCCACCCTCGTAAAGAAGATCGAAGGCGAAATAGACGAGATCGCCGGTCCTGCCTTCCGAAATGGCGGCCTGCAGGGCTGCGAAATCCGGTGCGCCATGGTCGTCGAGAGCACAGATCTCGCCGTCGATAATGGCGTCGGGTAGTGCCGATGCCGCCTCGGCGATCTCCGGATATTTACCGGTCCAGTCGAGCCCCTTCCGCGTCTTCAGCGTCACCTCGCCCTCGAGCGTCCGCATCTGGATCCGGTAGCCATCGAATTTGATCTCGTGAATCCAGCCCTCGCCGGCCGGCGGCCGCTCCAGGGTCTGGCAAAGCTGCGGCGCGATGAAATCCGGGAGGTCGACCCTTGCCGCTTTCGGCTTCCTGCCGGCTCGGCCCGTCTCTTTCCTCTCTTCGGCGGCCAGCCCGTGGTTGCTGTCCCAGACGGCATCGGCCTTGATATCGCCGCCTTTCATCATGAACGGCTTCGGCTTGCGGCCCTTGCCGGCGGCAATCGCCTCCATCGTCCGGCCGGAGGCAACCGAGGTATCGTTGTCCTCCAGGATCGCTTCGCCATTTTCGTCGACCGAGAACGCGTCGTGATGTTTGATCAGCAGCCAGTTGGTCCGTTTGCCGCCGTCGCGATCATTGCGCATGCGCACCAGCACGAAGCTGCCGTGCAGCCGTTCGCCTTCCAGCGTGAACTTGAAGTCGCCCTTGGCAAGCGCCTGCTCCGGGCTCTTCTTTCCCTCGGGCTCCCAATAGCCGCGGTCCCACAACATCACCGTGCCGCCGCCATACTGGCCTTTCGGGATCGTGCCTTCGAAGTCGCCATAATCGAGTGGGTGATCTTCCACCTCGACGGCCAGCCGCTTGTCGTGCGGATCGAGCGACGGGCCTTTGGTGACCGCCCAGGATTTGAAGACGCCGTCGAGTTCGAGCCGCAGGTCGTAATGCAGTCGGGTGGCGTCGTGTTTCTGGATGACGAAGCGACGGCGATTGCTGCGCGCGATCTGCTTGTCGCCGCTCGGCTCCGCCGTCTTTTGAAAATCGCGCTTCGAGCGATATGTCGACAGGTTGTCACTGGCCATGGTCGTTTCCGAATCAACATCCAAGCATGGAATGCCGGCCGGCGGCTGGAAGTTCCATGATGGCCTCCTCCCGCTGAAACATGGGAACAAGTGCGTCTCTGCCAAGCCTCGCCTGCCGGCTTTTCATGCCCATCCGATTGTCGGCGGCAGCAAGCGGCGAGGATCGATGAGAAATTCTCTGGCTCGTCGCATCATTCTCTTGCGTCAAACGTTAATTGCTACCACAGGGATGCAAACATGCGCGTTGATCAATGGCTTTCTCTTCTCGTCATCGCGCTCATGATGGGCGCCTTCGTCTGGGGGCGTTATCGATACGACGTGGTCGCAGTGAGTTCCCTGCTTGTGGCAATCACCGTCGGCATCGTCCCTGCCAAAACCGCCTTTTCCGGTTTTGCCGATGACATCGTCATCATTGTCGGCAGCGCACTGATCGTCAGTGCGGCGATCTCCAGATCGGGCATCATGGATCTGGCGCTGCGCCGGTTTTCGCCGGAAAGACGCGGGCCGCGGATGCAACTGATCATCTTGGTTGCCATCGTCGCGGCCCTGTCGGCTTTCGTCAAAAACATCGGTGCGCTGGCGATCATGATTCCGGTTGCCGTGCAGATGGCCCGGAAATCGCGCGTGTCACCGTCGATGTTCCTGATGCCGATGTCTTTCGCCTCTCTGCTCGGCGGGCTGATGACGCAGATCGGCACATCGCCGAATATCATCGTTTCCCGGGTGCGCGAGGAGATCACCGGGCAGCCGTTCACGATGTTCGATTATACGCCCGTCGGCCTGGCGCTCTCGGTCGCCGGCGTTGTCTTTCTGGGGCTGTTCTACAAGCTGCTTCCCGAACGATCGCGGGTAGAAACGTCGATGGATGAGGCGGTGGCGATCAAGAACTACACGACCGAAGCCAAGGTCATCACGCCCTCGGCGGCGATCGGCCGGTCCGTCAGCTGGCTGCAGAAGCCGGCCGGCGGTGATGCGATGGTGACCGCGATTATCGGCGGCAGCGGCCAAAGACGAACGCCGCTTCCCGACACCGTGCTCAAGGATGGCGATCTTCTCATTATCGAGGGCGAGCAAAGCGCCCTCGACAAGATCGTCAGCGAAGCCAAGCTGCAACTGTCCGATCGTAAACACGAGCCCGAGATCCGCCGGGACATCAGCTCCGTCGAAGCCATCGTCGGCGAACATTCGCGCTTGATCGGCGTCAGCGCAAAAGACGTCGCTCTCTTCCACAATACCGGCCTCAACCTTCTTGCCGTCAGCCGCCGGGACAGGCGCTTCACCGAGCGTCTCGGCGAGATCAAGATCCGCAACGGCGACGTCGTGGTCTTGCAGGGCGACTTGCAGAAACTGCCGGATCTTTTACGCGAATGGGGATGTTTGCCGCTGGTCGAACGGGATCTGAAGCTCGGCAATGCCCGCAACGGCATGATCCCGGTCATTATCCTGCTGGCGACGATGGCGGCGACGGCCTTCGGCGGCATTCCCGTCGCGACGGCATTTTTTGCCGCCGCCTTTCTGATGGTGGTCACCGGATCGGTTCCCTTGCGCGAAGTCTATCATCATCTCGATGCGCCGATTCTGATCATGCTGGCTGCTCTGATCCCGATCAGCGACTCGCTGAGAACCACGGGAACCACCGACATCATCGCCGATCTCCTGTCGCGCACCGCCGAAATGCTTCCGCCCTTCGGCGCTCTGGCTCTCATCCTGGTGGCGGCCATGGCCGTGACGCCGTTTTTGAACAACGCGGCGACCGTTCTGGTCATGGCGCCGATCGCCGCGACCTTTGCCGCCAAGCTGGGCTTCCGGCCCGATGCGTTTCTGATGGCGGTGGCAATCGGCGCCGGCTGTGATTTCCTCACCCCGATAGGCCACCAGTGCAACACGCTGGTCATGGGCCCGGGCGGATATCGATTTGGCGACTATGCGCGATTGGGCCTGCCGCTTTCGCTGATTGTCGTGCTCGTCAGTGTGCCAGCGCTGCTGGCAGTCTGGCCGATCTGACTTAAGCCATTCTTCGTTCGAGATGCCAGATCTTGGCGACGATCCGCCAGCCATCCGTGCCTTTCACAAAACACAGATGATCGATGAAAATATTCTCGTGAATGCGCAAACGGACTTTGATGGTAGCGGAAGCATCCGAGAGCCAGTCGATCAGGATAATTTCGTCTTGACGCGGCTGCGAACGGCTGGAAGGCGAAATTCGCTTGGCGATGACCTCGCGGTAGGCTGCGATTGGATCAACGACAATTGCGCCTTCGTCAGCATCAAACAGGCTGCAGGCCGGATGGAAAACCCTGTCGAACAGCTCCAGGTCGCAGGCATAAAGGGCATCGAAATAGGTCTGGATGGCACTTAGCAATTCTGTATCCCGTGACATGGTCTCTCCTATGACAAACACTTGACGAGATCGCATGGCCGGCAGCCGCGTTGCCAGTGGCGGAATTGCCAGATAGCATGGCATTCATGCCAAATTTCAGACATACGCCATCTCAAGAACCAAACAGACGCGTCGTCAGCCTCGTCTATGACGGCCTGTGCACCTTCGAGTTTGGGATCACTGCCGAAATTTTCGGTCTCTCGCGGCCTGAGGCTGGGCCGAACTGGTATCGATTCGAGTCCGTCGCCCTCGAAGATAAATCCCTTCGCGCCTGCGGTGGTCTGATGGTCGCCGCGACCGGTTCGGCAGAG
Organism: Rhizobium hidalgonense; assembly: GCF_005862185.2. Classification (NCBI taxonomy): domain Bacteria; kingdom Pseudomonadati; phylum Pseudomonadota; class Alphaproteobacteria; order Hyphomicrobiales; family Rhizobiaceae; genus Rhizobium; species Rhizobium hidalgonense. Next base: position 169,729 of record NZ_CP054029.1, read on the forward strand.
GATTTGCACCAGGCCGGAACGGTGATCGTCCCGGGGTGGCGCGGCGCCGAGGCGCCCGTACCGCAGCGAATCTGCGACGAACTTGTCCTTGCGCATAAGAGAGGTGCCCGCATCGTGTCGATATGCGGCGGCGCTTTCGTCCTCGCGGCGGCGGGCCTTCTGGATGGCCGCAGGGCGACAACCCACTGGCAATTTGCGAAAACCTTGGCCGAGCGTCATCCGGCAATCGAAGTCGAGGCGGATCGCCTCTACATCGACGACGGAGACATCCTGACCTCGGCGGGCAGCTCAGCGGGCATTGACCTATGCCTGCATATCGTGCGCTCCGATTTCGGAGCGAGGATTGCAAACTCGGTCGCACGCCGGCTGGTCATGTACAGCCATCGGCAGGGCGGCCAAGCCCAGTTCGTCGAACAACCGATTCCGGCCGAATACGAAGCGCACCGCTTGTCGTCCTTGTTGGATCATGTCCGGGCCGACCTCGCAGCGTCGCATAGCATAGCGTCGCTTGCCGGCAAGGCAGGAATGAGCCTACGCACTTTCCAACGCCGTTTTCGCTCCCTGACCGGATTGCCGCCATTGAAGTGGATATTGAAGGAGCGCCTCGAATGTTCGCGCATGTTGCTCGAAACCAGCAATGCGCCGCTAGACGGGATCGCTCTTGCGACTGGCTTGGGCAGTGCCGAGAATCTCCGATTGCAGTTCGTTCAAACCTATGGCGTCAGTCCGCTGAATTACCGGAAGCAGTTCGCGACGCCTGGAATGCGACTGATCGCAGGAAGTGGCGGATGATCATCGCGACGGCGACGGACCAGGTTAGCCGCCCCAGGCCGATGCGAAGTCCGCGGGCTTTTTCCCCGCGTAAGGCAAGTCAGGCTGCGCCGGCGGCGCAGCCTGGCAGCTTTACTTCCACTGCGTCCCGTCGCCGGCAGCGCAGCCATAGGGCGGCAGTGAGCTGGTAAAGGTGCTCTTCAGCTTGGCGCAGCCCCAGCTGTTGATCGGACCGGGCATAAAATTGTTGAGGGTAATGCCGATTTCATCATAGGGGCTGTCGGTGTTGGAGACATAGCGATACCAACGGAAACCGGTAAAAACGACGACGGCAAGAGCGATCGTCAGCAGCAGGCGGATCAATTTTTTCACGATATTTCCTTTACATGCAAACGGTGCCGTTTAGCACTGCGATGCGGATGCGGAAAGCTCCAGCCAGATGCAAGACGCGGGCCGTGGCGACAATCGAAAATTTCGGGCGCAATCAATTGTTTGACGGGATCTGCAATGACCATAGAAGCAGGACGTAATTCGCATCCCATTCACTTCATCGGCGCTTTTGCAACGGGCGGGCTCCTCACCTTCATGGTCCATCTGAACGGGGAATTGGCACGTTACGGCGACCCCCTGTTCTCATCCTGGACCGCTCACGGCACAGGCATGATCGCCGCCGTCATTCTGCTTTTGGCGATGTACCGCCGGCGCACGCCGATGGCGGGGAGGACTGCCAGAGCGCCCTTGTGGGCCTATCTCGGCGGGGTGTCCGGCGCCGCAACCGTCATTTTGACCTCGACCGCGGTCAACTCGCCGCTCGGGCTCTCCGGTACCCTGGCTCTGGGCCTGGCAGGCCAGGTCGCCTTCAGCCTGGCGGCCGACCGGTGGGGACTGTTCGGTCTGCCGAAGCGGCGCCCGGATATCCGGGACATCGCCGCGCTCGGCCTGGTCGTCACCGGCGGCGCACTCATCATCCTGTTTGGACGAGGTGGGGCGTGACGCTGTTCATTCTTCTCGCTTGCCTGGGCGGCGTGCTCGTCGGCCTCAGCCGTCAGCTCAATGGGCGGTTGAGCATATCGACCACGCCGCTGATCGCATCCTTCTGGAATCATGCTGTAGGCTTTGCCGTCCTCACCTGCCTTGGTCTTGTTGTCGGAGGCCTGCTGCCTGCAGGTGCTGCCGAGGCGCCCTGGTATATCTATCTGGGCGGTCCGATCGGCGTCGTTTTCGTGGCGGCGGGCAGTTGGGCGATTGCGCGCATAGGCGCCGTCAATTCCGCGCTGCTGATCATCGGCGGCCAGATGGTAACCGGGGTGGCGCTGGATTATGTCAGCGACGTTCCGACCTCATTCTGGGCGAACGCGACCGGAATTATTCTCATCGTCGCCGGAATGATGGTCAGCCGGAGGCGACGCAAGGCCGGCGGCTCGCAATAATCGACGCCGTGCATGTCGAACAGGACAAAAGGATTGGCTGGTTCATTCGTCCAAGGTGGAAAGAGCATCCTGCAGTCGGAGCGCCGCAAGCGCCTTCGTCGCCTCATCCGAAGACCATCCGGCTTCCAGTGCCGCAGCCAGCACCAGCGATTCGGTTTGAAGCTCGAGCTTCTCGTAAAGCGGCTCGATGGCTTCGCGCGCAGTTACGAGGTGCTGGTCAGGCGGCGTGATGGGTGTCGCGGCAACCGTAGGCATGAAATGCTCCTCCTTTGAACGCTAAGGTTCGAAACCAATGACGGACATGCTTGTTCCGTTCAGATCGCTTTGGGCCCTGGAAAAAATACAATGAGAGCCACGTATCCTTGTCGCCCGACCTTGGTCCTTCGTGGGCCGTCTTTGGTGTCGGAGCAATCTTTCGCTCGAAAAAACCGGCGCGAAAAATGATGATACCACAGATGACGAAATTTCCTCCACCTTAGAAATGCACGAATGATGATTGCCGGCGGAATCTTCCAGTGGTCACCGACAGTCCCCTGCTTGGTGACCGGTGCGGGATCGAGCCGAAACGCAACGGGGGTAATTGGCGGCTTGACCTCACCGGGCCGCAGACGGGCGGGCGGAAATGCTCTTCCCACCCGCATCATCGTTCAAGCCATGGTCTTCTCAGGCGAGGTATTTCGTAAACCAGTCGACCGTTCGCTGCCAGGCGAGCTTGGCGGCCGCTTCGTCGTAGCGCGGCGTCGAATCATTGTGGAAGCCGTGGTTGACGTCTGGGTAGACGTAGGCCTCGTAGGTTTTTCCGGACGATTTCAGCGCGGCTTCATAGGCCGGCCAGCCTTCGTTGATGCCCTTGTCCAGCCCGGCATAATGGAGAAGCAGGGGCGCCTTGATCTTCGGCACGTCCTCGGCGCGCGGCTGCCTGCCGTAAAACGGCACGGCGGCGGCAAGTTCGGGATAGGCGACTGCCGCGGCATTGGCGACGCCGCCGCCATAGCAGAAGCCTGTGATGCCGACCTTGCCGGTGGTGAGGTCGCTCTTCATCAGAAACTCGACGGCCGCGAAGAAGTCGTTCATCAGCTTCTCCGGGTCGACCTTCTGCTGCAGCTCCTTGCCTTTTTCGTCATTGCCCGGGTAACCGCCGACCGAGGTCAGGCCATCCGGCGCCAGTGCGATGAAACCCGCCTTGGCCACGCGCCGCGCCACATCCTCGATATAGGGGTTGAGGCCCCTGTTCTCGTGAACGACCACCACGGCCCCGACCTTGCCGGCGGCTTTGGCGGGGCGGACGAGATAGGCGCGGACATCGCCGTTTCCTTTCGGCGAGGGATAGGTGATGTATTCGGCCGATATGTCGGGATCGGTGAACTCGACCTGGGTCGCCAGCGCATAATCGGGGCTGAGCGAGGCCAGAATGGCGGCTGCCGTCAGGCCGCCGACGGCGAATTTGCCGGCCCGGTCGAGAAACTCGCGCTTGGTGATCCTCCCGTGCGCATAGTAATCATAGAGTTCGAGAAGTTCCTGCGGGAAATCCTTGGCTGTCATGCGGGTCATGATGGCTCCTCCTTGCCTCGGGTTCTCGCATCATCCTACACACGTAAACTCGCGGTTCTTTTCAACATTTCGCGAGTTTTGCGTGAGCGTGCCGCGAGATATCGACTAGTCATGCACTTGCGACGCAACTCGCCTCAATCAATGCGGACTCATCCATAACACTGGACCTTCCGCATAGTTGGCGTGATCGAGTCTAGCTAAGTCTCCTGCTCGAATGAGATTGTCTCCAACCTTCGCCACCGCTGGCTGCGACCTGCAGCTACACCTTGTGTCGCGCGAAGAATGCCACTACGATCAATCGAGATAGGAGCAAGCGAATATGGCATCGGAAAGCATCAACGATGACTGGAGAAACCATGCCCGCCGCGATCTCTATCATCGTGAGATCGAACATTTTAGACGTCGCCAGCAGGACAAGCTGACGTCTGATGTCAATCATGCCCTAATCGGCCGCAATGCGTCCATCGTTGTGATCGCATTACTGCTGCTGATCGGTATGAGCACGTTGTTTTCAGCAGTCGGAAGTGCGTTCGTGGAATTGGCCGATCTCAAGGAGATGTCTCGCTTTTCGAACGCGGAAACGAATATCATCTTGATGGTTGCGCTTGCAGTGGGGGGTGCAATGGTATTCTCCGCAACGTTTTGTATATTCGCATGTATAAAATTGTTTAGGCAGTTCACGTACTCCTACTCTGAAACTACTGACATTATTGATGAAGGTATTCGTTTGGCGCGAAAGGGAAGCGACGAAAGGGGATGAGTTTTCTATTCGATCTCGCAAAAGAATATATTCGGGCTAAGCTTTTTTCCCCCAAGGATTTTTTCGAGCGCCAGAAGCGCAATCTGATTCGGACGATCATTGTGCCTTTGATCGTTCTTTTCGGTGCCCCATCGGCCATCGTGGCTTTTGTCACTAGCTTGCAGTTGTTTGAACTTAAGACCAGCGGTTTATTGATAAGGTTGGTCGGTAATGCCTCCGATGATCTGCTTTACTTAACAGGTGGGATAGTCGTGACGCTATGCTTCTCGCTCGGTCTAAATCTTATTTATGGGATGCGGCTGAAATCGATTGAGCTGGAGCTTGCTCAGATGGAAACGGTCACCACCCAACTGAGCGCAACGCAGGTGCTCCACCAGAAATATGATCAGTTCATCCTTGAAGGCAAAGTACAGGAGGCACTTAGTATAGGTGCATACATTTCCAAAACCAACCCAGAGTATCTGACAAGAAATCCAAGTCTGGTTATTGATATGGTCGAGCGTGGCGCCCGTGTCGAGTTGGCTGACCTCCGTCCGTCTCCGCTCCGTCTGTCTGGACCGGAAGCGGACGGCGAGACTAAGACGCGATAGATGGAAATCGCGATATAAGTACAGATCATTGATGCTTTCGTCCGTCTCTAAAGCCAACCTTCATTGAGACTGACTCACGGGATTCCAAAAGGTGACGGATCTAAATCGATGGCGCAAACGGGAGGTTTGCGATGGGTTCGGCGATTTCGTTGTTGCAGGACTTTAGTGGAGATCGGCTGCATCCGGCTGGCGGCGGCGCGCAATCGGCAGCCGCCTACCGATCTATGAAAATTAATTTCATACTCATGCCGTGAGGCCCGTTTTCTATTGACGCCTGTCGTTTTTTGTCCCAACTTAAAGAAAATAAATTACCTAATTTGGGAACTTGATCGGCATGAAAGTGGGAATCATCGGGCTCGGATTCCGGCTCGGCTATCTCGGCTATGTCTTTAAAGCGATCGATAGCAGCTTCGACATCGTCGGCTATGTGGATCCGGAACCTGCCGGGCTTCCCGGATTGACGGAAAAGGGAATTTCGGTCGGCAAGGCCTACGGGTCGCCGGAAGAGCTGCTGGCCGCCGAAAAGCTCGATCTCCTGATGATCGGCTCCCCCAATCACCTGCATCTCGACCATATCAGGCTCGGACTGCAAGCCGGTCTCAAGGTCTTCTGCGAAAAGCCGATCGTCACGACCATTGCCGAAAGCATCGAGCTTGCGCATCTGATGGCGAAGTTCGGCCATGAGCGGCTGATGGTCGGTCTGGTGCTGCGTTACTCGCCTCTCTACAAGGATCTGCGCGCCATCCAGGCCGAGGGCAAGCTCGGCCAGATCGTGTCGATCGAAGCTTCCGAACATATCGAGCCCTATCACGGCGCCTTCTTCATGCGCGACTGGCGCCGTTACGAGCGTTATTCCGGCAGTTTCATGCTGGAGAAATGCTGCCACGACCTCGACCTTTATAATGGTGTCGTCGGCGCAAGGCCGGAGCGTGTCGCCAGTTTCGGTGGCCGCAAGAGCTTCACTCCGGCCAACGACCCGGCGCGCGAAGGCATCAACGATCTCGAGATGTTCCATCGCAAGCCGAGTGGATGGATGGGATCGGACAAGGTCTTCGACAGCGATGCCGATATCATCGATTATCAGGTAGCGATCGTCGAATATGAAAATGGCGTCGGCATGAACTTCCACACCAATCTGAACGTGCCCGACCAGTTCCGCCGTTTCGCCATCATGGGCTCGCGCGGCATGGCCGAAGGCGATTTCGTGCGCGGCTATCTCGACGTGCACGAGCAGCTGACCGGCAACAAGGTGGTCGAAAACAAATACGCCGCCACCGAACTCTCCCAGCATTACGGCGCCGACGAACAGATGGCGAGCGACCTGCTGGAAAGCGTGCGCACCGGGCTCGAACTTCCGGTTTCCACGCTGAATGCGCTCGAAGCCGGCATTCTGGCGCTGGCTATGGACGAAGCGAGGATGAAGAAGACGGTCGTCGACCTCAGACCCATCTGGGACCGCTTCGACGAAGCCCTTCACGCAAGAGCGGCTTGAGGAGGGCGGCAGGATGAGTGTTCAACGAGGCACGGTCATCTTTGCCTGGATCCTTCTCCTTCCGGCCGTCCTCTATGTTCTCGCCATCGTCGCCTATCCCCTTGTCGATACCTTCATTCTTTCCTTCACCGACGCATCGCTGAAGAAGACCACCAACTGGGTCGGTTGGGTCAATTACCAGAAGATCTTCAACGCCACCTTTGCGGAGGTCATCTTCCGCACCTTCATCTGGACCTTCTTCTCCGTCGCCCTGAAAATGGTGATCGGCACTTTCGGCGCGACCATGCTGAATGCCGCCGTGCCCGGCCGCTCGCTGTTCCGGCTTTTGACCATGCCGCCATGGATCGTGCCGATGGCGATCGGCATCTTCATGTGGGGCTGGATGTATAATGGCCAGTTCGGGATGATATCGGGCGTCTTGCAGCGCTTCGGCCTTGTCGACGGTCCGGTCGCCTTTCTTGCCTATGGCAGCACCGCCTTCTGGGCAACGATCATCACCGATGTATGGATCGGCGTGCCCCTGGTGACGATCTACTTCCTGGCGGCGATCCAATCCATTCCCAAGGATCTCTACGAGGCCGCCTGGACCGACGGCGCCGGCCGCTGGTACCGCTTCCGCCGCATCACCCTGCCGCTGATGGTGCCCGCCATCATCACCATGTCGATGCTGTCGCTGATCGCCACCTTCAACTCGTTCGACATCATCTGGATCCTGACGCAGGGTGGGCCGAGCGGCGAGACGACGACGATGATCATCGATACCTATCAGACGGCGATCGGCTCGAAGAAATACGGCGAAGGGGCGGCGCGCGCCGTTCTGATCTGCATCTTCCTGTCGCTCTTCTGCTTTGCCTATTTCCGCGTCACCCGCCGCCTCAACCCGGAGAAACGCGCATGAGCAGCCCCGCCATGATCGACCGTTACCGCTGGTGGGAAATCATCCTGATCTATTGCGGCATCGCTGTGTTTCTGTTCTTCGTGCTGGCGCCCTTCTTCGAAGGCTTCATGGTATCACTGAAGCCGCTCAGCCAGCTCTTCTCTTCACCCTACCGCTTCTGGCCGGAAAACGGCTCGTTCGAGGCCTACCGGACGATGTGGGTCAGCGTTCCGGGTTTCGGACGCTATATCTTCAACTCGTTCTTCATCTCGATCATCGTTACGCTGATCGTGCTCTGCCTGGTCATTCCGGCGGCCTATGCCTTCGCGAAGTTCGAATTCAAGGGCATGGGGATCCTGCTCGGCGCCTTCCTGACGGTGAACATGTTCTCCGGCGCCGTGCTGCTCATCCCGCTCTTCCGGCTGATGCGCAGCATGGGGGTGCTCAACACCTATCTCGCCATGATCGTGCCGGGCGTCGCCTTCCTGATCCCATCGGCGATCTGGCTGCTGCGCACCTATATGATCCGTATTCCGCAGGAACTCAACGAAGCGGCCTACATGGATGGCGCCAGCCACTTCTATACGCTGCGCCGCGTCATCCTGCCCATTGCGATGCCGGGGATCATCGTCGTCGCCATTACCACCTTCATCGGCGCTTACGCCCAGCAATTCATCTTCGCGCTGACCTTCAACTCGAAGACCGAATACATGCCCCTGCCGGTGGGTCTCTTTGCTTACTTCGGTAAGCAGGAGGTCATCTGGAACGAACTGATGGCGGCTTCCTTCGTCGGCATCGCGCCGGCGATGGTCGTCATCTTCTTCCTTCAGCGCTACCTTGTCGGCGGGCTGACCGCCGGTGCGGTGAAACAATAAGAGCAAAAAACGAGTGAACAGCTAACACAAGAACGGGAGTCACGACGTGAGCATAACAATCAAGACAGGCCTTATGGCGCTCGCCTTGCTCGGTTCGACGGCATTGACCGCGGTCACTGCCCAGGCGGCCGACAAGGAAATCAGCTGGATCTATTGCGGCGATACGATCGACCCGGTCCACACCAAATACATCAAGCAGTGGGAAGAAAAGAATACGGGCTGGAAGATCACCCCCGAGGTCGTCGGCTGGGCGCAGTGCCAGGACAAGGCGACGACGCTGGCCGCCGCCGGCACGCCGGTCGCCATGGCCTATGTCGGCTCGCGCACGCTGAAGGAATTCGCGCAGAACGACCTCATCGTCCCGGTGCCGATGACCGATGACGAGAAGAAGGCCTACTACCCCCATATCGTCGATACGGTAACCTTCGAGGGTAACCAGTGGGGCGTTCCGATCGCCTTCTCCACCAAGGCGCTTTACTGGAACAAGGATCTCTTCAAGCAGGCCGGCCTTGACCCTGAGAAGCCGCCGAAGACCTGGGCCGAAGAAATCGAGATGGCAAAGACCATCAAGGAAAAGACCGGCATTCCGGGCTTCGGTCTTTCCGCCAAGACCTTCGACAACACGATGCACCAGTTCATGCATTGGGTTTACACCAACAACGGTGCGGTGACGGATGCCGAAGGCAAGGTCACGCTCGACAGCCCGCAGATTCTTGCCGCGCTGAAGGCCTATAAGGACATCGTCCCCTACTCCGAGGAAGGCCCGACGGCCTATGAGCAGAACGAAGTCCGCGCCATCTTCCTCGACGGCAAGGTGGCGATGATCCAGGCAGGCTCGGGTGCCGCCGACCGCCTGAAGAAGACGCAGATCAGCTGGGGCATCACGACGCTGCCGCTCGGCCCCGACGCCAAGGGTCCGGGCACGCTCTTGATCACCGACAGCCTGGCGGTCTTCAAGGGCTCGGGCGTCGAGGACAAGGCGACCGAATTTGCCAAGTTCATCACCTCTCCGGATGTCCAGTCGGAATACGAGCTGCAGGGCGGCGCCGGGCTCACCCCGTTGCGTCCTTCGGCCAAGGTCGACGAGTTCGTCGCCAAGGATCCCTATTGGAAGCCGCTCATCGACGGCATCAGCTATGGTGGCCCGGAACCGCTCTTCACCGACTATAAGGGCTTCCAGAACTCGATGATCGAGATGATCCAGTCGGTGGTGACGGGTAAGGCCGAACCGGAAGCCGCGCTGAAGAAGGCTGCCGGCGAAATCGAAGCCTTCAAGTAACCCCCTTGAGGCTTCTTGGGGTCGCGGCGGGATGGCCGCGGCCCCTCCCCTTATGACGATCGAATGTGCGACGAAGGCCGCCGGCGGAGACAGATTTTTGGGACAGCTCCTTCTCAACAAAGTTCAGAAATTCTACGGCGACTACGAAGTTCTGAAGGGCGTGCAGCTCGAGGTGAAGAATGGCGAGTTCGTCGTCTTCGTCGGCCCGTCTGGCTGCGGCAAGTCCACCCTGCTGCGGATGATCGCCGGTCTTGACGCGACGACGGCGGGTGACATCGTCATCAACGGCATCAGGGTCAACGACCTGCCTCCGGTCAAGCGCGGCATCGCCATGGTGTTCCAGTCCTATGCGCTCTATCCGCATATGTCGGTGTTCGAAAACATCGCCTTCCCGCTTCGGGTCGAGAAGATGGAAGAGTCAAAGCTCAAGGCCAAGGTGGAAAATGCCGCGCGCATCCTTCACTTGGAACAGCGGCTGCAGCAGAAACCCGGCATGCTGTCCGGCGGCCAGCGCCAGCGCGTCGCGATCGGCCGCGCCATCGTGCGCGAACCAAAGATTTTTCTGTTCGACGAGCCGCTCTCCAATCTCGACGCCGCACTTCGCGCCGATATGCGCATCGAGCTTGCCAAGCTGCACAGGGCGTTGAAGGCGACGATGATCTATGTGACGCACGACCAGGTCGAAGCGATGACCATGGCCGACCGTATCGTCGTGCTCGACGCCGGCAATATCTCCCAGACGGGCGCGCCATTGGAGCTTTATCATAAGCCCGCCAACCAGTTCGTCGCCGGCTTCATAGGCAATCCGAAAATGAATTTTCTGCCCGTGACCTGCAAGGCCGTCGGCGCTCATGGCGTCGAGGTGGATTATAACGGCCAGACCGCCATTCTGCCGGTGACCCCGCGCGACGGCATATCAGGCAAGACCCTGACGCTCGGCATCCGCCCGGAGCATATCCAGCTCAACGGCGGCGATATCGTCTTCACCGTGACCCCGACCGTCATCGAACGCCTCGGCGCCAATACCGTCGCCTACGCATCCCTCAACGGCGAGGCCGAAAATTTCTGCGCCATGCTGCCCGGCAGCGTCGGCATCCGCGCCGACGCGCCTGTATCAACCGGCATCAATGCTGCGGATTGCCATCTCTTCGACGAGGCGGGGATTGCCTTCGAGCGGCGGGTGGAACTGACGGAGATCGATATGAACGTGATTAATCCGACGGCGGCTTGAGCTGACTGCTGTATATCCAACACTTAGGCTGACATGCCCCCCAAGTGCGGAGATCCGCTTTCGGCCCTCAGCGGACATGTGGCGCGAGTTCGAACAAATAGTTGAGTTGTTTTACTCCGTCCCAGTCCGGCGGCATACGCGACCGGATGCCGGACCACACTGGCACTCCATTCCAGGCACTCCGATATCTTCTCAGTGACTCCCGTATGTCTGGGCGTGCCTCGCCGCTGGCGGCAGGGTCATCATCGAACCCTGGCTCCCACAGGCAACAAGCGCAAATGGTGGAACCAATGAGCCCACCAACTGCGTCGTACGCCGGCCCCGACGTGTATTCTGGGAATCCGCAGGCCGGGCACAGATAATGCCCACTCGGGTCCACAATGTTGAAGTGTCTCGCGCCAGCCATCCACGAAACCTAGCTCTTATTTCGATATGTGTGCACGATGACCGCTGTTGGCGCGAAGCGGAAGACCTCAGTCGGCCCAATGGCGGACGTCGATCACGCCTGTGACCAAACCACTACCTTCGCCGCCTGGATTAAGAAAAAGACGAGCGCTAGAGTAATTCCAGAAGGACCTAAAAGCTCGCGGAGCCCATGTCTTTTCGTCTTTCGCACCCTCATCTTGAGCACAATCAGAAGTATGACGCATACCGAAATGTCGGCAACCTGAAGTAACGTCTGACTGTCATCTGTCATGCAGTCCTGCTCACCCTCAACGCGTCCGCACGATCAAGATACTCATAAAAACAATGACCGCAATTGGCGCGAAGCGGAAGATGTCAACCTGCCCGAAGCGATCATGGGGCAATCGTGAGATCAGGTTGGGTGAGAGGACTCGTTGAAAGCTTGCGTTAAACCTCGTCCCCCGTTTGACAGCAGCTTTTTCTTATAGCCCATGCTCTGCATAGGTGGACAGTCAAGGACAGCTTGGACGAAAACTGCGGGCGGGCTGTACCAATGCGTGGCGATGTAGTGAGCGACGCCCACTGGGGCAACATAAATGCAGCCTCGGCCAGGGACGTACAGTTGACCTTTGAAAGGTACGCCATCATATTGGCAAAGATCGCAATGATGAAATCCGGCGGTTGCAAAAGGTTGCCAAGGGTTTCGGCACAGCTCGGTCAGCTTCTCGTAGAAGTTCGGTGCAACCTTTCCCGTCGCATAGTTCATATCTCGATTAAGCCAACCGATGCCGAGCAATACCGTGTCATCGCTCGGGGTGGCCAGGCGCTTAAGGTCGCGAAAATTTACCATTCTGCTTAGTTCCCTCGGAGTGTCTTCGCAATTATTGTTCGCGATCAATGCGAAGCGTGCCCTCGTCCGAGCAGATTTACAAGGAATGAGAAACGTCCGCGATTGGCGCGTTGCGGAAGTCGGCCTGCTTCCGCTGTCGGCTTATTCGCGACGGAAGTCGATTTCTGCTCGACACTTTGAGCGACGTGTTTGTTGGGGGATGCAGATAGTCAGCTTATTGTTGGAGGTTCCACAAAGCAGCCAGTGGGTGGTGCGACCTCACCTGTGAGCTCACTCATGCGCTCCGTCTTGACCCCCGAGCAGAGCGGTCCTACAAGATTGGCTATGGCAACAAACCTTTGATTGGCCGCGCCCAGCGGCATTGAGCGAAGCGCAGTCCTGCACAGTACCCAGGGCCACGTCCACTTGCCAAGCCAAAAATCAGAGATTTTCGATGCCCACGCTCTATCTCACTTGCGGTCTTCCCGGTTCAGGGTAGTCGTCGCTCGCCAAGATAATCGAACAAGAAGCATCTGCCCTCCGTCTGACCGGAGACGAGTGGATGCACAAGCTTTACCCCCGGCATCTCCACTTCAGAAGCCGAAACCGGCCCGTGCCGAGGTAGAGTCGAGAGCCTGCAATGGCAAATTGCTCTGCGTGCCATCAGGCTTCAGTGTAACGTTGTGGTGGATTGGGGAGTGTGGTCACGGGCAGAGCGGGACGCCTGCCGGGACGAAGCTCGCGCAGTTGGTGCCAGCGTCGTCCTTTGCTTCCTCGACGTTCCCTTCGATGAGCTTTGGGACCGGGTCTCCCGAAGAAACGCCGAGCTTCCGGTCGGCACGTTCGATATCTCGCGGGCCGACCTCTTTAGGTGGTCGAAGCTGTTCGACCCGCCAACCGCCGAGGAGTTGGCACTTTACGATCGGCAAATTCTGCGTAGAGGCTAACTCCGCCGTTCGCGCAGCGAAGGCGTCTGCTGCGTGCATTTCGCCCTCAAACGAAGCCGCCCTCTACCAGACAAGGCCGCGGGCCGCGACTTGCTCGACGCGGGTCACGACGCCACCCCGATGGAAAACCATCGTATCGAACAGGTTGGACACCACGCAGGTGTGGTTCGGGATGATGAAGAGCTTCTCGCCGATCTGCGGGCGGGGGCCGGTGCAGTTCGACAGATCGATCACGCCGTGTTCTTCCGAGAGGCTGCTGATCCGCGCCTGGGGATAGCCGACGATCAGGCCGTAGTCGATAAAACCCTGGAGATCCGAGGTCAGGGCTTTCGAGCCGGCATCGATGACGGCGCGGTCGGGGGTTGGGCGGGAGACGACGGTTGCCAGCACATGCATGGCGCAATCGTCCTCGGTGCAATGGCCCATGCGCAGCATCTGGCGGTCGTTGTAGATATACGTGCCGGCGCGGTGTTCGGTGGCCGAGGGGACGAGATGCGCTTCGAACAGGCTCGGCGTTCCGCCATTGCTGACGATCGGGCAGTCTATGCCGTCGGATGTGAGGCGTTGCAGCACCTCGGTGATAAAGGCTTCGACGGCGGCGGCTGATTGCGGCTTCGGATAGGTGACGATGCCGCCGAAGGTCAGGCCGTCGGCGGCAGCAATGCGCTTGGCGAGCGAGGCGGCTTCGTCCGGCGTCTGCAGGCCGCAGCGGCCGCCGCCGGTGTCGCATTCGACAAGCACGGTCAGCGGCTTGTGGCCGGAGAAATGCGCGGCGAGCCCGTCGACCGTCGTTTCGCTGTCGGCGACGACCTTGAGGGCCGGGATTTTCTCGTTCAATCTCGCCAGCCGCTCAAGCTTCTGCTGCCCGAGGATGTTGAAGGTGATGAGGATGTCGCCGAAGCCGGCTTCGGCAAAGACTTCGGCCTCCGTCACCTTCTGGCAGTTGATGCCCTTGGCGCCGGCGGCGACCTGCGCGACGGCCAGCGCCGGGATCTTGTGCGTCTTGATATGCGGGCGGAAGTTCAGCCCGTGATCATCCATATAGGATTGAACGCGCTTTATGTTGGCAGCCAGCCTGTCTTCGTCGATGACCGGACGCGGCGTCGAGAGATCGGCGATCCTGTCTCCTGCCCTGGCGACGACGGCAAAGCTGGCATCATGCATTTAGGCGGCTCCGCGTTGTAACCCGTGTGGATCGGCGACGATCGGCCAGATCGTCTTCGGCGCCCGCCGATAGGGCGTGGTCGCCGGATTATTGGGATAGGGCGTTCCGGCCGAGCAGTAAAGGATCTCGGCGGCGATCCTGGAGAAGGAGGCGAAGAAGTGATTGGTGGATTTGATCACCAGGATCTTCTGCTTTGTCGGATCGATGCCCATCACCGAAAACAGGCTGGGATCGAAGCTCTGGGCGCGCGTTGAATTGAGGATGATGTCGATGCCATCGAGCACGATATGGGCGGCATCGCCGAAAGGCGCGAGACTCTCGCCGAACTGCATCTCGGCATTCCTCACCAGCCTGACGACCCTGACGGTGCCGTCGATGGGATTGCCGGTGCCGGGCGCCGATTTGGCGCCGAAGCGCAGCGGGATATCGGCTCCCTCGCCCGCCGCAAAACAGATCTGCACGGCGACCGGATCCCAGATGGTGCCGATCGCCGCACTGGTGACGCCGCGGGCCATCAGTTCGGCGAGAATAACCGTCGCATCGCCTGCCGTGCCGCCGCCCGGATTGTCCCAGACATCGGCGATGACGACGGGCCATGCGGTGGCATCAATCGCCCGCGCGACGGCTTGCCTTTCATCGATCTGCGGCACCATGAAGGTGCCGCGTTTGGAAAACAGTTCGAGGCCGAGTTCGCGGGCCAGGGCCGCGCCCTTTTCCAGCTTGTTGTCGGTGACGACGAGCAGCTTCGTTCCCATTTCGGGAACGTCGCCGACCATGAAGCCATGGATCACCGAGATCGACAGGATATCGGCATCATCCTTCTCGATCTGCATGATCTTGTCGACGAAGGAGCGCATCGGCTCGCGCGATGTCGGAAAGACGTCGATCATCCGGCAGTCGAATACCGAGAGAGCAGGCTTGACCCGGCCTTCGAGCGTATCCACGGCGATGCGCCAGAGGTCCTCGGCGCGGTCGACGAAGTCGGTATGCGGAAATTCCTTGAAATAGACGGCGAAATCGAGTGCCGCGACGCGTTTTGCCGTCAGATGGCTGTGCGGGTCGAGTTCAGCGCAGATGAGCACATCAGGCCCGACGATCTCGCGCATGCGCTGGAGGAGATCGCCTTCCGTATCCTCGTATCCGGCCGCGACCATGGCGCCATGCAGGCCCATGACGATGGCATCGACCGGCATTGCAGCGCTGAGCTGGCCGAGGATTTCATCCCGCAATTCTTCATAGGTCGCCCGGTTGACCAGGCCTGCTGGGTCGGCCCAGGTCGCCGTTCCCTCGATCAGTTCCCAGCCCTTTTCTCTGGTCACGCGCCTGCCGACGGTGATCGGCGCGGTGCAGAGCGTCGGCGTTTCCGGATGCTGGCCGGGGGGCGCATAAAGAGAGGCTTCGAATGCGCGGCGATCCACGCAGATCGGGGAAAAAGTATTGGTCTCGGTCGCCAATGCTGCGGTGAAAATGCGCAAGAAAGTGGCCTTCGTGTTGTCGGCCCCGCTTTACCCCATCGGGTTCGGCAGGTAGCCGGTGAAACCTGAGATCTTCCAGCGTCCCTGGTGAAGCCTGCAATAATAAAGCGTCTGCCATTGCAGCAGGTCGCGGCTGCCGTCGGACTTGGTAATGCCGCCGTCAAATTTCTTGCGAACCAGCGCCATGTCGCCTTCGATCTCGATATCTTCGAGCGTCGTCGTGGTGAAGATCGCCGTGCGCGCATCTTCGGCGAAACTCTGCTCGGCGAAATCCTGCGCCTGCCTCAGCCATTCCTGGCGATAGGCGGCGAGCGTCGGGAAAGCCAGGCGCCACCTGTCGGGGCTGACCTGCTTCTGGGCATCGATGCCGATGAAACCGTCTTCGACGAAGTCCTCTTTCACCTTCGACCAGTCGGCAGCGAGAAAAGCATCGATATCGCGCAGAACGAGCATTTCCCAGATGGCGTGCCGGGCGCTGCCTGCGGGGAAAGGATTCAGGAAAGGATCGCGCATATCAGCCCCGGATTGAAATTCTTTTCATAATTCTTGTTTTTCACTGGTCAAATTCTGCTTTCTGTGGTCATTTGTCAACTTATCAAGAAAATAATTTGCAAGGACTTCAGCATGCCCATCAAGCGCTATGGCACTGTTCAAACGGGCGCCGGCGGCAAGGCGCTGCCTTTCGCGCGTGCGGTCGAAGCCGATGGATGGCTCTATGTTTCCGGCCAGGTTGCGATGGAGGATGGCGAGATCATCGACGGCAACATCATCGCCCAGACCCATAAGACCATCGCCAACGTCCTGGCGATCCTCGATGAGGCTGGATACGGCGTCGAGGATGTCGTGCGCGTCGGCGTCTGGCTCGACGATCCCCGTGACTTCTGGACCTTCAACAAGATCTATCAGGATTATTTCGGCGAACATCCGCCGGCACGCGCCTGTGTGCAATCGTCGATGATGGTCGATTGCAAGGTTGAGATCGACTGCGTGGCCTATAAGAAGAAGGATTGATGGAGCGGGGAGGACGGGTTTGGATATCTTTTCGACATTGCAGGAAGACAAGAGCCGGCTCTCTCCCTCCGAAAGCCGCATCGCCGAGATCATCGTCAACGATTTCGAGTTTGCCGTGAACGCCTCGATCATCGAGCTTGCCGAACGCGCCGAGGTCTCGCCGCCGACCGTCACACGCTTCTGCCGGCGGCTGGGCTGCGAGAGTTTTTCCGATTTCAAGGTGCAGCTTGCCCGCACCGCCCATATCGGCGTGCGTTATCTGAAGCCGGAATCGAAAAGCACCGATCCGGCCGATGTCGCCCAGGATATCATCACCAAGGCCCAGAACGCGCTCTTTCTGCTGCACCGCTCGCTCGATCTGGCGGCGATCGAGGCCGCCGTTTCCCATATCGCCAAGGCCGATATGATCTATGCCTTCGGCTCGGGCGGCAATTCATCGATGATCGCCGACGAGCTGCAGAACCGCCTGTTCCGTCTCGGGCTTCGCATTACCGCCAGTTCCGATCACAGCATGCAGCTGATGATGGCGGCCGCGGCAAGGCCGGGCGACGTGCTGATCGGCTCGTCCTTCTCCGGGCGCAATATGGAGTTGGTGCGGGCCTTCGAGCTTGCCCGCGACACCAAGGTGAAGACGATCGCGCTGACCCAGACGGAAAGCCCGGTTGCCAAGGCCGCCGAAATCGTCGTGCCGATCGATCTTCCCGAAGGCAACAACATCTATCGCCCGACCTCGACGCGCATCGCCTACCTCGCGACCGTCGATATTCTGTCGAGCCTCGTTGCCTATGCCGTTCAGCCGAAGGCGACGACCACGCTTCGGCGCATCAAGCAGCAGCTCGTCATTCACCGCGACGGTGACGACCGGCAATTGCTGGGCGATTGAAAGTCAAGAGATTGAAAATATGAGCGGGAGCGCGGGAAAATGACCCAATCGGCAGCCATCGTCACCGGTGCGGCGGGCGATATCGGTGCTGCGATCGCCGCACGGCTTGCCGATGACCATGACGTCGTCTTTCTCGCCGATATCGATGCTGCTGCGGCGGCTGTCACGGCGTCGAAACTCGGGCCGGACAATCGTTTCGTCGCCGCCGGATGTGACGTGACCAGCGAGGCAAGCATTGCCGAACTGGTAGGGCGTGCCGCCGGCGCCGGCGTGGTTCGAACGCTGGTCAACAATGCCGGTGCGGCGCGCGCGACCAGCCTGCACGAGACGACGCCCGAAATCTGGCGGGCGGACATGGCGCTCAATCTCGAAGCGGCGTTCCTATGTTTCCGCGCCTTCGAGCCGATGTTGAAGGCGTCGAAAGGGTCGGTCGTCAACATCGCCTCGGTCAACGGCATGCATGTCTTCGGCCACCCGGCCTATAGCGCCGCCAAGGCCGGTCTTCTGCATTTCACCCGGCTGGTGGCGGTGGAATACGGCAAGTTCGGCATCCGCTCCAATGCGGTCGCCCCCGGCACGGTGAAGACCCAGGCCTGGGAGGCGCGCGCGGCAGCCAATCCGAATGTCTTCGAGGAAGCGCGCCGCTGGTATCCGCTGCAGCGCGTGGTCGATCCCAAGGATGTCGCCAATGCCGTCGCCTTCCTTGCCGGTCCGCTCGCCGCGGCCATCACGGGCGTCTGCCTGCCCGTCGATTGCGGCCTGACGGCCGGCCAGGCCGAGTTGGCGCGCACCTTCTCCCAATCTGAACATTACTGACGTCAGACAACCCATGAGCCGCCTCTTCCCCGCCGTCTTCCGCAATCCGGCGATCCGCGCCAGCATGATCGCCATTTTCACCTTCGGCATGGCCGGGGCGATGACCGCGCCTTACCGTTCCGTCGTCGGCATCCGCGAATTGGGCCTGAGCGACGGTCTCTATTCCTGTCTGGCCTTCGCCTCGGCGGCGGTGAACGTTGTTATCAGCGTCCTGCTCGGCAATCTCGCCGATCGGCTCGGCGAGTACCGTTCGGCGATGATCGGCGCCTGAATCTTCGGCATCGTCGGCTACGGCATGGTCTACGCCTTTCCCACAGCGGCGATCTTCATCATCAGCGGCTTGCTGCCGCTGCCGATCTACGGGGCGCTGAATTCGCTGCTGTTTGCCAATGCGCGGGCGGCAATGCACGGCATGAACCGAAGTGACATGGTGACGGCCAACTCCGGCGTGCGCGCCATGATCTCGCTCTCCTGGGTGCTGATCCCGGGCATAACAGGCCTTCTGCTCTCCGGCGCATCGAGCATGCTGCCGGCCTATCTCTTTGCTGCCATTTCATGCCTGCTCTGCCAGGGCATCATCCTCTTCGCCCTGCCGAAGCGGGCGGCAACGGAGATATCAGCGGTTCATCATCTGAGCTATCTCGGCGCACTGCGGCAGGTGATTTCACCGCGGATTTCGGCGCACATCGCGGGCGTGGCGCTGATAACAAGCACGCTGCATCTGAACGACGCCCTTCTGCCGTTGATCGCCACTGGTGCCGCCCATGGGACGCTCAGCGACGTCGGCATCCTGGTCGGCATCGTCGCCTTGCTGGAGATCGTCTTCATCATCGTCTGGTCGCGGATTGCGCGGGAGGCTGGCCAGATGGTGGCGCTTGCCGCCGGCACTATCATCTATGCCGTGTTCCTCAGCCTTCTCGGCGTTGCCTCGCAGCCATGGCACATCTATGCGCTCACCTTGCTCGCCGGCATTGGTGCTGCGGCGATCATCAGCATTCCGATCACCTATCTGCAGGATCTCATCGCCGATCGGCCGGGGCTCGGCAGCGCACTGATCTCCGTCAATATCTTTGCGAGCGCGGGGATCGGCGCCCTGGTCTTTGCCGCCGGCACTTATATGACAGGTTATTCCGGGACCGCCATCATGAGCGCCGTCACCGGCCTGTCGGGCATTGCGATCCTCGGCCTGCTGCAGAGACGAAATGCCGTTGCGTCCGTTGACGCCGGGGTTCAATAAAAGCTGGCGAAGAATGTGGCTTTCATCACTATCCGTCTTGTGACAAGGGTGGGGCACCATTTCCTTTGAAGGCGACATGAAGGCGATCTCCGGCACGAATCTCGAGCAGGCCAAGTCTCACAACCGGCGTGTGGTGATCGAGGCGGTGCGAACCCACGGTCCCCTGTCGCGCGCGGCGATTGCCCGGATGACGGCGCTGACCGCCCAAACCGTGTCGAATATCGTCGAGGAACTGGAGAGGTCGCATCTTCTCGTGCCGGCCGAGGCGCAGAAGCTGGCACGCGGCCAGCCGATCATCCCCTATTCGATCAATCCCGCCGGCGCCTATTCGATCGGCCTCGAACTCGGCCGCCAGCGCGCCAGCGGGGTTCTGACGGATCTCTCCGGCGCCGTCTGCGCCCGCATCGAGCGCCATGTCGAACATCCCGATCCGCAAAGGGCGATGCCGGCGCTGCAATCGATCGTCGAAGATCTGCAGCAGGCCTTCGCCTTCGACCGAAGCCGGCTGCTCGGCGTCGGCATGGCCCTGCCCGGCCGCTATGCCGATGGCGGCACCACCTCGCTCAGCCCGCAGAACCTGCCCGGCTGGCAGGATTTTCCCGTCGGCCATGAGCTGGAGCAGAGGGTCAAAGTGCCGGTGCTGGTCGAAAACGATGCGACATCAGCCGCAATCGGCGAGCGCCTTCACGGCGTCGCCCGCGGCCTCAGCAGCTTCGTCTATCTGTTTCTGGCCGGCGGCGGCGGCATCGGTGCCGGCATGTTCCTCGACGGCCATCTCTACAAGGGCAGCCGCAACAATGCCGGCGAGATTGGCCACATCATCGTCGAGCCTCATGGCAAGCTCTGCAGCTGCGGCAAGCGCGGCTGCCTCGACCGCTACGTCTCGCCTGCTGTCGCCTATGAATTCATGGGCATTGCCAATGCCGAGGAGCTGTCGCCAGACGATCTCGACGCGCTGATCGCCAGGGGCGGAGAAGGCCTGGATGCCTGGCTCGACCAGGCCGTCCAACCGCTGCGCCAGACCCTCGACTTCCTCGAACTTGCCTTCGATCCGCAGACCATCGTGCTCGGCGGCAGCATATCGACATCGCTGATGGCCCGGCTCGCAGAGCGGCTGGAGCCGTTGCACACCCCGATCGACCCCCATCAAAAGCGGATGGTGCCCCGTGTCATGATCGGCATGACCGGCAAGGATACGGCGATCCTCGGTGCCGCCGCCCTGCCGATCTTTTCCGAAACCAATCCACGCTTCGACGTCCTGCAAAAACCGGTCGTCTGACCCTCATTCGGCTGCCGGCAGCCTCGCCTCGACTTGCGGCGCGCGACGGGCTGGAGTCCGCGCAAAGATGACCACGTTGCCGAGAAGTGTCAGCGCCAGACCGATGAGGCCGAGACCGCTCCAGTGGTAACCCTCGAAGACCGTCGACAATGACAGGGCGACGATCGGGAACAGGACGGTGGCATAGGCAGCGCGTGAGGAGCCGATGCGGGATACCATCATGAGGTAGGTGGTGAAGCCGATCACCGAACCGATTGCCGCGAGATAGAGCAGTGCGGCCAGATACCTGATGTCGGGCGGCGTCACGATCTGCGTTTGCGTCACCGCAATCAGGAGGAGCAGGACGGCCGTGCCATAGGTCATGCCCCAGGCATTGGCGGTCAGCGGTGAGATTCCGGCCGCGCTGTTTCGACGCGACGCCATATTGCCGAGCGAGAAGAACAGCGTGCCAAGCGCTGCGAGCCCGATCCCTTTCAACGTGTCCAGATTGAAATCGACGACGACCTCCTCTGCGAACAACAGGAGAAGGCCGGTGGCGCCGAGCGCGGCTGCGAGAAGCGTGCGGCCGGTAATGCGATCGCCGAAGAACAGGCGCGCATTGACGGCATTGTAGATCGTTGCCAGCGAGAAGATCACCGAGATCAGCCCTGACGGGATAAAGCCGGCAGCATTGTAGAAACAGATGAAATTGAGGCTGAACAGGCAGAGCGCTTGCGCAAGGATGAAAGGTTGATCGCGCAAGGCAGGCACCTTCAGCTGCCGCATGACAGCCAGGATGGCGACGAGGATCACGGCTGCGAGCGCAAATCTGTAAAAGACCGAGACCAGGACCGGCACGGGACCGACCTGCATCGCAATGGCGATCCAGGTCGTCCCCCATATCAGGACGGTCGAGATGAAGAGAGCGGCATTTGCCATAGTATGATCCTCGTTTTCTCGATCGATAGGCCAACCGTGAGCCGGCCTCTTGCAGATTCTTGCTGCGAAATTTTATTGCCCTGGACTTCCTGCTCGCCACGCGGACCGTCCACCGGTATCTTCGCGAGGACGTCATACGTGTGGGAAAGAATAGTGAAAGATAGCCGCCTCTCGGTTTACAGCTTTTTGTCCGCATCTCCCTCTGCCCGGGTGTCGCAGTCGATCGATCTGGGGTTCGGACGATCAGCGGCCCTCTGGAGCAATGGCAGCGACAGGATGAGCTATGAACGGCCGGACGGACATACGTTCAGTCTCTATCTCACCGGCGGCGCCGGAACGCGACGTCTGGATGGCAGCCCCGCCGCGCAGGGCCGGCCCGGAGCCTTGTGCATCATGCCGCAGGGGCACTCGTCCGAATGGGAAATCACCGACCCCTTCGAATTCGTCCATCTCTATGTTCCGGACGATCAGATGCGCCGGATGTTTGCCGAGACGTTTGACCGCGATTCCAGGCTTATGGTTCTTCCCGAAGTAACTTTCGCAGATGCGCCCGCCCTGGCGCGCACGCTTCGGCAGATGACGAAAGCGATGTCGGCGGATGATCATCTCCTTGCTGAAGAAGCGATGACGCAGACAATCAAGGATTTCTTCGCTGATCCGCGTTACGGAGGGATGCGCTCCCGCGCCATCAGCGGCGGGCTCGCTCCTCATATCCGGCGCCGGATCGTGGACTATATCGAGGCCCATCTCGATGAGACGATCCGCTTGCAGGATCTGGCGGCGATCGGACAGCTCAGCGCCTTTCATTTTCAGCGGATGTTCCGGGCAAGCTACGGTGTGTCCCCGCATGGCTGGGTGGCCCACCGGCGTGTCGAGCGCGCCAAATCGATGCTGCGCGGCATGGACCCGATCGCGCAGATCGCCTCGGCCTGCGGCTTCAGCAGCCAGAGCCATATGACCCGGGCATTCAAGGCGGGCACAGGTGTCACACCCTCTGCCTACCGGCAGCGGCAGTGACGCGCCTTCTCTCGCGAAATATCTGTTCGGCGCAGGCTGACGGGACGTCAGCCTCGATCCTGGCATAGGGCTATTCGAAAAGAATGAGACTTGCCGGCGTTGGCGGCATCGGTTTGACTGTGACGCCGGTAAGACCGGCCAGTCTTGCCATCTCCGTCAGCTCACTTTGCGTATAAGCCGGGCCCGCCGGCGTGCTGGCCAGCATCTCCCAGGAGAATGCCGCGGGAAAAGGCGGCGACACGCCATCTTCGTTCGGCACGAAATCGACCGCGACGATCCGACCATTCGCTGCCAGGCTCGCGATGACCTTTCGCAACAGCTGAGCGCATGTCGGCATGTCGAAGTGGTGCAGGAAATTCGGAAGCAGGACGAGATCATAACCCGTGCCCCAGTCGACATCGAAGGCACTGCCGGCGATTGTCCGATACCTCGCAGCCACGCCGGCTTTTTCCGCGTTCTGCCGCGACAGCTCCAGGACCGCGGCCCAGTCGACGGCGACGATTTCTGCTGCTGGAAAGGCTTTCGCAATTTCGATGCCGAAAATGCCCGGACCTGCAGCGATGTCCAGAACCTTTTTAAGAGACCTCCGCCAGCCGGAGATTTCGCCAGCCAGTATTTTGGCGCTGAGCCCGGTAAAGGAGCCCATGCCGCGCGCAAACTTCAGCCAGACGGGATTGTCGGACGACATGTTGGCAAGCCCGGCCGAACCGCCGTTTCGCACGACGGCCGCCGGATCGCACAGAAAATTATCCAGTATTTCGGGTGCCGCGACGAACTCCACGGCGGAGCCCATATAGGCCGGCGAATTGCGATCGAGGAACATCCTGGTCGAGGGCGTCATCCGGTACTGTCCGCTCTCCTTTGTCAGGAAACCATGGACCACGAGGTAGTCGCACAGGATGCGCACCCCACGCTCCGACGCGCTTGTTGCCGACGCCAGCAAGGCCGCCGTTTTGCCCTCGGCGATATGCGTAAAGAGATCGAGCTCGATGGCCGCCCTGATCGCTGCCGTCTTTCGGCAGGCAAACAGTGCATCGACCACGAGTTCGGGTGACACGACGCCGGTATTGGCGTCCTCGACGATTGTTTCCATTGGGATCCCCAAGAGCGCTCGATCGGTCTTGCCTGGCAGCGCCGGCCGCCGAAATTATGCGTACATTCGCATATTCCACAATACTTACCGCGCTAACCCGATCGGGTGCCCCAATGGCCGATCGGGACCGTTCTATCACGGTCCCGATCGCAGCCTTACGACTGTTGCAGCCCGTAAAGCAGCGGCATCAGCCCTGCGAGCGCCTTGAAGCGTTCCCATGACTTGGAGGACGGCTTCGTCCAGCCGGTTTCGGCAAGTCCTGATATACGCGGGAAGACGAGGCGGTCGAAAACGGCGCGATCCGTCATCGGTTCGGACCAGATGCAGGCCTGGATGCCGAGCAGTTTCTGTTTCTGGCCCGCTGTCCAGCCGCCGACCGGATCGAAATTATAGAGCTTTTCCGCGTCCGAGGTTCCCGCCCAGCTGGCGCCGGGCTCGTCCCAGTCCGGCCTCAGCGCCATGTCGAGGTAATAAACCTGTCCGGGGCAGACGACCATGTCGTAGCCGCGTTCGGCAAGTTCGGCCGAGACCTCGACATTGCGCCAGCTGCAGAGATAGCTCTTCGATTTGTCGATGACATCGCCATGCGCAGCCTCCTCCCAGCCGCCGGTGATGCAGCCCTTGCCGGCCAGGAAGCGTTGGACGCGTTCGAGGAACTCCGCCTGCAGGATGGCCGCACCCGAGCCGTGGATATCGTCGGCGCCATGCGTATTGGTGACGACGTTCAGCCGCTTGGCATGAGCATCGGCAACCGCGTCGCCGGCAACGGTGCGCAGGCGATCGAGCGCTGCCGGCGAGCCGGACCATGCCCCGAGCGGCACTTCGTCGGCGCCGAGATGGATTGTTTTGAACGGGAAAAGTTCGATGAGTTCCGTCAGGATGGTCTCGACGATCTCGTAGGTCTTCTCAAGCGCCGGATTGATGCAATTGTCGGGAAAGCCTTGAACCGAATAGTAGCTGCCGGTTTCATCAGGGTCGCGCAGTTCGGGTATCGCCTGCTGCATGGCGTAGCAATGGCCGGGCATGTCGATCTCCGGCACGATCTCGACAGCGAAGCTCTTTGCCTGGGCGACGATCTCGCGGATGACGGCCTTGGGATAATAACCGCCGGTGCGGGCCGGGCTCGAACCGAGCAGCGGCGGGACGGCAAGGCCGTGGCCGCGCCAGGCGCCGATTTCGGTCAGCGCGGGATAGGCGTCGATCTCGACGCGCCAGGCCTCGTCGTCGGAAAGGTGCCAGTGGAAGCGGTTGAGCTTGTTCCAGGCCAGCACCGCGATCAGCTTCTTGACTTCGGCCGCGCCATAGAACTGGCGGGCGACATCGAGATGCAGGCCGCGCCAGCCCATCGCCGGCTCGTCGACGATCTCGCCGGACGCCGGAAACTGGAAGGCCCCGGGATGCAGCCTGGCGCCGCGCCAGATCTGCCCGAGGGTGACGAGGCCGTAGAGAAAGCCGGTCCGGCTGCTTGCCTCGACCGTCAATGTCTCCTCGTCGAAGCTCAGCCGATAGGCCTCGGGACCGAAGCCCGCGGCATCCTTCAGGACGACCGGGACTGCGCCTTCCGCCTCGCTACGCACGATGCCTTCGACGGCAAAGAGTTGCTCCACCAGCGCCGCAAAACCTTGCGCCGCCGCCTCCCCTTCGCCGCTCTGCGGCTGCGGCGCAAAACCGGCCGGCAATGGACGGCGGGAGGTGACGGCCACATGGTTCGGCCAGGGAATGATCGACACCTGAACCGGCGCATGGACGGGCACGGGATAGATTTCGGCGCCGCGCTTCAGCGGCGCATTGCTGACTGAAGAACGCGTCGGCTCGATGCCGAGCACGATGGTGCGGCCATCGGAAAGTGCGAGGTAGGCGCTTGTCGCGCCGTCCGTCCAATGGCGGAACTGCCAGCTCAGCGCATAGACGGAGATCGTCCAGGTCTCGCCGGCGCCGAGCACGAAATCGGCCGGCGGCTGGAATTCGGTGAAATTGGAAAGCCGTTTTGAGACCGTCGCACCTTCGACCCGCCCGGCCGGGTCGACACGGCCCGGGCCGCTGACGCAGAGGGAGAAATGCGACAGCGGCTCGCTGCCGAGATTTTTGAGGCGCAGGACATAGGAAAACTCCTTGCCGTCGGCCGGCGGGTTCCAAAGGGTTTCAAGCCGCAGGGCTTTCGGTCGCGGTGTGGACATGGTCACTTTTCCTCTTGAAGGTCGGGTCTTTTGAAAATCAGCTCTTGGGGCTTTCGGCGCTGGAAACGCCGAGCGCGCGGATGAAGTGGTTGGGACCGACCTGTTCGATCACCGATGATTCCGGGCGGCTCAGCGAACGCACCTTTTCCGCCTGTTCGAGGAAACGCGCGCTTCCGCCGGTCACGAACGGCCTGCTGCCGTCCGGCACGGCGGAAAGCAGCAATCGCGTATAGGGATGGCTGGGATCGGAGAGAACCTTATTGGTGTCGCCCCATTCGACCATCTGGCCGGCAAACATCACGACGATCTCCTCGGCCACATGTGCTGCCGTTGCAATGTCGTGGGTGATATAGAGCATGGCAAGGTCGTTTTCCCGTTTCACCGTCGCCAGCAGATCGAGAATGTCCTTGCGGATCGAGACGTCGAGCATCGAGGTCGGCTCGTCGGCGACCAGCACACTTGGCGCGACGGCAAGGGCGCGGGCGATGTTGACGCGCTGCCGCTGGCCTCCCGAAAGTTCATGCGGGAATTTCTGCCTGGTCAGATCAGGCTCCAGCCCGACGCTTGCCAGCAGCCGGGTCATCTCCTCGGCGAGATCAGCCTTGGAGCCGCTCGGCCGATGCAGTTGCAGCGGCCGCGCCAGATGATGGCTGACGGTGAAGGCCGGATTGAGCGAGGAGAACGGATCCTGGAAGACCATCTGCACCTCACGGCGGTAGCGATGCTCGTCCCCGGTCTCGCTGCGGGCGGTCAGTTCCTGCCCGCGGAAAAACAGCCTGCCGCCGGTCGGCTTGTCCAGCCGCGCGATGATGCGGGCGCAGGTCGTCTTGCCGCAGCCGGATTCGCCGACGAGCGCCAAGGCCCGGCCAGGAAAGAGCGAGAAGGATACGCCTTTCAGCGCCCGGACCGCACCGAAATCGCGCTTGATGTCCTCGAGCCGGATCACGGCTTCTGTGATAACGGGATTAACCTCCGCTTTCATGCCGTGAGCTCCGATAAATGCGGATTGCCGGGAAGCTGCGGAATGGCATTCCAGAGCTTGCGCGTGTAGTCGTGCTTCGGCGCATGGGCGACCTGGCCGACGTCGCCGACTTCGACGAGTTCGCCCTTCAGCATGACGCCGATGCGCCGGCAGAGCTGCGCCATCAGATGCAGGTCATGGGTGATGAAGAGCACGGAGAAGCCGTGAGCCCGCTGCAGATCGACGACCTGTTCGAGGATCTCGCGCTGCACGACCACGTCGAGCGCCGTCGTCGGCTCGTCCATGATGATGAGCTCGGGTCTGAGCGCCAGGCAGATGGCGATGACGATGCGCTGGCGCATGCCGCCGGAGAACTGGTGCGGGTAGTCGCCGATACGATGGGTGGGAATGCCGACGAGGCGGAACACCTCCTCGGCCCGAGCCCGGGATTGCTCACGCGAGCTGCCGGTGTGCCGGCGCAGAACGTCGTGGAACTGCGCCTCGACCCGCATCAGCGGATTGAGCGAATTCATCGCGCTCTGGAAGACCATGCCGATGCGCTTCCAGCGGATTTTCTGCAGCTCGCGTTCCGGCAGCTTCAACAGATCCTGCCCGGTCAGCCGGATGCTGCCGCCGCTGATCCAGGCGGGCGCCTTGGAAAGCCGGGTGATGGCATAGGCGATGGTGCTCTTGCCGCAACCGGATTCGCCGGCAAGCCCAAAGATCTCGCCGCGGCCGATCGTGAAGGAGACCTCCTTGACGGCGCGGAATTCTCCCTTGTCGACGAGGTAGTCGACGTTGAGCTTTTCGATTTCCAGAAGATTGTCGCTCATCGGCCGAGCTCCAGTTCCCGGTTGCGGGCGCGGTTGAGACGGAACCAGCGGGTCAGCGCCGGGCCGGAGCGGAGCTGCGGATTGGCAATCTCGTCGAAGGTGAAATTCAACAGCGCAAGGCCGAGGCCGGTCAGCGCGATACCGAGCGCCGGCACCCCGATGTCCCACCAGGCGCCGACCATGATCGCCGAGGAGTTCTGGGCGTTGTAGAGCATAGTGCCCCAGGAGACTTTCAGCGGATCGCCGAAGCCGAGATATTCGAGCGTCGTCTGGGCAACGATGGCGTAGATGATGCTGCCGACGAGATTGATCCCGATCAGCGTCGTCAGATTCGGCAGGATTTCCACGAAGATGATGCGCCAGGCCGGCTCGCCGATCATCTTCGAAGCCGTGACGAAATCGCGATTGCGCAGCGCCATCGTCTGCGATCGCGTCATCCGGGCGCCCCACGGCCAGGAGGTCAGCGCGATGATCGTCATGATCGTCATCGGCCCCACTGTGCCGGCGAAGGAGGCGAGCAGGATCAAGAGTGGCATGTTCGGGATAACGAGCACGGCATTGGTCGCCAGGTCGAGCCATGCATCCGTCCTGCCGCCGGCATAACCGGCGACGAGGCCGATGGCGGTGCCGAGAACGGTGATGGCAATGCCCGTGGCAAAGCCGACGGAGAGAGAGCTGCGGGCGCCCCAGACGAACTGGCGATAGACGTCCCGCCCCATCTTGGTGGTGCCGAGAACATGTTCGATCGACGGCGGCTGATGCGAACGCCCGACACGCGCGCCGGGCTCCCCGGGGGCGACGAGCGGCGCAAACAGCGCCATCGACCACAGGACGGCGATAATGATCAGGCCGGCCAGCGCCTTCTTCTGCTTGAGGATGGGCCACAGGCTAAAACTCATCACGCAGCCTCCCGCAATCTCGGATCGACGAACCCGTAAATCATGTCGACCAGGAAGTTGGCGCCGAGCGTCGCAAGCGTCATCAGCAGCAGCTGGCCCTGGATGACCGGGTAGTCGCGGGCGATGCTCGCGGTATAAAGCGTCAGTCCCAGGCCGGGATAGTTGAAGACGATCTCGGTGACGATCGAACCGCCGAAAACGGCGCCGAGCATCAGCGCCAGATTGGTCAGCACCGGAAGCATGGCATTGCGGGCGCCGTAGCCGAACATGACAGTGAGGTGGCTGAGCCCCTTGGCGCGGCCCATCGTCACATAGTCCTCGCCGAGCACCGAGATCATCGACGAGCGCATCGTCGTCTGGAACTCGCCGATCAGGAACGGCGAAAGCGTCAGCACCGGCAGGATCGCATGGAGGAGCACGCTGCCTGCGAAGGTGAAATCGAAGGCGGGATCGAGATTGGGATCATAGGCATAGCCGACGGGAAACCAGCGCAGCGAAACCGCGAAGACGAATAGCGTCGTCAGCGCCACGATGACCGGCGGCACCGAAATCATGATCACCGACAGCGGCGAGACGATCGTGTCGAAACGCCCGCCGCGGCGCCAGGCCGAGATCGCACCGAGCACGACGCCGACGCAGAGCGAAAAGATGATCGCTGTCGTCACCAGGAAGACGGTCCAGAGCGTCGAACGGCCGAGAACCTGAACGACGGTCTGGGGGTAATATTTGACCGAGACGCCGAGATCGAGGGTGACAAGCCCCTTCAGGTAATCGGCGAATTGCCAGAGCATCGGCTGGTCGACCGCGCCGAAGCGCGCCTTGATCGCCTCGACGGCGGCGGGTGTCGCCCGCGGCCCGAGCTGGGCGACCATGGCATCAACCGGGCTCCCCGGCATCAGCCGGGGAAGAATGAAGTTCACGACGATGGCGAAGGCCAGGGCGACCGCATAGACGCCGAGGCGCCGGCTCGAAATGCGCATGTCCGCTCCCTGCGAGGCTTAACTGACGGGCTTCAGACGGAGCAGATGCATCAGGCGCATGCGGTTATTGTCATGATCCTCCGGATTCATGATCGGATCCTTGTCTGTGACCCAGCCGGTGAAACGTTTGCTGGAGAATTGATACCAGGTCGGGCCGTTGAAGACGGGCACAACGGGGAAGTCATCGGCGATCAGCAGCTGGATGTCGTTGAAGATCTTCTTGTGATCGTCCTCCGACGTCGCCTTCAGATACTGATCGAAAAGCGCATCCAGCTTGGGGTTCGAATAACGCGAGGGTGCGCCGGTGATGCGCCCGCCATAGGCGGTCGACAGGCTCTGGTAATAGCCGCGGAACGGCGTCGCGCCGTCGGCGCGGGAGTTCATGACGACCTCGAAGCTGCCGTCGATGATCTGCTTGCGCCATTGTTCATATTCCGGGGTGGCGACCGAGGCATTGATGCCGGCGGCGCGCAGGCCTTCGACGGCAATCTGCACCGCATCGATCCAGTCCGTCCAGCCGTTCGGTACGATGATCGGGAAGGCGATCGGCTTGCCGCTCGGCGTCGTGCGGAAGCCGTCGGCGCCTTTCTTGTAGCCGGCATCGTCGAGGACCTTGTTGGCCTTCTCGGTATCGAAGCCCATGAAGGCGTCCTTGTCGCCCTCCGCCGCCTTGTTGCGCCAGGTCTCGAAGCGCGGCGGCAGGCCGGTCGCATGCTCGTTGACGACGGGATAGCCGAAGCCGGCAATATCGACCATCGACTTGCGATCCATGGCCAGGCTGAAGGCGTGGCGGAAGTTCAGGTCCTTATAGGCCTCGAGGTTGCCGTCATTGCCGCTCTTGAAGTTCATTTGGAAGGCGACAGTTTCGGCCGGCGGCTGCCAATAGCCGTTGTGGTCGGCATCGAGCGCCACGAAGGTCTTGTCGATCTGCGGAATGAAGGAGCCGATCCAGTCCATATTGCCCTCCGGCAGGATGGCGAGCATCTGGTCGTTGCCTGATATTTGCGGCAGCCTCAGGCAATCGACATGCAACGATGCGGCGTCCCAGTAGTTCGGGTTGCGGCACTGCTCGTAGACCTGCGGCGTGAAGCGACGCAGTTCGGTCATCGGGCCGGAACCGACCGGCTTCTCGTTCTTGAAGGCGACAGGATCGGAAACGTCCTTCCAGATATGCTCGGGAACGACGGCAAGATCGGCAAGCGTTTCCGGGAAATCGGAGTTGACGGCCTTGAGATCGATCTTCACCTCGGTTGCCGACGGCGTCTCGACCGAGGCAACGGTTTCGCCGACGCCGACCGTGTCGAGGGCGGCGTTCTTCAGCATCAGATCGATCGTATATTTCACGTCAGCCGAGGTCAGCGGCTGGCCGTCCGACCATTTCAGATCGGGCCGCAGCGTATAGGTGACCGATTTCATATCCTCGGAGAATTTATAGCCGGTTGCCAGGCGGAAGACCGGCTTGCCGCCATCCTCGGCATTGAAGATCACCAGCGGCTCGTAGATGAAATCCATCGTGCTCTGCCGGCGGCCGGCCAGATCGAACGGATTGAAGTTCTGAACCCAGCTGGTCTGCTCCTCTATGTGCATCGTCAGCACCGATTCAGCGGCGGCACCGCCTGCCCCGAAAGCGACGAGCGCCGTCAGGGCGGTCGCCGCCGCCCAGCCGGCACGCACGGAAATTCTGCGGAATAGGCTTTTGCTCGATCTCATTCCAATGCTCCCCTCATTATATTTTTGGAGTCAATCAAATTGATTTAATATTGATAGTCAGTTTCCCGCAGGCCCGTCAATTGCCGATCTCAAATTTTTGCGGGCGTATCCGAAGCCGTCGAGCCTGGCCTTCCCGGTCGGGCTCGATTGCATTCGGTGATGCTTTTGCCCTGATATGCCGGTTGACATGTCGATCGTCTCGATCACAAACATGATCGCTATTCTCAACCGGGGCAGAAATGCCGCGCGCGCGGGGCCATCGCATGAAACGAGTTGAGCCTGCCCATCCCGACGCAAACCCCGCCATCGTCTGGCTCGGCTTCATTGCCATGTGCGTCGGCATGTTCATGGCGATCCTCGATGTCCAGGTGGTGGCGACATCGCTGCCGACCATCCAGTCGGCATTGGGTATCGATCCGGATCAGATGAGCTGGATACAGACGGCCTATCTCATCGCCGAAGTTGTGGCGATCCCGCTGACCGGCCTGCTGACGCGGCTTTTGACGATGCGATGGCTGTTCGTTACCGCCATCGGCCTGTTCGTCGCCGCTTCCGCCGGTTGTGCGGCCAGCAGCAGCTTCGGCGAGCTGGTCACTTGGCGGGTGCTGCAGGGCTTTTCCGGCGGAACCCTGATCCCCTCGGTGTTCTCAGCCGTGTTCATCCTGTTCCCCAATGAGCGGCAGGCGCTGGCAACGACAATCGCCGGCGTGCTGGCAGTGCTGGCGCCGACCGTCGGGCCGATCGTCGGCGGATGGCTGACCGAGACCTATTCCTGGCACTGGCTGTTCCTAATCAACATCCCTCCGGGCATCGCCTCGGCCATCCTGGCGGCACGCTTCCTGCCGAGGCAGGCCGTCGATCCCTCCGAACTCCGGCATCTCGACGGTCTGTCGCTTCTGTTGATGGCAACCGCACTGACGAGCCTGGAGCTCAGCCTGAAAGAGGCGCCGACCAGCGGCTGGACCTCGGCCTATGTGCTGAGCCTGCTGGCGATCTGCCTGGCATCGGGCGGTATATTCATCGCACGATCGCTGCGCCGGCGCCGGCCGATTGTCGATCTCGGCAATTTCGCCGATCGGAATTTTCTCGTCGGCTCGACCTTAAGCTTCGTGCTCGGCATCGGCCTGTTCGGCTCGGTCTATCTGATGCCGGTTTTTCTCGCTTTCGTCAGAGGCCATGACGCGCTCGAAATCGGCATGACGATGCTGGTCACCGGCATCGCCCAACTGGTCACGGCACCGGTCGCGGTGGCGCTGGAGAAGCGCATGGATGCGCGGCTGCTGTCGGCTATCGGTTTCGCCCTGTTTGCTATCGGCGTCGGCATGAGCGCCTTTCAGGATCCGCGTTCGGATTATGACGCGATGTTCTGGCCGCAGATCGTGCGCGGCGTCGCCATCATGTTCTGCCTGCTGCCGCCGACGCGGCTGGCGCTCGGCACGCTTCCGCCAGACCGCATTCCCGATGCCAGCGGCCTTTTCAATCTGATGCGCAATCTCGGTGGCGCGATCGGCATCGCGCTCATCGACACCATCATCTACACCCGTTCGGAACCACTCGGCCAAAACCTCTGGGCACGTCTTCAAGCCGGCGACCTCGGTACTGCGGCATTTGTCGGCGCGCCGGCGGAGATCGTCTCAAGACATAGCGGCAGCTTCGATGCCGATGCGACGGCGATGCTTGACCCTCTCGTCCAGACCGCGGCAAGCGTTCAGGCGATCAACGAGGCCTGGCTGGTCGTCGCCATCCTGACTGGCTGCGCCCTGCTTTGCATACCCTTCGCGAAGCGGCCGGCATTGACGTGAAACCCGTCGCGACAGCTTGCCGATCTCCGGATCGCCGCTAAGATTTCTCTCAATCATTTGCGTCATCCTCCAGTTCCCCTTTGAAACGAATCCACGAGATATCAATGGTCCCGGACCTCAAGCGCAGTTTTCAAATGCCCCGACGCGAACAGCTTGGCCTGTTGACGATCGCCAACGGTTCCGGCCTGTCGATATCGGCCCTGCCGAACGGCACGCTGTTTGCGATCGAATATGCCGACGACAAGGGGTCGGTGCAGATCAACCAGATCCAGGGTTCGCCCTTGTTCGGCGGCATCGGCCGGCTTTATCTGCGCGTCGGTGGCAAAAGGCCCGATGTCGTCGAAATTGTCGGGCCGGGCGCCGATGGCGGCTTCGGGCATGACGCGACGAGCTTTTCCTGGAGCGGCGAAGCCGGCGATATCGGCTACAACGTCCGACTGGCGCTGCATCCCTCCGAGACTGCTTGGTTCTGGCGTGTCTCGATCCAGCATCTCAAGGAGGTAGTGGTACCGGTGGATCTGGTGCTGGTCCAGGATGTCGGTCTTGGCGATCGCGGCTTCCTGATGAACAGCGAGGCCTATGCCTCGCAATATGTCGATCACCACATCGCTAATCACCGGATATTCGGCCCCGTGGTGATGAACCGGCAAAATCTCAAGCAGGGCGGCGGCCGCAATCCTTGGCTCGTTCAGGGTTGCCTCGATGGTGCGGCTGCCTATGCCACGGATGCAATCCAGCTGGTGCAGGCAAAAGACCGCCACGGCGACCTGCTGGTCGGCCCTTACGGCACCAGCCTGCCGAGCGAACGGCGGCAGCAGGAGACGGCCTGTCCCGCCATCCAGTCGCGATCGCTCTCCGGTCCGGCAAGCGGCGCGACGGCGACCTTCTTCGCCATCTTCGCCACCGATCACCCCGAAACGTCTGATGATGACGACCTGTCAAGGCTCGACGGGCTTGCGGGCCTGGAGAGCGCAGCTGACGATCTCGCAGAGACGGCGCCTGTCCGCAGCCTGCTCCAGGATGCTGCCTTGCTGAAGGTCGAGGCGCTGGACAAAAAGGCAATCGGCCAGCTCTATCCCGAGCGGAGCCTGGAAGAGCGCGCCGACGGAAAGCTGCTGTCGTTTTTCGTGCCGGATGGCGCCCTGAACCGCCACGTCGTCCTGCGCGAAAAGGAACTTTTGGTGGCGCGCCGCCACGGCGCGATCGTGCGCAGCGGCCAGAACATGCTGCTCGACGATAGGACACTTGCCGCGACCTGCTGGATGCAGGGCATTTTCGCCGCGCAACTGACGATCGGCAACACCTCCTTCCACAAGCTCTTTTCCGTCTCCCGCGACCCCTACAACCTGACGCGCGCCAGCGGCTTGCGCATCATGGCCGATGTCGGCGCCGGCTGGCAGCTGCTGGCGGTGCCGTCGGCTTTCGAAATGGGGCTCAGCGATTGCCGCTGGATCTATCACTGCGCCGATCGGACAATCACTGTTGCGGCGGTCGCCTCCGGCGAGGAAACTGCGATCCAGTGGACCGTCTCCGTCGAGGGCAAGCCGTGCCGTTTCCTGGTGTTCGGTAATGTCGTACTCGGCGAGCGTGAATATGACGCCGGCGGGCAGATCGAATTCGATAGATCAGGCAAACGCATCCTTTTCCGGCCGGATCCCGCTTGGCTCTGGGGCGAGCGGTATCCTGACGCCAGCTACTGCCTGGTAAGCTCAACGCCCGATGCCATCGAGGTAATCGGCGGTGACGAGCTGCTCTATACCGACGGGATTGCACGCGACGGCGCTTTCGTCGCCATGCGGTCCCGGCCGACCCAGGCGCTTTGCTTTGCCGTCGTCGGCTCGATGACCGATGCCGAAGAAACCGAGCGCCTGGCCGAGCGTTATGAGGCCGGTGTGACAGTTGAAGCAATGCTTGCGCCGGCATCGACATTCTGGCGCAACGCCGTGCGCGGTCTGACGATCGACAGCACTTCGCCCGACCTTACCGCGCAGACGGCCCTCCTGCCCTGGCTAGCGCATGATGCGATCGTGCATCTGAGCGTGCCGCACGGTCTGGAGCAATATACGGGTGCAGCCTGGGGCACACGTGACGCTTGCCAGGGGCCGATCGAATTCCTGCTCGCTTATGAACATGATCGCGAGGCCAAAGAGGTCGTGAAGACCGTCTTTGGCGAACAATACCTGAAAAACGGCGACTGGCCGCAATGGTTCATGCTGGAGCCCTATTCCAATATCCGGGCGGGTGACAGCCATGGCGACATCGTCGTCTGGCCGCTGAAGGCGCTCTGCGACTATATCGAGGCGACCGGCGATCTCGCTATCCTCGGCGAGAGGGTCTCCTGGCGCGACGAAAAGACCATGCAGAGGTCTGAGAAGGCCAGCACCATCGCCATCCATGTCGAGAAATTGCTCGATACCGTCCGCGAACGCTTCATCCCGGGAACGCATCTGATCCGCTATGGCGAGGGAGACTGGAACGATTCCCTGCAG
This sequence comes from Rhizobium hidalgonense, assembly GCF_005862185.2. NCBI lineage: Bacteria > Pseudomonadati > Pseudomonadota > Alphaproteobacteria > Hyphomicrobiales > Rhizobiaceae > Rhizobium > Rhizobium hidalgonense. The sequence goes on from NZ_CP054029.1 coordinate 205,511, forward strand.
CCGGCCGATCCGCATCTGCGCGACTGGATGGTCAGCAGCTGGACCGTTGCCCTGCTCTACGAGCAGATCGTCCGCTATTCCGCAATCCAGCGCCGCCTCGGCCACGGCGATAAGGCCAAGGCCCTCCGGAAGGTCGCCGCGGCGATGCGCCGGGATTTCAACCGTCATCTCATCCGGGACGGCGTTGTTGCCGGCTACGGCATCTTCGATCCCGCCCATGACGGCGTCGAATTGCTGTTGCACCCGAGCGACCGGCGCACCAGCCTCTCTTTCTCGCTGATCTCGATGACGCAGGCGATGCTGGGCCGGCTATTCACGCCGGCGCAGAGACAGGATCATATGAAGTTGATCAAGAAGCATCTGCTCTTTCCAGACGGCGTGCGGCTGATGGAAAAGCCCGCGACCTATGCCGGTGGACCCGAGACGCTGTTTCGCCGCGCCGAATCCTCATCCTTCTTCGGCCGTGAGATCGGGCTGATGTATGTGCATGCCCATCTGCGCTACTGCGAAACGCTGGCCCTCGATGCCGAGGCGGATGAGCTCTGGAAGGCGATATCAGTCGTCAACCCGATTGCCGTCACCAATGCGCTGCCGAATGCTTCGCTGCGCCAGCGCAACACCTATTTCAGCAGCAGCGACGCGGCTTTCCCTGACCGCTATCAGGCCGCCGCCGATTGGAAGCGCGTCAAGGCGGGGAAGATCGCGGTCGACGGCGGATGGCGCATCTATTCAAGCGGCCCCGGGCTTTTCACCAGGAGCTTCGTCGAAAATATCCTGGGCTTCAAACGGCGCTTCGGCCGGCGCCAGCGCAAACCGCTTCTGCCAGCGGTTCACGCCTCCGTCGATCTGCAGACGGATCACGCCGGCTGGAGACGGCTGCTGCGGCCGAAGGCCAAGTCGTAACGGTTCAGGACGAAATACTGGCGTCGCGCAGCTCTTCGAAGCGGGCGGCGCTCTTCGACAGGTGGCTGCGGATGGCGCGGCGCGCCGCAGCCTCGTCACTGTTGCGGATCGCCGTGAATATGGCGTGATGTTCCCGGCGCATGCGCGCCGCATGGCGCTTGCGCTCGGCCGATGTCATCTTGTCCAGGCGGGCCCATTGCCGCGGCACCATGATATCGCCGAACGTATCGAACAGGCGGCTGTAATAGGAATTCTGCGTCGCGACCAGAATGGACCGGTGAAAGGCGTAATCCTCCTGTGCGCCGTATCCGCCCTCTTCGAGCGCCTTGTCGAGGGCATCGAGGCGATCCTGCATGCGGTCGAGATCTTCCTGCCTGCGCCGCAGCGCGGCAAGACCGGCGGCTTCGTATTCGACCCCCATGCGCAGCTCCAGCACGCGCAAGACCTCGTCGATCGACTGCAGGTCGTTCGGAATGATCGAGAAGGATCTCGCGGTCGGATCGTTCGAGACGAAGGCTCCAAGACCTTGCCGCGTGGTGATCAGCCCCTTGGCGCGCAGCGTCGCAAGCGCTTCGCGAACGATCGTCCGGCTGACGCCGGTCGCCCGCATGATCGCCAGCTCGGTCGGCAGGCGCTGGCCGGGCTTCAGGTCGCCGGACTCGATCTGCGCCGTCAACATATCGGCAAGGCCGCTGCGCAGGTTCGGTGGCTGCCGAGTGGTGGTGACCGCCTTGTCTCTGTCCGTCATCCCTGTCTGATCCCGCCTGTCGATGCGGCTGCGCCGGCCGCTATTCTTTTGCTAACGCATGCCGGCGGCAAAGGCAAAATGATGTCGGTCATGGCAGCTCACTGCGACAGCGCCGCGCGTCTCTTCAGAGGTGCGGCGCTGATTTATTCAGTCGTCGGTCGGGGCCGCATCACCGCGCCAGCCAGCCGCCGTCGACCGGCAGCACCGCTCCATGCACGTAGTCGGAGGCCGACGAGGCCAGGAACACGGCGGCGCCGCCGAGTTCGGCAGGCGTGCCCCAGCGCCCGGCCGGAATACGAGCAAGGATGGCGGCATTGCGGTCGGCATCCTCGCGCAAGGCCGTGGTGTTGTTTGTGACGAAATAACCCGGCGCAATGGCGTTCACGTTGACGCCCTTGCCGGCCCATTCGCAGGCAAGCAGCTTGGTCAGTCCGGCAAGCCCGCTTTTCGAGGCGGTATAGGACGGGATGCGGATGCCGCCTTGGAAGGAGAGCAGCGAGGCGATGTTGATGATCTTGCCCCTGCCCTTCTCGACCATGTGGCGGCCGGCCGCCTGCGACAGGAAGAAGGCCGTCTTCAGGTTGACGTCGATCACAGCGTCCCAGTCTTCCTCGGTGAAGTCGAGCGCATCGGCGCGGCGGATGATGCCGGCATTGTTGACGAGGATGTCGAGGCCGCCGAAGGTCTGGATCGTCTCGTCGACGATCCCCTTGACCGGCTCGATGGTGGCGAGATCGGCCTTGACGACATGAAAGCGGCTTCCCGCCTCCTTCACCAGCGCCTCGGTTTCGTCCATTGACGAGCGCCCGACGGCGACGATAGAGGCGCCGGCTTCGGCCAGCGCCGCCGCAATCGCCTGGCCGATGCCGGTATTGGCGCCGGTGACGACGGCGGTTTTTCCGGAAAGGTCGAAGGGATTTGCCACGGGGCTCACCTCAGATCCGCAATGGCGATATGATCCATGTCGGTGAAGCTCTTATTGTCGCCGGCCATCGCCCAGATGAAGCTGTAATTTTTGGTGCCGGCGCCCGAATGGATCGACCAGGGCGGCGAGATAACCGCCTGCTCGTTGGCGACAAGCATATGCCGGGTCTGTTGCGGCTCGCCCATGAAGTGGAAGACACGCTGGTCGGCTTCGAGATCGAAATAGAGATAGGCTTCCATGCGCCGGTCATGCGTATGGGCCGGCATGGTGTTCCAGACGCTGCCGGGCTCGATCATGGTGAAACCAAGGGTGAGCTGGCAGGACTGGCAGACTTCCGGGTGGATGAACTGGTAGATCGACCGCTTGTTGGCCGTCGCAGCTTCGCCCGGCGTCAGGTGACGGGCCTTTTCGCGGGTGAGCAGCACGGTCGGATGCGTCTGATGCGCCGGCGTCGAAACCAGATAGAACTTTGCCGGATTGGCGGCATCGGCGCTCTCGAAGCTGATGTCCTTGGCGCCCCTACCGACATAGAGGCAATCATATTTGGCAAGATCGTAACTGGTGCCGTCGACGATGATGCGGCCGGCGCCGCCGATGTTCAGCGCCCCGAGTTCACGCTCGGCAAGAAAGGTTTCCTGGCCGATCGCCGTCGGCGCCGTCAGCGTCAGGCCGGGGCCGAGCGGCGTGGCGCCGCCGATGACCATGCGGTCGTAATGGGAATAGGTCAGCCGGATCTCGCCGCCCGCAAAGATGGTCTCGACCAGAAAGTGACGCCGCAGCGTTTCGGTGTCGAAATTGCGCACAGCCTCGGGATGGGAGGCGTGTCTCACGTCGATCTGCATGGCGAATTTCCTCAGTTTTCGTTGTCGTCAGGTGTTGTCGCTGTCGCGGCGCTGGCTCGGTTCGACCGTCCCTTCCGCTCGATAATGAACCATATGGTTACATAGTTGTACGACAAGTTCGAAGTCAATATGTTTCTGCAGGTTCGTTCGCGCCAAGCAGCGTGTCTAAAAAGTACCAATAAAATCAATAGCAAACAGGGAAGCTGTGTTCTCCAAGTGCGATGGATTGCAGTGGCTTTTTCGGCCCGATGGAAATTTCTATCGGCCAAAACGAAAAAGCCTGCCGCGGGAGGAGGTGCGGCAGGCTTTCGTAAAAAACCGAACGACAGCTGGGAGGAGGAGTGCTGCCGTTCCCGCAGACGACCCTGGGAGGAGGATGGGCGCCTGCATATCGAAGGGATGCGGGAGGAGGTGCATCGCTTCGATAGAAATAATCATACTTATTTCCTGCTCAGTTGGTAGGCATTTCTTTGCAGGGCAGCTATGCGTTATGCGAAAAGCGGGAGGCTCTCTCCATCGTCGGCCTATCCGCCGCAAGCACAAAAGCAAAGCGCCCGCTTCAGAGAAAGCAGGCGCTGGCCAAGTCTTCGATAGTACTGAGTCTGCGGGCCGTTAGCGGGCGATGGCAGCGCGAGCGATGCTGTGGATGTCGCCGCGGCCGATGCCGAGGTCGTTCAATTCGCGCGTGGACATACGGCCCAGTTCAGCGACCGTCTGACGGTACTTGCGCCAGTTATTAAAAGAGCGTGCTACGTTCATGATGATCCCCTTTCCGTGGGCTTTCGAAGCCTAGCTGCCAGTCCTTGGCGCTTCGTTCGCTTCGATGAGTGGTATATAGTACGAGCCCTTCGATTGTTGCAGCGCCAATGCATCACTGCACCTATGCGGCACTTGCATGGGTCCGCATGTCTGGAGGTGTTGCCGATCCAGAACCGAAGCGTTGCGCGGTCAGGATTTGAAACGGTCGAAGGCCGTCAGCCGCATGATCGGCGGCTCCGCCTCTTTCCAACGGTAAATCTCCGAGCGCAGATAGGAGAGTTCTTCGTCGAGATCGTCTTCGCCGACTTCGACCCACCAGGATTTCAGGCGGCCGTCGCTGCCATCCGACCAGCGATAACCCCTCGCCTTCAAATGGTCCTTCATCTCGAACGGGCTGTGTTCGGCAAAGATGCGGATGCGTGAGCGCTGGCTGGCGCGGTAAAGCTCGGCGAACGGGCTTTCATCGTCGCCCTGCGCGCGATCGAGGATTTCCAGCAGCGCGTGGCAGTCGTCGACGGCGCGATGGCCGTCATGGAAATAACCCGCCTGGCCGACGAGATAGCCGAGCTTGGTGCCTTCGAAACCGCGGGCGCTCCAGTCGATCTCCGAATTCGAGCATGCCCAGGCCTTGCCGGCGAAGATCTTCGAGAAGACCTCGCAGAACGGCCGGTCGAAACCGGCATTATGGGCGATGATCAGATCCGCCGGCTCGATCAGGGCGCTCAGTGGTCTGGTGTCGATGACCTGCCCTTCGACCATCGCATCGGTGATACCGGTCAGCCGGGTAATCTCGGGCGGGATCGGCCGCGATGGCTGCTGCAGGCCGCCATAGATGCCGACGACATCGCCGACCGCGCCATCATCGTCGAATGTGAAGGCGACGGCGCCGATTTCGATAATCTCGTCGCTGCGGTGGTTGAGACCCGTCGTCTCGGTGTCGAGAATGATCCCGAGCCGCGAGAATTCCGGCCGTCTGACTGACGCAACCGGCCGGGCGATCAGCTTTCTCAAGATGCGATAGTTGCCGCTCTCCTCGAGCGTACGCGCCATCTGTTCTTCAGACCTGGCGGCCGGCTGCGGCGGCGACCGGGGCATCGGAGCACGCGCCTTGGCCGCCGCCGGCGATGGCTTGGCAAACATGTCGAGTTGCGAATCTCTGTTCACGCTCATTCGACCTGTATGTCATGCAGAGGCGTTTTAATCCATCGCGGGCGGCGCGCTATCCCCTTGCGTTTCGCGGACATGGCAGCTTAGCTGAGCGGCGAGCGGTCAAAGGAGAACACATGCCTGGTGACAACGGCAAGGGCGCCGACGAAGACGTCGTCATTATCGGCGCCGGCGCCGCCGGCATTGCCGCTGCCCGTCGCCTCCAGGCCATTCGCCCGGATCTTTTCATCCTGCTGCTTGAAGCTGGCGATCGTCTCGGCGGCCGTGCCTGGACCGTGGGGCTGCCTGATGCCGGCGATATCGGGCTCGATCTCGGTTGCGGCTGGCTGCATGGGGCGCGGACCAATGCCTGGACGGCGATTGCTGACGAGGTCGGACTGACGGTCGATCGGACACCGGCGCCCTGGAACGGCGGTCAGCGGCTGCAGCGGGACGATGCCGAGACCCACGCCGCGCAAGAGGCGATCGGCGACTATTTCGAACGTCTCGAGAGCCATGAAGGCGATGACACCGATCTCGCCGAGATGCTCGAACCCGGCAATGCCTGGAACGGCCAGATCCGGGCGATCGGTACCTATATCACCGGCGCCGAATTGGAACGCGCATCGGTGATCGACTACAACAGATACGATCCCGGCCCCGGTCCCGATTGGCGGGTGCGTGAGGGTTATGGAACATTGATCAGCCGCTACGGCAGGCCGGTTCCGGCAAGGCTCGGCACCGAGGTGACCCGCATCGACCACCGCCATGCCGGCCGTATCGACATTCGGACGAACCAGGGCAGGCTCACTACCCGTGCGGTGCTGGTGACCGTCTCGACCAATGTGCTTGCCGCCGGCAGGATCGCCTTCCACCCTGCCCTGCCGGAGAAGATCGAGGCGGCGGCGCGTTTGCCGCTCGGGCTCGCCGACAAGCTGTTCCTCCGGCTCGCACATCCGCAGGCGCTGCCGGCCGATACCCATATGCTCGGCTCGATCAGCCGTGGCGCAACCGGCACCTATCAGCTCCGGCCGTTCGGCGCTCCCGTCGTCGAGGCCTATTTTGCCGGCGACCTCGCGCATGATCTGGAGCGGGAGGGTGGAGAGGCCGCCTTTTCCTTCGCCGCCGATGAACTGGCGGCACAATTCGGCGCCGATATCCGCAGAGAATTGTCGGTTGCGGCGATCTCGGCCTGGGCCGCGGCACCCCATATCGGCGGCTCCTATTCCTATGCCGAGCCCGGTGCTTCCGATCTGCGCGCGGTGCTCGCCGCGCCGCATGACGGGCGGGTCTTCTTTGCCGGCGAAGCCTGCTCGCGCTCGCGTTATTCGACGGCGCACGGCGCCTACGAGACCGGCGTTGCCGCCGCCGATTTGATCGCCGGTTCGCTGTCGCAAAATCCATAACCTCGCCGGCCGCAGCGGCGGGTGGGAATATTTTTTCCCACTTGTGGCAGAGGCGGGATTGGTTATGCTGCCCTCGCCCCTGAGCCGAATGAGCCCAGGGCGCCATACGTCATCCTGGCGGCAAGCGGCCGCCTCAAGCTCGATATTGTCATTGATTGCGGAAGCCCCGGCTTCTCCCCCGGCGATTTTGCGCGCCGGCTGCGGGTGTCCGCATAAGGAGGAAGAAATGGATTATCGCAAGCTCGGTCCCAGCGGGACCGTTGTTACCGCCTATTGCCTTGGAACCATGACCTTCGGCGCGGAGGCCGACGAAGCGGCCTCGCACAGGCTGCTCGACGATTATTTCGCCTGGGGCGGCAATTTCATCGATACCGCCGATGTCTACAGCGCTGGCAAGTCGGAAGAGATCATCGGACGCTGGCTGAAGGCGCGCCCGACCGAGGCCCGCCAGGCGATCGTCGCTACCAAGGGCCGTTTTCCGATGGGCAATGGTCCCAATGATATCGGCCTGTCGCGCCGGCATCTCGGCCAGGCGCTCGACGACTCGCTCCGCCGCCTCGGCCTCGAGCAGATCGACCTCTACCAGATGCATGCCTGGGACGCGCTGACGCCGATCGAGGAGACGCTGCGCTTCCTCGACGACGCGGTTGCCTCCGGCAAGATTGGCTATTACGGCTTCTCGAACTATGTCGGCTGGCACATCGCCAAGGCTTCGGAGATCGCCAAGGCGCGGGGCTATACACGCCCGGTGACATTGCAGCCGCAATATAATCTGCTGATGCGCGACATCGAACTCGAAATCGTCGCGGCCTGCCAGGATGCCGGCATGGGCCTGTTGCCGTGGTCGCCGCTCGGTGGCGGCTGGCTGACCGGCAAGTACAAGCGCGACGAGATGCCGACCGGCGCCACCCGCCTCGGCGAAAACCCCAACCGCGGCGGCGAATCCTACGCGCCGCGCAATGCGCAGGAACGCACCTGGGCCATCATCGGCACGGTCGAGGAGATCGCCAAAGCGCGTGGCGTCAGCATGGCACAGGTGGCGCTCGCCTGGACGGCGGCGCGGCCGGCGATCACCTCGGTCATCCTCGGCGCCCGCACGCCGGAGCAACTGGCCGACAATCTCGGCGCCATGAAGGTTGTGCTCTCCGAAGAGGAAATGGGAAGACTCAACGAGGTGAGTGCTCCCCAACCTTTGGACTATCCTTACGGCAAGGGCGGCACCAACCAGCGCCACCGCAAGATCGAAGGCGGCCGCTGAGCCTTTCGGCTTCCAGTGAGCGAAGCCTGTCTGCTTCACGCCGAAGTGGACAGGCTGTCCGGGCCGAGGCCTATCGACTTGTGCTTTGGGCCGGTCGGTCGCCCGTGTTGCCGAATGTCTTCAGGTAGATCGACAAAAGCTGCGTCTGCGAGGAGATGCCGAGCTTGCGGTAGACGTTGCGGCGATGAACCTTCACCGTGCCCGTCGAGATGTTGAGCCTGAGGCCGATCGATTCCGAGGAATGTCCCTGCAATACCAGGTCGACGATCGCGGTTTCGCGGCTCGTCAGCTTGAGGTCGCGCCAGACAGTGTCGGCCGGCTGCAGCGCCTGCGCCGCCGCACCGCGCTTCCTCCCCGTTCTCAAGCCGGCATCGCGTTGCGCGTCGAAGCGGGCACCGAGCCCCGGCCAGAAATGCCGGACAAGGTTCGCCACCAGAGGTTCGGCCTTTTTCAGGAGCGCGAATTCAGCCGGCGGAAACGGGCCGGTCTTTTCCCGGCGCATCAGCGACAGCACGACGGTGATGTCGTCGTCGAGTGTCACGAAGAAGCCGATCTCCTCGGCAAGTCCGGTCTGGACATAATAGCTCCGGTAATATTCGCTGGAGAAGAAGCGGTCGGGCGCCAGCTCGCGCATGCGGAAGACACCTGGGCGGCGCGCGCGGGCGGTATGGTAGAACGGATCGAGCAGATAGGGACCGACCTGGTAGAGTGTGACGAAAACCACGTTCTCGTCGGGATCGAAGGTGCTGTAGAGATCGATCGGCCGCTCCTTGCCGCGATAGGCAAAAACCACGACATAATCGAAGCGCACCAGCGCCGCCATCATCCGGCGGAACGTCTCTCCAAACTCCGCATCCGCCATGGCGGGCTTTCCGACGGTGACGTCGAAAGCCTGAAACAGCGCCTCGAGATCAATGCTCATCGATAGCCTCCCCAAACCGCCTCAGCAGAGATACGCTCTGAGTTTCATATACACCTTCCACGAAGAGATTTGAGGTAAAATACCTCCTTCGGGGTATATACCGCACAGAGGGGCCAGGCTTAGTCTTTCCCCAACGACGGTGGCAAAAAGGCAGCGCTAGACTGCCCTTACCAACCAACCGCAGGGAACAGACGCGTGGCATCCGCTTCGACGAACGATATCGAATTCCGTTCGGTCACCAAGAATTATGGCGCGGTGACCGCCGTGACAGACATAAACCTGAATGTACCGAAAGGTGCTTTCCTCGCTTTGCTCGGCCCTTCCGGCTGCGGCAAGACCACGTGTCTCCGCATGATCGGCGGCTTCGAGCAGCCGAGCGAGGGCGCCGTGCTGATCGACGGGCGGGAGATGAACGGCGTTCCGGCCTATCGCCGCCCCGTCAACATGGTCTTCCAGCATTATGCTCTGTTTCCGCATTTCAACGTCGAACAGAACGTCGCCTATGGCTTGCGGCAGATGCGGCCGAGGATTGCGGCTGCCGAGATCAATCGCCGCGCGGCAGAGGCGCTCGAGATGGTGCGGCTCGGCGGTTTCGCCAAGCGGCGCATCCACGAGATGTCCGGCGGCCAGCAGCAGCGGGTGGCCTTGGCGCGGGCGATCGTCAACCGGCCTTCGGTGCTGCTTCTTGACGAGCCGCTGGCCGCGCTCGACAAGAAGCTGCGCTCGGCCATGCAGATCGAATTGCAGACGCTGCAGCGCGAGCTCGGCATCACCTTCGTGCTCGTCACCCACGATCAGGAAGAAGCGCTGTCGATGGCCGACGTCGTCTGCGTCATGAGCGCGGGGCGCATTCGTCAGCTCGGCACGCCGCAGGAGGTCTACGACCGCCCGGCCGATCTTTTCGTCGCCGATTTCGTCGGCAAGACCAACCGGATCGGTGCGACGATGGAAGCCGGTGGCACGAGGCTGCGCCTTGGTGACGGTTCGGCGCTTGCGGCCAATGCCCGGCCTGGCCTTGCGACGGGCGACGTCATCGTTGCGATCCGTCCCGAGGCGATCCGGCTGACGCGGGCTGCGGTCGGCAGCGCGTCCTTTGCCGGCACGGTCACGCACCGCATCTTCCTCGGCTCCTCGGCCGAATATGCGGTCACCGTCCCGGGTCTCGGCGATTTCCTCGTCACCGCCGACCGGCGTGGCATGAATGAGAGCGATCTGGTCGAGCCGGGCGAAGCAATCTTCCTCGGCTTCGATCCCGACATGGCCCACGTCTTTCCAGCCCAGGTTTCTTCGGCCCAAGTTTTTTCAGCATCGAATGCATAAACCAGAACAAGGGAACAGCATCATGAGCAAGGACTACAAGGATCATCTGCCTATTACCCCTGAAGGCTTCATGGACGAGTTCATGCGCCTGAAGCGTGGCTCCGTCAGCCGCCGTCACTTCCTCGGCGTCACCGGCCTCGGGCTTGCGACCGCCGTGCTGTCGCGTTTCCCCGGTGCGCTGTCGACGCCCGCCTACGCCGAGGATCTCGGCACCCAGATGTCGATCGCCACCTGGCCGAATTACCACGACCCTGCGACCTTCGAGAATTTCAAGGCGGCGACCGGCGTTGCCGTCGAGGTCAACGTCTTCGGCTCCAACGAGGAAATGCTGGCCAAGCTCCAGGCGGGCGCCTCCGGCTGGTCACTCTTCGTGCCGACCAACTATACAATCTCCACTCACCACAAGCTCGGCCTGATCGACGAACTCGATCTCTCCAAGATCCCAAATTTCAGCCAGGCGACGGAAAATCCGCGCTTCACCAAGGAAGGCATGATCGATGGCAAGACCTATGCCGTGCCGAAGAACTGGGGTACGACCGGGTTCTCGGTCAATACCTCGAAGATCAAGACCAAACTTTCGAGCTGGAAGGACTTCTTCGAAGTCGCCCAAACGGAAGCCGACGGCCGCGCCATGGTGCATGATTACCAGCTGACGACGATCGGCAGCGCGCTGGTCTCGCTCGGCTACGGCTTCAATTCGATCAAGGCGGACGAACTCGCCAAGGCCGAGGAACTGCTGATCAAAGTCAAACCGCACCTTTTCGCCATCAACAGCGACTACCAACCGGCCATGCGCGCCACCGACGCCTGGCTCACCATGTGCTGGACCAATGACGGGGCGCAGCTCAACCGCGACGTTCCCGAGATCGCCTATGTGCTTGGTGCCGACGGCGGCGAGATCTGGACCGACTATTACGCCATCCCGAAGGATGCGCCGAACAAGGCGGCAGGTTACGCGCTGCTCAACTACCTCATGGATCCGACCAATGCCGTCAAGGAGCACATCGCCAATGGTGCGCCGACGACCGACAGCCGGGTCATCGCGCTGCTGCCGAAGGAGATCACCGCGAACAAGATCGTCTATCCCGACGAGGCATCATTGACGCCGCTGGAATTCGGCGCGGCAGTGACGCTGACCGATCCCGGCCGGGCGGAACTGATGGCGCGTTTCAAGTCGGCCTGATCGCCCTTCCCAACTCCGGCCCCGCCGCCTGGCGCGAGGGGGCCGGCCTCGTGCTGAGAACCGGCGGATAAAGAACCTTCGATGCCTTTTACTCCTGCCACCAAACGGCGCCTTGTCACCGCGGCTCTTGTCGGTCCGGCCAGCATCTGGCTGTTCGTGTTCCTGGTGCTGCCGTTCATCGCCATCATCGTCTTTGCCTTCGGCGAGCGGGCTCCCGAAGGCGGTTATCAGGCGGCTTTCACCTTTGCGCAGTTTGCCAATCTCGGTTCGCGCGCCGCAGCCTTCAAGAACACGCTGATCCTTGCGCCGATCGGCGCCTTCGCCTGCCTGCTCGTCGCCTATCCGGTTGCCTATTACCTGGCCGTCAAGGCGAGCGCCAAATACCGGCTGCTGCTGGTCTCCCTCGTCGTCGTGCCTTTCTGGACAAGCCTTCTCGTACGCACCTATGCCTGGATGTACATCTTGGGCGCCCGCGGCATTCCGCATCTCTTGGAGATGGTCGGCATCGAAAATGTTAGACTGCTGAACACACCCGGCGCCGTGCTGCTCGGTATCGTCTACGGCTATCTGCCGCTGATGATCATGCCGATCTATGTCAGCCTCGAAAAGCTCGACTTCCGCCTTCTGGAGGCCTCCGCGGATCTCGGCGCGCGGCCGCTTTCGACCTTTTTCGGCATCACGCTGCCGCTGTCGCTTCCAGGCGTGATGACCGGCATCGCCCTCGTCACCATTCTGCTACTCGGCGAATATCTGATCCCGCAGTTGCTTGGCGGCGGCAAAGTCTTCTTCATCGGCAATGCGCTGGTCGACCTCTTCCTACAGTCGCGCAACTGGCCGTTCGGCTCTGCAATCGCCGTCACCCTCGTCGTTGTCGTCGTCATCGTGCTGTTGATCGCCATGCGCATCGCCTGGCGCGTTGCCGGTACCCGCCAGGTGGATCTCGTCTGATGCGCGCGCTGGTCACCGCAGTCTACCTGTTCCTCTACACGCCGATCGCGCTTGTCGTGCTGTTCTCCTTTAATGCCGGCCGCAATGCCAGCGAGTTCACCGGCTTCTCGACGCAATGGTATGGCAAGGCACTTGGCAACACCTTCCTGATGGAAGCGCTGCAGAACAGCCTGACCATCGCCTTTACCAGCGCCGGGCTGGCGGCCATTTTCGGCACAATGGCGGCGATCGGCATGGAGCGGCTCGGTGCCCGGGCGCGCGCGGTCTTTGACGGGCTGTTTGCTGCGGCGATCGTCGTTCCCGGCGTCGTCATCGGCATCGCGACGCTGGTGGCGCTGGTCGAGGTCTTCGGCTTCGTCAATCCGCTGATCGCCGCCATCTGGCCAGGCGAACAGGCGCCGAAGCTTTCGCTCGGCTACGGCTCGATCATCGCCGCCCACGGCCTCTTCACCATGGCGCTGGTGACAATGATCGTCAAAGCACGCATCGCCGGCCTCGGCCGTGACATCGTCGAGGCGTCGAGCGATCTCTACGCCACACCCTTCACCACCTTTCGTCAGATTGTGCTGCCGCAGATCCTGCCGTCGATCCTCGCCGGTTTCCTGCTCGCCTTCACCTTCTCCTTCGACGACTTCATCATCGCCTTCTTCGTCGCAGGTTCGAACACCACTCTGCCGATCTATGTCTTCGCCTCGATCCGACGTGGCGTGACGCCGGAGATCAACGCCATCGCCACGATGGTGCTTGTCGCATCGCTGGGACTGATCCTCATCGCACGCTTTCTGATGCGTGAGAAAACAACAAAATGAACGGGAAACACCGATGATTCTTGAAAATCGCGTCGCGATCGTCACCGGAGCGGGGTCGGGCATCGGCCAGGCCGGCGCGCTGATCATGGCAGGAGAAGGTGCGTTCGTCGTCGTGGCCGATCTGAATGCCGCCAATGCCGCCGAAACCGTCGGCCGGATTGAGGCCGCGGGCGGCAGGGCAGAGAGCCTTATTCTCGACGTCACCGACGACACGGCACTCGAAGCCGGCATCGCCGCGGTCGCCGAACGACACGGCCGGATCGACATCCTCCACAATCATGCCGGCGCACAGGTGGCGGGCGATCTGGAACAGGTGGCCGTCGAGGGTTTCGACAGGTCGTGGAGCCTGAATGTCCGAGCGCATTTCATGGCGGCTCGCTTCGTCATGCCGTTGATGAAGAAGGCCGGCCGCGGTGTCATCCTCAACACGTCTTCCTCGTCGGGCGTGCTCTACGATCGCGAGATGATCGCCTACACGACGACGAAACATGCGGTCATCGCGATGACCCGGCAGATGGCGGGCGACTACGCCAGGTTCGGCGTTCGTGTCAACGCGCTCTGCCCGGGCTGGGTGGATACGCCGTTCAACGAACCGTTCATCGCCCAGATGGGCGGGCGCGGCGCAATCGAGGCCTATGTCGCCGAGAAGGTGCCGCTCGGACGCTGGGCTGATGTCTCCGAAATCGCCGAGCCCATTCTCTTTCTGGTCTCGGACCGCTCATCCTACATGACCGGGCAGATCCTCGTCGTCGACGGCGGCGAGACCGTTGTCTGATGGTGGAACGGTATTGCCCTCGATGAGCGCATGAAAAAGCCACCATGTTGCCATGGCGGCTTTTCTGCTTGGGAGGCACTTTAAGCTGGAAGCTGGAAGATCACGTTGGCGATCAGGACGATCGCCAGGCCGCCGGCGAGCGCCAGATAGGGCAGCATGCCGGCTTTCTTGACGCCGAGATCCTGGCCGATGAGGCCGAGATCTTCCATCGCACCGGCCGGGAATTTGCCGCCGTCACGTACATAGTGGCGATAGGCAAAGACCGGCAGGATCAGGGCGGCGAAAATGAAGCCGACCCAGAGCGCATTGGAATAACCCCAGACCTTGGCGCCGGCGCCAAGGAACAGCGCGTTGACGAAGGCCAGCACGGTGTTGAGGCCGATCAGCCAGGTCGGCGCCTTCCAGGGGCGTTCGATGTGGCCGGAATCCATTCGGTGGATCCAGCCGGAATTGAGGTTCAGGAAGTTGAAGATGATGTAGCCGACATTCGAGACGGCGAGGACGAAGAAATAGCCGCCGACATCCGAGGCAATTGCCAGCAGGAAGAGGTTGAAGGCGAAATCCGTCCACATCGCCCGTGTCGGCGCGCCATTTTCGTTGACGTGGTCGAGATATTTCGGCAGCCAGCCGTCTTTCGAGCCCTGGTAAAGCGTGCGCGACGAGCCGGCCATTGCCGTCATGATGGCGAGGAAGAGTGCCATGATCATCAACACGACGAGCAACTGGGTGACGATCCGGCCGGCGCCGATCAGGCCGCCGAGGGCTTCGGCAACACCGGTGCCATCGACGATGCCGGGGGCCAGCATGCCCGCATGGCCGAGAACGCCCTGGAAGGCGAAGGGCACGAGGAAGAAGAACAGGCAGCAGGCAAGGCCGGAATAAAAGATCGCCTTGAAGGTGTCGGTCTTCGGATCCTTGAGCTCGCGGGTATAACAGACCGCCGTCTCGAAGCCATAGGTCGACCAGGCGGCGATATAGAGGCCGCCGAGGAAGAGCGTCCAGCCGCCATTGCTCCAGGTGCCGTCGGCCGCGGCATAGGCGGCTGTCGGCGGCACCAGGCCGGTGACATTGGTGGCAAGGATCTGGCCGCTGACGATTGGATAGAGGCCGATGATCAGCAGCGGTACCAGCACGATGATTGCCAGCCACTTCTGCACGCTTGCCGTTTCCGAGATGCCGCGATGCTGGATCGCGAAGATGATCAGCATCAGCGTGCCGCCGATGAAGAAGGTGGCGTTGATGTTGGCGGTGGCCAGGAAGGGAATGTTGAAGCTCAAGAGCGACCAACTGCGGATCGCCGGCGTCAGTGCGGCAATACCGTCGGTGCTGAGCAACGCCTTGATGGCGTCTTCAGGCGTGGTGCCGGCATGGGCTGCAATATATTCGGCGACGCGGGGGCTGTCGGCCGTGATGGAAGCGGCATGCGCCGAGATCCAGTCGAGGACCATCTGCGAATCCGCCGCCGGAATCGGATAGAATGCATTGAGGATGTAACCGGCGGCGATGGCGCAGCCGAGCGACAGCACCGGCGACCAGGCAAACCAGTTGCACCAGACCGACAGCGGCGCAATGAATTTGGAATAGCGCAGCCAGGCGGTGGCGCCATAGACCGAGGCGCCGCCGGATTTGTTGGCGAACATGCCGGCAATCTCGGCATAGGTGAAGGATTGCAGGAAACCCATCACCATCGAGATGATCCAGACGACGAAGGCAAGCTTGCCCGTCGTGCCTGCGATGCCGCCAATGGAGAAAAGAACGAGCGGCGGCACGCCCGCGGCCACCCAGAATGCGCCCTTCCAGTCGAGCGCGCGTACAAGCTTACCTTCGGTGCCGGAGGAAATTCCGGCCTCCACAATATCTGTCATCGGTAAAATTCCCCATATCTATCTGTTCCGGACGTCTCTTTGTACGTCTCCCCGAACGTGTCTCCCTGACAGTCTCAAGTCCGCCCGGATGATTTTGGCGATCCGCGCTCCCGACGGATTCCCGAGTCTGAACTCTTTATGCATAGTGAAGATATTTTCTTTTTAGTCAACATGCCTTTACTTTCCCGAGCCATTTTGTAACCTGTATGGGTGTGTGCCGCATGGCATGCCGATCGCCCATGAGGGTAGAATGCGAGAACTTCATCCTGCTGTGACGGGCCTGCGGACGGTCGCTCCAAGCCTCGTGCATTATCCGGGCATTCCCACCCTGCCGGAGGGAGCCGAACGGTACCGGGTAAAGGGCGGTGGATCGGTCGTCGTCCGCGTCGAGGCGGGTGACCGCGTCAGTGTTATCGACAGCGAGGGCGGCCAGGTCTGCGAAATCTCTTTCCTCGACGAGAAAGGGCGCTTCCAAGCGGCCGGTCTTGGAACGGCTTTCAGCAATTCAGCCGAGGGCTTGAAGGCCATTCTTCAAGCAGAGGATGAAAGCGCGGCCCGCACTCGAACGGCGCTTCAGCGTCGCGGCGCCGACCTTGCGGCGGCCGGAGCCCTGCGTCTCTTCGGGACCGAATCGACCCCGGGCAGCCAGACGGATTTCACCGTTAGCATGAAAGGTCTGTTGATCGTCGCAGCACCGGCGGCTGCCATGTCGCCGGAGGCGCAGGATACGGCGACGCCGATCGAGGTCAGGATCAAGCGCAGCCTGCTGATCCGTGATTATGCCGCCGCCCTGCCGGAACCGGCCGCCGATCCGATCGAGGATATCCGCATCCGGGCGGCGACCGCTGCGGCCTATTTCGTGCGCGCCGGCGAATTCATCCAGATCATCGACGTCTACGGACGTCAGTGCACCGATTTCCAGGCCTTCGCCGCCCGCAAGGTCGACAAGGGCCTCGACCTGGCGCTCGATTCAACGGTCACTCGCACGCTGCTCGGCCGCAGCTATCCGATGCCGGGCCTTCCCTCCAAGGCTTTCGACCGGGATTTCGAGCCCCTGGTCGAAATCGTCCAGGATACGGTCGGGCGCCACGACGCTTTCGCGACCGCCTGCAATGCGCGCTATTACGACGACATGGGCTATCCCGGCCATAGCAACTGCACGGACAATTTCAACGCGGCGCTGGCGCCTTACGGCATTGCCGGCCGCAAGGGCTGGGAAGCGCTGAACTATTTCTACAACACCAATATCGACCACAACAACCAGCTCTACCTCGACGAGCCGTGGTCGCGCCCTGGTGATTATGTGCTGATGCGGGCCCTGACCGATCTCGTCTGCGTCTCCTCGTCCTGCCCGGACGATATCGATGCGGCGAACGGCTGGGATCCGACGGATATCCATGTCCGCACCTTTTCCGGAAACGAGAAATTCTCAAGAGCGGTGGCCTATCGCATGACCCCAGATGCCGACGCCGAACTGACGCGCGAAACCGCCTTCCATCCCCGTCTCTCCGCGCTGACGCGGGACTACACCGAATATCGCGGCTACTGGCTGCCGAACCGCTTTTCCAGCGAAGGCCCGGTCGAGGAGTACTGGGCCTGCCGCGAGCGCGCCGCCGTCATCGATCTCTCGCCGCTGCGGAAGTTCGAGGTGACCGGGCCGGATGCCGAGGCACTGCTTCAATATTGCCTGACGCGCGACGTGCGAAAACTGTCGACCGGCCAGGTGGTCTATTCCGCCATGTGCTACGAAAACGGCGGCATGATCGATGACGGCACGCTCTTCCGCCTCGGCGAGCAGAATTTCCGCTGGATCGGCGGCGATGATTTCAGCGGCATCTGGCTGCGTCAGCAGGCCGAGAAGAAGGGCTTCAAGGCCTGGGTGCGCTCCTCGACCGACCAACTGCACAATATCGCCCTGCAGGGTCCCAGGAGCCGCGATATCCTGAAGGAGATCATCTGGACGGCGCCGCGCCAGCCAGATATCGGCGAGCTCGAATGGTTCCGTTTCACCATCGGCCGCATCGGCGGCTTCGAAGGGGCGCCAATCGTCGTCTCGCGCACGGGTTATACCGGCGAGCTCGGCTACGAGATCTTCTGTCATCCCAAGGATGCGCTGACGGTGTTCGACGCCGTCTGGGAGGCAGGGCAGCCGCATGGACTGAAGCCGATGGGGCTGGAGGCGCTCGACATGGTCCGCATCGAGGCGGGCCTGATCTTCGCCCATCACGAATTCACCGACCAGACGGATCCGTTCGAAGCCGGCATCGGCTTCACCGTGCCGCTGAAATCCAAACAGGATGATTTCATCGGCCGCGAGGCGCTGATCCGGCGCAAGGAGCATCCGCGCCACCTGCTCGTCGGGCTCGATATCAAGGCCAATGAGGCGGTCGGCCACGGCGACGGCGTCCATATCGGCCGGGCACAGGTGGGCGTTGTCACCAGCGCCACGCGCTCGCCTGTGCTCGGCAAGACGATCGCGCTCGCCCGCATCGATGTGATGCACGCAAGTCCCGGCACCGAGGTCGAAATCGGCAAGCTCGATGGCCACCAGAAACGCCTGCCGGCGACGGTCGTGCCGCTCTCGCATTATGACCCGCAGAAGACGCGGCCGCGCTCGTAACGCATGCATTTGAGACCTGGACGCGTCGCCTACGGGCGACGATGTGTAAGACGGCCGTATGCAACCACATAGAGAATTGAGAGTTTCAAAAAACTAAAAGTTGACAAATCCGCGTTCGATGATTATATCAGGATTGTCGATATTGCTTGTTTGACTTTTGTTATTGCACGCTGGCAACGTGCCCTGGACGAACTTCCCTCTTCAAAATCGAGATCATCATCCGCCGTGCTATCGCACGTGCGGTCTGTCAATTGCTATGAAAGGGTTTGTTATGACCACTGGCACAGTTAAATGGTTCAATTCCACCAAGGGCTTCGGCTTCATTCAGCCTGATGACGGCGGCGCTGACGCCTTCGTTCACATCTCTGCTGTCGAGCGCGCCGGCATGCGCGAAATCGTCGAAGGCCAGAAGATCGGCTACGAGCTTGAGCGCGATAACAAGTCGGGCAAAATGTCCGCTTGCAATCTTCAAGCTGCCTAAATTGATATCTGCTTTCCTTTGACCACGGATGTACTGGCACTGTCGAAAGCGTGATACCGGCAAGGTCAGGCAGGTTGCCTGGCCTTTTTGTTGCGCGCCGAGCGCGCCACTGCGTCATTCCTTTCATCGGAATCGATTTAAGGAATTATGCAGCATTCAAGGTGTTGCGGCGCCTTTTGCGCGTCCGAAATGCCGCGCGTCGCCCTAGAAAATCCAGGACAAAAATGACAGAGACACACAGCAAATCACGCCAGCGGGCGGAGATCGCCTTCGGTAACGCACAATCGCAATTCCTGGCGCGCAGCCGTGCAGTGGAAGAGATTGATCAGACGGTGCGCGCCCGTGAGGAAAAGACCTTGAGATTGCGCGAAGCCCGTGAGGCCAAGGAATTGCAGGATCGCTTGATGGCGGAAAATGCCCCGGCTACGAAGCGAAAAAAGAAAATGTGATTTTAGTCTGGATGATTTTACGTCGGATTGGCATAATATCATTTAGATCCAAATCGAACAGATAGAGCATAGGGTCTTCCGAAAATCGCGCAGTTTTCGGCATCGTGCTCTAGTCTCGAAATCAAACAGTCAGGTAACAGATTTGAAACACGCCAGAAACAACGAGCTTTCCGATCGTCGCAGCGCCGCTGCCGAAGCCAAGGCAGCTCTCCTCAATGCGTATCGTACCGCCAAGGATACGGCCGAACCGACTCGGCTGGCAAAGCAGGCGGAGCGTCAAGCTGTCGCCGCGGCCAGGGAAGAACGGCGCGCCGAGCGGGAACGGGTGAAGCGCGAGGAACTGGAACGGGCTCAGGCCGCGGAAGCAGAGCGCCAGGCAGCCGCCGAGGCTGCAGCACGCGCCGACGCCGACGCGCGCGAAGCGGCCGACAAAGACCGGATCGCTCGCGTAATTGCCGACGAAGCTGCCCGAAAGGCCGCACGCGACTTGCGTTACGCCAATCGCAAAGCCCGGAAGTCGTGACTTCGAGCGCTGCCTGTCGTGACGACAGGCAGCGCCTCGTTTTAAGCGGCCTGCACGGCCGCATTCAGCGGAATTTCGACATCGATCTCAAGCGTCGAAACGAACTCGTTGCGATCGATCGTCACCTGTACCTTGTCGTGGTCGAGCTGCACATGTTTTGCGATCACCGCAAGGATTTCCTCGCGCAGCAGCGAGACGAGGTCCGAACCCGCCGAGGAGCGCTCGTGGGCAAGAAGCACCTGCAGGCGCTCACGGGCGGCAGGTGCGGTTCTCTGCTTGTTGAATAGCCGGAAAATATTCATGCCGCCCTCCGTCCGAAGATCT
This sequence comes from Rhizobium hidalgonense, assembly GCF_005862185.2. Classification (NCBI taxonomy): domain Bacteria; kingdom Pseudomonadati; phylum Pseudomonadota; class Alphaproteobacteria; order Hyphomicrobiales; family Rhizobiaceae; genus Rhizobium; species Rhizobium hidalgonense. Next base: position 225,717 of record NZ_CP054029.1, read on the forward strand.
TGCCGAAAATATTCCGCTTTTCCTCAGGGATTGCCATCGGTACTACTTCGCCGGCGAGCCGGCGCGCGGCGTCGAAATAGGCCATCGCAGCCGGGCTGCGGCTTTCAGAAAGCGTCACCGGCGCACCGATGTTGGATGCCCGCAGCACATCCATGCTTTCGGGCACGATGCCGAGCAGTGGGATGGACAGGATCTCCAGCACGTCGTCGACCTTGAGCATGTCGCCGCGTTCGGCGCGGTTGGCATCGTAGCGGGTCAGCAGCAGGTGCTTTTCCATCCGCTCGCCGCGTTCGGCTTTGGCAGTTTTGGCATCGAGCAGGCCGATGATGCGATCGGAATCGCGGACCGACGAGACTTCCGGATTGGTGACGACAACGGCAACATCGGCATGGCGCATGGCAAGCGTCGCACCGCGCTCGATCCCGGCCGGGCTGTCGCAGATGATCCAGTCGAAATAGCGCTTCAGATCGTTGATGACGCGCTCGACGCCCTCGGCCGTCAGATTGTCCTTGTCGCGCGTCTGCGAGGCCGGCAGCAGGAACAGCGTCTCCAGCCGCTTGTCGCGGATCAGCGCCTGGGTCAGCTTGGCGTCGCCCTGGATGACATTGATCAGGTCGTATACGACCCGGCGCTCGGCGCCCATCACCAGGTCGAGATTACGCAAGCCGACGTCGAAATCGACGACGACGACCTTTTCATTGCGTTGCGCCAGCGCCGCTCCCAATGCGGCGGTCGAGGTTGTCTTGCCAACCCCGCCCTTGCCTGACGTGACGACGATCACTTTCCCCATTTCTCTCTCCTTTGCCGCAGTAATTCAAAGTGTTACAGCGTCCTTTGCGCGTCTGAAAAGACGCGCGGCGCTGTCGTCAGATCAGTTTTTCCGCCATGATCGCATCGTCTTCGAGCCAGAGCTGAACTGCCTGTCCGCGAAGATTGGGGGCCATGTCTTCTGCCATTTTGTAGATGCCGTCGATTGCCACCAGCTCGGCCTCGAGCTTGCGGCAAAAAATCTGCGCCGATGCGTTTCCGATGGAGCCCGCCATGGCTCGGCCGCGTAGCGCGCCGTAAATATGGACCGATCCCCCGGCGATCACCTCGGCGCCGGACGCGACCGATCCGATGATGGTGACGTCACCTTCCGGAAAGATCACCGACTGTCCCGAGCGCACCGGTTCCCGGATGACGATCGATTGCATGGCAGCACGGGTCTCGGCGGCTGCCGCTTTGACCGGCGGATCGGCGGTCTCCTTGGCGGGAACCTCGATATCGGAAACCGACCGGCCGCCCTTGAGTGCCGGAGGCATGCCCGAGCCGAGGATCGACGGCCGCGCGCCTTCGATACCCATGATGCTGACATTGCGCTTGGCAAGTTCGGCAATCAGCTCTTTGAGCTGCGGCCGGTCGATTTGCAGGTCCGTCAGGTCGAGCACAACAGGCCGTCCGAGGAAGAAGCCGGCCGAACGCGCGGCCAGATCGTCCAGCCGGGTCAACCAATCGTCGATCGGGAGGTCCGGGGACAGCATGACCGCCAGGAAAGAGCGGCCCTTGATGCGGATAGAGCGAGCGTCTGTTAGCACTTTGGTCATCTATGTGAAGAAATCGTTGACCATGTGTAGCGCTGCTATGGTTAACAAAAAGTTAACGCGGCCTGAATATTCCTGGTAACAGCGCGAGATTCCTGTCCAGCGGAATTACAACAAGCTATTGAAGAATATATGCAATTTGTGAGAACGCCGCAGGTTAACAACGCGGGCGTTCTGCGTCGGCGCCAATGCTCAGCCTTGCGCCTTGCGCTGCGCGTCGGAAATGGCGCGGGCGGCCTCTTCGGAGGAGTTGGCAAGCGTGCGCATTTCGGCGGCAAGCACGGCAAAACCCGATCCGGCTGTGCCGGCGCGGGCCGCCTCGATGCCGGCATTGACGGCGAGCAGCTTGAGGTAGCGCAGCGATTGCAGGATCTCGTTGGTCTTCGAGGCGGTGACGCGCATGTCGGCGGTCTGTTCGTCGATTCGCTGGTAGAGTGATTCGATGTTGATGATGCTACCCTCGAGATAGAGAAGCTCACCCTTCTCGTCCCAGAGGCCGCCGCCGGTCTCGGTCACCCAGATGAGATGGCCCATGGCGTGGCGGATGCGGTATTCCATCGTCCAGTCCGCGCGTTTCTCCAGCGCCCGTCCGACGACCTCGTCCATCAACGGCACGTCTTCCTCGTACATGATCGAGGTAAAGGTGCGGGTGCGATTGCCGACGATCTCGTCGACTGGATAACCGAAGATGCGCTCGATGCCGTTGGTCATCTCCAGCATCGTATAGTTTTCATCGGCGCGACAGCGGTAGAGAAAACCGTTCATGCGCCCGAGAATGCTTGTCTGAAAATCCATGAAGGCCACGTCCGAAGAGATGAGTTGCAGAGGGATTTATGCCGTCTTCTTTGTGCTAAGCATGTCGTGATCGCAAAACCGCTGCACACTTTTGCGCGACACGCTTCAACGGCCGGCTGCAACTGCCGGAACAGAGTGGACAGGCACCCTGCTCCGGCAATGCGGCCCGCCTCGTCAGTTGCGCAGATATTCCTCCATGGAATCGTCGAGCGCCTCGACCCAGGGCGTGTGGTGCGTCGGCGACATGTTGCCGGTCATCAGCGATCGATAGGCATGATCGCGGAAGCCCATGATGTTGTGGGCCTTGTGATGTTCCCACTCCATGAAGGTCTTGTTGGTGCCTTCGATGTCGAAGGAAGGATAATCGGTTTCGGCAAGCAGTTCCTTCACATAGTCGCCCTGATACCAGATCATCTGCTCGGCATCTTCGAGCGTCTCCTCGCGGGCACGCCACATGTCGAAATTGGCTTTCAGCTCCTCTTCCGGCGGCAAGGTGATGCGCCCCATCATCACGTCTCGCGCCCACCAGGCCTGCACGTCGAACATGTTGAAGGTGTAGAACTGATCCTGCATGCCGATATAGAAGAGCTGCGGGTTTCTGTCGAAGATCACGCCCTTGTAGAGGCTGTCGGCCCAGAGCCGGTTGGCGGTCTTCAGTCTGAGATCGTCAGGCAGGAAGGGGAAATGGTGCTGGTATCCGGTGCAGAGGATCACCGCATCGACCTCCTTGGTCGAGCCGTCGAGGAAATGCGCCGTGCGATTTTCCAGCCGGGTCAGCAGCGGACGTTCCTCGAAATTCTCCGGCCATTTGAAGCCCATCGGCTTTGACCGGTAACTCGTCGTCACCGATTTTGCGCCGTATTTCCAGCATTGCGAGCCGATGTCCTCGGCCGAATAGCTACGGCCGACAAGCAGGATATCCTTGCCCTTGAACTCCAGCGCGTCGCGGAAGTCGTGGGCGTGCAGCACCCGCCCGTTGAAGGTCTTGACGCCCTCGAAATAGGGCACGTTCGGCGTCGAGAAATGACCGGAGGCCACGACGACATAGTCGAATTCCTCGTCATACATACGGTCCTCGATGCGGTTATGCGCCGTCACCGTGAATTTCTTGGTCTGCTCGTCGAAACGCACCATGCGCACCGGCGTGCTGAAGCGCACCCAATGGCGAACATTCGCCTTCTCGACGCGGCCCTTGATATAGTCCCAGAGCACGGCGCGCGGCGGATAGGAGGCGATCGGCTTGCCGAAATGCTCTTCGAAGGAATAATCGGCGAATTCGAGGCATTCCTTCGGGCCGTTCGACCAGAGGTAACGATACATGCTGCCGTGCACCGGCTCGCCATATTCGTCGAGGCCAGTGCGCCAGGTATAGTTCCAGAGCCCGCCCCAATCCGACTGCTTTTCGAAGCAGACGATCTCCGGGATTTCGGCGCCCTTCTGGGCGGCCGATTGAAAGGCGCGCAGCTGCGCCAGCCCGGAAGGACCGGCACCGATGACGGCTACTCTAGTCATGAAGCATTCCCCTCTTGATTATGCAGCAATTCGAAGTGTTACAGCGCGCTTTGCGCCTCAGTCCGGATAAATGCCGGGGCTGGTCGGCGCCCCATCGTCATATTTGGAAAGCCAGTCGATCGTCGTCTCGCGGAAGCGGGTGAGGCCCTTATAGTCGATCAGCTCCGGCGGCAGCGTCTTCAGCACCCGCGGCAAGCGCCGCGCCCATTTCGGCACGGTGGCGAGTTCTTCCATGTTCATCAGGTAGCAGCGGATGACGAAGAGGATGGCGTTCGAGCGCGGCAGGCGCCACAGGCTCTGCAGCTCGACACGCAGATGCACCTTCTCGCCGACATTCTCAGGCGTTACTGTCGTGCGGTCAGGACCCCATTTGTGATAATTCTCCGGGCTGGTGTCGAGCCGCGGGTTGATCGTCATCGTCCAGTTGAAACGCCGCGTCGGCTTGCCCTGCTGCAGGTTCAGCAGGAATTTCAAGGCCCGGTCGAAGACGCCGATCTGATGGGCGAGCGGCACCGGCCCGTGCCATTCCATGAAGTTCATGCCGATATCGAAATCGAGCGACCAGTCGGCCTGCGTCGTCACCATGCCGGCATCCATCCACAGATTGCCGTCGCGCTGGTCGACGATGCAGAAATCGCCTTGGGCCTGGCGGGTGATATATTCGAAGGGCTCATAGGGCAGCGTCGAAGCATCGCCGAAGGTAAAGCTGTCGTCGATGCCGAGCGGACGGTTAATCCAGCGCCACTGGTCGCCGTTGCGGATGAGAGTGAAATGCTCGGGGTAGCCCGCCGCCTGTTCTTCCATCAGCAGTTCGAGCGTATCCCACTGCGCGCTCATCATGTGCGGCAGGGCCTGATAGCGCAGCGGATCTTCCTTCAGCACCAGCGCCCGGTCATGCATCTCGGCGACGTAATGTTCGTCGACGTCGATCAGGCTTTCGTAGACGGTCCCCGCCCGCCCGTGCACATGCGGCTCCATATTGACCGAATACATGTATTCGTCGCGGTCGAAGGGAAACGGGAAACGCCGGATATTCTCAGGGCTGTTCCGGTAGCTGAAATCGTTCCGGAAAGTTTCCTGCTTGAAGACGATTGCCATATCAGGTCTCCTTGTTCCGCTTTATCAGATGCCGCTAGAGATCAAGATGCAGCGTCTTTCCCTCGAAGCGGGAAACGCAGATCATCACCTTGCGGCCGGATGTTTTTTCTTCGCTGGTCAGATAGACGTCATTGTGCAGCAGCTTGCCGTCGCAGGTGACGACCCCGGTTTCGCATTGACCGCAGGCGCCGCCGCGACAGAGGAAGGGCGCGTCGACGCCCGCCGCCTCGATCGCCTCCAGCATGCTTTCGTGATGGCCGACCTTCACGGTCTTGCCGGACCGAAGGAGTTCGATCGCGAAGGGCTTGCCGGGCAACGACGACAGGAACCGTTCCGAGTGCAGGTTCTGCTCCGGCCATCCGGCATTGAGGCCTGTTTTCAGCACGCCGTCGATCATGCCGGAGGGGCCGCAGACATAAAGATGCGTGCCGAGCGGCTGGCTCTCGAGCAGACGCGTCAAGGGGATGGCGCCGCCTTCGGCGTCGCAATGGATCTTGATGCGATGCTGGCCGTAGCGTTCAAGCAACTCCCGCCAGTAGGCGCCGCGGTCGCGCGTGCGGATGGCATAGTGCAGTTCGAAATTGGCGCCTTCGCGGGAAAACTGCTCCATCATCGCAATGAAGGGAGTAATGCCGATGCCGCCGGCGACCAGAAGATGTTTGCGTCCGCGCCAATCCGGTTGGAAAAGATTGACGGGATAACTGACTTTCAGCTCGTCGCCTTCGCTCACCTTCTCATGCATGAAGGTGGAGCCGCCGCGTGAATCCTCGACATGCAACACGCTGATCTCATAGGCCGCACAATCATGCGGCGGCGACATCAGTGAATAGGCATTGCGGCGCATATGGCCGCCATCGTTCATCGAAACGATGATATGCGCGCCGCCGGAGAAATAGGGCATCGGCTTGCCGTCGAGGCGCTCGAAGCGAAAGCGCTTGATGCGTTCGGCAATCGGCGTGATCCGCGCCACACGGACGGGAATTTCTGTACCACCGCTCAAAGGAACAACTCCTCCGGATTGGGCGCGCTGCCGGGCTCTTCCGCGTCGATATTGACGCCCTGGAAGGCGGCGAGCCGGCGCGAATAATGGTCACGCACCAGAAGCGGCAGCGCGCAGTGGCTGCAGGCAAAGGGGCTAGTCGTGACGTCGTCGGTGATGCCCTTGCAATGGACGCATTGCACGCGCCTCGCCAGCGAGCCGCGGTGCTCGGTAATGACGGAGGCGTGGTCCATGCCGTATTCGAGCGCGACCAGCATCGCCTGCCCGATAAAGCCTTCCGTGCCTGATATATAAAGCCGCGTGCCCATATGGGCGGTGCCGAGCGACCCCTTCAATCGGAAGAGCAGCGTTGCGATCGTCGGCGCGGTGAAGAACATGTCGGCGCCAAGGCCGCGCAGCGCATCGTCCAACCCGGTGCCTTGCGAGCCGCGGGCGACATAGAGGATCTCGCTACGGGAAAGAGCGGTTTCGTCAAGCGCTGCCCGCCGGTCGAGGAGAGCCTGGGCGCCATCCCCTTCGAGCGCGAAAATGTGCCGCCGGGCGTTCGGCTGGATGGTCAGACCTTGATAGACTGGTCGGCTTTTGATGCCTGCAACGAGCATTGGCGTGCTCCTTAACCCACGGCAATCCTCTTCTTCTTTTCCGGATCGTCGAAGGGAAGAGTGTGGGCCGTGGCACTGGCCTTCACGGTCTTGCCGCGGACTTCGAGTTTCGTCCCATGCACCGCCTTGTCAACATCGAGACGAGCGATCGCCATGGATTTCTTCGTCAGCGACGAATAGCTCGGGCAGGTGATGACGCCGACCTTTTTGCCGTCGGCAAAGACTTCGTCGCCGAGATCGGCCGGCCCGTCGGCATCGATCAGCATGCCGAAGATCCTGAAGCGTTCCTTGCCCTTCAGGCGGGCATGTTCCTCGGCGCCGCGGAAACCGGTCTTGCCGGGGCTGACGGTGAAGTCGAGGCCGAGTTCCCAGAGGCTGTCGCCGGGCGGCTGGTCGGCGAAAGGATACATCTGCGAATTGTCGTAGGGATAGAACAGCAGGTAGCTTTCGACGCGCAGCATGTCGAGCACCGAGAAGCAGCAGGGAATGATGCCCATCTCCTTGCCTTCCTCGACGATCCGGTCCCAGACCATGACGGCGTCCTGGCCGCGCACGAAGAGTTCGTAACCGCGTTCGCCGGTGTAGCCAGTGCGTGAGATCATCACCGGCGCACCGAACAGCGTCGTCTGCATGTGGTGGAAATATTTGAGGTCGCGGATGCCGGGCACGTATTTGGCGAGATAATCGACCGCGAGCGGGCCCTGCAGCGACAGATCGTGCAGGTCGTCGTCGAAGAGCACGGCGCAGTTTCGGCCGGCTGCCTGCCGGACGACTTCCTCGTGGCCGGAGCCGGAGCCATGCACCAGCATCCAGGAATTCGGCCCTGTTCGATAGACGATGCAGTCGTCGGTAAAGTGGCCGCGCTCGTTCAGCATGGTCGCGTAGACCGAGCGGCCGGGGTAGATCTTCGTCAGGTCGCGGGTGGTGATGTAATCGAGCACGGCGATGGCGTGCGGGCCGACCAGATGCACTTTCTTCAGGCCGGAGACATCCATGATGCCGGCCTTTGTTCGGACGGCGACATGCTCTTCCGACATGTCCTTGTCGTAGGTCCAGGCGGTCCCCATGCCGCTCCAGTCCTCAAGCTTCGATCCCAGAGCGCGATGCCGATCCGCCAACACGGAGAAACGCCATGATAATGCCATTACCGTTCCCTCTTATTTCCTCTACGGAATATTTATTTCCTGACTATATAAGCCTTTCGCGTCGTGGCAAGCCCATCCGACGTGCATTTCCCAAAACGTCGATAGCATCTGCCGCCACCGGTGACCCTCTTACCCCATCCGTTCGGATGCGTAGCTGCCGGGGCTGGCCGGGAAGACCACGGTTCTATTGCCGTTGATGAAGGTGCGGTGGTGGATATGGGCGTGGATGGCCCGCGCCAGCACCTGGCTTTCGACATCGCGGCCGATCGAGACATAGTCGTCCGGCGACTGCGCATGGGTGATGCGCGCCGTGTCCTGCTCGATGATCGGGCCTTCGTCGAGATCGGCGGTGACGTAATGGGCGGTCGCGCCGATCAGCTTGACGCCTCGGCCGTAGGCCTGCTTGTAAGGATTGGCGCCCTTGAAGCTCGGCAGGAAAGAGTGGTGGATGTTGATGATCTTACCCGACATCTTCTGGCACATCTCATCCGACAGGATCTGCATGTAGCGGGCGAGCACGATCAGTTCGGTGCCGGTCTGCTCGGCCACCTCCATGATATGGGCTTCGGCCTGCACCTTGTTGGCCTTGGTGACCGGGATATGGTGGAAGGGGATGTCGTGATTGACCACGACCTTCTGGTAGTCGAAATGGTTGGAGACGACGCCGACGATATCGATCGGCAGCGCGCCGATCTTCCAGCGGTAGAGCAGGTCGTTGAGACAATGGCCGAAGCGCGACACCATCAGCAGCACCTTCATGCGGCTCTCGCTGTCGTGGAACTCATAGTCCATGGCGAAGGGTGCTGCGACGGTGACAAAATCGGCGCCGATCTCGGTGCCTGATAGGCCCTCTTCGGAAATAAAGGAGACGCGCATGAAGAACTTGCCGGTATCGAGATCGTCGAACTGCGAACTATCGACGATGTTGCAGCCCTTCTCGGCCAGATAGCTCGAAATCGCCGCCACGATGCCGCGCGTCGATTTGCAGGATACCGTCAGAATGTACTGGGTCATGGGGCGATCCGAACGATGGAGAAAGACCCCGTGCCCGTGGCACGGGGAGACGGCCGCGGATGCGGCTGGGAAGTCAAATATCCAGAGTGGTGTTCCGCTCCCACTCGGTGAAGTGCGAGCAATAGGTGTTCCACTCGCTATGCTTCAGTTTGAGGTAGGCGGAGGAGAACTCGGCGCCCAACGAAGCCCGCAATTCTTCGTCCTTCTCGTATTCGCGCAGCGCATCGAGAAGATTGAGGGGCAGCTTTGGAGCGTCAGTCACCGTATGCCCGTCACGATACATATCGATATCGTAGTGGCGGCCAGGATCGGCTTGCGACCGAATTCCCGAAAGGCCGGCTGCGATGATAATCGCCTGCAGGAGATAGGGGTTAACAGCCCCATCGGGCAGCCGCAGTTCGAAACGGCCGGGGCCTGGCACACGCACCATGTGCGTCCGGTTGTTGCCGGTCCAGGTGACGGTATTCGGCGCCCATGTTGCGCCCGAGATCGTCCTTGGCGCATTGATGCGCTTGTAGGAATTGACGGTCGGGTTGGTGACGGCGGCCAGCGCCGAGGCATGCTTCATGATGCCGCCGAGGAAGGTCTTACCCTGGGCGGAGAGCCCGAAGGGCATTTCCTTGTCGGCGAAGGCGTTGACCTTGCCGTCGATGTCCCAAACCGAAATGTGGGCATGGCACCCATTTCCGGTCAGTCCTTTGAAGGGCTTCGGCATGAAGGTGGCGCGAAGGCCGTGCTTTTCGGCGATCGACTTGACCATGAACTTGAAGAACGAGTGTTTGTCCGCCGTTTGAAGAGCGTCGTCATATTCCCAGTTCATCTCGAACTGGCCGTTCGCATCCTCGTGGTCGTTCTGATAGGGCTTCCAGCCGAGTTCGAGCATGTAGTCGCAAATCTCGGCGATGACATCATAGCGGCGCATCACCGCCTGCTGATCGTAGCAAGGCTTCTCGGCGGTATCGAACTGATCTGAAATCACCGAACCATCAGAAGAGATCAGAAAGAACTCGGGCTCCACGCCGGTTTTTACCCTGAGCCCTGCTTTCGCAGCCTCGGCGACCAATCTTTTCAGCACAACGCGCGGCGCCTGTTCGACAGGCCGATCCTCCATGACGCAGTCGGCTGCAACCCATGCGACGTCCTTCTTCCATGGGAGCTGGATGACGGAGGAAGCATCGGGAACCGCAAACAGGTCCGGATGGGCAGGCGTCAGATCGAGCCAGGTCGCAAAGCCCGCGAAACCGGCGCCATCTCTCTGCATATCGGCAATCGCTTCAGCCGGGACCAGCTTGGCGCGTTGGCCGCCGAACAGGTCGGTGTAGCTGATCATGAAATATTTGATGCCTTTGTCTCTGGCAAAAGCAGCAAGGTCCAGTGTCATTCTCGTTCCCCTTTGGATTTCTTCGAGACACTTTGGTCATGGAAATGAGACGGCCGGGACTTTGGCCCGGCCGGTGAAATCAGAAGCCTCCCTTGCCGGGAATCCAGTTGGTGCCGGCGAGCGGTACCTGCGCCATGGCCGATGCCTCGATCGTCAGTGCGACGAGGTCTTCCGGCTCGAGGTTGTGGAGATGGTTCTTGCCGCAAGCCCGCGCGATCGTCTGCGCCTCAAGCGTCATCACGTTGAGGTAGTTGGCAAGACGGCGGCCGGCCGCAACCGGATCGAGGCGTTTTGCGAGCTCCGGATCCTGGGTGGTGATGCCGGCCGGATCCTTGCCTTCGTGCCAATCATCATAAGCGCCGGCCGTCGTGCCGAGCTTCTGATATTCCTCTTCCCAGTGCGGATCATTGTCGCCGATGGCCACCAACGCCGCCGTGCCGATCGCGACTGCGTCGGCGCCGAGCGCCAGCGCCTTGGCAACGTCGGCGCCGGAGCGGATGCCGCCGGAAACGATGAGCTGCACCTTACGATGCATGCCGAGCTCCTGCAGCGCCTGAACGGCCGGACGAATGCAGGCGAGCGTCGGCATGCCGACATTCTCGATGAAGACGTCCTGTGTGGCCGCCGTGCCGCCCTGCATGCCGTCGAGCACGACGACGTCGGCGCCCGCCTTCACGGCAAGGGCGGTGTCGTAATACGGACGCGCGCCGCCGACCTTGACGTAGATCGGCTTTTCCCAATCGGTGATCTCGCGCAGCTCCATGATCTTGATTTCCAGATCATCGGGGCCGGTCCAGTCCGGATGGCGGCAGGCCGAGCGCTGGTCGATGCCCTTCGGCAGGTTGCGCATATTGGCGACGCGGTCGGAGATCTTCTGGCCGAGCAGCATGCCGCCGCCGCCGGGCTTGGCGCCCTGGCCGACCACGACTTCGATGGCATCCGCGCGCCGCAAATCCTTAGGGTTCATCCCGTAGCGCGACGGCAGATATTGGTAGACCAGCGTTTGCGAATGGCCGCGCTCCTCATCGGTCATGCCGCCGTCGCCTGTCGTCGTCGAGGTGCCCGCGATCGTCGCACCGCGGCCGAGCGCTTCCTTGGCATTGCCGGAAAGCGCGCCAAAACTCATGCCGGCAATGGTGATCGGCGTCTTCAGCGTGATCGGCTTCTTGGCGAAACGCGAGCCGAGCACCACAGATGTGTCGCACTTCTCCCGATAACCTTCGAGCGGATAACGCGAGATCGAGGCGCCGAGGAACAGGAGATCGTCGAAATGCGGAACCTTGCGCTTGGTGCCGGCGCCGCGGATGTCATAGATCCCGGTGGCGGCCGCGCGGCGGATTTCGGCCAGCGTATAGTCGTCGAACGTCGCGGACTTGCGGGGCGGGGTATAGGGGTTGTGATAGCTCATGGATGTCCCTCGCCTCAATACGCGTCGGCGTTGTCGATGTTGAAATTGTAGAGCTTGCGGGCCGAGCCGTAGCGCTTGAACTCTTCAGGCCTGACGCCCGTCACCCCTGCCCTTTCGAGCAGTTCGGTGAGCTTCTCCAGATGCTCCGGCCGCATCTCTTTCTCGATGCAGTCGGAGCCGAGGCTCTTGACCTCGCCGCGGACGAAAAGCTTGGCTTCGTAGAGCGAATCCCCCAGCGCATCGCCGGCATCGCCGAGCACGACCAGATGGCCGGACTGGCCCATGAAGGCCGACATGTGGCCGATGCTGCCGTGAACCACGATGTCGATGCCCTTCATCGAAATGCCGCAGCGCGAGGCTGCATTGCCCTTGATGACGAGCAACCCGCCGCGGCCGGTGGCGCCGGCATACTGGCTGGCGTCGCCCTCGATGACGACGGTGCCGGACATCATGTTTTCGGCGACACCCGGCCCGGCCGAACCGTGAACCGTAACCCTGCCGCCGTCATTCATGCCGGCGCAGTAATAGCCGACCGATCCTCTGACGGCGACGGTGACGGGGCTGTCGATACCAACGGCAACGGCATGGCTGCCGCGCGGGTTGACGACTTCGAACTCCGTGTCGTTCGCCCCTTCGGAAAGGGCGTGCAGCGCGCTGTTCAATTCGCGAAGAGGGGTGTTGGAAAGATCGAATATGGGCATTGAATCCTCATTGCTCCGGGAGACGGTCTGAGCCGGCTCCTGTTTTCTGGCGCCCCTCAGGCGGCCTTGTCGTGATCCCAGAAGTAAACGGTTGCCGGCTCCGGCTCCCAGACGCGGGCATTCTCGATGCCGGGAAGGTTGACCAGCGCGCGGTATTCCGAACCGAAGGCGACGTACTGGTCGGTTTCCGCCATGACGGCGGGCTTGCAGGCGATCGGGTCGCGCACCACGCCGAAGCCGGACTTGGTGCCGACGACGAAGGTGAAGAAGCCGTCGAGATCGTCGAGCGCGCCGGTCAGCGCCTGGCCGAGATCCTTGCCCTTGGCCATTTCGGCTGTGAGATAGGCGGCGGCGACTTCGGAATCGTTCTGCGTCTCGAAGGTCATGCCTTCGCGCACCAGTTCGCGGCGCAGATTGTTGTGGTTGGACAGCGAGCCGTTGTGCACCAGGCACTGATCGGCGCCGGTCGAGAACGGATGGGCGCCGAGCGTGGTGACGGCGGATTCGGTCGCCATGCGGGTATGGCCGATGCCGTGGGTTCCACTCATCGCGCGGACGCCGAAGCGCGCTACGACGTCCTTGGGAAGACCGATTTCCTTGTAGATCTCGACGCTTTCGCCCGATCCCATCAGGCGGACGGCCGGGCGGATCCGTTCGAGTGTCTCGCGCACATCTGCAAGCTTGGAAGCATCGAGCTCGATGACCGCGTGCGTGCTCTTGACCCACATATGGGCTTTGATGCCGGCCTTCTCGAGATCGCCGGCGAGGCCTTCGAAATCGGCGCTGGGGTTGGCGGACTGGATGGTGATCTTTGCCCTGCCCTCGGCCGTGCCGCCATAGATCGCGATGCCGGCCGAATCCGGCCCGCGATCAGTCATGGTGATCAGCATATCCGAGAGCAGATTCCCGAGCTGAGGTTCAAGGCTCTTGTCCTTGAGGAACAGTCCTACAATGCCGCACATGGCGCGTGCCTCCGTTCATGTTGAGAAAGGAGTAGCAGGTCTCTATCGGGACATCAACTGGGAAGAATAAAGTTTTCCTCTAAGGCAATTCAGCTCCGTGAGCTCTGCTGGGGATAACTGATGATCGACAGGTATTTGCTCGGCAGTTTCACCAGCTGTTCCGGCCCATGCGGCGCATCGGCGTCGAAGAACAGGCTGTCGCCCGGCTGCATCTGGAAAAGCTGGTCGCCGTGGCGGTAGACCACCTCGCCTTCGAGCATATAGAGAAACTCCATGCCCTCGTGCTGGAAGGTCGGGAAGATGTCGGAATCGGCCGTCAGCGTGATCAGATAGGGCTCGACGATGACCCCGCTGGTATTGTTGTCGATATGGCCGAGCAGATTATATTGGTGGCCGGCACGCGTGCCGCGCCGTTCGAGCTCGACGCCCTGCCCGGCCTTGACGAAGACGGCGTTGCGCGGCTCCTCGAAGCGGCGGAAAAAGGCGGTCAGCGGCACGCCGAGCGCCCGCGACAGCGATTGCAGCGTCGTCAGCGACGGCGAGATATTGCCGTTCTCGATCTTCGATAACATGCCGAGCGAAATGCCGGTTGCGGCCGCGAGATCGGTGACGGTGATGCCGAGTTTCTTGCGGTAGGCGCGCACCTCATGGCCGATCGCCATTTCGAGGTTGTTTTCCTTCGGTTCCCGAACGGCGTGCGGGTCCTGGGAAAAGGCCGTGCGTCCGCCATGCGGCTGTTCCGGCTGTTCCGGCTGCTCCGCCGCTTCTCGCTTGGATTTCATGGATTTTCCCCTGCCGCCTGCGCTTTTGTTCGGATGCAATCCTATCGTCATAGTGAAATTTCCTCAACCGTGAAGAAAACTATTCCCGCCGCGCCTCACGCGGAGTGACGCCGTAGGCGCTACGGAACATCCGGGAAAAGTGGCTGAGGCTGGAAAAGCCGGTGGCAACCGCGATCTCCGAGACGGAAAGCGGGCTCTGCTTCAGCAGGCGATGGGCATGCTGCAGCCTGATCTTGCGGTATTGATCGAGGAAGCTGGTGCCGAGGTGGGCGGCAAACAGCCGGTCGAGATGGCGGGTGGTGACGCCGGCGATCCGCGCCATGGCGGCACGCTCGAGCGGCATCTCGATCGTCTCCTCCATCCGTTCGAGAACGCTGAGCAAGCCGGGATGGTGGACGCCATAGCGCTCGGCGAGCGAGGCGCGCTGTGGTGCTGCCGGCTCGTTGACCTCCGTGTGAAGATACCAGTCGCTGACGCGACGGGCGAAATCCGGCCCCATGCGCTCGGCGATCAGCACATGCATCATGTCAAGTGGAGCGATGCCGCCGCCGCAGGTGATCCTGTTGCCGTCGATCACGAAGCGCGCCTGGCGCGGCGAAAGATCCGGGAAGGCTTCGAGAAGGGCTGCCGCATGCTCCCAATGGACAGTGAAGTCGCGGCCGCCGAGCAGTCCGGCGGCGGCCATCAGATAGGGACCGCCCGAGATGCCGCCGATCCTCACACCTTCGCGCGACAGCTGCCGCAAACAGGCAAGCACGCCCGGATACCGCCAGTCGCGCGGCGAACCGCCGGCGCAGACGAAGGCCGTTCCAAGCCCCGAACCTCTGACAGGCAACGGTTCGGCGGGTACGCTGACGCCGGAGGAGGAGAGCGCCGATGCGCCATCCGGCGAGAAAATCTTTAGACGATAGATCTCGCGGCCCGCCAGAAGATTTGCCGCCCGCAACGGCTCCGTCGCCGAGGCATAGGACATCAGCGCGAATCCCGGAATCAGGATGAAGCCGATCGTCTGAAGATTTCTGCTATCAAGTGAGGACATGTCCCTTTCTTAGCGATTCATGTCCCTGTCGTGCAAGTCTGCCTGCTTCTTTCTGGCATCATGGGCCTGTTCTTTCCAGGTGACCCATGCGCTATTCCGCTCTTTCGATTTTCCTCAACGGCCTTCGCGGCAACAAGAACTGGGCGCCTGCCTGGCGCGATCCGGCGCCGAAGCCGCATTACGACGTCGTCATCGTCGGCGGCGGCGGTCACGGCCTGGCCACCGCCTATTATCTTGCCAAGGAGTTCGGCATCACCAATGTCGCCGTCCTCGAAAAGGGCTATCTCGGCTCCGGCAATATCGGCAGGAACACGACGATCATCCGTTCCAACTATCTGCTTCCAGGCAACAATCCCTTCTACGAACTGTCGATGAAGCTCTGGGAAGGCTTGGAGCAGGACTTCAACTTCAATGCCATGGTCTCGCAGCGCGGCGTGCTGAACCTCTTCCATTCCGACGCGCAGCGTGACGCCTATACGCGCCGCGGCAACGCCATGCGGCTGCACGGCGTCGATGCCGAGCTGATCGACCGGCAGGCCGTGCGCCGGAAGCTGCCCTTCCTCGATTTCGACAATGCCCGTTTCCCGGTGATGGGCGCCCTCTACCAGCCGCGTGGCGGCACGGTGCGCCACGATGCGGTTGCCTGGGGCTATGCCCGCGGCGCAGACAGCCGCGGCGTCGACATCATCACCCAGTGCGAAGTCACCGGCATCCGTAGCGAAAACGGCCGGGTGACCGGCGTCGAGACCAGCAGGGGCTTCATCGGCTGCGGCAAGCTGGCGCTGGCGGCGGCCGGCAATTCCACCGTCGTCGCCGATATGGCCGGCCTTCGCCTGCCGATCGAAAGCCATGTGCTGCAGGCCTTCGTCTCCGAAGGGCTCAAACCCTTCATCGACAATGTCGTCACCTTCGGCGCCGGACATTTCTACGTCTCCCAGTCCGACAAGGGCGGCCTCGTCTTCGGCGGCGACATCGACGGCTATAATTCCTATGCCCAGCGCGGCAATCTGGCTTCGGTCGAGCATGTTGCCGAGGCCGGGGTGGCGATGATCCCGTCCTTGTCGCGCGTGCGTTATCTCCGCTCCTGGGGCGGCGTGATGGACATGAGCATGGACGGCTCGCCGATCATCGACCGCACCCATATCGATAATCTCTACCTCAATAGCGGCTGGTGCTACGGCGGCTTCAAGGCCACGCCCGCCTCCGGCTTCTGCTACGCCCATCTGATCGCCCGCAACACGCCGCATCAGACCGCCCGCGCCTTCCGGCTCGACCGTTTCGCGCGCGGTTACCCGATCGACGAAAAGGGCGTTGGCGCCCAGCCCAATCTGCACTGAGGACATTCGACCATGGCGAGCCTGATTTCATGTCCCCATTGCGGCGTCCGGCCCAAGGAGGAATTCTCGATCCGCGGCGATGCGGGTCTTGTCCGGCCGGCGCCGGATGCCGGTCAGGATGCCTGGTACGACTATGTCTATCTGCGCGACAATCCGAAGGGCCGGCATAGCGAATATTGGCACCATTCCTCCGGATGCCGCCGCTGGCTGATCGTCGAGCGCGATACCGTCACCCATAAGGTCCATGGCGTCAGGGATGCCGCCCTTGCCAAGCTCGGCGGAGAACCGGCATGACGAGCTTCCGTCTTTCCTCCGGCGGCCGCATCGACCGGGCCGCGACACTCGGCTTCACCTTCGACGGCAAGGCGCTGCAAGGCCATCCGGGCGACACGCTCGCCTCGGCGCTGCTTGCCAATGGTATCCAGCTCGTCGGCCGCAGCTTCAAATATCACCGCCCGCGCGGCATCCTGACGGCGGGCGCTGCCGAACCGAACGCGCTGGTGACGACAGGCAGCGGCGGGCGCACCGAGCCGAATACACGCGCGACGATGATCGAGCTTTACCAGGGGCTGGCGGCCAAGAGCCAGAACCGCTGGCCCTCGCTCGGTTTCGATGTCGGCGCCGTCAACGGCCTGCTCTCGCCGTTCCTCAGCGCCGGCTTCTACTACAAGACCTTCATGTGGCCGGCGGCCCTCTGGGAAAAACTCTACGAGCCGGTGATCCGCAAGGCGGCGGGCCTCGGCCGGGCCTCCTACGACGCCGATCCCGACACCTATGAGAAGTGCTGGGCGCATTGCGATCTGCTGGTGATCGGCGCCGGCCCCGCGGGTCTTGCCGCGGCGCTGACGGCGGGGCGCGCCGGCGCGCGCGTCATCCTTGCCGACGAAGGCCCCGAACTCGGCGGTAGCCTGCTTTCCCGCGGCGCTGTCGACGGCAAGCCGGCGGACGCTGTTCTCGGCGGGCTGCTGGCCGAACTCGAAGGGCTTTCGAATGTGCGCCGCCTGCCGCGCATGACCGTGTTCGGCTGGTACGACGACAATGTTTTCGGCGCTGTCGAACGTGTGCAGAAGCATATGGCGTTGCCTGATCCGGAGCGTCCCGTCGAACGATTGTGGCGCATCGTCGCCCGCCAGGCGATCCTGGCGACGGGGGCCGAGGAACGGCCGCTCGTTTTCGGCGGCAACGATATTCCCGGCGTGATGATGGCCGGCGCCATGCGCAGCTATCTCAATCGGCAGGCGGTAGCACCTGGCCAAAGCACGGTGATCTTCACCACCAACGACACTGCATATGACACCGCTGCCGACCTCGAAGCCGCCGGCCTTCGAGTCGCGGCGATCGTCGACAGCCGCGCCGATGGCGGCAAGAGCTGGCAGGGCCGCGCCGAGGTGCTGCGGGGCGCCCGGGTGATCGATGCAGAGGGCGGCAAGCGCCTGCGCGGCGTCAGCGTCGAGACCGCAGGCGGCATTCGCCGGATCGACGCGAATGCGCTTGCCATGTCGGGCGGCTGGAGCCCGGTCATTCATCTTGCCTGCCATCGCGGCGGCAAGCCGCAATGGTCGGATGAGACCTCGGCCTTTCTGGCGCCGGCATCACAGGACGGTCTTGCCGTCGCCGGCGCGGCCGCCGGTCTTGCGCAGACCGAAGCCTGCCTCGGCGATGGCGCGGCAAAGGCCGCCGCCGCATTGCAGGCAATCGGCCTTGCCGCGGAACCGGCCTTTGCCTCCGCCACCGAGACGGCTCAGCACGCAAAGCCGCTCTGGTCGGTCAAGGGCTCGAAGGGCAAGGCTTTCGTCGACTATCAGAACGACGTGCATCTCAAGGACCTTGGCCTGGCCGTGCGTGAGGGCTACGGCCATGTCGAGCTTGCCAAGCGCTACACCACATCAGGCATGGCGACCGACCAGGGCAAGCTTTCCAACATCAACGCCATCGGCATCCTTGCCGAGGCGCGCGGCGTATCGCCCGCCGAAGTGGGCACGACGACCTTCCGTCCCTTCTACACACCTGTCTCCTTCGGCGCTTTGACCGGGGCCTCGCGCGGCAAGGATTTCCAGCCGGCGCGCAAATCGCCGCTGCACGGCTGGGCGAAAAAGAACGGCGCGGTCTTCGTCGAAACCGGCCTCTGGTATCGCTCCTCCTGGTTCCCGCGCGCCGGCGAGACGACCTGGCGCGAAAGCGTCGATCGCGAGGTGCTGAACATCCGCAAAAATGCCGGCCTCTGCGACGTTTCCACCCTCGGCAAGATCGAAATCTTCGGCCGCGATGCCGCGACCTTCCTCGATCGGGTCTATTGCAATGGCTTTGCCAAGCTGGCCGTCGGCAAGGCGCGTTACGGCATCATGCTGCGCGAGGACGGCTTCATCTATGACGACGGCACCACCAGCCGCTTCAGCGACGACCATTTCTTCATGACGACGACGACGGCGCTCGCCGCCGGCGTGCTGACCCATCTCGAATTCTGCGCCCAGACGCTCTGGCCCGAACTCGACGTCTGCTTCGCCTCCTCGACCGATCAATGGGCGCAGATGGCGGTTGCCGGGCCGAAGTCGCGCGCCATCCTCTCGGAAATCGTCGACGAGGATCTTTCCGATGCGGCCTTCCCCTTCATGAGCGCCCGCAAGGTGTCGCTATTTGCAGGCCGCCTCGAAGGCCGGCTCTTCCGGATCTCCTTCTCGGGCGAACTCGCTTACGAGCTGGCCGTGCCGGCCGGCTACGGCGAAAGTGTTGCCGATGCCATCATGGCGGCTGGGGAGAAACACGGCATCTCAGCCTATGGCGTCGAAGCGCTCGGCGTCATGCGCATCGAAAAGGGCCACGTCACCCATGCCGAGATCAACGGCACGGTCACACCCGGTGATCTCGGTTTCGGCCGCATGGTTTCATCAACCAAGCCGGATTTCATCGGCAAGGCGATGCTCGCCCGCGAAGGCCTGCAGGATCCCGAGCGTCCACGCCTCGTCGGCGTCAAGCCGCTCAATCCGGCAAGCGGCTTTCGCACCGGCTCGCATATCCTTGCAGAAGGCGCTGCGGCGACGCTCGAAAACGATCAGGGCTATGTCACATCGAGCGCCTTCTCGCCGAGTCTCGGCCATACGATCGGCCTGGCCCTCGTCCGGCGCGGACCGGAGCGCATCGGCGAAAAGGTGACGGTCTGGAACGGCCTGCGCAATGAATTCACCGATGCGGTGCTCTGCCATCCCGCCTTTGTCGATCCCGAAAACGAGAAGCTCCATGCCTGATCTACCCCAGCACAAACCGGTTCTTGCCGGGACGGCATATAGTGGCAGCGCCGGAACAGGCATCCGGCTGGAGGCCCTGCCGGAAGGCCATCTGCTGCACGTGCTCGGCACGATCGAGCCGGCAGCTCTCGCCACGGAATTGGCCAAAGCCGGCCTTGCGAAAAGTTCGATCCGCAAGGCCGGCTTCCGCCAATGGTTCGTCGCCGGCGACGCGCCGCTTTCCCCCGCCAGTCTCGCCGCCCTTGCGGCAGCACTCGCGGGAAAAGCCTTCGTCATGGACCAGAGCCACGGACGCGTGCGCATCGGCATCTCAGGCCGCTCCTCGCGGCTGCTTCTCTCAAAAGGCACCGCCATCGATCTCGATCCCGCCGTTTTTGCGGAAGGCAGTTCGGCGATGACGATGGTCGGCCATATCTCCGTGCAGATCGCCCGCACCGGCGACGACAGCTTCGAACTCACGGTCCTGCGCAGTTTTGCCGAAAGTCTGTGGCACGAGCTTAAGCATATGGCCACAAGCGCCGAAAAGGATAGCGCATAAAGGCTATCGTTGCCGTCAACCGCCAATGTTTGTCCATGGATGGAAAGAAATGATCGGCGTCATTGCTGCTCTTTTTCCCCAGTCGCGAGATCGCAAACAAGGCTCTGCCCGCCGCGCTTGCCGTGGCATGTTGAGGGCCATAACGCCCGTCAATCCCTGTCAGCTTGCCGGATTGCGCGCCGTGACGATCCATGTCGCGCCGTTGATCATAACCGACCGCTCACCGGGGCAGCCCGCGAAGGCGGCACGAACCGCGACCGAGGCGCGGTCGCGTATGTCGTCGGGCTGATCAGCGAGCACGCGCGACAGCGGGCCGACCTCGAGCGTCATCTCCACCGCGTCGTCGATCGCCGCGTCCCGCGTCGGACCCTTGCCAAACAGAACGGACGCATCGAAGGGCGCGATAGCGGTATCGGTGAAGCCGGCCGCCGTCAGGATGCGCGCCACCCGTTCCGGGTCGCCGAAGGAGAACGGGCCGGGCGCTTCGGAACCGGGCGGCGCGGTCGGCGGGAGGATGCCCTTGATCGCGCTCATCGGCAGGCGCATCCAATCGTTCTCGGCCACGCCGCGCCAGCAGACGAAAGCGACTCGTCCGCCCGGCCGGAGCGCGCGGCGCATGTGCGCGAACGCTCCTGTCGGATCATCGAAGAACATCACCCCGAAACGCGAGAACAGGATGTCGAACGCGCCCTCGGGCAACTCGGCCCTGCTGGCGTCGGCTACTCGGAACACGACCGACATATCCTGTGGCGCAAGGGCGCGCGCTCTGCCAATCATCGGCTCGGATATGTCCACGCCTACCACTTGGCCCTGCCTGCCGACGAGGGTGGCCAGTGCCAGACTCGACTCGCCTGCGCCGCAGCCGACGTCCAGCACGCGCTCGCCCGTCGCGGGCGCGGCGGCTTCGATCGCGGCCTGGCCGAACACCGCCAGCATGGCGTCGAGCCGGGCCTGGTGGGCTACCCAGCGCTCCCCGCTTTGGCCTTTCCAGTCGGCTACCTGATAAACATCTTTCTCTGTCATGCCATGATCCTTGTTCTGATCCGTTCTTTAACCAGGCTATCCCCCCGCCTGGTCGTTGCGACCGTGCGCGGCGATGAACATAGCGACAGCCGACCGGCAATAGGCTTCAATTTCTTTGTCGTCCTCTGCTCTCGCCTCATCGAAGCGTGCGATAATCAGGAGATCGGATCCTTTGAAAAGCGCGGCAAACAAGCGGGCGGACTGGAGAGGATCGGGCACGTTCAGAACCGCCTTCGCGTGCAACCGACACAACAGGGCCTCGATTTGGGCGATGACATGGGCGGGGCCGGCTTCGTAATGGAGCTTGCTTAACGACTTTTGGTTCGTCTTGTCGGCCATGACCATGGCTTCGACACTGCGGACGTCCGGGCTCAACAGCGTGCGAAGCAGCGATGATCCCACCGCCGTGAGTTGATCTTCGGCCGAGCCGTCGACGCCTTCAAAAAGGGCTTGTGGTGCAAACTGATGGCAGCGAGTGGCGACGGCCGCGCTGAACAGCGCTTCCTTGTTCTCGAAGTGCCGATAGATGCTGAGCTTTGATATCTTCGCTCGCTGGGTGACCTTGTCCAATGTCGTCGCTTGAAAACCCAATTCCACAAAGAGTTCGTATGCTGCGTCGACTATCGTTTGGCCAAGCGCCTCGTTGGCTGGCCGGCCGCGCCGGCCTCGACTATTTTCGGTCACGGGCAATTATGATCCTTGACAGTATCGTTATTCATGCATTACGATACCATGTAGTATCAAAAATATGCAAGTCAAAGAGTGGATTTTATCCTGTCCTCCATCCGCAACACGGAGCCCATTACCATGGATGACGTCATCATCATCGGCGGCAGCTTTGCCGGTCTCGCCGCCGCCTTGCAGCTCGGCCGTGCCCGCCGCAAGGTTACCGTTCTTGATACCGGCCTACCGCGCAATCGCTTCGCCGGCCACTCGCATGGTCTGCTCGGCCACGATCACAAGCCGCCGCTGGACATCCTGGCCGAGGCGCGGCAGCAGCTGGCGCGTTATCCCACGATCAAGCTGGTCAGTGCCCGGGCCGAAAGTGTCTCCGGCGCAATCGACAACTTCTCCGTCCTCACTGGCGATGGCGAAAGCCTCAAGGCGCGCCGCGTGATCCTGAGCTATGGCATCGCGGACCAGATGCCTGATGTTCCGGGCTTTGCCGAAAGCTGGGGCACCTCCATCGTGCCCTGCCCCTATTGCGACGGCTTTGAAGTCGCCGGCCAGCATTGGGGCCTCGTCTGGTCCGGCCGGCAGTCGCACAATCAGGCCAGGCTTTTCCACGATTGGACCGACAGGTTGACGCTGTTCGCCGATGGTCATGACATTCCGCCCGATATCCGGGCCGATCTCGCACCTCGTAACATACCTGTCGTCGAGGGCCGGATCACCGGGATCGTTAATCACGGGGGCCATAGCGCCACCGTCAAACTCGATACCGGCCCCGATGTCGCGGTCGACATCCTGTTCGCCCATCCGCGCAACAAGCCGTCCGCCAGCCTGCATGAATCACTGGGCCTCGCCACAGTCGATACGCCCAGCGGCATCGCCCTCAAGGTCGATGAGCGCCGCGAGACCAGCATGCCCGGCATCTACGCCGCCGGCGACCTCGCCAATCCCGGAATGCCCTCGGTCACCACGGCATCATGGCAAGGCGCGATGGCGGGTATCTTCGCCCAGCAGTCGATGCTGGTTTGAGAGCCATATTCCAAGATCTATCCGGCTTTCCTGATGTCCTCGAATCTGAGGCTGAAGCGCGCGAGATATTTACTCAGGCGATCGGCGTCGTTGCTGCTCTTTTTCTCCAGTCGCGACATCGCAAACAGGGCTCTGCCCGCGGCACTTGCCGTGGCATGTTGACGGCAGGTGTAGAGAACGGTGGCAAGCTGGGCTGCGTCGAAGCGATCGAGGCTGGCAGCAGCCTCCGCACCCAGCACGTCTTCAATGATGAGATCCACCCTGTCGCCGTCACTTGAGCTGCGCCAAAACGCATTCAGCCGCCGGACTTCATCGTCAACGACGTCGGTTGTGATGCGCCCATGCGGCGCAAGGGTCGCCATGCGCGTCACCGACGCCGACAGGTCGCGAAAGTTGGCGCTCCAGACGGCTTGCGGGCCAGTTGCGAAGGTCAGGTAGCGGTCGCGTGCCTCCTTGTTGAAGGTCACATTTTCGCCTTCTCGTTCCAGATAGCGCCTGAGCTCGAAGTCGAGATTGGGCTCTATGTCCTCCTTGCGCTCGCGCAGGGCCGGCAGCTGGAAAGTCCAGAGGTTCAGGCGGGCATAGAGATCTTCGCGGAACCTGCCTTTGCGGACATCCTCGCCAAGATCGCGATTGGTGCCGGCAATCAGCTGAAACTCCGCGGAGGCCTCCCGATCGGCGCCCACGGGCAGGAACTTCTTTTCCTCGATCGCCCGCAGGCACATGGCCTGTTCGTCAAGGCCGAGTTCGCCGATCTCGTCGAGGAACAGCACGCCTTTGTCGGCGGATTTGAGCAGGCCGGCACGCTCGCCTGCGGCGCCGGTAAACGCCCCCTTCACATGGCCGAACAGAGTGGACATGGCCTGGTCGCCGCGCAGCGTCGCGCAGTTGACCTCGATGAAGGGACCACTGACCTTGCGCTGGCTCTTCTTCAGCTCGTAGATCCTGCGGGCGAGTTGCGACTTGCCGGCACCGGTCGGCCCGGTCAGCAGAACGGGCGCCGCCGAGCGGATCACCACCCTCTCGATCTGGTCGATCATTCTGTTGAAGGCGGCGTTGCGGGTCGAAATCCCCGATTTCAGGAAAGAGGCGGCGTCTTCCCGCTCGGAAGCGAAGCGCTTGGCGATCTCGTCATAACGGGAAAGGTCGAGGTCGATGATCCGATGCGTGCCGGCAAAGTCCTGCTCCGGCTCGCGATCGCGCGGCGGCGAGAGCTGCAGCAGCTGGCCAGGAATGATGCGGGCTTCGGTCAGCAGGAACCAGCAGATCTGTGCGACATGGGTGCCGGTGGTGATGTTGACGAGATAGTCTTCCGTTTCGGGGTCGAAGCTGTAGTTGCGGGCAAAGTCCCTGAGGTTGGTATAGACCTCCGAAAAATCCCAGGGGTCCTTGAAGTTGATGATGTTGCTCCGCACCTCCGTTGCCGGCGCCACAGTTTCGATGTCGGCGACAATGCGGTGACAGAGAGCTTGCGAGTGGTTGTCGAGGATCAGTTCCAGCCGGTCGATGAACAGGCCCGGTTGCTGGCAGAGCGCGACATTCGGCCGCCAGCGGCTCCAGCGATTTTCCCATTTCCCCGCATCGAGCGTGGTTCCCAATATGCTGATGGCAACGCGGCGCTTCATCTCTTATCCAAAATTATAAAGTAAGATAATCTGCGATAATATATTCGGGATCTGGTTTTCGCAATTCATGATCGCGTTCGGCTGAGGCATAAAAATTTCTACTTTAAAAACAGATAGATGAACGGAAATTTCGCGTATCTCTCGCTCTTTTCTCCAAACTGGCACGCGTCTTGAAATGTATCTGTCACGAACCAAACAACAGGTGCTGTCATGGTCAACAAAGCGATCTTCAAAACCTACCTCGGGAAGCTGCTTCCGGGAACGGATACAAAAAATCATGAAGCGGCCCCGGCCTACCGGCTGACGCCGCGTGAGGCGCTGGCGCAATATGCCGTTACCGGCACCTTCAACGGCACCTTCTATGCGGATGGGGCTGAGCAGCTCGATGCGGTAAAGACGCTCGCCCTTGAGGTCGAGCCGGAATTTCTCGCCAAGGTGGCTGTTTACGCCGCTGAGAAGGGTCACATGAAAGACATGCCGGTGACGTTGCTCGCCATGCTCTCCAGCCTTCAGAGCGACGCCTTCGCCCGTGCATTTCCGCGGGTGGTGAAGAGCGGCAAGATGCTGCGCGGCTTCGTGCAGGTCATGCGCTCCGGCGCCACGGGTCGCAAGTCGCTCGGCACACGCCCGAAGAAGATGGTGCAGGCGTGGCTCGAACGGGCCAGCACCGAGCAGATCCTGCGTGCGATGGTCGGAAACGATCCTTCGCTCGCCGACGTCATCCGCATGGTGCATCCGAAGCCGGCGACGGAGGAACGCAAGGCGCTCTATGCTTGGGCGATCGGCAAGCCGCACGACTTCGCGGTACTGCCGGAACTCGTCAAGGCACTGGAAGCGTTCCGGCGCGACCAGACGGTACCGGTGCCTGATGTGCCGTTCCAGATGCTGACCTCGCTGCCGCTGACGCGGGAGCATTGGGTCGAAATCGCCTGCAAGGGCGGCTGGCAGATGGTGCGGCAGAACCTCAACACCTTTGCACGCAACGGCGTGTTCGAGGTCGAGGGTTTTGCCGAGGCGCTGGCGGCGCGGCTTGCCGATCCGGAGGAAATCCGCAAGGCAAAGGTCTTCCCCTATCAGTTGATGATGGCGTGGAAGATGGTCGATGGCCAGGTTCCGGATGTCGTGCGGGATGCGCTGCAGGATGCGATGGATATCGCCATCGCTAACGTGCCGTCGCTAACGGGCAGTGTGGTGCTATGCCCCGACGTGTCGGGCTCCATGGGCTCGCCGGTCACCGGTTACCGGAAGGGCGCGACGTCCTCGGTTCGTTGCATCGACGTCGCCGGTCTGATGACCGCGGCATTCCTGCAGCGCAACCCGAAGGCGCGGGTACTGCCGTTCGAAAATGACGTGGTGCATGTCAGCCTCAACAAGCGGGATTCGGTGATGACCAATGCCGGCAAGCTGGCGAAAATCGGTGGCGGCGGAACCAATTGCTCCGCACCGCTGAGGAAGCTGGCGAACGAGAAGGCCAAGGTCGATCTCGTGGTGTTCATCTCGGACAATGAGTCCTGGGTGGATGCGCGCGGGAGCGGCCAGCCGACGGCCGTCATGACGGAATGGGCAAGGATCAAGCGGGTCAACCCGGCTGCAAAGCTGGTCTGCCTCGACATCCAGCCCCATGCCACGACACAGGCGCCGACGCGAGAAGACGTGCTCAACATCGGCGGCTTCTCCGATGCCGTCTATGGCGTGATCACGGCTTTTGCGGCCAACCGCAAGGGAGCGGACGGCTGGCTGAAAGCCATCGAGGAGATCGAGCTCTGACGGGGCTCGCAGAAAGTAATACCCCGCGCCGCCGTGAACGGCGCGGGAGCCGTGACGAATGCCGGATGAAACTACAGATCGTTAATCTCCTGGTCGCGGGTTCGAATCCCGTCGGGTCCTCCAGTTCATGGACCCGTAGCTCAGCGGATAGAGCAGGCTGTTTCACCACACCTCGTCGTCACGGACGAATGGAAATGACATGGCGAATGCATGGGGAACTACATGGCCGCGGCAGGTTCGAACCCTGCAGGGATCGCACGTCCCTCTGGTAGCGGGAAGTTTCTTTGGTCACTTGTCGCCATAATGAGAATTGCAGCGGCGAATGCCGGACGGAACTACAGCCTCCAAAGTTGGATGGTCTGGCAGGTTCGACTCCTCCTGGGCATACGCTCTCTGGCACGAGCGGGGCCATCCGGTTTCGTCCACCCTCGTCGCCGCTGCATGGCATGCATATCCCTGCTCCGCAGGGACGGAATAACTCGGCGAATGCCGGCAGGACTACAAGGAAAGAGCGGCCCATCGGATTTCCGGTGGGCAGGTCGGGTGTTCAAGTCATCCCGCGCTTCCGAAAGGAGCGCGTAGCTCAGTAAACTGTCCTGCCACATCTCGTCGCCGGGATGATGAAGAAAAGCAACTGAACAAGAAGGACTGCAGACGCAGAAAAGACAATGATAGCGGTAATGAGCGGACAGGATTTGATCGACGCCGGAATGAGCCAGGGGAAGTGGTTTCGCCCGGCTCTCGACGCGGCCAATGCGGTTTTGAGCAAGGGTGGCTCGGTAACGGATGCATTGGAAGCAGCAAAAGCTTTCCAGCCCGGGCCGACGCTTGCCTTGAGGGCCGATAACGATATCGAGATCTATTCCAACATCCGCGCCGGGAACGCCTTCGAACAGGACAATGTCGAGAAGGTCAATGCGACGATGCGGGCGCTGGTGCGCACACCCGTCGTCCGTTCCGCCGCGATCATGCCGGACGCTTGCCCGGCGGGTCCGGTCGGAACGATCCCGGTCGGCGGCGTGGTGGCGTCCGAAGCGATCCACCCCGGCATGCATTCGGCCGATATCTGCTGCTCCATGGCGATTTCGATTTTTCCCGGCGTGGATCCGAAGTCGCTTCTCGACGCCGTGCATGCCGTGACGCATTTCGGTCCCGGCGGTCGTCCGCGCGGCGCGCAGCTCAAGCCTTCCGAGGCGACGCTTTCGGCCTTCCAGCAGAATCCTTTTCTGCGCGAAGGTGCGCTGAGCGCCGGCATCGAGCATTTCGCGACCCAGGGCGACGGCAATCATTTCGCCTATGTCGGGACGATGAAGTCGACCGGCGAAACCGCGCTTGTGACCCATCATGGATCGCGAGCACCGGGAGCGCGGCTCTACGACAAGGGCATGAAGGTCGCCAACCAGTTTCGGGAACGCATCTCGCCTGAGACGCATAGGGAGAATGCCTGGATTCCGGCCGATACCGAGGAAGGCGATGCCTACTGGTCGGCGCTGCAGACGATCCGCCAGTGGACGAAAGAGAACCACTATGTCCTTCACGACATGGCGGCGGAAAAGCTCTCGGCCAAGGTCGCGGACCGCTTCTGGAACGAGCATAATTTCGTCTTCCGGAAGTCGGACGGGCTGTTCTACCACGGAAAGGGTGCGACCCCTGCCTTCGACAACTGGGCGCATGACGCGACCGATCTGACCATCATTCCGCTCAATATGGCGGAACCGATCCTGATCGTTCGTGGCTCGAACGCTGCCCATGGCCTCGGCTTCTCGCCGCATGGCGCCGGCCGCAACTTTTCGCGCAGCGCGCATATGAGGCAGTTGTCTGCGGAGTATGGGGCCGATTCGCGGGGGCTCAGCCCGAACAACATCGCGGCTATTCTGGAGAAGGAAACAAGCGGTCTCGACGCGCGGTTCTTCTCCGGTTTCGCCGACGTGTCGGAACTGCCGAGTGCCTACAAGAGCGCTGCGAACGTGCGGGCGCAGATCGAGCACTACGGTCTCGCCGAAGTGGTCGACGAGGTGATCCCCTACGGGAGCATCATGGCCGGCGACTGGCAGAAGAACGCGCCCTGGCGCAAAAGCGCCAGTAGACACCGGGGAAGGCAACTGGCTTGCCTTCCCCTCCCCCACACAAACAGTTCCAGCTAGCATCCGCCGATAGGCCTCAAGCCGTTGCCCGCGCGGCGGCTTCAGCCTTCATCCATTCCGGGCATAGGACCGCTCAATGGAGAGCAGTCCGAACTTGTTCATGTAAGCGGCGACGGATATTCGTGCTCGTCTGGGGCGGCAAGGGCGGACGCCCTCATGCCGCCATCTCGCGGCAGCCCTCGGCACAGCGGCGGCATGCGTCGACGCAGCTCTGCATGTCACCGATTTGCTCGCAGTCGTCGGCGGCTAGGCATTCCTGGCAACAGCCGACGAGGAAACTTTAACCCTCGCCGGCTAGTCTGCGCCTGTCGCTGGGAGAGGACCGATGAAACGCGGCTATTCGCTGGCTCAAATAGGACTTCACTGGCTGGTCGCCCTCATGGTGCCGGTCCAGTACCTGACCGGCGGCAGCATCGAGCGGACGCATCATGCCGCCCACATGGGGATAACGCCGTCGTCCTGGGACGTCGTCCAGCACCACCTCCACAACTACGCGGGAATAGCGATCGGCCTGCTGATGGGCGTACGGCTGGTTCTTCATGTCCTGCAGCCGTCCGAGGCAAGCGTGCCCGGCACATGGGCCGGGCGGGCAGCCACGGTCCTTCATCATGCCTTCTACGCCGCGATCATCGGACAGGCCTGCATGGGATTCGTCGCGAGTTACTTCTGGTTCGGGATCGCACCCTACCACGTCATCGGCTCGAGGATCATTCTGGCGATGGTGGCGCTGCATCTCGCCGCAGCGGCCTGGCACACGCTGATCGCCCGTGACGAGACGGTGGACCGGATCGTGTTCCCGCGCCGCAAGCGGTCAGCCCAGGAACTGTAACGTCGCCAGTGTCAGCACGACATAGCGGCCCGTCTTGGCGATGAACACCAGGATCGTGAACGGAAGCAGCGGCTCCCTGAGTACTCCGGCGACAACCGTGAGAGCGTCTCCAAACACCGGCATCCAGGAAAGAAGCAGCGTCCACTTCCCGTATTTCCGGTACCAGCGGGACGAACGTTCGAGCGCCTCCTTACCGACCGGAAACCAGCGCCGATCCCGAAACTTTTCGATGCCGCGGCCGAGGAACCAGTTCGCGATACTTCCAAGCGTGTTCCCGATGCTGGCCACGGCGAGCAGACCCGACACGGAGAACTTGCCCGTGAGGAAAAGTCCGACCAGTACGGGCTCAGATTGCATCGGCAGTATCGTCGCCGCGCCGAGTGCTGCGGCAAAAAGGCCGAAGTAGGATGCGAGATCGATCATGTTAGAAGAACAGCCTTATTGACCTACTAACCGCTGGAAGCCCTAGCTGTACACAACGTGATGTTCGCGCCACATAAAGGACTCGAACATCGACGAGACATAGGTCGTAATTGAAATCGCGCTGCTTTGCATGTAGCTCGTTGGGAATGGGCAAGATGTACCGAATCACAGTGAGCAGGCTGCTCGTGTTGATGCGGCTGGTGATCATCATATCACTGGCGGGGTACTCGCTGTCGAACGCCAACGCCGCGATGCATGGCTCCTCGTTTCCCGAGCTGAAAGCGGTGGTCTCGGACGTGACGCCATCCCACGAAGGCCACGACATGGCGGAGGCCGCCCATCACGGCCACTCGCATGGCGACGTATCCGATGACGACGATGGCGCTTCGAAGCTCGTGAAGCAGGAATGCTGCAAGGATTTCTGCGGCGGGATTGGCATCATTTGTGCAACCCCCGACGTCGGCGGACCCGTCGTGACCTCGATCCGGCACTTCGTCGACGACCGGACGACCCTTGGCGAACTGCCGACCCTCGACCGTCCCCCGAATATCTGAATAGAGACGCACCCGCTTGATCGGGTCCAGCCGGTCGCCTGCCCTTTAGGCCAGGCGCCCGTAGGCTATCTCTTATTCGGAAAATTCAAATGAAACCCTCGCTTTTCGTGGTGGGGCTGCCGCTTGTTATCGGCGGCTGCGCATCCACGCTTCCTCCCGACGTGGTGGCGTCTTCCGCCGCGGTCGAACAGCCGTCGCCGCGCCCGCTTACATACCGGTCGCCGGTGTCTGGCTATGTTGCCAGGCAGCCGGTCGATCCCAAGCCGTGGCGCAGACAAAACGATCTGCAGTCTCCCGCAAAAGGAGACGCCTCATGATGGGCCTTAGAAAATTAACCGCCGTGATGGCGTTCCCGCTGGCGCTGAGCGGCTGTGTGACAGGCGCCGAATATTCCAGCAAGCAAGCGGGCTTCGCTTCCGTTGCCGACAAAACCGCGATCGCGACCACCAAGCAGACGGTCTGGATCCAGAACCAGAACCAGGCCCAGTCGGCCGCCGCTGAGGTCAAAAGCCTGCTTGCGCGAAAGAAGGTCCTCGACGTCGAGACGGCCGTCCAGGTCGCCCTGCTCAATAACAGAGGCCTCCAGGCAGCCTACGCCGATCTCGGCGACAGCGCCGCCGATGCCTGGCAGTCGACGATGCTCATCAACCCGACCTTTTCCATCGGTACGACAGGCATGGGCACGCCGGAACTGGAGGCGTTCAAGACCATCGAAGGGATGATCACCACGAACATCCTGGCGCTCGCGACGCGGAAGCGGGACGTGGCGATCACCGATACCCGTTTCCGGCAGGTGCAACTGACCGCCGCCGTGAAAACGCTTCAGGTCGCCGTCGATACGCGGCGTGCCTGGATCGGGGTGGTGGCTGCCTGGGAGAACGTCGGGCAACTGCAGCGCGCCCAGGCGACAGCGGACGCTGCTTCCGAACTTGCGGAAAAGCTCGGCGAGACCGGTGCGATGACCAAAGGCGCCCAGGCACGCGAACATGTGTTCGTCGCCGAGCTCGCCGGAGAGACCGCGAAGGCCCGCCTGGCGGCACGTCTCGCCAAGGAAGAACTGACGCGGCTCATGGGCCTCTGGGGCACCGACCTGGATTACCAGGTCCCGAACAGCCTGCCGCCGCTGCCCAAGTCCGTCGTCAAACGCGATACCATCGAGGCCGAGGCTCTGAGGAACCGCATCGATCTTCAGGTGGCGAAGCTCGAACTGGAGGCGACAGCCAAATCCTACGGGCTCACGGAAGCGACGCGCTATGTCACAGATCTCCAAATCCTGACGGGCTTCGAAACGGAGCGAGAGCTAGAGGACGACGAAAAGACCACCAGAACGACCGGCGAGGTCGAGCTGGAATTCGCGATCCCGATCTTCGATACCGGCAAGGCGCGAATGCGCAAGGCCGAGCTCGCCTATATGCGGGCAGCAAACCAGCTCGCGGAGAAGGCTGTGAACGTCCGCTCGGAAGCACGCTCCGCCTATGAGGCGTACCGGTCGAACTACGACATCGCGCGGCACTACCGCAACAATGTCGTGCCGCTGCGCACCAAGGTCGAGGAGGAATCCCTGCTAACCTATAACGGCATGATCTCGAACACTTTCGAGTTGCTCACCGACACGCGTGACAAGATCAACTCCATCCTGCTCTCCGTCAACGCCAAGCGCGATTTCTGGCTTGCCGAAGCCAACCTCGCGCCTGCGATCTACGGCGGCGGCGCGACCGGTGTGTCGGCAGAGACCGAAGTCGCCGCTGCCTCCGGCAGCAGCGGCGGCGGCCATTGAGAAAGGAACCCACCATGTTCAACAGACGACAACTGTTCGGTGCGAGCGCGGCCCTGCTGGCGGCGGGCGCCTGGACGAAGACCTCGGCTATGGGGCTGCCCGACGCCCCGACAATGGAATCGGCGGACATGCAGCCGCCACTCCACCCGACCTCCGGCCCGGATTATCAGCCGGTCGTCACCCTTAACGGCTGGACCCTGCCCCACCGGACGAACAACGGTGTCAAGGAGTTCCACCTCGTTGCCGAGCCGGTCGAGCGCGAAATGGCCGACGGCATGACAGCCTATCTCTGGGGCTATAACGGCCAGTCTCCGGGTCCGACGATCGAGGCGGTCGAAGGCGACCGGGTGCGCATCTTCGTCACCAACAAGCTGCCGGAGCACACGACGATCCACTGGCACGGCATGATCCTGCCGTCCGGCATGGACGGGGTCGGCGGGCTGACGCAGCCGCACATTCCGGTCGGCAAGACCTACGTCTACGAGTTCGACCTCGTGAAATCAGGCACCTTCATGTACCACCCGCATTCCGACGAGATGGTGCAGATGGCGATGGGCATGATGGGCTTCTTCGTCGTCCACCCGAAGGATCCGGCGTTCATGCGCGTCGATCGCGACTTCGTCTTCCTGCTCAATGCCTACGACATTGATCCAGGCTCCTATGTGCCGCGGATCATGGAGATGACCGACTTCAACATGTGGTGCTGGAACAGCCGCGTCTTTCCGGACATCAGCCCCCTCGTCGTCTCCAGGAACGACAGGGTGCGGGTGCGGGTCGGCAACCTGACGATGACCAACCATCCGGTTCACATGCATGGCTATGACTTCGAGGTGACATGCACGGATGGCGGCTGGTTGCGGCCCGAAGCACGGTGGCCGGAGGTGAGCATCGATATCCCCGTCGGCGCCATGCGCGCCTATGAGTTCGACGCCAAATACCTCGGCGACTGGGCGATCCACTGCCACAAGTCGCATCACACGATGAACGCGATGGGCCACGACATCCCGACCTTCATCGGCGCTGATAAGTCGAAGCTCGCCGCGAAGATCAGGAAGCTTCAGCCGGAATACATGCCCATGGGCACCAAGGGCATGGCCGACATGGGCGAAATGGAAATGCCCATTCCAGCGAACACCGTCCCGATGATGACCGGTTGGGGGCCGCACGGCCCGATCGAAATGGGCGGCATGTTCTCGGTCGTGAAGGTCCGCGAAGGCATCTCAGCGGACGATTACTCCGATCCCGGCTGGTACGAAAACCCGCCCGGAACGCAGGCCTGGGAGTGGACCGGCGAGCTGCCGGACGCGACCAAGGCCAAAGACGCAAAGACGCAAATCACGCCGAAGCCGAAGAACGGCTGAGGATCAACATCCAACATCAAAAGAGGATCTACGCATGAAGAATTATGTATTGGCACTGGCACTCGCGGCGCTCGCAACTCCCGCCCTCGCCTCCGGCAGCCACGCCGGCGGCCATGGTGAAAAAATGGCGGTTGGCGAGCCTGGCGACAAGGCGAAGGCGACGCAGACGATCCGCGTCACGATGAAGGAAACCGACGACGGCAAGATGGTATTCACCCCGGCCGCCTTCAACGTCCGCAAGGGGCAGACGGTCAAGATCGCGATCACGAATGCCGGAACCGTCGACCACGAGTTCGTGCTCGATCAGGAAGACAAGATCCTTGAGCACAAAAAGGTCATGGAGAAGTTCCCGGAGATGGAACACGCCGACGCCAATTCCATCCGCCTTCCGGCCGGTCAGTCCGGCGAGATCGTCTGGAGGTTCACCACCGACGGCGAGTTCAAATTCGCCTGCCTGATCCCCGGCCACTACGAAGCCGGCATGCACGGCGATGTCAGCGTCGCCGGGAAATAATTCCAGCAAGGAGCCACGAATATGAAAACTGCGATGATCAAAATCAGTCTAGCCGCCCTGCTTTCAGCCAGCGCGGCCTTCGGTGCGTTTGCCGAGGAATTCACAAAGGGCGTCGTCAACAAGATCGACACCAAGGCGAAGAAGGTCACCATCAAACACGAGGATCTGAAGAACCTCGACATGCCTGCGATGACGATGGTCTTCCGAGTCGAGGACCCGGCCCTCATCGAAAAGCTGAAGGAAGGCTCGAGCATCGAGTTCGTTGCCGAACGCGTGAATGGCAAACTGACCGTCACCGAAGTAAAATAGCATATGCCCTGTCGCCCGGATCCAACCGGGCGACAGGGCATCGAGGAGTGGAGACGATGCACAGGAGAAGCTTCATCGCAATGGCGGCATCTGCATTGGCCCTTGGCGGAAGGGCCAATGCTGCCGCGCCTGGAAAGATGACGGTTTACAAGGACCCGAACTGCGGCTGCTGCCATGAATGGGCGAAGGCG
This sequence comes from Rhizobium hidalgonense, assembly GCF_005862185.2. NCBI lineage: Bacteria > Pseudomonadati > Pseudomonadota > Alphaproteobacteria > Hyphomicrobiales > Rhizobiaceae > Rhizobium > Rhizobium hidalgonense. The sequence continues at coordinate 260,074 of NZ_CP054029.1, forward strand.
ATGACTGCCGCGGGCTATTCCGTCGACCTGCGCGACACGGACGACCTCGCTGCGGTCAAGGCGCGGCTGGCGGTGCCCGCCCGCTTGCAGGGATGCCATACCGCCGTTTTCGAAGGATACTACCTCGAGGGACACGTTCCGCTTCAGGCATTCAACGCATGTTGCGGGAGCGGCCAGTGGTCCGAGGGCTGGTTGTGTCGGGCATGCCGCCCGGCTCGTTGGGAATGGGAGACGATCCGCAGGCGTCCTATGATGTCTACGCGATCCCCTCTGACGGCAGGGCGCCTACGTGTTCATGGAAGTTGGTCCGAGGAAGGGCTGACGCTGCTCAGGAAACCGGAGCCGTGCACAATGCGGCCCAAAGATCGTGCTTCCAATCCTTTCCGGGCCTTGCCGAAACATCCACGGGATAGTCGACGAGCCTGATCCGAACCATCGCCGGCTGAGCGCAGCGCACGCTTGCTCGATGCCGCCCGTCGTCACGATAGTGAACGGTTCCTCCATGGTCGGTTTCGGAAAGTGTGATGACAGCGTCGAAATCGAAAGCTGGGTCGAGGGAGGGTCTTCCTTCCGCAAGGCTGAGGCTCACGGACCCGCTGTTGCCAAACGAGGCAGTGAAAAAGGCGGCATGGCTGGCGGCGAAAGACATCGATCCCGGCAGCACACATAAGATCAGAGACAGAAGAACTCGGCACATGTCCGCCTCCCAAGGTCAATGTCACGCCCAGTCTTAGCACATCCGCGGGTGCGCTGCGGGCACGCAACCAGGCTTGCCTTCCCTCGACGCACCATGCCGGACAGACAGTTCCCGGGTCGCGTCCAGCAACAGCTTTTCAAGCCGTTGCCCGCGCGGCTTCGGCCTTCATCCATTCCGCGCGCTCGGCGCCTTGCAGTTCTTCGATCGCGTCGGACGCGAAGCTCGGGACGACGCCGGTCCAGAGAAGGGCGCCATCGGAATTGGAATGGCCGTCGCCCTCGAGCTTGTAGATGCTCTCGACGATATACTGGCCGTCATTGTTCAGGCCCTTGATCTCGGAAATCTCGATGACCCGGCGTCTGCCGGTGCGCTTGAAGCGGGCGATCTGCACGACCACGTCGACGGCCGAGGCAATCTGCGCCCGCAGCGGCCGAAGCGGCATGTCGATGTCGGACATCAGCGCCAGCGTCTCCAACCGGTGCAGGGCATCGTATGGCGTGTTCGCATGCACGGTCGACAGGCTGCCGCTATGGCCTGAAGTCATCGCCTGGATCATGTCGAGCGCCTCGCCGCCGCGGCACTCGCCGACGATGATGCGGTCGGGCCGCATGCGCAGCGACGAGCGGAACAGGTCGCGGATGCTGGCGCCGCCGCGGCCGAAGCGGTCGGGCTTCGTCACTTCGAGATAGACCACATGTTCCTTGCGGATCTGCAATTCGGAGGTGTCTTCGATGACGATGATGCGTTCGTGGTCGGCAAAGGCTTCCGACAGCGCGTTCAGCATCGTTGTCTTACCGGTGCCGGTGCCGCCGGAGATGATGACGTTCTTCTGCAGCCCGACGGCCGCCTGCAGCAGCGACAGCGACTCCTCCGTCAGGCTGCCCTGGGTGACGAGATCGCGGATGCTGCGATGTTCCTTCAGAAAGCGGCGAATGGAGATGCAAAGCCCGGTGCGCGCAGCCGGCGGCTGGATCATCTGCACGCGTGAACCATCCGGCAGGCGGGCTTCCACGCTCGGCTCCTCCGGCGTCAGCCGCTTGCCGGAGAATTGCGCGATGCTGCGCGCGGCCGATTCCAGGTCCTCGCGGCTGGCAAAGCGTGTTTCGGCGCGTTCGAGCTTGCCTCGCCTTTCGACGAAGATGTCGGATGTGCCGTTGATCAGGATTTCGGAAACGCTCGGGTCCTCGAGCAGAAAGCGGATCGGCCCGAGCAGCTTGTCCAGCGCCCGGGTCAGGACCTGAAAGGTCGCCTGTTCGGCGGCGTCGTCTGAAACGGCCTTCATCAGAGCGGCATCCCGACAAGAACTGTGCTCATGCCGAACAGTGTCGCCATCATCTGAACGGCGGTCGGAAAGAACATCATCAGTGGAATGAGGACCAATGCAAGTATCAAAATGCTGCTCATCGTTTCCATCGTTCTCTCTCCGGATCGACAGGAGGGGCAAGCCCACAATGCCGGATGAGCTTAATCCAGATCGCCAGGCAACGCCATGGGCGCGTCCCCACGCAGATGGTCAATATGGCCGCGCCGATCCATCTATTCTATCGCCTTGAAAGAATTGACCAATTATGGGGCAGTTGGCGGCAGTTCATCAAGCCACGCCCAGATTTCCTATCCAAGGTAAAACTGCAGTTCCTTCAAGCGGTTAGTTCGAATTTTTCGTCGTCAACTCTGTTTCATCAAGAGACGCCTCCAAGGCAATTGGAACCCTTCGTTTCGTTTGCTTGACGGAGGGCTGGCCTTGGGCGCACTCTTGGGTCTTAATGGTGTTGCTCAACAAGCGTTGGCCACCGGGGAAGATAAACCGAAGCAGAAATTATCATTGGAACGAGCAACGTGCTGGTTCGGATCGATAGAGTATTCTTGCTTTATCTTCACCAAGGTCTTCGATCCGAAACAAACCAAGGAACGAGGAATACGCAGATGTTTGGAAAACTCAAGACTCTCGCAATTGCACTTCACCAGGACGAGCGCGGCGACATGGCCCAGATCGTCCTGGCCGTCGCCCTGATCGTCATTCCGCTGATGCTGCTTCTGCTCGCATTCGGCAAACAGATCGGTGAATGGTTCAACGAAAAGAACACGGCCCTCTCGGATGCCGAGAGAATTCCCGAGCCGGGTCAATAAGTGGGCCGGGATCATGGACACGACCTATGATCTGACCCTGATGCCTGCGGCGGCGGCTCTTGCCGTCGCCTGCGCCACGACCGCGGCGGTGCTCGATCACCGCCAGGGTCACATCCCGAACGCCGTGACCTATCCCTGCCTGCTTGCCGGCTTCATGCTGGCGGCGGCCGGCGGCGGTCTGGCAGGGATCGGCCTTGCCTTTGCCGGCGTCTTTGCGGCCGGCATGATCTTCATCATCGCCTTCGCAGCCGGAAGCTGCGGCGGCGGCGATGTCAAGCTGATGGCGGCGCTCGGCGCCATTCTCGGCCTCTGGCCCGCCATCGATGTGACCCTTGCATCGCTGATGGTCGGTGGCGTGATTGCTCTAGTCTCGATGGCGCGGCGGGTTCAGTGGAGCGTGCTGGCCAGGAACGTTGGACTGTTCGCCCTGCTCCTGCCTGCCGGTTTCCGTGATGCAGCTTCGGTGCTGAAGCCGCGCGAAACCCATCATACCGTCCGCTTCGGCGTTGCTGCCGCTCTCGGACTTCTCTGGTGCCTGTTCATGCCTGATTTCACCCCTCTTTCACTCGTGAGGTAACGGCAATGCGCGCGGAACTCGAACGCCCCTTCTTCGACGGTGCCTTCTGGAGTTCGATCTTGCACTCGCGGACCTTCTGGATCCCCGAGGATCACGGCGCGCTCTTCGGCACCTTCGCGATCGCCGTAATTTTGCTTGCCTCGATGCTGCTGCTGCCGCGGCTTTCCGCCCGCCGGCGCCGGATATCGGAGCTGCACGGCGATATGTCAGGCAGCACGACGATGATGGATTTCGTGCTCGTCACGCCGGTTTTCGTCTTCTTCATGTTCGTGGTCTTCCAGTTCGCGATCCTGGCAAAAAACCACCTCTTCACCCATTATGCCGCCTATGCGGCGGCCCGCAGCGCCCGCGTCTATTTCTGCCCGGCCTTTCCGATCACCATCCGCAGCCTGATCGACGCCAAGACCTGCGATGACGATGCCGCCCCGGGCAAGGCCGATCTTGCCGCCCGCCTGGCGCTGATCCCGGCTGCCCCCTACGACCAGCTGAAATGCGTCGGCGCCTGCCAGCCGCCGGAAGAGGCGCTGAAGGCCCTTGCCGATGCCTCCGGTCTTTCGAAGAACTGGCGGGCGATGCGTAACCAGGCCCGTTACATGTTCGATCCGCAGAACGTCACGGTCACCGTCGACCGCGCGCAAATGGCGTTCTATGCCGCCATCAACCGCTCGCCGCATGTGCCTGTGACCGCCAAGGTCGAAGCGCGCTTCCTGCTGCTCGAATATGCCGGCTGGGTCTTTGCCCGCGGCCAGAGGAAAGACGGCCGCTACTACACGATCTCGAAGGCGGAGGTGAACCTGCTATGACGCCGACCCTCATCAAGCGCCTGCACCGCGACGAACGCGGCTTCCTGTCACCGATCATTCTTTACATGACGATCGCGCTCGCCCTGATGATCGTCTGGATCCTGAATACCGGGCAGATGATCTACGACAAGCAGCGCACCCAGGACACGGCCGACGCCGCTGCTCTCGTCCATGCCGACTGGGAAGCGCGTTATCTCAACATCATGGCGATGAACAATGTCGCCTCCTCGCAGGCCACCGTCGTCATGGCGACCTCGGTCGCCTTCCAGCTGACCACCGCGGAATTGGCCCTGCGCTCGACCGCCATTCTGGCGAAACTCGCCGAATACTCTTTCACTGAAGGTTTCGGACCGGCCTCGCTCCTGCCGCCGCTTCCGCCGATGCCCTATTGCCCGGGCTGGCAGAAGGTTCCGATCGTCGGTGGCATCATCTACGGCGCTTGCCTGGCGTTCCAGGGGTTCCGGGCGACGGAGGCCACCAAGGCGATCGCCTATACGGTAAAAGCACAGATCGATTATGATCCCTGGGGCCTGATCGTGAAATCCAGCGACATCATCGACGGCATGAACGATCTCAACGACTACCTCGTCGAGAGCTTTCCGCAGCGGGTCGGCAATGAAGCCCTGCATCTGGTGCGCCTGAACAAATCGGATCATGTCGTCTTCCATCCGCCGTGCGAATCCTGCAACGACGCCGGAGAAGGCGCTGGCGGCAACCTGCCGGTCGATCGCGACGGCATCAATCCCGCTGCGGCCTATGCTGAAATGTGCCTTGCGATGAGTAGGGGCACGGAAGGGCAGGACCCGTTCCTGATGCGTGGCGAGTTTGCCAATCGCGGCTTCCCCAACGGCAAGGGTCCCCTGACCGCCGGCGGCGTCGACGGCAGCCATATCCGCGACTGGGTCAACCACGAAAGCGGCATCGACGATCAGCTGGTGGAGTTCTACATCTTCTACGAAGCCTTCGGCCCGAAATATCTGAGCAAGATCCCGTTCAAGGCGATCATCGAGCAATATGCCGATCTCAGCTGGTGGGAAGAACTTACCCTCGACGCCAGCTTTTTTGTCGCGGAGGAATTCTTCGGCCTCGAGTTCGGCGTCGTAAACCCCTTCCAGCTGCCGATCGACGTGCCACCGCGTTATTCCGACAAGCAGACAAAAGACGAGAACGATTTCACCCGCAAGTTCGACATGATCTGGAACCAGGTCTGCGGCCCTGCCGGTGGCGCGATTTCCGTGGCGGGTGCTCCCCTGCCGGTCATCTCCTTCCCGAAGCCCTACTGGCTGAAAGGACGCATCCCCTTCAACTTCACGCCGTTCGGCGGCGAACAGCTCGACGACTACCAGACGCTGGCGATCGTTTCGCGCGCCCCGCGCGCCAGGCTGCAGATCCGGATCTTCAAGGACAAGACACCCTCGGCCTATGCCTTGGCGCAGAGCTGGGTCCACAATTACACGGCCTTCGATCTCTACACGCAGGACTGGCTCGCATCGCTGGCGCCAGCCACGCTTGCCGACGACATCGGCCAGGTTTCGAACACCATCAAGCAGAGCCCGGCCGCCGACAGTTTCACCGGCCTGACCCGAGTCTTCGATCAGGGAGGAGCCAATGCCTGGGCTGCCGTCAACACACACTGAACATGCCGGCGGCGCGCCGGCCGGCGGCCTGCTGATGCGGCTGCATCGCGACCGGCGCGGCCTGGCCTCGATCGAATTCGTGCTCGCCGCGCCCGTCATCCTGCTGATCGTGATCTTCATGATTCACGCCAACAGGATTTCCACCAAGAAGGTCGGAACCATGCTCGCCATGCGCAACGCCGCCTTCGCCGAGGCGAACGGCCTGGATTGCACCTCCGATTTCTCGAACTTCTTTCCGCTCCCGGCCTTGCCGGCACTGCCGGGAGGGGACGCCCTGAGTTGCTCGCGCACGCCATCGCATGAAGGCGGCGGCGATCCGCAACGCACCTTCGTCTGGGACGACGTGCAGAACACGCTGAAGAGCGACGGCCGCGACTTTGGCGATATGGTCGGCGACCTCGCCAATGAAAAGCCGCAGTTGGTCACCGCAACGGCCGACCGCGTCTACAAGTTCAGGGATTCCGACGATCTCGATACGATCAGGAGCCTGCGTTGGAAGGACGCCTTCACGGTGGACGATGCGACGCTGTTTGCCTCGCACAACAACGACACCACCAGCAAGGGTTACGACCCGACGCTGCGGCGGGAAATCCGCGATGTCGCCGACGATTCCGGCGATCTCTTCGACGGCGTCTTTCCGGGGGCGAAATAGATGAGACAGGGCGCGCGCATCTCCATCCATTTCGCCGGCCATCTCGTGGGTTTGGCCCTGGTCATCGGGCTCGCTGCCGTAGTGGTGGCCAAACCGGGCCACGCCGAGGTCTACAAGGATTTACGGGAGACGCTGAATTCGATGCTGGCCGGCATCCTCGGCGCGCCGGAACGGGCGCCGCGCGATCTCGTCATCAACGGCCAGCCGCTGGAGTTCACGCCCTATCAAAGCGATCGCAGTATTTCCGAGATCACCGACGAATGGCTGCGGGTGCTGGCCGCCAATACCCGCCCTGCCCTGCCGAAAAGCAGCGACAAGGAAGAACTGACCGCCGTCATCGCCGCCAATATGCTGATCGTCCCGAAGGTCAGCCGCATCCGTGATGATCTCGCCGTCGTGGTGCGGTTCTTCGACGGCGACGGCGAGGCGGCGCTCGATTATCTCAAACGCCAGGACCCGAACAATCCTTCGGCAAGAGCGCCGATCCCGGGCGTCTCGATCATGATCCGGAGGCCCGCCGATGCGCCGGTGACCGACGTGCTGATGAGCCGTTTCGACGACGTCGCCGCGACACTGCCGGCCTTTGCGGCGCCGGCCGATGCCGGCAAGCTGCCGCCGTCGCTGCGGCCGCCGGCCGGCGCCGAGGTGCTGAGCGATATCGGCGATCGCGACAAGGGCCACACCTCGCGCACGGTCGTATCGAAAGGCACGATGTCGGCCTTGCGCTGGTCGGATGCGCGCGCCGATCTCCTGGTCCGCGACGGCTTCACCATCGAAACGCCGCCGGCTGAGCGCAGCGGCGTCACCGCTCTTTACGGCCGGCGCGGCAGCGTCGAGGCCAACGTTCTCTACACCAGCAGCAAGACCGACGGCCGGACCGTCGAGGTCATTCAAATCAGGCAACCCTTCGTCGAAGGAACAACACCATGAACTGGAAGCTTATTGCCGCCGTCATCGTCGGGCTCATCACCGGCGTTCTGCTCTACTTCTGGACCGAGAGCGTCAAGAACGAGCAGGTGGCTTATGCCTTCATGCGGCTCCAGCCCGACAGGAAGGTGACGAGAGGACAGGCGATCACGCCCGACATGCTCGCCGAACCGGTGATGCTGCCTGAAAGTTTCGGGGCGCTTGCCAAGCTCGCGGTGCCGGCCGCGAGCGCCTACCAGGAATGGCTGAAGGACCGGACGGCTGCCGCCGACATTCCGGCCGGCTCCGTGCTGCTCTTCCAGTATTTCGACGACAATGACGGCGGGCGCCTGACGACGATGATCGCGCCCGGCAAGCGGGCGCTGACCCTTCCCGTCAACGCTGCCGCGGCCGTCGGCCACTTCGTCGAGCCGGGCAGCTATGTCGATATCCTCGGCACGGTCGACGAGCCGGTCGAGCCAGTCGCACCCCCGGCTGCCACCCAGCCAGGAGCGCCTGCCGCTCCCGGTCAAGCACCTGTTGCAGCCGGACAGCCGCAGGCACCAGTCCAGCCGGCCTCACCGGTCGAGCAGATGCTAAAGAACTATCTCACCCAATATCCGGGTGCCGACGAGAATGACGTCAATGCCTACCGCAAACAGGCGCAGGATTATAAGCTCGGCATCAGTTCGCGCACCCGCGTTGTCACCCGCACCTTCCTGCAGAATGTCAAAGTGCTGGCCGTCGGCGCGGCGACGACGGCGGAAGGCGCCGTCACCAAGGCCAACAGCACTTACAACAACGTCACCGTCGAGGTGACGCCGGCGGAAGCCGAGATGCTGATCTTTGCGCTCGGCCAATCGAACGGCAGCCTCAATCTCGTGCTGCGCAATCCGGCCGACAATACCGTCGAGGAACTGCCGAGCATCAACTGGACGCGCATGTAAGCGTTGCGGGGGAGTGACCATGCTGTTGAAGATTTCCTATGAGGACGGCAGTGGGCGGGAGGTGATCCCGCTTTCTTCGAACGAGACCTATTTCGTCGGCGAGAGCAGCACGCTGACGCTGCCGGCCGGCGCCGGCGTCGTGCGGCTGCGCGGCAGCCATGTCTCCTCACCGCAATTCGTGCTGCGCAAATCCGGCCAGGGCTGGTCGGTGCAGCATCATGGCCGCAATCCGACGCGGGTCGACGACCAGCCGCTCAGGGCCGGGACGCCGGTGGCGGTCTCGGCGGGCATGTCGATCTGGGTGCCGAATGTCACCATTGAACTTGTTGAACCAGCGGCGGCTCAGGAAGCGGTGACGCAGTTTCCGGACCAAGAGCGGGTGCTGGCGTTGCAGATGGAGATCCATGAGCGACTGCTAAAAGACACGCAATATGACCGGCTGGTGAAGTCTTCGGATTTCGGCCGCGAGGACACGCGAAACCGCATTCGCGAGCGGCTCGACCTGTTCATCAAGGAGGCGCTCGACAGCGCACCCCAGGATCTGGTCATCCTCGTGATCAAGAACGCCGTCTACCGGTGGCTCGCAAAACGCATTGCGCGGACAGGGCGGCGCGACGCCTCTTCGAATGCCGCAAGTCTCTCACGCGAGGAGCAGGACAATCGCCGCCTCTTCGATGTCGGCAAGGCACTGATCTCGGCGCTGCAGCTCAAGCTCAATTTCGAATCCACCCGTTCCGACTTCGCCCAGCTCGACACCCGCTTCAGTGCCGCCTTCCAGTCCCGTCAGGCGCTCTTCAATGCCGGCGACCGCTATGAGATCGCCCATATGCACCTGCGCTCCAACATCGAGGAGCTGATGTACCGCTGGGGCACGATCTCGGAGCTGATGGATCTCGACGTGATCTCGGAAATCATGGTGACGCGCTATGACGAGATCTACGTCGAAAAATTCGGCCTGCTGGAACGTTATCCCTTCGCCTTCGCTAATGAGCGGCAGCTGATGAAGGTGATCGAGCGCATCGCCGTCGATTCCAACCGCTCGATCAACGAGAGCGAGGCGATGGCCGATTTCCGCATGCCGGACGGTTCGCGCGTCAACGCCGTCATTCCGCCGCTGGCGGTCAAGGGGGCGTGCCTCACCATCCGCAAGTTCGGCGGCAAGTCGCGGCTCGACATCAGCAAGCTGGTCACGGCAGGCGCGCTCAGCGAGCCGATGCGCGCCTTCCTCGAGGCGGCGGTGCGCGCCCGCAAGAATATCGTCGTCTCGGGCGGCACCGGCTCCGGCAAGACGACGCTCTTGAACAGCCTGTCGCAGTTCATCCCGATCGGCGAGCGCGTCGTCGCCGTCGAGGACACCTCCGAACTGCAGCTCGACGGCATTCACGTCGTCTATCTGCAATCGCGGCCGAAGACGGCCGAATCCGAAACCAGCGTCACCATCCGCGATCTGGTGCGCAATGCGCTGCGCATGCGCCCCGACCGCATCATCGTCGGCGAGTGCCGCGGGGCCGAGGCGATCGACATGCTGCAGGCGATGAACACCGGCCATGCCGGCTCGATGACGACGGCGCATGCCAACACGCCGCAGGACATGATGACCCGCCTTGAGGTGATGGTGCTGCAGGGCCAGAGTTCGCTGCCTGTTATGGCGATCCGCCAGCAGATCGTCGCCGCCGTCGAACTGGTCGTGCAGTTGAACCGCCTGGAAAGCGGCCGGCGCGCCGTCACCGAGATATCCGAGGTGATCGGCATCGATCCGGATACCGGCCTCGTCATCGTCGAGCCGATCTTCCATCTCGTCGGCCGCGCCGGCGGCCAGGCGGTGCATGCCTTCACCGGTTACCTGCCGAGCTTCGTCGCTGAACTGGTCGAGTTCGGCGACGACGGTGAAATCGAAAAACTCGATATGTTCGTGTAGAGCGGTTCGGCGTTTCACGGACGCGCAGAACCGCTCTAAGTTTTTGTTTTTACGCAATTCCGGACGGAAAACCGCTTCGCACTTTTCCTGGAATTGCTCTGAGGAAAAAGCCATGGATATCAGCATTCTGCAGATCTTTACGGTCGCCCTCGGCGCGGTGACGGCGGGGCTGCTGGTCTGGGGCGCGCCGGTGCGCTGGCCGGCGCCGCTGTTGCGCGCCACCGAACGCGATATCGCGCTCGCCAGCGAGGCCGCGCAGGTTTTCGGGCGCGATGCCGTTCCGCCCTATACGATGATCCTTGCCTACGGCATCACGGCGATCGTCGTCTTCGCCGTGGTCTCGCTGATCTTCGGGCCGATCTTCGGCATCGTCCTCGCCATCCCGGTGGCCTTCTTCCTGCCCAAGGCGATGATCCGCTATTTCCTGCAGCGCCGCTGGCTGCAGATCGAATCCCAGCTTCCCTATGCCGTCGACCAGATCGTCTCGGCGGTGCGCACCGGCAAGCCGCTCGCCATCGCCGTCAATGCGGTGGCCGACACCGGCCAGATGCCGGCCTCGCGCGAATTCGAGCGTATCGCCCGCGAACAGAAGCTCGGCATCGGCCTGGTCGAAGCGCTCGACCGCCACGGCCGCACTGTGCCGAGCCTGCATTTCAAGATGGTCGATGCCGCCCTCGGTCTGTTTGCCCGCCAGGGCGGTGACATTTCCGAACCGCTGACGGAAATGTCGAAATCCTTCAAGGAAATCTGGAAGCTCGATCAGAAGATCAGCACCTCGTCGTCGCAGGCGCGCATGAACTTCCGCGTCGTCAACGGCGGCGCGCTGTTCATGATCTTGATGATCTTCTTCGGCCAACCCGAGCTGATCGACAAGGTGTTCGGCAACGCCATCGGCATCGTCATCGCGATTGTCGGCGCCATTCTCTATGCCACCGGTTTCTTCTGGATGCGCTCGATGATGAAGGTGTCGGTATGATGTCGCACATCCCCCTCGCCCCGATCGCCGTCGTCTTTGCCGGCATTACCGCGGCCCTCTTCGTCTGGTGGATCGGCGATCTGCTCGGCAGCATCCAGGTGGTGCGCCGCTCCGCCGGCGGCGATGGCCCGCCGCCCAACATCGTCGACAGCATCGGCATGCGCACGCCGGTTGAATTCGTGCTCGCCCATTTCGAGCCGCTGCTGGCCGATTACGGCGCGCAGCTCGAACAGAAGCTGATCTATGGCGGCCGGCCGTTCGGCGGGGTGACGGGGCGGGAATACATCGCCCTTCTCATCGTGATGAGCCTGTTCGGCTTCATCCTGCTCGGCGTGCTGTTCGGCATTGCCAGCGGCAGCGTGATCGGCGGGCTGGTGGCCGGGCTAATCCTCGGGCTGATCCCTGCCATCTATTTCTGGGTGGTCGCCGACGACAAGATGCAGGATCGCAAGGAGCGCATCTCGCGCGAATTTCCCTATTTTCTCGATCTCGTGGTCATGACGCAGCAGGCGCAGGCGACGCTGCCGGAAAGCCTCAGGCTTTATGCCGAGGCGGCACCAGGCACGGTGATGAGCGAAGAGATCGACCAGACGCTGAAGGACGTGGCGCTCGGCACCGGCATGGTCGAGGCGCTGCAGCGCCTGGAGGCCCGCATGACCGCTGAGGAGGTCATCCGCGTCATCCGGGCGGTTATCCAGGGCGAGGTCGAGGGCAGCAACCGCGTCGAGCTGTTGCGTGAACATGCGCGCGATCTGCGCTTCCGCCGCTGGGAGAAAGCCGACCGCGCGAGCGAAAAGCTGAAAGCCAAGATTGTCATGCCGGCGATGATGATCGTCGTGTCGATCCTGCTTCTGGTGCTGGCGCCGGCAATTGTCGAGATGATGTCGAGTGGGATGTTCTGATCATGGTCTTTTCCTTCTTTCGCGGAAACAAACCCAGCCTGCTGCAGACCGGCCCCGGCGGCCAGAGCCGCAGCCATGTGCTCGACCGGCCCGAAATGTCGATCGGCCGCGCTGCTAGTGCCGATATCGTCGTCGACGATCCGTTTCTGGCGCCAATCCACGCGCGCATCGAAAAACAGAGCGACGGCGGCTTCATCATCCGCCGCATGGGGCTGAACCCGATCATGCTGCGCGGCGAAGCGCTGCTGCAGACGGCGTCGCTGAAAGCCGGCGACAGTTTTCGTCTCGGCAAGGATGTCGAGTTCCAGTTCGTCGTCAAAGCCGCCGCCAAGGAGGCGCCGAAGAAGGAAGCGGCCAAGGCAGGGGACGACAAGCCGAAGAAACCGCTGCTCAAGCAGCCGGCCTTCCTCGCCGGCATGGGGCTCGTCTATCTCGCCATTGTCGGCATCATCGGCTACGTGATCCTCTCCGGCGGCGAGAGCGCGGAGAGCGGCCCGACGGCCGAGCGCATCAATGCGGAAGCCGCCCGCATCCCGACCTGCATCAAGAATGCCAGGCGCATGCGTCAGGTTTCCGAAGCAAGCTTCAACGGCGCCGTCGGTGGCCGCGTCGGCCGCGATGGAGAGGCGACCTATGCCGCGCTTTCGCTTAGCGCCGAACCCGCCGACGACGCGGCGCTGGCAAAGGCCGCCGAGCCGATCGTCGAAGCCTATAAACGCACGGCGCTTGCCGCGCTTGCCTCGGAAAACCGCGGCAACAGAACGCTGGCGCAGAGCCTCTACCAGCAGACCTACGATCTCGTTCCCGACATCAACTGCCCGGCCGCCCGTTTCGCGCTACAGCGCCGCGCCGCCACCAAGCCGCCGGCGCGGCGGTGATTGCCCGTCGTGTGCGGCTGCTCTAGCCTCACTCGCCAATGACCGCTGTCGGCCCGAAGCGGACATTCGCCAACATCGGAATGATGCGGGTGACGAGGGCTTTAGACGCATTTGACATTCTGAGTGGCAAACAGCACGAACAGTGCAAGATCGCTCACGACAGTCTTTGTCGAAAGCTCTGCCATTGCCCATTGATCATGCCTTCAATGCCTAAGCCAATAAACGTCGCGCATCACCTTGTGCCCTCGTGCGTTCAAGAACACGAAGCCGCGCTCGGTTACCCAAGCAAGGTTCAGTTCTAACAAACGCTGTTCGAACCTGGCCTTTTGCTCGGGACTACTTTCACCGAAAAGGTATGGGAACATCACTGCCAGTTCCGCCTCTGAAGGGCTTGGATCGCCAATCAGTATCGCTCTGATCTTCATTCCGCGTTCGTTAAAGGTCAGACGCGAAGCATCCCAAAGACCGAGCCGCGCCAAATTGGCCGCGCGTTCTTCCCATCCCCACAGATGTTCGCGATCTGCGTGTTCTCGGACGGCGGCGATTTCTTCTTCAGAAAAGTCATTTGTGTCAGACAATTCAGTCTCCATGGGACAGCCGTTTTTAAAGGGAACTCCCGGGAATATGGCGTCGCGATTAGAACATTTTCGCAGCGAGTGCTAGCTGATGGACTGACACAATGTCCGCAATGGGCGCGAAGCCGGCAACGATTGGGGTTTGGTGCTAGCGCGAGCGAGACGTTGCCAAAGCCGCTGTGCCTGCGGCCACATCGACACGCGCGAGGGTTCGATTGTTGAGTTGCAGGGTGAGGCGGTGATGCACTGAAGGGAGATGAAGAGGAGGTGCCGCGCGTTCTCATCGGAGGCCTGATGTCGGCACACCCGCCTCGTCCTTCGAGGCCCCTGCGGGGCACCTCAGGATGAGGCTCTCTTGAATCCTGGCTCTGCGTTCTCCGACCTCGTAATTTGCCGAGCTCGGCCCTGCCGGCCCGACGCAGTCGCGATAGCGAACTGTCTTATGGCTGCCCGGGAGGCTTCGCCTTCCCCGCTTCGCATTCCGGCAGTCGCATAGGTTTGACGAGGTTCGCCAGCGCCTCGGGCTTGGCGCATGCCGGGAAGCCGGCGAGCGGCATTGTCTCTATGAACCGATTGCGCTCCACTGTGCTGAGGCCGGGTTCATTGATCATGCTCTCGACGGTCACGTCAGGGTGCTGTTCGAGAGTTTCCAGAGCTGAAGCATGTGCCTCATCGGTTCGACCCAGCGCCGCAAGCGAGCTGCTGCGCACCACCCAAGTCCATCTTTGGTAGTTGTTGGGCGTCATGCGCTCCAGCATCGTCACCGCGTCTGCATACCGCCCCGCCATGAAATAGGCGGGTGCGAAGAAGTTGGATGCCCACATCGGGTAGTTCGGGTCGAGCCGCATGATCTTGTCGACCATTTGAGCTCCGCGTTCCGGGTCGTTGAAGCGTGCGGCATAGCCGCTGTAAAAAGTCAGGATTTCGGACGAACCCGGAGCCAGACGAAGCGCCGTGTCGAATTCGGACTTGGCGCGGCCCATGTCGCCCTTGTTTGCCAAGCTCATAGCAAATACCGCATGGGCTTCGGCGTCGCTCGGATCAAGCCGCACCGCGCGTTCGGCGACATCGGCGGCCACCTTGCGGTTACCCTCGGGATCGACGCCAAAAACACCCATCAGATCATGCGCGTGGTAAAGTTCGACCCAGGCCCGTGCCAGCCCCGGGTCCAGCTCGACGGCGCGGTTGAGAAAGGTGATGGCCTCCTCGTCATCGGCTTTGGTGAGCTTTTCGATCTTCTCGGAGCCGAGAAGATAATAGTCGTAGGCATTCAGGTTTTCAGGCCGTTTGCGTTTGGCTGCTGCCCGCCCGACCTCCTGGATCAGGCCCACGCCGCCGCCAAGGCGGTTGGCGACCTGCTCTGCGATCTCCGTCTGAACGGCGAACACGTCCTCGGCCGGCCGGTCCCAATTCTCCGACCAAAGATGATGCCCGGTTTTTGCATCGATCAACTGTGCCGTGATCCGGACCCGGCCACTCTGCCGCTGGATCGAGCCTTCCAGGACAAAGCCGACATGAAGCGCAGTCGCCACCTGGCGGGCATCCACCGGCTTGCCTTTGTAAACTTCCGTCGAATTCCGCGCCACCACCTCGAATTCGGGAAACCGCGCGAGGTCGGTGATGACGTCCTCAGTCAGGCCATCGGCGAGGCGCTCGCTCGCGTCGTCGCCGCCATAATTGTCGAAGGGCAGTACCGCGACCGACGGCTTGCCGCTCAAAGTTTCGGGCTGCAGCAACCACCAGACCCCACCGCCCGCCAGAGCCAGCGCGACGATCGCCGCTGCAGCCGTTTTGGCCCAGCGCGGTATCATTCCAAGAAGCGGCCGACGCGCGCGTTTGCCGTCGAGCCTCAGCCGGTACATCCGCACCGGGCGGCTGATGTTCTTGACCTGTTGCTCGCCGGCGAAATCGAGCGGCCAGTCGAGTTTGCCCTGGAGATGATCGTATGCCGTGCCCGACACCACCACGCCGCCCGGTTCGGCCAAATGCTCCAGCCGCGCGGCGACATTCACCCCATCTCCGTAGATATCGCCATCCACCAAGGCCACATCGCCGAGATTGATCCCGACGCGGAATATGATGCGCTCCGGCTCCGGTAAATCGGCATTGCGCGCCGCCACAGCATTTTGAAACTCCGCGGCGCAGGCAACGGCATCAACGACGCTGTCGAAGGCAACGAGCGCACCGTCGCCCATCAGCTTGATGACGGTGCCATGGCGCTCAGAGATGGCGGGGTTGATCAGCTCGGCGCGGATGGCCTTCAGCCGCTCGATGGTGCCAGCCTCATCGGCCTCCATCGCTTTGGAGTAGCCGACCATATCCGCCGCGAGGATCGCCAGCAGCTTTCGGTCGAGCGCGAGGGTGCCCATCTTCGTTGCCTTGCATGAACATGCAATTGTGCCGGCAGTCTACACCCATCGAAGCACCGCAACCAGCATATGGGCAAAACTTGCATGTGTGCTGAGGGTGCTTCCGCTTCCCCAAAGGGGCGCTCCTCGTGGAATATCTGGCATCCGGCTGCCGACCCTGTCATAAATTGAGTTCATCCAGGGAGGAAAGATGATGCAGAAGAATGCGCCGGACTTCAGCCTTGCGGGCAAGGTGACTTTAGTGACGGGAGCGAGCCGTGGTATCGGTCGGGCCTGCGCGCTTGCCTGTGCCGCGGCAGGCTCCGATATTGTTTTGGGGGTCCGCGATGTCGCAGCCTCGGCGGATCTGGTTGCCGAACTCGAGGGCGCGGGACGCAAAGTCCTCACTGTTGAACTGGACCTTCCCAATAAGGCCCATATCGCCCAAGCCGTCGACGCAGCGTTGACGACCTTCGGGCGGATCGACGTCCTCGTCAACAATGTCGGCGTGGCTCCAGGCAATCTCGCGGAACTCGTCGAGGAGAAGGACCTTGACGAGATCCTCGATGTCAACATCAAGGGCACCTTTCTGATGACGCAGGCCGTCGGGCGTCAGATGATCAAGGGCCATGGGGGCCGGATCGTCAACATCAGCTCCCAGGCAGGCACCGTGGCACTGCGCGGCGAGGCAATCTATTGCATGAGCAAGGCGGCAATCAATCACCTGACGCGCTGCCTTGCTGCGGAATGGGCAGCCTATAATGTCACCGTAAACACGGTATCACCGACCTTCATCCACACGGATGGCACAGCTCCTTTCCTATCCGATCCCGACAATCGCAAAGCGACGCTCGATCACATTCCACTCGGCCGGATCGGTGAAACCGATGATGTGGTGGGTGCCGTCGTCTTCCTGGCATCGCCGGCTGCAAGCCTGATCACCGGCGCGAACCTGCTGGTGGACGGTGGATGGTCGGTCGCCTGAGGCCGAGTGGTCGCTTATACGTGGCCCAGAGAGCCCGGCCGCTCGTCATCGAGACCTGGCTCCTGCGGCTCAATGCCTCACGCGATTGACGCTTTTGGAGGCCATCGCTACGCATACGCATCAGCAACAGGAGACTGATGATGCGAACTTTGGCTGCAGCAATTTCCGTTCTCCTACTTCCAATACTGACGAGTTGCACGACGAGCTCGGGTGGCATTACCACGGAGAACAAGAGCCTTACTGCAGTCAGCGCCGAGCGGACGCGACTGGCGCAGACTTGGCACCTCAAGGCCGATTGCTCACAATTAAGCCGTCCGAACGTTCGAACGGTTTCTCCGCCAGCTCACGGGAAACTCGAAATCGTTCCGGAAGACGTACTGGCGAATTCGAAGAAGTTTCCAAAATGCGTTGGGGTGAAAACCGCAGGCACGGTTGTCTACTACACGTCTGCAGCCGGATATGTCGGCCCTGACAAAGCGACTTTCAGGGAGTCCTATGGCGACGGCGTTGTTCGCGACGTGACTTTCAGCATCAACGTCGTCAAGTAGACCACGCGGGGCGGCCGAGTGGGCGGCTCCGCAAGGGTGATGCAATTGCCATCCCAGCCTGAAGAAATCCGGCAGGATTTTCGCGTCTATCGGGGCAGTGGCAAATGCCAAGTCCGGTAGAGATCATTAAGTGCCTTCGCCGTGTGGCATTCTACAATCGGTAAGCCAGACTGTCGCAGCATGGTTGCGTATCTGAAGCCGCTGTTGCGGGTCTTGATGAGAATCCAATGGATCATCTCCCATTTGATGCTGTCTTTGGCACCTTCCAGATGTCCCGCACGGTCGGAGCGGTTGACGAGGGTGCGCTTGAGATAACGGGAAAAGCGGAGCCAGTGATTTGAGGTGATGAGGACCGCGCCCGTCGCGTGGGCTAGCCGTTGCGGCATCAGGCGCGAGTAATTGCCTTCTATGATCCATCGCTCTTCGAGCACCGCTGCATCATGAAGTGCTGCGAACTCAGCTTCGGGGCGAGCCTCCCAATCCGTATGCGGCAGATGGTGAAGTTGATCCAGGTGCACCGCCGGGAGACCGAGCTTCCTTGAGAGGGCTACCGCCAGGGTTGACTTGCCCGCATTCGAAGGTCCGAGAACGACGATGCGCTCGCCAAGGGAGTGCAAAGGCAACATGAGGACACCTATGGGACCAAAGTCGATTTAACTGGTCGGAATAAACGCAGTTGTCAACGACTAAGGTAGCGTCGGCGAGACAAGGCACTGCTCGCGAGGTATGTCGAAGGATTGCGATTGGCAGGATTGCCGGAGTAGATCGGTGATCAACTGCTCGGAACCGCCGCCATCGAGGGAGGCGTTGGAGGGATTGGCGAGCTTTATAGGATAGAGGCCGAAGTGCGTGGCCTTTACCAAGCGACACGGGCCAACCCATCATTGCTTTTCCTCCCAATAGCTTTGCCACTGATCGGCTCCTATTGCCCCGCCGTGATTGGTGAAGTTAACGACCCTGTCGACCGCTGGGTCGTGGCGAGGCCTGCGACCGCCTCGTCGCCTATGCTAGGTCCTGTTGACAAAGTTGCTCTGGGGCATTCATCCTGCGGTAATGGAGTTTGACAACGTTAGAAAACCTCTCTCAAACAATCCGGCCTATCGGTGTCCGTGCTGCCATTTCCGCACACTGCATGAACGGGGCGGGTATGAAATATGTCCGGTATGTTTCTGGGAAGATGACGGACAGGACGTCCACGATGCTGGCGACGTTCGAGGCGGTCCTAATGCAACGCTGTCGCTCACGCAGGCACAATTCAATTTCCAGCAGTGGGGTGCTTCTGATCCGGCGGCGCGCGGGCACGTTCGGCCACCCACGGAAGCTGAGCATTGAAACACAGGGATTCCCTTCTTGGCCAATCTTTGATTCATAGCTGCTTTTGCGGAGGCGGCTTTGGCACGAGGCGATTTGAGTGATGCGGAATGGCGGATCATCGCGCCATTTTTACCAAGGGAACGCGGGCGCAAATCGCGCCCATCACTTGATAATCGCCGATTTCTTAACGGGATGCTCCACGTCCTGCGCGTCGGCTGCCCCTGGCGCGATATGCATGAGCGATATGGGAAATGGAACTCGGTCTATGTGCGATTTCGGCGTTGGGCCGAGCAAGGTTTATGGGATGCCTCGCTCGAAACGCTCGTCGAGTTGGGGCTAACGGATGACTGGCAGCACATGATCGACAGCACCACAGTTCGGGGCCACTCTCAGGCTGCGGGCGCTAAAGGGGGACTTATAAGGAGGCTTTTGGTCGATCACGCGGCGGCTTTACGACGAAAATCCATGCCCGCGCAGACGGTCAGGGACGCCCTCATGGCTTTGTCCCGACGGGCGGAGAGGCCTCAGATTATGCCGCGGTGCCTGACTTGCTGGCGATGCCGGTCCGCAAGCCAAGATTGTTCCTGGCCGACAAAGGCTACGATGGTGACGTCATCCGCGCAGAGCTTTTGATCCACGGAATAAAGCCGGTGATCCCGCCGAAAGCGAACCGCAAAAACCCGCCTTCATGCGACTTTAAAGCTTACAAGGATCACAATCGAATAGAGCGGATGTTCAATGGACTTAAACAGTTTCGTCGCATTGCAACCCGCTACGACAAGACCCGAAAATCCTTCGAAGCCTTCCTTGCGCTAGCCGCAGCGAGGATTTGGCTGCCGCACTTTGTCAACATGGCCTAGTTGCTCCAAGCGGAATTATAGCTCCATGCCTCGTAGCTTTGGATTCGGCTGCTGTCTGCGGACTTCACTTCGAGCGAGGTCAGGTCTGTGATTTTATAGGTGCGGCGGGTGCCGCAGACCGCGCCCCCATTGGCGAAGACCTCGACGACGCCGCGGTCGAAGAACAATGTTAACCGTTCGAGCTTCAGCGGCGCTGAGCGGTACTTGATGTCCCCACTATCCTCCGCCACGGTCAGCTCAAGCCGCAGCGCGCTGTGGGCCAACCTAAAGCTCTCCCCGTCACTGCCCCGCGCGACGATCTGAACTCCATCCAGATCGCCCTCCAAAGACAATTCGACGGGGCGCCTTGGTTCACAGGCAAATTGATAAGGCGCAATCTTTAGAAGGGTGCGGGCGCGCAGGCGCTGGCAACCCTTCTCCGGCATCATTGTCAAATTCCGTTGGGCGTCTAGGCCGAGCACGCGCGGCAGCGACAGCTCGCCGCTATAGGGCGAACCTGGCGGCTTGCGGAATTCCCAATTGAAGAGCCAGGCAAAAGCGATCTGGCGGTCCTTTGCCCGGAAGCTCTGCATCGCGTAAAAATCGGTACCGAAATCCAATTCCTGCAAAGCCGGGGTCGCCGGCATGAAGCAATCGCCCTCGAAGGTGCCAACCTGGGCGTAAAGCAAGTTATGACGGCCGGTTTCCGGTTCGGTGTAGCCGACAAAGCCCATCACCAGGACATAGTGACCATTGAGCTCGAAGAAATCCGGACACTCCACGCAGCGTGCGCCGTGCTGGCGAAAATGCTCGGAAGCGCGATAGAGGACGGACATGAATTTCCAGTCCTCGCCATCCTCGGACCCATAGAGCAGGACGGCGGGATCACCATCGATCGCGGCGCCCAGCACCATTCGGTAAGCCCCGCACGCTGCATCGTACCAAACCTTTGGATCGCGCAAATCATGGGAGCTGCCGGAAGGACCGTCGACCAGCACCAGCTTATTGGCGTCCGGACGCAGCAGATCGGCGGATGGCAACACTCTTTTCTGAACTTCCTTGTAGTCCTTGAACAGGTCATACGCCGGCAGTCGTTCTGTGTAGTAGAAGCTGAGCTTGCCGTCCTGGCCGACGAAGGCACTTCCCGAGAAGGCCCCACCGGTGGCGCCCAGCGACCAGAGGTTCTGCTCCGGGTGCAGGAAGACCGGCAGATGGATCCAGCGGTAAAGGTCATCGCTGACGGCATGGCCCCAGTGCATCGGCCCCCATTCGGACTCGGCGGGATGGAACTGGTAAAACAGATGATAGCGGCCGTCGATGAAACATATCCCGTTCGGGTCGTTCATCCAGGCCTGAAACGGCGAGAATCTGAGCTGCGGACGATTGGTATCGCTCTCGTACCATTCCGGCCAGGATGTCCTCGGTCGGGCGATGACGCGGCCATCACGCAACTCCAGGAAAGTCACGCCTTTCTCAGCCACATTCTCCGAATTGAAGCTGTAGAGCAGCGGGATTTCAATTGCGCTGTCGTCCCACTCCAGCGTGAGCGGGCCAGCCGCATAATGGGTATAGGAATAGAATTGAAAACAGGGCGGCAGATGCGCGATCCGGTAAACGACGCAATCGCCGACACGCAAAACGAAGGCATCGACGTGATCTTCAGCAGCAGATTTTCCTGGTTTTTGCCGGGCCCAGATCTCGAACCGCGCACCCCGCTCAGCACTCAATTGCACCCTGGTCTTCATTCACTCCTCCTTCCGAGCGTAACGTCGTAGCTGGACTGCTTCTTTGACCTGACGCCAGGGCGCACGATCGACAGTCCGGCCACTGGGCTTCTGGCCGTTTATTGGTTCGGAATTGATCAGGGATTGGAAACAACTGCGTTAATCGATGGAGTGCCTCTAAAAGCATTCACGCTTCTGTCGATCACAACCTGTTCGTCATTGCCGGAATCCAGGACTGTATTGCGCACCGATCTCTCTTGCACCAGTACCGACGTCACTTCGAGCGGCTTCAGATTGTCGGTTGACAGCAACGCGCCCACTTGCGTTGAAAAGCAGGCACTGTTCGGTGCGTCATTGATTTGCGATGTTTCGGTTGTGGCCACAATGTGGTTGTTGGCTATGTAATTGCCGCTACCGGAAACCAGATTAATGATCACCGGCTTTACGCCGAGGGGCCTGATATATTGAGTATCCAATGTTTCCGAAATGTGGTTCGCAATTACCGAGTTGTTACTGCCGTCAATTCGTAAAAGCCCGAACAGATCATCCAAGCCGTTGTCGTACTTCTGCATAGGCGCCCACGGCTCGCGATCTCGCAAAAAGTGATTTGAGGAAACCAAATTCTCGCAGCAATTAGCAGCAAAAACCAACATTCCGGGGTAAAAGGAATGGAATCTATTTCCTGTGACCGAGGAGCGCACCACGCCGGAAAAATAGACGCTGCTAGCGCCTCGAGGGAATATGTTGTTTGACGATACTAGAATGCCACCGTAATTTTCCGCGTAAATGGAATGTCCCTGATATCCGGCTCCGACGAAATTATTCGTTATTCTTGAGGCCTGGCCCATACCCTTTAATTCGATACAGTTGCCGCATTCAGCAATGAAATTGTTATCTATCGCGAGCGCATCAGCATCATGAACAGTAACGCCGTGCTCCAGATAGATAAGACCCATTCCCGTTATTCGGAATGAGTCATTGGCGCTGCCGACAAGGATGCCCGTTTTGCCATTCTTGTATGTATTTTCTGGATCTTTTTGCCCCGAACCGTCGTCAGTGAAGTGCAGACCATCGATGCAAAAGTCAGCAAACTCCACAGAGCTTATGCGGGGACTTCCGGTGCGCTTAACATAAAACGCGGCTCCCGCAGCCTCACCGTCAGTGGCCTCTGGAGACATGTCCACAAGGATGCGACTTCCGCCCGGCCACACTTCGTGCCAGTGCTCCAGCTCGCTTGCGGGTGTGTTGAACCGGATGCTCGACGACGTAAAGCCATGTCCAGAGCCCATAATTTTCAGAAAGCTCACGTCTATAACGACCTGAGTGACAAGACGATAATCGCCTGGCGGGATATAGATCACTGCTCCAGGTTTTCCGCCATCATTTAGGTCGGAAACCGGTTGCCGGCTTTTAATATCTGCAATGATGCTGTTGATGACCGCTCCAATATCCTCATAGGGGTTCCCGACGGGATACTTCGTTGCGTCGTAATAGTTTTCACGAACCATTGTTCGTTGCAGGCGATCGGTGGCGATAGATCCGCTAGTCATTGTTGCTTTTTCTCCTGGCAATGCCATCACCAGATGCTGGTGCGGGTGTCCGGTTCAAAGAAGTGAAGTTCTTCGGCATCGACAGCGATGCGCGCGATGTCACCTGCGCGTACCGTGCTCTTCGGAGAAAAACGGGCTACAGCAGCTTTTTCGTCGATGTCGATGATGGCGTCCGGGTCGCCCGCATCCACCCAAGGTGCGTCGATATTCAGATGCACCATGGATTCAGAGCCCAGCGCCTCGACAAGAGTGACCGCGGCCGAGATCTCGGCCGAAGAAGGCCGGATTGCGGCATCGTTCATGTGCTCTGGCCGAATACCGACAACCACCTGACGGTTAGACGTACCCTTCAGCGAGGGGCGGCGCTCGAAAACCTGGTCGGGAATTTCGAAACTGTTGCTGCCCAGGGTCAGCGTCTGCCCATTGAGCACGGCCTCGTAGAGATTCATCGAGGGCGATCCGATGAAGGCGGCGACAAAGACATTGTCAGGACGATTGTACAGGTTTTGCGGTGTGTCGACTTGCTGCAGCACGCCGCCTCTCATGACAGCGACACGGTCGCCCATCGTCATCGCCTCGACCTGGTCGTGGGTCACGTAAATCGTAGTGACATTCAGTTTTCTTTGCAGGCTGGCGATCTCGGCGCGCATCTGCACGCGCAGCTTGGCATCGAGGTTCGACAACGGTTCATCCATCAGGAAAGCCGCCGGTTTGCGGACGATTGCTCTTCCCATGGCGACACGCTGGCGCTGACCTCCGGAGAGGAGCGCCGGTTTGCGGTCGAGCAGAGCCGTCAGTTCGAGGATGTGTGCGGCTTCGTCCACGCGGCTGGAAATCTCGGACTTCGGAAGGCCTGCCATCAGCAGGGGAAAGGCAATGTTCTCCCGCACCGTCTTGTGCGGATAGAGCGCGTAGGACTGGAAGACCATGGCGATGTCGCGATCCTTGGGATCGATATCGTTGACGACCGTATTGCCGATCCTGACTTCACCGCTGGAAATGCTCTCCAGGCCGGCGATCATCCGAAGTGCCGTCGACTTCCCGCATCCCGACGGACCGACAAACACCATGAACTCACCGTCCTTGATGTCGAAGTTGAGATCATGAAGAGCGTGAAAGCTGTTGCCGTAAACCTTGTTGATATTGCGCAGTTCTATATCGGCCATGTTTGTCTCCTCATCCCTTCACAGCGCCGAACGTCAGCCCGCCGACAATCTGTTTTTGAAGTGCGAGCGTTACGATGATGACGGGCAGTGAATAGAGCACGGCCGCCGCGGTCATCGCTCCCCAGGCAAGCCCATAGACCGAGTTGTATTCGGCAATGACGATCGGCGCCGTCTTGGTCGTTTCAGACGTCAGCAGCAGTGCGTAGAGAAACTCGTTCCAGCTGGTGATGAAGGTAAAGAGCGCGGTCACCGCGATCCCGCCCGTCATGATCGGAAGGATGATCTTGCGAAAGGCCTGGAACCGTGTGCATCCGTCCATGCGCGCGGCTTCTTCGAGTTCCTTCGGCACGCTCTCGAAAAAAGCCGACATGAGCAGCAGCGCCAGCGGCACAGCCGCCGAGCTGTGAGCGAGAACCAGGCCAGGAATGGTGTCGAGCAGGCCCATGGACTTCAAAAGCTGGAACAGAGGCACACCGAGCGACACCGACGGCACCATGCGGGTGACCAGAGCAAAGAGCAGGAAAAGTGTCGTGGTTCGGCGGCGATACTGGGTGGCGACATAGGCGGCCGGCACGGCCACCACCAGCGAGAGCGCGGTCGTCAGCACCGCCACTGTGAGGGAATTGACGAAGGCCTTCGGCAAAGTGGACGATTGCAAAACCTCGCGAAAATTCTCGAACGCTATGACGGCGGGAAAGAACCTCGGGGGGATCTGCTGGACATCGGCCGCCGGTTTGATGGAAGTCATCAACAGATAGATGTAGGGCAGCGCGTAAGACAGCACGAGCACGAGGGCTGCGGCGTTAATCAAGGCTCCGCTAACATTGGGGCGGGACACTCTATGCATGGGCCGGCCTCCAAATCTTCCAATAGGCAATCCCGGCCAGAACCATCATGACGCATAGGAACAAGGTGCCGGACGCCGATGCTTCACCGAGATCGCCGAAACGAACCATCCTCTGATAGATGTTCATCGAGAACACTTCCGAAGCGTGATTGGGGCCGCCTTGCGTCTGTATCCAGATGAGGTCGAAGGTCTTGGCCGCATCTACACCGCGCACGATGACGATGACGGCGATAACGGGACGCATCAACGGCAAGGTGACGTGCCAAAACCGCTTGAACGCATTCGCACCATCTATCCGCGCTGCTTCGAGCAAGTCTTTCGGAATGTTCGTCAACCCGGCGTAAGACACGAGCGCGACAAACGAGGTCGTCAGCCAGATATCGGCGAAGGAAACAGAATAAATCACGATGTCCTCATCGGACAGCCAGGCGATCGCATCGGGGTCGCTGATAATACCCAGATGGACAAGCCCATAATTAAGAATGCCAATGTTGCCGACCAACAGAAAGCGCCACAGCAGGCCGGCGACGATCGGTGGCACCATCAGGGGCAGCGTGAACACAGTGCGATGCCAGCGCGATTGGCCAGGAAGTGCCGAAAACAGGAGAGCGGCGCAGAAGCCGAAGGTAAACTCGAAGAACAACGCAAAGACAGAATACTGAATCGTTCTCAGTGCGCTTTCGGCGACGCGCCTAGAGGTGAGCGCGTCGATATAGTTCCTCAGCCCGACCCACTCGCGTATGTGGGGGGTGATGGTGTCGACCTTGAAAAACGAATCGAACACCAGCAGCCCAATCGGGTAGGCGACCAGCAGGCCCAGAATGGCAAGCGCCGGCGCAAGCATGTAAAGCACAAATCGGTCTTCACCCGACATGGCTGTCTCCGAACTGATGAAATGCGGAGGATTTCTCCTCCGCCGACGTTGAGGATAGCGGGTTAGTTCAGGATGTCCTCGATCGCTTCTTTGGCATCCATCAGGATCTTGCCGACATCCGCCTGACAGGTCAGGGCCTGCTGCACGGCCGGAAGGACCGCTTCATCAACGATTTCCTGATATTTCTCGTTCATCGGCCGACCTTGGGTCGCAGGCGCACTGAGCGTCTCAAGCAGCGGCGTGAAGTGCTCGTAGCCGGGCTTGCCGGCGTAACTGCGATAGGCGGAATTCGTCACGGCGAGGCCAAGCGGGGCTTCGATGCCCAACGCGTTGTTGGCGATTGCAAAAGCGATGAACTTCTTCGCTGCTTCCTTGTGCTGCGAGGTCGACGGGACGACATTATACCAGGGACCGGGAATGGCTGCGATTCCTGCATCGCCGTCGAGCATCGGAGCGACGCCGACCTTGCCGCTGACCTTTGAATCCTCGGGCGTCATCTTGTAAGCGTGCGCCCAGAATTTCATCATCGCCGTCTTGCCCTGATAAAACAGGTTCTGCGCCTCACCCCAACCGATCTCGTTGACGTTTTCCGGGACGGAATGATCGGTGCAGTGCGGGGCAATGTAGAATTCCAGCGCCTTCTTGTGCGCCTCGTTGTCGATGATGACCTTGCCGTCCTTGTCGAGGATCACGCCGGGCGAGCCCGCCTGCAGCACATGTGCCATCCACTCCTCCGAGAAGGTGCCGATGGTGTCGGTGCCCCAGAAGTCAATCTTGCCATCGCCATCAGTGTCGCGTGTAAAGAATTTAGCCATATCGCGCCATTGCTGCCAGGTCTTGGGCGGAGCAAGGGGATAGCCGTACTTCGCCTGGAAGGCCTCCTTTTCCTCGGGCTTATCGAACAGATCCTTTCGATAGAAGACAATCTCGGCGTTTGCCCATGCCGGCATCCCGATGAGCTTGTCTCCGACCTTGGCGTCGGCGAGCAAGGCAGGCGGCAGGTCGGAGCGAACAGCCTCGGTGAAAAGGGGAGAGAGGTCCTCGACATGTTTAGCGAACTTTGCATTCCAGACCACATCGATTGTCACGACGTCGAAAGCGGATGAGCCTGAGGCAATCTCGGCCGAGAATTTGTCGAATACGCCTTGATAAGGAACGACAGTAAATTTCACCTCGATGCCGGTTCCGGCGGTGAACTTCTCGGCCACGGCCTTCTGGAGCATCTCGCCGCCGCCCTCCACCAGGACGTTGATCGTTTCGGCTCGGGCGGAGGCCGCCATGAACACAAGCGCAAGCGCGCTGGCACTAAATAGTTTCTTCATCGTTTCCTCCCTGTTTAGGCCCGCGCCACTCACCGCCAGCCTGCATTGCCTGAACAATAATCGCGCTATGACGACGTTGTCAATCACCATTGTCGACGTTGTCAGAGAAAAATGTCGACGTTGTCATGCGTCTGGGTTAGACATGAGGCCGGATAGGAGATTTCACCGGCATGGTCAGCATTGTCAGCGTCGCAAAAGCAGCAGGGGTTTCGAATAAGACAGTTTCTCGGGTCATAAACGGTGAGCCCTATGTAACCGAAGAGACGCGGGAGCGCGTGGAAAAGGCCATCCGAGACCTCGGTTACATCCCCAATATGGCTGCGCGGCTGATACGTTCCAGCCGGTCGAACACCTTCGGCATCATTACGGACTATGTGTCCACCACGCCTTATTCGGTCGACATCGTGCGCGGGATTCAGGATTGGGCAAATGCGAATGGAAAAACCATCCTGATGGCCAACACAGGCGGTTCTTGCGAGCGGGAGGCGGAGATTTGGAAAATATTCCAATCCCATCGCATTGATGGTGTTCTCTATGTGACGATGTACCACCGCATTGTCGACCCCGAAGCGGGCGATGTCAGCATTCCCACCGTGATGATCAACTGCAGATCGCAAACGAACGAACTCCTGCCATCGATCGAGCCGGACGATTTTCAGGGAGCGCAGGATCTCACCCGCTATCTGATCGAACGGGGGCACCGCAGAATTGGATATATCAAGCTCAATCCCGTTCTGCTGGGCGCCGAACTTCGCCTGAAGGCTTTCCGTCAAACCACGGGGGAAGTCGGACTTGGAGAGGACGATCTCTCCATTCGTCTTGGCATGGAGGGACCGGTCGGGGCCGAAGAGAACTATGTCTTTGCCGCGGCAACCGAAATGCTTCGACAAAAGAATCGTCCCACCGCAATTATGAGCGGGAACGATGAGATGGCGATTCAGGTCTACATTGCGACATTGGCGCTGGGATTGCGAATTCCCGAGGATGTCAGCATCGTCGGTTTCGACGACTTTCGGACGGTTTCAACGGCATTGAAGCCCGAACTGACGACAGCCGCTTTACCCTATTATGACCTCGGCTTTCAGGGAGCCGAATGGTTGAACAACGTGGTGGCCGGCGGCAATGTTCGACCGAGCACCCGCGTCATCTCCTGTAAGCTGGTCGAGCGCACATCCGTACGTTCGGTGTGACCCCCGATATCGTCAGCCAAATTGTTCCACCAGGAAATCGATCACCGTCCGCAACATCGCTGTCGGCCGCCGGTTCGGCGGGTAGATGAGGGACATCGGCACCGGCCTGTAGGACCATTCCGGCAGTACATGCTCCAGCCGTCCTTCCGTGATATCGGCGGCGAGCAGCAGTTCCGGTTGCAGCACAATTCCGGCGCCGCTGAGCGCTGCCATGCGCAGTGCTGCCCCCTGGTTGGTGGAGAATTTCCCGGAGATCGGCACGTCGCGCATTTCGCCGCCCGGCCCGACCAGGTGCCAGCGGTCATGCAGGCGCCAATAGGAATGGCCGAGGCAGAGATGGTTCGTCAGATCCTCCGGCGCGGCCGGCCGGCCATGGCGCGCAAGGTACTCCGGCGAGGCAGCGAGGATCCGCCGATAGGGCGTGAGCGGGCGGGCGACCAGGCTGCTGTCCGATAGCGGGCCGATGTGGATGCCGAGTTCGAAACCCTCGCCGACGAGGTCATGGACATTGTTGTCGAGCGACAGCTCAATGCTGACGTCGGGATAGGCGTTCTGGTATTCGACCAGCGCCGGCACCAGGATTTGCGTGCCGAAGCTGACGGGCGCCACCAGCCGAAGCCGGCCACGCGGCGCCGATTGCAGCTCGCTCGCCGAAGCCTCGGCCAGCGCCACTTCGGCAAGTGCGCGCTTGCAGCGCTCGTAATAGAGCTGGCCGACCTCCGTCAGCTGATGGCGCCGCGTGGTGCGATGGATCAGCTTCGCCCCGAGCCGGGTCTCGATCGTCTTGATGTGCTTGGCAACCATGGCGGGCGACACATGCGCGATCTCCGCGGCGGCGGCGAAACTGCCATTGTCGATGACCCTGACAAACATCGCCATGCCGGCCAGCTTGTCCATGATTGCCTACCTGTTGGTTTCGAATGACGACACCAGCAGCTTATTTATCAACCTAGGAATTTACAACATAGTCCCCCTGCCCGCGCCACGGCGACGGACATTCCTACATGATCAAGGAGAAAAACGTGCCCATTCTTCACCTGCAGATGCATCCCGGCCGCACCGACGGTCAGAAACGCGCCTTTGCGCGCGAAGTTACCAAGGCCGCCGTCGAAACCCTGGCGTGCCCGCCGGAATCGCTGGAAATCCTGATCACCGAGATTGCCAAGGATTCCTGGGCGGTCGGCGGCAAGCTCAAATCGGAGGCCTGAGAGGCCGGCAGTGTCGACGAGAGGGCTACCTGGCACCGCGGCCATGGTATTGGCCGCAGGGTCGGGAGCCGGCCCGCCGTTGCTGAAGGTCGTCCTTCCGCAATCGGGAAGTGCTGCCGCATCATCTGTGCAGCGCTCGAGAGTTGTGGCATAAGTGAGCCATGGCGATACATGTCTTGGCGGTCCATCGCGACACGGTCGGGACGGAACAGGCGGCGGGCGGTTCGCTGGCAGCCGCCTATTCCGTGGGGGTTTTCTGCTGGCTGCTGTCGGCCGGCGTCTATATCGCCGCGAAATGGGTTTCTTCGGAGATGCCGCCCTGGGCGCTTTGCTTCTGGCGCGTGCTGATCGCCTGGGCGATCCTGATGCCGATCGTCGCCCGGCATTTCGGCGCCATGGCCGCGCTGGTGAGGGCTCGCGGCCTCGAGCTGCTCGCCATCGGCGGTATCGGGCTTGCGATCTGCCAGGGCCTGATCTTTGTCGGGCTCCACCATGCCGATGCCACCACCGCCGGCATCATCATCGCCCTGATCCCGATCATCACCATGATTCTTGCCCGTTTCATGCTGGCTGAGCCGATGGGACACTGGCAGGTGATCGGATCGATCCTCGCCTTTTTCGGGATCGTCGTCATCATCATCAAGGGCAGCCCGGCGGCGCTCCTGCGTCTCGACCTCAATCCCGGCGAACTGTGGATCGTCGCTGGCGCCTTTTGTTTCAGCCTCTATACCGTGTTGCTCCGCCGGGCGAAATTCGATCTCAATCGCCTTGCGCTCCTGGTCCTCCTCCTCGGTGCGGCGGTGCTGACGGCGCTGCCCTTCTACCTGTTTGAGCTTATCTCCGACGAGCGCTCGACGCTGAACGCCAGTGGCCTGATTGCGCTTGGCTATGTCGCGATCCCCGGCGGCGCGATTATGTATTATCTCTTCAATCGCAGCATCGAGGCCCTGGGGGCGGCACGGGCGGGCGTGCTGCTTTACATCCAGACGATCTTTATCGCGGTGCTCGCCTATCTCTTCCTCGGCGAACAGCTGCAGCGCTATCATCTCGAAGGCGCAGCACTCATCGTTGCCGGCTTGCTTCTCATCATCCTGCTGAAGCCAACGACCGGAGCGGAGGCGACCAAAGCCTGAGGACGGGCGCAATGGCTCCCGTGACCGCTTCCGGCGGAAATGTTTCCTTACGCGCTTTCAGCACCTGTCACGGAAATCAGCCGGGTTGCGACGGCGCAGGCGCTTCGCCGGCTATGAGGCCGAACATGCGAAAGTCGTGGAAGACGCCTTTGAACCAGGCCTTCTGGCGAAGCGTGCCTTCATATCGGAATCCGGCCTTTTTCCAGAACCCGGTCCGATGCCGCGTTTCCAGACAGGGTCCAGGCCTCGATGCGATTGAGGGAGAACTGCTCGAAGCCGCATCGGCTGACGGCCGTCACCGCTTCCGTCATCAGCCCTTTTCCCCAGGCTGACGGGTGCAGCTCGTAGCCGATCTCGGCGCAGTTGGAGTGCCTTTCGATGCTGCTGAAGCGGATCGCTCCAAGGTAGCGACCGGAAACGCGATCTTCCATGATCCAGGCGCAGCCCTTTCCCTTGGCATGGACTTCGCACATCCATTTCATCGCGCGCTTGACGTGGGGCCGTGCCGGTGCTTCCGGCCAGCTGGAAAAACGTGTCACCTCCGGCATGAGCAGCAGCGCGTGGAGATCGTCACCGTCGGCGAGATCGGGTGCGCGCAGCTTCAGCCTGTCGGTGACGAGCAGGGGAAATTCCTTGTTCTTATGCTTCATGGCAGATCAGGCCAGCTGTGATTTTCGATAGGCTTCGACGATCTCTTCGAGCGGCACCCCGTCCAGCATGGCGCCCGGCATGCTGCAGTTGGAGAAAGCGACGCCGGAGAGATTGATGTTCTGAAACCGCGAGCCGGAGAGGTTCACGTCATTGACGAACCAGCCGCTCATGTTGCTGTCGTTGAATCTCGCGCCGGAAAAATTGATCTGGTTGAAGGATGTGCCCGAGAGATTGGCATCGTTGAACCGCGATCCCGACAGGTCGGTATCGTTGACATCAAGCCTTTCGGTCATCCGGTGAAGCTTCATCTCTTCGCCTGAGATCGAGAAGGAAAGCGGCTTTTCCGCGCCGTCCTGGCCGAGTGCCGCGGAGAGCGCGTTCCAGTCTCTCATATTGAATTGTTTGGCGATCAGCTCCAGGCAATCGCTGTGGGAGAGATCAATGTTCCGATCTCTCAGAGCCTGCCGCAGGGCTTTCGCCATGCCTTTGATACCATGCGTTCTCAGCATCCCAGTTCCTCCAGGCAATCATTGCATCAGAGCTCACATTGCTGACCGATTGCCGCAAGGGCTGGACATCGAACGGTATCATTTCAATGCAATTCACCATGCCACAGGTGGCGTGAGCGGCAGGCTGCACAAGGCCTGGGTGTATCTCTACATACCATTTTCGCGCTGTCAACGAGGTCGTAAATCTCGGTCTCTGGGTGTCCGCGACAACTAGCCGTAGGGGGAAGTGTCGCCATGGCGTCCGCTCATTGCGGCTAGTGTTGAAAAAGTCGAAAGTCCAGGCCGAAGAGTCAGCCAATTCGTAGTTTGAGCGAATGTTGCCGCTCGATGCCGTTTTACATCCGCTAGCGGCCCGAAGCTGCTTGATCGCAAAATCGGCTGGTCCCAGCTCAATTTCTGTGTCGGCCTCTACGGCCGCGAAAAACATCGGAGTTTGCAGAAAACGCGCATTTCCGTTCACGATTCGCTGTTTATCGCTTGCCCGCGGGCCAATGTGGGGCCATTCTTAGGTCGGATCCTGGCGGTGCGGTAAGACGAGAGGTCAGGCCCTGCAACGCTCAATCTCGACCTCGAAGCCCTAACGTGGCGCCTTTGCTCGACCGATCCCCGAGCGAGGAGGTTGTCCATGTCCACGCCCTCTGTCGATCATCCGCTGCAACCCGGCGACCGGGTTCCGAACGTTGTGTTTGATGCGATCTCCTGCGAGGGCAAGATCGCCCTTGATGATTTCCGTGGCCGCAGCCCATTGCTGATCGGCTTGTTTCGAGGCCTGCATTGCCCGTTCTGCCGGCGCCATGTCGCGGCCATGGCCTATCTCAACCCGATGCTGCGTGAGAAAGGCGTCCAATCCCTGGCGGTGGTCAACACCCCGGTCGAACGCGCGCGGCTCTATTTCCGTTACCATCCGATACCCGATCTTCTTGCTGCTTCCGACCCGGTACGGGCTTCGCACCAAGCCTTCGGCTTACCCGAGATCGGGATCGACGCCGCCATGGCGATACGGATTGATCTTCCGGGCGAGTTGCCCGAGCCCATGAGCGTGATGGACATGGACGAATTTCTCAACGAGAAGGAAGGATATCAAGTTACGGAAGCCGACCAGCAGATGATGACTGCCGACCATGGGCAGCTTGTCGGTCAGTTCCTCATCGACCGGGAGGGCATCGTACGCTGGAGCTTCACTGAAGTTCTGGAGCCTGGGTTCCAAACATACAAGGCACCGAATTCGCAGGAATTGATGTCGGTCGCTTCCCAGGTCGCACATTGACGGCGAAAAAATCGCTCGACGACCACCGTCGAGTGGAGGCTCGATCGGCAGTCGCCGGTTCACTTCACCATCAGGTAAGGAACTGAGAAGCCGTACCTGAGAGCTAATGCGTTCGACCGTTCCCGTAATCCCTTATCAATGTCATGTTCGCACATAGTCGTAGTTGCAGTATAGTCTGCGCAACGTATAGTATTTCCTGGATTTTTGGAGGGAGTAAATGGCAATAGAAAATTCCGGAACCTTAGCGTTGCTTATCGATGGCGATAACGTTTCGTCAAAGATCGTCGTTGGCCTCATGGCTGAGATTGCCACCTACGGAACGGCTAGCGTCAAACGCATCTACGGTGACTGGACCGGCCCCAACCTCAAGGGCTGGAAGGAATGCCTGCTCGAACATTCCATCCAGCCAATTCAGCAATTCGCCTATACGACCGGAAAGAACGCGACCGATGGCGCAATGATCATCGACGCCATGGACTTGTTGTATACGGGTCGTTTCTCTGGATTCTGCATTATCTCCAGCGACAGCGATTTTGCGCGGCTGGCGGCGAGAATCCGGGAACAAGGTGTTACCGTCTATGGGTTCGGTGAGCGAAAGACTCCTCGCCCCTTCATCACTGCCTGTGACAAGTTCGTCTATTTCGACGTGCTCAATGCTCAGGCTGCGCAGGCGGAAGAAGCGGCGGCCCCGGCCCAAAACCCAGCTCAGGCCAAACCTGCCGCCGCGAAGGCGACGCCTAAAAAGGGGGGCTTGAATAAAGCGGCACGCGACATGCTGACCAAAGCGATTGTCGCAACTGCCGATGAAGACGGCCGAGCCAATCTGGCTCAGGTCGGCGCACATCTGGCGAAGCAAGCGCCCGACTTTGATGCACGCAACTACGGCTTCCCCAGGTTAAGCGATCTCGTGAAGTCTTCCGGTATCGTCGATGTCGAGCGAGCACCTGACAACCCGAAAACAATTCTAGTTCGCCTCAAGAAGGCTTAGCGGCACGCAGAAGCCACCTGACATCCTATCACTGGTTCAATTCTGCGCAATTCAATGCGACTTTTGAAATAAGGACTATCCTTGCGCGCTCGAAGGCAGGTCCGGCCACCGCTCACCAGCTCCCTGCTGGACGACGGTGAGAGCGGCAATACCCGCCTCATCGGCCGCGCGCAAAAGCGCTTGCTGGAATTGCTGCGGGGTGATTTTGCCGCTGATGGCGTCGACGCAGGCTTTTACGGCGGCGACATATTCCTCGCCGTCATCGAAAGGCCAGTCGTTGAGCAGCAGATACGCGGCGTCACCCAGCGTTCGTACGATCCTGTGAGATGCCGGACCGCCTAAAGAAAGGCCGACCGGCGTGAATGCAGACGACGTATTCCAGCACATTGTCCTCGACCCCTCAAGGCACGGATAATGCAATCCCCATCTGCAATATATACGCGTATTTTGTAATTGGGAATTGAAATTTATTTTAACGACACTGCTTGAACGCGAGGCTGCGGAAATTACCCTTTCTACAGATGCGCTCTGTACTTCATACGGTTGACAGGCCGGGTTGGATCTTTCATCTGGAGCGCCAAGCGCCAGATCGGGAGCCTGTCTGATGAACCTTACGATACGCCCCGCAACGCCTTCGGACGCTGCAACGATCCTTCGGTTCGTCCGTGAATTGGCCGATTATGAGAAGGCGATCCACGAGGTCGAGGCGACCGAGCAGAGCACGCGTGCGGCGATCTTCGGCGACGGTTCCGTCACGCATGCGCTGATCTGCGAACGCGACGGCCAGGCGATCGGCATGGCAGTCTATTTCTTCAGCTATTCCACCTGGCAAGCGAAGAACGGCCTTTATCTGGAAGATCTCTACGTCACGCCGGAGGCGCGCGGCTCAGGCGCCGGCAAGGCGCTGCTGCGGCGCCTGGCGCAGATCGCGCTGGAGAAGAGCTGCGGCCGCTTTGAATGGAGCGTGCTCGACTGGAACGAACCTTCGATCCGCATCTATGAGGCGATCGGCGCGGCGCCGCAGAAGGAATGGATCCGCTATCGCATGGCGGGAGAGACGTTGGCGGCGTTTGCCCGCGGCGAAAGCCTTTCCGGGCTAGATTAAAGATTCACGGAGCAAGGCCAGCGCAGTCCGATCGCTCCCTCACCGCAACTCAGCACGAGCTCGAAAAATCCAGCCGGCCGAGGCATCGGAGCAGACGACGAAGGTCGAGTCCTCTTGCGCCATGAAGGCGACGTTGCCGCCGGCTCACGCGCGTTGATGCCATCGCGGCGGTTATGGACACCGCCCTGCCCGCTGCCGATCGCGCTGCAAAAAATTGCGGGAACACCTGGGACGCGCAGGTCTACCAGTTAGTGTTCTGGAGTGGTGGCGGCCGGCACGATCGCCGGCGGGCCGATCGGCGACGCTGCCTGTAAAGACAGTGACGCAGAGCGGCCACGCACCGGCACGCCAGGCCAGCGTGTCAGCTGGCACGCATGGAAAGTTCGATATCCCCAGCGAACGGTGTGGAGATATAGCCGTTCGCCGGAGAGCGGACGTGTTCGAGATATTCCGGGCAATCGTCGGCATTGTCGGCGATGACGAGTGCACCTGGGCGAAGGCGCGGCTCGAGCAAGGCGAGAATTTCAGGGTAGAGCGCTTTTGCGCCATCGAGCAGCACAAGGTCGATGGTCTCCGGGAGATCGGCGGCAAGGGTTCTCAAGGCGTCGCCTTCGCGCATTTCGACGAGGTCGATCAGGCCGCCTTCGGTCAAATGCCGCCGTGCCCGCGCCACTTTCGAAGGCTCGAATTCCGTGGTGATCAGCCGGCCGCCGCCGTTGTCGCGGAGCGCGGCGGCGAGATGAAGCGTCGATATGCCGAACGACGTGCCGAACTCGACAATGTCTTGTGCCCGCCTGCTGCGCGCCAGCATATAGAGAAGATTGCCCGCCTCGCGAGACACGGGCAGCCAGAGGTCCTTCAGGCTGGTGTAGAGGTCGAGATATTCGGTCTTGCTTGTCAGGAGGCGCCGCCGTTCCTCCCCGGATACGCTCGATAGGACCGGGCTTGATGCCGAAGCGGCCTCTTCGAATAGGCGAGCGAGCAGCGGTGCGAGCGGTCCGGTTGTCAATGTTGTCATCGTCGAAATCCTTGTTGGCAACGTCTCTTGCGTCGCCATGGAAAATACGAATAATTCGTCGCATTCGCTAATCGCATTGCGGCCCGTCGAGATGAGCAAGGTTACAAGCCCCCGGGTTTCCACGAGAAAATCGCCGAAGCAGGCACGCTCGAACGACCTCGTCGGCGCCATCCTTCAGGCGGCTGTTCGCGTTCTGGCGGAAGAAGGAGCGCACCGCTTCACCACCGCGCGCGTGGCCGAACGGGCCGGCGTCAGCGTCGGTTCGCTCTATCAATACTTTCCCAACAAGGCGTCGATCTTGTTCCGGCTGCAAAGCGAGAAATGGCAGCAGACCACCGATATGCTGGCGGAAATCCTCAGCGACCGATCGAGGCCTCCTTTCGAAAGGCTTCGATCGCTGGTCCATGAGTTCCTGCGCTCGGAATGCGAGGAGGCATCGGTTCGCATCGCGCTCAGCGATGCCGCGCCACTCTACCGCGACGCCCCGGAGGCGGAAGCCGCAAAGCGCGCGACCGAGCCGGTCATGGAGGGATTCATGCGCGAGGTGCTGCCTGCAGCATCGAACCCGGTTCGCAATGTCGCCTGTGACTTGATCATGACGACGCTGAGTACGGTCGGCCAGGATTTCTCGGCAACGCCGAGGACAGAGGAGGAGATCGCCACTTTCTCGGCGGCGATGGCGCAGATGTTTTGCGCGTATCTGCAAAGCCTGGTGAATGGGATTGATGCGGCGGCGGGGACGAAATAGAAAGCACGCAATGGGCAAAATCTGGCAGAAAATCACATATTATCGCCATCGGAGCGAGCTGTTCGCGCTTCGTCTGGCATTGCGAGTGCCGCTCCTTGCCCCGCTTCTGATTGGAGCAATGCTTCATTTTTGGTGGTGCGTTGCACCACTGCCGATCTTGATCCCGGTTGTCCTTGTTTCGGAGAACTTGGGTCCGCTTGGTCCCATGGTCGCGGGAATGTCGGCCCTCGCGATGTTGTTCTTCGCCCTACCATGGTTCTCTGGCTGGTGCAGCATTGCAGCAGGCGTGATGTTCGGTCGCACTGCCGCCGCTCGAGCCAAAGAGGAAGCTTTGGCAGGGGCTATTCGAGCGTATTCCGTTTGAAGCATACGAGCGGCGAAAGAGAAATCAAGAAAGCGCGACAGGGAAGCGTCATTAACGTTTGCAGACCTCCGGCCGCGGTGTCTACCTCGCAAAAAGCGGTCGAATCGCCCGCTGCGTCAAGTGGGCATTCTTAAATGATGCCTTCAATGTCTCCTTCTGAGGCGTAGTTTCTATAACCCTGTAAGAAAGGTGCGGCTTGATACCAAATTCCGAATTCATCTCGCACAGACTTACGCTGCATACAGCTTTCTCTGCTCGGTCCTGACGCCTCCGCCCCTCACCGCAACTCCGCACTCACCCGAAAAATCCCGCCGGCCGAGGCATCCGAGCAGACGACGAAGGTGGAGCCCTCTTGCGCCATGAAAGCGACGTTGCCGCCGGCTTCGCAGGGGGTGGCGCTCCATTGCAGGATGATGTCGCCATTGTCGGGCAGTTTTTCCGTGGCGATCTTCGTTGCACTGGCCATCCATTCGGTTGCCGACGGCAGGTGGACGGGGGCGTTCAGCTGTTTCGACAGCCAGGCGGTATAGTTCTGCGCGACGGCGAGCGGCACGTCGTCGGCGGGCTGCTCAGGGCTGTCGGCATAGGCCTGGGCGGCGGCGGGATCGGAATTGGCGGTGTAATATTGCGCCATTTCGGCGCGGGTGACGGCCTTGGTCTGCATGCAGAAGGACTTGTCGATCTTCACGGCGCCATTGGCAACGCCGAGCATGCCGCCGAGCTCCTTCATCGAGGCGGTCATCAGCCGGACATTATCCAGCGAATAACTGCCCGCAGGCACGGTCTCGAAGGCAAGGGTCGGCGAGACCGGGCAGAAGCCGCGCGCCGACAGCGCCTCGAGATCGGCAAGGATCGGCTGGTAGGCTGATACCGCGAGCTTGTAGGCCTCGGCGCTGTAGCGCCCGTCGGCCTCGCCGATCTTCGGTGCGAGGGCGGCAAGCGTCGGATCGGCGGCCCCGGCGCGAGTGGCGATCGAGGCGTTGAGATCGGTGACTTTCTGCTTCAGCGCGGTGGCCTCGTCCTTCGCCGCCATGACATCGGCGATGAGAGCGTCGAACAGTTTGGCGGCGTCGCCATAGCCCGATGTCGCGACGGGAAGCTGCCATTGCTCGGCCTTGGCCTTGGCCTCGGTCATCAATCCGCTCGCCTTGGCGACATCGGGGCTGTCGCCGGCGCCGATGCGATTGACGGTTTCGTGTTTGGCCGTCGCGTCCTTTTCGGCCGCCGTCAGCGCGGTCAGCGCCTTGGCGAGATCGTCGTAAGCGGTTTTCGCGGCGTCGTAATTGTCGACGGCGGCGTGCATCTGCTTGGCGGCGGCACCGTCGGCGGCGGCCTTCATCTTGACGTCGGCCTCGGCAAAAGCCGGCGCCTTGTCACCGCCGGCAGCTGAAGCGGCTGATTTCGCCTTCTCGGCGCCCTCCTTTGATATGGCGATCAGTGCATTGCCAAGATTGATGGCGGCGGTCTGGTAGCCCGGAAGCGCCTTGTCGTAATCTTCGTCCTTGAGCAGGGCATCGGCCGACGTCAGCGCCGCAGCACCCGTGTCATAGGAAAGTTTGGCCTGGTCGCCGGCCGGGCGCTCCGGCGCCTTGGCGGCGACCGCCTTCTGTTTGCGGTTTTCGGCCTCCTTCTTCCAGGTGCCGACATCGGCGACGAGTTTCGGATCCGGGCGCAATAGCTTGGGGATCGTGACGACGCCGACGCCGATGCAGATCAGCAGCAGTGCTGCGATCATGGAGATTTTGACAGGCGTCCACTTTTTCGGTTTTGCCGCCTCCGGCTGCTGCTGCATGCCGCCGCGCGGATCCCACGCCATCGGCTGGATGCCTGTTGTCACCCGCGTGTATTCGCCGAGCGCATCGGCGCCGGTGCGCGGGCGCCCGGTCGGGT
Organism: Rhizobium hidalgonense; assembly: GCF_005862185.2. Classification (NCBI taxonomy): domain Bacteria; kingdom Pseudomonadati; phylum Pseudomonadota; class Alphaproteobacteria; order Hyphomicrobiales; family Rhizobiaceae; genus Rhizobium; species Rhizobium hidalgonense. Next base: position 299,257 of record NZ_CP054029.1, read on the forward strand.
CGCGGCTCAGCATCCTTTCGACCAGGCTCGCAAGACCCTCGGGAAAACCGGGGATCAGCACGTCGAGGCGGGGAAAGACGTTGGAAGGATCGAGATGGATGTTCTTCCAGCTCTGCTCGCGCTGGTGTTCGTCTTCCCAGACCATGACGCTGTCGAAGACGCTGGCATAGGTCTGGCGCGGCAGGAAAAGCTTGTAGGCGATCATGCCCATGGCATAGATATCGAGGGCCGGTGAAGCGGAGAAGGTGCCGCTGGCATAGATCTCCGGCGCCCCGAATTCCGGCACATAAGGCGGGATGATGTGTTCGCCGATCTTCGAGATCAGGTGCAGGTTGCCGATCCGGACCGACAGGCCGGAATAATCCTCGGAGACATAGATGCACTGGTCCGTCAGGGCATTGTGGGCGTAACCGGCGCCGTGCAGCGTCGCCAGGCCTTCGAGGATGTGGCGGCCGATCTCGGCGGCGCGCTCATAGGCCACCATTTCGGTTTCGTCGAGATACTGGCGCAGCGTCTTCGATGGCCGCTTCTCGACGATATAAAAATTGTCGTCTTCCGGCGACGGCGGGATGAGGTCCTCGATTTCGACGAAGCGCCGCGCGGTCAGCGACTTGGCCTCGTTGATCGAGGTCCAGACCCGCTCGAACCGCGCCTTGTCGAGTTTCAACGCCACATCGGGGGCGACAATGAAGACCGCGTGGTCCATCCGCTTGTCCTGAGCGGGATAGACGATGAACTCGTTCTCATAGATCGGCTCGCCGATCGTGTAGCGGGCGATCAGATCACTTCTCATGCACGTGTCCCCCTGCATAACTTTCCATGAAACCGAATTCCTATTCGCCGGCCAGAAGAGGGTCGCCGATCAGGCCTGCGGCGAGCAGCAGGCCGGTCCTTGTATCCCTGAGTGCGAAGGCAAAACGGGCACTGGCGACGACGCGAACGAGTTTCGGATCGATGCTGCGTTCGGTGATCGCTGCCGTGGCTGCCGCCGCCTCCGTGCCGTTTTCGTCAACCTTGATCATGGTCTTCTGCAGGACGCGCGACAAGCGGATGTTTTCCTTGGTGAAACCCGGAAAGGCTCCAACCTTTGCCTGCTCCGGCGCCAGGCCGATCGCATTCAGGACCGGCATCAAATCACGCCCGTCGTTCAGGGAAAAGCGGGGCAGGAAGATTTCGCCCTTGGCAGCCTCGAATTTTTCTCCTTGAAGCCAGGAGGTGAGCGTCTTCAGGTCGGCGCCGCCAACACCTTTGCCGGAGCGCGCCGTCACCACAACCATGCTGTAGCTTTCGCCGGTATAGGCAAGGTCGACGGCGGAAAATTTCTCGTCGGAGCGGAATTTTTGACCATCGCCGGCAAGATGCATCATCGGCACCGAAATCGTCGAACCATCCGGCCGCTGAAAGGCGGCGGCTGGGCTTTCCCGATCGAAGGAGGTCTTCCAGCGCGCCTTGAAGGAGAGTGCGCCAAGGCTGATGAAGCCGCCGCCGGGGGGAGCGTCGAGGATCGACGGAATGGCGCCTCTTGTGGCGTCCTTGACCCAGCCGTTGATATGTTCGACCGATGCCGGTCCGTCGAGATCCTCGATCGTCGGTTTGACGTGATGGGTGGCGAGCATGGGAAGTGCGCCGGGGACAAGCACCAGCCGGTCGTCGAAGACGATCGCGACCGCCGTCGCCAAAGGTGCATCCGACGCTGCCGGCTTCTCCGGAACCATGGCGTCAAGCACCGTCGCCGGTCCCTTCGGCGCTTGGAAACCCAGACTTTTGGCGATCGCCGCCTTGCCCTGATCCGAAGCGCCGAGGCCTGCCAAGCCGAGGGCGGCGGCAAGACTTGCCGGCGATACCATGATATTGGCCGCCTTTTCCATCGCCAGGGTGCGGTCGAGCAGTTCGACGGCAAGCCCCGCCTGGGCGGCAAGCATCGTCTTACCGTCTCCGGCATGAGCAGGCGCAAGCGTCATCAGAAAAGCGGCAAAACCCGCCAGCAGAGTGGATTTCGGCATGGTTCCCTCCTCTTTTAGCGGATGCGATAAAATTTGGAATCGAACGACCATTTGCCCTGGGCGCCGTTCTCGTCGTCGCCGACGATCCTGAGGCTTCGGGCGAGATCGTAGACATAGTTGAAGGCGGCGCGCTGGCCGACGAGCGGAGTCGGCACATCCGGCAGGTCGAGCACCTCGATCGGCTTGTCGCTGAGGATGGCGACGACCATGCCGACGCCGGCCGGCCCCTCCACCTGATATTCGAAGCCGATATACGGGTTGCGGGCATCCGGCACGACCACGGGCCTTGCCGGATCAAGCCGGTTGTCGCCGCTTTTGGCCGTCGGCTTCAGGCCCATCGAGCGTTTGTTCGGGTAAAGCTGGGTCAGCTTGCCCGACGCGTCGATATCGACCAGGATCAGGTAACCGGATTTTTTGGTGGAGACGCGCATCGCCACCTTGTCGCCGATGCTGACCGAGGTGCCGGGCAGCATGTCGACGGCGACACCGGCGTCGTTATCGCTTTTCAGCGTATTCTCGACGGCGGCAACCGGCGTCTTTGCCTCCTCGCCGGTGATGACGTCGCGGCCGAGCGCATCCGGCTGGCCGTAAAATTGCGGCACCGGCGTGAAGCGGCAGTCCGCGGCATGCGTCCGGCAATATTCGTCCGATTTGCGCCGGACATAATCGAGCAGGGCGGCGTTGCTAACATTCGGCTTATCAGCGGCACGCGCCACGCCATCCTGCACGCCTTCGATGAAGTTGCGGGTGAAGACGCCGACCGGCGCCTTGGCCTCGCGGTCGACGAGCGCCCATTGGCCTGCGTTGACGGCCGACCAGACCATGGCGTTTTCGCCGCCGAAGGAAAACTTCGCTTCCTTGCCCGATTTGTTCGGCGGTTCGAGCGCTGCCAGCGCCGGGCCGAGGCAACGCACGGTGCCCGCGGGGGCTGCCACTGCGCTGCGGCTGCCGGGGCCCACGTGGCAGGCGTCGATCAGCAGCGTCACGCGGCGGTCCTTGAGGCTGTTCAGCCGGGCGGCGATCTCGGTTTCGCGGATCTGGTTGGTGACCGTTACCTTGCCGCCTTCGCGTGTCAGCTTGGCATCGACTGCCACCAGCGTCGGGCTCGTCGTCGCCTCGGCGCCCATTTCCTCCGAACCCTGGCCGCTGAAATAGAGGAAGACCCGGCTGCCCGGCGTCGACTGGCGCACCAGCCAGTCGTCGATCTCGGCAAGGATCGCCTCGCGGCTCGCCTTGCGGTTGGTCAGCGTGTGGATCTGTTCCGGACGATAGGCGAGCGTCTTGGCGAGGAAGACCTGCATAGCCTTCACGTCGCTGGCGGAGCCGGTCAGCTTCGCCTCGCGCATGTCGTAATCGTCGATGCCGATCAGCAACGCGCGGTCGCCAGGGGAGCTTTGCATCGTGGGGATTTGAACGGGTGCCGGCTGGACGGCGGGCTGATTGTCGGCCGGAGTATCTGCGGCCGGCACGTCGGGGTTCGGCGTTTCGGTTGCGCCAGCGGGCGGGGTGTTGCCGTTGGGCGAGGTCTCACCTGTCGGCGAGGCCTCACCTGTCGGCGAGGTGATGGCGAGGTTGGCCTCTTCCTGCCCGGACTTCCTCTGCTTCGTTCCCTCACTGGTGGTGGTCGACGCGACCTGATCGCCGGCGGCAGGCCCTTCCACATTTGGCACGTCACCGTCGGTCTTGGCGGCGATCCAGTCGCGGAAGGCGGCCACACGGGTATAGACGCCGTAATGTTCGGCCTCGGCGCAGCCCGCACCCCAGCTGACGATGCCGAGCTGGATCCAGCGCTTGTCCGGGCGCTGGGCGACCAGCGGTCCGCCGCTGTCGCCCTGGCAGGCATCCTTGCCGCCTTCGGCATAACCGGCGCAGACATTGCGCTCGTCGATCGGGTTCATCCGCATCGAGCTGTCGCGATAGGCAGCACGGCAATCCTCGCGCGGGACGATCGGCAGCTCGACCTCCTGCAGCTCGGTCGGCAGGTATTTGTCGTCCCAGCCGTGATCGGCCTTGGTGTAGCCCCAGCCGGTGACGACGGCCTTGTGGCCGGCGCTTTCGACCTCGTCGTCTGAGGCTGAGGCGAGAATTGCCGGTCTGGAGACGGCCGGTTCGGCAAGCTTGATCAGGGCGATGTCGTTGGCGAAGACCTTGCGGTCGAAATCCTCGTGAATGACAACGTCTTCGACAGCAAGGCCGGGTTTGTCGGGCCCGTCGACCGCGATGACCTTGTCGATCTTCGACTTGCCCTCGACGATCAAGAGATCGCGGGCGAACAGATCCTGCTTGCCGGAGCGGCCGCTGGTGACGCAGTGGGCGGCGGTCAGGATCCAGCGCGGCGCAATCAGCGAGCCGCCGCAATGGCCGCCGAAGCGGCCGCGCTGTTCGGGATCGGGCGCCAGGATCTTGACCTGCCAGGGCCATTCACCCTTCTTCGCCGTCTGGCCGCCGATGACGCGCCCGCCATCCTCGCCGGCGAAATCGGTATCCTGCTGCGCCAGCGCAGGCGTGGCCAGAAGCAGCATGACGGACGCAATATTCAGGACCCTGCTGATCGACCTGCTCATAGCTTGGCTCCGGCGGAGGTATAAAGGACGGTAAATCCGACGCGGGCGCCCTTGGGCAGGACGTCACCAAGGCGCCTGGCGATATTGCCGGCGGTGCGGCGCCGGTCGTTCTGCTTCAGGAATTCCACAAGCTGGGGCATCGGGCTTTCAGAGCTGACGGCGACGAGCAGGTCGGTGCCGAAGGGGGCAACGACGGAGAGATCGAGATCGAAATTCTGAGACATCCCGGCATCGACGTCTTTCTCACCGGGATAGAGGAACTGCACGGTTCCATCGCCGGTGACGTCGAAAAGCACCAGCTTGCGGCCCGATAGATCGGAGATCGCGACGCCGACCCGTTCGCCCTCGCGATGGACGGTGTCGGACGGCGTGACGCGCACGGTCTGTGGATTAACTTCGGATAACCGCTTCAGCGTGTCGAGGGCGGCCATCCGGTCGACGACGAAGGGCATGTCGCCGGCGCCGATGCCGGAGGCGACGACATCGCCGCCGGCAATCGCCTCGCGCTTTTCCGGATCGAAGACCAGTTCGGCATTGGCGCCATCCGTCAGCTTGAACGGCGTGACGGCCGGCTCGATGCCCTGCAGCACCGGCTCGGCGCCGAGGGCGGCGATACCGATCGGCGCCGGTTCGGCCGGCGGCGGAGTGGTTGATTTCGCTGCCGCCGCCGGCGTGCCGGCGCCGCCATAATCATAGACGATAGCGCGGTCGAGATCGGTTCCCGGCGGGCTTTCGGTAAAGATGTTCTGCCGCTGGTCGGTGAACTGATAGACCGCCTGGCGGACATATTCGAAGAGTTCGCGGCGGGTCACAGTGCCGTCGCCGTTGCGGTCGGCGGCCCCTTCGAAGGCGCGGGCGGTGGCATAACTCAGCGCGCCGCGTTTCTGCGGGATGCCGGGAATGGATATTTCGGGCGATTTGGTGTTGTCGTCGACGGCGGCGAGAAAGGTCAGCCGCTTGAAATCGAAGCCGGTGGAGAGCGCATCCGCGGTGGTCGAAATCGGCGCGAGATCGTCCTCCTCGATCGTATAGGACGGCGCCTGGCGCCAGCTGATCTCGGCGCCGCGCGGATCGACCTCGCGGGTCATGCCGCCGGCATGACAGGTATCGGCGATGAACAACACATCGGCGCCCTTGGCCTCGAGATTGCGGATCAGCACCTTGAATTCGTCGCCAAAGATGCGCTCGCGCGATCCCGGTAGCCGGGTATCGAAACCGGCCAGCACATAGACCTCGTCGCGGCCGCTCGGCTTCGAGCCCTTGACGCGCTCCGGCTCGCTCGAGCCGTGGCCGGCAATGCCGAGCACGACGAGATCGCCGGCCCCTGCCCGTTCGGTGACGGCTTCGATCGCGTGGAAGATGCCCTCGCGGTCGGCAGCGCCATTCTTCAGCAGCGTCATGTCCTCGACGCCGACCGAACGAAGCGACAGCGAAAGGTCTTCGGCATCGGCAACAGCGCCGTGCAGCGGCGGGACGTTGCGATAGAGATCGATGCCGATCAGCACCGCCCGGACGGCGCCGCGCTCGGGCGCTTCGATCGTCCTTGCCAGGCTAGTGGTGGCCGCCAGGGTGAGGAAGGCAAAAGCTGCGGCCATGGAAACGGATGTGGACATGGCCGAGCTCCCCCCTCGCCCCAGCTATTCGCGACGCCATTCGACGCGGCGGTTCAGCGCATCGACATCGTCTTCGGTGAGGTTTGCGGTTGCGGTGACGTCCACCGGCTCGGAGGCGCCGCGGCCTTCGGCGTCGATCGTGGCGTCGATGCCGTGGCTCTTCAGGAAGTCGGCGACGGCCTGGGCGCGGCGCTCGGAGAGTTTCTGGTTATAGTCGTCGCCGCCGCGGCGGTCGGTGTGGCCGACGAGGATGACGCGGCCGGGCTTCTGCTCCTTCAGCGCCTCCAGCAATTCCTCGGCGGCCTCGGTGCCGATCGAAGTGAAGCTCGACTTGTCGAAATCGAAGGTGATCGGCACCGGAATGGAGACCGGCACAATGCCGCGGACATTTTCCGAATAGATGCCGCCGAGCACGCCGCTGCGGTGATCCTTCTCGGCCGGCACGAAGCTGCCCTGCGGATTGTCGCTCGAAGGGTTGGCGGCAAGGATGCGGGCCTGGGCGGCGCGCTGGATGAGATCGGAGATGGTATCGGCCGGCGGCGCTTTCGGCGTGCGGGTCTCGTTCTTGATGATCTCGATCGCCTGCTGGTAATCGGCGGCAGCATCGGCAAAGCGGCGGGCGGAGAAATAGATCTCGCCGAGTGTGGCGGAAGCCTGCCAGAGCACCTGCGGACTGTCTGCGGCGACCAGCAGCGGCTCGTAATCGGCAACCGGCTGGTTGGCGGCCATCATCTCCTGGGCGGCGGAGAGCCGGAGCGCGGCGACCCGACGCTGGGCATTCACCTGGAACTGGCCGCATTCGGCGCTGACGGCGATCGCATCGGCCTCGGTTGCGGCGGCATTGATATCCTTGGCGGCGACGGCCGTGTTCAGCTTGTCGAGAAGGGCGGTGCAGGCAGGCGTATCGGCATTCGCCACCTCGATCTGTTCGCCTTCGCCGGCCTGGCCGGGCTCTGCCGAACGGCCGAGGTTGAGCTGCGGCATCTTGATGCTGAAACCGCCGGGAAGCTTGAATTGCGGCATCTTGAGCTGCGGCATCGGCATCTTCGGCATCTTGGTCTGGGATGACTGGGCCGGCTGCTTATACTGGCTCGGTTGTTTATATTGGCTGGGGCGGGTGGATGATGTGGTGTCGGCCGGGCCGATCAGTTGCAACTCGTCGGCGGCAAGCTCCTGGCCGGGGGCCAGATTGGTGACGATCTTGTATTTCTTCGGCGGCTGCGTCGTCGCCTGCTCCACAGGCTTTGGCGCGACTTTTTTCGGCTTTTCGATCACCGGCTCCGGTTTCTTGGCGACCTCCTGTTTGATCACCGGCTTCGGCTTCGGAGCGGCGGCCGGTTTCGGCGGCTTTGCAGCCTGTTCGACCGGTTTTGCCGCGGGGGCGGCTGCAACCGGCGGGGTTGTGACGGGCGGCAGGGCCGCCGGGCTGTCGACCGTCGTCAGCATCAGTGTCTTGCTGCTGATCTTGGTGCCGAGGCTGCGGGCTTCCTCGAGGCTGCGGGAGACGGCATCCATGCCGCCGTCGATCGAGCGGAACATGCCGCTGCCACTGCCGCCGAGATCGGCGAAGATATTGAGCGGCTTGGAGGAATAGAAGACCTTGATCTGCTCCTGACCCACAGGGCCGGAGACCTGCAGCCGGGCGCCGCTGGCCGGATCCGGAACCTGCACGCGTTTGCCGGCGCCGACGAGGGCATCGGTCTGGTATTTGTTCGGGAAAAGTTTGACGACAGAACCGTTCGGCGACACGTTCAGTACCGTGACATAGGCATTCTCGCTCGACTGAATGAAGAGGCCGACGACTTCGCCGATGGCGTATTTGGCCTCGGCGCGATCGAAGGTGATGCTGACGGGGCCGGTCTGGGCCGGGGCTTCGGTCAGTGTGCGTTCGTTCTGCGCCTCGACGGCGGGAACCACCGCAAAGAACGAAAGAAAGGTGGCTGCGGCTAGGATGGCTTTGCGGTTCGGCATTGGAAAACCTCCTCTTTCGAACAATCTCACACTGTGTCGAAGATGAGAATAGCACTGACCGGCGAAATTGGGATGGCTTTGCCCGTCTTGCTTGAGGGAGGGTTACAAATTATTTGGAGCCTGGAAGAAACCGTCCCGGAAAAGACCTGCGCATGACTCTGGTTCGGCAATATCCGCCGTCCGATGCAATCCTTTTGACTTCGAAGTCGTGGTTAGTTCTTGGGTTTCTGCCCGGCTGATTTCAAAATCGAGATCAGGTCGCTCATGCCCTCGGGCGAGGAATTGTAGAGCCAGAGAATATCCGGATTGTCTGATGTGAATTCTTTGCCGGGGCCGGAGCCCATGTCGCGGCCGGGCGAAGTCGCGTCCGGCAACTTGGTTTCGCCGGGTGTCAGCCCCTTGGCGCGTTCGTGTTCAGCAATGATCGCAGTTGCCGCGGCAAAGGCCTTTTCGTCATGCTGGCGCAGGGCGGCAAGCGCGGGGTTGCGCGCCGCCAGCGCATCCTCGGCCGGGCCGGCATGGCCGAGCTGCGGCAGCGCCATGAGAAGGCCGATCGACAAGGTTATGAGCCGGGATTTCGTCATCGTCGTCACATCCGTCTTAGGGGCGTTATTGCGCGGCAATCGCTGAAACAATAGGCAGCGGCCGGAAAGATGGCAACGGCGCTCGGTGGCAATCGATTGGGAGGGTCGAAATCGGCTGGCCGCGAGCGCCAGCGCGAGGATTGGAGGCGCTGTCGTCAGAGGATCTTCAATTGCTGCAGGCCGAGGCGGAGATCGCGCAGCATCTCGCCGAAGATCTCCTCGATCATGCCCGTCGACCAGACGACCATGGTGCCGTAGGGCGAGCGCTTGCGCTGCATGAAGCCGGCCGTCTCGAAATCGATCAGCGTCTTGCGGCAGGTCTCGCTCGACATGACAGCAACCAGGAAACGGGCGAGATTGGACTGGTCGATCGCGCCTGATTTTTCCGCCCAGTTCTGGATCAGCCGCGGCTTGGTATCGGCGGTAAACATCGAGGCGAGCGCCCGATCCTGCGACAGCCCGAGGCGCTGCAGCTTGGCCGGATCGCGTGTCAGCGACACCACATAATCATTGTGCAGATCGGCGAAGCGCTCGATATCCGCAGCCGTGCTGATGCCGAACACCTTCATCGAATAGAGGAACTCGGCCATCAGATAGGTCGGCTCGGAACGCAACTGCGCCAGATGCTTGTCGTCGGAGCTGGCCGAAGCCGCGCAGACGCGATCGGAGAAGCCTATCCGGGCTGCGCGCACCTGCTCCAGCAGGCTGATATCGAGCGCCAGTTCGTCACCGTTCCATTCCAGCATAAGCATTCCCTGCCAGTAATCTTCGCGACGATGTTCTTGTACTATTCCCCGCGCCGATCTCCAAATCGTTTGGAAAGCAACAGCTTGCTGACAAGCCACATCTGTCCTACCATTTTAAAGACTTGACGGTCTTTTGGGGGTCGAGGCAATGCGTGGTTTAGCGTCGCATGTTCTGATTGCCGCGGCACTTGCGGTTGCTTCGCCGGTTCTTGCCAAAGACACTGTGATGATCGAGCTTCCCGGCGGCGACGGCGGGCGTTCGGTCGGCATTATTTCCGCCAATGAGGAAGTCGAGGCATCCGGCCCGGCGGCGATCACCGTCGGCGACGACGGCACCCTCTATATTCTCGACCAGAACAACGGCCGCGTGCTTGCCGTCGACGCCGAACGCTCGCAGGCCGAGCCCGAGATCCTGCCCCTGCCGGAGAATGCGACGCCGGAGGATCTCGCCGTCGTTCATAACGAACTCTACCTCTGGTCGGATGGCGTCGTGCCGCTTGCGCGTTCCACCGAAGCCGACGGCCGGTCGCAGACGCTTCGCGCCGTCGATGGCGGCGATGCCGACGACTATACCCGCTCGGTCTTCGCCTCGATGGGCTCGGTGCCGCCGGGGCCGCTGAACAGCATCGTCGACGAGATCGGCCGCAGCACCAGCCGGCCCGACGCCCGCCCGCCGGTCATCCAATATGTGCCGAGCCGCGGGCTCGGCGATATCGTCGCCGAAGTCGCGGCTACCAACGACAAGGCGGAGATCCTGCTGCGGCGCGAGAGCTCGGAGGAGAATTTCCTGTCGCTGCAGCTCGCCTCGGAAGGGCGGATCGGCACCGTCGAACTTCTCGACATCGACACGACGGGCCGCCCCTATGCGCTGGTCGAACTGGTGCCGGCCGACCGGCCGGAGCGCACCGGCATGCTGGTGGTGCGCTTCACGCCGAATGGGGCGATGGACCGGGTCTACGATCTGCCGATCGACCCCGGCACGGTTTTCTCCAGACGCTTCGTGGCGATCGGCCCGCGCGGCGACGTGCTCTATTTGAGATCGCAGGAAAGCCGGGCGCAGGTGCTGCGGCTCGACGGCCGCGACCCTGGCCGAAAGCTTGCCGTCGCGCGGCCCGCCAAGCCGCTGGTTGCGGGCAAGCCCGGCAGGACGCCGAAGGTGGCGATCGTGCCGAAGTCGCGCAGCGATGTCATCGAGCGGGCGATCGGCTTCGAGACGCTGAACTGGCTGGTGACGTCAACCGCCTACGGCGGGGATCCCGGGCCCGGCTGCCTCAACATGAACCGGCTGCGCCGGCCGATCTACCTGATCGGCAAGCGCGGACAGACGGTCAAGGGCGTTCCCTATTGCTGGGGCTGCAAGACGCCGCTCGAGAATTTCATCGGTGGCGTCGAAAAGGGCCAGACCGCCGGCAATGTCTGCACCAAGAGCGCGCCGCAATCCAATATCCTCGGCGTCGACTGCTCCGGCTTCGTCAGCGACGCCTGGGGCCTGAAGATGCATGTCTCGACGCGCGCCCTTCCCGGCATCACCAAGCGCCTCTCCGACCCCTGGTCGCTGCGTCCGGGCGACGCGCTGAACAAGCCGGGCTCGCACGTCCTGCTGTTCATGCGCTTCACCGACGACCGCAAGGTGGAGGTGATGGAGGCCTCGCCGAACGCCTGCAAGGGCCGCGTCTGCCGCAACACCTATTCGCTCGGCAGCCTGCTGATGCGCGGCTATCAGCCGGTGCGCTTCAGGGGGTTGGATGGCTGATCGACCGGAGCTTCGCGCCGGCTGTCTGCTGCATTCAAAGTATTATAGCGGCCGCCGCTGTCTGAGGCATTCGGACCACAGTCCCGACGTGGGTGTCCACGCTAAGATTTGCCACTTCCGCCCACCTCGTCCTCCGTCATGCTCGGCCTTGCGCCGAGCATCCAGGCGGCACCCACCAACAGCCGCGTCATGGGTCCTCGGGTCAAGCCCGCGGACGACGGAGTGGGGGACGCTGTTCCGCCAAACTCACCCTCGCCTACATCCTGCGCGTCTTTTCAGACGCGTGGCGCTGTCGGCGCCAGCCGCCGCTTGGCCATCGCCAGAAGCCCGTGCGCGGCAATGGTCTCGGCATAATCCCGATAGGCGGGATCCCGGCTCAGCATGCGCTCTTCGGCGCGGGCGCGCATGAGGTAGATGAGACTGACGATCGCCAGCATGCCGGCCCGCGCCAGTCCTTCGGCAAACCCGCTCGCGATAAAGCTCGGGGCCGCAAACAGCCACCAGGAGATATTCTTTGAGACATAGGCCGGATGTTTGACGAAGCGGTAGGGGCCGGAGGTGATGATGCCGCGATGGGTCAGGTTGGAAAAACGCGGCCCGAAGGCAACGGTCGCCCAGACGTAGATGACCGTGCAGGAGAGCGTCGCGACGCTCCAGAGGATGAAGACGGCCGAGCCCTCCCGGATCACGCTCTGCCAACCCGGCCCGTCGCCATAGGGCAGGAAGGCATGCGAGATCGCCGGGAAGAACGGCTCGTAACAGACGAGGCAGACGAGCCAGCCGAGCGCCGTCGTCTCGGTCGCCCTGACATGCCAGCCGAAAAGCTTGAAGGTGGCGATGTAGCCGCCGGCTGCAAGGATAACGTCAAGAAGAATGGCAAGCCGCATCAAGCCTTCGAACCAGGCCGCTGAAAGGGGAGGAAAGACCCAGGCCGGCTTGTCGGCAAGATCGGAAAGAGCCGCTATGCCGCCTGAAAACATCAGCACGAGGAAGAAGCATTTGATCGTAAGAAGGCGTAGTGCGAAGAGCACGTCTTCTTCGCGAAAATCCTGCATCAGCACTGCACGCCCGACCTGATGGAGATAATCGTCGGGCTCCTCGGCGACGAGATCGGTGACCGCGACGTAGAGAATGGTGGCGCCGGCAACTGCAATGGAGATGGGAATGGTCGTGTGGCCTGCTTCGATGAACCATTGGACCGCCGACGATTGCGTGAAAAACGGAAAGACGGAACAGGCGATGACGACCGCGCCCAAAAGCGCAGCGAGGCCGGCGAGCTTGGTTCCGATGCGCCGCCAGCAAGCGGCGGCAGATTCGTGCCGCCTGTCTTGCGATGACCAGGCGCGACGAACGGCCGGCATGCCGTCGACGGCGATCCACGCGAGGAGAAGACAGGTAACGGCAAGCGCCATCGCCTTGCCGGGCTCGAGCTGCAGATAGGTCGAGAGCGCAATGCCGACGAGGGCGCCGACAAGGGTCGCAGCCTGAATGATCAGCGGACTCCCGGCAAGGATATCCCTGTCCTGCGATATCGGCACGCGCTCGGCCTCTCGATCAGATAGCCGGCTGGATGGGGACCGGAGAGCGTTTCCGCGCTGCCTTCGCCGCTTGCGCCAATGCTGCTTCAGCTGTCAGCGGTGACAGATCTGGCACAGAGATCATCGCAATATCGAGCTTGTCATAATCGACCATGTAATAGCCCCATCCGGTGGCGACGACCGCATCAGGTCTGATCGCCAGCAGGTCCTGCGCCATGGTGCCGACGAACATCGGCCCGCCCCAGATGTAGCGGAAGGCATAGATTGGAATACCCTCAGCCGAAGTGCCAAGCCGGCGGATGTCGGTCTTCAGGCGGCGATCCGACCAGGACGTGCCGCCGCTGGAGCTAGAGGAACTGCTGGAACTTGATGAGCTGCTTGAGCTGGAAGAACCGCCCATGCCGCCCGAGGAGCCGCCCATGCCACCGGAGCTGGAGCCGGAGTTCCCGCCGGCTCCATTATCAGAGCGGGCAAAAGCCGGTTGACTGCTCGTTGCCGCTACCTTTTTGACGGCCGGCGTTCGTTTTACCGTCGGCTGGTTGTTGACCGTCGGCTCTTCGCTGGCAAACAGCGTCCTGGCGCCCGGGTCGAAGATACAACTCTGCAGGATTGCGCCTGAGCCCGCGATGAAGGTTGAGCACATGAGAACACGAATGATGAGTTTGCTGTTCATGTAAGGCGCCCCCAGACCGCCATTTAGAAGAGATCGTACCTCGGATTTCGCTTGACCCATGTCGCCTTGGCGAGCTGAACGAGCCTGTCGTCGAGCGACTTGGTTTTTGGAAGCGCCTTTTTCTCCTGAGCGGTCAGCTCGGCGGCAAAGCTCTCTTCCGCTTTCTTCTTGGCAGCATTGGGCAAGGTCTTGAGCGCCGCCTTTGCCTGGTTCTTCGGATCGCCGCTGCCCGGCATGTTGACGGCGGTCGCCAGCGCGAAATAACGGGCGGCCGTTGCCAGGCCGTCAGCATCGGCACCGTCTTCCTTGGCCAGGATCGCCCGGTCCAGCGCGCCCCAATAGTCGCCACGTTCGGCGCCCATCTCCAGCCACTTCACAGCTTCCGCCTTGTCCGCGGCAACGCCGACGCCGTCCCGGTACATGCGGCCGAGATTTGTCGGGGCATAGGGCTGACCGCCTTCCGCCGCCCGCGTGAAAAGGTCGAGCGCTTTCGGGAGGTCCTCCGGCGCGCCTTTTCCGAAACGGTAGACGAGCGCAAGATTGTTCAGCGAATAGATGTCGTTGCGCTGGACGCCGGCCTCGTAGAAGCGAATGCCGCGATCCGGATCGGCCGGAACGTTGACGCCGTTCAGGAAGATATAGCCGAGTTCGTTCATCGCGTAGGTATGGCCAAGATCAGCGGCTTGCAGCATCAGGCGTAATCCCAGCTGTTGATCGGCCTTGGTGCCGCGGCCGTAGTAGAGCGCCTTGCCGTAACTGTGCAGGGCGAAGGGATCGCCCTTGGCCGCACCGCTCTTGGCGATCTCGCTTGCCTTGGCGGCATCGCGCGGAACGGAAGCGCCGAACTCGTAGAGGCTCGACAGTTCGTAGATCGCCCGCACATGCCCGGCATCCATTGCCTTCTTGATCGTCGCGAAAGCCGTCTTGGTGTCACGGTTGGCGAGCTGGGCGCGGCCGAGCTGATAGACGAAGCGCGCCACCTCGGGATAGGTTTTCATCGCCTCGGCGCAGGCAGGTACCGCGATGCTCGGGTCGATCTCGTTCGGCAGCTTGCCCGCGGTCACGCCCTGCAGGTCGAGTGGTGCTGCGGCAGCGGTGTCGCAGGCGTCAAGCACTGGCTTGAAGGTGACGGTGGCGGGCTGGAGATCGTCATTGGCGGCCTGCAGCGTCAGGGCGAAAGGCTGGTTTTCGGTGCCGATCTGCGGCTCGTAGGAAAGGGCCGGAATATCGGCGGCCTCCAGCACATGGCCGAGCCCGATCACCCGGTCTCCGGCCCGCAGTGTGCCCTTGTCGGGCAGGGCCGCGACCTTGAAGGTCATTTCCGCCGCCGATGCCGGAACGACCGGCAGGCTTGTTTTGACCGGGCCGACGCCGATCGGCGTATCCATGTCGCGCGACAGCGTCTTCAGATAGGCATCGGCATCGGCAAGCCGCACCTGTTTTTGCTGTTCGAGCTGGGCGAGCTTGGCGCCGGCATCGGCCGAGACGGTGATGGCGACCACGCCCTGGGTCGCCTGGCCATAGGGATCGCTGACGGTATAGCCGATCAGGCCGACGGTTCCGGCGGCGACACCGGAGGAATCATAGCTCAGCGCCGTCAGCGCCGCGGCGGGCATCTTGTCGCCCTGGGCGACCGGCTTGCCGTCGAAGCTTAGTTTGCCGGTCTGCGGAAGCTGGTTGAGGGTGACCAGCAGCGTCGAGCCGGTCTCGTCATGCGGCGGCGCGATCGGCAGCTTGGTGCTCGCCGCGTCTTCCGGCACGCTGACCTGCTGCATCGGCTCGACGCTCGGCGGCGGCGGCGCCGGGATGAAATAGAAGCTGTCCATCAGCGAGGAGTTTTCCCAGGGGACCTGCTTGCCATTGGTCATGGCGATTACGTCTCGGCGGACATCGGTCAGAACCTGGCGGATTTCCTTATTTGGTTCGCTAGCGCGCTTGATGAAAGATTCGGAATAGGGGCTGAGTGCGCCGGTGCCGTCGAGCGCCACCTGGCCCGGCTCGGTTGAGAAGGCGATCAGGCTGCCGAGATCGCTGTCGATGCGCGCAAGGCCGCGGGTGGCGCCGACCGGCTCCAGCTTTTCCGCCATCCAGAATTTTTGAGCGTTGAAGGGATTGTTGCGGCAGGCATCGAGGAAGATCAGCTGCACCCGCGAATTCTGCTTGAGATGGTTGAGGATCAGGTCGAGCGGCATGGTCTGCGTCTCGACGTCGTAGGGCGTCTCCAGCGTCGCATCGACCGGCACGAGGAAATTCTGCCCGCCGACCTGGATGCCGTGGCCCGAATAATAGATCAGGCCGGCCTCGGCATTGCTGGTCGATCGCAGGAAGCGGCGCACCGTATCCTCGAGCCCGATGCGGTCGACATTGACGCCGATCGTCACGTCGAAACCGGCGGCCCGCAGCGTGGCTGCCACCTCTTCGACATCATTGGCGGGATTGGGAAGCGACGGCAGCGTCTTATAGACCGAGTTGCCGATGACGAGGGCGACGCGGCGTCCGCTCTCACCTTCGCTGATGGCGGCATGTGCCGTGCCGATCGACAGCAGCATTGCCGCCAGGATCAGCAGATAAGCACACAGTCTCCTGACATGGTGAAACTTGGGCATGGCTCGATCGCAAACATTCTATTGTTTAAGTTCAATAAAATTTGCTGGCCTGCTGGTGCTTGGCCCCCTCCGCATTCACCCTTCGAAAATATTCCTCAGCGCCGTAAAAAGCAAGCTTCGCCGCCTCCAAGTGAATTGGAGCAGTCCTCTCAGATTGGAAGTCAATCGGCGGCGAGAAAGACTATAAAAATCAGGAAATTATTCTACGGCCAACAATGAATACGTTGACCTATGGTAGCAACGGAGCGGAAAGCCTGCATAGGGATTTCACGGCTTGTCGTAATCGATGGATTGCGCGTTGCGAAAGACGCGGAGCACGTCGGTCAAATCCGGTAGGGATGCGGCGTAATCGTCGAGCCTATAGACGCAGTGATCCTGTAAGATAATTACGCCATTCGCTTTGCTGTATCTCTTCCAACGTCGGATCGCCGGTATCGAAATTTTGGAGTAGCGTAAGAAAGCCTTTCTCGGCGTCTCCGACATCCGAGGGATGTAACCATCCCCATTCGCACTCTTCACAATGTACGTAGAGTCTACGATGAGTCATGTCATTTTGGAAAATCAGCCGTCCCTGATGGCAGTGCGCGCATGCGCCTGCCCAATAGAGATTTCTCGTGTTCAATGACTATCTCACTGGCGGTACTATTTCTGCTTCAACGCCTTGATGAAAGCTCTGCCGCCGCGGCGGAGTTTTCCTAACCTCGGAACGTATAGTTGCTGATCGAGGCCGGTTTCATCTCGATGGAGAAGCCCGGCAGGGTGGGCGGCATATAGGCGGCGTTGTCGATCCGGCAGGGGTCGAGGAAGTGTTCGTGCAAGTGGTCGACATATTCGATGACGCGGCCGTCCTTGGTGCCGGATATCGCGATGTAATCGATCATCGACAGATGCTGCACATATTCGCAGAGGCCGACGCCGCCGGCATGCGGCCAGACGGGCAGCCCAAATTTGGCGGCGATCAGCAGCACGGAAAGCACCTCGTTCAGGCCGCCCATGCGGCAGGAATCGATCTGCACGATGTCGATTGCGCCCTCGGCGATGAACTGCTTGAACATGATGCGGTTCTGGCACATCTCGCCGGTCGCGACCTTTACCGGGCTGATCGCCTGGCGGATCTTGCGGTGACCGGCAACATCGTCTGGGCTGGTGGGTTCTTCGATGAAGAAGGGCTTGGCAGGGGCAAGCGCCTTGACCCAGTCGATCGCCTGGCCGACGTCCCAGACCTGGTTGGCGTCGATCATCAGGTAACGATCGGGACCGATCACCTCGCGGGCGATCCTCAAGCGGCGGATATCGTCTTCGAGGTCGCGGCCGACCTTCATCTTGATATGGTTGAAGCCGGCGTCGATCGCCTCCTGGCAGAGGCGGCGCAGTTTCTCGTCCTCATAACCGAGCCAGCCGGCCGAGGTCGTGTAGCAGGCGTAGCCTTCCTTTTCGAGGATGGCGATGCGTTCGGCCCTGCCGGCTTCGGCGCGCTTGAGGATCTCGATGGCCTCGTC
The DNA here is from genome assembly GCF_005862185.2 of Rhizobium hidalgonense. Classification (NCBI taxonomy): domain Bacteria; kingdom Pseudomonadati; phylum Pseudomonadota; class Alphaproteobacteria; order Hyphomicrobiales; family Rhizobiaceae; genus Rhizobium; species Rhizobium hidalgonense. The sequence continues at coordinate 316,807 of NZ_CP054029.1, forward strand.
GCGGGTCAGCACATCGGTGAGATAACGATAGTCGACGATGTCGGCGATCTCTTCCGGCGACATGTCGGCGACGAGTCGCCAGACCGGTTTTCCCGCCTGTTTGGCGAGCAGATCCCAGACGGCATTGACGACGGCACCGGTCGCCAGATGGATGGCGCCCTTTTCCGGGCCGATCCAGCGCAACTGGCTGTCGCTGGTCAGATGCCGCCAGAATTTGCCGGGATGGGCGAGCACGTCGGCAAGGTCGGCGCCGACGATCAGATGGCGCATCGCTTCGATCGCCATGCAGCAAATGTCGTTGCCGCGGCCGATGGTGAAGGTGAGGCCGTGGCCGGCCAGGCCTGAGGTATCCGTATCGAGAATGACGTAGGCCGCCGAATAGTCCGGATCGGGGTTCATCGCATCGGATCCATCCAGGCTTTGCGACGTGGGAAAGCGGAGATCGAAGACACGAAGGTCGGTGATGCGGGTCATGGTTGTTCCTCCCGATTCCTTAAAGCCTGTTATATCGGCCGATTATCTTGCCGGCAGGCAATGCTTGCCGGCCGCGTCATTAACTGAGCTCAGATCGTCCAGCCGCCGTCGATGGCGATTGCCTGGCCGGAGGTGTAGGTGGCACCGGCGAGATAGACGGCGAGATCGGCAATCTCCTCCGGCGAGCCGAGCCGGCCCATCGGCTGGCGGGCGATGAAGGCGGCGCGGGCCGCGTCATAATCGCCTTGGGCGCGCATCCGGTCCTGCAGGGACGGGCTTTCAACCGTGCCGGGGCAGATGGCGTTGCAGCGGATGCCCTCGGCGACATAATCGGCGGCGACGGATTTGGTCAGGCCGATGACGGCCGCCTTGGTGACGCCATAGGCAAAGCGGTTCGGCACGCCCTTGATGCTTGAGGCGACGGAGGCCATGTTGATGATTGACCCGTCCTTGCGCTCCAGCATGCCGGGCAGCACGGCGCGGATAGTGCGGATCATCGCCTTGACGTTGAGGTCGAGCGCAAATTCGAAATCGGAATCCTTCATCTCCAGGATCGAGCCGGCATGCACGAAACCGGCGCAGTTGAACAGCACGTCGACAGCGCCGATCTCGGCGACGAGGGCCTTGACCTCATCCTCCTCGAGCACGTTCAGCTGATGGGTGGAAACCCCGGTTTCCGCGGCCAACGTCGCCAGCGCGCCGGTATTGATGTCGGTCGCGTGGACCTTGGCGCCGACCGCGGCAAAGGCTTCCGCCGTCGCCCGGCCGATGCCCTGGCCGGCGGCGGTGATGAGAACGGTCTTGCCGGAAAGTCTGTTTGTCATGTCACGGGCCTTTTCTGGAATGTCTATGCCGAACGATCGAAATGCTGTTTGTCTTGACGAGGGCTGAGCATGCGCTTTTTCCCAGTTTGCGCGCTCTAACCACCCTCCGGCAAGATACAACCTGCCGCCTGGTCTAGTTCTCGAGCGTGCGATATCTCAACTTACCGAGGCGATCTTCAGTGATGATTTGTCTGTTTATAGACAAACAGACGATTGGCCAAGGGTCAAGCGCAAACTTTTCCTTTTCCGGCTGCGGTTCTGCGTATATGCAGAATGATATTTACAGGAGGAAGCAATGGAGACCGAGGAGTCAGACCGCTATCGCGCTCCTGCGCTCGACAAGGGCCTCGATATCCTGGAATTGCTCGCCGGCGTCGACAGCGGTCTCACCCAGGCCGATATCGCCAAACGGCTCGATCGCAGCCCCAACGAATTCTACCGCATGCTCGACCGCCTGGTGCGCCGCGGTTACGTCACCCGGCTGGATGGCGACCGCTATTCGCTGACGCTGAAGCTTTTCGGTCTTGCCCAACTGCACGCGCCGGTGCGCCGGCTCGCCTCCTATGCCACGCCGCTGATGCGCGACCTTGCCCAGCGGACGCGCCAAGCCAATCATCTCGCGGTCTTCGATCGGGGTGCTGCCGTCGTCATCGCCCAACAGGAGGCGCCGGACTATTGGGGATTCTCGATCCGCATCGGCGCCCATATCAGCCTGTTCGACACAGGCTCGGGGCACGTGCTGCTCGCCTTCCGCAGCGCCGAGGAGCGGGAGATGATGATTTCGGAACATGTGCGCAGCCGCGCCGATCTCGAACTCGGGCCCGAATTCTACGATCGTCTCGACCAGATCCGCGAGCGCGGCTACGAGATGATGGCGAGCGCCCAGACCGCTGGCGTCTACAATCTTTCCGCGCCGGTGCTGGGTCCGGACGGCCGCTGCATCGCCGCCCTCACCTGCCCCTTCATCGCGCTGGTCAATGCGCCGTCGGCGCCTGACATCACCCAAACGATCATGCTGGTGCAGAAGACCGCCGCCGAGCTTTCGCTGCTGGCCGGGGCGGATATCGGTAATGCCGTCTGACTGGGGGAGCCGCCCTCATCCGCTGGCCGGCACCGACCGGGGTCGAGCCACGGGTCTCGACCCGTCCTTCGGACCCCCGCTTGCGGGGCGAAGGGGATGTGCCGCAACCTCTCCGTTCCGCAACGACCTCTCGCAGGGCACGTCCCCTCGCCCCGTTCACGGGAGAGGGTTAGAGCACGAGCCGGGAATTTCTATTTGAATAATCCATTCACCAGAAATAGGCTGCGGCGAGGCCAATCCTGGAGGAGAAAAGCGTGCTCATCGACACCCATCTGCATATCATCGATCGCTCGGCGCTGCCCTATCCCTGGCTCTCCGACGTGCCTGCTCTCGATCATGATTTTCTCTACGAGACCTATGCTGCCGAGGCGCGGCGCTGCGGCATCACCACGGCGCTGCACATGGAGGTCGACGTCGACCCTGCCGCCATGCAGGCCGAGACCGATCATATCGCCGGCATCGCCGGAAAGGCAGGCAGCCTGATTGCCGGGGCCATCGTTTCCTGCCGGCCTGAGGAGCAAGGCTTTGCCGCCTATCTCGAGAGGCAAAAGGCCGACCGCTTCGTCAAGGGGTTCCGCCGAGTGCTGCATGTGGTGCCCGATGACGTATCGGAAGGCGCCCTGTTTCGCGAAAACATCCGCCGCATCGGCGGCAGCGGGCTGACCTTCGACCTCTGCACCTTGCCGCATCAGGCGGGCCGTGTGGCCGCCCTTATCGATCTTGCGCCGGATGTGCAGTTCGTGCTCGACCATTGCGGCGTGCCTGACATCCGCTCGGATGCCTTCGAGCCATGGAAGGTAGGCCTGTCGGAGATTGCCCGGCGGCCGAACGTCGTCTGCAAGGTCTCCGGCGTCGTTGCCTATGCCGATGCCGAGACTTGGACAGCGCAGACGCTGCGGCCCTATATCGAGCATGTCACAGCAAGTTTCGGCTGGGATCGCGTCGTCTGGGGCAGTGACTGGCCGGTCTGCACCTTAGGCGGCGGCCTCTCCACCTGGGTCGCGGCGACCCATGCCGTGCTTTCCGGCAGCAGCGAGGCCGAGCGGTCCAAGCTGCTTTTCGCCAATGCACAGCGCCTCTGGTCGCTTTGACGTCACGAAATCAAAGGATGTGCTGTGCCTAGCAAAAGTGCTACTTTGGCATGTCTTTTGCTTGTGTAAGCATGAAGCAACGTAAATGTTTCGGTTTGGGACGACTTACCACCAAGCAATTGCTAGCTTTAGCCATCTCAGGTAAAAGTTGTCAGACACGGATTTGGCGAATTATTCAATCCGATGTCCTCAGGAGGGAAAACAAATGAAAGAAGAACCGCATTCCGTCGATGTTCACGTCGGAAAGACCATCCGTATACAGCGTTTGCTGAGGAAGGTTTCCCAGACGGAACTCGGCGATCGTGTCGGCGTAACGTTCCAGCAGATCCAGAAATACGAAAAGGGCTCCAACCGCGTTTCCGCCAGCATGCTGGTTGAAATCGCCGGCGCTCTGAAGGTCGACGTCCGGACGTTTTTCGACGATCTGTCGACACCCGATACGGCCAACGACAATCCGGCCCCCAGCGAGGAATTCATCATTTCGCGCGAAGGCGTGCTTCTCAATGCGGCGTTCTTTTCGATCAAGAACGAAGCTCTTCGCAAGAAGATCCTGAAGCTCGTCCAGGCAATTGCCAACACCGAGCAGCTGGAAGGCGACGCGGCCGAATAGGCTGGTTGTCCCTCACGCGACCGGGGCGGACCGCATGAGGATATAGCGATTGATTTAGATCGATGGGGATCGATCCGGATCAATGGAGATTGATCGAGCTTGATGGTGACTCATCGAGATCGATGGGGATCAACGCGCTTGACGGTCACCAATTTCAATGGCGATCGATCAGGATCAGATTCTCGCTGGCATCCTTCATTGCGATCTTGGCCTTGCTGCCGAGCAGCTTCTCGAGATTGACGTCTAGCTCCCTGTCGGGATCTATACCGTCCCAATCGATGACGACCTGCAGCAGCGCCATGTTCGTCAGGTGCATCAGATTACGCAGCTGAAGTTTTTCAGCCTCCTCCTTGGCCGCCGACAGCAGCCGGAAGAGCCTTGCGTATTCGCTGCCGGTACCTTCGTTGCGTTGTTCAAACATCATCCCGCCCCTTTGGCCGTGAAACCCTGCGATTCCATCACCACTGCATTTTCCTGCCGTTACCGTTATTCAAGCGTTACAGGAACCGCATTGCGCGTGACTTCGGCGTGCAGCAGCTGCCAATGCGAGGTTGCGGCAAAGCGCCAGTCACGGTTGACAGGCTGGAATTCGTCCCGGCGCAGCCAGTCCAGCACCAGCCGGGCGTCGTTGCGCTTGCGCTCGACGCGATTCCCGCGGATAGCGGCGAGGATGGTGTCGCGGCGCGGCTTGCGGAAATGGCACTCGTCGACGACCTTGGCATAGGTGCGCTCGGAAAAATGCAGGAAACGGCCGGCAAGCAGCAGTTTCTTGCGTTCACCGGAAGAGATGTCGCCGCCGGCAAGAAGCGCGTCGATCGTCGGTTCGAAATCGACCCACGGCACGGAGAGCGGCAGCCAGCCGAGCGCCTGCGGCGCATGCACCAGCGCTACGGCCTCGTCGTCGAGCAACCGCCCAGCTTCGTAATCCTCGAAGATCGAGCCGATCCCGACCATGCCGAAAGGCGCGCATTCGGCCGCCCGCAAGGCGCCCATGCTGGCGCCACCGGCAACCGCGACATCGTGTTCAAGCGCGAACAGAATTTCCTTGTGCCAGACCGAAGGCAGGTCGCCGAAATAGCCATCGACGAGGCCGATGGCGGTGGCGCCGTCGTGAACGGCCTTCAGGATGTCGCCGCAGGCAGCCGGCGGCCGGAAATCGATGCGCGGGGACATGGCTCTCGCTGCAGTGAGATCGCTGCCAAGGCTCGGACCGACGAACAGCACCTTCATGACTGGGCTCCTCTCATAGTGTTGACCGCCCGCATGCCGAGCTGGATGTACTGGCCCGAGATATCGACCTCCAGGCCGGGCACGATCACCCTGACGACCGAGACCGGCAGAGCCCGGTGCGCAAAGGGCACCACGACGATCTGCTCGATGCCGGTCGCCGCCAGCCGGCCGGCGATAAGAGCGATGGTTTCCTGGATCGTTGCCGGGCGGCGATGACGCGGCTGGAAGGCGCGCATCCGGCCGCCGCCCTCGCAGAGTTCGACCACCTGCTGCATCGCCGCGCTCTGGTCGAGCCGCTGATAGACGCGCGGCGAAAAATCGTCTCGGCTGCCGGCAATTGCGGTCAGCCGGCTCTGCGCCGCTTCGGTAATGGCGCGCAACGCGGCGCGCACGGGATCGGGATGGCAGCCGCAGCCGCCGCAGACATGGGCCCAGCGCGCATCGACGCGGTCGGACAGATTGCCGGGCATGATGACGGCGAGAAAGGCGGGAACGCCGATATCGGTGGTCATGTCGATGAGCAGCAGCCGCATGCCCGCCCGCGCGATCCGGTCGGTCATCACATCGATGACCGCATCGCCGAAGGAGGCGGGATCGATGCGGCTTTCCTTCAGCCGCTCAGGCGATTTCAGCTGGGTCAGGGCCCAGGCGTCGCGCTCCACCAGTTCGCAGAGCCCGTGCAGCACCGCTTCGGATGGCGTGTTGCCGGAGGCGAGCCCATCGCTCGACTGCTCGAAGCCCGGCGGCCGTTCACCGCGATGGTCGAGGCCGACCAGCCACCAGGGCACGAAAACGCTGCTGCCGGAACGGATGTCGAGCCCGGAGCACCAGGGGATGGGACCGCCGCCGATTTCGTCGGGCGCGCAGCGTGCGACGTTGTCGAGATCGATCGTGGCGGCATGCTCCGCCCGCATGCCGGCAACGCTCGCCTGCGTCAGATCGGCGGGCGCTATTTCGGCGATCCGCGTCTCGATCGCTTCCATGGCGGCAGAGGTCATGGCGGAATCATTGTCGATACCCTTGCCCTGAAAGACCGAGAGCGTATGGCTGTTCGGCCGGGTGGCGAAGGCGACGGGGATGTTCAGGATGTCGAGTGCGGTCAGCAGGCCGACGCGGGTGATGCCGAACTCGCGCAGATGAGGCCTGATGGCGGCAAGTGTCTGAGCCGGCGTGACAGCGCGGTCATGATAATCGCTGACGCCGGCCGATGATCGTTCGAGGTCATCGGCAAGCGCTTCAAGAGCATTTCCGTTTTTCTCCGATACACGAAAATGCTCGTTGTTTTCACGCAATTGCGGACGCAAAACCGCTTCGCATTTTTGCTGGAATTGCTCTAGATCGGCGAAAGCGGACATACCGATCTTGTCCTTAGCGGAATCTCAGCGCATGCGTCAGGCTTTCGAGCGCATTGGCGGATACGGTGAGTTCGTCCTGTTTCATCGCTGCTCTGGCAGCTGCAGAGAAGCGCAGGGACTGTGTCTGAACTGCGGTGGTTTCAGCATTCGCCTTCATGTTCTATCTCCGATGATTGGGCAGCCCTTGCTGCCGTTAACCATCGGAGGAAAACATTACCTGCGTCATTTAAGCGTTACAGGCTTCGTTAAAAGGCGGTGCAATCAGGGAAGACCGGCCAATTGCAGGCCCTTTATCAGCGGTTCGGTGAAAGCGGGATCGCGATCGGGGACGAAATGACGAATGTCCTCGCTGCGGAAATCCGGGAAGTTTTCCAGAACCGTCCTGGCGTAGGTGCCGGCCTTGCCGGTATCGCCCGCCATCGCATGCGAGGCGGCGAGCAGGCGCGCCGTCGCCTGTTTCGTCTTCACCGGCTCCAGCGCCTCGATCGCTTTTTCATATTCCTCGCGCATGAAATGGATGCCGCCGAGATTCCAATAATAATAGTCCGGCGGCAGCGGATTGAGCTTGAAGGCCGCACGGCTGAGCTCCAGCGCCCGGTCGAAATCGCCGTCATGGGAAAGCGCGTCGGCGAAATCGGCAAGAATGTCGGCGTCGTTGGGATTGAGATCCTGGGCCTGCTGGAAATAGTCCAGGCTTTCGTCGAAGCGGCGGCGATAAAGTGCGACGAAGCCAAGCTCGCGGTAAGCCCGGCCGCTATTGGGGTCGGACTGCTGCGCCAGCCGGGCAGCACCATTGGCCTCATCGAGCAGTTCCTTGTCCCGCATGCCGCGGATCAGCCATTCCATGCCGAGCGCGCGCGACACGCCGGCATGGGCGGCGGAGAAATGCTCATAACGGTTGAGCGAGGATTTGAACCATTTGCGCGCCTGGCGCAGATGCTGCAGGTCGGTCTGGGCGATCAGCCGCTTTCCTTCCAGGTAAAGCCGGTAGGCAGACGCCGGCGCCTCGCCGATCGGCATCGCCAGTTCGTGGCGCTCGATCGTGTCTGCGAGCGAGGAGACGATCCGCCGCGTCAGATGCGCGAAGGATTCGCTGATCTTCTGCATGACCAGCGGAAGTTCCAGCGCCCAGATCACCTCCGATGTCGTCGTCCGCGTCAGCCGGCATGTGGCATAGACATCCTCGTCGCGGCCTTGGATGGTAACATAGACCGCATAGTCGAAGCTGAGGTCGAGCGGGCCGGGCACGGCACGCGCCGGATCGATCGAGCGGCTGAGGATCTCCAGGCTCGTATGCGCCGCAATCACCTTGAAGCCGCGCTGCTGGCTGAGGCCGATGGTGACGTCTTCTAGAAGCGCCCTGCCGACGCGTTCCATTAGCGGATCGGTGAAGATGCTTTCCGGCGGCAGGATGATGATGCGCGGCTGGCCAAGCAGATTGGCAGACATGCCAGGCGCCGAGGGGCGCTCCGGCGTGGCGGCTTGGGCCGGGGGGATCAGGCCGAGCTCGCGGGCAAGCGCCGTGGTGCTTTCCTCCGGCTCGGTGTCGAAATCATCTTTCAACTGGCTCTTGCATTTCAAATAGGCCTGACGGGCGGCGGCCGGGTCGCTCATCCTGACATGGGTGCGCATCAGGGCGCGATAAGCCGTCTCACTGGCAGAGTCGAGTTCCAAGAGGCGCCGGGCAAGTGCGACCTGCTCTTCGTCCGATCTGTCTTCCGATGTTTCGATCAGCCGCGTGAGATGGGCGGAGCGCAATTCGTCGATCCGCTGGCGCTCGAAGGTCAGCCAATCCTCGGCGCCCTGCGTCGGCGATTTGACGCCTTCAAGGAATTCACCGTTCAGCATATCGCTGTCGTCGGGGGCGAGCGCCCCTTTCTGCTTCAGGATATGGACGTCGACCTCCCAGCCATCGGCAAGCCCGATATGGGTTCTGGTTGCGGCAAGCAGCGGCGGAAGGTCGTCGGGAATGCTCTGTTCGATGCGCGCCAACAGCTGCCGCAGGCTGCCTGCCCGCTTTTCCGGCAGCTCCGATTGCCAGAGCTGCCGCCTGACGGTTTCGCGGTCGAGTTCGAGATTGACTTCGGCGGCAAGCATGGCGAGGAGAAAATAAGATTTCTCCGGCAAGGGGAGTTCCTTCCCCGCCGCCAGCAATCGCGGTCTACCGAGCAGGCAGAGCCTGTTCGTCGACACATGTCCGGATGTCCGCTGCATCCCGGTTCTCACCCCTGAAGCCAATGCGCGCAAACGCGCCGGCGGTCCAGAGATCATGTTAGAGCTATAAAGCCGCAGCGCAAAGCGGTTTTGCTATAAAAAGGCAAAATTTCAGCGAATATTTGCATTTTCGTGTGTCGCTCGCCGAGAAGATGCTTTGCCGACACTTTCGGCGACCGCCGTTTTTTAAGTTCCGAGGCGGCGCGTTATTCAAACTGTCACCGTTACAGCACCTGCGCAATCCGTTTCGAGCCTGTTTCCGTCGCGGCCGCGGCCTCGACGAAATCAAGCCCGATATCCAGTACCGGTGCGCTGTGTGTCAGCCAGCCGACCGAGATGAGATCGACGCCGGAGGCGGCGATTGCGGCCGCTGTTGCCGGCGTCACCCGGCCGGATGCCTCGGTGATCGCCCGGCCGGCGACGATGGCGACGGCCTCACGCAGCTGATCCGGGGTCATATTGTCGAGCAGGACGGCGTCGATGCCGGTCTCCATCGCTTCGCGCAGCTGATCAAGGGTGTCTACTTCGACCTCGATCTTCACCAGATGGCCGATGCCGGCGCGAGCCCGGCGGATGGCCTCGGCGACGCCGCCTGATATGGCGACGTGATTGTCCTTGATCAGCACCGCGTCATGCAGCGCGAAACGGTGGTTCATGCCGCCGCCGGCGCGCACCGCATATTTCTCCAGTGCCCTCAACCCCGGCGTCGTCTTGCGCGTGCAGGCGACCGAAGCTTTGGTGCCGCGGATCGCGACGGCAATCTCTGCCGTCACCGTGGCGATGCCGGAGAGGTGGCCGAGAAAATTCAGCGCGGTGCGCTCGGCGGTCAAGAGGCCGCGCGACGGGCCCTCGATGGTGGCGATGACGTCGCCCGGCTTGACCGCATGGCCGTCCTGGAGATGCCGGCGCATGCCGATCTCCGGATCGACAAGGGCGAAGGCGAGTTCGGCCGCGTCGAGACCGGCGATCACCCCCGGCTGGCGGGCGGCCATGATGACCGTCGAGCGATGGTCGCTGGGGATGACCGATGCCGAGGTGATATCGCCGGCCAGACCGAGATCTTCGAGCAGGGCTGCCCGTACCAAGGGTTCGACGATCAGGCGCGGAAGCGGAACGAGGTTCATCTCAGGCACTCCTTGCAAGAGTATAGAGCGGGGCAAGAGTATAGAGCGGGGCAAGAGTATAGGTCGGCGTGTCGCGGGCGATCTCCAGCGCTTGGGAAAGGCGCATCTGTCGCCGGTTCGCCTGGGCAAGCTTCAGCGGAAAATCGGTGCGGGCATGGGCGCCGCGCGATTCCAGCCGCAGGCTGGCAAAGACGGCGATCAGCAGCGCAACGATACCAGGATCGGCGGCAGGCCCGTCGCCTTCGGCCAGCGGCAGCAGGGTGGCGATCGCGCCCTCAACGGCGCCGGCATTGCGCAGCACGCCGAGATGGCGCGAGACGATCGGCCGGACGAGCGATGCATCGGCCGGTGCCGGCAGCCTCGCGGCGAGGATGGCGCCGGCAGGGCGTGCCGGTGTGGCCGAGATGTCGCGCGCCGCGCGCATGCCCATGACAGCCGCCTCCAGCAGCGAATTGCTGGCGAGGCGATTGGCGCCGTGCAGGCCGGTCGAGGCTGCCTCGCCCACCACCCAGAGGCCCGGGACCGAGCTCAGTCCGTTTTCATCCGTGGCGACGCCGCCCATGTGGTAGTGAACGGCCGGGCGCACGGGAATGAGGTCTGTCGCCGGATCGATGCCGGCCTCGCTGCAAAGGGCCGCGATGACAGGAAAGCGAGCGGCAAAGCGGCTGCCGAGTGCCGCGCGGGCATCGAGGAAGACCTTGCCGCCACGGGCGATTTCGGCGCTGATAGCGCGCGCCACGACGTCGCGTGGCGCAAGCTCGGCGCCTGGGATGCGGTCCATGAACCGGTCTCCGCGTTCGTTGACGAGCAAAGCCCCCTCGCCGCGCACCGCCTCGCTGACCAGCGCCAACGGCCTGCGGCGTGAATCGAGCGCCGTCGGATGGAACTGGACGAATTCCATATCGGCGAGATCAGCACCTGCCCTTGCGGCAAGCGCGATCCCCTGGCCGAAATTGCCCATTGGATTGGTGGTCGCATCGTAAAGCCCGCCGATGCCGCCGGTGGCGATCACCACTTTCGCGGTCGGCAGGATGGCAGCGCCATCAGCGCTCGCGCAGAGCAGGCCGGCAACGCGCTCGCCATCCATCAAGATCCGCCGGGCTTCGAAACCTTCGAGCACTGATATGGCAGGCGTTTGCGCCACGGCCCGCACCAGCGCGGCGATGATCGCCGCACCCGATCCGTCGCCTTCGGCATGAATAATGCGACGGCGGCTATGAGCGGCCTCCAGCCCGAACGAAAGTTCGCCGGCAGCATTGCGGTCGAAGCGCACGCCGGCCCGTTCCAGCGCGGCAATGGCCGCCGGCGCCTCGGTAACGATGCCGGCGGCGGCGATCGGATCGCAAAGGCCGTCGCCGGCGACCAGCGTATCGGCAAGATGCAGCGCCGGGCTGTCGTCGGCACCCATGCCGGCGGCGATGCCGCCCTGCGCCCAGGCGCTCGATGTCTCGGCGCCGAGGGCGGCACGGGTGACGATGACGGAAGGTTCGGGCGCCAGCGTCAGCGCGGTCATTAGCCCGGCAAGGCCGCTGCCGACAATGACGGTGCGCCCCGAAAGATGGTTTAGAATTTCGGTCATATCGCCAGCATCCTTTCGACGGCACGGCGGGCGGCGACAGCAATCGCCGGATCGACGGTCACCTCGTGGCGGTTTTCCTCGAGCGCTGCACGGATATTGGCCAGGGTGATCCGTTTCATATGCGGGCAGAGATTGCAGGGGCGAATGAACTCGACGTCGGGATGATGCACGGCGACATTGTCGCTCATCGAGCATTCGGTGAGCAGCACGACGCGGGCCGGCTTCTGCCTGCCGACATAATCCGACATCACGGCGGTCGAGCCAGCGAAATCGGCCTCGGCCACCACCTCGGGCGGGCATTCGGGATGGGCGAGCACGGTGACACCCGGATGGTTTTCGCGCAACTGGCGCACGTCGTCGGCGGTGAAGAGCTCATGCACCTCACAATGGCCGTGCCAGGCGATGATCTCGACATCGGTCTCGCGGGCGACGTTGCGGGCCAGATATTCGTCCGGGATCATCAGCACCTTCGGCACGCCGAGCGATTCCACCACCTGTTTGGCATTGCCCGAGGTGCAGCAGATATCGGATGCGGCCTTCACCGCCGCCGAGGTGTTGACATAGGTGATAACAGGCACGCCGGGATGGGCCTGGCGCAGCAGCGCAATATCCTCCGGCGTGATCGAATCGGCCAGCGAACAGCCGGCACCGAGATCCGGAATCAGCACGGTTTTCTCAGGGTTCAGCAGCTTGGCGGTCTCGGCCATGAAATGCACGCCGGCGAGCACGATCACATCGGCATCGACCTCGATCGCCTTGCGGGCAAGCGCTAGGCTGTCGCCGACGATATCCGCCACGCCGTGGAAGATCTCCGGCGTCTGGTAATTGTGGGCGAGAATGACAGCGTTGCGGCGGCGCTTGAGCTCGAGGATGGCGTCGACGTCATTTTCGAACGTCATCCATTCGGCTTTGGGAATGACGCGGCTGACGCGTTCGTAGAGCGAGGATGCGGAAACGAGATGGTTCATGGCCGGCTCCTAATTATGCTCTATTTGAGCATATCATGGCCAAATAGATATTCTCGCCATGAGCATATGTCAATTGCGGGAGAGCGGTAATTTCGTTCCGGCGAGCGCCCGTTCTTCGAGCACCGTGTGGCGGAAGCGGAAGAGCTTGGCTGGCCGGCCTCCGGTTTCGCTTTCGGTGCCGCCGGTTTCCTCGACCAGTTCCTGCTGTTCAATCAGGCGGCGGAAATTCTGCTTGTGCAAAGTCAGTCCGGCCAGCGCCTCGATGGTGCGCTGCAGTCTCAGCAGCGTAAAACTCTCCGGCATCAGCTCGAAGACGACCGGGCGGTATTTGATTTTGGCACGCAGCCTTGCGATCCCGGTCGCCAGGATCCGGCGGTGATCGGCAAACATCGCCCGGCCGAGATTGGCCTCGACGGTACATCCGGCTTCCGCGACGAGCCCGGCTTCATAAAGCAGCTCATAGCGTTGCAGCGCCAGATCCTCGTTCCAGCCGCCGCCATCGAGACCGAAGGTGAAATCCGCCCGGCGATGGCGGTGGCCGCGCCGGGCCGGATCGGCGTCGGCCCAGCTCTTCAGACGGGCGACGATCTCGTCCAGCAAGACGGGGCGGCCATGGCGATGGTCTTCCCAGGGAAAATATTCGTACCAGCCGTGCCAGCCCGGCCTACCGCCCGACTGCTCGTTGACCAGGCCGAGATAGCTGATCGAGATCGTCCGACCGCCCGGGATGTCGTTGTTGCGGTCACGGTCGGCGAAAGTATAGAGCTGTTCGAGATAACCGACCGGGTGCTCCGTCTGCTCCTGCACCCATTCGCGCAGGCCGGATTGCAGGGTGCGATGGCCCATTTCGAAGGGGCCGGACGGCAGCGCATTGCCGGAGCGGATGGTCATCACGCGCGGCTCGTCCCCCGTCACCGCGACGAGCACCGCAATCAATTCCGCATGCGCAAAGCCGATCGTCACAGGGGGCCGAATACTCCGTTCCGGTTGGGTCGAACGGATCATTCCTGACACAGGCCAAGGCGGAAGCCAATGGAGGCTTCCCCCTTCTCCCCAGCGGGGTGCGAAGAAGGGGTCGAGCAAGAGCCTTCAGCTATTTGCCAGTCTCGCCCGCCAGCTTATCCAGGAAAATCTTCAGCTCCGCCTCGTCGATGCCGACGCAATGACGCTTTTCCGGATAGGCGCCGGTTCTTACATCGGCGGCGAATTCGGTGAAAGCGGCGATGCGTTCGCGCTGCAGGCGGTCGTGTTCAGCGGCGAAGTTGCGGTAGACCTTGGCGTGGCGAGGAGTGTGGTCGCGATTGGCGCCGAGCACGTCGTCGGCGAAGAGATATTGGGCGTCGCAGCCGCTGCCCGCCCCCATGGAGATCATCAGCATCGCGGTGTTGCTGCTGATGGCGGCAGCGATATCGCCCGGCACGACTTCGATTTCGGCGGCGAAGGCGCCGGCCTCTTCCAGCGCTTTGGTCTGCCGCCAGATTTCGGCGGCACTGGCCGCCGTCTTGCCGACGGCGCGGAAACCACCGGTCCAGGTCGCCTTCGACGGGATCAGCCCGAGATGGCCGCAGACCGGGATGCCCTCATCGCGCATGCGCCGGATCGTCTGCAGGCTAGCGGCGCAATAGACGGCATCGCCGCCGGCTTTTAGCGCCGCAAAGGCGGCCCTGATATAGTCCTCGGCCGAGACGTGATCGCCATATTCGAGGCCCGGAATGGCAAAGGGCGTCGGGGCGATCTCGCGGAACACCGGACCGAGCAGCGAGGGCGGCACCGAGACGATATCGATGCCTGCTTTTTCGGCGGCTTCCGCCTCCTCCAGCGAGGTGACGCGCAGCATGGTGAGCTGGCGTTTGCCCTTTTCCGCAAGCAGATCGGCGACGGTCGCACGTCTATGTTTCTTCATCATCAATTCCTTTGAATATTTATCGGCCGGCTCAGGCGGCGAGCAGGGATTTCAGTTTGATGTCGCTGGCTGCGAGTGCGGCTGGATCCGGACGGGCGCCGGCTGCGATCAGCATTTCGGCGAGGCGGATATCGCGCGCCACCGCATTGCCGGGGCCGATGCCGCTGGCGGCGATCAATCGTCCGCCGGCATCGAGATGGAACAGAATGAAGGCGGCTGCACCGAGGTCGCGGCGCTGATGCGTGGCGGCCCCTTCGGCAAGGCCGGCTATTTGCAGCGTCATGTCGTATTGATCAGACCAGAACCACGGCACGGATGAAACGGCTTCATCGAGGCCGAGCATGTTGGCCGCGGCCAATGTGCCCTGCTCCTGGGCGTTGCGCCAGGATTCGAGCCGCACCCGCCGGCCGCCATAGATCGACAGCGGGAAGGAGCAGCAGTCGCCGGCGGCAAAAATATCCGGTGCCGAGGTCTGCAGATGGATATCGACCGATATGCCGTTGTCGATGGCGAGCCCTGCCCTTTCGGCGATCTCGACATTCGGCCGGGCGCCGATGCCGACAAGAGCGAGATCGGCTTCTACCCGCTCGCCGGTAGACAATTTGATGACGGCCTTCCCGCCTTCCTCTGTCAGCGCCGCGATCGAGACACCGCAGCGGATATCGACGCCCTCGGTCCGATGGCGCTCGGTCAGCAGATCAGCGATCTCCTCCGGAACACCGCGCTTCAGCACCCGCTCCAGTCCCTCGATGACGGTCACCTCGGCGCCGAGCAGCCGCGCGGTCGCCGCCAGTTCCAGGCCGATGAAACCGCCGCCGATGATGGCGATATGTTTCCCGGGCTTCATCACGTCGCGCAGTGCCGCCGCGTCGTGATGGGTCCGCAGCGAGCGAATATGGGCGCTGCCCTCCGGGGCGCCGGGGAACGAACGCGCGGCTGCGCCCGTCGCCAGCAGGAGCTTGTCGTAGGAGAGCGTCGTTCCGTCCGAAAGCGTGACAGCCTTGGAGGATGTATCGAGATCCCTGGCTTCCAGGCCGGTCAGCAGCCGGATGCCGCTTTCGGCGTATTTTTCCACCGTCGCAATGTATTTCGGATTGCTTGCATCGGCAGAACTGGCTTTCGAGAGCGGCGGCCGTTCGTAGGGATGAAGGGGTTCGGCGCCGACAAGCGTGATCGCGCCGTCAAAACCTTTTTCTCGCAAGGCGAAGGCGGCACGGGCACCGCATTCGCCCGCCCCTAAAATAACGAAATGAGCCACATCCGCCTCCCTCAGACCGAGATGAAGACGACGCCGCCTTCGACCTTCACAGGATAGGTTTTGAGATTGACGCAGACCGGCGCGCCCTTGGCTTCGCCCGTCTTGTAGTTGAAGCGGCCGTTATGTTTCGGACATTCGATGATCTCATCCATCACAAGCCCATCGGCGAGATGGATATGTTCGTGGGTGCAGAGCCCGTCGGTCGCGAAGAATTCGTCGTCGGGGCTGCGATAGACCGCGAAAGTGCGCCCGTCATGATCGAAGCGGATGACATCCTCTTCGTCGATCTCGTCCTTGCCGCAGACTTCGATCCAGTTTCCGCTCATCTTATCCTCCCTGAATGGTGATTATTGTGCCGCTGGGGCCAGCTCGTTGTGGAATTCTTCGCGGTAGGGCCGCGCGGTCGCCGGCAGTTCGCGCTTCAGGAAATAATCCTCGTTGCGCAGTTGGCGCAGGAAGGCCGGGATCATCTCGCGGTAGCCGGACCAGATCGACGGATTCGGCGCCGGCAGGTCGTGCTTGATCATCGCATGCAGCCGCGGCAGCGCGTGATAGGGCACCATCGGGAACATGTGATGTTCGACGTGGTAGTTCATGTTCCAATAGATGAAGCGGCTGATCGGGTTCATGTAAACGGTGCGGCTGTTCAGCCGGTGGTCGATGACGTTGTCGGCCAGGCCGCCATGCTGCAAGAGCCCGGTCAACACATGGTGCCAGGCGCCGTAGAGGCGCGGCAGGCCGATCAGCATCAGCGGCAGGATCGAACCCATGGCGATCGCGGCGGTGATCGTCACGACATAGATTGCCAGCCAGATGCGGGCGAAGCGGATCGCCTTCGGTTGTTCCATCTCGGGAATGAATGTCTTTTCCGCCGGGCTGACGATGCCGGCGGCGTTGCGCAGCATGTCGATAACAGCATGCCAGACGTCGAGGATGCCGAAGAAATTAAGGACCAGCCGGACGAGATCGGGCGGCCGCATGACGGCGATCTCGGGATCGCGGCCGACGATGACGGTATCGGTGTGATGGCGCGTGTGGCTCCAGCGCCAGGTCACCGGATTGCGCATGATCATGAAGCAGGCGATCTGATAAACGGCATCGTTCATCCAGCGGGTCTTGAAGGCGGTGCCGTGGCCGCATTCGTGCCAGCGGCTGTCGGAGGCCGAGCCGTAGAGCACGCCATAGGCGAGGAAGAAGGGCAGCGCGATCCACGAGCCCCAGAAATAAATGCCAAGGCCGGCAAGGGTGACCATGCTGCCGAGCCAGATGACGGTGTCACGGATCGCCGGAGCGTCGGAGCGCTGCATCAGCGCCTTCATCTCCTTGCGCGGAATATCGGTGTGATACCACTGCGCTGCCGCCAGCCCCGTCTCGACGGCGGTGCGGCCGCTTTCGCCGAGCAGATCGTAATCCCGTTTCTTTGCCTCGAGCGCCATCATCCACACCTCCCGTTATGCCGTTGCCGAGAGAATAGGTTGACTTCGGAAGAGGCTCAATGCAGGCTTGATATATTCTATCAAAAGCCATCAGAAGCGGCTTGCAACAATGATCGAATCCATCAGGAAAACTCATGCGCCGTCCCACCATATCCGATCTTGCCCGTGCCTCCGGCGTCAGCGTCGCCACCGTCGACCGGGTTCTCAATGCCCGCCACCGCGTGCGGGAGGAAACGGCGCGGCGGGTCTATGATGCGGCGCAGTCGATCGGCTATCACGCCGTCGGCCTGATCCGGCAGCGTGTTTTCGAGGACCTGCCGCAATACAAGCTCGCCTTCCTGCTGCAGAAGCCGACGCAGCAGTTCTACCAGGCGTTCGCCCGCGAGATCGAAGCGGCGGCGCGGGGGGTCACGAACGCTCGCATCCAGACGCAGATCGACTTTCCGTCAGCCGCCACGCCGGCTGCGATCGTCGAGAAGCTAAAGGCTCTCGGTGCCCGCAACCAGGCCGTTGCCCTGGTTGCACCTGATTACCCCGCGGTGACGGCCGCTATCGAGGAGCTGAAGGAAAAAGGCGTGCCGGTCTTCTCGCTGCTCTCCGATTTCGCGTCGGGCGTGCGCACCGGCTATATCGGTGTCAACAACCGCAAGGTCGGGCGCACTGCCGCCTGGTTGATCGCGCGAACGGCGCGCAAGCCCGGCAAGGTCGCCTGTTTCGTCGGCAGCCATCGTTTCCATGGACATGAGCTGCGGGAAATCGGTTTCCGCTCCTATTTCCGCGAGAATGCGCCGGAATTTGACGTCATCGACACGTTGATCAACCTGGATACGCCCGAGATCACGCATGAGGCGACGCTGACATTGCTGCAGAAGCATCCCGATCTTGTCGGGCTTTATATCTGCGGCGGCGGCATGGAAGGGGCGATCTCGGCGTTCCGCGAGGAGAACCTCGGCGGCAAGGTCGTCCTCGTCGTCAACGAACTGACGCCCGACAGCAAGGCAGGCCTTGCCGATGACATCGTCGCCATGGCGATCGGCACTCCCC
Source organism: Rhizobium hidalgonense (assembly GCF_005862185.2). Lineage (NCBI taxonomy): Bacteria > Pseudomonadati > Pseudomonadota > Alphaproteobacteria > Hyphomicrobiales > Rhizobiaceae > Rhizobium > Rhizobium hidalgonense. The sequence continues at coordinate 334,998 of NZ_CP054029.1, forward strand.
TGCCCGGGCTCTGTCAGGAATTGATGGTCCTGATGAAGGATGCGATTGAAAACAGCGAAGCTGCCATCCCCGGTCAGTCCTTCCTGCCCTTCGACATCTACCTTTCCGAGAATATCTAGGAATGATGGAATACTATCATTCCGGCCGGACATTCTTTCAGCAATGAGGGTCGCCACCGGCGATGACGGATGGATTGCCTTGGGAATTCCGATAGAGATTCGCTCATTCATTCACGAGGAACCGCTCCGCTGATGTCGCGGAGATGAGGGAGGAGATATCCGTCATGACTTCGATCCGCTTTGCGCTCAACCATATGGCCGCGCCGTCGCTCCCAATCGATGATTTCTTCGCGCTGGCAAAGTCGCTCGGCATCGATGCGGTCGAGATCCGCAACGACCTTTCCGGCAATGCCATTCTCGACGGCACAAGGCCCGAAGCGATCAGAGAGGCCGCCGCCCGCCACGGGCTGACGATCATCTCGATCAACGCCCTGCAGCGCTTCAACGAGTGGAATGAAACCCGGGCTCGGGAAGCGCAGGAATTGATCGATTATGCCGCCGCCTGCGGCGCCCAGGCGCTGGTCCTCGTTCCGAAGAACGACGGCACCGGCTGCGCCGACGGCGAGCGCCAGGCCAACCTGCGCCAATCGCTGTCGGCGCTGAAGCCGATGCTTGATAAAGCCGGCATCACAGGCCTCGTCGAGCCGCTCGGTTTCGAGATCTGCTCGCTGCGCTCGAAGACCGAGGCGGTCGAGGCGATAAGGGAGCTCGGCGCAAAATCGACCTTCAAACTCGTCCACGACACCTTCCATCATCATCTCGCCGGTGAAGCCGCGACCTTCCCGGAGCTTTCCGGACTCGTGCACATCTCGGGCGTCAGCGACCCTGCCGTTTCCGTCGCCGATATGCGCGATTCCCATCGTGTGCTCGTCGGCGACGACGACCGGCTCGACAATGCCGGACAGATCAAGGCGCTGCTGCAGGCGGGTTATGCCGGCCCGTTCTCCTTCGAGCCCTTCGCCGCCGAAGTTCATGCGGTCAAGGACCCAGCCGGCGCTCTTCGCGCCAGCATGGAGTATTTGTCCGCGCGCGTTTGAGACCTGAGAGAAACGTCCTGATACCGCCATTGGTGTCGGGACTGGGGGACGATTGTCACGATTGGGCCGCGCCACCAGCGCGGCCAATCTTTGAAATTATTCCCGGCCTCTGAAACGGCGCTGATAGGCGGGATCATAGAGCGAGCTGTCGCGGAAATCTTCCGCTGCGAGCGACGGGCCGACGAAGATGATCGCCGTGCGTTCGATCGGTTCGGCCGCAACCTTCGCCTCGATATCGGCAAGGGTACCGCGCAGGACACGTTCGTCGGGCCAGGAGGCCTTGACGACGATCGCGACCGGACAATTGGCGCCGTAAAGCGGCGTCAACTCCTCCACGACCTGCTTCAGCGCATGGATTGCCAGATGGATCGCCAGTGTGGCGCCGGTCGCGCCGAATTTGGCAAGGGTCTCGTCGTTCGGCATCGGCGAGGCACGGCCGGAAACGCGGGTGAGCACCAGGCTTTGGGCGACGGCCGGGATCGTCAGCTCGCGCCCGAGCACCGAGGCGGCCGCCGCAAAGGCCGGCACACCAGGCGTCATCGTATAGGCGATGCCGTGTCTTTCGAGCCGGCGGACCTGCTCGGCCACCGCACTCCAGACCGAGAGATCGCCGGAATGCAGCCGGGCGACATCCTGGCCGGCGGCTGCGGCGCGGAGATATTCCGCCTCGATTTCGTCGAGCGACATCGGCGCGGTATCGACGATACGCGCATCCGCCGGACAATATTGCAGCAGTTCCGGCGAGACGATCGAGCCGGCATAGAGGCAGACCGGGCATTGGCCGATGAGATCGCGGCCGCGCACCGTGATCAGATCCGCAGCCCCTGGCCCTGCGCCGATGAAATGCACCTTCATGCCGTTATCCCTTCGTCCAGCGCCACTGCGTCACCGGCATGGCCGGCCGCCAGCCGCTCATGCTGCCGACCGGCGCGGCGCGCGATATTTCAATGCGTGTCAGCGAGCCGTCGCGTTTTGCGTGTTCCAGGAGCAGCACGGCCTCCATCTCCAGCGTCACGGCATTGGCGACCAGCCGCCCTCCCCGCTTCAGCGCGGCGATCGCGGCATCGATGACGCCGGGCTCGCTGCCGCCGCCACCGAGGAAGATCGTGTCGGGTTGCGGCAAGCCCGCCAACGCAGCGGGTGCAGCACCTTCGATGACGGCAAGATGCGGCACGCCGAAGGCCGATGCGTTGCGGGCGATGCGGGCGGCCCGCTCCGGCGATTGCTCGATGGCGATCGTCTTCAGGCTGGGATCGGCCAGCATCCATTCGATGCCGATCGATCCCGAACCGGCGCCGATATCCCAGAGCAGTTGACCATGGCGCGGCGCGAGCGCCGACAGCGTCATCGCCCTGATTTCACGTTTGGTGATCTGTCCGTCATGTTCGAACAGCGCGTCCTCGAGGCCGGAAGCGAGAGGCAAGATGCGAGCCCCCTCCCCTGCTGCGATCTGGAGTGCGCAGACGTTCAGCGGATCGATGTTCGTGAGATCGAAATCCGCCGCCAGCACACTTCTCTGCCGTTCCCGATCGCCGCCGAGCGCTTCGAGCACGGTAAGCTTCGACTGACCGAACCCGGCGGCGATAAGCAGGGCAGCCAGGGCGCCCGGCCCCTTCTCGTCCGAGGTCAAGGCGATGATGCGCCGCCCGGGGTGGAGATGCGGCCGCATCAGATCGATCGGCCTGCCATGCAGCGAAATTGTTGTGACATCCTGCAGCGGCCAGCCAAGGCGGGAGGCGGCAAGGCTGAAGGCTGAGGGCGCGGGGATGGTGTGCATCTCTCCCGCCGCGACGTGACGGGAAAGGGTTGCGCCGACGCCGTAGAGAAACGGGTCGCCGGAGGCGAGCACGACCACGGGCGTGCCGCGCCGTTCAAGCACGGCATCGACCGAGCGCTCGAACGGGCTCTGCCAGGAAAATTTCTCGCCTGTGATCAGCGGCGCGGCGAGCGCATGGTGCCGCGCGCCGCCGAAGACGGCGGATGCGCTGGCGATCAGCCGTCTCGCCTCTTCGCCGAGCCCTTCTGGACCATCTTCGCCGATGCCGATAATAGTCAGCCAGCGCGGGCCGTCAGCAGGGGAGAGATCAGACATGGGAAGACCTCGCATTCTGATCCTCGGCGGCACCGGCGAGGCGCGTCAGCTGGCCGAAGCGCTGGCGACACGGGGAGATTGCAATGTTCTGCTGTCGCTTGCCGGACGCACGGAGAAACCGGCCGCGCAGCCGGTTCCGGTTCGCGTCGGCGGTTTCGGCGGTGCGGCGGCGCTCGCCGATTTTCTGAAGGCCGACGGATATCACCTGCTGATCGACGCCACGCATCCCTTCGCCGAGCGCATTTCCGCCAATGCCGCCTTTGCCGCCGAGGCCACCGGGATAAACACGATCGCTCTGCGCCGTCCCGAATGGCAGCGGCTGCCGGGCGATCGCTGGCGCGACGTGCGGAGCATTTCGGCTGCCATCGAAGCGCTTGGCCCCTCCCCTCGCCATGTCTTTCTGGCGACGGGTCGGCAGGGCGCGCATCATGCGCAAGCGGCGCCGCAGCATTTCTATCTCATTCGCAGCGTCGATCCCGTCGAGCCGCCACCGGCGCTTGCCAATGTCGACTATGTCCTCGATCGCGGCCCGTTCACGCTGGAAGGCGAATGCGCCTTGCTGAAGCAGCACGGCATCGACGCCATCATTGCCAAGAACAGCGGCGGGGCCGCCACCTATGCGAAGATCGAGGCCGCCCGCCTGCTCGACATCGAGGTGATGATGGTGGCGCGCGCGCCGGCGTCCGCGGTCAGGACGGTCGATACTGTCGAGGCGGCGCTGGCGGCGATCGATCACCTCTTTTCCCCCGCCATGAAACGCGGGGTATAGACGAGGTCCGGCCTGCCGGGCCGCGCAACGATCCGCGTCTCGGCCGAACCGATGATGATGCAGGTCGCCATGTCGGCAATCGAGGCATCGGCATCCGACAGCGCCTGTAGGGTGATGCGTTCGTCCGGCCGTCCGGCCGCCCGCCCGAAAATGACCGGCGTTGCTGCGGGCAGATGCTCGCGCAACAGCTTGAAGGCGTCGCCGAGCTGCCAGGGGCGCGCCCGGCTGATTGGATTGTAAAGGGCGATGACGAAGCCTGCCTTGGCCGCCAGTTCCAGACGTGTTTCGATGATATTCCAAGGCTTTAGATTGTCGGAAAGCGATATGGCGCAGAAATCGTGGCCAAGCGGCGCGCCGGCTCTCGCCGCCACCGCCAGCATCGCCGTGATGCCCGGCAGAATGGTGAGATCGACCGCGCGCCATGCCGCCGGCCCGTTCTCGATCGCCTCGCAGACGGCGGCAGCCATGGCGAAGACGCCGGGGTCGCCGCCGGAGACAACGCAGACCTTGGCGCCATCCGCCGCCATGGAAAGTGCGGCCCCTGCCCTATCCAACTCCTCGCGATTGTCCGAGGCATGCCGCAGCTGATCATGGCGAAGCTGCAGCCTGTCGAGATAGGGCCCGTAACCGAAGAAATCCGTCGCCGCATCGACGGCGGCGAGCGCTTCCGGCGTCATCTGCTCGGGATTGCCGGGACCGGTGCCGATCACGAAAAGCCGCCCGCTCATCGGCTGCCCTCCCAGCCCGGCACCAGGACGAGCGAAAAATACGGCGCATCGCCATCGGTCCTGTCGGCAAGTTTTTCCATCGCCGCATTCGCCATCGTGCCGCGCTCGACATAGACGGCTTCGGCAAGCCGGCCGGCCGCCGCTAAGGCCCGGCGGATCTTCGGCAGATTGCGGCCCACTTTCATGATGACGGCGGCTTGCGTATCGGCAAGACGGCGCGTCAGCTCGGTTTCGGCCATCGTACCCGGCAGTACGGAAAGCACGTCGTCGCCCTGGACGATCGGCATGCCCGCTAAAGACCAGCAGCCCGACATGGCGCTGATGCCGGGGATCACCTCCGTCGGGTAGCGCTGGGACAGCCTGACATGCAGGTGCATGTAGGAGCCGTAGAACAGCGGATCGCCTTCGCTGAGCACCGCGACGGTCCGTCCGGCATCGAGATGGCCGGCGACACGTTCGGCCGAGCGATCGTAGAACTGAGTGATCAGGCTCCGGTAGCGTTCGTCGTTCTTGTCGATCTCGGTGGTGACGGGATAATAGAGTGGCAGCAGCGTGACGCCGGGTTTCAGCAGCGGTTCGACGATCGCCTTGCCATTGCCGCCCCTGCCCTGCTTGGCGAAATAGGCGATGACATCGGCGCCTTCGATGGCGCGGACGGCCTTGAGGGTCAGAAGCTCCGGGTCGCCGGGACCGGTGCCGACGCCGATGAGACGGCCTGGTGTCGTCATAGGCCGGGCCTCGCCAATGCATTGATGGCAGCCGCCGTCATGGCGCTGCCGCCGAGCCGGCCGCGGACGATGGCAAAAGGCACGCCGTAGGAATTCTCCGCCAGCGCATCCTTCGATTCCGCCGCGCCGACAAAGCCGACGGGCATGCCGAGGATCGCGGCCGGTTTCGGCGCGCCGTCACGCAGCAGTTCGAGCAGATGAAAGAGTGCCGTCGGGGCATTGCCGATCGCAACGACGCTGCCGCCGAGCCGATCGAGCCAGAGATGCATGGCGGCGGCGGAGCGTGTATTGCCGGTCTGACGCGCCAGTTCCGGCGTGGCGGGATCGCGCAGCGTGCAAATGACCTCGTTCAGTGCCGGCAGCCGCGCCCGGGTGACGCCATGGGAGACCATCTCGGCGTCGCAGAAGATCGGCGCCCCGCCCTTCAATGCGTCGCGCGCCGCACCGACGCAATCGGCGGAGAAGACGAAATGCTCTGCCGCCTCGACCAGCCCGCAGGCATGGATCATGCGCACGGCGATTTCGGCCTGATCTTCGGTGAAGCGCGTGAGGTCGGCCTCGGCGCGGATGATCGCAAAGGAACGCTCGTAGATCGCGTCGCCGCTGCGGATATAATCGTAGTCTGGCATTCTTATTCCTGTCGCAGCGCCTCTAGAACGCCGGTTGCGCCAAGCCGTGTAAGGCAGGCGGCAGCCGATTCGCCAGCGCTTCTGTTGTCTTCGATGGACCGGGCGAGCCTCTCTATAGCGAAATCGATCCGACCGCCAGCGATCCGTTCGTCCGGGCGATCCCCTGCCAATCCGTTGAGGATGAGGTCGTAACCCTCCGCCGTGCCCGATAGGGTCAGCGCCGGCCGGGCATGGGCGCAGCCCTTGGCGCAGCCGGAGAGATGCAGTGTCAGCGAACCGTCGAAGAGGGTGGGTGCCGCGGCAAGGATGCGGCGCGCCAGCGTTCTTGTCTCGTAGAAGGCAGAGCCGCAGGCGCCGGCGCCGGCGCAGGCGACTAAATGCTCGCTGCTCTCGCCGGCCTGCGCGCTGAAACCATACTTGCTTGCTGCGATCTGCATAGCCGGCACTGTATCTGCGGGCAGCCCGATGAGGAAGAAACCGCGGCCGGGTGCAAGCCGGATGGCGGTTGCGCCACGGGCGCTGGCGAGATCGATGAGGGCGGTCAGATCGGCTGCCCACATCTGTCCGAATTCCGGCCTGATGCCGAGTACGGTTTTGCCGTCTGCAAGCCGATGCAGGCCGGAAAGCGGCTTACTTACCGCGCGTGACGGAACGGCGCGAAGGCTATCCATAGTGGGAAAACGCGCCCGCAGAAGCGCCGGATCGATATCTCGCGCCCGGCTGCCCTGCCTGAGTGCTTCGAGCAGGCTCAGAATTTCGCCGACGGCCGCTATCGCCGCCTCTGTGGGAGCGATCGCAACCGGTTTTGCGGTCTCACCGTCACCATTGATCGCGACCAGCCAATCCGTCGGGGATAACGCGGCGAGGCGGATATCGGCGGAAAGCGCCGACAGCCCGAATGCTCCACCGCCGTCGATGACGATCGACAGTTTCGGCGCGAGCCGCGGCGAGGCGATGAGATCGTGAAGCGCGCTGCGCATTGCCATTTCCATGGCGGCCGGATTGATCGTCTCTTCCGGATCGATGCCGTGCAACGGCGAGATCTCGATCGCCGGCCCGGCCGGCACGGTGATCCCGGCGACATCGATATTGGCAGCGAACTTTTCCACGCTCTCGGCCCGCAGCCCGCGGATCTGCAGATTGCCGCGCGCGGTAATCTCCAGAATGCCGTTTCCGTGCACTGCGGCCGAGCGGGCAAGTGCGGCGAGTTGCGGCAGCGTTACGGCGCCGCCAGCCGGCCGCAGCCGGACCAGCAGGCCGTCGCCGGTCGGCATGGGTGCTGCCAGTGTGGGGCAGGCGCCGCGCGCGCGTATCTTCGCCGCCGGGCGCCCGTGCAAAGCCGCCTCGCCTATCCTGTCGATCGCCGTTGCAGCCTCAATGCTCATTCTCGATCCTCTGACCGTGTCTTACATGATCGCAGCCGGTGCGGCAAAACACGATGGAAACGGTTCCGGCCGGCTATTCCTCGAAATCCCGTCCCTTGCGCAGCAGATAGATATCCATGATCCAGCCATGCCGTTGCCTGGCCTCGGCTCTCAGCGCCAGAATATCGGCGGCGATATCGCCGAGCCGTCCGGATCTGACGATCTCATCCCCGGTGCCGAGATAGGCGCCCCAGAAGATCTCGGCATCGGGATCGTCGATTTTCGCAAAGGCCTGTTCTCCGTCGAGCATGACGATCGTGCTGTCGGTCGTCAGTCCCTCTCGCGCCAGCCTGCGCCCGGTGGTGATCTCGACAGGTTTGCCGACGAGGTTGACCGGGATCTTGTGACTGGCGGCGAGCGCCTGGATGCTGGTGATGCCGGGAACGACGCTGTAGTCGAAATCCAGTGTTGCTTCCTGCCGCACGCGTTCGATGATGCGGATCGTGCTGTCGTAGAGGCTGGGATCACCCCAGACCAGAAAGGCGCCGCTGCCATCATCCGGCAGGCCGGCGATCAGCTCTTCATAGATGCGGGCGATCTCGCCATGCCAGGCGTCGACGCTTTGCGGATAGGTCCTCTCCGCGGTCTGCCTTTGTGGCACCGCGAATTCTAAAATCCTGACGCCGGGCCGTGTGAGGTATCGTTCGCAGATGTCTCGCCGGATTTCGGCGAGCTCTTCCTTGCCGGTCCCCTTGACCGGCAGAAAGACCACATCGGCGGCGTTCATCGCGTTAATCGCCTGTATGGTGACGTGCTCCGGATTGCCTGTGCCGATGCCGATGATATGGATATGCTTCAAGCCGATACTCCCGCGATTCCAGGCGGTCTTGCCGAAAAAGTCGGTTCGCCGCAAGGGCTGGGCGGAGAGTTGGCCGCGGCCAACCGAGCCTGTGGACAGCGCCCGAGCCCTATTCTTGCTGCAAATCCCGAATCGTGTCACTTTCGATACGCTTTTTGACGCTATGTTGACAGAAAAGCGCATCGAAAAGGATTGGGTGTTTTGGACAACATTAGCGTATCGACGACAGATGTGCGGATCGAGCGGCATGCGACTCAGCTTTCGCGGCAATTGAAGCTGCTGCGCGAAAAGCTGTTTCCGCCGCTGTCCCAGAAGACGCTGCGGACATTTTCGTCCGGCGAAGCGGCTCATATGATCGGCGTTTCCGACGGCTATCTTCGCCAGCTCTCGCTCGATGGCAAGGGGCCGCAGCCAGAGCTTTCCCAGAATGGTCGACGTTCCTATACGCTCGGTCAGATCAATGAATTGCGCCATTATATGGCAAAGCTGAAGCCGAAGGATGCGCTTTCCTATCTTCCATGGCGGCGCCCCGGCGAGAAGCTGCAGACGGTTGCCGTCACCAATTTCAAGGGCGGTTCGGCCAAGACGACGACGACACTTTATCTGGCGCAATATCTGGCGCTGGAGGGGTATCGAGTGCTCGCCATCGACCTCGACCCGCAAGCCTCGCTCTCCTCGATGCTCGGCGTCCAGCCGGAATTCGATCTTGCCGACGGCGATACACTCTATGGCGCCATTCGCTACGATGCCGGCCGCAAGCCGCTGAAGGACATTGTTCGAAAGACCTATTTCGACGGGCTCGATCTGGTGCCGGGCAATCTCGAACTGATGGAGTTCGAGCACGAGACGCCGCGGGCGCTGAATGATCGCCAGAAGCCGGCTGAGCTGTTCTTCCGCCGCGTCGGTATTGCGATCGCCGAGGTCGAGGCCGATTACGACGTCGTGGTGATCGATTGCCCACCGCAGCTCGGTTACCTCACGCTCGGCGCCGTCTGTGCCGCCACATCTCTGCTGATCACTATCCATCCGCAGATGGTCGATGTTGCCTCGATGTCGCAGTTCCTGCTGATGACTTCGGATCTGCTCTCGGTCGTGCGCAAGGCCGGTGGCGATCTGCAGCACGACTTCATCAAATATGTCGTCACCCGTCACGAACCCTTCGATGCGCCGCAGTCGCAGATCGTCGCGCTATTGCGCAGCCTGTTCAGCGACGACGTATTGACGGCGACCATTCTTAAATCGACGGCGATCGCCGATGCCGGCCTGACCAAGCAGACGCTCTATGAGATCGAGAAGGGGCAGGTGCGCCGCTCGACCTATGATCGGGCGCTGGAGTCGGTCACTGCCGCCAACAGCGAGGTTCTCGCCGGCATTCACAAAGCCTGGGGCCGCACATGAGCAGACGTGATCGCCTGAAAGGTCTTTTCGACGATACGGCGCAGGAGTTGGCCGCGGCCAACTACGAGGAGACGTCTTCGCGTGGATCGGCCGGCCCGGTCCGGACGATGGCGCTGACCCTCGGGCGCATGGAGGAAGAGAGCAGGGCGATGCAGGAGGCCTTGCTCTCCGGTGAACGCATCGTCGAACTCGATCCGGATCTGATCGATTCCTCCTTCGTCCGCGACCGCCTTGCCGACCAGCCGATCGATATCGAGGACGAACTGGTGCAGTCGATTGCCGAAAATGGCCAGGAAGTGCCGATCCTCGTGCGCCGTCATCCTGCGGATGAAGACCGCTATCAGATCGCCTACGGCCATCGCCGCCTGCAGGCCGTCAAGCTGCTCGGCCGCAAGGTGCAGGCGATCGTCCGCAAGCTCGACGATACCGACGTCGTCATCGCGCAGGGCATTGAAAATTCGGCGCGCCGCAATCTTTCCTATATTGAGCGGGCGGTCTTTGCCCTCAATCTCGAACTCAAGGGCTTCGAACGTCCCGTGATCATGAAGGCGCTGTCGACTGACAAGACGGAGCTGTCGAAGCTGCTTTCCGTCGCCAGGGCTATCCCGGCCGAGATCGTCAGGTCGGTCGGGGCTGCGCCCGGCATCGGGCGACGCAAGTGGATGGCGCTTGCCCAGGACTGGAACGGGATGACGGCGGCGCGGCTTGCCAAGCTCGTCGGCTCCGAAGGTTTCATGGCTGAGGAGAGCGACCGCCGCTTCGAGCTTTTGGTTGCCGAGCTCGCCAGGAAAGAGGCCAAGCCCGAACCCACGGAATATGACTGGAAGCCGAAGAGCGGCGGCAAGATTGCCGGCCGAATCAAGAGCGCCGGTAATTCCTTCACGATCGCGTTGAAAACCGGCGATGCGCCGGATTTCGGCGCTTACATTTCACGTCGTCTCGATGAGCTTTACGAAGCCTATCGGGCCGGCAAGTTGCAAGCAGGAGAGTAGGCCGCAAAAGAAAAAAGCCTCCGAACGTTGCCGCCGCGGAAGCCTTTCTCATATCTGGACAATCTGAGAATCGCACTTCCTCGAATCACTGTCAAGCGTCTTCGGCATCCTTTCGGGTGGTAGGTTTCTTTTGCCTTGAAAAAGGTGAGGGACATGGAGCCTCAATATGTGTCGACGCCCTTTGGGCGGCGATCGATGACGCTTGGCATGCTGGCAAGCCAAGAAAATGCCAGCAAGGTCGATCCGGACGCATCGGTCGACAAGTGGAAGATCTTTCGTTCGCTCTGCGAAGCAAAGGAGCTGGTCGGCGTATCCGATCGTGCGCTCGCGGTTCTCAACGCGCTGTTGACCTTCTACCCGAAGAACGAGATTGCCGAGGCCAACGGCTTCGTCGTCTTCCCCTCGAACGAGCAATTGTCACTGCGCACGCACGGCATGGCCGGCACGACGCTACGGCGGAACCTAGCGATGCTGGTGGAGGCTGGCCTGATCATCCGCAGGGATAGCCCGAACGGCAAACGTTTTGCCCGCCGTAACGGCGAGGGCGGGCTTGGAGAGGCCTTCGGCTTTAGCCTGGCGCCCCTGGTTGTCCGTGCCCGCGAGATCGAGGCGCAGGCGGCTGAGGTGCTCGCCGGCAAGCTGGAATGGAAGCGCCTGCGGGAGCGATTGACGCTGTGCCGGCGCGACATCGCCAAGCTCATCGAAATCGCACTGGAAGAGGAAATTGCCGGCGAATGGATCGAGATGCAGAAGCATTTCAATCTGCTTTCGGCAAGCCTGCCGCGCCGCCCGTCGACCGCCGAGATGGAAAATCTGCTTGCCGATCTCGAAGCTTTCCGCGAATTGATCGTCAAGACGCTGGAACTGAAGACGAAAACAGAAAAAACAGACGCCAATGACATCCAAAACGGTCGGCACATACATAATTCAAACCCACACCCTTTATCTGAACTTGAACCAAGCTTCGAAACGAAGCAGGGCGCAAAGCCGGAGGACGAACCACGGCCGTGGCGGGAGCCGCCGAAATCCTTCCCGCTTGCCATGGTGCTGCAGGCGTGCCCGGAGGTCGTGGCTTACGGACCGGGCGGCAGGATTGACAACTGGCGGGATTTGATGGCCGCGGCCGTCATCGTCCGTTCGACGCTGGGCGTCAGCCCGAGCGCCTATCAGGTGGCCTGCGAGGTCATGGGGCCGGAAAACGCCGCCACGGTGATCGCCTGCATTCTGGAAAGGGGCGGACATATCAACTCGGCCGGCGGCTACCTGCGCGATCTGACACGGCGGGCGGAGCGTGGCGAGTTCTCGCTCGGCCCGATGCTGATGGCGTTGATGCGGGCCAATGGTCCGATAGCGAAAACCGGGTGAACGGACGAGAAAAAGCTTCGCGCCAGTTGCGGCGGCTAGAACGAGGTGCAGCCGGGCAAGCAGCCAGCTTGCCTGCTTCCTTCCCCAGCACTTTGTTGAAATATGCCGTTAACCATGTCATAGATGACGGAAGAAAACATGCGTTTTGCTTCCATTTGTGAGAAACCGTAAAGCTTAACAATGCGCTACGATATTGACGGTGTCATGCTTCAGGCCCTGCTTCCCTCGCTTGCCGCGGCGGAGGATGCGGCGGCGCGGCTGGACGAGCGAGTGTTGCGCTCGCCGGTCGGTGAGGGATTTGCCGAACGCAGTCATTTCTTCGATGCCGCCGGCGCGCTGTGGGTGGCCGGCGAACTGGTGCATGTCGAGGATCTGGTCTTGCACGATGCGCACATGGATAGCCGCGCCCCCAGCCACGAGCTAACGATCGCCCATTCGGTGCTGCGGGCCCGCCGGCGCATCTGGACCGGCGAACCCTCCTGGGCGCTTGGAGCGCCGGGGCTCGCTACGCTGACAGCAACACTCGGGGAAGGGGAGGGGGATGCGGGGGAGCCGAAGCGTCCTGAGGCTCCGGTCGAGACCGACGAGGAGGGCGAGGATGAGGACGGGCCGCTCGCCGCCGAAATGGCCGAGATCGACGCCATTCTCGCGCGCTCGCAGAAGCTCATCGATATCCACACGGGAAAGGCGCCGGCAAGCGAACAGGTCGCAGTCCCGGCGGCACGGCGAAACGAAGATCCTCTCGGTCTGCTCGGGGATGACGAATGGGACGAGGAGCAGCGGCTGGCGGAGTGGCGCAGTGTGCTGCCGCTAGCCGACAGCCTGCCGCCAGTTCTCGGCGCCGTCATCCTTTTCGAAGCCTGGGAAAGGATCGAGCCGCTGCGGCGCCAGCAGTGGCTCGGCGGTCTTCTGGTCGCCGGCCATCTGCGTGCCCGCGGCAAGGTCGCCTCGCATCTCTTTTCTTTCTACGGAGGGCTGAAGTTGGTGCGCCACGAGCGTCGCCGGGCTCGCGACCGGGCGACGCGGCTGCAAGCCTTCCTGGAAGCAATGCATCTGGGGGCTACGGCCGGATTGAAGGAACTCGACCGGTTGACGCTGGCGCGCACGCAGATGGAGCTGCGCTTTCGCGGCCGCCGTTCGAACAGCAGCCTGCCCGAACTCGCCGATTTCATTCTGTCGCGGCCGATGGTCTCGGCGGCGATGATCGCCCGCCATCTGCGCATCACGCCGCGGGGCGCGCTGAACCTCGTCAACGAGATCGGCATTCGTGAAATCACCGGCCGCGGCCGTTATCGCGCCTGGGGCATCATCTGAAATAAAAACGGCCGGGCGTCGACCCGGCCGTCTGGTTGGCTCTTGTTTTATACGAGCCTAAGAGTGAACACCCGATCTGCCGTCCTGTCACAGATTGCAGACCGGGCGCTCTTGCGCTTCCTTTGCCCCCGGAAGCGCGGTCCTATTCCCGCTCGCCCGTGAAGTTGAGCAGAAGCTGGAAGATGTTGACGAAATTCAGGTAGAGCGAGAGTGCGCCGAAGACGGCGAGCTTCTGGTTCGATTCCTGATCGTAGTTTTCCGAATATTGTTCCTTGATGTTCTGCGTGTCGTAGGCGGTAAGGCCGACGAACACGACGATACCGATCACCGAGATGGCGAACTGCAGCGCCGACGAACCCAGGAAGATGTTGACGACGCTGGCGATGATGACGCCGATGAGACCCATCATCAGGAACGAGCCCATGCGCGAGAGGTCACGTTTCGTCACATAGCCGTAAAGGCTGGTGGCGCCGAACATCGTCGCGGTAATGAAGAAGGTCCGCGCTATGCTCATCCCGGTGAAGACCAGGAAGACGGAGGCGAGCGACAGGCCCATCACGGCGCAGAAGGCCCAGAAGGTGATCTGCGCGGTGCTGGCCGACATCGTCTGGATACGGAACGAGAAGAAGAAGACGAAGGCGAGCGGCGCCAGCATCACCACCCACTTCAGCGGCGAGCCGAAGATCGGGACGTAGAGGGCTGGCGTCGAGCCGACGACGAAGGCGACGAGGCCCGTTATGACTAGGCCGAGAGCCATATAATTGTAGACGCGCAGCATGTGCTGGCGCAGGCCTTCGTCGAAGACGGCCTGGGAGCCGGCGACGGCGCCATAGCGGGAATTGATCGGGTTCATGCTGATCTCCTCGGTTTGAACTAATAGAGCGAGCGGGCGAGCCGTTCGGCCGCCTGATCGAGATTGAGACCGCTATCGGCGGCGATGAGCGCATAGGCAACCTCGCCGATCTGCCAATAGGCGGCTTCTGCTTTCTCAAGTGTGAGATGGCTGACCGGCTTCACCTCGAAGGCGCCCGGGCGGACGGCGAAGAGCGACAGCCGCTTACCATCCGACTGCACGATCGCCATCTCGACGCTGGGACCGAATTCGGACGGGAAGATCTGCACGTCGGCAACCTTCCAATCCCCAGGCAGTTCCGGCATCACGATCGCGGTGGCGGCGCGAATATCGTCGGCGCCTAAAATGCTTGGCCGTTGCGCAGGCATCGACTGGCGCAGCGCCGCGGTCTGATAGGCGCGGACGGCATCCTCGACATAGGCGGGGGCCGGCACGGAAGCCGACACTTCGGTCGCCGAGAAAGCGCCGAAGGAATTGTGCGCCACCCAGCCGGCGGTCACCAGAATACCGACAGCGGCAATGCGCTGCATGGAATGGAAAATCCGGCCATAGGAAAGGCCCCGTTCCAGCCGGCGGGCAGCATCGCGGGTCTCGGGGCGGCCGAAGGCGCTTTCGCCGGCAAGCGCCAGGCGCAGCTCGCCTTTGACGCTCAGGTCGGCCATGACCTTTGCGGCAATCGCCGGGTGGTCGGAAAGATAGGATTCCACCTGGATGCGGCGGGCGACATCGAGCTCGCCATCGACATAGGCGTCGAGATCGGCATCGAGGATCGGATCAATTGCTTTCATTGCCGTCTCCTCCGATTAATCTCAGATGCGACTTGCGCGGCCTCTTCTCCTCGAATTCGCGCAGTTGCGCGCGGGCACGCGAGATGCGCGACATCAGCGTCCCGATAGGAATGCCGAGCGAATTGGCGGCTTCCTGGTAGGAAAGGTCTTCGATCGCAACGAGATGCAGCGCTTCGCGCTGTTCCTCCGGCAGGTCGAAAAAGGCGTCGCGCACCTGTTGCAGCCGTACCGCATGCTCCTGGCCGGCCGGCAGCGACTGTTCGGCCTCGACAGCCGCCTCGTCATGGCGGCGCGTCAGCGACCGGTTCTGGCGCAGACGGTCGATATGAGCATTGTGCAGGATGGAGAGCAGCCAAGTGCGCAGATTGCCGCCGCTGCGGAAGCTTTTTTTCTTCTCGAGGGCGCGCACCAGCGCATCGTGCACCAGATCCTCCGCCTCGTCCGAATTACGCACCAGCGAGCGAGCGTAGCGCCTAAGCGCTGCAAGCTGGCCGATGACGTCGAAGGGGCGGTGTTTGCGTTCCATGATTGAGTATACGCAAGCGCGGTGGATTTTATTCCAACCGACGCAAAAATATGTACGAGCCGAAGATCGCTGCCTGAAAAATGATCAAAATATGCTTCTCCAGCGGACGTGCACCTTAAATCGGCGATTGTTTATGACAATTACATGACAGATCATGACGCCGCTGATTTGTAGGGGAAAATCAAGAATGAAGGAAAAGAAGCGGCTCTACGAAGCTCTCGTAGACGGCGCCATGGAAGGGCTGACGGATCAGGCGCTCTATGATTTCGTCAAGGCGCGTTGTCCAAACGCCACCAGCAAGAAGATCGTCCGGGCCTCGCTTCTCGCGCTCACCGATCCTCATCTCAGGGACCGCAATATTCTTGACGTAATCTACGCGCTGGCGATCAAGCATCGGCTGGATGACGGCGTGCTGGATGATGGCGAGGACGAGGAGCCCGACGCGCGGGCTTGCGCCTCTCTGGCGGCCAACCAGAACATGCCGCAGCTTACCTGAAGCGCGCCGTCTGCGTCTTCCGAAATGCTCAGGCACTGTGCGAAAGCTCTTCGAGGATCGGACAGTCCGGCCTGTCATTGCCGTGACAGGCATGCACGAGATGTTCGAGTGTGCGCCGCAGTTCGGAGAGCTCGCGGATCTTGCGGTCGATCTCGGAAAGCTTGCTCTCGGCGATATCCTTGACGTCGGCGCTCGCCCGGCTTTTGTCCTCGTAGAGCGCCAGCAATTGCCGGCATTCCTCGACGGAAAAGCCAAGGCCACGCGAGCGCTGCAGGAAGCGCAGCTTATGAACGTCGGTCGCGGCATAATCGCGGTAGCCGTTTCCGCCTCTTTCGGGGCGGATGAGGCCGATATCCTCGTAATAGCGGATGGTCTTGGAAGGCAGGCCGGAACGTTCCGATGCTTCGCCGATATTCATCGCCGTCTCCTACAGTTTTGCAAAACGCAGTCTCAGCGCATTCGATATCACCGAGACCGACGAGAGGCTCATCGCCGCCGCCGCGATCATCGGCGACAGCAACAGCCCGAAGACGGGATAGAGCACGCCGGCTGCGACCGGAACTCCGAGCGCATTATAGCCGAAGGCGAAGCCGAGATTCTGACGAATGTTGCGCATCGTTGCCTCTGCCAGCCGCCGCGCCCTGACGATGCCGGTGAGATCGCCCTTCACCAGGGTGATGCCGGCGCTTTCCATCGCAACGTCGGCGCCGGTGCCCATGGCGATGCCGACATCGGCGGCGGCGAGCGCCGGCGCGTCGTTGACGCCGTCTCCAGCCATGGCGATGACGGCACCCTTGGCACGCAATTCGTCGATCAGCGCGCTTTTGCCCTCCGGCAGCATGTCGGCGCGGACCTCATCGATGCCGAGGCTCTTTGCCACCGCATCCGCTGTGCGCTTGTTGTCGCCCGTCGCCATGATGATCTTCAGGCCGCTGTCGTGCAGCGCCTTGATCGCGGCTGATGTCGTTGGCTTGATCCGGTCGGCAACGGCGACGAGGCCGGCAAGCGCGCCGTCGACCACCACGAACATCACCGTCTTGCCGTCGCCGCGCAGGGCTTCGGTCTTTTCGGTCAGCGCTGCCGGATCGACGCCGAGATCCCCGAGCATTGCCGCATTCCCAAGCGTCACCGCCGTGCCGCCGGCAAGACCTTGAACGCCCTTGCCTGTCTTTGCGTCGAAACCGGTGACCTCGACGAAGGTAACGCCGCGCTCCTCGGCGCCTGAGACGATCGCTTCGGCGAGCGGATGTTCGGAACCGCGCTCCAGACTTGCCGCCAGCGACAGCAACCGGTCTTCAGCGACCCCGCTGACTGCGACGATGTCGGTAAGCTTCGGCTTGCCCTCGGTCAGCGTGCCCGTCTTGTCGACGATCAGCGTATCGACCTTGGAGAAACGCTCAAGCGCTTCGGCGTCCTTGATCAGCACGCCTTCGTGAGCGCCGCGCCCCGTCGCGATCATGATCGACATCGGCGTCGCCAGCCCGAGCGCGCAGGGGCAGGCGATGATCAGAACGGCGACGGCGGCAAGCAGCGCATTGGCCAGACTTGGCTCCGGGCCGACCGCGGCCCAGACGATGAAGGCAAGGATGGCCGCGACGACGACAGCCGGCACGAAGACCGCCGACACCCGGTCGACCGCACCCTGGATCGGCGCCCGCGAGCGCTGCGCCTTGGCGACCATATCGACGATGCGCGACAGCACGGTGTCGGCGCCGACCTTCTCGGCCGACATCACGAGGCTGCCGTTCTTGTTGATCGTGCCGCCGGTCAGTCCGTCGCCTTTCGACTTCTCGACGGGCAGGGGCTCGCCTGTAATCATCGATTCATCGACGGTCGACTGGCCCTCGAGGACGGAGCCATCCACCGGCACACGTTCGCCCGGGCGCACGCGCAGCCGGTCGCCGGTCTGGATCTCGTCCACTTCAACGTCACTCTCGCTGCCATCGGCACCAATGCGGCGCGCCGTCTTCGGCGTGAGGTCGAGCAGAGCGCGGATCGCCGAACCGGTACGCTCGCGTGCCTTCAATTCCAGCACCTGGCCGACAAAAACCAGGGCGACGATGACGGCGGCCGCCTCGAAATAGACGGGAACGGCCGCGCCGTGGCCGCGAAAACTCATTGGGAAAATGCCGGGCGCAAGCGTGGCGACGAGGCTGTAGACGTAGGCGGTGCCAACGCCGAGACCGATCAGCGTCCACATGTTGGGGCTGCGGTTGATGACGGACGATGAGGCGCGGCGGAAGAAGGGCAGCGCCGCCCAAAGCACCACCGGGCTCGCCAGCAGCAGTTCGATATAGGTCGCCAGCGGCTCACCGATCGTTTCCCGCAGCGGCAGGCCAAGCATCGGCCCCATGCCCAGCGCCAGCAGAGGCACGGCAAGGATGGCGCTGACCCAAAGCCGTCTGTTGAAATCGACGAGCTCCGGGTTGGGACCTTCGTCGGCGGGAGGAATGCCCATCGGCTCGAGCGCCATGCCGCATTTCGGGCAGTCGCCGGGGCCATCACTGACCACCTCCGGATGCATTGGGCAGGTATAGAGCGTGCCCTTCGGCGCCGGCTTTGCTACCGGGCGCTTGCCGTCGCGATAGGCGGAGGGATCGGCTTCGAACTTCGTCTGGCAGGCGGCCGAGCAGAAGTAGAATTTCTCGCCCTCGACTTTCAGGAAATGTTTCGCGGTAGAACGATCGACGGTCATGCCGCAGACCGGATCCTTTGCGGTCAGGTAATCCTGCGGCTGAGCCGCAAACTTCGTCCGGCAGCCCTCCGAGCAGAAATGGTAGAGGCGGCCGGCGTGATCGAGCGAGAATTTGCCGACTTCCGGATCAACGGTCATGCCGCAGACCGGATCACGGGTCATGACGCCGGCAGTCTTTTCCCTGCCATGGCTGCTGCAGCTGTGGTCGTCGCTGTGGCCGTGATGATGATCGTGGTCATGTTTGATACTCATGGCTATCTCCTATGCCCCAGGGGGCAGTTGGAGAGGCTTATCCACCTTCCAGCAACTGGAAGGTCAAGTGCTATTTTTTGACAAGACGGTTTTTTCGAAGGCCGTCTGTCTCGCGCCCGATCCTCAGATCGGGCTGATCAGCGCAACCGGCTGGCTGCCGAGCAGGGCAGCGATCGCAATGCTTCCGCCGGGCTCGATCGTCTTTCCGGTCACCAGATCCGCTTTCAGCCCGTGAAGAGGGGAGGGGACGGCGATTGCGGTATCCTCCCAGAATTCCGGGCCGGCAAAAAGCACGCCGGGATCGAGCCAGCCGAACATCAGCCGGGGTGCAGCGACAATCGCGAAATTATCCTTGTGCACCCGGGCAAATGCCAGCACGTGCTCGCGTCGGCTGCCCGTCACCTTCAGCGGCAGATAATCGCCTTTGGCAAAGAGAGCCGCTTGCCGCTGACGCAGCTGCAGGCCGATTGCGACGATGCGCTGCTTCAAGGCCGCCGCCTGAAGCTTGGCGATCGGCCCGGCTTCATAAAGCCAGGCCGCCAGCCTGATATGATCGACCGGCCGGCGGTTGTCGGGGTCGACCAGGCTGAAATCGAAACCCTCGGAGCCCTGGTAAATATCGGGAATGCCGGGCGCGGTCAGCTTGAGGAGTGTCTGCGACAGGCTGTTGAGGTAACCCGCCGCGATAAAGGGCTGCAGCTGCCTTTCGAAATCCTCGAGGAAGGCGTCATTCTCGGGTGAAACCAGCGCCGCTGCGTAGGCCGTCACCGCTTCTTCGTAAGCGGCATCCTGTTCGATCCAGCCGGTGTGGAGTTTTGCCTCGCGCACCGCCTTGACCGCGTAATCGGTGAAGCGCTCGCGAAATTCTTCCGTCTGCCCGCGGTCGATATCCTCCGGCCAGGCGCCGGCCAGCGCCTGATAGAGCATCCATTCGACATTCGGCTCCGGTGCCGCGCCATCCGACAGATCTTTGAGCCAGGAGCGGTTCATCTCACGCCAGCGCTCTGCCGCCTGCACGAACACATCCGCGCCCTCACTCAAAGCATAGAGCCTGGCGCGCGCATCCTCGCCGCGTTTGGTGTCGTGGGTGGCGCTTGCCGACAGCCCATGCGGCTGCAGCCGCGCCCGCTCGGCCATGCGGCGATGGAATCCCTCCGGGCCATCAGGCGCCTTGCCGGGTTCGCCGCCGACTTCGTTTGCGGCAAGCAGTCTGTTGTAGCGATAGAACAGCGTATCCTCCGTCGCCTTCGCCATCACAGGCCCGCTCAATTGCTGGAAACGGATGCGAAACTCGTGGGCCGCATCCCCCTCGACCTTGCCTTCCAGAAGCTTCAGTACATGGTCGAGCGCACGCCGATCATCGAGCTGCGCCATGACTTGCGATGCGGTGGTGGCAAGCACGGCTGAATCCTGCCAGGCGAGCGGGCCGCCGTCGCCATAAGTGCGATAGACGGGAAAGGCAATCAGCAGCTCGCTGAGCGCGGCGGCGATCGCGTCGCTTTTCAAATCGGGAAAAATGCCGGCTGCGATCGATACCAGCCTGCCGGTCTCGCCGGCGAAATTACGCTCGACCATCAGCCGCTTGGCAAGCCGCCGGCCATCGTCGAGATCACCCGTCTCTCCGGCGAGCCTGCGATAGGCATCGTCCAATATCCGCAGGCCCCCGCCGTCGACGAAGAGTTCGCTCAGCGCAGCGATGAATTCATAGCCGGTGGTGCCGGCGACCGGCCAGCTTTCCGGCAGGACCTCGGCGGGGCCGAGGATCTTTTCGACGACGATGTAGGTGTCCGGTCCAACCGCCGCCCTCAGCCTGTCGAGATAGGCCTTGGGCTCAGCGAGCCCGTCGACATGGTCGATGCGCAGGCCCTGCACCTTGCCATGGCGCACCAGCTCGATCGTCAACCGGTGGAGATCTTCGAACACGAAGGGATCTTCGACGCGGGTGCCGACCAGCCCGGTCACCTCGAAAAAGCGGCGATAGCTCAGATGTCGCGCCGCTTCCTTCCAATAAGTGAGCCGCCAATGCTGTGCCTCATGCAGGCTTTGGAGGAAATCGCGGTCGGCCGAGACATCCTCGAGTTTTTGCCGGAGAAGTGCCCGGTCGCCGCCTTCGAAGAGAATGTCGCGCATGGCGCGGGCGAAGTCCTCGCCGGAGGTTGTGGCTGCGGCCTCCGCCATTCTCGTAGCCACCGGATCGTCGAGCCGGTTTGCGATCGCGCCGTAACTGCGGGGGGTCAGCGGCAGCAGCGTTTCGAAATAGGCGAAGGCGAAGTTGCCGTGGGTTTCGTCGAGGGCGATGCGCAGCTCGCCGGCGGCGAGCGCCGCCTCGAAATCCTGGCCGAGCTGCGGCAGGGTCAGCGGCTCGTTCCAGTCGATGTCGAAATGTCTGGCATAGGCGCTCCGCGGGCCGAAGGCCAGCACGTCGCGCCACCAGCCGTTTTCAGGCGAAGCGGCCATGTGGTTCGGAACGATGTCGAGGATCAGCCCCATGCTAGCCGCGGCGAGACTCTCCGTCAGCCGCTCGAACCCCGCCCGGCCGCCGAGCGCCGGGTCGATTTCATTGGCGTCAGTGACGTCATAGCCATGGGTCGAGCCGCTGACGGCGGTGAAGATCGGTGAGGCGTAGAGGTGGCTGATACCGAGTGTCTTGAGATAGGGGACGAGGCCGCAGGCACGATCGAAGGTCATGCCGTTGCGGAATTGTATCCGGTAGGTCGCTGTCGGAAGTGTCATGAGGCCGTCTGACGTTGGAGGAAGGCCTTCTTCAACGGTTGTGGCCGTGTTTTTGTTCCCTCGTGATGCCGGCGTTTTACCCGCTAGTCGATGAAAACGCCCACGCTGGCCGCCCGTCCGGCCGAGTCAATGACGGTCAGTTTCGAGTAGCCGCCGCCGTCGGGCAGCCATTGCTGGGTGCGGCGGCGGGAGAGATCGGGCAGCGGCTTGCCGTTGGCAAGCCAGCGGAATGGGGCGCGGCCGCCCTGCAGCTTCAGCATCAGCGGTGACAGGTCGCCTGCTCCGGCGCCGAGATCGATATGGGCGCCCTCAGGGGGATAGACGATCTGCGGCGCGGGCTCACGGCCGGAGGCGACGAGCAGGCCGCTGGCATTCAGCGCAAAACGCCGCTGGCTGATCGGCAGCTCGGACTGGGCGATGCGCACCGCACCCGCCGGCGGGCGGGGCAGCGGCGTGGTTGATATGCCGGATTTGGCGAAAGCCTCGAACAGGATAGGTGCGGCGGTGCCATAACCGGTCAAACCCGGAACGGCGCTGTTGTCGGGCCGTCCGACCCAGACGCCGAGCACATAACGCCCGTCATAACCGACCGACCAGGCGTCACGATAGCCGTAGCTCGTGCCGGTCTTGTAGGCGATGCCGCGCTGCGGCGCGCCGGCGGGGGGAATGACGCCGGAGAGAATATCGGCGACGTTCCAGACGGCGACCGGCTCCAGCAGCGCTTCGCCATCGAGCTCGGCCGGTTGGCCGGTGATGCCGTCGCCGAGCCTTGCCGGCTGGCCGCGATTGGCGAGCGCCGTATAGAGCTGCACCAGATCCTTCAGGGTGATGCCGATGCCGCCAAGACCGATCGCCAGTCCCGGCGTCTCGTTCGGCGGCAGGACCGGGCGCACCTCGGCACGGCGGAAGCGCACCAGCAGCCGCGATGGTCCGACGGCGTCGAGCAGCTTGACGGCCGGCACGTTCAAGGAGAGCTGCAGCGCCTCGCGGACAGTGACGTCGCCCTGATAGCTCATGTCGAAATTGCGCGGCCGGTAGCCGAAGAAATCGGCCGGCCGGTCCTCGATGATCGTCTCCTGCGAGACGAGCCCTTGCTCGAAGGCGAGCCCGTAGATGAAGGGCTTCAGCGTCGAGCCGGGCGAGCGGTTGACGCGTGTCATGTCGATCCAGCCGGAGCGGCTGGCGTCGAAATAATCGGCCGAGCCGACCTCGCCGACGATTGCGCCGGTCTGCGCATCCGCCATCACCATGGCGAGCGAAAGCTTCGGCCCGAGCTTCATCGCCGCCGCCCGCGCCACCGATTCCAGCCCCTGCTGCACCTGTTTCTTCAAGGTTGTCTGATGCTTGAGGACATCAGGCTCCTTGCGCAGCGCGGCTTCGGCGACATGGGCGGCCAGCGCCGGCAATTGCAGGCGCCGCGGCGGGATCGCGACAGCCTCGGCCCGCTCCGCCTCGCCGTCGCCGACGGCTTCGGCCACGGCGACACGCTCGAGCACGCGCTTGCGCGCCTCTTGCGCCGCCTTAAGATTGCGGTCCGGCCGGCGCCGTTCCGGCAATTGCGGCAGGGCGACGAGCAGGGCGGCTTCCGCGACCGTCAGCCGCCGCGGCTCCTTGCCGAAATAGGCAAGGCTTGCGGCGCGCACGCCTTCGAGATTACCGCCATAGGGCGCATGGGTGAGATAGAGGTCGAGGATCTGCTCTTTCGACAACCGCCGTTCGATCTGCACGGCGCGGACAAGCTGCAGCAGTTTTGCCGATAGCGAGCGTCCGGCCCGCGGCTCGATCAGCCGCGCCACCTGCATCGACAGCGTCGAGGCGCCGGAAACGATGCGGCCGTTGCGGATGAATTGCGTGGCTGCCCGCCCGAGCGCCCAGGCATCGACGCCGTCGTGGTCGTAGAAACGCTGATCCTCATAAGCGATCAGCATGCGCAGGAATTGCGGATCGACGTCGGCGACCGTGGTCTTCAGCCGCCAGCGGCCTTCCGAAGTCGCGAAAGCGCGCAGCAATTGGCCGTCGGCATCCAGCACCTCGGCGGAAACCACGTCCGCTTTCTCGAGCGGCGGCGGAAAGGCCTTGTCGGCGGCGTCAAGCGCAAAGATAGCCGCGCCGGCAAGAAGGATGCCGGCGGCGGACCCAATCGCAACCTTGTGCCACAGCCTCATTATTGCGCTGTCACGACCTCCATTTTGCCAGTCGCCGTGCGGGCCGAAAGCTCCGGCCGGTACATGTCCTCGACGGTTGCGGCCGGATGGTCGTAGGTGCCGGGGGTGACGGCGCGCACGACATAGGCGACGTTGAATTCGCGCTCATCGCCCTGAGCGCGGTTGAAGGCGGCGACGAAGCGGTCGTAGCGGAATTCGGTATGGGCCGCTGATATTTCGCCGATCCAGTCGAAATTCGTCATCTGGGCGCTGTCGACGAGGTTCGGATTGTCGATCTCGAAACCGGCCGGCAGAAGGTCGGTGATGACGATGCGCGACGGCCAGTCGTTGGCCTCTCGCACATGGATGACGACGACGTAGCGTTCATTCTGTTTCGCTTCGCTGACATTCGCCTCCTCGCCGTCGAGCGTGTAATAGCTGCGCTCGATGAGGAAGCCGTCGCCGCCGGCCGGCAACGGCACGGCCGGGGCGGCAACGGTGGTGACGACGGCCGAGACCGCGTCACTCGTCTGGTTGGTCAGCGTCAGCGGATGGTCGGCGAGCGCCTCACCGGCCATGCTGGCCATATAGGCACCCGTGTGTGCGGCGCCGTTGACATCGATTTTCAAGCCGTCGTCGCCGCCCTGGATGGCGCGCGCGGCAAGCAGCATCCAGGTCTCTTCCTGGGTGCTCTTGTATTTGCTGCGCTGCCATTCCTTGGCGACGGCCTTGGCGAGATCAGGGACGACGGGCGGTACCGGCCGGCTTTCGGCGGCAAGTGCGAGGATTGCAGCACCGTCGCGCAGGATCGTGCCGTAATCGGTGCGCGAGAAGTTCACGCGCGAGACCATCGACTGCTGCGACATTTGCAACGCGTCGAGGAAGATGTTCTTCGAACGCTGGGCATCGCCGTAGAGCGCCAATGCGGCGGCGATATGCGCCTTGGCGAGCGGTGTCGGGAAGTCGTTGATCATCGTATCGGCGTAGTAGCGCAGATCGCTGATCGCGGCCTTCTTGTTGCGGGCAAGCACGTAGACGGCATAGGCGATCTGGTCGCCCTGGCCCTTGATGTCGGTGGTATAGGAGAGCGTGTTCTGCAGGTTTTCGAGCGCCTGCACGAAAGCCCGTTCCGGCACGTCGTATTTCATTTCGCGAGCCCGCGTCAGGAAATCGGTGACGTAGGAATCGAGCCAGACGTCACCCGAATCCGGTCCCCAAAGGCCGAAGCTGCCGGCCGAGGCCTGGTAGGAGAGCACGCGGTAGATCGCATCCTGCACGCGCTTGTGCACGTCGTCGTCATTTGCAATGCCGGCCTGCTTCGCGACTTCCGCGAGGTAGAGCAGCGGCAGCGCCCGGCTGGTGGTCTGCTCGGCGCAGCCGAAGGGATAACGGTCGAGTGTCATTAGCAGCGCCGGAATATCGAAGGCGGCCGACCGCGTGACGTTGACGCTGATCGAGGCGCCGGGCAGCACGCTGTCGGCGAGCAGGTTCTTGTCGACGGTGAGTTTGGCCCCGGGCTTCAGCGCCAGCACCCTGCGTTCGGTAATCGGCAGCGATGCCGGGCGCACCGGCACATCGACGGTCTGGTCGAGCGAAAGGCCGGAAGCGTCGGAGAGATTGATCGAGACGCTGCCGGCGCCAGGCTGTTTGCCGATCAGCGACAGCGTCAGCTCGGATTTGGCGCCGGCTTCGAGGCGGATCGTCTGGGCGGCGGAGGCTGCTTCGATGCCCACGGCGTCATTGCCGGTCAGCTGCAGCTTGTAATCGCCGGCCGGCGCATCGGTATTGGCGATGTCGAGGCGCAGATTGGCCTTGTCGCCGGGGGCCATGAATTTCGGCAGGCTCGCAGTGACGACGACAGGATCGCGGATGATGACGTCCTTGACGCCGTGGCCGACGCCTGATTTCGACCATGCCACAGCCATGACCCGCGCCGTGCCGTTGAACTGCGGAATGTCGAAGGAGACGTGCGCCTTGCCGTCGGCGTCGAGCTTCACCGGGCCGGAGAAGAAGGCGACGAGTTTCTGTGTCGGCGGGCTTGACTGCAGCGCAATGGCGCCGCCGTCGCCGCCGGTTCGGAGCTTGCCGGTAGCACCCAGCGAGCCGTCGATCAGCCGGCCATAGAGGTCGCGGATTTCAAGGCCGAGCTGGCGCTGGCCGAAATACCAGTCCTCCGGATTCGGCGCTTCATAGCGCGTCAGATTGAGAATGCCGACATCGACGGCGGCGACCGTAACATAGGCATCTTCATTGGCGCCGGCCCCAGCCACTTGCACGCCGATATCAAGTGGTCCACGCGGCAGCATTTTTTCCGGCGTATCGAGTTTGACCTGCAGCGCGCGCTGTTCGGGATCGACCTTCAGCCATTTGATGCCGATCGAGCGCATCGGCATATGGCTGTCCTGTGCGTCGCCGGGGCGGAAGAGGGTGGCTGTGACATAGGCGCCGGCGCCCCAGTCGGCGGTAACGGGGATGTCGACTTCGCCGCCGGTCTCGCCCATCGTCGCATTCTGAACGGCGACCAGCTTTTCGGTTCCGGCCGTTACCATCAACTCGCCGCCGTAGCGCGACGTGACTTTCAGCTTGGCCGTGTCGCCGATCTTGTAGCTGTCCTTGTCGAGGGCGATCTCCAGCCCGTCGGGTGTTTCGGTCGAGGTCGAGGCGACGAACCAGCCGGCGTCGAATTCGACGCTGGAGGTCGGGCCGTCGGCATCCGGGCTTTCTACCTCGAGGCGATAGCGGCCCCACTTCACCGGCACGGAGATCTTGCCGCCATCCATCGTCGCGTCGACGCTGCCGTTGGCAACCTGCTCGGCGGTATAGACAGGTTCGTATTTCCAGGCGGTTCCCTCGCGATACCATTGGTATTCGCGGTTGAGACTGTAGAATTTCCAGCGCAGGCCCTTGCTCTCCTGCTTCTGTCCGTTGGCATCGACGCCGATGACCGTGAAGTTGGCGATAGAGTTTTCGGGCAGCTCGTCGGAAAATTCCGGCTTGATGCCGACCGAAGCGCGCTCGCTCTTCACCGGAAGCACGAGTGAGCGCTCGATGGCGCGCCCGCCCGCCTCCTGCATGCTGATATAGACGGTGGCGTTGAGCAGCTGCGTCGTTGCCGGCAGATCGCCGACGGTGAGATCGGTAGAGGCTTCGCCGTTTTCGTCGAGTTCCGGCAGGCCGTCGATCGGCAGGCGCGAGTCCTCGCTCGCCTCCTCGTCGGCAAGCCCGAACAGGAAGCCCTTATAGGCGGCGCTTTCACGCGTCGGCTTGACGACGACGTTGCCCTCGAGCGTCAGGCCGGCGGCCGGCGCGCCATAGAGATACTTGCCCGCAATGGTGATTGTCGCCGGCGTATCCGGGCCAATTTCCTTGGCTTCGGTCTTGATCTCCATGTCGGTGCGATCGGGCACGAAATCATCGACCAGGAAACTCTTGCTGGCGATCGCGCTGCCCTTGGGATCGGTATAGATATTCATCGTCCAGGTGCCGCGCATGGCGTTCTCCTGGGTGGCGAAATCGACGCTGTAACCGCCAAGATTGCTGGTCTGGCTGACGATCCGCCGGTCTTCGACGCCGTCCGGGCGGCTGAAGATGAAGGTGAGCGGCAGGTTCTCGATGGCGTTGCCGTCGGTGTCGCGGGCGAGCGCCTGCGCATGCACCGTCTCGCCGGCGCGGTAGATGCCGCGTTCGGTGAAGGTCAGGACATCGATCGCCCCGGGGGCGGCGCGGCCGGTAACGCCGCGGTCGGAGAGGTCGAAGCCGGCGCGCGTCATGTCGAGGAAGACGTAGTCCGAGGCGCCGTTCTTGGCGGTGATGACAGCGGGCGTCAGCGCCGCCGTGCCGCGGATCAGGCCGGCAGTGAAGGTGGCGCGGCCGTTTTCGTCGGTGGTCGCGGTACCAAGCACTTCATTGTTCTTGGCAAGCAGCTGCAGCTCGACGCCTGATATCGGCTTGGCCGAAGCGAGCGAACGGGTAAAGACATTGAGCCCGTCGGTGCCGGCATAGGTGGTGACGCCGATATCGGAGACGAGGAACCATTGCGTCGCCTGCGAATCCCACTCCTGCGTCGGGCCGTTCGGGCCGGTTGCCGTCATCACGTAGATGCCGGGCTTGCGCTCGGGCAGCGCCTCGTCGACCGGGAAGCTGGTGACGATGTCCTTGTTGAGCTCGTTGGCAATGTCGATCGAACCCTGCCAGACGAGTTCGCCGTTCTGGTCTTCAATGTTCTGGGCACTGTAGCCGTCGAGCTGGCTCAGGAACTGCGAATTGGTCAAGAGCGGTGCAATGGCGCGATCGCCGACGCGATAGAGTTTGAGGTTGGCCGACGCCATGTTGACCGAGACGATCGGGATGCCGCGGCGCGCCGTCGAGGGCAGCACAAAGCTGTCGCCGGTGAAACGCACCATCTGGCTGCGGTCCTTGATATAGACGTCGATGCTGACGGGGGCGTCGAGCGGCTCGTCGACGGATGACGGCAGGCCGGTGCGGAAGCCGATCTTGTAGGTCTCGCCATGGGTCAGCCCCTCGACGCAGATCTGCTTGTCCTTAGTTTCCAGCGCCTTCGGCGCTGCGCCGTTCAGCGTCACGAAGGGCGTGTAGTCGGTGGTCTTGATGAGCGCTTCGGAGAAGGTGACGCAGGCCCGCGGCGTGGCGCTGTCGGCATCGATCGTGTGTTCGGTGATCCGGAAGCCCTGCGTCGCTTTGAGCTGCACGTAGGCGGTCTGCACATCGTCGGAGGCAACCAGCGCCAGGCTCGCCTTATAGGCGTCGAGTGCCGGGCGGTAATTGGCGTTTCGTTCCAGAGCGGTGGCAAGGACGGAGAGCGCCTCGGCGCGCTTGGGCTTGGTGCGCGTCAGCTCGTAGCCATTCAGCGCGTCGACCACGGCCTGGCCGGTGACGCTGCTCTCGGTGCTGCCGTAGGAAATTGCAGCGCGGGCCGTTTCGAGCCAGAGATCGGCATCGTCGGGTGTGATCGACAGTGCGCCGTGGAAGGCGATCAGCGCGTCGGTCAGATTATTGGCGGTCATGTCAAGACGGGCATTGGCCGTCAGGCTGTCGACGCCCTGGCCCTGCTGGCCGTCGGTCAGAGCAAGATTGTCCTTGTAATCGTGCGCCTGCTGAATGAGGTCGTTGCTCAGGAAGGTCAGGCGCGGCGCCGCGCCGAGATCCGGCTCCTTTTGAGCTGCTGTTTCGACGATCTTGCCGGCGATGGCGCCGGGGAAGGCGTTCATCGTCTTGAAGTCAGATTTCAGGAAACACCATTTCACCTTGGGATTGTAGGTAAAGGCCTTGCAGCTCTTGTCGCCGATGCAGGAGGTCTTGCACTGATCGAGCGAGACGTTCTGCTCGGTGCGGAGATCGAAACCGAAGAAATCGGCGTCCTTGATCGTCTGGATGTCGCGCTTGGTTTCCGCGGCCGCGGCGGGAAAACCGACGGCGATCGTGGAAAAAAATGCGATTGTCACGAAAGCAAAGAACGAGCGCACGGACATAGGTTCCCCCCAAGGATACAGGCGATGCAGGCTCTGACCGGCGGGCACTCTCCTCACTCCACACGAGATTGTCAATCTCCACTCGCGCGCTGTTTCATCTTCGCACAGGCGCTTTCGTCCGGTTGTCACATTGGCGTGAGTGATCGCCTTGTGATTTGCGGCTTTTGCAGGGATAGGCAAGGATTTGGCTGATCGCAGGAGGTAGCGCCATGTCCACGTCGTCCCGCCGCCGGAGCCTTGTCGCGCTCCTGGCTGCCACAGTCTTTTCAATCGGTGCGGGTGCCGCAGGCGCGGCTGAAGATGCCGTCACCATCCCGCCACCTGCTGTCGATGAGGCCTCCGTGGCCGGGACCGAGACCGCCATCTTCGCCGGCGGTTGCTTCTGGGGCGTCCAGGGCGTCTTCCAGCACGTCAAGGGCGTCAAGAGCGCCGTTTCCGGTTATGCCGGCGGCGACGCCAAAACGGCGCAGTACGAAACTGTCAGCACTGGTTCGACAGGTCATGCCGAATCCGTCGAGGTGAAGTTCGATCCGAAACAAGTGAGCTATGGCAAGTTGCTGCAGATCTTCTTCTCGGTGGCGCATAACCCGACGCAGCTGAATTTCCAGGGTCCGGATCGGGGAACGCAATATCGTTCGGCGCTGTTCGTCGCTGGGCCAAAGCAGCGGGAGGTGGCCGAGCGCTATATCGATCAGCTCGACAAGGCGCGTGTCTTCCCGCGCAAGATCGTCACCAAGGTGTCCGACACCGCCAGCTTCTATCCTGCCGAAGCCTATCATCAGGATTTCCTGACGCTCAATCCGACCTATCCCTATATCGTCTACAACGACCTGCCGAAAATCGAGAATCTGAAGTCGCTTTTTCCAGCCGACTACCGCACCGAGCCGGTGCTCGTCAGGGCCAAGGGATGACTCCCGTCAGGGCATGATGTCGATCGGAGTATGATCGGGGACGCGAGCCCAGATGTCGCGCATCTCGGTGTTGGTGACGGCGATACAGCCATCCGTCCAATCCCACAGCCGATGGGCATCCCCGAACAGGCCCCAGCCATTGGGAAGACCGTGGATCATGATGTTGCCGCCGGGCGGAAAGCCATTGGAGTGCGCATTGCGCCGGTCATCGGGGCCTGGATAGGAAATGTGCAGGCTGAGATGCGCCATCGACTTGGGATTGCGCCAGTCGATTTCATAACGCCCTTCCGGTGTCTTTTCGTCACCTTCCCGTTGTTTGGGACCGGCATCGGCAGCCTGCCCCAGGGAAATCCGATAGGTCGAAATCGGAACCTCCCCTTTGAGAAGAACCATGCGCCGTTCGGATTTATAAACGCGAATGAGATCGGCCTGTTGCTCCCGCGGCACATCCGGGGGCGGTGAGCCCGAGCCGATCCTGGCCATCAATTTCGTATAGGCGAAAAGACTGACGACCACGATGGTCAGCACGATAAGTCTGTTTCTCACGTGATCCTCGATATCGAGCCAACGGAATAATCATATCGTGTCATTGCGCAATCATCCACAAGTACGCTTGAGATTGAGAATAGTCCGCCGCCAGTTTTTCTTTGCCGGCTTCTTGTTAAGAATTTATCAACGTTAACAACATCTTAAATCAGGAAAATCGCGTTCCACCGCGGAACATATCGTCAAGTTGCCCGTTACGACAAAGAGTTTCGAGCAGGGACAGCTGCCGGAGCGGATCCCTCTTTCGGGTTATAGCGTAACAAGGGGACGTATCATGGCCACAAATGTCGTGCGGCGCTGGCAACGAGATGATCTCATGAGACAGAGAGTATTGATCGTCGAAGACGAATTCCTGATCGCGCTGGATCTCGGGGCGACGGTGGAAGGCATGGGCATGCAGGTGGCCGGTCTTGCGAGCGATCGCGAACAGGCGCTGCGGCTGGCGCCGCTGGCCGATATCGCCTTTGTCGACGTCAATCTTGCCGACGGCCCGACCGGGCCCGAGATCGGTCGGCGGCTGGCGCAAGAGCACGGCATTGCGGTGGTCTTCATGACCGGCAATCCGGAGGTCGTGGCCGATGGGGTCAAGGGCGCAGTCGGTGTGGTGCAGAAACCGGTCATGCCTACTGTCGTGCAGCAGCTGGTGAATTATCTCGCCGCACGCCGCGTCGGCATGTTCGCCGTGGTGCCCTCGCAGATGACGATTTTTGCCTGATCAGCCCGTTATGGCGGCCAATTCCGGCGGACGGCCGGCCTTATCTGCCGGTCTGCCATAGGCCTTGAGAAAAGTACGCACGGCATTGCGTGCCGCCTTATCAAGCTCTTCATCGGTGGGTGTTTCGCCGAAAAGCGTCATCATCTGCAGATCGGCATTGGCGAGCGCCACGAACTGCCGTGCGGCGACATCGAAATCGTCGATGACGAGCACGCCCTTATGTGCGAGCCGCGCGAGAAGCGCGGAAAGGGCAGTGGTCAGCTTGCCCGGGCCCTGCTGGCGCCAGCTTTCGAACAGGTGCGGATAGCGTTCACCCTCGGTCTGCACCAGCTTGCGCAGGAATTTTCCGTCGTGATTGCAGATGCAATTCTTGTTGAGGCGCACGGCAAATTCCGTCAGCCCGTCCTCCAGATTGTCGGCCTTCTCAGGGAAGCTCGACAGTACCGAGAAGAGCATGGCATTGGCGCGGTTCATGACGTCCTCGACGACGGCGACGAACAGCGTCTCTTTTTCGCGGTAGTGATTGTAGATCGTCTGGCGGGAGACGCAGGCGACGGCGGCGATCTCGTCGATGCTGGCGCCGGCAAAACCCTGGCGGCAGAAAACGTCCGCGGCGGCATCGAGGATCGACATGCGCTTGGCGCATTGTCCGCGCTGCGTATGCCCAGCCATCCCTGCCGGTGTCATGCGATCTTTCATGAAAGCGAGGATAAGGCGTCTTGACGTTTTAGACAATGGCGTCTAGTTTTACATCAGTGTCCAAAATTATTGACACGCTTGGTTCCGCCGCTGGAGATATGAGCTCCCAACTTCGTCTTCGCGCGAACGACTATCATTGACCCCAGAGCATCGGGCCGAAAATCGGAAAGCTTTTCGGAAAGCACGATGCGCCGATTCTAAAGATGCTGTGCGACGGAGTGACGTTCCGGCGCCTCCGCTGCGTTTTTATGAAAGATCACCCTATGACGGCTTCCTTCTTTCGCATGGCCCTCATTCTCGGCCTTCTCTCGGCCATCGGGCCTTTCGCCATCGACATGTATCTACCCGCTCTGCCCTCCATCGGCCAGGACCTGCATGCCGATAACAACGTCACCCAGCTGACGCTTCTCGCTTTCTTCATCTCCTTTGCTCTCGCGCAGCTCGTCTACGGTCCGCTGTCGGATATGTGGGGCCGCAAGCTGCCGCTTTATCTCGGCATCGGCGTCTTCGCCGTCGCCTCGATCGGCTGTGCGCTGGCGACCAATATCGAAACGCTGATCGCCTTCCGTTTCATCCAGGGCATTGGCGGTGCTGCCGGCATGGTTATTCCGCGCGCTATCGTCCGCGACATGCATACCGGCGTGCAGGCCGCGCGGCTGATGTCGCTGCTGATGCTGGTCTTTTCGATCTCGCCGATCCTGGCGCCGCTGACCGGTAGCGCCGTCATCGAATTCTATGGCTGGCGCGGGGTGTTCTGGGCGGTGACGATCGCCGCCTTCATCGGTCTCGTGCTGCTTGCGACCCAGCTTGAAGAAACCCGCCCGTCCCAGGAGCGCAGCGGCAGCGGCCTCGGCAGCGCCATGGCGGCCTACCGGCTACTGCTGTCCGACCGCAATTTCCTGACGCTGACCTTCATCGGCGGCCTCGGGATTTCGAGCTTCCTGGTCTATCTCGCCAACTCGCCCTTCGTGCTGATCCAGAATTACGGGCTGACGCCGACCGAATACAGCTTCGCCTTCTCGATCAATGCCGTCTCCTTCTTCGCGGTGTCGCAGGCGACCGGCTGGCTCGGCGAGCGTTTCGGTCTGGTGCGGGTCATGCGGATTGCCGTCAGCGCCTTCGCGCTTGCCATGGTGGTCATGGCGGTGGTGATGGCTGCCGGCTTCAATCAGCTGCCTGTCATGGCGAGTTTTCTCTTCATCGGCTACGGCTTCCTCGGCCTCGTCATTCCGACGAGCGCCGTGCTGGCGCTCGAAGATCATGGCGCCATCGCCGGCACCGCCTCGTCGCTGATGGGCACGCTGCATTTCGTCATCGCCGCCGTCGCCATGGTCATATCGAGCCTGTTCTTCGACGGCACCGCCGTGCCGATGGCCGCCGGCATCGCGCTCTGCGCCTTCGCGGCCTTCGTGCTGACCCAGGCGACGATCGGCCGCCGCGCCGCAGTTGCCGCCGCCGAATGATCGACGACAGGCCTCACCCGGTCTCCGGGTGCGGCCGCCAAGATGCGCAACGCTGCAGAGAAAATGCAACGCGCAATTGATTATCGGTGTGTCGCGCTATCTAGGCCTGACGAAGCATTGTTAGTCTGGAGAATACGCATGGT
This sequence comes from Rhizobium hidalgonense, assembly GCF_005862185.2. Classification (NCBI taxonomy): domain Bacteria; kingdom Pseudomonadati; phylum Pseudomonadota; class Alphaproteobacteria; order Hyphomicrobiales; family Rhizobiaceae; genus Rhizobium; species Rhizobium hidalgonense. The sequence goes on from NZ_CP054029.1 coordinate 368,785, forward strand.
CGACGAGAAGCGGCTGATCTCGAAAATCACCTGGAAGCTGATGCCATTTCTCGGCATCCTCTACCTCATCGCCTATATCGACCGGCAGAATGTCAGCTTCGCCAAGCTGCAGATGGTCGATGCGCTCGGGATGAGCGAATATGCCTACGGCCTCGGCGCTTCGCTGTTCTTCATCGGCTATTTTCTGTTCGAGGTGCCGAGCAACCTCTTCCTCGAGAGGCTCGGCGCCCGCGTCTGGTTCGCCCGCATCCTGGTCTCCTGGGGCCTTGTGACCGTGGCGCTCGCCTTCACGCAGAACGCGACGATGTTCTATATCCTGCGCTTCCTGCTCGGCGTCTGCGAAGCCGGCTTCTTTCCCGGCGTGCTCTACCTGCTGACGCTCTGGTTCCCCGCGGATTATCGCGGCCGGATGGTCGGGCTGTTCATGATCTTCAGCGCCATCGCCAATGCCGTCGGCGCGCCGCTCGGCGGCGTGCTGCTCGATCTCGACGGTCTCTATGGTTTTGCCGGCTGGGAGTGGGTGTTCCTGGCGACCGGCATCCCGGCTGTTATCGCCGGCATCGTCACCTTCTTCTATCTTCCCGGCAAGCCGGAAAACGCTGGCTTTCTGAACGGCGACGAGAAGGCTTGGCTCGAACGGCGGCTCGCTTCGGAAAATGCCGGTATGGGCGAACATGCCGGAGACGGCTTCAAGGCCCTCATCGACCCGCGCGTGCTGCTGATGGCGCTCTGCTACATCGCCTTTCCACTGTCGGCCTATGGGCTGAGCTACTGGCTGCCGACCATCGTCAAGGCCTTCGGCGTCAGCAACACGGTCAACGGCTTTCTCAACATCATTCCCTGGCTTTTGGTGGCAGTCGCCCTTTATGTCGTTCCCACCATGGCCGACAAGGCGCAATCGAAGACGCCCTATATCGTCATCCCGGCCTTTATCGGCGCGGCCTGCCTGCTACTCTCGGCGCTGATCCCGAACCACACGCTGCAATTCGCCTTCCTCTGCGTCGCCGCCGCCGGGATTTTCGCGCCGCAGCCGGTGTTCTGGAGCCTGCCCTCGCGCTTCCTCAAGGGGGCGGGTGCCGCGGCCGGTCTTGCCGCCATCAATTCGGTCGGAAATCTCGGCGGTTTCGTCGCCCAGAACGTCGTGCCCTGGATCAAGGATGAGAGCGGCAGTACGATCGCGCCGATGTTCTTCCTGGCCGCCTGCCTTGCCGCCGGCGCCCTGCTGGTCTTCTTCGTCACGCGTCAGCTGTCGAGCCGGGAGCCGCCGGCGGCCCCGAGCAGGATCTGAGCGATCCGCGTCAGGGCGTCAGCGTGAAAGCGTCGCTTTCGCCGGGAACGAGTTCCAGCGGCCAGATGCGGTTGCGGGCCCCCTGCGGATAGTGCTCGGCATAGGCCGGCATGGTGGCGAGCAGGGTTTCGCCGAGCTGGGCGCCGAGATCGCGCAGCGACATGCGGAAGGAGGTCAGCGAGGGCTGCAGGAAATGCGTGCGCGGCTCCTCGCGGAAACCGACGACGGCGAGGTCGCGGCCGGGCACGATGCCGGCCTCGGCAAGCCTGCGGTAAAGCCCGATCGCCATCAACTCGTGGATCAGTATGATCGCGGTCGGCCTCTCTTTAATCATCAGCAGTTCGTGGCCGGCCTGATAGCCGCCCTGCTCGCTCGACTTGACACGGATGACGAGCGCCGGGTCGAAGGGGATATCGTGGCGTTTCAGCGCCTGACGGTAGCTGTCGACGAAGATGTAGCCGAGATTGATGTCGGAGGAAGGGACGGCAACCGCGATCCGCCGGTGGCCCTTGGCCACCAGCCGGTCGACGCCGCGCGCCGCCACGCCTTCGAAGTCGAGGTCCATCCAGGTGTAGCTGCCGCCGGACGCGCTGCGGCCGAGCGTCACGAAGGGGATGCGGGCCTTTTCCAGAAGCTCGATACGCCGGTCGGTACGGCGTGTCGCCGAGATGATCAGCGCGTCGACGAGGCGGCGGGCCACCATGCGTTTCAGATATTCGTGCGGATCCTCGTCGTCAGGGCAGGGCAGCATGACCAGATCGAGCTTGTGGCGGGAAAACACGCTCTGCAGGCCGTCAGTGACTCCAAGGAAGAAGTCGTCGCTGTTTTCCACCGTCTCGCGGCTGACCTCGAGCATCAGGCCGATGACATTGGTCATGCCCTGGCGAAGGCTGCGGCCCGACTGGTTGGCGACATAACCGAGCTCTTCGGCGGCGGCGAGCACCCGCCGGCGCGTGTCTTCATTGACATCCGGCTTGCCGTTCAGCGCCCGGGAAACCGTCCCGATCGAAATGTCGAGATGCTCGGCGAGCTGGCGAATTCCCTTCATCTCCGACGATGTCCCTCCCGATCGGATCGCATTTGCCCTTTCTTGCCACAGGATGACGCCTGCGAAAAGTCGGGAGAGGGATTATGGCCTGAAGCTCTGGCGGATGACGAGTTCCGGAATAACGCGTTCGGAAGCCGGCGGGGCATCCGGATCTTCGAGCCGCCGCTCCATCAGCGCGACGGCGCGCTGCGCCATGGTCTGCGGATCCTGGCGGAAAGTGGTCAGCTGATAGCTCAGCCAGGAGGATTCCGGCACGTCGTCGAAGCCGATGACGGCGACATCTTCCGGAATGCGCTGCCGCGCTTCCTGGCGCACGATATCCATCAGTCCGAAGGCGATCAGGTCGTTGGCGCAGTAGACGGCGTCGGGCTTCATTCGCTGCGAGAATAGCGCACGGCCAGCGGTGACGCCGCCCTCATAATCGGAATCGTCGCCACGTGCGGCGGTGACGGATGCGCCGAGCGACTTGGCCGCCGACAAGAAGGCGTTTTCGCGCTCGACGATCGCAGGCGTTCCCGAATTGGAGCCGATGACCGCCAGCCGTCGCCGGCCGCTGTCGTAAAAGGCCGTCGCCGCCTTGCGAGAGGCTTCGATGTTGCCGGCGCGCACGTGGTCGGCGTCGGGCTCCGAGCGGCCGATGACGATAAGCGGCTGGCCGTTTCGCTGGGCGAGTTCGAGGAAACTTGCCGGCGGCGAGCCGGAGAGGATGATGATCGCCTCGGCGCGATGGCCGATCAGCATCTTCTGGGCGGCAAGCAGTTCCTCTTCCGTCCGGCCGGTGTTGATAAGGATCGGAATGCTGCCGCGGCGGATTAGGGCTTTGGCGAGTGCGGCGGCCAGATGGGCGCGAAACCCCACTTCCGGGCGGGTCGCGACGATGCCGACAAGGCGGCTCTGATTGGCGAGCACGCCACGCGCGAGATCATTGACGTGATAACCGAGCTCTTCAGCCGCCCGCAGCACCTTTTCGCGCGTTGCCGGCGCCACGCTTGCGCCCGGCGTGAAGGTGCGCGACACCGCGGAACGCGAAACGCCCGCCAGCTGCGCCACCTGCTCGGCGCTGACGAAACGCATGCTCTCTTTTTTCGGCGTCTTGCCGTCGTTCACCAGACTATCATTCATCGGCTCTCAGCAATTGATCGTCTCTGACAGCTGGATGACAGGCGGCGCGGCGGAGGTTTTTTTCAAAGGTGCTATCGTCGGCATGACCGCCGGTTGGCGTCAAAGACCCTCCTCACAAGGGGGAGGGCAGGTTATGTGAACCGGTGCGGCACATTAGGCCTCCTCCTTGCGGGGAGGGGTGCGCGGCCGGGGAATCACGGCTGATCCCCCGGTCGGGATGTCACTGATGAACAAAAAAACACCGAGGCTGCGGGACGCAACCTCGGCTGAAGGCGAACCGGCGGCGTTGCAATGAACGCCACCGCAACAGGGACTACTCGCAGACGCGCACGGTTTCGGCGTGATAGCCCCCATCATAGCGGTTGCGCACATCGCGGTCCTCGTACCAGCATCTCGGCTCGGGTTCGACATAGCGGGGGCTCTCGACATAACGCGGGCCGTCATCGACGTAGCGAGGGCCGCCATTGACGAGCGCGCCGCCGATCAGGCCGCCGACGACGCCTGCGGCAACGCCGCCGGCGATGATGCGGCCGGTGTTATCGTGATGGCGATGGTGGTCGCGTGCGGCAGCAGGCTGAATGGCCGATCCAACAAGGGCCGTGGCGATCAACAGGCTGCTAATGACTCTCTTCATGACGTTCTCCTGAAATGGCACTCGCCCCGGATAAAAGAGAAATGCGGCAGCAAGTCGATTGTTCGTTCAAACTTTGCGACATGCATTAATGCATGTCTTCGCTGAAGACCATATCAGGTCGCCGATTCCGCAGCGGTCGTCGTTGGGCATTGTCGCTTATATAAGCTACAATGCCGTGAGCTGCCTGAGGCACTGGCTGACAATATGCTGATGAACCACTTCCATAAAGGAAGCCCGCCTTAGCGGTCTAGGCGGGTTTTGAGTGGAGTGGGCCGCAGAGGCTACTTCCCGACGGTGATTAAAAAGCCCCGCAGTTCGCGGGGCCTAGGGTGCATGGAAAGGTGTTGCGCCGGTTTGGGAACGGACCTAGCGCATCGCTATTCCACCGTGAACGTTCCGGCCCCCTTGGAGTATTTCTTACCTCCAAGCGAATTGATCGTTGCACATTTTTCCTTATCGAACTTCTCGCACATCTTGTTGTCTTTGATGGCCCATGTGCCCTTGTAGGTGGCCTTGTCCCCCTCGACAGTCGCTTCAATCGTTCCGTCTGGTTTATAGGTTGTGACGCCCGATTGAGTCTTTGACTTCCAGTGAATTGGGTGGCCTACCAACTCACTTTTCATCTGCTCCGCTGTCATGGTCGCGGCATATGCACAAGATGCGAAGGCTAGGATAATGAGGCCAGAAACCGTGATCGCTTTCATCGTTCACTCCCTTCTTCTCAAACGAAGATTGTAACCGCGTGAGAGCGCGGCGAATATTTATCCAAAAGGCTTATCTCGACATATCAGTGTGGATGAGGGCTTCGACACGCTCGATTCTGGAAGATCGAAAACCCGGTCGATTCTTCCCGGGGGAAGACCTAGTTGCCCGGCTAGCAGGTTTTCTGTTTGGCGATGCGATTCATTGTCTCAAGTCCAATTGCTTGAAACAAACGGCCGCAGCGGCTCGAACTCCACCGCCGGCACATCCTCCGACGAGGTTATCATCTTTGCCCGCTTTTTGGCGAGCTTCGCCCACCACCTCGAATTGGTTCGGATCTGATCGATGCCATAAAGTATACGAAGCATGTGTCGGGCTTCCGCAGCCTCCATTGTTACGAGTGGTATGCCATCCAGTCGTGCCGGTGCATCGGTTGCTATGTCCACTATGGCCCAAGTGGTATCACTCGCTTCCAAACGGTAATTGCTCGCCATTTCGTCCCTCCGGTCGTAGGGCGAGATTGATGCAAAATCCCCGATGCGCACATCCGGCAAAAGGGATTGGCCCCACCACCAAAAGGTGAATGCGGCCGTTTGAACATAGCTCAGCGCCGACTTCTTCACCCTGCGAGGCGCCGTGGGTAAGCAGAGCATTCAAAGACTATTCGCCGCTCCTTTGTTCTGCCGGCGACTGTTGCGAAAAAGGCGGTCCAGTCGGATCTGCTGGCGCTCTGCTCCGATCCAAATTTTTTCGAGATCATTGTCGGTTTGCGAACGGCTGCTTCGTTGTCAATATGAGCGGGCTTGTTTAGCGGCAATGATGCCGGCGTCTCGCTCCTGGAGGAAAATTCCCATGCGTTTCATGTCCATCGTCACGTCCACCGATTCGATGCATCCGACGCCCGAGCTTATCGAGGCGATAGGCAAGCTTGCTGATCGGGAAATCAAGGCCGGCCGCATGCTCGACACCGCCGGGCTGATGCCGCTGGCGACCGGTGCCCGTGTCACGATCCGGGACGGCAAGTTGAGCGTTATCGATGGCCCTTTTGTCGAGGCCAAGGAGGTCGTCGGCGGTTATGCGATCTTCGAGCTGCAGAGCAAGGAGGAGGCCGTGGCGCTGGCGGTCGAGTTCATGCAGTTGCACAAGGATCTCATGCCCGGTTGGGATGGCACGTGTGAAGTGCGCGCCTATTTTGAACCGGGTGCGGAGGGGATCTGCGACCCGCTCGCCGAAGCAAGGGCATGATCCTTTCGACCCATAATCTGGGCGGGCGGTCGTGACGGCCGCCGGCACCCATCAAACGATCCTGGCCGTCTGGCGGATCGAACAGCCGCGGCTGATCACCAGCCTGGCACGATTGCTGCGCGACGTGCCGCTTGCCGAGGATCTGACACAGGAAGCGCTCACTGTAGCCCTGGAACGATGGCCGAAGACGGGAATCCCCGAACGGCCCGGCGCATGGCTTATGACAACTGCCAAGCGTCGAGCGCTCGATCATCTTCGTCGTCGCCGGATGCTGGATCAGAAGCACCAGATGATCGTTCGGGAAATGGAGGAGGAAGAGCAGATCATGCCCGATCTAGACACCCCTCTGGATGATGATATCGGCGATGAAATGCTGCGTCTGATATTTACGGCGTGCCACCCGCTGATCTCGCGCGAGGCGCGCGTAGCTCTGGCCTTACGGATGATCTGCGGCCTGACGACACAAGAAATCGCCAGGGCATACCTGGCGTCGGAAGCAACGATCGCCCAACGCATCCTCCGCGCCAAGATGACATTGTCGGATTCGGGGCTCGCCTATGAGACGCCGCATGGCGAGCAACTGTCGCAACGTCTCGCCTCGGTGCTGGAGGTCATCTACCTGATCTTCAACGGGGGTTACACGGCCGCCCGCGGCGACAACTGGTTTCGGCTGCAATTGTGCAATGAGGCGCTGCGGCTGGGCCGGGTCTTGACATCCGTGGCGCCGCTGGAGCCGGAGGCGCATGCGTTGCTGGCGTTAATGGAACTGAACGCGTCCCGTGCTGCGGCGCGGACGGATGCTGCCGGCGATCCGATCCTGCTTCTCGAACAAAACCGTGACCGCTGGGATCGGTTACAGATTCAGCGGGGGTTGAAGGCGTTGATGAGGGCCGAAGAGCTTGGCGGTGCCGGCGGGATCTATGCCCTGCAGGCCGCGATCATTGCATGTCATGCAAGGGCAATGACGGCCGATGAAACCGATTGGAGGCATATAGCCGGTCTCTATGCGGAGCTTGCCGGGCTTCTGCCTTCGCCGATCGTCGAACTCAATCGAGCGGTGGCCATCGGCATGGTCGAAGGCCCCGAGGCGGCATTGGACATCATTGAAAGCCTGCGCGACGAGCCCGCATTGAAGGACTATCATCTTCTGCCCAGCGTTCGCGGCGATCTTCTTTATAAGCTTGGCCGATACGACGAAGCGTGGCGAGCCTTTCAAGCGGCGGCCGCCCTTGCCGAAAATAAGAGGGAGCACGATTTCCTCATGCGCCGTGCTGGTGAAGCTGCCGCAGCGAAGGGTTGATTGTAACGTATCTCGGTCTTCGTGGCTGAGGTGGCTCGCCCTACATGGTCTTCCCAGGGTTGCCCGGACAGGCCGAACCGCTCCTATCGCAGGAGGACGTTGGAATCGATGCTGCCAAACTGAAGGCCGCCGGGTTTAGGTCATACCGGTATGTTTTAGGTCATAGCCAGTGGCATCCAACACATCTTCTGGAATGTCGTCGAAGGAGGCATAGTTGAGGTTATAGAGCCTGGAATAGAGCTTGCCGTTCTTCATCAATTGCCGGTGGTTGCCGCTTTCGATGATTTCGCCGTTCTGCAGCACGATGATGCGGTCGGCCTCGCGGATCGTGGCCAGGCGGTGGGCGATGACGAGGCCGGTGCGGTTTTCGAGCAACTTCACCAGCGCCTTCTGGATCAGCATCTCGGTATAGCTGTCGATATTGGCGGTCGCCTCGTCGAGCACGAGGATCTTCGCATCCGCCACAAGCGCGCGGGCAAAACTCAAAAGCTGGCGCTGGCCGAGCGAAAGATTGCCACCGCGCTCGCCGAGAACACTGTCGTAGCCATCGGGCAGGCGCATGACGAAATCGTGCGCGCCGACGGCTTTTGCAGCCTCGATCACTCGTTCGCGGGTCGCATCCTGCTTGTGGTAGCGGATGTTTTCGAAGACGGTGCCGGTGAAGAGGAAGGGTTCCTGCAGCACCATGGCGATTTCGGCCCCGAGCGAATCCTGCGTCACGTCACGCACGTCGTGGCCGCCGACCAGCACCTGGCCCTGCTGCACGTCGTAGAAGCGATGGATCAGCGACATGCAGCTTGATTTGCCGGAGCCCGTCGGACCCACCAGCGCCACCGTCTCGCCGGGATTGACCTTGAAGCTCACATGTTTCAGCACCGGATGTTTCGGATTGTAGCCGAAGACGACGTCCTTGAATTCGACCGAGCCGTCCATGTCGCGCGACAGGGCCTTGGCATCCGGCGCATCCTTGATGTCAACCGGCACGTCGAGCACTTCCGTCAGCCGCTGGCCAGACGCCATGGCGCGCTGCATCACCGAATATTGCAGGGTCAGAGAACGGATCGGGTCGAAGAAGCGCTGGATATAGAACAGGAAGGCGACGAGGACGCCGACATCGAGCGCCTGGTTGAGAACGCGGGCGCCGCCGACGACGATGACGAGGGCCATCGCCACGCCGGTCAGGCTGTCGACGATCGGCACCATCACCTGCGCATAACGCGCCGCCGTCAGATGCGTCTTGAGGTTGGCACGCGCCTTGTCGTCATAGAGCGTGAAGTTGACGCCCTGCCGGTCCATGCTCTGGACGGCGCGCACGCCGTGAATGGCTTCGGCAAGCGCGCCGTTGGCGACCGAATTGGTCTCGTGGGCTGCCATGAAGGACTTGCGGGCGAGCGGCAGCCAGAATAGCCGGACGACGAAGAGCACCGGCAGCACCGCGAGCGTCAGCAGGCCCAGCTTGAAATCGAGATAGAGCATCACGAAGACGATACCGAAGAGCAGCACGATGTCGCCGACTGAGAGTACCGAGGTTTCGAGGAATTCCTGCATCGAGTTGACGTCGCCCTGCAGACGCGACATCAGCCGGCCGACTTCGGTCTTGTCCATGAAGGAGAGCGAGACGCGCTGCAGATGCGAAAACATCGCCCTGCGGATATCGAAGAGCACGTCTTCCGCCACGCCGCCGACCAGCGTCTCCTGGGCGTAACTTGCCGCATAATTGATTGATATGGCGACCGCGAAGGCAGCGATCGCCCAGATCAGCGCCGAAGGATTGCCGCCCGGCGCCATGCCGTGGTCGATGGCATAACGGATGATCAGCGGGATCAGCAATTGCATCATCGTGAAGGTCAGGACGGCGACGACGGCCCAGCCGACCTGGCGGCGATAGGGATGAACGAAAGCCCAGATGCGCTTGACGATATTGCCGTCGAAGGCCTTTCCGAACATCTCCTCCTCGACGCGATGCGAACCGACGACTGCCCGCGGCGGGCGGCGCCCATCCTCGCGAACGTCGGGACGCTCGGTTTCCAGTTCCTCGGCCATGCTATTCCTCCCGCGGCCATCCCAGCAGGTGGCCTGCACGTTCATTGCTCGTCCCCTTCTCTCCGCTGGGGAGAAGGGGTGATCTCATTACGCGCTCAACACCTCGTCGCCCGGCCGGACCTGCAGCTCGTAGAGCGCCTTGTAACGTCCGCCGAGCGCCAGCAGCGCCGCATGCGTTCCGCGTTCGACGATCTTTCCGTCTTCGACGAACAGGATCTGGTCGGCATGCATCAGCGAGCTCAGGCGATGGGCGACGATGATAGTCACGCGGTCGGCGGCATAGCGGCGCATGGCGCTGCGGATACGCTGTTCGGTGGCGGCGTCGATTGCCGCCGTCGAATCGTCGAACACCATCACCGCCGGCTTCAGCATCAGCGCACGGGCGATCGAAAGACGCTGCCGCTGGCCGCCGGACAGCGAAACGCCGCGCTCGCCGACGACGGTATCGTAGCCTGTGGGCAGGCCGAGCACGTAATTGTGCAGCTGGGCGCTTTCGCTGGCGCGTTCGATGCGGCCTTCCTTTGCCCAGGGGTCGCCATAGGCGATGTTGTTTTCGATCGTCGTCGTGAACAGGAAGGAATCCTGCTGCACGACGGCAACCGCCCGGCGCAGCGATTGCAGCGTCGCCTTGCGGATGTCCTGGCCGTCGATCGTCACCTTGCCGCCGCTGACGTCGTAGAAGCGCGGAATGAGATGGGCGATCGTCGACTTGCCGCTGCCGGGAGGCCCGACGATGCCGATCGTCTGGCCGCGCCTGGCTTCGAAGGAGACATCATGGAGCACGGTGCGCTTTTCCGCACCGGGATAGGCGAAGCTGACATTCTCGAAGCGCAGCACGCCGTCGGTAATGTTCAGGTCGCGCGCATCCGGCGCATCCTTGATCGCGATGTCGAGGTCGAGCAGGTTGAAGAGGCGTGAGCCGCAGGTGGAAGCGCGGGCGAAGGCATTGACCATCAGGCCGAGCTGGCGCACCGGCATCTGCAAAATGGTCATGAAGGTCAGGAAGGAGGCGAGCGTGCCGACGGTGATTTCGCCCGACATGACCTTGCCGCCGCCGACGAAGAGCACCAGGCCCATGGCTGCGAAGAAGGAGAAGGTCATGGCGCTGGTATTGGTCACACGGATGCCGACGCGCTGATGGGCGAGCGCCAGTGCGTTTTTCGAGGCCGCCTCGAATTTCGACATTTCGTGGTCCTGTGCGGCAAAGGCGCGCACGACGCGGATGCCGCCGAGATTTTCCTCCATGATGCGGGTCAGCACCGACAGCCGCTCCTGCAGGTCGAGCCAGGTGGCGCGCAGCTTGAGCTGCGTCACCGAGGAGCGCCAACCGACGAAGGGCACGAAGGAGAGCGCCAGAAGCCCGAGCACGACATCGGTCGACAGCAGCATATAGGCGCCAATGCCGATCAGGATCGACAGCAGGATCATCCGGACCAGCGCCGTCGAAAAATACATGCGCACGCCCTCGAGATCGAGCAGGCCGATGGTGATCAGGTCGCCGGAATGCACCGTGTCGTGAAAGCTGAAGGAGAGGCGCTGGATCTTCTCGTAGCAGGCCAGCCGCAATTCGTAGCCGATGTGATGGCCGACGGCTTCGCTGTAATAGTTCTGCACCATGGTGAACAGGCCGCGCAGCACCGCCGCGCCGAGCAGCAGCAGCGCCGTGGTCAAAAGCGCGTCCTGGGCCGCCTGGCCTGCAGCCCCGCCGCTCATCGCCATCTGCGTGTGGTCGACCGCCTGGCCGAGAAGGCGGGGGATCATCAGCTGGAAGGTGGAAGCGACAAGCGTGGCGCCGATCGCAAAGCCCGATTGCCAAGGGTGGCGGAAGGCCATCATGGTGATGCGCACCAAGGTGTAGAGGCCTCGGCCCCAGCCTGCCGCAGTTGCAAGCGCCATCGAAGCCGAAGGCTTCGTCGCGCGTATTAACGCATCGCTGCTCACGGTATTTTTTCCAATAGATGTGGTGCTCGGACGCTGGCCCGAAAAGACGGCAAATCCATGAAGGGATTGATAGCACCGTCACTTTTGCCGATTCCGCCCGGGGGTTCAAGTAAACAATTCACCAACTGGTTATTTTTACGTGAGGTCCTCTCGCATCCCCTTGGGAACAATCGGCGCGCGGGTGGGTTGCAGCAGGCGAACCCTTGAGGCAACCATCACCGGAGAGAGATCCATGCCGCTGAAAGCCCTCGCTCTCAATGCAACACTGAAGACCAGTGATGCCAAGGAGCCGTCTTCGACCGACCGGATGATCGGTCTTATCGACAAGGCGCTGTCGGCCTATGACGTCAAGACGGAGGTGCTCCGGCTTGCCGATTTCAACGTCAAGCCAGGCGTCACATCGGACGAAGGCGCCGGCGATGACTGGCCTGAAATTCGCGCCAAGCTGCTCGCCGCCGATATCTTGATCATGGCGACGCCGATCTGGCTCGGCCAGCCTTCCAGTGTCTGCAAGCGGGCGCTGGAACGGATGGATGCCTTTCTCGACGAGACGGACGATCAGGGCCGCATGATCTCATATGGCAGGGTCGCGGCCGTTGCCGTCGTCGGCAACGAGGACGGCGCCCATCATGTGTCGGCCGAGCTCTACCAGGCGCTGAACGACGTCGGTTTCACCATTCCGGCCAATGCCGTCGCCTACTGGGTCGGCGAGGCGATGGGCTCCACCAATTTCGTCGATATCGACAAGGTGCCGAAGGTCGTGACGAAAGCCGTCGACATGCTGGCCCGCAATACGGCACATCTGGCGGGCTTGCTGAAGGCGGAGCAATATCCGGGCGAGGGTGGCTGACGCCCGAACACACGCCCTTGACGCTTCAAAATCATATTATCTTTCAATAGCTTGAATCGGCATGACAATAAAGCTCTTGCCATGGGCGCCGTTTAGCGCTTTCATACACGACTAGTTTAATAGACTATCGGATGAGCGTGATTGCTCCGCTCGTGCACTTTCGAGGCCTCCGGCTCGGACCTCGATGCTGCGGCAGATGTTCGTGAATGGCCGTGTGAACCTCATCAACGCATGATCTGCCTTTTTTATGCGTTGAAACCTCGATCGACACACAGTGCGGATGAAGCCGCAAAGGAGTTGCGATGACGGTTCAGGGACTTTTTTCCGCCAGAGCCAATGCGGCGGCGCAGATATCCGCCGTGCCGCGCATTGCGATCGTCGGCCGCGGCTTTTCCGGCATGATGACGGCGATCGCGCTGATGAAGACGGTGCGCGCGCCCTTCCATCTGCAGCTGTTCGACCCCAATTCGTCGGTCAGCGGCGGGCAGGCGCTGGCCTCCGCCCGCGCCTCGACGATCCTCAACACCCGCGTGCGCGATCTCTCGGTCGCGGTCGGCGACAATGACGATTTCAACGACTGGCTCTGTAGCAATACAGCCTTTCGCGCCGCGGTACCCGCCGCCATCCCGGGTTTCCGGCAGATCTTCGTGCCGAAGGAAATCTTCAGCGATTATGTCTACCAGCGCTTTTCCGAAGCGCTTGCCGCCCGCCGCGACATTACCGTTCAGGTCTGCAACGATCCCGTCGTCGCGATCCGCCGGAGCCACGGCAACCGCTACCTGCTCGAAAGCGCCAATCCCGCCAACCCGCTGTTCGATACGGTAATCCTTGCCACCGGCTACGGCCTCGGCGATCAGGATACCGGTAAGCGGGAGGTTTCGCCGGTCAGGGCCCAGCGCCTGGTGGCAAGGCCGCATGCGGTGCTGCTCGGCAGCGGCATCCGCGTCGTCGACCAGTTGCTGCAGCTGCGCGATTGCGGTTATGCCGGCCAGGTGACGATCATTTCCCGGCGCGGCTTTCTGCCTCAAAGCCATACGCCGAATTCGGCCGATCCGGTGTTTCCGGCCGAAGCGCTGCCCGAGAGCCTGCCCGACATCGTGCGCTTCATCCGCCAGGCCTGTCGCGAGGCGGAGGAAGAGGGCCGAAGCTGGCAATCGGTGATGAACGGACTGAGGAAACATGCCCGCTCGCTCTGGCGCTCGCTGCCGGCGCGCGACAAACACCAGTTCAACCGGCATTTGAGGGCAATCTACGACAGCCATCGCAACCGCCTGCCGGAGGCCATGCATCTGCGGCTGAAACGCGAGCTTGCCGAAGGCCGCACGGTGTTGCGCCGCGGGCATGCCGGCCGCCGGGGCCTGAGCGGCCTGTTTTTCACGCCGGCCGGTTCCTCTACCGAGGAGATCATCCATGCCGAGCGCATCATCGATTGCCGCTGTCAGGCGCCGGATCTTTCGGCACCGGCGATCCAGAGCCTGTTTTCCGCCGGTCTCGCCATGCCGGACGAACTCTCCCTCGGGCTGGCGGTCAATGCGCGCGGAGAGCCTTTCCTCGAGGACGGCGCGGCGGTCGCAGGGCTTTTTGCCGTCGGTCCGCTCGGCCTTGGCAGCCTGCCCGATATCGATCTCGTGCCGGAAATCGTCTCGCAGGCCTATGCCGCTGCCGAACGGGTCGGCGAGCGGTTCTATCCGCAGGTGAAAGCCGTCTGAAAAACGAGGCTGGTTCGGAACCATCCGCCCGCCGCCGCGTTATAAAGCGCTGGTGACTCTGAGGGGCCGATGGAAGCATTGAATAGAAATGATACGTCTCTTAACGAGGAGGGACGATTTCGCTTACTGGTCGATGCCATCACCGACTACGCCATCTATATGCTCAGCCCCGAAGGCATCATCACCAGCTGGAATACCGGGGCTCAGCGTTTCAAAGGTTACAAGCCTTCCGAAATTCTCGGCGAGCATTTTTCGCGGTTCTATCTGGATGAGGACCGCGCCGCGGGAATTCCGGAGCGCGCGCTCACCACGGCGAAAGAGCAAGGCCGGTTCGAAGGCGAGGGCTGGCGTAAGCGCAAGGATGGCAGCCGCTTCTGGGCCCATGTGATCATCGATCCGATCCGCCGTCCCTCCGGTGAACTCATCGGTTTTGCCAAGATCACCCGCGATCTGACTGAACGCAGGGCCGCCGAAAACGCGATCCGCCAGAGCGAGGAACAGTTCCGCCGGCTCGTCCAGGGCGTCTCGGACTATGCGATCTACATGCTCGATCCCGAAGGCAATGTCAGCAGCTGGAATTTCGGCGCCGAGCGCATCAAAGGCTATAGGCCTAAAGAAATCATCGGCCGGCATTTCTCGACCTTCTATACTCCCGAGGACCGCGAAGCCGGTATTCCGCAAACCGCGCTCAGGATCGCCCGTACCGAAGGCCGGTTCGAGAGGGAAGGCTGGCGCGTGCGCAAGGACGGCACGCGTTTCTGGGCCAGCGTCGTCATCGACGTCATCCGCGGCGATGACGGCGAGGTGCTCGGTTTTGCCAAGATCACCCGCGATATCACCGAAAAGATGGAGACCCAGCGGGCATTGGAGCAGGCGCGCGAAGAGCTCTTCCAGTCGCAGAAGATGGAAGCGATCGGTCAGTTGACCGGCGGTATCGCCCATGACTTCAACAATCTGCTGATGGCCGTGCTCGGCAGTCTCGAAATCCTGAAGAAACGGATGCCGCAGGATCTATCGCTGACATCGCTGGTCGACAATGCCATGCAGGGTGCGCAGCGGGGTGCTGCGTTGACGCAGCGCATGCTGGCCTTTTCCCGCCGGCAGGAACTGCATATGGAGCCGATCGACGTCTCCGGCCTGATGCGCGGCATGATGGATATGCTCAGCCGTTCGCTCGGGCCACTGACCAGGATCGAGACCTCGTTCCCCATCCGGCTGCCGACGATCCTTACCGATCCCAACCAGCTGGAGATGGCGATCCTGAATCTCGTCGTCAACGCCCGCGACGCCATGCCATCCGGCGGCCGGATCGTGCTTCGCGCCTCCGAGGAATCGGTGCCGTCAGGCAAGGGTCCGCTGCGGTCTGGCCGGTATGTCCGTATCGCGGTGATCGATGAAGGCGAGGGCATGGATGCAAAGACGATGGAGCAGGCAGTGACCCCGTTCTTCACCACCAAGGGTGTTGGCAAGGGCACCGGTCTCGGCCTTTCCATGGTGCAGGGTCTTGCCTCCCAGTCTGGCGGCCGCCTCATGTTGAAAAGCCGCCTCGGCGAAGGCACGACAGCTGAATTGTGGTTCCCGGTCGTCACTGTCGAGCAGGTAGCCGAGGTCACAGCAAACCCGCCGCAACGCGCGGAAAATACGCCGCGCGGGCTGCGTATCGTCGCCGTCGATGACGATGGTCTGGTGCTGATGAATACGACGCTGATGCTGGAGGATCTCGGTCACACCGTGTTCGAGGCGATGGCAGGTCCCGAAGCGCTGGAGATCCTGCGCAGGCAGCCGGTCGATCTGGTCATTTGCGACCACGCCATGCCGCGCATGACGGGCGCCGAGCTCGCCGAGGTGATCCGCGAGGAGTGGCCCGAGATGCCGATCATTCTCGCAACCGGTTACGCCGAGCTCCCCGAGGGCACCCGCATTGCCAATCTGCCCCGCCTCGGCAAGCCCTTCTCGCAGGCGCAGCTCGCCGATGCGATCAGCCGGGTCGCTTCTTAAAGGGCGCGGAGCGGCTATGCGCGACGCTTATCATCGCCACTATCCTGGATGACGTCGCGGTCGGTTCCCCCGCGGAGTTCGCTCGGCGTCAAGACTTGTTGTTCACTCGCCGTGGCTGACGATGCACCGCTGAGGAGGCGTTTTTCGGTCTCTTGCAAGTCAAGGATCGCCCGTTCCATCCGCTCAGCCGGAGTTTCGCGTGCGGTGACGCGCCACCGGTGATGCTGCCACAAGGTAACGAGCAGGCGTCGGCTCGGAACTTCTATCGTTTCATGAAGGAACCATGCTCCCCCCACTGCAACGACAAGCGCGACCGCGATCACGGCCGATTCCGGCATCAGAGTTTCAAAAGTCCGATGCACCAGGAACATTATCGGCACGTGGAAAAGATAGAGCGAGAAGCTGATCGTCCCGAGAAACCTCGCAGGCGCAGCCGCCAGGACATAGGCTGCGATCGGAGGCTGCCGAGCAACCAGCGCGACAATGACGGCTGCGGCGACGGCGCTTTGCAGGCTCCAGAATTCAGGGGAAAAACCAGGCACGAGATGCCGGTAAGTGAAGAACACCGCCAGCAGGAAGAGCGTGAAAGTTCCGGTGAGAGGGGATGGCGTCCATCGATCCCAGCAGGAATGCATCTTCCCGGCAAGTGCGCCGAAAAGAAAATAGGGGAGCTTGGACAAGAGCATGATTCCAGGCCCAGGCAATTCAAGCAGACCATCGACGACGACGACCACTGCGAAGCCGACGATCACCCCGCTGTAGCGTTGCGGGCGGGCTAGGCAAAGCCACAGGATCGGGAAGAGCAGATAGAATTGAATTTCAGGTGGAATTGACCAGAAAACGCCACTTGAGCCCAGAAGAAAGACATGGCGCACAAAATCGGTGCCGCCGATGATCGGCTGAACGAAGCCCAGATTTTGTATGCCGGACAGCATCGCCACGAGCAGAACGGCAGCCAGATAAACCGGATAGATGCGGGCAAATCGGCTCACCAGAAAATCCAGGACGTTTTCTCGGGTCACCTGCCGCGCGCCGTAGAGATGGGCCATCAGAAAGCCGCTGAGGGCAAAAAACAAGCCGACGGCTTCGCTGCCCATGGTCGTCAAAAGCGCGGATGCCCCTGGAAAGATAAGTCCGACATGCGCCTGCACGACCAGCAGGGCGGCGATACCGCGCAGGCCATCGAGACTGGGAATGTAATCCGGCCGGTTCATGTGCAGCTTTTGTAAAATTCCGTTCCGATAAGAAGTATCGGACATCGCTTTACACGATCTTAATCCGGTTGCGCTCGAGCCGCTTGGCGCAACCGCTTGCCGCACCCGGATTAAGCCCGGCGGCCTCTTCCCATCTCGCCGCGAAGGATGAACAGCAGCAAGGCGAGCGCCATCGCCGCCAACCCATACCAGGTGATCGCATAGACGAGATGGTTGTTGGGGAAATGGATGATCGTCAGACCGCCGACAGGCAAGCCGCCCGGATTGGCCGAGGCGCCGGCATCGATGAAATAGGGCGCGATCGCAGCGACGCCACGCTTTTGCGCGATCGCCGCGACATCGCGCGAATACCAGCGGTCGGCGGCAGCGTCGTTGGCTTGCAGCAGCGATCCCTTCGGCTCGGTCATCCGTATGAGGCCGGTGATCTCGACGGGGCCTGACAATTCGCCCCCGCGGCGGGTCGCCGGATCGCGTCTATCGATCGGCACGAAGCCGCGATTGACGAGAATGGCCGTGCCGTCGGCGAGTGTTAGCGGCGTCATTACCCAATAACCCGGACCGAGCGCCGTCGACGCATAGACCAGCGTCTCCTTGTCGTTTGCCAGAGCTCCGGTCGCACTCACCCGCCGATATTCGTCGTCGGCGGCATTGACCTTGCCCCAATCGGCCTGCGCCGGCGCCGGAACCGGTGGCGCATGCACACGCTGGTCGACGCGGGCGATGAGGCCGCTCTTCCAGGCGAGCCGCTGCACCTGCCAGGTGCCGAGCGCTGCGAGAATTGCGGCAAGCAGCGCCAGGCAGACGCAGAAGAACGCGCGTTTTGCCCGAGAGGGCCGTCTTGCCGATTTGTCCGGAGCCACGCTCATGGGCTGAACCGATGCCGCCGGCGCTGCCGCCGGCGCCCCGTGACCATCACGGCATGTTCTTCATCATCTCGGGGCTCATCGGCATCATGTTGGTGTTGAGATGATGCATGACCCAGAGAGACCCGGAGAGAGCGATGGCGACGATGATGATGGTGAAGATCAGCGCCATCATCGTCCAGCCGCCCTCACTGCGCGGGTTCATGTGCAGGAAGAAGACCATATGGACGACGATCTGGATGGCGCCGATGCCCATCACCAGCACCGCCGTCACCAGCGGGCTGGCGAACACGCCTGCCATGACGAGCCAGAACGGAATGGCGGTCAGGACGACGGAGAGCGCAAAGCCCGTCATATAACTCTTGAACGTGCCATGGCCGGCCTGGTGACCGTGGCTGTGGCCGTGATGGGCCTCGTGGGCATCCTCATGTGCGGGTGCTTGCGAACTCATCCGAGTACTCCGAGCAGATAGACGAAGGAAAAGACGCCGATCCAGACGACGTCGAGGAAGTGCCAGAACATCGAAAGGCACATCAGACGGCGGCGGTTGGCCTCGACCAGCCCGTGCATCGACACCTGCACCATCAGCGTGATCAGCCAGATGATGCCGAAGGTGACGTGCAGGCCGTGCGTGCCGACCAGCGTGAAGAAGGAGGAAAGGAAGGCGCTGCGCGTCGGCCCGGCGCCCTCATGGATCAGGTGGATGAACTCGTAGAGCTCGAGCCCGATGAAGGCTGCGCCGAACAGGCCGGTGACGGTGAGCCAGAACAGCGTTTCCGCCTTGGCATTCCGCTCCATCTGCAACATGGCGAAGCCATAGGTGATCGAGGAGAACAGCAGCATTGAGGTGTTGAGGGCGACGATCGGCAGATCGAAGAGATCGGCCGGCGACGGACCGGCCGCATAGTTGCGACCGAGCACGCCGTGCGTGGCAAACAGCACGGCGAAGATCAGGCAGTCGCTCATCAGGTAGAGCCAGAAACCGAGATTGGTGCTGTTCTCTGGGTGATGGTCTTCCGTCAGGTAGAATTCAGGCTTTTCGGCCGTGTCGATGGTCTGATCGCTCATGGTCTTTACACCTGCTCGGCAAGCAGCGCGGTGCGCTTGCCTTCCGTTGCGGTCACCTCTTCGGCGGGGATGTGGAAGTCGCGTCGGTAGTTGAAGGTATGGCCGATCGCCACGACCAGCAGACCGACGAAGGAGACGACGACCAGCCACCACATGTACCAGATCAGGCCGAAGGCGAGGGCGACGCTGATGGCCGAGAGGATTGCGCCGGTGCCGGTGTTCTTCGGCATATGGATCGGCCGGAAGCCTTCCAGCGGCCGGGCATAACCGCGGTTCTTCATATCGTACCAGCTGTCATGGTCGTGCACGACCGGCGTGAAGGCAAAGTTGTAATCCGGCGGCGGCGAGGCGGTCGACCATTCCAGCGTGCGGCCGTCCCAGGGGTCGCCGCTATCGTCACGCAGTTCCTCGCGCTTCATGAAGCTGACGGCGATCTGGATCAGGAAGGCCACGATGCCGAGCGCGATCAGTCCGACGCCGAAGGCGGCGATGATGAACCAGATCTGCAGCGACGGGTCTTCGAACTGGCTCATGCGGCGGGTGACACCCATCAGGCCGAGCACATAGAGCGGCATGAAGGCGAACCAGAAGCCGATCTGCCAGAACCAGAAGCTCAGCTTGCCCCAAAAGGGATCGAGCTTGAAGCCGAAGGCCTTCGGGAACCAATAGTTCACGCCGGCGAACATCCCGAAGAGAACGCCGCCGATGATGACGTTATGGAAGTGGGCGATGAGGAACAGCGAATTGTGCAGGACGAAGTCGGCCGGCGGCACGGCAAGCATGACGCCGGTCATGCCGCCGATGACGAAGGTAACCATGAAGCCGACCGTCCACAGCATCGGCACCTCGTAGCGGATGCGGCCGCGATACATGGTGAACAGCCAGTTGAAGATCTTCGCCCCGGTCGGGATCGAGATGATCATCGTGGTGATGCCGAAGAAGGAGTTGACGGAAGCACCCGAGCCCATCGTGAAAAAGTGGTGCAGCCAGACGATGTAGGACAGGATCATGATCACGCAAGTGGCGTAGACCATCGAGGCGTAGCCGAACAGGCGCTTGCCGGAGAAGGTGGCGACGACTTCGGAGAAGATGCCGAAGGCGGGCAGCACCAGGATGTAGACCTCCGGATGACCCCAGATCCAGATGAGGTTGATGTACATCATCGGGTTGCCGCCGAGGTCGTTGGTGAAGAAGTTCGTTCCGGCATAGCGGTCGAGCGACAACAGGGCGAGCGTTGCCGTCAGGATCGGGAAGGATGCGACGATCAGCACGTTGGTGCACAGCGCCGTCCAGGTGAAGACCGGCATCTTCATGAAGGTCATGCCTGGCGCGCGCATCTTGACGATGGTGGCGATCAGGTTGATGCCCGAAAGCGTCGTTCCGACACCGGCCACCTGCAGGCCCCAGATATAATAGTCGACGCCGACACCCGGACTGTAGGCCGCGCCCGACAGCGGCGGATAGGCGAGCCAGCCGGTCTGGGCGAATTCGCCGATGAACAGCGACAACATGATGATGATCGCGCCGGCCGTGGTCATCCAGAAGGAAAAATTGTTGAGGAAGGGGAAGGAGACGTCGCGCGCGCCGATCTGCAGCGGCACGACGAAGTTCATCAGGCCGGTGACGAAGGGCATCGCCACGAAAAAGATCATGATGACGCCGTGGGCGGTGAAGACCTGGTCGTAATGGTGCGGCGGCAGATAGCCCTCCGAACCATTGAAGGCGATCGCCTGCTGGATGCGCATCAGGATCGCGTCGGAGAAACCGCGCAGCAGCATGATGACGGCCAGGATCACATACATGATGCCGATCTTTTTGTGATCGACGCTGCAGATCCAGTCGTTCCAGAGCGGACCCCAGAACTTGAAATAGGTGATGAGGCCGAGCACCGCGATGGCGCCGATGACGACGCCGATGAAGGTCACGACCAGGATCGGCTCGTGATAGGGAATGGCATCGAGGGTCAACCGGCCGAAGACGAACTTCAGGAGGTCAGGATTGGAAAACATGGAACAACCCGTTCATTATGTCTTGCGACGCAAAGCGCCAGGTTAATTGTTGTCGTTGAGCTGCGCCGGCGCAGGATCGGCGCCGTTGGTCATGCCGGGCATGGAATGGCCGTCATGCTGCATGTCCATGCCGGGCGTGCTTTGCATGCCGGGCATATCGTGCTGCATGCTGTTGCCGTCGCTTGACTTGGCCGGTTCGCTGCGCGCCGGAGCACCCGTTGCCGGCACGGTGGCGGCGGGCGCCACGATGCCTTCGTCGGCATGGCGGTTGTCATATTGCAGCTTGTCGCGGTTCTCGGCACTTTCCTTGCCGCCGCCGCCCGTCATGTCGATGTGCATCATCTCGTTCATGCACATCTTGCCCGGCGTGGCGCACATGTTGAGGATGGCGTCATAGAGATCGGCATCGGCGCCGGCGAAATAGCGCACCGGCTCCTTCTCGCTCGGCTTTTCGAGCTTCAGATAGGCGTCGCGGTTGAGCATGGTGCCCTTTTGCTTGACCTGAGCCACCCAGGTGTCGAAGCCTTCGCGGCCGAGGCCGTGGAACTTGAAGCGCATATGCGAGAAGCCCGAGCCGCTGTAATTGGCGGAGAAGCCCTCATACTCGCCCTCTTTGTTGATGACGGCGTGCAGCTTGGTCTCCATGCCCGGCATGGCGTAGATCTGGCCGGCAAGGGCGGGGATATAGAAGGAGTTCATCACCGAGGAGGCGGTGATCTTGAAATTGATCGGCATGTCGACCGGGGCAGCAAGCTCGTTGACGGTGGCGATGCCGAGTTCCGGATAGAAGAACAGCCACTTCCAGTCGAGCGCCACGACTTCGACGGTCAGCGGCTTGGTGTCGGCCGGGATGGTGCGTTCGGCATCGAGGCGGTCGAGCGGGCGGTAGGGATCGAGCTTATGGGTGGAAATCCAGGTGACGGCGCCGAGCGCGATGATAATCGCCAGGGTGCCGCCCAGATGACGATTTCGAGGCGGGTCGAATGGTGCCATTCCGGGGCATAGGTTGCGGCGGTGTTGGAGTGGCGGTAGCGCCAGGCAAAGAGCAGCGTCAGGAAGATCACCGGGATGATGATCAGAAGCATCAGCACCGTCGAGATGATGATGAGATCGCGCTGTTGCACGGCGATGTCGCCGGACGGCGCCATGACCACCATGTTGCATCCTGCCAGGAAAAGCAGCGGCAAGACGGATAGAAGGCGGGAAAACTTCATGAGTTTTGGCACGTCTCTAAGCTCTTGTTGTTTCGTTTGTTCCGCGACTAAAGCACTGAACCGGATCGCGACATGAGGCCTTTGGTCGCAGTGCAGCAAGCATGCCGCAGTGCGGCGTAAACCCGGGTGTCCTATAGCGTTGAAATCCTGACGGAATCCAGAAGGATTTTTCGCCAGCGCATGTTCAGTCCAATATATCCGCAAGAACCGGCCAGGCCAGCATTTGCAGGGGAAAATCACTGTCCGGATCCCGCAATTTTTTCCCCTCCACGCTCATTTGCGCCGCGATGATGAACTATTTCAGTCTTACGGACTTGATAAGCCTGCAGGTTTGATCAAGATCACGCTTGGGGCGCCTTGCCGGAAGCGCCTTAACGAGGAGGCGTTTATGGCAACAACATCGCATTACGGACCGTCGTCATCGTCGCTTGAACGCGACGCGCGGCGCATTCACGACGACAAGCCGGTTTCGCCGGGCAGCATCGCCATCGGCGTGGTGATCGGCCGCATGTCGGAATTCTTCGATTTCTTCGTCTACGGCCTCGCCTCCGTCCTGGTCTTTCCACAGCTCGTCTTCCCCTTCGCGCCCGACAGGCTGACGGGCACGCTCTATTCCTTCGCCATTTTCTCGCTCGCCTTCCTCGCCCGACCCGTCGGCTCCGTCGTCTTCATGACGATCGACCGGATGTACGGGCGCGGCACCAAGCTGACGATCGCGCTTTTCCTGCTCGGCGGCTCGACGGCCTCGATCGCTTTCCTGCCGGGTTACGAGGAGATCGGCGTCTGGTCGATCGCGCTGCTGGCGCTCTTCCGCCTCGGCCAGGGTTTTGCGCTCGGCGGCGCCTGGGACGGGCTTGCCTCGCTGCTGGCGCTGAATGCGCCGGCCAATCACCGCGGCTGGTATGCGATGATCCCGCAGCTCGGCGCGCCGATCGGCTTTGCGCTGGCGAGTACTCTGTTCGGTTATTTCGTCGCCAATCTTTCGAGCGAGGATTTCCTTTCCTGGGGCTGGCGTTATCCCTTCTTCGTCGCCTTCGCGATCAACGTCGTGGCGCTGTTTGCGCGTTTGCGCCTGGTGATGACCAAGGAATTCGGCACGCTGCTCGAACAGCATGAACTGGAAGCAGCACCGATCCTCGACGTGCTGCGCGTTCACGGCCGCGATATCCTGATCGGCGCCTTCGTGCCGCTCGCCAGTTTCGCCATGTTCCACCTCGTCACCATCTTCCCGCTTGGTTGGATGAGCCTTTACGGCAACCAGCCGATCGGCGCCTTCATGGTGGTGCAGGTGATCGGCGCCGCGGTCGGCATCCTCACCATCATCGCCTCGGGCCTGATCGCCGACCGTATCGGCCGGCGCGCCCAGCTTGCCATCTGCGCCGTCATCATCGCCGTCTTCAGCTTTATCGGGCCGAGCCTGATCGCCTCCGGCAATAGCGGCCATGACGCCTTCGTCATCATCGGCTTCGGCGTACTCGGTCTGTCCTTCGGCCAGGCGACCGGCTCGATCTCGTCGCGCTTCGGTCGGGGCTATCGCTACACCGGCGCCGCCTTCACCTCGGACCTCGCCTGGCTGATCGGCGCCGGCTTTGCGCCGCTGGTGGCGCTCAGCCTCTCCAGCCGCTTCGGCCTCACCTTCGTCGGCTACTACCTGCTCTCCGGCGCCATCTGCACACTGGCCGCACTCGCCTTCAGCAAGGCGTTGGAGCAGCGCGAGTAGGTTTATTAAGCGGGCCTGCGTCCACGACGCGAGCCCCTCATCCGCCTGCCGGCACCTTCTCCCCGCGCGCGGGGCGAAGGGATATGCCGCACCGTTTCCGTTCCCTACCCACCTCTCGCAGGGCACGTACGCTGGGCGCCCGTAAAGGTTACGGGAGAGCGGCCGTCGGTGCGAAGTCGTGAAGCGTGTAAGCCCGGAGAGCAAGTGAAGAAAAGCGCTTACACGCCCTCATCAGATCGCCAGATCCGCAATTGGCCGACCGACGAGGCAGGACGCGGCGGTCGTCTCGATGGGACGCGGGAACTGGTCGTTCCGCGTACCGCATTTCTGCTGGTCTACCGTATCGACAGAAAAGCACAGAGAGTGGAAATATTGCGCTTTCTTCATGGCGCCCAGCAATGGCGGCCAAAACGCTGAATGCGTTTCTACTGCGCCATCTGCGGCTGCTTTGCCGCCCGCGCCGCGGTCAGTTCCGCCGTGGTGTGGTTCAGGCGGTCGGCGAGCACCCGCATGATTTCCACCGCCATCTCCGGAAAGTCGCTGAGCAGCTTCAGGAAGTGCTCCTTGCTGATGCGCAGCACCTCGAGCGGTGAGGTGGCGCGTACCGTTGCCGTGCGCGAGACGTCGCAGAGGATGGCGATTTCGCCGACGATGGAATTGAGTTCGACATCGGCGACCTTGATCTCGCCGGCCGGCGAGGAAACGATGATATCGGCGGTGCCGGAGAGGATGACATAGGCGGCATCGCCGACATCGCCCTGATGGAAGAGATTCTGTCCGGCCTTGTAGGTCATGCGGTCGGAGGTAAAGGCCAAAAGCTTGAGCTTGGCTGGCGCAATCCTTGAAAAGATCGGCACCCGGCGCAGCATTTCCACTTCGTCTCTCAACAGCATGAGCGTTTCAATCCCCTGACGCAGGGTTCTTGGAACCAGGCGCCTTCAATTCCGAGCGTCCCCCCGGGAACGCCTACCATCGCCGCGCCTATAGAATATTACGATAACAGTTCCTTGAACATCCCGTTTTTCTCGGAAAGTTCCGGATAGTTTCCGGCTTCGGCCAGGCCGCCGCGGTCGAAGAGCAGGATTCGGTCGAACATCTCGGCGAGCCGCGCATTAGAGAGTACCCAGATGATCGACGGGCGCTTGCCTTCTTCGTGCAGGTCTTCGACGATGTTGCGGGTGATCTGATCCTGAACGCGCTGGTCGAGCGCCGACAGCGGTCGGTTGAAGATGAAATAATCCGAGCGTTTCAACAGCGCGCGGGCAAGATTCAGCTTCTGCCGCTGCACCATGGTCAGCCGCTTGCCGCCGGAGCCGACGTCGAATTCGAGGCCGATCGCCAGCACGTCGTCGTAAAGATCGAGCGCATCGAAGAGCTCGCCCATGATGGCGCGGATGCGGTCGGAGGCGTCGGCCTGTTGATAGGCGATGCGGCCGAAAAGCACATTGTCCATCAGGCTTGCCGACGGGGTGAACCGTTCGGCGTCATAGCGCTCGATCAACTCGGCGAGGTCGGCCGGAATATGCTCGTGGAACTGCTTGCGGGCGCTGACGATCTTGGCCATCAGTTCGTCGGTCAGCAGACCGAAGCGGTGGCGCGGCTCGATATAGGCAAAACTCAAGCGGATGATGGCCGAACGTTCCTCGGGCGTGGCGTCCTCGAAGCGGCGGCTTTGCAGCTTCTGCAGCAGTGCCTGGTAGGTCGGTATATCGTCGGCCGTCATGAAGGTCAGTTGCTGGAAGAACGGATGGTCCGGCGGCAGGTCGTGGAAGAGTTCGACGGCGTTTTCGGCGATTTCGAGGCCCATGGCGTAGAGATCGGTGCTCAGGCCCGTCTCGCGGAACAGCTGCTGGAAATAGGGATGGGCAGCAAGCCGGCGATTGGTCATCAGCGGCCGCTTCATCGTGCCGAAGAGCAGGTTTTCGCCGACCGTTGCCTGGGCGTTATAGGCGTCGAAATCGAAAGGCACGACGATACCGTCGAGACCCTCGTCACGCAGCCGGTCTCGGAGCGAGGCGCGCAGCGCCACGACATGGTCGCTGACCGCCACATGCACCTCGGTGTTGACGTTCGAGCGCAGCGCCAGATCAAGGATGTCCTGCGAGATCAGCACGGCGTCGAGCACCGGGCGGATGGCTTTCAGCAGGTCCTCCGGCCCACTGGCGCCGGCTGCCTTGTAATCCACCCAGTCGCTGTTGAGGTCGAGCGTTGGATTGCCGGCCTTCACCGCCTCGACGGAATGCCATTTATACTCCAGCGCTTCCTTCTCGTCGTAGACGGGATCCGTCATCGGCGCGTGTTTGAGGCCGTAAAGCAGATTGCTGGC
Source organism: Rhizobium hidalgonense (assembly GCF_005862185.2). Lineage (NCBI taxonomy): Bacteria > Pseudomonadati > Pseudomonadota > Alphaproteobacteria > Hyphomicrobiales > Rhizobiaceae > Rhizobium > Rhizobium hidalgonense. The sequence continues at coordinate 395,079 of NZ_CP054029.1, forward strand.
GAGCGTGCCATGGAAGAAGAAAGTATCGGCCGAGGCATAGGAGATGCGCCGGCCGGTGATGGATTCCGGCAAGTCCAGGAGGTCACGGCCGTCGATGGTGATACGGCCGGAATCCGGCCAGACCATGCGTCCGAGGGCTTCGGCGAAGGCTTCCGCGCCGCTGCCGTTCGGGCCGACGATCGCCACCGTCTCGTTCGGCTTGATCTCGACGGAGACGTGGTCGACGAGGCGGGCGCCGCTGTCGTCGGAGAGCGAGAGGTTGGTGACGACAAGTGCGCTCGTCAGCGCGCCGACGGGGGCGGTCGCCAGCTCCTGGATTCGGCTGTCGATCAGCGGCTCGACATTGAACTGCTCGTAGACCTGCTGGTACTTCACCTGCACGTCCTGGCGCATCTGGTCCCAGTCGATCAGTTCCTTCAGCGGTCCGGGCAGGTCCTTATAGGCCGAGATGACGGCGACGAGCTGGCCGATGTCGAGCCGGCCCTGCAGCGCCAGATAGCCGCCGATCGCGTAGAATAGGAAAGGCGTCACCTGGGCGAGGAAGTTGTTGATGAACTTTACCAGGAACTTCCACTGGTAGAGGTCGTAGCGGATGGAAAAGATCCGGCCGAGCCGTGAGGCGATGTCGGCGCGTTCGAGGTTGGATGTGTCGTTGCCGTGGATCGTGCCGATGCCGTCGACGATTTCGCCGACGCGGCCGGACAGTTCGCGCGCCGTCAGCTGGCGCTGACGGCCGAGATCCAGCAGACGCTTGCGCATGCGGGGAATGACGACGGCCTGGACGCCAACGATGCCGGCCGCGATCATGCCGAGCCAGAAATTCTGCACGATGATGAAGGCGAGCGCCGTGATCGCCTGGCCGCCGAGAAGGGCAGGCGAGACGAAGGCATCGCCGGTGAAGCCGCCCATCGGCTCCACCTCGTCCTTGATCATCGTGGCGATCTCTGCCGATTTCACCCGCTTGAAGTGGATGGGCGGAAAACGCAGCACCCGGTCGATCAGTTCGAAGCGGATGCGGCGCAGCATGCGCTCGCCGAGCCGGCCCTTATAGGTGTTGATATAGAACTTGAAGAGGCCGTTCAGTACCACCAGCGCCAGAAACACCAGGCTGAGGGCCATCAGCATCTGAAAGCGGTTGAGCTGCAAGCCTTGAAAGAATTCGACATGTCCGATCAGCGGAATGTCGTAGGCGATGTGCATGAAGGTCTGCCTGGCGCCCGGACCTTCGAAACCGTCGCCCTGAATCGGTCCATTGACGATCTGCTTCGGCAGGTCGAAGGACAGGAAGTAGGGCACCATCGAGGCGGCGACGACAGCCAGAATCCACAGCTGCTGCAGCCGCGTGTTCTTCCAGATGTAGCGGGCGAGGCTTTTTTCCATGGCTAACCGTCAGCGTGCTGGGAAATTCCGGGGGCCGGGATGGGGAGCAATTCTGAGAACAGGACCATGCAGCCGGACCGCCGATATCGCAATGAAAACAAGGCGAAGGGACCGGCTGCAGATGTGCCGATTCTCGCCGGAATATTGCTTATATCACAGGAATTTTGGATTACAGCGCCGCGCGTCTGAAAAGACGGCCAAAGGACACCATAACGCTTGGAATTGCTGCATAATTTTATCCTTAAATCGATTCCGATTTACGGAATTATGCGGCAGCAGATGGCTCGGCAATCATGCAGAGATCGGTGCAGCGAACAAAAACATACCCCCGGAGAAAATCCGGGGGCCGGTCGTTGAAGATCTGAAGAGAGGTCGCGCTCAAGCGGCGATCTTTCGCAGCATGGCGTTTGCAGAGGAGCAGCTCATCGCTTCCGCGATCATATCGGCATCCTCATTGCTGATGCCGAACAGGCCGAAGCGAAGCTGGTAGCCCCAGTTGGGGCCGACCCGTGTGAAGGCCAGCCGATCAAGCAGGGGCCGGATCGGCGTTTCCTCTGCAGCCCGCCAATCGACATCCCGCCGCCAGGGCCTGAAACCGCTTTCCATCTCCACCTGCTAGGGCGCGCCGTCGCGTGCCGCGCCGATCGCGGTGAAAGCCTGCAAGCGGTCCTTGCCGCCAAAGACGACGGTGGGCGAGTAGTAGATCACGCGATCCCCGGGCGAGATTCGCCTCAGAGGTGATGCCTTGCCGTGACAGACCTGCATGAAGCCGGCTTGGCGGCCGATTCGGACATGCGCTGCGGAAGCAACGGCGATCCAGGCTTTGGCCATGGGTCAAACCTCCTCGGCCATGGAGTAGACACGCAGGCGATGCCCATCCGGATCGGCGGCCACGAAGCTTCGGCCGAAATCGAGATCGGTCGGCGCCATGACGATATTCGCGCCCTTGGCCTGCCAATCGGCGTGGGTCGCATCGATCTCGCTTGATGTCGCGACCTTAAAGCCTATTTCGCAGCCACCGCCGGGGACTGCCGGCGCGGGCTCCACGCCCGCTTTGCCCCAGAGACCGAGCCCGAGGCCGGATGGCAAAATGAACATGGCGAAGGTCTCGCTCGCTTCCACGGGCTCCTTCCCGAGCAGCTTGGTGTAGAAGCGGGCGCTCGCCGGGGCGTCGTTTACGTAGAGAAGAATGCTGTTGCTGGCGGTCATAAAAGTCTCCTGTTGTTCGTTGGACAGCAGAAACTTATGACCTGATACTGCCAAATTCTGGCAGTATCATACGTCTCGATGCGGTATTCCCTGGATCTCCCGCCACTGTTTCAGCAGCGCCTGCCTGCGCTTGGGATAACGCGCGTCGAGCGCGTGCGCATGCACGATTCGATCCGTGCGGAACGAGCGGAAATCCTGGCGGAGTTCGCACCATCCGAGGAGGACGCGCACCTGGTCGAAAAAGGCAAGCGCGAACGGCCACACCAAACGCTCCGACGCCACGCCGGCTCCGTCGCTATAGGACAGGGAAAGCTTGCGTTCGGTGCGGATCGCCTTGCGCAGTAGCGCTGGATCGACCGAGTCGACAGGGATTTTGACGCCCGGCCCCACAAGAAGGGCGGATGCATCCAGCGCGTCGCGCAGTTCGGGCGGTAGCACGGCAGCGATCCGCGCCAGCGCATTTCGCGCCGCATCGCGTAATGGATCGTCCCCTCTGTCCGCCACCCACCGCGAGCCGAGGACGAGCGCTTCTATCTCCTCCGGCGGAAACATCAGCGGTGGCAGGAGAAATCCCGGTTTCAGGATATAACCGACACCCGGTTCGCCCTCGATGGCCGCGCCCTGGGCCTGAAGGCTGGCGATATCCCGATAAAGCGTGCGAATACTGACGCCGATCTCGTCGGCCAGCACGCCGCCGCTCACCGGCCGGCGGTGGCGGCGCAATACCTGAAGAAGGTCGAGGAGGCGTTCGGAGCGGGACATGCGGCAAACTTATACAGGCTTGCTGCTGCCAGATAGTGGCAGGATGCGATTTGGACGGGCCGGAGCCTTGCCTCAAAACCTCGAATTGCCGGCAATCATCGAGCGAATGATGCCAGCGGTTTTCTCAGCCCCTTCGAGATCGAGCGAGACCGGCCCGCGGCGCGGCGCGGCGAGCGCTTTTTCGACCGCTTCCTTCACATGGTCCGGCGTCAGTCCCGTTTCCGGCAGGATGTCGGCGAGATCCAGCGCCTGCAGCCGCTCGGCGCGCACCGTCTGCTCGGTCTCGCCGCCGGCGACGAAGGGGATGAGGATCGCCCGGCATTCGGTGCGCAGCAGATCGCCGACCGTGTTGTAGCCCGCCTGCGAGATCGAGACCTTGGCGCCGCGCAGCAGCGAGGGAAAATCCTTGCGGAAGCGCACCAGCGTCACGTTGTCAGCCGCATCCCGCGACAATGCAGCGAAATCGGCTTCCGGCAGGTTCGGGCCTGATATCAGCAGCCAGCGAAGATTGCGCGGCAGCAGGGCCGCCGCCTCTTTCGCCGCGCCGATCAGCGCGGCGCCGACCGCGCCGCCGCCGGCCGATGCGATAATATCGAAGGTTTCAACCGGTTCCGGCGCCGGCGGCGCTGCCACGAGGCCGGTATAACGCAGCCTGTCGGCGATTTCTGACGTCAGCGGGAAGGTGTCCTCGAGCCTAATGAAGCCGGGGTCGCCATGGACGAGCACCGCATCGAAATGGTCCTTGACCAGAGCTGCAGTCTCCGCGTCGCGGCCGGCCTTGCGGTTTTCCTGGAGGATGTCACGCACCGAGCTCAAAAGCTTCGGCCGCGGTTCGGCCGTGTCGATCGCCGCCAGCAGGGGCAGCAGCTCGAAGCGCATCTGCCGCCGGCCGAAGGGGAAGGCTTCGATGATGACGACATCGGGCCTGGCGGCACGGAAGGCGTCAAGCAGCAGATCGCGGCGGGCATTGAGGAAATCCTCGCCGGCCGGGCGGCCATCGGCATCGGCGAGGCCGGAAAAACCGGCATTGCTGGCGACAACCGGCGGCATGGCGACGGTCTTCACGCCTTCGCCGGGAAAACCCGGCACCGGCAGGCCGCCGGTGACGACCGTGACGTCGAAACCGTCCTTGGCGAGCGCATTGGCGATGCGGCTGGCACGGGCGATATGGCCGATGCCGAGCAGATGCTGGACGTAGAAGAAGATACGCGGTGCCGTCATGACGCCTTCTGCCATTCGGCCTCGAACAAGCCGGTGAGCTGCCGGATGCTGGAGTGATAGTCGAAATCGGCGCGCACCCGCCTTTCGGCGGCGTCGCCAAGGCGCTTGCGCAGCGCCGGGTCGCGGATCGCCGTCTCCAGCGCTTTGGCAAGCAGCGCCGGATCCTCCGGCGGCACGACCAAGCCGTTTTCGCCGTCCTCCAAAAGTTCCGGCACGCCGGATACCGTCGTGGAGACGCAGACGAGCCGCTGGCTCGAGGCTTCCACAAGCACGTTCGGCAGGCCGTCGCGGTCGCCATTGGCGGCGATCCGGCAGGCAAGCGCGAAGAGGTCGGCGCGGCGGTAATGATCGAGCACGTCTTCCTGCGCCATGGCGCCCTTCCAGGCGATGCGGTTGGAGAGGCCGAGCTCTGCGGCCAGCGCCTTCAGTTTGGCCAGCGCCTCGCCGCCGCCGATATGGTCCATGCGCCAATGGAGGTCGGCGGGCAGCAGCGCCAGTGCCCGCAGCAGCACGTCGTAGCCCTTCTTCTCGACGGCCCGGCCGACGCTGAGGATGACGGCGGGATCGTCGGGGTCGCTGCCGGTGCGGTCCGAACGCTCCCCGGCAAAATGGCCGAAACGGGCGAGATCGAGACCGTGGTAGCTCAAGTGCACGGCGTCCTTGCGGGATGTCAGCGATCGCATGTGTTCATAGCCCGTCCGTGTGCAGGTGACGGCCCAGCGGGCGCTGCCGAGTTTTTCCTGCAGCTCCCAGTCGGGCGAGGTCCAGATGTCCTTGGCATGCGCCGAACAGGTCCAGGGTGTGCCGGTGAGGATGCTCGCATATTCCGCCACCGAGGCTGGCGTGTGGATGAAATGGGCATGCAGCCATTCACCGCCATCAGGCCATTCGCGTCCCAGCACCAGCGCCTGGCCGAGACGGCGGAAGCGGTTGCGCGAGATGTCGCGCGGGAGGTCGGCGAGGAAACGTTTGATCAGCGCCTTGAAACCGGGTTTGGAGAAGCCGGCGACCAGTCCCTTCAGCACGCGGATCGGTTCCTCGTGCAGATATTCCGGCAGGTAGACGACGCGCGCCTTGATCTCGTCATGCACGGGATGGCGTTTCTTGTCGGTTGGCCGGCGCATCGAAATCAAAGTGAGGTCGAAGCCGGCCTTTTCGAGACCGAGCAGCTCCTGGGCGATGAAGGTTTCCGAAAGGCGGGGATAGCCTTTCAGCACGACGAGAATCTTGCGGCGTGGCGGCAAGGCTGTGGCCTATTCCGCGACGAGGGAAAGGTGGCTGGCGCGGCCGTCGATCCATCGCCCGACTGTCTGCGAGATGTGGTCCAGCCCTTCGAGATGCATATTGCTGCCGCTCTTCGACGGCGGCAGGCGGAAGGGCAGGCGCTTCAGAGCCTCGGCCATGATGGTGGGATCGGCTGATTGCTCCGGCTGCAGCATATCGACGAGGCCGAGCTCGCTGGCGCGCTTGGCGCGCAGCAGCTGTTCCTCGCGCGGCTTGACGCGCGGCACGATGAGGGCCGGCTTGTCGAAGGAGAGGATCTCGCAATAGGTGTTGTAGCCGCCCATGGCAACGACGCCGGTGGCGCCGTCGATCAACTCTTCCATGTGGTTGTCGAACTCGATCACTTCGATATAGGGAATGGCTTCGCCCTTCTGCACCAGCTTGGCGCGCTCGGCGGCCGGCATATAGGGGCCGAGCACGACGAGCGCCTTCTGCGTCAGCGTCGGATCGGCCTCGTAGGCGTTCATCACGTCGTGGACGAGATCGGAGCCGTCGCCGCCGCCGCCTGTCGTGACCAGCAGGTAATTATCCTTGCGGGCGTTGATCGAGGTCTTGCCCTTGGAGACGCTGCGCTGCAGGAAGCCGACGAAATCCATCTTCCGGCGCAGGCTCACCGGCACGTCGAGACCGATCAGCGGATCGTAGAAATCAGGCGGGCCATAGACCCAGACGCTGTCGTAATATTGGTCGATCTTCTGCATGATGCCGTTCCTCTTCCACTCGGCCTCGAGCAGATGCGGCGCGTCCATGATTTCGCGCAGGCCGAGCACCAGTACGGTGCCGCGGGCCTTCAGATAGGCGAGCGTATCCTCGACCTCGCCCTTTAGCCCCATCGGCTCCTTGTCGACGATGAAAATATCCGGCTGGAACGTTTCGGCCGTGTGGCGGATGCTCGATTCGCGCATCTTCAGCGTTTCGTGCAGGTCGATGTGGCTGGCAAGCGAGGTATATTCGCCGTTGCGCAGCTTGATGACGCTCGGGATCTTCACGAAGTCGACGCGGGCGCGATAGTCGAAGGCGCCGGCGATGGTCGCGCCCGAAATGATCAGGATGTTGAGGCCGCGATAATCCTCGACCAGCGCATGGGCGATGGCGCGACAGCGCCTGAGATGGCCGAGGCCGAAGGTGTCGTGACTGTACATGAGGATGCGCGCATCTTCGAGACGTCTCACCATGGGTGTTCCCTCCGGGGTGAACAACATGCGTTAGTACCCCCACCGTCCGGAGGCCACGTGGCGGGGGCGGTGCCAGAAGGCGCCGCCGGGTTTTCTGCTATTTGTAGGGATCTGCCGCATCACGCAAGCCGTCTCCCAGAAAGTTGAACGCCAAAATGACAAGAACAACAGGAATGATTGGATAGAGCAGCCAGGGATAAAAGGCGATGACACTGACGCTTTTTGCCTCGGTCAGCAGAATGCCCCAACTGGTGATCGGCGGGCGAAGGCCGAGGCCAAGGAAGGAGAGCGCGGTTTCGCCGAGGATCATGCCGGGGATCGAAATCGTCGCCGAGGCAATCAGATGCGACATGAAGCCCGGCACCAGATGCCGGCCGATGATGCGCGGCGTGCTGGCGCCCATCAGTTGCGCCGCCTGGACGTAATCCTCCTCGCGCAGCGCCAGAAGCTTGGAGCGCACGGCGCGCGCCAGCCCCGTCCAGTCGATGATGCCGAGAATGACGGTGATGCCGAAATAGATGACGATCGGACTCCAGGTCACCGGCATGATGGCGGCCAGCGCCATCCACAGCGGCAGGCTCGGCAGCGATTGCAGCACTTCGATCAGGCGCTGGACGACGAGATCGAAAATACCGCCCCAATAGCCGGCAAGGCCGCCAATGACGATGCCGAGCACGAAGCTGATCGATATGCCGATCAGACCGATCGTCAGCGATATCCGCGCGCCGTAGAGGATGCGCGACAGCACGTCACGGCCGAGCCGGTCGGTGCCGAGCAGGAACATCTGGCCGCCGATCGACGGGCAGACCAGATGATAGTTCGAGGCGACGACACCCCAGAATTTATAGGCATCGCCGCGGCAGAAGAAACGGATCGGCTGCACGTCGTTCGGCCTGTCGGTATAGACACGGTGCAGCGTGTCGAGATCGAGCGTCATGCTGCGACCGTAGACGAAGGGTCCGACGAACTCGCCCTTGTCGAAGAAATGGACGCGCTGCGGCGGCGCATGGATGAAATCCACATTGCGCGTATGCAGGCCGTAGGGCGCCAGGAACTCGACGATCAGTATCATCAGGTAGACGGCGGCGAGAAAAATGCCGGAGATCAAGGCCAGCTTGTGCTGCTTGAACTTCCACCACATCAGCTGCTTCTGCGAAGCGAGATGGATGCGCGATTGCGCCGCCGTCATGGTCTCGGTCGCGTGCGGATCGAAGGGAGCGGTCGAAACGTAGTGCGGCAGCGGCGCGCCGGGTGCGGGAAGGGGCGACATTATTTGGTGCTCCTGCCTTGCAGACGGATGCGGGGATCGAGGAAGCCGAGTGCGATGTCGGAGATCAAAACGCCGATGACGTTGAGGAAGGCCAGGAACATCAGGAAGGAGCCGGCGAGATACATGTCCTGGCTCTGCAGCGCCTTGATCAGCATTGGCCCCGTCGTCTCCAGTGACAGCACGATCGCGACGATTTCGGCGCCTGATATGATCGACGGAAGGATCGAGCCGATATCGGCGACGAAGAAGTTGAGCGCCATGCGCAGCGGATATTTGAGCAGCGCCCGCATCGGATGCAGGCCCTTGGCGCGCGCCGTCGTCACATATTGTTTCTGCATCTCGTCGAGCAGGTTGGCGCGCAGCCGCCGGATCATGCCGGCAGTACCGGCCGTGCCGACAATGATCACCGGGATCCACAGGTGGGAGAGGATCGAGCGCGCCTTCTCCCAGCTCATCGGCGCCGAGATATATTGCTGGTCCATTAGATGGCCGATCGAGATGCCGAACCAGATATTGGCGAAATACATCAGGATCAGCGCCAGCATGAAGTTCGGAATGGCGATGCCGAGCAGGCCGAGGAAGGTCAGCCCGTAATCGCTCCAGCTATATTGGTGCGTGGCCGAGTAGATGCCGATCGGAAAGGCGATCAGCCAGGTGAGCAGGATCGTTGTGAAGGAGACGAGGATCGTCAGCCACAGGCGCTCGCCGACCACGTCGGAAACCGGCATCTGGTATTCGAAGGAATAGCCGAAATCGCCGTGCAGCATGCCGCCGACCCAGTAGAAATAGCGCACGATCTCCGGTTTGTCGAAGCCATATTGCTGGCGCATCTCCTCGATTTCCTGGAGATTGGCGGTTTCGCCGGAGGCGCGCAGCTCGGCGATCTGGCTCTCGAAGAAGTCGCCCGGCGGCAGCTCGATGATGGTGAAAACCAGCGCCGAAATGACGAAGAGCGTCGGCACCATGGCGGCCATACGCCAGAGTATATATCTGAGCACGCCTCAGGCCTCCTTGTACCAGAATGCATCCGGCATGTAGATGCCGAGATAGGAGGTGGGATCGAAGCCGTAGAGCGCTTTCTCCGGCAGGTTCTGCAGCTTGGCGGCGCGAAGGATCGGCTGCAGCGTGCTGTTGATCAGGCCGATCGAGAACACCTGCTGCGTATAGAGCGACAGCATTTTGTGCCAGATCACCTGGCGCTCCTCGAATTTCGCCGTCGAGCCCCATTGTTTGAGCAGGTCGACCAGTTCGGCCGCTTCCGGCAGGTCGGGGGCCGTGCCCTCCTGGCCGGCCGAGAGGTAATGCATGCCCCAGAGCGGCCATTGCAGCTGATCGTCGAGGGTCGGCGCCAGTCCCGAGGGCGACATGTCGGCTGTGGGAACGCCATTGTCGAGGCCGTACCAGATCGACATCATGATCGAGCCGCTCATGGCGCGGTTGCGGAAGACGTCGCGCTGCGAGGTGCGGGTATAGAGCGCAAGGCCGATATTGGCCCAGTGATCGTGCACCAGCTCCAGCACGTCGGTATCGAGATTGCTCTCGCCGGCGGTTTCGACGGTAATCTCGGCGCGCCGCCCGTCCGGCAGCAGCCTTATGCCGTCGTCGCCGCGCTTGGTCAGGCCGACCTCGTCGAGCAGGCGGTTGGCTTCGTCGGCATCGAACTTCACGAAGGCGTCGGCATATTCCTGCTTGAACAGCGGGCTGTCCGGCAGGACGGTATCGGCGCTCGGCGTGCCCAAGCCATAGAAGGCGACCATGTTGATCTCGTGCCGGTCGATCGCCAGCGACAAGGCGCGGCGCAAGCGCACGTCGCGGAACAGGCGGCGCCATACCTCGTCGGCGCAGTTGAGGTTCGGCAGCAGCGTGATGCGCGAGCCACGCGCCACCTTCCAGAGATTGACCTTTACCGGGAAGCGCTTCTCGGCCTCCTTGAGGAAGGTGTAGTCGTTGAAGTCGATGCCGGTCGCCTGCAGGTCGGCCTCGCCGGCACCCGCCTTGGCGGCGATGATCGACGAGGAGGAGACGTTGAGGATGAACCGGTCGAGATAGGGCAGCTGCCTGCCGGTCTCGTCGACGCGGTGAAAGAACGGGTTGCGTTCGAAGACGAATTGCTCGGCCGGCAGCGGCGTCGTGTTGCGCCAGGGATCGAGCGTCGGCAGGTTGGGATTCTCCGGCCGGTAGGAGCGGGCCATCTTGATGTGCAGGTCCTGCCATTTCTTGACGCGGCTGGCCTGCATCATCTGTTCCATCTTCGCCTGGTCGGGCTGGAACTTCTTGTGGAACTGCTTGAGATAATGTGCCGGCCCGACGATGACGAGCGGGATGGGGCCGGCGAGCGTCGGCAGGAACATCGGGTTGGGTTTGTCCCAGCTATAGCGCACCGTCAGCGGATCGAGCACCTCGAAGCGCGGCAGATTGCCGTGCGGGCGCAACTCCAGCGCGCCGCCGCCGGGCGTCAGCTTGTCGTTCAGGATGACGTCTTCCCACCAGTAGCGGAAATCGTCGGCCGTGAACGGCTCTCCGTCCGACCATTTATGGCCCTCGCGCAGCGTGAAGGTGAAGACCGTGTCGTCTTCGGAGTGGAAATCGGCGAGAATATCAGGCTGGAACTGCAGGTGCTTGTCGTAGCCGATCAGACGGGCATAACCGTAGATCGTCATGAAGCGGATGTCGCGCTGGCTGCCGATGATGGTGCGCACCGTGCCGCCGTAGCTGCCGGGTGCAAGCCCCATCTCCTTCAGGTTGACGATGCGCGGGCGGGCGGGAATCCGCTCGGCCATCGGCGGCAGGCTGCCCGAGGTCAGCCGCTCCTTGAGAAACTCCGGCTCGCCGGCCTGTTCGGCCCGAAGCACGGCCGGTGCGATCGCCGCACCGACGAGACCGCCCAGAAAAATGCGACGCGTCACCATCAGCGCAACTCCCTGGCATCGGCGCCTTTGCGGGCGCGCACCAGATGGCCATCGCCGAGATCGGCATAGGCAAGCTCGGAGGCGTCGTCATGCTCGGCGGTGAAGGTCGCGCCCCAGTTCTGTTTGTCGGCGGCGCCGTTTTCGCGCAGCGCCTTGAAATCGAGCGGCCGGTCGAGATCGGGGAAGGGGACGGCGGCAAGCAGCGATTTCGTATAGGGATGCACCGGATCGCGCAGGATGATCTCGCGCGGCGCGATCTCGACGATCCGGCCCTTGCACATCACGGCAATGCGGTCAGCCATATAATCGACGACGGCGAGATTGTGCGAGATAAACAGATAGGTCAGCCCCAGCTCCTTCTGCAGGTCCTTCAACAGGTTGAGGATCTGCGCCTGGACGGAGACGTCGAGCGCCGAGACCGGCTCGTCGAGGATGACGAGTTTCGGGCCGAGTGCAAGCGCCCGGGCGATGCCGATGCGCTGGCGCTGGCCGCCGGAAAAACTGTGCGGGTAACGGCTGAGATAACGCTTGTCGAGGCCGATCGCCGCCATCAGCCCTTCGACCTTGCGCTTGCGCTCGTCGCTGTCGCCGCGGTCGTGGATCTCCAGCGGTTCGCTGAGGATATTGCGCACCGTCATACGCGGCGAGAGCGAGGAGACCGGATCCTGAAACACCATCTGGATCTTGGTGCGCATATCCTGCAGGGCTTCGCCGCGCACGGACAGCACGTCGATCACGTCCTTGCCGTCGTTGAATACCACCGCGCCGCTGTCGGGTGTGACGGCGCGCATCAGGATCTTGCTGAGCGTCGTCTTGCCGCAGCCGGATTCGCCGACAAGGCCGAGACACTCGCCGCGGCGGATGTCGAAGCTGACATCGTCGACGGCGTGCACGATGGCGGCTTCCTGCTTGCCGAGCAGACTGCGCTTGCGCGTCTTGTAGGTCTTCGAGAGGTTGGCGACCGAAAGCAGCGTGCCCGGCGCTTCGGCCTGCAGCGGCTTCTTCTTGCCGACCAGCGTCTCGAGATTGACCGGCACGTCGCGCAGCGCCTTCAGCCGCTCGCCGGGTTTCATGTCGAAATGCGGAACGGCGGCCATCAGCGCCTTGAGATAGGGGTGCTGCGGATTGCGGAAGATCGCCTCGACCGGGCCGGCTTCCATGATCTCGCCGTGATAGATGACGACCACCTCGTCGGCCATGTTGGCGACGATGCCGAGATCGTGGGTGATGAGCAGCATCGCCATGCCGAGCTTGGCCTGCAGGTCGCGCAGCAATTCGAGGATCTGCGCCTGGATCGTTACGTCGAGCGCCGTCGTCGGCTCGTCGGCGATCAATAGCGCCGGCTTGCAGATCAGCGCCATGGCGATCATGGCGCGCTGGCGCATGCCACCGGACAGTTCGAACGGATACATGTCGTAGGTGCGGTGCGGATTGGTAAAGCCGACGAGGCCGAGCATTTCCTCGGTCTTTTCACGCGCTTCCTGCTTGTCGATCTCGGTATGGATCAAAAGCGCTTCGCTGATCTGGTTGCCGACGGTATGCAGCGGCGACAGCGAGGTCATCGGCTCCTGGAAGATCGTCGCCATGCGCTTACCGCGCAGATCGCGCATCTCTTCGCTGTCGCGCGGCAGCGACAGGATATCGGTGGTGCTGCCGTCGAGCGGATCGGTAAACAGGATGCGGCCGGAGGCTCTGGCCGGGTTGGGCAGGATGCCCATCACCGACTGGCTGATCACCGATTTGCCGGAGCCGGATTCGCCGACGAGCGCGGTTACCTTGCCCGGAAGGATGCGAAGATTGGCTTCCTTTACGACGCGTAGCCGGTCGCCGAAAACCGAGAAGGAGACGTCGAGATTTTCAATACGCAACAAATCGGCTGCAGACGCCATACCAATGAAATTCCCCAGTCTTCTGTGTTCCCTTTAAGGCACACTATCGTACCGCAAACGGGGTGTCTAGCAGATGACAATCAAAGGAAAACCGCCACATCTCGCCGAAGTTCCCCAGACGAGACGCGCAGATTCAGAGCAGGCGTTCGAGGATTTACTGGATGAACTTCTCCGTGGTTGTGCGCTCGACGTTTTTCTTCGCGTCCCGGTGCAGGAGAATGACCTGCTCGGCTTCGGAAAGCCCGTTCTGCACCGCCTCGCGGAAGCCCTGGTCGACGTTGATCTCGGGGGCCGGCGCCCGCGGCTGCAGCACCGTCACCTTCTGGCGGATGCCGCGCAGCTTCTCTTCGCCGAGCGTCGTCCATTCGCCGCCGCAATAACCGGCGAAGGCCTGGCTGGCGACGACCTCGCGGCCGTATTTCTTGGTCAGGATCTGCAGCCGCTGCACCTCGTTGACCGCCGAACCGAAGGCGGAGAAGGTCAGCCGGTCTTTCAGGCCGACATTGCCGAACATGACGTTGCCGACATGCAGGCCGATGCCATAGCCGACCTTGCTGAGGCCTTTCGCCTCGCGATCCCTGTTGAGTTCGGCGACCCGCGCCTGCGCCTGATGGACGGCGGACAGCGCTGCCTCGCAGGCGATTTTCGACGGGTCCTTGTGACGCCCGCAGGGATAGACGGCGAGGAAGCCGTCGCCGAGGAAGCTCAGAATCTCGCCGCCATTGCGGTTGAACGGCGCGGCGATCGCGTCGAAGAACTGGTTCAGCGTGTCGATATAGGCCTGGCGGCCTTCCTTTTCGGCATACATGGTGGATTCGCGCATGTCGCCCATGACGAGGGCCGCGCGGATCGTCTCGCCGTCGCCGCGGCGGATCTGGCCGTTCAGCACCCGCTTGCCGGCGTCGCCGCCGAGATAGGTGGTCAGCATGTTGTTGGCGAGTTTGCCGAGCACCGCCATCTTGGCGGCGACCGCCAGATGGTTCTGCATCCTGAGCAGCGCGTCGATCATGTCGTCGGTAAAGCCGGTGTGATGGTCGGTTGACCACGAGCCCATCATGCCCTGCACCGAACCGTCGCCGAAGGGCTGCACGAAGGCGAGGTAATCGGTGATGGCGTCCTTGCGCAGGTCTTCGAAGATCGGGAATTCGGCCGGACCTTCCTGCATCAGCCGGCGGCGGATGTGCTGCAGATTGTTGTCGAGGAGGTAATAATAGGGGCTCTGCAGAAAACGGTCCGGCTTCTGCCCTGCCGGCATGCGGAAGCCCTCGATGGTGACGCCGCTGGCGCGCCGCCAGGTAAAACTCAGCGCGTCATAAAGCGGATGCAGCATCGAAAAGGTCAGATGCACGCGCGCGATCGGCAGGCCGGCGGCCGCCAGCCTTTCGCAGAAGCCGCGCACGATATTTTCAAGCTCGTCTCCAGCCAGCGAAGAATTGGTCAGCCATTCAGCAACCCGATCCAACAGGATGGACGACACGCTGGATTCGATCGTGCTCATTCTCGGTATGATCCTCATTAAGGCACGCCCATCCCCAAGAGCCAAAAATCCCCCGGCCGGCACATTGTCATGCGCAGGTCAAAAGGAAATCAGCATGTACGAGCGGTATTATTTGTCAACGATCTGCCGAGAGCCCGACAGCAGCACCCCTCTGCTCCCCGGGCGGAGATCGGACGGGTAGTCCTTTCACGGTGTTCATTATCAAAGTCAAAATAGGGATGCTGCAAATGCGAAACAATGGGACGTGGATTTTTTTGTGCGCTCAAGTTGCAGCAAAGGGTGGCGGCGGGGCATTTTGGCCACACCCGGCTAAGGGGTTTTCGATGTGGGTTATCGGCGAGACCAACCCTCGCCCGCTCTAAGGCTGCGGGCTGGGGTGGAGAAACGTGGCCCGCCTGGGCCGACGAATGGAGGCGGGCGCCGACGTCGAAGTTTGGCAGAAACAGACCCCATACTCCGTCATCCCAGGCCTTGAGCCTGGGATCCATGCTTTCTGCCGGTGTGGAGCCGGCGTGGGTCCTCGAATCAAGCCCGAGGACGACGGAGTGTGGGGTGGCTTTTGGAGCAAGGCAGCGAAAATACCGGGTGCGGCTGCGACTTTTACGTGAACTTTGCCGGCACCTTCATCAGCTCTACGGGCACCGACCCAGGTCGAGGTGACCGTAGCCGGTGAGTAGCCATTGGCGTAAACAGGGGTAGCACCGCTGGGGAAAAGAGGAGCCGGGTTTAATTTGCTCGGATCATGCACTAGATCAGCTTCCTCTTTTCCGTTTGAAAGATCCCGCCTTGGCCATCTCCACCTTCGACACGCTTTTGCAGAAGATCGAAACCCGCGCGGCGCGTGCCGGCGTCATCGGGCTCGGTTATGTCGGCCTGCCGCTGGCAATGGCGGTGGCGCGCAGCGGTTTTGCGGTCACGGGCTTCGATATCGATCCCGGCAAGATGGTGGCGCTCGATGCCCGCCGCTCTTATATCGACGCGGTCAGCGATGCAGCACTTGCCGCCGAGATCGAGGCAGGGCGCTTCCAGGCGACGACCGATTTCGCCGGCCTTGCGGCCTGCGACGTCATCATCATCTGCGTGCCGACGCCGCTGACCAAACATCGCGATCCCGACCTTTCCTTCGTCGAGGCGACGTCGCGCTCGATCGCCCAGCATCTGCGCCCCGGTCAGCTCGTCGTGCTGGAATCGACCACCTATCCCGGCACCACCGACGATATCGTCAAGGTGATCCTCGAAGGAACTGGGCTGAAATCCGGCGCCGATTTCTTCGTCGGCTTCTCGCCGGAGCGCGAGGATCCCGGCAACCAGCATTATCATACCGCCACCATTCCAAAGGTCGTCGCCGGCGATGGCGCCGACGCGCTGTCGCTGATGAAGGCCTTTTACGGTGCGGCGGTCTCGACCGTCGTTCCGGTCTCGTCCAATGCGACGGCCGAGGCCGTGAAGCTTACCGAAAACATCTTCCGTTCTGTCAACATCGCCCTCGTCAACGAGCTGAAGACCGTCTATGCGGCGATGGGCATCGATGTCTGGGAGGTGATCGACGCGGCCAAGACCAAGCCCTTCGGCTACATGCCCTTCTATCCCGGCCCCGGCCTCGGCGGCCATTGCATCCCGATCGATCCTTTCTACCTCACCTGGAAATCGCGCGAATACGAGCTGCCGACCCGCTTCATCGAGCTCGCCGGCGAGATCAATTCGGCGATGCCGCGTTATATCGTCGGCAAGCTTGCCGAAGCGCTCGACATCCGCGCAGGCAAGGCGCTGAGCCGCAGCCGGGTGCTGGTGCTGGGGCTCGCCTACAAGAAGAACGTTGCCGATATAAGAGAGAGCCCGTCGCTGCGGCTGATCGAGATCATCGAGGAACGCGGCGGACGCGCCGATTACCATGATCCCTTCGTTGCCGAAATTCCGCCGACGCGGGAATACCAGGCGCTGAAGGGCCGCAAATCGGTGTCGCTGACGCCGGAGGCCATTGCCGGCTACGATGCGGTGCTGGTCGCGACAGACCATGACAGCGTCGATTATGCTGCGCTCGCAGAAAGCGCTGCGCTGATCGTCGATACGCGCAACGTCTTCAACCGGCTTGGACTTTCGGCCGACCAAGTCATCAAGGCGTGACGGAAACAGCCGAAAGCGATTTGCCGGTCATCCGGCTGGCGGCGACGGCATAGCCGCCTGATGCGCCGTCGATGAAATGCATGTGGTCGCGCGAAATCGGCGTCGGCACGAAGCAGGTCATCAGCGCCGAGGCCTGGCGATGCAGGCCGTAGCGGGCAATGCCCTTGGCCTGCGCCGCTTCCAGCAGCGTCTCGATCCGTTTCAGGTGCTCGGCATCGACGTCGACGGTCATCTTCAGCCCGTCGTCGAATTTGCGGAAATCGGAATTGCCGGCGACGTCGCTCTTGTAGCGGCGCGCATCGAAGCGGCCGAGCGGGATGCCGAGCTTGTAGCATGCCACGGTGATGGCAAGCTGCAGGACGATGATGAGCTTCTGCCGCAGCCGCCTTTCGGCCGGCGCGGTAGCCTTGGCCTCGCGATTGATGCCCTTCAGCGAGAAGGCGAATTTCGGGCCGTTGGCCGGCACCGGATGGCTGCCGCGGTTCTGCTCGGCGGTGATGGCGACGATGCCGTTGACGAGGGCGCGGAATTCTTCACCCGGCCGGCCTTCGCCGGGCACGGCGATGATCGAGACGATTTCGCCGTTCTCGGCTTCGATCGGGCTCCAGCGGCAGGAGAGGCCGGTCAGATCCGGGCGGGTTCCGGCCGCCGCGCGCTCGACGGCGTAACGGCCGAGCTTCATCTGTCTTTCCGCCCAGCTGGTGCCGCCGCCCCAGAACATCGCATAGGTGACATGCGGGCTGGCGGAATATCGCGCGACCCGCACGTCGAGCCCTTCGGCGCGGGTGTCAGTGACCGGTACGATGGCGATGCGCAGCATCAGGCCGAGATCCTCCTCCACCCAGACCTGCACGGCGGCGAGAGCATCGCGCGCCGCCTGCTCCAGCGAGCCCGGAAGCGCGATCAGGGCGCCGTCGCCGCCGAAGACGAAGGGATAGTCGCCCTTGCCGACGGCATTCAACACCGCCGATATGACGCTGGCGCCCGCCATGTTGACGTCCTTGTAGCGGCCGCCGGCGATTGCCTGCGTCGAGCCGACGATGTCAGCAAGCGCCAGCACCCATCCCTCGGGCAGCGGCCGATAGTTGGCGGCATCGGTCACGCCCTCGAAGGCGCTGAACAGCGGCACGGCGGCAAAGAATTCTTCGTCGGTCACGGTTTTCATGTCATCGACCTTAGCACAGACCCATGTTGCCACTGCAACGCCATTTCCCATTTACGGCAATCGACTTGGCAAGGTTTCATGTGTTAGCACCCGCGGACGATTTTTCATCACGGATACGGATTAGATGAGCCGCCTCGACAGCTTCATTCGCCGGTTGACGGCCCAACGCGACATTCTGAACGCGATCATCGATCTGGTCGGCGAAATCGAGGGGCCGGTGCTGGAATTCGGCCTCGGCAACGGCCGCACCTATGATCACCTGCGCGAAAATTTTCCCGGCCGCCGCATCGTCGCCTTCGACTGGGAGGTCCGCTCCTATTCGGCCTCGACACCGGATGCAGAGGACATGGTGACCGGCAATATCCGCGAGTCCGGCCAGGCCTTCCTCGGCATTGGTGCCGCCCTTGCCCATGCCGATATCGGCACCGGCCATGATGAGATCGACGCGGTGACGCTGACCTGGCTGCCGCAACTGATGGCCGGCGTGCTTGCCCCAAACGGCATCGCCGTCAGCGGCCTGCCGCTGGAGCATGCGCAACTGGTGGCGCTGCCGCTGCCGGAGGGGATCAAGGAAGGGCGTTATTTTTTGTATCGCAGGACATAAGCGATTAGGCGCAGCCATTCTTTGTTCTTTTCGCTCCCGCATCTTCCGTGGGGCGCCCGGCAAGAAATGCGCTCTCATCTCGACCCGGTGTTGGGCGTGTGATTCTTTTCCTCAACGGCTTCGACCGCGCCCAGCGCGAGCACCTGGAGAGCTTGAGGCTGTTTGGGATGCTGCGGGAGAATAAGTATCACGAGCACGCGCGAGCAGAGGCGAAGAAACTTGTTTGAGGTGGAGCGAATATGAGGGCGAGACCGGATATTGGAAATTAATCTCAGATGGCTATGCTGCCTCTTGGAGCATATCGTCTGGTTTTCAGCCTGGCTTGCGACTGATCGGTATGTTGACCAATTTTGGATCGGAGACTAGGGCCATCACAGTGTCTATGTCTGCAGCATTGAGGAGCGATCCACTTACGTCGAGATTGCCGAATAACGCAAACTACCGGCGGATTGATACTAGGGGCGTTGCCGCGGATCGAAAGATTTATGTTCGATGTCGCGCTCGCTGATCGATCTAGCCTTGCCGTCGAGAAAGCGACGTCAACGATCCGTTTTCAGGATGTAAGCCTACGGCAAAAACAGCACATTATACTGCTCAAACTCCCCCGGCAGATCCCGTACCTTCATCTCCACTTCGCGATCCTCGAACAACACGAGGCAATCCTCGTAGAATCCTGACAGCATCGATATGAAGGCCTTCGTGCCCTCTGGCCCATAAAACAGCGGCGTGAATTCCATATGCAGCGGCACGCGGCGGGCAAGCAGCGGCTGCATCGAGCGGCAGGCGACCGGCTCGTAGCCTTCGATATCCATCCAGACCAGGCCGATCGAAGCGGGATCGATCGAAAGGTCGGCGAGGATCTCGGAGACCGGTTTTACCGGCACGCTGATCTTCCTGTCGGTCGGGCTCTGGCGGATGGCGCTGCTTTTGCCGTGATTGTTGAGGTTGAGGAAGAAATCGATCTCGCCTTCGTGCTCGCCGGCGGCGCAATTGAGGAGCCGGACCTTTTGCTCCAGCCGGTTCTGGCGGATGTTGCGTTCAAGCAGCGGGAAGTTGCGTGGGTCGGGCTCGACGCTGACAACATGGGCGTAGGTGTTGCTGAGCGCGAAATAGACGGTCTGGGTGCCGATATTGCCGCCGATTTCGAGCAGCGTCGCATCCTTTCTGAGCAGTCCGCGCTCGCGCAGGATGACGATCAGCCGGTCGACGGCGGCGCGCTCGAAATGGCCCTTCCGGAAGACCTTGCGGCCGATATAGTCGGCGGGCGAGAAGGTCATCAGATGATCGCCGGCATCGACCGTCATCGAGACGACGCGCGGGCCGATATTCTCGATCAGCAGCCGGCGGCCGAAGCGGGTGTCGAAGAAACGCGAGGCGGCTCTGTTGCGCGCCTTGCGCAGCCGGCGGCTCCAGTATTTGGTGGTGAGCCACGGTTTGCCGGGCATCAGTCTTTTCCTTCGAGCGGTGCTGCCGCTTTCTCTCGCGGGATGACATAGACTTTCAAAGGCAGGGCCCGGCCGCGCACATTGATTTCGCGACTCTCGATGCCGGAAAGATCGGCGCCGGAAAGGTTTGCCACCGGCTCGGAGATGACGATCGCCGCTTCGAATTCCTTGGCCGCACTTTCCAACCGGCTCGCGACATTCACGGTATCGCCGATCGCCGTCATGCTGCGCACCCGCCCGTAGCCCATCGTGCCGACGACGGCGGGGCCGGTGTGAATGCCAATCGCGATGCGCAGCGGAAGCGCCAGTTCCTCGGCGAGTTCGGCGGCGAGTTTCTCGATCTCGGCGACGATTGCCGCGGCGGCGGTGAGCGCCTGGCGGCAGGCCTGTTCCGGCGCGGTATTGAGGCCGAAGAGCGCCATGGCGCCGTCGCCGATGAATTTGTCGAGCCGGCCGCCCGCCTGTTCCACCGCCTTGCCGATGATGGCGAAATAGCGGTTCAGCAGGAAGACGACGTCGAAGGGCAGGCGGGTTTCGGTCAGCGTGGTGAAATGGCGGATATCGACGAAGAGCACGGCGATCTCGCGCTCGCGGCCAGGGCTGGTCTCCTGGCTGTTGGCGGGAAGGGCGGCTTCGACCGCCGGCACGAGCAACGGCGCGACCGCGAGGTCGCGGTCGGGGCGAAGCTGGCAGGCAAGCCGGACATCCGCGCCGGCATTGATGCGTCGGAGCGTCGTCTGTTCCATTTTGTCGGGGGTGGGCAGGCCTTCGTAATCGCCGAGGATCTGCACGCGGCAGGTGGAGCACTGGCCCTTGCCGCCGCAAACGGAATAATGCGGCAGGCCGCCGAGCCGGCTTGCTTCCAGCACCGAAAAGCCGCGCGGCACACGGATTACCTCGCCGCCCGGATAATGCACGGCCACCTGGTCGAGCCGCTCCTTCAGCTTGCGCCGGGCGCGGGCGACGACGACCGTCAGCAGCGACAGCGAGAATGCGCCGTAGAGCAAGGCACGGATCTCGGCAACTTCGCGGCGAACCTCGGGGTTGGAGGCGAAGTGGCTGTTGACGGTCGCCTTGTAAGGACTGTTGGCGACGGCCTGCTGGTAGGATGGGTCGGCGAGCGTGCGGCCCATTTCGACGAAGCCGAGCAGCGACAGAACCGGCACGAGGATCGCCAGCGCCAGCAGCAGCGGCGCGAAGTCCGGGTACCAGGGGCGATAGCGCAGCCAGAAATGCAGGCCGATGCAGCCGTGGATCCAGACGGCGATAACACCGAGCCCCTGCCGCAGGCCGTTTGCCGGGTTCCTGATCCACAGCGTACTGACGACCGTCTCGTAGTCGTCGACATAGCCGTAGAGCTCGTGGGCGATGCGTGTGCCGATGACATGATCCATGAGAAGCAGCGGGATCATCAGACCAAGCACGATCTGCGCCATTTCGCCCTTTGGCATGACGAGGCTGCGTCTGACATAGATGGCGCGCAGCACCAGTGCGATGTGGACCAGAACCGACGAATAGAAGATCGCCGTGCCGAGAGGATTGCGCCAGATCGCCATGAACAGGCGGGCGACCTTATCGGCGGCGGAGACTGAAATCAGGCCGATCGCATGGTTCGACAAATGCATGAGGACGAAGACGAAAATGACGAGGCCGGAACCAAGCCTTGCCCTTCTGATCAAGCGCTCCGAAAAAATCCCTGTGACTGAGGCCGTCGTCATTCATTCCCGTTCTTGTCGATGCAACCGCAGGCCCATAGAAATTGAGAAGGAGGCGGAATTGCTTCCAGCGCGATCACATTCCATATGCTTATGCGCAAGTTTTCGGGAATTGGACAATAGCGGAGTTGCGCCAGCGGGCATGCCGGGTGGAAACACTGTGTCTTTACGTGAGGGTCGTGAATGCGGGTGGCTTTTTACGCGCCGATGAAATCGCCGAACCATCCGGTGCCGTCGGGCGACCGGCTGATGGCGCGGCTGTTGATCCGGGCGCTGGAGATTGCCGGCCACGAGGTCGAGGTGATCTCCGAATTCCGCAGCTATGCCGCGACACCGGAGGCGGCAGCCGCCCTCGAACCGGCGATCCGCGCCGAGCTGCAGCGGCTGCGGGAAAAATGGTCTTCCGGGCCGCTGCCCGAGCTCTGGTTTAGCTACCACCTCTATTACAAATCGCCCGATTCTTTCGGGCCGGTGATTTCGGCCGAATTCGCCATTCCCTATGTGACGGCCGAAGCCTCCTACGCGGCAAAACGCGACCGAACCGGCTGGGCCGCCCAACAGAAGCGCGTCGGCGACGCGATCCTGAAGGCGGCGGTCAATATCAGCTTCACCGAGCGCGACCAGGCGGGCCTTTCGGCCGCCTTTCCGCAGGCGCGGCTTGCCCGCCTGAACCCCTTCATCGACACGGCGCTGTTCGCGAGCGTGTCGCCGGCCCCCGATCCGCTGCAACTGATGACGGTAGCGATGATGCGTGCCGGCGACAAGATGGACAGTTATGCGATGTTGGCAAAAGCGCTGCGGCTGATCGAAGACCGGCCCTGGACGGTTGCCGTCATCGGCGATGGTCCGATGCGGCACGAGGTGCAGGCGCTGTTTGCCGGTTTCCCCGCGGGCCGCATCGAGTGGCTGGGCGAGCGGAATGCGGCTGAAATCGCCGGCCTGCTTGGGCGCGGCGGCCTTTATGTCTGGCCGGGCTGCGGTGAGGCCTACGGCCTTGCCTATCTGGAGGCCCAGGCCGCCGGTCTGCCTGTCGTCGCGCAGGAAACGGCGGGGGTGCCCGCCGTGGTCGAGGCTGGGGTGACCGGCTTGCTGACAAGGGATGGTGATGTCGCCGCCTATGCCGCGGCCGTGGCTGCCCTGCTGGACGACCGGGAAAGGCGCGACGCCATGGGGCAGGCGGCGCGGCGCTTCGTGCTCGAGGAGCGCTCGCTGGCGACGGCGGCCGAGCGGCTGGACGGAATTTTGTGGGATTATGCAGCAACAGGAGCGATGAGATGACCGACAGCAAGAGCTGGGAGCCGCTGCGCCGCGAACTCGATCGCTGGCAGGCCGCCGGCCGCGTAGCCCGCTTCTGGCTGCGGGACGACGATGCGATCGAACCGACGCCTGATCTGGAGACACTGCTGGCATCGACCGGTGACAACGCGGTCCCGCTGACGCTCGCCGTCATTCCCGGCCTGACCGGAGAAGCATTGGCGTCGCGGCTGGCGGAGGAAGCAGGTGTCAGCGTCGCGGTGCACGGCTGGTCGCATAGGAACCATGCCGGGCCGGAGCGGAAAAAACAGGAACTGGGGGCCGAGCGGCCGGCGGAAATCGTGCTCGGCGAGCTGGGCGACGGGTTCCGGCTGCTGCAGGGGCTCTATCCGGCCCGCTTCCTGCCGGTGCTGGTGCCGCCGTGGAACAGGATCGACGCCGCCCTCATCCCGGCACTGCCGGATCTTGGCTTTGCAGGGCTCTCGGTCTATGGGCGGGCAAAGCAGGGCGGGCCGATACCGCTTCTCAACACCCATGTCGACATCATCGATTGGCACGGCACGCGCGGCGGCCGAGCCGAAGAGGAGCTGGTGGCAGAGCTGGTGGTGGAGCTCAGCGACCGGTTTGCCGGCAGCGACGAGCCAATCGGCGTGCTCGCCCACCATCTGGTGCATGATGCCGCGGCCTGGGATTTCCTGTCGGCCTTGTTTGCGGTGACGAGCCATCCCGCCGTCCGCTGGTTGCCGGCGTCGGCACTTCTCGAGCGTTAGAGCAGCAGCAATCAGCCGGCATGAACACGCCCGAGGAAGTCTCGCATCAACGCTGCGACATCACCCAGATGCGTCTCGAGCAGCCAGTGGCCGCCGCCGAGCAGATGCAGTTCGGCATCCGGCAGATCGCGGAGATAGGCTCGCGCCGATTTTTCCGGCATGTAGTGGTCGTGAGGCCCCCAGACGATCAAGGTCGGAGGCTTGTTTTCGCTGAGGTATTTCCGGTGTTGCGGAAACCAGGCCCGGTTCTCCTTCAGCCCGGCGATCAGATCGATGGCGATTTCCTTGCGCCGCGGTGTCATCAGCGACCAATGCAGCTTCCAGAGATCGGGGGGGATGGCGTCGGCAAGGTGCGGCGGCAGGTCGTTGAGAAATTCCTCTTGGAAGACCTCCTCGCTGATCGTCTCGGCCAGCAACTTCCTCATCTCCGCTCGCGGAAGCGCCCACGTCGCCTCGATATCCGCATATTTCGGCCCGAGGGCATCCTCATAAGGAATATCGCCGTTCTGGATGATCAGCGCCACGATGCGCTTCGGATCCTTGATGGCCAGCCGGGCACCGATCGGCGAACCGAAATCGTGGAGGTAGAGGGCGAAGCGGTCGATCTCCAGCGCGCCGGCAAAGGCCTCCAGCCAGGCGGCGTAGCCATCGAAGCTGTAGTCGAAATCGTCAGGCGTGCCGCTATAGCCAGCACCCGGGAAGTCCGGCGCAATCAGCCGCCAGCGGTCCGCAAGCCGCGGCATGAGATTGCGGAATTCATAGGAGGAGCAGGGATATCCGTGCGGCAGCAGCAAGACCGGAGCATCGTGCCGCCCGGCTTCGCGATAAAAGGTCTCGACGCCCGCGACTGTGATGCGGCGATGCCGAACGAGGGCGGCCATCGCAGGCCCGCCGCCGCTCATCTTCGGTCTTCCTCATGCTGCGCGGCGCCCTCGACCGGCCGCAGCCACGGTTCGCGGCGTTTGATCCACAGTTCATAGCCCGGAACAAGCGGCGTTGGCGCCTCGGATAGGATGCCGAGCTTGATTTCCGCCTCCTCGTCATCGACGGAAAACAGCCGTGAACCACAGCCGGTGCAGAAATGCCGGCCTTTGAACTCGCGGGTTTCCCCCGTGTGCTCAAATTGGCCGGCGGGCCAGATTCCATAGAAGGTGAAGGCCGAACCGCTTTCCTTCCTGCAGTCCATGCAATGACAGATACCGACGCGTAAGGGCTCGCCGCGAACAGAGATGTGCACCTGCCCGCAAAGGCATTGTCCGGAAATTACGCTCATGGCTGATACCCGTTTCGACATTCTTGCGATGCCGGGAAAACGGTCTGGCCCGGGATCGGTTCCGCAAGAAGCCCCTGCGCGGGCCACAGCAGCCGGCAAAAGCGGCCTGCAGCGATCAGATCACAACGGTCTGATTGTCGCGGGCGGCGAAGGATTCGGGGAAGGCGGCCTGGGCCTGGGCTTCCATCTCCGCCAGTTGCTCGTCGGTGCGCGAGGGGGCGTGGTGGAACAGGGCGAAGCGTTTGGCGCCGGCGATCTTTGCCAGTTCGGTGCCGTGCTGCCAGGTCGAGTGGCCGAAACCCTTGAAACGCTGCATCTCGTCTTCGTTGTAGGTGCAATCGTAGACGACGAGGTCGGCGCCCTGCATCATCTCCAGCGAGACCGGGTCGTAAGCGCCCGGAATATGCTCGATGTCGTAGATCAGCGCGACCGAACGGCCCTGCCATTCGATGCGGTAGCCGATGGCGCCGCCCGGGTGGTTCAGCATGAAGGTCTTGATCTCGATGCCCTCGTGGGGCGTCAGCGCCTGGCCGGGATGGAAGTCGCGGAAGTTCATCGTCGCCTGGCAGATGTCGGTCTTGACCGGAAACCAGGGCGGGCTGATGAACTGCTCGACCATTTCGCGCGTGCTCATCTTGCCGTCGAGATGGCCGGACCAGATGTTGACGTTGATCGAGGGATAATAGATCGCCTTGAAGAAGGGCAGACCGATGATGTGGTCGTAGTGACAGTGACTGAAGAACAGGTCGACATCGCTGACGCCGTCGGCGAGCAACGACAGGCCCGCCTCGCGCAGGCCGGAGCCCGCGTCGAAGATCATCCTGTGTTTTCCGCAGCGAATTTCGATGCAGGACGTGTTACCGCCGTAGCGGTCGAACTCGGGGCCCGAAACGGGAATACTGCCGCGGACGCCCCAAAATTTTACCTGAAACAGTTCTATCGTCATCTTTCTTCAAACCGGCCTTCCCGCATCGCCATCGTAATCATAGTTTATCCCGATGCGAAGCAGCAGAATTTCACGGGTTTGCCTGTGTCCCCTTTCATTCTCCTAACCGCTAGCGGAAGAAGGAGTAGATTTTCCTAAGCAATCGGCTTTCGCGTCGGAAAGCAACCCAGTATGGTTGGTTTTCGGTAAACGGGCTGCTGGGGCGGGGACATTTCCCGTAACTCATGCCTATTAGATGGTTGCGCGCGATTGAAAAAACAATTGCCGCCGTTCTAGGCCCGAATCCACTGTCACTGCGCGCGTCAAGGTCTCGAGAACGCCCTGCAGCCACTGGCTCCGTTCGCGGGGCGTGGACGGATTTTTCATCCCGGCCTCAACCGGAGACCCCGGTATCATATGAGAAAATTGTGTTCGTTCTGGCACGAATGTTTCCTTGATCGGCGTCGGCGAAAAGCGATATATCGGATGATATGAGAAATATAAGAGACTCGGTGATGCTGCAGCCTGTCGTGAACGAGACCATCGCCGAGAGCAGTTACCGGCGCATTCGCGCCGACATCATTTTCGGGCGGCTGGCGCCCGCTCAAAAACTCAAGCTGGAAAGCCTGAAGGAGTCCTACGAGACCAGCATCAGTACGCTGCGCGAGGTGCTGAACCGGCTCTCCTCCGAAGGGCTTGTCGTTGCCGAAGGACAGAAGGGGTTCGAAGTCTCGCCTGTGTCGGTTTCCGACCTCGAGGAGACGGCGGCCATGAGGCTGCTGCTCGAGAGCCATGCCTTGGAGCAATCACTTGCGCGTGGAGACGTGGAATGGGAGGCGCCGCTGGTCGCGGCCCACTACAAACTGGCGCGGATGGAAAAGGTCATGGCATCCGGCGATACCAGCCGGGCCGAGGACTGGAAGCGTTACGACTGGGAGTTTCACCAGGCGCTGATTTCCGCCTGCGGGTCGAAACTGCTGATGCAGACCCACTCGGTCATCTTCGACAAATATCTGCGATATCAGATGGTTGCCCTGTCCTACCGCGGCGACGTCGCCGCCGACGAACATCAACAGCTTTTGGATGCGGCCTTGCGGCGGGATGCGGAGACCGCCAAGCGGGTGCTTGCCTTCCATATTCAAGGCGGGGTCGAACATGCCTTGGCGCGGGGAACGTTGAAATGACAGCGGACGCTCGTCGGGCCATCACACCAGGAAAAGCCATGCTCAAACAAGTCCACGACCCGGCCGAAACGGTCAGCGATATCGTTTTCCGGCAGATCCGCGAGGATATCATATCTGGGGTATTGCCGCCGGGGGCGAAGATCAAGCTGGAGCAGGCGAAGGAGCGATATTCCATCGGCATTTCGTCGCTGCGCGAAATTCTGAGCCGCCTGACCACGGAGAACCTCGTCGTCGCCGAAGGGCAGCGTGGTTTCGAAGTCAGCCCCGCGTCGCGGCGGGAATTGCTGGAGCTTGCCGCCCTGCGGATCGTTCTTGAAACGCATGCAATCGGCCTTGCCTTCGCTGCCGGAAATCTCGAATGGGAAGGGCGCATCGTCGCTGCCCATCACCGTCTGGCTGCCGCTGAGCGCAAGCTGCTGGCGGGCGACGTCTCGCGCACCGTCGATTGGGTCCGCTACGATTGGGAGTTTCATCAAGCGATCGTCTCGGCCTGCAATTCAGCGACGCTGATGGCGACACTCTCGTCCGTCTTCGACCGCTTTCTTCGCTACCACATGCTGGCCGAAAGCTTTCGCGGCAGGCCTGTCGTCGACGACCACAGGCTGTTATTCGAACTGTCCATTCGACGTGACGTCGCCGGCGCCACCGAGGTGGTCAGACGGCACGTTCAAAGCGGCGTCGAGCATGTGCTGAAGAGCAGCCGAATTCTTTAAAGCGGCTCAGCTTTTCACGGAAACGCAGAACCGCTCTCAACTATTGTTTTGCGCAACTGCCGACTTTTCGGCATCATGCTTGGGCAGAGTTCAATAGTCTTTCGGAACGCCTTCCGGGCGCATCTGTCTTTTCAGCGCGGCGATCCGGAAAATGGCGTTCGGCGCACCATAACCTCGATAGCCGCGACGCTCGACGATCTCGAAAAAGAAACCCTCTCCATAGGTGCCGCTGTAGAGCTGGAAATATTCGCCATGCTCGTCGCGGTCATAGAGAATGTTTTCCGCTTTCAGCCGCTCGGTCATGACAGGATCGAGCCCGAAGCGGGCTTCGACGTCGTCGTAATAGTTCGGCGAAATATGCAGGGATCTGAAACCGCATGCGCGAAGTTTTTCGGCGGTTGCAAAGATGTCGTCCGTCGAAAACGCCAGGTGCTGGATGCCGGATCCGAACTTCTCGGCAATGAAATGTCCTGCCAGGGTGCGGCGGTTTTCGGCGCCGTTCATGGTGATGCGCAGCGCACCCGACTGGTTTTCGACGACCTGGCTGCGCACCACGCCGGCCGGATCGATGATGTCGACCATCGGGGTCTTATGGGTCTCGAAGATCGAGGTATAGAACAGCAGCCAGGTAAGCATTTCATCATAGCCGACCGTCTGAGCGACGTGATCGACGCGCAAAAGGCCGGCCGACGCCGTGTCGGTCTCGTCGGTGACCGGCCGGAAGTCGATTTCGGAAAAGCGGCCCAAGGCGCTCTTGTCGTCGATGAGATAGACGATGCCACCGCCGACGCCCCGAATGGCCGGCAGCTCGAGCTCGCCGTCGGCGACGGGCTGGATGAAGGGTTCGGCATCGAGCGCAAGCGCACGTTCATAGGCCTTTGCCGCATCGTCGACGACCAGTGCCATGGCATAGGCAAAGGTACCATGAACGACGTAGGCGGCATTGGCAAATCCTGCCTGATCGACGTTGACGAGGATCCGGATCCCGCCCTGTTCGAACAGGGATACTTTCTTCGTGCGGTGGACGGCGGTCTGTTTGAATCCGAGGGTGCGCAGCAAGGCCACCAGCTCGACTTCATCCTGTTCGTCGGTGGCAAATTCGACGAAGCCGACACCTTCAACAGCGGCCCTTTGCGGCATCGCCGCACCGGCCATGCTGCCGGTGCCGAGATGGCGTCGGACCTGATCGCCGAGATAGATCAGCGAGCGGTGGCCATCGGCGGCAATCGCACGCGACAGGCCGCCTCGAAACTGATCATTGAAAATCTCGAGCGAGAAATAGCCGTCATAACCTGTAGCAGCGACGGCTTCGGTGAAGGCCGTAACGGGAAGGTCGCCTTCGCCAGGCATATTGCGGAAGTGGCGGCTCCAATAGAGCAGGTCCATGTCGATATCAGGCGCGTCGGCAAGCTGGACGATGAAGATCTTCTCCTTGGGAATCGAGCGGATGGAATTGACGTCGATCTTGCGCGACAGCGTATGGAAGCTGTCGAGGATGAGGCCGACATTCGGATGATCGGCGCGCCGCACGATCTCCCAGGCGTCGCGGTGGTCACTGATATGGCGACCCCAGGCGAGCGCCTCGTAGCCCACGCGCAGTCCGCGCCGGGCAGCACGTTCACCGAGTTCGCGGAAATCCTCAGCCGCCCGATCGATGCCGCCCAAGGCTGCCGGCGAGACGTTCGAGCAGACCAGCACCAGGTCCGTTCCAAGCTGCTGCATCACGTCGAACTTTCGTTCGGCGCGATCGAAGGTGCGGCTTCGCAGCGGCTCTGGCATGCCTTCGAAATCCCGGAACGGCTGAAACAGGGTGATAACAAGACCATGGTCGCGGACGAGTTTTCCGACGTCGGCGGGGCTTCCGTCGAAGGCCAGGAAATCATTTTCGAAGATCTCGACGCCGTCGAAGCCTGCTCGGGCGATCGCCTCGAGCTTTTCCGGCAGTTCGCCGCTGATCGTCACAGTCGCAATCGAGGTCTTCATATCAAACCCTTTCGGCATCCACCACGAGCGGCGAAAAATCGCTCTCACCTATTATTGCAAATCTCTTGAGTAATTCAAATAGCTTGATGTATCATAAATTCTCATACGATTTTGAAAAACTCTGTTGATTTAGCGGTCCGTCTCTGGCAATCATTCCTCCACAGTCAAAAGGTGAGGTGGCTGTCCGGTCGAAAGGCCGCCAAAGAGGAGGAAACATGATGTTCAAATCTATGCTGACGCGTCGAAACGCGATGCTCGGTGCCGCGGCCCTGGTGGCTGCCGTTACCTTGGCGCAACCGGCCGCCGCTATCACGCCCGAGGAAATCAAGGCTCGCGGCAAAATCATCGTCGGCATTCAGGGCGACAACCCGCCTTGGGGTTTTGTGACCAGCGGCGGCAAGCAGGACGGCCTTGACGCCGATATCGCGACGCTGTTTGCCAAGGAACTGGGCGTTTCCGTCGAGTTCGTGCCGCTTGAAGTCAACAACCGCATTCCGGCATTGACCGCCGGCCGCGTCGACGTTCTGTTTGCGACGATGGCGATGCTGCCGGATCGCGCCAAGGCCGTGCAGTTCAGCAAGCCCTATGTTGCCAATGCCATCGTTTTGATCGGGCCCAAATCGGCGGAAATCAAGACGAATGCCGATATGGCGAAGTTCACGATCGGCGTCGCCAAGGGTGCTGCGCAGGACACACAGGTGACCAAGAACGCGCCTGAGGGCACGACGATCCGCCGCTATGACGGCGACGCCGCCAGCGTTCAGGCCCTGGTGTCCGGCCAGGTCGAGACGCTGGGCGGCAACATCTTCTACATGGACCGCGTGAACAAGGCGCGCCCGGGCGAATTCGAAAACAAGCTTGAATTCCAGAAGCTTTACAACGGTGCCTGCACGCGTCTCGGCGAGAAGGAAATCAATGCGGCGCTCAACACCTTCATCGACAAGATCAAGGCAAACGGCGATCTCAAGGCCGTCTACGACAAGTGGATGAAGGTGCCGGTTCCGGAATTCCCGGAAACCCTGGAGGGCATCCCGTTCGCGGCGAAGTGAACTCGTCCCGCTGCGGACCGATTGGCAACGCAGGCTGCCCCTCACCCTAGCCCTCTCCCCGTAAGTACGGGGAGAGGGGACGTGCCCTGCGAGAGGTTGGTGGGGAACATAGAAGGTGCGGCTTGGTCCCTTCTCCCCGCGCGCGGGGAGAAGGTGGCGGCAGCCGGATGAGGGGCAGGCGACCTCCACCCTTACCAATGAAGGCGAGCAGGCCATGCCCGTCAAACGCAACCGCCATGCCCAAGGCCCTGAGGTGCGCGACATGACCAGAACCATCTTTGTGCTCAACGGACCGAACCTGAACCTGCTCGGTGAGCGCGAGCCGGCCATTTACGGCTCGACGACGCTGGCCGACATCAGGGACAACTGCCTGGCAAAGGCCGAAAGCCTCGGCTTTGTCGTCGACTTCCGCCAGACCAATTTCGAAGGCGAGTTGGTGGAAAGCGTGCATCAGGCCCGCAAACAGGCCTGCGGCATCATCATCAACCCGGCCGGCTACACCTTCACGTCGATCGCGCTTCTCGATGCGCTGAAGATGTTCGATCCGCCGAAGATCGAGCTGCATATTTCCAACGTGCATGCCCGCGAGGAGATCTATCACAAATCCCTGATCTCGCGCGTCGCCACCGCCATCATGATCGGCTTCGGCGCCCGCGGTTATGAGCTCGCCATAGAGGCCATGGCCGGCATGGCGGGAGCAGCGAAGGCATGAATTACACGTTGGATTTCACGCCCGTCATCGATGGTCTGCCGAGCCTGCTGCTCGGCTGCCTCGGTACATTCCTGCTTGCCATTTGCGGAATGCTGCTGGCGATCATCATCGGAATTGGCGGCGTTGCCTTGCGCGACGCGGCTTTCAAACCGGCGCGCTGGCTGGTCATCGCCTTTGTCGAACTGATCCGCAACACGCCGTTCCTGGTGCAGATCTTCTTTATCTATTTCGCGCTGCCGCTCACCGGCATCCGGCTCGATCCGACGCCGACGGCGATCATCGCGCTCGGCATCAACGGCGGCGCCTATGCCATCGAGATCATTCGCGGCGGCGTCCAGTCGATACCCAAGGGGCAGATGGAAGCCGGACTGGCGCTTGGCCTGCATAAGGCGCAAGTTTTCCGGCTGATCATTCTCAAGCCGGCATTGCGGGCGATCTATCCGTCTCTGACCAGCCAGTTCGTGCTGTTGACGCTGACAACCAGCATTGCATCGGCGATCTCGGCCTATGAGCTGACCTCCGTTTCCCAGCGCATTGAATCGGAGAGCTTCCGCAGCTTCGAGGTCTACTTCACGGTCACGCTTTTCTATTTCGTGATCTCCTGGGTGATGATGCGCCTGTTTGCGCAGTTTTCGGCCCGCTACTTCAAATATCCGGTCAAGTAGGAGGAATTCCATGGGTCACGACGAGTTCGTCTTCCTCCTGATCGGCCTGAAATGGACGGTGGTCCTGTCGGCCGTCGGCTTCGTCTGCGGCGGCATTGCCGGTCTTGGCGTTGCTCTCGCCCGCGCCTCGGGCAACCCGCTCCTGGAACGCGTGACATCAGGCTATATCGCCGTCTTCCAGGGAACGCCGCTGCTGATGCAGCTTTTCGTCGTCTATTACGGCCTGGCTCTGCTCGGGCTGATGCTCGATGCCTGGGTGGCCGTCGCCATCGGTCTGACGCTGCATGCCAGCGCCTATCTCGGTGAGATCTGGCGTGGATCGATCGAAGCGGTGCCGCGCGGCCAGACGGAAGCGGCAAAGGCGCTCAGCCTCAGATACATCTCCCGCATGAGGGACGTCATCCTGCCGCAGGCGCTACGCATTTCGCTGCCGGCCACGATCGGCTTTCTCGTGCAGCTGATCAAAGGCACCTCGCTGGCCTCGATCGTCGGCTTCACCGAGCTGACGCGGGCCGGCAACATCATCTCCAATCAGATCTTCCAGCCGCTGACGGTCTTCGGCGTCGTCGGCATCCTGTACTTCCTGATGTGCTGCCCGCTGACCATTCTCGGCGCGCGCCTCGAGCGAAAGTTTGCCGCTTCTGCGCGCTGACCCGCATCCTCTTTTCTTCGATGCGGTCTTGGCCGCCAATCCTGGAGTTCTACCGATGACCAGACCCGTTCCCCCCCAACGCGCAGAAACCATGATCACCATGGCGCAGGTGGAAAAGTGGTACGGCTCGTTTCAAGCCCTTCACGATATCAACATGACCGTTCGCAGCGGCGAGAGGATTGTGCTGTGCGGCCCTTCCGGCAGCGGAAAGTCGACGCTCATTCGCTGCATCAACCATCTCGAGACCTACCAGAAAGGTGAAATCCGGGTCGGCGGCATCGTGCTCAGCGACCAGGCCAAAACCATCGATGCGATCCGCCGCGAGGTCGGCATGGTCTTCCAGCAGTTCAATCTGTTTCCGCATCTGACGGTGCTGCAGAACTGCATGCTGGCGCCGATGAAGGCGATCGGCGTCGGCAGGGCGGAAGCCGAGGAACGCGCCCGCGGGCTGCTCGAGCGGGTCAAGATCCTGGAGCAGGCCGACAAATACCCGGTCCAGCTTTCGGGCGGCCAGCAGCAGCGCGTCGCCATTGCCCGCGCACTCTGCATGCGGCCGAAAGTGATGTTGTTCGACGAACCGACGTCGGCGCTCGACCCGGAGATGGTCAAGGAGGTGCTGGATACGATGATCGCACTCGCCGACGAGGGCATGACGATGATCTGCGTCACCCACGAAATGGGCTTTGCCCGCCAGGTCGCCGATCGGGTGATCTTCATGGCGAGCGGCGCAATCGTCGAAGAGGCTCCGCCCGCCGAGTTCTTCACCAACCCACAGCACGAGCGGACCCGAAAATTTCTCGGAGAAATCCTGCACAAGTAGGGCAAGCCGATACGTCGTCGAAATTCAGGAGCCGATCATGAAGCCGTTAGAGATTGCAGTGATGGGAGCCGGCCTGATCGGCAGACGCCATGCCGAGCGCGTGATGTCCGAACCCGGAACCGTACTTTCCGCGGTGATCGATCCTTCCGCTGCCGGTCGTGACTTTGCCCGAAATGCCGGAATCCGCTGGTACGCCAACTTCCAGGACATCGGTGCCGAGGACAGGCCTGACGGCGTCATTGTGGCAACGCCGAACCAGCTTCACGTCGAAAACGGAATGGAGGTTATCGCTGCCGGCATTCCTGTTCTCTTGGAGAAGCCGATCGCCGACGATGTCGATGCTGCAGCAAGACTCGTTGCCGCCGGCGAGACGGCGGGGGTGCCGCTCCTCATCGGCCATCACCGGCGCCACAATCCGATGATCCAGGCGGCCAAACAGATCGTCGACGGCGGCAGGCTTGGCCGGATCGTCACCGTCCACGGCACGTTCTGGGTCGCCAAGCCCGAGGATTATTTCGACATCGGCTGGCGGCGTGAAGCGGGCGCCGGACCAGTCTTCGTCAATCTGATCCACGATGTCGACCTCTTCCGCTTTCTCTTCGGTGACGTCGATGCCGTCCAGGCAATGGAATCGCACGCCGTGCGGGGCCACGCTGTCGAGGATAGCGCTGTCGTCTTGTTACGGTTCGCAAACGGTGTTCTCGCCACGCTCAACGGCAGCGATGCCGTCGCCGCGCCCTGGAGCTGGGAGGCGACCACCGGTGAAAATCCGGCTTATCCCCGTTACGATCAATTCTGCTACCAGGTCGGCGGCACGAAAGGGTCGCTCGGAATTCCCGACCTGACGATTTGGACAAGCCCGTCGAAGCCCGATTGGCTAAAGCCGCTTGCCGAGGAGCGCGTGCCTTTCCCGGCAGTTGATCCACTCTGCGTTCAGCTCAGGCATTTTTGCGATGTCATTCGTGGCGACGCCGCGCCCCTCATCAGCGGCCGAGAGGGGCTCGCGACCCTCAGGGTCATCGAAGCGATCAAGAGGTCGGCAGGCTCGGGGCAGATGATCCACCTCTCTGATGACGGCGCCTCTTCCGATCCCCAGAAAGTTTAGCCACATGATCACCGGGACGACCAAACTCATCGCCCATCTCGGTTATCCCACCGAGTCCTTCAAGGCGCCTCTAATCTACAATCCCTATTTCGAAGAGACCGGGATCGACGCGGTCGTCGTGCCGATGGGCTGCAGGCCGGAGGATTATCCGGCCTTCTTGAAGTTGGTTTTCCGGCTCTCCAATATCCACGGCGCACTCATCACCATGCCGCACAAGATTGCGACGATGGCGCTGCTCGACGAAACGTCTACCAGCGCTAAAGTCGCCGGCTCGTGCAACGCCGTGCGTCTCAGCTCCGACGGCAGGCTGATCGGCGACATGTTCGATGGCGAGGGCTTCGTCCGCGGCGTTCTGCGCAAGGGCAAAAAACTCGAGGGCGCTCATGCGCTCGTCGTCGGCGCCGGCGGCGTCGGCTCGGCGATCGCCGCGTCGCTGGCGCAGGCAGGCGTCGCCCATCTGGCAATCTTCGATGCCAATGCAACGACCGCGACCGCGTTGCTCGATCGGCTGAAGACATATTATCCGCAGCTGCAGGTCACGATCGGCTCTCTCGATCCGGCCGGATTCGACATCGTCGTCAATGCGACCCCGCTTGGAATGCGAGGGGGCGATCCTCTGCCGATCGATGTCGACCGCATCTCGCCCTCGACCTTCGTCGGCGAAGTCGTGATGAGCCGGGAGATCACCCCTTTTCTCGAGGCGGCCCGAGCTCGAGGCTGCGCCTTTCAAGTCGGGACGGATATGCTGTTCGAACAGATCCCGGCCTATCTCGAATTCTTCGAATTCCCGACAACGACGGCCGATAATCTGCGGGCAATAGCGAAGCTTGGGTGATGGCTGAGCGGGTAGACGCGCTTTAAGCCGTTCCAAGCCGTCTGATATTCCCCACCAATTCCCCCGCCAACCGTAGCGAGGCGGCGGTTGCCATCGTCATCTGCGGCAGCAGCAGCCATTCGAGCGTCCAGGCGGCACCGGAGCGTTCCTGTTCATGAACAAGGGACTGGTGGATGCCTGAAAGAACAGTGGCGGTGAAGCGGGCGAGCGAGACCAGGACTTCGGCGGCAACCGGGTTCTGCTTGTGGGCCATCGCCGACGAGGTGCCGCCGCCTGCGATTTCGATCTCGTGGCCCATCTGAGCAAGCAGGGCGATATCCTGGCCGATCTTGCCGAGGCTGCCCGAAATCGACGAGAACAGGCCGGCAATATCGGCGATCGGAAGCCGCCCGCTCTGCCATTGCGTTATATCGGTCAGGCCGAGTTCCTGGGCGAGCGAGGCGCGGATTGCCGGGCCTTGCGCCCCGAGCTTGTCCAGCGTGCCGGCGGCGCCACCGAACTGGACGGGAAAATTTTGCTCGGTCAGGCGGTCGCGATAGGTGATCAGCGGTGCGCGCCAGGCATCGAGCCGGTCGGAGACCGTGATCGGGATCGCCGCCTGCATGCGGGTATGGCCCATCAGCCGGTTGCCGCCGAACTGGCGATCGAGCCCATCGAGCCCTGCGGCAATAGTAGAAAGCCGGCCGGCAAACAGAAAGGTGATCGCCTTCAGGCGGATCATCAGGCTGGTGTCGATCACATCCTGGCTGGTGGCGCCGAGATGCAGGCTGTTGGCCGCTTCCTCGCCGACCGCGGCGCGCAGCTGTTTGACGAGATCGGGGACGACGACCCCGTCCCGTGCCGTTGCCGATTGCAGGCTGGCGAGATCGGGAGAGAAGCCGGCGCAGATTTCGGCGATCCGCCTTGCGGCTTCGGCAGGGATGAAACCATGGCCGGCTTCGGCCTTGGCCAGCGCCGCTTCGAAGGAGAGCATGGCGCGGATATCGGCCTCGGCGGAGAAGTAGGGCGCGATTTCGTCGTCGCCGAGCAGGCCGGAGAGGAAGGGGTGGTCGAAGGGCGATGCGGTCATGGTCTTCTCGTTCGTGATGGTGGCCCCCTCATCCGGCGCCGCCACCCCCGGGGTCGAGCCACTGGTCTCGACCCGTCCTTCGGGCCCCCGAGGGGCGAAAGGACTTGGGCAATGTCGGTGCCTATGAGCAGGCGATCTCGTATGGCACTGTTCCCCTCTCCCCGTCGAGGAGAGGGCAGGGTGAGGGGGCCACTTGCGCGGAGCTCTCGAACAAGCCGCCCGCATACTCTCAAATATCCAGAAACACCGTTTCGTCAGCACCCTGCAGACGAATGTCGAAATGGCAAGTCGCGCCGTCACGACTGGCAATCATGGTTGCGACGCGCTCGCGGTGTTCGATGCGCAGAAGCAGCGGGTCGCTAGCGTTGGCCTCTGTCTCCTCCGGGAAGTACATGCGCGTCTGCAGACCGATATTGATGCCGCGGGCGACGATCCAGACGGTGATGTGCGGGGCCTGTTTGCGGCCATCCTTGAAGGGGACGCGGCCGGGCTTGATGGTCTCGAAGCTGTAGACGCCGTCTTCACTGCGGGTCGGGCAGCGGCCCCAACCGGTGAAATTCGGATCGGCGGCGCCGCGCATTTCCGAGGGGCTGTTATAGAGGCCGGCGCTGTCGGCCTGCCAGATCTCGACGACGGCATCGCGCACCAGCGCGCCGGCGCCGTCGAAGATACGGCCGGTGACGGTGATGCGCTCGCCGAGCGTCTTGTCGTTGACCATCTGCGTGCCGAGATCGCTGTCGTAGACGCCCGTTATGTCGCAGAAATTCGGCGTCAGGCCGATATGGACATAAGGCCCTGCCGTCTGCGACGGGGTTTCCTTGAGATAGCCGAGCTGCTGCATGGTCAATTGCCCTCCAGCCTGTTTTCGAACATCGTCGAGCGGCGGCCGCGCAGGACGATATCGAATTTATAGGCTCGTGAATCCATCGGGATCGTGTTGCCCCAGTCGAGCGGCGCGATCAGCTGCTCGATCGCCGCCTTGTCGGGGATGGTGCCGACGATCGGACATTTCCAAATCATCGGATCGCCCTCGAAATACATCTGGGTGATCAGCCGCTGGGCAAAGCCGTGGCCGAAAATCGAGAAATGGATATGGGCGGGGCGCCAGTCGTTGACGCCGTTCGGCCAGGGATAGGCGCCGGGCCGCACTGTGCGGAAATGGTAGCGCCCCTCCTCATCGGTGATGGCGCGGCCGCAGCCACCGAAATTCGGGTCGATCGCCGCCAGATAGCTTTCCTTCTTGTGGCGGTAGCGACCGCCGGCATTGGCCTGCCAGAACTCGACCAGCGCGCCGGCAACCGGTTTTGCGCGCTCGTCGAGCACCCGCCCCTGGACGATGATGCGTTCGCCGATGGCGCTTTCGCCGGGCCGCGCGTAATTCAGGATCAGGTCGTTGTCGAGGTCGCCGATCATCGAATGGCCGAAGACCGGGCCCGTGTTTTCGGAGATCGTGCCGTCGAGCGACAGCAGCGCGCGTTGCGGCGCCCGCAGCACCGAGGTCTTGTAGCCGGGGGTTAGCGCCGGCGCATGCCAGGCTCGGTCGCGGGCAAAGAAGGCGCCGGTCTCGGGCTTTTGGTTGGGTCGTTCGGACATATCTCTCCCTCAGGCCGCCTTCTCGGCGTCCATCTGTGCAAAGGCCTGCTTGGCAATCTTGATCGCGTGGTTGGCAGCGGGAACGCCGGCATAGATCGCCACATGTAAGAGCGCCTCGCAAATATCCTCGCGGGTCGCACCCGTTTGGGCGGTGGCGCGCACATGCATGGCGACCTCGTCATCCTGGCCGAGAGCGGCGAGCAGCGCGATAGTGACGATCGAGCGCTCGCGTTTGCTGAGCGCCGGGCGCGACCAGACATGGCCCCAGGCGGCTTCGGTGATCAATTCCTGGAAGGGGCGGTCGAATTCGGTCGTAGCGGCCGCGGCGCGGTCGACATGGGCGTCGCCGAGCACGGCGCGGCGGGTCGCCATGCCCTGCCGGTAACGCTCGGAGGAGGAGGCGGTCTCGTTCATCGGTTGGTTTCTCCAGTCGGAAGCCCAGTTGGAAGCGATGTCAGGAAGGCGCGGATGATCGCCGTCAGCGCTTCCGGCTGCTCGACGCAGGGAATGTGGGCGCAGTCGGCGATGACCTCGTAGCGGGCGTCCGGGATCAGCCGCGCTGTGGAGAGCACGAGATCGGGCGGCGTCGAGCCGTCCTGGTCACCGACGATGCAGATCGTCGGCACGGCGATCCTCTTGGCCGCTTCGGTGAAATCGGCATCGCGGATCGCCTCGCAGGCGGCGATATAACCCTCGACCGGCTGGCGCGTCAGCATGTTGCAATAGCCTGAATAAGCGGTGTTCTCGGGTCGGCGGAAGGCCGGCGTGAACCAGCGCTCCATGATGGCGTCGACGATGCTGGCGATGCCGCTTTTCGCGACCGCGGCGATGCGGGCGTTCCAGCTCTCGGCCGTGCCGATCTTGTGGGCGGTGTCGCAAAGGACCAGCGCGCCAACCAGATCCGGCCGCCGCTGATAGAGCGACTGGGCGATCAGGCCGCCGACCGAGAGCCCTGAGATGACGGCATTTTTCACCGACAGCAGATCGAGCAGGCCGGCGAGATCGGTGGCATGATCCTCGATCGACGAAGGGAGCTGACCGACATCGGAAAGGCCGTGGCCGCGCTTGTCGTAAAGCACGATGGCGTAGTCCCCGGCAAGCCGCACCACGACGTCGCGCCAGATGCGGAAATCCGTCCCGAGCGAATTGGTAAAGACGATCACCGGCCGGTCGGCAGGCGCACCGATGACCTGATAATGGATCGTCACGTCGTTTATGCGGGCAAATTGCACGTCGCTCTCCTCCATCCAGTCAGTCCAACCGAGAGGCTGGCATTGGTTTGGTTCCGCTAGCGAGGTCCGGACAAGGGCGCCTGCGCTGCGAATGGCTCCGTCCGTCCCTCCATCCTCTCTCATGCTCGGCCTTGAGCAGAGCATCCCACGGCACCCACCGGTAGCTGTGGCATGGATCCTCGGGTCAAGCCCGAGGATGACGGAGAGTGGGGTTGGCTTCCCGCCAAACTTGTCACCGCCTCCGGATAGCAAAACTGAATGGTTGATCCGGTTAAGTAAAATGATATTTTCAGGCATTTCGATAACCCAGGAGTTATGGGAGATGATCGACAGCCGCGTCAAGTTTCGTCATCTGCAGACCTTTGTCGAGGTGGCGCGGCAGAAGAGCGTCATGAAGGCGGCCGAATTGCTGCATGTCAGCCAGCCGGCGGTGACGAAGACGATCCGCGAGCTGGAGCAGGCGCTGGGTGTCGCCGTCTTCGAGCGTGACGGCCGCGGCATCAAGATCACCCGTTACGGCGAGGTCTTCCTGCGTCATGCCGGGGCGGCGCTGACGGCGCTACGCCAGGGTCTCGATTCCGTCTCGCAGGAGCAGTTCGCCGATGCGCCGCCGATCCGCATCGGCGCGCTGCCGACGGTGTCGTCGCGCATCATGCCGCGGGCGATGGAACTCTTCCTCAAGGAGCGGACCTGGAGCCGGGTGAAGATCGTCACCGGCGAGAATGCCGTATTGCTGGAGCAGCTTCGCGTCGGCGATCTCGACGTCGTCGTCGGCCGCCTGGCCGGGGCGGAGAAGATGGCGGGTTTTTCCTTCGAGCATCTCTATTCCGAGCAGGTGGTCTTTGCCGTTCGCCCCGGCCATCCGCTGCTCGACGGCCGGCAATCGCCCTTTGCTGGTTTCGGCGACTATACGGTGCTGATGCCGACGCGGGGTTCGATCATCCGGCCGGTGGTCGAAAATTTCCTCATCGCCAACGGCGTCTCCAGCCTGCCGAACCAGATCGAGACGGTGTCGGATTCCTTCGGCCGCGCGTTCCTCAGGGGAGGCGACGCAATCTGGATCATTTCCAACGGCGTGGTGGCCGACGATGTGGCCGACGGCCGGCTGGCGCTGCTGCCGGTCGATACCGGCGAGACCAAGGGGCCGGTGGGGCTGACGATGCGTGCCGATGCCGTGCCGTCCGTGCCGCAATCGATCCTGATGCAGACGATCCGCGAAGCGGCCGGGCAGCTTTCCTGAAGCCAGGCTCTTTAAATTCGCTTGAAGATCGCCCAGATTTGGACTATGTCTAATTCAAGACAGGAGACTTTCATGCAGCACGCGCGACGTACGCAGCGGGAAAGCCAGGCGCCACAGCGGCTGGACATGAAGCGCTTTGCGCCGGCAAACCGTCGGAAGCTCAGCGCACCGGCCTTGCGAACCTTCCTGGCAATCGCCGATCTCTGGGGCCTGAGCGAAGAGCAGCGGCTGCTGGTGCTCGGCTATCCCTCCCGCTCGACCTACCACAGCTGGGCCAAGCAGGCGCGCGAGCATGGGGCTTTCACCCTCGATGTCGATACGCTGACCCGGATATCCGCCCTGCTCGGCATTCATCAGGCGCTCGGTGTGCTGTTTGCCGATGAACGCGGCGGCGTCGCCTGGCTGCGCACACCGCATCAGGCGTCGGTTTTTGGCGGGCATCCGCCGCTCGACGTGGTGACGAACGGAACCCAGGACGGCTTGATAACCGTGCGCCGCTTCCTCGATGGCGCCCGCGGTGGTGTCTATATGCAGCCGAACAGGCTCGACGACGCTTTCACGCCCTATGAAGATGCGGACATCGTCTTCCGGTGAGCGACCGTTTTGCCGAGGCACCGCGTACATCCTACCGGCTGATCCCGTCGCAATTTCCGCCGATCGGGCTTTTCGAGACGGTGGCGAGGGCGGCCGATCTCGAAGCGGTGATGGAGCTTGTGGGATGGACCAACGACCGTCTCGTTGCCGACCGCATCCAGCGGCTTCCCGAGGATGAATGGGTTTACGGCGTGCCGAACGCCAGTATCGTCATGGCGGCTTTCCTGCATGTCGCCCCCGGTGGCATGCGCTTCAACGGCGCCGATCTCGGCGCCTGGTATGCCGCCGACCACTTCAAGACAGCCGCCGCCGAGGTCGGCCATCACCTCAGGCGCGAAACCGTCGCGCGCGGTGTGGCGACGATGGTGCGGACCTATCGAAGCTATTCGGCCATCCTGATCGGCGACTATCTCGACATTCGCGGCGAACAGGCGCTGCGGCGCGACGTCTATGACGGTACCAGCTATGCGGCGTCGCAGGTGCTGGGCGAAGAGGTGCGTTCGAGCGGCGGCGCCGGCATCCTCTATGACAGTGTCCGGCTGAGGGGCGGGGTCAACATCGCCGCGCATCGGCCGAGGAATATCCGCGACGTGGCGCAGGCCGATCACTTCGAAATCACCGTTTTCGCCACTGACCGCCGCATCGATGTCAGGAAGCTTGCCCCCTGACGACGGCAGTCGCAGGCGGCTTAAACCGGCAACCGCTCGGCCCAGGCCTTGGCCGCCTTTGCCATCGTGGCGAGGTGGTCGGCAGCGGAAAAGCCTGAGATTGTCTTGCGCGGCTTGAGGTCGTGGTCGCCGTCCTCGAGCCAGAGGATCTCGATCCGGTCGGAGAGATCATAGCCCGGCACCTCGTCCCGCGTCCCGAATTCGTCGCGTGTTCCCTGGCAGATCAGCGCGGGTGTTGTCAGCCCCTTGAGATGACCGGTGCGCAGTTTCGTCGGCTGGCCGGGCGGATGGAAGGGATAGCCGAGGCAGAGCAGGCCGGCGATCTTCCCCCTGCCATGGAGATCGTCGGCGACCATGCTGGCGACGCGTCCACCCATCGACTTGCCGCCGATGATCACCGGGCCATCGGCGCCGAGCGCGGCAATCGCCGCCTCATATTCGGGATTGAGCGTTTCGGCCCGCGGTGGCGGCTTGCGGCCTCCGGTGCGGCGGGCGGCCATATAGGCGAATTCGAAGCGGGCAACCCTGAAGCCGACGCCGGCAAGCGCTTCTGCCGCTGCTGTCATCGACCCCGAATCCATCGGCGCGCCGGCGCCATGCGCAAGCAGGATCGTGAAACGGGCATCCTGTGGCCCCTGAAGCAGAAACCTCTCAGACATCGGCAATCCTCCATTCGGTCATCGGAACCATGTCGGCTCCGGTGACTTTTCTTCGAAAGGAGACGGACAATGTCGACGAATGATGCAAACGTAAAGCCCGAGCAGCGCCGCCCCAAAGATGTCGGAACCGTTCCCGAAAAACCGGAGCCGGCCGACGCAGAATCGATGGCGCCGCCGACGGTACAGCCGGCCGGAGCAGGCGACAAAAGCGAACGGCCCGTGGTCAACCCAGTCACCGGCGTCGCCATTTAGGCGTCGCAAAACTATGATGCGGATCGGCCCTTGAAACCGCGGCGGAGAGGGTCCATATAGCGGTCCTGCCTGAAAAATGGATGCGCACGGTATCGACGTCGTCGAACTGTTCGCTGTCCGACAGGATAAGGGCGCTCCCCGCAAGGGTCGAGCGCCCTTTTTGCTTTTCGGACGTCGGCTGGAATGACGGTCTTGGGTTCGTGCTGGTGGCGATAGCGAG
Source organism: Rhizobium hidalgonense (assembly GCF_005862185.2). Lineage (NCBI taxonomy): Bacteria > Pseudomonadati > Pseudomonadota > Alphaproteobacteria > Hyphomicrobiales > Rhizobiaceae > Rhizobium > Rhizobium hidalgonense. The sequence goes on from NZ_CP054029.1 coordinate 438,196, forward strand.
TATCTCCCACCATAATCTATATAGCACTTCGGAATCCCGAAATTGGTTGCGGCGTTGAAATCATTGCATGTTTTTCGCGGGTGACTCCTCAAAAACACCGGCGTATTTCGGAATCCCGAAGCGGTAGTCCTTCGGGATTCCGAAGTGAGAATTTTGCTGTGCCGTCAGCCGGTTTTTCCCGCGGTCCTGTCGATTTTCGTATCTGCGGATCGTCATTCTAATGATGTGCTGGAAATCCGTTGCGGTCGCGGCACATCCTTTGAGCGCCCGAGACGCGCGACAACAGAAGGAGGATATGTGATGGATCATCAGCAGCTGGTACCCGCCGCCGTGCTCGCGGCCAAGAATGGTGTCCGTTTTCCCAATGAGAGCGAGGAATACCGCATCGCCCGCGACGCGCTGCTCGCCGAAGAGATCGAATTGCGCCGCCATATCGAGCGAGTGGCGGTACAGCGGCGGGCGCTGCCGCCGGGCGGCGAGGTGAAGAAGGACTACCGCTTCGAAGGCGTTGACGGGCCGATTAGCTTCAGCGAGCTCTTCGCCGACAAGGACACGCTGGTCGTCTACAGCTATATGTTCGGCCCGGAGCGCGAGCGTCCGTGCCCGATGTGCACCTCGCTGCTATCGGCCTGGGACGGCGAGGTGCCTGACATGCAGCAGCGCGTCGCCCTTGCCGTCGTCGCGCTTTCGCCGATCGGCAGGCTGCTCGCCTTCAAGAAGGAGCGCGGCTGGCACTATCTGCCGCTCTATGCCGATCCGACGGGCGATTACAGCCGCGACTATCACGCTATCGGCAGGGGTGGCGGCGATGACGCGGCTTTCAACGTCTTCACGCGGCGCGACGGCACCATCCGGCATTTCTGGAGCGGGGAGATGGGCCAGGTGACGGCCGATCCGGGCGAGGATCCGCGCGGCGCGCCCGATCTGATGCCGCTCTGGACCGTGCTCGATTGCACACCCGAAGGCCGGGCGCCGGACTGGTATCCGAAGCTGTCCTATTAAGATTAGGCCGGCCGCGTCAGCCGGTGGAGCGGTTTCTGGAGGTCTCGATCCATTCGAGGTTGGCGACCGAGGCCTCCGGCAGCAGCGATGGATCGATGTCGTATACATAGCCGCTCAACATGTCGGCGGCGCGTTCGGTCGCCTTGATCTTCGCCTCGGTTTCCGCAACCGCCTTGGCGATCGCTTCGATGCGGGCGCGGAACATGTGGGCGAGCACATCGCGGCCGGACTGTTTTTCGAGCCGTTCCAGATGCAGGCCGACGCGCGAGGCGTGGCGCTCCAGCTCGCTCTTGCTGAAGCGCGCCTTGCGCAGTTCCTCCGAAAGGCTTTCCTGCATGACGGCGACGGGATCGAAACTTCCCGGCGCGCGCTCGTCGAGCACCGCGTCGGTGACGAGCTTCTCGATGATCACAAGCGCCTGCAGCTCGGCGGCATCGGCCAATTCGACATCATAGCCGGTATCATCGAACACCTTGCGCCGGACCGGATCGAGAAGCAGCGCATAGGCTTTCTGCAGATTGTCAAAGGCCTGCGAATCGCCCCCCGAATCCGGGTGGGCAACTTTCGCCAGGCGCCGATAGGCGGCCTTCAGCTGGGCCTCGTCCGCATCGCGTTCAACGCCGAGAATATCGTAGGGATCCGTCACGCCTGCTCCATTGCTACCCGGCACGCCCGGACAGTCTAGGTCTTCTTCTGCATCAGCAAGGCGAAGTTTAGACCAAAAGCAGGAATGACGTCCATGGCCGGAAATCGCAATCGTCGCCGCGAAAGCCTAAGCCACTTTTCGATTGTCCCATTTTTTCAAGCCGTTGTGCGAAGATCAGGGCGTGCTGATCGAGACAAGATAACATCTGGCTTCGCCGTCGAGTTCCAGTGCGGTTCCAGCAGCATCCGCAATCAGCAGCGCATCGCCGGCCCCAAGCGCGCCGGTCTCATAGCCGTGCCGGAATGACAGCGCGCCGCGATGGCAGAGCAGCAGGCATGTCGACGAGGTCAGCGGCACGGACTTGCCGCCGTGGATGTCGATGCGAATCAGCGTGTGGGCGAGACCGTCGCGGCGGGTCATGACGTTGAGATCGGTGATCGCGCCGTCCTGAAGTGTCGCCGCGACCGGGATATCCGCCGGGAAGGGCAGGGGGTCGCTCGCGGTCGTCAGCAGCGCCGGTGCGCTGCCTTCGATGTCGAGCACCATGCCGTTACCGTCGAGAATCACAAGCGTCCGGTCGATGCCGGGGAAGATCGAAAACGGGCCGTCCGTTGCGACGGTCGCCATGCTGACGCGCCAGTCGAAGCCGGCGAGGCCGGCATCATCGGGCGAAACGGCGATCTCCACCGTTTCGCCGCCGCCGTTTTTCCAAGGCATCCGCTTGTAATCGCCGGCGCGCAGGATCCTCACGAGGCTCAGTTCCCGAGAATGCCGGGCAGGCGCAAGCCCTTGTCCCGGGCGCAGTCGAGGGCGATGTCGTAGCCGGCATCGGCGTGGCGCATGACGCCGGTCGCCGGATCGTTCCAGAGCACACGCTCGAGACGCTTTGCCGCATCGTCGGTGCCATCGGCGCAGATGACGACGCCGGAGTGCTGGGAGAAGCCCATGCCGACGCCGCCGCCATGGTGCAGCGATACCCAGGTGGCGCCCGAGGCGGTGTTGAGCAGGGCGTTCAGCAACGGCCAGTCGGAGACGGCGTCCGAGCCGTCCTTCATCGCTTCGGTTTCGCGGTTCGGCGAGGCGACGGAGCCGGAGTCGAGGTGGTCGCGGCCGATGACAACAGGCGCGGAAAGCTCGCCAGTCCTGACCATTTCATTGAAGGCCAGAGCCAGGCGGTGACGGTCGCCGAGGCCGACCCAGCAGATGCGCGCCGGCAGGCCCTGGAAGGCGATGCGCTCCCTGGCCATGTCGAGCCAATTGTGCAGGTGGGTATTGCCGGGGGTCAGTTCCCGCACCTTGGCATCGGTCTTGTAGATATCCTCCGGGTCACCGGACAGGGCGGCCCAGCGGAAGGGGCCGATGCCGCGGCAGAACAGCGGTCTTATATAGGCCGGCACGAAGCCGGGGAAGGCGAAGGCGTTTTCGAGGCCCTCCTCCTTGGCGACTTGGCGAATGTTGTTGCCGTAGTCGAGCGTCGGAATCCCGGCGTTCCAGAAAGCGATCATCGCCTCGACATGTTCGCGCATCGAGGCACGGGCAGCCTTTTCCACCGCCTTCGGATCGCTTTCGCGCTTGGCCTTCCACTCGGCCATCGTCCAGCCCTTCGGCAGGTAGCCGTTGATCGGGTCGTGCGCCGAGGTCTGGTCGGTGACCATATCGGGGCGGATGCCGCGACGAACCATCTCGGGCAGGATTTCGGCGGCATTGCCGAGCAGGCCGACGGATTTGGCTTCGCCTGATTTGGTCCAGCGGTCGATCATCTCGAGCGCTTCGTCGAGCGTTTCGGCCTTGGCGTCGAGATAGCGGGTGCGCAGGCGGAAATCGATCGAGTCGGGATTGCATTCGACGGCGAGGCAGCAGGCGCCGGCCATGACGGCGGCGAGCGGCTGGGCGCCGCCCATCCCGCCGAGGCCGCCGGTCAGGATCCATTTGCCCTTGAGATTGCCGCCATAGTGCTGGCGGCCGGCCTCGACGAAGGTCTCGTAGGTTCCCTGGACGATGCCCTGCGTGCCGATATAAATCCACGAACCGGCCGTCATCTGGCCGTACATGGCAAGGCCCTTCTTATCCAGCTCGTTGAAATGGTCCCAGGTCGCCCAATGCGGCACGAGGTTGGAATTGGCGATGAGCACGCGCGGCGCATCCTTGTGGGTGCGGAAGACACCGACCGGCTTGCCGGATTGCACGAGCAGGGTTTCCTCTTCCGTCAGCGTCTTCAGCGTGGCGACGATGCGGTCGAAATCTTCCCAGGTGCGCGTCGCCCGGCCGATGCCGCCGTAAACGACGAGCTCGTTCGGATTTTCGGCGACGTCGGGATCGAGATTGTTCATCAGCATGCGCAACGGCGCTTCGGTCATCCAGCTCTTGGCATTGAGTTCGTTGCCGCGGGGCGCGCGGATTTCGCGGATATTGTGGCGTGGATTGTTCATGGCGGTTCCCCTGTTCTCAGGTTTCAATCTTCAGCGTTTCAGGCCCGTTGCGATCTGTTCGATGCGCACCAGAATGTCTTTGAGATGGATGCGAAGCCTGTCGGCCTTGGCGGCGTCATAGGCGAAGGGCGGTGCCTCGGTCTGCAGATGGGTCGATTGCGCGAGCTCCATCTGGATCGCATGCACACCGGTCTCCGGCCGGCCGTAGTGGCGTGTCGTCCAGCCGCCCTTAAAACGGCCGTTGAGCACGCTGTCGTAACCTTGCGCCGCTTGCGTGACGGTCAGCGTCGCCTGCTCGATGGCGCTGTCGCAGGTCTTGCCCATATCGGTGCCGATATTGAACTCCGGCAGCTTGCCTTCGAACAGGAAGGGAATATGTGAGCGGATCGAGTGGCAATCGTAAAGGATCGCCACGCCATGGATGGCCCTGACGCGCTCGATCTCGGCAGCAAGGGCCGCATGATAGGGCGCATGAAAGTCCCGCAGCCGCGCCGCGATATCGGACTGATCAGGCGCTTGCCCATCCTTCCAGATCGGCTTGCCGTCGAAGTCCGTTTCCGGGACGAGGCCGGTGGTATTCTGGCCGGGATAGAGGCTCCCGCCCTCGGGATCGCGGTTGGCGTCGATCACATAGCGGTGGAAGGTGGCGCGCACCGTCGTGACGTCATCGAGCAGGCCGTCATAGAGCCGGTGGATGTGCCAGTCGGTATCGGCGAGGATCCGGCCATTGTCGTTGAGCCGCTCGGCGATATCAGTCGGCACATCGGTGCCGGTGTGCGGGAAGCCGAGGATGATGGGCGAGGTGCCCTGGCGGGTTTCGTATGGTGTGGTCACGGGTGAAACGCTCCGGCGTTGCGGGGTGCCAAGTGCAGAACCATCACGATCAACCCTCCAGAACCGGCAAGATGCCCGTCGAAACCGAGGCGTTCAGCGCGCCCGTCGCCACCAGTTCGGCGGCGGCGGCGAGGTCATTTGCCATGTAGCGGTCGGTCTCAAGGGCAGGAACTCTAGCGCGGATCGTGGTGATCGCCTTCAAAAGCTCCGGGCTCGTCGACAGCGGCGCGCGCAGTTCGACGCCCTGGGCGGCGGTCAGCGCCTCGATGCCGATGATGGCGAACAAGTTTTCGGTCATGCCGAGCAGGCGGCGGGCGCCGTGGCAGGCCATGGAGACATGGTCTTCCTGATTGGCCGAGGTCGGCGTCGAGTCGACCGAGGCCGGGTGCGACATCTGCTTGTTCTCCGACATCAGCGCCGCCGAGGTAACCTCGGCGATCATCAGGCCGGAGTTCAGACCCGGCTTCTTGGCGAGGAAGGCCGGCAGGCCGTAGGAGAGGGTTGGATCGACCAGCAGCGCGATGCGGCGCTGTGAAATCGCCCCGATTTCGCAGATGGCGAGCGCGATCTGGTCGGCGGCGAAGGCGACGGGCTCGGCGTGGAAATTGCCGCCTGAGACGACGGAGTTGTCCGAGAGCACCAGCGGATTATCGGTAACCGCATTGGCTTCGATCTCCAGCGTGCGGGCGACCGAACGCAAGAGATCGAGGCAGGCGCCGTCGACCTGCGGCTGGCAGCGGATGCAATAGGGATCCTGCACCCGCTCGTCGCCCTCGATATGGCTCTGGCGGATGACCGATTGTTCGAGCAGGGCGCGAAGGGCTGCTGCCGTGTCGATCTGGCCCTTATGGCCGCGCAGCGTATGAATGTCAGGATGGAAGGGCGCCGAAGAGCCCATGGCGGCATCGGTGGACATGGCGCCGGTGATCAGGGCGGCCTGGGCGGCGCGATGGGCACGGAAGAGGCCGGCAAGCGCCAGGGCTGTCGAGGTCTGGGTGCCGTTGATCAGCGCCAGGCCTTCCTTCGCGGCGAGCACGACCGGTTTCAGCCCCGCTCTTTCCAGAGCTTCAGCACCGGAAAGACGTTCGCCGGCGAAGAAGGCTTCGGCCTCGCCCATCATTACCGCCGCCATATGGGCGAGCGGCGCAAGATCGCCGGAGGCGCCGACCGAGCCTTTTTCCGGGATCAGCGGGATGACGCCTTTATCAAGCATGCCTTCGATCAGCCGCACCAGCTCCAGCCGCACGCCGGAGGCGCCGCGCCCGAGCGAGACCAGCTTCAACGCCATGATCAGCCGCACGATATTGTCGGGTAAGGGTGCGCCGACGCCGCAGCAATGCGACAGGATGAGATTGCGCTGCAGGGTGGCGACATCGGCGCTGTCGATCTTGATCGAGGCGAGTTTGCCGAAACCGGTATTGATGCCATAGACCGGAGCATTGCCGGCGGCGATCTCGGCGATGCGGGCGGCAGCCTTGTTTATGCCGGCATCGAAGGCGGGATCGAGTCTTGCCGGCGCACCCGTCCAATAGATGATTTCCAGATCCTTGAGCGAGACGGAGCCCGGGTGGAGGGTGATGGTCATCGGCCGTTCCTTTCGCCCTTGAAGAGACGTGTGTGAAGTGGGTTGAAGCCGATGCGATAGACGAGCTCGGCGAGGCTTTCGACATTCCAGACGGCGAGGTCGGCGGACTTGCCGGGTTCGAGCGTTCCGGTCTTGTCGAGCAGACCGAGTGCCCGGGCGCCCTCACGGGTGGCGCCGGCGATGCATTCCTCGACGGTGAGGCCGAACAGCGTCGCCGACATGTTCATGGTCAGCAGCATCGAGGTCAGCGGCGAGGTGCCGGGATTGCAGTCGGTGGCGATCGCGATCGGCACGCCCGCCTGGCGCAGTGCTTCCACCGGCGGCTTCTGTTTCTCGTGGATGGCGTAGAAGGCGCCGGGCAGGAGCACGGCGACAGTGCCGGCTGCGGCCATCGCGGCAACGCCGTCTTCGTCGAGATATTCCAGGTGATCGGCCGAATGCGCGCCGTAGGATGCGGCGAGTTTGGCGCCGCCGAGATTGGAGAGCTGCTCGGCATGCAGCTTGACCGGCAGGCCGAGCGCCTTGGCCTTGTCGAAGACACGGCCGATCTCGGCCGTCGAAAAGGCGATACCTTCGCAGAAGCCGTCGACGGCATCGGCAAGGCCGAGATTATGCACATCGTCGAGGCCGGGCAGAACGACATCATCGAGATAGTCGCCGTTGCGGCCCTTGTATTCCACCGGGGTCGCATGCGCGCCGAGATAGCTGGTGGCGACGCGCACCGGCCTGATATGGCCGAGCAGGCGCGCACTCTGCAGCATCTTTATTTCGCCGGCCCGGTTCAGCCCATAGCCGGACTTCACTTCGATCGTCGTGACACCTTCGGCAAGCAACGTGTCGAGCCGCGGCAGCGCCTCGGCGACCAGATCTTCGACCGACAGCGCATTGGTCGCCTTCACCGAGGAAACGATGCCGCCCCCGGCTCGCGCAATTTCTTCATAGGTCGCGCCGGCAAGGCGCATCTCGAATTCGCGGGCGCGATTGCCGCCGTGAACGATATGGGTGTGGCAGTCGACGAGACCGGGGGTGACCCAGCGGCCTTCGAGATCGACGATCTCGGACCGTTCGATGGCGGCCGCCGGCAGGTCGCTTTCAGCGCCGGCAAAGGCGATGCGGCCGTTTTCGACCAGCACTGCGCCCTTTTCGACGATGCCGAGCCCCGCTTTGTCAGGAGCAAGCGTGGCCAGCCGCGCATTGCGCCACAGCGCCGGCCGGATGTTGGCGGATGGGCTTCCTTCTGAAAAATTGTTCCCGGTCATCAGCTTTGCGCCTTTCCTTATGCCAAAACATGTATATACATAATCAACAGGTGACAAGAGAAATTTTGCGCGCTTTTCTGGAAAAGAAAGATCGGCGGCGCGGCAGGAGGAGAAGACGGCCATGACCACACTTCACGCAGAGACAGCGCTCACCCCGCAAGGCTGGCAGAAGAATGTGCGGCTGACGGTTGAGGCCGGGCGCATCGCCCGGGTCGTATCAGGCGTTTCCGCAGCACCCGGTGATGAGCGCCATGCCCTGATCGTTCCCGCCATGGGCAACCTGCACAGCCATGCCTTCCAGCGAGCCATGGCCGGTCTTGCCGAAGTGCGCGGGCCTGCAAATGACAGCTTCTGGAGCTGGCGCACCGTCATGTACAAGTTTGCCCTGGCGATGACGCCCGATCATGTCGAGGCGGTCGCTGCCAAGCTCTACGCGGAAATGCTGGAGGCGGGGTTTTCCCGCGTCGGCGAATTCCACTATCTCCATCATGACCGGGATGGCGGCGCTTATGCCAATATCGCCGAGCTTGCCGAACGCATCGGGGCGGCGAGCCAAGAGTCCGGCATCGGCTTGACGCTGCTGCCGGTCTTTTATGCCCATTCCGGCTTCGGCGGCGCCGCGCCGATCGACGGCCAGCGACGCTTCATCAATTCGCTCGACAGCTTCGAAAGGCTGATGGAGGGATGCCGGGCGCTGACCGGCCGGCTCGACGGCGCCGAACTCGGGCTGGCGCCACACAGCCTGCGCGCCGCAACGCCTGAGGAACTGGCAAGGCTGGTGCCGATGGCGGGCGACGGCCCGATCCATATCCACGTCGCCGAACAGGTGAAGGAAGTCGAAGACTGCATCGCCTGGTCGGGCGCCCGGCCGGTGGAATGGCTGCTCGAGCAAATGCCGGTCGATGAGCGCTGGTGCCTGATCCATGCGACGCACATGACCGAGGACGAGACGCGGCGGATGGCGAAGAGCGGCGCGATTGCCGGCCTTTGCCCTATCACCGAAGCCAATCTCGGCGATGGCGCCTTTGCCGCGCCGCTCTTCCTCGAAGAGGGCGGGCGTTACGGCATCGGTTCGGATTCCAACGTGCTGATCTCGGTACCGGAGGAATTGCGCCAGCTCGAATATTCGCAGCGCCTGGCGCTTCGCGCCCGCAATGTCGTGGCCGCACCCGGCGGCTCGACGGCGCTTTCGCTCTTCACCCACGCCCTTGCCGGCGGCGGTGCCGCGCTGAAAGCGCCGGCCGGTCTCGTAGAAGGCCTTCATGCCGATCTCGTTTCGCTCGATACGTCAGCCATTCCCTATCTCTCGGGCGACCAGATCCTCGATCACTGGCTGTTTGCCGGCGGCATTTCCGTCGATTGCGTCTGGGCACGCGGCCGCAAGCAGGTGGAAGGCGGCCGCCATATCGGGCGCGACGCCATCGACCGGCGGTTCCTCGCTGCGATGGGCGAATTGCTGGCGGCCTGATAAAGCACTTTTCCTTTCAGGGCATTCGATCTAGAGCGGGGAGACCAATCGGAACGTGGCGATGAACCAAAGCAGGGATCTGACCTTGCATCAGCGCATCCTCGGCGAGATCGAGGGCCGTATCGTCTCGGGCGATTGGCCGCCGGGGCATCGTATTCCCTTCGAGGTCGATCTCGCCACGCAGTATGACTGCTCGCGCATGACAGTGAACAAGGTGCTGACCCAACTCGCCAAGGCCGGGCTCATCGAACGGCGCAAGAAATCCGGCAGCTTCGTCACCCAGCCGCAGGCGCAATCGGCGGTTCTCGAAATCCACGACATCAAGGCCGAGGTGCAGTCGCTGAACCTGCCCTATTCCTATGCCGTTTCCAAGAAGGCGAGCCGCAAGGCCAAGGCGGAAGACAGAAGCCGGCTGGAATTGCCGGCGGCGTCCTCGGTCGTCGAGGTCGTCTGCATCCACAATGCCGGGGCGCGGCCCTTCTGCCTGGAGGAGCGGCTGATCAGCCTTGAGACCGTACCTGAGGCCGCCGATGCCGATTTTCTAACGGTGGCGCCGGGACCGTGGCTGCTCAATCAGGTGCCATGGAGCACGGCTGAACACCGGATCCACGCCGTTTCTGCCAATGCCGAACTGGCCGCGGCCCTCGATATCGCGCGCAATACGGCCTGCTTGGTGGTCGAACGCCGCACCTGGAGCGGCGCTGGCCCGGTGACCCATGTACGCTTCACCTATCCCGGCGACCGCCACGCACTGGTGGCGCGTTTCACGCCGGCTTCGCAATAGTCGCCATGTTCCATATACAACATGGCGACTGTTTTCATTCCTCGAACATCTTACCGCTGCGGGCTTCAAGCCGGTAGCGATAGCCGGGATAGACGAGGCGGGCGGTCGACACCACCTGTTTTGCCGACCATGTACGCCGGCGGATCGTCAGGCACGGCTCGGTCTTCAGGATGGTCAGCAGCTTGCATTCCCAAGCCTGCGGCATTGCCGCCTCGACGACGTGTTCGGAGCCGCTGAGCGGGGCGGCCGCCGTCAGATAGGCATTCGGCGTCAGGGTGGTGAAATCCTGGTGGAGATATTCGGGCGCGGCCTCCGGATGGACGAAACGGTCCTCGATCTGCACCGGAACGCCATTTTCGCTGTGCACGATCAGCGAGTGGAAGACCGCCGCGCCGATTTCAAGTTCGAGCGCGTCGGCGATCTCGGGGGAGGCGGTTTCCTGGGCCAGAACGACGACGGAAGCCTCATGGACGTGGCCACGTTCGGCGATTTCCTCGGCGATGTTGCGCACTTCGAACAGCGCCGAATAGCCCTTGCGCTCCGCCACGAACGAGCCGACGCCCTGGATGCGGACAAGTTCGCCTTCATTGGCGAGTTCGCGCAGCGCCCGGTTTGCGGTCATCTTGCTGACGCCGAGCTCGACGACCAGCTCGTTTTCCGACGGTACGCGGTATTTCGGCGGCCATTCGCCGCTATGGATGCGGTCGAGGATCACCTGCTTGACGCCGGCATAAAGCGGCGTGCTATCATTTTCCGCCAGCTCACGCTTCATTTCCCCGGGACGCTTCATTGCCTATTCCTTTTGCACGAATGCAATTCGCCGCATAAACCGACTTTCCTCTTGCATATCACAAAATATCTCATATGGTACCATATACAACCTCCCAATCGGTCCTGGACACAGAAATAGGACGGAAAGGGCAAGCCGGCGAAGATCGGCGTGGTGCCGCAAGGTCTGTTTCAACTCCAGAGGAGAATTCATCAATGAAATTCAGCACAATCCTGTTTTGCGGCGTCGCCGCTCTTTCCGCTTTCGCAGCGCCCGCCTTTGCCAAGGACTGGACGAAGGCGACCATTACGCTCGAAGGCGCCTATGCGCCGTGGAACCTCACCAATGCCGACGGCACGCTCGGCGGCTTCGAGCCGGAGCTTGCCAAGGTGCTCTGCGAACGCGCCAAGATCGAATGCACGCTGGTCGCTTCCGACTGGGACGGCATGATCCCGGCGCTCAACGCCGGCAAGTTCGACGTCATCATGGATGCACTGTCGATCACCGAAGAGCGTAAGCAGGTTATCGGCTTCACCATTCCTTATGCCGCCACCCCTGCTGCCTTCGCCACCGCCAAGGACAGCCCGCTCGCTAAGGCCGCCGGCACCGGCGCCACGATCAAGATGACGCCCGGCCAGACCGGCGTGAAGGAAATCGATGCGCTGAAGGCCGCCTTCAAGGGCAAGACGATCGGCATCCAGGCAGCGACCGTCTACGCCAAGTTCGTCTATGACAATTTCGGCGACATTGCCGAGATCCGCGAATACAAGACCGGCGCCGACCGCGACCTCGACCTGCAGAACGGCCGCATCGACCTCGGCTTCGACGATGCCGTGTATTTCGCCAATGCGTTCAAGTCCGCCAACGACACGCTTGATTTCACCGGTCCGGAGATCGTCGGCTCGATCTGGGGCGAGGGCGAAGGTCTCGGCATCCGCCAGGCCGATACGGATTTGCGCGACAAGTTCAATGAGGCGATCAAGTCGACGCTTGCCGACGGCACCGTCAAGAACCTCTCGATGAAGTGGTTCAAGGTCGACGTCAGCCCGCAGCAATAAGCGTTTCGGCCTTCCGGCCGCAAACACCTGTCTCCGGCTTTATCGCCGGAGACAGCATGTTATTGTCAATCCACAAAACGCTGCCGCGGACGGGGAACGGACGACATGGCAAGTTTGGAACTGCTTGGCTTCGGCTCGACCGGATGGGGCGCGCTGCTTATTCTCGCCACCTTGATGACGCTGGCCGTCACGGCGACGGCGCTTGCGATCGGCGCGGTGCTCGGCGCGATCGTCGCGGCGGCAAAACTCTCGGGCAACCCTGTCTTCGTGGCATTCGGCAATGTCTATACGACCGTGTTTCGCGGCGTGCCGGAACTGCTGATCATCTATCTCATCTATTTCGGCGGCTCCTCGGCCATCACCTCGATCGGCAAGGCGATGGGCTACGAAGGATTCCTCGGCCTGCCTTCCTTTGCCGCCGGGGCGCTTGCCGTCGGCATCATTTCCGGCTCCTATCAGGCGGAGGTGTTCCGCGGCGCCTTCCTCGCCATTTCCAAGGGCGAGCTGGAAGCGGCCTCGGCGATCGGCATGCATCGCGGCCTGCGCTTTCGCCGCATCATCATGCCGCAGGTGCTGCGGCTGGCCATTCCGGGCCTCGGCAATGTCTGGCAGCTCAGCCTCAAGGATTCGGCGCTGATCTCCGTGACCGGCCTTGCCGAACTGATGCGCACCAGCCAGGTGGCGGCGGGCTCGACCCGGCAATATTTCCTGTTCTTCATTGCCGGCGGCTGCCTCTACCTGATCCTGACCAGCCTTTCCGACCGCATCTTCAACCGCGCCGAACGCCGGGCCAATCGCAGCATGCCGGCATCGGCCATGGGCCAGGCGTAAGGAGGCGACGATGGATTTCACCTTTCTTGCTTCGACCATGGTAACCCTGCTCAAGGCGGTGCCGACGACGCTGATCCTGTTTTCGCTATCGATCTTCTTCGGCGGCGTGCTCGCCCTCGTCATCGTCTCGATGCGGGTCAGCGGCAACCCCGTGCTTTCAGGGTTCGCCAAGGGCTACATCTTCGTCTTCCGCGGCTCGCCGCTGCTGATCCAGATGTTCCTGGTGTTCTACGGCCTCGGCCAGTTCGGCGTCATCCGCTATTCCTTCCTCTGGCCGTTCCTGCGCGAGCCGATGGTCTGCGCCGTGCTGTCGCTGGCGCTCTGCACCGCCGGCTACACGGCGGAGATCTTTCGCGGCGGCATCCGCGCCGTCTCGCCGAAGGAGATCGAGGCGGCGCGCTCGATCGGCATGTCCGGTTTCCTGCTGGTGCGCCGCATCCTGGCGCCGATCGCCTTCCGCCATGCGCTGCCGGCCTATTCCACCGAGATCGTGCTGATGATGAAATCGACGGCGCTCGCAAGCCTCGTCACCGTCTGGGAGGTCACCGGTGTCGCCCAGCGGCTGATCTCGCAGACCTACCGCACGATGGAAGTCTTCCTCTGTGCGGCGATCATCTATCTCGTGCTGAACTTCATCATCCTGCAGGGCATGGCCCTGCTCGAATATTCGCTGTCCCGACACCGCCGCGCGGCCCCGCAGCCGCTGAAGGCATAGGCAGTTTTTGACCTGATTGGAGCAATCATGCCAGGCGTTACCAGACTTTCGGTCCGCAATATCCGCAAGAGCTTCGGCACGCACGAGGTCTTGCGCGGCATTTCCCTCGATGCCGAGGACGGCGACGTAATTTCGCTGCTCGGCGCTTCCGGCTCCGGAAAATCGACGTTCCTGCGCTGCATCAACATGCTCGAAACAGCCAGCGACGGCGAGATCTGGGTCGACGGCGAGCATATTGAAATGGTTCACAAGAACGGCAAGTCGAAGCCGGCCAGCCAGAAGCAGGTGGATCATATCCGCTCCGAACTCGGCATGGTGTTCCAGTCCTTCAATCTCTGGTCCCATATGACCATCCTGCAGAACGTCATCGAAGGTCCCGTTCATGTGCTGAAGCGGCCGCGCGCCGACTGCATCGCCGAGGCTGAGGCACTGCTCGAAAAGGTCGGCATCGCAGATAAGCGTCATGCCTATCCCGCCCATCTCTCCGGTGGCCAGCAGCAACGCGCCGCAATCGCCCGCGCTTTGGCGATGAAGCCGAAGGTCATGCTCTTCGACGAGCCGACCTCGGCGCTCGATCCGGAACTTGTCGGCGAAGTGCTGCGCGTCATGCGCGCGCTTGCCGAGGAGGGCATGACCATGCTCGTCGTCACCCATGAGATGAGCTTTGCCCGCAACGTCTCGAACCGCGTCGTCTTCATGCGTCAGGGACTGATCGAAAGCAGCGGCAAGCCCGATGAGATGTTCACCGGCGGCGCCACGCCCGCCTTCCGCCAGTTCATCGGCCATTTCGGAAGCGGCCAATGACCATCACGATCGATCAAGTGTTGACCTGGCGCGACGTCGCGCGCGTCGGGGCAGGGGAAGCGCTTGCGCTGTCGCCGGCCGCCTGGGCGCGCGTCGAGCAGGCAAGCCGCATCGTCGCCAGCATCGTTGAATCAGGCGTGCGCGCCTATGGCGTCAATACCGGTGTCGGGGCGCTCGCCGATACGGTGGTCGACCGGGCCTCGCAGAGCCTGTTGTCGCGCAGCATCGTGCTGAGCCATGCCTGCGGCGTCGGCCCATTGCTCGATGCCCGCGCGGTGCGGGCCATCATCGCCGCTCAGATCGCCAATTTCGCCCACGGACATTCCGGCGTGCGGCGCGAGATCGTCAAGCATCTTGCGGCCCTGCTGGAGCATGATTGCATTCCCGACGTGCCGTCCAAGGGCTCGGCCGGTTATCTCATCCACAACGCCCATATTGCGCTCGTTCTGATCGGCGAAGGCAGCGCCACGCTCGGCGGCCAACGCATGAGCGGTCGCGCGGCACTTGCGGCGATCGGCCTCGAACCGCTGGTGCTCGGCGCCAAGGAAGGGCTTAGCCTTGTCAACGGCACGGCCTGTGCCACCGGTTTAACTGCCGTCGCACTTTTGCGCACCGAACGGCTGCTCGATTGGGCCGATGCGATCGCGGCGCTGACGCTGGAAGCGGCGGGCTGCCAGATCGCCGCCTTCGACGCGGCGGTGCTGAAGCTGCGCCCGTCCGCCGGGATCGAAAAGGTCGGGGCGACACTGCGCGCCCGCCTTGGCGGCAGCGGCCTTGTCGCCGCCGCCTTCAGCCGGCGCACCCAGGATGCGCTCAGCCTCCGTTCGGTGCCGCATGCCCATGGCGCCGCCCGCGACGTCTTCGACAATTCCGCCCGCATCGCCGATCAGGAACTGGCCTCGGTGACGGACAATCCTGCGGTCTCAGGCACGCCGGAGCGGCCGATCGTCTCCTCGGAGGCACATGCCGTCGCCCCGGCGCTCGGGCAGGCGGCCGATGGCCTGGCGATTGCGCTGGCGCAAATCGGCGCGATCAGCGAACGGCGTATGGACCGGCTGGTCAATCCGCTGGTGAGCGGCCTGCCGCCGTTTCTGGCAAGCGACGCCGGCAGACATTCCGGCTTGATGATCGCCCAATATACCGCAGCAGCGCTCAGCAACGAAAACCGCCGCCTTGCCGCACCCGCGGCCATGGATGGCGGCCTGACCTCGGGCCTGCAGGAGGATTTCCTCGCCCATCCGACAGCTGCCGTCGGCAAGCTGCTCGCGGTCGTCGACAATGCCGAATATATCCTGGCGATCGAGCTGATGGCCGCCGCCCAGGCGCATGATTTCCTGGCGGCGACGGCGCCGCGGGCGCCAGGTACGGATCTCGTCTATCGGGCTGTGCGGGAGCGTATCTCCCATTATGGCGACGAGCGGCCGCTCAACGGTGATATCGAGGCCGTGCGCAGCCTCATCCGCGAGATAGCGCCGCCGCCGATGGATTGAATTGTGCAGACCGTCAGAATGGCTTGCTGGTGTCGGAATCCTGCTTCGGCTTTCCGCCGGCTTCCAGCCGCTTGAGGCACTGGCGATAGGTTGGATAGAGCTGGTCCACCCGCGAGAGCGGCAGCGTCCAGTCGCCTTCGTCGCCGGCAAAGGTCAGTTGCACGTCAGGGGTTCCTGAAAAGGAATTCTTGATGATCTTCTTCAGTCCGCCGTTTCCTTTGCTCGCCGGTGGCCAGAGGCGAAGCGTCGTCTTGTCGAAGAATTCGGCGGCAACCACTTTCGTCACGTTGCGATCGGTCAGCGTCACCTCTGTCGTGGTGCCGGCCGGAATGTCCCAGCTGGTCTTGGTCACCAGCCAGAAGGTCTCGGTGGCGCTCTGACGGAATTCCATTGTCTTGCCGAGTTCGCTGTCCCACAGCAGCCGGCAATAGGCAGGGCTCTCGTTCGCAAAGCCGACCGACCATTGCCGCGCACCGCCCATCCATTCGGTCTCGCCGAAGGCTGCGACCGGCTGCAGGACGGATGCCATCAGAACCATCGCGGTCAGAATTTTCATCGCGGAAATCTTCTCCAGGACAATCGGCTCCAGCGATAGCAAAAGAAGGTTGAGCTTTTGCTACCAAAGCGTCGCGCGACTTTTCGCGTACAACAACGCAGTCGCAACTGGTGCGTCCTGGGCGTCGTCATTCCCGCTCCCGAAGAACGCCAGAAGCACACTGAAGGATAATCGCTAGCAGTACGAAGTTCGTCAGTCCGGCGTCAGAACCGGATGGCGACTCCGAAGATCGGCCCTTGCTGGACAACGTCGAAGACGAAGCCGTCATTGTCGTAATTGACGCCCAGTGCACGATACCCGGCGACCGCCGAGATGCTGTTGTTGAACTTGTAGCCGAGGCCCAACGCTACGTCCCAGTCGAGATCGGCGCCGCCGGCACCCACCAGACCCCATCCCGTAAGATAGATTTCAGGCGTGAAGAAGTAGTTTCCTCTGACGCCAGCGACGGCATCGACCCATGTCGCGCTGTCTTCGACATCCACTCCGGCCAGGATGCCGCCATTGAAGGAGATCTCGGTTTCGACCGACCAGACCTTCATGCCGCCGACCACGTCCAGATGGCCATTTTGGTCTTCGAGCACGGCGTAACCGACGCCAAGAAATCCCGCGAAGGTCTTCGATGTCACATCGACGTTGTCGGCAAGAATGCCGGCCGGTGTGTCGGCGTCGGCACCGAGCTTGGTGTAGATCACGTCACCAACGATGCTGAAGCGATCGTATCTTGCTTCCCCTGCCGCCATGAAAGCGAAGTCGAGGTTTTTGAGGATATCGCCGAAATCCGGGTCGATATGAACTTCCGGAAGCCCAAACTGCCCAACATCGCCGGATATGCCGGCAGCCCAGAAATAGGGAGCGAAGGTGAATTCCCAGCCGCTCTGGCTCTCGACTGTTTTTGCTTCCGGCGTAAACGGCGTGATATCGGCGGCGTTGCCGGCCGACGCAGCGCAGATCCCCGCCAACAACAGAATGGCACGCAAGATGGCTTTCATGAGAATCCCCCGATCTCGTTTGTCGCCTCGGCAACTGCTGTTCCGAGTCGGCACTGTGCAGCGAGAAGTAGATAAGGACAAGCTTGAATACCTATTTTCCGTTGATCGCCTGCTTCAACTGCCCAATGAGGTCCGAAATCTGCTGATCCCGGGGCCTCAGTCGCGCCAGATCTTCCGCGTGTTTCAACGCCTCCGGCAAACGTCGAAGCTTGAGACTGAATTGGAGTGCCAGGCCCACGATGTCGGCGTCCCCGCCCGCCGCCCAAACATCGAGCCTGCCTAGTGCCTCTTCCGTCCGGCCAGCGGAATCGAGAGCGACGGCAAAGGTCGTCTTGTAGCGGGAGCTTTGCGGATCAAGCCGCACCGCTTCTTCCAATTCCGTGATCGCCTCGGTCAATGCCTGCTTGCGTACCAGGGACAGCGCATGTCCGTAACGCAGATCCGCGCGTTCGGGCGCCATACCGATCGCTTCGGCATAAGTCTGCTCTGACCTGTCGTTTCGGCCGGTGGCGCGGTAGAACTCGGCGAGATTGATGCGCATTGCCTCCAGTGTCGGGTCGAGAGAAATCGCCCGTCGGAAGGTGGCTTCGGCCTCGGCCGTATGCTGTCGGGCGAACAGGAAGAAGCCATAATTGCTTTGTGTCTCCGCGACGTCGCCATTCGTTTCGACATAGGCGCGAAGGTCCGCGACAGCGGCTTCGAAATGGGCTCGCCGATTGCCGAAGAGGTCAGGAGGGGTGCCGGCGAGTGCATTGGCGGCCGCAACCCGCACCGCACGCGTTGCATCGCCCACCAGATTGCCGATCGCCTCCAGCCTCTGCTCCGGCGCAATGTTCCCTGCCGCTTCCGCAGCACCGAGCCTGACGAGCGGATCTACATCGGCTGCGGCCGTTCGGATGGCGGCGGTGACGTCCGTGCCGCCAGTCCCACTCAGTGCGACGATGGCGCTTCCCCTGACAATTCCCGCCTGGCCACGGTCACTGACAATCGCACGCAGAGCCTCAACTGCGGTCTGATCGCCATTCGCAGCTCCGGCGAAGGCATGAGCGATCGACGGGCGTTTGCGCCATTGCGTTCCGTACCATCCGTCCATCGTCTCGGCTGCCCAATCATTCGTTCTGTCGAGATGGCAGGTCGTGCACGCATTCGGCGTTCCAAGGGTTGCCGACAGGTCGGGCCGGGGGATGACGAAGGAGTGATCTCGGCGCGGATCGACCTTCATGTAGGCGCGTTCCGGCATGTGGCAGTTGGCGCATTGCGCTCCGGTCGAGCCAGCCTGATGGCGGGTGTGCGCGGGAGTGTCGAACAGGCCGCTCGGGTCCTGGTTGACGAAACGTTCCGGCTTCGTTGCGGTGTGGCATTGCGTGCATAGTGCATTGCCCTCGGCCTTCAGGCCAGCATCGTGCGGCCGATGACAGTCGAGACAGGTCACGCCCGCCCTTGCCATCTTGCTTTGCTGAAACGAACCATATTCGAAGACCTCGTCGAGTATCTGCCCGTCCGGGAAATAAAGATCCTGTCGGAGCAGGGCGGGGGAGAAATAGTCGAGAAACGGCTTTCCCGGCTGATAGCCGTCCAGCAGCCTGGTGCGCCTGGCATGGCAGGCAAAACAAATGCCTGCATCGACTTTCGGCAGAGCTGTATCCGGCTTGACCGAGGATGATGCGTTGGCGGATTGCGCGGAAGCAACGTGCTTGGCGCCCGGGCCATGACAGGACTGACAACCGATGCCGGTGGCGACGTAGGTCGACTTGTATTCGTTGGTCTGCGGTTGAAAATTCGCCTGGGGATCGGTCGAATGACAATCGATGCAGGTGCGGTTCCAGCGATAGAAGGGACCTGTCCAATGATAGGTCGAACCCGGTTTTGCCGGGGTGCTGTCGCCGAGCCAGAACCACTGTCGTCTGGCCGTATCCCAGGCGATGTCGAGAGCCTGCAGCCGTCCGCCTCCGCTGTCGACGAGATACTGCTGCAAGGGGTTGTAGGCAAAGGTATATTTGACCTCGAACTCGGCATGGCCGCCGTCCGCACCCTCGGTGCTGACGAAGAAGCGGCCGTCGCGGCGGGTGAAGGTCGTGACGACGCCGTCATGTTCAACGCTGCTATTGTTGAAATCGCCGCGCACTGTTTCGTCTTCGGCGAGCGCCATGGCCTTTGCATGGTGGGAGTTCGAAAATGCCGCGGCCTGATCGGCGTGGCAGGATGCGCACGTCCTTTCGTCCACGAAACCCTCGTGGATCGCTATTCGCGGGTCGGCCCCGGATGTCGAGATGTCGTCAGTGGCAAGGCTGCGCCCGGCAGGCGCGAGCAACAGGAAAAGCAGGACAGCTATTCCTCTCACCGCTGCTGACCGAACAGATGCTGCCACTCAATCGCTCCCTGTTGAGGTTTTAGAAGGTCGGGGTCGCCATGGTTCAAACCTCTGGCGTGAGGCGCAGTCCTAGTCCTTGAACACCTGCTTCCAGTCGGCCTTCATATCGACGACGGTCCAGCCGGTGATCGCGGCCGCATCGAGCGCCTTGTCGAGGCGGCCGAATTCGGTATCGCGGTCGTAGGCGTATTCGCGCGCCGCATCTGTATGATGGATTAGCACGCCGAGCCTGGCAGGCCCGCCGGCCATGGTCGTCCATTGCAGCATTTGGAGATCTCCGTCGGAATTGCCGAAGGCGGCAATCGGCCGCCGGCCGATCTGCTGGTTGATCCCGACGGGTTTGCCGGCCTTGTCATCGATGAAATTGACTTCAGGAAGCCGAAAGAGGGTCGGCGTGTCGTCCTCCATCCTGAACTCGGTCTTGATCGACGAACCGACGACCTGCTCTGGTGGGATGCCGTAGACCTTTTCCGCCCAGGGACGCATGAGCTCGACGCCGCCGCCTGAAACGATGAAGGTCTTGAAGCCGTTGGCGCGGAGATAGGCGAGAAGCTCGATCATCGGCTGGTAGACGAGTTCGGTGTATGGCCGCTTGAATTTAGGGTCGCGTGCCGAAGCCAACCAATCGATCACGATCTTCTGAAAGTCGCTGGTGGTCATTCCGGCATGCGTCGTCATGATGAGCTCCACAAGGCCCTTTTCGCCGGACGCCGCGAGCGCCTTCATATCGCCTTCGAGCACTGCCTTGAACGGCTGCGTTTCCTTCCATTCCGGATGTTGCGGAGCAAGCGTCTTCACTCGGTCCAGGGCGAACGCGAGTTGCGTATAGATCGGATGTTCGACCCACAGGGTTCCATCATTGTCGAAGACCGCGATACGCTCCGCTTCCGGAACGAAGTCGGCTGAATCCGGTTTTGTCACCTTTTCGACGAAGGAGATGATCGCTTGCTTCGGTGCCGTGTCATTCCACGAAGGCAACGCGTCCGTTTGGGCAACCGCCAACGTCGCGGCAAAAAAGCATACTGCGGCGGCGAGCGCGACACCTTGGGAAAAATGCAGGAAATTACGTGCCGAAATCATCGCGAAGCCTCCACCGACAACGTGCAGCAATCTTGAACTGGGAGTGTATATACGGCAGCCCCGGATCGCTCCGGGGCTGTCAAGGACCTAGTTTCCGGTCGGAGGCGTGATATTGACCCCCTCCTTGCCCAGTTGCTCACGAACCGACTCCAACATCTGATACTTGGAGAGTTCGATCGGACCGTCGTAACCCATGCTCTGCAGCTTGCGCGGGGGGTACTCGACATAGGTTTTCATGAGGTCCTTGATCGCTGCAGAGATGGAGACCAATGTCCAGGTATGTTCGGTATAGTTGTTCATGAAGACGTCGTAGCGTTCTTGCGGATCCTGCAGCAGATCGAACACCTGGGGCACGATGGCGACATAGGACTGGGCACCCTTCCAGCCAAGATTGGTATCAACAGCCAGACCGCCCGTGGCCTGCCCATTGTCACCGCGCAGGTTAAACACGGCCTTGTAGTTGCCGACGCGGGCAGCACCCGGCGTCAGTTCGTTTTCGGTAAAGTAGAACCAGTTTTTGCGGGCCGATTTTCCCGTCCCCAGCAGGATCGGTGTCATGTCGTAACTATCGAAGATAATCGGTTTATCTTCGCGGTCCTTTGTGGGCAGCGGCACGCCGCCGGCTGCGGCAAAGGTCGCCATTAGATCGAGACCGCCGACGATGTCGTGATTTTTCACGTCATGTTTGATCTTGCCGGGCCAGACAGCGATCGCGGGAACACGGTTGCCGCCTTCGCGCACCGTGCCTTTTGTACCACGGAATGGCGTGTAGCCAGCGTCCGGATAGACGTCTTGCCAAGCGCCGTTATCGGTCGTGTAAAAAACCAGCGTATTTCTGTCCATGCCGGTCTCACGCAGCTTGTCCATGATCCTGCCAATGCGTGTATCCAGCTCCACGACGGAGTCCGCATACTTGCTCTTCGAGATCGATTTGCCCTGGAACTCCGGGGCTGGCATGTTCGGCTGGTGCACTTTCATGAAATTGACGTTGATGAAGAAAGGCTGATCCGGTGCCTTTGCGGCTTCATCAAGAAAGCCCAGCGCCGCTTTCTCGACATAGCCGTCGAAGAACGGAATGCCGACAACGCCTTCCTTGCCGTCGATCACCGGCGTATCGACATACTGGCCGTTGATCTTGAAGTCCTCCTTTACCTCGCCTCCGGCCTTGCCGGACAGCGAGCCCGTCGTCACTTTCTGGAACAGAGCGCGGGTTTCCGCATCCATGTCCGGGAACCAGGTCGGGTCGGCATAGGTGTAGGCATTGAGGTGATAGAGGCCGACATACTTCATTTCGTCGTAGCCCTGCGCGATCGGCAATGCATAGTCCGCCTCGCCAAGGTGCCATTTACCGGTGAAATAGGTGTGATAGCCACCGCGCTTCAGCACGGAGGCGAGCGTCCATTCCGCTGCAGGCAATCCGCCACCCTGGCCTTGAAAGGCGACCGTCGTCATGCCGCTGCGATTGGGAATGCGTCCCGTCTGCATGGCGGCGCGGCCAGGCGTGCAGCTCGGCTGGGCGTAGAAGGAAAAAAAGGTCATACCTTCGTCGGCCAGCTTGTCGATGTTCGGGGTCGGCATCCCGCGGCCCTCACCTCCGCCGTAAGGCCCGAGATCGCCGTAGCCGGTATCATCCGAGACGATGAACAGGATGTTGGGTTTTCGTTGGGAGTCCTGCGCTTGCAGGGGCGAGGCTGCGCACCAGAGAACGGTGGATGTAGCCAGTGCTCCCATGCAGCGGATAAGGATTCTGCTGTTCATTTCAAATCCCTCCGTTGGCGTTCTTGAATGACGGAGCCGCTCGCGGCAAAGGCTGCGATTGCATGCGTCGATTCAACTAGACTGCTTTGAAAAATTAAGATCCTGCCGGAACTGCCTCCGGCGAGTTGCTAAGCCGGCCGCATCTCTGCCCCGGCCCGCTGAATTCTAACGAATGCTGCCTTCGCCCGATATTGTACTTTAGGGAATCTCTTGATGCGGTGGCAATCGGCAGTAGTAATGCGTAGATGACGCCGCAGCGGGAAGCTGTTATTGTCGCCCGGCTTTGGGGGAAAGCGGATGGGCTTGGGCGAATGGTCAGGTCGATTATGCTGGACCGCCTTGTTGTTGGCGGTGGCAGCCCTGGATGCGTCCGGTGGTCAAGCCGCATCCTCCGACACCTCGTTTGCCATCATCGACCGAGTTCCCCGCGTCCTCGTCCTCTATCCCTATGATGAGAGGATCGCGGCGACGACCGCTGCCGGGGAGGCGCTGCGGAGCCGCTTGCTGGAGGCGACAAACGGCAAGATCGACCTGTTTTCAGAGTTCCTGGATCTGTCGCGGTTTCCGGAAGGTGGCCATGTCCCGCGCATGGCACGATATCTCGGCGAGAAATACGCGGCGCGCCGCCCGGACGTTGTTGTGGCCCTCGGCAAGGAATCGGCGAGCTTCGTAACCGCGAACCGCAGCATGATCGCTCCTGGCGCAAAGATCGTCGCCGCCGGTTTCGGCACTGCCACGGCCGAGAAGATAGACTTGCCGGATGACGTAGTCGGAGCCTTCGCGACATTCGATATTCTGAAGACGGCCGAGATGGCCCGCAGCCTGCAGCCCGATGCGCGCCATCTCTACATTGTTGGCGGTTCGTCCGACTTCGACCGCGGCTGGCTGACGACGGCCCGTGCGGCTCTTAGGGAGTTCTCGAAGTCCTACGAGACGACCTATCTGGAAGATCTGACGATCGACGAGTTCGTCGAGCGGGCATCGCGTGTGCCGTCCGACAGCATCATTCTGGCATTGACGGTCTTCACGGACAGGGCAGGGCGCAATTTCATTCCGCGCGATGCCATCAGGCAGATCGCAGCGACCGCCAGCGCGCCTGTCTACGGACCCTATCAGACCTACATCGACTATGGCGTCGTCGGTGGCAACACCGTCACATTCGAAGCCCTGGGCCGGACCGTCGGCGACCTCGTCATCGATGCAATTGCTGGTAAGACGGTGTCGGATATCGAAGCGCCCCAGACATATCTCGCCGATGCGCGGCAACTCCAGCGATGGGGGCTTGCCGAAAAGGATCTGCCGCCGGGCACTGTCCAGATGCACAGGGAGAGGAGTGTCTGGCAGGAACACTGGGTCGTGTTGGTGGCGGGGAGCGGCCTCGTGCTGGCACAGGCCACCATCATCTCGGTGCTCCTGCTCGAGCGGAGGCGGCGCCGCGACGCCGAGCGCAGTTCGCGCTTGCACTTGCTCGAAGCCGTCCATCTCAACCAGTCCGCGACGGCCGGGGCGTTGTCCTCGTCGATCGCTCACGAACTGAACCAGCCCCTCTCGGCCATCCGCAACAATGCCGAGGCAGCGTCGGTGCTGCTTCGAAGCGAGAGCCCCGATCACGAGCTAATCCAGCAGATTCTTCTCGATATCCAGGAGGACGATCAGCGCGCAGGCGATATCATCAGCCGAATGAGAGGACTGCTCAAGAAAAGAAGCGAGATCGATTGGCAGGAGTTCGACCTGAACGATGTCACGTCGAGCGCAATCCACATCATTCACGGCGAGGCAGAACGACGCGGAATTACACTGACATCAAACCAACTGCCCGGTGAGCTGCCGGTGCGTGCCGACAAAGTTCATGTGCAGCAGGTCATCCTCAACCTGGCGACCAACGCGATGGATGCCATGCTGGAGGCCGTCCCGGCCGGGAGAACGCTCACTTTTGCAACAGGCCTGGCGAACGAGAAGGTGGAGCTCCGGGTCTCCGACACGGGAGACGGCATTCCCGCGGAGAGACTGATCCGCATCTTCGAACCGTTCTACACCACCAAGCAGGCGGGGACCGGGCTGGGTCTTTCCATAGCCCGCGCCATCGTAGAGACCTATGGCGGCACTATCTGCGCCGACAACCGCCCCGAAGGCGGGGCAGTCTTTCGCATGATCCTGCCTCTCGCCCACGCGGAGGAACGATCGAGATGAAACCTGTCATTCATATCGTCGATGACGACAAGTCCTACCGGACGGCAACCGCGAGGCTGCTTTCCGCACATGGTCTCAAGGTCGAAGCCTACGAGTCCGGAGACCAGTTTCTCGCCCGCTTTTCCGCCTGCGAGCCGGGCTGCGTCCTTCTCGACCTCCAGATGCCTGGCCAGTCCGGCCTGCAGATCCAACGCCGCCTGTGCGAGTTGGCGCCGCTATTGCCGGTCGTATTCCTGACGGGGGAAGGAGACATCAAGACAAGCGTCGAGGCGATGAAGGCGGGCGCCAGGGATTTTTTGGAGAAGAGTTCGAGCGCGGCGGCATTGATGGAGGCGATCGATCGAGCTCTCATCCAATATGAAAGACAGCGGGCCGGACACGATCGCCTTCAGGCCCAGCGAGCGCTGGTGGCGGAGCTTAGTCCGCGCGAAGCCGAAGTGTTCCGGTTGTTCATTCGCGGACGTCTCAACAAGCAGATCGCTTATGCGCTCGGCATCTCGGAGCGGACGGTGAAGGTGCATCGCCATCAGGTCATGGAAAAGCTTGGCGTAAGCTCGCTGGCCGAGGCGGTGTCGATCGCGGCGAATATCGGTCTCATCGACCAGGATACGGAATCCCCGGCGGGGTGATCGGATCCTCCTTCCCCTTAGGGCAATATCAATCGACCTCCAACTGGCCTAATTTGGCCAGGAACCGTTAATCTCTCATGTGTTCGAAAGAGGAGGGGGCATGAGGTGGAGAACCTTCCCCGCACGGTCGCTGTCGTCGATGATGACGAAAGCCTGCGGCGCAGCCTCGGGCGACTTCTCAACGCCTACGGTTTTCTGGCCGAGGAATATGCATCCGCCGAGGCCTTTCTCGCTCGCGAGCGCAAAACGGCGATACACTGCCTTGTCCTTGATATCGACCTCGGTGGCATGTCGGGCATCGATCTCCAACGCAGGTTGAAGGCCGAGGGGACAAACCTTCCGGTGATTTTCATCACGGCGTTGGAAACCGCTTCGGTAAAGGCGGAGGCAGAAAAGGTGGGCTGCGTTGCCTATCTGCAGAAGCAATTTTCCGGAGCCACGCTCATTGCGGCTATCAACAAGGCTTTGGGATTGTGAGCTGATCGAAGCTGTAGACGTTGCGCTGTCGAAGGACGACGGTTTGTTCGATCGCCGCTCGATGGTGTGCGGCAGTACCGCGTCTTGCCGACCCAGCTCCCACAGTCCTTATCAGGACTCGACCGGATCAATGCGCTTCCCTATCTCAATGGTGTCGATGAACTATGGACGGCGGCCCCGCCAGGCGTAGAGACCCGCTTGAGGAGCATCGTTGAACGCAGCTGGGCTTGAATCCTGAGTTTGCATTGACGATTTCGCGAAGACCGAGATGAGTAAAAGGAGCTCGACGGCACGCATGACTGAGGTTCAACGACGAGGTTTTGTAACAAGGCTTACCGCCTATGAGCCGTTGACGCTCATTATGCTGGCATCCGTCGCAGGAGGACTGTACGTGCTCCAGCGATTGACGAGCGAGGTCCTGGAAGGGGAGACGTTCCGCTTCGACGAGGCGATCCTGCTGGCGCTGCGGCGCCCGGGCGAGCTTGGCGTGCCGGTCGGCCCCGCCTGGCTGACCCATGCCGTCAGCGACATCACCAGTCTCGGCGGCGTCACCGTGCTGACGCTGATGACCGTTCTCGTCACCGTCTACCTTCTGCTCGACCGGCGCTGGCCGATCGCGATCTTCGTTTTTTCCTCGGTGCTGACGGGCTGGCTGGCGAGCACGCTCCTGAAGATCCTGGTCGCACGGCCGCGTCCCGATATCGTGCCGCATCTCGTCGAGGTCAGCGATCTCAGCTTTCCCTCCGGACACGCCATGGTCTCGGCGGTGACCTATCTAACCCTCGGCGCGTTGCTGGCGCGCACGCAGCGATACCCCTCGACGCGGATCTTCGTCATGGGCGCCGGGGTCTTCCTGGCTGTGATCATCGGGCTCAGCAGGATCTATCTCGGCGTCCATTATCCGACGGACGTTTTCGCCGGATGGTGTGCCGGTGCGCTGTGGGCGCTCGGCTGCTGGCTGATCTCGAAACGGTTCGTCCCGAGCCGCGCACCAGATGATGCCCACACGATCGCAAACGGCGACGGCGGATAGCGCGAGGCCTATTGCGGTACCTTGAACAGGTGGCGGATACGTGTCACCAGCGAGCCAACCGAGCCG
The DNA here is from genome assembly GCF_005862185.2 of Rhizobium hidalgonense. Classification (NCBI taxonomy): domain Bacteria; kingdom Pseudomonadati; phylum Pseudomonadota; class Alphaproteobacteria; order Hyphomicrobiales; family Rhizobiaceae; genus Rhizobium; species Rhizobium hidalgonense. Next base: position 465,019 of record NZ_CP054029.1, read on the forward strand.
CCGTTCAGCGCGGCGCCCTCGGCCGCGAAGGAATGCTGGCCGGTCTCGATCCGGCGCGAGAGGGTGGCGGCCAGCTCTTCTGCAATGGCGGGTCGGTCGTGTAGCAGCGGCGCCAGGCTTGCCTGAGCGATTTCGTAGACGACGACGAAGGTGAGCGCGCGCAGGCTCGCCGCCTCGCCAATGCCGATCAGCAGTCCGCTTTCGCCGAAATAATCGCCTGGCGCCAGCCGGCCGAGTTCGACTTGCTTGTGGCCTTCCTGCCGTGTCGCGACGAGCGCGCCGGTACGCACGATCATCAGCGACGCAACCGTATCGCCCTGATCGATGAGAACGGAATCCTTCTTGTAGGTCCGCCGTGTCATTGAGGATGCGAGGGTTTCCTTCTCGTCCTCGGTCAGCGAGAAAAACAGCGGGACGGCGTCGAGAAGCTTGAGCGGCGTCGGCCGGTGCGGCTTTGCCATCTCCTCCGGCTGCAACTGCTCGGGCGGTAAGCCGGCGGCGTCGAGCGGTCGCGCCAAGGTGAGACCAGCGGCTTTGACATGGCGGTAGATCAGGTCGAATATTTCGTTCTTCGCGAGCCCCGCCTGGCCGATATCCCTGACGCGGAAGGAGAGCTCCACCTCGATTGCGTCCGATGTCAGCGATTTGATCTGCACGCCGGGTTTCGGCTCGGTCAGGATCGAGCCGCTGCTCAAGAGCACGGCGCGCATGACTTCGATGATCGCAGACGGGCCGATCGTTGGCACGACGCGGACCGTCAGTGTCGCGCCGTGACTGCGGTCAGGACTGCTGAGGTTGGTCAGTCCGACCTTGGCGAGAAAGCTGTTCGGCAAGACGACGAGGTCGTTCGATCCGTTTAGCAGATGGGTCGAGCGCCAATTGGTTTCGACGACACTGCCTTCGACGCCGTCATTCAGCACGATCCAGTCGCCGATCGCGTAGGGCCGGCCGAGATTGAGCGCGATGCCGGAAAAGACGTCGCTCAGGGTGCTCTGCATCGCCAGGCCGAGAATGACGGCAAGGACGCCAGACGTGGCGATCAGCGTGCCGACGGGAAAGCTGAAGACATAGGCGACCACCGAGAGGATCGCGCCGAGATAGATCAGCCCGATGACCAGATCCTGGACGAGGCGACCTTCGCGCGGTTGGCGCTCGAAGATCAGGAAGACGCGCACGAAGGCGATCAGCGCCCAGGCGGCATTGATCCACCAGACAACCTTGGCAAGGGCGATGAAGACGCGTTCGAAGGTCGAAGCCGTCGTCGGACCGACCTCGTAGGGCACGATGTCGTGATAAAGCAGCAGCACGCTGAGTGCCGCGAAGAAGAACACCTGCCCGGCGAGTCTCCAGCTCGGGAAGGGCCGAAGCGCTATTCGGGTGATCACTGCGCCAGCCACCGCCAGCGTCCCGGCTTGGACGACAGGATCGGCAAGCACTCCGGACCAGGTAAGATTATCAAGCATCGACTGTCCACCCGCCAGAGCACGGTGCCGGAAAATGTGAGCGGTCTTCGGTCAACAAATCCTCGCTATCCCATTCGAATGATGGCTTCGCCGCATCCTTTCTTCCAATCCGACCGCGAGGCAACCGTAAAATAGCGCCAGCGCGTCGGAAACGAGATCTGCGTGACCAGCGAGCTCATATTGCCGCGGTTCATCGTGGCGCCTTCAGTCGTGAAGAAGCGTCTGCCGTTTCGCCGCTAAAAGCCCCGTCAGATCTGCGCGGACGATCAACCTCGTGTTCGTGGCATCTCATCCTTGCCGCATCACAAGTGCTGGAACGCTTGCAGCGCCCCGCGTCGATTTAGACGCGCGGCGCTGCAGCAGTTTGAACGGTGTATCTTGGCTACGAGCGCTTAGGTGCGCGGCTTCAGATTTTCCGGGTCATAGATCGGCTTGTAGCCGACGCCGACAACCTCCACCGGATAGGTCTCGGCAAAATACTCGACGTTCAGCTTGCGTCCGACCTGGCAATGCGACCAGGGCAAATAGGCCAGAGCAATGTTCTTGCCGACCGTCGGGCCGTAGGCGATCGAGGTCGTGTAGGACCGGCGGCCAAGCTCGTCGACCAGAACCTCTCCGGTGGCGGGATCGACAACCGGCAGGTTGCCGAGCGGATAACGCTTCACGCCCGATTTGTCGGTATTTTCGGTCATGACAAGCGTGCAGAGCATGGCCGGCTGGTGCTCACGCGCCTTGTATTCCAGATGTTTTTCCTTGCCGCGGAAATCGGCTTCCTTGACCTTCGGACGGGCGAGATCGGCTTCGATCAGGTTGTACTGGGTCAAAAGGTCGGCGTTCTGCAGGCGCAGGCTCTTTTCCATGCGGCGCGAGTTTGCATAGGTCTCGACGCCGAAGGCCATCACACCGGTCGAACGCAGCGCATCCCAGACGGCGAGGCCGTCTTTGTACTTCATGTGCAGTTCCCAGCCCTGCTCGCCGACATAGGAGATGCGGAAGGCGGTGACGGGCTTTCCGGCGATTTCGATCGGCTTGATCGCCGCAAAGGCGAAGTTTTCCTGATCGAGCTCGGCCGGATCGGCCACAACCTTCTTCAGCGTGTCGCGCGCATTCGGCCCCCAGATGCCGATCGTCACGAATTTTTCCGAGACGTCGGTGACGGTCACATCAAGGCCGCGGTCTTCGGCGACGCGCTTCATATAGTGCAGGTCGCGCGGGCCGGCGTCGGCGCCGTTGACGAGACGGCAACGGTCGGCCATGCGGAAGACGGTGAAGTCGGCGCGCACCATGCCTTCGTCGTCGAGGAAGTGGGTGTAAACGCCCTTGCCGATGTTGGCATCGCCGCCGACCTTGGCGGCGCACAGCCATTCCATCAGCTCGACATGGTCAGGCCCCTCGATATCGACCATGTGGAAATGGCTGAGATTGACGATGCCGCAATCCTCGCTCATCGCCAGATGCTCGGCATTCGACACCCGCCAGAAATGGCGGCTGTCCCATTCGTTCTCACGAACCGGGACGCGGTCGGCATATTTCTCCAGAAGGTGCTCGTTGGCGGCATAGCCGTGCGCACGCTCCCAGCCGCCGAGTTCCATGAAATAGCCGCCAAGCTCCTTTTCGCGCTCGTAGAAAGGCGAGCGCTTGGCGTTGCGGCCGGATAGGTAGGGTTCGCGGGTGTGAACGGCCGGGAAATAGATCTTCTGGGCGGCTTCGTAGCAGCGGCCTTCGATGAACTCTTCCGTCAGCTGATGCGGATAGAAGCGGGCATAATCGATGCTGTTGTGATCGATTTCAGTCCGGCCGTCGGTCATCCAGTCGGCGATCAGCTTGCCGTAACCCGGGCCATCCTTGACCCAGATGGCAACGCAATACCAGAGACCTCTGACCTTCTGGCTCTCGCCGCAGGATGCGCCGCCGCTGGCGGAAACCTGCAGCAGGCCGTTGAAGGAGTGACCTTCGTTATAGCCGAGTTCGCCGAGGATCGGCGTCAGTTCCATGGCGCGCTCGAGCGGCTCGATAATCTGTTCCATCTCGAGGTCGCGCTGCGAGGGCGAAAGGCGGGCTTCGTGCTTTTCGAGAATATCGCGCGGATGGCACATGCGCGGATTGGTGGCCTCGTAATAGCCCCACTCGATCTGACCGCCCTCGGTCGTCGCCGGGTCGCCGGTATCGCGCATATAGGCGGAGTTGCCCTGGTCGCGCAGCAGCGGAAAGCCGATTTCCTTGCCGGTGCCTTCAAACTCGTTATAGGGACCGAAGAAGGTGAGCGGGTGGTCGACAGGCATGACGGGCAGGTCTTCGCCGACCATCTCGGCGATCAGGCGGCCCCAGAGGCCGGCGCAGACGATGACATGGTCGGCCATGATGGTACCGCGATGGGTGACGACGCCCTTGATGCGGCCGCCTTCGACGATCAGCGACTTCGCCGGCGTGTTGCCGAAGACCTGCAGCTTGCCCGCCTTTTCGGCGGCATCGACGAGCTTGCCGGCAACGGTCTGCGAGCGCGGAATGACGAGGCCGGCATCCGGATCGTAAAGGCCGCCCATCACCTGATCTTCCTCGATCAGCGGGAACTTCTCCTTGATTTCGGAAGGGCTGACATAATGGGCGCGCGTGCCGAAGGCGCGTGCCGAGGAAAGCTTGCGCTTGATTTCTTCCATCCAGGCGTCGTCGCCGGTGCGCGCTACTTCGAGGCCGCCGATGCGGGCGTAATGGCCCATCTTCTCGTAGAAATCGATTGAATATTGCGTGGTCCAGACCGAGAGATAGTCGTGGCTCGTGGTGTAACAGAAGTCCGAGGCATGGGCTGTCGAGCCGATATCGGTCGGTATGCCCGACTTATCGATGCCGACGATATCGTCCCATCCGCGCTCGACGAGATGATGCGCGATGGAGGCGCCGACGATACCGCCGAGGCCGATGATGACGACCTTTGCCTTTTCCGGAAATGCTGCCACGTGCTGTTCCTTCTACTGATCGGACGAACTAAAGTTTTGCCAGCCGCCCTCGACTTGCGACGAGGGCATTATGCATCAGGCTGGCGACCGTCATTGGTCCTACGCCGCCGAGGATCGGCGTGATTGCGCCAGCCGGGATCGAGGCTGGATAATTCCAGGACGATGCAAACGTCGTGGGTTCACGGCGCTGAAATCGCCTTGAGCCGGTCGATATCGACGAGCACGATGGCTTCCGAAACAGGCTCGCGATTGTGCAGGCGGAACCATTCCACGGCTTCGCGCACCCGGTCTCCATGCGGCGCCGGATAGGCGCCGAGGCCGAGAACCCATTCGCGCACGGTTTCCCGTTCCATCCGCCCGGCCCGGTATCGGTCGCAGACGGTTTTGGCCGATGCGATGAGATCATTGATGCTTTTCACGGGGATTCCTCAATGCACGGAAGGTTCGTCGTCGTCGAGGAAGGATCGAATGCCGTCCCGCGCCACCACGGCCAGGAATTCGTCGAAGGCATCCCGGTCGGTCGCAAACGGCTCGTCCCAGCGGATCAGGTCCTCGCCTTGCGTGACGACTTCCATCGTCCAGTCTTCATTGCTGCCTGAGGTTCGAAAGATATCGACAAGCACCGTCACGCCGTCATCGGAAAATTCCCCGGCCAGTTCGGAGTGTTCAAGCTTTTGCTTCTTTGCCATTCAGCCGCCAGCGCCTGGAGGGGCGTCGTTTTTGAGATGTTCTTCGTATTGAACCGTCTCGGTTTCGTTCGTGTCGATGGAGGCATTGGCGCCTTTCACAAGGCGAACGCCGGCACCGCCGCCGTCCTCCGCAATGAAAAGCACACCCGCATCCTCCAAGCTCCGCTTCATATCCTGCAGGATTCGCTCGGACGGGGAAAGCGTCCCGGCCTCGAAATCGGCAATCGTCTGTTTGGCGATTTTCGCAGCTGATGACAAGTCATCCTCAGACCATCCGACGAGGGCACGCGCGGCCCGGCATTGAGCTGGAGATAGGCACAAAACAATCACCTGACATTGAACGAAGGGGGAGAGCATTTCCGTGGTTTCGGAGAAATCAGGACCTGCTCGGTCAGCAATATAAAGATGTGACCAGCGGTGAAGAAGACAAGCGCATGTCCGCCGACGCGGAATAGGGCCAATTGCTCTACCCTTATTGGGCGATAGGGGAGGTTGATTGACTGAATATTATTAAAGCCTAATCTAACCGCCTTTGTCACGGGGAGGTAACAATGCGTGAGCCGGATATGCAGAAACTCGATGCGCTGGTCGGCCGTCTTGTCGGCGATGTCGGCGCCGCCATGTCAGGTGCCCTGGTCGTGCTTGGCGATAAGGTGGGGATCTTCAAGGCGATGGCCGATGGCACGCCGCTGACCGTTGAGCAGCTTGCCGCAAAGACCGGGGTGAAGGAGCGTTACCTCAGGGAATGGCTGAGCGCCCAGGCGGCTGCGGATTATGTCGTTTACGATGAAAAAACCGATCGTTTCAGCCTGACGGCGGAACAGGCGATGGTGTTTGCCGAGGAAAACAGCCCGGCCTTCTTCGTCGGGGCCTTCGAGGTCGTGCAATCCATGTGGATGGACGAGGCCAAGGTCGCCGATGCTTTCCGCACCGGCAAGGGTCTCGGTTGGCACGAGCACAGCACCTGTCTCTTCCGCGGAACCGAGCGGTTCTTCCGCCCGGGCTACAACAGCCATCTGGTGAACGAATGGATACCGGCTCTCGCAGGCGTCGAAGAAAAGCTCAAATCCGGCGCCAACGTCGCCGATGTCGGCTGCGGTCACGGCGCGTCGACCATCCTGATGGCGCAGGCTTATCCCGCCTCGCATTTCACCGGTTTCGATTATCACGGGCCCTCGATCGAAAGAGCAAAGGCCGCCGCAAAAGAGGCTGGCGTCGCCGATCGTGTCACTTTCGAGCAGGGCAAGGCGGCCGAATTTCCAGGGCGCAGCTATGATATGGTCGCCATGTTCGACTGCCTGCACGACATGGGCGATCCGGTCGGCGCCGGCCGGCATGTCAGGGAAACGCTTGCCCCGAACGGCACCTGGCTGATCGTCGAGCCCTTTGCCCATGACCATCTCAAGGACAATCTCAATCCGGTGGGACGGGTCTATTACGGCGCATCGACGATGATCTGCACGCCGGCATCGCTCTCCCAGGAGGTGGGCCTCGGGCTTGGCGCCCAGGCCGGAGAAATGAAACTGCGCAAGGTGGCGCTCGACGCCGGCTTCAAGCATTTCCGCCGCGCCACCGAAACGCCGTTCAACATGGTCTTCGAGGTGCGGGCCTGAAATAGCCGAGCTATCTCAGCTTGCCGATGCTGGCATACATGCCGGTCGTGCGAAATTCCGTCGGGTTGGTGCCGTAGACCCGGCGGAAAACCTTGGAGAAATAGTTCGGATCGTCGAAGCCGCACATGATGGCGACTTCCTTGACCGGCAGAAAGTCGGCCTTGGTCAAAAGTTTGACGGCGCGCTGCAGGCGCTGCTGCAGCACGAATTCCGCCGGCGGCATGCCCTCGCTTTCGGCGAAGCTGCGCGAGAAATGCGCGCGGCTGAGACCGACAATGCCGGCGAGTTCGCTGACCGGCAGCGGCTTTTCGAGATTGGCGTTGATATGGTCGATTACCGGCTGCATCAGGCTGAGCTCGGCGGCAAAGGCCGGCGAGCCGAAGACGTCGTCGTAAAGCGCCATTGCCGCTTCATAGGCAATCGCCGAGGCGGCACCCGGGGAGGTCGCGCCGGTGACGAGGCGCAGGCTGCAGTCGGCGAGATGATCGATGGTCGAGGGCTGCAGTTTCAGCACCGGGCCTGCGGTGGACAGCACCAGCTGATGAATGCGCAGCGTCTCCTCACCGTTCATCGAAATCCAGAAATATTCCCAGCGGTCGCCCTTCTCCAGCCAATAGCGATGATTGTGCGGGACGAGCACCAACAGAGTGTCGCCGCCCTGAAGCCGATAATTGCGATTCTGATAGCGCAGCCGGCCCGTGCCGCTGATCGTGTGCTGCAGCACGGTGAAGGGCGTCTGGCCGCGCCTTCGGCCATCCCAGTCATAGGGCTCGTTCTCGCGCACTTCATAGCCGGAGCTCGTCGGCATGGCATGCAATCGCTGCCGGCCGCGAGGCAGCGAAACCGTCCTCATCGACTGTCCGTTGGCAATCAAATTCTGCAGCACAAAATTACCCCTGAAAGCATAATCCTTCTCTGGTCGCTCTGCCGATTTCGGGCATAATCCCGCTCGACAAACAGAGAAGAGACGACGGTCGAAAGAGCGGCCGGGAGGAAAACAGGCAGTTTTTCGGCTTTTTCAGCCCCATGTGCCAGCATGCGGCCTGATCCTCCATGGCCATCTTTTCTGTAGCATTCGATTGGGTCGAGGTGAAGATCATGAGTTTCAAAATCGCTATTATCGGTGCAGGCAGCGTCGGTTTCACCAAGAAGCTGTTCACCGATATTTTGTGTGTTCCGGAGTTTCGCGACGTCGAATTCGCGCTGACCGATCTCAGCGAACATAATCTGGAGATGATCAAGGCGATCCTCGACCGGATCGTCGAAGCGAACGGATTGCCGACCAAGGTGACGGCGACGACCGACCGGCGCCAGGCGCTGACCGGCGCGCGTTACATCATCAGCTGCGTCAGGGTCGGCGGCCTCGAAGCCTATGCCGACGATATTCGCATCCCGCTGAAATACGGCATCGATCAGTGTGTCGGCGATACGATCTGCGCCGGCGGCATCCTCTACGGCCAGCGCAACATCCCCGTCATCCTCGACTTCTGCAAGGATATCAGGGAGGTTGCCGAGCCCGGTGCCAAGTTCCTGAACTATGCCAATCCAATGGCGATGAACACCTGGGCGGCGATCGAATACGGCAAGGTCGATACCGTCGGCCTCTGCCACGGCGTCCAGCACGGCGCCGAACAGATCGCCGAGGTGCTCGGCGCCAAGTCGCTCAGCGAGCTCGACTATGTCTGCTCCGGCATCAACCACCAGACCTGGTTCATCGACCTGCGTCTCAACGGCCGCAAGATCGGCAAGGACGAACTGGTTGCCGCCTTCGAGGCGCATCCGGTCTATTCGCAGCAGGAGAAGCTGCGCATCGATGTGCTGAAGCGTTTCGGCGTCTATTCCACCGAAAGCAACGGCCATCTTTCGGAATACCTGCCCTGGTACCGCAAGCGGCCGGAGGAAATCACCCGCTGGATCGACATGTCCGACTGGATCCACGGCGAGACCGGCGGTTACCTCCGCCACTCCACCGAAACCCGCAACTGGTTCGAGACGGAATTCCCGCAATTCCTGGAATCCGCTGCTAAGCCGATCGATCCGGCCAAGCGCTCGAACGAACATGCGAGCCATATCCTCGAGGCGCTGGAGACGAACCGGGCCTATCGCGGCCATTTCAACGTCAAGAACAATGGCGTCATCGCCAACCTGCCGTCCGATGCGATCATCGAATCGCCGGGCTTCGTCGACCGCTTCGGCATCAACATGGTCTCCGGCGTCACCCTGCCGGAAGCCTGTGCCGCCACCTGCATTGCCTCGATCAACGTCCAGCGCATGTCGGTGCATGCCGCCATCTCGGGCGACATCGACCTTCTGAAGCTTGCCGTGCTGCACGATCCGCTTGTTGGAGCCGTGGCGACGCCCGAGGAAGTCTGGCAGATGGTCGACGAAATGGTCGTTGCCCAGGCGCGCTGGCTGCCGCAATATGCCGATGCCGTGCCGGCCGCCAAGGAGCGGCTGTCGAAATCCAAGGTGCAGACCCGCGACTGGGCGGGCGCTGCGCGCCGCAACGTTCGCTCGATCGAAGAGCTGCGCGCGGAAAAGGCGGCGCTGAAACAGGCCGTCTGATTTTCGTGAAGGAGGGGTCGTCATGGGTTTCCGGGAGGGAAATCCATGGGCCGCCGGCCCCGACTTCATATCGTTCGAGGAAAAAGGAGCCCGTGTGATCCGCGCTCCGGAACAAGAGGGAGAAACGATGATGAAATTCCGTAACCTTGGCATTCTGGCAGGACTGGCGCTCGGCGTCTCGGTCCTGGCGCTGAATGCATATGCCTCCGAGGCAACCGTGCCGCCGGTGCCGCCGGCGTTCCCGGCCGAAGGCAAGATCAAATATGTGGCGCGCGACTCCATCCTGGAGTTCAAGGCGCTGCCCGAATATCACGAGCCCGACTGGGTCACGAAGAATTTCGTCGCCGCCGGCAAGCTGCCGCCGGTGAAAGACCGTCTGCCGAAGGAGCCGATGGTCTTCAAGACGGGCAATATGCCCGACGGCATCGGCGTCTACGGCGATACGATGCGCCACGTCATCGGCGGCCGGCCGGAAGGTTGGAACTACGGCGCCGGCCAGACGCAGGGTTGGGGCGGCATCGATATCGGCCTGTCCGAATGCCTGACGCGCACCGCGCCGCTGTTCCAGGTCGAAGCCAAGGACACCGAGCCGCTGCCGAACCTCGCCAAGAGCTGGGATTGGTCGGAAGACGGCCACAAGCTGACCATGCACCTGGTAGAAGGCGCCAAATGGTCTGACGGCGCGCCGTTCAATGCCGACGACATCATGTTCTACTGGGACGACGAAGTCGTCGACCCGAACGTCTCGCCGCTCGGCGGCGGTGCCTCGCCTGAGGCATTCGGTGTCGGCACGACGCTGAAGAAGATCGACGACTTTACGGTGGAATGGACTTTCAAGGAGGCCTTCCCGAAGCAATATCTCTACACGATGTCCTACCCGAACTTCTGCCCGGGACCGTCGCATATCCTGAAGCCCCAGCATCCGAAATATTCGAAGAACACCTACGACCAGTTCAAGAACGCCTTCCCGCCGGAGTTCATGAACATGCCTGTCATGGGCGCCTGGGTGCCGGTGGAATATCGTTCCGACGACATCATCGTCATGCGCCGCAACCCCTACTACTGGAAGGTGGACGAGAAGGGCAATCAGCTGCCTTATCTCAACGAGCTGCACTACAAGCTCTCGACCTGGGCCGACCGCGACGTTCAGGCCGTGGCAGGCTCCGCCGATTTCTCCAACCTCGAGCAGCCGGAAAACTTCGTCGCCTCGCTGAAGCGCGCCGCGGAAAAGACCGCGCCGGCCCGGCTGGCCTTCGGTCCGCGCCTGATCGGCTATAACCTGCGCATGAACTTCTCCGCCAACGGCTGGGGCAACCCGGACGAGCGCGGCCAGGCGATCCGCGAGCTGAACCGCAATGAGGACTTCCGCAAGGCCGTCACCATGGCGCTCGATCGCAAGGCGATCGGCGACTCGCTGGTCAAGGGACCGTTCACGGCGATCTACCCGGGCGGGCTTTCCTCCGGCACCAGCTTCTACGACCGCAACTCCACCGTCTACTATCCCTTCGATCTGAAGGGCGCCAAGGCGGAACTCGCCAAGGCAGGCCTCAAGGATACCGATGGCAACGGCATCGTGAACTTCCCGGCCGGCACGGCGGGCGGCAAGGATGTCGAAATCGTCATGCTGATCAACAATCAGTACACGACCGATAAGAGCCTTGCAGAAGGTGTCGTCGGCCAGATGGAGAAGCTCGGCCTGAAGATCGTCATCAACGCGCTCGACGGCGCCAAGCGTGACGACGCCCATTATGCCGGCCGCTTCGACTGGCTGATCCAGCGCAACACGACGGAGCTGTCGTCGGTGGTGCAGAATACCGAGCAGCTTGCCCCTGTTGGTCCCCGCACCAGCTGGCACCATCGCGCCGGCAAGGATGACCAGCTCGATCTGATGCCGTTCGAAAATGAGCTTGTCGATGTCGTCAACAAGTTCAGGACGAGCCAGGACAACGACGACCGCGTCAGCCTGATGAAGCAGTATCAGAAGATCTCGACCGAGCACGTCAACACCGTCGGCCTGACGGAATATCCCGGCGCGCTGATCGTCAACAAGCGCTTCTCGAACGTGCCGCAGGGGACGCCGATCATGATGTTCAACTGGGCTGAAGATTCGGTGATCCGCGAACGCCTGTGGGTGGCTGCCGACAAGCAGGGCAAATACGAGCTGTTCCCAGCGCAGCTGCCCGGCAAGCCCGGCGACAAGGGCCCGATCAACTGATGCCTGTCATCAGGAAACAAAGAACCAAAGCGCGTCGCATCTGAAGATGCGACGCTGGAGAGTTCCCTCCCAGCTGAAAAAGAGATTCAGGCCGCGCGTGGCGCGCGGCCTGATGTGACCAACAAAGCCGGCCGCGCCGACAAGGAGCGACTGGCGGCAAGGTAAGCGAACCGTCCGATGTTACGATTCCTGCTCGTGCGCATAGCCTCCGCGATCCCCGTTCTCTTCATTCTGAGCGTGGTGACTTTCGCGATCATCCAGGCCCCGCCTGGCGACTATGCCGATTATATAAGATCGCAGCTGATCAATCAGGGCGGCGCCTCCTACGCCCAGGCCGAAGCCCAGGCCCAGGCCTACCGGGTCGAGCACGGCCTCGACAAGCCGATGGTCGTCCAATACGTCAACTGGATCGGCGGCATCGTGACGCGCGGCGATTTCGGCTACAGCATGTTCTACAACAAGCCGGTTGCCGACGTCGTCGGTGAGCGTTTGCCGCGGACCCTGCTTCTGGCGCTCGTCTGCCACATCTTCGCCTCGGTGCTCGGCATCGGCTTCGGCATCTGGGCGGCGACCCGCCAATACAGCTGGATCGACAGCGCGCTTTCGGGAATTTCCTTCCTCGGCATGACGGTGCCGCGCTTCCTGATGGCGCTGATCATCGTCTATCTCCTGGTCTTCCAGTTCAACGTGTCCGAAATCGGCAGTTTTTTCTCGCCGCAATATGGCGGCGCGCCCTGGTCCTGGGGGAAATTCGTCGATCTCGTTCACCATGTCTGGCCGGTCGTGGCGATCGCGACCTTCGGCGGGCTCGCCTACAATATGCGCGTCATGCGCGGCAATCTGCTCGATACGCTGAATGCCCAATATGTCGAGACGGCCAAGGCCAAGGGGCTCACTGGCGCAGCGGTGGTGATGCGCCATGCCGTGCCGAACGCGCTGCATCCGCTTGTCATGTACCAAGGTGTGGTGCTGCCTTATATGCTGACCGGCGAGATCGAAACCGCCATCATCTTCGCGCTGCCGACCGTCGGCCCGGCGATCGTCGGTTCGATGGCGGTCGGCGACGTCTATGTCACCGCCACCTTCATGATGGTGCTGTCGGCGACGCTGATCGTCGGCAACATCATCGCTGACATGCTGCTCGCTTTGCTCGATCCGCGCGTGCGCCAATTCGGAGGAGCCTGAGATGCTTGCTTTCGACTCGTCCGAGACCCCGCCGACAACCGAACCCGCGATCAAGAAGCCATCGCATGGCAGCGAGAGCTATCTGGCGCTCGTCTGGCGCCGGCTGCGGCGCTCCTGGACCGGCATGGCCGGGCTGATACTCGTCGGGCTGCTGCTGATCATGGCGATCTTTGCCGATTTCTTTGCGCCGATGGACCCGAAGGCGACCGATGTCGGCTTCGCACCGCCGCAGGTGATGAGCTTCCACGACAAGGACGGCAATTTCGTCTTCCAGCCGCGCGTCTATGCGCTGTCGGATTCAGAGGAGCTCGACCCGGTCACCTTCCAGCCGATCGTCGGCATGGATTACGACAATCCGCGGCTGCTCGGCTTCTTCGTCAAGGGCGCCGAATATAAGCTGCTCGGCCTCATTCCGGCCGACCGCCATTTCTTCGGTTCGACCGACGGCCAGCCGGTGCATTTCCTCGGCACCGACAAGTTCGGCCGCGACGTGCTGTCGCGCGCCATTATCGGCTCGCGGATCTCGCTGACGATCGCGCTGACCGTCGTTTTCATCGTCACCCTCATCGGCACCACTGTCGGCATGGTGTCGGGTTACTTTGGCGGCACCTTCGACGTCTGGCTGCAGCGCTTCGTCGAACTGGTGCTCGCCTTCCCGCAATTGCCGCTTTATCTGGCGCTGACCTCGCTGATCCCGGTGACGGCGCCGACCAATGTCTTCCTCGCCTTCGTCATTATCGTCATGTCGGCGCTCGGCTGGGCGCAGATGTCGCGCGAGGTGCGCGGCAAGACATTGGCGCTTGCCCGCATCGATTATGTCCGGGCGGCGATGGCCGTCGGCGCCACCGACCGGCGCATCATCCTGCAGCATATCTTTCCGAACGTGATGAGCCACGTCATCGTCGCGGTGACGCTCGCCATTCCGAGCGTCGTGCTGCTCGAATCCTTCCTCGGTTTCCTCGGCTTTGCGGTCAAGCCGCCGCTGATTTCCTGGGGGCTGATGCTGCAGGATACGGCGACTTATTCGGTTATCGGCTCCTATCCCTGGATTCTCTCCCCCGTCGGCTTCGTGCTCGTCACCGTCTTCGCCTTCAATGCGCTCGGCGACGGACTGCGCGATGCAGTCGATCCTTATTGAGGTGATTGATATGGCTCTAGCACTGGTCAATTCCTTCGCCCCACCCGTCCGCCACGACCATGATGGCCGCTCGGAAACGCCGATCATTGACGCCCGCAACGTGGCGGTGAATTTCAAGGTCGAGGACGGCATGGTCGAAGCCGTCAAGGACGTCTCGTTCCAACTCTATCGCGGCGAAACCATCGCCATCGTCGGCGAATCCGGCTCCGGCAAATCGGTGACGGCGCGAACGGTGATGGGGCTCTTGTCGAAGCGCGCCGTAGTCTCCGACAAATCGACGGTTTCCTATGACGGCAGCAACATCCTGAAATTCTCCGAGCGGGCCCGCCGCAAGCTCCGCGGCGACCGCATCTCGATGATCTTCCAGGAGCCGATGAGCTCGCTGAACCCGATCTATACGATCGGCAGCCAGATCGTCGAGGCGATCCGCGTCCACCGCCGGGTCAGCCGGAGGGATGCGGAAAAGCGCGCGCTCGAACTGCTCGAACATGTGCAGATCCCCGATCCCGCCGCGCGGCTGATGCAATATCCGCATCAGCTTTCCGGCGGCCAGCGCCAGCGCGTGATGATCGCCATGGCGCTCGCCAACGATCCCGACGTCCTGATCGCCGACGAACCGACGACGGCGCTCGACGTCACCGTGCAGGCGCAGATCCTCAATCTGATCCGCAACCTGCAGAAGGAACTGGGGATGGCCGTCATCCTCATCACCCACGATCTGACCGTGGTGCGGCAGTTCTCCGACTACGTCTACGTGATGCAGCACGGCGAAGTGCGCGAGCACAATGTCACCGAAGCGCTGTTTGCCAATCCGCAGCACGCCTATACCAGACATCTCCTTGCCTCCGAGCCGCGCGGTGAGGCCAATCCGTTGCCGGAGGGGTCGGACATCATCCTCGATGCCAAGGGCGTGCGCGTCGGTTTCATGATGCGCCACGGCACTTTTCTCAAGCCGGAGATGCGCGAGCTTGTCGCCGTCGACAGCCTGAGCCTCACGCTGCGCCGCCACGAAACGCTCGGCCTTGTCGGCGAATCCGGCTCCGGCAAGACCACCTTCGGCCAGGCGATCCTGCGGCTGAACACACCGCAGGCAGGCGAGATCCATTTCGACCGTCAGCCGATCCACGGGCTATCCAGGGCCGAGATGCGGCCGTTTCGCGCCCGCATGCAGGTGGTTTTCCAGGACCCGTTCTCATCGCTCAACCCGCGTATGACAATCGGCCAGATCATCGAGGAAGGGCTCGTCGTCAATAGGCTCGGCGCCACCCGCGGCGAACGACAGGACCGGGTGCGCGAGGCGCTTGTCGCCGCCGGCATGCCCGGCAATATCCTGTCGCGTTTCCCGCATGAATTTTCCGGCGGCCAGCGCCAGCGCATCGCCATCGCCCGCGCCATCGCCCTGGAGCCGGAATTCATCCTGCTCGACGAACCGACATCCGCGCTCGACCTGTCCGTCCAGGCGCAGATCATCGAACTCTTGCGCAAGCTGCAGGACGAGCGGGGCTTGAGCTACCTCTTCATCTCTCACGACCTCAAGGTCGTGCGCGCCCTCTGCCACCGCGTCATCGTCATGCAGCATGGCAAGATCGTCGAAGAGGGACCGGTCAACGAAGTTCTCACCCATCCCAAGACCGCCTACACCGAACGGCTCGTCAAAGCCGCTTTCGAGGTAGCATGATTATCGAATGCCGGAGGCTATAATGGCAGGAAATCCCAAAATCACCTTCATCGGAGCAGGCTCCACCGTCTTCATGAAGAACATCATCGGTGACGTCTTGCAGCGTCCGGCCTTGTCGGGGGCGACCATCGCGCTGATGGATCTCAATCCGCAGCGGCTTGAGGAAAGCGCCATCGTCGTCAACAAGTTGATCTCGACGCTTGGTGTCAAGGCAAAGGCCGAGATCTATTCCGACCAGCGCAAGGCGCTTGCTGGCGCCGATTTCGTCGTCGTCGCCTTCCAGATCGGCGGTTATGAGCCCTGCACGGTCACCGATTTCGAGGTGCCGAAGAAATACGGCCTGCGCCAGACGATCGCCGATACGCTCGGCGTCGGCGGCATCATGCGCGGGCTTCGCACCGTGCCGCATCTGTGGAAGGTCTGCGAGGACATGCTCGCCGTCTGCCCCGAGGCGATCATGCTGCAATATGTCAACCCGATGGCGATCAACACCTGGGCGATATCGGAAAAATACCCGACCATCCGCCAGGTCGGCCTCTGCCATTCGGTGCAGGGCACGGCGATGGAGCTCGCCCACGACCTCGACATTCCCTACGAGGAAATCCGTTATCGTGCGGCCGGTATCAACCACATGGCCTTCTATCTCAAATTCGAGCATCGCCAGGCCGACGGTTCCTACCGCAACCTCTATCCCGATCTCTTGCGCGGCTACCGCGAGGGCAGGGCGCCGAAGCCCGGCTGGAATCCGCGCTGCCCGAACAAGGTGCGCTACGAGATGCTGACGCGGCTCGGCTATTTCGTCACCGAAAGCTCGGAGCATTTCGCCGAATACACCCCCTATTTCATCAAGGAGGGCCGCGACGACCTGATCGAGAAATTCGGCATTCCGCTCGATGAATATCCGAAGCGCTGCATCGAGCAGATCGAGCGCTGGAAGGGCCAGGCCGAGGCCTATCGTTCGGCCGACAAGATCGAGGTGCAGCCGTCGAAGGAATATGCCTCCTCGATCATCAATTCGGTCTGGACCGGCGAGCCCTCGGTCATCTACGGCAATGTCCGCAACAATGGCTGCATCACCTCGCTGCCGGAAAATTGCGCCGCCGAAGTGCCTTGCCTGGTCGACGCCTCCGGCATCCAGCCGACCTTCATCGGCGCCCTGCCGCCGCAACTGACGGCGCTGATGCGCACCAATATCAACGTCCAGGAACTGACGGTGCAGGCGCTGATGACCGAAAACCGCGAGCATATCTACCACGCCGCGATGATGGACCCGCACACGGCCGCCGAACTCGACCTCGACCAGATCTGGTCGCTGGTCGACGACCTGCTCGCCGCCCATGGTGATTGGCTGCCCGAATGGGCCCGCACATCGAGTAAAGTCAAGGCTGCCTGACCTACTCTCCCTGGTCAGGCGTCAAAGAGCCCCGCGGTCGCAACAACCGCGGGGTTTTTTGTGACGCCGGCGAGCTCCGGATTTTCGCGGCGGATCTCGACGTCACGCTGTTGTCTGCTGCAAAAGATATGGACCAAATCATGCAGTCGTTCTGACGAAGCAAGTCAAAAGGACAGCCCGCGGAGTGTTTAACGCCGCCGAGATCTATAGCCATGGATTACGGCCTGCCTCCGTTGTAAGCTCGCCGCACATTTGTGACTGTCTGTCCGAAGGAGCGGTTGCCGCCGTGGATCGAAAGCTCGCAGCCATTCTATCTACCGATGTCGTCGGCTTCAGCCGACTGACCGCGCTCAATGAGGAGCCCACGCTTCGCGCGCTTTACGCCTGTCATGAACACATCGAGGAGTTGGTGCGCCAGAATGGCGGACGCATTTTCAGCAGTGCTGGCGACGGACTTTTGGCGGAGTTCCCGAGTGCCGTCCAAGCGGTGAGGTGTTCAGTCGACGTGCTACGCCGCATCCACCGCCACTTCGACGACTTGCTGGAGGAACCTAGCCTTGAATTCAGGGTCGGCATCAACCTGGGCGACGTCGTCGTGTCGGGGGACGATCTCTTGGGGGATGGGGTCAACATAGCCGCGCGTTTACAGGAGATGGCTCCGCCTTCAGGCATCTGCATTTCCGGATCGGTCAGGGAGCACCTTCACGGCAAGATGCCGTTTACCCTGATCAGCCTTGGAGAGCGCGCACTGAAAAACATTCCGCGGCCCGTCCATGTATATCGGGTGGAATGGGCACAAGACTTGTCTGACGATGACGAAACTGCACCGAGGACGCCGCCACTGATCCGACCGGGAAAGGATCAACCGTCGATCGTGGTGATGCCGTTCGACAATCTCAGTGGCTCCAGCGACGAGTATTTCGTGGATGGCGTCGTTGAAGAGATTACGTCGGCTCTCTCTCGCGTACGAGATTTCTTCGTGATTGCCCGCCAGTCTGCGTTCACCTTCAAAGGCCAGTTTGTCGACGTCCGGGATATCGGCAGGCAGCTCGGGGTCGCGTATGTTGTCGAAGGCACCGTCCGCCGTGGAGGTGATCGGCTGCGAATATCTGTCCAACTGGTTGATGCCGAGATGAGGAACCAGCTGTGGTCAGAGCGCTACGAGGGCGCAACCCATGAGATCTTCGAATTCCAGGACAGGATCGCGGCCCAGGTCGCCGGCGCAGTCCATCCAGCTATTCGGAGCGCGGAAATCGAGCTTTCGACCCGAAGGCCGCCGAGCAGCCTGCGTGCCTACGACTTCGTGATGCGGGCCTACCCATATCTCTGGGGCCACAACGAGGAATCGGTGACGCAGGCAATCCCGTTGCTTGAAAGAGCGATTGCCATCGATCCGGTCTACGGCCGTGCCCATGCGTTTCTAGCTTGGTGCCACGGTCAGAACCTCGGTTATATCTGGAGCAAGGACCCGGAGCGGGAATTGCAGATCACGCTGGCTGCGATTGAAGCGGCATCGCGTTCGATCGACGATGATCCGACTGCGCTGACGGCGGTTGGTGGAGCCATGAGTCATTGCGGTGATCAGGCTCGCGCGACCGTCTATCTAGAGCGAGCGCTGATACTCGATCCCAATAATGCTTGGGCGTGGGCGAGATTTGGATGGGTGGCGAGCTATAGAGGTGAGCCCGATCATGCAAAGGAGCGGTTCGAAAGGGCGATGACCCTCAGTCCTGCAGATCCGCTGGCTTTCAACATGCGAATGGGATTTGCGCTTGCATTGGCTCTGGCAGGCTCTCTTGCCGAGGCCGTCTCGATAGCCCGGGAGGTGGTGGGTCGGCACCCCGATGTGAAGTGGCCATACCGGATGATGACAGCTTGGGCGTCCATGGCGGGCGACGAGCAAACAGCTCGTTGGGCAGCAGGGCGGCTACTGGCAGCGGAACCCGACTTCACGATCCAACGATATCTCACGCGACCCGTGTTCCGATCGATGCCGCAATGGGCGGAACAGATGTCCGAAGGTTTGCGGAAGGCAGGATTGCCTGAACGTTAACCGAGCGACGGCCAGTTACTGCTTCTCCGTAGTTGGACCGCCGCTCGGAAGCATAGCGGGCGAATCAAGCTGAGGCGAGGGCCGCGTTGGGGTGGACCTTGAATCTACCATGTCGAGATCTCATCTTCGGGAAAAGCATTCCTAATCGCTTTCAGGCAAGGCACATTGCAAAAGCCGGTACTGATTCCGTCCAGCGTGCGACCGATGCAAATCGCTTCTCGAACCTACGAGGTAGACGTTGACGCAGTTCTTCGAAACAACCCAGGGCATCATGGTGGTCGGTGCAATGATCGGAGCTGGCTGTTTTGCGGCCGGCATCATCTTGCCGGGTGCGCTGCGGTGGCTGAATGCTGAGCGCGCGCGGAATCCAAAACGCGATGGGCGTAGCGCTGCGATGTTAACGGCTCTGGCACTGGACGATTTTGTCGGTGCGGCTTACGCAGCAGTACACGACACGCCAGAGTTCAACCCAGCCAATGAAGGCGAGTTCGTCTTCCACACGCCCGATCCGGTCCTTGTCCTTCCGCGGGCTGAGGATTTGAACCTGCTCGGCGAAGCCCTTTTCAATGAGACTTTATGGCTATCGAACCGCGTGACGAATCTGGGCAACGCCTTGGACAACCTTAATCTATCCAGTCCAGGATTCGACAGCTTTTTCGAAAGGCGCCAAGAGGGCTATGCGGTGCTCGCGGCGAAGGCGATGGACCTCATCGAGCGACTGCTCGCCGACTTCGACCTCAGCCTTCCGGAAAAGCCTGACTACTACCGGCAGCGCGAAGGCCTCGCATCGGTTGTACAAGCTGCAGGCGAACGCGAGACGCGGGCGAAAAAAGTGGCTGCGCGGGTTCAAATTCCCGGATCGAACGTTACCCACCTCTTTTCGAAGACTGGTGGAGAAGGTGAGTGAGGTCTCCGTGCAAACTTCGGCCTTGCGCGATGCCTCGCGCGGGGTCTCTTTCGATTTTTCGCGTCCGGCTACACTGATAACACCGGCGGCCTGAAATCGGCAGCAAGGGGCCGCAGTCCTAATCCTTTCGAGAGCAGGCTCACCTGATTCTGAAGGCGGCAATGTCCCGTGCGGCTTGGGTTCACCCTAGCAAAGGCGATCCGTTCAAAGTCGAAATCATGTGCTCGATGAAGGCGCGAACGCGGTGCGGCAATGGCCCGCCTCCAACATAGATTGCATGGACCAGTTCCAGGTCTCCCGGGTTATGCTCCTCGAGCAATGGAACGAGCCGCCCCGTAGCGATCTCGTCGGCCACATGGAAGAAACCGACGCGGGCGATGCCAGCACCTGCCAGTGCCATTTGTTTCATCGTCTCGCCGTTGTTCACGACGATGCGGCCCGTGACCGGTTGGGCGATTTCCCGGCCGTCGACGAGAAATGGCCAGGAGGGTCTTGCACGCCGAAAGTTGAAAGTCAGGCAGTCGTGATGTTCGAGATCGGCCGGGACCACGGGAGGCTCTCGCCGCGCCAGATAGCTCGGCGCGGCGCAAACGACGCGGCGGCTTTGCCCCAGCTTTCGCGCGATCAAGCCGCTATCCGGCAGATTGCCCATCCGGATGGCGACATCCGTTTTCTCGGCAACCAGATCGACAATGCCGTCGGTGAAACTGAGATCGACGATCAGATCGGGATTGCGGGCGATGAATTCCGGCATGGCCGGCGCCACAAACATCGTGCCGAAGGGAACTGCCGCGTTGATCCTGAGCCGCCCGCGCACGGCGCGTCCCGCCGCCTGCTGATCGGCGTCGTTCAGGTCCTGCAGGATCTTCAGCGCAGCGTGATGATAGGCCTCGCCTTCTTCCGTGAGCGTCAGAGCGCGGGTTGTTCGCACCAGGAGCCGCGCGCCGAGCCTGGCTTCCAGGCGTGCAATCAGTTTGCTCACCGCTGACGGAGTGATGTCGAGATTGCGGGCGGCAGCGGAGAAGCCCCCGTCCTGCACGACGCGTGCAAACACTTCCATCTCGCCGGAGCGTTCCATCAGGATCCGCGGCATTGATGATCCTCATTCACAGGTGCATGTCCTTTGCAGGCAATGGTGCCGCCTGCCGGTAAACCATAAATTGCCTCCAGCAACAATCTGGAGACACAATATGGATCTGCAACTCACCGGCAAAACCACCCTCGTTACCGGTGCCACGGCTGGCATCGGCCTTGAAATCGCCCGCACACTTGCCGGCGAAGGCGCTCGCGTCGTCATTACCGGGCGAGACCGCAAGAAGCTCGACAGCGCGATTGCCGACATCAACGCATCCACTGGAGGCGAAATCATCGGAGTGCTGGCAGACGCTGCAAGCGCCGAGGGTGCCGCGATCATCGCCAAGGCCGAGCCTTCGGTCGATATCCTCGTCAACAATCTCGGCATCTATGAAAGCAAGGCCTTCGGAGACATCACCGATGCCGACTGGAGCCATCTGTTCGATGTCAACGTGATGAGCGGCGTGCGCCTGTCACGGACCTATCTTCCCGGCATGCTGGAGCGCAACTGGGGCCGCATCATCTTCATTTCGAGCGAGTCGGGCCTTGCCATCCCGCAGGACATGATCCACTACGCAACCACCAAGACGGCACAGCTTTCGATCGCGCGCGGATTGGCGCAACTGACCCGCAGCACCAACGTCACGGTCAATTCCGTCCTGCCGGGACCGACGCGTTCGGAAGGCATCGAGGCTTTCCTGCGCAGTCAGGCAAGCGATCCGTCCGCACCAATCAAGCAGATCGAAACGGAGTTCTTCGCCACCGCCCGCTCGGCTTCGATCCTGCAGCGCATGGTGGAAGCCGAAGAGGTTGCAAATCTCGTCGCCTATCTCGCCAGCCCCCGATCATCTGCCACGAATGGTGCTGCTCTGCGCGCCGAAGGCGGTCTCGTCAACACCATCGCCTGAGCACGGCTCTCCTGGCTGCCCGAATGCGCCCGCACATCCAGTAAAGTCAAGGCTGCCTGAGCCCGTAACCGCGCTTATCAACTTTGCTCGGTTCGCTGTGCCTAAGTTGCCGGGTCCGGGCGCATCGGATCTCTGAAGCGCCCGGCCCGCCGAGGCCTACGACAGCTTCCGGATGGTGCCGTAGATGATGTTGCGGTTGGCACCGAACCAGACTTTGCTTTCAACCGTGTTTTCTGGCGCACTGCTTCTGGCAATGCGCCACATGTCGGCCTCGGAGCGCTGCAGGAGCTCCCAGTTCATATAGGATTCCATGTATCCGTCATCGGCCATCTCATCGGAGAAGTTGGCAAACAGAAAGACGCCGCCCGGTTTCAGCATCTCCATGCAGATCTGGGTCAGTCGGATTGCGACTTTATCGGTGAGGTAATCGTACAGTCCTGCTGCGTAGATGAGATCGAATGTGCCAATCTGATGCTTTCGCGCCAGCAGGCCGCGCACGGATCCATCGATAGGCTCGACAGCAGTCCCATGGAATTGGCTCGAGATCGAGCCGATGCTTTGGGGATCCTGATCAAGGGCAACCCAGCGTTTGAGCCGGCCCTCTGCCAGTGCCGTTGATGCCTCCGCTTCACGAAGGTGACCGGCGGCGATCGCCAGGACCTCGGTATCTCCACCCGTTCGCGCGGCGGTCTCGTCAACGGTGCGGGTCAGGATGTCGCGACGTTCCCTGACGGCGACCGGGCCGGGCGCGTTGATGGTGTATTCGAAAATATCGAGACCGAGATGGGTGGATCTGGCCACTTCTTCGGCTACCGCCGGATGTCCATAAATAAAGTCTATCAGACTGGCATCACCGGAATAACCGCGCGGTTTTTCAAAGGACCAGCGCGTGAACGGGCATTGCTGCAGGATCTTTGCCGAGGGATGGGCCTGAATCAGCGGGATGAGCTTCTGCCACACCGCCGCGCCGCATTTTTGGCGGACGTCGTGGAGCTGTCCAATCAGCCACCTGACGGCCTCGGGCAGGTCTTTGCCGGCGGCGAACCGCTGCATGGCAAGGCTGATGACAATTGCAAACTCGGCTTCTGCAGTGCGCAGCAGGCCTGTTTGGTGATCCTGGCTGGGTGAGAGGAAGTTATTGCTGACGGACTGCGGGGTGATCAAGCTTTGGCCATCAAGAGAAAAGAGCGGCTGTGCCACGGAACCTCACTGGTAAATAACAACTTAAGAGATAAGATAAAATCCTCAGCATTCTCTTAACGTCAAGTCAAGGTCTGCGGCGGTGGTCGCCACTCGACCACTTAATTTTAGAAAATATTAGTGAAGCCGAGAGATACACTGCCAGCTTCGGCGCTGTTCGAGTGTTATCGGTTGATGTGGGGTCGGCGTAGGGCTATCCAATTCAGCTGGCGGTCTGCGTAGGGCAACTGCTGCAAGATTGTTGGGTGGCAGGGGCATGATGCACGTGTTAGCCGAGACGGCAGTCGCCACCATGCGGCCGACGCTGTCGCCAGAACGGTTGCGTCGTCTGTATAAGCATCGGAGCGAGAGCGGCCGAAAGTGCGCGACCCGCAGCGGCCTCTGGATCGCGGTGGCTGCTTATCTCGCCTATGCTTTCACGGACTATCTTTTTATTGGCGATGTCGTTCGCTACACGGTCGCTGGCCGGGTGGCGGTGAGCGCCGGTGCGCTCTGCATGCTGGAACTCCTGCTCTACCGCAAGGCAAAAGCCGATACCGTCGACATGGCCGCGGCGGCGTCTGTGCTGGCAGCTTATCTTGTCTGGCTTCTCACCGCCCAGATGACCACGGTCAGGGAGGCGTTCTCCTACTATATGGTTTTTGGCGCGATCTTCATGATGAGCGTCAACCTGTTCTTCAGTTTCCGGTTTCCGCTTGCCCTGGCGGCCTCCGTCACCAACATGCTCATCTTCATCGGCGCCCTCTGTCTGTTCGCGCCGATGTTGCTTGTCCACAAGCTGATCCTCGGTGCCTTCTGTATTTCCTGCTTTATTTTCACCTCTTACGTGAACCTTCAGCTGAACAGGGAGCGCTATAAGGTCTTCCTGAATGCGCTCGAAGCCAGTCTGCAGCAGGCGGCCGCCGAGGAAAGGGGCAGGGCGCTTCTGCACCTCTCGAATACGGATTCGTTGACGGGCCTGGAAAATCGCCGGGCAATCGATCAACGCCTGCGTGACTATTGGCAACGCTGGCAGGACAAAAGAGCGCCCTTTGCCGTGCTGCTGATCGATGTCGATTACTTCAAGCACTATAACGACTGTTATGGCCACCAGGAAGGTGACCGGTGCCTGGTGGCGGTATCGCAGCTTCTCCAGAGCGTGGCCTCGTCCTACGGCTCGATCATTGGACGGTACGGCGGTGAGGAATTCATCGTCATCACACCCATGCAAAATTCGGAAAGGGCGGCCGCACTCGCAGAAGCAATGTGTGCCGCCGTCCGCGCGCTGGCTTGGCCACACGAGCACCGGCGGGACGGCACCACCGTCATCACCGTCAGTGTCGGCGTCTCCTATACGCGGGACCACACCAAGCAGGTCGACAAGGTCATTCATGAAGCCGACCGCGCGCTTTATGCCGCCAAGGCAACCGGTCGAAACACCGTCGTGGTCTTCGATCCCAACGACCCGCAGAGCAGCGATGACAGCGAGGATATCGCCGCGACCCTGAAGATCGCGCTTGAACACGGCCTCGTCTCCCTCGTCTATCAGCCGATCCGCAACGTCCAGACCGGCGATATGGACGGTGTAGAAGCTTTGATGCGTCTGAGGATGCTGGACGGAACCGCCGTACCGCCGGATAAATTTATCCCGGTTGCCGAAAGGACGGGTTCGATCGTTAAACTCGGCCGGTGGGCAATTCGTACTGTTTGCCGGGACCTGTTGGCAGGCGACCTGGTGCAGGTTGCCAGCGTCAACGTTTCGCCGATCGAACTGAAGACGCCGGGTTTCGCCAGCTATGTCGCTGCAACACTGGCGGAATTCGACGTGGCGGGCGCCAGGCTTGCTTTCGAAATTACCGAAGGCGTCGAACTGGAAATCGACCAGGACCTGGTTCGCTGCATCAGCGACCTGAGGGCGCTCGGCGCTCAAGTCTGGCTCGACGACTTCGGCACAGGCTTCGCGGGGCTCTCGTGGCTTCGCCTGATAGACTTCGACACCGTCAAGATCGATCGGTCCTTCCTCCATGACAGCAACACGGAGAGAGGCAAGAGGATGCTGCTCGACATTATCAGCCTGCTGCGCAATCGCGGCGTCAGGATCCTCGTTGAAGGCGTCGAGACGATCGAACATCAGCTGCTGATGCAGCAATACGGCATCAACCAGATCCAGGGATATTACATCGGCCGGCCGGCGCCGGCGGCTCGTCTGGAAACGGGTAACGTGCTGCCGTTCAGCAGGAACCTCGATTCCAAACGTCTGTCGCGAAATGGGCCATAGGCTCCGTTCCGGTCGAGGCGACGGATTTCCCAGCATCTTCGAGCCCAGGCATCGTTGAGATCTTGCACCGCCAGGCCATAGCTATCTGCAAGCGATGTTTGGTTTGCAGGTCACGGCGCTGTGTGTGAAAGCGCCGATGCGCCTCATTTTCCTGCAACCGATGACGCCGAATAGTTTTCTGCCGCTGCGCAGACCATCCAATTTCCTCCCTGCTTGCCAAAAAACCACAATTGCCTCACTTAGTTCACACATCCACCCTCGGCATGAAGAATTGGATCAACGCTGCATGCGCATAGCTTACGTTTTTCTCGGTGCATTTCTTGCAATCGTACAGTCCGCCTCTGCTGAAGTCGCATCGCCGCCGGTTTTGGCGCCGCTGGAGCGACAGGCAGAAGCCGCGCAGTTGAGCGCACAATTTCTCTCGCGCTACAGCTATAAGCCCGTTCCGCTCGACGATGCCTTGTCAGCGCGGGTGATGGATGGCTTCATCAAGTCGCTTGATCCGGACCGCATGCTTTTCCTGCAGGCCGATATCGACAAGTTTATGGCTGAGCGCAGCGAGATCGACGATGCGATCGAGCGGAAGGACCTGAAGATCCCGTTTGCGATCTTCAACGCCTATGAACAGCGCGTTGTCGACCGCATGACCTACGCGCGCAGCCTGTTGAAGCAGAACTTCGATTTCAATGGCCAGGAAAATTATTCGGTGCTGCGCGAGAAAGCGCCGTGGCCGCAGTCGCAAGCCGAAAGCGATGAGCTTTGGCGCAAGCGCGTCAAAAGCGACTGGCTGCGGCTGAAGCTCGGCGGCAAGGCCGATGCGGCTATTCGCGACACGCTCGACAAACGCTATGAAAACACGCTCGAGCGCGCTTACAAATTCAAGAGCGACGACGTTTTCCAGTCGTTCATGGATGCCTATTCGAACGCGATCGATCCGCACACGGATTATTTCGGCGCCGCCGCCTCAGCCGATTTCGACGTGTCGATGAAGCTGTCGTTGTTCGGCATCGGGGCGGTGCTGCAGGAGCGCGACGACTATACGACGATCCGCGAGCTGGTGCCCGGCGGGCCGGCGCAGCTTTCCGGCAAGCTCGCGGTCGGAGACCGCATCACCGGCGTCGGCCAGGGAAAGAACGGGCCGATCAAGGAAGTGGTGGGCACCCGCCTTGATGAAGTCGTGCAGATGATCCGCGGGAAAAAAGGCTCCGTCGTGCGCCTCGACATCCTGCCGGCCGATGCCGGCGCCGATGCCACGCATCGCGTCATCAGCCTGGTGCGCGATAAAATCAGTCTCGACAAGCAGGCCGCCAGGAAGACCGTTCTGTCGGTCAAATCAGGTGACACCGAGCGCAAGATCGGGATCATTACCCTGCCGGTCTTCTATGAGGATTTTGAAGCCAAGGGCAAAGGCGACAAGGATTACAAAAGCGCCAGCCGCGATGTCGCCAAGCTTCTCGGCGAGCTGAAGCAGGAAAACGTCGACAGCGTTCTCATGGACCTGCGCAACAATGGCGGCGGTTCCTTGGACGAGGCGATCGATTTGACCGGCCTCTTCATCGGCAAGGGCCCGGTCGTTCAGCAGCGTCGCAGCGACGGCAAGATCGAGGTCAAAAGCTCGGATCTTGCAGAGCCTGTCTGGGCAGGCCCGATGGGTGTGCTGATCAATCGCGGCTCGGCCTCGGCTTCGGAGATCTTTGCCGCCGCCATCCAGGATTACGGCCGCGGCGTCATTCTGGGCGAACCCAGCTTCGGCAAGGGCACGGTTCAGACGGTCGTCGACCTCGACCAGATGGTTCACAACAGCAAACCCGAATATGGCGAGCTGAAGGTGACGATCGCCCAGTTCTTCCGGGTCAATGGCGGCACGACGCAGCTGCGCGGCGTCACCCCCGATATCAGCCTGCCGGGATTGTCCGATCCGGAGAGCTTCGGCGAGACCAGCTATGACAACGCCCTGCCATGGGCGGAGATCAAGCCGGCCAAATACGCGCCCGAAGGCAATGTCGCGGCATTGCTGCCGGCATTGCAAAGCCGCCATGATGCGCGAGTGAAGGGCGATCCGGATTTCCAGCGCCTGGTGAAAGACATTGCCGACCTGAAGGCGCAGCGCGAGAAAGGCATCGTCTCCCTGAATGAAGCCGAACGCCGCAAGGAAGCGGCGGCGCGCGAGAAGCGGTTCAAGGATCGGGCGCAGGCGAGCGATGGCGACAACCCCGGTGGAGATGATGGCCTGGAGTCGGGCGAGCGCAGCCTCAGCGCCGACATCGCCCTCGAAAATGCCCGCAAGAATGCCAAGGACGTCCTGCTCGACGAGGCCGCCGCCATTCTGGCAGACGAGGTGGGTCTGCATGACGGCGACCTGAATGCCGCCACGAAACCGGCAAAGACCGACGCGAAATAGCGGCCGCAACTCGCCGCTGCGTGGCAAGGGGCGCCCAGAGCGGCGCCCCTGCTTGCGCCGTCCCCATGTGTACCTGTATAAGGCACATATCGAGGACGCCATGAACACCCGCTTTGCCGTCGCCACCCACATCCTGACCTTTCTCCAGTCCCAGGAGGGGTCTCCCGCATCCTCCGAGCTGATTGCATCGAGCGTCAATACCAATCCGACGCTCATCCGGCGGCTGCTGTCGCAGCTGGCCAAGGCCGGGTTGACGACCGCCCAGATGGGCAGCGGCGGCGGCGCCTTGCTGGCCCGGCCGGGCGCCTCGATCACGCTGCTCGATGTGCACAGGGCGATCGACGAAGGCCACGTGGTTTTCCCGCTGCACCAGCAACCCAACCCGCAGTGCCCGGTCGGCCGCAACATCAACAAGGTGCTGCACGGCCGCATCGCCGCGGTCGAACAGGCGATGGAGCGCGAGTTGGCGCGCACCACCATCGCCGATCTCGCCACCGATATTTCAGCCATCCATTCAGCCGCTTGAGTGAAAAGCCGACCTTTTTGGCGCGGCACCGCTTTACATCTATATGTGACAGAGTTAGATACATATCGTCTGTTACAGAAATGGTTACATATCATGAAGACCACGTTCCCACGCCGCACCGTGCTTGCGATGACGGCACTCCTTTCTCTCGCAGGCGGCCTGACGGTTGCCTCGGCTCATGCAACGGAGACCAAAATGACCCCCCAGGAAAAACAGGTCGTCGACCTTCTCAAATCGATCGAAACCGGCACGGCCGAGCCGGTCGGCGTCATCAATCCGGAAAAATACATCCAGCACAATCTCGGCGCCGCCGACGGCCTGAAAGGTTTCGGCGAGTTGCTTGCCGCCCTGCCGAAGGGATCGGCCAAGGTGAATACACTGCGCGTCTTCCAGGACGGCGATTTCGTTTTTGCCCACACCGATTATGATTTCTTCGGACCGAAGATCGGCTTCGATATCTTCCGCTTCGAAAACGGCAAGATCGTCGAACACTGGGACAATCTCCAGCAGACCGCAGGCCCGAACCTGAGCGGCAACACCATGGTCGATGGCCCCACCGAAGCCAAAGACCTCGCCGGCACCGACACCAACAAGAAGCTGGTGTCCACTTTCGTCGACGACATTCTCGTCAACGGCCGCATGGAAAAGCTTGCCGGTTATTTCGACGGTGACAACTATATCCAGCACAACCCCGAGATCGCCAATGGCCTGTCGGGTCTGGGTGCGGCGCTGAAGGCGATGGCGCAAGCCGGCGTCACCATGAAATACGACACCGTCCACAAGGTGCTCGGCAAGGGCAATTTTGTCCTGACCGTCAGCGAAGGCACATTCGCCGGCAAGCCGACCTCGTTTTACGACCTGTTCCGGGTCGAGAACGGCAAGATCGCCGAACATTGGGACACGA
Source organism: Rhizobium hidalgonense (assembly GCF_005862185.2). NCBI lineage: Bacteria > Pseudomonadati > Pseudomonadota > Alphaproteobacteria > Hyphomicrobiales > Rhizobiaceae > Rhizobium > Rhizobium hidalgonense. The sequence goes on from NZ_CP054029.1 coordinate 494,142, forward strand.
TCGAAGCCATCCCGGCCAAGGCCGACTGGAAGAACCAGAACGGCAAGTTCTGACACCTACGTGTGACGTGCCTTAGGCCTTTGTTTTTACGCATGTCCTTGTCGTAATAACGCTGCACACTTTTGCGCGACATGCGTTAGCGGGGGCTTCGGCCCCCGCTCGCCGATCTGCAGACGGCCTCGGTTTACCGCAGGCCTTCCTCTTCCTCCCGCAACCGCCCTCGGAAGGCGTGCGGCGTCGCACCGATCGCCGCCTGAAACATCGCAATGAAGGCGGAGGTCGTGCTGTAACCCAGCCTGTGGCCGACCGTTTGCACGGAAAGCCCATCCGCAAGCATGGCGAGCGCCCGGAAGAGACGAAGCCGCTGTCGCCATTTCACGAAACTCATGCCGAGATCGCGCTTGCAGCGCCGGGCCAGAGTGCGCTCGGTGCTGTGAACATGCCTTGCCCATTCCTCCAGCGAGCGGCCGTCGCCAGGGTTCTTGCAGAGCGCGTCCAGCACCGGCTTCAATGCGCGATCATCCGATAGCGGCAGGAAGCTCTCCAGCGGCGATCCGACACTCAGCTGATCGATCAGCACGCGCATCAACCGGGCGTCATCGGCCGTTTGCGGCGCGCCGATCCCGCGCTTCTTCAAATCGAGCAGGATCGCCTTGGCGATCGGCCCCACCGAGAGGATGCTGGCCTGACGCGGCAGCCGGTCGCAGAGCCGCTGCTCGATGTCGAGCAGCAGATAGGAGGTCTCGTCGCCGGCCCAGGCCAGATGCTCGGTCTCCGGCGGCAGCCACACGCCGAAATCAGGCGGTGCCGCATAGCGGTTGCTTTTCACCGTCAGCTCGATGACGCCGGCGACCGAATAGACGAATTGACCCCAGCTGTGCCGATCCATCGGGAACGAGGTGACCTCGGGAAGCTGCACGATCTTCATGGCGATCGACTCCGGCGGCAACGCGTGATTGCCCCCAGTGCCGTTCCCGCCGGTCATTTTGTCAGAAGCCACGTATCCACTGTCCGGATTTCGCTATCCCCCACTGTGTATAGGGTTCTCAGCTGAGATGGGTAGAGGATTATCGGATGACTGCTCTGGAAATACTTGAAGAATGGCCGCGCCTCGATCTGCGCGGCTTCGTTTCGCCGGTCCAGCGTCTCGAACGCTTCAGTGACGCTGTCGGTGTCGAGGTCTGGTGCAAGCGCGACGACATCGGCTCCGTCGGACTCGCCGGCAACAAGGTCCGCAAGCTGGAGGTCGAGCTGGCCCATGCGGTGGCCAGCGGCGCAACCCATCTGGTCGCGGAAGGCTCCCGCCTTTCCAATGCCACCCGCGCCGTCGCCGCCGCCGCTGCTGCTCTCGGCCTGAAATGCACGCTGCTCCTCTGCCATGACGAGCCGCGTGAGCCTGTCGGTAACCTGATGCTCGACGGCCTTTTCGGCGCCGACCTGCGCTTTGTCGGCAATGTCAATTGGCTTGAACTCGCCGAGCATGCAGAGTTTGTTGTCCGCGAGCTCGAACGATCCGGCGAACGCGTCTATCGGCTTCCGATCGGCTGTGCGTCCGAACGCAGCTGCCTGGGCTTTGCCCTGGCCTATGGCGAGCTCCGCAACCAGATGCGCGCCCACGGCCGGAGCGTCGGCACAATCGTCCACGCCAGCTCTTCCGGTGGAACCCATGCCGGCCTCGTCCTCGGCAACGCCCTCCACAGTTTCGAAAGCGAAATCCGCGGCATCGTCGTGGCCGAAGACGTCTATCCCGACGTGGCCGGCAAATACCTTTCCCTGGCCCGCGGTGGCGCGCGTCTGCTCGATGCCGAGGTCGAACTGACACGCGATCACATCAATATCACCGAAGCCTATCTCGGCGAGGGATATGGGCTGCCTGCCGCCGGCATCTACGAGGCGATCGATCTGCTGGCGACCAAAGAGGGCCTGCTGGTCGATCCCATCTACAGCGGCAAGGCGGTCGCCGCGATCATCGATCTTGCCGCCAGGAACGAGCTGAAAGGGCCGGTGGTCTTCTGGCATACCGGCGGCTATCACGCCCTGTTCGACCCTCGTTATGCCAAGCGCATCTGGTCGGCGACAGAGCGGCTTTCCGGCGTCGCATTGTAGCGTCGGGTCATATTGAATGGCTGCGCTCGGCTCAGTCGCGCCGCGGCAAGATCGGCTATCGCTCCTTCGAGATCGATCTTATTACGCACGCCGTAGACGCTAAGTTCGCCTCGAAGACGCGGCGTATCTCGATCTTCAATGCAATGTCGCCGCGGGCGCGGACCGACAACCGGTCCACGTCCAGGCGTTTGGCAATGTTCTCGTAGTAGGTTGACGGGGCAATCGGCAACAGTCTGTAAATCGGCTCAACCCCGAATACCAAGGAGATCATCGCTTCAATGGGCGGTCGAGCTCCGCCATCGCGAAATAAGCGGACGCTTTGCACAGTATCTCGTTGGCCTGCCGAAGCTCGCGGTTCTCCCGCTCCAGAGCCTTCATCTTCTCAGCCACTTCGTTTGGAAGTCCAGGCCGGGAACCGTCGTCCACTTCCGCCTTCTTCACCCATTCATTGAGCGTCTGCGCCGTGCAGCCGATCATGGCGGCGATCGAGGAAACCGCTGCCCATCGCCAGGAATACTCGCCTTAGTGATCCAAAACCATCCGCACTGCTCGGGCACGGACTTCCGCTGAAAATTTGTTTGTTGTCTTGCTCATGTCGGCTCCACCTTCTCAGAAGTTGAAGCCTCCGGCAAACCCGGTGCGGTTCATCTGGCCATTTTTAACCAGTGATCGCTATTCTAGGTTTAGGTGGGGAAGCGGGTTACGGGGCACACCTTGGTTGAATACGAATACGTCAAACTTGATCGGCGCCTTGCAGAGATCAGCTCTCTACATGCGAGTGAGCTTAGTAGCGCCATGACGATGGCAAACCTAGAATCGAAGGTAGAAGGGCGATCTTGGGTCGAGCTCTCCCATTTGGATTGTGGTATCGTGCTCGGCTCCGCAGGGGCAGGAAAAACGCGGGAGATTTTGGAGCTTGCAAAGCAGCTTCGCGCGTCGGGGACCCCTGCTTTCGTACTTAGAATTGAGGCACTTCTTCGATTACCTGCGGAGCAGTCTTTTTCCCATTCTGACGAAGCCGCCGCCTCGACCTATGCGAAGTGGAAGCGTGAGGGCGGCCCCGCTGTCGCTTTGCTCGATGTGACCTTGCCCCCAAGTTTTATCCAGTCTTGAGTTCGCTCCAGCGGTTTTTGGTTGCTGTTGTTGGTTCGGTAGCGGCGGGTTGCGGTGCGGAGCCATTTCGGCTGCGCAGCACCGCATCACGTCGCGGGTTGAGTGTCTGAGCGAATTCGGCCGGTGTCAGCCAGCCAAGGCCTGAATGCGGGCGTTGATCGTTGTAATCGCTACGCCAGTTTGAAAGCGCAGACCGGGCGTGAGCAAGCGACGAGAACAGAGTTTCATTCAAGAACTCGTCTCGCAGCCGCCCGTTGAAGCTTTCGATAAAAGCGTTCTGGATCGGTTTTCCAGGCGCGATGTAATGCCAGTCAACCTTGGTCCGGTCCGCCCATTGCAGGATCGCGTTGCTGGTGAACTCGCTGCCGTTGTCGCTGACGATCATCCTCGGCTTGCCGCGCTCCTCGATAATCCGGTCAAGCTCCCGTGCGACGCGAAGACCGGAAAGCGATGTATCGGCGACGAGCGCCAGGCACTCCCTCGTGCAATCATCGACGACGGTCAGAATCCGCAACCTGCGCCCATCGGTGAACTGATCCGACACGAAGTCTAGCGACCAGCGATCATTGGCCACCATCGGCACCAGCATCGGCGCTCGCGTGCCTATCGCTCGCTTGCGACCGCCGCGCTTGCGCACTGTCAGTTTCTCCTCCCGATAGAGCCGGAAGAGCCTCTTGTGGTTCACGAGGTGACCCTCCCGCCGGAGCAGCACATGAATGCGTCGATATCCGAAGCGGCGACGTTCATGCGCCAACGCCTTCATTCGCTCGCGAAGCTCATGATCATCGTCGCGCCTGGTCTCATAACGGACCGTCATTCGGCAAAAACCAATGGCTTTACACGCCCGCCGTTCGCTCATCCCATGATGGCTCATCAGATGCGCGACAGCTTTCCGCTTGGCCGCGGGCGTCACCACTTCTTTCCCAAAAGGTCTTTCAAGGCAGCATTGTCGAGCATCGCATCCGCCAGGAGCCGCTTCAGCTTCGTGTTCTCGTCCTCAAGCGTCTTCAGCCGCTTGGCCTCGGACACCTCCATGCCGCCGAACTTGGCCTTCCATTTATAGATGCTGGCATCGCTGACGCCATGCTTGCGGCAAAGCTCCGAGACCGGCGTGCCTGCCTCGTGCTCCTTCAATATGCCGATGATCTGTTCGTCTGTGAAACGATTGCGCTTCATCCTCTGGTCCTCTCAAATGGGCCAGAGCTTACTTCAAAATGGATTATTTCAACGGGGCAAGGTCAGATGCACTGGACGAGGCCCGCTTGCCGGACGCGCGCAATACCAGCGCCCTTGCAGACGCATTGACTAAGCTTTCGGCTTCGGTAGGCAAAGCCGGCAAGGATCTGAAGGTGATCATCACATCAAGAGCCAGCGAATGGCAGGGAGACAGCGACCTCCAAGCCATCAAAGCTGTAATCAGGGGCCTTAGACCGCCCGCCGCTAAAGACCGTCCGATTGAGGTCAAGACTTTCCGCCTGCTGCCTCTTCGAGCCGACGATGTTAAGGCTATTGCCGCCAGCAGGAACATCGACGTTGCCGAGTTTGTCGGTGCGATCGACAAAGCGAAGGCTGCCAATCTGGTCTCCCAACCGCTCGACGCGCAGCTCTTGATCGACCTTTGGCAAGAAGCCATCGACAATGGTCATGAACCAACAAGCATCTTCCGTTCAAGGCAGCGGGTCTATGATGACATCGTGGGATTTCGTCTTCGTACTGAGAGCGGCCAGGAGCGTCGATCAAACCTTGATCCCCTTCTCGGGCGACGCGCCTGTGAAAAGCTTGCTGCCGTTTCACTTCTGACCGATATCCAAGACTTCACCGTAGATTCGGCGACGTCGCACGCGATCAACGCACTATCCGCGCTGTCCACGGACACGGAACGCTGGTCCGTTGTTGAAGTGCGCCAACTCCTTTCCTATGGCATCTTTCAACCTTCTGTTTCCGGCCTTGTGCGCTTTGCCCATAATGAGTTGCGAGACTATCTTGCGGCATGTCACTTCCGAGACGCGATCAATCGAGATGCGGGTTCACTCAATGTCGTGAGGCCGCTTTTGGCCCAAGGACTTGGCCACATCGAAATTCCTCAATCCACGGAGCACGTCCTTGGATGGCTCGCCGCGCTTGATCGGATCGCTCGAAAAAGGGTAACGGAGCTTCGCCCAGCCCTTTTGATCGAAACCGGTGATCCGACCGCATTGACTGCAGAGGAGAAGTCCCAGGCTATCCGGTCACATGTCGCCGCGTATAAAGATCGAAATTACCGGGGAGAGTGGTTTTCAAACCAAGATGTTCGTGATTTTGTCACGCCGGACCTAGCCCCAGCTATACGAGAGCAGCTTGCGATCGCGGCTTCCCCCGAGGTTCGTGAGTTGCTGATCGAAATGATCCGGTTTGGCCGGATGTCAACGTTGGTTCCCGAGCTCGGAGCCATCGCTTGTGATCAGGCCGAAAAGTTGCGGGTGAGAGCAGAAGCATGCTTTGCCTTGGCCGACCTGAACGACACGGCTTTCGCGCAGGCAGTGATGGATGCAGCTCTTGGGGCTGATGCACCCGAGCACGAGGATACCCAAAGCGCCCCTTCGTGGAACTTGTTCGTCGCGAGTGCCTTATCTTATACAGTCCCGGCGGGCGTACCCATCCTCAACGGGATCGCGCTAACTGACCGTTTGCGCCGTGAAGCTAGAAATTACTCCTCTGCGACGTCTCACTACCTGGAAGAGTTTGTCGCGCGGCTAACCGTTCCGGAGATTGGCAACTGGCTGCAGATTTTTCTCCGGTTCGCGAAAGGCTACCGGGACTCCAACCGCGACATGATGCCGGCACGCATCCCCCGGTTTAGAGCTCTTGGACAAGCAATATGTCATTGCATCAATACCCTCCTCGTTGAGAACATCACAGGCATAGACCGAGCCCTACTTCTGGAAGCGCTGGAATTTGCCTTTTCGATCGCCAGAAACCCGGACTACTCCCTGCGGGAAACTGGGTTTCCTGCACTGGCGCGCACATTGAGAGCCCTGCCGGATCTAAAACATGATCTGATTGCGATGCGGATAGCGCTTTTCTCGCAAAACGAGAACAACGAATACTGGATTGCATATCAGGCAATAGATCCGCTCAAATTGGATAGGAGCGGCGATAGCCAAGAGATCTTCACGGCCGAGGACGTTCGAAGGCTTGTCGATCTAATGACGGATCGTCCAACTGGTAGGGAAAGAGAGTTGGCTTTTACCTGTGCGCGCCAACTCGCGGATCAAATTCGTACGCAATCCGAGCGCGACGAGGCACGACTAATCCTGAGACGATATGCTCGCCGGTATGGGGGACGCGATCTCAAACGAGCGTATGGTAGACTAGCTCCGCTTTGGCGTTTCACGAGCCGATTTCGGCACAGTCACCCATATACGATACGCCACTGGGTACGTTCACAGATCGAGACAATCTCCAGCGGCTTTTGGAGGGTCTACAACACGTTCGTTTTCCTGCGACGGTGGCGACGGCTCTCGAGTGGCCTGGAGAAGGGTATGCTTATATGGGCCGTTCGTAAAAGCCCAAACGACCTCGGAACAAGCGTTATAAAAGGCACGAGTGCTCGCCACGGAAAGTGGATCGCGAGAATATTTGCTGCGGGCTTCAAGCGCTACTGGAGGGACAATGACATTTCCTATGCCGATCGCGATACCTACCAGGCATTGGTCGGGCTAACAGGCCTCGCGCTCGAAACCCCAGAAGCGCTGGCGCAACTTTCTGATCAACTTGTCGAACGGGCTTTCCGGTACGGCTTCGCTAACTTGAACAGTTTTCCAGACTGGGTATTTCCACTTGCCCTTCTAAAGGGCCAGCTTTTCGCGGATGTCGCGACCAGCATTCTTGAAGAGGACATGGGGAGTGGCGGAGACAAGGAGTCCGCATCAGATGGCTTCAGCAGGATCGCTTATTCCAGCAGCGATATCCGCGCTCTGATTGCTCCGCCGCTGTTCCAACTCTTCCTTACCTCCGGGCCTCCGAGGAATAGGCGCGATCTTGAGATTGCTGTGAACCTCGTCGCGCGGTCTTCTGCGATCAGCCCAACGGTCCTGACCCCCTTCTTGCAGCAAAACTTCACCTCGGCCGTGTCGAGCTTCAGGATGTCGGACGCATGGATATGGCTCGACGCTCTCTTCAGTGTGGAGCCCGCCTCTGCTTGGGCTGCGTGGACGACGGCATTTGGTCACCAATGGAGCCCGTCAAGCAAAGCGCTTTTCGTGAGGTACATGGGGCGAGAATCGCCTTCTTATTCCAGAGCGGAAGAACAGGATGCAGAGCGTAACAATCTGGCAACAGATGCCGGCATACTGAGGGTCCTGGTGAAAGCAGCTTATCTCGTCTGGCCACCCGCGAACGACCCCGTTCATGAGGATGTTTATTCTCCAGAGATCGCAGATAAAGCAACATCAAGGCGGTCTTACTACCTCAATGCCCTGACTTCGCTCGGATCTGAGGAGGCCTTGGCGTGCCTGGACACCCTCGCAGCCGATCCGGATTTAGGCATGCACCGGGATTCATTCCTGTATCAACGGGACAAGATGGTCAGAACATCGGTTCGGCGCGACCTTCTTCCAGCCAGCGAGGCGATTACTTTCCTGAACTCATTCTCCAAGGCGCCTACTTCGATCGAGGAGTTCCGAGCGCTGGTAAAGCGTCATCTGGTGGCGCTGCTAGAGAAACTGCATCACTTCGACGATGATGAAGGCTTCGTCTTCAGAAGCGGACGAGGTAAAGAAGATGATATACGGAACTGGCTATCGGGTAGGATGCGCGAAATTGGAGCGCAGTATTACGAGGTCATTCGTGAGCAAGAAGTCGCGGTCGAAAACCGGCCAGATCTCAGAGTACACTCACGAAATCCGCAGCTTGGGCTAATTTCTGTAGAAATCAAGATGGCCGACGAGCCTCATTGGACTGGCGACATTTTGATCGACAAGATTCAGACTCAACTTGCAGACCAGTACATGTTCGAAAATGGTTCCCACACTGGCTTTTATCTTCTAGCCAATGGAGCCAATCCACGGGTCAAGGTCATCCATCCAAAGACAGGGGCAGTTCTGCGGAAAGCCTTTGCAAAAAGGGTAGCAGGGAAGACAGTCAATTTTTTGGGCCTGATCGAACAGGCCAATTCGAAGGCCCTTGCAGTAACCGCTGCGCTTTCTGGCAACAAGGTCGTCGAAGTTATCTCAGTCGATCTATCGGAGAGATAACGAGGCTGGGCCGCAGCCGATCTACTCCGAAAAGATCGGTGCCTCGTGGATGGGCGCCTGCGCGGCTTGGACGAGGCGCATGAGCGCAGCGTTTGCCGGATCGCGCAGGAACAAGCGGTAGTCTGGCGCGATCGCGGGAGGAACTCAATCTGGCCGTTCAGCGATAGAATGATATCCGAGCACGCTTCTAGCGTCTCGCACGCAAGCCGTGCGACCCAAGGCAACAACGTCACGATGTTTTCATTGTAGTAATGCTCTTCGCTCCACTGGAAATCCCTGAAATACGGAGCCTTTGGGTTCACGCAGAAGCCGCGTTCGGTGGCATAGACCGGATCTGGTGTCTTGCCCAAATGAACCACATGGTTGCGCGCCTTACGGAGAGACTGGAAGAACGGTCCGTGCTTCGCGTACATCGCCGCCACGACGGCAGGCACGCTGTAGCGTTCGGCAATTTGTTCGGCCGAACGCAGGACCTCCCCGTTCAAAACAACTTTCGAGAACTCCGGTGGCATCGGTCGCTGACGACGGTTCTTCTCCATCGTCGGGTCAAGTAGACGAACGTGGTCTTTCCAGAAGTGCGCTAGCGCGGCTTGCAGAAGATCGAACGTCGACCGTGCTACTACAAGCAGGTGCTCTACCTCTGAATTGACAAATGTGGCGATGAGGTTCGAGCCAATCATTTCCCGCGCAGCGTGGAAATGCTCCAGTTTGGCCGCGCTGGTCGCCATCAGGTGGATATCCTGCTTAATCCCGCTGACTTCCCGTGCCACCGCGGGCCAGCTCATGTACTGCCACAGGAATTCGAGGAAGGGGATGTAGATGTCTTCTTCGTGGGCCGCTGCCTTGGCGAGATAATGAGACCGCGCTACGTCGACGATTGACATCTTTATCAGCTTGCCGTTCTCGACCGGCCAGGTTTTCCAGCTTTCACCGTCCCAAACGGGAACTAAGGAGACCGTTCGGCCTCCGAGTTTCGCGCTGTCGATATGCGGCAGAACCGCTAGGCTTTCAAACGGTTCATTCAGCGACGACTGCATTGTGGAGAGCGCTCGACAGTAACAGCAAAGGGAAAAGTATCTATATGAGATTTGCAGATAGGTAGTCGACTTCTCTCCAAACCGAAAGTCGGCTGTTGGCCCAAGGTCGACATCGCGATCTGTCATGGACGAATGGCTGCTTTCTCGAATCGTCGCCCAATAGCAGATAGTCCGGTTACGGCCCCAAATCAGCCCAGCCGAGGCAACACCGTCACACCAAAATCCGCCGCCAGCACCGCATCCTTCAGCGCCCGCGAATACGCATGCTGCGGATCGTCCAACACGGCCCGAGCCTGCCCGCGCTCGACGATCTCACCCTTGCGCATGATGATAATATTATCGCTGACATAATAAGCCGTCGCCAGATCATGCGTGATGTAGATGATTGAGAGACCCAGCTCGTTTTTCAGCCGGCCGAAGAGGTTGACGATGGCCATGCGCAGCGAGGCGTCGACCATCGAGACCGGTTCGTCGGCCACCAGCAGGCGCGGCTGCGGGATCAGCGCGCGGGCGATGGCGACGCGCTGCAACTGGCCGCCGGAGAGTTCGTGGGGAAAGCGGCCCTTCACCTCTTCCAGCGTCAGGCCGACGTGGTGGAGGGCGGCGTCGGCCATCTTTTCGGCCTGCTGCCGGTCCGGCCGTTTTCCCGCGGCGAAGTTTCGGGCGGTCTCGAACAGATAGCGGTCGACCCGCTTCAGCGGGTTGAAGGCTTCGAAGGGGTTTTGCAGCACCGGCTGCACCTCCTTCATGAAAGCCGTGCGTTCGGCCCGGCTGTGGATGGCGACGGTCTTGCCGGCGAATTGCAGCTCGCCTTCGCTCGGTTCGGTCTGGCCGAGGATCATCGCCGCCACCGTCGATTTGCCCGAGCCGGATTCGCCGACGATCGAAAGGATCTCCGGCTCGTCGCCGAGCTCGAAGCTGACATCGTTGACGGCGGTGATCAGCCGCCGGCCGAGCATGCCGCCCTGGCGGTAGATTTTCGTCACATGCGAGAGGCTAAGCAGAGTCACACCTGATCCCCCGTAACCGCAAAACAGGCCACCCGCCGCTCCGGCGCGACGGTGACCAAGGGCGGAACCTTCTGTGAGCAAATTTCCATGCGTTTCGGACAGCGCGGATGAAACCGGCAGCCTTCCGGCGGCATGGCAAGGTTCGGCGGCCGCCCCTCCAGCGATGGCCGAGTGCTCGGGTCGCCGATCTTCGGCAGGCTGCCCACAAGGTGCTGGGTATAGGGGTGGAGCGGCATATTGAAGAGTTTGGCCGTCGGCGCCTCCTCCACCAGCCGCCCGGCATAGACGATGCCGATGCGGTCGGAGACGGTCGCATGCACGCCCATATCATGGGTGACGAACAGGAAGGACGAGCCCATCTCGCGCTGGATGTCGCGGATCATCGTCAGCACGTCGCGCTGCACGATGACGTCGAGCGCCGTCGTCGGCTCGTCGGCGATGATGAATTCCGGTGTCAGGATGGTGGCGAGGGCAATGGTCATGCGCTGGCGCATGCCGCCGGAGAGTTCGTGCGGATAGGCGTCGAGCAGATGCGGATCGAGCTTCAGCCGCTGCAGATGGACGGCGACCTTTTCGAAGAAGATGGATTTGCTCACCTTCATGTGGCGAAAGGCGAAATCGGTGAAGGAGTGGCGGATCCGGCGCACCGGATTGAGCACATTCATCGAGCCCTGCATGATATAAGAGAGATGCTTCCAGCGCAGCGCCATCCGCTCCTCCGGCGTCATCGCGTAGATATCCTGGGTGCCGCCGCCGAAGTGGAATTTGACGTTGCCGGAAATGACCCTCAGCGGCGGCCGGATGGCGCCGGCAATGGTCTTGATCAGCGTCGTCTTGCCGCTGCTCGATTCCCCGGCAAGCCCATAGACCTCGCCGCGGCCGATCGTCAGGCTGATATCGTCGACGGCGCGCACCTCGCGATCGACGCCATAAAGGAAGGCGCGGTAATAGGCTTTCAGGTTCTGGATTTCGACCAAATTCTCCATGCTAACTTCCCATCCGGTTGAGCCGGCTGCGCGGATCGTTGTATTCGTTCATCGACATGGAGAGCAGGAAGAGCGCCAGGAACAGAATGACGATGACGGCGACAGGGGCGGCCACCCACCACCATATGCCCGAAATCAAAGCCGAATGCGCATTGGCCCAATAGATCATCATGCCCATGGTCGGCGTTTCGATGTCGGTGAAGCCGAGCACCGAAAGGGTGATCTCCATGCCGATCGACCAGATCATGTTGTTCATCGTCGTGGCAAAGACGATCGGCAGTACATAGGGCAGGTGCTCCTCGACGAGGATCTTGCGCATTGTCATGCCGGAATAGACGCTCTGGGTGGTAAACGGCCGGCTCTTCAGGCCGATCGCCACCGAGCGGATCAGGCGGGCGTCATAGGACCAGCCGAGCGACGCCATGATGACGATCAGCGCCGTCCAGGTCATGCTGTCCTTCAGCACGAAATAGAACAGGATCAGCAGCGGAAACTGCGGGATGACCATGACGCTGTCGTTGATTGCCATCAGCACCCGGTCGATCGCGCCGCCGGCATAACCGGCAACCAGGCCGACAACCAGCGAGATGATGCGCGAGAGAAAGGCGACGCCGATGCCGAAGAACAGGGTGTTGCGCAGCGCCGTCGTCAGCTGCCAGAAAACGTCCTGGCCGCGCGAAGTGGTGCCGAGCCAATAGTCGCCGTCCGGCGGCATGTCCGGCGGCAGGAGATAGATGTCGGTCGCGCCGTAGGGCGAGAAATACGACAGGATGACGAAGCCGACGATGACGGCAAAGAGGAGCAGGCCACAGAGGAATTCCATGTTCTGGCGGGCGAGGTCGCGGATGATGGTAAACATGGCCTATTCCACCTTGATGCGCGGATCGATCAGCGGGCTCAGAATGTCGATGATGAAGACGGCGGCGGCAACGCCGACGATCGACAAGGCGCTGAGGCCGAGCACCAGGCTGTAGTCGCCGGCATGCACCGCTTCGATCAGCAGATTGCCGATGCCCGGATAACCGAAGACGATTTCGGTGATGACGGTACCGTTGAAGATCGCGCCGAGCGACATGGCGAGCCCGGTGAATTGCGGCACCATGGCATTGCGGGCGATGTAGGAGCGCAGGATCTTGCGCTTCGGCACGCCGCCAAGCTCGGCGAAGACGACATAATCGTCGGTGATGATGTTGGAAACCAGCGCCCGCATGCCGATCAGCCAGCTGCCGGCTCCCACAAGGATCAGCGATAGGGCCGGCAGGATGGAGTGTTTGAGGATATCGAAGACGAGCGCAAAGGAGAGGTCCAGATTGGCGTTCATTTCGTAGCCGCCATTGATCGGCAGCACCGGCCAGATAAAGCCGAAGACGATCAGCAGCACGAAGGCCAGAATATAGTAGGGAATGGGCAGCAGGGCGATGAAGACCAGGCTGACGGCTTTCAGCACCATGTCCTTGCGGTAATATCCGGCGAGCGCGCCGATCGCATTGCCGAGCACGAAGGTGATCAGCGTCGACACCGTCATCAGCCCGATCGTCCAGGGCAGCGAGCGCAGGATGATGGTGGAGACGGGTGTGGGAAAAGCCGAGAGCGAGGGGCCGAGATCACCGGTCGCCAGCCGCAGCCAGAAATGCACATATTGCTGCCAGATCGAGCCCTGCATTCCGTACAGCTCGCGCAGCGACTGGCGCATCAGCTCGATCGCATTCGGATCGGACTGCCCCATCTGGGTGATGGCGCCTATGCTTTCTTCGACCGGATCGATCGGGGTCAGATGGGTGACGAAGAAGGTGATCGTCACACCGAGAAAGACGACAAGCAGAAACTGACCGAACCGCTTCAGCACAAAGATCAGATAGGGCGTCATAAGGCAGTGGTTCCTCTCTGGTTCCCTTCTGGAAAGGATCGACGAGCATGGGCTGGGCCGCATGCCCGTCGATTAGGGGGCCGGCGCGCAACACTCGCGCCGGCGTTGGGAGGATTATTTCGGTTGAGCCGGCTTCAGCTTGACCATCATCAGCCTCGAATTCGCCCAGTTCGGCACCGGATCGGTATAGGGGTCTGCGATCGTCGGATAGCCGGTCCAATAGGTCGTATCCATCGAGGTGAAGACGTTATAGGACATCAGCGGGATCGTCGGCATTTCGCGGGCGACCAGCTTCAGATAATCCTTGCCGAGCTCGACGCCCTTCGGATCGTCGGCGCTGATGCCACGGATGCTCTCGATGATCTTGTCGAGCTCCGGATTGGACCAGCGCTGCCAGTTGCGCGGCGGCTGAACCTCACCCTTCTTGGCGACGAACTGTGAGTGCCAGCTGTCGAGGAAGAAGGACAGATCCGGATCGCCGCCCCATGTTTCGACGCTCCAGGCGATCGCCACCTGGAAATCGCCGGGCTGCAGCGCCGTCTGCCAAAGCTTCGCGGCCGGCACCGCCTTGGCGTCGATGCCGAAAGCGGCCCATTGCTGCGCAATCAGCGTGCCGGCGCGGGTGAAGACCGAGCGGGTGTCGCCTTCCACCGTCATGCGGATCTTGAAGGGCTGTCCATCCGGGGTCAGCCATTTGCCACCGGATTTCTTGAAGCCGGCCTTCTCAAGCAGTTCGCCGGCCGCTTTCGGATCCGGTTTCCACCAGCCATAGCCGAAGGCACCGCTGATCGCCTGCGGGTCGCTCGGGATCTGGTCCTTGAACTTCGGCTGCTTGCGCAGGATATCGGCGATCTGCTGTCCGATCGTCGGATCGTACGGCTTGATCTTGCTCTTGCCGGTATCGATCTCGAAATCCTTCAGCCAGTCCTGCATCGGTGCCTGATAGTCTTTCATCGTCGCCGCCGTCGGCGGCACGCCGAGCGCCGAAAGCGTCGCCGCCCCGCGGTAGCTCGCCATGTCGACGGCCTTGATGTCGATCAGCAGGGCCAGCGCCCAGCGCACATCGGCATTGTCGAACGGCGGGTTCTGGTTGTTGAAGATGACCGCCGGCAGCGTCGGATCCGGATGGGCGAAGGGGAAGCCCGGGAACCAGGTCTCGATCGTCTTCGACTTCTCCTTGAGGGTGAACATGCCCTCCGGCGTGTTGTCGTGGATGATATCGAGATTGTGCTCGAGCTGGGCGATGGTGCGTTTATCCGGCGGGCCGGGATCGGTATAGGTCACATATTTCGGGGCAGGCTCGCCGAAGCGGGCAAGCGAGGTCCGCTGCCAGTCGTCGCGCTTTTCCCAGGTATACCACTTGCCCTGCGGATCGTAGGACTTCAGCTTGTAGGCGCCGAGCGAGACGGGATTGGCGAAATCATAGCGAAGCGGATCTTCGACTTTCTCGAAGACGTGCTTGGGCATGATCCAGGCGCCGTTCCAGCGCACGGTGAAGATGGCGTGGAAGCGCGAATTCGGCTTCTTCAGCTTGAACACCACGGTCTGGGGGTCGGTCGCCTCCACACTTGCCACCTGCACCGAGAAGGCCGCACTCCAGACCATGCCGGGATGATCCATCTGCGTCTTGACGGTATAGACGACGTCATCGGCGGTGAATTCGACGCCGTCGCTCCAGAAGAGCCCCTTGCGCAGTTTCACGGTCATCTCGGTGAAGTCGGCATTATATTGCGGCTTGTCGGCGGCGAGCGAATTGTCCCAGGTCGCGCCGCCAAGCCCTTGTTCGGGGTCGATATACCAGAGCGTATCCATGGTCAGCTGCTGCAGGCCGGTGGAAACACCGCCGCCGCCATTGACCCAGATGTTGAACCAGCCGGGATTTTTGATCGTCCCTTCCGGATTTTCGACGATAAGCGTCTCCTTGCGCGGCAAGGAGGTGTAGTCATCGGCCCTCGCCGTCGCGGCCAGGCCGAGCGTGGCCAGCACGAAGCCGAATGCAAACCTTTTCCACTGTTGCATGAACTCCTCCCAAGTAAGCGACGATACGGCGGCCGCTGGGGCGCGCATGGGCATGTCGCGGTTGTCGGTTCGCAGAAGCATCAGGGCTTTAGGCCCGGGGCTTCAGTGAACCATCCTCCGGCCCGCCTGCCTCCTCGCAGTGAGCCGATTTTCTCAGCCGGGCCCTATATCGAGTTTGCCCGGCGGCGGCTGTCACACCGACAGCCGGATGACGTTGTAGGACAGCGGTTTCAGCGCCGCCCGCACTCGTCCGTCTTCGATCTTGGCACTCTCGACGGTGACCGGAGCGACCGTTTGCGGCCGCTGCGCCGTGTTGACAGCTTCGAGATCGCCATGGGTCATTTCCACCTGCTCGATCAGGCGGGCGCCGGCAAAACCTTCCAGCCGCACGTCGAGATCAAGCGCCGTGTCCGGATGGCGGTTGACGGCAAAGAAGGTCAGCGTCCTGCCATCTTCGGAATGCACCGCCGAGACGTCGAGATAGGGAACCTCGTTTTCCTCGTCGCTGTCATAGGTCGGGCCGTCGACGACGAGCTGCAGCGCCGTGCCGCGGCCATATCGGGAGGCGTAATAGAAGGGATAATAGATCGTCTGGCGCCAGGCCGCACCGCCATCCTCGGTCATGATGGGGGCAATGACGTTGACGAGCTGGGCGATACAGGCGATGCGCACCCGGTCGGAGCGGCGAATGAAGGTGTTCAGGATGCCGCCGACCTGCAGCACGTCTTCGAAATTATAGATATCTTCCAGCAGATGCGGCGCATCCGGCCACTCGTCGCGCGCCAGGATCTCCTTGTCCTGCTGGTTGGAATGATACCAGACGTTCCATTCGTCGAAGGAAATGCCGATCGTCTTCTTCGAGCGCTTTTTCGCCTTGATGTAGTCGATCACCCCGCCGATCGTGGTGATGTAACGGTCGAGCTTGGTGGCGCGAGAGAGATAGTTGAGCGTGTTCTTCTCGCGGTTGGCAAAATACATATGCAGCGAGATATGGTCGGCGCTGTCATAGCACTGCTCGAGAACCTGCGCCTCCCAATCGGGATAGGTCTTCATCTCGGAATTGGACGAGCCGCAGACCACGAGTTCGAGCGACTTGTCGAAGCCGCGCATCGCCTTTGCCGTCTCGTCCGCCAGCCGGCCATATTCATAGGCCGATTTGTGACCGACCTGCCAGGGGCCGTCCATCTCGTTGCCGAGGCACCACAATTTGACGTCATGCGGATTGGACCAGCCGTGCTTGCGGCGCAGGTCCGACCAGTAGGTGCCGCCGGGATGGTTGCAATATTCCAGGAAATTGCGGGCGGCATCGAGGCCGCGCGAGCCGAGATTGACGGCGAGCATCGGCTTGGTATTGGCCTTCTTGCACCAGTCGACGAATTCGTTGACGCCGATCTGGTTGGCTTCGCGGGTGCGCCAGGCAAGGTCGAGGCGCACCGGGCGCTCGGACCGCGGGCCGACGCCGTCTTCCCAATTATAGGCCGAGACGAAATTGCCGCCGGGATAACGGCAGTAGGGCGTATCGAGATCACGCACCAGATCGAGCACGTCGCGGCGGAAGCCGTCCTCATCGGCTGTCGGATGTCCGGGCTCGTAAATACCGCCGTAGATCGCTCTGCCGAGATGCTCGAGAAATGAGCTGTAGAGCCTGGAATCGATGGTCGCGATGCGGAAATCGCGGTGAACCACAACGTTCGTCTTCAACGGATCCTCCCGTTTATATATCAGATATTTTGTTTTCTTGCTCCTAACTTGATATCAGGAATGCCGATCTGTCAACCGAGTCCCGGATTTAATCATACTTATGGCTTGTTGACAGAAAACCTTTTAGATGCAGTACGTTACAAATATTTAGCAGCCACTAAAACTCAAAATAATCGGCATTTATAAATCAGGATATCCGATACTGAAAAATTCAGACGTGCAGCCGCATGATGATGTCGCGACCGTGATTGCCGAAGCCGCGGCCAAATATATTGACGCCGCCGGTATGGCCGGCATTTTCGGCGATGCCGACCCTGAGCCGGATGGAGGAATGCTGGCCGAGTGCCAGATCGCTGAGCGTCACATTCGAGGCGGCAACGCCGTCGATGAAGGTGCCGCGCGTCGAAATCCGCCAGGTCTTCATCATACCATATTGCGAGCCTTCGAGCTTCCACCAGGCCGGCGTGAAGGCGCCGCGCTTGTCGCCGTAATCGCCGGGCGACGTCCAGGTGCCGATCGCCATGCCATTGACCCAGAGGGTTATATCCGAGGGCCAGTCCGCATTGGTGCCGGGCACTTCCGACGACAGTTCCAGCGAAAACTCGATGGCGCGGATGTCCTTGTTCAATACCTTGGCATTGTTGGGGAATTTGTATTCCACATAGCCCCTGCCGAACCACACAAGCCCGGCCTGCATGCGCTGCGGATCGAGGAAATAGTCGGGCACATCAAGCGGTCCGATGACGCTTTCGCTGGAGCAGAGACCGCAGGGCGCATGCACGTCGCAGCTGGTGTAGAGCCCGACCGGCATCTCGACTTCGATGATGTTATTGGCCCGCTGCGCGGCACTTTCCTCGAAGCTGATCAGGATTTCGCTATAGGTCGCCGAGCAGATTTTCTGGTTTCCCTTGCGGGCCTTGGCCAGCCGCGAATCCACCAGCCCGGCCTCTTCGAGGATCTGAATGCCGGTTGCGACGGTGGATTGGGGGAGGGACAGCGCCTGGGCAATATCGTTGATGTTAAGCGGGCCCTTGGCGCAGAGCAGCTTCAGAATCTCGATCCGCGCCGGCGCCGAAAGCGCCCGTATCGCCTCATGATTCTCGCCCGCGGCAATCGTCAAAAACGAACGTTCCATCATTCCCCCACTATTTCCGATGGAATGATGTATATCGGAAATTATGATACGGCAAGTGGAGTAATTCGGAATGGCGTCCGTATCCCGCGTCGAGGTCCCGCTGTGACGGTCAAGAACGCCACACGTCGCTGGCTGTGTGAATCGACCTCAGTCTCAAGGACTGACAGGCTGTCGCTGAAGAAAGGTGAGCCGCTTTAACCGCAGCGCACGCTTTTCCAGGAGATGCCACGAAAGCCAGCCAAGCAACCACGCTGTCGGCAGGGAAAGGGCAAGGACCGCCCACCACGTGCTATATTGGCCGAGGGCATGGTTCATCACCTGCTCGACTGGCCAGCCATAGAGATAGGTCCCGTAGGAGACGTCGCCCAATCGTTCGAGAGTCGGCATGCGTATGGTTTGCGAGGTCGCGATGTAGACAAGCGGATAGGCGAACAACATGGGTCCGTAAAGATAGGCGGGCCAGAAGACGAGGCAGAGCACACCGAGCGCCGCGAAGATCGATGCCAGGGCGAAATTGGGCTGCCGCTTTTCCGTCACGAACCACAGAAGCGAACCGCAGAAGAAGTAGGGGGCGATAAAAGTGAAATCCGTCAGGAATCGTGTGTTTGGCCACGGATGATCGAAGAAAAGCTGCCAGGTCACCCCCACGGCGAGAGCAAGTGCCATGAGCGGGGCGCGCAGAAGTCCGGTTACCATCAATCCCGCGACGATCACGTAGCAGAAGATTTCCTGCCCGATCGTCCAGAGAGAGCCGTTGACGAAGGTGGCAAGCCAGGAGATTGCGGGATCATAAAACTGCACATGCGGCAGGGTCATGCCAAAGCTCGGGTCGAGCACCGCATGCACCGTCGTCTTCACATGAAGCGACTTGAGCAGGTAACCACTGATGCCCAACGGGCTGAACAAGGCGCCCAAGACATAGACGCTGAGCAGCGTACAGACGATAAACGCCGGATATATTCTCAGCGCCCGCCGCCAGAGAAAAGCGCCTGCGTTGCCGAACTGCGCGCTCTGAGTGACGAGGAAGCCGCTCGTGACGAAAAACGCATAGACGCCGAAGAGGCCAAGGATCTTGCCCTCGCCGAGCAGACGGTGGATGGGCTCGTTCGCCGAGGTCTTTTCCGAGATCAGGAATGCATGCGAGAAGATCACCGTGGAGGCTGCGACGAGCCTGATCATGTTGAAGTTCGGGTAAAATGCCTTCTTGATCTCGCCCCCGTGCATGCGAACCTCCCGTGCTTCTAAGCTTAACAAACCATTAAGGTTAGTTTCGAATGTTGTCACGAGTCGGTGTGGAAACGGGGTTAAGTCGAGATAATCTCCGAACTGCCAAATTGCGCCTCTGTCAAACCCTTGTTGTTCTACGAATAATCTTTCCTGCCTGGCGGCGGGTGCTGCATTATCTTTGGCGGGGGGCGGCTCGCCGCGCCGTGTCGCGGCGACGATGCCGGGCAGAACCGGCAGGTCGTAGCGCGCGGTGATCAGGCGGATGATCGAGGTCGTGTCGACCTTGACCGATTGCACGCGGCCCCGATTTCGACCGGGCCGCGTGCCGCCTCCAGGCTGTTCTTCATCGGCGCAGCAGCGGCCGCAAGGCGGCCTGCGCTTCCTTCAGCAGCGGCAGGTACTGCGCCTTCATCTCGGCGGCCGGGACGAGGGCGGCCGGCGCGCCGATATTGATCGCCGCGACCGTTTCGCCGCGATCGTTTTCAATAGGCACGGCGATCGAGCAGAGGCCGATCTCCAGCTCCTGATCGATGATGGCGTAGCCCTCGGCGCGCACGCGGCGGAATTCCTCGATGAGCTCGTTCGGGTCGGTCCTGGTCTTTGCCGTGTTCTGCTTCAGCTCGCTGCGGGCGAGGATGGCGCGCGCCTCCGCCTCGGAAAGCGCTGCGAGCAGCACCCGGCCCATCGAGGCGCAATAGGCCGGCAGGCGGCTGCCGGGGGTGAGATTGATCGACATCACCCGGCGCTGCGCGGCCCGGGCGATATAGACGATCTCGGTGCCGTCGAGCACCGAGGCCGAGGCGCTCTGGCCGGCCTGTTCCGAGAGATGATCGAGATGCGGCTGCAACAGCGCCGGCAGCGGTGTGGCCTCGAGATAGGCATGGCCGAGCCGCAAGATCTTCGGCGTCAGCGTAAAGAACTTGCCGTCGTAATCGGCATAACCGAGCTCGGCGAGCGTCAGCAGCGACCGCCGCACGGTGGCGCGGTCGAGCGCCGTCAGCCTGGCGGCCTCGGCAATCGACAGCCGCTGCCGCGTTTCACCGAAGGCTTCGATCACTTTCAGACCGCGGGCAAAGCCGCTGACAAAATCCGTTTCGCGCATGGTCGGGTCTCCAATCCTGCCATGACTTTGTGCGATATATGAACAAATGTCAAATATCGCACAAACCATCTTGCCCCGGCGCCGGCCGCCCTTTATTTCTGAGGCTGAAGCGGAGGAGATCCCAATGGACAAAACAGTCGCGAGCACGGCCGAAGCCGTCTCCGAAATCGGTGACGGGGCAACCGTCATGATCGGTGGTTTCGGCGGCTCCGGCGCGCCGATCGAGTTGATTCATGCCTTGATCGACAAGGCTCCAAAAAACTTGACGGTGATCAACAACAATGCCGGCAACGGCCGCATCGGCATCGCCGCAATGATTGACGCCGGCTTGGTCCGGAAAATGATCTGCTCCTTCCCGCGCTCGTCGGATCCACGCGCCTTCACCGACAAATACCTGGCCGGCGAGATCGAACTCGAGCTGGTGCCGCAGGGAACGCTGGCCGAACGCATCCGCGCCGGCGGCGCCGGCATTCCGGCTTTTTACACGCCGACCGGCTACGGCACCGAACTGGCCGAAGGCAAGGTCATCGCCGAATTCGACGGCCG
>NZ_CP054030.1:0-283207 GCF_005862185.2 Rhizobium hidalgonense
AGCCCGGCCGTATCGGCATGGATCTGCAACCAGAGATCAGAGGCCCCTGCCCCGCCGCCGACCGTGATCTCGCTGCCGCGATAGCCTGCATCAGCCATGGCATCGAGAATGGCGCGGGTGCCGAAACCGATTCCTTCCATGATCGCGCGGAAGATATGATGCGGTTCATGCGCAAGCGTTAGTCCGACGATGGCTCCGCGCGACAGCGGATCGGTATAGGGCGTGCGATTGCCCTGAAAGTGATCCTGCACGATGAGACCGTCGCAGCCGGGCTCCAGCGCGACAGCCTTGCGGTTCATCCCGTCCAGATCCATCGTGCCGTTCATCAGGCGCCCGAGCCAGGCGATGATCGAGCCTGTCGAGGTCTGACCGCCTTCGACGATGTAGCGCTTGGGATAGACGCAATCGGGATAGCTGCCCCAGATCCCCGGTGCATTGAGCGGTGTGTCGGAGACGCCGAATTGCAGATGCGATGATCCGGTGATCAGCGCAAGCTGCCCCGGCCGCGCCACGCCAAGGCCGATCATGCCGATCAGCGCATCCGCACCGCCCTGCACGAGCTTGACGGTCGCGGGCAGACCGAGCGCATCGGCCGCCTTGGCGCTGAGCGTACCGACCATCTCGCCGGGAGCGACCACGCGCTGCGGCCACTTTTGCATCAGTTCGGGAATGCCGAGGGCCTCGACCAGCGATGTCGCCCATCCGCCGCGATCTGTCTGGTAATGCCAGCGAAGGGCGACGTTATTCAGGCTGGCGGCCCGCTCGCCCGTCAGCCGCAGCGTCATGAAATCCTGATATTCGCAGATCGTGTGCGCCGCCTTGAAGATTTCCGGCTCGTTGCGGGCGATCCACAACGCCTTCGGGATCATCCATTCGGCCGAGACCGGACCTTTGCCGCCGCCGTTGGTGATCAACGCGCCGTCGCCGGTGGCCAGCACCGCATCGGCTTCGGCATTGGCGCGCACATCCATCCAGATGATTGCGGGCCTCAGCGCCTGGCCGTCACGGTCGAGCGCCACCACCGTGCAACTCGTCGTCGCAAGGCAGATCGATTCGATTGCAGCCGGATCGACCCGGCTCTCACTGATCGCTTGCCGGGACGCTGTCACGAAGGCATTCCACCAGTCTTCCGGGTTCTGCTCGGCGCGCGCGCCGCTGGAAAACTTCGTCTCGTAGGGAACGGCGACACTGCCGAGGCAGGTGCCAGACAGATCGTAAACGCGGGCGCGCAGGCTTTCGGTGCCGCCATCTGCGGTCAGAAAATAGGCCATTATGTTCTCCTCCAGCCGCCGATCCCTCCAGAGCGACAGCCCTCCTTCGTTATTGCAGTCCCCGCAGGATTTCCAGCGCCTTGGCGCCGTACATCACAGCCGGACCGCCACCCATTTCGACAGCCACCTCAAGCGCTTCCACAAGCTCCGCCTCGGTTGCCCCGTGCTTCATGGCGGCATCGACGTGATAGACGATGCAATCCTCGCACCCCTTCGACACGGCAATGGCGACCGCGATCAGTTCCCGCTGCGCCGACGAGAATGCGCCTGCAGTCGTCGCCACCTTGCTGATGCGGGCAAAGCCGCCGAACAACTCTGGGCTGGTCCTGGCAAAGGTACCGATCCGCCGCTGGGCGTCTTTCAGAGTGTCTGTTGCAGTGCTCATCGATAAACCTCATGCTCTTTCGGAAAGAAGGATATCAAGCACATCCTTCGGCTGGTCCCATTGCGGCATATGGCCGGAGCGGGACAGGAGATGGATGGCGACACGCGGCGATACGGACGTGACATGCCGCCACGGAATGATGCGGTCTTCCAGACCGAAGATGACGCGGGTTTCCACGCTCGCCGCCAGCTTTTCGAGCTTGGCGAGGCTGTCCACCTTTTGCCCGGATGGACCGGCAATAGCGGCGGCAAGCGTTGCCAGACGCCCCTTGGCCAGATCCCCGGCAAGGACTGCAAGTGCGCCATCCGAAAGCGGCACGGGGTTGACCGACAGCCGCCGGAGGAGATGCGACACTTCCGCCGCAACCGTTGCCCGCGCCATGCCGTGGACGAAATCTCCATCGATCTCCGGCCCGAGACCGGCAGGGGCGAGAAGCGTCAGCGATCCGACACGATCCGGCGCCGTCACCGCGAAATCCACGGCCGCCACGCACCCGAGCGAATGCGCGACAATATCGATCGACCCGGCCAGTGCGACGCGCTGCAGGAACGCGGCGAGATCGGCGGATAGATCCACCGCGGTGGAGGCCGCAATCTCCGTCAGCCCATGACTGGGCAGATCGGGAATGAGCACACGATGTCCGGCGCGCTTCAGGCCGGAGGCGATGGCTGCCCAAGTCGTGCGGTCGCCCGCAAACCCATGCAGCAGCAGGGCCGTGCGCGGACCCGATTTGCCCGTATCGAGATAGGCCATGCGGCCGCGTGGCAGGTCGGCAAACAGGACACCGTCCGGCGACTTGCCGCTTGTCTGTGGACTTCCTGACAAGGCTGCAAGCACATCGGCTTTTTCCACGCGCGCCCGCCGCCCCGTGCCCGCAAGGCTCTGGAGATCCACGCCGTTGATACGGCACAGGCGACGGGCCACGGGGGTTGCACGAACCGGTCCGCCAGTGGCGCGCTGCCGGATATTGGCTTGTGCCGGAACGGGGACAGCCGCGACCGAGGCTTCGATCTCAGCTGGTTTCGCCTCCCGAGCGTCCGATGCCGCAATCGAAATGCGGCCTATGGGCTCTCCAACTGTGACCATTTCCCCGTCGCCCCGCAGAATGGAAACAAGCGTTCCATCCATCAGCGCCGGGAATTCGGCAATCGTCTTGTCCGTCTCGATCTCGATAATCGCCTCACCGCGCGCGAAGCTGTCGCCCGGCGCCTTCAGCCATTTGGCAACCCGGCCCTCTTCCATGGTCTCGCCAAGACGCGGCATGTCGAGATCGGTTTCCACCAGACCCGTCGTCCTGGCCGGAGCGGCAGGCTCGTCGGCGGTCCAGTCCGGGCCGATGCCGATATCAATGCGGGCGAGCGGCTGGCCGACTTCCACCGTAACGCCGACAAGGGCGATGATGTCATGTAATGTGCCGTCGCCAAGCGCTGGATATTCGGCGATGGTCTTGTCGGTTTCGATTTCGACGATCGGATCGCCACGCTTGAAGACATCGCCGGGCTGGATGAGCCAACCGACCACCTTTCCCTCGTCCATGGTCTCGCCGAGGCGAGGCATCTTCAGAATTCGTTCTGTCATCTCACCATTCTCTCGGCAGTGCTGGCGATCAGGGCGGCGGTGGGAACGCTGTTGGTCTCAAGGTCCTGCGATACGGAGATCGGGATGTCCTCGCCCGCCACGCGCACGACCGGCTGTTCGAGGAAATCGAAGCATTCCTCGGTGATGCGGGCCGAAAGCTCGGCGGCAACGCCGGATGTCATGACGGCCTCCGTCACCACCATCGCTTTGCCGACCCGCTCCACATGCTCGCGCACCGTATCGAAATCGAGCGGATTGAGCGTACGAAGGTCGATCACGGTCACTTCGATACCCTTGCTTGACAGGGCTTCTGCTGCTTCCATCGCGTAATGTACCTGACGCGAGTAGGTGACGATGACGAGATCCTTGCCTTCGCGGCGCACGGCTGCCTTGCCCCATGGCAGAGGCTCAGCGTCGAGATCCACGTCTTCCTTGCGGGTGTAGAGCGCCTTGTGCTCGATGAAGACGACCGGATCGGGCTTGGTCAGGCTTTGGCGCAGCAGATGATAAGCATCGGCCACAGTCGCCGGCATGGCGAGCCGCAGGCCCGGCGTGTGCATTACCCAGGCCTCAAGGCTCTGGGAATGCTGAGCGCCGGCCGACCGGCCCGTGCCGCCCTGCGTGCGCAGCACCATAGGCACGCCCGTCTGACCGCCGAACATATAGCGGATTTTCGCCGCTTGGTTGGCGAGCTGGTCCATAGTCATGCCGAGAAAGTCGATATACATCAGCTCGGCCACGGGACGCAGGCCCGTCATGGCCGCGCCGACGGCGGTGCCGATGATGGCAGGTTCCGAAATCGGCGTATCGATCAGCCGGTCCGCGCCGTGGATCTTGATGAGATCTTTGGTGACACCATAGGCGCCGCCATAGCGACCGACTTCCTCGCCGATGACGACGATGGACTTGTCTTCCGTCATTGCATCGTCCAGCGCCTTGCGTAGCGCGTCTCTGTAGGTCATCGCGGTCATTATGCTTCATCCCTGGCAAGTACGCGGTCGATACGGGTTCTGACGGGCTCCGGTTCTGGCTCGCCGACCGCATAGACGTCGCGGAACATCGAGCTGAGCGGGGGAGCCTTGGATTCGGCGGAAAAGTCGATCGTGGCGTCCATTTCGGCCGCAATGGTTTTGTCGAGATCGTCGAGGGCGGCTTCGTTTTCCAGACCGGACTCGATCAGGCGATCGCGGGCAAAGCGCACCGGATCCTTCTTGCGACCTTCCAGCTCTTCGTCTTCCTGCCGATAGGGGCTCTTGTCCATGCGGGCATGACCGAAGAAGCGGTAGACGTCGATGGAGAGAAATCCAGGCTTGCCGGCGCGCGCATCATCTACCAGCCAGCGGGCCTCCGACTGCACGGCCTCGACATCGAGCCCGTCCACGACAGCGCCGTTCAGCCCGAATGCCTTGGCGCGCTGGTCGAAGGCCGTGTTGCGGGTGGCCTGGTCGACGCGTGTGCCCATGCCGTATTGGTTGTTGATGCAGACAAACAGCACCGGCAGATCCCAAAGCGCTGCCATATTCATGCTCTCGTAGAGAATGCCCTGCTGCATTGCGCCATCGCCGAAGAAGGCGATGGAAACAGACCCCTTCTTAAAATATTTGGACGACAGGCCTGCCCCGACCACGGCCGGAATGCCTCCGCCGACAATGGCGTTGGCACCCAGATGCCCGAGCGCCATATCGGCGATGTGCATCGATCCGCCCTTGCCCTTGCAATAGCCGGTTTCCTTGCCGCCGATTTCGGCCATCATTTGTTTCGGATCGGCGCCGCGCGCCAGAAAGATGCCGTGGCCGCGATGATGGGTGGTGAAGGTGTCCTGCGGCTGCATGGCGTCGCAGACCCCGGCGGCAGTCGATTCCTCGCCGATCGACAGATGCAGCATGGAGCCGGCTGACTGGCCGCGAATGAAGAGTTCGCCGACGCGCTCCTCGAAGGTGCGGATGCGCCGCATGGTGCGGTAGAGATCCAGAAGATTGGAGTTGGCGGGGTTTTGGGTGGGCGTTGCCTTGCCCGACGATTCGGTTTTGGTGGTCATTGATATGCCGTCCTCGATCTCAGAGAAGCTTGAGCTTGGTGGTGCGGGAAACAATGGCCACCGCAATCAGAATGATGAGGCCCTTCACGATGCTCTGGATATATGTGTCCATGCCGATGAGGTTGAGACCATTGTTGATGACGCCGATGAATAGCGCGCCGAAGAAGGTGCCGGTAATCGTCGCCGTGCCCGGCCGGAACATCGTCATGCCGATGAACACAGTGGCGAGACCATCCAACAGGTAGCGCTCGCCCGCATTGGGCTGGCCGGAGCCGAGACGGGCGGCCAGGAGCGCGCCGGCAATGCCCGCAAAGACGCTGCAGACGATCATGGCGGCGGCGCGGTAGAAGCGACCGTTGACGCCGGAAAGTTCGGCCGCTTTCAGATTGCCGCCGACCGCATAGATGTAGCGGCCGAAAATGGTGCGCTCCATCAAGAACCAGGCCAGCACCACGAAGGCGACCATGAAATAAGCCAGCACCGGGACGCCGAAAAGCTGGCCCTGTCCCAGAAACAGATATTCCTGAGGCAGGCCGCCATAGATGGCGCGGCCGCCGGTCATCAGGAAGTTGATGCCGTAGAGGATCGAACCGGTGGCGAGCGTGGCGATCAGCGACGGAACGCCGACAAGCGTGACCAGCGCCGAATTGGCCGCTCCAACGGCAAAGCCTACGGCAATGCCGGCCAGAAGCGCCAGCGGCAGCGACGTGCCGGATATCAGCAGCAGCGGTACCAGAATGCCGGAAAGGCCGACCATGTAACCGACGGACAGGTCCATCTCACGGGCGGCGAAGCCGAACGTGAGGCCCGCTCCAACAATGGTCAGCATCGAGATCTGCTGAATGATGTTCAGCAGATTGGAGGTAGTCAAAAAACGCTCCACCGTCAGCGCGAAGCCGAGAAAAAGCAGGATGAGTGCAAAGAGCGTGCTATATTTGAGCATCCAGTCGCGGCGCACAGGGCCGGAAGAGACAACGCCCTGACGACCGGATGAGGCTGGGGATTTGGCGATCATGGGGAAACTCCTGCCATGGCGGAAATGAAACGTGCCTCGGAAAAGGTCGGGCGATCGAGGCCGGGTGCGGCCTCGCCATTGACGAAAGGAACGACCCGATCGGCGATATCGGCGATTTCCAGCAGATCCGACGAGGCGACGACGATGGCCGCTCCTTGAGCGGCAAGCCGCCGCAGCTGCGCATGGATCTCGCGTTTGGCGCCGATATCGACGCCTTCGGTCGGCTCGACGAAGATCATCAGGCGGTATCGGTCCCTGGCCCCGTAGAGCCATTTGCCAATGGACACCTTCTGCTTGTTGCCTCCGCTCAAATCCTTGATCATCTGGCTGTGCGAATGCGCCTTTACATCGAGAAGCGCCATGATGGCATTGGCTTCCCGTGCTTCTCGGGCCGGCGATATCACGCCGGTCGAGCCGAACGCCCCGTGATCGGGATGCACCATGGCGAGGTTTTCGCGCACGTCCCATTCACCGATCAGCGAATTTTCCATGCGCTGGTCCGGGATGAAGGCGACGCCCTTGCGCTGCATGATGCGCGCATCGACGGTCTTGAGATCCTCTCCGCAGAAGCGGTAGGTTCCGGTAACAGCGCCGGTTCCTGTGTAAAGTGTGCGGGCAAAGCCGAAATGACCGGCGCCGGTCAGACCGATGAGCCCGACGATTTCGCCACCGCGGATCGAAAACGCCTCCACCCTCACATTGCCCGCTTTCCAGTCGCGGATATCGAGAACTGTCTCCCCGGTGGTTTTCAGCGCGTCGGAATCAACGGCCGTGACCGCTGTTTTACCGGAGCGCTGCAGCATCATGTCGATCAGTTGTGCTTCGGTCGTTTCATCTGCCGCAAGGGTGGCGACGTGCCGTCCGTCGCGCAGCACGGTGACGCGGTCGCTGAGCGCCTTGATCTCGGAAAGGAAGTGGCTGATCAGCACGATGCCGACGCCCTTTGAGGGGAGCGTCTTGATAATGCTCCAGAGACTTTCCTTTTCGCGGGCGGGAAGCGTCGCGGTCGGTTCGTCCAGAATGAGCAGACGGATATCGCCGCGCAGCGCCCGGACGATTTCGATGACCTTCTGGTCGGCCATGGGCAGGCTCTCGACCGAGGCGTTGAGATCGATATCCAGTTGCGGAAACCAGCGGGTGAGCAGATCTCGGGCGCGTTGGCGCAATTTCGCCTTGCTGATGATGCCGAAACCCAGTTTTGGCTCGTCGCCGAGAAGAATGTTCTGTGCGCCGGTGAGACCCGGCACGAGACTGCCTTCCTGCGAGACATGGGCGATGCCCTTTCGAAGCGCGTCACCCGGATTGTGCAGCGTGACCGGCTGGCTATCGATGGCGATGGCTCCGCCGGTTGGCTGCCTGCTGCCGCCTAGAATGCTGACGAGCGTCGTCTTGCCCGCACCGTTTTCGCCGATCAGTCCGTGAACCTCGGTAAACCGAAAATCGACAGAGACGTTGTCGAGCGCGCGCGTGCCGGGATATTGCATGACAATTCCAGATAGACTGACGGACATTTGCGTCTCCTCCTTGCGTGTCTTCAGGTGACTGCCGGTCCCGACCTTTGCCGGAACCGGCCTGGCGGTCACTTGGGGAGGAAGTCCTTGCAGTTCTGCTTGGTCACGAGCGGCGCATCGAGATAGACGGTTTTGGACGGGATGACGTTTGCAGGGTCTTCCTTCTTCTCGACGATGGCCTCGATCCAGTCTCCGACCTGCGCGCCCATCTTCTCGAAAGGCTGGCTGACGGTGGCGATCATCAGGCCGTCCGGCTTGCACACCTCCGCGACGGCCTGCGGGTGCCCGTCGATGCCGATAACCTTGACGTTCTTCAGGCCGGCAGCCGTCAGCGCGTTGATCGCAGCCTGTGCCGGCTCGTCCCACGGCGCCCAGACGGCATTGATCTGATCGCCGAAGCGGGCTGCATAATCCTGCATCGTCGATGTCGTGTCTTCGAAGAAGGCGGTGTAGTCGATATTGTGTTCGGCCAAAACCTTGATGTCGGGATATTCCTTGAGAATGGTCTCCATCACGTCGCCGCGCTTGCGCGTGCCGTGATGTTCGGCCATGCGCAGGAAGATGATGTTGCCCTTGCCGCCCAGTTCGTTCAGTAGATAAGGCGACACGCTCGAGGACATGGCCCAGTTGTTGGTGGTGATATCAACCATCACACCGGTGATATAGCCGCTGTCGACCGTAAAGACGGGGATTTTGGCTGCAATGGCTGCATCGAGAGCGGCACGCGACGCGCGCAGATCCGCCATGGTGATGACGATGGCGTCGACGCCGCGCGAGGCTGCGTCCTGCAGGTTGGATGCCGTGCGCTCGCCCGATCCTCCGCTATCGAGCAGGCTGATTTTCCAGTCCTTGCCCTTCTCCTTCAGCCAGCTTTCGAAACCGGCCTTTACGCGCTGTTCCGATTGCGCGGCCGCGTTGGCGTGAACCCATGCGATGTCCATGGCATTCGCGCCTGCTGCACCCATCAGAAATGTCATGGCGGTGGCGGCAGCCATCCGCTTCCAAAATTTAGTCATTGCGTTCTCCTCCGCATGCGGGCCCTCCACATTGACCCGCTTCTCTATTCGCGGTCTGTAACAGCGAATGACCAAATCTAAATTGACTAGATTACAAATGTCAATCAGAAATACATTTGTAACTTGCGGGAGAGAACATGTCCGATAGCGAAGAAGCCCTGATGGTACGTGCCGCATGGTTTTATTATGTTGGAGGCCTCAATCAGGAGCAGACTGCCGGGAGACTCGGGGTCACGCGTGCACGCGTCAATAAAATGCTTTCAGAAGCCCGCGACAGCGGACTGGTGAGCATTTCCATCGACCACCAGCGCGTTGGCATGCTTCCGTTCGAAGACCATCTGCGGATAACTTATGGTCTCGATTTCTGCATCTCAACACCGGCCTTCGGTTTCAAGGATACCAAGGATGCGGACATTGATGTGCGCAAGCAGATCGCCTTTCGCGCCGTTGGCGTGGCCGCCGCCAACCATTTGAAGTCCTTGCTTTCGGAGAGTGCGTCCGTGACGATTGGAACGGGCTGGGGCCGCACGATCGAGCAGATGACTCTACAGCTGGCAGGCGTACGCGCGCCCCATGCCCGCTTCATCTCCATCATGGGGTCGCTGACCGCAAACAGCGCCTATAACCCGTTCGAGGTCGTGCATGCGCTGGCTCGCAGAACGGGGGGCGAGGGCTATTTTCTACCGGTGCCATTCATTGCTGATAGCGTCGAGGATAGAAAAGTCCTTCTGTCGCAACGTTCGGTGGTCAAAGCCATGGAAATCGCGCGTTCTGCCTCGGTGTGCTTCATCAGCGCAGGCGAACTGACAGAGGAATCGTTGCTGCGTCGCCAAGGCATGATTTCGCGCGCCGAACTGGAAAGCCTCAGACGATGTGGGGCAGTCGGTGACACCAACGGAATTTTCTTCGACTGCGAAGGAAAGCAGGTCGACCACGATCTCAACAGAAGAACGATTGCCCTCGGCTTCGACGAGCTGATGAAGATTCCCGTGATCCTGCTGATCGCTGGACAGGAGAAATCAGCTGCAGCAAGAGGGCTGCTGAAGAGCGGTGTCGTCAACGGGCTTGTTATCGACGGAGACGCCGCCGAGGCTCTTGTTGCCCTTTGTTGAGGAGTCGGAGCGCCATCATGGCAACTGCCAGGCGAATGGTCGTCTATCAGTCTAGCCTTAATGCCTCGCCGGTGCTTTTTAGGAAGAAATGCATCTTTTCTGGATCGATCGGAATCTGGATCGTGTCTTCGGGTCTGACCCGGGATGCGGCGTGGATCTGAGCGGTAAATGCACTCGCACCAGCTTTCCCGATGGCAAGTGTATGAGGGCCGAGAGGTTCGATGTCCGCGACGTGCACGCGAATCGTCGGAAAGGCGGGGTCCGCAGTCATCGTATGCTCCGGCCGAATACCGAGAACGACTGCCTGGCCAATACCCGCCGAGAGATGCTTCACCATGCGCGCGGGAACGGTAATGGCTACATCGCCGTCCGCCCGGAAAACAACGCCGGCGCCGTCAGCCTCCAGCCCCCCTTCGACGAAATTCATACTGGGGGCGCCGATGAAGGCCGCGACGAAGAGATTTTTGGGAGACTCATACAGCGTGATCGGGTCGGCGGCCTGTTCGATCCGGCCCTGGTTCATCACCACGACCCGGTCGGCCATGGTCATCGCCTCCACCTGGTCGTGCGTCACATAGACGATCGTGGTCTGCAGACGGCGGTGCAGCAGTTTGATCTCGGTGCGCATTTCGATGCGCAGCTTGGCGTCCAGATTGGATAGCGGTTCATCGAACAGAAAAACATCGGGCTGGCGTACGATGGCGCGCCCGATGGCGACGCGCTGACGTTGGCCACCTGAGAGCGCGTTCGGCTTGCGTTTCAAATAGGCACCGAGATTGAGAATGCGCGCCGCATTTGCAACGGCGGCATCGATGTCCTGCTTCGGCGTCCCGCGCACCTTCATGCCGTAGCCGATGTTTTCGGCGACTGTCATATGCGGATAGAGCGCGTAATTCTGAAACACCATCGAGCAATTGCGCAGACCCGGGCGCAGCGTGGTAACGTCCCGCTCGCCGATACGGATTTCCCCTGATGTCGTCTGTTCCAGCCCCGCGATCATCCGCAGGGTGGTTGTCTTCCCACAGCCGGAAGGTCCGACAAGAACCACGAATTCCTTGTCGGCAATTGCCAAATCGAGCGGAGGGATGACCTCAACACTGCCAAAGGACTTGGTGACCTGATCCAAACGCACCTGGGACATGCTGTAACCTTTTCATGAGAATTCCATCGCCTGTCCCAGCGCATCGGCC
Source organism: Rhizobium hidalgonense (assembly GCF_005862185.2). NCBI lineage: Bacteria > Pseudomonadati > Pseudomonadota > Alphaproteobacteria > Hyphomicrobiales > Rhizobiaceae > Rhizobium > Rhizobium hidalgonense. The sequence continues at coordinate 11,117 of NZ_CP054030.1, forward strand.
CGAAATCGGAGTCGATTTTCGGAAGGCGCGATGCGTGGATTGAAAGAGTTAGAGCGTCCATTGTGCGTCCGAAAGGACGCACGGCGCTCTAAGCGGCGATGGTTTGCTTCTTCTTCCAACGATGTCTAATCCCATCCCGGCACCGCCGGGATGGGTTGTTGAGGATGGGCTTACTTCGCAGGTAGGCCCATCGACGAACGATAGGCTACCAGTTGCTTGTCGCGGCCAAACTCGTCCGTCAGCTTGTTCCATCCGGCAGCCACGGTATCCAGCGCCTGCTGCGGCGTCACTTCTCCAGCCAATGCCTTGGAAAGCTCGATTTCGAGAATTTCCGTATAGGAGAAATAGCCCGGCAGGCGCATGTCGAGCGCCGTGTTCTTGGCGGTCACCGCGTCCTTCTGGCTTCCAAGATATTCCTTGGCCTCGCGCTCGGAAAAGATCTTCGACCACAACGCCGTATTTGTCGTGTGCGAAAGACGGTAAGGATTGACGCCTGTGCCGCCGGTGATGGCCGCCTGACCGGAAACCGCCGGGCTCGTCAGGAACTGGATATAGTTCCAAGCGGCCTCTTGGTTCTTCGAGGACGACGGTACGGCTGCCTGCCAACCGCCGAAGGCCATGAAGGAAGTCTGGACGACCTCGGGCTGCTTGTCCCACTTCTTGGTCTTGTAGTTCCAGATCTCGTCAGATCCCGGCAGGGATGCCGAGCCGACGCTGCCAGCAACCTTCGACTGCTTCGGGTCGGCGGCGATGACGCCGGTATCGCCCCAGCCGATCGATTCCGCGACCTGGCCACCGGCAAAGGCCGCGTTCACTTCGCCGAACGAGAAGTTCAGCGCATTTGGCGGTGCCAGTTTCGAGGCGCGGATATATTCCTCAAGGCCGCGCACCCAGCCCGGATTGTTGACCTGCGCATCCATCGTGTCAGGATCGAAGAACATACCGCCGGGATTGTCGGGATGGCTGGTGTATCCCGCCACGTGACTGAACAGGAACCAGAATTGCTGGCCACCACGGCGGAAGGCTTCCGCCGTGCCCCAAAGGCCCTTGTCCGGCTGCTGGAAGAATTCAGCGATGTCGAGATACTGCTTCCATGTCTTCGGCGGGGCCAGATCGTAGCCATACTTCGCCTTGAAGGCGCTCTGGTTTTCCGCGTTTTCAAACAGATCAATGCGGTAGGTATAGGTATGGGCATCACCGTCCATGGTCTGCGACAGGACCTTGCCGTTCCAGACCATCAGTTGCTCGCGGTAAACCGGCGCGATGTCCTCCCAGTCGGCACCTGATTGCATATTCTTCGGCATTTCCGAGAGAAAATCGGTGAAGTCCGGTGCCCAGGCCGGCGCAAAGGCGACCACGTCGAACGTGTCTTCGCCCGAGGTCAACGAGGTTACGATTTTCGGATAGAGTTCCGACCACGGAAATTCGACGACATTCACCTTGCCGCAGGTCTTTTCTTCCCAGCCCTTGGCCGCGAGTTGCAGCGCAGAAGCAATATAGGGGCCTGTCTGCGTCGTGGCGGTGAGCGTGACACCGGTGTAGTCCGGTTCGCACGCGAGCGCGGATGGGACGCCCGCCACAGCAAGTAGTCCTGCGGCCGTTGAACTCAGTAGCAATCTTCTCATGTTTTCCTCCCCGGAATTGAACAATGACTAGGCTTGTCGAACGGTCACTTTATTGCTCCTAAAAGCAGGCCGGACCGCATCAGCCTGCTCAAAATGCCCGCCATGACGACCATGGGTATGATCGCGACCAGGGCGGCTGCCGATATCGACCACCACTCGTCGCCGCGCTGGCTGTTTTGCCCGGCAACGAGAATGGGAAGAGTCTGCCATTTGGAACTGGTCAGGAAGAGTGCGAACAGGAACTCGTTCCAGACGAAGGCGAGTGTGATCATGAATGTCGCGATCAGGCCCGGCTTGGACATCGGCAGGACGATACCGAAAAAAATTCTCCACGACGGCACATTGTCGACCATCGCCGCCTCTTCGACTTCAACCGGCAGTGCCGCAAAGAAATCGCGCATCAGCCAGATCACGATCGGCAGCGAGAAGGCGACATAGGCGAAGGTGAGGCCTGTATAGGTGTCCACCAGCTTGAACCCCAACTTGCCCATTTCCGTATACATCAGGAACAAGGCAAAGGCGGCGACGATCGGCGGAAACATGCGCTGGCTGACAAACCAGAAGACGATATCATCATTGCCGAGGAGCGGCCCCGGAAGCCTGATACGGCTGGAGCCGATGGCGAGCGCAAGCGCTGCAACAAAGGCAAAGATCAGCGAAATAGCCTGCCCGTAGCCCAGCACATGACGGCCGAGCAGATATCCGCCGAAGGCAACAACGACAAAAATCACGCCGGACAGCAGCTTGACCTCGAAGGTGAAGCGCACCAGCGCATAGGCTGCCATCGATCCGATGAAGGTGGCCAGCACCGATGCGGAAAGCCCGACGATCGTCGAGGCGATGAAGGTGTTGTAGAACTGGCCGCGCGCGCCCGACAGGAGCTCGCTCCAGGCTGTCAGCGTCGGGTCGAAGTCGACAAATGGAATATAGGTCGGCCCGCCGACGACCCCGAGCGGCGACTTGAACGAAGTGATCGCGACCCAGTAAAGCGGAAAGAAGGTGAAGGCAAGCCAGAGCAGGCAGCCTGCGAGCGCCCACCAGCGGCCGGATCCTTTGAGGTCACGCACGCTCATTTGTGCTTCTCCAGATAGGGCTTCAGGATGGCGAGATAGACGAGCCCGATCACGGTAATGACGATCAGGAAGAGGAACGACAGGGCGGATGTGTAGCCAAGGTTGAACTTCTTGAAGCCCTCCTGATACGCGAACAAGGTCAGCGTTTCGGTCGAAATGCCAGGCCCTCCGCCTGTCATGACGAAAACCGTGTCGATGATCTTGTAGCTCTCGATGAGGCGGATGAAGACCACAGCCACCGAAATCGGCAGCATCATCGGGAAAGTGATCCCCCAGAACTGCTGCCAGGGGCTGGCATTTTCAAGCGCGGCAGCCTCGTAGACGTCCTCGGGCAGGGTTTGCAACCCGGCAAGAAGCATCAGGATGACGAAGGGTGTCCACTGCCACACTTCGACGGAAATGATGGCGCCGATAGCCCATCTGGTCTGCGTCAGAAATGGCAGATTGGGAAAACCGAAGACGGTCATCAGCTCATTGAGCGGGCCCATCGTGGGATTGAGGATCTGGCGGGCAATGAGTGCAACGGCAACGGGCGCTACCAGCATCGGCACCAGGAAGCTGACCCGGAACAGACCTTCGCCGGGCACACGACGGTTGAGCGCCAGCGCCACGGAAAAACCGATGACATATTGCAGCGTCACCGCGACAGAAGCGATGATCGTCGTCGTCCAGGCGACATTCCAGAAGCGCGGATTCTGAAGCAGTTCCGCATAATTGCCGAAGCCGACGAAACGCGCGGGGATCGGCGGCACGAGCCGCAGGCTCATGAAGCTGGTGGTCAGCGAATAGATCAGCGGGAAGATCGAGATCACCAGCACGATCAGCAACGCTGGCCAGATGAAGAAGTGTTTGATCGGGTCGTTGCGGGTCATGCTGCTCCTCCCTTCTGGAGAAGCGCCTCGATTTCCTCGATCTTCGGCATTGCAGGTGCGGTGCCCCGCCGCGTCACCGCAATACCGGCGGTCGCGCAGCCGAAACGCACGGCCTCGACCGGACTAACGCCCCGCGAGAGCGCTGCCGAGAAACCACCGACGAAAATCCTGAGGATCGAAACACCCACCTTCATTATCGTTTCCCCTCAAACGGTTTCCGGCGCAATGACGCCTTTGGTGAAGAGGAAGCAGCCGTAGAAGCGGTTTTCGCCCGTGGTGATGACGCAATAGGCCTTTTTGGCCTCCTCATAGAAGGCGAAACGCTCAATGCCATACATCGGCGCCGGCTTGGCCTCGGCGCCGTCGATAACGGCCTGGACTTCCTGCTGCACTGGAGGGATCTCGTCCGGCGCGCCCATGATTTCCATTCGCCCGGCAGACGGCTGCAGCGGCGTATCCAGCGGCATTACCGAAAGAATAGCGTTGATGGCGCGGGCAGCAGACACATTGTCTATCCGCAACAGCTTGCCGAGCATCGTTTGCCGGGCAATGGAATCCGAAGGAAAATTGGTGTCGGAAACGACGACCGTGTCGCCATGCCCCATGGACCGGAGCGCATGCAGCACATCCGCATTCAGAGCCGGATCGATGTTCTTCAGCATGAAAATCCTCCCTTAGTTGCACCATTTCGCAGCACCCCGTGCCGCAAACAGAGCCCAATAACCGCAGCTCCGTTACAGCTCTGCGATTCCCTCAAATTCCGTTGTTCTTGCCTGCCGGTGCGGTTCTCCTCCCGCCCGGATGACCAGAGTTGGAGCCCTTATTCTCCGTAGGGGATCCAGATATTCCTCACATCCACAGCGCGGCGAAGGTATAGCGCGCCTTCGGCAGCTGCCTTGCTCCCCACTCGAGTGCTTCCTCAAAATCTGCATGTTAGATAGGAGCTTTTAGCGCCTGGAGCACAATGGTGGGATTGGTGGTACAATCCATTGGCTCTAGGCGCTTGACGGCTTCAACGTCAGCGGTGTCGGCGACTACCGTCGTCATTTGACGCAATTGCGCAGGCTTGTCCATGAACTGAATTTCTCTCTCATATCTATTCGGCAAGTTACAATCGCTCGGCAATTCCGCACATCGATGATGCTCCACGCCGGCTCAGCTCCGTGACTTGGTGCGGACATTTTTGAGCGCCACTGTCGCTAAGGCATCCTCCGTCCGCTTTCCAAGACGAACAGATCAGGGTTTTTCGGACACGGCGCTCTTTGCTCTCCAGAATTCGAAGAGGTGCAACCGACCGAATATGCCTGTGCCTGAGCGGAGCGCGGAAACGCCGATCAGAAGTGCCCCCCAGATGGCAATTGTCAGGAACTGGCTAAAGTTCATCAAATTGAACGCGGAGGAGATCAGCTGCAAGAGCAGCAACGCAGCAAACAACCCTGATACTTTTCCGGTGCCGCCATATGGATTGATGCCCCCCAGAACCGCCGCCAGGATGCTGATGAGAAGGAAGCTCTCGCCATAGGACGCGTTGGCAGAATTGAATCGGGCCATCATTACAAGCCCGCCGCATCCTGCAAGCGCGCCCGATAAGGCATACGTCAAAAGCAAAACTCGTTTGACATGTATGCCCGAGAACTCGGCAGCTTTCTCGTTGGCGCCGACAAGGTAGACCTTCTGACCGAAGGATGATCGCCGAAGAACCACCGACACGAACACGCAAATGGCAACAAACAGCAGGAACGCAAGCGGTACGCCCAGAAAGGTTCCATTTCCAATCGCAACGATTGGATCTGGAAAGCCTGACAAGACGTTTCCACGCGTCAGTCCAATGGCAAGACCCTTGCAGGCGATCATGGTTCCCAGTGTGGCCAGAATGGGGGATACACCGAGATAGGCGATGATGAAGCCGTTCAACAGGCCTATCAGAATGGCGACGGCGAGGCCCGCGGCAACCGCGCCTACTTGCCAGGTGAGCCAAAGCACACTTCCAGCATCGCCCCACGGAATTGTGAACTGCAACACCGACGCTATCGTCAAAGCGCAGAGATTCGCCGTCGAAATGATCGACAAATTCAGCCCACCGGAAAGGAGCGCAAGCATCATCGCAAGACCAAGAATGCCAAGTTCCGGGGTCTGAAAGGCTATCGACTGAAATGTTCCCACACTCAGCAGCCGATCGCCGAGAATGAGGCCAAACACCGCTAGAAGGGCCATGAAAATGGAAGCAAGCGTCATCGTCGTGGCGTTCTCTCGAACGAAACGGGATATGAGAGATCGATTGGCGGACGGCTTCATGGTAATTTCCTCCCTAGGACGCGAGTCCAGCATGCCGACGCCGCTGAGACAGCGCAGTCGCCGAGACCGCAAGCAGAATAACGCAGCCGACAAAGAACTGATTCCAATATGAGGACACGCCCAGCAATATCAGTCCGTTCTGCAAAATTGCGATGAGCATCACGCCCAGTACGGCGCCAAACACGGAGCCGTTGCCACCGGTCAGACTCGCGCCGCCAAGAACGACAGCCGCAAGCACTTCGAGTTCCTTGCCGATGAGCGTCGTCGGCGTAACCGATTGGGCCAGTTGGGCTTGCGATATTGATGCGATCGCAGCCATGAACCCCATATAGCCGTAGACAAGGCACCTCAGGCCGAAGACATGAAAACCAAGGCGTTCAACGGCTATCTCATTCCCCCCCATGGCATATATTTGACGGCCGATGTTTGTCTTGTTGAGCAAGACCCAGGTCATAAAGAATGCGACCACTAGCAACAGTGCCTGGAAATTGATCGCATAAGGAAATCCATTACTGTCGGTGAATTCGAACCACCAGATACCTTCGCGGAAATAGCTGGGAAGGGAGGTGATATAGTCGCCGCGGGTGATATATATCAGTAATCCAAAAAAAACATTGAGAGTGGATATAGTCACAATAACGGAAGAAATGCGAACCTTATGAATGATAGCCGCATTGAATAGCCCACATAGTATACCAGTGCAGCAGGCGACAAAGAACACTCCGAACCACCCAATTGGATAGGTCTTAGCAATCATGAGAGCCACATATTGAGCGACGCTGGCTATGGCAGTAAAGGAGATGTCGATCCCACCGAACACCAAGACCACAAGCAGACCGGCTGCAAGAATGCCCGCAAACGAAGTGGAGGTGAGAAGGTCGAAAAGGTTTTGCAGCGTCAGAAAACTGTCCGTCGCTGCCGTGAGGAACATGGATAATATGACGACGACCGCAAGCAGCCAAAATTCGTGACTTCGTGTCCAGCGTTGAATTGTCTTAGGCATAGATAACCTCTTGCAGATTTCTCTCGGTCGATGAAAGCGGATGGACTTCGCTGACGAGCCTGCCTTGCCGCATGACCAGGACACGATGGGTGTGGTAGAAGACCTCCTGGGCTTCGTCGGAGATGAGCAGTACCCCGACGCCTTCTGCCGCCAATCCGTGCACAATCTCATAGATTCCGTCCTTGGCCTTGATGTCCACGCCGACGGTGGGGCTGTCGAGTATCAGCACGCGGGGTTTGGTGGCCATCCACTTGCCCAACACCACCCGTTGCTGGTTGCCTCCTGACAGAGTTCCGACAGGATTTTCGAGGTCGGACACTTTCGTGTTCAGGCGAACGATCCAATCACCCGCTGCGGCTACACGTTTGGCCGGGTCGATGAGGCCGAATTTGCCGGCTAAGCTATCAAGGACCGTCGCGAGGATGTTTGCAGAAATGGGCTGCCCCAGCGCCAGGCCGAGCATCAACCTGTCTTCCGGGACGTAAGCCACGCCGCTGGCTATTGCGACACGATTGGAGCTGGCTACCAGCGGCTTCCCGGAGACTTCAATCGTGCCGCGGGATGGTGGATTCATACCGAAGATGCTGAGTGCGAGTTCCGTCCGTCCGGAGCCCAAAAGCCCGGTTAGGCCGACGATCTCTCCCTTGCCAATTTCGAAGCTGATATCCTCGTAGTGGCCTGGTCGAGTCAGGTTTCGAACCGCCAGCACAACCTCCGCAGCCTCGCCTCCGGGCTGCGGAGGCGCATAGTCGAATTTATGACCAGTCATCAAGGTCTCGAGCCGCCGCGAAGTGATTTCGCTGGCATCGAAGGTCCCCACCTTACCGCCGTCACGCAGAACCGTTACGCGCTCGGCTATCTCCATTACTTCATCGAGACGGTGAGATACGAACACCGTGCAAATGTCTCTGCTCTTAAGGTCGTTGACGACACGCAGCAGAGAATCCACCTCATGCCGGGTCAACGAGGCGGTGGGCTCGTCCATGATGACCAGCTTTGCGTCGGCGGCCATGGCGCGGCAAATCGCAACCAGTTGCCGGTTTGCGATAGAGAGGTCCGACACCATCGTCTCAAGGTCGAGATTGACGTTGATGCGGGCCATGGCTTTCGCCGCAATGTCATTTATGCGGTTCCAATTCGCGAGCCGAGGTAAGCCCATGTGGCTGCCGATGGCGATATTCTCCGCCACGGACATATTGGGAAAGAGGGAGAGATCCTGATAGATAACCTGGATGCCACTCTTGGTGGAAAGAATGGGGTCCAAACGAGAATGTTCGCGACCCTCCAGAACGATGCTACCACCTGGATCGGGCGCCTGCACGCCAGCAATAATCTTGATCAGGGTGGATTTGCCCGAACCATTTTCGCCAACAAGACAGTGAACTTCGCCGGCCTCCAGCGACAGATCGACATCTCGAAGCGCTCGAACTCCGCCGAAATTCTTGGAGACATGGGTCAATTCAAGGAATGTGGTCATAGTGGGCTTTACCCTTAGTCGCTGGCATCTGTCCTGCCGCAGGCGAGCGAGGGCCCGCCTGCGGTATTTCCTGCAAGGACGGCTACAGACCTTGGGCGATCAGGCCATCCACGGTTTCTTTGTTGATGTGGGTGATCTTGTCGACCTTGATGAGCTTTCCGGGAACATCCACCGTAGCCTTGCCGAGGCCGGGAACATCCATCCCGTCCTCGATTTTCGTTCCGTCGAGGACCAATCTGGCGACGGCAACCATCGCAGAGCCAGCTTCTCTCGGGTTCCACATGAAACCTTCCCGAATGACGCCGTCCATGATCAGGTCCTTGGCCTGCGACGGCAGCACCGTGCCTATGACGGCAATCCGCTTGCTCAGGTGCTTTTCCTTCACGGCGTTGCCGGCGGCGATCGGACCGTTCGAGCCAAACGCGAGAATACCCTTGAGCTTCGGATAGGCCTTCAGCACGTCGATGGTCGTGCGGTAGGCGCTGTCGATTTCGTCGGCGCCAGGGAAGCGATCGGCCACGAGGTTCATCTTGGGATAATGTGCCTTTTGATAGGCGATGGCCGCGTCGGCCCACTTGTTGTGCAGCGGGGTAGTCAGGGTGCCGACATAGACGACATAGTCCCCTTCCTCGCCCATTTCCTTGGCGAGGCTCTGCATTTGAACTTCGCCGAACTTAGTCGAGTCAATGAGTTCGACGTCCCAGTCGCGGCCCTCCTGTTCCGGCCCCTCGTGGACAATAACCTTGATGCCTGCTGCCTGAGCCCGCTTGAGCACAGGCTCGCACGCCTTGACGTCCAGGGGCACAAGGCCGATCACGTCCACCTTCTTGGCGATCAGATCTTCCAGCAGCTTGACCTGCTGAGCCGGATCGATGTTTGCCGGACCGGTCATGGAAACGTCGATGTTGAATTGCTTCCCTGCCTCCTGCAGGCCGCGCTCAAGGGCACCGAAGTACGGGATGCCGGCAATCTTGACAACAGTCACCATGACTGGGTCGGCCGCCATCGCGAGGTTTGGCGTGGCAATCAGCCATGCCACGCCTGCGGCCAAAGAAAACTTCAAAATGTCACGACGTTTCATGCTCTTCTCCTCCTGTGAGCGTTGTAGACTCTAGATTTTCGGAATTGCGTCTGCGGCCCGTCGCCGCCAGCTGTCGCCTCAGAGGCCGTAGCGTGTCGCCAAGCCGCGCAAATACGGCAGCCCCTGATCAAGTACAGCGCCAGCATTGAGCGCGGCCGGCCGCCACATGCAGAGTGCCGCAGCAAGCTGTGGCGGTACCGAGACAAAGCTCTCAATGACAAGATCGCCATCGAATCCGGTGTCGCGCAATGTCCGGAAGACCAGTTCCCAATCTACGGTACCGGTGCCTGGGACACCGCGATGACTTTCGGAAAGGTGAATATAGGGAGAGCGTCCCGCGGCCCGGCGGATGCCGTCGTCGAAACCATTCTCCTCTACGTTCATGTGATAGGTGTCGAGGTGGACGAAGGTATTCGGTTCATCGATTTGCTCAAGCAGCCATATTCCTTGCGCGGCCGTATTGAGGATGTGGGTGTCGAAGCGTGTGCAAGGTTCGACACCGAACGTCATGCCGAGTTCAGCAGCGCGCCGGGCTACCGGCTTCAGTGCCCGAACCACCGCTTCGTACTCGCTACTTGTTGGGGGAACACCGGTCTTGTAGCCGAGCGCCGAGTAGGTGACGCCAGTCAGCATGGAGCACCCAATGTGGTGAGCGGCGTCGAGAACTTGAAATAGATATTGCGTACAGGCTTCCGGAGCCAGGTGCGCCATCTTGTCTTCGGGCAGGCAAAGCGACGCGGTTGCCTGAAGACCATGATCTCGGATTATCGACTTTGCGTGATCCAGATCGATTTTGGCCGGCTCGAACAAAGGGATCTCGATTATTTCCAGCCCGTATCGCGCCGCCTGAGGGATTGCGGCGTTGGCCGCCTCTGTCGTCCACTCGGGCGCCCACAGACTGAAGTGCATTCCGAATTTTGTCATCGTATTTATCCTCCCGTAATCCGCTGCAGAGCCAACGAGAACGCTGGACCAGACAGCGTCAGCGTGACATCGGCAAATCGCCCTCTTCGCGACATTTCTTCGCCGCTGATCATTATGGGGATAGTCATCGAAAAATTTGCAAAGGTCAACACAAATATATCTTGTGAAACACATTTGTTTACGGGATCTGACGCCATGCCCAGCCACAAATTGCCGTTTCGCCGCATTTGTACGATTCCCGCTTAAAAGCACCTAACACAAAAATCTTTCTTGAAATACATTTGGTGTGACGATATATGTCTAGCGGCTAAGGGGATTGTGACCCCGGCAAATCCCATCGGAGGTCAGAATGCCCAAGGAAATCCACATCGACCCTAGGATCTTCAAGGTGCGCAGCACGCTGCAAGCACCCTTAATTCCTATCCACGCGTACGATGAGAATATCGAGGCGGAACGTGCCCGGTATGGCGACGAAGGATTGCTGCAAATTCTGCGCGATATGATGATCATACGCGAATTTGAGACGATTTTGGCTTCGCTAAAGGGAAAGGGAGCATATTGCGGCATTGAGTTTAACTACAAAGGGCCGGCTCACCTTTCGATCGGGCAAGAGGCTGCTGCCGTCGGAGCGGCAGCCTCACTCGAGCCGCATGACCATATTTTCGGAAGTCATCGCAGCCATGGCGAGTTCATCGCGAAGGGCCTTTCTGCGATCCGAAAGCTCCCGGATGATGCCTTGCGTCTGATCATGGAGAGCCATGAGCGCGGTACGCTTCTCAGGACCGTGGAGACCTCTCTGCAGGGTCCGAAAACAAGCGAGACCGCGGAGAATTTTCTACTGCTCGGCCTGCTTTCAGAGATCTTCATGCGCTCAACCGGTTTCAACCGAGGCATGGGCGGGTCGATGCATGCCTTCTTCCCGCCTTTTGGGACTTATCCGAACAATGCAATTGTCGGCGCGTCCGCCGGAATAGCCACAGGGGCCGCATTGCGAAAGAAGCTTGCGGGGGCCAGCGGCATCACTGTGGCCAACGCGGGCGATGGCTCTACTGGCTGCGGGCCCGTCTGGGAAGCTATGAATTTCGCCGCTATGGCACAATTCGAGACGCTGTGGGCAGATGCTTTCAAAGGAGGTTTGCCGGTCCTGTTTTTCTTCACCAACAACTTTTATGCGATGGGCGGTCAGACCATCGGTGAAACAATGGGATGGGACCGCCTGTCTCGCATAGGGCTGGCGGTCAACCAGCAAGCCATACACGCGGAAACCGTCGACGGAACAAATCCGCTCGCCGTTGCTGACGCCGTCGCACGCAAGCGCGAGCTGTTGGTTCAAGGCCGCGGGCCCGCCTTGCTGGACGTCGAATGTTACCGCAGCTCGGGTCATTCAACGACAGATATCAACTCATATCGGACGAAGGACGAGATGCAGGCGTGGGAACAGCACGATCCTATCATTCTGTTCTCCAATCGCCTTCAGGAGGCCGGGATTGTGACCGCTGGCCAGGTCGCCGAACTGCGCGAACAGACAACGGATCGCATGCGCTCCATTACTGCGATCGCGGTCGATCCGGCACTTACTCCTCCCGTTGATATTCATGCAGATCCAACGCTGATCGGCAAGCTCATGTTCTCGAACACCAACATAGAGCTGCCCTCGCAAGAAGTTTCGCTCCTCAAGCCTGTCAACGAGGTGAGCCGGATCCGTCAGGACGCGAAGAAAAGTCGATACGGCTTTGCCGAGGACGGAGCCAAGCTGTCACCCATGCGGGCTATCACATTGCGTGACGCGTTGTTCGAGTCCGTCTTGCACCACATGACGCACGACGGCAGTCTTGTCGCCTATGGGGAAGAATGCCGGGAATGGGGTGGCGCATTCGGCGTTTACCGGGGGCTTGCCGAAATCCTACCGCATGATCGGTTGTTCAATTCACCGATCTCCGAGGCTGCGATCGTTGCGACGGCGGTCGGCTTTGCGCTCGAGGGCGGCCGCGCGCTGGTGGAACTGATGTATGGCGACTTTCTAGGCCGGGCGGGCGACGAAGTCTTCAATCAGATGGCAAAATGGCAATCGATGTCCGGAGGTGAGTTGAAGGTTCCCGTCGTTTTGCGTTGCTCGATCGGTTCGAAGTACGGCGCCCAGCATAGTCAAGACTGGACGGCATTATGCGCCCATATTCCAGGCCTCAAAGTTGTATATCCGGCAACGCCGTATGATGCGAAAGGCCTGTTGGCTTCCGCATTGTCAGGCAACGATCCGGTGGTTTTCTTTGAAAGCCAGCGCCTCTACGACACCGTGGAAGAGTTCCGCAATGAAGGCGTGCCGACCGGCTACTACCAACTTCCCATTGGTGAACCCGATTGTAAGCGCGCTGGAGAAGACGTCACAATTCTGACGGTGGGACCTTCGCTTTACTCCGCGCTCGCTGCTGCTGAAGAACTCGAAAGCACCTTCGGCATCTCGGTCGAAGTGATTGATGCGCGTTCGCTTGTTCCATTTAACTATGAACCCGTGCTTGCCTCGATAAGGAAAACCGGACGCATCGTACTGGTATCGGAGGCCTCGGAGCGCGGCAGCTTCCTGATGACGCTCGCCGCAAACATTACGCGATTCGGCTATGAAACTCTTCACGCCGCGCCTCGTGTAATCGGCTCTCCGAATTGGATCGTGCCCGGGGCTGAGATGGAATCAACCTACTTTCCCCAGAAAGATGACATCATTGATGTCATCACCAGCGAGTTGTTTCCAGGCCAGCGCAGCAACCGCCGCAGCATACGTGACTGGGACGATCGGGAACTTGCCCGTCTCGGTCTGTGAACCAACACATCTTTGAGCGAGGAACACATATGGATATCCCGATCATCATGCCGAATCTCGGAAACGAAATCGACGAGGCCCAGATCGACGAGTGGTTCAAGACGGAAGGCGACATGGTCACCGAAGGTGAACAACTCGTCCTGATCACGACACCCAAGGTCACCATGGAAATCGAAGCCCCAGCGACAGGCATTCTGAAGAAAATCCTGATCCCCGCAGACGAGCTTGCGGCAGTGGGCTCCACGCTTGGGATCATCGAGACGTGACAAACGCGACCGCAAACTTACCGCTTCCAGTCTTCCGCTTGGGTGGGTCGGGGCCGAACCTTCTGCTTCTCCACGGGTTCGGAGCTGACCGAATGAGCTGGATAGCCAATCAGGACGCGCTCATGCAGTCGTTTGCGGTTTTTAGCTGCGACCTGCCTGCGCATGGCGGTCAACCGCCTGGCAGGACTGGCATGAAAATCTCGGAGATGGCCGATGAACTGATTGACGCACTCGCGCGACAGAACGATCGCTTTGTAGTGGTGGGGCATTCACTGGGCGGCGCAATCGCCATCGAACTGGCAGCCCGCCGACCGGATTTGGTCGCCGGCCTTGGCCTGATCGCACCGGCTGGTCTGGGCAAAGAGGTCGGTCGAGAATTTCTGAGCGAACTGCCTGAACTTAGCGAGTTGGGCTCTGCGTTGGCGCTACTTCAGCGTTTGGTCTCGCGCCCGCGCCTGATAACGCCACCGATCGCTCAACGGCTCCTCGATCACCTGGAACGACCGGGCATTCGTGCCGCTCTTAGAGCCCTGGCTTCGGAGTTAAGCCATGTCGAGACCTCGATTGAACCCCATGTGGCCTCCATAGCCGTCAGCAGAGTTCCGCGGATCGTCATTTGGGGAGAGGAAGACACGATAAATCCGATCGACCGTCCGAGACTGTCGAGGTTCAACGCTCAAGTGCTGACTCTGCCGGATACCGGGCATCTTCCTCACGTTGAGGCAAGCAGAGCCGTAAGCCGACATCTTTGTGAATTTCTGAAGAGTGCCGTATTGGAATTGGGGGGATGAGTTCATGATCGTTGTCTGCGGTGATGCCTTGATTGACTTCTTGCCGGTCGCGCTCCCGGAAGGTGGCAGTGGCTACATCCCTGTCTGTGGTGGATCCTGCTGCAACATCGCGACTGCGATTGGCAGGTTAGGCGGGAAAGTCGGATTCATGGGAGGGCTGTCCGAGGATTTTTTTGGCGCCATGCTGGTTCAGCAATTCAACGAAGCGGGGATTGATCTTCGCTATGCAACCCGCCTGCCTTTCGACACGACGTTGGCTTTTGTGCGTCTGGGCGACGACGAGCCTGAGTATGCGTTCTATGACAGCGGCAGTGCGGCACGGCACTGGACGCTGAAAGGGGCACCATCTTTGGGCACCGAGGTTGACGTCCTGCACATCGGTTCGGTCACGTTGATTCACCCCCCTGTCTCGAGCGCTTGCGAGTCGCTGTTCGAGAACGAACAGGGTAAGCGCGTGCTCTCAATCGATCCAAACTGCCGGCCCGGTCTGGCGCAGGATCCAGAGGCATATCGCCAGCGTCTCAATCGCCTCTGCGGTATGGCTGATATCGTAAAGCTGTCGGTGACGGATCTCGGATTCATGCAGCCGGGTGTTGGGCCGCATTCAGCAGCGGAGAGTTGGCTTTCAAACCGGGCCAAGATCGTCCTCGTCAGCCGGGGTGCGGGGGGCGCAACGGTTTATCTTGCGGGTGGCAGAGTCGTTGAAGTTCCAGCACGCCCTGCGAGGGTTGTTGATACCGTTGGAGCCGGAGACGCACTCATTGCAGGCTTTCTCACCCATCTCCAGCAGAGCGGCGACTTGCATCGCGATAGCATCGGTGCCTTGACGGGTGACCGGGCTCGCAAAGCTCTCGAGTTTGCCGCACATGTTGCAAGTCTTGCCTGCGAGCACCGCGGAAGTGACCCGCCGTGGCGCAGAGAAATCATCGTGGCTGGATACGACGAGAGCAGTCAAATGTGACGCCAAGCACCGCAAGCTATTGCGGAGGCTAGCCGTGCCAGTTAAGGGTGAATCGCCACGTCTAGAGATGCTTTACTCGAAGATCTGCGAACGGATTTGGGCGTCGTTCGCATCGTGGGCGCAACGATTATCCAAGTTGGTAGAATAATGGGCTGCCGACACTTTCGGAGGGGCGGATTGGATGACAAAACTGACAAGGATGCCCCCCACCAGCTTGCTGGACGCTGAAAGCCTCAGGTTGAAGGCAGCTTTTCTTTATTACAATCAGAAACTTACCCAAAACGAAGTCGCCGCAAAACTGGGGGTCAGCCGCAGCACAATCGTTAAGCTCCTCGATGAGGCGCTGAAGCGGGGCGAAATCCAGATTTGGGTGAAGCAGGCCGCAAGCGAGTTGGAGCTGGCATCTGAGCTGGAAGCCGCGCTCAATCTCGACGAAGTGATCGTCACGCCGCCGGCGAAGGATGTCGACGGAACGGCCCGGGCCGTTGGGCAAGCGCTGGGTCAGTTTCTTTCCGACACCATTCCCAACAACGCGACGATCGGGGTTGGCTGGGGACGAACACTCAGTGCCGCGCTTTCGAGTTTTCGCCCGCTGCGGCGCGAAGGGGTAAAAATTGTGTCTCTGCTTGGAGGTACAGTGGAAGCCCAGCATGAAAATCCGATCGATTTTACCTGGCAGCTCGCCAATCAACTCGGGGCGCAATGTTTTCTTTTGATGGCGCCGCTGCTGGTTGATTCTCCCGACACCAAAGAACGCCTAATCGAAAAGTGCGGCTTGAATCGGATCATGAAGCTATCCGCCGATCTGGACATTGCACTGGTGAGCGTCGGCGATATCGGCACCCATTCAACATCGCTGTCGGTCGCATCTCTTGCGCCAGAGGAGTTGGAGACGCTCATCAGCAAGGGAGCAATGTGCGATGTTCTGTGCAATTTTCTCGATCGAGACGGCCGCACGGTGGACCATCCGGTAAACGATCGGGTGATGTCAGTCGATCTCGATACAGTGAGACGCGCACGGCACGTGGTTATCGCATCGGGGGGAGAACAACGAGCCGCCGCAATCTTGGCAGCTATCAGGCGAATAGGCTGCAATACTTTGGTGACTGATGAAAGCGCTGCGCGTCAGATGCTCAGCTTGCTCAGAAGTCCAAGGGTTGATTGATAATTTTCATCGCCGTTTTTTCCAGTTCGCCGCCAAGAACGACGGCTGGGCCGAATCGCTCCAAAACCACCGTGTCGGCGTGGCCGACCATATGGGCTTCCGGATGGCCGAGTTGCCGAGGCCGTGCGCTGATGTCCTGCACCCCGGACCAGAACGCACTGGGCCTGGCGCTGCCGTGCGCCTCGGGGATCGAGGGTTATCTTAAGGAAAAGCAGGAAAACAATGGCCCCATCCTGGCGCCGGGCGAGATCTGGTCCGCGGCCTATAGGTTCGGCTGCCTCTCGGCCGACTTGGCCCAAACACTGAACGACAAGACGATGCGTGCTTCGATCGCTTAGGAGTCGAAGTGGGTTCGGCACTCCGCCCGCATGAAAAGCGATCTTTCTGAAGCAGGACTCAACGAGCCGGAACGCACTTCTCCTAAATGTTCATGTGGACCTTAGAGGTGTCATCGGCTTGGGCGTGGGTTAGGATCCGTTGGCCCGCCCTCACCGTCGAAGATGTGGAATCTCGCTCGGGGCATCAGGAAAATAGTGTCACCCGCGCGGAACCAACGCTCGCCCACGCCCCGAACGGTAGGTGTCCCGACACAGGCTACTGATTGTGTGTTAAGCATGGAATGTTGACCCCTCTCGGGGGTAATACTTATCCGATTTTAACCCCTTGGATTTCATCCGACCATCGGCTTTTGCCAGTAGATGGGGTGGAGAGTTGGAGAGAGTGGATACGATTGCCCGTGTCCGACGAGCCTTCCATGTTCAGGGCTGGTCGTTGAAGAAGATCACCGAGAGCTGAATGTTTCGCGGAATACAGTTCGCAAAATCCTGCGTTCTGATGCGACTCATTTTGTCTACTAACGAGAACATCAACCGTTGCCCAGGATCGGAGCCTGGAAGGCCGAGATCGAGCGGTTTCTGGTTGCCAATGGGCAAGCCGTCGCGCGAACCTATGACGCGATCAGGCGATATGCCAACACCTTTCCGCCCGCGACATTGGGATTAGCCACTCCGGAATGCTCTAACGCTTTCTCGATAACCGTCTATGATCAAATCGGCGGTGTTTTTCGTGCCTGCGCTCGCTTGAGAACGGGTCGCAGCGCTAACCCAGAAGGCGTGCCGATTTCCAATCGCCAAGCTTGCAATCGCTGGATGCGATGAGGAGTTGGACAGCCGAAGAGATCTCTCCGCGATAAATGGCGAGATCGGCATCGGTTGCATCGGAAAAATCGTGGTGCCGTGTCACCTCCTGATTGCTGTAGAAGCGGGGCACTAGAAATCAACTTGAACTTGAACCGAGTGCACCGCGTTTCTCGCATCAGATGCCGGCTGTTCTTCCCCAAGCTCGTTTTTGCAGCGACATAACAGGACGTGGGGGCCTGGCTCCGGTGACCAAGTCAACTCGAACCGCTGCCAACTTCTTCCCTCGCGCGGCCCTAGTGAGGCAGTCTGCCATGAGCCTCCACCGTCCACGCTGACCTCGACGCTAGAGATCCGGCGATCTCCCCAAGCCCAGCCCCATATTTTCGTTGGCATGTCCGCTGACAGCAGATCATTTGGGGACGGCGATACGATAACGGACTCCGGGGCCACGTCCCAAACCGGCTTCGTTCCCGACGCGGTGAGGTCATTATAGAACCGCGTCGTATAGGCGCCGCTTGCGCGCCGATCCGCAGCCGTGATCGAACCAACCCATTTTACTGAGTTTGTGCCATACCAACCCGGCACAACCAGTCGAACCGGACCTCCACGCTCCGGAGTGAGCGGCCGGCCGTTGATCTCAAGTGCAAGAAGAACCTCTTCTGCGAGTGCCTTCTCGATAGGCAGTTCTTTTTGATAGGTTTCTTCAATTTCAGCGTATTCGCCCCACTCGAGGCCGGAAGTCCATACATATGACGTATCGGTGCTGATCTTTGCACGTTCCAGAACAAGCGACAGCGGCACGCCTTTCCAAACCACATTTCCGATCCTGCGCTTGGCAACTGTCGGGGCAAGAGGGCTTCCAGCGCATTCGTGAAATGACATGTACTCGCGCTGAGGCATGGCTTGAAGATCCGAGAGACGCAATCTCGTTGGGGTGCCCACGAGGCCATCGACATCCAGATGCCAATGGTCGGGGTCGATGTTCAGGAACCCCATATGCGTGACCAGAAAGAGATCTTCCTCCGGAGTGATCCAGGAGTTGAGGGCATGAATCCCGTTCGCCGGCCCTTTGAAGGAGAAACCCTTCCGTATCATGTGCATACCCGTCCGAGTCATCGCCTTACTCCTCTAAGGCTGGCGCATCGGGACGGGTTCCATATTCCTCCCGGCCCTCTTCGAACCGGATCGGCTTTCGGCGTGTCCGGTTGACAGTGACGCCGAATACATCGAAGCGGTTGTAGCCAGACACGACGTCATGAAGTCGTTTCGGTTCAACACACTCGTCAAGATCGATATGGGCATAGCCGATACCTTCATCAATCATTTCGTCACCAAATGGCGCTCCAGTCGGTCCGAGGAAAAAGCTGCTGGCCCGCGGACTGGCATCTATGATCGCTGCGATCGCAGGATCATCCAAAGCAATAGATCTGCGTGCGCTTTCATCCAACCGACCGGCGACAACGATGCCGAAGCACTTGGCCTCGAAACAATGGGCTGAGGCCCGAATGCGGTTGGCCGCCCTGTTATCGTAGTTATCGCTCTCCGTTGGAACACGAGTGGGCCAGATCGGCGGATAGCTACTTATATGAACCTGTTCGGCCTGCGTCATCAGACTGTAGCGCGCGAGTGGATTTGTGTTTTCCCCGCAGATGAGACCGCCGATACGGCCTATTCTTGTATTTGCGACGACCAGACCCGCGCCATCGCCCGGATCCCAAACCAGTTTCTCGAAAAACGTTGCGACCAGCTTCCGATGATGGATGAGGATTTCGCCTGTATCGGAAATCAAGACATTGCTATTCCACAGTCCTCCAACACTTGCCGGGTTGCGCTCGGAGAAACCGATTGAAACGAATACACTGTTATCGGACGCAGCTTTGCGCACACGCTCGATTTCTGGCCCATCCACATATACCGAGGCGTTCAGGAAGCGTTTGAAATGTCCGTGCGATTGAATGGGTGGGTAAAGTGCCGCCCAGACGGGAAACCCGGGAAGAAAGCTTTCCGAAAAAACCACAAGTGATGCGCCATTTCGAGCAGCCTCTTCAATTACCGAACAAGCTTTCTCCGCGCTCTCCAACGGATCGAGATAAACCGGGGCTACATGAGCAGCGGCGGCCTTGAAGTTCGTGCTTCCCATCGACATTCCTCTACTGATCAACGTTCGCCATCAGCCATCTCGACCAACTCGGCAAAGGCAGGCTCAAGATTGCCGTTTTGCTGTTAGACCGATCTCGATACGTGCTCCAAGCGGCAGGCTGGCGGAGCCAATGGTGGTGCGGGCCGGGAAGGGCGATGAAAAACGTGTGGCGTAAATCTCATTCATCTGACCAAAGTCGCTCATGTCGGTGAGATAAACGTTCACGGATACGACATCATCCGACCCCAAGCCTGCTGCTTCAAGAACTTCAAACAGATTATCGAAACACTGGCGTGTCTGATCGGCGACGGTTCCGTCGACAAGTTTGCCGGTGCTGGAATCGAGCGGCGTCTGGCCCGAGCAAAATAACAGGTCGCCGGCCCATGTCGCGTGCGAATATGGTCCTACTGCCGCAGCGTTCGAAGCATTCACAGTTCGTCTAGACATGGTTTCTCCCAAGGCAGGTTAAGCAGCGCGACCTGCTGGCGACCAGGATATCCGCAAGTGGTTTGCGTCATGATATGCTGCATGTTCGCCTTTACAGCCCGTTCGAAACTATCAAAACGAATTTGTGCGCCAACCCGAATTGGATGCACTACTCTGTGCAAAAATAGACGGAGGGTCGCATGGCGACTGCAATCGATCATCTTGACTGGGACGATCTCAAACTTTTCCTCATCGTCGTTCGGTGCAAGAGCGTGACCGGAGCCGCCCGGGAACTGAAAGTCAGCCACTCCACTGTTTCCCGTCGGCTTGCTCGCCTGGAATACACGGTTGGCGGCGCACTCGTCGAAAGGACCAGGGATGGACTTCTGCTGACCCCAGCCGGGCTTGTTACGATGCGGCGAGCGGAGGAAATCGAGAATGGGGTGAATGCGCTTCGCAGCGACGTGAGCAATCGAGACGAGGTACGCGGTACGGTCAGATTAGCCACCATGGAGGGCATCGCAACGCTTTATCTCTCCGAGCGCCTCGTTGAACTCAGTAGTCGGTACCCTGATCTTGACATCGAGCTTGTGACATCGCCGCAAACCGTTCGGGTCGCTCGCCGGGAGGCAGATCTTTTCCTAAGCTTCTTCAAGCCACATGGAACTGCTCTCGACAGTCAGCTGATCGGACGCTTCAAGACTGGCCTATTCGCTTCGCAGGTCTATCTGGAACGCAATGGCGTTCCCTCTCAAGCGGCGGATCTTCGCGAGCACCGCTTTGTCGGCTATATCGAAGAGCTAGTTCAGCTCGAAAGCGTTCTATGGCTAGAGGAACTCGTACCCGCCCCAACGATGGCGTTCAGCTCAAACAGCATGATGTCGCAGATGTTCGCGGCGTCTGCGGGCGCAGGAATTGTAGCGCTTCCTGAATTCGCACGCAGTCTGAAACTCGGGCTCATTCCAGTGCTTGAAGAGTTGCGCGGCGAACGTGAGATCTGGATGTCGGCACACCACGACCTAGCGTATCTCCCGAGAGTACGAGTCGTCAAGCAATTCGTAAAAGAGCTGCTTCGTCGAGACGAACAACGCCTTCTGAGAAACGAACCCTGGCCCTCGTGAGTTTCGCAAATCGCATCGTCCGGAGCACTCTGGCCCGTCGAATTAGCAAAGAGTCGCCCTGTCGCTCAGTTCTGCACAGCGGGTTGCGAAGTTGTCGACTTCCGCGACAATGCTTATTGCGTCAACAAGATTACTGACTCGATTAAAGGAAGGAACGCTTATGTCGCAAATCAACAGCGATGCTTGCAAGGCTTTTGACCTCCTTCGTCTGCGTGCCGATACCCCCGGCACAAAAAGCAGAAACCATCTAAACAATGCTGGAGCGGCATTGATGCCGAGCCGGGTGATCGATGCAGTGATTGGCTACCTGAGCCGGGAGGGCGAAATCGGTGGCTACGAGGCAGCAGCGGAGGCCAACTCGCTGTTGGAGGGAGCCTATGACAGCTTGGCCACTTTCGTAAACTGCGCTCGCGACGAGATAGCGATAGCTGAAAACGCGACGATCGCCTGGCAGCGCGCCTTCTATTCCCTTTCTTTTGGACCTGGAGACAGGATTCTGACGGCAAGTGCCGAATTTGCGGCCAACTACGTGGCATTTTTGCAGGTTGCCAAGAGCACCGGCGTATCCATCGAAATCATTCCGAATGACGCCTCTGGCGTCCTTGATCCGGACGCGCTGGCGAAAATGATTGATGAGCGCGTTCGATTGATAGCGGTCACCTGGATCCCGACGAACGGCGGGCTTATCAATCCAGCAGCAGCGATCGGTCGAATAGCGCGAGACAACGGCATTCTCTATCTGCTCGACGCCTGCCAAGCTGCGGGTCAAACGCCGATCGATGTGAATGCTCTCGGCTGCGACATCCTCACCGCTACCGGCAGGAAGTTTCTCCGTGCGCCGCGGGGAACGGGTTTCATGTACATGCGAAAATCAGTTCTGGAGAAGATCGAGCCAGCGATGATCGATCTCTACGGCGCGCCCTGGACCGCACCCGATCGATACGAGTTGCGACCTGATGCCAGACGCTTTGAAACGTGGGAAAAGAACTGTTCGGTTCGTCTCGGCTTGCGGGCAGCAGTGGATTACGCGCTCGAAATAGGGCTCGAAAACATCGAAGCGCGCTGCAGTCACCTTTCTTCAAGGCTTCGGGAAGGTCTGAGGGGGATGCGTGCCGTATCCGTACATGATCTTGGGGCGCCGCTCGCGTCCATCATCTCATTCACCGTTAACGGCTGGGATTCGCCAGCCGTCATGGCCTATCTGGCTGGCAAGGGAATCAACGTCTCGGTTTCCCCGCCCTCTAGTACACCCGTGGACGCGTATACGCGACAACTCCCGCCGGTGGTGCGAGCTTCCCCACATTATTACAATTCGGAGGAGGAAATTGAGGCATTTCTAGAGGCAATTGCTGGTATTGCCGCGTAACTGATCGGCGCGACTGGATCAACTGGATACCAATGATGCCATTTTTTTTCGGCTATTGGTGAGGCTTCTTCGCGGGAACACGGGCAACATCCCATCTAGGCGGCGAGCAGACTTCATCGTCGTTTTGTTCATCCTGGCCTTAAAAGAGTGCCTCTGGCGCCACCCACACCGGCTTCGGGGGTACATGTCGGAGAAGTGGCAGTTCGCGACTTCAGGGTTGGGGTTGGCGTCGTAATGTATCGCGCGAGAAAGATATGCAGGGAAGCGAATATCATCACTTCCACCGGTGATATTTAAAATTTACGAGTTCAGAAAGGGCCGCAGCGTCCACGCTCGCCTGATCGCTAATCAGAGCTCTGTCAACGGCGATTAAATCGCACTCGTCGCGCTCGTTCGATCAATCTTTCTAGCCCTTGTTTCCGGCCCTTGACCTGTAAAGGCGTTCTGGAAGTCTGCGTCGAAGCCGAATAAGACCCCGCCAATGTTGTAGCACGGGTGAGTTCTCGGCCGCGTCCGCCGAGGTTTACACCTTTCTCGATATCGATCGCAGCAAAGTCCGGTTTCAGAAACGCCGCTGCAGGTGATGTAGGAGATCTACCCCAGCGTCCACCAACGGCAGCAACAAGTGTGCATCAGCGCTGGTCTCGCATGGCCGTGCCGCGAAATCCTGCTGCTTCCACTGGCTTACGCTAATGATGATCGGAAAGTCAGGGCCAACCGCCTCATTGATGGCGGCGACGGCCATGCTTGGAAAGCGTGGCCGCTCCTTAATCGTCGCGACACCATAACGATTGTTACACTTGTTGGTACCTAGTCAGAACAGGTCGAGGAGATAGCCACGCGCACCGCGGCTTGCCCGGCCTCATCAAGTCCGGATGGCTTTCTACCGGCAATTCAAGTTCCCAGTCCGTTTAGCGAACGGAACATACAACGCAATTTGCGGCCCCATTTGGTCACCTGCATCGTGTACGGCATTGCCGGCTCCAATTACAGCCGGCGAGGTCGTGCCTGCTCGGAATGACGATCCTTGGAGAACAAGCATCACCTATGCGTCTGGCAGACGGCGCTTTGATCGTGTCCGGCATTCCCGTGATGAAACTCTCAACGACCTGACCAGCGCGGCAGCAAATTGAGCAAAGTGCGCTGCCCTTTGGCTCGTTTGCCACGTTCCGGTGGATCGTTTCGCATCCTATGATTACGCCATAAACTTCACGGAGGATCGTTATGACAATTTACAATATCGCTCTGATCGGATTTGGCGGCGTCAATCGCGCACTGACTGAACTCATCGCCGCCAAGAACCAGCTCTGGGAACGCGACCTTGGCTTCCGCCTGAATATTGTCGCTGTGAGCGACCTCTATTTGGGTTCGGTAATTTCGCCAAATGGTCTTGATGCAAAAACTCTGGTCGACGCGAAGTTCGAAAAGGGTGGCTTCGGACAACTTTCGGGTGGAAGTGCTGAAGCTGACAACGAGACCATCATCAAGACGGCGCCGGCAGACATCGTCGTCGAGGCAACGTACACCAATCCCAAGGATGGCGAGCCCGCCGTCTCGCATTGCAGGTGGGCACTTGAGACCGGCAAACACGTGGTAACCACCAACAAAGGCCCTGTCGCCATCGCTGCCCCAGCGCTCAAGGCGTTCGCAAAAGCCAACGGCGTGCGCTTCGAGTACGAAGGCGCCGTGATGAGCGGCACACCTGTTATTCGCATGGCGGAAAGAACCCTTGCCGGCGCCGAATTGAAGGGCTTCGAGGGGATCCTCAACGGCACATCCAACTTCGTCCTCGGTCGCATGGAAAGCGGTCTGGATTTCGCCTCCGCCGTCAAAGAAGCACAGAAACTCGGTTATGCCGAAGCCGACCCGACCGCAGATGTGGAAGGTTTCGACGTTCGTCTGAAGGTTGTCATCCTGGCAAACGAACTGCTTGGCGCGAATCTCAAGCCTGAGGATATAAGCTGCAAGGGCGTCTCCGGTCTTTCACTCTCCGACATCGAGGAAGCCGCCAAGGCAAACAGCCGCTGGAAGCTCATCGGGGCTGCGGTCCGCAATGACGACGGCAGTGTGACCGGCAGTGTTTCCCCCAAACGGCTTGGCCTCGATCATCCGCTGGCAGGCGTCAACGGCGCCACTAATGCAGTCTCACTCGACACCGAACTGCTGGGCGCCGTGACGATCACCGGACCTGGCGCTGGCCGCATCGAAACTGCATATGCTCTTCTTTCCGATATCGTCGCCATTCATTCCGCGGGCGCTTCTTCCACCGCTAAGGAAGCTGCATGATGCACAACCTTGCACTCACCCAAGCGACAGGCCTCGAAGAAATTGCCGTCACCAGCCCCTTCGACGGTACGCTGGTCGGAACAGTTGTGGAAACCTGTGCTGCAAGCGTGGATGCGCTCCTTGAGCGAGCCAGGCGCGGCGCGCAGATTGCCAGAACCCTGCCCCGTCACAAGCGGTCGGCGATCCTTGAAACGGCCGCAGCAGCAATCGAGGCCTCGCGGGAGGAGTTCGCGCTCCTGATCGCCAAAGAGGCGGGCAAGACGATTACGCAGGCCCGCAAAGAGACAATCCGGTGCGTCAATACGCTCAAGCTGTCCGCCGACGAGGCCAAACGCAATGCGGGCGAAGTCATCCCGTTCGATGCTTACGCGGGCTCGGAGTCTCGCCAGGGTTGGTATACGAGAGAACCGCTGGGGATTATTGCTGCCATCACGCCCTACAACGACCCACTCAACCTCGTTGCCCACAAACTCGGTCCCGCGATCGCCGGTGGCAACGCAGTGCTTTTGAAGCCGTCCGAGTTTACCCCACTCTCTGCCGTCAAGCTCGTCGAGGTCATGATCGAAAGCGGTCTACCTGAAGAGATTATAACGGTTGCGATCGGTGGCCCTGAGCTTGGAAAGGCTCTTGTTGCGGCGAGAGACGTTCGCATGATCTCGTTTACTGGCGGCTTTGCCACCGGTGAAGCGATTGCCAAAACCGCAGGCCTCAAAAAACTTGCCATGGATCTCGGCGGCAATGCGCCTGTCATCGTTATGGAAAATTGCAACTTCGATGCGGCCGTCGAGGCTTGCGTATCGGGAGGCTTTTGGGCGGCCGGTCAGAACTGCATTGGCACGCAGCGAATTCTGATCCAGCGGCCGATCTATCAGCAATTCAAGGCGAAATTCGTCGCAGATACCAAGAAGCTCAAGACTGGCAATCCCTTGGATGCCGATACCGATGTCGGCCCGTTGATCTCCGAAAAGGCTGTCAGCAGAGCGATCGCAATGGTCGAACGGGCGCTCGCTGCCGGCGCGACATTGCTTTGCGGCCATAAGCCAGCCGGCAATCTCTACCCGCCGACCGTCCTGGAGGATGTTCCGATATCCTGCGACGTGTGGGGCGAAGAAGTATTCGCGCCGATCGTCATTCTTCAGCCCTTCGATGGATTGGCTGATGCAATCGGTCTTGCAAACGGCCCTGACTACAGCCTTCACGCCGCCATTTTTACCAATGACCTGGAAGCGGCGCTCGAAACTGCAAGCAAGATCGAGGCCGGTGGCGTCATGGTCAACGACTCCTCCGATTACCGGTTCGATGCAATGCCGTTTGGCGGCTTCAAATATGGCAGCATGGGCCGCGAGGGTGTGCGGTTTGCCTATGAGGACATGACCCAGCCGAAGGTCGTGTGCATCAACCGGTTGAAGCCTTAACAGCTCTTTCCACGCTCAATGCCATCAGCAATTTCGGGGTAAACAATGTTCAAGGGTTCTATCACTGCACCTGTCACGCCATTTGCTGATGGCCATGTGGATGAGGGCGCGCTGCGCGATCTCATCGAATGGCAGATCGACGAAGGGTCCTTCGGCCTTGTTCCGTGCGGAACGACGGGGGAAAGTCCGACGCTCAGTCATGCCGCGAGTTCTGTGAAAGTCGACCGGACACAGTTGCAAGACGCTGCGCTCGTGACCGTGGGGAAGGAATTCGAAGCGTTTGCTGAATTCATTGACGAGGATATCGTTCAAGTCCAGTACGCCTCTAAGCTTCTCAAGGAGATAAACCTCGGCGGTTCGGCGAGCGGCACGGCAATCAACGTACCCTCAGGCTTCGCGCAGGCGGTATGCGATCACCTGTCGCAGAAATCCGGCTACCGGTTAATTCCGGCCCGCAACTTCATCGAAGCCACATCGGACACGGGCGGATTCGTCTCCTTCGTGCTTAAGCGCATTGCCTTCAACCTGACGAAGATTTGCAACGACCTTCGGCTGTTGAGTAGCGGTCCCCGTGGCGGTCTGGGAGAGATCCGCTTGCCGCCGGTCCAAGCCGGCTCGTCGATCATGCCTGGCAAGGTCAATCCCTTCATCCCGGAGATGATGAACCAGATTAGCTTTCAGGCTATCGGCAATGATCTTACGGTGACGCTCGCCGCCAGTGCCGGTCAACTGCAGCTGAACGCGATGGAGCCGGTCATCGTTTTGAATATCCTGCAGTCGATGCGCATGCTAACCAGAGGCATGGTGATCTTAAAGGAACGCTGCATCGATGGCATCGAAGTTGTTGTCGATCGTTGCCAGGCGTTGCTCGACCAATCTCTCGTTCTTGCTAAGCCGCTGGCGAAGTTGATCGGATACAGCAAAGCGGCAGATCTTACCAAAAAGGCGCTGGTCGAAAAGAGAAACTTACGAGATGTTGTCGAAGAAGAAAGAGGTCTGACGGAAAGCCAGGTTCATCAGATTTATGGAGATACCGCGGAGTTTGCGAATTTCTCAAGAAGTGGTTGGACGGAGGGGAAAGATGGCCGTTTTCACTGAAATATCCGACGAAGACCGAAACTCGATAGCCGCAGCCTACGGTATGACATCGTTGTCGTCGGTGATCGGTATTGCCGACGGTGACAGGGAAACGACCTATCTTTTCCGGACAGCGGGCGGTGAATTCATCGTCACGCTCTTCGAAAACGGCGCCGAGCCGCTGGATCTGGAACGCGCGTTCGCAACGATGGAGAAGCTGAACAACAGGGGTATTCCATGTCCTAAACCGACGCGGACGGTTGATGGCGACGCCACCTTCCAGGCCGCCGGTCGCCTTGTTGCCATCGTGAGCTTTGTAGCGGGATCATCGACAAACAATCCAACGCCAGAAAAGAGCGAAAATCTCGGCCGCCTCATGGCGCGGATCCACGTGATCCTGCAAGGGGGGCGAAAACATTCTCTGGATGAGTTGCCAACGGGTGCCCTGCATGGAGCCCTGGTACCTTCCAATGTCTTCTTCCTCGGAGAGAACGTCAGCGGTGTGATTAACTTCCGGCTCCGGCACGATGACGTGCTGATTTCTGAGATTGCGGACGTTCTCATTAGCTGGGCGAGCCAGCCGGCTGGAGAGCTGGACGAACAGAAAGCCCGGGCCATCTTGGCAGGCTATGAGAGTGTAAGACAGCTGACTGAGGCGGAAAAGAAAGCACTTCCCGCATTCGTCCTCGCATCCGCCGCCAGACACTATGCTAGCAAAAAGGACAAGATTTATATGCTTGAGGCGGCTGTACGCGCATTTGAATCTTCGGGATTTGGCCCAGTTGCCCGGCAACCGGCCTGTCGGGCATGAGATATCTTCTCGACCGCATCGACGAACAAATCCTAAGCGCGCTGCGGACCAACGCACGGGCCTCTCACGCTGAGCTATCGGGCAAGGTCAATCTGTCCCGTAATGCTGTTCGCGTTCGGATAGAACGGCTAGAACGCGAGGGCTTCATCAAGGGCTACACGATCGTCACTGGGGATGGCGGAAACGATAGCCCGATCACCACCGCATTGATGTTTGTCTACCGCCAGGACCGTATGAGGGGTGGCGAGGTCATCCAAGCTTTGCGGACAATTCCAGAGGTCGTCGCTTGCGATGTGATGACGGGCGATTTCGATCTCGTCGTCAGAGTGGAATCTCCGCGAGCCGATCGAATTCGCCAGATCTGGCAGCTGATATCCGAGCTCCCGGGCGTACGGGACACCCTTACGGCGTTCGCTCTTTCCTCCGTTGTGCGGAGGGATGAGGTGCGCCGCGGCCAAAATCCGGCAGCTTCCAATGAGCCTTTATGAGCCCTGTTAAGAAACTGCGAAACATGCGTGCACCGACCAATGCAGTCGAACTTCTACCGAACGGCCGAGATCGGCGCATGTGAAAGCGCATTGTACCCGGCATCAGATCGTATGGATGCCGCGACCCCGCAGGTTTTCTGACTCGGCGTTTCCACTCAACGATGTGGGGAAACGCCTCCAGTGGCAATCGCGGAGGACCTTTTTTCCGGCTACGTCAATATGTGAGAGATGGGTTGAGGGCTGACGGGAGCAAGGGTGTTTGCCGCGGGCGGTGGTCTATACGACGCGGCCGCCTGCGAGATCGACGTGTGGAACCGGCAGGCCGCGCCAACAACCATCACGACGGGACTCCGAGAAGTCGATAAGAGGAAGCACCAGAAGGCCGCAGCGGAAAATACAAGTCTCCTTTGACAGCGCCTCATGGACGTGAACGAGCCGCCTTGGCGATAAGATTGATGGTGAGGCCTGCTCCGAGCACTGCTTGCGTTCAAGCGCGGCGAGCCACGTGTATGCGCAATGGTCAAAACGCCGGGCCCAGAGGATGAAGATCGGAGTCGCATTTGCCGGGAGCGTAAGTGTTGATTGCGGAACGGGTAAGGCATGTCAATCGCGCAAGGGTCTGCTCTTCGCCCAGGCCGTCACTGGCTATCAGCCGCTTCGCAAGGATTGCGGGTTGCACAAAGTTCGGGACAGCGATTTCACTAAGTCGCGGACAAAAGTCGCGTCGGATTTAGATCGATTTTCGTGAGCACCGATCTCGCAATTTGTCCTCGTATTCTGAGCGAGGACATGATGCCCAGACGGAATCCCGGAATCGTAACGAACCCGCAAGACGCGGCGTCGCAGCTTTTCGCCCGTTTTAAGACGGCTGTACTGGGCGAGCCCCCTTGCCTTTGAGGATGGCCTGCGGGTGGTCCCGCCACGTTTTTAATCGTCATGCACCGCGTGCATTTTCACGATGCGAATTATTAATTTGATTGAATGCACCGTCGGGCCTCACAACGAAGGGAGGCGAGATCAAAATTTTCGAGACGTGGGTGACCGCGCTAATCGGGGGACAGCCCAGACATCGGGAGCTGAATGTGCCCATCTAGTCAAGCGGAGGCGAGTATGACTGGTAGTCAATCCACAAGGAGATCGGCCGACAAGATCGACCCGGAACAACTGACCATCGTTCCACTGCGACACCCTTGGAGGTGGGTGGCCGTCGCCTTGGTCTTAGTGTCGGTCGCCGGCATGATCAGGTCAGCAATTTCCAATCCCGAGTTTCAGTGGCCCATCGTCGCGCAATATCTGTTCAACCCACTCATACTCGATGGTCTTTGGCAAACCGTTCTAATCACAGCGGTCGTGATGGCCCTAGCCACTCTCGGGGGAACCATCGCCGCATTGATGATGCTGTCTCCGAGCAAGCTGCTTTCTGTGCCCGCTGCGGCCTTCGTCTGGTTCTTCCGAGGCACTCCAGCTCTCGTCCAGTTGATCATCTGGTACAATCTGTCGATCGTCGTCAAAGATATAACGCTTTGGCTGCCGGGGGTCGGCACAGTGTATTCGGTGTCTACAAATGACATCATGACCCCACTGGTCTCGGCCATCGTCGCACTCTCGCTTCATGAAGCGGGATATATGGCCGAAATCGTCAGGAGCGGATTGAAGTCGGTCAACAAGGGCCAGTACGAGGCGTCGGCATGTCTTGGGATGAATCCCAGCCTGGCGATGAGGAGGATTGTCCTTCCCCAAGCGATGAGAATAATCATTCCGCCGACCGGAAACGAGACGATCAACCTTCTCAAGACGACCTCTCTGGTCAGTATCATCGCTGTGGGCGATCTGCTGTACTCGGCCCAGTCCATTTATGCCCGGACGTTCGAGACCATCCCTCTGCTCCTTGTTGTGTCTTTCTGGTACCTCGCCGTAGTCTCGATCATGTCTGTCGGTCAGTTCTACCTGGAAAAACATTTCAGCCGCGACGAGCATCGCATCAATCCCGGAATCACGAGGGCAATACTCGGGAACCTGGCCAAGATCGGTCGGAAGGAGGCGCTGGCATGACTGCACCCGGCACACATCACGAGCGCTTCGGGATCGCATCTACGACGATGGTACATGCCAAAGGCATCCGCAAATCCTACGGCCATCTCGAGGTGCTCAAAGGCGTGGACCTCACGGTGCCGTCCGGCTCGGTCGCTTGCATCATCGGCCCTTCGGGATCGGGAAAGAGCACATTCCTGCGCTGCATCAATCACCTCGAGGAAATCAATGGCGGGTTGATGCTCGTCGACGGAGACTTCGTTGGCTATCGCCTAGAAGGCAACAAACTCTACGAACTGCCGCCGAGCGCGATATGCCAGCGCAGGGCCGAGATCGGAATGGTTTTCCAGCAGTTCAACTTGTTTCCTCACATGACCGTGATCGAAAATCTTATGGAGGCTCCTTTACGCGTGAAGCGGGAGCCGGTTGCGCAGGCGACGGCAAAGGCGATTGAACTTCTCAAACGGGTGGGCCTTGCCGAAAAGAGGGACGCTTACCCGAGGCAGTTGTCGGGCGGCCAGCAACAGCGCGTGGCTATCGCACGGGCGCTCGCGATGAACCCAAAGGTCTTGCTTTTTGACGAGCCGACATCCGCACTCGATCCAGAGCTCGTGGGCGAGGTGCTCGAGGTGATGAAGAGTCTGGCGCGCGAGGGAATAACCATGGTAGTCGTGACGCATGAAATCGGGTTCGCCCGCGAGGTTGCCGATCAGCTTATCTTCATGGACGGCGGCCTTGTCGTCGAATCCGGCAACCCGCGAGAGATGATTGCCAACCCGCAGTCTCCCCGAACACGTGAGTTTTTGGCGCGCGTCCTCTGACGCGCGGAAAAACTCCCGGACCGCCCTCCGAAATTCATCCCGATGGCATACTCGTGGCGTTGGGATCGCTCGGGGAAAACGTCTCTGTCGAAGACGGAATACGAGCTGCTCGGGCCGCCGCGATCAATGTCATAGCTCAAGCTAGAGCCAGCCTTGGAAGCCTGGACAAGATCAAGAGGGTCGTTCGACTGAGTGGGTTCATCGCTGCGACGTCTTCGTTTTCCGAGCACGCACGCGTCATGAACGGTGCCTCGGACGTCATCCTTGAGATTTTCGGCGAGCAAATGCGGCACGCGCGGAGCACCATCGGGGTTTCTTCCCTGCCATTGCAGGCCGCAGTCGAGGTCGAAGCCCTGTTCGAGCTAGACTGACAAATGCCTGTATGCCCCTTTCGGCGGTTTATCGCAAACGCGGCTTTTCAGGCCGCAGGCGCGTTCAAAGCTCCAGTCGTTCATAGACGCCTTGTTTGAGCGTCCTCTGTCTGTCAGACACGTCTTTGATCAGGTTCCGAAACCACACATGCCCGGGGTCTAGTTCATTCGATCTATCGAAGATCAACGAAATAGTCACATCGGGAAGTTCGAGCGGCGGAGGAACGATCGCTGTCTCGCTTTCTTCAGAGAGTGCCAGCAACACGCCGTCGCCGAACGCCGAAATCAGCTCCGTGCCTTTGATGACCCATGGAGCAACGAGATAGTGCGGTATCGTTGCAACCACTTTTCGATGAAGGCCGAGCTTCTGCAAGGTTATATCCGCGATGCCGGCTGCGATGCCGTCCGCGGATATCTGAAGGTGCGGCGACGCGAGGTAACGATCCAGCGACATGTCGGCCATCGCCGGATTTCCAGTCCATCCAGCACAAACCATCCGATCCCTCGAAAGCTCCACGACCTCGAAGTGCTCGGCATCGAGCTTGGGGTTGCCAAGCACCGCGCATTCCACTTCGCGGTTCTTCAACGATCCGAGTGCGTCGGGTTCCCTGGCGTGGACCACATTCAACGAAGCATTGGGCGCGAGCATCGAGAAATTCTCGATCAGTTCGGGCAAGTAGGTGACGGCCGTATAGTCCGAAAGGCCAATCCGAAAATTTCTAGAGGTGGTCGTCGGATCGAAATTGAGGTGTCGGTCCACCGCCACCCGAATTTCGTGCAGGGCCTGGGAAATGACCTCCGCCAATTCTTTCGCCCGGGCGGTCGGCTCCATGATCCCCGCTTCTCGGGTGAAGAGGTCGTCTTTAAACACGTCGCGAAGCCTGCTCAGTGAATGGCTTATGGCTGACTGGGTGCGCCCAAGTCTGTCCGCAGCCCTGGTCACACTCCGCTCCCGCATGAGGACGTCGAAGGTCCTTAGGAGGTTGAGATCGAGTTGGTTCAAAGAGAACTCGGCCATATCGGGACCCTCGGGTGCTTTTGCTCGCCGTCAAAAGATATCGGCGGTCCGCAAAAGATCATGAATGCAGCTCATATTGTCAATGCATCTTTTCAATTCGATTCACTGCTCAGGATGTGCTTCCTTACCCGTGCTAACGCCAACGTCCAAAAAAGGGGATCATCATGAAAGCCACGCATCTGGGTATTTTCGTCGCCCTCGCGCTTGCCCAGAACGCCATCGGAGCGGAGATTCCGGTCACGGAATCCGTCAAGTCGTCGGGTACGCTCACAATCGCCAATGGGCTCGACTACGCCCCATTTGAGTTCGTAGATGCAAGCGGCCAGCCGGCTGGCCTGGACGTGGATTTGGCGCACGAGGCGGCGAAGCTCATCACGGCTAAACTCGACCTTCAGCGCATACCTTTCGCTTCTCAAATTCCTTCGCTCGCGGCCGGAAGGGTCAAGGTAGCGTGGGCGACGTTCACGGTGAAGGAAGATCGCTTGAAGCAGGTCGACTTCGTCACGTTCCTCCAGTCCGGAACCGTGGCGATGGTTCTCCCTGACAAGAAAGACTCCATCTCGGATGCGAAGAGCCTGTGCGGCAAGCGGGTGGCGGTCCAGACCGGATCGGCGGCCGATTTCACCGCGGACAAGCTGAGCGAGGACTGCGCGAAATCCAACCTGCCCAAGATCGACAAGGTCATCTATCCCGAGCAGAAAGACACGATCCAAGCGGTGCTAACAGGTCGGGCCGACGCTCGTTTCGACGACTCCACCGCGGCTGGATATTACGAGCAGACCAGCAAAGGAAAGCTCGTCGTTGCTCCGGGAGTCTACGATGTCCTACCTTTGGGCGTCGCCGTCCAGAAAGGCGACAAGGCCTCAGCTGAAATGATGCAGGCAATTTTTCAGGAACTCATCGCCAACGGCAAGTACAAGACCGTCCTCGACAAGTATGGCATGTCGCTCGCGGCGGTCAAAAAATCCCGTATCATCACCTCTGTCGATCAGATTGCCGAATAAGCCCCTTACGAGCGGATGAGCGCCATCCGCTCGCTTTCACCCTCGCTTCGTGACCGAATTCACGAGCAACGGGAGCCGACGGAAACTGCGCCATTTTTTTCACCGAGATCATGCATGAACGCACACGCTTCAACGAGGCACGAGACCTATCTGAACGCGGCCGAACTCGCATTCATCCGCAGCCAATACCCGATCGTCAAAGAATGCATCTATTGGAACAACGCCGCTGTTTCCCCTATATCGATCGGCGTGCGGGATGCGATCGCCCGGCAGGCGACACTCCATGCCACGGACACGTCCGGGATCATGGTGGCAAGCGCGCCGACATGCGACAAAGGACGCAGCCTTGCCGCCAAACTTGTTGGCTCGACTGCGGAACGGATTGCCTACATCCAGAACACCTCGCATGGCCTGTCGCTCGTCGCCTTGGGAATCGATTGGAAGCCTGGTGACAACCTGGTGGTTCCTGAGCTCGAATTTCCCTCAAACTTTCTCATCTGGGAGACGCTTTCCCAGCAAGGTGTGGAAATCCGCACGATGAAGGCGCGCAACGGAGCGCTTGCTCCAGATGATCTTCGTTTCCTGGTCGACAGCAGGACGAAACTGGTCGCAGTGAGCCATGTTCAGTTCTACAGCGGTTTCCGGGTCGATCTCGCCGGATTCTCGCAAATCTGCGCCGATCACGACGCATTGTTGGTCGTCGACGGCACGCAGTCGGTCGGGGTGCTGAGCGTGGACATGGAGGGCGAAGGCGTAGATGTCCTCGTTGTGAGCGCCCATAAATGGATGCTCGGACCAGTCGGAATAGGCTTCGCCGCGTTCTCCGAGAGGGCTTTCGAACGCATCAAGCCGCGCATTGTCGGTTGGTTGAGTGTGAACGACGCCTTCTCCTTTCATCGTGTTCTCGATTTTCTTCCAGACGCCAAGCGGTTCGAACCAGGCACCGAGAACGGCGCAGGCATCTTCGGATTGGCCAAGAGACTTGAAGAGATCGATTCCATCGGCATGGAGAAGATCGAGAGCTATGTTATGGAACTCGGAGCGCGGATTCGGAGGCAGGCTAAATCCGCAGGGTACGAAATCATGAGTGATTGGCCGGAAGAATCCCAGTCGGGCATCATCCTGCTGAAGAATCCAAAGGTGGCCACCAGCGTACTGTTTGCAGACTTGGATGCTGCCGACGTGAAATGCAGCGTCAGGAACGACGCCATCCGTTTTTCGCCTCACTACTACAGCAATGACGATGAGCTCGCGCTGGTCTCCGAGGTCCTACGGGGAGCAACATCCCGAGCCAATGCGTAACCCGCCACTCGCTCGAAGGCGGCACTTCGACAGTGCGCATGCTGCTTTTGCCGCATTCCGGCCAACCAAGATGATTCCGGTGATCCTGGGCAGCAAGAAGTGGCGTCGATACAACGAAATCGATTGTCGATCAGCAGCCATTCGTTCGCAAGAAAGTCTAGCCGATACGGCTTGTGCTAGACCTGCAGGTTCAATAAGAGACCCGAGCCGAACAGCACGCCACTGCGCGGCAGCAACTTGTAATCCGCGATCCTCGCTTCGAGAAACGCTTCTTCGGCCGGTGATTCACAGAACGGCAGGAAGTAGCTCTTCCGATCCGGATCTTCCAATGTCGCCGTCCAACGCCGAGCCTACCAGGCGTCGACCGGAGGGTCCGGCTTCGGATCCACGATGTTGTAAATCGTCGAGGCGAAGAAGGCAGCCAGAAGGAAGAGAAGAGGAACAACGAAACCGCCTGCGAAGCAGATCACCGTGAGAATTGCGCGGATGACGATCATCTTTTGCTGAGCCTTGGCGTTCACGCTGATTCCCCAATGCAATGCCGGCCCCCACCGTTGCTTCGACTGGCCCGCAACAGCAAGTCTGGCAAGGCTCGTGGGCGTGTACAGGTCCCTGTACAGCTCGTTGTTGACCAGTGCCGCCAATCCCATCACAGATTAGTGCGGCAAGAACAACGTGGGACCGGAACAGCGTTTACGAACAGGATTGGCCGCCGCGAATATATGTTCGCTGCTTCCCCTCGAGAATGCCTTTTGATAATTCCGCGCATATGGCGCGCCGCCAGTGTTGCGATTGCTGGAAGAATAAAATCGTGAGATCGCTGATTGATCACCGTGCCACGATGATCGCGACACCAATCGCAGTCGGCAAGCTGTCTCTACACAGCAAGGGCGCGACGAATGACTCAGGCGCTAGCCAATTCATTCGGGCCAGCCAACTAGGCGGAAGCGTCCAGCCCGACTGAGTCTGAAGCCTGGATGGCCCTATAAACCTTAGGGGCGTTGAAGGGCTTCCCACTAAGCGCGTCCTGTACCCGGTGAGTTGCTGCAGGCGCCCTCCTTAGGTCAGCTGCGTACGAGTTCAGCGCGACGCGTGCTTCAGATTTTGCCTAACTCCTAGAGCGGCCGCGGTCCTTCGTATCCTTGAGGCGTCAAAATCCGCGTCGTTCTCAAGAGCTGTCACCTCGGCCACGGTCAGACCGGTGGTTTCTGCGAGGTCGTCCAAAGAATAGCCGCGAGCCTGGCGAGCCTCTGCAAGCAGGGCGCCGATGGATGGGACAGCAGGGGATTTCGCAATCTTCGAGGCCATGTTCATGTCTTTAAGCTTCCTTCTGGCGGCCGGAAAACAAAAGGTTTCTAGTTCCACCGCTACCGACCGCGTCCGGCAGGGGTGGATTTCTCCGATTTCCGCGGGCGCTCTTTTTAGCAGTTTGTGCGATGGAGTACAGGTCTAACGTGGTGAAGGAGTGGACGACCCTTGCCTCCGGGGGTCAACCTTTCCCTGCGATCATCATTGGCGCCCGCTAGTAGAGTGACGTCTTGCTGCAATCGACATTGATCGCCGTAATCGAGTACAGGGCTTGGACTGAAGACGAGCAGCTTCGCGTGCCTTCTTTGAAATCAACATCTATCAGGTTTCCATATGTCGGGATGGAAGCGCCGTCTCAGTCGAACGCTTGCAAATCAGATCGGCGAGCCGACCGAGGATATCATGGACGACATGAATTCGACGCCAGCAAAGGACGGCTCGGGTACATAGGCTTCAACAGGTGTGAACCATCACGGCATCGAAAGATGGTAGGAAAGTAAAATCTTGCTGCCGGTATTCCATTCGTTTGATCGCGGGCTCCACGCACGATAGCCTGTGTGTAACCTGTCCCTACGCCATTGCAGTTGTCGCTTGACAGCTCCCTCGGCAAGCCTCTACCCTTTTTCGCATTCACCAGGGGGGTCCCGGCAAGGGGCTGAGATACTGCTATCGCGCGCAGTGACCCGTTGAACCTGATCCAGTTCATACTGGCGTAGGGACGGTGCAAGCGCTCGAAGGCAGTGGATTCACGCGTCGAATCCGTGCCGGCGTCTTTTCATCATTCCGGCTGAGGACTGGGTCTCCAATCGAAAACTTGGAGCCTCAAACCATGAATATCGCCGCAAAGAATATCACCCCATCCGTCACCACCGGCCCCTTGCCGGCATCCAGGAAGATCTACATTCGGGGGGACGTCCATCCCGACATTTGCGTGCCGATGCGCGAAATCAGCCTGCATCCGACATCGGGCGAGCCGCCCGTCGTCGTCTACGACTCCTCCGGCCCCTATACGATCGAGGGCACCGAGATCCGCATCGAACAAGGGCTGCCCTCACTGCGACGTGACTGGGTTCTCGCCCGCGGCGACGTCGAGGCCTATCAGGGCCGTCATGTCCGTCCCGAAGACAACGGCTTTGCCAGCGGCGAAAGGCTGACGCCCGAATTCCCCGCGCTACGCCAGCCGCTGCGCGCAAAGGACGGCAAGGCCGTCACCCAGTTCGCCTATGCGCGCGCCGGTATCATCACGCCGGAAATGGAGTTCATCGCCATCCGCGAAAATCTCGGCCGCAAAGCGAGGGCCGGAGCCATGGTCCGCAGCGGCGAAAGTTTCGGCGCCCAAATTCCGGACCATGTGACGGCGGAATTCGTCCGGCAGGAAGTGGCGGCGGGTCGGGCGATCATCCCCGCCAACATCAACCATCCGGAAGCCGAACCGATGATCATCGGTCGCAATTTTCTGGTGAAGATCAACGCCAATATCGGCAACTCGGCCGTCACCTCATCGATGGCGGAGGAGGTTGAGAAAATGGTCTGGGCGACCCGCTGGGGCGCTGACACGGTCATGGATCTCTCCACCGGCCGCAACATCCACAACATCCGCGAATGGATCATCCGCAATTCGCCGGTGCCGATCGGTACCGTGCCGCTCTATCAGGCGCTGGAGAAGGTCGAGGGCATTGCCGAGAACCTGACCTGGGAGGTGTATCGTGACACGCTGATCGAACAGGCCGAACAGGGCGTCGACTATTTCACCATCCATGCCGGCGTGCGGCTTCACTACATCCCGCTCACTGTCAACCGCGTCACCGGCATTGTCTCGCGCGGCGGCTCGATCATGGCGAAGTGGTGTCTCCATCATCACCGCGAAAGCTTCCTCTACGAGCATTTCGATGAGATCTGCGACATCTGCCGCGCCTATGACGTCTCCTTCTCGCTCGGCGATGGCCTGCGCCCCGGCTCGATCGCTGACGCGAATGATGCGGCGCAGTTCGCCGAGCTGGAAACACTGGGAGAGCTGACAAAGATCGCATGGGCGAAAGACTGCCAGGTGATGATCGAAGGTCCCGGCCATGTGCCGATGCACAAGATCAAGGAAAACATGGACAAGCAGCTCGCGGTCTGCGGCGAGGCGCCCTTTTATACACTCGGACCGTTAACTACCGATATCGCGCCGGGCTACGACCACATCACGTCCGGCATCGGGGCTGCGATGATCGGCTGGTTCGGCACCGCCATGCTCTGCTACGTGACGCCCAAGGAACATCTCGGCCTGCCGGACCGCAACGACGTGAAGGTAGGTGTCATCACCTACAAGATCGCGGCCCATGCCGCCGATCTCGCCAAGGGGCATCCGGCAGCACAGCTGCGCGATGACGCGCTCTCGCGTGCCCGTTTCGAATTCCGCTGGGAGGATCAGTTCAACCTCTCGCTGGACCCGGAAACCGCCCGCAGCTTCCACGACGAGACGTTGCCGAAGGAAGCCCATAAGGTGGCGCATTTCTGCTCCATGTGCGGCCCGAAATTCTGCTCGATGCGCATCTCGCACGATATCCGCGTCGAAGCGCAGAAGGAGGGTCTGGATGCGATGGCAGCGCGTTATCGCGAGGGCGGCGACCTCTATATGCCGATAGAAACCCTGCAGCATTCGGGCGAATGAGATGCGTGTGCTTGTCAAAGGGGCCGGCGTTGCCGGCCTGACGGTGGCGTATGAACTGCGCGCTCGAGATGCCGAGGTCACCGTGCTGGATCCATATGACGGTTTCCTGCGTGCTGCTTCGTGGCTCGCGGGCGGAATGTTGGCGCCCTGGTGCGAGCGGGAGAGTGCTGATGACGCGGTACTCATGCGCGGTCTCACCGCCGCCGACAAATGGGAGGCAATGGTGCCGGGAGAGGTGCGACGCAACGGAACGCTCGTGGTCGCCTCGGCCCGCGATCTTGGTGAACTGCGACGCTTTGCCTGCCGCACGACGGGTTATGAATGGCTGGAAGAGCCGGCGATTGCGGCGCTGGAACCCTCACTTGGCGGGCGGTTCCGGCACGGGCTGTTCTTTCGCCGCGAAGCCCATCTCGATCCCCGGCGAGTTTTGAGTCTGCTGCGCACCAAGCTGACGGCTCAGGGGGTCACCTTCGTGGGCGAGAGCTCGCATGAGGAGAGCTTCGACAGTGTCGTCGATTGCACGGGCGCTGCGCGCATTGGTGAGGCCGAGGAGTTACGCGGCGTCCGTGGCGAAATGCTTTACCTTAGAAGCTTTGACGTGGATCTCTCCCGGCCGGTCCGCCTGCTCCATCCGCGTTTCCCCGTCTACATCGTCCCGCGCGGAGACGGTCTGTTCATGGTCGGCGCGACGATGATCGAGACGGAATTCGACGGGCCTATTGTCGCCCGTTCACTGATGGAACTGCTCAACGCTGCATACACGCTATTTCCGGCCTTTGCCGATGCAACTATAATCGAAACGGGTGTCGGAATCCGCCCAGCCTTTCCGGACAATCTTCCCCGCGCAAGCCGTCAGGGAAAGGTGATCTCGCTCAACGGCCTCTACCGACACGGTTTTCTGCTCGCGCCAGCTATGGCGGCCGAGGCCGTTGAACTTGTCTACAACCAACACACTACGGGAAGGAACGCCTCATGAAAGTGATCGTTAATGGCGAGAACCAGGATGTCGCGGCTGACACGCTGTCGGAGCTTTTGGTCCTGATGGAATACGAGGGTGACTGGCTGGCGACAGCCGTCAACGGTGAGCTGGTCCATCGCGAAGACCGGTTCGATCGTTCGCTCAGCGACAATGACAGGATCGAAATCCTGTCGCCGATGCAGGGAGGCTGATGGATGCTGACGCTTTATGGCGCCGAAATAAACTCCCGTCTGCTGCTCGGCACAGCGCGATATCCCTCTCCTGCCGTCCTCTCCGAGGCCGTCAGGCAATCGGCGACGGAAATCGTCACCGTCTCGCTTCGCCGTGAGATGTCTGGCGGCCGCAGTGGGGGAGCCTTCTTCGAGATGATCCGCGCGCTCGGCGTTCGTATCCTTCCCAACACTGCAGGTTGCCACAGCGTCGCGGAAGCCGTGCTGACCGCAAAGATGGCCCGCGAGCTGTTCGCCACCGACTGGATCAAGCTCGAGGTCATCGGCAACCATGATACGTTACAGCCGGATGTTTTCGGTCTCGTCGAGGCGGCTCGCATTCTCGTCGGCGAAGGTTTCGAAGTCTTCCCGTACACGACCGACGATTTGGTCGTGGCCGAACGACTGCTGGAGGCCGGCTGCAAGGTGCTGATGCCTTGGTGCGCACCGATCGGCAGTGCCGCCGGGCCGCTCAATCCGACAGCGCTCAGGGCAATGCGGGCGCATTTCCCTGACGTGTCGCTGATCGTCGATGCCGGCATCGGTCGGCCGTCGCACGCAACTGCGGTGATGGAGCTCGGTTTCGATGCGGTTCTGCTCAACACCGCCGTTGCTGGCGCCGGAGATCCCGCGGCGATGGCAGGCGCATTTGCCGCGGCAATCGCCGCCGGCAATCAAGCCTTTAAAGCCGGCCTGATGGAGCCGCGCGACATGGCCGTACCCTCTACGCCGGTGATCGGAAAGGCGGTGTTCACATGAAGCTCGATCCGTTCTACCTGATCGTGGACAGCGCCGAGTGGATTGCCCGGCTGGTACCGCTTGGCGTCAAGCTGGTGCAGTTGCGCATCAAGGATCGTCCGAGGACTGAACTATGCGCCGAGATTCGTCGCGCAGTAGCAGTCTGCGCTAAACATCAATGTCAGCTGATCGTCAACGACTATTGGCGGCTTGCGATCGAGGAAGGTTGCGGCTTCGTCCATCTCGGCCAGGAGGACCTTGCGACAGCGGACCTCGACGCGATACGAGCGAGTGGCCTGAAGCTTGGCGTCTCAACGCATGACGAACGCGAGCTGGAAATCGCACTGGCAGCAAGGCCTGATTATATCGCAC
Organism: Rhizobium hidalgonense; assembly: GCF_005862185.2. Lineage (NCBI taxonomy): Bacteria > Pseudomonadati > Pseudomonadota > Alphaproteobacteria > Hyphomicrobiales > Rhizobiaceae > Rhizobium > Rhizobium hidalgonense. Next base: position 52,543 of record NZ_CP054030.1, read on the forward strand.
TCGGCCCGGTCTACACGACGATCCTCAAGCAGATGAAATGGCCGCCGCAAGGGCTGACGCGGCTGAGCGAATGGAAATCGCGCATCGGCGACCTGCCTCTCGTCGCCATCGGCGGGTTGAATGTCGAACGGATCGAAGGCGTCCTTGCTCACGGGGCGGATAGCGTCGCCGTCGTGACCGACGTGATGCGGCATGAAAATCCGGAACTTAGAACAAAGCAATGGATCATCGCCACAGCGCAGGCGCGAACCCACAATCTTCAGTAAGCCGCCAGGAAACCTGGGTAATGGATAGTAGAACCTACGGGTCGTCAAGGTAGTGGCATCGCTTTAAATCCGTCGCCTTGAACGGCTTCGATCCAACGATCCGCTTTTTCAAACTGAATATCAATGAAAATTCCGGCTCTTCACCTTCAGCGTATCGATATGAAGGTCGGGCACCTATCCCGAGCCCGACACTATGCCGAGCCCATTCCCTAAAGCCCGAGATTTCCGGTAATTCAGGATGGAAAGCTCGGCATAATAATTTGTTTCCGCAATAGAAACTTAGCGGAGACACTGACCTTGCCCCGTTGAAATAATCCATTTTGAAGTAAGCTCTGGCCCATTTGAGAGGACCAGAGGATGAAGCGCAATCGTTTCACAGACGAACAGATCATCGGCATATTGAAGGAGCACGAGGCAGGCACGCCGGTCTCGGAGCTTTGCCGCAAGCATGGCGTTAGCGATGCCAGCATCTATAAATGGAAGGCCAAGTTCGGCGGCATGGAGGTGTCCGAGGCCAAGCGGCTGAAGACGCTTGAGGACGAGAACACGAAGCTGAAGCGGCTTCTGGCGGATGCGATGCTCGACAATGCTGCCTTGAAAGACCTTTTGGGAAAGAAGTGGTGACGCCCGCGGCCAAGCGGAAAGCTGTTGCGCATCTGATGAGCCATCATGGGATGAGCGAACGGCGGGCGTGTAAAGCCATTGGTTTTTGCCGAATGACGGTCCGTTATGAGACCAGGCGCGACGATGATCATGAGCTTCGCGAGCGAATGAAGGCGTTGGCGCATGAACGTCGCCGCTTCGGATATCGACGCATTCATGTGCTGCTCCGGCGGGAGGGTCACCTCGTGAACCACAAGAGGCTCTTCCGGCTCTATCGGGAGGAGAAACTGACGGTGCGCAAGCGCGGCGGTCGCAAGCGAGCGATAGGCACGCGAGCGCCGATGCTGGTGCCGATGGTGGCCAATGATCGCTGGTCGCTAGACTTCGTGTCGGATCAGTTCACCGATGGGCGCAGATTGCGGATTCTGACCGTCGTCGATGATTGCACGAGGGAGTGCCTGGCGCTCGTCGCCGATACATCGCTTTCCGGTCTTCGCGTCGCACGGGAGCTTGACCGGATTATCGAGGAGCGCGGCAAGCCGAGGATGATCGTCAGCGACAACGGCAGCGAGTTCACCAGCAACGCGATCCTGCAATGGGCGGACCGGACCAAGGTTGACTGGCATTACATCGCGCCTGGAAAACCGATCCAGAACGCTTTTATCGAAAGCTTCAACGGGCGGCTGCGAGACGAGTTCTTGAATGAAACTCTGTTCTCGTCGCTTGCTCACGCCCGGTCTGCGCTTTCAAACTGGCGTAGCGATTACAACGATCAACGCCCGCATTCAGGCCTTGGCTGGCTGACACCGGCCGAATTCGCTCAGACACTCAACCCGCGACGTGATGCGGTGCTGCGCAGCCGAAATGGCTCCGCACCGCAACCCGCCGCTACCGAACCAACAACAGCAACCAAAAACCGCTGGAGCGAACTCAAAACTGGATAAAACTTGGGGGCAAGGTCAACCCTTTCCAAGCAAGCAGGATGGACGGTCAGCTTCCTTCCAGACCCCTCACAGCGCTTTTGGTTTCACGAGCGAGGCAGGATGTCCATTTCGCATCCGGAAGCTGTAGGTGCCCAGACCCTCGGCGGGCAACGATCATGAACTTCAGGGACATCTGATGATTTTTGGGCGACATTCTGAATCTGTCGGCCTCCTGGGACCGCCGTTCGGATTTGCGCCAGCGAAACAAGGATGTGCGTGCTTCCTGATTGACGTCGATCCACATTAACCTTGCAACAGGCATTGGACTTTCCCAGCGGGCTGATATCTACTAGCGCCTCAACCCATAAGGGTGCTGGAGGCGAAGTGTCGAAATTTCTACTTATCGACTGAGTCACGGCGCCAAACATTGGCGGGTTGAAATTAATTAGGCGCTTTTACTGGCGCCGTGGGGGCGGACGTTTGAAAAAAATCGATTTACACATCCACACCAAGACGAGCTCTCAAGATAAGAATTTTCTCTTCAGCCTCGATACTCTTAAACGATATGCCGCCGATGCGGAATTAGACTGTATCGCTATTACCAACCATAACCTCTTTGATCGGCAGCAATTCGATGAAATTCGATCTAGTCTCGATATCCTCGTTCTGCCAGGCATAGAGGTTGATGTTGAAAGATGCCACATACTGGTGTTGGCTGACGGCCTAGACCTATTTAGGTTTTCTCAGTGTTGCGATGAGGTGGAGAGACAATGGGAGAAGACAAAATTACCACTTTCGTATGAGCAGTTCGGGTCTATTTTTGGCGACATCAGTAAATACTTACTAATCCCACATTATCAAAAAAATCCGTTCATTAGCCCAGAAAGCCTGGCAAAGTTCGGACTTCATATTTACTGCGGCGAAGTTAGCAGCCCTAGAAAGTTCATTTCTTGTCTCAAAGACCCAGAGATGCTCGTACCAGTGTTTTTCAGCGATTGCCGAATTACAGAAACGCTTACTGAACTTCCTACCAAGCAGACATATGTCGATTGCGCTGAAATGACATTCGGCAACCTTCGACAGGTTCTAAAGGACAGAGATAAAGTGGCTCTGTCCAAGCTGAACGGGAATAGCCACTTCGAGATATTTGATGACGGTCAGAAACTCTCAGCTGGCCTTAACGTGCTGCTAGGAGATCGTTCGTCAGGTAAATCTCATACTCTCCAGAGAATCTGTGACTGGTTTGGCGCCGAAAATACTCGGTATATACGTCAGTTCGACCTTGTGGCCCGACATGAAGCCGAAGACGAACAAAAATTCAAAGATTTCCTTAGTGAAAAGACCACCCTTTACTCTCGGGAGTATCTAGAAGACTTGCAGATCGCGGTTGGTCAGGTACTCGAAATTGACCTAAAATCCGACGAGGTCTCGGTGGAGCAATATGTGTCGTCGCTGGTGGCTTATGCCCGCGACACAAGCAAACATGACGCGTTCTCAAAAGCTATCCTCTACAATGAGGAGCTATTTCAACTAAAAAACCTAGAGGGCTTAGAGAAACTAATATCCGCGACAAAGAGGCTTGTGAGTAACGTCGAGTATAGACCAATAATAGATAAGCACATTGCTCTACCGCAGCTTCATAAATTGTATGTGGAATTGATGACGAACTTCTGCAGGCAAAAAGAAGCGAATCAAAAGAAGGAGTGGGTAAATACTGGCATCCAAGACATAAAAGCGAAGCTTCAAAGAAAGTCTTCGGCGCCTAGTGTGACGGACGTTGACCTCCTGAGAATCGCAACCAACAAAAGAGCTGCAGCTAAATTCGAAGAGCTCGTTAAAGCGGCACGCGTAAGCAAAATTTCGCATCGAAAGAAGAAGGGAAGCTTTGAGATTGTTGCCCAAGTCGGACCCTTCACAAACGCTGGCGATCTCAAAGAAGTCTCCAGATCGAAAAAGGGCTTTAGTGCCGCCTTTGCCAGGTACGATAGGCCTTATGAATTCTTACAGGAGCTTCGAAAGATTGGATCTCCAGTCGAAGCATCTGACTTCAGCAAATATCTGGTCAAAGTTGAATATAAAATCCTGAACAAAGATGGTCTAGTTGCGTCCGGAGGCGAAAGATCGGAATTTTTCTTGCTAGATAAAATAGAGGGCGCAAGTTCGGCAGAGGTTCTACTCATAGATGAGCCGGAATCGTCATTCGACAACCATTTCTTGAAGGCGGAAGTAAATGAGATCATTAAGGAAATGTCAAAAAAGATGCCGGTGGTCGTCGTCACCCATAATAACACTGTGGGTGTTTCGATCCGACCCGATTACATCCTCTATGCTAAAAAAGAGGTAACAGGCAGAGAAATCAAATGGCGAATTTTTTCTGGCTCGCCGACCAGCAAGACGCTCAAGTCCACAGACGGACATGAGCTGACAACCAGAGAGATACTCCTTGGCAACTTGGAGGCAGGCGTTGCTACTTACGAGGAAAGGAGCGCAACCTATGAAAATCTTAAAAATTGAAAGCGGACGGGGCTATTTTAGGATCGAAAGTTCGGCAGAATGGCGGGAAATTGATCAAATTGATAAAGATGGGCTGCTTGCGCTACTGGACTTGTTCCTTGATGCCGATACCGAAATGGACGCGCCTGACGAAACCATTTTGCACAACGAGGTAGACAAGATCATTTACACCCACGTTTTCCAAAAGCTTTCGTCGCTATCGGATAGCAAATCTACGTTCAAAGATGACAGTGAGCGCCTATACTTCGACGAGATAACGAAGTACGCAACGGGCTGACATAATGCCCAGAGAAATCCGTTTCATCGAGCTGATTTTATGGGGAAGGGTTTGTGCCGCCGACCGTTTGCTGATCGTCTCGGGTTTCCGTTGAGCAACGACACGCTTCTTCGAACCGTTCGGCGATATGATCGCCCACCACCGCCGCCAAGCGTTATCGGCATTGATGACTGGGCGTGGCGTCGCAATCATCGATATGGCACGATCATCTGCGACCTTGAGCCCGTATACCTTCCCGAGGCTTGGCAGGCTCTGCAACAGCGGGCCGCTATCGCACTCGGCTTCCCGCTCGGCATTTTCATCACCGGGTTTGCTTTTGTCTGGGCATGCTCAGGATTCGCACGTCCAAAGGCTCCCTGATGTACGGCTATCTGATCGACCTCTACCATGTGACCGTCAAACATCTTTCGAACCTGAAATTCGACAAGAACAGCGAGGTTCACCGAACGCTGGTGTCTCTCTATGCCAGCATCATTGAGTTGACGAACAGCGCGATCCAGATCCGCGAGGCCGGAGCCTATACCGGCATGGACGTGCTCCTCCGGTCGGCAATGGAAGCTCACGTCGATTTGATCAATCTGGCAAACGACAGCGAGTACCTAAAGGCGATGCTCGCCGTGTACCACAAGGAGTGGATCAAGCTCGCGAGCGACGGAGTGAAGGAGGAGAATCCCTTCCTTTCCTACTTCAGGGATAACCCCGAGGTAGTGGACAAGCTGGAGCACCACAAGGCCGAGCTGAAGGCATACACCGACCAGTACAGCATTCCGACCAACTTCGATAAGTTCAAGATGGCGGGGATGGAGAACGAGTACCGCTCGATCTACAACAGCCTCTGCAACGACAGCCATAACAACATCAGGGCGCTGACGTCACGGCGTTTTCGCGTCCATGACAAGGGCCACGAGCTGGTCATATTCGACAAGCTCAGCCGGGAAGATCTAGCCGCGACGCTGGATTCCTTCATCGCCATCGTGAACCAGTCGAATTACATCATGCACGACTACTTCAGGTCGGATGAAGGGGTGAAAGAAAAGCTCTCAGCTTTCAAGCGATACCGGGAGGAGAAGGGTTTGTCGTGGGTGGATGAGCTAGAGGCGTAGGCTCCATCGCAAGCGAAAAGTATTCGCCGCTGCTCATGCCTTCCCTCACTTCTTCCAGATAGGTGTGATCCACCCCATAAACCTTGTCCCGCGCCTGGGCGATGATGACCTTGTTTGTCCCGGCCACCACCGCATGTGGTGCAGCCATCGAAAGCGCATCATTGAAACGGGTTTTGGCTATCGTGAACAGCTTGTCAGGGCTGATCGGAATGGCGACATGCCCGTTTGGCCCGCCGAGCCCTGACGTCATGATGAGCGGGCGATCACAAGTCAGGAGGCGGCGGTTTGCCGTCTTCACATCCGTCACCATCCAATCCATGCCCACCAGCGTGTCCAGAACCTTCCTGTTCTGGGCCAGCCTTGTGCTGACGATAATCGCCGACAGCTCCGGCATATCCGGATTAGCCTGCCTTAAAGCCTCCTCAGCCGTCTCCGGCATTCCTTCCTTACGAAGGCGGCGCCAGATCTTCTCCGTTTTGGCGTCGGGCTTGGAAAAGTCCCGCTTCATCCGCTCCTTGAATTTGGCGATTTCGGTGGGATTGCGCATGCCGAGCCACAGGAGGAACCGCGCCCACTCGTACTTCTCCTTATCAGTCAGAGGCTCAGCCCGCAGCAGCTTGTCCCGCACATTGGCGGCAGAGGTGTCCACTTCCTGATTGAAGATCCGCTCGACGTTCTGTTTCGTCTCCTCGGTCGCGCCAGGGAGCGTGTAGAGGTTCGATACTCTGCTCGTCTTCTGCGTTACCCAGCGGCGTGAGCGGATTTCCATCGTCGGCGGGACACGACCATACTCCACTAGCTTCCGGTCTGTCTTGCTCAGCCAAGGTCGCAGATAGAGTTGCGGTATAAAATGATGGTCTTCTTCGCCTGCGGCCACGGATGCCACCTCCAAGAGGAATTCCCTGTTTTTATATCACTTGCTCCAGCGAAAAGGTAAACGAGCATCTTTGACAAAGCGAAAATGCGCAAAATGATTCCCACTATTTCGGCCTTAATTTTGCGTTAACACCATTGAAATCATTGGTATCTTAGCTTCACAAGTTGACAAATCCTTACACCCCATTTTGGGTCGTTCAAATGAAACGCGACTAAAAATTAAGAGTTGAAGCATAGCATCTGACTCGCAAGCAAAGTCGCTTGCTTCCAACTGAGGCCACTGCTATGAGAATAACAGCGCTTTTCAAGCGGCTCTTCCTTGCGTCCATTTTTATGTTTGTAAGCGGATTCTTAGATGAAGCTGGCGGGAAGACGTTCGACGTCCTCTGGGACAGGCTGGGACCGTCCATCACATCAGGCGACCATCCCTAGGCGAACGCGATGTTCCTCGATCATGCATTTGTCGGTAACCGATGTTCCGCGGTATCAGTCGTGCTTTTACTTCGTGCCCGCCGGATGCGAGGTGCTGCTTCTGCGCCGGAACCATATGCTGGTTGGCGAGTGGTGCCAGATCGCAGGCGCGATCGAGGAGGGCGAGAACGGCTGGGAGGCAGCGCTGTTCGAAGTCAACGAGGAAACAAATCTCGCCTCCAAGCGTCTGTATTCCGCAGACATTTGTGAGCAGTTCTACGAGGCCGATCGTGATGCCATCAGCATCTTACCGGTTTTTGTCGGCTTCGTGGATGCTGATGCGACCGTCGTCATAAATCACTAGCATAGCGAGTTTCGATGGGCGTCGTTCGAGACCACCTTGGGAATGGTGCCATTTGCTGGGCAACGTCATGTGCTGAGGCATGTGGAGGCGGAATTTGTAAGGCGTGAGCCGGTTCGGCATTTGCTAATCGCAGCTGCTTCCCGGGCGGCCTGAACAAAAAGCGACTTTGCAATGCCTCGATACGTGGATTTGACCGAAGCGGGATCGAACCTGGCAAGAGTCGGCCGGACTCATCGGAGCCGTCAGGTGCCGTTCCCCGTCATCAAGTAGCTATCGACCTTGAATGACGGGATGGCTAGCAGCGATTGAGCCAATGGTCCTGCTTCCATGACCTCTAAAGTCTGCTCATCGGGCTAAGATGAAGTCGCGCTGTTGGGATGCCTATCGCATCGGCCGCTAACCACACAGCGACATCGTCACCGTAATAGCTGATGGTCCACTGAGCTTTCGGGTTAACACCATCTAGCACGGCCCGAAAATATGGCTCATCGACCTGCGCTAGCGAATGCCCGAGCACGAAAATCTCCGTGACATGGCTGAGAGCGTCAAAAAACCCCGTCTTGCGCGCGAGAATTTCGGATGTCGGTTTGTATGTCTTTGCTAGCAAATCATCGATCAGCTCAAAACCACCGGCCACACGGACATCGGTATCCTCGTCGGTAAATCGCGAGCGCAGTTCGGATGCCTGACGATCCCATGCGTGACCAAGGATAATCTCGGCGGTGGAGTCTAACGCAGATCCGTGAATGTGCAGGATACGGTCGTCGGAAATACCGTATATCCGCTGCAAGGTTGGCGTGTAATTGAAATTCAGAAAGACCGCGTTCGGGTCGATGCACCTTACTGGCACGGCGATTTGGGTAGGTATGGCAACCGTTCGAACCCAGTCTGCGAAATGTTTGCGTAATGTCATGGCTATAGCGTCGCAGATCTGCTCGATTTCATATTCGTAGTCGTGATGTCCAGAGTCGCTCCAGTCATCCGCTCCGTACGAAGCCAGAAAATTCTCGGCATAGTCTTCGATCTGATCTACATCGACCTCAGCTAGCCGTTCTTCGAGGACGCTCCAAAGGTCCTTGTCGGGCACGACGTATTCCTCGGCTATGCGGAATGTGCGTTGGTCCACCCGTTCGAGATATGACGCGAAATCGGAGTATTTGGACTCGATGTTATGATGAAGATCGAAGCCATTTCCGATGACGAATAGCTTGCTTGTCACGATCTACAGATTCCCTAGGATGCTGCGGCCTGAGACGAAATCATAAACCGATTCAGTTCAATTTTTCGCTTGACCTGCCACTGAACTTTCATCCAGCGGCGACTAGAGCCCCGGCGGTTTTGAATACGCCAAGTGGCGCGGTGGGAGCAACCGGCGGAAACGCGAAGCTTTCATCTTGCGCAGCGTTGGAGCCGGTTGCGGCGATGGTCCCGGCAAAGTCTGCCGGGGTTTTGTATCCGAGCGATGAGTGCGGCCGGAAATGGTTGTAATCGTCCGCCCATTCAGCAATGGCGCTGCGGGCATGATCGAGGCCGAAGAACAGGCTTTCGTTGAGCAACTCGTCGCGCATCCGGCCGTTGAAAGACTCAACATAGCCGTTCTGCATTGGCTTCCCCGGCGCAATATAGTGCCATTCGACCTTGTGATCTTTCGACCAGGCGAGGATGGCATTCGAAGTTAGTTCGGTGCCGTTGTCGGAGACAATCATTCCGGGCTTGCCGCGTCGTTCGATCAGCGTCGTCAGTTCTCGGGCGACGCGCCGACCGGATAGACGTGTCCGGGATTGCTGCCAAGCATTCGCGCGTCACGTCATCGACAATGTTGAGCACACGGAAGCGTCTGCCGCAGGCAAACTGATCATGCACGAAGTCCAGCGACCAGCGGGCATTGGCCTTCGCTTCAACCAGGATCGGCGCACGCGTGCCGACCGCACGCCGCCTGGCTTTCCGCTTGCGAACGGAAAGACCTTCCTCGCGATAGAGCCGGTAGATGCGATTGACCCCGGACGGCTCTCCGTCCCGCCGAAGCAGGACGAACAGCCGACGGTAGCCGAAACGACGCCGCTCATTGGCGAGGTCGCGCAGCTTCGTCCGCAGTTCAACCTCCGGCGATCGGCTTGACCGGTAACGGATCGTCTTGCGGTCGGCAGATATAATCTGGCAGGCCCGCCGCTCCGAAAGACCCATGACGGCCTTCAGATGCGTGACGGCGTCACGCTGGGCGGCAGGCCCTACCATTTTTTTGCAAGAAGCTCGCGGAGCGCGGCTGCATCAAGCATCTGTTCGGCCAGCAGCTTCTTCAGCCTCGCATTCTCATCCTCGAGCGCCTTCAGCCGCTTCGCCTCGGAGACTTCCATGCCGCCATATTTGGCTTTCCAGTTATAAAACGTCGCTTCTGAAATCCCGTGCTTGCGGCAGAGGTCGGCCACCTTCGCGCCTGCCTCCTGCTCCTTCAGCACTGCAATAATCTGCTCTTCCGTAAATCTCTGCTTCTTCATTCGTCCGTCCTTTAATGGGCCGGACTCTAATCCATCCTGGAGGAAATTCGCAGTGGCAGGTCACGCTCACTATGGTGTTTACGGCATCAAGATCTGGAGGGATACCCATGCGCCGAGAAGAGGTAGATGACGAACTAAAAGAGCTTGCGTTCGAGTTCCTCTATTTCTTTTCACGTTTTGAGTATGCATTGAAGGCTAATGGCTACCTGAAAAAGGAGGGAGTGGGCCAACCCGCGGAAGCCGGCTGGCAGAAACTCCTCACGCGCTGGGAATCAGGGTATGTTCTGACAGACACGGCGGCGGCTCTGATAGCTGCCAATCCACAAAAGCAGGTCGTTGGAGCCGATCGCTCGCTCGAATTTCGCCCGTTGGCAGTGAACGGACTTTCGACCATGGGTCAGGTGATAGGCCATTGCCAAACGGTGCGAAACAACCTCTTCCATGGTGGTAAGTCTGGGGCGAAGGGTTTCGACGACCCAAAGCGCACCAAAAAATTGCTTTCGCTCACACTCGCGTTGCTCGGAGAGCTTGCAACATCGTGTGACCTAATGAATGACTACACCGGCTACTACTGACACACAAGCAGGCGCGTGCCGTAACGTTTTCCCCTCGCAATCTTTATCTTAGAACGCTTAGAGTCCAATGTCAGCTCATCTCCAAGCTCAAATCCGACAAAAATTGCAGCAAATCCATGCGGTCGATCTTCAAAAGCTTGCTGAAGATCTTGCGTGCGTCAAATTTCCAAATCGGTTTGGAAGCCATATCTTAAGGCGCGGAGGCCGCAATGACGAGGATCAGACAACGAAAGGGTGGCCGGATGCTTTTGTGGTAACGGGCAGCAACGAGGTCGATGGAGTTGAAGCAACTAGGCAGGATACGACCTGGAGAAATCACCTTGAAGCGGACCTCTCTCATGCCCAAGATCCGGATCACAGAAATCTATCCGGTTACGTTTTCGTAGGAGGTTATCCATCTGATGCTCCGTCCGCAGCTAATCTTGATCAATGGCTTGATCGCTTCGCGGCATTGGGCATAGAAAGATCGAAGATCACAATTCTTGTCGGCAGCGACCTTGTGCTCGAGCTCTGCCGACCTGAATATGCACTCGTTCGTCAATTGCATCTAGGACTGAGGACAGTTCCTGACTGGTTCAGGATGCTCGGTGAGACCGTTATCAGCGACAATAAACTAGGTCTTTTCCAACCGACACTCGATGAGTATCGGGCGGGTGCAGTATGGCGCCCGGCCATTACTGACGGCGTGATCGCCGATCTAATGCGGACCGGTGCTTCTGTCGTCCGAGGTTACGGCGCTGCAGGTAAAACGACATTAGCCGAACTCGTAGCGCGGGATCCGCTTATCGCACCAAACCCTGTCTGGTACGTCGATATCTCACGCGCCACAGATGAGTTAGCAGGCTCAGATTTGCTCAATGCGATGTCGAGTTTGGGAGCGAAAAATACCCTTTTCATCATCGACAACATTCACATCGACCACGCTTACGCTGCAAGGATCTACGATACGTGGTTCCGCCATCTTCATCCGATTGGAGCAAGAATTCTCTTGCTAGGCCGATACACCGAAAAGCGCGGGCTCCGCTTGGCTGGCGATCCGCCCGTCCACGAACTGCGCGCGGGGATCGACGAAATGAACGCAGTCGTGGGCAGGCTAGCGTTACGCGAAGGCGTATCTATCGTTCGCGCACCGCCACTGGCTCTCGATAGATGGGCCGAAACCTTCGGCGGAAGCAGGTCTAAGCCAGAAATAGCAGTCGACTTGGTTGCTTTCACCGCAGCAGTTGACCGTAGATTACAAAACTTAGTGAATGGCGACTTTCGGCTGGCGGCTTACGATGCCGTCGACGCCGTCCGTGCCAGATATCTTCAACCTCTTACAGCGGTCGGAGAACTTTCAAACATCCTTCGACTTGCTGCCGTCGCCGAGTTTGAAGTCCCCTTAGCGGAAGATCAAATCCCTACCCTGGCGACTGGATTTGACACCGCAATCAACACTCTTGGTTTAGTTGTCTTTGAAGACCTTGGTGAAGCGCGCAGGCGGCACTACCGCCTTATTCATCCTGCTCTTGGTCCGCTGCTCCTTGAGGCGATGGGCCCTGGATTTGACGTGGAGGCTGAGAGATTATTGGCAGCCTCCCAAAGTCTCGTTTTGGGTCGGCGCATTTCGGCTGCAATCAGAAGGTCGAAGCGCTCTAGCCGGTCATCTGAATCGTTTGACATTGTTGTCAACAACGCAATAGGAGAAGTCGGCTGGCCACAGCGGTGTCATACGTTGCAGGAACTATCAAATCTTGCTGTGTATGCCGTTACTTCGCATCTCTTGACGAATGAACAGGTCGACGAACAAATAGTCGCGGCGCGCGCGATCGAAACATTGATGAAACGCTCGCCATCTGTCTGGTCCATAAATCAATTCTTATCGCGCGCACAAAATATTGGATTTCCAAAGTCCGCTGCTTTGATCGGTCGTGTCGTATTCGATAGCTCCTTCATGGAGATGATACATGCTCGTCCAGCAAGCGAAGTCTCTGCCTTCGTACGTCTTCTTCCCAATGGCTCCGAGGCGCTGGCTGCGATCGACTTAATCGCGTGGGAAGCGGCTCAGCATTATGCCAGATCCGAGGCAGCGAAGGAGACTGTCTCAGCCGCCTGGCATTTCGAAAGGTTGGACCGATCCGAGTTGTCCGTCGCGCCGGCATTACAGCAGATTCGACGAGCAGATCCGGCTCTGTGGCAGGCTGGCTTCGCTCTTGGTCACCTATCCCGATTGATCCGAATAGCGAATGCGAGTCGCAAGGAGCTCAACGTTCTGCTCTTAGAATTGAGGGATGCGGGGTGGTTGGCTGGCGCCGTAAGTGTTGGCAGCACCGGAGCAATAGCAGGTGCCCTTTTGTCCTTGGCCAACTACCTCCCTCCAGAATTGAGACAACATTTGCTGGTGCCAGAGTTGGCGAAACGGGTATTTGATGAACTGGGCAACCTCGGAGAGAATGGAAAATACCTGAGCCGGCCGTTATGTCTTCTAGGCGGGTTCGCGACGTTAGGAGGCCAAGTTCCCAACGGGATAAGAAAAGACTGGCACTTTGATCCCAATGCCGAGCTCGCATTGGACGAGGTTTCACACAGCGAGGAGCCAACGGGCATCGGTACCTATGAACTGCAGCTATGGCTTGGGATAAAAGCGATAAACCTCGCTGGGGGCGGTCCCGTTAGCGTTCCAGAGTCCCGAGGGACAAGTTTCCTCCGGCGGCTGCGCAGGGCCACTCCACCCACTTCTCAAGCACGGAGAACGCAAGAAGAGCTGTGCACTTGGCTGCTCGCCCGAGAGGCAACAAACTGGATGCTGATCGAGCATAGCTAGTCGATCGCACTGTCATATCACTCCCCATGCCCGAAACCTCCCCCTCCCCGTCATCTCGCGCAGGCCCAGCTCCAAAACAATCCGCCGCGCCGCCTGCGGCGTCACATCGAGCGCCTTCGCCACCATCCCGGCCGACACCAACGGCTTTGCCATCACGAGCTCGACCAACTCCGGCAGCTTTGAAGACGTCCGGCGTCCGTCCAGCTTCCGCTCCATCATTTTTCGCGCGAGCGCCAGACGATCGTGCTCCTTCAGCCCGATCTCGGCGGCCGCGACCAGGCCTTGGGCGATGGCCAGAAGCCGGGTTTCGCGATCACGATTCCGGCGCCGATCGACGGGAATGGTTTTCAGGCCAAGATTGATGGCGGCAAGATGGGCGCCGCTCGTAACGCCGGCCTGGCGCAGGATCGAGGCGGCCAGCAGCCGGCCGAGCCAAGGCGCGTGCTGAAGGACGGACAGTTCGTTCCAGGCATCAAGGGCGACGATCGCTTGAAGCATTGCCGGCAGGTCGTCCGCCTGCCGCAACACGCCGCGCCATTCTTCCAGCCGCGCGTCCTCGTCCCAATCGAGATCGTAGACCAGCGGATCTTTTTCCGCAGCACGGCTGCCGCCGGGCCTTGTTGCGTTCGCGATTGCGGCTTCCGACCGGGCCAGCACCGCATCGATCGCGGCATAGTCGACACCCGGGCGGTTCTCGATCTCGTCGATATCTTCCCCCTCCCCTTCCGCGGCGATCGCGAGCGCCGGCCGAATAACTCCGGCCGTCGTCGCCTCGTCCCCGCCGCCCGACCCGATCTCCGAGGTTTTCCGCAGCGAGCGGATGCCGTCGGCAGAGAGCGCCCAATCCGGGGATTGGCCGGCGATCCGCCGACGAGTGCGCAGGACGTCGCGGGCGATTGTCAGCTCATGGGTCGGTGTGCGAATATCCTTAGTGGCGTCGTGGAGGACGAGGTCTTCGAGATGGACGAGTTCGCCGTCGATCCACGATGAGGCGCAGGCGTCGGTGAAGTGGGAGCGTTCGACGAAGCCCTGCCCGACAGGTGAACGAGCGATACGCTCGTCGAGACGCGTGAGCGCGATACCGGCGTCGAAAGCCGGACGAATAAAGGCTGTCATGCTGATTCTCGCGAGATCGTAAGCCATTGAAATCATGGTAAATGATTTCTTATGGGAACTCTATAATTATATTACGGTTCCTCACATGGTATGATTGCTGGTTGAGGCTTTAACCATCGATAAGTACTGGTTATCGATGGTTGTTGATCTGGAGTCGCAAATCAGCAATGTCGGTCGCCCTCGATGACCGGAAATCCCTGGTTTTCCGGCCTTTTTGGCAGATTTCGGCTAGGATCGGTGGAACGGGCGCTGCTCCGCGGGCCGCTCACGGCGGTCCTGGCATTCGGCTATGATGCGGCTTCCCTCATCATTGTTCTGCTCAGCCGACCGTTCTTGCCCCTCTCCTCCTCCGATCTCCTTATTTTCAGGCATTTCCGCCACAGATGGCCGCCAGAGCGCGCTTCACGCTGGTTGCTGCCGGATGCCCGTTCGACGTCGCATTTCGAGTCTGGTGGGGCTGCATTTACCATATAAAACACGCTTGCAACTGGTCATTTTCTCATGCATTCCTTGCCTGTACAAAGCACTTGAAAAGCGCCCGAAAAAACCATGGTAAAACGGCAAGTCGCCAATCCACCACCAGTTCCAAAGCGTCTCATTGGCTACGCCCGCGTCTCGACCGACGATCAGGTCCATGACGCACAGATGGACGAGCTGCGTGCCGCCGGCTGTGAGCGGATATTTCAGGAACAGGGCTCCGGCGCATCGCGGGCGCGACCAGTTCTGACAAGGCTGCTCGGAGACCTCACCGCCGGCGATGTGCTTGTCGTCGTCCGGCTGGATCGTCTCGCCAGATCGGTCAGCCATCTGTTGCAGGTGATCGAGGACCTCGAAGAGCGTGGTGCACATTTTCGGTCGATCCGCGATCCGATCGATACGTCCACGCCGCAGGGCATGTTTTCTCTCCAGGTCCTTGGCGCCGTCGCGCAGCTCGAACGTGCGCTGATCGCCGAGCGAACCAAGGCAGGCATCAAGGCGGCAAAAGCCCGCGGCAGGCTGCCAGGCAATCCAGGTCTTCGGGAGAGGCGGCCGGAGGCGATCAAGGCTGTGTCGAAGGCGCGGCAAAAACTCTATATCGACGAGCTGATCTCCTCTGCCCAGACCTGGCTCCCGACTGTTCGGCAACTTCGCCCGAAGCATAGCTGGGACAACGTTGTGCGGGTCCTCAATCGTCGAGGCCATGACTGGACGGTGGAAAGGCTACGTCGCGCCGTGCATCGGATGGTCCGCGAAAAGTTGGCGGACCCCGAGCTATTGGTCCGCTCTCCACGCCGCGCGCCAGAAGATCACCTCATGAAGCTTGTCGCAGCGATTGCCATTGCCGATCCCGGCCTGTCGCTGCGCGACATTGCCAGCCAGCTTGATCAGATGGGAGAGCGACCGGCGCGCGGAGGACGCAAATGGCAGCCATCATCCGTTCGCAACTTGCTGGATGAGGCGCATCGGTTCGGCCTCATCCGTCATTGAGGCACGGAGCATCAACCTACCGATTGCGCGGTTTCTCGCTCGTCCCGCTTTCGGCGGCAGAGATTTCCAGCCGTCGCTCTGGATGATGTCGGTGGCGAGCTTCCCGTATTCGTGTTCAGGACGGAGTTTCACGGCTGAAGCCACCTGGTAAAGGGGCTTGGAGATCTGGGGCGGTGGGCCCGAGCTCGAATTGCCGAAAGGCCTTGTGAGCGGACGACGGAAGTCGTGGCGTTTCGGCGACCAGCCCAAAGAGCAGTTCCGTAATCGCCGAATCGTGACCGCCCGCCATGCCGGTGAAAGGCTCGTCAGCGGCGCAATGACCGTCGATGCCGATGGACACCGGCCATAGGGCAGCGGCAGACCCAGCGAGCTTATGTAGGGTGTTCCCTCCGATGTCGTCGCCCAGAAGAAGCGACTTGCCGTGGCGATAAGGTCACGCTCCGGTTCGCCTTTGGCAATGGCGTCGCTGATCACCGTAGCTACCTGCACTATCTCTGCTTGATCGCGCCGCTGAAAACTCCGCGCCTCGAGGCCAATTCCATGCCGAGGACCGACCACTGCTTCGACGCCTGCCCACGATCTCCGGCAATAATGGTCCCTCCCCTCTTCGACATCCTCATCAAGGCACACCGGACAGACGCCTCTGTCCAAGGGATTACTCACGAAAGAGCTCTTGGGCCGACCGGCGCAGTCAGCTTCTCCACAAAAGCGATGGGCCGAATGACCGCCTCGCGAGCCAAAGCCTTTTGCCAGGCTGTCTCGCTGATGAGCATCCTGTCAGGTGTCTGCGCCAGTGAGACCTCCTGGCCGACGTATGGGCTTGGCCACGATCAACCACCGCAGATCGCAAAATGCTCCACGAAAATGACAGTTGGACGACGCCAGGAATTGAAAGGCATTCTACAAAGAACGGCTGCTTTCGGCCCTATGTCGGATGTTCTTGACCAAAGCGATAAGTGGGATCCTGTGCAAAATTTCAGCTGTTCCGACAACCAGATCGAATGCGGTCCGGGCGAAGCTATATGTCGATTGTTCAAAGCAAACTTGTTGCCTCCGATTCTGCCCTGAGTCGGGTCATTCACCGCACTGACGCCCGTCTATGCGTGCCCTTCAATCTTATCGACTCATATTTTTAGCTTCCGTCGCCAGCGGCTTGTTTTGACGAAAGTTCGCTACATCGTTGCTATATCACGATGTTTTAGGCCTAGTGCCTTCGAGAGGAGTTTTGCGTTAAGGTTCTGTTAACCTTAAAGAGCTTGCCCAGGCGTCAGAATCGAGGCTAATTGTAACAGCGGTTGAAAAAGGGTTTTGCCGCATTGAACCGCTGTTACCGAATTTTGGGCAAGACATGAAAACCAAAGCTGAAGCGCAGGCACCATCACGGGAAACCCTCGTAAGCCTTATAGACCGGCATTCGTCGGCTCTTGCCGTTCAGCTACAAGCTCATCATGTGAGCACGTTCCCGCCGACCGCGCAAAAGGGAATACGCCATTTCCAACCCTCAGAAGCTGCAAAGTTCGTGGGCGTGAAGGAAGTTTATCTTCGTCAGGTTTCTAACGATATTGACGATCTGGAAGTGAGTACGACGCCTGGTGGTCGACGCTCTTATTCCGTTGATGATATCGACAAGATCCGCCGCCATCTCGACAAGGTAGGCAGAGCTGACCGCAGGTATTTGCCGCACCGCCGGGACGGTGAAGACCTTCAGGTCATTTCCGTCATGAACTTCAAGGGCGGCTCGGGCAAAACGACCACGTCCGTTCATCTCGCCCAACACTTGGCTTTGAAGGGTTATCGCGTCCTTGCCATCGATCTTGATCCGCAGGCAAGTATGTCCGCCCTGTTTGGACATCAGCCTGAACTCGATGTGCACCCGAACGACACGATGTACGGCGCCATACGCTATGACGAGAGCCGTCGGCCGGTAAAGGACATCATCCGGAAAACCTACATTCCGGGCCTGGAGCTTGTTCCGGGAAACCTCGAACTGATGGAGTTCGAACATGATACCCCACGCGCGCTGATGACGCGCAAACCGGGCGATGTGATGTTCTTTCAACGCCTCAGCGACGCGATTGGTGATGTGAGTGACGACTACGATATCGTCATCATTGATTGCCCTCCTCAACTGGGCTACCTCACGCTGTCTGCCCTCACCGCGGCAACATCGGTTCTCGTGACGGTTCACCCGCAAATGCTGGACGTCATGTCGATGAACCAGTTCCTAGCAATGGTTGCCGATCTGCTGCGAGAAGTGGCCGCCGCCGGCGGCAACGTTGATTTTGCCTGGCTGCGCTACCTCATCACGCGGTTTGAGCCGTCTGACGGACCTCAAAATCAGATGGTCGGCTATCTTCGGTCTATTTTTGGCGCCCATGTCCTGAACTTCCCGATGCTGAAGTCGACTGCCGTGTCAGATGCAGGGCTCACCAATCAAACACTTTATGAAGTCGAACGCGGTCAGTTCACACGCAGCACCTACGACCGAGCGATTGAATCGATGAACAGCGTCAATGACGAGATTGAAACCCTGATCAAGAAAGCTTGGGGACGAGCGACATGAGCAGAAA
This sequence comes from Rhizobium hidalgonense, assembly GCF_005862185.2. NCBI lineage: Bacteria > Pseudomonadati > Pseudomonadota > Alphaproteobacteria > Hyphomicrobiales > Rhizobiaceae > Rhizobium > Rhizobium hidalgonense. The sequence goes on from NZ_CP054030.1 coordinate 70,906, forward strand.
GAACCTCCTGAACCTGATCCAGGTCGATGCCGACATGCCTGTAAAGGCTGCAACATCCGACAACAAGCTTGTCGGGCAAGTCGCCAATACAATGCGCGAGGAGAAAGCCCGCCAGGCACGCGCCGACGATATTGAGCGGCGGCTCGCTGAAGGTCAGGTCGTGATCGACTTGGACACAGCTCTCGTCGAGCCGTCTTTCGTTCGTGATCGCATGGCCGGCGATATCGATGGTCTGCTGTCGTCGATCCGTGATCAAGGTCAGCAGGTACCAATCCTGGTACGCCCCCATCCGGACAAACCGGGACATTATCAGGTCGCCTTCGGTCATCGCCGTTTGCGCGCCATTAAGGAACTCGGCTTGCCGGTCAAGGCGGTTATCCGTGCCTTGACCGACGAGGAACTGGTGATCGCCCAAGGGCAGGAAAACAACGAACGCGAGGATCTCTCCTACATTGAGAAGTCACGGTTCGCGCAGCGACTGAAAGAGCGTTTTCCCCGCGATGTGATCATATCTGCAATGTCTGTCGACAAGGCCGAATTGACGCGAATGCTTTCGGTCGTTGACGCTATTCCGGCTGATTTGATCGATGCTATCGGACCCGCCCCCGGTATCGGGCGGCGAAGCTGGCAGGAGCTCGCGGATTTGATCCATAAGGACGAGAACAATAACCCTTTGGAGCTGGCGCGATCGGACGAGATGCAAAGCATGACCTCGCAGGATCGGTTCAAGGCGCTTCTGACCGCCCTCCAGCCACGCCGCGTTGTTCGTGGTTTGCCTGAAGTTCTCTCGACCTCATCCGGTCAGCGACTGGGCCATGTCAAGCAGAGCAAGTCAAAGATCGAGATTACGCTCGACAGAAAGGAAGCGGGGGAGTTCGCGTCCTTTCTGCTCAATGACGCGGTTGCTCTTTTCGAAGAGCGCCGTGCGAAGTCCGTTGGAAAACAGGAAGTTTAACCGCAAAAGAAAAGAGCCCCCAAAACGTCGCCGTCTCGGAAGCCCCTATCTGTCTAAGCACCAGTAGAATCGCATTTCCGGGATTCATCGTCAAGAGTCTAGGCGCCGTTTCGGCGAACGAATTTCTTTTGCCCGTTAGAAGGTGAAGAACGATGCATACGGAAAGTGTGACGACGCCCTTTGGGCGGCGGCCGGTGACGCTTGCCCTTGTCAGGCGGCAACAGGCGGTCCGCGAAATACCGACAAGCAAATCTGTCGACAAGTGGAAAGTCTTCCGCGACGCTTCGGCAGCGATGGAACTGCTTGGCCTGCAGTCGAGTAGCCTCGCTGTCCTCGACGCTCTGTTGAGCTTCTACCCCGAGAAAGAACTGCGAGGAGATGCGCAGTTGGTGGTTTTCCCGTCGAACATACAGCTGTCACTGCGCGCGCACAGCATGCCTGGCTCGACCTTACGCCGCCATTTGGGTGCGCTGGTCGATACCGGCCTGATCATCCGCAAGGACAGCGCCAACGGCAAACGCTTCGCCCGTAAGGGCGCGGACGGGGATGTTGAAAGCGCTTTTGGCTTCGATATTTCTCCGTTGCTCGCCCGTGCCGAGGAACTCGCGCTGCTGGCCCAAGAGGTAATCGCGACGCGCGCAGAGTATAGGAAAGCCAAGGAGAAGCTCACTATCTGCCGGCGGGACATCCGCAAGCTCATAACGGCAGCCATCGAAGAGGGTGTCGATGGCGATTGGCAGGCAGTCGAGGGCGTCTATGTCGGACTGATGAGCGGCTTTCCAAGGACGCCGAGCTTGGCCGAGATGATGGAAACCCTCGAAAGTATGGAAATGCTGAAGGAAGAAGTCCTCAACCGCTTGGAAGCAAACGCAAAAACCGGAAATGATAGCATCAATGATGACCAAAATGAGCGGCACATACAGAATTCAAACCCAGATTCCACTATTGTATTTGAACCTAGCTCTGAAAAAGAGCAGGGCGAAAAGTCGAGCAAGGCAGCAAGGCCGAGGGAGCCGCTGAAGGCATTCCCCCTCTCCGTTGTGCTGAAGGCGTGCCCGCAAATTCCTGATTACGGGCCGGGCGGAGCCATCGGGAATTGGCGCGATCTCATGTCAGCGGCGGTGGTAATCCGCTCAATGCTTGGCGTAAGCCCCTCTGCTTATCAGGAGGCTTGCGAGGTCATGGGCCCCGAAAATGCCGCGGTGGCGATGGCCTGCATTTTTGAACGGGCAAACCTGATCAATTCCGCCGGCGGCTATCTGCGGGACCTCACAAGACGCGCCGAGCAGTTGGAATTCTCGCTCGGGCCGATGATCATGGCGCTTTTGAAGGCGAACGCAGGCGGGCAACTGAAGACGGGATAACGCGACTGGCCCTTCCCGCGGATTGTCACGGCAACGTGCAATCCCACTGCTGCCGAAGCTCATGACGTCTATCCCGGCCAAGTTCGTAATCGACTGGCGTTATAGCATTGATCAATGAGGCGGCCGTCGTGTCTCGCGGTTGCCGTCGGCGATTTGATCGTCATGGTCGACGGCGACTGTCGTGTCGTATCGATGGCACAATGGCCACGAGTAGCACCTGGTATTGCATAGCTTTTGTCCCGTTTCGGCACGATCGTTAAAATTCGACGAGAGCGATTTAGGCGTGGTTTTGTTTTCTGCCTTATGCGCGTGACATGGTTTGAATGAAGGAGATTAAGTCATGCCGGGCCCAACGCTTACATTCGGTAGGCATTCAAGGGGCGAGATTTTGCATATCTCCCAGGCCGCGAACGGCAGGAATTGCTTCTGTACATGCCCCGAATGTGATGTGCCCCTTGTTGCTCGCACCAAACACGTGACACCGCATTTTGCCCACCGGTCGGACGCGGGAAAAGGTACCCCAGGATGCGGAACCACGGGTCAGATGACAGCCCTGCACAGTTTTGCGAGAGACCTGTTCCTCAAGGGCGGCCACGTTCAGCTTCCGTCCGCATCGCAGGACGGACATTGTTTGCTCGATCCGACCGAGGTCGAATTGAGGGATGTCAGGACCGAGCAGCGGTTCGAGGGATACCAGCCTGACGTTATCTTCACAGGCGTGGACAAACCTCTTCTCATGGAGATCGCCGTTACGCATCCGGTTCCTTTTTCAAAGGCCAGCTTGATCCGGCGCCAGCGGATTGAAGCTTTCGAGATCGACATCAAACCACGTTCCGTCCCCGGCAATATGCCCCTTGAGGCGGTTGAGAACCACGTCCGACGCGTAGCGCCCCGACGATGGATCTTCAACGAAGAGCTGGAAAGTCATCTGTACGCTCTCTACCACCTTGATGGAGTGCGGGAACGTGGCGAGCTGACATCGCAGAAATCAAAGGACCTGGCAAGGCTTTACGATCGGCTGTCCGGATTGCGCAAAGTGCCCGTCCCTGCCCCTGCCGCTAAGAAGGAATCAGTCTCGGAGTGGCTGAGCGACGCGCACCCATCGTTCGAGGGCTATTTCCGAACGTCATCCCTTGATTGGCGCACCTTCGTTTTGCTCGAGCTGGGCGGTCTCGGTCTTCCGTTGAGCCGCATTGTCTCGAAGCTCAAAGCCGCCGAACATCTGCACCTCGAACTGAGAAGTTTCGATTGTTCCAAGCATGAAGCAGCTGAAGCGGGCCTTCCCGCGTTAGGGGTCGAGGCGTGCGTGTTTACCTTCTTGTCCGACCTGGAAAAACGCGGTGCGGTGGTTTGTCTTGGCGGAATTTGGCGCCTGCTTGTGGAACTCCCCCGGCAGCAGCCGCTGCCATTTGGGCCCGTGGCTCAACGCCCGACGCGAGGCGAACTTACCGCCAAGCGCTGCGACGAGGCGCAAGCAACTCTTCAGCGGATCGCAGCAAAGCTGGGCCCCGCAGACAGGGATGAGTTTGAAAGCGGCATCAAGGAATGGTGGACACGTCCGCTCGTTGGTCGCTCGACGCCCCTCGATATTATTGCTGTCGGAAATTATCAGTGGGAGCGGTTGAAGAAGCAACTTGCCGCAATCGAGAACGCACTTAACTCGGATACACCCGATCTTGGCGAACCACTCGGTCTTCCGATGAGCGCGGCAATCGCAGCTAACGCGGCGCGGGCGGCGATCGTCGAAAGGGAAAAGGGACTTCTTCGGTGTGAAAGACTGCGAGCGAAAGCTCTACAAAAATTTGACATGGAGATCGCTGAGATCTGGCTCGCCACAAGACCATTTCAAAGAGGGCAGTCTCCCTTGAGCATGCGATGGCATCGGACAGTGGTCTGAAAACCTCGCTTGAGGCGCTGGAGCGACGGTTCGTGCATAAGGGTTCGATCCCTGTGATCCAGGAAGATTTTCAGGTTTGGGTGAAGAAGAAATACGGCCTCAATGGGCTTCGGTTCATCCAGAGACGAAATGACGGGCTTCCTGGCCGACGAACGCCCCTGCAATGCTGTTATGATGAAGTCAGCTTGGCCAAAATGCGAGAGCTGGCAATGCGCGTCGCTCCATTTACCTGACACTCCCATTCGTCAGGAAATGCTGTCCCACCTCATTCGCCTCCAGGCCCACCGCTAGGACGCGTTGGCCGCTTGCATCTCCATGACGAAGCGGACCCATGGGTTTTCCAGCTCGAGACGGCGGATATCGCCGTTGACCGCGGTCAACGGCGATAACGGATTGAATTTCAATGATCTTTTTCGGCGGATCTTTGGTCTCATTTCTCGCCGATCGGTTGTTGAAGTGCTATAGCGTGGCGACGCGCGCGCCCCGTTCAAAGCCGATCTGAAGCAAGCTTCGATAGGCGAGCCTGCCGCGTGTACCTGAAAAAACTGTCGTTGACCGCGGTCAACGGACGTAACCTACTGGCCTATATGGATTTTTTGGTGGCATCGCCTTGGAGCCCAAATGCGTTCAACGGGGAGTTCTGAAGCCATCGCTACAAGCGCTTTGAACTACCACGGACATGGACCGTCAAACGCCCTCTCCGGTATTTTGGAGCGAAATCGCTAGCCGAAATAACGACGTTCGACCAAGACCGGGCAGCTGACCTCTGTAGTTCAGCGGCGCCGGACGGTCGGGGAGGCGCCAGCCATGGGATCAACGACGAGTAGGCTGGCTAAGGGTGCATCATCGTGTGAATAGCCGCTCGATCTCCCCGCGCTGTTCGGCGTGTTTGGACGGATTGTCGTTCCTGAGTTTTTGCAGGTTGAGGATCTTCCAGCGGACGGCCGGCAAGGCGAGGGCGTGCGGCAAGCCGATAACCTCGAAGTCGGGTTCGCCATCGTGAAGAGACAGCAGAAACGTGCGGGCCTTATCATCAAGGCGCGCCTGGATGTCCTTCAGGAACCGCTCCCGGACATCCAGCAATTCGTCCAGCGAGACCGTCTCGATTGTCATCCCATCGAATTCTTGATTGAAGACATGCGCGACCTCGGCCCTATTGGGCTGCAGCAACTCGTGGGGCGGGCGTCCGGAGCTCGCCACGTAGACAAGAAAGGTGCGAAACAGCAGGTCCGTCAGGCCCTCGTGATCGTAGAGCAGCTTGATGTCGAAGAGATCGCGCGGATGCTGGCGATCGACTGCTGCATGCATCTTGCCGCCGAAGAGGTCTTCGAAGGCGACAACCTGCATTTCTGCAAAACCAAACTGGTCTTCGACTCGCTCGCTGACCCTGCGTCGTTCGACGGGGTGCACCGTGCCGCGGGCGACCGGAGAGGTTTCGATCTTGATTGCGGTCTGGCCCCGCCTCACCTCGATGCGTGTATCGCCGCCGCCACCGCCGGCTATTCGCTTTGCCCGGACGCCCTTGATCCTTTCAACCTTCGCGGCGACCCGGTCGAGGATCGCGTCGATTTCGGCCAGACTCTCGTCCCTCGGTTTGAGCGGAAGGTAGGTCAGGTCGATATCGACCGAGAGACGCGGGAGGTCTCTGTAGAAGAGGTTGATGGCGGTTCCACCCTTCAATGCGAAAGCCGGTTCGTCGGCAATCATCGGCAGTGCCTGGACGAGGAGCTCGATCTGGGAAATATACTGGTCACGGGCCATCGTTGCCCTCCGGCTTCCCAGGAAGATACTCTTCCGGAACGGTGATACGGTATGTGGGATGCAGTTTCCCGCCCTTGATGAATGATCGGTCGCCGCTTCCAAGATCTATGATCGATCGGTCGACATGCTTGAGCCAAGCATGCTCGTGGCGGTCGGCAAAGACGAAAAAAAGCCTTTTCACCTGGACCTTGGTGCAGTCGGCCAGAAGCTCGGTGATACGGCGCGGGCGCAGGTTGGTCAGACCCTCGAAGATCGTATCGAGGTTATGAAAGCCTTCGTTGTCCGGCAGTTCGTCCAGCGCTTCGAGGATGGCCCGCTCCGGCGTTGAAGCGCGTATCGTCCAGTTCTGTAGAAACAGGATGGCGTTGCCGTCCGGTTCAGCCGCCAGTGGTTCGATTCCAAGATCCGCCGTCTTGAAGAGTCGTGTGCTGCGGAGGACGGGGAGGCCATTGGTGGGGAGGTTCACGAGCCATCGGGGCGCAACGCCATAGAAGAAAACTTTTTCGGCGTCCCCCAGCGCCAGGTAGTGCACATGCCCGCGGAGCCCGAGCGCCGTGCGGCCGCCGACGTGGAACTGGTAATTCATGATCGTCTGTGCAGACATGACGGCAATGCGCCAGTCGATGCGTTCTTCTGCCGAACCATCCCGCGAGGGACGCCGATAGACGCCATGCATGACGGGCTCCAGCCAGCCGCGGCGCAAATAATCATGTGTCGAGCTCCGGCGGATTTCCATTTTCCGCATCCATGCCGAATCCACGATGAAACCTGCCGGAACCTCATCCAGCATTGACTTTAATTTGTCGCGTTTTTGATCGTTCATGACGGACAAAAATGGCACCTTTTAAAGTGGCCGGCAAGAAGACTTTATAAAGAAGGAAAAATGTCCGTTTCTAACGGACTTTCATGGCCGATCGTGTGGCGGCGAAACGTGACCGTCATCGCTCATCTTGAAGCCATTTTGCCCAAAGCTGCAGAAAGGCGCGATAGTTCTTCATGCCCACACGCAAAAAATGCAAGGCCTCAATCCTGCGATCCTTCTCTTTCGTGCTCACGAAGCAGAACGCCCGAACCGGCGCGCCAGGTGTGCTTCGACCATGTTCGTCAAGATAAAGCACGCCGAACCTGATTGGATAAGTCGCCAGTCTCTAGCAACCAAGATGTAACGGTCATTGTTCGCCGATCAGAAAGCGGTTGACGAGGAGCGCTGCGACTTGCCTCTGCCAAGAAGGGCCGCGCGTATCTGCTCGCTTTTCGTCATCGCCGACGCAGCGGGGGGAGGGGAGGAAGAAGACGAATCGGATCTGCCATCGGCGTCGGCGGCCGTCTTTTGCTTCAGCGCCAGAAAGCGGTTCTGTGCTGTCATACGGTCGTCGACGCTCATTGGCTCTAACTCTCTGCCATCAATGTCGTGGCGGAAGGAGTCCGGCTGGGCGCCCGCAAAGTAGTAACGCTTTGAATGCACGAAGGCGGCTACAGCACGCCGCAGCGTCGTCACACCAACGCCCGGCTTCAGGAGCGCGCGTATTTCCTCAAAAAGGCCAATTGCGAAAGGTCGGATATGATCGCCAAGTTTGCTAGGGAGGATACCGATCGGACGGACAAGCAGGGCATTGATCGCCTCAGCTTTCCGGATATCGATATCTGCTGCCACGATCGGGCCGCGGCTGACCATCCAAGGTTTCGTCATATCGTCTCAGCCCCTCTATCGTTTCCTGCGTGGTGGTTCTGCGATAATCTGGATCCTTGATCGCTGCGCACATCCTGCCGCAGAAATGTGTATTGGAACAACCGATCTCAAGGAATGGATTGCGCTTCATTTCCATTTACCGTCTGTAACAGGCGTGCGGCGTTTTATGCAGAGGCTTCGCCAGCACAGGAGTGGCATCTTGGATAGAATCCTTTATATTGCTGGCATGAGCGACGAACAGACCATATCGAACACGACCAAAAGTGCCGTCGAAAAGGTGCTTCGCGACCGTCTTAGTCCGGCAGGCTTTTCGGGAGCTGACATCCGCGCGGAACATGATAGCGATGGCGACCCGATTCTGCTCGTCGATGTGAAGTATGTCTACTCGGACAAGCCGATTAGTTCGAAGCTCACCTACGGGCTTTCGACCGAGGTCCGCAAAGCATTGAGCGCGCTTGGCGAGAAGCGGTTCCCGCATATCCGACACCATTTCGACGAGCAGCAGAAGATCGCAAGTTAAGCCGTGTCGCACGATCTGATCGCTACAGCACGGCGGCTCGCAAAAGCAAGCCCACAGCGTCCGCGCCAATCTGACCTGAAGCGCGGTGTGAGCACGGCTTACTATGCCCTGTTCCACGCCCTCGCGCGTGACTGTCCGACCTGCTCGTGGGAACTGGCGGAGCGAGCCGGCCTGGGCGCAGGTCTATCGGACTCTCGAACATGGGGTCGCGAAGAATTCCTGCAAGGCTGCAGCGGGCCGGGGATTTCCCGGTAATATAGTCTCGTTTGCAGACACGTTCGTGATCCTGCAGGAAGAGCGCCACCGCGCCGACTATGACCCGCTCGCGCGTTATGTCCGCGCCGAAGTCCTCGTACTAATCGACAACTGCGAGCAGGCCATCAAGGACCTTGCCTCCGCGCCACGATCGGACCGGAAGGCATTTGCGGTCTGGGTGCTTTTCCAAAAAAAGCGATAGCCCATACTTCGTTTTTAACCCGGCTCCAAGGGCTTGCCGGCTCAGCCCTTCGAAAGTTTCGCGATCGTAGCGGCTGCGTCTTCGTACGTTGGACAAAAGGGGAAAAAGCGCGCATCTGCTACCGAAGCGACCAGGCGGCGCCCGTCCGTGGTGCTGCCGTGCAATCGAGTGGTGGCCTTTGAGACCAATCGAGTGCCTGTCGCTACGACCCAACACAGATATTGCTGTCAATCGCGAGATATCTTTAATAACGGAACAAACCAAGAACATGATTTCCGGACATGACTTCTTCATCCGAAGCGTGCAGAGATAGGACCATCCCGCAAGGTGGCGTTTCCGCCCGATGACCCTTTAGAGTCGATTCAAATGTTGCCGCATTTCGTTGCCCCTACGGAAGAATGTCGCCCATTTCTCCTCGATAAAGACCAACGTCCCGTTTCTCGGATTGCGTCCGGACCGTGAGCATCGGTTGCGCATGGAAAATAGCCCCAAGCGCCGACCTCGACGCGCCCGTTTGCTCCCAAGATTTCCGCTAGCTCATCAAGAATTGTGTCGACGATCCGCCCGGCATCGCTGTGACAATGGCCTGGTTTTTATCACTGATCCCTCATCGGAGCTACAAGTGGGTGTGTTGCGGGTATCGGAATAGGGGGAGCCTGAAGTCGATCAACGGGGGAGGGAGGTTGTACCGCAAGGTAAGGCGTAGGCAGGACGCGGCGCAAAGGGAGAGGAGGGACGGGAAAGCTGTGACGGATTGAGAGGGTTGGAGAGAGGCTCCGGCCGGTCCGTCATGGAGAAACCGACATGGCCCAGGCCATTCAGAAAATCACCCTCAGTGCAGCCCGCGACATTCCCTTCAACGAGCTGGTGCTGAGCCAAGAGAACGTCCGCAAGATCAAGGCGGGCGTGTCGATCGAGGATCTCGCCGAAGACATCGCCCATCGCGGTCTGTTAACGAGTCTCAGCGTCCGCCCCGAGCTCGACGCTGATGGGAACGAGACTGGCATCTACCGCATTCCGGCGGGCGGGCGCCGTTATCGTGCCCTCGAGCGCCTGGTCGCGCAGAAGCGGTTGGCCAAAACCGCCGGCGTTCCCTGCATCGTCAGCAAAGGTGAAACCCTTGAAGTCGAGGACTCACTCGCCGAAAACGTCCAGCGCGTATCCTTGCATCCGCTGGATCAGTTCCGCGCTTTCCAGACCTTGCGGGAGCAGGGGCTTGGCGAGGAGGAGATCGCCGCGCGCTTCTTCGTCTCGGTCGCGACCGTCAAGCAGCGCTTGCGGCTGGCCTCCGTCTCCCCACGGCTTCTCGACTTCTATTCCGAGGACGAGATGACGCTCGAACAGATCATCGCCTTCTCGATCACCAACGACCACGTTCGCCAGGAGCAGGTCTGGGACACGATCTCGCGTTCGCATAGCCGCGAACCTTATTACATCCGCCGGCTGCTGACCGAAACCGCAATCCGTGCTAGCGACCGCCGCGCCGTCTATGTCGGCATCGAAGCCTACGAGGCCGCAGGCGGTGTGACCATGCGCGATCTGTTCGACCAGGATCAGGGTGGCTGGCTGCAGGATCCGGCGTTGCTTGAGCAACTCGTGATGGAAAAACTCAAGGCTGACGCCGAGGCGATCCAGGTGAGCGAAGGCTGGCAGTGGGTCGAAGCCGCCTTCGATTTCCCCTACGGCCACACATCCGGCCTGCGCCGCTTCTACGGCGAGCAGGCCGAAATGACTGAAGATGAACTGGCACGCTATGACGCCACCCGCGCCGAATACGACAAGCTCGACGCAGAGTATGCGGAGGCAGACGAGTACTCGGAGGCGACCGAACAGAAGCTGGAGCAACTCGGCAGCGAGCTCGACCGGCTCAACGACCGTCCGTACGTTTTCGATCCGCAGGAGGTCGCCCGCGGCGGTGTCTTCGTGTCGCTCGGCGCCAGCGGCGAGCTCAAGATCGAGCGAGGCTTCGTGCGGCCGGAGGATGAGCCGAAGGCCGAGATCGATCCGACCCCTCATGTTGGCAACGGTCGTGCGGATCATGGCGGTGATCTACCAGTATCCGGCGGCGCCGGCCGTGAAGGCACCGAACCGGACGACGAGGACGAGACGATCAAGCCGCTTCCCGACCGCCTCGTTCTCGATCTCACGGCAGCTCGGACGATCGCTTTGCGCAACGCGTTGGCGAACGATCCTGTCATCGCCTTCATCGCGGTCCTGCATGCCTTTGTTCTAAAGACCTTCTACGTCTACGGGTCGGATTCGTGCCTGGAGGTGACGCTGCAAAGCGCTCGCTTCAGCCAGACGCCCGGCCTCGGCGAAACGGTCTGGGCGAAGGAGATCGATCAAAGGCAGGAAGGCTGGGGCCAGGACCTCCCCAAAGATCCGAACGATCTCTGGAATTTCCTGATCAAGCTCGACGAAGTCAGCCGGCAGGCGCTGTTTGCCCATTGCGCCGCGTTATCGGTCAACGCGGTGATCGAACCCTGGAACAAGCGGATCCGGGCGATCGCTCATGCCGAGCAACTGGCCCGCTCGATCGGTTTCGACATGGTGGAAGCCGGTTGGACGCCGACCGCCGACAACTATCTCGGCCGCGTCACCAAGGCGCACATCCTGCAGGCGGTTCGCGAGGCAAAGGGGGACCAGGCAGCGGAGCTGATCGGCCATCTCAAGAAAACCGACATGGCCCGTGAGGCCGAAAGGCTGATGACAGGCTGCGGGTGGCTGCCGGAACCGCTTCGCATGACGAACGGCGAAGGCATCATCGATAGCGACGCTGTCGGAGATGACGCCGTCGAGCCCGATCAGGCTGAGACTACGGAAATTCAGGACCTGCCGGCCTTCCTGCTCGAAGACCCTGGAACATCGAATGATGAGACCGGCGATAGGGAAAGTGAGATCGACGGCGATCATCTCGCCGCCGCCGAATAGGTTCACGAGCATCACATCGGCTGACCCGGCCGCCGTTGCGGTCGGGTCTTCTTTCCCAACAGCCCGGCCACCGTGCCGGGTTTTTCCGTTTCAGGAGACACCTATGCCTGACTTCACCATCGAGACCACCTATCACCTGCCAGTCTTCCGGTATCGCACCTACGCGGCCGACACGCTGGACGCGGCGTGCCGTGCTGCCATCGAAGATGACAGCTGGGATATCGCCGAGAAGGACTTCGATTCCTCGGGTCCAATTCATATCACCGGCATCTGGGAAGGCGCACATGCGGCCTATGCGGGTCCGCCGCTCCAGATCCCTCCGCAATTCGACGAACCTGTCCAGCGCCGGGAGCGTCATTTCGAGATCCTGCTCGGACTGCTAAAGATCCTGTTCGATGACATCAGTGCTGCCCGGCCACCGTCGCGCGATTGGCTCGACCGATCTGCTTGGGCGATTGCCCGAGGAGAAGCCATTCTCGCCGGCGATCCGGATCCTGAAGAGCCGGTCGACCCACCAAGGCCTTCTCACGTCCTGGTCAGGCTTCAGGAGGATCGTGTGCGGGACGCAATCATCGCGGTGCTCGATGCCGACTCGAGCTTTGAGGGTTTAACACCCGAGGTCGTGACCGACGACGAGGTCCACGCCGCCTGCCTGTCAATCGTCACCTCGGTTGATCTTTCCGACATGGTCGGAAACGCCGAATTCCGAGCGGCGCTCTCGGCGATCCGGTCGGCGCACCGCCGGCTGGCTTCCGATTGATCCCTCCTCCCAGCATCCCTCTCAACCTCGCCCGGCCATCGCGCCGGGCTTCCGCTTTTAAGGAGACAGCTTATGACCACTCTCACCTCCAACAACCCGTCCGCCCGTTCCGCCTTCAAGGTCGATATCTCCCGCGGCGAGCGCATCGGCCGCGTTTCGTCGGAATGGTTTTCCCGCCCGGACGATGAACGCTTCCTGTCGCTGAGCGATCTCTACGATACCGTTCGATCCCGAGCGGAGCGCGCCCATACCCGAACGATCGAGAGCGCTGCGATCCGCGTCGAAGCAACGCGCGACAATGCGGAGCGGCTTGAGCTTCTCGTTCCAGGTCAGCGCCAAGCGATCGCACCAACCCACTGGAGCTACGGGCAGCTTTGCAGCCTCGTTGGCGCTCCCGCCACCTACATGCGGCAACTGCCGGCGCCACTTGCTGCCATCAATCTGCAGCATGGCCTGCTCAATCATCGTGCCGAGCTCGTCAAGACGCTTGAGATGGATGACGGTCGGCTGGAACTAAGGGCCGTGACCGGACCGGAATACGGGCGCATCTGGGACCATGAACTCGTGTCTTCGGTCATGAAGATCGCCGGCAACGGGACCGGCGACACGATGTGGAAAGTGCCGGGTGTCCTCGATTGGACGACGATGACCCACAATCCCTTTGTCGACATCACCAAGGACACGACGACGCTCTATGCTAGTGATCGAGACGTCTTCCTGTTCCTGGTCGACGACACCCATCCAATCGAAGCCGGACGCCTGCCAAACGGCGAGCCCGATCTTTACTTCCGCGGCTTCTACGCCTGGAACTCGGAGGTTGGATCGAAGACGCTCGGCATCGCCTCCTTCTATCTGCGAGCGGTCTGCGCCAACCGCAATCTCTGGGGCACCGAGAATTTCGAGGAAATCACCATCCGCCATTCGAAGTTCGCCGCCCAGCGGTTCGCGCATGAAGCAGCACCCGCGCTGACCAGCTTCGCCAATTCCTCGCCTGCGCCCTTCATCGCCGGCATCAAGGCGGCGCGTGAGCAGATCGTCGCCCGCAAGGACGACGACCGCGAAACCTTCCTGCGCCGGCGCGGATTCTCGAAGGGCGAGACCGGCAAAGTGATCGAGATGGTGCTGTCGGAGGAGGGGAGACCGCCAGAATCGATCTTCGATTTCGTGCAGGGCATCACCGCGCTGGCGCGCACCAAGACCAATCAGGACACGCGTCTGGAACTCGAAGGCAAAGCGAAAAAGCTGCTGGAGAGTGCCTCCTGACACGCCTTGAGACAGGCCAGACTAACCTCACCACCACCACCACCACCACCACCATCAGCCCGGCCGCCGTGTCGGGCATTTCCGTTCGTGGAGCACTGCAATGGCTATACCCGATTACGCTCGCTTGAATTTCGACACGCTGCTTCGCGCCGCGTCCGATGGCAATCTCGCTCTCATGGAATGCCTTGATGCCGCCACACGCGAGCCGCGTTACGTGCTCTGCGCCGTCGGCCGCAGTGACGGCGAATACGCCTTCACGCCGTTTGGCCATCTTGCCGAAGGCAATCCCTACGATGCCTATCTGCCGCCCGATCCCGATGATCCGACTGGCTTCCTCGTAAGCCCGACGACCTAGGCACTGACAATAGCCGGCCGTTTAAGCCGGCGATCCCCGATCCTGCCCTGGCTGCCCGATTTCGTTCCTCCGACCTTCGGCAGGACGCTGGGCTCCCCTGTTCTTTCCTCACTCTTGGAGCATCCTTCGATGAATATCATCTCGCATCCCCAGATCGTCTCCACCTCTCCACGTCCTGATATCAAAACCCGCACTGAAGCACTGATGGATGCTGGCGGTCAGATCACGGCGTTTCAGGAGCAAGGTAAAGTCCTCACCACAGCTGACCTGCGGCAAATTATGACCGAGGTTTTCGGCGGCAGCGACGCCGAGGGCGTCTGGCTCTGGAAGGAGGCCTATGAGGCGGCTGAGATCGCCCAGGTGCTGTTTCTGCGCAAATTCCGCGCGATCGTGTCCCGCACCCATTCGCCTCAATCGACGCTCGCGATGCTGACGAAAGTGGCAAACCTCATGCCGACCCATACACGCCGATCCGAGGAGAGCCAGGCACTACAGCAATTCTCGACCCCGATCCCGCTTGCCTACGTCGCATCTCGTGCTGCCGGCATTAGTGCCGGCGATGTGGTGCTCGAACCATCGGCTGGAACCGGCCTGCTGGCGATCTTTGCAGAACTCGCAGGCGCTCGTCTGGCGCTCAACGAATACGCGATGGTCCGCTGCTCGCTGCTGGGGCCGCTCTTCGCCGGCGTTTCGGTCTCCCAACACGACGCCGCGCATATCGACGATTACCTCGACCGATCCATTCGGCCGACCGTTGTGCTGATGAACCCGCCTTTCTCAGCGGGCGTTCAAGTCGAAGGTCGCGTGGCTGATGCCGCCTGGCGGCATCTGGCCTCCGCGTTCGCGCGGCTTGCTCCCGGTGGGCGGCTGGTCGCGATCACTGGTGCAGGCCTTTCTCCCGACAATCCCGCATGGCGGGGCGCTTTCGTGCGGCTGCAAGAGAAGGGTACGGTCCTGTCCACCGCGGCGATCGACGGGAGCATCTATGCCCGTCATGGAACGACGATGGAAACCCGCCTGATCGTGATCGACAAGATCCCGGCGATCGATCCTTCACGGCTAGTGACGTCGAAGGGTACAGCGCACGATTTGGAAAGACTGCTCACCTGGATCACCGCCCTTCCACTCCGCGCGCCCGCGGCGGCGTCGAACTCCATCGATAGCCTGCGCTCGGAGACGATGCGTCCAGCAACGGTTGCTGCACCGTTGCATCGGCCTGCGGTCGGCGGGCAGGCGAAGCCTTTACTAATGGCCCGCCCTGCATCCCTCGATGACGAGATCATCGAACTCTCCTACGAGCTGCGGGACGCTCAACCGAAGGATGAGGCAAACGCTGCCGACGGCATATACGAGACCTACCGGCTGCAGTCGATCCACATTCCCGACGCAAAGCCCCATCCCGACACGCTGGTCGAATCCCTTGCCATGGCATCCGTCGCACCGCCGAAACCGACCTATCGTCCGCACCTGCCGAAGCGCACCGTCATCAGCGGCGATCTCTCGGATGCCCAGCTCGAGAGCGTCATCTATGCCGGCGAAGCCCATTCCGGCTATCTCGCCGGATACTGGAATGTCGATGCCTCCTTCGACAACCTGAAGGCTGTCGCGCCTGACATCGACCACGCCGTCCGCTTCCGTCGCGGCTGGTTCCTCGGTGATGGCACGGGCGCCGGCAAGGGCCGCCAGGCTGCCGGCATCATCCTCGACAATTGGCTCAAAGGCCGCCGTCGCCATGTCTGGATTTCGAAGTCGGACAAGCTGATCGAGGACGCCCAGCGTGACTGGGGCGCGCTGGGCCAGGAAAAGCTGCTGGTGACCCCGCTGTCGCGGTTCCGCCAGGGCAGCCCGATCAAGTTGGGAGAAGGCATCCTCTTTACGACCTTCGCGACGCTGCGCACCGACGAGCGGGAGGGCAAACGCTCGCGCGTCCAGCAGATCGTCGATTGGCTCGGCGACGATTTCGACGGCGTGATCGTCTTCGACGAAGGCCATGCGATGGCAAACGCAGCCGGCGGCAAGTCCGAGCGCGGCGACAAGGCGGCGTCGCAGCAGGGCAGGGCAGGCCTTCGTCTGCAGCGCGCACTGCCGGATGCCCGCGTCGTTTACGTTTCGGCGACCGGCGCCACCGACGTCGAATCGCTGGCCTATGTCGAACGGCTCGGTCTCTGGGGCAGCGCCGACTTTCCCTTCCCGACGCGCTCCGAATTCATCGCGGCGATCGAGGACGGCGGCGTCGCCGCCATGGAGGTGCTGGCGCGCGACCTGAAAGCCATGGGCCTCTACGCATCGCGGTCGCTCTCCTTTGAAGGGGTCGAATACGAGATCCTCGAGCACGAGCTCACCGAGGAACAGATCCGCATCTACGATTCCTATGCCGAGGCATTCCAGGTCATCCACAACCATCTGAACGCAGCGATGGAGGTGTCGGGTATAACCGGCAAAACCGGAACGTTGAACAGACAAGCCAAGGCCGCCGCACGCTCGGCCTTCGAAAGCTCCAAACAGCGCTTCTTCAATCATCTTCTGACCTCGATGAAGACGCCAGCCCTTCTCAAGACGACCGCTGCAGATCTGCAAGAGGGTCACGCTGCGATCGTCCAACTCGTCTCGACGGGCGCGGCTTTGACCGAGCGCCGGCTGGCACAGATCCCGACCGAGGAATGGGACGATCTGCAGGTCGACGTGACGCCGCGGGAATATGTCATCGACTACCTGATGCATTCCTTCCCGGTGCAGCTCTTCGAGGAATATTCCGACGCCGAGGGCAATCTCAGCTCGCGGCCGGTTCATGACGTGGACGGCAACCCTGTCATCTGCCGGGAGGCGGAACGTCGGCGCGACGAGCTAGTGGAAACCTTAGGTAGCCTGCCGGCGATCCCGACGGCCCTCGACCAGATCGTCCAGCATTTCGACACCAGCCAGGTCGCCGAAATCACCGGCCGCTCGCGCCGCATCGTCCGGCGCGAGGACAGCAGCTCCATCGCCCGCTATGCCGTGCAGAACCGGCCGGGTAGCGCCAATCTCGACGAGGCCCGCGCCTTCATGGACGACGAAAAAGGCATTCTCGTCTTCAGCGACGCGGGGGGAACCGGCAGATCCTACCATGCCGACCTCGCCGCCAAGAATCAACGCCTGCGTCTTCACAATCTTCTGGAAGCCGGGTGGCGCGCCGACGTGGCGATCCAAGGTCTTGGCCGCAGCCATCGCACCAACCAGAAACAGCCGCCCCGGTTCCGGATGATCGCCACCAACGTCAAGGCCGAACGGCGCTTTCTCTCGACCATCGCCAAGCGTCTCGACACGCTCGGCGCCATCACCCGTGGCCAGCGTCAGACCGGCGGGCAAGGGATGTTTCGCAGCGAAGACAATCTCGAATCCCAATATGCCCGCGACGCGCTGCGGCAATTCTACGGACTGCTGCATGCCGGCAGGATCGAAGGCTGCTCGCTGGACAAGTTTGAGAGCATTACTGGTTTGTCGCTCACCTCGGAGGAGGGCGGACTGAAGGATGAACTGCCGCCGATCCAGACCTTCCTCAATCGCATGCTAGCACTGACGATCACCATGCAGAACCTGCTGTTCGAGGCCTTCGAGCAGCTGCTGGCCGCCCGCATCGAGGGGGCTATTGCCGCCGGCATCTATGACAAGGGTCTGGAGACGATCACCGCCGACAGCATGACAATCGCCGAGCGCCGGCTGATCTATACGCATCCGGTCACCGGCGCGCAGTCGCATCTGCTGACGATCGAGCGCAGGGATCGCAATGCACCGATGTGGCTCAAGGACGTTCAGAGTCTTGTAAGGCAGGATCCGCGCGCGAAGCTGATGATCAACGGCAAGTCGGGCCGGCCGGCGGTGATGGTCCCGACCCGCTCGATCATGCTGGACGACGGCTCCATTCAGCCGCGCGTGTCGCTGATCCGGCCGATGGACGAGCTCCGCTTCGAAGTCCGGCAGCTCGAAGAGACGAATTGGGAGGAGGCTGACGAACAGGCTTTCGTCCTCGCCTGGAATACCGAAGTCGCTTCCGTGCCGGAATTCTCGACGTCGATGATGCACATCGTCAGCGGGTTGTTGCTGCCGATCTGGAAATTGCTGCCGCAGGACTTTTGCCGCGTACGGCGTCTGCAGACCGATGACGGCGAGCGGATCGTCGGCCGCATCATAGCGCCGGATCGTCTCGCCGGCCTTTGCCGCAACTTCGGGATCGATCAGACGGAAGTGCTGACCGGCGACCAAGCCTGGACGGTGCTGTTGGACGGATCCGCGATCATTGGCCTTGCCGGTGACATGACGCTCCGCCGCGTGCGGGTGATGAACGAGTACCGCGTCGAATTGACCGGCTTTACCGACGGCATGCGCGACTGGCTCCGGTCGATAGGCCTCTTCTCCGAGATGATCAATTGGAAGCTGCGTTTCTTCGTGCCGGTGACAGATGAGGGTGCGGGAATCCTGTCGAAGCTGATGCAGCGCCATCGCCTCGTCGACATCGCACGCCGGTCATGATGGAGGTCTGCCATGCTCTCCGCCTCGGATCTGGCGGGCCGTCTCGCGCAAGACGCGGAGGCGGTCTGCCGCCACTATCTTTCCGCAGGCCGCCGCGCCGGCAACTACTGGCTCGTCGGCGATGTCGCCAACAACAAGGGCCGGTCGCTCTACGTGCATCTGGCCGGCCCGCGTGCTGGCCGGTGGACAGATGCTGCGACCGGTCAGTTCGGTGACCTGCTCGATCTCGTCCGCGAGACCTGTGGCCTCGTGGACTTCCGTGACGTTGCCGAGGAGGCGCGTCATTTTCTTAGTCTGCCCCAACCCGAACCGGTGTCGGACCTCAGGGGCGACGTCGGTGATGCCTCTGCGGTCGAGCGGCCGGCGACGGAGCGGGCACGACGGCTGTTTCGAATGACGCATCCGCTGGCGGGTACGCTCGCCGACATCTATCTGCGCGAACGCGGTATTCTGCGGGCATCCGCCCATGGGGCGCTCCGTTTCCACCCGTCGTGCTACTATCGCGATCTCGTCACCGGCCGGACGGCCAGCCATCCGGCATTGGTCGCAGCCGTGACGGACGCCGCCGGAGCGATCACCGGCGTCCACCGCACGTATCTATCTTCGCGGCCCCACCCCGACGGAATCGGCAAGGCCAAGCTGGGCGATCCGCGCCGTGCGCTCGGCGGACTGCTCGGCAATGGCGTCCGCTTCCGCTTTCCGGTGAATGCGCTTGTGCCGGTCCTGGCGGCGGGCGAGGGCATTGAGACCATGCTGTCGCTCTCGCACGTGATGCCCGGCATGCCGATGGTGGCCGCGCTGACAGCCAATCACCTTGCCGCCTTTCGCTTCCCGCCCGGATGCCGGCGCATCTATATCGCCGCCGACGCAGATGCCGCCGGCCGGCATGGGATCGAGGGACTGAGCCGCAGGGCACAGGAACGCGAGATCCTGCCGCTGGTGCTGTCGCCGGAGCTCGGCGACTTCAACGAGGATCTTCGCTGGCTGGGGCCGGACCAGATGACCGCAAGCCTGCGGCTTCAACTCACTCCGGAAGATGAGGTGACCTTCCTGCCGTAACGAGCCTGGCCCGAAGGCGCAGGAGGGCGGGACGCAGGCGCCGTGGGCGAGAGGACGGTCCGTGGTGCCGGCTCCCCGTGTGGATGCGCGCCCGCGGGCCTGCCGAGAGGCGACCCTTACCACGCGGGCCTCCGGGCCTTCAGCGGGTCAGTCGAGTTTCTTCCCCTTCCGGTCCGCAGGCGCGGCCCGTCATTCCTCGCGGATCAAGAAACCCTCTTGTCCCCGCCCGGCGCTTCGCTGGGCCGCTGCGCTTCGCTCGCGGTTCCGGCCTCGGCCCGCGTGACCGGGTTCGCCGTCAGGCCGCGAGAGGCGCGGCCCACCGAACGGAGACCACCATGGACCTGATCCTCCACCCCGACGACGGCTTCGAGCCCAACCACGCTTCCTCCCCGACCGACCGCTTCATCTACGAGATGCAGGTCTTCGGCTATCGTCCCTTCCAAGACGAGCCCGACCCGCGGCCATTGCCGGAGGAACCGCAGGTCCAGTCATCGATCACCGCCATCTTCGACGCCCTCGCCGAAATGCTCGGCAACACCCGCCTAGAGCCCGATCTCGAAGACCTGTTCTGGTCGATCCCTAATCTCTTCCATCGCGCCGGCGAGCGCATCCAGCGTGAGCTCGACCGCAACGAGGAAGCGCAGCGCACCGGCCAGCGTGAGCAGGACGGCTCGGAGGTGAAGAGTGTCGAGCTCGAACGCCTCATTGCCGAGGGCATCACGCTCTTGGAACGCAGGAATAGCTTCGAGTTCATGCGCGACTATGCCGCCGACCTGTTCGAGGCGCAATCCGGATCGTCCTGGCGGCCGCGCACCGGCTCGAAGGTCAACCACACCAACATGACGGCGGCGATGATCGACAGCCGGGACTTCCTCTCCGCTCGACGCCGCGCCGAGACCGAGGTGCTGATCCCCGCCGGCACCAAGATCGCGTTCTCTGGCGGCATGGACTATAACGACCATGAGCGGATTTGGGCCAAGCTCGATCAGGCGCATGCGAAGTATCCTGACATGGTATTGCTGCACGGCGGCTCGCCAAAAGGCGCCGAACGGATTGCTGCATGCTGGGCTGAAGCCCGCAAGGTGACGCAGATCACCTTCAAGCCGAATTGGACGAAACACGCCAAGGCCGCACCGTTTCGGCGCAATGACGATATGCTGTCGGTCATGCCCGCCGGATTGATCGTCTTTCCCGGAAACGGCATCACAGGCAATCTCGCCGACAAGGCACGCCGGCTCGGCATTCCGGTCTGGCAGGCTTCAGGAGACGGCGCGTGAGCGCCGTCTTCCCGGATACATGGAAAAGATGGAAAACATGGGAAAAATGGATTATATGGGAATCGAAGTGGAGATCTTTGCGATGAAGCAGTTCACGACAGGCGACCTCAACAAGCAGATCGGCGACGTTACCGATGCGGCAAGCCGCGAGCCGGTTGTTCTGACTCGCCACAAGAAGCCTCGCTTCGTACTGATGAGCTACGATCACTATGAGCGCATGCGCACCGGTGGCGACCCCCGCCGCGCCTTTCATATCTCGGAGATGCCCGCCGAGCATGCGGAACTGTTCGACGAGGCGCTCGATCGGCTGGCGCATGGCGAAGGCTACGACGATGAGCCGTGAATTCCGACCCGGCGAGGTCATCTCCTATCCCTACCTCTGGGCCTGGCAGCAGCAGCGCGGTGAGACCGAAGGCCGCAAGCAGCGTCCCGTCTGCGTTGTCGTCGCCATCCGCAATGCCGCCGATGGAAATACCCATCTGGCGCTTCTCGCCATCACCACCCAACCGCCGCAAACGGGTCGCGCCTCATTGGAGATCCCGGACATCGAGCGCAAGCGCGCGGGCTTAAGCGATCTGAAGCAGTGCTGGATCATGGTCGACGAATACAATTACGATATTGTCGAGCGCTCCTGGTACATCGAGACCGGTCAGGATATCCTCGGCCGCTTCAGCAAGTCCTTCATGGTGAAGATCGCCAGACTGTTTGCCGAGGCGCGCGGCCGAACCGGCCGGGTCAACCGCCTCGACTGAGACTTGCCGCATCCCCGCCGCCCTCCGAAGCGACATCTCTTGAAATCACGTCCGTCACGTGGTCCTGCTCCGCAGAACTGCAGTCGCGTCAGGAGAGGCCTGCGGTTCGAGCGTGATGCCGACCGAAGCCGTCTTTGACGGTGAGGATGGGATCGGGACGGTGCTGATCTCTCGCGTCGCGTCCGACTAGTTGACGGCCAGCGTCCGTTGACCCGAACACCACCGACGCATGTCACGCGTGCGGTACTCGGCGGGGCCACATCCGGCAACCAAGGCGAGGTCTCGTGCTGACGTCGCAATCAAGGACCATTCCCGTTCTCTATGTCGCCTTTCTAAGGGACCGGCCGCGATCAGCGTCAACCCCGCAAGGGGGTTTCCCTTCGCTACGCTGCGGTGACGCCTGCGGCGCAGCCCCTTCTTCGGGCGCCATCGGGAATGGTCCCGATGCAACGAAGGAGACAATCCCATGGCTACCACGATCGCAACGCTCACCGAAAAGACCGACGGCACTCTCGAAGGCGTCTTCGCCACCATCCGGGTCAACGCGCCGATCGCCCTCGTCCCGAACACCAACAAGGCGAGCGAAGAAGCCCCGGACTACCGCATCATCCACCGTAAGACCGGCTTTGAGATCGGCGCAGGCTGGAACCGCGTCTCCCGCCAGACCGGCGAAGAATACATCTCCACGAAGCTCGAAGCGCCCGAGATTGGCGTGATCTTCGGCAACGTCGCCCCAGCGCCCGGCGGCGAGCCCGGCAGGAAGGTCATCCTCTGGAACAGCCCGGCCTGAACCGGACCGCCGGCCCCGAAATCGGGGCCGGCCTCCCCATTCCAAAGGAGGCCGCCATGAGCCGCTACACAATTGCCGTCACCAGGACCGCATCCCGCCACGCCGACGCGAATGCCATTATCGGCTATGACCGCCCGCTTCAGACGTTCTTCCTCCAGGCATTTCCGGATGCCAGTGGCGAGGATCTCGAACTCTGGCTTGGCACGGACTTCCGGGAGTTCGAAACACTGTCACAACTGCGGTCCGCAGCAATCGCACGCGGTTTTGACTTCATACCCTTGGCATCCGGCATTCTTCACAAGCTGCTGGAAGACCATGCCCGCGAAGCGCATCACGCGGTCAGCGACACGATCATCCAGGATCTTCTCAACGGAACATCCGCCCTCTGACGCAAACCCAAAACGAAAATAGCCCGGCACGGCGCCGGGCTATTTTTTTGCTTGGCTGAGAAGATTACTTGTTCAGCGCATCCTTCAATGCCTTGGCCGGGGTAAAGGCTAACTTTTTGGCCGCGGCAACCTTGATTGTCGCGCCGCTCGACGGGTTGCGTGCCTCGCGCTCGGGTGTCGACTTCACCTTGAACTTGCCGAAGCCGGGGAGGGACGTCTCGTTGCCGGCAACGGCTGCCTCGGTGATCGATGCAATCACCGCTTCGACGATCGCCTTTCCCTGGGCCTTGGTGAGGCTGTGTTGGCCGGCGATCTTGTCGGCGATTTCATTGGTTGTGGTCATTTTCTTCTCCGCATCAACGTTAATGCGAGAATCCCTGACAGGGGATCAAAGCGCTGTCATCGACGCACCGCGTCAAGATCAACGATTTGCCCATTTTTCCACAACTACCAAGGACTTTGAGCCATCACCGTGGGTCTGCATGGTGGATCCGCAAGCGGGCATCGAGCCCGCTTGCGGATCTCTGGTGCCATACCTGAGGGAATGTCTGCTCAGTTCGGCCGAGGATGCCATGGCGGCATGAAGGCCTCAAGGACGAGCGGTCCCCCCAAATTTCAGGCCCGGTCCTGCGGCCCGAACCAGAAATTCGGCTCCCCCACTCGCCGGCTCCGCCGGTCGCTCTGCGATCCTTGACCCCTCCATCCCGCCATGACCGGAGCGCTCGTCTTTCACAAACGTCAAGGAGACGACGACAATGCTTCTGGAACAACACATTGAAGAGCTTCGCCTCGAACTGCGCGAAGCAATCGACCCCGTCGAGCGCCGCGAGATCCAAATCGAACTGGAGCTGGCTCGCGCCGAGCTGGCAGTGATCACCGCAGAGCAGGAGGGCGCAATCGACGCCGAGCCACCCTTCTAAGGGTGGCTTTCGCCATGTCGCCTGGCCTGACGCGCCGGATCGACTGGCGCTCACGCCCGAAGCTTCGCTTCGCCACAGGCACGTGCCAGAACTTGCCGTGGCTTTTACGGGAAGGGCGAAAGCGGTCGCACACCCCCACTCCTGTTTCGCTTCCATGCCATCGACATGAAGATGGCATCCGCCGACGCGGCACTCCTCCGCTATCGATCACCCGATGTATTTTGCCGCATATGCGGTTTTGGCCTGTATCCGCGCGACCGTCTCTTTCGCAAAAGCTGAAGGAATAGCCTGACCGCCTCTTCCTCCCGCGCGAAATGATGCTCCCGCCTTTGACCTCTTGCGCCGATACGACCCCATTGGCGGATGAGACAGGCCTCGCCGAACAGGTTGGGCTCGATCGACATGGCATAGTAGCGGGCCATGTTTTTCGAAGCGTCGGTGCGTTCGACATAGAGCTGGTAGCGTTGCGCAATCATGAAACGGAGAATCGGGCAAGGCGGACTCGGCGTCCAACGACATATTTGAATCGGTCGGTCTTGACTGATTCATGCTGATGATGGGTTGTCGGCGGATTCGGGCGAGCCGCCTCGGCGGACGGTGCTATTCGCTCTCGCTCACGGAGCCCGCAAACGGTCTCCGCCCATTCGGGTCACGCCCCTCTCGCGGCTGCCGCATCCTCAGTGCGATTATCTGCACGAGCAGTCAGACGAAAAGGTTGCAGGGCCGGCTGCGCTCGGCAAACGGTCACGTCGCCTGTCGGCGACGTGGTCTATCTCTCTCTGACTTCCTATTGTCGCATTCGCCCCGGCGGCCTCAAGGACGTCGCGGCCCCTCCAATTTTTCCGCTGTGCCGCTCACGCGACACGACGAAAAAATCGGTTCCTCCGCTCGCCGCCGCTGGCGGTCGCTATCGCGATCCTTGACCCCTTGGGTCGCCAATGCGGGCACCTTTTCGTCAGAACGAAAAGGAGGCTTCTTATGTCTGATTTCAACTTTCTCATGCTTCATGCCAAGCTCGCCGGCTTCAAGCTTCTCGTGAGCGCGAACCGTATCGGCTGCGAGGATGAATTCTCAAAGATGCTCCACGACCGGCTGATGGCCGGTCTTGATGGGGCGATCCGCTCGACGCGCCACATCATGGACCTGCAACGCGAGTTGGTCATCGGGGACGATTTGGAGGGGACGATATCGTGCCAGCTCCAAGGCGAGGAGGACGTCCTCGCCCGCCGCACGCTTGTGCTCCTCGATGAGCTAGAGATCGATTACTTCACCTATGAGTATCGGGTCAACGGCGGTGAATGGCACAACGCCTTGTCGGCAGACTGCGACGGCATCGAGATCAGCTATCCGACGACCGTCTCGGTGAGCGACACGGAGATCGGTCCCCTCTCTACGATCATCCACGATATTGCGCGGGAGACAGGTATCGCCACCAGCGTTGCGCGCGTCGTTTACGATTGAGCTGACGGGACGAGAGGCCGTTCCGCCTCTCGTCTTTCCCACTGGCTTGACCGCTTGCAGGCATCGAGCCAGCGCGCGTTCCTGAGGGGAGAGACTTGCCGCCTCTCCCCTCAAGAACCCTCTCCGTGGTGCGGGTCAGGACCCGCCCGGCCTTTCGGCCTGGTTGGCGGACGCTGCCGCGACTTCCTCAAACAAGACGGTGAGGAGGAACACCTTGCGCTACGCCCTCATGCTTCGGGCATCCGCTCCAGGCGTTCCTCCTCTCCTGCGGTGCGCTCGCCGTCTCATCGTTCGCTTGCCATCGATGCCCGTTCTCTCCGGTCACGGACATCCCGGCAGCTCACGACGACGGCTCGCTTCAGCATCTCCCATCGAACTGGCCTGGCGACCGTGCTGTTCCTCCGGCGCGGATCACAGGCTCAAAGCCTGTGATCGCTGTTGCTTTGTCTGACGACTCGCAACAGCATTGGCGCCTCGGGCACGGTCGCCGGGCCAGTTCGATGGGAGATGGCAGGATAGGCTAACGGTATACCGTTAGCCGTTTTCGCCCGAGGGGCGATGGCCGAGAGGCGTGATCAGTGCCGGAATCTGTCGCCGCTTATTCGCAGGCGTTGGGTCTGCCCGAACATGGATTTGGTCTTGGTAGAGGTCGTTCGGCGGCAGAAAGAGGCACCTCCTCACGGCGCCACCTTGAATCGCTAGTCTGTGAATCGGCGAGCGGGCAATTCCCCCGTTTCGCCAATCAGTAAAAGAGAGATCGGGCATTCTCGCGTTTCGGCGGTTGGGCTGGCCGGTGGATCAGCGAATAGGTTCGTCAGCGATTGTGCGGCTCGGAGAATAGGCGAGGGGGTGCTTCGCCAACTGTGCTCATCGGCGAACCGGCCATCGCGCTTATTACTCATAGACGATTTCAGCGAATAGGTGGTTGAGCCAATTGGCTTTTTGCGGATTGGGAGTATGAGCCGATAGGTGGCTTCGCGAACCGGCGGTTCGGGGATTGCGTTGATGAGCGATCGTGCGAATGAGCGTCTCGCCTATGTTTTGCGGAGAGGCTCTTAGCTGCCATTTGCGAAGTTAGGCGCCAGTTCCTCGGGCATTCCGTTGGGTACCGACTGCTTGAGAAATTCAGGAAAGCTGCCACGCGAGCGCTGAGCAGATGTCGCGACGGATAGAGCGCCGATAATGCGATCTCAGATCATCAGCAGATGCAGGTTCAAGACGTCGTTTGTGCGTGGCCGCGGGTGAGCAAACGACCTTACGGCGAGCCTCGGTCTTCAACACGAGTCTTTCAGATGGTATGCCGCCCGATCAGAGGAGTCCCTGTCCGAGCGATGGAGGTTGATGATCCGAGCGGCATCTTTGAAGCTTATCCCGTGCTTCTTGGCAAAATAGTCGACGTCATATGGATCGGAAATTTTCCTGCGTGTGTCCTGCTCGATTTGTTGACTTCGCCGCATAGAATTCTCCTCTGAACTGACTAAGGGAAGGTCTCATGCAACGATGTCTGCTTCGTGGTTGTTTGACGATAGTGAATGCTATTCGGAAGTCGTCTTGGAGGCAGTTCTGTGTTGTCTGTTGCAGCGGAGACTCTGTCGAGCTGGCGCCAGGGCCTGCTTTGTCAGGCCTTGGCACTCTTACGCTGATCCGAGCCTGTGCTCCGTGCCGACCATCATGTTGTGGCGGTAGTCGTATGGCGCGTTCGTCAAAATCTTGAGACGGCCGCATCTGGTTGAAAAGATATTATACTGGAGTATAAGTGTAGCCGGCGGCGCGAGGGGTAAGGTCAAGGGAGATCAGAACACCCCTGCGTGGCCTCCACGCTGTTAACACCGGGTCTGCATCTGACACACAACCGATCGCTACTGACGAAGGAATGGTACAAAGTTCCGATATCTATTGATTGCCTGGGCTGCGGCGCACAGACCCGGTCCGCCGGCATTGTCGTCGGACCGTCGAGCCTGATCACCGCTGCCGACGGTTCTGAGGAGGATGTTCTGACGCGGCCATGGACACTGATTGATGCATTCGCATTCGTAGAGTCACTCGGTGGTCGAACGAAGAATGTCGAGAAGTTCATCGTGAACCGATTTCACAGCGCGTTTGCGTTCCGGAACGATCGCTTGTTATCGATCTGCGAGCATTGCGGAGAAAATCTATCAATTGCTTCTTTCCGCTCCGCCGCCATGAACGGCTTCGTCCGCCTGGGGCAGAAAGGTCTGCTGGTCAACGAGCGGATGATGCTGTTTGCGTCACACGTTGTGTTGACGGAATTCCATGGCGGCATGTCAATCGAGGCAAGCAGCCTGCCGCATCCAGACTACGCGCTCATGCTCATTTGCGATGCGGAAAGCGCAGGCGGCGAAATCGGGACTATCGAACTATGGCATAGCATTGCGCGTAGTGATTACGCCATTGTCGTCAAAGGCCATGAGGGCCGAGAGATGTTCCGCGACGCTTTCAATGAGGATCTTGAGGACGTTGTGGCAACTATTTCAGATCTCGGACTGGTTCTGACGCAGCTTCACTTGGCACAGGCATCATCACCCTATTGCCAGCTTGCCCGTGACCTCTTTCTCGAAACCCTTGCCCGTTTCGGATATCGGCAAGACAATTAGAAAGCAACGCTATGCGGATTTCCAAAACGCGATCGGTTTCATTGGCGATAATGATGCTGTTGTCCGGATGCGGCGACCTTGCACGCGTGCCGCGACCGCTGCCACCAGCCCCATTTACTTATCTCAGTCTCACCGCCTGCAGATCCTATGCAAGCAATATCCTCGAGTGCCAGCTTGAATATGGCACCCAATTCGGACGCCAGCGCCTCGGTCCTGTCCAGCAGACGGGGCTTGATATCAGTCGCGATGACAGCCGCTATCAGGTCACGTCATGTTACTCAGTTCCGAGGATACAGAAGGAACTGCCGAATTTCGTGTGCCGAATCTCCAAGGTCCAATCGGGGGCCGATGCCGGTTCGGTGTTGATCAAAGGCGGCACAGCGGTGCGCCTTGCCCGCATATTGGGTGATCGTGAACAGATCCAATATCGGTGGACGCCGGATAAATGGTCGCGCCTACGCGATTGATTTCCTTTGAGAAAGGTGTCTCGAGCCGCTGCTGCCGCAGCAAAGATTATACCGGAGTGAAACTTTTAAGTTGATTTCCGCAACGGAATGCAGTCAAAACTTATACCGCAGTATAATTTTTGACTGGTTCGGCCATGGATCGCATCCCATTTTCGCCCGTGAAGAGACCGCAAAAGTCATGGTCGCGAAGTACGCTGTGGGTTGCTGGAATGTCGGCCTTCCTGCTCACCGGTTTCGCTTCCGACCCTCGCGACAGCGATCTGCCCTTCAATTCGGGAACTCCCGCTCACGCCGTTGGGCCTGGCGGTATCACGACTGAGAAGGCAAGGAGAGTGGCAGCCAACTTGATCCCAATTGCCGTTTCAACTCTGGCCGTTGCAGCCAAGCAACCGCCACAGCCGACCATCGATTGGGTCAACTTCAGTCAGCGCTTTGACGCGCCGAAAGATGAAGATCCGATTGGACCCGGCGTTCTTTCCTTGGACACGGTTGAAGAGTTTGAAAACAGTCGCGCGGAATTGCCGGGAGAAGCGGCTGATAGCGCGAATGCACGCCGCGAACGCACGGTGCATTCGCCGATCGACGTCTTTTCTTTTGAACAGACGCCGTCCCCTCACATCGTCGATCCGCCGGTCGCGTTAAAAGCTGACGGCGACCTGTCGCCGAGACAGCCGCGATCCGATCTGCTTTCCGGCATTCCCGAAGAATATGCAGAACTCGCATTGGCGATCGCCGCTGCGGAGGAAGTTGACCCCAACTGGGTGCTCTCGATCATGCGGGCCGAAAACGCCAATTTCGATCCGCGTCTCGTCAGTCCTGCCGGTGCCGTCGGCTTGATGCAGGTGATGCCGGGGATCGGTGCAGCCTTTGGTGCGAATGATCTCATCGATCCCGAACAGAATATCCGCGCCGGCACGCGATTCCTCCGTGTTCTCATCGACAAGTATCGCAATCCTGTGCTTGTCGCCTCTGCCTATAATGCCGGTGAGCCTCGTGTCGATCTTCGCCACTCCTTGCCGTTGATCCGAGAGACCGCCGACTATGTCACGCGTGTCGTCGGGTTCTACGTTGGACCGGCGGCGACCTCTACGGGCACGCCTAGCCTGTCATCCGCCTCGGAGTCCGGCTTGAAGCGCCGGGCAGGAACTGCCGGCCGCGCAAAGTCGCCAATGCTTGTCTTTTCTGTTGCAGATCCGCTCACAGCGGCGAACCGCTCCCCCAAGGAAGAGGGGCCGACCCACGTTGGCGGTCCGATTAAAATCGTCAAGGAAGAGGTGCATTGATGAATGTAATCACAGTGGCAGTCCTTTATGGCAGCGTCGCCTGGCGTTCGAGGACGAAGCGCAAATGGCTCGGCAATGCCGCGATGGTGTTTGCGGCCAGCCTGATCCTGCTTGTCAGCCAGTTCGAGCCAGCCGCGGCGCAGAACCTTGATGCGCTGCAAAATGCCGCTGACCGGCTGGTGCAGTTCTTTACCGGCCCCTTCGGCCGCTCGGTCGGAGCGATCGCCTTCATCGGCATGTTTCTGGCCGCAGCCTTCGGTTACTGGTCCTGGGGCGCCCTGCTTCGGGTCGGGGGAAGCCTTGCCGGCATGTTTGCTGCCGCCGAGCTCGTCGACTTCCTTGCTGGCAGCGGATCTTGAACCATGGCTGGATCAAGCAACACCGCCGACGGTGGCGATGAGTACATCGAATCCTATCCGGTCATCTTGGCTCTGACGCGGCCGCCGACGGTCATGGGGATTCCTTACACATACTTTCTGGCGGAATGCTTCATCTCGCTGATGGTGTTCATGATCTTAGGCTCGATCCTCTGGTTCCCGGTCTGCTTCGTGATCCTTCACAGCATTCTCTATGTGCTGACGGTGAAGCTCGACCAGTGGTTTTTCGAGATCGTCGGACGGCTCAGTATGTGCGGCGTCAATCCTCTGGGTCGACGGCTCGGCGGTGGCATCAGGACCTATGGGGCGTGATCGATGGGCACCATGGCGAGATCGTTGAAAGGGAGCTTGTCGAAAGGTTGGGAGATATTCGCCGACCGCAGCATATCGACACACGTCCCGTTCTATGTGCCGATCGAAAACGGCATTATCCGTTTGAAGAACGACTGCCTGGTCTCCACGGTGCGATTGACCGGCTTTTCGTTTGAGACCGCCGATATCGAGACGATCAACATGCTGCAGCGGCAGCGCAACGCGGCGTTCCGCGCGATCTCGTCGATCGGCAATTTTGCGCTCTACACTCACGTCGTCCGCCGCAAGGTCGCGCCGTCGCTGCCATCGGCTTTCGCCGATCCCTTCATGCGGCGTCTCGACGACGTCTATCAGTCGAGCATCTCCAGGAACGAGATGTTCGTCAACGACACCTATGTGTCCGTGGTTGTTCGGCCGCTGTTCAGACAAGGCTCGGCGCTGTCCCGTGTCATGGGCATCGGCGGCAATGTCGTGCGCAGGGAGCAGTTTCGTGCGATGCGCGACAAGCTTGTCGAAGCAACAAGGGCTCTGGAAAAATCGCTTGCCGCCTACGGTCCGAAAGTCTTGCGCGACGTGCGGCGCGTCGAGGTCGATCTTGGCGACGGAAAGACGATCTACCGGACCATCTCCGACGACACGATGCTTGAGGACGGCACGCGAACAATCTGGTTCTCGGAGCAATGCGAGTTCTTCTACACACTGCTGAACGGCGGCCGGGTCCGGCCGATCCGTCTCGGCAATATACCGATCGACGAGATGCTGCCGGCACGGCGGACGTCGATCGGCAACCGGATCATCCATCTCCAAGGCGAAGCATCCGGCGATGATCGCTATGCCGCGATGGTGTCGCTGAAGGAATATCCGCCCGAGACCGGCGCCGGCATGCTCGACTACATCCTCAAGCTGCCCTTCGAGATGGTGCTGACCCAGTCGATGTCGTTCATCGACGACATCGCCGCCCGCAGCCGCATCGAAAGGCTCGATCGGCAGATGTCGAAGGCCGACGAGGGCGGCTCCAGCGTTCAGGCCAATCTCGACATCGCCCGCGACGAGCTTGCACGCAAACGTGTTGCCTTCACCGAGCATCACCTCACCGTCATGCCAGTCGCAAAAACAACGACCCAGCTTGACGATGCTATCGCGCTGATCGGAAATGAGCTTGGGGCGCTTGGCGCCTCCTATGTTCGCGAAGATCTGAACGCCGAGCCGGCCTACTGGGCGCAACTGCCTGGCAACCAGGCCTATATTGCGCGGCGCTCTCTCATCTCGACGCTCAATTGCGCGGGCTTGAGCAGTTTTCACGCCTATCCCTACGGCAGGCCGGACGGAAACCATTGGGGACCGGCGATCACCATCTTCGAGACGACCTCCGGCACGCCGTTCTTTTTCAATTTCCACCAGGGGGACGTCGGGCACACGACGGTCTTTGGACCGACGGGTTCGGGCAAGACCGTCATCATGGCGTTCCTGATCCTGCAGGCCTACCGCGTCAGTCCTCGATTGAAAACGATCGTCTTCGACAAGGACCGTGGCCTCGACATCATGGTGCGGGCGGCGGGCGGGCGATACATGACACTGGAGCCCGGCGAACCGTCTGGGTGGAACCCGCTGCTGCTCGACGACACCGAGGAAAACCGAGTTTTCCTGTACGGGCTTTTGAGCTTCATGCTGAAGCCGTCAAAGGACGGCGAGAGCCTGACGCCGCAGGAAGAAGCTATCATTCGCAACGCGATCAAGTCCGTGCTCAAGACAAAAGACAGATCGTACCGCCGGCTCTCATCCTTGCGTGCCCTCTTGGCCGGAAGCGAGAGGACCGAAGGCAGCCTGATCGCCAGACTCGACAAATGGGTCGACAAGGGACCCTACGCCTGGCTCTTCGACAATGCCGACGACGACCTCGACATTTCCAGGCCAATGATCGGTTTCGACATGACCTCGATCCTCGACGATCCGACGGTGCGCACCGCGGCCCTCCTCTACATGTTCCACAGGCTGGACGAGATCTACGATGGCAAGGCGCCGATCATCAACCTGATGGACGAAGCCTGGAAACTGCTCGACGACGACGAGTTCAAGCGCACCATGAAAGACTATTTCAAGACCATCCGGAAAAGGAACGGTCTGGTGATCTTTGGCACGCAATCGGCCGACGACGTCGTGCAGTCCAGCGTCAGCCGCACGATCATCGAGCAGACGTCGACCAACATCTTCTTCGCCAATCCGAAGGCCGACGAGAACTCCTACATGGAGCATTTCGGTCTCTCCAGGGCCGAATTCGACTGGGTCAAGAACGGCGACCCGAGCTCGCGGTTCATGCTGATCAAGCAGGCGAAGAGCAGCGTGATTGCGCGCGTCGACATGTCCCACATGCCGGCGTTCATCAAGGTCTTGTCCGGCCGGGAGGAGACGGTTCGCGAGGTCGAGATGCTGCTCGACGAATACGGAGACGATCCGAAGAACTGGCTGTCAAAATTCTGCGACTGGGAGGGGGGAGCGTCCGATGAACAACGCAAGGCTCCCTGAGTTGGCGACGGCCGGCGTGCTGGCGCTGGCGACAGTGATGACTCCCGCGCTGAGCCGCGCTCAGGTTCCGGTCATTGACAACGCCCGCCAGAAGATCCAGCAGGCGACCTTGAACTGGTACCAGGGCTATCAGGCCGATACCCGGAAACTGAAAAGCGCCTCGGGTGGAACGACGGACAGCGTGGCGCCCGGTCAGGGCTCCGGCGCACCCGTCGATTGCTCGGCAGACGGCATGGCGGGTGAGGCCGCGCCGGCTGCACCATCGAAGCGGACGCCGAGCCAGCAGGAAGTCGCCCGCATGGTGGAGGACGAGGCGATCCGCCAGGGCGTCGATCCGAATTTTGCGCTCGCCATTGCCGAACAGGAATCGCGCTTCCGGCAATCGGCGCGCTCGGCCGTCGGCGCCACCGGCGTCATGCAGTTGATGCCGGGAACCGCCGGTCAGCTCGGCGTCAATCCCTACGATACGCGCGATAATATCCGTGGGGGCGTCAGATACATCAAACAGCTTCAGGGAATGTTCGGCGATCGCTACGACCTGATCGCCGCCGGCTACAATTCCGGGCCCTATCGGCAGTCGCTGCAGAACGGACAGATCCCCAATATTCCCGAGACGCAGGGCTACGTTCAAAAGGTCTCAGCCTATTACAGCCGCAACAAGGCGCAAAATGGCGACCGGACCCCACCGGCTGGCAATAATGCCGAGCCCGAAACCGTCAGCGACAGCCAAGGCTGCGGCGAGCAGCTGAAGAAGGCTGTCGACCGCAACACGCAGGCGCAGGTCGAGCGCGGATCGGTCTGGAATGAGCTGCTTGGGAAATCGATCGAAGCGAACCAGCAATATCTGCAGCGCCTTCAGGCCGGGTTGCAATCGTCGTCGGCCAACCTACGCGGCTCCGGTGGCGGCAATTCGAACGATTTCGACGGTTCGCTCGTGATGGCGCAAGTCCAATGCCCATCGACGATCGTCGACACCGGCAGCACCCGCTGCTTTGCCGTGCCGTCGACCGCCACGACCGAGCAGATCCAGCGGTGGCTCGATGACCTTCAGGAACGGGCACGTGCCAATGGCACCATCGCGACCTTTTCGGCGATGCAAGATCCCATATTGGGCCTGGTGACGGTCGTCGATGCCAGACCGACAGCAAACTGAATGGACAGGAGAGGTTAGGCACATGAAGACATTTGTCATCGCGGCAGCCCTTAACATCGTTGCCGTCTCGCATGCTTACGCGCAGGTCCCCGTCAAGGATTCGGAAAACATTTCGCTTAGTGAGGACATTAAGCGACTGTCGTCCCAGATCCAGCAGGACACCTCGGTCGTCAAGGACAACACGACGAAGACCCTGCAGGCGATCACAGGCGATCGCAGTCAGGATGCCAGCCAGTTTGCCAAACTTGCGACCGGCAATGGCTTCAGCATGGGGCAAGCGCCGGATTTCGGATCGATCCTGTCGGCAAATCAGGCCGTGTTCGGCGGCATCAGCGGTCAGTTTCAGAACACGGCCGCCAAACTGATTAACGGCCTCAACCTGGTGAAGATGGTGGTCGATACCGTCAAGGGTGGTGAGCTCTCCGGCGCCAACCAGGCCTATTCGCAAGGGGTCAATGCCTTGACGACGATGACGGCGCTGACGGATGCGATGAACAGCGCAACGAAGGATCGGCAGAACTCGTTCATGCAGGCAACCGAGAAGATCGGAACGGCTCAGGATCTGAAGGGTGCGCTCGAACAAAACACCCAGATGGTGCTGCAGGGCAACCAGACCGCAAACGAGGCCGTTGGTTCCCTCAACAACCAGGTCATGCTTTTAAACCAGCAATATAAGGCCGCGCTCGCCACTTCATCGCAGAACCTCAAGACCTTCGCGCCGCTTCCCGACAGTGTCATGCGGGATGGGGGCTTGGAGCAGCAGGGGGCCTCGGTTCGCAATCAGTTGAAGGCATTCGAGGAGCAGGAGCAGTGAGGCCGATGCTCATCCTGGCATTTTGTTGCGCGGCCCTCAGTGGCTGCGGCGGTAAATACGAACAGTTGGCGAAATGCTCGCCTGACGAAAATCCCGTGCCGGCGCTCGGTTACAACAGAGAGCCGCAACCAGCGCCGCCGGAACAGGCGCTGGCGAGAGTGGTCAAAGACGATTGCGGCCCGATGCGGCCTGTCAATTAGGATGCGACATGGATCCAGTCAGCTACGCAATCAATTTCTATGGCGACGCGCTCCGATATTTCGACAAGATCAACGAAGCCTCCCTCGAACGCGCGTGGGGCCTGTTTGCCGAAAATAGCAATCTTGTCTCAGCCATTCTGGCGATCTTCCTGATCCTCTACTTCCTCTGGGGCGCCCTCGGACTGTCGAGCGTGTCCCTGCAGGACATGGCGGTTACGGCTTTTAAGATCGCGCTTGCTTATGCCTTAATAATGTCCTGGGCCACCTTCTACGACAATATCGGTCAGTTCGTGCTGTCGTCGCCTCAGGATCTTGGCTCGGCTATTTCCTCGGCAATGGGCGGGCAGTCGGCCGGTTCTGATCTGGCCAGCCAAGTCGCCTCAATGGCGCGTAAGGTCTACGACTTCGCCATGCAGCTCTTCAATTCCTACGAGTCGGGGTGGCTGCCGAATGTCACCGGCGCTGTGGTCGTGTTCATCGTGCTGGTGTTCGGTCTGCTGCCGATGCTGCTCATCCTCACCGGCGTGACCCTGTTTGCCAAGATGATCACCGCCGTGATGCTGGCGATCGGGCCGATTGCGATCCTCTGCTACTTTTTCGGCATCACGCGATTTGTCTTCGATGCATGGGTGAGGGGTGTCGCCTATGGCATGTTCATGCTGCTCTTCACCTACATCATGGCCGGGCTGTCCTTCGGTTTTCTGATCGGCATGATGGACACGATCAACGGCGACATGGCGACCAAGGAAAACGCGCTCGCGATCGTGCTTGCCATGGTGCTCTACCTGGCGCTGATCTCCTATTTCATTTTCCAGGTTCCGGATTTCGCCAGAACCTTTTCCTACGGCACGGCAATATCGGGCGTGCCGGGCGGGGGCGGTGTCGATACCGGTTACAGCGCCACGCGGAGAACACTTGCATCCAGCAATTCGAGGACGGGGCAGGCGGGAGCCGTAGCGCTTGGCATGCTGACTGGTCCGAGAGGCGCCGTGACGGCGGCAGCACTTGCCGCCCGCGGCAGTGTGGCGGGCGTCGGCGCGCTCGGCCGGATGCTGACCAATCGCCGCCGCAACAGCGAGTGAACGAGACACTGTTATTCGAGGGCAACACTTGGCATTGTTCAGAAGACAGATAAGACCTGCGCCGACCGATCATGTCCCCGGACCGCAGGAAATCTATGACCGGCACTTGTCCTGGGGCGAAAAGAACCGCTCGCTTCGGACCTTGATCGGTTTCATCCTGCTCGTGTTCGCCGTGGCGGGCTGGGCCATCGCCGGAATACTGTCGTTTTCGGTGGCGCAGCTCTTCCCGCTTGTCCGCACCGAGGTGGTGCCCCTGATCGTGGACAAGAATACCGGCTACATGGAGACGGTGACCACGCTCGACAAGGATCGGGCGAGCGTCTCGGAAATACAGGCCGTTCGAGCCTCATTCGTCGGCAATTACGTCATCCGCCGCGAGACCTACGATCCCCGTTATCTCTCGGACAACTTCGACATGATCGCGCTCTGGTCGGAACCGAACTCCGATGCCTTCAAGGAGTATGAGGCGTGGATGAACCCGAGCAATCCTCGAGGGCCGGTGAAGACGCTGGGTGCCACCGGCGACATCCGGCCGGAAATCTTGTCGGTCAATCCTCTCAATGCTTCGACCATGGCCGTCCGATTTGAGACACGGGAACGCCAACGCGGTGGCGACGTCGTCAATCGCTGGTCTGCGACGGTGCGCTATCGGCAGATCAATCTTCCTGCGAGCAACCGGGTTCGTCTGTACAATCCGTTGGGCTTCGTCGTCACCGAATACGCGAGGGTTCCGGAGACCATGCCGTCGGGGACTGCCCAATGATGAAACGGATGGCGGCGCTTTCATTCTTACTGCTGCTGGGAACCACGATCGGGCATGCCGAATTGGTTGCCCGTCCGGGAAGGCTCGATCCTCGGGTGCGCTCGCTACCCTATTCGGCTGAACAGGTTTTCCTGGTGACCGGCACCTACGGGATGGTGACGACGATCCTCTTCGGCACGGACGAAGAGATCACCCAGGTCGTTGCCGGCGACACCGTCTCCTGGCAGATCCTGACTTCGGCCGACCGGCGTTCCCTGACCTTGAAGCCAATGGAAAAGGACGCTTCGACCAATCTCTCGGTCGTCACCACCAGGCGGACCTACTCCTTCGATCTGCGGGTCAATGACAGCAAGGGGATCCAGAATCAGACCTTCAAGTTGCAGTTCACCTATCCCGAAGATGCCGGGCTGAAGGGGACGGCCGAGCTTTGGAAACAGGCGCAGAATGCTGCCGGCAATCCGAACCTCAAGAACATTCGCCGCGACAA
The DNA here is from genome assembly GCF_005862185.2 of Rhizobium hidalgonense. Taxonomy (NCBI): domain Bacteria; kingdom Pseudomonadati; phylum Pseudomonadota; class Alphaproteobacteria; order Hyphomicrobiales; family Rhizobiaceae; genus Rhizobium; species Rhizobium hidalgonense. The sequence goes on from NZ_CP054030.1 coordinate 108,089, forward strand.
GGTCAACTACGACTATGGCTTCAAGGGAAGCGATGCGGCAAAGCCGCTCTGGGTGTTTGACGACGGATTGAAGACCTTCATGAAATTCACCGGCGACATCCCGGCGATCTTCATCGTCGACCGCAAACGCCGCGAGAGCCTCGTGAACTACCGTCGCGAAGCCGATTATATCGTCATCGATACCGTCTCGCGGCAGTGGTCGCTACGCTATGGCACCGAGGACGAGACGTGCCTGTTCAATCTGCGAACTGTTCCCGCCGATATTCCGGCGCCGATTGAAGGTGCGGTTGCGCCAAAGCGGATCGGTGCGGGCGGTTTCCCGCAACAAGCTCAACATTAGGAAGGCGCCGTGTCGGATCCCAACTATCATTCGCTCGACACTGACAGCGCGATCGGCGGTCCGGTCCGGCGGAGCGGCGTCGGTCTCATGCGGCCGATCGCGGTTATCGCGGCCATCGTTGGTGTCGGCGGCGTCCTTTACTTTCTGCTTGCCGGTGGCGAGCAACAGCCGGCGATCGACACGACGCCGCGTGAGGAGTTCCGTCCGGTCCAGACACCGAGGAACGAAGGGTTTAGAACGCCGGCCCCGCCTCCTTTGCCGACGGTCGTCGTTCCGGAAGCACCGCCGCCGCCCCCTCCGCCCCCGCCAGCGCCCGTCGTTCCGGCGGCTGCTCCGGTTCTCCCACCGGCCGAGGTCGACTGCGCCAGAGGCAAGAACCCAGACAACCCCCGATGCGTCGAGCTCGCACGCCAAGCCAAGCTGCTGGAGCGTGTTCGCTCTTCCGCCATGGTCTTCGATCAATCGGATCAGAGAAACGGCGCGGCACGGGCCTCGACTGACGCCACCGGTTCCGGACTGTTCGGCGCCGGCGATCCGTCCAGCGCGCAAACGGCAGCAGCGTCAAACGGCGGCGGCGCGGTCGATAATGATCGAGCTTTCCTGAAGGCGATGGGCGGGCAGGGTGTGGACGTTTCGGTGGCAGCCGAGAACCGCCGCACGGACGCCTGGATCCCGCAGGGCACGATGATCCGCGGCACGCTGGAGACGGCGATCAATTCAGACCTCGCCGGCATGGTGAAGGGGATCGTACGCGAAGACGTCTATTCTTTCGACGGCCGTCGCATCCTCATTCCGGCGGGGTCGTCCCTGATTGGCGATTATAAATCCGGCGTCGAGCGGGGGCAGGAGCGGATCCTAATTGTCTGGACACGGATGATCCGCGGAGACGGCGTCTCAGTGCAGCTCGGCTCCTATGGCACCGATCGGCTTGGGCGCTCGGGCATGACGGGTGTCGTCGACCGAAAGTACTGGGAACGGTTCGGACCACCGGCGATGATGACCCTGATCGGTGGCGCCACCCAATACATCGCCCAGCTTGGTCAGAAGCAGGATCGCAATATCACCATTATCAACGACAATGGCAGCGTCACCAGCATACCGCAGGACGATGGCGAAACGTCGCAGGACCGTGCCCGCGAAATTGCCGCCGAGACGATTGCCTCCGGCATCCAGCAGCTGGCGTCAGAAGCCTTCCAGGACAGCCGCAATATCCGGCCGACGATTCATATCCCGCAAGGCTCCGACATCACTGTCTTCGTAACACGCGACCTCGACTTCGCCGGGCTTTATCCGGATCCGGTCCGCGAAGAGTTTGAGAGACTGCGCAGAAGGAAGCTTGGCAAATGAATGCACGTCCAGCAATTTCTGCTGAGCAGCACTTTCTATCTGAGGCGATCGAGCCGATCCGGCCGTTCCTCGACGATCCCGGCGTGGTCGAGATCTCCTGCCAGCGCAGCAATGAGATCTGGCTGGAGCGTATCGGCCAACTCAGCATGGTGAGGCAGCAAGTCGATGGCCTCGACCAGGAATCAATCCGCCATATGGCCGCGCGCGCCGCCTCGTTCACCAAGCAAACCGTCAATGCCCAACATCCGCTGCTGTCGGCGACGCTCGTCAATGGCGAGCGCGTGCAGTTCGTGCTGAATCCGACGTCGGCAACCGGCCATGCCTTCTCCATCCGCAAGCAGTTCATCCGCCGTTTCGATTTGACCGACTATGAGAAGGCTGGCGCTTTCCGCTTCACCAAGGTGACGGGGGACGACTATATTGACGACGTCGATATCGAGCTGTCGCGGCTGCTGCGGGCCGGTAAGGTTCGAGCCTTCCTGGAGCTCGCGGCAATCAATCACCGCAGCATGCTAATTTCGGGCGGCACCTCCACCGGCAAGACGACCTTTCTGAATACGATGCTCACCGCCATTCCGAACCATGAGCGGTTCATCCTCATGCAGGACACAGCCGAACTGGAGCCGAGCCAAGAAAATGTCGTGTCGCTGCTGGTCTCGAAGGGTGGCCAGGGAGAGGCGAGGGTGACGATGACGGATCTGCTGGCTACGGCGCTTCGCCTCAGACCGGATCGGATTTTCATGGGCGAATTACGCGGCGCCGAGGCCTTCGACTTCCTAAATGCGATCAATACCGGGCATCCCGGTTCAATGTCGACCATCCACGCAAACTCACCGCACCACGCGTTCGACCGGCTGTCGACGCTGGTGCTCAACAGCAACGTGCGCATGGAGCGCGACGATATCATCCGATACATCCGCTCGATCATCCCGATCGTGGTCCAGTTGAAGAAGAGCGATGCCGCCGGCGGCCGCGGCCTCAGCGAGATCTACTTTGCCGACGAGGTGGACGAAAATGGCAAGCGTATCCACGCACACAGAGATTGACCGTCCGAAGTGGACGGGCCTGCAGCGGGCATCGTTGTTCACCTTGCCGGTCGCACTATTCGGAGTCGCTGTCCTCTGGCTCGCATTCTTCACGCTAATCTACGACGCCTACATCACCTCGTTCGGCTCTTCGTCCTACTTCGACTATGTCGGGCAGGCGCGCTTAATCGACGCCGTCCGCTATACCTGGTCGACCATCCATGTCCGCAACACGGTCGGACTTTCGCTTCTGGCCTTCGCCCTTGCCTTGCCATTCCTGTTTTTCTTGGCTTGCCTCTGGATGCTGAAATGCGGAAGGGCGCTGTCGCGCAAGATCCTCTATCTCCTGCATGTCCGGTCGATGTTCAGCCTGCTTGCGCACACGGCTCTCATCTTCGCCGCCGCTTATGCCGGCGTCATCGTCTACGGCGTGGCCTTTTATCTCGTTGCCACCAAGGCCGGCGAACATGCCGAAATCGCCAGCTATTATGGCAATCATCTGGCCGCCATGTATCAAGCGCCGTTCGGGGCGACGGATGCAGCCGATGCCTATCAGAAGCCGTCTCGACAGACGGTGCTCGCAGCCCTCGCGGGCCTCGCTGCCGCGGGTGCCATCGTCGGATTTCCGATCGGCGCGGCAATCCAGAAACGTCAGCGGATGATCATGGGTAAAGCGCGGCTGGCCACCTTGAAAGACGCCGCTGATTTCCGGCTGCGCGACAAGCACGGCATCGTGCTTGGGCTGAAGCAAGGCCTGCTCTTGCGCAACGATGGCGACCAGCACGTCATGGTGATCGGTTCGCCGGGGCAGGGCAAATCGCGGAGCTTTGTGATCCCGACGATGATGAGCTTTCAGGGATCGCAGGTCGTTCTCGACATGAGCGGCGAGTTGTTCGAAGAGACCTCCGGTTACTTGAACCACAGGGGATACGAGGTCTTCCTGCTGGCGCCCGGCTCGAAATATACCGACGGCTACAATCCGCTCGACCTGATCAGTGAGGAACCGAACCAGCGGATCACTGATCTTCAGAAGCTGACGCAGATGCTGCTGCCGGAGCGGCTGCGATCGGATTCCTCCGATTTCTGGGAGGAAAGCGCCAGGATCCTGCTGACCGCGATGCTGGGTTTTGTGCTCGAATGCCCTGACACCCGCAAGTCGCTCAGCGAACTCTATCGCATTCTCAACTCGATGTCGGACGAGCGCAAGGCGATCATCCAGTTATTGGAAAATTACGAGCCGGTTCTCTCCGACCAGACTCGCATGCAGCTGACCAAATTCGCCGGCCGGCATGAAAAGCTCGGAGAGGGGATTGCCGCAGAGATAGTCGCCAAGCTCAACTTTCTGCAGAACCCATTGGTGGAAGCGCTGACCTCGATCACCACCATTCCGATCGGCACCATCAGAAAGCGTAAGCTCGCAATCTACATCCAGGCGGACTGGAACGCCATGCAGATTTATGAGCGGCTGATCTCGATGTTTATCCAGCAGATGGCCGACAAACTTGTGCAGATGGGGCCATTGCGCAACGGTGAGCACGAAGTCCTGATGATGCTCGACGAGTTTGGCAATGGCGGCCGGATCGATACGGTCCTGACGCTCGCCCCACTGATCCGCAAGAATGGCGTGCGTTTCGTCTTCATCCTTCAGGATGGCGCCCAGCTTGAAAGGCTGTATCAGCGCTCCGGCCAGAAGATCCTGATGGGCGCTTCGACGATCAAGCTGTTTATGAATTTCCAGAACCAGGAAGATGCGAGGGCAGTCTCGATGGCCGCCGGCAAGACGACGGAGTGGGTCGAGCAATCGTCCTATTCGCATCGTCATGGCCGAAGGCAGCGGTCGATATCGAAGGTGCCTGTCTCTGTCGATCTCCTTCCCGTCAATACGCTGATGATGATGAAGCCGGAAGAGGCGATCCTGCAGGTCACCGGCATGCCGCTGATGCGCATTATGAAGCTCGACTCCGGCGGTGAGCGGATGTTCTCGAAAGTGCGAAAGTTCAAGCCGATGAAAAGACCTTGCATGGAGCCGGTTGAATGGACAATCGCCGACAGCAGGTCCACTGCGGCGGCCCCGCCCGCGACCGGCGCTGATATCCATTTTGAGCGCTTCGTCGTCAAGGATGCTGTCCGCCACGTCTACATCTCCTCGCTCGACGAGCTGCGTCATCGCCTGGATCTCGACGAAACGCGCGAGGCCGGTGTGGCCGAGGAGGAGGTGCGGGAGGAAAAGCGGAGCAAGCCGGGACGCAAGCAAAGGGGAGAGACGGCGGGCCGGCAACGAAAGCGCGGCGTGCCGAACGCTACTAGTGCTGCTCGTGAGGGTGACTTCGATCTAAAAATCGACGAGGCGAAGCTTACCCGTAACGTCTATTCGGGATCACCGGGACATCGGGGCAATCAACCCAAACAGCCCATTGGCCAATCGGATAAATTCGATCCTCGGCCGGTGGCGCCTGTTCTTCAGCGGCAGGAGGTAAGAGACACATTTGGAGCGGATCTTAACGCGCTGAACGACGTGATCTTCCAGCAGGCCGAAGAGAACGCGCTTGAGCCGGTAGAGCTCAACGCGGACGTGGAGCTCTTGATTGAGAGCCTTTCGGAACGGCTCACCGAGGACAGTTCACGAGCCTACCTACACCAGTTCGCCAACCTGGCCCGAGATCCGCTGGGCGAGGATCGGGAGCAATCTGTGACCGAGGCGCACGCTGATTAGCACAAGCGTCTGTCGATCACCGACCCTTCATTACGGCGCGAGAGGAAGCGAGATCGCGCACCGTCTGCCAGGAGAGCAATACATGGGTGAGATCAGACATCTCTCAAGCACAGAATTTTCAAAGGGTCTCCATCTCGAACGAATTGTCGCTGCGGCCCGAGCTGACGCCGGCTTTTGGCTGATGGTGAAGGAGCGCGAGATGGAGAGGCAAGCGATTGGAGCCGAAGTTGACCGTGAGGGCGATGGTGAGGATGCGATCGACAAGTCGGCGCCGGCGAGGCTGACGCCGACGATCACAGAACTGGCTGACGACCTCGTGTCGCGCATGTTCGGAACTTGCCCGCCCGAGGTACTGGTGATCATCCAACAGGCGCTCCTCGATGCCGCGAGAGTTGAGCTGAGCGCTGTCCGGTGAAATCCGATCAAACGCTATGGAAAATGGTGTTCATAACTTATCTTCAGGTCAGGATGTCGTCATCGGATGTTGGCGATGTATTGTTTCCGGCCCGACGAACTTGATCGATCACCCAGTCCTGTAGCCGCCTGGCGGTGTTTGCAGCCTGCGCCTCCGCGAGGTCCTTGGGAAAAATGCCAAAGATCGGCCCGATATACTTCATGCGAGGCAGTGTCTTTTCCTTCGCTTGCCGATATTCCTCGGTCTCCATCCCAAAGGCTTCGATAATGAGGTTCACCGGCCGGGATCCTCGATACGACGCCTCCAATATGAAGTCCGGCCTGCACGGACCAATGGGAGTGTCCAATGCGAACAGCGGCTTGGTGATCTTGATGCGAAGATCCGGCGCGACGTCGAAGAGAGCTTGCTGTAGCCAGAACAGCAGATGCGAAACGTCTCTTTCGAATCCCGATTCCACCGGGAAGAGCGTATCGCCGTTATAGACCGGCTGGGCGTAGGCCTGGACCGCTCGCACCGGTCCTTCGTCATCCTCCTGAAAATCGACGTTCAGCAAAGTCAGGAACGGACCCCTCAGCGCGGGATCGCCCCGCAATGGCTGGCGGACCTTGCCGAGCACCTCGATCGTTCGCGAGGACGATGCAGGCATGATCGCCTGCGCCGATACGCTTTTTGCAAACAGCAACATAAAGCCGGTTCGCCGAAGATTTTCCGGCCAGTCCGAGCGGGAGGTTACGAGCAAACGCTGCCACCGGCTGGCCGGGTCCCAATAATCCGCGGCCCATGTCGACATTAGTGCGTTTAGTGTCCAGGTCCGCAGCACCCTGAGCTCCCTGGCGGCGGAACGTATCCCCGAGAGCTGACCTCCCAGCGTAAGATCGGGCTCGTCCTGCAGCGGGGGTATGACGTTTGTACCCGCCTTATCCAGCATCCGCCACAGGATGCCGCCAAGTCTGGAAGGACGGTCGTTTCGTTCCCTCGATCGGGTGGGATCATCGTCCGAGATATCAGCAAGACGGTTGGGAATGGCCGGAAGGGCGTCGACGTAGCTGCGCCCCGATTTTGGCAGCGGGCGGATCTGATAGCGACGATCGAACAGAGGGGGAGCAGCGTCCTTGTCTACATGGAACGGGCACGTCTGCGCATGGTTTGGCCGCTCTTCATGCCGGTGCGGGTCCGCCTCCTTCGGGGTCAGTCGTCGCAGCGTAAATGTACGCTCCTGTTGGATCGGAGCGAGCAATGGCTGCAAGCCAGCGGCGAGGCAATCGCATTCAATCCAGCCGTCCATCACTTTGGCGCCTTTGATGACCGAAAGCGCAATAGCCTCATCTTCCTTGGATGCAGCGTTGCCATACCAGGCACGCAACGCGGTTGCCTCTCGGCCGGACAGGTCGGTAAGTGGATGGGCTGAACTGTTGCGAACGACGATCCGCATGCCAGACCTTCAATAGCCGAGGACCCAGAGCCGATATCCGAGGTATCCCACACCGGCGGCGGCGCTTGCGGCGATGATCGTCTCTTCCCAAGCTCGGATGTTCCAAGCCCTGCCTTTGTCGATGCGCGAACCTTCGAGCACAGCCGAAAGGAAGGCATAGATCGGGATCATCATCGCGTAACCCACCGTGAGGCTGTCTCGGATTACGATGCAGGCGAGGAGGAAAACAAATCCGAGAACCAGGGTCGCCACACATAGCCGCCGCAAGTCAAATCGGTAGCCACGCTTTTTAAGCGACGTCATCGAGAGTCTCCTTCGAACTCAATTTCGAAAAATATAACTGCAGTATAAGTGATGAGCGAGCAGCGGCAAGGGACTCGAATCTATGGAGGGACTTGTCCATGAGGATTCGTGCCGATTGAAGACGTCGCCAACTAGTGGGCTCGGCGGTCCCAGGAGGTTGCGACATCCTCTTGCGGGGCGTGATCGTCGCAGTGTAAGACGTGTAACGAAGTTGTGAACGGTTGGATGCAAGAGATAGGCAACAAAGCGTTTACGCTTGGTCATCGTGGTCTCTAGCCGGCATCAGGCATTGGATGAGCAGTAGAATTTCGAACAAGTCCCGGACCAGCAGCTGCGGCGGCACCCTCTGTCGCCGGGATGATACGTTCCATCGTGCCGCATCGAGCACATCTTCCGCCAAGGAAGCCGTTCCATGTCTCGTGTGAAAGACGATCAGTCCGGCAACGCAGCGGACGTTTCGATATTGAAGGCGCTGTCGTTTCAAGAAAGGCTTGCCATTGGCCTGCGGCGATTGAAGACCGAGAGGGGCTTGTCGAACAAGGATCTGGCCGAGCAACTCGGTGTATCGGAAGCCTATATGTCGCAAGTGACCCGCGCCATGCGTGACGTCAAGCTGTCGACCCTCGACAAGATGCAGCGCGAGTGGAATGTCATTATCGAGGATTTGCTCAGGGTCACCGAAGAGGATCTCTCTCGGATAGAAGCTTTGAAAGCGCGCCGAGGGAAGAAAAATGCTCCCGAGACCATGTCCTGATTTTCCTGTCACAGTGCACGATCGGGCCTGGGCTAGTGATTGAGGTTAAACCAGAACCTTTCCTTCACGCCCTGGTCATTCGGGATGTCGAAGAAATACGGATCGGCTCGCCGCGGTCGCGGGGTGGCAACTTGCTGGATGCAACCATCACGGCCATTTCCGAAACTGCGCTCTATCGTCATACCTGACTGTCTCGTGTTGGCATTGCGGTCGATCGGTGATCGGCAGACATCGACCGTCTTGATGCACCGGTCGGGCTCGCCCCGCCAGCCATCGTCGCCTTGCGAGCTGTAGCCGACGGTCGTTCCGGCCGGGCAATCCTCGAAATCCTCGCGCCCCGGCTTGCCGGCATCGGCCTCATGGCAAATCGGCCAGGAAAAACCCGGTTCCTTCATCGCGGCAATGAGCTTTGTCATGGGTGGAACACAATAGGGAACGCCGTGCCAGGACGGATTTTGCGATGCCGCACACAGCAGAACCTGACATCCCCACGAGGCGTCGTCGGCATTTGCGCCACCGACCGGGATTGCAAGGGCTGTACCCGTCAATGTTGCGACCATAATCAGGAACACTCTCATTGTTCGCCTCCGTTATCGACTATTGGATTTGCGCCCAGGTGCCGTCAATTTTCGCAAGGAAAGTACGCCCGGTTGCGCTGAGCCGGCAAAGGAGCCTGGCATCGTCGTGATGGTGCCGGTACAGGTGACACCGGGCACAGCTAAGCGTGGCTTGCACTCCGAAAATCCTGATCGACCGGCCCGACTTCGCGATCGCCATGCTTGCCTCTTCGTCACTGGGAGCGTCGACAGGCGATGGTTGCTGCGCCGCCACCTTCAGCCGGACGATCTCTTGTTCCAGCTCGGCGACACGATCAGGTCGCGCCAACTCATTGATCGCGTAGCCTCCCGCTGTTCCAACAAGGAAAGAGACCGCGGCAGCGATCAGCGCGGTAGGTAGACGCTTAGCCACCGGGTACCTCAATACCCCTCGATGCCCAATCGCTTGAGGACGGCAACCGGATCAGTCTCGCAGTCCCTTTTCCAGTCCGCGTGTTTGGCGCAGGCGTAGGCGTATTGGCTAAGGTCTGCCGATGACAGATCGGCAAGCCTGTTGCCGATCGCTTTCCATTGCTGCACGTCCGCGGGATCGCAGCCAGCGCCTCCTGCGCCGCAAAAGTTCGGATCGCGCTGTTCGCTGGGATTAGGCGTGGCTCCATCTTGCGCGCCGCTTATGATCGGTGCGAGGACGAGCAGGAACGCTGCAATACTGAGGGAACCATAGATACGATTCATCCAATCTCCTTGCACGGCTTTGAGTTCAGCGCGCCGTTTCGGTAACAGGCAACGGCAGTGGAAGGCCTGTGTCGGCTTCTGGTGAATGGCCGTCCTGCTTTTCTGCGGTCGCCTTCGATGCGGTATAAAGCCAGGGAGGAAGCAGGTCCGGTGACGACCAGACGCCATATCCTAGTCCTCTAGCTTTTCGCTCGATATCGAAATAGGCAGGGACCTGGGGTTCATTGCGGTAATTGAAGGCATAGCCGATACCTTCCGCAATTGCCGTCGCTGCCAGATTTGTCTCGCCGACAAAGCAATGGGCGATCAGCACTTTGCTGGTGTCGCGGCCAGCCGGCGCGCAGTTGACGTTCTGCCCGAGTGTCCGGAGGATCATCCACGCGCGCGAGACCTGACCGGCCGGCCACTCCACGCCATCACTGGTCGCCGTCTGTTCAAGGCGGGGGGCTTCATACCCTGCCAGGCGGACGATCTGTCGGCTCTTGACGAATTCGAACGTGGTCGCATCTACGACCTGAACCTTGCCGTAGATCTGACGCGGCACATCGGATGGGCGGCTTTGCGCAAGCAACGCTTTCGGGGCCATCGCGAGCCATAGCATCAAGGCGACCGCAACTCTCATTGCTGTGCTCCCGCCTGTTGTTGGAGAACCGCGACCGGGTGCGGCAGGTCCGAATAGGCCCAAAGTCCTGCGCGCGCCGAACGCGCACTTTCCTCAGCAATCCTGTAACCTGGAACAATCAGTCGCCCCGCGCTGTCGACGGCGGCAAATCCCCAGCCTTGTGCGATCATATAGGTTGCCAGATCGTAGTGATGCTGGCCTGTCGTCGTCTGGCATGCGACGACGGCGTTATTCTGGTCGAGATTTCTGATAGTCGTGCAGACGGGCCTCGTGTCCCGGATCAATGCCTGGGCCATGATCAGGTCGAGTTCACCGCAGTCACGGACGACGCCGGCAGAGACGGTGACATTGGTTCCGCGAAGACAGGCCTGCAGGCCATAGAGGCGATAGCGTCGACCACCGGAGATCCAGGTGTCGCCGGTCTCGAATTGCGCCTCCGTAGGGAACGGAGCGAATTTAGGCTGATCGCCACCGACGTCAACGGCCGCGGGAAGGTCGGCTTGCGAGGCCTGAACAGGAATGACCGGGGGCGAGACATGCGGCTCGCGGGCGACGTTGCCGTGGGGGAGCATCGGCATGATCGTCGTGGCAGCATAGAGGCCGGAAGCTGTGATCGCGGAAATGAACATGAGAAACCCGATCCGCATCAATTGGTTGACGAATTGACCGGGTAGCGTTCCCCATAGGGATGCGTGAGTTGGCCGTTGCCCCAGATGCCGGCTTGTTCACCGCGTGCGGCGTCCTCGGCTTGCAGATATTCCGGAAAGACAGGCCGACCGGCGCGGTCACGGGCAGCGAATGCCAAGCCTTTGCGGATGAGCGCCTCGGAGAGCGATCGCACCACGCCATTCTCGACGAAAAAACACTCAGCAAAACGCACGGCTGGTCTGCCGGGATTTTGCGCGAAAACGTGGCAAGGGAATGCATCGCCGGCACCTGCCTTTGCCTCATCGAGGGTCGCAGTCATGCCGGCAAGCGAGATCATGGCACAGGTCGTCGGCATTCCGGCAAATTCCATTGGTTCGGTCGAGAGGCAGCCCTGGGCGCCAGCCAGTTTGATGACGGCACCATCGGCGCCGAGAAAGGCACTGCCGCTCAGCGCGGCTTTTGGACTAACGGTTTGGAGATCAAGTCGGGACGCGATCGATGAGGTGTCGAGCGGCATTTGTGGTCCGGGGATCAGATCCCGGCCCTGTGCATAGGCATTCTGATAGTAGCTGACAAACTCAAAGGCCGTGTCGGCCCGCGCGGCAAAGGGCAGGGCAATCAGGGCGCCTAGAAGGGTGCAAAAGAGGAGGCGGTCGAACCGCCATGCGCCATTGTTCATGCTCGCATCCGTCACCTGTTGACTGTTTTGAGAATGCACGAAATTATACTGCAGTGCAAGTCTGGAAAATGTCCGAGGATTGCAGTATGTGTTGTCGGCTGGAAACGAACAGATGGAGAAAAGTGATGTCGGCGGCAAGAAAGGCGCTTAGGGTCGTTGTTTTTCCATTCCGGGCGGCATGGTTTCTGATGTTGATCGCGAACTTTCTGGCCGTCTCGGGCGTCTGCCTTCTCGTCGCGGCCTTCGTTGCATATGGCATCGCCCTGGCGTTTTCGTATGCCTTTCTGCCCGCAGAATGGACGCAGGCACTATGGCGATGGGCAGCGGATCTGTATGCCCAGTCTTCCTGGTTCAGAGCTGCCGCACTCGTTTTCTTCACGCTACTTTTCTTGCCCATCCTCCGATTTTGGCCGGCGAGGGATTCGGTGGCGGATGCGGCGCGTGAGCGTGAGATCACACAGCTGAATGACGATTTGATCGCAGCGCGGCAGCAGGAACAGCGACGAGCCAGACTTCGGGCCTGAAAGGGGAGGCTCCTGGCACGGTTGCAGCGCGCTGGATCCCACAACGTCCTTGTCGGCCGCCACTGCGATTGAACACAGTCCGCAGCGCCGGCGATTTTTGATGCAAAGGGTGAGGAATTTCATGGCAGTCAAACCACTTTCGCTTGCTATCTCAACGTTCAAAGGTGGTGCAGGAAAATCGACCTTGAATGTCAACCTTGCAGCGGAGTTCGCCCAACAGGGACACAGAACGCTGCTCATTGATTGCGATGAGCAGGAGTCATCGACACGCTGGTACAATGTCTCGATGAAGCGCGGCTTACTTCCGAGCGATGGCACGTTGCTGCATCTGCGAGTAGCTCCCGTCGATCGGTTTCGGGACCGGTTGGCTGAAGCGCCCGAGGCGGATATTCGCATCTACGACGTTGGCGGCTACGTCCACCAACGCGCAATCGAGGTCTATCACGAGTGCGACGCAGTCCTCATTCCGATTATCCCGGAACCGACCGCCGCGACATCAGCGATCAAGGTCGCGACCATTTTGAAGGAGATATCCAAAAAACGGCCCCAAGGACCGATCCCTTATGCGGCGATCTGGAACTACGTCGACATGATCGCTCTCAAGCACAATCGGTCGCTTCCGGAAGTTCACGCAATCCTGACCAGCGGTAAGATTCCCATGGTGGAGACGGTCATCCGCAAGAGCAATCATTTCAGCGACGTCGGAGCCGGCTTCGGTTCGCTCTATTCCAAGCTCGCCAGCATTGAGAACAACTCGTCGCTGACGCCATCGGCCAAGCGCCGGGCCTCAGAGAGCGTGCTCGATGCGATCGATCTCGTGAAGAAGATCAACAACGAATTCATCTGCCTCCTGCAGGCGGAGGCGGCTTAGAGAGATGGCGGGGGAAAGAACACCGGCCGGCAACATTCTAGCCCTTACCCGGTCGAGAGAGGAGCAGGCGAAGGAGGTGGAGGACACCGCCACCTCCTATATGCCGACCAATATCGACCTTGAAACGCTCATGCCCGATGAGGCTCTCGAAGAGTCGGGAGAGAACGTCGCGCCCGGCGTCAGGTCACCGGACGTCCGCACTCCGGACAAAAATCGACGACGTGAGCGATTGGCCGCCGAGGGAACCTCAGCGGCAGGGGACACCACGAAACGGAAGCGGATCTCGCTGTATCTCGATGACGACGTGCTGACAAAGATCTTCCGAGTTTCACTGGAGCGCCACGAGCAGCTATCCTCCGCGACGCATCGGCTGATTGTCGAGGCTCTGAAGGCGAGGGGGCTTTAGCCGATGCGTGAACCGGCTATCATGTTCCGCCTGCCCGCTCACGTCCTGAGCAACGTCGAAGCCCTCGCGCAGAGACTTGGGGTTTCCGTCAACATCATCGCGAAGCTCATCGTCACCAGAGAGATCATGCACATTCCGGCGATGCTCGAAGAACATGACCGGCAACTGGCAAACATGCACCAGTTTCTGCGCGAGCTCGCCTTTCGCAACGAGGAATTTCTTGTCGAACAGGGACGGAGAGGCGCAGCAGCAGAGGCGATCACGGAAAAGCTCAACGAGGTAATGACCGCTCTCGATGCCATCCGCGATGCCGCCTTTATTCGGCCCTCCACCACTATCGCCGATCTAATTAGGAGCCACGATGAACGACCTGTCCAGAAGTCGCTTCGCATCTAGATCGCAAGGTCATCGGCTGCCGAATTATTTCGATATCATTGAAGACGAGTTGCGGCGGCGCGGGGGCGGCGGCGGTCGATCAGCGAAGCGGCCGACCTTTACGAAATCTGCCTCACCCTCCGCCAAGCATCCGGGCGCTGCCTCGGCGTTTAGCCGTGCGGCCGGCAACAATGCGGTGGTCGTCAAGGTCTTGTCTTATGGTGCCGGCGCGAGTTCGGCCCGCAACGTTCTCTCCTATCAAAGCAAGGAGGAGAAGGCCCTTGACCAGGATGGCCGGGAGGTCACCGATCTCAATGCCGCCGTCCGATCCTGGGAGCGGGAGTTTGGCAACCGAAAAGGCAGCCAGGATATTCTCCGTCTGACCTACGAGCTTGAAAAAGCCAACCGCGAGCACTTAGGGCGCGCTCTCGCTTCGCTGGCGGAGGATGGGTTCCGTCAGCCGGGCGACGGCGATCGAACCTATGCCTTCAGCGTCAGCGAGGGTGTGAAGGGGCAGACCCGTCTGCAATTTGCTCTGGTAATTGCCCACGAGAAGAAGGACAGGTCGGATCGAAGCAGCGCCAATCGTATTCCTGCAGAAATCGATGATGTCCGCGCGATCGATGAGCGACTCGACAAGGTATTGCGCGGCGCCGGTATTACTCCGGTTTCGCGCTATCCCGCTGAATTCTCCTCTGGGCCCAAAGGCCTGACCGCCACCCTACATGCGATGCAACGGGCAGGGGCGGAGGTAACGCTGTCGACGAAAACACACCTTAGAGACCGCCCTGGCAAGAGCGGCCGTTACGAGCGCGGCGGAGAACGGCGCGAAGTCACGACCAAAGACCACAAGGAATTGACGGCCGAGGGCAAGGTCGTCGGTGCTCTCATGCAGACCCGCCAGCCGCGGGACTTCATGCACCTGTTGCTCTCGGGGCCGGCCAACGTTGATCGCGACCGCTTCATCCTGGCGGGCCGAGATTTCCTGAGGGAGCAGTTTGAGGGCCACCGCTACGCCTATGCCGTCCATAATCGCAATGATCTTGAAAAGCATCCGCACCTGCATGTCATCGTTGCGCTGCGCAACGCGAGCGGAAAGATGCTCAACCCCAATATCCGCGACTTCACCGAATGGCGGGTCCGTTTTGCTGACAAGGCGCGGGAGCGCGGCATCCCGATCGATCGGCAGAAGCGCCTCGAACGTGCTGGCCCGCCGCCCGTCAAACGATGGGAGTGGGAAATGTTTCGCCGGATGGGAGCAACGGCGCCGTCGAACGTCGTCGAAAAGGTAATGTCCAAGCTCCGCGACACGCCGACGGCGCCGAAGCGTGAGGAGGCCAGGACGCGGTTCGACCAGAGCCGGCGTTCGGTCGGGCACGTCATTCGCATGCTGGATGGTATTGCCAAGGACCGCGGTGCACCGAGCACCGCACGAGAAATCAGCCAGGATCTGTCCATCGGGCTTCGGCGCGAATATGGGCGGCTTAAAACAGCGGTCCGCGAAGGCCGTGATCCCACACGAGAGAAAGGCGAGGACCACATGCTGCGATCCACACCCATTAGTGCCGCGCAAGCAAAGGCGGCGAAGGAAACGCTGGCGAACACCGCGCTCACGGTTGCCGTGAAGATTGCCAATCCATCTGATCGGCTGATCTTCGAGCAGGCGACGAAGATCATCGGCAAAGTCGTCGGGCTGCAGCTCGACTCACGCGTTGACAAGAATCGAGACCGAACGGAGTCTGGCAGGGATAAGCGGAGTTCGGACAGCCTCGAAACCAAGTCGGCTGCCGGTCGCGATCATATTGCGGAGCAGGGCGTGGTTAATAGGAGTTCGAACAACCGTTCTCTCGACGCATCGCGCATCGCCCGGTCTAATGCGGAGCATGACGCGCCGGAAACAGATCGTTCGAATCGGGAGCGCCCGAAACCCCAGCAGCGGGATCGCGACATACCAAAATCGATCAAGCTTCGCCCGCCTCAGGAGAAGGACAGGGACCGCACCCGCTAACCCTGCGAACCGCACTGTTGGCCACAGTTAAGCTCTCCAGCGATGGACCAGCCCAACGTCGCCTGGATCTTGGCGCGGAGTCGCTGGACCTCCGTGGCTTCAGGCGGAGACAAATTGGGGACATGCTTTCGGGCCGCACCCTGAGCGGTTCCCTCGCTTCGGTTGTTGAAGTAGTCGATTACCGAGACACCCGCATCGTCGGCAGCGAGGCTACCAGCGGTCGAGCTGCCGATGAAAACGGTTTCCTTCCTGCCGATCCCATACCGCTCCATAACTTGGAAGATCGCTCCGGCGCCAGCCTCCTGTTGCCGATCCGCTTGGCGCTGAAGGCCGGTTCCGCTTGCATGTGGGACGTCACTCCATGTCACCCAGAAATCCGGTATGGCACATCTGATGCTCAGTAATGCGTCAAGCAATTCGGTCAGGGTTGCGAATTCTGATCTTCCATAGGCACCCGCGTCCATCCCACGCTCGTCCGAAATAAAGCCGAAACGAGCATTGAGGTGTCGCAGATGCCTTAACATTTCAACGAATTCTTCGTTGATATCTCCGAGCATGTAATCCCCGGAGGGACTAGTCTTTCTCAGGAGGGTGCCATCTCTCTCAAAAATGACGAGGCCGGTTGAACCGATCCTCCTAAAGATCCTGTCTGCATATTTTGCATGATTGTTCATTGGCTAAATTCCAAACCTTGAAGCCAGCTTCGCCATCACACGACTTCGAAATGACGCGCAGCTTCCTCTTGGGGCCAGTCGGTGGCGATTGTCGTCGTTACCCGGTTATCGGATGGGAAATCAGCGCGTTTCGGTGAGGAATCTCCGGCGTTCCTACAAGCGAGCGGCAAAATGGCTTCCTCCTCTCACTCGCTGCTCATTTGTTCTGAAATCAACATCCCAAACTTCAAAATTTTGCTCCTGATAGTAGAATCGCTATGCAGTTGCGTGTAGTTGCGATACCCGTTGATCGGGCACAAACGCACGAAATCTACCGAAACGAAACGAAACCAGAGCCGGTAAGCCATTGCCAAAGAATGGAAAGTTATTTCTCCCTCCGCCGAAAGACGGAAGTGATTTCAAAGAACTCTTCAAACAATTGGCCGCGGCAGGAGCGGGCCGGCCGTTGGGAAGTGATGGCTTTCCCGCAGGCCCGTGGACGCCGGAACTTCTCGCTGAGGCGATTTCACACATCGATTCCAACCGGACCGGGGTCGATCTACGAACGGTCCAGCTTTGGTTTCAAGAAAATGAGAAGGGTATCAGCACCACCAATATTCGTTGGCTGGCAAGGGTCTTCGGGTGTGATGATCCGGTAGCAACAAGCGAATGGCAGATGGAGCTAAGTGCGGCGCAATCTCGCTTAACGGCGAAGAGGCGAGGTTTGAAGAAAGCGGGAAGCAGCCCCGCGGCAGAGGTTCCAAATCTGGCACGGAATGTCGTCGATGAGGAGATGGAGTCGCCGGCAAAGCTGGAAAGCGATACTGAGGCTAATCAGCCGCGCCGACGTTTTAATTTGGCGAGGAGGTCGGAGGCGCTATTTAGCCGCGGATCTACCTTAGATCTACCTGCGTCGGTGTTTGCGGGTGCCACCGCCCTGGGGTTTCTCTCGTATATTGTGGGGATCCACAACGCGACTTACAATCGGGCGGATGGTCTCGTCAAACAGGTAGGTTTCCTCTGGGCGCCCAATTGGACGTTCCTCTTTATGGTGTTCTTGCCACTGTTTTTTGCGCTCGTCATAGAGTTGCTGTTGTTTTGGAAAAATGAAGGACGCTTACGGATTGTAGCGGCGGGCAATCGTGTGGAAAGCGACGCCGCCTGGGCCCGAAACGTAGATGCTTCTTCGTATACATATTGGGCGGTCTTTATCGTCTGCGTGTTGTTCGCCGGTGTGTTTCAATGGATCGGTGTGTGCTTGATCCCGTTGGTAAAAGGCGGTGGCAACTATGCGATAGATTGGGGCAAGTTAGCGCTCGTGCGGCCCGAAGTCATATCAGTGCCGATGGAGATTGTATTCACGGCGTTCGCTTATCTCTACATGTGCTTGTGCTTCTATCTCTTCTTCGTAGGTCTCATTTTGCTTCATACGATGATTAATGACCTTTGGAAAATCGGAGGAGCATCGAGGAACCGGCCGGGAATTGATTATCAATACCATGTCCATGAAATCGGCTTACGGGTGATGCGCGGAATATTTCGGTGCACTGTTTTAGGTCTTCTGATCGCCGTATGCATGAAGGCCCAAAGCTCCTACTTGGCGTCGAATGGAAAGAACATCGTGGCTTGGCTGCTTGCCGATATGTCGTCAGCTTTGTATGAGGGCAAAGACATGGGCAAAGGATTCAGCTACAGGATGCCGACCCACTACAGCAGCCTTCTTATCGCTATTTCGACGATTATCGTTTTTCTTTACGGTTCTATCCGTCTAGGTGCCGGAAGCCGATTTCATTTTCCCATGTGGAAGATGTCAGCGGCAGTAGGGTTACTTTTTACCAGCTACCTGCTGATCGACGCATTTACAGGCTTTTCGATCCTTCTGTGCCTTGCAGTGCTGCTCGCGATGTACGGCCTCATTGATCCAGAGCTTGGGCGATGGAGAGCGAGCGACTGGGGAAGCAATCAGAATGTATCATAGTTGGCTTGATCGTTGGGATGAGCGGCGGGCAAGGCGCGGTGAGGAATCCAAGGAAATAAGCGATTTCGTCCTTGATGCCAACCTCGCCTTCCCACGCGCCAAGAACATAGTAAGTATCGGCGAGTTTTGTGCCCTTGCGGACCAGGCAGCGGCTGATCCAGCCTTTTTCGATGAACCGAGCGGGGACGATCAGCATTTTCAACGGCAAGACGGGTGGATCAAATTTCCGTCGGACATGTCCACTGGCGTCGAAGAGAACAATGTAGTCTGGGCAAAAATCACAGAAAGCGGATCCTTCGATCAGGCGTTGGTGATTTTTCATCACTGGAATGCGAGTGCACGCAATCGTCAGATCGCCAACTTTTTCTCACAGCGTGGAATCACGGTTGTCGAGATCGCTATGCCTTATCATTTCGAGCGCAGCCGTTCCGGGTCCGTGCACGCCGATTTTATGCTTAGCCCTAATCTCGGTCGAACCATCCAGTCTGTACGGCAGGCGGTATGGGACGGGCGAAAACTCATTCGTTGGGTGAAAAGCGAAGGCTATCGAGAGATTTCCGTTCTCGGTATGAGCTTAGGTTCCTGGGTCGCAGGCTTAATCGCTGCGCACGACTCGGCTGTGTCAAAAGCCTCGTTGTTTCTTACGGCAGGAAGTCTCGCGGATATGGTTTGGACAGGGCGCGCGACACGATCGATACGTGAAAGCCTTGAACCCATTATTGAGCTGACCGAGCTCAGAAGGGCGTGGGGTCCGCTTAACCTAGAGAATTACGCGCACAATTTGGCACGGACCGATCTCGAACTTCACGTCGTGTTGGCTAAGAGGGACAAGGTTGTTCTGCCAGAGATATCACAAGGGTTCATGCAGAGGCTGAAGGCCGCCGGCGCTAGGCCAAACATTTTGGAATTAAACTGTGGTCACTATTCGCTCGGCATGCCGCCTTACATTTTGCTGGCCGGTTTGAGCCTGAAACGGTTTCTGTCGTTCCGCTAGACTGAGGGCTCTTGATCTCACAAGATGACGGTTGCTGCGATACAGATGGCCGAGGAGAGATGTGCGCGCAAGGGTCGTAGCGGGTGACGGGTGGCGATGCGTTGCCATGTTGATTTCCCTACGGGACGGACCGGGCTCAGTTCCGTAGGGCATCAACGATGCAGGTTCGGCGCTCCTGCCGATTAATAAGGGATGATGGTGGAGGGCGCTGAAGTGTCCTCCCGACAGTCGGATCGCGGGAGAGGCATGACTACACATGGTTTGGAGAATCTATCCCAAGCGCATCATGCCGTTTTGAGGGTAGGGGATCATGCCCCGTCTTGCAAATGTGTGAGGAAGACCTCGGCCGGCGTTCGATAAGGGCGTGTGAAAAGCTGGTGTTGAGTTTCAGCAGGATTTTGCCCCATTTTTTCATCTAACGTTAGCCCACCAATTCTGATGTAGTGAATTGTCCGCAAATACCTTTATTCGCCCTGAGTGGATCACGGCGAATGGAAAAATCGGTCAAACGGATCCGAAAATTAACGTCTAGCAGGCTGCTGAAATTGGGTAAGCGATGCATACACCCCATCTGGTGATGGCAGGTCAGCGGGTTTATCCGTGACAGAGCGATCCAGGAATTAGCTCGGGTGTGAACTTCTATGTCTGCTACTGTGTCTGATCATAGAACCTTCCATATGATTGAGGCCGTCGCAGGCCCATTGGAAGGAGCTCCGCGGCAAGTGCGGCGGCATTGGTCGAATGACTTCAAGGCACAGGCTGTGGCCGAGACGGTGCAGCCTGGAGCGAGCGTCTCAGCAGTAGCACGCCGACTTGGTGTTGATCCGTCACAGTTGTTCACGTGGCGTCGCATTGCCCGGCAGAAAGCCATGTCTTTGCCGTCGAAAGCCGAGAAGGGGCAGCAACCTGCCCAAGCATTCCCATCTTCCACGGTCGACATCATCATCGGTGATGCGGTAATCCGCACGGGTGCCGAGATCGATGAGGCTCATCTTGCTCGGGTGATCCGTGCGGTGCGCTCCGCATGATCCCGGCCGGTGCGAAGGTGTTTCTGGCAAGCCACCCCGTGGACTTCCGCAATTATGTGGAGCGCCAGATTATGCGGAGTCCGCAGCGGCAATCGCTTGCCGACTGCGGTGTTTAAGTGGCGATCACTCGGCATAATCTCCGGATCGGCTGATGGACTTCAGCATGGTCAGCAGCTTGTCGGGAGCGCGGAATCGGCCCGGCTTGAGTGACGGCGGCACCATCGCGGCAAGTGCCTCGAGCTTCTCGCTCGGATCGGCCCGCAGGTAGATTTCCGTGCTTTGCGGGCTGGCGTGACCGAGCCAGAGCGAGACTTTGCGAACATCCCGCGTCGCCTGCAGCGTGTGCATGGCACAGGTGTGTCGCAAGACGTGGGGAGTGACGCGCTTGTCGGCGATGGACGGTTGCTTCCGCGCCGCGGTCGTGACGTGCTTGGCCAAGATATATTCGAAGCCGGACCGGGTCATCGCGCGTCTTGTCGCGTTTAGAAAGAGCTCGGCGTCGCCACTCGCCGGGCGGACCGCCAGCCAGGCCTTCAACGCCGCCGCGGTCTCCTTCCACAGGGGCAGCACGCGCTCGCGACGTCCTTTGCCCATAACGTGGATGCTGGCGCCCGTCTGACGATCGATCTGGTCGATGCGAAGGCTGACGAGTTCGGACACGCGCAGCCCGGCGGCGAAGGCCAGATGCAGCATAGCCCGATCTCGGATGCCGAAGACGTGGCGCGGATCCGGCGCGTCGAGCAGAGCTTGCATCTCGTCGCGGCTGAGATGACCGACCAGAGCCTCGTCGACCTTCTTCATCGGGATTGCCCGGATCCGTCGCGCCTGATCCAGACAGGACGGGAGCCGGTACTCGAGGAAGCGAAAGAAGGCTTTGATGGCGGCAAGACGGGCGTTTCGAGTGCGTGCCGAATTGCCGCGTCCCTCCTCGATGTGTTCCAGGAAGCCGAGAAGGAGCGGTGCATCGAACTGCTCGATCTCGATGCGGGACGGAGTGGTCCCCAAACGAGCCGCCGCGAAGGAGAGCAGCAGCTGGAAGCTGTAGGCGTAAGCCGCGCAGGTATGTTGGCTTGCCCGCCGCTCATGCGGCAGGTGCTCGCGCAGAAAGGCAGTGAGATGCGGAGCCAACGCGGTCATGCGACGGCTCCTTGGTGCAGCGCTTCGCCTGCCGCCGCAATCTGCCTCATCAGTATCGGCGTCGCCTGTAGATACCAGTAGGTGTCGGTGACATGCGCGTGGCCAAGATAAGTGCTGAGGGCGACGATATGACGGCCGACAGCATTGCGATCGTTCTGACATCGCTCCAGAGAGCGTACGGCGAAGGTGTGCCGGAGATCATGAATGCGGGGTCCGCGCAGACCGGGCTCCCCGCGCAGACCGATCACTCGCGTGAGCCGAAGGAAGACGGCGATCACGGTACTGTAGGCTGGCGGAGCGCCGGTGGCGGAAACGAACAGCGCGCTGTTCAAGGTTCCGACCCGACGACGCGCTGCCAAATACCGATCCAGCGCACCCCGTGTTGTCGGGTGGAGCGGCAGCAAGCGGCTCTTTTGGAACTTGGTTTGTCGGATGATTAGGCCATCGGCGGTCACGTCATAGAGCTGAAGAGCGAGGGCTTCGGAAATGCGCATGCCGGTGGCGGCCAGCAAGCCGAACAGGGTCTCGTACATCAGCGGTCTTATCGAGTCCGATGGCTTCAGGCGGGCAGCCGCCTGCATTAGCGCGGCGATCTCGTCGGCGGCGTATATGTGTGGAAGCCGCCGCTCGAAGATTCCGCCGCCCAAAGCGTCCGCGGGCGGCGGAATCTCATGACGCCGATCCTCCGCCGACAGCGCCAGTGCAAAGCGGCGAACCGTCAATAGCCGGTTGCG
Source organism: Rhizobium hidalgonense (assembly GCF_005862185.2). Taxonomy (NCBI): domain Bacteria; kingdom Pseudomonadati; phylum Pseudomonadota; class Alphaproteobacteria; order Hyphomicrobiales; family Rhizobiaceae; genus Rhizobium; species Rhizobium hidalgonense. The sequence continues at coordinate 130,367 of NZ_CP054030.1, forward strand.
GCGCTGCTGCGGCGACGGTGCAAGTCTCGCCCATTCGAGCACGCGCGCCGCTCGAACATGTCGGTCGTCGTGTCGCTCGGCAAAGGCAACGAAGCTCTTCAAAAGCGTGTGCTGGACGCGGAACTTGAAGCCCAGCCTATGCTGCAGTTCTACATAGCGTGCGAGGTCTTGGCTCAGCATGACGCACTCCCTGGCCAGGGCTGGACGATCTGGGCCAACATGTCGATGTCCACCTTTGCGTAATGGGCGGTGGTATCGACTGACCGATGGCGAAGCACGGTTCCGATCACATCCAGTGTGGCGCCGGCCCGCAGCATGCTGGTTGCAGCCGAGTGTCGGAGAAGATGGGCGCCTCGGGACGGAGCGTGATCGATGCCGGCCCTCGCAAGCGCAAGACTGACGATGCTTGAAACACTCGTGCTGACCAATGGCCGGAACGGCGCAATGGTCCGCAGAAAAATCTGGTCACAAGCGGCGGGCGGACGGGCGTGTCGCAAATAGTCGATGACCGCGTCGCCAGCGTCTTGGGGCAGTGGAAGCCTGATCTCGCGGCGTCCCTTGCCGCGAACGCGCAAGGTTCCTTCGTTCCAGTCGATGTCTTCGAGGCGCATGCCTGAAATGTCGCCAGCGCGCAGGCCGAGGCGGGAAAGCAGCAGAAGCACCGCGCGGTCGCGGATGCCCATTGGCATCGTGACGTCGCACGACGCGATGACCCGCTCGACTTCCGCCGCGGAGATGTAGCGCGGCAACGCTGATAACCGCCATTGCGGGACCGTCGGTATCGCCTGATCCAGCCCCGGATGGCACAACCCCTGCACCGCCAAATATCTGAGATAGCTCCGCAGCGCCATCGTCATAGTCTTGAGGTAGGCCGGCGAGCTTCGCTTCCCCTCATCTAGGATCGCTTGCCGGACGAGAGCGGCATCGTACCGCCTTGGATCAGTGCCCAGAGCGGGAAGAAGGCGCATGACCATAAGGCCATGGCGCCGGACGGTGCGCTCCGAGATACCCCGATGACGTCTCAGCCAAATCTGGAAGGCAAGAACTTGCTCGTCGTGGACGCGCGGCGCCTTCTCCTTTAACGGCGCCACGAGCCTGCACTCCGCGAGGAAATTTACGAACCGGCGTGCGCGGTTCACGTATTTGATGGAAAGATGGTCTGTCGGTCGGCTGCCGGGACAGCGGCATCGATGCCGAGCAAAGCGGCGAACCGTATCCTCGTCGATCTCCGCGGCAGGGATCTTCATAGTTTGCAGCCATTGCCCGAAATGACGAGCCGAGGCTTCGTAGCCGGACACCGTCAGGCGCGTGTGTCCCAGGCTCAATAATCGCTTCGTGAACGCTTCCAAGGACGGTCGCAAGGCGCCTGGGTCCATCAATTGCGTGCATTCGAGCAGAACTTCCTTCGACTTTGACACGTGTGGTCTCCTCTCGAGGTCAAAAGACCATCGGGAGACCACAACAATTATGCCGAGCATGAAAGCGGATTAAGTGCTCTAAGTTATTGGAATGAAAAGGACAAAATGGCCTGAATGCTGCCGACTCCGCATAATCTGGCGCTCCACATAATTGCGGTTATGCGGAGCTCCGCATAACCGCAAAGGTCCCGATAGCCTTCTGTCGCTGGTGCGCGACGCCGGTAATGATCCGTTCAACGGCTCGCTTTATGTCTTCCGCGCAAAAAGAGCAGACAGAATTAAGATCGCCTGGTGGGATGGTTCCGGTGTTTGCCTGTATTCGAAGCGGCTGGAAAAAAATCAGTTCGTTTGGCCGAAGATCGGCCATGCCAGGGTGCAGCTCAACCACGCACAATTGATGGCGTTGATCGACGGCATGGACTGGAAACGCGTCCGCTCGATTGCTGTGAAACGGCCGGAACTTGTTGGGTAAAAGCCCTGCGGCAGAGTGAATCAGGCCGTCGAAACTGCGGGAAATCGTCGGCAAAATGTGCTCTATTTGCAGGCATGACACCAGCCGATCTGCAGCTTCCCGATGACGTTGATGCGCTGAAAGCCATGATCCTGGCGATGGCTGAAAAGGCTGCGCGCGCGGACGCTCTGGAGAGGGACGTCGCTGATCTCAAGGCCCGCAATGCGGACGCGGACGAACAGATCGCCAAGCTGAAGCTGATCCTCAAAGCCTTCAATCGATACAGGTATGGCCGCCGCTCGGAAAAGCAGGGAAAGAACATCGAGGCAGACCTGGACGAACAGGGCGCGTTTGTCTTCGAAGAAATCGAGACCGGCATTGCCGCGATCGAGGCGCTGGTTTCCAAGGGTCGCAATCCAGCCGCTGCAAAGCGTGCGCCGCGTCCCCGCAAGGGCTTCCCGCCGCATCTGGAACGCGTGCATGTCGTCATTGAGCCGGACGAACTGCCCGAACATGCTGGCAAACAGAAGGTCCTGATCGGTGAAGATACCTCCGAGCGGCTTGATGTTATCCCACCGAAGTTCCGGGTGATTGTCACCCATCGCCCGAAGTATGCCTTCAAAGACGAGGACGGCGTCATCCAGGCGTTGGCACCGGCGCACATCGTTGAAAGCGGCATCCCATCGGAAGCGCTGCTCGCCTTTGTCGCGGTCTCGAAATACGGCGATGGCCTACCGCTCTACCGGCAGGAGGCGATCTTCCTGCGCGACCATGTCGAAGTCGACCGTGGTGCGATGGCACGATGGATGGGCAAGCTGGGGTTCGAGCTGGAAATCCTCGCTGACTACACCTTTGAACGGATCAAAGAAGGCGAGCGAATATTTGCCGACGAGACGACATTGCCGACACTTGTTCCCGGATCGGGGTCGGCAAAGACAGCGTATTTATGGGCATACGCGCGGGACGACCGACCGTTCGGTGGCAGTGGACCGCCTATGGTTGCCTATCGCTTTGAAGACAGTCGATCCGGTGATTGTGTTGCTCGGCATCTCGAAAGCTATCGCGGCATTCTGCAGATCGACGGATACACTGCCTACAATCGTGTTGCCCGACCTGACCGCGGAAACGACGGCGCTCTTTTGGCGGGGTGCTGGGCGCACAGTCGCCGCCGGTTTTACGAACTCCATGCGAGCGACAGTTCCAAAGTGGCAACGGCGACGATCGAAAAGATGGGCGCACTTTGGTCGATCGAGGAAAAGGTGCGCGGACAAAGCCCCGATGTTCGCGTTGCCGCCCGTCAGGAGGCCTCCGTTGCCGTCGTTGCCGATCTCTACAAACTCTGGCAGGACACGTTGCCCCGCATCTCTGGAAAATCAAAGCTCGCCGAGGCCATTCGCTATGCCCTTAATCGGCGGGAAGCCTTCGAACAATTCCTCCATGACGGGCGCATCGAGATAGACTCCAACATCGTTGAACGGGCTATCAGGCCCCAGGCAATTGTTCGGAAGAATAGCCTATTTGCCGGAAATGCCGGCGGCGGAAGGACGTGGGCCACGCTCTCTACGCTCATCCAGTCCGCCAAGATGAACGAAGTCGATCCGCTGGCCTGGCTGACGCAGACGCTTGAGCGTATCGCCGCAGGTTGGCCATCAAGCGATATCGACGCTCTGATGCCGTGGAACTTCAAGAAGTAACGGTCTCAGTTCACCGCTTACGAAATTGGCGCTGCGTTGCCGCAATCGAGAGCTTGGGGTGCGGTTTTTTGACGGATTGCGGTCAGATTTGAGCTGGCCGCAGGCAATAACCTGGTCATATTGGCTTATTTGCCTCCCACAAGACACACTGTAAGCATCCGGTGAAGGCCGCAGGTTAGGCTGCGTGAGCGTTCAGTCCGTGCGGCTGCCAATCCCACGGAAGCAATTGCTCCAGCTTACTGATTGGCGTGTCGGCGATGCGGGCCAGGACGTCAGCAAGCCAGGTCTGCGGATCGATGTCGTTGAGCTTGGCACTCATGATCAGCGTGGCCATGAAGGCGGCACGATCGGCACCGCGATCCGATCCGGCGAAGAGCCATGACTTCCTTCCGGCGACGGGAGAACTGCGCGACAGTTTTGCCCGCTCGGTTTGAAGCCAGCGGTGCAGTTCGCCGACAAGCGGCAGGCTGCCCTTGCGACGGTGCTCCAGGCGTTGGCCGGCGGCAAGTCCGTTGATCTCACGCTCGATGTCGAACAGCGCATCGATCCGTTTGACGGCTTCCAGCGCCATAGGCGAGATCGGCGCGGCGCGGCTGCCGCGTTTGGCATTCGTGGCGATGTCGGCCAGCACGAAGAACTTGCGCCTCGCGTGCGACCAGCAGAGCGCCTGCGTCAGCGGCCCCGGATCGCGGTCTACCTTGAACAGCGGATTGTAGCCGCCATAGGCATCAGCCTGCAGAATGCCGGTGAAGGTCTTCAAGTGGCGCTCGGGATGCTCTTGTCGTCGATCTCGCGAAGCATAGTAGAGAGCCGCCGGCGGCGATTGCCCGCCGAACGGCCGGTCATCTCGGACATAGGTCCAGATGCGACCCGTATCGGTCTTTCCCTTCGCCAGGATCGGCACTGTGGTGTCGTCACCGTGCAGCCGCTCGGCAGCCAGGACATGCGCTTCGATCAACGAATGGAGTGGCTTCAGCGCCGCGGCGCAAGCGCCGACCTGATCTGCCAGCGTCGACAGGCTGAGGCCGATACCCTCACGGGCATAGCGCTCGCTCTGGCGGTTCAGCGGTTGATGCTGCGCGAACTTCTCAAACAGTATCATCGCCAGAAGGCTGGGCCCGGCAAAGCCCCGCGGCGTCACATGGAAAGGAGCTGGTGGCTGGGTGATCTTCTCGCATTCGCGGCAGGTGAACTTCTCCCGCACCGTTTGATCACCTTCCACTGACGTGGGATGACCTCCAGGGTCTCGGTGATGTCTTCGCCCAGCTTCGACAGCTTGCCCGAACCGCAACAAGGGCAGCTCGCCGGGGCCGCGATAACGACACGCTCGCGCGGCAGATGTTCAGGGAATGGTTTCCGTGATGGACGCTTGCGCTCGAAAGCCCTGACCGTCGAGGCTTTGGCCGCAACCTCTGCCGCCAGTTCGTCTTCGCCAGCGTCAGCCTCCAGCTCCTCGAGCTGCAGTTCCATCTGTTCGAGGAGTCGCGCCTTGCGTTCTGACCGGCTGCCGTAAAGCTCGCGGCGAACCTTCTCGATCTCCAGCTTCAACCGCGCGATCAGCGCTTCGGAATGCGACACGAGCGCCTTTGCGCTGGCGGCTTGCGCCTTGGCGGTCGCAGCTTCTGCCTCGGCAGTGATACGCCGGGCACGCTCCTCGGCCAGCAGTGCAAGCGCACTGGCAAGGTCGTCCGGAAGCTCATCAGTCGCGTCGCTCATGGCAGGATGGAATCATATTCGAGTCCGCCATTCCAGTTCTTTTGCTCATCCTGCCGATGTTGGCCGCCAGGTCTTTTGCGGCATCCGCCAGTCTATGCCTTCGAGGAGATAACCGAGCTGGGCCGGTGTGATCACCACCGTGCCGTCAGCGGCTGACGGCCAGATGAAGCGGCCGCGCTCCAGCTTCTTCGTGAACAGACAGGCTCCTTGTCCGTCATGCCAGATCACCTTGATCAGACCTCCACCGCGCCCCCGGAACACGAACAGATGTCCGCACATCGGATCGCGCTTCAGCGTCTCCTGCACCATCAGCGACAGACCGGGGAAGCCTTTGCGCATGTCCGTGGGACCGGTCGCCAGCCAGACCTTCACACCACTCGGAACCGGGATCATCTCCGCCCCAGCACGACATCGAGAATGCGGCCCAGCGCGTCCGTGTCGATGTCGCTGTCTACGCGGATACGACGGTCCCGACCGAGTTCAATCGTCACATCGCTGCGCTTCGGGCCTGCGATGGGGTGGGTGGCCCCGAGGGAATAGGCGAGGCTGGAAGCGCGGCCTCGGACACGACCACCGGCACAAACGTGCTCGTTGTTTCCGTCCTCGGCTCCTCGATTTGGCAAAGCTCCCTGCGCCAACGGAAGAGCTGACTGACATGGATACCGGCCGATCGCGCAATCTCGGAAAGCACCGCACCTGGCTCGAGACAGGCTGCAACGAGCCGCTCTTTATCTTCCTGAGACCAGCGCCGTCGGCGCTCGACAGACGTGATCACTTCAATCTGATGCTTCGTCATAGGACTACTCCTAGTGTTTGCACTAGGACTTCCGATGTTCGTCTCAACCTCGCAAGACGGCCCTCACCGGACGCTTACGACACACTTGGCCCGTCGATCCGATCAATTTCGGAAGGCGAATGATGTTGTAGGCGGCAAGGGCGAAGGTGAAGGCTGCCTCCAACTTGTCCAGTCCGCGCACCTTGATCTGCGCCAAGCCGGCCGTCGTCTTGACCCAGCCGAAGATTTCCTCGATCCGCTTGCGGCAGCGCAGGCTGATCGCATAGCCGGGGCTTTGGACGACGTCTGGCGGCGCCGCCGTCTTGCGTACTTTGCCCGTCTTGCTCACCGTCCCGTTGATCGCCACATGCGGCTCGATCTTGCGCGCCTTCAATCCCTCGACAAAGGCTTCCACGTCGTAGGCCTTATCGGCACCCAACGTCACCCCTTCGCCGAGACCCTCGCTCAGTTTGGTGGCCGCCTCCCGCTCGCCGGTGCCGGTGGCATGCGTCACTGCGCCGTCGACCACAAGTCCATTGCAGTTCTCCATCAGCGCATGCCCCAGATCGGCCAGCCGGCTCTCCTGGCCCTTGCTCTCGCGATAGAGCCGGGCATCCGGGTCGGTCGTCGAGGCGTGCGTCTCGTTCGAGCGCTTCTCCTTGCGGAAGTCACGCTCGCCATTGCGCGCGCCCTCCGGTGGCTCGCCATCGTCGCCACCCGGGGCCCCCTTGACGCGAAAGCTCTTCATCGAGGCGAATGCCTTCAGCATCGTCCCGTCGACCGAGAAGTGCTCCGCGCTCAAAAGCTTCTTCACTGCCGGCTGCGCAAGCAGCGCCGACAGGAAGCCTTGCGCCACTTCCGTCGTCAGAACTCGGTCGCGATTATGCGTGAACACCGTCGGATGCCACACCGCATCATCGATCCCAAGACCCACGAACCAGCGGAACAACAGGTCGAACTCAAGCCGTTTGACCTTGCCCCCAAGTTTTATCCAGTCTTGAGTTCGCTCCAGCGGTTTTTGGTTGCTGTTGTTGGTTCGGTAGCGGCGGGTTGCGGTGCGGAGCCATTTCGGCTGCGCAGCACCGCATCACGTCGCGGGTTGAGTGTCTGAGCGAATTCGGCCGGTGTCAGCCAGCCAAGGCCTGAATGCGGGCGTTGATCGTTGTAATCGCTACGCCAGTTTGAAAGCGCAGACCGGGCGTGAGCAAGCGACGAGAACAGAGTTTCATTCAAGAACTCGTCTCGCAGCCGCCCGTTGAAGCTTTCGATAAAAGCGTTCTGGATCGGTTTTCCAGGCGCGATGTAATGCCAGTCAACCTTGGTCCGGTCCGCCCATTGCAGGATCGCGTTGCTGGTGAACTCGCTGCCGTTGTCGCTGACGATCATCCTCGGCTTGCCGCGCTCCTCGATAATCCGGTCAAGCTCCCGTGCGACGCGAAGACCGGAAAGCGATGTATCGGCGACGAGCGCCAGGCACTCCCTCGTGCAATCATCGACGACGGTCAGAATCCGCAACCTGCGCCCATCGGTGAACTGATCCGACACGAAGTCTAGCGACCAGCGATCATTGGCCACCATCGGCACCAGCATCGGCGCTCGCGTGCCTATCGCTCGCTTGCGACCGCCGCGCTTGCGCACTGTCAGTTTCTCCTCCCGATAGAGCCGGAAGAGCCTCTTGTGGTTCACGAGGTGACCCTCCCGCCGGAGCAGCACATGAATGCGTCGATATCCGAAGCGGCGACGTTCATGCGCCAACGCCTTCATTCGCTCGCGAAGCTCATGATCATCGTCGCGCCTGGTCTCATAACGGACCGTCATTCGGCAAAAACCAATGGCTTTACACGCCCGCCGTTCGCTCATCCCATGATGGCTCATCAGATGCGCGACAGCTTTCCGCTTGGCCGCGGGCGTCACCACTTCTTTCCCAAAGGTCTTTCAAGGCAGCATTGTCGAGCATCGCATCCGCCAGGAGCCGCTTCAGCTTCGTGTTCTCGTCCTCAAGCGTCTTCAGCCGCTTGGCCTCGGACACCTCCATGCCGCCGAACTTGGCCTTCCATTTATAGATGCTGGCATCGCTGACGCCATGCTTGCGGCAAAGCTCCGAGACCGGCGTGCCTGCCTCGTGCTCCTTCAATATGCCGATGATCTGTTCGTCTGTGAAACGATTGCGCTTCATCCTCTGGTCCTCTCAAATGGGCCAGAGCTTACTTCAAAATGGATTATTTCAACGGGGCAAGGTCACGTTCCATCAATTGCCGCTCGGAGCGGATCGAATACAGCATCTGCAGCAGCACCGCCCGCAACAGCCGTTCCGGCGCGATCGACGGCCGACCCGTCTTGGCATAGAGCCCATCGAACGACCCATCCAGCGCCGCAAGCGATGCGTTCACCAACCGGAGCATCGCACGAAGCGGATGCCCTGCCGGAACCCGTGCCTCAAGGTCAACATACGAAAACAGCGATCCCGTCCGCTCATCCCCGCCACGCATGCAAATCAATCCCCGCTGTTGCAGCCCGAGGGAATCATCAGTTCAACCCAAAAGCCAGAGGGTTTTGCAGCAGCCTGCTAGAGGGATGTAATCACCGGTGCTTTGCGCAGCCACGTATCTGCGGTGAGCTGGTGCACGACGAACTCTGCGACATAGGGTCGGGCGATGGATCCGCCATGGACGCCCGACAGGTCAGGCACTGCCTTGATGTGACTGCGCGCCGGCTTGTCGTTGAGCACCGTTGGGCGTACGATGGTCCAGTCGAGTGTGATCACCCGGATCGCATCTTCCTGGCGGTCCTTGTCTTCATAGACCTTGCGCAGCATCAGGGCAGGAACAGCCGGTCGAAGTAGAAGCCGCCATGGCCGCCGCTGTCGCCGGCACCCAACTCGGTAATGCACACCAGCCGGCGGGTATTCTGCTAATCCATAACGCCGAACAGTGCGCGCGTCGCCGTGGAGAGCAGGGTCACCTCCCGGAACGGGCTCATGGCCGTGCCCAGCGAACTGACGACAGCATCATAGCCGGCGATGGCGCGGGTCAGCGCGGCGGGATCGCGAGCGTCGCCTTCAACGAGCTCGGCGCCGGCAAGGTCAACGCCTTTTCCCCGGATCGGCGGCAGTCCGTCGAGTTGGGCGTAAAGCGGTGATGCCTTAGGCTGAGTGGCATACTGACCTTGAAGATATATGGTGCGCGCGCCGGGTCGTGCATTCACTGGCCGAAGCCAGAAGCCCGCAATGCCACCGACGTCGCGGCCTCGACTCCGACATCCAAATAGCCAGATCGACGACCTGCTGCCTTGGGTCTACGCTGCAAAGCATGAAGTCAAAGCCGTGGCCTAAAAACAGCGCTTACCATTCATCGTCTTTGAGGCCAACTTCATCTCATTCTTTGGCTTGGATGGGGTCTTTCCACGGCCCGCAGGGCTGGGAGAAGCCTCTGCGATACTACAACCGTAACACCATATCGGTTTGGCCGATCACGCATTCCTGCTAACTCATAGGCTAGAGAAACGACTTAGGAGCCGAGCAATGGATCGCGATAACAAACGGACACGCGCAAATGCAAGTTCACCCGGCCGCCTAGGGGGGGCCGAGGAACGCCGCGACCTCCTTGATCTTCCACAGGGACCAATATCCAATGTTGCAGAACAGTTAGTAACCTCGAATCCGCGCGATACAGCACTCAATCTTCGAAACTTCAAATCGCTCGCGAAGGAAACGCTAAGTGCTGTTCGGGAAGCCGAACAGGGGAAAGAAACTGCCCTCACGACATTTGAAAGGCGGAACAAACAGCTCGGACAATCCGCCATCGAGCTGGCCGACAAATTGACGGACGGACTGGGGTTCGACTCGGATGCTGTAGCTTTGTTAAAAGTCCAAGCGGCCGGCAATGTAGCCCATTATATAGACCCAGCCAAGCAAACTGCTCTTGTTAATCGCATTAGCAACATGGAGCCAACGGATCAAGCTACTGGAGTTTTGTTGGTATCGCATAACTTCAGTAAGTTTGATGACAACAATAAATCTCGTATCTTTGAGCTGGCCCGCGAATTGGCTGCTGATCCTCATCTGCATCACGAGAGCAAAGCGAATGCACACAATGCTATTTTTGTCGCTTATCACGACTTAGACGCAAATCAAAGGGCCCAGGCCCACTCGCTTCCCGCCATCAGTGCCTCACTGCAGCACATTCAACCGCCGAGGCATGTAGCAGAGGAACGGAGTGCGAATTTGGATGAGCACATAAGAAGTATTGAGAAGTCAGTCCGTGATACGGTGGGCCCGCAAACGTCAACTGAACAGCTGCAGCGAGCTGGTAAAATCGCGCAGTCCATAAGCCACGCTTACAATCATGCCCGAGACGACCTGAGGCCTTCCTCCAGAAGTCGAGATGCAGCGGGAAGCAGAGATCGCACGGGCCGTTGAGGTCTTGAAAATGGAATATTGACGCTTTCTACCGCCGGACCGTCGTGCTCGATGATACAATGCAGCGACATAGGTCGCAGCATGTAGCGGAGGGCATCACGTCGGAAGTATGCTTGATAACGCTAAGGAATAAACAGCGAAAAGCGTGCAGATAGCGGCTTGAAACTTGTGATTTTGTGGTGGAATTCCGCTATTGGTTCGTCGTTTGGAAGAGTCATTCGTTTCGATAGAATCTTGTTTCACTTCGAATGATGTGTGATCGAACGCCTTCATCGCCCTGCCTCAAACTGAACGCCACTGCGCGTGCGAAACTGCGATGCCTTCATCGTCTTCCGTTCCTTTCCAGCCAGGAAAATCCACCGGAAAACTCTAACCAACTGGTCCAGTTTGAAGGCTTCAGTTCATTTTTTGTCAGTCCGTCCTTCAATGGCCGGACCTCTAATCCGTCCTCGATGAAGCGGCGCACCCGACGATTTCCTTCTTTTTAGGTGCCGCCGCGATCCGCTGGCAAATCGCCTGATGTGCGTTCGATTCATCTTGTTGCGTGCCATTTTAGCATCGAAGAAATCTATGGTGGACCGATGATACCAAACAAAACAAAGCTCTTGAATATAGCATTGAGTACGGTGTGTTCACTGGCCGTAGGTTTTTGTGCTGCAAGTGTGTACTCAACATTTGGTTACGGGTTTAGCGGTCATGCTTTGATGACTTTCGATGTGTTCGCTTTTTGGTACAAGTCGCCGTTCTTTCTTGGATACACAACCCTATTGTTTTATCAGGGTTTGGCCGTCATCATTTCAACGTCGGGAATCGTTTTGCTAGCGCAGCAGGTCTTGTGCCAACGCAAGCACGACCATCACGGGACGGCGCGTTGGGCTCAGGTGGGTGAGATGCGACGGGCCGGTTATTTCCAGCGGTACAACTGCCTCAGTGGCCCAGTGTTCGGAAAGACTGGCGGCCCATTCTGGTCTGACTATTATCTGACCAACGGCGCGCAGCCTCACAGCCTTATTGTTGCCCCTACCCGAGCGGGAAAAGGCGTGGGCGTTGTCATTCCAACACTGCTAACGTTCAAAGGCTCAATTATAGCCCTAGATGTCAAGGGCGAGTTGTTTGAGCTCACGTCCAGGGCGCGCAAAACTTGTGGGGACGATGTGTTCAAATTTGCCCCGCTAGACCCAGAACGGCGGACGAGCTGTTACAATCCTTTATTAGATATCACGGCGTTACCTTCAGAGCGGCAGTTCACCGAAGCGCGTCGCTTGGCCGCAAATCTTATCACAGCCAAAGGAGAGGGCGCGGAAGGATTTATCAACGGCGCACGGGATCTATTTGTCGCTGGCATTCTTGCTTGTATCGAGCGTGGTACGCCAACCATTGGCGCTGTGTACGATCTCTTTGCTCAACCGGGGGAGAAATATCAGCTCCTCGGGCGCCTCGCGGAGGAGACTAGGAACAAAGAAGCTCAGCGGATTTTCAATGATATGGCAGGCAACGATACAAAAATCCTCACCTCCTACACCTCTGTTATGGGTGACGGCGGCCTCAACTTGTGGGCGGACCCCTTGGTTAAAGCGGCGACGAGCCGTTCTGACTTCTCAATTTATGATCTCCGCCGTCGGAGGACTTGTCTTTATCTTTGTGTTAGCCCGAACGATCTAGAGGTTGTCGCACCACTTATGCGCCTCCTCTTCCAGCAGATCGTTTCTGTTTTGCAACGATCATTGCCAGACAAGGACGAGAAGCATGAGGTGCTATTCCTTCTCGATGAATTCAAGCACCTCGGAAAACTCGACACAATTGAGACAGCGATCACGACAATCGCTGGCTACAAGGGCCATTTTATGTTCATAATCCAAAGCCTCTCAGCATTGTCGGGAACGTACGACGAGGCCGGCAAGCAAAACTTCCTTAGCAATACGGGCGTGCAAGTCTTCATGGCAACTGCTGATGACGAGACACCTGTTTATATTTCGAAAGCGATTGGTGAATATACGTTTGTAGCGCGCTCCACCTCCTATAGCCAAGGGAGGATGTTCGATCGTAATATTCAAAATTCGAGCCAAGGTGCTCCTCTATTACGGCCTGAGCAGGTGCGGCTGCTAGATGACGACGACCAGATCGTTCTCATAAAGGGTCACCCGCCATTGAGGCTGAGAAAAGTCCGGTATTACTCCGATCGCGCACTGAAGCGCATCTTCGAGAGCCAGACGGGTCCTCTTCCGGAGCCTGCGCCTTGGGCGGACGTAGAAGAAGACACAGTCGCGCGGGCTTAATTCTAATCGCCACTTTTAAACGAATGGGTTCTGCGAGACACGACGCCTGTCCTCGTAAAGGCCACGGTTAAGAGAGCCATTGTCACCGTAATGAATGTCCACATCAGCGTCGAACACATAGCCTGCCCCTCGGGCTGTTTTGATTAGACGAGGGTTCGCGGGATCTGCTTCAAGCTTTCGACGCAGGCGCAAAATGAGGACATCGACGCTTCGGTCATACACCTCTTCTCCACGGACTCGGCTCGCACGCAGAATCTGTTCTCTCGTTAACACGTCACGCGGCTGTTCCAGAAAAGCGACCAAAAGATTGAATTCCCCCGGGGTAAGTTTGACCTCGCCGCTTTTTTTTGACATTAGCCGACGCTGTCTGAGGTTCAATGTCCATCCCAAAAAATTAAAGGAACGTCGATCTTTTGCCCCTGGACTGAAAGTCCGGCGACGCATTGCCGCGCGAATGCGGGCTAGGAATTCACGCATTCCAAAAGGCTTTGAAACAAAGTCAGTTGCCCCGAGCTCCAGTGCAACAACCTTTTCTGCTTCCTCAAGGCGATCACCGCTAATCACGATGATGGGAATTCCCCATTTTGTTGTCAGGTTGCGTATGATCTCCAATCCGTCTTCACGACCCAGATTAAGCTCAAGAACCACAAGATCAACCGGCTCACACGCGAGCACGCGATTCAGCTGCCTACTATCGCTGACTGCGGTTGACCTGAAGGCGTGTGAAGTCAGATATTCAACAATAAGATGCCGCATAGCGGCGTCGTCATCAAAGACAAGAACGTGCTTCAACAGCGTACCTTTCAATTATATCAAACTTAAGGTGGGTACCGGACCACCGTCTGGTATTCAGTCCCTCAGTGCAGTTAGGTAACTCCGGCACGCTGATGAGGTGACCCGAAAGTTCGCAATCGAGAGAAAGCCCCTTACTGACGATCCATCGCAGACACGTGCCCAGCGCCCGTCTACTTAATTCGGGATGAACGCCTTGGCGACTTGGCTATGAGTTGGTCTTCCAGTGCTTTTCCAATCAAAACCATCTTGCTTTGTTCATTCATAAAAGCTCGAGCACTGGTTGACACGAGCGAATGATAGCATCCGTGTGGAGATAATGGGGTTACAGGCGATATCAACCAGCTCTGAAGCATCCTACCTCTTTGATTCCTAGCGGCATCAGTTTGCCGACTTCGGCCCTTCTAATGGATAACATATATTTGTAAAATTGATAATTTGAATGGCGTTCATCGAGAACATGGATACTTGAGTGAAGAGCCTTAAAATGCTCTAGGACCGATCGACATTCAGGATTCCCAAATCGGTTGATCACTGATTCATAGGGTACCGTGTGAAGCACGGAGGCCTTTGATGGGAGTGAAGCGATACGAGTTGAACGAGGCGCAATGGTCGAGAATTGCGCCTTTGTTGCCAGGCAAGACGGTCCATCGCCGGTTCAGTCGCTGGTGCCATGCCGGTGTATGGGAGCGGGTCTTTGATGCCCTCACTGCTGACCGGGACAATCAGTACTTAATGATCGACAGTACTATCGTGCGTGCCCATCAACAGGCGGCGAGCGGAAAAGGGGGGCCAAGGATCAGGCGCTGGGGCGTTCCAGAGGTGGACTGACGACTAAGATCCATATGCTGGCCGATGCACTCGGGCGTCCCTTGCGCTTTATCGTGACGGCCGGCCAGGTCGGCGACATCACGCAAGCTCCCGCTCTTCTTCATGATCAGACAGGTCAGGCCGTTCTGGGGGATAAAGCCTATGACAGCAATGCCTTGCGGGCAACGATCGCGAAGATGGAGGCCGAAGCGGTCATACCCTCAAACCGTTCCCGAAAAGTCATCATTCCGCATGATCCGAAAATCTACAAGCATCGCAATCGCATCTAAAGGTGCTTCAATCGCCTGAAACACTTCCGACGCTTTGCCACACGCTACGAACGTCGAGCTATTCACTTCACAGGATTCATCCATCTCGCTGCGATCATGATCTGGATACCATGAATGTCGATCGCCCTAGAGCGTGTCGGCCTCTTCTGACCTGCCACTGAGAATTTCCTCCAGAATGGATTAGAGTCCGGACCATTAAGGACGGACATATGAAGAAGCAGAGATTTACGGAAGAGCAGATTATTGCGGTGCTGAAGGAACAGGAGGCGGGTGCGAAGGCAGCCGATCTCTGGCGCAAGCACGGAATTTCAGAAGCAACGTTTTATAATTGGAAAGCCAAATACGGCGGGATGGAAGTCTCCGAGGCGAAGCGGCTGAAGGCGCTTGAGGACGAGAACGCGAGGCTAAAGAAGCTGCTGGCCGAACAGATGCTTGATGCGGCCGCACTCCGCGAGCTTCTTGCAATAAAATGGTAGGGCCTGCCGCCAAGCGTGAAGCCGTCACGCATCTGAAGTCCGTCATGGGTCTTTCGGAACGGCGGGCCTGCCAGATCATATCTGCCGATCGCAAGACGATCCGTTACCAGTCGAGCCGACCGCCGGAGACCGAGTTGCGAGCGAAGCTGCGCGAGTTGGCTAATGAGCGACGGCGTTTCGGCTACCGCCGAATGTTGGTCTTGCTTCGGCGGGAGGGAGAGCCGTCCGGCGTCAACCGCATCTACCGGCTGTATCGCGAGGAAGGGCTTTCAGTACGCAAGCGGAAGGCCCGACGCACGCGTGCGCCGATCCTGGTCGAAGCGAAGGCCAATGCCCGCTGGTCGCTGGATTTCGTCCATGATCAGAACGCCTGGCAGCGATCCCGGACACCTCGATCTCCGGTCGTCGCGTCGCCCGAGAACTGACAACGCTGATCGAACGACGCGGCAAACCGGGGGTGATCGTTTCCGACAACGGCACCGAACTCACGTCGAATGCCATCCTCACCTGGTCGAAAGATCACAAGGTCGAATGGCACTACATCGCTCCGGGAAAGCCGAGGCAGAATGGCTATGTCGAAAGTTTCAACGGGCGCACGCGCGACGAGCTGCTCAACGAAAGCCTGTTCTTCGGCCTCGATCATGCCCGAAGCGCCATTGCTGATTGGGCGGACGATTATAACCATTTCCGGCCACACTCGTCGCTCGGATACCAGACCCCGGCAGGCTACGCCGGGATCATCGCCGCAACCGGCTCCAACGCTGCGCAAGATGAAAGCTTCGCGTTTCCGCCGGTTGCTCCCACCGCGCCATTTGGCGTATACAAACCCGCCGAGGCTCTAATCGCAGCCGGATGAAACTTCAGTGGCAGGTCACTTCAGCCCCTTGATGAGGTTTGGACCTATAGGGAAAACTAAAGTTCTCACATCTCGGATACGACACTTTGGTTGCGAGGTTAATGCTGGTTTAGAAGATC
Source organism: Rhizobium hidalgonense (assembly GCF_005862185.2). NCBI lineage: Bacteria > Pseudomonadati > Pseudomonadota > Alphaproteobacteria > Hyphomicrobiales > Rhizobiaceae > Rhizobium > Rhizobium hidalgonense. The sequence continues at coordinate 146,457 of NZ_CP054030.1, forward strand.
AGCCACTGTCTCACCGCGTCTGCGGGCATCGGCGCCTAGCCATATTTCGCCCACTTCATACACGTCACCGCTTGTCCGGAATGGCACTATGACGTCGATTGCTGAGGAGAGCATATCTATTAGCGTACGGTCTTCCATGGAAGATCCTTGCGGGCTGCTCTTGACGAGCGAAAAGAGCTTCTTGAAGGCTTGGACAGGATTTGCTCCGTGAATAGTGGAAATCGATCCCGGGTGGCCAGAAACGACCTCGCTCAGATACGCCCAAGCGGCGTCGTCGCGCATCTCGCCCAGCAATATTCGATCCGGCCTCATGCGTAAACTAGCCTGTAAAAGCTGCTCTGCAGTTACCGCACCTAAACCTGCTCCATCTTTCGAATAGAGTAGCCTGACATGATTCTCGTGCGGGATTACGAGTTCGAGTGTGTCTTCAATAGTGATTAGCCTTTCTTGCGGTGGAATAGCGTTTATCAAAGTCTTGCTCATCGTGGTTTTCCCACTTCCTGTGTGTCCGCAAAGCAGCATTGTCAGTCGCCCGGTCACGCAGGCTTGAAGGAATTTTTCCAAATCACCGCAAGCGTAGAGCTTTAGAATCTCCTCATCTTCATGAGCACGGCGCTCGTTGCGCAACTGCCATTTATTCCAGCGTGATGCTTGATAGCGGGATGACACTTCCTTGAGTTCGGCCACATGAGTCGAGGGGCGCCGAATTGTCAGACTAACAGTACCTGACGGCACTGCAGGCGGTAAACAGATCTGCAGCCGCTCTCCGCCTGGCAACTCGGTGGCGCAGAGAGGGCTTCGTGGTCCTACATCTTGCTTTCGCAACGCTCCGGCCAAGATCGCGATATCTTCAAGATCGTCGCATGTGAGAGATGAAGGATGTTTCTTGAACGCACCGGCCTGGCGAACGAATGCCTCCCCGGGCTTGTTAATCGCGACCTCTTCGGTCCTTGGGTCCTCAAGCCATTTCAAAACCGGTTTGAGGAGGAAATACAATTGGGGATGTGCCACCGCTTGCATCAAAGTCTCCAATCTTCATTGTCGTTGAGGTGCTTGGGCCATTGTTTATCGACTTCTCGCTCTCTTTGGCGCGTCGGTCGCCTTAAGCTCGTATATTTCTGAGAAATCAAGATCACGAGCGACAAAAATGGACACGGCATCACCCTGGTTTTTCTTTAGGGTTGGCGGAATGTTGACCGTTGCCTCAAGCGCAGTATCGACCGTTTGTCCACCATTGCCTTGAAAATTGTTGACGCTGAGCCCGCCTGAACTTTCACCGTATTGACTGGCGGCTTGTAACGTACCCTGGACGACGCTCAAGAGCATTCCGCCTCCAAATCGTTGCCAGAAGTGATTGTCCACGGTACCGGGCATGCCGGAGCGGCCGAGTTCATCAGCGCCCGGCGACGCGAGCGAAACCACGGCATGAGTCGGTGTTTCAGCGCGGTTCCAGATTACAAAGACTCGTGCATCCCCCTGCCGTAAACCCTGCTGAATTTCACCAATAACGGTTGTTCCGCGATCTAGAAGCACAATATTATTCGTCGCCCCACGAATGTCTTGGGGTAAGACGCACTTTACGAAGCCCGGCAAGTTCGTGTCGATCGCTGTTTGTAAAACGCAGGGAATAATGGTTCCTTGGGTAATCATGAAGTCAGGGTGCGGCAGGAGTTTGGCTCTGGTTGGCTCCTGCACACCGGGTTTCATGCGAGTTGACAGATCGTTCTCGACTGGAGCTTCGCCCGCCTGCAACGAGGTCTCGTTCTGTTCCTCCTCGCGGGGGTGACTAATGTCAGCCGATTGATCACCGCTATCATAAGCGAATATTGCCGATTGCGCGACCTGCGCATCATCCAGCTCTGGAGAGTTCCGTTCTGGCGCGGAGGCTGACGTCTGAACAGCCTGTTTGGGTGTTGGAGGATCGGGCGCAACCTCAATCGGTGCCGGGCGAAAAGGCTCTGCGTTGGCGACCAACGGTGTTTGAGGCGGCGGAGGGGGGGCGCCTCTTTTCTTTGAGAATCCGACGGTCCAGATGAGAGATAGCGATGAAGCCAGAATTAGGCTTGCAATCAACAACTTCTTTGATCCCGAAAGACTTCGACGAGTTGGCTCGGTAACCAGGGATCCCGACGCATCTACATCGTGCCCCGATTCTGAGTTGGCGTCATTCATCGGCTCGTCCCTTTCACAACGCGCCATACATCGGCTCTTACCGTACCGGTGCCCGGATTTTTTCCAATGGGATCGTATGCGCTATTGAAAATTCCTAATACTGTATGGCCATCCCTCAGCCGCCATTCACGCGCAACTGCGGAGACCTCGATATAGGCTCCTTTGATCGAAATATTGGCAGCAGCTTCCTTACCGTCCGGATTGATCATGTAGATGGAGGGAATGCGTACATTGCCTGGAAAGCGGAATACAGTGGTGACTCCGTTATCGAAGACTTCCAATGGTGTTAGCGAGTGATCGCCCTGTGCGACGTAGTGGAAATTGTTGGCATCAGGATTGGCGGCTGCGGCCGGCTGATCCAACAAATCCTGAGCTCTCTGTTGAGACCGCGCTTTCGCCCGCATCCCATCGAATATCGATTGCTTTTCTAGTTCCTTCCGCCGAGCAGCAGCGTCGTCGTTCGGATAGACGAATTGTACGCTGTAGTATAGGTCAGGTTGCTCTTTATCAAGTCGAGACATGACCTTGGTGGAAATGTTGAAGACATATCGTCGCGTACCTGCCTCGCTCGCAGTCAACACAATAACTGGCTGTGGGGACAGGGCTTGACTGGCCTTGAAAAAGAGATAGTTGCCTCGCGGAAGGGCTGCCAGATCCTTGCTATTCGACACGGCGACTGCTGTTACCGTCTCGCCGGCTCCGAAAGTGACAACTAGTGTTGCGCCGACAGCGGTTGACATTCGGACCACCTGGTCGGGGTTGTAGGCCAGATAGCGCATGCGCGGATCCAGTTTGCCGGCAGCAGGAGTATCTTCCGCATGCACGCCCATCGCAAAGGAAATCAAACAGATCAGTGTGAAAACGGCCCTTGTTGTCATGGCTGAGTCCCTCCCGCATTCGAGACGGTATCTTCCGAAGCCCGGTAGGAGGTAACGATTAATCCTGCTGGATTTGTCAGCCTCGATTGGCCAGGCAGGCTTGTGACATTTTCATAGCGGACGGTTGCAGTCCAAGTACTCACCGTTGACATCTGACCATCCAAGATGAGCGTTCGTCTGTAACGAATCTGCTGCACTCCCGGCGCAATATCGTTTGAGGAGATGTGCTCGACATCTAGCCTACCTCGCTTGCCGATTGTGACCTGGGGCGAGCTCGGACTGGGGTAATTGAAGAATTGCTGATATTCTTGGCGAACAGACGATGCGCTGAAACTCGATACGAGGTCATAGGCATATTGAGCTGTGTCCGCTGTATAACCCTCGCGTAGGCGAACATATTGCCACAGTGAAGCATTGATGATTGCCTGCTCTTGCGTGGCTGGCAGTCGAGACACGGATACCTCGCTGTCAACCGTCCCATCCGGTCGCACCCAAAGATATACGGGCACAAGCTTGGTCAACGGAACCATGGCGGCGATAGTGAAGGCCTGCGCAACGTTTCCAAGAACAGCAGCAGCCGCAATGACGACCAATACTTTGGAAAGACGCCGCGCCGACTTCGCGCGTGAAGTTTGGAAGGCCTCCACTTCCTTGTAATGTGCGGAAAGCGACTCTCGCCCCACCAGGAGACCATACTCAGGTCCCTTCATTTAGGCTCTCCCGCACATTCGACGTCGAGATCCGATGTGGTGGGTTGCCATCGCCCCGCATTCAGCTGGAAAGCCGCACCCTTGCAAGTCGCCAGCGAATCACTTGTCTTGCAAGCGGCCAAAGCGAGGAACAGAAACAGAGAACAATACTTCATGTCGTCAACCTCAATTTTCATTTCATTGCACTTAACCGCGTGTGATCTGGGCTAATTGGCGGCTGAGGCTGAGAGATTTATTTGTACCCGCCCAGGTGCCACCACCAATATTGCTGGCTATCATCGGAAGTGCGACGATCAGGGCGTCACCAGCTAGAAAGAACATGTCGAGTTCGTAAAGCCCGATAATCTTGGCTGCAGTCGTGCCCGCAAGGTTGATCACGCCGAGCATGAATGCGAGAGCTCCTAGTTCCGTTGCGATGACCAGAGTTGCCACGATGTTCAACAGGAGAAGCAGCAGCCCGTAGGAGAGGAGCTGTCCGACCCATTTGGAAGCCATATCGCGCGTGTGATCAAAGAGATAGCCTACAAGGATCAGCGGTCCGATCGCTACCAGTAGCTTGGTTAGGATCCCACAGGCGTCATAGATCTCGAACGCTACCCAAAGTGCACCGTAGAAAATCCACTGTGCGCCTTCGAAGGCAAGAGTGTCTTGGCTATTCATCGGTCCAATTTCGGATGCGATCTTCTGAAAGCAGACCTGGCTTAGAGCGAACATGAAGTCGAGCTTTGCGGGAATATTAACCAGCGGAATGTTACTGCCGCTGATCTGGTCAACGAAGCTCGGGATCGTATCCTCAAAGAATGACACGACGTAGTCATGATAGTTCGCCTGGCCTAGGATCAGGGAGATAACGATCGACACCGTGATGATCTTCGTGATTCCACCACGGGTATCGATTTCGCCACGCATCACCAAAAAGCCTTGGACTATTATCCAAAGCGTGACACACGCCACCAGAGGCGCATTGAGCGCGCTCTGGATCTTTCCGAGCACGGAGTTCAGTGCGATTGTGAAGGCCTGATCAAAGACCGTATGTATAGCCGTAAACGGCGCAGAAATTGCAAACTTCATCGCTCCAACCTGATTTGGCTCTTTCCACCGCAGGTGGGCTGAGTTTGAATTATTATCTGAGCCGAATTACCACGGGCCAAAGATGCGCCCGGTTTTCTCGCGTTCTAGTCGCTGCGCTGCCGCCTCTTCCGCGGCGTGAAGGCTGGCCTGCGCAGTGGTCATCGTCAGCAAACTGGTCGCCTGGCTGTTCTGAATGATGGCGTCGTGGATCTGTTTGAGAAGCAAACCGTTCGTGACGGTGGCCTGCATTATGTTCCTTGAACTAGACAGCTGAGCGAGCGTCTTGCTGTTTTCTGCCAGGCGCTGGCCCATCTTCTCCAGATTGTCGGCTGCAATGTCCGCGGCATTAGCAGCACCGGTAATTTGTTGCAGTAGCAGCTTCGCTTCCGCGTCGGTACCCGAGATTTCGCGATTTTGAATGATCGCGCGCGCCGTGGACCCGGTTGGTATCGTCACGCTTAGTATCTTATCGCTACCGAACATTTTCTCGTTTAGCTGATTGGTCAAGGGATATCGGTTCGCTTGGTTGAGCGAGCCTAACAGACCGGTGACGCCGAAGGACGACGAGAACACCGTCACCAAATTCATTGTCTGCTCGAGAATCGCGGCTGTTTTTTCGATTTGCACGATGGTCTGAGCTATTGCTCCCATGTCAATGACGGCAAACTGCGCGCGAGCTGGACCCTGCAGCACTAGGAAGGTGGTCAGCGCTGTAACTGTGAGTTGGGCAAATTTCATCAAAGTTCCTCCGTCAATCCTGCACTTCATGGTAACGTGCCATGAATTTGTCGATCCACGCACCGGGGGCCTCTCCGTATTCGTCGCGGAGTTGATCGGCAAAGCGCACCGTGTTGGCCCGCCCGGACAGTACGGCGACATATTCGCGCATCTCAGCCAAGTCGAATTCGCAGACAACGCTCCCGCTCTCGCGCTTAAGCAAAAATTTGCGGCTGCCGATTGCCATGTGCTCGCGGATAGCCTGAAATTCTCCTTCGGTACACTTCAAGCCGTCGATATAGGCTGATCGGTCCGCCGTCGGTGATGGATAGAAGATTTTTGTCATGCATTGTGCAACAAGACTGGCTCCGATGGGCGATTCCAGAACGTGCTCGGGTTGCTGTGTTGCGAGTATCAACAAGCCGTTATTCTTGCGAACGGTCAGCAAGAACTTGTCGATGACGGCAGCGAATTGGGGGTTTAATAAATAAAACCGGAACTCGTCGCAACTCATGACAAAGCGACGTCCGTCCACGACAGAGCCTACGCGATGCAGTAGATAGGCAGCTGCCGGCGCGCAGACCTCCTCGTACTCCAACAGCTGCGTCATGTCGAAGCCTGTAATGGAAGCGTCGAGCTTTACTTCATCTATCTCGCCGTCAAAGGCCCAACCCAGCGCGCTTCCTCGGCACCACCGCTCCAACCGTGCACCTGCGCCTTCTGAGGGGCCGTGCAACAGGAATTCGCGTAGACCTGCGATTGAGCGCATAGCTGGCTCAAACGAAAGTTGTCGGGTGATGCCCCGGTCCAAGCGGCGAACCTCTTCCGACGAAATTGCTCCACGTCCGTCGTTCTCGATGAGTGCGACCATCCACTCGCGCAGAAAATCGCGCGAGGCCGACGTATTTTCGAGGCCCCGCAGAGGCGCCAAACCGCTGGGAACGCCTCTGCGTAGTGCCAGATATGTCCCTCCGGTGGCACGTACCAGCAGTTCACCACCGCGGTCTTTGTCAAAGAAAACTATCGCACCATTACGTTCAGCCGTGCTCTGCTCGAGCATCGCAAGGATAAAGGTCATTAGCGTTGTTTTGCCTTTTCCGACGGGTCCGAATATCGCCGTCATGCCAACATCATTCTCATGAGGGACATAATCGAAAGGGGTGCCGCCGTTGGTGCGGAAGCGTGCAACTGCATTGCCCCAATGGCCAGAATTCGCGCCGCTGGGGAAATTCTCAAATGAGACCAGGCCGGCGAAGTTGCGGGAGGTAATTGCCCCGGGTCGCGTGCGCCACTTGGTATTCCCCGGAAGTTGCGCCCAGTAAGCCGCCTCCATACCAATACCTTCCTGGACAATGACGGCGCCCGATTCCGCCAACCGAGTGCGGGCGCTTGCAGCGCGGTCGGCAAGGCTATTGAGATCATCGGCATAGACGCAGAGGCTTAAATGGTGCGAGCCCATTACGAATTCGTTGCTTGCCAGTGCGTCCTCTGCTTCGGCGAGTTCTGTGATCTGGCTGACGGCCTTGTCACCAGAGCTCGTCATTTGACTGGACTTAAGGCTAAGTTTGGCATGAGCCTGTGCACGCGTGAGGAAGGAGAAACTCTGGCTTAAAACAAGCGGGAAATTCGTGGACAGTAGCGGATGGAGCATACCTGTACTGGTTTTCGCTGGATATTCTCGAAATGAAAACATTGAGCCGACGTAGCTATCTCCGGGAGTACGAATCTCCACTGCGCGTTTGCCGCAGATCACACGATCAGTATAAATCGAAGCGCCCAGTGAGCCGCTAACCATTGGAACTGGAGTCAAACGGCAGGTCATTATCAGCCGGAGTGCCTCCGCGATTTCTGAGAAAATCACGCCATCTTTCTCGCGAATCCCAAGTCGGCGGAGACCGTAAGCGTCGAGGGCGCCAGCAGTGATGTGCCAGAGATCTTCCAGGTTCCGCGCTTGGCTTGCCAGATCGACTTCCTTGCCTTCGTAGCGCTTGAAAAAACGGCCTCTGAATTTTCCGACGGTACTGCGAGGGTACACGATCAGGGTAAGGAAGTGATCGTTGCGAAAAAGATTTCCAAGCAGCACACGCTGCTCATAAGCTTCACTCAGACTACCAGCAAACGTGCTTCGGAACTGCCGTGCCGGGGGTGACGGGACATCATTATGTCGCACGAGATGGGCGCATATCGATACGTTATCATCGGCAATGTTGCGTAAGAGCGTATTAAACGCTCGGCAGCGTGCATTTCGGATTGCAACGTCTTCCAGTTCGAAGGGCAAGCCTCTGACATGTGCCATGGCCATGATTGCGCCGTCTTCGAGAAGGACAGCCTTGTCGCTGAGGTGGCCAACATATGGCAGATATATCTCACCAGACCTCTCGGTCCTGCCACTTGTGCCGAACATTAAGCCATTCCTCTTCCTCGCCTCGGCACTTTGATCGGGTTGGGACTGACGCTTGCCCCGCCCCAGATCGGCCCATCGACGCTTCTGCCTGCGGTCCGCAGATAGAGTAGCGCCACGCTCGCGGCATTATAGTCGCGCTCAACAACAACTTTTGATCCGAACCACAGTGGCACAAGGATAATTTCGTAAAGAGGATTCTGAACGATGACGATGATTAGGCCGGCTAACATCATGAGTAATCCGGCCAAGGTGAGCGGCACGCCTAGGAATAATGCAGGGCGTGTGGCCGCCACGTAGAGAATACTCTCTTCCAGTCGGTCGCTCATCCGCCGGCGCCAATGAGCGCTTTGCCAAGGAAGCTGGCCCCGAACATGATGACGATGCCACCGATGACACCGGCAACGAGACCGAGTGAAGCACGACCGAACATCCACGATATGCCGATGGCGACGATGCCCAGGATAGCCAGTGACTGTCCAAACGGACCAAGGATGAACGTGCAGATATTATTTACCATCGTCGCGGGATCGGTCCCGCCCGTGACTTGCGCCATCGCAGGCGCGGAGCAGACAATACTCCAGGCCGCCGCTCCGCCGGCAGCTGGCGCATAGGGAACTGCAGCACGCAACGTTGCGCTCAGCAGTGAAAGGGAGCTAAAACGTACACGATTTGTGTTAGATAACGCCATTATTTGTATCTCCATTCGATTGACCATTGGTCATTATTGTTGTTTGAATTCAAGGTCGTGCGACCTTTTGATGTGTTTGGAGACGCGATGAATCGTCCTCCGAACGCTCTTGCTCGTACGAGCCCCAGACGTCCCATATGTCTTCCGATATCTGCTTTTCATCAGCCTGTTGCGGTAGTTCGATCAGCTGTGGCACGATCTCTCGAGCGGCGGCCTCAACCTTCCGAACATAACCGTTTGCAAACCCGCGCTGCAGATCGCCCGTGTTGTAGGCGGAGATGGCCTTTCGGAGAGCAAGTTGCCGTGCCGCGGCAGTGTCGCCGCCAGCATAGCGGCTTTCAAGCAAGTACGCCGCAGCGGCAAGTGACTTGCAGGGCTGCAGGGCATTTTCAATCGTGAGATTGAGGGCGGGAAAGTTTTTACTGTTGATCTGCATAAGCCCGATGTCGATGGAATGCTGCGCGTCGAGGCGGTCTTTGACACCATAGCGTGCTTGCGTTTGATCATCCCAGTGAAGGCTCTCACCCGTAGTATTGTCATGTGCCGCAAGTGGATCAAAGCCACTTTCGACCTTGGCAATTGCCGCTAAGGTCGTCGGATCAACCGATGGTGCGCAATCGCGAGCAAGGCTATCAAATTCACGGAAGGATAGTGGGGCGGCCTCGCTAGAAAGGCACGTCGAGGTCAAAACGGCCACCGCCAAGGGCCAAGCTGCAGGGAACATTTCGTATCGCCTCAGGGTCGTAGGTTGCCGAAAGAGTCGGAGTTAATTGCCACTCGCGCTTATTGGCCATAGCCTGTTACAAAACGATGTCCCAATTCTGCATTTTGATTTCATATGAAGGAAAGTGGCATGCTCAGAGCGGGCTCGGGAAATCTGGACAGCCAGGATAGGTGCAATTTCCTGACTTCGGCTAGATGCCGGGAACAGGAGACAACAAAACGAGACTAGCGCGCCGGAATTGCCCGGCATCTGAGGCGAGGAGCCGCTCGTGGAATCATCCCAGCTTCCATCTGGCTCAAGATTAACGCCTCGGAAGTCATGCTTTTGTGATCGCACTGAAAAGTCGCTCGGCCAGCAGTGCAAGCGCACTGGCAAGGTCGTCCGGAAGCTCATCAGTCGCGTCGCTCATGGCAGGATGGAATCATATTCGAGTCCGCCATTCCAGTTCTTTTGCTCATCCTGCCGATGTCGGCCGCCAGGTCTTTTGCGGCATCCGCCAGTCTATGCCTTCGAGGAGATAACCGAGCTGGGCCGGTGTGATCACCACCGTGCCGTCAGCGGCTGACGGTCAGATGAAGCGGCCGCGCTCCAGCTTCTTCGTGAACAGACAGGCTCCTTGTCCGTCATGCCAGATCACCTTGATCAGACCTCCACCGCGCCCCCGGAACACGAACAGATGTCCGCACATCGGATCGCGCTTCAGCGTCTCCTGCACCATCAGCGACAGACCGGGGAAGCCTTTGCGCATGTCCGTGTGACCGGTCGCCAGCCAGACCTTCACACCACTCGGAACCGGGATCATCTCCGCCCCAGCACGACATCGAGAATGCGGCCCAGCGCGTCCGTGTCGATGTCGCTGTCTACGCGGATACGACGGTCCCGACCGAGTTCAATCGTCACATCGCTGCGCTTCCGGCCTGCGATGGGGTGGGTGGCCCCGAGGGAATAGGCGAGGCTGGAAGCGCGGCCTCGGACACGACCACCGGCACAAACGTGCTCGTTGTTTCCGTCCTCGGCTCCTCGATTTGGCAAAGCTCCCTGCGCCAACGGAAGAGCTGACTGACATGGATACCGGCCGATCGCGCAATCTCGGAAAGCACCGCACCTGGCTCGAGACAGGCTGCAACGAGCCGCTCTTTATCTTCCTGAGACCAGCGCCGTCGGCGCTCGACAGACGTGATCACTTCAATCTGATGCTTTGTCATAGGACTACTCCTAGTGTTTGCACTAGGACTTCCGATGTTCGTCTCAACCTCGCAAGACGGCCCTCACCGGTCGCTTACGATCCTTTTTGCGAGATGCCATCTGAACCCGCTAAGCGACTTTAGCGTAGGTTCTCGTCCGGCCCTTATTCATCTTTGGCCCAGCCGTTGGTGTCGGCCGTCTTCGCGAGGAGGAACGCATTGTACCTGCTGATCTCGTCGAGCTTTCTCACTAACTCGCTGTCCGGTCCACCGAGCAAGGTTTGATAGTCCTTGCCTCCTGTTGACCTCTGCCAATCATTCCCAATAAAGCGTGCGGTCGCTTTGCCGAAGGAAGAAACCTTTGGTTTTGGGTTGCCAAACGATACGGCTGCGCGGCTCAATCCGCCTTGAAAGCTTGCGTCATCGAGTCCGCTATAAGGCTTTCCTTCGAAATTCTTTGCATTAAGGAAGATCTGCTAGTCACCGAACACGGCATATCCGCCGCTCCAAACCTTTTTTCGTTGCGTCCGCTGCCTCGAAGAATCTTTGTGCGACGGTGGCGTTAAGGCTGCCCTGCGGAAACCGCACGACAACAAAGCCTGTCTTACCTGTCGTGTCGTTGAGGCGAGCGGTAAGGGCGCGATATTGGCGGAAGACGTAACCTAGGGAGCCGGCAAGTCGATCGGCCGCGGCCTCATCGAGATCACTCACGGTCTGAAGCGATGCATTGGTTTTGAGGAGATACCCGCCGGGCGTAACCTCTTTCCTCAAGGTCGCAGCGTCGATCCCGTTGGCTGTTATGATCTTTGGCACAATATCTTTTGAGACTTCGGCTGAAAACGTCGCTCGATCATCATAGCTGGACTGGGAAAGCCGCGGCAAATGGAAACCTGCGGAGGGCGTTGCCCGATAGGACACAAGCACCTTTCGCTTTGCCAGCGCTATATTCTGGAATGCTGAAGGGATGCGGCAGCCTCTTTGATTTGGCAACATAATTAAAATGCTGATAGGTGATACCGACACCGGCTTTTGAATTGCCCGCAGCAGCCGCAGATATGCGCGGCACTCGACAAAGTTCTTTAGGCTCGTTGATTGGGATCATTCGTCGAGATGACGGTTGCGATGTCACGAACTTTTCGCAGGCCCCGGAAAACCTGTTAATCCACGTTCGTTCACCTCTTGTACAATCCTTGAAACGGCACCCTGTTCTAGATCAAGGTGGTTCATCAACGCGGACTCCACCAGGGTCGCTGCCCTGCCTAGTTCAGATATTGCGGCAATTAGCTTCCCGAGGCTCTCAACAAACGCGGGCCGAAGTTCCGACGCAGTTACTTCCATTCGTAAAGGGTGAGTGCAAAAACAGAATCGGTGGACGATTTTGCAAGCCTCGCAATTCAATGCTTCTTGGGCGATTTTAGTGAATATCGCTTCTGCCCTTAAGGCAAGTTCGTCAGAGGACAATTTATCCGCCACGGTCCAGGTCTCTGGGACCTGCGGCCGCATTCGATTTAATGCCGAGATCAGGGTCTCACGTCCGACAACATAAAAATCTAACAGGGCTCTTTCCGACATCGGCCTCGTGAAAAAGCCTCTTTGAGGGATGTATTGGATATTCCCTTCAGCTGCAAGCCGCTGAAGTGCTTCGCGAACTGGCGTTCGACCAAAATCGAGCTTAGACGCTAGATCCTGTTCCCTGAGATGTTGCCCCGGCACACGACCGTTACTGTAGAGAATTCGTCGGATAGCATCGTAGGCAATATCGGCCTTTGCAGGTTCTGGTTCAGTAGAAAAATTTGGGTCATCCCCACGACCTTGGGGCGCGTTCTTGCAACACCGCATTTGATAGTTTTCCTCTGTCGATATCCTTCAAGGACCTACAGGAGTTTCTTGCATTGAGACTGGACGGTCGCTTCGAATTAAGATCGAATTAGTCGGCCCTTCCAATGCCGGCACCGCGTTTCGCGCCCGAACCAGATTCGGCATCAACCACCTGTAACAGCCGCGGCCGTAATTGGCAGCTATTGCATTATAGCGCTGATTTCAATGGCATAGGCACACGGCTGGGTCGGGTAGCGCGCTGGTCCAATGTCTACCGCCTGTCGTATTTCGCAAGCGGCCAGCTTTAAGCGAACCGTGCTCTTCGGTGGACGTGTGTCGGCCTCACCGTCAACGAATAATTTTGCCGATCGGTTATTCCTACCAATCAGCCGATTATAGGCATAGGCGGATTTGATGTATCTTCCGCTATCTGCGACCTCGCGAAGCGCATTCAGATGCTCGTTCCGCTCGGCCGGGCAGCGTATAGCACGCCGTGGAGCAACCACACGTTCGCCATCGAGCAATGCGAGCCCCATTTCCGGGCTATCACACCTGACTTTGTTTGGATGCATTTTGTCACGTCGGTTCATCTAAGCCTCCGGTCGCTGACCAGGGTAGTCCCCCTGCCGCGTGTTGAGCAGGTCTAGACGGGGCTCCATCATAGATCAATATTCAACAATAATATATTTTTTGATATATTCGGCCAATTGCCCGGTCGGACTTTAATACTCTAGTTGCCGAATACAAATCCCCAGGCGATATAGTATAGCGCGCGCGCGTTGAAGGTTTGCTTGAGTCCGCGAATGTTCGAGCTGACAATCTCCCGTTGGTGATGGCCAAAGCGCGGAGTGGTCATGTACGGCTATGACTCCCTCAAAGCAGCACGAAAAGTTCCCCTCTATCTGACACGCCCGACATGTTGGTGGGATTGAGTAGTTCGGCAACACCGGGCCGATCACAAGTAATTGTATTTATTGGAAGAATCTAAGTCCGACGGAGACACTTCCTTCGCGCTTGTATCGAAAGTCAAACACAGATCGCTGACAAGAGAACGCCTGGGATGAACACCGGCTACGCCGAAGTCAGTTTACTCGGAACACCATTATATTCGGTCAGCGCAGAGAGCGTTCTCGGCAGGTCGGAAATCTGGCATCCTGGCTCCCCGTGTGGTAGATCCGACTAGTTTTGCTGGGCGAGCGACCCACCGCAAAAGAATGGCATTCTTATCGAGCCAGTCACACGGCGCTCGCTCCCGGAACATTGATACTTTATCCTCGCGACACGGGTGGTGTCATAGCCATCAGGTTAAAACATCCCGCAATGCAACGCTCGACTATTGCGAGTGGGACCGGACGTTTGCATTTGCTGCGACACCCGTGAAGCCTCCACCCAGGGCGACGCGACCATGGGAGCCGCAAAACGACCGCCGATTGCGACATTCAACTGCACGTGATCCTTGGCCAATTTTTGGTTTGCCGTAGCGAGGCTTGATTGAGCGCTGGACACCTGCCTTTGCGCGTCGAGAACATCGAGCAGAGACGAGGCGCCATCCTTGTGCGAGTCCACCGAAAGCCTCAGTGTTTCTTCGGTCGTTTCCACTTGCCTGTGACGTGAGTTTACTGTGCGAACGTCGCGTCGGACGGCTGTCAAAGCGTCCTGAACTTCCTGCACAGCTGTCAGCACGGTTGATTTCCAGCTTATGTAGGCTGCTGCCGCGGCCGATTTAGAAGTCTCCACGTTTGCCCGTAAACGGCCGCCGTCCAGAATCGGGAGGTCAAGGCTCGGCCCGAAGGACCATTTCGAGATATCGCCGCGACGGCCACGCTGATTGATGTAGGAAGGTGTGATCGAGCCGGAGAGCGTTATCGCGGGATAAAGCCGTGCTTCCGCCACGCCGATCTTTGCAGTCGCCGCGGCGAGATTCCGCTCAGCTTGGCGAATATCGGGTCGATTGCGAATAAGATCGGCGGGAATGCCGGCATTGATCTTTCCGCGATAGACCGGCTGCCCTTCGTTTTTCTGCAGTTGCTTGACCACCATTTCCGACGGCAAGGCGATGAGGGTCGCAATGTGATGAGCCGACACGCGGAAATTCAGTTCCAGACTTGGTAATTCGGCAATCGTCGACTGGACAAGCGCTTCGGCCTGCGAGACATCCAGCCGGGAAGCTGCTCCCGCTTCGAGTTGAAAATTCGTGAGATCGTAGGTCTCCTGGCGCGACTTCAGGTTCGCTCGAGAAATGGAGACGCGCTGCTGGTAGTACCGGGCGTCGATGTAGGAGGAAACAAGATCTTTGATTAGAGCCAGCTTTGCGACGTCGACAGCCGCATGCGCAGAATCAAGAGAAGCAAGTGCGCTTTCGGTGCTGCGCCGGTACTGGCCGAATACGTCCAGCAGCCCGGTCAACGATAGTTGCCCCCCGGAGATATTCTGGGTGCTCGTGACATCTCGCGCTTTGCAGATCGTGTGTGATGCTCCAAAATCAAGGTTGGGAAGGCCCCCGGCGCCAGTGATGGTGACGTCCGCGGCGGCGGCATTAATCCTTTCGAGCGCCTGCTGAACACTGAGGTTCTTATCCAGGCCGGTGGCAACGTACTGGTTGAGCGTACGATCTGAAAAGGAATTCCACCATGCCGACACCGCAACATCGCCGACGCTCTGTTTTGCACCCTCGGAAAACTTCGCCGGTAAAGGTGTTTCCGGCGGTGCAAAGTCGGGCCCGAGCATGCAAGATGACAAAAGCAGCGGCAACACCGCAGCGGCTAGACGGAGCGAATGCATTTCAATCAACCTCGATTACAGCACAATTCAAGCCAAACCCGTTTCGCCTGCCCGAAGAATGATGCAAGCGCACAATTGCCGACGCAGTCGATCGAGGCGAAGAATTCGAGCGTGAGACTACGAAATCGCGTGCAGCCAAAGCAACAAGTCTACAACCGTTGTCCTCCCCCATTCGACTAAATTTGTAATAAGTCGCCAGAAAGCCGGCCAGACTCCGACAGGAAGCCTAGAATTTCGGCGCTTTGGGGGAGACGCTGGCTTATGACACCTTTGACGAGTCCAGCAGGCATATTTCGACGGACACGTTAGATGCCCAACCGGTAACATGATGTCGATTTGAGGCGCGCTGTCTTGCGATTGCAACCCACAGTGACGGAACACATCGTTGCGCCATATCCCGGATATGCTTGCAGCGGCTGTCCTCGACATATTTTGGAGTTCTTCGATTTCACCTGTTGTGACGTCATACCGTGATTGATTGATGAGACTTTTCCGGGGAATCCCCGGCACAACGATGCTGCTATCGGTCATCGCCAGACCACTCAGCGGTATCGCGATCGCAGCGTGGGCGGACATTGCAGGAAGGCGACGATTCGGCGTGTACCCCTTGACCTGCCACTGAACTTTCATCCGGCGGCGACCGGAGCCCCGGCGTTTTTGAATACGCCAATTGGCGCGGTGTGAGCAACCGGCGGAAACGCGAAGTTTTCATCTTGCGCAGCGTTGGAGCCGGTTGCGGCGATGGTCCCGGCAAAGTCTGCTGGGGTTTTGTATCCGAGCGATGAGTGGCCGGAAGCGGTTGTAATCGTCCGCCCATTCAGCAATGGCGCTTCGGGCATGATCGAGGCCCGAAGAAAAGGCTATCGTTGAGCAGCTCGTCGCGCATGCGCCCGTTGAAACTCTCGACATAGCCGTTCTGCATTGGCTTCCGAATTGTAAGGGAGCTAATTGCCGGCATCTCGAAATCCCGCCGCATTAGCGGGTGATCTCCTTCAAGTTCCATCAATTCGCCGGAGCATGTGTTCAACGTTAATTGCGTGGAAGATAAAGCCGAGTTCGCTAAGCGGAGAATCGTATCGGATGTCGTCTATTGTGGCGATCAGCCGGTCAGCATCGATCAGTCCCAGTTCATGCAGCAGGCAACGACGGGATAATTGATTAGTGATCTCGCTAGCACCGATAATCAGCGAGCCGGTCAGATAGTGTTCGAAATTTTCTCTTATAGAAACGCCGAAGAACCGTTTCGGATATCCAAGCCGTTCCAACATCCGGCGATGCAGCGCCTTTTCGTGCCTCCAGGCTAAAGGCAAACTCCGATAAAATCGTACGGCTTCTGGCTGGGCGAATGGGCTAATTGGCCATATGCCATGGCTCGCAAACAAAGGAGCCCGCGCGGCGTGTGCCTCCAGTACCGAGATCGGCAGAATAGGAAAGGGTGCCCGATCGCAGCATGCTGCATAGTCGGGCAATCGGCTTTTGAGCACCAGCGTCATGGCGGAGGGAAGGATCGCAGGAAGGAATGCATCGCTAATATTACGAGCGATTTGCTCGTGACTTTGCTCGAAAGCATGGGCCATTAGCAACTCATCACCGCCTGTACCAGTTGCGACCGCCCGCGGGGCTGAGGCAGTTGCGAGCGACTTCAATAGTTGATGGAGGGGCCGCTGCAGATCGGCATTGTAGGGAGCGGGGACGTAGTCGCTACTCACTTCGAACCCACACGGAACCATTGGTATCGTGTCAACACGCAGCGTTTGGTCGTGGAAGCCAAAGTGCTCGATTGCTATTTCGCGCCGCGAAGTCTGTTGACTTCGAGCTGGCCCCTCGACTTCCAAGGCATAGGTTTGCAGGGCGTCAGGATGCTGCCCAGCCAAAATGGCGGTAACGACTGCCGAATCCAATCCTCCGCTGAATTCGCTAGCCGTGAGGGTGGGCGTGAGCGGCCAGCGACGCAGCAGGGTGTCGATCAAACGGCATGCTGCGGCTGCAACATCGGCCTCATCCACAAGCGGGGTCGGGATGAAATACGGTGCCGGAGGGGGATATTTCGTCTCGACGGCTCCGGTCCTGCTGATGCAAAGCGACGCGCGCTCCGTCAGCATGAAAACACCGCGAAACATCGTCGTTGTTGCATAGGGGAGCGTGCCGATAAGACGCAGGCCAGTTCGGTCGGTGTCGACGTCGGCGAGGGTCATGCCCGAATAAAAGTCCGCTATCGACCAGGAGAGATCAATGCGCTCGCCGCTGACCTTCAGATAAAGTGGCGCAACACCTCCATGTCCGGCGCTCAAGGTCACCGTGCCGGAATGGCAGTTGATCGAAATTGTCTGATAGTCCAATGGCCATTGCCCAAAGGCACAGAAATCCTCCGCTCGTTCTATCGACCAATCCCTGAGTGCCACAAGCTGCCCATTCGCTTCGGCGGAACGCTCGCGGCAGATCAGGATGATTTGATCAGTGGTGTCCCACCGGAAGCTTTCGAGCAAAGGATGGTCTAGGATAGAGATGTTGGGGTAGGGCGGCGGGTACATCGGGGGCTCAGCCACGCACTCGAGATGACCTCGGTCAATCGTTCCCTTGAACATCGGTGATCGCTTAGTTGATGAAAATCTAAAGGGGCGGTGACCGCCGCCTTGGCGACGGTCACACGGATCAAACTTAAACGTCCAGTTTGTCCATGTCGCCCGGCTTGCCCCCCTTGATCATGGCAGCAATCTCTGTGGTCGAAGGGGTCGGTCCGACGCGCGGCGCCTTGGCAAACACGCTCAACTCGCTAGCGATGAGATTAACGGGCTTGCGGGTGGTTGTCGTTTCCATGTTTTGACTCTCCGTTGGTTGCTTTCCTCGCCGTCTCCCTAAAGGGATGCCAATGACGCGAGTGACTGAGGTGCACTGACTGTCCTATGCCGTTCTAGGGTGGCATAGGCTGCGGAATCATTAGGCTGCAATCGATCCGGGCGGCTACGTGACTGGCTCTCTGGCCCCAGCATCGATTGTGATGTAGCACCGCTTGTGCAAAAGAAATGCAGGCGGGGACTTGTGTGCGTTTATGAGCCGGACTGGCGGCGAATTGGTGACCAATACTTCCTGAGCCATAAGGTTCAAACATCGAGCGGAATTTCCTATGCTAGCTAGTTGCCTTCAACGTCTGCGGGGCGGACGAGGGGATGACTTCGAGTGGCACGACTAATTCGTTTTCGAAAATGCTGGGCTCTGAGAGTATGTGTGTTTGCCACCCGTTGGCGCGCAAGGAGTTTATCAACTTTGGGTGCGTCTCGCCGATAAGCGAGGTGATGCCGGCAACGCGGCAAAACTCCATCAACCCGATCATTAAAACCCGCGATACGCGAACCCCGTCAATCCTTTCGTCACCGCTTGCAACCGCCCACCGCGTCCATTCGAAAACGTCGTGCGACCTTGGCCACTTTTGGCCCCGCATGATTTGCGGGTAGACGCTTGAAAGAAGATGTGGCTGCACCGTAGGAAGGAGCCGAGAATACCCGATCACCGCATCGTTCTTGAGAACGCTAAAATGAATAGCGCAATCGTGATCAAACTGATCTATTTCCCGTCTATCACTCTTGCGTAATGCCTGCCATCCACGTCGTTCCACAAATTGCTGGTGTCGAAATCGCCAGATTTTCTCCATGAGCACGGCGTTAGCCCGAGTATAGCGCGGCGATCAGGATGAGACGGTGGCGACAATCTGGATGAGACTCTTATGTCGCGGTCGGCATGAAGGTATCATGCTGATTGTCGCTGGCAAGAGTCTCGTCGTGTTCTGATTGCCGCTCCGCGACAAACTGGGAAGAGCTTTTGATTGTCGCGAAGGCGGCAGGTCTGCCGCGCTGGCGTTTGGCTTCCATGGCGGAACGTCGCCGGTAGCTTTCGACGTTCATTTCGAAGATCGTTGCGTGATGAACAAGTCGGTCCACCGCGGCAAGCGTCATGGCCGGGTCCGGAAAGACGCGGTTCCATTCTCCAAAGGGCTGATTGGCGGTGATCATGATGGAACGTCGCTCATATCTTGCGGAGATGAGTTCGAAGAGCACGCTGGTCTCGGCCTGGTCCTTGGTGACGTAGGCCAGATCGTCGAGGACAAGCAGATCGAACTTGTCGAGCTTTGTGATGGCGGACTCGAGCTGGAGTTCACGCCGTGCGACCTGAAGCTTCTGGACGAGGTCAGTCGTGCGGGTGAACAGCACCCGCCAACCGTTCTCGATTAGCGCGAGACCGATGGCGGCAGCGAGATGGCTCTTTCCGCCGCCGGGCGGACCGAACATGAGGATATTGGCACCTTTGGCGAGCCAACTATCGCCGGCGGCAATGGCCATGACCTGGGCCTTGGAGACCATGGGCACGGCGTCAAAAGCGAAGCTGTCGAGCGTCTTTCCAGGCGGCAGATGCGCCTCGGCGAGATGACGTTCGATCCTGCGATGCGCCCGTTCAGCCAGTTCATGCTCGGCGATGGTCGAGAGGAAGCGAGCCGCAGGCCACCCTTCACGATCGGCCTGTTCGGCAAATTGCGGCCACAGCGTTTTGATCGTCGGCAACCGGAGCTCATTCAGCATGATGCCGAGGCGGGCTTCGTCGATGGTGTTGTGGACGTTCTTCATGCCGCTTCTCCCGGATAGGCAGACTCCATCAGGGCTTCATAGCTATTGAGCGATGCGAGTTGCACATGAACGGTCGGCAACTGATCCGGGTCCGGGCCGAAGATCGCTCTCAAGGCGACCAGGTCGGGCAGGTTGTGGGCGTCGAGCGTTCTGGCAAGCTCCTCGGCCAGTTCACGCTCGCAACCGCGATCATGAGCCAGGGCCAGCAATTCGACGGTGATCTTGCAAGCCTGCCGGTCAGGCAGTTGCTCGAGGAGAGCGTCGAAAGCCCTTCGATATTCCGAACGGGGGAAGAGCTTGTCGCGATAGACCAAGTTGAGAAGCGCCATCGGCTTTTTGCGCAGGGAATGAATGACGTGGTGATAGTTGACGACCTGATCGTGCTTGCCACTCGCATGGGCGCGACCCCGCGGTAACGTCAGCAGATGCGTGCCGCCGATGAAGACGTCGAGGCGATCGTCAAACAAACGCACACGCAGCCGATGGCCGATCAAACGGGAGGGGACCGTGTAGAAGACCTTTCGCAAGGCGAAGCCACCGGTGCGCGACACGGTGACGACCACCTCCTCGAAGTCGGTGGTGCGGCGATCGGGAAGCGCCTGCAGATGCGGGCGCTCGGCATCGATGCGCTTGCCATGTGTGGCATTGCGGCGACTGACGATCTCATCGATGAAGGCGCGGTAGGAGGGAAGATCGTCAAAGTCCGTGGTGCCGCGCATCAGAAGAGCATCGAGGACAGCGCTCTTGAGATGGCCGTGGGAACTTTCGATCGAGCCGTTCTCGTGGGCGATGCCCTTGTTGTTGCGAGTTGGCGTCATTCGGTAATGAGCGCACAGGTCCTCATAGCGGTTTGTCATATCGACCTTGGCATCGGCATCGAGGTTGCGGAATGCGGCCGACAGACTGTCGCTACGATGATAGAGGGGCGAGCCGCCAATGGACCACAGGGCGTTCTGCAGCCCCTCGGCCAAGGCCACAAAGCTTTCTCCGCCAAGGATGACATGGGCGTGCTCGAAGCCCGACCAAACCAGCCGGAAGTGATAAAGCAAATGGTCGAGCGGCTGGCCGGCAATCGTCACGCTGAGGCTGCCCATGTCGGTAAAATCCGACAACCCCAACCGGCCGGGTTCATGCATCTGGCGGAAGATCACCTCCTGCTCCTGGCCGTGAACGGCTCGCCAGGACCGAATGCGCCGCTCAAGTGTGCGGCGAATGCCTTCGGATAGTTCCGGGTGACGCCGCAGCATCTCGTCGTAAACGGCGACCGCACGAATGCCGGGAGCGGCCTTGAGGAGCGGAACGACCTCTGCATCAAAGATATGCTCAAGCGGATCGGGGCGACGCCGACCGCGGGGCGGCTTGTTCTGCGACGGAAGGCGCTGCTCTTTTTCCATACGGAACGCCGTCGCCCGGCTGATCGACGCCTTCGCGGCGGCGACCTCAACAGAATGCGTTTGTCGGTACTTCATGAATAATCTCATCTGATGATCGGTTACATGGCGACCCGGCACAAAGGTGGTTCTCCATTCCAGAAAACCGCCACCGTAGCGGGCCGACCGCGATCATGAGACGCCTAAAAATTGCGCCGCGGCGGGGGTGTAACTCCGGTCGGGCTACGCCCTCCCTTCGTCACACCCCCGCCGCCGAGTCTCATCCTGATTGACGTTTAATCTCACCGTGATTGTCGCCGCGCAGCCCGAGAGTTCCCAATGCAAATCTTCATCATCGCTCCCTGCCCCCGGAGATCATTATGCGCGATCTTTCTGTCCTTCAAAATGAGTAGAAATACTTATTTCTGAGTTAGGTCGCGGATGTTTAACGTCGTTCGTCGCGCTAACATGGTTTGAAATCAAATAATCCGCGCGGATGGGAAATGGCGTTAACGGAAAGATCGGCCAAAACGGGCTTAAGAATGCCATCATCCCGTACCGCTAGAGTAAATTTGCAGAGCATACGGTGTGCGTCAAAGACGCCTAAGGCTCGATCGAGCCGGCTCTCAGGCCGCTTTTCGTTTGATGGGATTGCGTTAGATTCGGCCGTGCTTATCTGCTACCGACCAAATAGGCATCGACCGCTCTTACCGTCCCGGGTCTCGGGGGCATGACTATGGGTTAATGGTGGTCTGTCAGGGAGTATATCTACTCATTTACGTCACCCAGAAATGACTATAGCTGAATTGGTGTCTCCAATAACACTCGCCTCAGTTGGAGCTGGGCCAAGGAGCGGTCCAAACGTTTGGATCGTCCTGGCGTGAAGATAGAAAATCAGCGGAAAGGGAGAATCAAATGTCCTTGCATGTCAGCTACGTAGACAAGGAAATGGCGGATCATGCCCGTGCATCACAGTCGGGAAGCGCGGCGCTTGCCCAAGGAACGCAATATTCGTTGCTATTGAAGAATCAATCGGCGCAACCTTGGACCTTCTACGTCTATCAAAAGATGCCTCAGCCTGTTGCCAATGTCTTCTCCTTGGCATGGTTCTGCTCTCCGTATCAAATTCGGGTTGGCAATCAAATCAAATTCACTTGGGAGCTCGCCTATAACTTCGTCTGGAGCGACACGGGACACCTGATTGCTGGCGTGGACTTTCTTGCCTCTGGAGTGGAGGACTGCAGCCCCAGCGGGAGAAACACCACTACTTTTTCATTAAGTGATGGACCTGGCCTGACCGCGCCGATCAAGGGTGATCCTGCAGGATCACTGGTCATCAACGATGCTGCCAATGTGCCAAACAACCGGTTCTCCGTGGGCATCGGCATGTCCGGAACAGGAACTTATGTTGCACAAGCGGGCACCAATCTGCTCCACACGTTCACGCCGACTCCGAGTTATTGGATTGCGGCGGGAACGAATGTGACCATCGGCTCGGTGCTCAGTATCGACACGATCACCCAGACCAAGGAAGCCAAGTTTCCCTCTGCCGTCTTCAATCTCGTAGGCGTGCTCCAAGACGACAATACCTGGGATGTCAACCCGGCTTGATGGCAAGGTGAATTAGCATCAGCTCCGTCCGTCAGGACGGAGCTGATGCAGGGGAGTGCCTGTTGTTGCTGATAATTGGCATTCCTTCCCTCACACATCAATTTGACCGAGGAACCAAAGATGTTTGCAGGGCCTCCAATCGGTGCGGTGTGTCCCTTTGCGGGGCAAGTTGCCCCTATCTCGAGCTCGGTTAATACAATCTGGAGCAACACACCCTGCGCAAGCTCTGGCGTGGCTGCGGGTACAAATGCGGAAGCTCCGATCAGCTACGTCGAAGCCCAGGGATGGATGCTTTGCGATGGACGCTATCTCAGGGCAGCCGCCTATCCAGAACTCTACGCCGTTCTCGGCGGACTCTATGGAGAGCGGAATTCCACGGCCGATCTGGAATTTCGGATTCCAGACTACCGTGGGCTGTTCCTGCGCGGTTTCGATTCCGGTGCCGGTATGGACCCTGACGCGAAACGACGGCTAGATCCAACTGGCAATAATGTTGCAAACGTTGTTGGATCACTCCAATGCGATGCTCTGCAAGTTCATGCGCATCCCTATGAGATAACGACGCCGGCGGGAATTTCGCAACAGGGCAGTGCCGCCGGAACTTCCATTTCAAGCAAATCGACAGGTTCACCGGAAAATCCGGCACGCACAGCTCTTGAGACGCGTCCCAAGAACGTGGCCGTGAATTACCTGATCAAGTTTCGGTAACTTGAAAGGGGCGCAGATCCTTTCATTCGATTCAGAGACATCGGTCCGGAAGCGACATCTTGCCGGCCGGCAAAAGAGGAGAAGCCTAATGACTGCTACTTTGAGAGCTTTCGGATGCCTAGCTGCTTTCGCTCTGACCTTCACCTTAACGCAGGGAGCCGCGGCTGAGGAGCACCAAAAAGGCAAGGTCGCAGCGAAGCCCGTAGAAACTGGCGTTGTGATCCGCGGCATCACGCTTGCCGGCCCGGTTGGAAATCCGGGAACGTCAACCGGGAAAACATGCGATTTCAGCGGTGAGCCCGTGGATCCATCCGGACGTTTGGAGGGGGCAAGCGTCAACTGCAGGCCAAGTGGCAACCAGGCGAATACATTGCCAGGGCTTCCCGCACGCTTTAACGCGTATTGCGTGATAAATGCGCCGGTCAAAAGTGCGCGGCTAATCCAAGCTGCCCGACCAGACAATGCCAACCACTGCGATCTGTCGGGGATCACCCCGAAAGACGCGACTGGTCAATTCGGGGGGGCCGTCTGGCGGTAGGCGGCCATTGGACGACTTCTGAGGAAACAAATTCAAAGCACGTCCTCGCAGCCATCCAATGGATGCTCTCTGCTCGACCTACCGAAAACTGTGTTGCGCCTGTCTATCAATTAGGCGCAGATTTAGCATTTCAACGGGCTACCATCAGATCATGATCGCTGTCGTGATCCAACAGGCCCGATCCTTGAAGTGGCCGAAAACTCCATATATTTCAGCGAATGATCCTGAGACGAAAGCTTTCGGCAATCATCTGGGGTGTATTTACCACATTGAGTTTTCGCTGGATGTTCAAAATGACATTTTGAATGGTTCGATGGGATCGTCCGAGAATCGTTGCGATCTCTATTGCTGTTTTGCCTGCGGCACACCAATGGATGATTTCGCGCTCTCGCGTTGTGATCATGGGTAAGGCCTGAATCTTTCGACTGGCATCATTCCCAATTTGGGCGCGGAGCAAGCTGTGCGCGTAAGCCGCCATCAGATAGAGCGCGCTTCGGTCGCAGGTTGAGAGCTCTACCCTTTCCGCTCCAAAACTGACAATCGATTGAAACCCGGCGGCAGTGTGTAAAGGAACGCTAAAGCCGTCAATCAACTTGAATTCGCGTGCCTCATTCATGACCCGACGGCTCTGCCGAGCGAGTTTTTGATCTCGCAGAGCTTCCGACCAAACAAATGCGTGATCACATGTCTTGCTAAACTGCACTATGGGGTCGGCGTGGACATAGTTGTTTTCACGATAGCGATCAAACCACCCGGCTGACCAATTGCCCAAAACGAAATAGGGATCAATTCGCTCCGGAGGCGAGGGGATGCCGGATATCGCGAAATAACTAAACCCGAAATATTGTGAAATTTTTCCAAGTAAGAGTAACACATCGTCTTTGCTCTTTGCGCTGGCTGACTCTGACAGGAAATCGAACACCAGATTCGAGACCGCTGAGGATTCTTCCTTCACGACAACCTCCCGGTTCGGCGCAAGATTAACTTCCTCACATCTAAGCAGTGAGTGTCCAGTTCCGTGGGCAGCGAAACTCTGAAAACCATATTAGATACCCTTGATGCATACAACCAAAAAGCGCATCTTCCAGGCGGGATCGTCCTCGGCAAACCGTTTGGCGCCGCTCGTCTAAAAACAGTTCGAGCCGTCAATTTTAACCGAGTGCGTCAGCCCGATCGCCATAGCTACGCATTCACCCGGAACCGTGCGGCAGACGACTGACAACTTCGAAGCAGGGCCTGTCGCAAATTTTGGCGCTTAACGGTATGTGGACCATGGGACGAGAGATTGCCCCTCCGAAAGTTGTGGAGCGAGCCGATGATTCTGAATGCTATTACCGAAAAGCTGAAGCGGCAATCGATGGCTGATTTCAAGGGCCGGCATTTCGAGGCATGGCCGATCGTGCGGGCGGTTGCCTGGTATTTGCGTTTGCTCAAGGCTTCAGACGAGTTCGTCAGAAGCGAAAGTTAAGGCCCGCCTTAATTACATTATCGTTGAGGTTGGACTTCGAGTTGATGCCTCCGCTCGGGGTCGGGACGGCGTTGTTAATGCCGTAGTTATACTCGATCTTTGCCGACACGCCGCCCGAAAACGCGTGCTCGACGCCGCCACCGAAGAGGTAGCCTTGTTTCCAGCTATCCGGTCCGGATATCCATTTGTCCGATCCGGATACGAGGCGGCGGCCCTCGAACTCGGTCGTTGTGACGCCCGCGGTGCCGTAGACGAAAGTGCGATCAAAGCCCAGGCCAGCCTTCGCTTTCGCGGCACCGCGGAAGCGGCTTTCCACCTTGCCGCCGGGCACACGCACTTCGTTGTTCATGTAAGAGCCTTCGAGTTCTGCGCCGAAAACGCCCGATCCGGCCTGGAAATTGTAACCTACCTGAGCGCCCACCGCTGGGGCGCGACCATTGTTGAACGGGTTGAATTTGGAGGCCGCGACACCTCCGTGAAGACCGGCGTAAGCCCCGGCCCACGAGAAGGTTCCCGGTGCGTCATAAGAGGGGACGCTCGGAACGCTGTGGTCAGCTAGATCGGCCGCCGACGCGCCGCATGCCATTAGGGTCGAGACGCCTAGGGCGAAGATTTTTCTCTTAATTAGCGACATAATAACCCCATAACGAGCGAAACTAACATCCGGTGCTGGGCTGGACGCCCAAAGGTCTGCAAACTCCGCCTGACCCCCGGAGAGGGCATCATGAGCTTCCATGAGAAAAGCCAGATCGCTCGACCGGATCAAGTTTCGCATCGCGTCCGTTGGGTCTTGTGTGGACCCGACGCTCTCCGGCACATAGGAGGCGTTGTCCCTGCTGTGCCGGAGCCTACCTCCTGGACCATAGCCCCCGACGTTCCTCCCTGCGACAGACCTTCGCCTGTTGAATATTTCAGCATTGTCATACCTGCTTTCATACGCAGACTCTCTACAATTACCCGATTTAAGACAAGAGACGCAGAGGATATATTTAATAGTATATTCGTTAATGTTATGCCAAAGAACGGTAATGCATTGATAGTTCACCATTTAATGGAAAACTATACGGAAATATATTTCCACATATATTCTGGTTTATTTTCCAGCTCGTGGCACCAGCATTTGCCGCGCCAACAAACTTAGGCTCGCACAACGAAAGCGCGACTGTAGCTGAGCTTATGCCACGACAGAATTCACGACGCTCGTCCGGGCGGCCAGATCCGCAGAGCGTCCCTGCAACTCCTGGTCCAGGAGCCTGTAATCCGCAGTGATATGATCGTCGGTCAGCCGATGGGTGGGGCCGAGCGGCTGCCGACCCGCGGTGCGATGCCCGATCCCGAGGCCGGTTCAGCCGTCTGGGCAACTCGCGAGTGATGGGTGAGACCCCGTCCGACTCCCACCCCGCCGGGTTGGGCTCACCGTTGGTGGAGAAGCGTGTCATAGGGACGCGTCGGGTCGGCTTGAGGATATTCACAACATTGACGGCGTCGTCGCGACCAGTATCTCTGCGCTGTTCCTGCGGGTGATCAGCATCGCCAATTTGTTCTTCCTGAACGGTTGCGGAAGCCCAGATCGTTACCGCCGAAGCGAAGATACTCTCCACCGAAATCGCGATTGCGGCCACAAGTTGTTCGAGCTGGCAGGAACGCGTTCAACCCTTGCAGAGCACGGGCTTGATCGCCACTGACGCAACGCCCGCACCCATACTCTGCATGACCCGGTCCGCTGGAAGTACGCCATTTTGGGTAAGTATTTCCTGAATGGCGAGAAGCCACCGCTCCATGCCTGGAGCTGAGGTTTTCGATCTGCAAAGCACCCTGAGATCAGGTGCTCTGCAGATTTGTCTGCAACGTATACGAGGGGGAAGCTTCCACCTTCGTCAACGAGGTGTCGCGGACATTGTTGCCACTGCTTGGCCGCCGATTGTCATAGCCCTAAGTCTTTTTCATATTCTGCCGGCCATCTACGAAGGGCGCACAGTCGTCCGGAGATAAACACTTCGGCATCCATCATTCAAATCCTTCAGATCAAATCAATGGATTTCACTAATAGGCACTTAGAAAACATAAGGGGTGCTGGCAGCTTCGGCTGCCTCATAAGGAGTATATGTGATGATGATCAAAGGCACTGATAAAAGCCCCTTTATTATTAATGGATCCGATGAAGACGACACAATCTATGGACTCAATCGCAATGACTGGATCAAAGCCGGCGGCGGCGATGATCTGATTTGGGCTGAACGCGAACACGACATGATCGAGGCCGGTCCCGGCCATGACATCATCTGGGCCGGGGATGGCTCAGACGCTATCCATGCTGGTGATGGTGACGACCTCCTGTATAGCGACGGCTCATTCGCCGCCTTCAACCCCTTCGAAGTGCACCGCGTAATACCACATAGCGGCGAGAGCGACGACTGGCTCCACGGCGATGACGGGAAGGATACTCTGGTGGCTGGCGACGGCGCAGATGTTTTGGCTGGCGGCGAAGACGCTGACGCCTTCGTGTTTCGGTTCCACGATCCTATGGTTGGAACAACGCACTGCTATACGACTGTGAAAGATTTCGACCCGAAGCAAGACCGTTTTGTCATGGACGCCGATCACTTCGGTAAAGGGGATCTGTTTGGCGCAAATTTCATCAACCACTCGAAGGGTTTCCCAGGCCAATTTGTGGACACTTTCTACAATGGCAAGGCCGCGAACGCGCACGGTGAGCACGTTGTGGTAATCACAGATCGTGGGTTCACGTCTAGCTCTGCCGCCGCGACCGCTATTCACGGGGAAGCCCGCGGTGACATCATTGTCTACTATGATGAAAAAACTCTCGGTCAGGATGGCAAAACTCACGGTGCGACACTAGCCTATGTCGATTCCGCGAACCACGCGCATGCCTTCGCTCATGTCGACAATCTGCACGACATGTCAGATCTTACCTCGTTTACGGGGGAAAATTTCGGCTTCATTTAATTCGAAGACCCGAGGAGCGTTCCACCCTTGGGGCGCTTCTCTTTTCCAACGTGGCGCAGTACGGAAAAATGGAAACGACGAAATTTTTTTGATCGAATGCACCGGCACGTGAACAAGGTCCAATGGCCGGTCGCGTGCTGTCCAGTGTCGGCGTTTTTAAACCGCAAAGACGTGACCCTGGTCGAGAGGATCGTGAGATGCTGGCGGAGTTGGCCCTGCTGCTGATGACCCGCGTGGTGTATCAGGAGCGGCGCCTGCGTAGCATCCGTTTTCTGTACAGGCCCGCGAAGCAATTCCATCTTAGTGAAAGTCTGCGTTGAGGGCCTTAGCAGGATTACGTCCCGTTTCATGGCTGCTTGGCGAGGGGTCCACGCGGTCACATCCTTTTGCTGGCGGTGCGTCTTCCGTCGAGGAAGGTTTACATTGCGCTTGACAGTGCTGTCGTCAACATACTGGTGTTGGCGACAGGCTTCGGTGATCTGCTCGGCCGGAAATGAGTAACCGCCGTTACTTCAACAATCATTTACGTTGAACGAGCCTGGTGATCTCGCTGATAACGCTTTCCAAGATGTTGCGCATCATGCAGTCTGCCGCTTTGCTTGCGGCGCAAGTCTAATCAACCGGCCGAAAGCAATAGGCATTCGCAAGGCACGACTGTAAAGGAAAACAGACGCTTAATGCAAAACAGCGCGTAGGTCCATGGCGGTGTATCCGTAGACCACTGGGGCAGGCTGGCGTCAAATCCCTTTAGGCCTGTCGTTCGGGTCAAACTGAATGATCGTGATCCAATTGGCAGTGAGTGCCGGTCGGTTTTCGTTCTCGATCTCGACCGTCACCTCATAGGTGGTCACCAGCATGCTTGCGCCGCGAAATTGACATTCAGAGAGAACGAAGCGGCCGCGCACACGGCTGCCGGTCCTAACCGGTGACATGAAACGCACCCGGTCTAAGCCGTAGTTAAGGCCCAGGGTCTGCTCGCGGATCCTTGGCATGCCGCTGAAGTTCATCGCCGACAGAAGCGAGAGTGTCAAGAAGCCATGAGCGATAGTGCCACCAAACGGGCTTTCGACTGCAGCGCGTTCCGGGTGCACGTGGATGAATTGATGATCGTGTGTCGCATCGGCAAAGAGATCGATTGTAGTTTGATCGACGGTGATCCATTCGGATTTGCCGAGTTCCTGGCCAATTCGCGACGGCACGTCGGCGAGCGAAAGTTCGTGCATTCGACCTCACTTATTTGATGTCTGATCAAGTCGTGGATTTTCCCGGAGGCGAGTTGCGATCTAATCAATCGTCACAATCATTCGACTGTGACTGACTTAGCTAGATTCCGCGGCTGGTCCACATCTGCCCCCATGACCACCGCCGTGTGATACGCAAGAAGCTGCAGCGGCAGAGAAAAGATCATTGGCGCGATAATCTCCTCGACATTGGGTAATACGATAGTGTGCATGGTGGGGAGTTTCGACATCGAAGCTCCCGTCTCATCTGTGATCAGAATGATGCGGCCGCCGCGGGCGGCCACTTCCTGCATATTGGAGACAGTCTTGTCGAAGAACCGATCATGTGGCGCGATGACGATGACTGGCATATTTTCGTCGATCAGGGCGATCGGACCATGTTTTAATTCTCCTGCCGCATAGCCTTCAGCATGGATATAGGAAACCTCCTTGAGCTTCAGCGCACCTTCCATGGCCAATGGGAAATTCGTGCCGCGGCCGAGATAGAGCACGTCGCGATAATGCGACAATTCCCGTGACAAGAGCTCGATCTTCGGCTTGATGTCGTTCAGCACCCGTCGCATAACGCCTGGTAACGTCGCCAGGCTTTGGACGAGCGCTTGTTCCTCGTCGTCCGTGATTGTGCCCCGCGCCTTGCCTGCGCCGATGGCAAGTGCAGCGAGAACAGCAAGCTGGCAGGTAAATGCCTTGGTAGAAGCAACGCCGATCTCTGGCCCGGCGAGGATCGGAAAGATGGCATCTGCCTCGCGGGCAATAGTAGATTCTGGGGTATTGACGACAGCGCCTATTCTCAGACCTTGTGCTTTGCAATAGCGCAGCGATGCAAGCGTGTCAGCCGTTTCACCAGATTGAGAGATGAAGAGCGCTGCCGACCGCGGAGACAATGGGATTTCTCGATAGCGGAATTCAGAGGCGACATCAATTTCAACCATTAACCGTGCGTAGCGCTCGAACCAATATTTGCCAACCAGCCCCGCTAGATATGCAGTGCCGCAGGCAGAAATTGCGAGGCTCTCAACCCTGGCAAATCCGATGTCGGCTGCAATGGCTTTGACATGATTTTCGTTGACATCGATGTAGTGACCAAGAGCGCGGGCGATGACCTCGGGTTGCTCGTAGATTTCCTTGTCCATAAAGTGCCGGTGATTGCCCTTGCAGACCAGGTCGGCGGTAGCAATCGATATGTGCCGCGGGCGCGTAACGACTTTGCCTTCGATATCGAAAACTTGGACACTCGTTTTGCCTACTACAGCCCAATCGCCATCGTGCAGATAAGTGATGTCATTGGTGAACGGAGCAAGAGCGATCGCGTCGGAGCCCAGAAACATCTCACCATCGCCATGGCCTATCACTAATGGTGGCCCATTGCGCGCCACCATAATGGTTGCGGGATCTTCCTCAAACAAAATGGCAAGAGCGAAGGCGCCGTTAACGCACTTCAGCATGGCTTGCATTGCTTCAAGACATCCCATGCCATCCTGACGGAATTT
Source organism: Rhizobium hidalgonense (assembly GCF_005862185.2). Classification (NCBI taxonomy): domain Bacteria; kingdom Pseudomonadati; phylum Pseudomonadota; class Alphaproteobacteria; order Hyphomicrobiales; family Rhizobiaceae; genus Rhizobium; species Rhizobium hidalgonense. The sequence goes on from NZ_CP054030.1 coordinate 177,613, forward strand.
GGTCAGGAGATGCACAATCACCTCGGTGTCCGTATCGGTCTTAAACTTGACCCCTACCTTCGCCAATCCGTCCTTCAGCTCGGCAAAATTTTCGATGATGCCGTTATGAACAACGGCTACGCCATCGGCAAAGTGCGGGTGAGCGTTGCATTCTGTCGGCGCACCATGCGTCGCCCAGCGCGTGTGGGCGATGCCGACGGTGCCGCTCAGGGGCTCTTTTTTCAATCTCGTTTTAAGGTTCACGAGTTTGCCTTCTGCGCGGCGTCGGTGCAATTCTCCCTCGAAGATCGTCGCAACGCCGGCTGAATCATAGCCACGATATTCCAGTCGCTCCAAGGCTTCGATCAGCCGCTCCGACACGGGCTTCCGTCCGACTATGCCAACAATCCCACACATGCTCGTCACCCACGTCCCAAGAGCCCCCGCCCGGTCATCAGGAAGGCGGACGCCGCTCGGTGCGGGTCCTCCAGGGGTGCTAATAAATCCAAACAGATTAGTAAAATTGATTGTTGCAATAGCTACCATCCACGATATGGATGTCGCGCACTCGGGTTTCGTCGATTAGACGCTGCAGACAGCGTATGGTGCCTTCTGCAAAGTGTCGATGATAACTTACGCCCGGGTGTTGGGCGCCTACCTCTAAAAATGTTCGAGCCAACAGGAATTGGTATTTGCCGACGACATGCCGCGCGCATGTCCATTCGACACGATCAATTGTCTTTCATCATGCGCACGGACTGAAAGACAATTCGTTTTTCTGCGCGGTATGTGTCTGCGGGTTGACCCTAAGTCGTAGTTGCCCCTTTGCATGCAAACGTGATCACGAATCGGCCAGCAGGACCGCCCAGCCGCATTTGCAAAGAGGTTGGCGTCAGAGTGCAAGTGCCGACAGTTGGAACGGCAAGGGCGGCCAGAGGTTGCGCTCGCACAAGCAAAGAAGCTACCCCTTACGCCGGATTTACCCCAACGCCTGCTTTTATGATTTCGGCAAGCGTCCACCAGCCTTGACCCGAGCTGGATTTCCCATGGCCGTGCTTCCTGCAGGAACATCTCGCGTGACCACACTACCAGCGCCAATGACAGCGTGGTCGCCAATTGTCACGCCCGGGAGAATGATTGCTCCACCGCCAATCCAGGCGTGCCTGCCAATGCTGACAGGTCGTCCCAACTGCAGTCCAGCCTGGCGCTGCTCTGGATCATGTGGATGGTCCGCGGTGTAAATCTGCACAGCAGGGCCTATTGCGGTTCCGTCACCGATAGTTACCGCTGCCACGTCAAGAATGACGCAGTTGTAATTGATGTAAACCCAAGCTCCGACCCGGATGTTAAACCCGTAATCGCAGTGGAACGGCGGACGAATAACCGCTCCAAGCCCGACTGCTCCCAATCGTTCTAAAAGGAGCGCATTCCACCGCTCGGCGGAGTCGCCCAGCGTGTCATTATACCGCTTCAACCAAGCCCCGGTGAGGAGCAACTCGGCTTGGATCTCGGGGTCCGCTGCGTTGTACATTTCGCCTGCCAGCATCTTCTCTTTTTGGCTGCTTGTCATCGTACACTTCTCAGATCTTGTTCGCGGGAGGACGGTACTTGAGTGCGACTACTTCGCGACCAAGCTAGCTAGCACCTGGCACGATATCGGGCGTAGGCGGAGGTGGAATTGATAGTAACACTCCTTGTTCGTGGAAGAAAAGGATGAGGCGTCAACTTTAGTCGACCGGCGAGCCGAGTGAGAACTCCGGCGACGAAAATAGTCAGGCTCCAGCTCCCGCGACACATGGTGAAAGCTGAATAACGTGGCTGCGCGGAGGAACATTTTTCAGATGCGCGAGTATCTGCGAAACTGCAGCAAAACCTCGCTAACGGGAATCGGCGGCGCCCGCCTCAGGCATTTTGCCGCTGGCCTTACAAGGGTTCAATCATGACGATCTTCACTTCATTGCACCTGCTTGAACGCAAGGACAGCATTCATGCCGCCCATCGCGAAGGCGTTGCTCATGGCCACGCGCACCCTGCGCTCTCGGGGCACATTTGGCGTGATGTCCAGATCACAATCGGGGTCTGGCTCGCGATAGTTGGCCGTCGGCGGCACGACATCTTCTTGGATCGCCATAACGCAAGCTATCATTTCGAGCGCACTTGCTGCCCCGAGGCAGTGCGCGTGAGTGGATTTGGTAGAAGAGATGGACATCGATCGAGCATGGTCACCAAAGACGCGCTTAATCGCCGTTGTTTCAATCTGATCGTTGGCCTTGGTGCCGGTGCCATGGGCGTTGAGGTAGTCTACATCCTCGGCATTTAAACCCGCATCAACAAGGCAGGCGCGCATCGCGGCCTCCGGCCCATGCACAGCTGGTGCAGCGATGTGGTAGGCATCGGCGGAAAGGCCAATGCCGGCGACCTCGGCAAGCATCGTTGCACCGCGGGCGGCGGCATGCTCATAACTTTCCAGCACCGCCATGCCCGCACCCTCGCCTAAAACTAGTCCTTTCCTGTCGGCGGAGAATGGGCGGCAAGTATCTGGAGCGAGTACGCGCATTGCTTCCCATGCCTTAAGCACGATCCACACGAGTGGCGCGTCGCTTCCTCCAGCTAGCATAACGTCCGCCCTACCGAGCTTGATCTGGTCTACCGCTGAAGCGATCGCATGGTTGGCCGAGGCGCAGGCGGAGGTGGCACCGAAGACTGGCCCCCGCAGCCCGAGGTTCATGCTTACCTGACAGGCAGCCGCGCTAGGCATCGCCTTCACCCCAGTGAATAGCTCAGTGCGCGTCGCGCCGCCCAATAGGAGGGTGCGGTAGGCCTTCTCGGTAGCGTCCCAGCCGCCAAAGCCAACGCCCACTGTCGCGCCAAAACGGTGGGCATTTTCTTCATCGCACGAAAGGCCGGCCTGTCGCATGGCTTCTCTAGCTGCAAGCACGGCAAGCAGGCTGAAGCGGTCCATGGAGATGAGCTGCTTGCGATCAATGTCGTGTTCAGGCAGGACCTTGATCTCGGTCCCGATCATGCCCTTCAGCTCATGAATCTCTGAGTTTGAGATCGGGCCGATGGCGGAGCGGCCTTCGCGCATCTCCGTCCAGATAGAGGAAGCATCGGTGCCCAGTCCGCACAGTCCGCCCAATCCGGTGATAACGACGCGCCTGTCCATTCAGACCTCCTTGGTGAGCAGGCCACGGACGGCTTCCACCACGTCGCCGATGTTGTTGAGGTTCGACCAGGCATCGGCCGTATTCATCTCGATCTTAATGCCGTAGAGTTGCTCCAGATCCCAAAGGACATCGGCCAAACCCAGCGAATCGATGCCAAGTGAAGTCAACTCAGTGTCAGTCGTTATTTCGCCGAGCGCTACGATCGTTCTCTCGCCGTTTTCAGCTTTGACGAGCTTATTGATCGCACTGATAATTTCCAGTGTGAGTTGGTCAGCCATTTGTATTCCTTTCCATCATGTCTAATTTCGACAAGCCGCCGGCCTTGCGAGAAGGCTCGATCTAAATGCTGCTAACATCGGAAGATGTTCCGGCTCGTCTGCGAAGTGACGACAGAAACCGATAAACTTACCGGAACGTCATCGCGCGGTTGCCCTGCTATGGATCATAGGGAACGATTGGTAAAATTGATTGTGTGGATCAAAAGCATCCACGCTATGGATTGCGGCTCGGCCATTGCCGCCGCTGAATTCATGCGCCGGCGAAGTTGCAGACCCTCCAGAAAAAGCGTGATTACGCGGATCGAAAGTATTGAGCTTTGGCCGCTCTCCCGGGCCAGCGCGTTGTCAGTGCGGCGCAGGGAGCATGTGCGGGAGGTCGATGAGCTCGCCGCGGCGTGATGCTGGTTTTCAGCAATGAGCCGAACATAAGTGACAGGAATAAAGTTTTGAATCACTTTTGCATGAGGCCAAGGAAAGCATACAAATGGCACCTTCTCAGGTTCAAACGATCTCTCGGCACAATCGCTTCGATTGGTAGATGAACTGAGGCAGTGGGGCCCGCCTGTAGCGTGATGCCTCGTTTGGGGACCGAATGCATCGGTTCCAATGATCAGCGCCCATCTAACTACTGGGCCTGTGAAATGAACCCGGCGGTGCCGCTTACGACGCACAACTTTCCATCTCAGATTCCATGCGCGAAGCCTCTTTGATCATAATCTTGCGCAACCATATGTTTCCAGGATCAGTGTTGTGAAGAGCCGGCCATTGGACAGCCTCAGTGAACGAAAGAAGTGGCAAAGGATGCTCGATGATCCGTAAGGGGATAATTTGTTCGTAATGTTTGACCAGCCGGAGCGGGATGGTTGCTATTCGGTTAGTGCCTGACAGCAACGGCGGGATCAAGTTAAACCCCGGCACGACGAGTTCAATACGCCTCTTGAAGCCGTGCTCCAGCAATAACCATTGCTCAACAGAAGGCTTAAGACCACGTCCGAACTTAGCCGCAACATGCCCCATGGACATATATTGCTCCAGAGAGAGCTTCCCTGGCAGCTGCTCGTTCGTAGGGCAGCCGACACACACCAGTTCCTCTTCGAAAAGCCTTGCTTTCGGATGGGCGCCAGACATGAATAAATCCGGAAGGATCAGAAAATCAACATCCCCACGGCGGAGAAGCTCCTCCGGATCGTCGTCAAGCGGCAGCAACTCGAAGCTGACCCCCGGCGCCTCTCGAGCTAAGCGCAAGATGATCTTGTCGAAGAAGACCAGTGTCATGAAGTCTGAAAGGATAATTCTGAATCGGCGGTCGGACTCCGCGGGGTTTATTGGATCCCATGCGATGACGGAGAGCTGAATATGCAAGAGAGCATCGCGAACAGCGGGGGCGAGTGCCTCCGCACGCGGGGTCGGAATTAGCTCCCGTCTCTGCATGATAAAAAGCTCGTCGTTGAAATAGGCGCGCAACCTGGAGATGGCAGCGCTCATGGCGGGTTGGCTGAGGTTGATGCTGCGTGCCGCTGCTGTGAGCTTGCGCTCGGTCATTAGAGCGTCGAGCGCTACAAGAAGGTTGAGATCAAGGCCTTTAAAACGCATGAGTGTATATCCATTACATAGATGATTGCCATCCAAACAATCAATTTTACCAATCTTTCGGATCACTTATAGAAAAGCCGGAACTTGATCAATATCAAGGCCGGGAACGAAAAATCGAAATGCCGGGCAAGGGCCCGATTTCAATTCTTTACTTCTCCTAACCGCTCGATTGTCTAACCGGCAATCCAATAGTCATGCGCAACAATCTCGCGCGGCTTTGATCGTGGCTGCGTGAAGGACCAACGTGGAGCTTTTGCATGTCTTCTGAAGTGCGATGGAAAATATGCTGGGAAAATGAGCTGGAAGCTTCAGACCACGCGGAGCTCGCTGATTTTTTTTGCAAGACCTATGGGCCGACGGGAGCTTTCAATGCCAAGCCGTTCGAGACTGGCCGAAGCTGGGGTGGTGCGAGGCCCGAACGCCGCGCAATCGCATATGACTCGCGCGGTGTCGCTAGCCACATGGGCTTGTTACGCCGCTTCGTAAGGGTCGGTACGACTGATTTGCTTGTGGCCGAGCTAGGCCTGTACGGAGTGCGACCGGATCTAGAAGGATTAGGCATCGCTCACTCGGTCCGCGCTATGTTTCCGGTTCTGCGCGAGTTGAGCGTTCCATTTGCTTTTGGAACAGTTCGCCACGCCATGCGGAATCACATGGAAAGATACTGCCGAGACGGAACCGCCAATATGATGACGGGGCTGCGTGTGCGCTCCACGCTTCCAGACGCGCATTCCGACCTGCCAGCCACGCGCACTGAAGATGTCCTCGTATTGGTAGTTCCCGTCGACCGTCCGATGACTGAGTGGCCTGCGGGCTCGTTGATTGAACGAAACGGGTCGGAACTATGAAGCGGCCTGCCTATATGAGCGAAGTACCGGTCAATCACACAAACGGACCGGAAGATCGCTGCGTTTACTTGACGTTCGATGATGGTCCCAATCCATTCTGCACGCCGCAAATCCTTGATGTTCTAGCTGAGCACCGCGTCCCGGCAACATTTTTTGCTATCGGTTCCTACGTGAAGGATCACCCGGAACTCATTCAACGCCTTGTGGCGGAAGGTCATGATGTCGCCAATCATACCATGACGCATCCCGACCTCGCCACCTGCGATCCCAAGGATGTGAAACGTGAAATAGACGAGGCGCATCAAGCTATTGTCTCGGCCTGCCCCCAAGCCCAGGTCCGGCACTTACGAGCGCCTTACGGGGCGTGGACTGAAGACGTGCTCTCAGCATCGGTGAGGGCTGGACTTGGAGCCGTTCACTGGTCGGCCGACCCTAGAGATTGGTCTTGCCCGGGCACCGATGTGATCGTTGATGAGGTGCTTGCTGCTGCTCGGCCTGGGGCAATCGTACTTTTGCACGACGGGTGTCCTCCCGATGAGGTTGAGCAATGCTCGCTCGCCGGACTGCGTGACCAGACGCTTTTAGCACTCTCTCGAATTATTCCGGCACTGCATAGCCGCGGATTCCAAATTCGTTCACTTCCCTGAAACACTGGACAAACGAGAAACCATGACCCTGCTCGCAACAACCAGCATCGCCGCCGTCTCGCTTTATGCAATGCTCTCCACCGTTTACAAGAGTGCGCAGGTTTTTCATGCTAGGCGGACAACGATCTCAACAACACCTGCACAAGACATCGAAACCAGCCCCGTGCCAAGCGTCGATGTGATTGTGCCGTGCTTCAACGAGGACCCAATCGTTCTTTCGGAATGCCTCGCGTCGCTTGCGGAACAAGATTATGCCGGAAAATTGTGTATTTATGTAGTCGACGACGGTTCCAAAAATCGCGACGCGGTGGTGGCTCAGCGCGCTGTCTATGCAGACGATGAGAGATTCAACTTCACAATTCTCCCTAAAAATGTTGGAAAGCGCAAAGCGCAAATCGCCGCTATAACCCAGTCCTCTGGGGATCTTATCTTGAATGTGGACTCAGACACCACGATCGCCCCCGACGTAGTCTCGAAGCTTGCCCACAAAATGCGGGATCCAGCAGTCGGTGCGGCGATGGGCCAAATGAAAGCCAGTAACCAGGCGGACAGCTGGCTAACTCGTTTGATTGACATGGAGTACTGGATTGCCTGCAACGAGGAGCGCGCGGCACAAGCTCGCTTCGGTGCAGTTATGTGTTGCTGCGGCCCATGTGCGATGTACCGTCGGTCTGCTATGCTTTCGCTGCTCGATCAGTACGAGACGCAGCTTTATCGCGGCAAGCCGAGTGACTTCGGCGAAGATCGCCATTTGACGATTCTCATGCTGAGCGCAGGCTTTCGAACTGAATATGTTCCGAGCGCCATCGCGGCGACAGTCGTTCCTGACACAATGGGTGTTTATCTGCGTCAGCAATTACGGTGGGCACGCAGCACTTTTCGGGATACTTTACTTGCGCTCCCCGTACTGCCTGGCCTCGATCGGTATCTCACGCTGGATGCAATCGGGCAAAATGTCGGCCTTCTTCTTCTTGCGCTGTCGGTAGTGACCGGTATTGGCCAGCTTGCACTGACCGCCACAGTGCCATGGTGGACGATCCTGGTCATTGGATCCATGACTCTTGTACGGTGTAGCGTGGCTGCCTATCGCGCCCGCGAACTTAGGTTTCTGAGTTTTGCTCTCCACACGCTCGTGAACATCTTTCTCTTAATTCCCTTGAAAGCCTATGCCCTTTGTACCCTATCCAATAGCGACTGGCTGTCGCGCGGATCAGTAGCTGTTGCGCCGAATGTTGGTCAGCAGGGCCCTGCCAAAATGCCAGGACGGGCGACATCTGAAATTGCCTATAGTGGCGAGTGATGATCGCGCCACCGCAGCTCAAAATTTGGGACAAGAAATGAACGGGCAATTAGCGAATTTGAAGACGACGATCGCTGATCCGCACCTGGATCATATCATCTCGTCGGAGCGGCAGGGCGGTTCGAAATGCAAGGCAGTGGATTCGCCTTCTGGCGCATTGTCCCCAGTTGCAATCGATCTGGCCGGCGTTTCGAAGTCATATGGTGGTAAAGTCGTCGTCAATGACTTGTCGTTTACTATCGCCGCAGGAGAGTGTTTTGGTCTTTTAGGACCGAACGGCGCGGGAAAAAGCACGATCACCCGTATGATCCTAGGAATGACGTCGCCAAGTGCAGGCAATATGACTGTACTCGGAGCGCAGGAACCGGGCCAGGTTCGCTTGGCGCGCGCGAAAATCGGGATCGTCTCTCAGTTCGATAATCTGGACCTGGAATTCACGGTCCGCGAAAACCTTTTAGTATACGGCCGCTACTTCCGCATGAGCACCCGAGAAATCGAAGCGGTCATCCCGTCACTACTTGAATTTGCGAGACTTGAGAGCAAGGCGAATACGCGTGTGGCAGACCTATCTGGAGGAATGAAGCGGCGCCTCACTTTGGCGCGTGCGCTCATTAATGACCCGCAGCTACTCATTTTGGACGAGCCGACTACTGGTCTCGACCCACACGCGCGCCACTTGATCTGGGAACGACTTCGATCGCTGTTGGCACGCGGCAAGACAATTCTTCTGACCACCCATATCATGGAAGAGGCTGAGCGGTTATGCGACCGGCTGTGCGTGCTTGAAGCTGGGCGAAAGATCGCCGAAGGCCGACCGCATGCCCTGATCGAGGAGCAGATTGGTTGTCCCGTGATCGAAATTTATGGTGGCGATCCGCAGGAGCTTAGTCTTTTGGTCAGGCCGAATGCTAGGCGACTGGAGATCAGCGGAGAGACCCTGTTCTGCTACACGCCTGATCCAGAGCAGGTGCGCGCGCAACTGCGTGGATATTCGGGCCTGCGCTTGCTGGAGCGTCCACCAAATCTAGAGGATGTCTTCTTGCGGTTAACCGGACGCGAGATGGAGAAGTAGACGATGGGCGTAGCAACATTACCCGCCGGCGGTTTGAACTGGCTCGCAGTTTGGCGCAGAAACTATCTGGCTTGGAAAAAAGCGGCGCTGGCATCCATTCTCGGAAATCTAGCCGATCCTATAATATACCTATTCGGGCTCGGCGCTGGATTGGGAGTGATGGTAGGGCGCGTTGACGGCGTATCGTACACTGCATTTTTGGCGGCTGGAATGATCGCGACAAGCGCGATGACTGCTGCAACCTTCGAGACTATCTATGCGGCCTTTGGCCGAATGCAGGGCCAGCGCACCTGGGAAGCAATGTTGTACACACAGCTCACGCTAGGGGATATCGTCGTTGGGGAAATGGCCTGGGCAGCAACTAAGGCGGCGCTGGCGGGCACCGGTATTGGTATCGTCGCCGCCACGCTGGGATACACTCATTGGCTGTGTCTTCTCTATGCGCTTCCGGTCATCGCCCTCACTGGCTTAGCGTTTGCGAGCCTTGGAATGGTCGTTACGGCCCTCGCGCCCAGTTACGATTACTTCATATTTTACCAAACCCTCGTCATCACACCGATGTTGTTTTTGTCAGGCGCAGTCTTTCCCGTAGACCAATTGCCCGTAGCATTCCAACAGATAGCCGCCTTTTTGCCCTTGGCACATTCGATCGATGTTATCCGCCCGATGATGCTGGGCCAACCAATCGCCAATGTCTGCCTGCATATCGGCGTTCTCTGCATCTACATAGTCGTACCATTCCTCGTGTCGACCACATTGCTTCGACGGCGGTTAATGCGGTGATGAGTGCCACTTTCACAGTAAGCGGTGCCTTGACCCCACCGTCCGGATCAGCATGTAATTGTTGACGTTGTTGCCGAACGAGGGCAAACGATCTAACGGCAGAGCTGCCGACAACAATGCCGTCCACCGCTACACCGAGTTCTGTTCTCAATAAACGCCAAAAGGTTGCGCGGCATCTGCCCGCGCTGATGGACATTCATGGGACCATCCAATGAACACTCATCCGACCACCGGAACAACTTTGACCTGTTAAGGCTCTTTGCCGCCTGCCAAGTGATGTTCAGCCACGCGTGGAATTGGCTTCACCTGGGCGATTCTTTAGACGGCACATCGGTCTTCAATCTGTTGTTTTCGGCGCCGGGTGTTGCGATCTTCTTTGTAATCAGCGGCTTTCTAGTAACGGATTCTTACATCCGCTCATCGTCTGCGGCCTCTTTTTTCGTCAAGCGGTCGCTCCGGATCTTTCCTGCACTGTTCGTCAACATCGCCATAATGGAACTTGCCCTGCTGGTGACTGGGGGACTACATGTCACTGGCATCTTGCAGTATCTGTCTTACTTCACTGTCTACATCCTGACCGCTGCACGGATCTGGGCGGTCTACTTCACCTACGAGCCCTACACGATGAGCGGCTTTTATGGCGCCTCGGACCTAAGTGGGGTGCTGTGGACGCTGACGGTGGAGCTGACGTTCTACCTCACCCTGCCAACGCTGTTGGAAATTTGGCGGCGGTGGAAACGAGCAGGGGCGCTAGTCGTTGCCGTCGCCGCTCTCGGGTCTTGGGTCATGGCGCAGCACTTCAACATAACTGATAAGTACAATCCGTTCCTGTCGGTGACAGCAGGCCCGACTTTCTGGATTTTTTCGATGGGGGTTCTTGCTCGGTTTTACTGGCATCGCGTCAGCAAGATCTTTGAAGGCAAGCTCTTGTGGTGGCTGGCAACTCATCTCGCGATAACGTGGTGGGTAGCAGGAACGTCCGCTGCGTTCATCTCGATCAACAATGCGGCGCCTGTTGATGCATTCCGAATCGCTGTTCTCGCCGGTCTAGTCCTGTCGGCAGCGCACTCATTTCCGCGCCCTAATCTGTTGCGCGGGCAGGATCTCTCTTACGGGATCTACCTCTACCATATGCTCGTCATGCACACGCTGATCGCCATCGGATGGGTCGGCCACTGGTGGCTCTGGATCGTCGAGCCTGTCGGAACCGTGGCACTAGCCGCTCTATCATGGGCGCTGATTGAACAGCCGGCCATGAAACTTCGCACATCGCTAGTCGCCAGAAGGCTTTCCGTCGCTTAAACGGAAAGCTCCTGTTAAGAGATCGGAACTCCAATGGAAGCTGCCACATTGGGCTGTGGTGTCTGGGATGAATCGGCGTGGGTGAAGGTGACCCCATCCGAGGCCCGGTTGGGCCAGAAGAACCACAGGGGCCGCAAGTCGTTCCGGGTGAAACTGGACCAATGCCCGGCAGCCGAGCGCTTTTGGCGGAGGAGACGCGCTAGTCCATGGTCGCGGATCAAAATAGTCAGGACTACGTGCGGCCAGAGCATCGGGTACGGATATCCTCCATTGAGCTTGACTTGGTGGGCATCTGAATCAATTCAGCGCGGAGGTAGAAGGGCTGGTCGCTCGTCGCCTGGAAGGAGCCGAAGGCCTCGGTGATAGCGGCCTGCGTTTGCTGGTTCGAGAGCTTCAGCTTCGCCGAAACTTGAGTCGAAGCGATGATAATTTTCTCCGGATTTCGGTCCTCCGTTACATCCAGGCACGTCAGACTGAGGTGGATCTCAGCCGTGTCGGATTGATCCAGGATGAGGCAGTTGAACGCTGTCGGCTTTCCAAATCGTTTCAGGTAGGAGCCAATGGATTTCGCCAGTGTGGGCCTTTGGCCTTTACTGGTGCACATCGACGCAAGTTTGTCCGGCAACCCCCCAAGCGGCATTGTGCAGCTCAGCGTTTGCGTCAATTTCATTCTTCCTACCTGATAAGGGACCGTCTGCACGGCGTTCTGCCAGGCTCGAGCCTCCAGATTGCGGGAGGCATCTTCCAATAGTGTCTGAATCAAAGCTGAACAAATCTTCTCTGCGTCGAGGGGGCTATTGCTCTTGGGGCCGTTCACGAGGAAAAGAGCCGCAGCTGTTCTGGCGAAGGGGTTCATGCCAATTCCTTTCCGGAGCCGCGGATATCACCGAACCGATGGGATGAATGCTGTTACAAAGCTTAGGGCTTCCGCCTGGATTGCCGATTAGGCTAGCGTTGTTTCGTTGAATGGCAGCCATCTCGGATTCCTCCTGATTTACGGGCGGCCTCTTGCCGTTAGCCGCCTTCAAGGGATCGGGAACTCGATGCCCTCTATTTGGTGTGTATGCCCGCTTGCGCTTCACATCGACGCTCATCTATCAACCTGCGCACACGCTAACTGGATAGCCTCCTCGCGTCGACAGTAACGGGCAGGCGCCTGTTCTGCGATAGGTCGGGGAGGGCTATCCGCCATCCATTTTTCAGCAAAATAAAGCCGCCCCATAGGTTTTTGTGCTCAACCGAAATGATCGGTTCCTCAAGGTCTTTCTTGTGAATATAGACCGATAAGCCGACGTCAGTTCTGCTGATTGTCACTCTCATGCATGTCCCTTCTCGCTGCGCCGGATTTGGAGCTCCGGAAGCTCAGGTTGCGCGCATCGCTCACTGGATTGGATATCGGTGGTACGTGAATTTTTGACCTCATGTTCGCTTAGGAGACCACTAGCGGCTCGTCGCATTCTTTACGATTTAGTCCGGTGGCGATCAGGCAGGGACGCAGGTCTTCGGCATCGGACACACCGAAGCGCATTGTTGCGTGTCAAACTCACCCTTGCACTCAGTACATTTTTTTGAATCCACGACGTATCCCTCACCTTTGAAACTGATCGCATCTGAGGGACATTCAAATTCGCAAGCCCCGCACTGGGTGCATTGGGATACAATGATCTTGAAGGCCATGTTTTAGCTCCTGATTCAATTAGAGGGGCCTAAAGCCGTCGGCATCGCCGGTTTGCCGCCAAACTCGGCGGCGTATAGCGCGCCAATCGCAGTCTCGATGTAATTATAGGAAAATGCGTCACTGGCTCGCACGCCAGTTTCTGCCAGCCGCTTCTTTGGGCAATCGCCGATTTTGGAAGAAAGCAGAATGTCGATGCCGTCGAGTGCAACGATAGTGTGATCGAGAGTGGCCTTCTCGCCTAAACCACCGAGGCAATACTGCTCGACCTTGCGGTGTCCCACCAAGTTGATCCCCTTTCGTGAGACTGCATACACTTGGAGTTCCCTTGCCTGACCGAAATGTTCGTTGATCCTGCCGCCACCTTTAGTCGCCACGGCAACAGCGAGGGTTCCCGAAGAACCCAGTGACCTGACTGCTTTGTTCGCGTCCAATTTTGCTGCTAGTTGATCCCCTCGCTCATGCTGGACCAGCTTGCGATAGGCCTCGCGCTTGCGGGTGTCGAATTTAACTCTGGTGGAGATCTGGTCGAGGGCAAACTCTCGCTCGCGATCATCGCCCAGCAAACCGATGGCGTCGGCCCGGCATTGTTGGCAGTGGCGCATAAGCTTAACGTTGCCATCGAGACAGTCTTGAAGTGCCTTCAGTTCGAACGGCTCCGGGCAACGCTGACCCGTAAGACCGTAATAAGTGCCATGTGAAGGCTTGGAAATCAGGGGCACCACATTGTGCATGAATGCCCCGCGGTCTCTGATCCATCGGTTAACTTCCACGAGGTGCGTGTCATTGACGCCTGGAATCATCACCGAATTGATTTTGGTGAGAATGCCGCGTTTGGTCAGCATTTCCAAACCCAGCATTTGGCGCTCGTGAAGGATCCTGGCACCTTCTATCCCGGTGTATCGACGATGACCGTGAAGTATCCATGGATAGATCTTCGCCCCGACTTCCGGATCCACCATGTTGATAGTGATCGTCACGTGATCGACGTTCATGTCAGCTAGCTCATCGACATGGTCCGGAAGCGCCAATCCATTGGTAGAAATGCATAGTCTGATGTCAGGTATTTCTCTCGCAACTCCTTCAAACGTCGCTACTGTCTTCCTCCAGTCGTAACAAGCGTCGCCCGGTCCGGCAACGCCGACTACGGAAAGCTCCGGCACTTTACTGGCGACGGCAAGCACCTTGCGTACTGCCTGGTCGGGAGTCAATTTCACCGATGCGACGCCCGGGCGGCTTTCGTTGGTGCAATCATATTTGCGATTGCAGTAGTTGCACTGGATGTTGCAAGCAGGTGCGACCGCGACATGCATTCGAGCGAAATAGTGATGCGCTTGCTCTGAAAAGCAGGGATGGTCTTTGATTCTCTCCCAGATCCGCGCATCTATGTCATCCGTCACCGAAAGGCCATAGGACGAAGATGCGCGGCCACCGGGCATAGCGGGAGCCATCGGCGCTCGGTGGAAGGAGGCACTGCTGCTCGTCCCGACCTTTATTTCCGGTTCCGACATTGCACTGTTCCACTGATGAGGAAAGGTTACAGCTCCAAAAGCAAGCGAGATTCCCGTCGACGAGACATTATGGTTTCAGCGCTTATGTCGCCTTTAACACCCGATTCCCCCGCTTGCTGTCGGAGCTGTTTTGTAGAAATCAAGACAGGGTCGCGCCCGAAGTCGCTTCGCTGGCAACCAACCAAAGCTGACAACGCTCTTGATCTCGCTCACCTTCACTCTTTCACCACATCGATACCAAACCGGCGCAACGCATAGCCGACCTGTCGCGGCGTTTTCCCTAGGATACGAGCCGCTTTGGCCTGTACCCAACCAGCCTTCACCATTGCATTGATCAGTCGATCACGCTCAGTGAGACCCGGTGCCTCCATTGTGGCTGTGGCACCGCTGGGAGTGCCTGCGTAGGGGCCCAGTCCGCTCGACATTGTGTCTCGCGGGTTGAGAGTGTGCATCGTTTTGTTGCCAATACCGTCGACGTCGGTTTTCCAAAGGAGCGCCGAAAAACATTGGTTTTGCTGACAAGCAAAATCTGATGAACCGATGGTATTTGAACTGGCGAGAGTGGCGGTCTTTTGTACGCAGTTGTCCAGCTCGCGAACATTGCCGGGGAATGCGCATTTAGACAAAATGTCTAGTGCCGACGGCGCGAACTCAAAATTTCGATCATTTGCCTTGTTGAATTGCTCGAGGAACACTTGCGCTAGAAGCGAAATGTCTCCGTCGCGCAGCCGAAGTGGCGGCAAAATGATGGGCACCACATTGATCCGGTAATAGAGGTCGGCTCTGAACTCCCCTCGAAGGACGGCCACTTCAAGGTTTTTGTTGGTGGCGCATATAACTCGAACGTCTACTTTTAATGTCTTCGTTCCGCCGAGACGTTCGAATTCGCCTTCCTGTAACACGCGCAATAACTTCGCCTGGAATTGTGGTGATACATCGCCAATTTCATCAAGCAACAGCGTTCCGCCATTGGCCAGTTCGAAACGTCCAGCTCGTTGAAGAAGAGCGCCAGTGAAAGCGCCTTTCTCATGGCCAAACAATTCGGATTCCAGAACGGTTTCCGACAGCGCGGCGCAATTCAACTTAATAAATGGCTTGCTTTTCCGTATCGACAGCGCGTGTATTGCTCTGGCAAAGCACTCCTTGCCAGTACCGGTCTCACCTCTCAAAAGCACCGCGGAGTTTGTCGCGGCCGCGATTTTGGTGGTTTCGAGAACCTTCTTGATCGCAGGGCTGTCCCCGACGATCCAGTCGATCTTATCGTGCTGGGTGTGAGGCCTCGGCTTGATTTTCGGAATCTGTCCTGCTTGTTGTTCCTCGGTGACCGAGCCGCCATCGCTGCACAATTCGCGATATCGCTGGCAGGTTAAACCGATCAGCACGGCAATCTTTGTCAGAAGACTTTCGTCCTGAGCTTCGCTTTGCTGTGCGAAATCAATCCACAATGCGCCGATTGCTTTCCGGTTTGCCTTAACGGGGAGAAAGATGGAATTTTTCCCAAAGTGCTTCTCACCGCCAGCGAGGACACGATCTATTGCGTCCGCCTGTTCAATCGTAAGTGGACGTGAGCGAACGTCGTGCCCAATGAGAGCCCGCACGTTTATCCAGGGCTCTCCTCCGGCGCCGTGAATCACGATTCCGCCATCGCTCAATAGCAGATGCTCGGCGAGTGCATTCATGGCTGCCTTCAGCACGTTGTCTAGAGGAAAAGAAGAGATAAGTTCTTTGGATACGGCGTAGAGTATACTGAGCCGCGTCTCTGGTTTCATCGGGCCTACAAACAGGGGAGGTTGCACTGTTTTTTACCCTGGTGCGCGAAATATGTCGCCGCATATTCCTAAGTTAACGATACGTGTTATCGACGGCGTAAATTAGCCTTTCAAAAAGGTTGAGTGGATGCACATTCAATCGCCGCCGCTAATGCAGCTGCACCGATCGCTGCTATCCGCCGGAGGTAGGAACTCTTCATCCGAATTTGAAGAGGACCCCGAACCCGCCCCGGGGATAATTCCACTTTATGTCGCCGCTAGCTTCGCATAACACTCTGCATGTGCCGCATTCCAAGCAGCCATCCGAAACAATCGCTACCTGACCAATTTCGTTCAGCTCGTAGCACTTGGCCGGACAGATTTGCGTCAAGGCGAGGAGGCTTGGGCTTGGCGACAGATGCGGTCGCACCGTAATGTGTGGTCGTCCAGTATCGACGAGATATCGGTTTTGGTACAGCTTATCCTCAATGCGCTCAATGATAGTCGTCTTCATCGAATTTTCCTTTAGCGCCAAGATGCGGCGGAGCGGACCGCGTCGCTGATCAACCCCCAACGGGATCGTGCCTTGATAAAGGAGGCAGCTGTAGCCTTCTCCCTGTTGATTTTAGGTACACCGTCGACGCGCACAAAATTTTGCGCCGCCTGAGATATAAGCGTTGGATACGTCATGAAAAAATTGTGGCTGTCGGTGTGGAGGAGGCTTGGAAGATCTTTGTGTTTGATCAGGTCTTTCATGACGAACGACTTGTCCAGTATGCCCTTATAGAGAGAGAGATTGCGTTTCGTCATCAGACCGCCACGGCTCTTTATCTGGAAGATCGCTTCACCCGCCATGAGGCCGGATGTCATCGCAAGGTTCGATCCCTCCCTATGCACGGCATTGTTTAGTTGCGCCGCGTCGCCCACGACGACCCACCCGTTGCCAAAGAGCTGTGGGATTGCCTTGAAGCCACCCTCAGGAATAAGATGCGCGGCGTATTCTTTGATCTCTGATCCGGCCAGTAATGGTCGGATCGAGGGATGTTGCTTGAAGGCGTCAAGAAGGCGGTACGGATTTTCCATGCCTTCCGCTAAACCGGAGACGAGGCAGCCGATCCCCACCGAGATCGACTCCTTGTTGGTATAAAGGAAGCCCAGTCCGGCCATTCCGCGTGAGATCGTGCCGCCGGCTTCGATCACACAACCTTCGCTACCGCTGAGGCCGAAGCGCTCTGCGATGACGTCTTCCGGCATGAAATGCATTTCCTTGACAGCGAGGGCCACATTTTCCGGCTTCGGCATATCGCGTAAGCCGGCTCGTGTTCCAAGCAGTCCGTTCACGCCCTCAGCAAGGACGACTATGTCCGCGAGGATCACCCCGCCCTCTCGATCCGTGTGAACGCCTATTACTTTACCGCTCAGGTCCCAAGCGAGTCTGGTCGCTGTCGTTTCACAAAGGACTGTGCCGCCCGCCTCGCGCACCTTGTGTGAGAACCATTTGTCAAACTGGGCGCGGATGATCGTATACCGGTTTGGCTTCAGTTCATTGAAGTCACCAGAGCGATAGTGCACGCCCGTGTGCGACGAGTCATCCATTAGCCAGAATCGTTGCTCGACCAGATGCCGTTCAAGAGGAGCGTCATCGCGAAAGTTTGGGATAATCGCCTCCAACATGTCGGCGTACAATATAGCCCCTTGAACATTCTTAGAGCCCGAATGTTCTCCGCGCTCCAGCTGCAGCACTTTTAGACCGCGCCTAGCCATCGAATATGCTGCGGCGTTGCCGGACATACCGGCTCCAACGACTATCGCGTCGAACTTACTCTTGGTCATCTAGCTTCCTCGGTCCATAACCTTGATAGAGTTGTGCGGTGCCATTCGCTTGGCGAAAGCGTCTGTCAACGCCGGCAAGAACTCCAGCGCGCAAGCGACAACGCCGATGTGAGCGAAGTCAAAGATCGGAGCGTTCTGGTCGAGGTTGATAGCGACAATCAGATCGGCTCCTTCGACTCCAACGCGATGCTGGACCGCGCCAGATATTCCCGCCGCGATGTAGAGCTTGGGTCTAATGGTATGGCCGGACTGACCAATTTGTCGATCCGCAGGCATCCAGCCTTTTTGGACCAGTGGGCGCGAGCACCCGACTCCCCCGCCGATCGTCGTTGCCAGGTTTCTTAAGTATTGCAGGTTTCCTGCAGCGCCGAGGCCGAGTCCGCCCCCGACCACAATGTCGGAGTTGGCCAGATCGGATTGCTCAGACCCGCTGTTACAAAGGAACGCGAAGACTTTGGTGACGATCTCCTCCTCAACCATCAGGAGTTGATGTTGGATAACGCGCCCAATTGGGTTATCCGCACGTTGCGGCGTCGCCATGACCCTGGACCGCACCGTTGCCATTTGCGGCCGGCTAGTCAGCGTGTAGATCGTGCACAACAAGGACCCGCCGAAAGTTGGCCGCGTCGCTGCGAGTGAACCATCTCCATCAACATCCAGCTCGGTGCAATCAGCCGTAAGCCCTGTTTGTAAGGTCGTTGCTACAGCACCGGCGAGGTCGCGGCCGAGCGTGGTCGCGCCGAGAAGGAGAATTTCTGGTTTGTGAGTAGTGACCAGATCCGTCAAAGCCTTGGTAAAGGGTTCGTTTCGATAATTGGCGAGGAGTGGCGACTCTACTAGATAGGCGACATCAGCTCCGTAGGCGAAGGCCTCTTCGATCGCAGGCTTGGTGCCCACGCCTTGAGACGAACCGAGGATTACCCCGGCCAGTTGGACACCCAGTTTGTCAGCTAGTCTGCGGCCTTCGCCGAGGAGTTCAATCGATACGGGATGAACATTGCCGCGCTCAAGTTCCATGAAGACCCAGACGTGCCGGTGATCTTCGAAACACTTTAGCAGCTTTTTCCCTGAGCTGGCGCGGCCGACCGCGTTTGCCGGCGTTTCATTTTTTCTAGCGACCAAAATCTACTCCTCGCTGCTCACCGATTGCCATGGGACGTGAGCTTGCGTTCCAAAACAGGCTGGCGGGCAAAAATTGCAGTGACCGCGTCCGCAGCGACCTCGGCCAACGTTTTGTCGTTAATGTCCATTTGCATAGCTTTTTCGGCGCGCGGACCAGGGGCGAATACTCGCTTCACGACCGTCGGCGATCCCCTTAGGCCGCATTTGGTCAACTCCCCGATGCCGGCGTCAGCGGCCCCCCATTTAAGAACCGTGCTTCGCGCGGCACGGAAGGCGTCATCGAGAGAGCCCCGGCGGATAGCATTGACTCCTTCCAGCACGGTGATGAGACATGGCAACGTGCTCTTCAGCATCTGCGTGCCGCTCTCCGCGTGCCGTTCAACCATGAGCTCGCGCGACGTGGGATCAATGGAGACAATCTTCGTTACGTAGGTCAGTTGCTGGAGGTTCAGCCTCTTTGCAATTCCGGGTCCGACCTGGGCCGTGTCGCCGTCAATTGTCTGCTTTCCCGTAAAGACGATATCAGGCGCCCCATAGCTCTCGCCAATCTTCGCTACTGCGTGAGAAAGTGCATACGAGGTCGCCAGCGTGTCAGATCCAGCAAAGTGGCGGTCGGTCAGAAGCACTGCGCGATCTGCGCCGTGGGTGAGGGCTTTGCGTAGCGCTTGCTCAGCCATGGGCGGTCCCATCGTGAGAACGGTCACCTCGCCCCCATAGCGGTCACGAACTTGTAGTGCCTCTTCGAGGGCAAACAGGTCGTAAGGGTTAATGATGGTCGGTACGCCTTGGCGCATGATCGTATTTGTCACCGGGTGGACGCGTATCTGCGCAGAGTCCGGCACCTGTTTGATACAGACCACGATGTGCATAGTCGTTTAAGCTCCCAATCGGATTTGGGCTTTAGGACCCGGCTTACTCTGAGCACTACTCGTGCCAATCAGGTTGCGCCGGTAAACCTTCGAGATTGCACATGTTTCGTTGTCGCTATGCGAAGGGGTTTTGTAGGGTTGCCGACATGTTTTGTCGTAATCCGCCCCAGCCTTTCGCTCGGACAGTACCCGCCGACACGTCGGTCTAAATAGCCTCCTGGAAACGCGGTCAGAGCGGGCATTGACGTACAGGGGTCCCAAACCGGAAGCCCGACCAGGCGGGCGTCCAGCCGGACAATTAGCTTGCGAGCAATAAGGTCTGCAGTCGCCTCCTCAATCTCCGCCAGGCTCGCCCCCTTCAGCTGTCCACTCAGGCGGGCCTCTGGCATGCCTTGATCAGCAGCCAGTAGGATTTCACGCGCCAAGCCTTTGACTCGCTGTTCACGCTCCACTGCTATATTGCGCGTGTCCTCAATCATAATCTCGTCACCGCTATCGCACATCGATAGCATGGGGGTCGTCGGGCCGCGCCATGCGTCTCTCCAGGCATCCATACCTTGAATCATCGCCTGAACGCCGGGGCGGCGGTTTGCGTCAAGTACACCGAAATTGCGGCCGGTATCATTGGCTTGACTGTCTTCGAAGTAGTAAACCTGATCCGCAAGATCGCGCTCAGAGAGCGGATAGACGTAGCGATAGGAAGCGGCCGGGCTGAGCGTCAGACCATATTGGTCGGCTGTGCGATGATAGAGACTGAAGCGCTGGTAGCGCAATCTAACAGCGTGTCCCGGCTGCAGATGATGCAGCAGCGGCAACAAGCGAGCCATTTGAGCGTACCAAGCATCGCTTTCGCGGGGGAAACCCCACAGGATACTCCAGATAGCCCGCACGCCAAACTGGCGACACCATTTCAGGAGCTGAACATTTTGCACTGCCGTCGTTCCCTTGCCCATAAGCTTCAAAGCGCGGCTATCCAGGCTCTCGATACCTGGTTGGATCCAGCGGACACCGCCTGCGGCCAACTTCTCGACTTCAACGCGCTTCAAATTGGCTTTGACTTCAAAGAAGATGGAGAGCTTTTCGGGTAGGGCGACGAGGCGAGGCAATGCCTTTTCAACATAGTCATTCGCCAGAATGTTGTCCACTGCCTCGATGCGCGACGTGCCGTAGCGCTTGGACATCTCGATCATCTCCTCTAACGCTTGTGCGGCCGGTTTCTGGCGATACGTCATCAATGCGCCGTTCAAGCCGCAGAACGTGCAGGGGCTGCTGCGCTGCCACCAGCAGCCGCGAGAGAACTCCATCGGCAGCCCCGGATAAACGCGGTCGGCATAGAGCGATCGCTCAAGTTCGACAAAATAATCCGAGAAATCGGGCAGCGGCAGGGCATGTATATCCTCGACCACTGCGCGGGGCACCAAGTCGCCTGTCAGCGTGGCGGGATAGCCGGCCTGGCGATGAACCGGGCCGAAAACGCCGAACGGCAGGTCGCCCGGTGGGATATCGCGACCATGAGTGAGGATGTCGCGACAGAGCCCTCCGATCAGCGTGTCGGCCTCCCCCGACACGACGTAGTCGACCCACGGGAACCGCGCATGAGTAGTACGTCCCATCACGGATTCACAATTTGCCCCCCCCATGAGGGTGACCAAGCCTGGCGCGAGCTCGCTCAGGCGCCGCAACAACGCAAACGAGGGAACGTGCTGATTGAATGTTGACGTGCAGCCGACCATAGCCGGCTGTTCCTTCAGTATCTTGCCGCATGTCCAATCGATGAAGCCGCCGATGAGCGAACGCAACTTGAGGAAATTAGCACGAAGCTCGGCCTCACTTCTATGTGGGCACGGATTGCGCCGGAAATACCGATCGAGGAACAGGGCGTGGTTGGTTTCGAAGTCAGGAAATGCGACGCCTGCGAACAGCCAGTCAACAAGCGCTTCCTCCGGAGGGGAAGTCTCAAGTAAATTATAGTCGGCGAGGCCAGCGTATTCCAGAAACCAGATATTGGCATAAACTGTCCTCGATTGCAGGCCGGCCCGCGTCAGCGCCGACTGCAGCAGACCAAGCGCCAGCGACGGTCGTTCAACTGCTGACATCGGCATGTTCACCAGCACGATCGGCATATCGGCGCTCATGTCGTGCCCTCGCCATTCCGCCAGGCAAAGCGCTCGTCGAGGTCCTCTTCGAGCAATCCTCTCATGTGCAGTTGGTCGAGTTCATCGGCAACTGCTATGGCGCTCGCTCCATCCGTTACGACCTGCGCAACCAATTCCGACGCAGTACAACGGTCACTTGCGATCAGATCGCCAACGGAGGAGGCGGCGTTGTCGGGCACCTGATACTCAATGTGGCAAGATCGGAGGAGGAAGTGATGGCGCTTGGCCTCGTACTGCAAGTCCCCGCGGAAGCGGATCGGCCGGTTGGGAGGTGGGCTCTCGTGCATGTGCTCATCAATCATGCTTTGGACTTCGTCCCGGAACTCATCTGGCGTTCCGAAGAAATGTTCATCCACGATGCGATAACCGAGAGGCCAACGTCCGCTCGCCGGTACCGGCGTCACCAATTGCACACGCCGCCGCGGCATGTTTACGAGAAAGCCGGAAACGCAGGCGATCGTCGTGTGACCGCTCTCAGATTCCACGGTTGCATCGCCGTCTTTGACTGCGCTGAGTTTCTCCTTTCGCGCGCGGCCGGCGAAAGCTTTTGAACTTCGCATCTCCTTGCCTTGCAGGACGAGTTCAACGCCCATCAGATCCTCGGGCGAAAATGCCGTGTGGATCTGATTGAGTTGGTCCGTGCTCAGCACGGAAAAGCGATTGGTCACGCAACGGTAGCGTTCGAACAGCTCGAGCACACGCTTGGTGAGTGCCAGATTCTTGAGAGGCATAGCCGTCGTTGTTTGCGGCAATGTGCCGGTGATTTGATAATAGTCAAAGAGAAAGCGGTCGTAGTCGGGATTATCCATCGGATCTGTGGCGCAGTAGCAGAAGCCAGTGCTCGCTGCCGAACCGAACATTTCGCTCGAGACGCCAACTACCCCGCGCCAAAGGTAGGCATGCTCCTTGCTATATTCATAATAACCCTTGAACCGACTCGCCGACAGGCCGCAAAACCAGCAGCCCCCGGTACAGCCTTCGCTCAGCTCGAAAGCAATGACGGGGTGCGTGATCGACTGTGCCGATATGCCCAACACGTCGTCGCAGCGGCGCATTTGCCGCTCGCGCCACGCATGGAAACGAGGGGAAGCAACCGACATGTTGCCTTGGTCGCGCAGGATGTCGCGATGGCGCACCATCTCGTCCATATACTCACGCCAAGTTACAGCCAATGGCCACGACGTACACTCCGGTTTGCCATATAATTTCCGGTAGCTAGAATGCCAGAGCGGCAGCATCTCCATCGGGTCGACTTCAATCCCGTAGCGTGCCGTTACGCTACGAGGGTTGTCGACGTTCTCCGAAAGCGCGCTCTTGAATGCCGCGTCGCCGGAGAGGCATTCCATGAAGCGCTTGATGTGGGCCAGCGTGCGGACCTCTGCAGGCGTCCGCCGGTCAAAGATCTGTCGATAGTGTTCCTTAGCAGAGTGGGTCACGAGGTTACCTCCCATTTCCACTTTCTCATTGGTCACGGGGGGTGAATGCGCACCGCCCGTGACCGTTTGGTTAAATGAGGACCGCAGCGACCACGACAATCGCTTCGGCAGCTTCAAAGACTGTCGTTGCCGCTTGCGCCGCCTCAACAGCGGTGGTGGCGGCCACGATGGTCTGGACTGCCTTGATAGAGGTCACAACGTCCGAATGGCGCTTGCCGACAGCTGGATCGGTCTGTTTGGCGGTCATGCCACCTGGATTTCTGGCCTTTATGTAACTTTTGGCCTCATCGATCGTGAAATCGTAGCCATGCGCTTTTCCGCTTGCCACCAATGATGCGAGACCGGTAGCATTCGTTTTCACGTATTCCAGCAGGCTGCCGCCTTTCTCCAGATCGGCAACGAAACGCTCTAATTCAGTATCAGACATTTTTAATCTCCTTCGTGTATTCCATCAGGCGGACGTCATTCCCCACATCGCCAACGAAACGCTCAAGTTCAGTTTTGGACATCTTTAATCTCCAGATCGCCTCGAGCTCAGAAAGCCTCGGCCGTGAGTGAAGCGTGATACGTCTTCGGCGTCGCTCCGACATCGACATCCTTGTCGCGGATGCCGGCGAGCACGTCCGTCCCCTTGTGGAACTTGCCGACATTCTCGGCGATTTGCCAGTTCCGCACTTTCCCGTCATAGATAGCTCTCCTTCATATGTTCGTAGCAAATGCGGTTATTCCGCAACGGATGCCGCCGCCGTATCGCCCGAACGGATTGATCGAGACGGCTTCGGCGGCGGAGACAATCTTGGTAGTGGACTTGCCAATTTCGTCCTTTCCATAGAATGCGATCTGACGCAGAGCTGCCATGCTTGGGGTTCCTTCACGAGTTCGAAGCAATGCGGTTATCCCGCACCGCGGATGCGGCGGCCGTTCCGCTGCTCGCAATAACTCTCAAGATTCGTGCCAAGCCGGCCGATTGAGCTCACGAACAATAATTCGCTGCGATTCCAGTTATGTGGGCGTAAAAATACGGGATTGAGAACAAGGACGCCTGTCACTTAACCGACAAAGGTGACGACAATGTCGTAAATTGGATGTCGAGAATTTCGGTTGATCGGGCCATCTGGAACCGCGACTTGCGACCCATGCAGGAAGAAATTAAGCGGAGATCGCACTGTCCTCAATTTTGGTAGAGGGGGGTCCGATCGCCGATGTCTGACGCAAAGCAGAAGCTTCTAAACGCCACTTTCTAAATTAGAACAAAATATACCGGCCTGATGCTCTCGCAAGTGAAGCGTCTACGCCATTTTGGAAGGGCGAACGTCAAGCTGAGGCGGACTGTCGCCGAGCTGTCGCTGAACAAGACCGTGCTGGAGGGGTGTCTTCTTCGTTCGTGCAAGCGTCATGGTTATCCAGGTCGCAGGCGCACGGCGAGAGCCTCGCTGAGGTCACCCACTACCAACGGGATTGTCCGCCTCCCTGCGCAAGGCCTCGGCATCATCAATCAGGAATCGCAGTGTTCGGACTTTTCCTGCATGCCGCACAATCGTCCTCCAGAGATCCTGCTTTCGCCTGACGCTCTTCGCTCAATTACAACGCTCCGGCATAGTGATGGACGAAACAGTCAATCAATATGCCATAAGCCCTGTGAAGAAGCGGCTTCCTGCCCGAACTTTGGGAATGGTGTGTGCAATCTGTCATCATCACCTGCTGCAACAGCACTCCAGGCGCGGAGGGCGGGATACATTTACAAAACGGCAAGCGTCATTTGCGACGTCGCCGTCCCTTGAGTGGGGCGAGGCCGCTCAAAACATTTTGGCCTATGGCGGAGCAGGTGCGCGCGCCAGACGGCAACATTATGCAGGGTACCAGATGCGGGACGAGGTTACCTCGTCTGGTGAATGGGATCGCTCGCCACGGCGCGTGATCGTCGATGATCCCACCGGAGACAGCGCTATTGGGTAAGTGGAATCGTATCCCAAGGAGTGGTTTAGCGCGATAGCACTGACCTAACAGCAGGTGGGGTCGGCTGTTGATGACAATCAACTTACGACATCGTCGTCACCTTTGTCGGTTAAGTGACAGGCGTCCTTGTTCTCAATCCCGTATTTTTACGCCCACATAACTGGAATCGCAGCGAATTATTGTTCGTGAGCTCAATCGGCCGGCTTGGCACGAATCTTGAGAGTTATTGCGAGCAGCGGAACGGCCGCCGCATCCGCGGTGCGGGATAACCGCATTGCTTCGAACTCGTGAAGGAACCCCAAGCATGGCAGCTCTGCGTCAGATCGCATTCTATGGAAAGGACGAAATTGGCAAGTCCACTACCAAGATTGTCTCCGCCGCCGAAGCCGTGAGCCTTGCTCCGATAGAACCGGTAATTTTGTTGGCGCGGCAGGTTAATGGCCGTTGACGTTCGTGCGGCATGATCATACATATACCATATGACGGTTTAATACCGTCACAGATTAGATACCCCGTCAGGATGTTTGACATGACACAGTCTGTTAATTCACCGTCCTCGTTAGCAACCAACCTGCTTGGGCGTCCTCTCCGACCAGATCGCCGGCCCTTGTCGGCGGCGTCGCGGGGATCTGCCCGGGACATCGCCGGAAGAATGTCGCCAATCCGACGGCAGTGCCTCGCCACCTGCCTCATGTCCACCAATGTCGGCGAAGGCGAGAAGGCGAACGCCACGGCAACGCGGTCGGCAAGGCGCTGAACCTCGACAATGTCGCGACCGCCGGTCTCAGCGGCAGCGCGACGACCAAGGAATTTACAGCAGCAATTTAAAAGCGGCTGGCATGACAAAAAAGCAGGAAAGAACGCTCGGGCGAAACGACCGCAGCATCCGCGTTGCGGGATAACAGCATTGCCTCGAACACATGAAGGGAGACCAAGCGTGGTGGCACAATCCCGGAAGCGTAAGGTTAAGGGGTCCGACCTCGTTGTGCGGGGGCTTGAGGAGCAGGAGGTTGGGTAGATCTTCGGCATTCCCGGCGAGGAAACCCTCGACTTGCTCGAGTCGCTGCGCAAGTCGAAGAAGATCAAGTTCGTGCCGACCCGACACGAACAGGGAGCCATCTACATGGCCGCGACCTATGGCCGCCTGACTGGCAAGACCGGCGTCTGCCTCGCCACTTGCGGTCCGGGCGTGCTCAACTTCCCCAACGGCGCTGGCTATGCCTTTCTCTGCGGGATGCCGCTGCTGGTGATCGCCGGCCAGAAGGCGATCAAGAGCCGCCCCCAGGCAGGTTTCCAAAGGGTCGACTCCGTCGCAGTGATGAAGCCCTTGACCAAGCTCGCAATACAAATCGTATCGGCGCAGTTGATCCCGTCGACGATGAGGGAGGGCTTCCGCGTCTCCCAGGAGGGAAAGCCGGGGCCAGTGTATCTTGAGCTTCCGGAAGATATTGCGGCCGAAAAATGCGAGGAGGGGGAGGTCTGATGATTGCGCCGAAGCCCCATCACCGCAGCCAAACGTCCGCTTCTGATGTTGGGGCAGTCGCCGCGCGGGCGACGGACGACAGCTTCGCGCTAGGGCGTCTGGTCAACGGTATAAGCGAGGTAATGACGCCGCATGACAACATCCTGGTGCTGGACAATGGCCTTTACAAGATCTCGGTCGCTCGCAACTACCAGACCAATGCCCCCAATACGCTGCTGCTCGACAATGCTCTTGCAACAATGGGAGCAGGACTGCCGTCAGGGATAGCGGCCGCGATGCTCTATCCCCGGCATCGCGTCATGGCGCTCTGCGGCGACGGCGGCTTCGAGATGACCGTCCAGGAACTGGAGACGGCCGTCCGACTGAAGCTCAACCTGGTCGTGCTCATCGTGGAGGACGGCGGCTACGGCATGATCCGCCATAAGCAGGCCGCCCGCGGTTTCCCGGATTTCGGCAACACCGTCGGGAATCCGGATTTCGTGAAATTGGCCGAAGCCTTTGGGGCCAGGGGAACGCGGGTCGAAACGCTGGGCGAACTGGTGCCAGCGCTGGAAGCCGCTTTCGAAGGCGGCGGCGTCCATGTCGTCCTAGTGCCGATCGATTATGCGGATAACAAGCGAGTGCTCACCGACAAGCCGCGCTCGCGCAAAGCGAAACCAACTAAACGTCTGAGCAACCTAGGATAAGCCGCCTCGGGCGGCAGGCCCTGCCGCCCGAGAGAGCCAAACAGAGGGACCAAGCAGATGAAGCCATTTACTTTCCAGAACCCGACCAACATCCGTTTTGGCGCAGGCGCGTCCAGCGAGATCGGCGGGCTCCTCAAGGGCTATAAGGCCGCCCATGTGCTGCTCGTCACCGACGAGAAGGTGCGGGCGGCCGGGCTGACGCGCAATGCGGAAGCGGCGATTGCCGAAGCCGGCATCGCGCTCACCGTGTTCGACGGCGTGGTCGCCGACGCGCCGTCGCATGTCATCGAAGCGGCAGCAGAAATCTGCCGCGAGTGCGGCGTCGACGCTGTCGTGGCGATCGGCGGCGGCAGCGCGTTGGATACGGCAAAGCTCGTCGCCTATCTCGCCAAAACCCCGGTCAAGCTTGATGATATCTATGGTATCGACCGTGCCACCGGCGACCGGCTGCCGCTGCTGTTGGTGCCGACCACGGCGGGAACCGGATCGGAAGTGACGCCGATCTCCATCGTTAAGACGCCAAACAACGAGAAGAAGGCGGTGATCTCGCCGCGCCTCATCCCGGACTGGGCGATCCTCGATCCCTTACTGACGCTCGGCCTGCCGCCGCACCTCACCGCTGAGACGGGCATCGACGCCATGGCCCATGCGATCGAGGCCTATACCGGCAAGATCAAGAAGAACCCGATCTCCGACCAGCTCGCACTGAAGGCGCTGGCGCTGCTGTCGGCCAATCTCAGGAAAGTCTACGCGGACGGCTCTGACCTTGAAGCGCGTTCGGAAATGCTGCTCGGCTCCATGCTGGCCGGCATGGCCTTTGCCAATTCGCCGGTTGCCGCGGTGCATGCGCTCGCCTATCCGATCGGCGAGATCTACCATGTGGGCATGGCCTCTCCATTGCGCTGGTCCTGCCCTACGTGTTGGAATTCAACCGCCCGGCGGCCGAAGCGCTCTATGCCGAGCTCTCCGACGTTATCCAGCCCGGCTATCGCCGCCAGTCCGATGCGGCGGACGCTGTGGCCTTCATCGCCGAGATCGAGGCGATCTGCCGAGACTGCGGGGTGCCCGACTCGCTATCGGCGGTTGGAATCGGCGAAGGCGATCTTTCCAAGCTGGCCAAGGATGCGATGAAGCAAAAGGAGCGTCTACTGGTCAACAATCCGCGCGAGCTCGACGACGATCAGGCCGGGGCGATTTATGCCAAAGCGCTTGCGGGAGTGAGCAGGCCATGACCCCGAGCTCGGACGACCAACCGGAATTCTTGCAGATGCTGCTGCGCATGTCGGAAATGTGGCGCAGCAACATCGAGCAGGCAGGGGAAATTGGAAAATGTGGTTCAACTCGATGATGCCCTTCCTCACCACGCGCGCGGCCGACAGCAGCCTGTTTGCCGTTGCGCTGGGCGGCGAGATCTCAGAAGCCTTCAAACGCATGGCGGAAGCCCCGCGCCTTGCCGACATGTGGAACTTCGACCGGCAGGTCTATGCGCTGATGGCGGCCTGGATGGACGTCGGCCAGCGCATGGCGGCCTATCACGTCATCGCCTCGGTGCCGTGGAACAAGGCCTATGAACGCAGCGCGACGCTCGCCGACACGAAGGAAGGAGACGCCGAGGATTTCGGCTGGCGCAAGGCCTTCGACAAGTGGAGGGACATTGCGAACAAGGAACTGATCAGCAACCTGCGCTCTAAGGATTTCCTCGCCGCACAGCGCGAATTGCTGCTCGCCGGGCTGGAGCTGCGCACCCGCCAACAGCAAATGACCGACAGCGTCGCGAAGCTGTTAGGCGTTCCGAGCCAGCACGACTTCGACGAGCTGACGCGGCAGTTCACGGAACTCAGGCGGGAGGTGCGCGCCAGCATCAGGGCACAGCGCGATGAAGTCGAAGGTGCGCGCGGTATCGCCACACAACCAGGAAAGGGATGAGCGATGACCGAACCCCGCAAAACCGCCTTTAACAGCTTCCTGAAGGATTTCGCCGAGAATGTCGGCAAGTTTCACAAGGGGGCGGACGTGCTCGCCGGCATCCGCGACGAGGATGTCGATGTCGGAACAACCCCGAAGACGCTCGTCATGCGCCGCGACAAGGTGAAGCTGTTTCGCTACGAGCCGACGGTCAAGCGCACCGTCGAGACGCCGGTCCTCATCGTCTATAGCCTGGTCGGCCGCTACACTATCGCGGACCTCCAGCCCGACCGCTCGCTGGTGCGCAGCCTGCTCGCCGAGGGCGTCGACGTCTGGCTGATCGAATGGGGCAAGCCTGGCCGCGCCGAGCGTTGCCTGACGATGGACGACTATGTCGACGACTATATCGACGAGGCGGTGCACTGGATCTGCCGCGAGACGGGCCATGACAAGGTAACGCTGCTCGGCATCTGCCAGGGCGGCGTCTTCGCCACCTGCTATGCGGCGCTCCATCCGGAGAAGGTCAAGAACCTGGTCCTGACCATCACGCCGATCGACTTCCACGCCGATATCGACGACCCGGCGCCCGATCACGGCCTCCTCAACATCTGGACCCGCTCGCTTACGCCCGAGGATATCGATCGCATGGTCGATGCGTTAGGTGTCGTCCCCGGCGAATTCATGAGCTCGATCTTCTCGCTCATGACGCCGATGAAATCGCTGACCAAGTACAATGTCGAACTCTTCGACAACGCCGGTGACAAGGACTGGCTGATGAACTTCCTGCGCATGGAGAAATGGCTGGCCGACCGGCCGGATCACCCTGGCGCGGCCGGCCGGCAATGGCTGAAGGAGCTCTATCAGGAGAACCGCCTGGTCGAGGGTAGGTTCGAGCTGTCGGGCCGCATCGTCCACCTCCGCGCGATCGACATGCCCGTGCTTAACATCTTCGCGCTGAACGATCATATCATTCCGCCGGCCTGCTCCAAGGCGCTCGGCGGCAAGATTGGCAGCACCGACTATACGGAGATTCCGCTTCCGAGCGGGCATGTCGGCGTGCTCGTTTCGAGCAAGTCGCAGGGCAAGCTCCCCAAAAGCATAGTTGAATGGCTCCGGCCACGGGACGGGTAGGGGATAGCTATAAGCAAACAAGATTTTCTCCCCCGCCGAAGCCGTCACGATCACCCGTTCGGACGGCAGTCGCCTTTTCCGCTTCGAGGCGGGATGTCACCAATAGAATACAAAATCCCCTCCGAAAAAGCTCGGAGACTGATGAAACTGCTTGGAGAACAAGATGCACTGGATTTCCAGATTATTTGCAACGGGTGCCATTTTTACGTTGGCGTCCATACCCCTCGACGGCTTCGCCCAGTCGGTCGATGCCAACCTGGCAATCAACAGGCCGGACGAGGCGTCTTGGCGTTTCCTCGCTTATGTCGCTGGTCCCGTCGCGGCGACGCCTAACAAGGCTTTGTTCGAAACATGGGCTTCGAACGAAGATACATTCACTCCGCACCCGGTTTTTCCGGGCGCCAAAGGTGACCCGTCCTGTGGACAGTCGGGTGCAGCGGCGGAAATCGCCACTCCCGTGGCCAGCCCAAAAATACTGAGTCTTCCAGCCCTCCAGCAGTTGGCTCCGATGGGCTCCGTCCCGCATGGGTCGCCCGACGGGAGCGAAGAAGTTCGCCGCAACCAGGCGACTTTCGATTACATCGTTTGCAACCAGCTCTTTACCAAGACCGGTCTGCGAGCCTTCTATAATGCCGGCCGGCCGATCTCAGCTCCTGTCGGCGCCATGGAAGTCAAGGCAAATTGGGTACCCGCCGATGAGGTCGATAGCGCCGATTATTATGTCAGCGAGGCACCTGACGGGAAGAAATCCGCGCTAACCGCCATGCATATCATCAGTAAGGTGCTGCCCAACTGGACCTGGGCAACGTTCGAGCACCAGAACAATCCAGGCCGTTGCGATTATACCGGATGCCATGATGCCTATGGCGCGGTTGTCGCCGACGTGGACGCGAATGACGTCCTTGATCGGCCCTACAGCGCCTGTGCAAAGAACGACGCACTGAAAGCCATGATGGGCTCTGCAGGTCTTTCGCCTGTGTGGGAACATTACTGCCTGAAGGGCAGCCAGACCGACTTCGTCTCGGCGACCGGCTTGCCGACGCATCTCGGCAATTCGGTAACGGAGGCCGGATTCGCCGACACTTCGTCCTGCATCACCTGCCATGCGCGTGCCGCCGTCAACGCAAAGGGAATAATGACGACGCCAGCAGGATTTGTCGATCCCCCGATCCCGGCGCTCTGTCCTAATCCATCCGGTTCCTGCAGTCCCAACGGCGCACCGGATCCGAATTGGTTCTGGACCAATCCCGGCAAGCGCGACCAGGCCGCCGTTGCCATGCAGACGGATTTCATCTGGTCAATTGCCCGCTTTGCAATCGGGGACTAACACCGGCCCCGCCACGACGCTGCCCGAGAAAGCGAACCGCCGAAAGTTGCCCGGCGATGAAGTTATGCGCATGACCTTCTATCTTCGTGATCGGCGCCCGGTCCGGCATCGCCCCGGCGGCGGAGGGGCCTAGCCGCGCCGGTTTCGCGGAGGACGAGACCTGATCTTGCGCGCGAGCGGCGCAAGGTGCTGCGCCAGACCTCTTCTGTATTCAGCTGGCTGGCGCGGATATCGAAGGCAGGGTTGTGCGCTTCGAGATCATCCGCCGCACCGCAATCGTCATGTTGTGACAAGAATCTGGATCGATTCGATACGCAAGTCCACGTCTTAGGCTAATTGGGACAAGCGGGGCCGCAAGATCCGCGGCCAGCAGGGCCATACGGGGTAACGGCGAAGGTCGTGGCACGCTGGGTCGAGTGGTTTCTGTGCGGAGGCCCCGCCGGCATGGAGGATTGTTCGTCCCGCCGAACACGAGCCCAAGCCGGACCCCGGAGCAGATCGCCCAAAAAATCTCGTTCCGTCCTAAGAGGAATATAGAACAAGAATTCCCTGACGAAAGTATGTAGCCGTAAGCTTCCTGGGCGCGGAAAAGTGCTTGTTGACGGGCACAGACAATGTGGTAAATCGTGACAGCATAAACACGTCATGACAAGAAATACCGTCACGAGGTCACTGATGCCACGCTCTGAGAACCCATCTCAAATGGAAACCACTTCGGAGCGCATTGAGCGCCGTACCGACGAACTCTGGGATCGCCTAAGGGAGCGGGGGGTAGAGCCTGATTTTCGAGACCACAGGACCCTTCGCTCGTTCTCCTTGGGCGAGGTTGCGGAGATTCTCGGCGTGTCGGGCAGTTATTTGCGCCAGTTGTCAATTGATGGGCTGGGGCCAACACCGGAGCTAGGGACCGCAGGACGGCGCTCCTATACGCTTCGACAGATTAACGAACTCCGTGCTTATCTCGCTTCGGCCCGTCCGAAAGAGGCTTTGAAGTTTTGCCCGCGCAGGCGCGAGGGTGAGAAACTACAGATCATCTCGGTAGCCGCCGGCTCCGCAAGCACCACCACATCGTTCTACCTGGCTCAAGGCCTTGCACTTCAAGGATACCGCGTTCTCGCTATAGATCTCGATCTGAAGGGCTCATTGTCGAAAATGTTCGGCTATTGTTTTCCGACTTTGTGTTTTCCCGACCGCCCTAGGAGCATGTATGGCGCTTTAAGCTATGATGACAACCGGGTCAGTATGAGCTCTGTAATTGAATCGACCCATTTTGATGGTCTTAATCTTGTGCCGGGTACTATGGAGCTCGAAATATTCGAACGGGAAAGTTGGAAGCGCTTCCATAATGAGGACTTGAAGCTCCCAGACGCTAGCATCGGAATGGTGGATGCGCTCAAGGAAGTCGAGCAGGGCTACGACGTTGTCGTTATCCACTGTGGACGTGGAACCTTTCTGACAGCGGGTGCGTATGAAGCAGCGACCGGCGTTCTGATGACGGTCCGCCCTCAATGGCCTGAGATCGCGTCAATGACCCTGTCCCTCTACTCCTTCTCGCATTTCGTCTCTTTGATCGAAAAGGCTGGGAGGTCGGTAAATTATGATTTCACCAAATATTTGGTGACAAGACACGATCCGCGTGACGTCGCACAGCAGGAGGCAGTCGGACTACTGCGGGACTGGCTGGGGGATGATCTGTTGACTGCGACCGTCTGGGAATCGGACGCGATCCGGCAAGCTTGGATGAAAAACCGATCGTTATATGAGCTGTCAGCGGGAGAGGTAGGCCGGTCGGCTTACGAACAAGCGATGGAAACGCTGAATTCCACCAATGCGGAGGTAATGGACCTCATATCCGAGGTTTGGGGCCGTCCCCCGATGTATGTGTCGAGGGCTTCGCGGACTGCAGGTAAGGCGAGCTCCTAATCCAACGGCTTAGCAAGTGAGCCTACGCACGCAGCCCTACGCTTCATGTTGTACGAACCGGCTGGGCTCTTGAAGGCGGCCAGCGCCGGCGCGGATCGGGATGTGCCACTTCCGATTGGGCGGGCTACCCAAATCCGATCCGGTGTGCAAGCCGTTCCCCGATCGGCGACTTGGCGACGAGCATACTTCGACGCCGAATTTTCTTCAAGGCGTGCGCCCCATGTTGCGGCATAAATACCTCCGTAACGGAATAAATGGCTATGGAGCTACTAGACCGTCTCGTCCCTACGTCGGTTGCTCGCTTTAGTCAAGACTCTGCGATATCCCCGCGGCAACAACTCGACTTGCCACTCCTTGGAGCGGGCATTTCGTTAGCCTCATTGCGATTTCACTGCTCACCTAAGTGGCAACGAGGGTCCTCGGCGATCCCCGCCGGGTCTCCGACCGGGCTGCTCGTCGAGCGGGACCAACGTTCCTCAATCCCGGCGAGCCTTCGAAAATGAAGCGACCGAGCGCGACGGACTTCGCCGTCACAAAGCCCAACCTGAAGGTGTCGCCGGCTAGTCACGCCGGACCGCGGAGCTGAGGAAATTTGCCTCGATGCGCCACAACTAAAATACACGAGAACGCAATGAAGCCGACGAAGGAACGCGGTGGTGGCTATAAAGCGTTTTTACCGTTGACTCTCGTGCCTGATAATGTTTTACGTCATGACGCTTTAATGGCGTCAGTAAAGGAGAAACCCGTCATGCAATGGACAAAGCAGGAAAAGAACCCACCCAATTCTAAGGGGGGCAACGCATGATCAAGGGTTCCGACCTCTGTGTCGCGGTCCTTGAGAAAATGGGCGTCAAGCGCATCTACGGCGTCCCCGGCGAGGAAATCCTCGACATCATGGAGTCGCTGCGCAAGTCGAAGATCGAGTTCGTGCCGACCCGTACCGAGTGGGGTGCGGCCCTCATGGCCGCCACCGAGGGCCGGCTCACCGGCCGCCCAGGCGTCTGCGTCGCCACCTGCGGCCCGGGCGCACTCAACTTCCCCAACGGCGCTGAGTATGCCCATCTCGGCGGATTTCCGATGGTGATGATCGCCGGCCAGAAGCCGGTCAACAGCAGCCTCCATGGGCACTTTCAGGTCACCCCCCTCGTCTCCGTGATGGAGGGGCTCACCAAGTTCGCAGTGCAGATCGGGTCGGTGCAAATGATCGGGCCAGTCCTCAGTGAGGCGTTCCGCATCGCTCAAGAGGAAAAGCAAGGCCCAGTGTCTGTTGTAATACCGGAAGACATTGCGGCCGAAGAATATAAGGAGGATGAATTTTGATTACTAAGACCCTCGATCGCGCGGTTGAAATGATCCTTGCGGCCAAGCGTCCCATGATCATGGTGGGCGGGGCGGCAAGCCGCCTCGACCAGCACTCGATCGCCCAAATCCGCGACTTCGTGCAACGCACCCGCATTCCCTTCTTCGCCACGCAAATGGGCAAGGGCGTCGTGGCGGAGGACTCGGACCTCTATATGGGCACGGCGGCGCTTTCCAAAAGCGACCATGTCCACGTCGCCGTCGACAAGTCCGACGTGATCATCCCGGTCGGCCACGATACGTGCGAAAAGCCTCCGTTCATCATGTCTGAGGGCGGCCCGAAGGTCATTCACATCGCACATCAGCATGCGACCTTCACGCAGGCCTATTCGCCGCAGCTCGAGGTCATCGGCGACATCGGCGCTTCAGTCGCGGCGCTGGCGGATCGCGTCGAGGGCAAGCTGCCCAATGCCGGCGCATTGTTGCCGCTGCGTGAGGGGATCCTCGCCCTGATTGGCGAGGGTGCCAATGATAAAAGTTGGCCGGTCACGCTGGATCGCATAGTGCACGTTGTTCGCAAGGTCATGCCGGAAGGCAGCATTGTTACGCTCGACAATGGCCTTTACAAGATCCCGTTCGCCCGGAAGTATCGGACCAATCACCCCAATACGCTGCTGCTCGACAACACGCTCGCGACCATGGGAGCCGGCGTGCCCTCAGCGATCGTGGCGGCGATGCTTAAACCCGGGCTCTGTGTGATGGCGGTCTGCGGCGATGGCGGCTTTCAGATGACCGGCCAGGAACTGATGACGGCCGTCGAACAAAAGCTCAACCTCGTCGTCCTCATCTTGGACAACAGCGGCTGGGGCATGATCGAAGCGAAGCAAACCGCCAGAGGTTTCCCGAAATTCGGCGTCGACTTCCGCAATCCGGATTTCGCGAAATTGGCCGAAGCCTATGGCGCCAAGGGCACGCGCGTCGAAACGCTGGACGATCTGATGCCTGCGCTTGAAGCCGCTCTCAAAGGCGGCGGGGTGCATGTGGTCGCAGTGCCGGTCGATGATTCAAAGTACAAGCGACTGCTCGGCGAACTTCGCTCGCCCAAGGCGAAACCGCCGAGCGCCTGAGCAGGCCCGGAATGAACCGCCTCGGGAGTCCTGGGGCGGTCGACAGCAAGGATCGGCATTTCAGAGGGGGCGGCAGGCCCTGCCGCCCGAGAGAGCCAAACAAAAGGACCAAACACATGGCCTTCACTTTCCATAGCCCGACCAACATCCGTTTCGGCGCAGGCGCGTCCAGCAAGATCGGCGGGCTCCTCAAGGGCTATAAGGCCGCCCATGTGCTGCTCGTCACTGACGAGAAGGTGCGGGCGGCCGGGCTGACGCGCAATGCGGAAGCGGCGATTGCCGAAGCCGGCATCGCGCTCACCATGTTCGACGGCGTGGTCGCCGACGCGCCGTCGCATGTCATCGAAGCGGCAGCAGAAATCTGCCGCGAGTGCGGCGTCGACGCTGTCGTGGCGATCGGCGGCGGCAGCGCGTTGGATACGGCAAAGCTCGTCGCCTATCTCGCCAAAACCCCGGTCAAGCTTGATGATATCTATGGTATCGACCGTGCCACCGGCGACCGGCTGCCGCTGCTGCTGGTGCCGACCACGGCGGGAACCGGATCGGAAGTGACGCCGATCTCCATCGTTAAGACGCCAAACAACGAGAAGAAGGCGGTGATCACGCCGCGCCTCATCCCGGACTGGGCGATCCTCGATCCCGAACTGACGCTCGGCCTGCCGCCGCACCTCACCGCTGAGACGGGCATCGACGCCATGGCCCATGCGATCGAGGCCTATACCGGCAAGATCAAGAAGAACCCGATCTCCGACCAGCTCGCACTGAAGGCGCTGGCGCTGCTGTCGGCCAATCTCAGGAAAGTCTACGCGGACGGCTCTGACCTTGAAGCGCGTTCGGAAATGCTGCTCGGCTCCATGCTGGCCGGCATGGCCTTTGCCAATTCGCCGGTTGCCGCGGTGCATGCGCTCGCCTATCCGATCGGCGAGATCTACCATGTGGGGCACGGCCTCTCCATTGCGCTGGTCCTGCCCTACGTGTTGGAATTCAACCGGTCGGCGGCCGAAGCGCTTTATGCCGAGCTCTCCGACGTTATCCAGCCCGGCTATCGCCGACAGTCCAATGCGGCGGACGCTGTGGCCTTCATCGCCGAGATCGAGGCGATCTGCCGAGACTGCGGGGTGCCCGGCTCGCTTTCGGCGGTTGGAATCGGCGAAGGCGATCTTTCCAAGCTGGCGAAGGATGCGATGAAGCACGAGGATCGCCTACTGGTCAACAATCCGCGCGAGCTCGACTGTGATCAGGCCCGGGCGATCTATGCCAGCGCGCTTGCGGGAGTGAGCAGGCCATGACCCCGAGCTCGGACGACCAGTCGGAATCTCCACATTCAACTTACGACATCGTCGTGACCTTTGTCGGCTCGCGACCCCATTCCACTCCGCCCAATCCAGTATTTTCCGCCCACGTAGCTGAAACAGCAGCAAATAATTGTTCGTCAGCTTAGTCGGCCGGCCTGGCACGAATCTTGAGAGCTATTTGCAAGGCAGCGGAACGGCAACCGCATCCGCGTTGCGGGTTAACCGCATTGCTTCGAACACATGAAGGAACGCCAAGCATGGCAGCACCGCATCAGAACGCATTCTATGGAAAGGGC
The DNA here is from genome assembly GCF_005862185.2 of Rhizobium hidalgonense. Taxonomy (NCBI): domain Bacteria; kingdom Pseudomonadati; phylum Pseudomonadota; class Alphaproteobacteria; order Hyphomicrobiales; family Rhizobiaceae; genus Rhizobium; species Rhizobium hidalgonense. The sequence goes on from NZ_CP054030.1 coordinate 215,360, forward strand.
GGAATTGACAAATCCACTACCAAGATTGTCTCCGCCGCCGAAGCCGCCTCGATCATCCGTTCGGGCGATACAGTGGCCTTTTCCGGCTTCGTCGGCATCGGCACGCCAGAGGCGGCGATCTGCGCCCTCGAGAACCGTTTCCGCGAAACGGGCGAGCCACGTGATCTCACCCTCGTCTTTGCTGCCGCGCCGGGCGACGGCGAAGACAAGGGCCTCAATCGCCTGGCGCATGACGGGCTGGTGAAACGCCTCATCGGCGGGCATTTCAAGCTGGTGAAGAAGCTGGCGCAACTGGCGGTCAGCGGCAAGTGCGAGGCTTACAATCTGCCGCTCGGGATCATTTCCCATCTCTTCCGCGAGATCGCTGGGGGCAAGCCCGGGCTGATCTCGAAAGTCGGGCTTCGGACCTTCGTCGACCCGCGCAACGGCGGTGGCAAGATCAATTCCAACACAACGGAAGATCTCGTCGAGCTGATGGAAATCCAAGGCAAGGATGGGCTCCTCTACAAAACCTTCTCCATCGATGTCGCCGTCCTGCGCGGCACGACGGCCGATCCATCCGGCAATGTCACAATGGAGAAGGAGGCGGTGACGCTCGACAACCTGTCGCTCGCCATGGCCACCAAGGCTAGCAAGGGTATCGTCATCGTGCAGGTTGAGGGCATCGCCGCCGCTGACTCGCTGAACCCTCGCGACGTGAAAATCCCCGGCCACCTGGTCGACTACGTCGTCGTCGCCGAGCCGGAACATCACATGCAGACCTATGCGACCCAATATAACGGCGCCTTCTCCGGCGAATTCCGTGCGCCGCCGGACCGCGCCGCCTCCATGGAACTGAACGAACGCAAGATCATCGCGCGGCGTTGCGCTTTCGAACTGCGGACGGGCGATGTCGTCAACCTCGGCATCGGGATGCCGGAAGGCATTGCGGCGGTAGCGGCGGAAGAGAAGATCATCGACCTCGTCAAGCTCACCACCGAATCCGGTACCATCGGCGGCACCCCACAGACCGGGATGGATTTCGGCGCGGCCAAAAACCCCGAGTCGATCATCGACCAGAACCAGATGTTCGATCTCATCGACGGCGGCGGGCTGAGCTTCGCCTGTCTCAGCTTCGCGCAGGTCGATGCTCAATGCAATGTCAATGCCAGCCGGTTCGGTGGCAGCCTCGCCGGCGCCGGCGGCTTCATCAACATCTCGCAGAACACCCGCCGGGTCGTCTTCTGTGGCACGTTCACCGACAAGGGCCGGGCGAAGTTCATCAAAGAGGTCGAGCAGATCACCTTCTCGGGCGAAATTGCCCGCGAGACGCACCAGTCTGTGCTCTACGTCACCGAGCGCTGCGTCTTCTCGCTGATCCCTGAGGGGCTGGAACTAATCGAAGTCGCGCCGGGGATCGATATCGAGCGCGACATCCTCGCCCATATGGAGTTCCTGCCGATCATCCGCGAGGCACGCGAGATGCCGGCCGTGATCTTCACTGACGGTCCGATGAATCTCGACAAGTTGCTGCTCGAATGGCCGCAAACTCCATCCGACGCCTCGTAACCCCATCGTTTAAGGAGAAACTACCCATGCCTACATCGCAGACCCCGGATATCCAGACGCTGACCAACCAGATCAACGAGATGCTTGCCAAGTTCAACATGCCGGGCGTCGATCCGGCAGCACTTGTCAGGGAACAGGCCAGGAATATCGAGGCCGTCGCGCAGGCCACGCAGGTTGCCAACAAGGGCGCCTACGGCGTCGCCGAAAAGCAGCTGGAATTGTTCCGCGCGGCTTCCTCACAGCTCCTGATGGTGTTTGAGGATGCGGCCCTTGCCCCCAAGGACCGCGTCGAACTGGCGAAACAGGCTTACGAGATGGCGCTGAACGGCTCGCGCGAGATCACCAGCATGGCGGTCAAGGCCAGCGAGAACGCTTTCGCCATCGCCCGCAACCGGATGACCGAAATTTTCGAGCAGTTCCGCAAGGCAGCGACACTCCGAACGGATACGTGAGGCCGGACCTGCCGAACGGAAAGCATAATTCGTGCATGACAATCCTCCACCCGTCGAGGTGATGGGGAGCTGCGAAGAACGTCCTAGGAAGGACAACGACAATGAACGGCAACAAGAAGGCAGGCGTCTATCCAGTTCCGAAGGCATGGGCCGAACGCGCGTCCATCGATGCGCAGCGCCGCGAGGCGATGTACGTGGCCTCGATCGCCAACCCGGACCAGTTCTGGGGCGAACACGGCAAGCGCATCCACTGGATCAAGCCTTACAGCACCGTCAAGGACACTTCGTTCGAACCGGGCAAGGTCTCGATCAGGTGGTTCGAGGACGGCACCACCAACGTCTCCTATAATTGCATCGATCGGCATCTGACCGAGCGGGGCGACCAGGTCGCCATCATCTGGGAGGGGGACGACCCGAAGGATGTCGCCCGCATTACCTATCGCGAACTGTACGCCCAAGTCATGAAATGGGCTAACGTTTTGCGGTCACAGGGCATCCGGAAGGGCGACAGCGTCACCCTATACCTGCCGATGATCCCCGAGGCGGCTTATGCGATGCTCGCCTGCGCGCGCATCGGCGCGATCCATTCGGCGCTCTCCAGCCAGTGCCCGCCCGAAGTCCTGGCAAGCCGCATCGCCGATGCGGCGAGCACCGTCGTGGTCACCGCCGACCAGGGCCTGCGCGGTGGGCGCAAGCTGGAGCTGAAGGTCAATGTGGACGCTGCGCTGGACAAGCTTCCCAAGGTGGTGAAAACCGTCATCGTGGTCAAGCGCACCGGCGCACCGGTAGGGATGCTGAAAGGCCGCGACCACTATTATGACGATCTCGCCGAGACCGTCCCCGATCAATGCCCGCCAGAGGAGATGAAAGCGGAGGACCCGCTGTTCGTCCTCTTTACGTCAGGTTCCACCAGCAAGCCGAAGGCGGTGGTGCACACCACAGGCGGCTATCTCGTCTATGCCGCCATGACGCATCAATATGTCTTCGACTACCACGACGGCGACATCCACTGGTGCACTGCCGAAATCAGCTGGATCACCGGCCACAGCTACATTGTCTACGGGCCACTCGCCAACGGTGCGACGACGCTGATCTTCGAAGGTATACCGACCTATCCGAGCGCGTCACGCTACTGGGACGTCATCGACAAGCACAAGGTCAGCCTGTTCTACACCGCCCCCACGGCGATCCGCTCCTTGATGGGCCGGGGTGAGGACGCAGTGAAATCGAATTCGCTCGCCTCGCTCCGCCTCCTCGGTTCAGTCGGCGAGCCGATCGACCCGAAAAGCTGGGAATGGTATCACCGCGTCGTCGGCGGCGGTCGCTGCCCGATCGTCGACACCTGGTTTCAGACCGAGACCGGCGGCATCCTGATTACGCCGCTTCCCGGCGCCACCGACCTGAAGCCAGGCTCCGCCGGCAGCCCCTTCTTCGGCGTCAAGCCTGAGCTGGTCGATGAGGCGGGCGACGTGCTTGATGGCGTTGCACACGGAAACCTGGTGATCGCCGACAGCTGGCCGGGCCAGATGCGAACGCTTTACCGCGATCACGAGCGCTTCGAGCAGGAATATTTCTCCCGCTATCCCGGCAAATATTTTACCGGCGATGGCGCCCGGCGCGATGCAGACGGCTATTACTCGATCACGGGCCGCGTCGACGACGTCATCAACGTCTCCGGCCACCGCATCGGCACGGCGGAACTCGAGTCCGCCCTAGTCGCCCACGCTAGCGTTTCGGAAGCCGCGGTGGTCGGCTATCCGCACGAGATCAAGGGGCAGGACATCTACGCTTACGTAGTCCTTATCGACGGCGAGACTGCCTCTGACGAGCTGCGCAATGAACTCGTTTCCTGGATTCGCAGGGCGATCGGCCCGATCTTCACGATCGACAAGGTTCAGTTCGCGGTGGGTCTGCCGAAAACAAACTCGGGGAAAATCATCCGCCACATCCTGCGCAAGATAGCTGAGGACAAATGCACCGAGTTCGGTGACACCTCGACGCTCTCTAACCCCGCCGTGGTCGACCACCTGATAGACAACCGGCTGAACCGGAAGGCTGGCTGACGGCAGCACAAGATGAAGACGTGGGTTCCGGCGTGTCGCCTCATCGGGGCCGACGGGGCGATCAAGGGAAAGACAATGGCCAGACGTACGAAGGAGGGAACGATGAGATTGATCATCCTTGGACCGCCGGGGGCGGGCAAGGGAACGCAGGCAACGCGCCTGGCAGAGCGGCTGGGCGTGCCGCAGCTGTCGACGGGAGATATGCTGCGCGCTGCGGTCACCAAGGGCTCGCCGGTCGGCCTTGCTGTGCGCGACTTCATAGCGCGGGGCGAATTGGTTAGCGACGACATCGTCGTCAATTGCGTCCTCGAACGCATCGCCGAGCCGGGCGCTGCATCCGGCTTCATCCTCGACGGCTTTCCCCGCACGCTGGGACAGGCGCGGGCCCTCGACGAAGCGCTCGAACAGGCGCGCATCGGGCTCGATGCGGTGCTCGAACTGAAGGTCGTCGAATCCGTGCTCCTCGACCGCATCATCTATCGGGCGCGCGAGGCCAAGGCCGCAGGCCTGCCGGTGCGCGCCGACGACAATCCGGAGGCGCTGAAAGTCAGGCTCGAAGCCTACCGGACTCAGACGCAGCCGCTCGCGGACTACTACCGCACCGCCGGCCTCCTACGCACCGTTGATGGGCTGAGGCCCATCGATCAGGTTACGTCGAGCCTTCTTGCGGAATTGCGGCTCCATCGCAAACCCGAAAGCGAACAAACCAGTCTGTCGCGGGCCGAATTCGAATGAGTCAGGAAAGGTGATCCGAATTCGCGATCCATGATGATCAAACAGGCAAAAACAGAGTGATCGCCCGCGAGGACATCTCCCACATGCCCGAATTCATCAACGTGCTGTCGAGTCGGGAGGAGACGATACGCGAGGTCCAGAGGCTGCTCTAGGAGCATGGAAAGGAGGCGATCCGAACTTCGCGCTCGCCATTCTCGCGCGCTCATAGCTCCCAACGTTCTCTTTCTCCATTGGGAGTGTCGACGTGGGTTCCCTTTTTCTTTGGCCACAGCCCATAAGTACAACGATTGACAGAGCGGCGCCCGGCAAGAGTCACTTTGCTCTCCTTGGTCCGTTACGTACGCTACCCTATTGTTTACAAATTAAAATTGAGTTGCGCACCTATGCGGGGCGTCTGTCGATTTGTTCTCAGCATATTGCGGAGTTAAGCGATGCAGATAGCCTACTACTATGGCAAGTACCGCCCGTCATCAGACGTAGAACACGCACGAGACGCCTTCGAATACGTAGGTGGCGCACTCATGCGGCACCCTGAACGGGAAGCGGAGCCGATACTCCGAACACTCGCTGCAGCATGCCTGATTATTTTAATTTGCGTCGCCGTGGCGTTTGCCGCCAAAAGCGGCGTCGGCGACCTCGACCGCGGGGACACCCGACTTCTAATCTCGGAATGCAAGGTGCACACATTACAGCGCAACCAATGCGCCTACGTGTTGGCTACAGCATTTCATGAAACTAGATGCCTTATGAAGCCGGTGCGCGAGACTCTCGCGATATCTGACTTTCAGGCGATTGCCCGTCTTGACAGCGCATGGGCAAAGGGCGGGCTGCCTTGGGTCTCCTCCCCATATTGGCGTAAAGGCTGGTTTGGGAGAGGATACGCCCAACTCACGCACAAGAAAAACTACCGCGTGGCCAGCATCAAGCTCGGCATTGATATCGTTTCCGTTCCAGCAAGAGCACTGGTACCGGAAATTGCGGCGAAGGTGCTTGTCATGGGCTTGAAGGAAGGCTGGTTTACCGGCAAGAAGCTCTCGGATTACATTAATCTTCGGGCAACCAACTTCATCGACGCTCGCCAAGTTATCAATGGAATGGATTGTGCGAATAAGATCGCGGCATATGCCGTCGCGTACGCCGCCGCCCTTGAGCAGGACGGCTATGGTGTGACTGGAGTTGAAGCAAAGGTCGGCGCTCCATAGCAGCAACTCACTGCGAAAAACCAAGTCGCTCGTCCCGTTCCAGCGTCCTCGGGGCCAGGGCGATGACCGGGCCTGTCGCAAATTTTCTTAGTTAACCGTCTGTTGACACTCGCCGGAGAAATTCTCGCTTCGAATTTGTGGAGCGAGCCTGTGTTTCTGAATACCATTGCCGAGAAGCTGAAGCGCTGGTCGAAAGATGATTTCAAAGGGCGGCATTTCGAGCATGGCTCATCGTGCAGGCGGCGGCCTGGTATCTGCGGTATCCGCTCAGCTACCGAGACCTTGAGGAGATGTTCCAAGAGCGCGGCTTCGAAGTGGACCACAGCACGATTAACCGCTGGGTACTTGCCTATGTTCCGATGATCGAGAAGCGGCTGCGCCAGTTTCGGCGCTCGCATTGTGGTTCGGTCAGGATCGACGAGACCTACGTCAAGATCCGCGGTAAGTGGCGTTACCTGTACGGCAAGCCCGGCAAAGGCGATTGCATCGCCATGTTTCTCGATCGTGAGGGCAAGGTGCAGTCTGCCCATTTTCGGATGCCGGAAGCCAGACAAGCGAAAGGCAAGGGCGATCCGACCGCGCCCGGCGGCGAGGACGGAAACGAGGCTGCCATCGACGTTTCAGCCAAGACCGGGCCGGACGTGACCCGAAACGGCATCGACATGATCGGCGATTTCCGCACCGACGCGCTGCACGAGGCGCTGGCACGGGCCCCGATCGAGGAAGATACGCTCATGGCAATGCTGGTGCGTGCGTTTGCTGGACAGAACGTCTCGGTCGACTCCGGCTCCGAAGCCTCCGGGCATCTCTATGGGTCCAGGCGGTTCGCCCGGCACGCTGCCCAGTTGATCGGCGAAAACGGCAAGCTGGAGGTCGACATCGACACGCTTCGTGTCGTGGCAAGGTTGACCCTGATCGACGCCCTGTCGGCGCGCACCAATCGTTCGGACAGCGGCGTCGTTGTCCGCATTGCCGGCGATGCCATCGGCGCCGACGCAGATCTTCCGAACATGGGCAAGGAGGAGTTCCTCGCGTGCCTCACCCGCCCGGCTTTGGAAGCGTCCTGCGGCGGCACGAGTGTCGTTCCCCGCCCGCGCGTCAGGGACACCCGCGCTGCCCTTGTCGAGCACTTCAAGAAAGAACGTTTCGTGCATCCGGCAGCCCTTTTCGCACCCGATGACGCGAAGCTGGCCGAGTGGCTTGCCAAAAGCATGGAGGATTGTGGCAAGGTCGACGAATTGCCCGCCGACGTGGGGGATCGTTCGTCCCGGCCGAAGACGAATCCGCGCCCGACTGCGGAGCGGATCGCCGAGGAAATTTCCTCGCTGCGCCCTCACTAAGAGAAAAATTCAATGGCTTGAGGAAAGGCCTGCTCCGATGGAGCCGGCACGTTCGTGGTGCAAAATGATTCTTGACTGCGCGGTTTGAAGAGGTGTATCTAGATCGTCGTGACGATATGGAGCCGTCAATGAGATAAAAACCGTCAGAAGGTTATGTATGCCTCAGTCTGTAGATGCACGCCTCAAGGAGGCTGACTTTCTTGTCTCGGCACTCGAGACGAGGGAGTCGAGTACATGTTCGGCGTCTCCGCCGAGGAAAACTTTGACGCAGTCGAGTCGCTGCGCAACTCGAAGATCAAGCTGAGCCGGCGGCGGCCTTCATAGCTCGCCCCCTACGGCCGGCTCACCTGCCAGCGGGGCGTCGGCACTCTCCCAAAAGAAGGATACTTTCAAATGGCACGTAACCGCAGAAGCCATTTCAGAAGACGAAATCACCGGGGTGTATTTGTCGAGCCGCTGCAGAACGTATTTCAGCTCAATGCGTTCGGCCGACCGCTTTGCGACACGCCCGTTCAACACCCAATTCCGGTAAAGGAGCAGCCCATGGCTATCGTGAAAGTCGATATCAATAATTTCCAGTCGGAAGTTCTGGAATCCGCAATACCCGTCGTCGTCGATTTCTGGGCCGAATGGTGCGGCCCGTGCAAGATGATCGCTCTGAGCCTCGAAGAAATCGCCGTCGAGATGGAAGGCAAGGTCAAGGTCGCCAAGCTGAATATCGACGAGAACCCGGAACTCGCTGCACAGTTCGGTGTGCGCTCCATTCCGACCCTTGCAATCTTCAAGGGCGGCGAAGTTGCCGATATCTCTGTCGGCGCAAAGCCGAAGACGGTTCTTTCGAACTGGATTTCGAGCGCTGTCTGATTGATATCGACGAATTATATCACATTGATGAAAAAGCCCGGCTAGACCGGGCTTTTTTCATTTTGCAGCCTTCACTTCGGCGGCGTGCCGTTGTCGGCAAGCACGTCGCCGACGAGATAGAGAGATCTGCCGACCAGGATGCGTGGCGGCAATTCCTCCGGATCGAGAAATGCCTTTATCGCCTCCAGCGCATCGCCGACCTTCAACATCGGTTCGGCAACCAAACCGGCATCATAAGCGGCATTCGACAATATCACCGGGTCGACCATCGCTTCGCTGCCGCGGATCGGCACGCAGAAAACCTTTTCGACCAGGCCGGTAAAGGCCTTGAAATAGCCGACCGGATCCCTGGTATTGATCATGCCGATGATCAGAAAAAGCGGCCGAGACTGGCGTTCCTCGAAATTGGCCATGGCTTCGGCGATCACTTCGCCGGCACCGGGATTATGCCCGCCATCGATCCAGATCTCGGCGCCGGGCGGCCTTGTAGCCCTTGAGGACGTCGGCGATCTTGCTGGATGCGCCTGCCTCGATAAGGATGTTTGGCGGGGTCTGGAAGATAAACTGTTTCATGTTGTGGTCCTCCTGTTGCTTTCTCGGACAGCAGGGCCCGTCGTCCGCTCTGAAAAGATGATCATTGCTGTCGACCTCCTGGGCTCCTGAGGGCGGTTTATCCCGGTTACGCTTTGCGCGAGTTGCAGCTCGTCGGTGAGCACTCACTTGTTCTCCGCATAATCGATCGGCACTACGACGACATGGACGCCGCCGCCTTCGAAAGCGGCTTCCAGCGCTGGCACCAGATCGTCCAGCGCTTCGACGCGCGTACCCTTGACCCCATAGGCTTCGGCCAATTTCACGAAATCCGGATTGTCGACGGTGTTGCCGAAATCCGGGAAACCGCGGGCGGCTTGCTTATGGCGGATCATGCCGTAGCCGCCGTCCTCCACGATGAGCACGACCAGGTTGAGCTTGAGGCGGCGGGTCGTCTCCAGTTCCTGGCTGGTCATGTGGAAGCCGTTGTCGCCGCAGACCGCCATGACGCGCCGCCCGGGATTGACATCGCGACAACAATCGCCGACGGCAGTCCCGCGCCCATGGTCGCCAGCTCGTTGTCGAGCAGCAGCGTATTGGGGAGATAGGTCGGGTAGTTGCGGGCGAACGAGAGCTTGTACAAGCCGTTGTCGAGCGCAACGATGCCGTTTTCCGTCATGACCTTGCGCACGTCGTGCGCCAGTCGCTGCGGCGTGACCGGCCAACGTTCTTCATCGGCGTCGTTGGACATCCGGGAGAGGATCTTCTCGCGCAGCGGCAGCAATGCGCGGGCATTGGGCAGCTTGCCCTCAAGGCGATCCGCCAGCGCCTTGAGCGAATGGCCGATGTCGCCGATGACCTCGGATTGCGGGAAGTAGACCTGCTCGACGGGCGGCGACTGATCTCCGATGTGAATGACCTCCCGTCCCTTCGGCCCCATGAGGAAGGGCGGTTTTTCGGTCGTGTCATGGCCGATCGTAATGATCAGGTAGGCCTTGTCGACGGCGTCATGCACATAGTCGCCTTCGGAAGGCGCCGCCGTGCCCATATAGAGATGGGAGTCTTCGGACACAGCACCCTTGCCCATTTGAGTGGTAAAGAACGGAATGCCCGTGCGGTTCACAAATTGCTCCATAACCGCTATCAAGCCGGGACACGAGGCGGCGCGACGCGGGGCGGCGGCCCCGAACACGAGAAGCGGACGTTTGGCTGCGGTGATGAGGGCGGCGGCGCGATCGAGGGCCGCATCGTTTGCTATCGGCAGTTCGCGCTTGTGCGGCGCAATCAGCGCTACCTCCTTCTCGCATTTTCGGCCGCGATATCTTCCGGAAGTTCAATATACACCGGCCCCTTCTTTCCCTCCTGGGTGATGCGGAATGCTTCACTGACCGTTGGCGGGATCATCTCCGCCGATGTGATTTGTATTGCGTGCTTGGTCACAGGCTTCATCACCTCGACGGTGGCGGACCTCTGAAAACCCGCCTGGCGGCGGTTCTTGATCGCCTTCTGGCCGGCGATCAGCAGCACCGGCATGCCATTGAGCCGGGCATATTCCGCGCCGTTCGGGACGTTGAGCGCGCCCGGACCGCAGGTGGTGATGCAGACGCCAGTGCGGCTGGTGAGCCGACCCCAGTTGGCGGCCATAAGGGCCGCGGCCCGCTCGGTGTGGGTCGGCACGACCTTGATCGTCGAGTTGCTCAGCGAATGGAAGAGGTCGATGGTTTCCTCGCCGGGGATGTAGAAGATGCACGTGACTCCCTGGTTTTCAAGCGCCCGGACAAAGAGGTCGGACCCCTTGACCTCGCGCTGTTCGCCCTCAGGGCTGGAGGTGATCTTTTTTGCATTTCTGCCATGTCAGTCTCCCTTCGTGCCAATCAGGTCGGGACCACGATCGGGCTTTAGCGACCCGGCTTACTCTGAGCACTACTCGTGCCAATCAGGTTGCGCCGGTAAGCCTTCGAGATTGCACATGTTTCGTTGTCGCCATGCGGAGGGGTTTTGTAGGGTTGCCGACATGTCGCGTCGCAATCCGTCCCGATCACCACCGCAAACGCTGGGGCGGTTCGATAGGCTTCAGGGCGAAAAATACGCGATTGGGGGAGGAAGAATTCGTCTCGCGAAGCCGAAAAAGGTGACGACGATGTCGTAAGTTGATTGTCATCAACAACTGACCCACCCGAAACACTGGTAGGCCAGTGCTATCCCGCTAAACCATTCCTTGGGATAGGATCCCACTTGCCCACAGCTTCAGGCGGCAATGATGAAGAACAAAGAATGACCAGTATTTAGACCCGCGCTCCTAAGCCCGCGCGAATGCCTCCAACGCAGCCTTGAAAGAGCAACCGTCGAAACCACAGGTTACCGAAGTGGTTCACAATTTCGTATGCGGCGGTTGGGACGCAGCAGAGATGCACAGGCGCTGCCAATGACGGTCAAATAGAAGTGATCTGGCCACGGTCCATGCGATAAACCATATCGAGGCCCTTACCGGCGTGCCGAAGATCGGCGCCGGAAAGAAGGATGGAAAGACCAAGCGGCTGCAGGGATGCGACTACCTCGGAAATGCGCTTGGAAAGCGCGGGGGCGACGCCTTCGAATGGCTCGTCTAGCATTAACAGCTGGGTGCCAGTCATGCGTGCGCGACCGATGGCCACGAGTTTCTGCTGGCCGCCTGAAAGCTGCAGGGCGCGGCGATGGCGGAAGTCCGCTGCCTCCGGAATGAGCGCATAGACATCGTCGAGCCGCTTCTGCGCATCTGTGACGCCAGCTGCCCATGCCGGAATAAGCAGGTTTTCCTCAACAGTCAGTTCGGGAATAAGGCGCCGGTCTTCCGGCGCGAAGCCCATCTGGTGGTGCACGCGCAGATGCGGCGCCTCACGGGAAATGTCCTTCTTCTCATAATGGATCGAACCTGCCCGGAGTGGCAAGAGCCCCATTATCGCACGCATCAACGTGGTCTTGCCGGCACCATTGCGGCCGACGATTCCGACCATCGAGCGGGCTTCGACCTTCATGGAAACGTCACGCAGAATAGGTACCCCGCCGATGGAGACGTTGATTGACTTCACTTCAAGCATGGTTGTCCTCCCTGAGAACGCAATGTTCTTCACCAATGATGAGTTCGCGCACTTGTCGGTCGCTGAGGACGGTTTCCGGAGGTCCATCAATCAGCACCCGGCCTTCGAAGAAAGCGAGCACGCGGTCGGAGTAGCGGCCAACGATCTCCATGTCGTGCTCGACGAAGAGCACGCTGACGCCTGCGACACGGGTCGCATCAATAATGCGGTCCATGACCGAGAATTTTTCTTCGCTGGCGACGCCGCTCGTCGGCTCGTCCAGGAAAAGAACCTTCGGCTTGCCAACCATGGCAATTGCAATGTCGAGAAGCTTGCGGATGCCTTCGGGCATCGTGCCGGCAATCGAGTTGCGGAACGCTCCAAGTCCGAACACCTCGAGCCTCTCGTCAGCATGGGTCGCGAGCTCGTCGTCGGAAAGAATTGAAAAGCCCTTGATGCCAACGCTGTCCGTGGCGCTGTAGGCAAACATCAGGTTCTCAATCGCTGTCAGCGAGTTGAACAATTGCGGTATCTGAAAGGACCGGGCAACGCCGCGCCGAGTGATCTGACGAGGTGAAAGCCCGACGATTTCCTGTCCGTCGAGCAGGATCGAACCGGAGTCCGGGCCGAGGTAGCCCGTAATCATATTGATAAACGTCGTCTTGCCGGCGCCGTTTGTGCCGATCAGCCCCGAAATCGTTCCAGACATGATGTCGACATTTACGTCGTTTGCGGCAGTTACCGCGCCGAACCGCTTAATGAGGCTCTTTGCTTCAATAATCGGCTTCATGCTTTTTCTCCTGCCTCGACGGTTGCCTTGCGCTTACCAAAACGGATGCCGCCAAGGCCTGTCGGCAGAAACAAGATCATCGATAGGATGATGACTCCAAGTACCAGTTGCCAGGTGTTGGGGGCGTGCTGATAGGCGAACGTCCGGACAAATTCGAGTGCGAGCGCGGCAATGAAAGGCGTGAAGATGTTCCCGGTACCGGCTAGGACCGCAATCACCACGAATTCGCCCGAAGTTGCCCAGAAAGCCATTTCCGGATCCACATGCGCGACGAAAATGCCGCTCATGGCACCGCCCAGGGCGGCTAGAACTGCGGCAAGGATGTAGGAGAGATAGATCGTCTTGTTTGCGGACGCACCGAGATACTCGACGCGGATTTCGTTATCCTTGATGCCCGGCAGCAGGCGACCGAGAGACGTCTTGCCGAAGTACCAAACGGTTATCGCCGCTGTAAAACAGATCAGGATGAGGATAACGAGGCCATTGGATCGCGCAGCACCGCTAAGTGGCAGGCCGAACAAGGTCACACCTCGGATGTTGAACCCGTCCGTGCCGCCAAGTTCCACCGACTTCACCAGAAGACCGTATAAAAGCATCGAAAGAGCCAGCGTCAGCATCGCGAAGAAGATGTCGCGGTAACGCGACAGAAGGAGACCGGCGAATGCTGCAGTCGCCGCGGCGATGGCGACCGGGGTAATGAGCAGGAGAACCGTTTCGTTGATTTTCCAGAGATTGACCATCAGGCCGACGGAATAGCCGCCGATTGCGTAGTAAAGTCCTTGGCCGAACGAGACCAGCCCGGCCCGCATCATCAGCACGAGGCCGAGTACCGCAAGCCCCTTGGCAAGGCCGATCGAGATGACGAAGTTCCAGGTGGGCAGCGCCCAGGCTGCGGCAATAAGGAAAAGTGCCGCGCCGACGGCGAGAGGCACAAAGGTTTGGGGTTTGTTCATCATATCTTGCGCAACTCCACACCGGGAAACAACCCCTGCGGACGCAGGGCGAGAACGATAGCCATCACTGCATAGATGCTGAACACTTCGACTTCGGGCCAATAGTGGACGGCAAGCGAGCGGACGAAGCCGACGATCAGTGCACCGACGACGGTGCCAGGAATCGATCCGAGCCCCCCAATCACCACCGCGGCGAACATCATGACGATCACTTCGACCCCCATGCCCGGCGCCACAGAGATGGTCGGAGCTGTGAAGGCGCCGCCGAGCGCGGCGAGAATCGAGCCGACCACAAAGGCCGACATTTTCCAGCGGCTGACATTGATGCCCATCGCCAGCGATGCTTCCGGATCATGGATGACGGCGCGCAGCATCTTGCCCTTGGCAGTGAATTGCAGAAACCACGTGAGGAGACCACCACTGATGATCGCCACGACTACGATAATGAGATTGTAGGTCGGGTAGACAAGGGGGCCGAGATGGACGTTGCCGAAAGCCCACACCGGGTCGGACGCTATCCATGGATCGACACCCCAGATGAGCTTCACCACGTCTTCCAGAATGAGGAAGAGCGCGTAGGTTACCAGTAGCAGCACGACCGGATCGCGGCCCGCCAAGAAGCGCAGGACGCCCCGTTCGACGACGAGGCCGACAATCGTACCGGCGATCAGCGCCGCGACAATCATGACCGGAATGCTTCCAGCGGGCGGCAGCCCCTGGGCGAACCAGTAACTTAACAGAGTAACCGACACGTAGGCGCCGATGGCATAGAACGTGCCATGGGCCATGTTGAGGATCTTCATCACACCGTAGATCAGCGTCAAGCCGACTGCGATGATAAAGAGCCATGCGGAATACAGAATGCCGTCAATCACGGCGCCTAGAAACGCGTTCATGCCACACACCGTTTCGGAAGGAGGGACGGGATCCATCTTCGGTGCCAGTCGGCGCGCGAAAGGTGAAAACCGCTTCAAAGGGATTGCGGCGCCAAACGCGCCGGGAACCCGCGCAAGCGATGCCGCGGTGAAATTTCCGGATCACTTCAGCTTGTTCTTGATCCACTCATGGCTGGTCATGCCTTCCGGTGGGTTCACTTTTTCTGGAGCGTAGCGGATCACATCGACGAAGGTCAGCTTGCCATCGACGGTCTTGGTGCGGCCATAGACCATTTCTTGCACAGCCTGGTTGCCCTTGCCCAGCGACATCTTCACTTCGCCCGAGGGACTCTGGAAGGTGGCACCCTTGAGAGCAGCGGCGATCTCCTCCGTAGTCGGCGTCTTGGCGGTGTCGCCGCCCTGTGCCTTCTCATAAGCGAACTTCGCCGCAAAAAGCGTCTGCACCATGTGGTAGGACGGATAGCTGGGGGGCGTGGCGGACTTGGCGTTGTAAGCGGTCTTGAACCAGTCGTTATAGGCGTTGTCCGGTGCAAAGATGCCGTTTGGACCGCGGGCGCCGATGATGGTGCCATCTGGGATTTGTTTGCCCTGGCGATGAATCGCCGTTTCGCCTGCCGTCAGAACGACAGTGGCGTTCTTGAACAGGTCGCGCGGCGCTCCCTGAAGCACGAGACCCTCAAGGTCGCCACCCCAGAAGCTCGAATGAATGATATCGGGTTTGCTGCCGAGAATTGCGGAGATTTCAGTATTGTACTGACCGGCACCGAGCTTCGGCATCTGCGAGGTCGTCAGCGTAACTTCGGGGCGAAGGCTCTTCAGTGTGCCCTCGAAGTCGTTCCAGGCGTCCTGACCCCAGGCGTAGTTCTGGTTGATGCCGGCGTAGGTGTTGAATTTCTTGACTGTCTCGTTGACGTAGAGTGCGGCACCGGCGTTGTCCATCGTCGCGGTTGCAACGGGGCGGAATACATATTCGTAGTCAGCTTCCTCGAAGATGCGCGGCGTGCCGCAATCGAAGAGAAGTGTCATCGTTTTCAGTTCTTCGGCAACAGGCGCGACCGCAAGACAATCTCCCGAGGACGTGTAGCCGACGATCATGTCTACGCTCTGCTGTTCTACGAGATTGCGTAGTTCGGAAACCTGCTTGGTGGTGCCACCGGCCTCGTCGATAATGACGAGTTCGATCGGACGGCCGCCAAAGCCGACCTTGTCATACGGCGCCGGCAGCTTGCCACCGGCGTTGACCTGCTGGGCAAAGACTTCGGCGGCAATCTTTGCGGGGATGCCGAAGGGACCAGCCGGTGCACCGGACAGGAATGTCACAACGCCAATCGTGAAGGGCTTTGGCTCCTGAGCCAAGAGGCCATCGGGGGCGGTGGCAGACAGAAAGATAGCTGCAATGGTCAGAGACCACGACTTCTTCATAGATTCCTCCTCTACGGCAAATTGCCTGTTCCGGTGCAATGACACGCTTGCGTGGTAGGCCGAAGCGTCCTCTCACGCTGCGGCCACGCAACTGAGTTCATTCTATTGAACTTAGTTCATTACTGTGTATAGTGAGTATTGCAACCAACGTCAAGATGGAGGAGCGGCTGTTCAGCCAGAAGGCGAGTACAATCAGCGGCGCGAACTGTTCCTAAAGGGGAAACGGGCGACGTCAGCCTCACGAAGAATCCCCGAAGACGACTTCTCCTGAACTCCCCCAGGAGCTCGCTTTTGGCAAAACCTCCATCAAAAAATCGACGTGGAGAGGATTTTCGTCAGCTGCTTATGTAGCCATTCGCCTGGAGAGCGAACCGCGACATCGACACTTGCATCGGATTGACGGTGAGCCCAAATGTACATTTTCGCAGCCATTCGGTTCGACGCTGCGACGGCCTGCGTTAGGGTCAGAGAGCAGCCGCGTTGCTCAAGCTGAGCCAACCCCACCCTTTGCTCGGCAGCAAATTTCCGCTCTCCCCAAACGCTACGCTATCCTTCGACGCTGATGCGTGATGAGCTGCTATGCCCCAATTGCTCGGAAAGAATGGCGGCTGATTTGCGCATCGTCTCTCCGAGTGACTCGATAAGCGCCGGAGTCGTTTCGCTTTCCAGAAGGCTGATGGCAATGCCGGCAACCGCGCATCTCGTATGATCTCTCAGAGCGGTGCCGATGCAGATCATCCCTTCGCGAACCTGGCCGTTATCGATCGAAAAACCGCGCATACGTATGTCAGCCAGCTCCTGCCTTAGTGCGGCAAGATTTTTGACGCTTCTAGAGGTGAGGGGCAAAGGAAAGTTCGCTCTGAAGAGAGCCTCGAGCTTATCCTCCGGCATTTCGGAAAGCAGCATTTTGCCTGTTGCGGTAAAGGTGGCAGGAAGACGCATTCCAATCCGGAAAGTATGTCCCAGGGGCTGGTCGGAATTTCGGCAATCAATATAGACGACCTCGTGACGGTCAAGGGTCGTCAGTGTAACCGTGTAAGGAGACAATGTGGTATCCGAAGCAAAATAATTCCGGAAAACTGACACCATGTCCATCTCGGATAGAAAGCCGTGCGCCCAGCGCATAGGATGTGGACCGAGCCGGAATGTGCCGTCCTGTTTGCGAACAAGGAGGCCAAGCTCTACCATGACGCCAAGTAGCCCGTGCGCCGTACTTTTTGGCAACGACATAGCCCGTGTGATGTCGGCGGCCGACATTGCGTCGCTGGAATTGGTGACAAGATCGAGGATCGAGACGGCGCGCCTGAGCGCCGGAACAGAATCGACCGATTTTCCGATCGCAGTGTCTTCCACTGGGGTGAGTCTTGCACTTGACACCTCCGATACCTCCTGTCAGGCTAGTTCAATACGACGATATTGGTTCATCAGATTGAACTGTATGCTTGGGAGAGGTCATGGTCAATCTAAAAAAAACGGAACTGCTACGCGATCGATGCCTGATAAATGGCAAGTGGGTTGCGAGCTCTCAGAACAACGTAGCCGTCAAGAACCCCGCGACGGGGGAGATTGTCGGCACCGTCCCTGCGCTGGAGACGGCAGATATTGAGCAGGCGGTCGCAGCGGCCGAGATGGCGTTCCGATCGTGGCGCGCGCTTGCAGCCAAGGAAAGAGCGGCCGTCCTGCTTCGCTGGTTCGACCTGATAGTAGAAAATGCAGACGATCTCGCCGCGCTGTTGACGGCTGAACAGGGTAAGCCCCTCTCCGAAGCCAGGGGGGAAATACTCTATGCTGCCTCCTTCATTCAATGGTTTGCCGAGGAGGCAAAGAGAGTGTATGGGGACATCATACCCGCACCCACCACCGACAAGCGCATCCTGGTTTTCAAGCAGCCGATCGGTGTCTGCGCTGCGATCACGCCCTGGAACTTCCCGGCAGCAATGATTACACGCAAGGCGGCGCCTGCGCTGGCTGCCGGTTGCACAATGGTGGTTAAGCCGGCTGAGCAGACACCCCTCACGGCGCTTGCTCTCGGCGTTCTGGCCGATCAGGCAGGCATTCCCGCCGGCGTTTTCCAGATTGTGACAGGAAAAGCACGCGAGATCGGCAAGGTGCTGACGGAAAGCGACATTGTCAAAAAACTCTCTTTCACCGGATCGACCGAGGTGGGGCGAATTCTGATGGCGCAGTCGGCGCCGACGATAAAAAAACTATCAATGGAGCTCGGCGGCAACGCACCCTTTATTGTTTTTGACGACGCGGACCTCGATGCCGCCGTCGATGGTGCCGTCGCTTCGAAATTCCGTAATGCTGGTCAGACCTGCGTCTGCACAAACCGTATCTACGTGCAGTCCGGTGTTTACGCTGTCTTCGCTGAAAAGCTTGCCGCGAAGGTTTCTGCACTGAAAGTCGGTGAAGGTACGCAGATGGGCGTAACGATCGGGCCGCTGATTGATGCTGACGCCATTGCCAAGGTCGAGGACCATATTAGCGATGCGGTCGCGCAGGGAGCGAAAGTGGTCGCAGGTGGCAAGCGACACAGCCTTGGCAGGACATTCTTCGAACCAACCGTCCTGACGGGAGCGACACAGGCGATGAAGGTCGCACGCGAGGAAACCTTCGGGCCAGTCGCGCCTCTCTTCAGCTTTGAGACAGAGGAAGAGGCGGTCGCTATGGCCAACGATACGGAATTCGGATTGGCTGCCTATTTCTATACTGAAAACGTCCGTCGGACATGGCGAGTGGCCGAAGCGCTGGAGTACGGCATGGTGGGTCACAACACCGGTCAGATCTCGAACGAGGTAGCGCCATTTGGCGGCGTCAAGCAGTCCGGCCTCGGACGGGAAGGCTCCCGTTACGGGATCGATGACTACCTGGAAATCAAATATCTGTGCTCGGCGATCGCTTAAGCAGCTGACGACAAGGGAGGACTGAATGACGATCAATCCGTTCGAGTTTCGAACTGTCCTATCCATTGAAATGGCCTGGGGCGGAGCTAAGCGATTAGGTGAAATCATCGCTGCGCGTTTTGCCGCGCGCAAGGTGCTTTTGGTCACCGATGCGGGCCTTGTGAAGGCTGGGTTGATTGCGCCCATTGCCGCCAGTCTGGAGGCGGCTGGCTTCAGCGTGGCGATTTTCGATAGGGTTGTGCCAGATCCACCGGAAAGTGTTTTGTATGGTTGTGTCGAGGAGGCGCGGCAAGTCGCAGCCGATATCGTGATTGGTCTCGGTGGTGGCTCGTCCTTGGATATAGCAAAGCTCGCTGCGGTGCTGCTGCCATCGGCACAACCGCTCGCCGACATGTACGGCATCGGCAAAGTTCAGGGGGCGCGTGTCCCACTGGTTCTCGTTCCGACGACTGCGGGCACCGGTTCCGAAGTCACCAACATTTCCATCATCACCACCGGCGAGACGACCAAAATGGGGGTCGTGTCGCCGCAACTCTATGCGGATTTCGTGCTCCTGGATGCGGAATTGACCGTTGGTTTGCCGCAGGTTCACACCGCAGCAAGCGGCATCGATGCGATGGTGCATGCCATCGAAGGCTATACAAGTAAGTATAAGAAAAACCCACTTTCGGACGCGCTTGCGCGTGAGGCGTTGCGGCTTCTTGGCAGCAATCTAATCGCTGCCTGCAAGGAGCCGACAAACCGGGATGCACGCGAAGGCATGCTTCTCGGTGCAATGCTTGCGGGCCAGGCTTTCTCCAATTCCCCGGTGGCTGCGGTCCACGCGCTGGCCTATCCGCTGGGTGGACATTACCACATTCCGCATGGTCTTTCGAACGCCCTGATGCTCGGCCCAGTCCTTCGTTACAACGCACAGTCGGCTGCCCCGCTTTACGCCGAGCTCGCCGATGTGCTTGGAGTCAAGGGAAGCGGCGACACTGCGGCCCGTTCCGAGGACTTCGTTACCCATATGCAGGTGCTGATGGATAAAAGCGGCGCGCCGCGCCGGCTCCGCGATGTCGGGGTAACCGACAACAGCCTCGCCATGCTGGCCACGGATGCGATAAAAAACCAGGGGCGCCTGCTCGTCAACAATCCGGTCGAGGTTCGGGAAGAGGATGCGCTGGCGCTGTATCGGGAAGCTTTCTGAAGATTCCGCAGACATCCGCCATTATAACATTATGGGAGGATCCAACGTGACGGATATCCGACTTTACATGCTTCAGTCCGGCACCCTGAAATGCAAAGTGCACAACATCAAAATGAATCAGGGAAATGGTGCGGATTACGAAATCCCGGTTCCTTTTTTCCTGATCACCCATCCCGACGGTCACACCGTCATCGACGGTGGAAACGCCATTGAAGTCGCGACGGACCCGCGCGGCCACTGGGGCGGTATTTGCGATGTGTACTGGCCGGTCCTTGACAAGGACAAAGGATGCGTCGATCAGATCAAAGCTCTCGGCTTCGATCCGGCGGATGTTAAATACGTCGTGCAGTCCCACCTGCATCTCGACCATACCGGCGCGATCGGCCGCTTTCCGAATGCCACGCATATCGTGCAGAGGGCCGAATATGAATATGCCTTCACGCCCGACTGGTTTGCCGATGGCGGCTATATCCGCAAGGATTTCGATCGCCCTGGTCTGAAATGGCAGTTTTTGAACGGCACTCAAGACGATTTTTACGATGTTTATGGCGACGGAACGCTGACGACGATCTTCAGTCCTGGCCATGCGATGGGCCATCAATCCTTTCTCGTCCGCCTTCCCAATAGTGAGCCGCTGCTTCTGACGATCGATGCCGCCTACACACTCGACCATTGGGATGAAAAGGCGCTGCCGGGCTTCCTCGCATCGACGGTGGATACTGTTCGCTCTGTACAGAAGCTGCGCACAATCGCGGAAAGAACGGGGGCAAACGTCGTCACCGGTCACGACCCGGATGCGTGGTCGACCTTCAAGAAGGCACCAGAGTATTACTCTTGAGAAGTCGCTGCGGTCTGGCCGCGACATGATCCTACAGGGGCGAATAAGCCCCTTAGAAGCTGAGAAGTTTTGACCTGGATCAATGTGAAATCCGGTGACCAGGATACGGCTTTGAAAGGCTGAGGCCACCGCTTTGTTTCGTTGGTAATCCCGACCAAGGAGAAGTAAATGCGCCTGAAAATACTTATCACTGTCGCCATGATGGCCGGCCCGGCATTGGCGTATGAGCCTTTGGTTGAGAAGCGGGAATTTACCCTAAAGAACTTCGTGACACGTGGAGGCAGGACGGTTCCCGAAATGCGGCTGGGGTACGAAACTTATGGCACGCTGAACGACGCCAAAGATAATGCCATCCTGATTCCGCATTATTTCAGTGGAAGCAGTCACGCAGCGGGAAAATATAAGGAGGCAGATGTAAGCGCCGGCTATTGGGATGCGATCATCGGGTCCGGCAAGCCCATCGATACGGACAAATACTTTGTCGTGTCGGTCGACACACCGGTCAATCTCGGTGCCAACGATCCGAACGTCATCACCACCGGACCGGCGACGATCAATCCCAAAACAGGAAAGCCTTGGGGTATGGATTTTCCAATCATGACGATCGGCGATTTCGTTGATACGCAGAAAGGGCTGATGGAGCGACTGGGGATTGAGAAATGGCATGCTGTCATGGGCGCCTCCATGGGAGGGCTGCAAAGCTATGAATGGGCAGCACGCTATCCCGACAAACTGGAGCGAGTGATTCCAGTCATTTCCTCTGGTTGGGCAGATGCGAATCTGATCGCGTGGCTGGACGTCTGGGCGTCGCCTATCAAACTGGATCCAAACTGGAATGGTGGAGATTATTACACAGGCCGGGCGCCAAAAGCAGGGCTGGCTCAAGCCCTGAAGACTTTAACACTGCAGGCAAATTCGGCAGAATGGACCGATGGTACATTTGGGCGGGACTGGGCCATAGAAGGTGCAGATCCCGGGCAGAGTTGGGCGAATGACTATAAGGTCGTCACGAAGCTGAACGAGGCGGGCGCAGCACGCGTTGCCCAGTCAGATGCGAACCATTTCCTTTATCTGGCGCGCGCCAATCAGTTGTTCGTCGCTGGACAGCCCAAAGACAGCCTGTACAAAGGGCTCCTAGATATCAATGTACCCGTGATGCTGATCTATACCGATGAAGACTTGATTTTTCCTGGAAACGCAGTGCGAGAGACAGGAACGATTATCAAAACCGATGGTACGCCGGTCGAATTCGTCGAACTGGAAGGTACGCGAGGGCACATGGATGGCTTATTGAGCATTGCTCAGGCGGGAGAGCGAATTCGAGCCTTCCTTGAGGTCAAATAGGAGCGGGCGGGCCCTCCCTTTTCCTTAAGCCGAGCCAGCAGATGCTGCCGTCGTCGTGGCTGTAGTCGGCCACACCCGCCGTGCTCGGGGTCCATAAATCGGAAAATTAGTGGTCTCCGGCAAGTCCAAGACAGCCGAGGTGGTCCGCTACGCTCTCACTCGTTGCGAGGCGCCATCGAAAACAATGAACGGCGTTGCCGCCAAGCTCGGCGCCGCGTTTCATGATCTCGTTGGCGCCCTGGAGCATCAGGATCTTGCCGACATTGGTCGCGCCGGTGAAGGTGAGCTTGCGCACCTTCTCGTTCTCCGTGAATTTCGGCCAATAAATGGGAATCCTCGGAGAGCAGAACATGAAGACACCAGTCGACAGGCCTGCGCGCTCTGCAAGCAATGCGAGCGATGTGTCGAAAGCGTTTTCCTTGGTAGTGATCGGTGCGAGGAAGCGGATGATGTGGCCCAGCGCCACAGGTGAGCAGGATCAGCCCTTAAAAGGCGCCTTTCTCGCTGACCTGTTTGATAAATTCGCCAGCGTCGCTGTTGCGAGTGATCGAACACATGGCTATGAAATCCCACACTGATTTCGATCTGCCACGGGTATTTTTCTCCAAATGTGCCCGTGTCTTTCCCTGTGCGAACGCATTTTGCAAACAATGCAGCGTTCAAGACACTTCCTTGGATCGAGCGTGCTTATAAACGGCAAAAATTGCGGCTGAACGAAAGTGCCGAGATGAACCACAAAAAGAAAATCTATCGCGTTGCGGAAGCTGCACGTCTAGCGGGGGTTTCTGCATCGACACTTCGGCTTTGGGAGAAGGAGGGTCTCATCGTACCGGATCGCTCGGAAAACGGCCACCGGCAGTACGACGCTGACCACGTTACGCAGTTAAAGCGTATCGCATCGCTCAGAAAAGACAGACGACTCACCATCGCGGGGATCCGCGAAGATCTCAGGAAGTCTTCGCCAGAAGCGGGCACGGACGCGAGTGATGCCATCCCGGAAATGAAGAAGCAGAAGCAGCTCGAAGACGAAAACGCCCGGTTGAAACGGATTGTCGCAGAGCAGGCGCTGGAGCTCAATATGTTGCGGGAGGTCCATTCGCCGAAACGTCCAAGGCCTGCTCGGAAGCGGGAGGGGTGAAGGTCATGTGCCGGGATTAGATGGTCTCGATCCGGCGTGCCTGTGGGCCGTTGAACTTCGATCGGACCACCTACCACTACACCTCTCTCCACGCCGATCAGGCCGGTCCGGAACGTCGTATTCGTGCGATCTGCGAGACGCGTGTACGGTAAGGCTATCGTTGCTTGCATATGCGGTTTTGCGGGGTTCGGTCATCGCTCATCCCTTTCCTGGTTGTGTGGCGATACCGCGCGCACCTTCGACTTCATCGCGCTGTGCCCTGATGCTGGCGCGCACCTCCCGCCTGAGTTCCGTGAACTGCCGCGTCAGCTCGTCGAAGTCGTGCTGGCTCGGAACGCCTAACAGCTTCGCGACGCTGTCGGTCATTTGCTGCTGGCGGGTGCGCAGCTCCAGCCCGGCGAGCAGCCATTCGCGCTGCGTGGCGAGGAAATCCTTAGAGCGCAGATTGCTGATCAGTTCCTCGTTCGCAATGTCCCTTCATTTGTCGAAGGCCTTGCGCCAGCCGAAATCCTCGGCGTCTCCTTCCTTCGTGTCGGCGAGCGTCGCGCTGCGTTCATAGGCCTTGCTCCACGGCACGGAGGCTATGGCGTGATAGGCCGCCATGCGCTGGCCGACGTCCATCCAGGCCGCCATCAGCGCATAGACCTGCCGGTCGAAGTTCCACATGTCGGCAAGGCGCGGGGCTTCCGCCATGCGTTTGAAGGCTTCTGAGATCTCGCCGCCCAGCGCAACGGCAAACAGGCTGCTGTCGGCCGCGCGCGTGGTGAGGAAGGGCATCATCGAGTTGAACCACATTTTCCAATTTCCCCTGCCTGCTCGATGTTGCTGCGCCACATTTCCGACATGCGCAGCAGCATCTGCAAGAATTCCGGTTGGTCGTCCGAGCTCGGGGTCATAGTCGGCTCACTCGCCTGCGGCCGGGCCGCGGCCCGCAAGCGCGCTGGCATAGATCGCCCGGGCCTGGTCGTGGTCGAGCTTGCGCGGATTGTTGACCAGGATGCGCTTCTGCTGTTTCATCGCATCCTCCGCCCGCAGGCCGGAGCTTGCACAGCAGTTTTTCATTTGTTTGCTGAATTGGCAGCCACAAGGACTGAACGCTCAAGCAGCCTAACCTGCGGCCTTCACCGGATGCATACCTTCGACGCTTCGAAAAACATGGCCCGATTTTACGCTCGAGCCGACGTTTGTTTGGGGAGGCCTGCTTGACGCGGCGCTGGGGGCGCATCGGCTCTGGTGGCAAGAGGGAAGTCCACCATTTCCCTCGGGAGGAAGAGGCGGTCGCACGGATACAAACCGAAACCCCAGTGCGGCCAGAAAACGATGGCCTGATTGGCGACCGGATCAGGCGGCCGCCTTCACATCGAACTCGAAATGAAGCTGGTCATAGGGGAATTCGACGCCGGCGTCAGTCCGGTCCAGGACACCCGCGTTGACAAGCGTCGTCACATCCTTATGGACGGCCTGCACGTCCCGGCCGACACGTCGGGCGACTTCCCGTATCGCCAGCGGCCCCTGCCCTGCCATCGCCTTCACGATCGCAAGCCGCGGCGGCGCAAGAACCCTGTGCATGTCGTCGTAGCTTGGAAAATTCACCGACGGCGTAGCAGGAACGACGACGCCTTCCAATGCCTTCTGCCCCGCATTCACGAAGCGGGCCTTGGCATCGGCAATCGAGCTTAGTCTGATGACGAGCGTCCTCATGCGAGTATCCTTTCCATGTCCGCCTGAAACGCATCGAACAATGCTTCCAGCGTTGTGAATTCCATCGGTTCCTCGATATCCCCGAGATGGCGATGATCGCCCTTGCCGCGCTCATTGTCATAACGCATGACGCACTCGCCGTTGACGATCAGCGCCAGACGATATTTAAAATGGTGGTTGCTGCCGGGCACGGGTATCGGCACATGCCACAGAACCGTTTCGAAAAATGCCGTATCGCTGAGGGCGGTTCTGGATTTTTCGATCAGCACGGCTTCCATGTTGTTTTTAATAACATCACCCATCGTTGTTGTCAAGAACAACAACGATGGGCTGTCTTGCGCAGCAAAGCCGGCGCCGGGGTTCGACGCCCCGATGCAGGCTCCAGGATCGCGTGTTTCGGCCAAAACCGTTCCTCTCGAGAAGGGCCGGTTGCCAAGGTCGCCGTTGGTTGATCGCGGCGGCGAGCTTTTCGATACCCTGCGCATCGAGGGCGGCGAATTCGCCAACCCGCATGACAGATATCAACTCGTCCGGGCGGGTTTCCGCATCGCGCCAGAAGATCAACGCGGCGGTAATGGTGGCCCGGTCCAAGGGGTCAAGATCGATGCGCACGTCGCAATGTCGGCATGGTCGATCCTCCTCTGAGCGCTTCGAAAAGAGCGGCATGATGCGCTTGCGCGTGAGGCGGTCGGTTCGTTGTCGGTTCCGTGCCGCCGATGGGAGTCCTCTACGCTCTTATCACCCATGATGAATGTCCTGCAGATCGAGGGATAGCTGCGCCGCGCCGGCCGCAAGGGCGGCGTGCTCGCGGTCGATATGAAGCTCGGCGGCGCGATGACCGGACGGCGCTTGCACTATGTTCCCGCCTTGACGTGGCATGTGGGGCAAGGGACGCGGGTGTCGGGATGGTCGGGCCACCCCTCCCCGCAACGGGAGCAACGAAACCGCATGGTCAGAACGCGAAAGCAGCTTGGCCGCTCGCCTCCATGTAGTTGCGCCGGCAAATTCCGGAAAGATCGCGATTCCCGGTGGTGTCCGAGCATCACCAGAGCACCGGCAACTCCTCGAACCCGCCAGTGATGATCTCCTTGCGCAACTTCAGTTCTCCGGACGCCACGGCCAAGCGCAGCGTGGGGAAGCGCTGGAAGATCGAGCCGAACACCACCTTGAGTTCCAGCCTGGCAAGCGCCTCGCCGATGCAGTAGTGCGGCCCGCAGGAGAACGCCAGGTGAGGTTTTTCGGCGCGTCCGATGTCGAAGATTTCCGTAGGGCACGCCCATCAGCGCGCTGATGACCATGGCCGGAAGCGGAAAGGAGAGGTAGTGTCGCAGGTCGGCGGGCTGGGGCTGGGCCGCCAGCGTCTCGAACAACTGCGCGGCGATCGCCTCGATTTGCTGCGCGAGCAGCTTCACCCTGCGGTTTCTGAAGGCCGGCGCCACGATCGTGCGTAACCGGGCATGCTCGCTGCCCTCGTGCGAGCCCAGCCACCCCGGCGAACCAAGAATCACCGTAGCCGGGGTGAATGCCGCCGGCGGCATTCCCGAGGGCCGGAAAGCCGCGTCGGACAGTACCGCCTTAGCTTCCTCGTAGCCTGTTACCCACCAACCTTCGTGCCCGGACGGGAAGCGCACGCGGTGGATCGGACTGTTGGCGCGTAACGCCAACATCTCGGGCGAGGGGACGATGTGATTGACGCGCCACATCGGCAGCGTCGGCAAGGATTGTCCGGACATGATGGCACTTCACTCTCTATGCGATGAAAGGGCGGAAGGTGACCGGCAAGCGCTGCCGGCAGCCAACGACTTAAGGCGGCATGTGGAAGACGTCCTACGCGGCGATTGTCGGCGCCAGATATTCCACCGCACGAACAGCGGGGGAGTACCGGCATGACGCGCTGGACGTCTTGCAAGCGTCAGCAGGAACCGCAATCGTCTTCATCGTCTTGCTCTACGATGTGTCTTCTTACCGTTTCCTCATGCCTCTCGAAGGGGCTGCGCTCTGCTTCAGCGAGAGAAAGGACCACCTCAACATCCTCGCGTGGGACGAGCGGGCCGACACCTCTTATAATGCTCCGTTGGGCGAGACGGCGCACAATTTCCTTGATATAAGCGGCGCTGCCGCCCTTTGAGCGGAAGACGGCTTCGGCCAAAGCTCCACCCTGGAAGTTCAGCGCATGACCGTATTGCTTGAACAGCCGCTCGCGGCAATCGTCATCAGGGAGAGGGATCTCAAGAGCCGCATCTGCACGGCCCGATCGGGTGGCGAGTGCCTGCTCGAGGGATTTCGGCCGATTCGTGGTCAGGATGATGAGGATGTCCGCGTCTGTGCCGAGACTGTCCATCTCGTTCAACAGACGGTTCAGGCGGCTTTCTGCCTTTTGGCCAGAAATATCTTCGCGCGAACGGCCAACCAGATCCACATCCTCAATCACCATAATGCACGGCTGCAGGACACGAGCCAGCGCGAAGTGTTCCTCCATATCCAGCATCTGCTCAGCCGTGACCAGAATTGTGCTGTGCTCGGGCAGGTTGGCAACGATATAGTGGACGACATGGGTCTTGCCGGTGCCAGGCTCTCCGTAGAGCAGAATCCCTTTCTGTCCTGACTGGCCGAGGCGCTTCAACTCCTCCCGGCATTTAACAAAATCGAAGACGTGCGTGTCGAGTTGGGCCCATAGTCGCCTTTGAAAGCACGACGTCGTCCCGGCTTACAGCAGGGAGCTTATGCACGCGCATTGTTTCGTTCGTGCCTTCGAAGTCAGTGGACTCGAAAGAGACGGCCTTGTTGCGATAATATCGGGAGCTCTTGCCCTGCGTCTGGATTGTGCGCAGAAAGCCACTGGCGAAGTCATGACCCACCTGATTAGGCAGATGACCAATTTCGACCTGGACCTTTGGACCACCCCGGGCATTGAACTTCGACAGCATGACTACTGCAGGCATGCCGCCGTCGATCGTTATCAGCCAGAGACCGTTGTTAATCGAAGCATATGGCTCATCTTCGCCAATGTCGATGTCTTGATGCTGCAGGGGCGTCAGCTGCACGACGGGTTTTCCCTCGGAAGTGGTCAGGTCTGACAGCTTCATTGGGAGATACTCGTTCCATTGATGGAAGCCCAAGAGCTCAGGGGACCAAGGTGCGACCAAGTCCTCGATAATGGTTTGAAGATCTGCCAGGAGATGTGCGGTAAACTGTCGGCGTGAGCTCACGAGAACTGCCAAATCATTGGTCTTAAAATGACAACCAAGTTTCTGCCACACAAAGCGATCGGATTCAGTCAAGACGATGTTCCTTTTGAAAGTGGAGTTGAGTGGAAGGCCTGGGTCTCTAAAAGCAGCATTCGCATCAGGTTTCTCTCCAAACGTTACTCTGCAGATATCGGTCTTCGCGGCCGCGAGCTCGCCATAACTTGGCAGCCCCAGAGTGCGAGCTTATAAAGTGTCTGCTTCTAGCCGCCGCCTCCGCCATGGCGTTGGTCGCCTTCAAGAGCTCGGCCGGTCCGTACAACATGAAGCGTATGCGCTGCGTGCGTGGGATCATCTGCTAAGTCCCTGGATTGGGAGTTCGCATTACCTGCAGTCCTGGAGCACGAAGCCTGTGACATATAGATCGGGGGACGGCCCCAAACCTTGGATACGATGTCCATTACCTCCGCATTGGTGGAAGTCAGCGATTTGATCGCTTGCTCGTAGGCCGATCGGCCTACCGCTACCCCTGACAGAATACAACTTCCCGTATCGGGCCCGATTCACCCTCGAGCCCCTGCGGGCAAAAACTTCAAAGAATGTTTCGGACGGGCCCAAACGAGATAAGCACGGAGGTTCGTTGATCTGTCGAAGCGTATAGGATCGTCTTCCTGCGGTCCCTGGCTCCGGTGTTGGCCCCAGCCCATCAATGGACGACTGGCGCAGATAGCTGCCCGATACGCCGAGAATCTCCGCAACCTCGCGCAAGGAGAACGAGTGCAAGGTCATGTCGTCGGGAAATTGCCTATTGGCTATATTCAGCGCAAATACCATCGTGACGGGTTGTTTTCCACATAACGTTATAAACACGTCGACGTGGCTAGTCAGCAGCCAACAAGCACTTTGCCGCGCCAACGAACTTCCCGCTCCATCGGAGCAGGCCTTTCGTCAGCTGATCTGAACACCTCAAACTGGCCCAGTTTTAGCTAAAGTTTTCCGGTGCATTTTCTGGCTGGGAAAGGAACAACGATGAAGGCATCGCAATTTTCGGACGCGCAGAAGGCGTTCATTCTGAAGCAAGGTGATGAAGTTGTCTGTTGCTGCGATCTGCCGCAAAGCGGGCATCAGTCAGGCGACCTACTTCAATTGGAAGAAGAAGTGTGCCGGCGTGTTGCCGCCGACAGACATCGGCGATCGGACTCCCCCTCTACCGAAATTGAGGGCAATGCGATCTCCGCTTAATCTGCATGGGTCGCAAGTCGCAGTTCCAGATGGCCCGATCAACCGAAATTCTCGACATCCGATTTACGACATTGTCGTCACCTTTGTCGGTTAAGTGACAGGCGTCCTTGTTCTCAATCCCGTATTTTTACGCCCACATAACTGGAATCGCAGCGAATTATTGTTCGTGAGCTCAATCGGCCTGCTTGGCACGAATCTTGAGAGCTATTGCGAGGCAACGGAACGGCCGCCGCATCCGCGTTGCGAGATAACCGCATTGCCTCGAACACATGAAGGAACGCCAAACATGGCAGCTCTGCGTCAGATTGCATTCTATGGAAAGGGCGGAATTGGCAAGTCCACTACGTCCCAAAACACGCTAGCCGCCCTTGTGGACCATGGACAGAAGATCCTCATCGTCGGCTGTGATCCTAAGGCTGATTCTACGCGCCTGATCTTGAACTCGAAGGCTCAGGATACGGTTCTTGATCTCGCAGCAACGAGAGGTTCGGTTGAAGATCTTGAACTCGAAGACGTGCTCAAGGTCGGCTATAAAGGTATCAAATGCGTGGAGTCTGGCGGCCCGGAGCCGGGCGTCGGCTGCGCGGGACGCGGCGTTATCACGTCGATCAACTTTCTCGAAGAGAACGGCGCCTACAACGATGTCGACTACGTGTCTTATGACGTGCTCGGTGACGTTGTGTGCGGCGGCTTCGCGATGCCGATCCGTGAAAACAAGGCTCAGGAAATCTACATCGTCATGTCCGGCGAAATGATGGCACTCTATGCCGCCAACAATATCGCCAGAGGCATCCTGAAATATGCTGCAGGCGGCAGCGTCCGCCTGGGTGGGCTCATTTGTAACGAGCGTCAGACCGACCGGGAACTCGACCTCGCCGAAGCGCTGGCTGCCAAACTCAATTCTAAGCTCATCCACTTCGTGCCACGCGACAACATTGTCCAACACGCCGAGCTTAGAAAGATGACGGTGATCCAATATGCGCCGGACTCTCAGCAAGCGGCCGAGTACCGGATACTTGCCCAAAGAATACATGACAATTCTGGCAAAGGCACCATCCCGACCCCCATCACCATGGAAGAACTTGAGGACATGCTTCTCGATTTCGGGATCATGAAAACCGACGAGCAGATGCTCGCCGAACTTCAAGCCAGGGATGCGAAGTGATAGCTGCCCAGTGATCACACTGACACGAGCGCGCAGCGACACGCAAAGCGCCCGCCATCCCGTGAGGGAGGTTTCGCCAATGAGGCTTCATCCGGATTTTCTAAGGGGTAGGGCCAATGAGCCTCAAATACGACAATGACAGTGGCTTCCATGCGAAGCTTATAGCAGACGTGCTGTCACAATATCCGGGCAAAGCAGCGAAGCGCCGCAGTAAACACCTTAGCGTGGCAACGAGCGAAAAGGACGCCGGCGAGGACCCAAACGCGATTAGCGAATGCGAGGTAAAGTCGAACATCAAGTCTGTTCCTGGCGTGATGACGATCCGCGGATGCGCGTATGCCGGTTCAAAGGGCGTCGTCTGGGGACCGATCAAGGATATGGTTCACATTTCACACGGGCCGGTCGGCTGCGGTCAATATTCCTGGTCGCAACGTCGCAACTATTACGTCGGTCTGACAGGCATCGACACTTTCGTGACGATGCAATTTACCTCCGATTTCCAGGAGAAGGACATCGTTTTCGGCGGTGACAAGAAACTGGAAAAGGTCATCGACGAGATTGCTGAACTTTTCCCGCTAAGCAATGGCGTCAGCCTGCAGTCCGAATGTCCGATCGGTCTGATTGGCGATGACATCGAGGCCGTGGCGCGAAAAAAGGCCAAAGAACACACGACGACCATCGTGCCGGTGCGCTGCGAAGGCTTCCGTGGTGTGTCGCAATCGCTTGGCCACCACATCGCCAACGACGCAATTCGAGATTGGGTCTTCGAAAAGAAAGACTTAAAATTCGAGCCGGGTCCCTACGACGTAAATGTCATAGGCGACTATAACATTGGCGGCGATGCATGGGCATCGCGCATCCTGCTCGAGGAGATCGGATTGCGCGTAGTCGGCAACTGGTCGGGAGATGCAACTCTCGCCGAAGTAGAGCGCGCTCCGAGAGCTACGCTCAACCTCATTCACTGCTATCGGTCGATGAATTACATCTCCAGACACATGGAGGAAAAATATGGCATTCCTTGGATGGAGTATAATTTCTTTGGCCCATTCCAGATCGAAGCCTCGCTGCGCAACATAGCTAAGCATTTCGGGCCGGAGATCGAAGATAGAACCGAAAAAGTCATCGCCAAATACCGACCCTTCGTTTCGGCTGTGGTTGACAGATACTGGCCGCGCCTTTCTGGCAGACGGGTGATGCTCTACATCGGTGGATTGCGTCCTCGTCACGTCATCACCGCCTATGAGGACCTCGGAATGGAAATCGTAGGAACCGGCTACGAATTCGGCCATGGCGACGACTATCAGCGCACCGGCCACTACGTAAAAGAAGGCACGCTGATCTACGACGACGTGACTAGCTACGAACTAGAGAAATTCATAGAGGGAATTCGGCCCGATCTCGTCGGGTCCGGCATCAAGGAAAAATACCCAGTGCAGAAAATGGGCATTCCGTTCCGTCAGATGCACTCCTGGGATTATTCTGGTCCGTATCACGGTTATGACGGCTTCTCAATTTTCGCCAGGGACATGGATATGGCCATCAATAATCCCGTTTGGGGTCTTTATGACGCACCCTGGAAGAATGACCCCGCTTTGGCGGCAGTGGCAGTCGCATGAGAACCTAGAATCTCTCGAAGAAACGCGGGAGGCCTTACGCGGCGAAGGTCCCTGTACCGCCTCCATGTCGCAGCCAGATCGAAAAAGGTGACCCTATGCCGCAATCAGCCGAGAAAGCTCTCGACCATGCGCCTTTGTTCTGTGAGCCGGAATACAGGCAAATGTTGGCCGAGAAAAAACGGAAATTCGAATGCCCACACCCGGACCAGGTCGTGTCAGACCAACGCGAATTCACGAAGTCCTGGGAATACCGCGAGAAAAACTTGGCCCGCCAAGCCCTTGTCGTTAATCCAGCCAAAGCCTGCCAGCCACTCGGCGCTGTCTTTGCAGCGGCGGGATTCGAGCGAACGATGTCGTTCGTCCATGGCAGCCAAGGCTGCGTTGCCTACTACAGATCGCACCTATCACGCCATTTCAAGGAGCCTTCATCGGTGGTCTCGTCATCGATGACAGAAGACGCCGCTGTGTTTGGCGGCCTGAAGAATATGGTCGACGGTCTCGCAAACACGTACAAGCTCTATAACCCGAAGATGATCGCGGTGTCGACGACATGTATGGCCGAGGTCATTGGAGATGACCTGCATGGTTTTATCGAAAACGCCAAAAGTGAAGGTTCGGTCCCGCGCGATTTCGACGTCCCCTTCGCCCACACACCTGCCTTTGTCGGCAGCCATGTCGATGGCTATGACAGCATGGTAAAAGGTGTGCTGGAGAATTTCTGGAAGGGCAGCGCGCGAAATGAAGCCGCCGATACTATCAACATCATTCCTGGATTTGATGGCTTCTGCGTTGGGAACAATCGGGAATTGAAACGCCTGCTCGACTTGATGCAAGTGACTTACATATTCATCCAGGACGCATCAGATCAGTTCGATACGCCTTCCGATGGCAAATTTCGGATGTATGACGGCGGGACCAGCATCAATGACGTGAAGGCCGCGTTGAACGCGGAGTGGACATTGTCCCTGCAATATTACAACTCTCGCAAGACGTTAGATTACTGCAGAGACGTTGGACAAGCGGTGACCTCCTTCCACTACCCTCTCGGCGTCGAAGCGACCGACGAACTTCTGATGGTGATATCGGAGATTTCCAGCAGAGAAATTCCTGAGGCGATCCGTCTGGAGCGCGGCCGACTCATCGATGCGATGGCGGACAGCCAAGCTTGGCTATACGGAAAAAAATACGCGATCTACGGCGATCCAGATTTCGTTTATGCGATGGCGCGCTTCATCATGGAGACCGGCGGCGAGCCAACCCACTGCCTCGCCACAAATGGCACCTCAGCTTGGGAGGACGAGATGAAGGAACTCCTCGCATCCTCGCCCTTCGGGAAGAATGCACAGGTTTGGCCAGGCAAAGATCTCTGGGCTCTGCGGTCGCTACTGTTCACCGAGCCGGTGGATCTCCTGATTGGAAATTCTTATGGGAAGTATCTCGAACGGGACACCGGTACCCCACTGGTTCGGCTGATGTTTCCAATTTTCGACCGGCACCATCATCATCGATTCCCCCTCATGGGCTACCAAGGCGGGCTGCGTCTTCTAACGGCGATCCTCGACAAGATCTTCGACAACCTGGATCGTGAAACAATGCACGCGGGTGTGACAGATTATTCGTATGACCTCACTCGCTAAGAGCGGCGGCCGGCCAAGCGGCCGGCCAGGCGGCCTATCTCTCCACCAGATATGAAGGCAAACGAATGTCCTCGCTCAACGCCAAAATCAGAGATGCCTTCCACGACCTAGCGAATGAAAGGAGCGGCAGCAAGGGCCCAAAGGCACGCCGAAGGAATTGCGCGAGGCCGATGGCCCCGGGAACGGCCGTCGGCGGTTGCGCTTTCGACGGCGCCAAGGTCGCACTGCAGCCGATCACCGATGTCGCACATCTGATTCACGGGCCGCTCGCCTGCGAGGGAAATTCCTGGGACAACCGTGGCGCTGCCTCGTCCGGTCCAACACTTTGGCGCACGAGCTTCACGACTGATCTTACGGAAATCGATATCGTAATGGGACACAGTGAACGGAAGCTCTTTAGAGCGATCCGGGAAATCAAGGATGGGTATGCGCCCGCGGCGATTTTCGTCTATTCAACTTGCGTTACAGCGATGATCGGTGACGACATCGACGTTGTTTGCAAGCGAGCGACGGACGAATTTGCCTTACCGGTGGTGCCGGTCAATGCGCCAGGCTTTATCGGATCGAAAAACATCGGCAACAAGCTAGCGGGCGAGGCGCTTATCAAGCATGTCATAGGTACCGTGGAGCCCGATGAACCGGGCCTTTGCGACATCAACATACTCGGCGAATTTAACCTCTCGGGTGAGTTCTGGCAGGTGAAGCCGCTCTTGGATAAGCTCGGCATCCGCGTCCGAGCCTGTATTCCCGGAGACGCGCGATATCTGCAAGTCGCCTCCGCCCACCGCTCACGGGCAGCGATGACGGTGTGTTCGACAGCGTTCGTTACGTTGGCACGTAAGATGCAGGAACGCTGGGACATTCCATTTTTCGAGGGCTCCTTCTATGGCGTTTCCGGCACCTCGGAGGCGCTCCGTCGGATCGTCGATCTGCTTGTAAAGAAGGGTGCTGACCCCTCGCTTTTGCATCGCACGGAAATCCTTGTAGCGGAAGAAGAGGAAAAGGTGTGGAAGAGGCTGGAAGCCTACCGACCTCGCCTTGAGGGCAAGCGCGTGCTTCTAAATACAGGTGGCGTGAAATCCTGGTCGGTCGTCCATGCCTTGATGGAGATCGGCATGGAGATCGTCGGCACATCAGTCAAGAAATCGACGCTCGAAGACAGGGAGCGAGTGAAACAGAGCCTGAAGGAGGAGAACCTCCTGTTCGAGTCGATGTCGCCGCGCGAGCTTTTCTCGCTTCTACTCGAGAGAAAGGCTGACATCATGCTGTCGGGCGGACGCACCCAGTATATAGCGCTAAAGGCAAAACTGCCCTGGCTCGACATCAACCAGGAGCGTCATCACGCCTACGCTGGCTATGAGGGAATGGTGCAACTTGCTCGACAAATGGACCTGGCAATCCACAATCCGATGTGGCCGCAGGTGCGCGAGCCGGCGCCATGGGAGCCGGCCTTGGTCGTTGAATAGCGAGCGAAAAGAGAAGCGTAAGCGCGTCGAACCAAAACCGCGAGATCACTCGCAAAAAATGTTGAGGTCGTACTATGGCACGCGTCGTATCTCAAACTAAGCCGGCGGCGGTCAACCCCCTGAAGTCGTCTCAGCCGCTTGGTGCTGCCTTCGCCTTTCTGGGCGTCGACGGCGCAATACCTCTGCTCCATGGCAGCCAGGGATGTACGAGCTTCGCGCTCGCACTGCTCGTCAGGCATTTCAATGAAGCGATCCCGCTGCAAACGACGGCGATGAACGAAGCCGCGATAATCGTCGGCGGCGCGGATCGTCTTGAAGAGGCAATTCTCAGCCTCAACGCCCGCACAAGGCCACGACTGATCGGGATATGCACGACCGCATCGGTAGAGGCCCGCGACGAGGATGTCGCCGGCGACGTCGAAAACATCAAACGTAGGCGGGCGATAGAACTTGTGGGCACCGAAGTGGTAGTCGCCAACACACCTGACTTTGACGGCGCCATAGAAGAGGGTTGGTCTAAAGCTGTTACCGCCGTGATCGAGGCAATAGCGCGACCTGACAAGCACTATCGCAATCCGAGGAGGATCGCGATCTTGCCTGGCTGGAACTTAACGGCTGCTGACATAGAACATCTGCGCGAGACGGCCGTAAGCTTCGGCCTCGACCCGGTTATTCTGCCAGACGTATCCGGAGCGCTCGACGGCTCCATCCCCGAAGAATGGATGCCGATAACGTATGGCGGCACGAAAACGAAGGAGATCCGCGATCTTGGTGCGACGATGCAGTGTATTGCAATCGGTGAGCATATGCGGCGACCGGCTGAAGCGCTGCAGAGACTGACCGGCGTGCCGTACGTGCTGTTTAGATCGCTGACGGGCCTAGAAAACGTCGATCGCTTCATTCGCGTGCTTGCCGCTATGTCACGCAAACAGATACCGCTCAATGTCCGCCGCAACCGAATGCAGTTGCAGGATGCCATGCTCGACGGACATTTCCATATGGCTGGCAAGAAGATCGCAATCGCTTCCGAGCCCGATCAACTTTTCCAGCTCTCCGACTTTTTTACGGCCATGGGTGCGGAAATTGCGGCCGCGGTCACCACGACCGGCACTTCGAAGGCGCTCGAGATGGTACCGGCGAAGACCGTCAAAGTCGGCGATCTCAGTGATCTGGAAAGTCTCGCCGCAACGGCCGATCTTATCGTCACACACTCGCACGGCCGAGAAGCTGCCAGACGTCTCGGCATTCCGCTGATGCGGGTGGGTTTCCCCATGTTCGACCGCTCCGGCAGCCAGCACAAGCTTACAATATTATACCGGGGGACCCGCGACGTGATCTTCGACTTTGCGAACATCATTCAGGCTAACCACCCTCCGAACCCCTGGCCCACTTGACTCAACCGACAGGCGGGAATTGCAATAATGAGATCGATTCGTCGCGTCTCGCTCTTCAATGGCGGACTTCATCAACGCGGACGAAATGGAAGTTGAGCACTTTGCGAAACGCGATCGCCACGCAATGAAAGGACTGAAAGCGCAGTTCGCATCGGCCAAACGATTGGCCATCTATGACCCGACGCGCGACGCCGTCGACCTTCGTGGAAACCGCTAGGTTCGAGGATATCTCCGACGAGATCGGGAGACACCGTATCGAAGGAGGACTGCACCGGGGCAAAGATAGCGGCGTTAAGCTGCCAGCTCGCATTTTGTCCCGCAATCGGCGCGCCCTCGGAGGTCACATTTGTCATTGGCAGAACTCGCGAAATTGGAGGAATCTATGACAAGCTCATCCGTGACTCGCGACGGGTCCCTATGGATTACGGAATATCTGAATTCGATCAACCCTGCGATGTGCATCGGCTGCGGTCGCTGCTTCAAGGTCTGCTCACGTGAGGTCATGCATCCCTACGGCATCGATGAAGCAGGCGAAATGCTCGGTGTCTGCGATGGCGAGGACGACTTCAATGGTGAGCTCAGTCGCGTGATCATGGTCATTGATTATCCCGGCCGCTGTATCGGCTGCGGAGCGTGCGCACGCGTCTGTCCCAAGAATTGCCAGACTCATATCGCCGTTGATGATCGTGCGGTGCACGAATCTTGAATTCCGTTCGGAGCGGTAGAAGCCGCCGGCGCCATCCAAAGTGCGAGACAATCGCATCGGTTCAAAGACGTGGAGCAGGCTGCATGGCAGCTTTGCGTGAAGCAAATCCAGCCATGCGACGCGAAACTCTTTCTGGGCATCCAATCTGCCATTCGAAGGCAATCATCACAGGAAACACTAGGTTAAGTCGAACGATCTGAAGAGAAGAGGCATTGAACTGTGCATCAAGCCGGGACCTACCCTCTCTGTGATTATTCTTTGCGTCGCCGAAGCGACTGTCGCGAGTGAAACCAACGTCATGCTCAACCTGGCTGGACTTGATGTGGTCCCCCTCGGAGCATGTAGGCCCGCCGACGAGTTCGACGCTTTCCGGTTAGATCCTTGTGTGGCGGAAGCGAGCTTCGAAATCTGAAAGCAAGATCCAACCTTGAGCTTCTAAATGAGGATACTCATGAGAGCATTAGATATTTCTGTCGTCGGAGCAACCGGGGCGGTTGGAACGGCCCTGATCAAGCTATTGGAAACGAGCGGGATTCCGATCAATCGACTGCGACTGTTCGCCTCCAGTTCGGGTGCGCGCCTATTCAAGTTTCGAGACCAAACATTTTTTGTTGAGGCACTCCGCGACATCTGCGATATCGCCGATACCAAACCGACATCGCATTCTTCTCCGCAGGCGGTGACGTAAGTGCCGAATGGGGGCTACGTTCGCATCCCAAGGCACCTTGGTGATTGACAACTCGAACTCCTTTCGAATGGACCCTGACGTACCACTCATCGTACCACAAGTTAACGCCCGTTCATTTACTGTTCGCCCACGGTCTGGAATAGTAGCAATCCCAAATTGCTCGACGATACAGCTGGTTCGGGTGCTGAACCCGCTGATAGCGACGTTCCACGTTCACCAGATTCTTTTGACTACCTATCAAGCAGCGTCTGGAATGGGCCTGCTCGGGTGTAAGGAGTTCCTAGACGGTGCCGAAGCCGTGCTCGAGGGGAGCGCCGGCCCCCCTGCGGAGAGGTTTCCTGTCCCTCTCGCGTTCAATGTCATGCCGCAGATCGGAGAGATTTCCCGCGAAGGCGTGGCTCTTGAGGAACGCAAGCTGGTTCAAGAGCCACGGAAGATCTTCGGTATGCCCGATCTGCAGCGTAAGCGTCCGGTGAGGGCCGTCTTGCGAGGTTGAGACGAACATCGGAAGTCCTAGTGCAAACACTAGGAGTAGTCCTATGACGAAGCATCAGATTGAAGTGATCACGTCTGTCGAGCGCCGACGGCGCTGGTCTCAGGAAGATAAAGAGCGGCTCGTTGCAGCCTGTCTCGAGCCAGGTGCGGTGCTTTCCGAGATTGCGCGATCGGCCGGTATCCATGTCAGTCAGCTCTTCCGTTGGCGCAGGGAGCTTTGCCAAATCGAGGAGCCGAGGACGGAAACAACGAGCACGTTTGTGCCGGTGGTCGTGTCCGAGGCCGCGCTTCCAGCCTCGCCTATTCCCTCGGGGCCACCCACCCCATCGCAGGCCGGAAGCGCAGCGATGTGACGATTGAACTCGGTCGGGACCGTCGTATCCGCGTAGACAGCGACATCGACACGGACGCGCTGGGCCGCATTCTCGATGTCGTGCTGGGGCGGAGATGATCCCGGTTCCGAGTGGTGTGAAGGTCTGGCTGGCGACCGGTCCCACGGACATGCGCAAAGGCTTCCCCGGTCTGTCGCTGATGGTGCAGGAGACGCTGAAGCGCGATCCGATGTGCGGACATCTGTTCGTGTTCCGGGGGCGCGGTGGAGGTCTGATCAAGGTGATCTGGCATGACGGACAAGGAGCCTGTCTGTTCACGAAGAAGCTGGAGCGCGGCCGCTTCATCTGGCCGTCAGCCGCTGACGGCACGGTGGTGATCACACCGGCCCAGCTCGGTTATCTCCTCGAAGGCATAGACTGGCGGATGCCGCAAAAGACCTGGCGGCCAACATCGGCAGGATGAGCAAAAGAACTGGAATGGCGGACTCGAATATGATTCCATCCTGCCATGAGCGACGCGACTGATGAGCTTCCGGACGACCTTGCCAGTGCGCTTGCACTGCTGGCCGAGGAGCGTGCCCGGCGTATCACTGCCGAGGCAGAAGCTGCGACCGCCAAGGCGCAAGCCGCCAGCGCAAAGGCGCTCGTGTCGCATTCCGAAGCGCTGATCGCGCGGTTGAAGCTGGAGATCGAGAAGGTTCGCCGCGAGCTTTACGGCAGCCGGTCAGAACGCAAGGCGCGACTCCTCGAACAGATGGAACTGCAGCTCGAGGAGCTGGAGGCTGACGCTGGCGAAGACGAACTGGCGGCAGAGGTTGCGGCCAAAGCCTCGACGGTCAGGGCTTTCGAGCGCAAGCGTCCATCACGGAAACCATTCCCTGAACATCTGCCGCGCGAGCGTGTCGTTATCGCGGCCCCGGCGAGCTGCCCTTGTTGCGGTTCGGGCAAGCTGTCGAAGCTGGGCGAAGACATCACCGAGACCCTGGAGGTCATCCCACGTCAGTGGAAGGTGATCCAAACGGTGCGGGAGAAGTTCACCTGCCGCGAATGCGAGAAGATCACCCAGCCACCAGCTCCTTTCCATGTGACGCCGCGGGGCTTTGCCGGGCCCAGCCTTCTGGCGATGATACTGTTTGAGAAGTTCGC
This sequence comes from Rhizobium hidalgonense, assembly GCF_005862185.2. Lineage (NCBI taxonomy): Bacteria > Pseudomonadati > Pseudomonadota > Alphaproteobacteria > Hyphomicrobiales > Rhizobiaceae > Rhizobium > Rhizobium hidalgonense. The sequence continues at coordinate 255,400 of NZ_CP054030.1, forward strand.
GCAGCATCAACCGCTGAACCGCCAGAGCGAGCGCTATGCCCGTGAGGGTATCGGCCTCAGCCTGTCGACGCTGGCAGATCAGGTCGGCGCTTGCGCCGCGGCGCTGAAGCCACTCCATTCGTTGATCGAAGCGCATGTCCTGGCTGCCGAGCGGCTGCACGGTGACGACACCACAGTGCCGATCCTGGCGAAGGGAAAGACCGATACGGGTCGCATCTGGACCTATGTCCGAGATGACCGGCCGTTCGGCGGGCAATCGCCGCCGGCGGCTCTCTACTATGCTTCGCGAGATCGACGACAAGAGCATCCCGAGCGCCACTTGAAGACCTTCACCGGCATTCTGCAGGCTGATGCCTGGCGGCTACAATCCGCTGTTCAAGGTAGACCGCGATCCGGGGCCGCTGACGCAGGCGCTCTGCTGGTCGCACGCGAGGCGCAAGTTCTTCGTGCTGGCCGACATCGCCACGAATGCCAAACGCGGCAGCCGCGCCGCGCCGATCTCGCCTATGGCGCTGGAAGCCGTCAAACGGATCGATGCGCTGTTCGACATCGAGCGTGAGATCAACGGACTTGCCGCCGGCCAACGCCTGGAGCACCGTCGCAAGGGCAGCCTGCCGCTTGTCGGCGAACTGCACCGCTGGCTTCAAACCGAGCGGGCAAAACTGTCGCGCAGTTCTCCCGTCGCCGAGCCGATCGACTACATGCTGAAGCGCTGGAACGGCTTCACGTCCTTCCTCGATGATGGCCGGATTTGCCTGTCCAATAATGCTGCCGAGCGGGCATTGCGAGGCTTTGCTCTCGGAAGGAAGTCATGGCTCTTCGCCGGATCGGATCGCGGTGCCGATCGTGCCGCCTTCATGGCCACGCTGATCATGAGTGCCAAGCTCAACGACATCGATCCGCAGACCTGGCTTGCTGACGTCCTGGCCCGCATCGCCGACACGCCAATCAGTAAGCTGGAGCAATTGCTTCCGTGGGATTGGCAGCCGCACGGACTGAACGCTCACGCAGCCTAACCTGCGAACTTCACCGGATGCTTACTCTGCAGCTAACCGCCACCTGCGTTAGAGTGCCGGTAAAGACGGGTCATTCCGAGGCGGTATACGTGGAGTTCGACGATCATGTTCGACTTGAACAGGTCCATGAGGTCCTGGCAAATGAACCAGGTGTTCGACTTTATGCTGATGAAATTCGCGACGGATATCCAACGCCGCGATTTCTGGGAGATCCTGCAGATGCTCACGTCGGACGGGTCCGAGTTAATCCCGAGAATCCACGCGAGCTGTGGATGTGGGTGGTAGCCGATGACCTTCAGGTCTGGGCCGCACTCAACGCACTCCTGATCGCACAGCTTGCGATCGCCAATAACTTGATCAGTGAAACATGAAGCCGACTATTGTCGAATTCGGGGATTCCGATTTCGAGATCGTTGTCACTAGCTCGAGTTGCTCGGCATTTAGCTGAGCTGCGGACTGCAAGAGAGTCGGCCAAGATCGTGCTTTTTCTTCCGGCCACCTTCCGCTGGTTGATTCTATAGCGCGTCGGCAAACTCGGATATTGTTTGATGGAGTGCATCGTTCTTGATGCGCTCGTGTGTAACACCTGATCCGGAGCGCGTTCAGCCAATCCAAAGAACTGATCCACCAAAAGCGAGATCGAACCTATAAACACCCGTGAGGGTAGGACAGTCGGAATGTGCCAACGACTGAAGACGCGCTGGCATTTGTAATCGTAGCGCTGTCCCATCTTCCCGCCCTCTCGTTGACGCAGATCAAGGCGCAATTTGCGGCGTCATGACAGTCCTGGCGAGAAAGACGGCCGCGACGCGGTCGTCGGCGTACTGGGGACGACATCATGAATTACACAACGGAAACGATGGTGATCGCGATCGCGGCGTTTCTAGCGCTGCTAGTAGCCGCATTTGCGCATGATCATCCCTTTGCGGTCCATATGGGCATACTTTGCCTCTGCCTCGTTATGGGCGCTGTGCTGATGCTCAGGAAGGTTGACTTTGCGCCGGCAGGCCAACGACGAAAAGTCGATATGTCGGGCTATTTCGACGAGGTGATCCGCTACGGCCTGATCGCCACGGTATTCTGGGGCGTGGTCGGCTTCCTCGTCGGCGTCGTTGTTGCCCTGCAGCTGGCCTTTCCCGACCTCAACATTGCGCCCTATCTCAATTTCGGCAGGCTGCGGCCAGTCCACACATCGGCGGTCATCTTCGCCTTTGGCGGCAACGCGCTGATCATGACGTCGTTCTACGTGGTGCAACGCACCTGTCGCGCACGTCTTTTCGGTGGCAACCTGGCTTGGTTCGTCTTCTGGGGCTATCAGCTTTTTATCGTGATGGCTGCGACCGGATACGTTCTTGGAATCACTCAAGGCCGTGAATATGCCGAACCTGAGTGGTACGTCGACCTCTGGCTGACCATCGTTTGGGTGGCCTATCTCGCCGTCTATCTCGGCACGATCCTGAAGCGCAAAGAGCCGCATATCTACGTGGCAAACTGGTTCTACCTCGCCTTCATCGTCACCATCGCGATGCTGCACGTGGTCAACAACCTTGCGGTTCCGACCTCATTCCTTGGCTCCAAGAGCTATTCTGCCTTCTCGGGCGTCCAGGACGCGCTGACCCAATGGTGGTACGGCCACAACGCCGTCGGCTTCTTCCTCACCGCCGGCTTCCTGGGAATGATGTATTATTTCGTGCCGAAGCAGGCCAACCGACCAGTCTATTCATACCGGCTTTCGATCATCCACTTCTGGGCGCTGATCTTCATGTATATCTGGGCCGGCCCGCATCATCTGCACTACACGGCACTGCCCGACTGGGCCCAGACGCTCGGCATGGTCTTCTCGATCATGCTCTGGATGCCCTCCTGGGGCGGCATGATCAACGGCCTCATGACCCTTTCGGGCGCCTGGGACAAGATCCGCATCGATCCGATCATTCGTATGATGATCGTCGCCATTGCCTTTTATGGCATGTCGACCTTCGAAGGCCCGATGATGTCTGTGAAAACCGTCAATTCGCTCAGCCACTATACCGAATGGACGATCGGTCACGTGCATTCCGGCGCACTCGGCTGGGTCGGGATGATTACCTTTGGGGCGATCTACTACCTGACGCCGAAGCTGTGGGGGCGCGAGCGTCTCTACAGCCTGCGGATGGTCAACTGGCATTTCTGGCTCGCAACGCTTGGCATTGTCGTTTACGCGGCCGTGCTCTGGGTTGCCGGCATACAGCAGGGGCTGATGTGGCGCGAATATAATTCCCAGGGCTTCCTCGTCTATTCCTTCGCCGAGACGGTCGCGGCGATGATCCCCTACTACGTGCTGCGCGCGGTCGGCGGAGCTCTTTATCTGGCGGGCGGCCTCGTCATGGCCTGGAACGTGTTCATGACGATCCGCGGCCACCAGCGCGACGAAGCTGCAATTCCGACCACTTTCGTGCCCCAGGCACAGCCTGCCGAATGAGGTGAGACATGGCACCGATATTGGATAAGCATAAGATCCTCGAAAAGAATGCGACGCTTCTTCTGGTCGGCTCGCTGCTCGTCGTCAGCATCGGCGGCATCGTCGAAATCGCACCGCTGTTCTATCTGCAGAACACGATCGAGAAAGTGGAAGGCATGCGGCCTTACACACCCCTCGAGCTGACGGGGCGCAACATCTACATCCGCGAAGGCTGCTATGTCTGCCACAGCCAGATGATCAGGCCATTCCGCGACGAGGTGGAGCGTTACGGTCATTACTCGCTAGCCGCGGAATCGATGTACGATCATCCGTTCCAGTGGGGATCCAAACGTACTGGGCCGGACCTGGCCCGTCTGGGGGGACGCTATTCGAACGAATGGCATGTCCAGCATCTGGCAAATCCGCGCGCCGTCGTGCCGGAATCGATCATGCCGAGCTACGTCTTCCTCGAGGAGCAGGAAGTGACGGTCAAGGGCGTCGGAATGGACCTCAAGGCCAACGAGAACGTCGGCGTTCCCTATAGCGACGACATGCTGGCCAATGCCGATGCAGACATGAAGGCGCAGGCCGATCCGAATGCCGACACGACGGGCCTGCTCGCCCGCTATCCGAAGGCCAAGGTCGGCGATTTCGACGGCGATCCCGCCCGGCTAACCGAAATGGACGCCTTGGTGTCCTACCTGCAGATGCTCGGAACGTTGGTCGATTTTTCGACCTACGACGATGCGACCGGCTACCGCTGAGGTGATCCATGGAAACCTACACTGCAATGAGACACTTCGCCGACAGCTGGGGCCTCCTGGCAATGGCGGCATTCTTCGTCGGCGTCGTTGTGTTCACCCTTCGCCAAGGCAGCAAGCAAACGGCGAAAGAAGCCGCCGATATTCCCTTGAAGGATGATTGAGATGTCGGAAAAACACATTGATGAAGTGAGCGGCGTCGAAACGACAGGACATGAATGGGACGGCATCCGCGAACTCAACAATCCAATGCCCCGCTGGTGGGTGTGGACCTTTTACGCCACCGTTCTCTGGGCGGTGGGCTATGCGATCGCTTATCCCGCCATCCCGATGATCACCTCCGCCACGAAAGGATATCTCGGCTACTCCACGCGCGCCGAACTGCAGCAGGACTTGGATCAGGCTAAGGCGTCGCAGATGAAGCTGCATGACCTGATCGCAGCAAAGACGGTGCGGGAGATTGCTTCCGATCCTGCCCTTCGTGAATTCGCGATCGCCGGGGGCGCGTCTGCGTTCAAGGTAAACTGCGCCAACTGTCATGGCTCGGGAGCGAGCGGCGGCCCGGGATTTCCGAACCTCAACGACGATGACTGGCTGTGGGGTGGGGACCTCGATGCGATCCAGGCGACGATTGCGCATGGGGTTCGTTTCGAGTCCGATTCCGAGACGCACGCTTCGGAGATGCCGCCCTTTGCCGATGTTCTGGAACCGATCCAGATGAGGCAGGTCGCCGCCTATGTCTGGGGACTGACCAATACACCGTCGGACCCTGGTCTCGCAGAAGCCGGAAAACAGGTCTTCGTCGATAACTGTGCCGCATGTCACGGCGACGACGCCAAAGGCAAGGCCGAAATGGGCGCGCCGGATCTCGCCGATGCGATCTGGCTGAAGTCACGCGGCGAGGATGCGATCATCCGCCAGGAAGCCGCTCCCAAGCACGGCGTTATGCCAGCTTGGTCAAGGCGTCTCGGCGACACGACGATCAAGGAACTGACCATTTTCGTGCATTCGCTTGGCGGGGGGACGTGAGGAGAACAAGATGAGCGACCATGAATACAATCCGCTTGTAGCCCTGTATGGCGTTCCGCGCGCGGTCATCCACCCTCGTGTCTCGGCGCGGAACCAGCAGGAGGCTCCGCAGAGCGAGGAGGACGGTTCGGAGAAGATCGGCAATTGCATGTTCAGTTTGATCTCGCTCAAAGATCAGTCGACGACCGGCCGATAATTGCGCTTCGAGGAAGTCCCAGCGATTCCTCTTCAAAGGGTGGTTAATTTCCCGCGGTGCCTTCTGGTGCCCTAAGACTTAGAACGGTTGAAGGTTCATCCTCGACGCTTCCTTTGGGGGCCACGTCTCCTGTCCAGCGTGGCCCTTCTTTTTCCGATCGGATCCTTGACCTGAATCAAGGAGCACCGGATCCGAAGGCGGGAAAAGGAGGGGCAGAAACCGGAAAGCGGTCATGGATTTCTACACAGCTCCTGATGCAAAAGATGTGCCCCGGATCGACGCAGAACCTCTGAGCGCGCGGAAGAACCGCGAGCCTTTGTACGCAACGTGCAAGAAGGTGTTCCCGAAACGTGCAGAGGGACGATTCCGTCGGTTCAAGTGGATCGTCATGCTGATTACGGTCGGCATCTACTATCTCGCTCCATGGATTCGCTGGGATCGTGGTCCTTACGCGCCTGACCAGGCAATCCTCATCGACCTTTCTTCACGGCGCTTCTTCTTTTTCTCCATCGAAATTTGGCCTCAGGAATTTTATTATGTAGCGGGTCTCCTCGTCATGGCCGGGCTCGGCCTGTTTCTCGTCACTTCCGCGGTTGGCCGCGCATGGTGCGGCTACGCTTGTCCGCAAACCGTCTGGGTTGATCTCTTTCTCGTCGTCGAACGTGCGATCGAAGGCGATCGAAACGCGCGAATGAAGCTTGACGCTGGTCCCATGAGCTTTGCCAAGCTGAGGAAGCGTGTGGTCAAACATTCGATCTGGCTGCTGATCGGCGTCGTCACGGGCGGAGCGTGGATCTTTTATTTTGCCGACGCGCCGAGCCTGCTTGTTTCCCTGTTCACCGGCCGCGCGCCTGCAGCCGCCTACACCACCGTCGCCATCCTTACTGCGACGACCTATGTGCTCGGCGGTCTGATGCGAGAGCAGGTGTGCACCTACATGTGCCCGTGGCCACGCATCCAGGGTGCGATGCTCGACGAAAATTCTCTCGTCGTCACCTACAATGACTGGCGGGGCGAGCAGCAGTCGCGTTACCCGAAGAAAGCTCGAGCCAGGGGCCTGCCGGTCGGGGATTGCGTGGATTGCAATGTTTGCGTGGCGGTGTGTCCGATGGGGATCGACATTCGCGACGGACAGCAGATGGAGTGCATCACATGCGCGCTCTGCATCGACGCCTGCGACGGTGTCATGGACAAGCTCGGAAAGCCTCGCGGCCTGATCGCCTACGCCACGCTGAGCGAATACTCGAGCAACATGTCGCTTGCCACGGACCAAGGTCGAACGTCCGTCCAGCCATCCAGGGTTCGAAACGAGGATGGCACCTTCGTTCCGGCGATCCGGCACTTCAACTGGCGTATCATCTTTCGTCCGAGAACCGTGTTTTACGCAGTCGCCTGGGCGTCGGTCGGCGTGGCCATGCTCGTCCATCTTACCGTTCGGGAGCGCCTTGAACTCAACGTCGTTCACGACCGAAACCCCCAATATGTTCTGGAAAGCGACGGCTCGCTGCGTAATGGCTACACGCTTCGTGTCTTGAACATGGTGCCGACGCCGAGGGATCTGAACGTAAGCCTGGTCGGGCTGGAGGGGGCGACGATGCGCATTCCCGCGTTCGGCAAGGAAGCCGCTCGCAACTTTACAGTCCATGCCGAACCCGACGCGGCCACGACGCTCAAGGTCTTCGTTACGCGCGAGCCTACCGGAGCCGCGATCACTGAATTTCTGTTCGTTATCGAAGATACTAATCATGCCGATCGGGCAACCTACCGCGCGGCGTTCAATGCACCGGGAGACATCAAATGAAGAGCTCCGCTCAAGGTTTTACAGGCCTGCACATGCTGCTTTCGACCTCCTCATTCTTTTGCGTGGTGATCGCGGTGAACGTCACCATGGCCTTCTATGCCTCCTCCAGCTGGAGCGGTCTGGTCGTGGAAAACACCTATGTCGCCAGTCAGGAGTTCAACCACAAAGCGGCGGCGATGAAGGCAATGGCCATTTCCGGCATCGAGGGCACCCTCTCCATAAAGGGGCACGAGATCCGCTACGACATTCACGACAAGAGCGGATCGCCTGCGATGGTCGACGACGTCGTTCTGAATTTCAAACGGCCGGTCGGAGACCATGAGGACTTCCACCTTACGCTCAGGAAGACAGCCGCGGGGCGGTTCGAAGCGGAGCACGGCCTAGCCGAAGGTGACTGGATCGTCGAGGCCATCTCACGAAACGGCGGTGTGGTCGTCATGCATGAGGCAAAACGGATCGATAGCGCGGAGTGAGGCCAATGACCTGCTGTACCATGGACGCGGAAAGCGTGTTTGCCCTCAGCACGGCATCATCCAGTGCCGAAGAGGTTCGCCTTTCCAGCCAGCCGCTCGGCGAGGGATTGCGTCAGCTGGACCTGAGTGTTCCCGACGTCCACTGCGGCGGCTGCATTTCGACCATCGAAAGGGCGTTGTTGACACTTCCCTTCGTCGAGACAGCGCGAGTTAATCTCACGGCTCGAAGGGTGACCTGCGTTTACCAGGAGGAGGTCGAGACGCGTGCAACCGATCCGTCCAAGATCCTCGCAGTGATCAACTCAGCCGGATATCGCGCGCATCTCTTCACGCCCTCGGCTCCCGAGAACGACAAGACCAGAAATCAGCTTCTCCTCGCAATCGGCGTTTCCGGTTTTGCGGCTGCCAACATCATGTTGCTCTCGGTATCGGTCTGGTCGGGCGCAGATGCCGCGACGCGCGACATGTTTCATTGGATCTCGGCGATGATAGCAGCGCCCGCGCTGGTTTATGCGGGGCGCTTCTTCTTCAAATCGGCCTGGAATGCGCTCCGGCACGGGCGCACCAACATGGACGTTCCGATCTCGCTAGCCGTGACGCTCTCCTATGCCGTTTCGTTGTGGGAAACCGTCCATAATGGCGAGCATGCGTGGTTCGACGCTTCGGTCTCGCTGCTCTTCTTCCTGCTGATCGGCAGAACCCTCGACCATGTCATGCGGGAAAAGGCTCGGGCGGCGATCAACGGACTAGCACGACTGGCCCCGCGCGGAGCATTGCTGATCAATCCGGACGGATCGCGACAATACGTTGCGGTAGAAGAGATTGCAGCGGGGGATGAAATCTCGATAGCCGCAGGCGAACGGGTTCCCGTCGATGGCATAGTCGTCAGCGGAAAAAGCGACGTGGACCTCTCCATCGTCACCGGCGAGAGCAGCCCCGTCGCCGTTGCCAGCAACAGCGAAGTGAGTTCTGGAGCAATGAATCTGACCGGCTCGCTCGTGTTGCGGGCGTCGAGAATTGCCAAGAATTCACTTCTCTCCGAGATCATCGGCCTCATGGAAGCCGCCGAGGGCGGAAGAGCTCGCTATCGCAGGATCGCCGATCGCGCTGCGACACTCTATTCCCCGGTCGTGCATCTGCTGGCGCTGGTCTCTTTCCTTGCTTGGGGCTTCCTGGGCGGAGATTGGAAACAGGCCATGCTGGTCGCGGTAGCGGTGCTGATCATCACCTGCCCATGCGCGTTGGGTCTTGCCGTGCCCGTGGTCCAGGTTGTCGCTGCGGGGGAGCTTTTCCGGAAGGGCATCATGGTGAAGGACGGCTCAGCACTCGAAAGGCTGGCCGAGACCGACACGGTGGCCTTTGACAAGACGGGCACCTTGACGATGGGCAGTTCGCGCCTTGTCAGAGTGGACTCCATGGACGAGAGCGCCACTGCAATCGCCCGCGGATTGGCCGCGCATTCACGGCATCCTCTTTCTCGGGCTCTGGTGCGGGACACCGAAACCGCCCCCATCTCCTTCGACAGGGTCACGGAAATCCCCGGCGGGGGACTGGAAGCCAGCAACGGAGCGGATGTCTATCGATTGGGTAACGCGGCGTTTGCCTGCGGAACCAGCATCGTGGCCCGCATCGTCGACAATCCGTTCTCGGAAGTGGTCCTGTCGAAGAATGGCGTCGATCTTGCCGGCTTCTTCTTCGATGACACGCTTCGTCCGGGTGCTTGCGAGGCCATTGACCGGCTCGACGCAGCCGGCCTTGAAACGCTGATCGTGTCCGGCGACAGGCAGACCGTCGTCGACAATACGGCGCATGCCCTGGGTATCGAGAGGGCTTTGGGCTCTCTGACGCCGAAACAGAAGGTCGAGGAATGCCAGAGGTTGAATGGCGAAGGTCGTCGCGTGCTCATGGTCGGCGACGGTATCAACGACGCCCCGGCGCTTGCTGCGGCGCATGTTTCGATGGCGCCGGCCACGGCCTCCGATATCGGCAGACAGGCGGCCGACCTGGTTTTCTTCAATGATCGCCTTGAGGCTGTTCCGGAAGCGATCGCTGTTGCGCGAAGATCCGCCAGCCTCATCCGACAGAACTTCGCTCTTGCCATCGGTTACAACATTCTGGCGGTGCCGATCGCCATCGCCGGATTGGCGACACCGCTCATAGCGGCGGTGGCAATGTCGACGTCTTCGATCATCGTCGTGACGAACGCCCTGCGCCTGAACGCGTTCGGCAAGCGTCGAGACATGCAAATTCGAGGGGGCATTGGCAGGAGTGCGGAGGTCAAAGCTGCATGAACATTTTGATCTATCTCATACCCATCGCCCTGCTGCTGGGAGGAATGGGACTCCTGGCATTCCTTTGGTCGCTGAAGAGCGGCCAGTACGACGACCTTAAAGGCGCCGCCTGGCGAATTCTCGCCGAGGACGAAATCGATCAATGAAAGCCCTAACCTCACACTGAGTCCAAAACACGAAAGGAATATGGACAATTGTGCCAATCTGCACTGTCGTCGTTTGTCGCCTTCGCGACACATGCCCCTCGCCAACCTGACCGTCACGATGAAGCTCGCTGCCTGTTGATGGGTACACACGATAGTGCTGTCGATTATTACGTACAGATTGTCCCGGTCAGCATGAGAAACCGCTCCCATACGCAGGCATGGCACCAGCGACTGAACCGGCGATGCACCGTCTTCCGCAAATCGATGCAAGGTATCCGTCGGTCGATGATCCCTTCCACAGTCAAGCCCGACCTTCTGACACAAGCAGAGCTCATACAATTTAAAAGTTATCACCGGCGCGACGAGGTCAACAAGCTATCACGGACGACGAGGCCTTTCGCTGAAGAAGATCGTTCGCTAATCCGGCATCAGCCGCGGAACAGTGCGAAAGATTGCGCGTGGCATTCAGAACGATGTGTTCTGTGTTCGGGAAAGCTCCCCTGAGGCTTACTTGCCGATCCTTGACGCCCTCTTGCCCGAAGAGGCGCCAAGTGCGTTTTCGGCCAGCTTAAAAACAATGTGTGTTCTACACGCTGCTCAAGCCCAGTCCAGAGAACGGATAATGACACGTTCAGCGTTCGAACCGCTCCAGCATCTTCTTCAATTGTGCATTTTGCATTTGAAGCTTGCGCGCCAACTGGTCCCGGAGAAGCCTGACTTCTTCATCGAGATTGATTACATCGTCAAAAGCGGTGGGAGCGCTTGGAGAAGGTGGAACAACGACTGCAATCGTTTTCGGTTTCTTGCCCCGCATGCCCCGCTTTCGCGTTTGACCTTCGCCAACCCGAAAGGCTTTTGGTGCAGCATGCGCTGCTGTATCGGCCTCATTGGACAAAGCCGGGTCAGCCGCTTCCACGGGCTTGGCGCTTTCGACATCTGCCGTGTCGTCAACAATGCTTACCGCTTCTTCGGCATGATGCGGGTCCACTGACGCCGCCTCGCGTTCTTCGTGAATGAAGGGCCTTTCGTTGGCCGCACGATCCACGGCTTTCAACCGACTGCCGGCCGGCGCTTCAGTCAGCTCGGCGATTGCTGATACGTCCGGCTTCACGTCATCGGTCGAGCCGTGTTCTTGCTTCTGCTGGCGTCGCGGTGACACCAGTCGAGCAAGAAATTTCCATGGAGACGCCATTTTATCGACCTCGAATTCTACCCCGTATGCAAACCGCAAGCAAAAGCGTTGGCGACGGAACGAACCGCCGCCAAGATATTCACTTCAATAAGCATGAGAATGCGGCCAGCGCTTGGCCGTCTGCTGCCGATCAACCGAGGTTGAGCCGCTTTCGCAGATCGGCATTTTCAGCGCGGAGCTTCTCTGCCAGCAGCTTGCGCAATCTCTGGTTTTCCTCTTCGAGCTGCAGAAGATCCGCGACCTCATCAACTGCCGCCACTGGCGCAGGCGCTGTCGGCACAGCCTTCGGAGCACGTTTGACAGGCGCACGCTTGGCACTCAACGTACCTTCGTCAGACTTCGCCTTACGTCCTCTTTTCTGTTTTCCAGCTGCGGCACCCGAAGCAACTGCCGGTTCCGCCGAAACGGCGACTGGGGCCGTTGCCGGGACCACCTTCTCGTTGCGAGGTTTGCGCACCTTCTTCGGTACATCGGGCGCCGCGGCGGCCGGCGTGTTAGCATTGGTCATCATATCGTTTTCGTCGGCCATTGTGGTCTCCTGTAAAGCCGATGCATTTGTCTCTTGCTCGACCGACTGTGTCAACAACGGCCCGCCCTGTTCTTCCCCGGATACAAGCATCTCGCTGCTTCTTGCCTGAGGAGCTAATGACATAAACGGCATCGCCTCGTCCTGCAGATCGTGAGCAACGGACTTGAGATCCGTGTCTCCCCAGATCGAACTCGGTTTGGAATTGAGTTTTCGCCGACCTGATTTGTACTCGACGGCAAAGCTGCGCTGCACTTTTTTCACTTTAAAGAAGCCTCTGGTGTCTGTGGTAATTTTTCGGCGACGTCTTCAGCATCGCAACAATCCTTTCAGATAACGACTGCGGTCCATTCGGTCTATCCTTTTTAAGTATTCGGCTCACACGCGGCTCCAATCGCAGAGAACCACTTATGGACGCAACTGTGACAAAACGATCGAATCGCAGCCGTCGGGATATAGTTCCGTTGACGCCGCCCATTGTGACTGATTCCTGTGACTACTTCGCGTTTCCGCCAATCCCGACACTCGTCGCACGAGGTGCACAACTCTACGACTATGGCGAGCGATTGCATGGAGAAGCGACTGACGACCTCACCGAGGGCTTAAGTGATAGATTCGAAAAATTCGGACTACTCGTTGCAGCAAGCCTTTGAGCGTGGAAAGCCGACTTCGATTGGATTGAGATCGGGCGAATGGCGGGCAAGCCGAGGAGCCGGCGCCTTTTGCTTTGAGCAATTGACTTAGCCCTGTCGCTTTTGTGGGAGCCAACATTGTCGAGTATGACGACGCGTTGCGGCGTCCGGACCAAAAGGTAACTCCGTGTCCGATGCCGCGGTACTTCGCATTACAACGCACCTGCCTGGCGTGAATGCCGGACGCACCGGTTTCGATTAGCGCTCGTTGATATGAAGCGCTTGATGCGCTGAATCGGCTGGCGACGGTCTCCGTCAAACGGGCTGACGAAGTTCAATCCAGAGTGCAACTCGACGAAGTTGGAACTTCATTACAACACCCTATCCCGGTTTTCTCGGACTCGGGAGCTGTCAACGTCGACAGCAGTGGTATGACAATGATGCCATTCGCATATGCCACGGCTCGAAACTCACAGCCTCGCCGCGATGCATCGGAAGCACATGATACTGTGATGTGCAGCATGGCTGGGAGGTGGTCCGACGAACATATAGCTGCGACGGGGGGTGTGGAGCGATATGAGCGCGGTGATGAACGAGCCTGGGATGCATGTCGCGGACAGACCTTGCACTCGAAAACTGTCCCAAATTAACCCATTAATATGCATTCGCTTGCATGCGCGGGCCGCGATGCTACCGTCGCCGACATCGCGGGGGAATCGCGGATGACAATTGAAGAGCTGATCGATATACAGGAAGTAGGCTCAAGGGCACGGGTGCTCGGCCTGAAGGCTCACGAAAACCCATACCTCGCCGCCCATAGGATGCCTACTGGTGATGCCAGTGCCCTTGGGGATTGGCTTGCGCGTCACGACGCGTGGAAGTTCGGTTGGGAAGCGGAGGACGCTAGCCGCGAAGGTAGCATTGCCGCGCACTTCAAGAAGTTGATCTCGACTGCAAAACAACGGGCGCCCGATGCCTAGCGTTATTGACGGTGGTTAGCTAGCGATGAGCTGGGTCCCCGTCACAGCGAAGGATCCGTATCAGGAGCACGCTGGACTTCAGGTGAATACCAAACTTGCGACTCCACGTTAAACTTCAGGCGCTCAGCAATAAGATCCGGCCCAGCTGGCTGGACGAGCACGTCCAGCCGTATTTGATTACCCCTGATAATGCGCCGGAGTTGAACAGCATGCGATTGAAGCGCGACCCGTGAGTTGCTGCACCGATCTTCCTTGAAGAGGTGCAGTCCTGGAAGAAGCTGTTCAACGATTTCAGCGCGGCGCATCGCATATCTTTCCTAGAATCCCTAGAGCGGATGCCGTCCTTCGGATCCTCGACGCGTCGAAATCCGCGTCATTCTCCAGAGCTGCCACCTCTGCCACAGTCAGACCAGTAGTTTCTGCAACGTCATCCAGCGAATAGCCGCGAGCCAGGCGAGCTTCTCCAAGCAGAGCACCAACGGACGGGGCAACTTGGGATTTCGTAACATTCGAGACCATGTTCATGTCGTTTAAGGCTCCTTTTGGCGGCCGGAAAACGTGCATCCGTTTTTTAGTTCCACCACTGCCGACCGCGTCCAGCAACGGACAGTTTCTTCGAAATCCGCGGGCGCTCTTTCTATCAGTTTGTGCGACGGAGTATAGGTCTGACGCGATGAAGGACGGACAACCCTTGCATGGCAGCCGACGAGAGGTGACCCGCTCCCAACTGCGGCGCAAACTCGCGACGGCCGACAAACAGCTTCCTATCTTGCACGAGCGTTCGCGCGGTGGGAAGCTCATGGGGAGTGATGCACCGATCATTCCGACGCGGAGAGCAATGGACAAACATTCGAGGATTGCCTCGGCGCGAAACGCTCATGGCGCGCAGGTTTGGCCAGAGGGTATGAGAAATCTCTCGGGCTCTGTTGATCGGCCGTCGTCTCGAAGAGATCGCCGGAGAACGGCGCGTCGAGATCAAGCGCGGCCTGAGCTCAAGGCCCCTTCATCGTCTTGGCACCTTACTGGTTTTGTCGAACTTCGAGCGCCCAGAGAGAGAATTCGAGAGCAAACCCAGCATTGTGTGGCATTCCCGCCTCACCTCTTGAAGACGAAGTCCTTGACGTTCGCAAACTTGACGAGCTGAAAGGGAACGCAGATCTTCTTTTCGACTTTTTCGCCCATTGGCAGGCTTGAGTGCGGTATCGAGCGAGCCTTGCCCTGGCGGGCGGAATCCTGGAAAATGGTAACGTCGAGATCGCGGGCCTGCGTAGCATCGGCGCGCCCGACGACGATGACTTGGTCAAAATCCTTGCCGGTCTTTGAAACGTCTGATCACGCCGTGGCTGGATTGCGGCAGACGGCTTTCGGGCGTGCCCAGTCAAGCATGCGGTAGAACGGCTCAACCAATGGCGACTTCGGTCTGCTGACCTGGCCCGCAGGCGCCGCCCGATGATGGCCTTGTATCGCCCAACGTTTCGACCAGCAAGAGTTTTCCTTAGCGGTTCGAGAGCTGCCATTTCACCCAGGCCCCAAAGCCATGAAGTCAATATGTGTACCTATGTGTGCAACGTTATATTATATAACTTACGAATTGTTGGGCTAATATGTACCTCTGTTCCGAGCTATGAAAGATATACTATAAAATATATCGGGCTCATCTGTTGCGTTGCTGATGGTTTTCATGAACTGTCCTGGTTGGGAGGTACGATAGTGCACCACAGCCGGCGACATCATCGTCGGGAGGCTTGCACAAGGAGCACGATGACATGGGTCAAAAAAACCAATCAGACAAGCGCCTTGGCTACTCGCATCTGCGGTTGGCAACCATCGACGGCGTGTCGCTGCCTGGTCTGCAATTGTCACTCGACCGGCAGGAGGGCTCTGGGTCGACGAAGAAGACCTTTTTCCAACAATGGCTCCTGGATTTTGCTTTCGGTTGCGAGCTATTTTATCCGATCCAGCTATATGAACATCTCGCAACGAGCGAGGGCGACGACAAGGGCGCTGAACCTTTAAGTGAGAGTTACGAGTATAGAGTTGGGAGAATTCGGACCGGCCGCCACGTTCCTCATTTGGAATCCACGTCTCTCGGGTTTCCATATTCCAGAATGGAAGCACCGGCTCAGTCGCCGACGCTTGCAAACTCGAGCAACAGGTCGGCGAGGGGATGGAGGATATCATGGAAAACATGGATGCGACGCAAGCAAAGGACGGCTCGGGCACACAGATTTCAACAGGTGCGAACCAGCACGGCAGGAACATCGAAAGATGGTAAGAATGTCTTCGGGAACCTGACCGTTATACGGTGCACGCAAGCCGCAGTTCAAATCCTGCTGCCGTTATCATATACGCTGACAATGCTCGCTCACCAGCAAAAATCAAGGAAATTTGACCCGCAAGGTTCGCCCAATTATACTGCAGAAAGGATTTCATTCTCCATGTCATTATGTTCTGCGAAATGCATTCGCATAGCCGCACTTGCAGCGGCCGCCATCGTGCTGGGCACCCAGATCGCAATCGCGCAAGAACCGTCTATAGGGTCTCAGTGGCTGAACACGCCGGCATCTCGAGTGGGAGCGCTTGCGGTCCTCCAGACCTTGAATGCCAATCTCCTGAGTAACGCCAGTGCTACGTTGACCCTTGACCGCTGGTGCGCCGCGCATAAGCTCGCACCGGAAGGGTCCAAGATCGTAGCTCAGCGTGTGGGCGGGCAAGGCAAACCGGCCGATGAGCACATCCGTGAACTTCTGACCGTCGGCCCCGGTGAGCTTATCGCTTATCGCCGCGTGCGCCTGGTCTGCGGAGACCGCGTCTTGTCCGAAGCCGACAACTGGTATGTACCTGCGAAATTAACTGCTGAGATGAATCAGGTGTTGAATACCAGCGATATCGCGTTTGGCAGAGCCGTTCAGGCTCTCAATTTCACTCGCACAAACCTGTCTGCCAAGTTGCTCTGGTCCCCTCTATCCGAAGGCTGGGACATGGACGGCTTAATAGCGCATGAAACAAGTTCCCTTAGCCTGCCGCCGTTCCTGCTCGAACATCGCGCCGTACTGAAGCTTCGAGACGGCACGCCGTTTAGCACCTTGGTCGAAAGCTACACGGACAAAGTACTAGACTTTCCAGTTCCGCGCCTGCTTTCTCAATAGCGCTTCGGTATCTCGGTACAATTGGCGAACTACTCGGAATAAATCGATTGCCACGGCATGCGATAAGTGCGCTTGTCTTGTGGAAGCGTGCCGGCCGGACGATTGCCCTTGTCCGTCGTTTGATCGCGGGCTCCACGCACGATAGCCTGAGTGTCACCTTGACCTTGCCCCCAAGTTTTATCCAGTCTTGAGTTCGCTCCAGCGGTTTTTGGTTGCTGTTGTTGGTTCGGTAGCGGCGGGTTGCGGTGCGGAGCCATTTCGGCTGCGCAGCACCGCATCACGTCGCGGGTTGAGTGTCTGAGCGAATTCGGCCGGTGTCAGCCAGCCAAGGCCTGAATGCGGGCGTTGATCGTTGTAATCGCTACGCCAGTTTGAAAGCGCAGACCGGGCGTGAGCAAGCGACGAGAACAGAGTTTCATTCAAGAACTCGTCTCGCAGCCGCCCGTTGAAGCTTTCGATAAA
Source organism: Rhizobium hidalgonense (assembly GCF_005862185.2). Classification (NCBI taxonomy): domain Bacteria; kingdom Pseudomonadati; phylum Pseudomonadota; class Alphaproteobacteria; order Hyphomicrobiales; family Rhizobiaceae; genus Rhizobium; species Rhizobium hidalgonense. The sequence goes on from NZ_CP054030.1 coordinate 272,494, forward strand.
AGCGTTCTGGATCGGTTTTCCAGGCGCGATGTAATGCCAGTCAACCTTGGTCCGGTCCGCCCATTGCAGGATCGCGTTGCTGGTGAACTCGCTGCCGTTGTCGCTGACGATCATCCTCGGCTTGCCGCGCTCCTCGATAATCCGGTCAAGCTCCCGTGCGACGCGAAGACCGGAAAGCGATGTATCGGCGACGAGCGCCAGGCACTCCCTCGTGCAATCATCGACGACGGTCAGAATCCGCAACCTGCGCCCATCGGTGAACTGATCCGACACGAAGTCTAGCGACCAACGATCATTGGCCACCATCGGCACCAGCATCGGCGCTCGCGTGCCTATCGCTCGCTTGCGACCGCCGCGCTTGCGCACTGTCAGTTTCTCCTCCCGATAGAGCCGGAAGAGCCTCTTGTGGTTCACGAGGTGACCCTCCCGCCGGAGCAGCACATGAATGCGTCGATATCCGAAGCGGCGACGTTCATGCGCCAACGCCTTCATTCGCTCGCGAAGCTCATGATCATTGTCGCGCCTGTTCTCGTAACGGGCCGTCATTCGGCAAAAACCAATGGCTTTACACGCCCGCCGTTCGCTCATCTCATGATGGCTCATCAGATGCGCGACAGCTTTCCGCTTGGCCGCGGGCGTCACCACTTCTTTCCCAAAAGGTCTTTCAAGGCAGCATTGTCGAGCATCGCATCCGCCAGGAGCCGCTTCAGCTTCGTGTTCTCGTCCTCAAGCGTCTTCAGCCGCTTGGCCTCGGACACCTCCATGCCGCCGAACTTGGCCTTCCATTTATAGATGCTAGCATCGCTGACGCCATGCTTGCGGCAAAGCTCCGAGACCGGCGTGCCTGCCTCGTGCTCCTTCAATATGCCGATGATCTGTTCGTCTGTGAAACGATTGCGCTTCATCCTCTGGTCCTCTCAAATGGGCCAGAGCTTACTTCAAAATGGATTATTTCAACGGGGCAAGGTCAACCTGCATCCCCAAGCCATTGCAGTTGTCGCTTGACAGCTCCTTCGGCAAGCCTCTACCCTTTTTCGCATTCACCAGGGGGGTCCCGGCAAGGGGCTGAGATACTGCTATCGCGCGCAGTGACCCGTTGAACCTGATCCAGTTCATACTGGCGTAGGGACGGTGCAAGCGCTCGAAGGCAGTGGATTCACGCGTCGAATCCGTGCCGGCGTCTTTTCATCATTCCGGCTGAGGACTGGGTCTCCAATCGAAAACTTGGAGCCTCAAACCATGAATATCGCCGCAAAGAATATCACCCCATCCGTCACCACCGGCCCCTTGCCGGCATCCAGGAAGATCTACATTCGGGGGGACGTCCATCCCGACATTAGCGTGCCGATGCGCGAAATCAGCCTGCATCCGACATCGGGCGAGCCGCCCGTCGTCGTCTACGACTCGTCCGGCCCCTATACGATCGAGGGCACCGAGATCCGCATCGAACAAGGGCTGCCCTCACTGCGACGTGACTGGGTTCTCGCCCGCGGCGACGTCGAGGCCTATCAGGGCCGTCATGTCCGTCCCGAAGACAACGGCTTTGCCAGCGGCGAAAGGCTGACGCCCGAATTCCCCGCGCTACGCCAGCCGCTGCGCGCAAAGGACGGCAAGGCCGTCACCCAGTTCGCCTATGCGCGCGCCGGTATCATCACGCCGGAAATGGAGTTCATCGCCATCCGCGAAAATCTCGGCCGCAAAGCGAGGGCCGGAGCCATGGTCCGCAGCGGCGAACGTTGACCGACTTTGCGGCGGCATAGGCGAGCAAATCGAGAAGCGTTGCGGTCGGCTGCTCCAGGCACCATTCCCAAAGATCGTGGGGATTGCCGGGAATGGTGTGGCCGTAATTCTCCCTGAGATCGTCCATCGTCACGATGCCCTTGCAGGCTGCCGGGTTCTTGATGCTGGTTTCGAGCTTTTCGCTCGTAAGTTTCACCTCAAGGCACGTTTCGTCTGTGCTGCCGTAAGGATGGAACAGGCTCGCAAGCATTGCGTGAACTACGGCGGCAAGGGCGACGTCCGGATTCTGCGCAAGCTCGGCGCGGATGGCGGCGGTCTTCTGTGCCGTCAATTCCTGAGCGAATGCAGCCGAGAGCGAGAAGGACGGTTCAGGCTGCGTCTCAGGCCGAGGGCGAACGGGTTCGCTGCTCTCGTCCGTACCTTCGGCCGGCTCGTCCTGCTCCTCGGGCCGGATCAATCCGCGCTCAACCGACAGCTTGCCGTGATAGTCCATCAGGACGTAGCAACCGGCCTTGGCGACGTCTTCGAGATCATAGATTTCACCTCTGTCGGCAAGCGCCGCCATTTTGGCCTGAATGGATTCGGCGCGGGGTTCGGCCTCGTCGTCGGCAACACCTGCCTCGATCAATTCCGCAAGCTCGGCATATTCTCCCTCTAGCCGGTCCAGTTCGGCCTGCTGCTCATCGGTCATGGGGACGTCCTTGGGATAGACCCGCGACATGTAATGCGCTTCCTGCGGAAGTTCGCTGACGCATTCCACCCATTTCCAGCCATCGGCACGAAGCTTTTCCGCATCTGCTTCAAGCTTCTCCACCACAAGCCTTTTGACAAGGGCGACATCGAGGGCGTAGCCGCTGTTTTGTTCATCGAAGAGGTCGCGTTTGACCGCTCCCCCTGAGGTTTCGTAGACGTCGATCCCGCCGATGAACCTGATGCGCTTGTCGGTGGCTTTCATGGCCTCCGACTGCAATGCGGACTTGATCGACCGGCTATCGCGGTTCCAGGACGGCAGGCCGTTCCAGACCTCCACTTGTTTTACGTGATCGTCGGACACGGTGAATGCGGAAAGCTGGTGGAAGCTCATTTCCTCGTTGCGGAAAAGGTTGAGCAATACAGGCGAGACACGAGCGAGCGCCAGACGCTTGCGCACCATGGTTTCGGTCGTGCCGAAGCGAGCGGCGATATCCTCGACCGGCTTTCCGCCGTCGGCCAGGACGCGGAACGCCTCGTATTCATCAACCGGGTGCATTGCCTCACGGCTGGTGTTTTCGATCCGGCTAATTTCGGTCGCATCGGCCCCGCTGCGCTCCTTGCATTCGACGGGGTAATCCTTGGCGATTTCACCGGCCTCGGCCAAAAGGTTGAGGGCGGCGAGCCGGCGACCGCCTGCGGTCACGAAGAAGCGTCCTCGCTTGTCACCCTTGCGGACGACGATGTTTTGCAAAATCCGGTAGCCATCGGCGCGGATGGTCGCGGCCATTTCCGCAATGCCTTCCTTGCTGTAGGTCTTGCGGACATTTTTGGGGTCGGCGTACAGCTTGTTCAGAGGGACGAAAAAGGTCTCGGTTGCGGCTTGGGTATCGGTCATGGTCTGTCTGCTGGGTTTGCGTTTCCCGAAGGGAAAGCCCCTTTCGGGCGAAGCCTCCCCGGTCTTTCCGGGGGAATGGCCTCTGACATTCCCCCGGACAGAGGGGGGAGGGCGAAAGCCCGCCCCTCGGCGACGGTCGGGCGGGTCAAGGGTCGTGGCGCGCAAAAAACGGAAGGTTCCAGCCGCAGGTGGAAAGCCGTTTTTTCCCGGCGCGACAAGCGGCTTTGCCGCGCCTGCCCCTTGATCCGGACGGCCGGCGATGTCATGGGGCGGAAACAAGCAAAGCGGCCCGGGAGGGCCTCAGTGCCGGGTGCGCGGCACCCGACTGGACAAGCGATCGTTACCGGGATCGGCGGAGACGTCCGAAGGCCGACTCCGTGCAAGCGGCATAGAGCGCGGCCGCCCAGACCGGGCGGCGGCCTTCTCCTTATTCAGTGTCCGCGGAGGGCAGTGTCATTCCGTTGCAGATTTCCCGAAGAATGCCTATTTTAGGTGAATTCACGGCGAAATCGGGCGTTTCAACGCGTGGGTGGCGGTCAATATCGGTTGACTAAAGGGCCACCTAACACTATGTTGAGAGCTAACAACTAACCCAGCATCCTGAGAGACATGCGCTCCGGGCGGTTGGGGGAAAAAGCCGGCGCAAGCCGGTTTTTTTATGTCTTGGGAGCAAGGAGTGCCAGCGTTACGAACAAGAGTCTACATCGACGGCTACAATCTCTATTATGGTTGCCTTCGCAAGACCGCCTTCAAATGGCTCGACGCCCTGACCTTGTTCGAAACGCAAATTCTGCCGTCGATCCTCTACCGGCCAGCTCCGGACGCCGCGCCGGCAACGATGACGCTCCATCCGGACTGCGCGATCAAATATTTCACCGCCAAGATCATCGAAAGCGCGGCCAAGGGCGAGGACTCGGTGTCTTCGCAGGCCCAGTATCACAATGCGCTAACGACGCATTGCGGTGGTCGGCTCTCTTTCGTGATGGGCAATTATTCGCTCTACAAGGCCAACCAGCATATTGTTCCAGCCTACGATCCGAAACGCTGGCCCCGCGATTGCGACAAGATCCAGGTCTGGAAGCTTGAGGAAAAGCAATCGGACGTGAATCTGGCGCTTCATCTTTACGACGACGCCCTGAGCGGCGACATCGACCAGGTGGTGCTCGTCACCAACGATACCGACCTTACCCCGGCGTTGCAGATGTTGCAGGTGCGTTGCCCGCACATCGTCCGCGGCTTGGTGATCCCGACGCGCAAAGTCGGCACGGGCGGGGATCTCGAACGCGAGGCAAACGTGTCGCTGGCGAAGCTGGCTCATTGGGTCAGACGGCATATCTCCGATGATGAGTTGCGGACATCGCAATTGCCCGACGTCGTCCCCGGGCGTCGTCGGGCCAGCGTCAAACCGCATTCATGGTATGTGAAACCGCATCACCTCGCGACGATGCTGGAGATGGCGCGCCCCGTGCTGTGCACCGAAGGCGAAGTCTTGAAATGGGCGCGCAGAGAAAGCGCACATCTCGGCGGCCGTCGCCCGATCGATCTGATCGAGACGGATGCCGGCGCGGTCGAGGTGTTCGACTACATCGAAGCCTATATACGCGACCAGCTCGACAAGGCCGGCGATCAGGACGATTTGTCCTCGAAATCCTGAATTTCACGGGTGGGAAGGGAGTGCGAGGGATGGGGCTTCGGGCATCCCTCGTCCTGGCACGTGCCGCTTGGATAGCGGTGAGGGACAGGCAAACGGCAAGCACCGGTGGCCAAGGCTCTTCATCTTGCAAACACAAAGGGACCGAGCGCGGGGGCGTTGCGCCGCCTCTTGCGGCGACGCATGTGCTTGCCTGCTCACGCCTTCAGCGCCGCCATCCTTTCGCCGAGGAGCCAAAGGGCTTTGTTGAGCTTGATATCCTGATCGATGCCGCTCACGGCGCGGGACTTCACACGGCGCGGCCTGCCAAGATCGTCGCGGCCCACGCCACGCAACCCACCTTTGATGGCGTTTTCCTGAACCACGTTCCAGACGGTCCAGAGATCATTGGCGCGGTCGTCGTGGCGGCGGGGAATAAGCAACTGTTGCGCCTTGATCGGCGTGGTCGTCTCGCCTTCGTGGTCTCCGAAGCGCAGGACATGGGCGGCGTCTGCGAGAATATCGGCTTCCTCATGGTTCAGCCGCAAGGTCGACCAATCCTGCGGAGCGGCGAGGGTGCGTTCGGCCTCGCCGAGAACACGATAGGTGCCTTCGATGACCTTGTGCTGCACATCGCCGGAATGGCGAACCTTGATGGCGTCGATGGTGCCGGTCTGCGTCACCAAGGAATTGAGGCAACGAACACGGAAAAGCCCGGCCATAAGCTCATAGGCGCTCGTCCCGTCATTGGCGTTCTTGAGGAGGATTTCGCAAACCGTGTCGCCGACATTGTAAACCTTGCCGTCATCGACGCGGCGCAAGCGGATGAGATGCTTGGTAAAATCTGCCTTGCCTTCCGCGCGGCTGCGTGACTGCTTGGCGCCGACCGGCATGAATCCTTCATTCATGAGGCCGCGCAGCACCTCGATGGTCGGAATGGGTTTGAAGCGCTCGGATCGGCTCTCATGGGCGGTCACGGCAAAGATCGACGGCGCGGTTTGGCGCATTTCGGTTTCGGTCAGGGCGCGGCCAGTGTCGAAACGTGCGGTCTCGGTGTAGATGCTCATTGTCTGTCTCCTGATTTTCCCGTTCCCGAAGGGGAGCTCCCTCGGGCGAAGCCTCCCCGGTCTTTCCGGGGGAATGGCCTCTGACATTCCCCCGGACAGAGGGGGGAGGGCGAAAGCCCGCCCCACGGCGGCGGGCGGGACTGTCAAGTGGTGTGGCGCGGAAGGTGGGGGATCTTCTCGGGTCCGGCCTTCGGCCGGACTGGCGCGGAAGATCTTCCACCTTCACGGGCCGCTTGACCGGCCTGGGCGGCGATGTCATGGGGCGGAAACAAGCAAGGTGGCCCGGAGCCGGCCCCAGTGCCGGATGCGCGAGCACCCGCTGGACAAGGGATCGTTACCGGGATCGGCGGAGACGGGCGCCGGCCGGCTTCGTGCCCTCGGCATAGAGCGCGGCCGACCGGAACGGGGCGGTGGCTAAGGCTGGCGCCCGAGCGTCGAATATATGGCAAGGTCCTGCATGCAGCAGTGCTTGCGAGCGCCAGGACAATCGAAGGCATTCTGCCTTGGCTAACGTCCTGCCTCGCCAAAAGCTTTGGTTTTGCCCCGCAACAAAGAAGGGCCAGTTCGATGGTGTGCCGGAAAGCTCTCTATATAAAGGGACGAACAAAGTTACCCGCGTGGCGGAAAGCAAATAACAATCAGGGCAACCATGACATCTCACCTTACGAGACAGAAGCATGCTGAGGAAAGACTAAGGGCAGCGCTTCAACAAATGAACGACGCCATCCGCAACGTACACAAAACCGGAATTGATGTTGATATCAGCACCCTCACCATACACACGCCGCGTGGCCCGATGGTTCAAGTCGACCTAAAGACGTTCCGCCCATATGGCGCGCCACCAGTGTTGCGGTTGGTGGACGAGTGATGGTGACATTTGATAATTCTCATACCATGCCGCAACAGTGCATGCCTGCGTCCATCGCGTCTCGTGTAAGCACTTGAGCTGTCAAAAGGATACTTCTATCTAACGTAATGTTATAACTGTCAAAGCTGGTTAGATGCGCAACGCTGTCAGCCATTTAGAAATGCGACACTCGGCATGTCCACTTGCGCTGAGGCAAGCCCCCGACCGGACCGGCTGGGCCGGGTTGCAAGGGAAGGGAGGGGGCGGGTGAGGAGCAGCACTTCGGCTTTAGCTTTGAGATTATGAGTGCCCCATTTATTCTGCTGCCTCCATTCGTGCCAGCGCCTTCTGCCTTTTTGCGATGACCTCCGGATCATTCATGAAGTCCGTCCGCCGTCCGGGCTTGCGGCCACGCTTCTGATAACCATTGCCCTGGCTGCCATCGGGAATACCGAACATATGATCCGTCTGGCCAGTGCGGCGAGGGCCGCTCTTGCTACGTTGCTGTTCCCGCCCGGCCTGCAGCTCGGCGACGACGGAAAGCATGTCGTCCAAACGCTTGTTCTCAACGACTTCGGCTCGATGCACCGATCGCAACTTGTCGAAGGTTCTGTAGGGGAGGGTGAAGCTCTCGTGCATGATCTCGAGGCGGCCGTCCGGGTAGTCGCAGACAACGACCTTCTTTCCCGCCAGCCCTTTGGCCCGCTCCGTCGGATCGAGAATGAACAAGACCTTGTCGTAACGCAGCGTCAGGGACTGCGACAGTGTGCGGACTTCCTTCCGGCACATGGCGCCATCGAGATTCTCATGCGCGGCAAGCGGCCGGTGCATGTCCTTCGGATTACGCGGCGGTTTGCCGAAGCGGGCATTGAAATCCGCAATGAACTCAGTCGCATAGGCATTGGCAGCTTCGATCGTATCGATGCCGCGAAGCCGCATCTCCTTCACCAGCCGATCCTGCAATGTCTGGTTGGCGCGTTCCACACGGCCCTTGGCCTGCGGGGTGTTGGCGCAGATGATGTCGATGTTCAACTCATAAAGCGCCCGACCGAACTGCGTCAGGCCGCTCGTCCGGTCCTTCTCCGACGCATGGGTCGAACGAAAGACACCATGCTTGTCGCTGTAGAAAGCCAGCGGTTTGCCCCATTGCTGCAGATAGGCTTTCGTCGCATGCAGATAGTCGAAGGTGTTCTCCGATCCGGCAAAGCGAAGATGTAACAGCTTGCCGGTGGCGTCATCGATATAGACAAGCAGAGCGCATTTGGGGCCGCGACTCTCGAACCACCAGTGATGCGAACCATCGATCTGCACGAGTTCGCCGAAACAGTCGCGCCGGCCGCGCGGCTGGAAAACTCGCTTCTTGCGTTTCCGGCGCGAGATCCAGATGCCGGCCTCCGTCATCCATTGCCGCAGCGTCTCCTTGGCGACCGAGATCTGATGCAGTTCGATCAGCTTCTCGCGCGCCAGCGTCGGACCGAAATCCAGATAGCGCTCGCGGATCAGATCCAGCGCTGCATTGCGAAACTCCTCGCTGTGGCGCCGATTGCTTGGTCTCGATCGCTTCTTCGAAACCAGGCCGGCTGGACCATTCCGGTCATAAGCCTGCAGCAGCCGATGGACCTGACTTCGACTGAGGTCGAGCAGTTCGGCAGCCTGGACAACGCTCAGGCGCTCGTCACGAATCTTCTGGATAACTTCGAGGCGATGCAACTCTTTCTGTGACATGGTGATCATAAAGGACATGACGACTCCGACCGCTCATGGTCTCGACCAGGCTGAAGATCGTCATCCTTGCTCCCAACATTGGCTTTGACCAGCGCGTCGAGAGGCGAGACTGTCGCATCTCTAACTGGCCCAACTGTCGCATTACTAAATAGCCCTTACATCGGAAAATGGCATAAGCAGATTTATGGAACTGGACGTGACGGGGTTCAAAGTTTCGGCCATCGTGTCCGGCACGACAATAAGGTTAAACCGACCAGCGGCCAAATGCGTCTTCAACTCGGCTTCTACCGTGGACGGCGAGCTCGCGTTAGCCGTTTTTTCATGCAATATGCGATCAACTCAATACGATACCGCCGTCGACATTAAGTGTCTGACCGGTGATGAAGGCGGCATCGTCGGATGCGAAAAAGGCGACCGCACCGACGACATCCTCGGGGTCCCCGATCCGGCGCATCGCGGTCTTGTCCTGCCAGCCCTTGCGCACGGCCGGATCATTGAGATTGACGCGGCCCATATCGGTCAGGATGATGCCGGGGCAGACGCAATTGGCGGTGATGCCATCGACACCGACTTCCTGCGCCAGAACCCGGGTAAAGCCCATCACCGCCGCCTTGGACGCAGAGTAATGCGCCTGTTCCGGCGCGCCATGCTTGCCCCCAATCGAGGCGATGTTGACGATGCGGCCATATTTACGGGCCCTCATCATGGGTAGAACGGACTGGATGACGAGGAACGTGCCTTTGGCGTTCACGCCCATAACGCTGTCCCAGTATTCTTCCTTGAGACCCTCGACATCGCCGCAAATCAGAATGCCGGCATTGTTGACGACGACGTCGAGGTGCCCGAAGGCCGCACGGACCTCCCCCGCCATCCGGCCAACATCCGCTTTGTTGCTGACATCGGCAAACACGATTAGTGCCCTGCGTCCAAGGCCCTCGATCTCGACTGCTACCTCCGCCAGCGCGTCCCTCTGCCGCTCGATATCGTTGATCACCACATCATAGCCACGCTTGGCCATGCCAACGGCGATCGCCTTGCCGATACCACGGCTGGCGCCTGTCACCAGCACCGTTCTTGTCTGTTCATCCATTTTTTCAAACTCCTCCAGATTACATCGCGGTATATCCGCCATCGACCGTCAGCACCGTTCCGGTGATGTAGCTCGATGCGTCGGCGGCCAGAAAAAGAACGGCATTCGCTATTTCTCGCGGTTCGCCGAGACGACCCATCGGCGTCATGCGCATCCAGGTGCCAAACCGTTCCTCATTGCTTCGGCCCTTGAGCGTCAGTTCGGTGCCGACATAGCCGGGAGCGACAGCGTTGACGCGCACGCCCTGCTTGGCCCATTCGACCGCCAGCGATTTGGTCAGGAGGTTCACCCCAGCCTTCGCCGCATTGTAGGAGACCTGTGGCTGCGGATAGACCGCCACCTCGCCGCAGATGGACGAGATATTGACGATCGCGCCGCGTCCATCCGAAATCATGCGCCGCCCGAAGGTCTGTGAGCAATTGAAGACCCCGCCAAGATCGATGTCGATGACGGATTTCCAGTCGTCGAGGCTCATTTCCGCGGCCGGCGCATTGCGCACGATACCCGCATTGTTGACGAGAATGTCAATCCTGCCATGCGCGTCGTAGAGACGCTCGACCACCTCGGCAATCTCATCGCGATCCGTGACATCGAGCGCAATGGCGCTCGCCTTGCCGCATGCCCGCTCGATGGCAGCACTCGTCACAGCCGCTTCCGCATCATCCCGGTCGGCAATCACCACATGCGCACCGGCAGCCGCCAGGCGTTCGGCCACCGCACGACCGATACCGCGGGCAGAACCCGTCACCACCGCAACCTTGCCGTCCAGCCTGAAATCCGCGTCGCCCGTCATGTCGTGGTTCCCCTCAGCTCGCGAATGGATTTCAAGGCGGGATAAAGCGCCCGGTATTGCTGGTAGATCTCGTTGTAGAGCGCTGCCTCGCGCGGGCGCGGCTCAATGCGTTTTCCGGGTTTCACCATGGCGGCGATCCCATCGTCGATGGTCGCGAAATGGCGAGCACCATGCGCCGCCAGCACCGCGGAGCCGACGGAGGGCGCATCGCGCGACGCCGGTACGCAGACCGGG